>GL405246.1:0-37453 GCA_000146855.1 [Eubacterium] yurii subsp. margaretiae ATCC 43715
AAAGAAGGCGGGCATTGTATGCTCGTCTTTTTTTATCTTATTTATACATGATTTTAAGCTTTAATAAGTTTATAGAAAACACATATTTATACTAATCATCATTTATAATATAAAGTATTTATTTTAATCAGGCATCTAAATTACTTGGATTTTAATGTCTTTGTCGAAATGTAATTACATGGCTTTTAATGAATTTTTAGTATTAATTATTTATGATTACTTTATATATGGATAGTATAGTTTACTTATAAATAATATTATTTATAGATTAAAAAAGATAATTGCATTACACTAATACTAAAAGATAATAGAAGAATAGAATTATTTTATAAAAATTGATGGTCTAAAAGTTTTTTATCAAAAGATATGCTAAAGAGTTTCATTAGGATAAAATCAATAGTTTAAATAGTATTTTAATCTCCATTTAAAAAATCTTGCAGAGTATTTTGAGTAGGGAGTATTTTTAGATTGTATGACATTCATAAGCAGAAAATATACATCGTGATTTAAAAAAGTATTAGTAATAGTATTAGAATATAAACAACTAATAAAAAACTCCTTTTTACAGATAAGCTGTCTATAGGAGTTTTGATTGTTTATAAATGTAACAAATACATATGAATGATGTTTCGTATATTTATTAATAAAGTATATTATTAAAACTTCTCTAATATTTTTCTTACTTCATCCTTACTTGTAGCACTTCTTATTTCCTTAGCTGTTTCCTTGCACTTTTCAAATGAAGATGAGCGTATTATAGACTTAATAGCTCCTACTTGCGTAAATGCCACTGAGAACTCATCAAGTCCCATGCCCAGAAGCATCTTGCACGCCTTTTCATCTCCTGCAAACTCACCGCACATTCCTACTACTATATTTTCCTTATGACCTGCATCTATGACCTTTTGTATGGCATGGAGTACAGCAGGATTAAATGAGTCATACATATTAGCAATCTTGTCGTTTCCTCTGTCCACTGCAAGCATGTATTGAGTAAGGTCATTTGTTCCTATGCTGAAAAAGTCTACATATTTTGCAAAGTTTTCAGCTTCCATTACTGAGGCAGGTGTTTCTATCATCATTCCTACCTTTACATCCTTATTGTAGGCTATTTTTTCACTGTCAAGTTCAGCCTTACACTCTTGGAGTACAGTATTTGCCAGTATCAACTCTTCTATTGATATTATCATAGGATACATGATACTTACATTGCCAAAGGCACTTGCTCTAAGTAATGCCCTAAGTTGCTGCTTAAACATATCCTTGAGTTCAAGAGAAATTCTTATGGCTCTAAAACCTAAGAATGGATTTTCTTCCTTTTGGAATTCATAGTAAGAAAGCTCTTTGTCGCCGCCTATGTCAAGCGTCCTTATTATTACTTCTCCGCTGCATATTTGTACAGCTTCCTTGTATACTTCAAACTGTTCTTCTTCTGTTGGAAAATGAGTATTTTCCATATACAAAAATTCACTTCTGAAAAGTCCTATGCCGTCTATATAGCATTTTACAGCATTTTTAACATCTTCTATATTTCCTACATTCGAGTAAACAAGTACTCTCTTGCCGTCTGTAGTAATAGGTTCAAGGTGTAGACTTTGTTTTATCTCTTCTTCATGTTTTATGAATTCTTCCTGTTTTTTCTCAAACTCTCTTATTACATCATCAGACGGATTGACATATACATCGCCCTTTCCTGCATCTATGATTATCATATCTCCGTCATTTACCTGATTCATCAGGTCATCCACACCCACAAGAGCAGGCAATCCTAAGTTACGAGCCATTATGCAGACGTGGCTTGTCACACCACCAAATTGAGTAGCAAAGCCCAATACATAGTCAAGATTCATAGAGGCGGTATCTGAGGGAGCAAGGTCTGATGAGATTATTATGGCAGGCTCATTCATAAGTGAGAGATTTTTTATTTCCACATTTTTGAGTTTACTTAGCAATCTTTGGTAGATATCCTTTATGTCATCAGCTCTTTGACGCATATACTCGTCATCCATTGACTCAAATATCATGACAAATTCGTCAATAGTCTCTTTTAATGCAATTTGAACATTTTTTCCTTCTGCTATCTTTCCCACCACTCCTTCTGACAGGGCAACATCTCCTACTAATTCAAGATGGGCGGAGAAAATTTCGTTATTTTTTGCAAGTTCTTCCAAATCGGAAGAGACCTTTGCAACTGCGTCTGAAAACAGCTTTTCTTCTGCTTGTCTATCGCTAAATGAATAGCTGTCCGGACTTAGAGATACTTTTTCAAATTTGTATGCCTTTCCTATTGCAAAGCCTTTTGAAGAAGTTTTTTCTACAGAAAATTTTTTCATAAATTATCTCCTTTGCTTATAAATTGGGTAAAGTTTATATGATTCTAAATTATCAAATTCTATTAGTAAGTATTTTTTAACAATATACAAATTGATATAAAAAAAGACAAGAAAAACAAGGTTGGTCTACAACCGGTCTTACTCATCTTTTTTTATTATCTACTCACCAAGTCCGTTTTCTATGGCTTCTACTACTGTTTGAAGATCTGCTTCTTCAGTTTCTCCGTCACATTCCACAATTATCTCATCGCCAAGATTAATTTGTGCTGACATTACATTAAGTACACTTTTCGCATTTACTTTCTTATCGCCTTTTATAAGCGTAACAGAAGACTTACATCCACCTGCTATCTTTGACAGAATGCCTGCCGGTCTTAAATGTAGTCCCGTCTTGTTGGAAATAGTAATTTTTTTGCTTACCATAGCTTAATCTCCTTATTTATAATATTTTCCCCTGTAAAATTTACAAGGAATAACTTTCACAAATCCGCTTTATTTTTAAAATATTCCCATTTATAATAAAAATAAACAAAATTATCATTTTTAGCTTAGCTATCCAATGACTGATTTTTGGAAATAAATTTGTAAAAATTTATGAAAAAAATCTTAATTTGTGATATAATTAAGAATTATATAATTTACATTTACGATTATTAGAGACGGATATTTTAAAAGGAGACATTATGCCAAAAAGTATGACAGGCTACGGGAAATGTATGTATACTGATGATACCTGTAAGATAGTAGTGGAGATTAAATCCGTCAACAGCAGATATTTGGAACTTGTAAATAAGATTCCTCGCTCACTGAACTATTTTGAGGACAGTATAAGAAAATCCATAAGCGAAAAGGTAAAAAGAGGTAGGGTGGAAACTTTTATACAGTTTGATTCCTACTCTCAGGACACCATTCATTTTATGGATGAAAAGATGGCTTTGTACTATAAGAATGTCTTTGATGAGATAGAGAAAAAAACAGGTATAAAAAATGACATGGCTATGTCGAGTTATATCAATCTTCCAAATATTTTGAACAAAAATGAAAGCATAGATGACAGCTTGCAGGAAAAAATATTAAGCAGCTTGAAAAATGCAATAGACAGCCTCAACACTATGAGGGAAAATGAGGGTAATAAGATTGCGAAAGACCTTAAAATAAGGGCGAGTTTACTCAAAGAGCTAACTAAGACACTTGAAGACTATACAAAAGACATTGAAAAAAGCGTCTTTGAAAAACTTCAAAAGAAAATCACTGAGATGACATCACAGCTTGGAGTTGATGCAGATAATTCAAAAATCATAGAACAGGCAGCATTTTATGCAGATAAGATGAATGTAACTGAGGAGATTGTCAGACTGTACTCACACATAGAGCAGTTAAATGAATTTTTACAAGAAGATAGTTTAGAGATAGGCAAGAAGATAGATTTCTTATTGCAAGAGATGAACAGGGAGATAAACACCGTAGGCTCCAAGAGCCAAAAAAGCGAGATAATATCGCTGGTGGTGGATATAAAATCCGAGATAGAAAAAATAAGGGAACAAATACAAAATATAGAATAAAGGAGAGTCATATGAGGAAAAAGGGGCTACTTATCGTGGTATCGGGACCTGCCGGAGTAGGTAAGGGTACGCTTTGTAAGGCCTATATAAAGAAATTTGACGATATGAAACTGTCCGTATCTACAACGACGAGAAATCCACGAGAAGGTGAAAAAGACGGAGTGGAGTACAATTTTACTACTGTAGAAAACTTTAAAAAGATGATAGAAAGTGACGACTTGCTTGAATATGTCAATGTTTTTGACAATTATTACGGTACGTCAAAAAAATGGGTAGAGGAGCAAATTGACGCCGGAAACGACATAATATTGGAGATAGACATAGTTGGAGCTATGAATGTCAAAAAGGTCTATAGCGACGCAATACTGATATTCTTACTTCCGCCGTCTTACGAAGTGCTTAAGTCAAGGCTCGAAAACAGAAAGACAGAAAGTGCAGATCAGATACAAAAGAGGCTCTCAAGGATGACACAAGAGATAAATATAATGAGGGACTATGACTATTTTGTGGTAAATGACGACCTTGATGACTCTTTGACGCTTATGAAGTCCATAATAGACACTCAAAGGTGTAGCGTAAAGAGATATGGTGATGATAAGATTGACTGTTATCTAAAGACTATTACCAAGCTTGAAAATATAATCAATGAATAAATAGAAATTAAATAGAGCTTTGATTTTAACCTGAACGGTTTAAGCTTGAAATAAGTTTAATATAAATATTGATAAGATGTGTTAAGCTAAATAAGATTATAATAACTTAGCATTAAGCTAAAAGGTGAATTGACTATATCATAAAGTCAATTAATAGGTTGTAATTTACACGCTATAAAGTTAATATAAACGCTTAATAAATAAGAAATATTAATAAACTTAAAAATAAAAGGGGGAGAGATGTTCAGCGAGATAATAACTGCCGGTACCTACGGAATAGACGGCTTTAAGGTATCGGTGGAATCTGATATCAGCAAGGGTATGCCCGGTATTACCATAGTGGGCTTGCCTGCCGTTGCTGTAAAAGAGTCCAAAGACAGGATAAAATCTGCGATAACGAACAGTTTTTTCAACTATCCCATAACCAAGAAGATAGTGATAAATCTCTCTCCTGCAGATATCAAAAAAGAGGGCTCACATTACGACCTGCCTATAGCTCTTGCCATTATGAGCGAAAATGTCAAAATGAATGTAGAAAAATTAAAAACGACGGCATTTTTGGGCGAGCTCTCCTTGGACGGCAAGTTAAAGAAGATAAAGGCCTCTACTGCACTCATACTTGGACTTTTAAAGGACAAAAATATAAAAGCCGTCGTGATTCCAAAGAGCAATGAAAAAGAGGCATCTATGATACCCGACATCAACATATTTATGGCAGATGACATAAATCAGGTGATAGAGTATCTGCAAGATGAAAGAGATTTGCCCCTTGTTGGAGATTTCAAAGAATTCAGCACTGTAGAGCTAAAAAAGGACTTCTCCGATGTAAAGGGCTCTTTTACTGTCAAAAGGGCAGCACAGATATCGGCAGCAGGATTTCACAATCTTATGATGATAGGCTCTCCCGGCTCAGGCAAGACGATGATAGCCTCAAGGATGAACACGATAATGCCCCAGCTCAACGAAGATGAATACATAGAAGTCAGCAAGATATATTCATTTTTGGGAGACATACCGGACGACATTGTGCTTAGAAACAGACCTTTTCGCTCTCCGCATCACACCATTACCTACACCTCGCTAATAGGCGGAGGCTCTATGGCGGTGCCCGGCGAGGTGGTGCTTGCACATAGCGGTATACTGTTTATGGATGAGTTTTTAAACTTTGACAAAAAGCTCATTCAGGGACTGAGACAGCCTATCGAAGATAAGTTTGTAACTATCTCAAGGGTAAATTATAAGCTGACTTACCCAAGTAATTTCTTGCTTGTATGTGCTACCAATCCTTGTCCTTGCGGTAATTTTCTAAATCCGCAAAAGGAATGTACATGTACGGAGAAAAAGATACATGACTATCTGCAAAAGATATCTGCTCCAATGCTCGACAGAATAGACATATTCGTCGAGACATCGCCCATACCTTATGACGATCTTACAAATACAAAAATTGAAGAACTTAGCTCAGAAAAATTGAAAGAGGGCGTGGATAAGGCTATAAGAATACAAAGGGAGAGATTTAAAGATCTTGCCATAAATTACAATTCCCAAATGGGAGTAAAAGAGATAGAAAAATACTGTATACTTGACGAAGATGCGGAAAAACTGACTTCACTTTTTTTCAAATCTGCAAAGCTGACAGCAAGGAGTTATCATAGACTGCTCAAGGTGGCAAGGACTATTGCAGACATGGACGAAAGCGATATAATAGCTCAAAATCACATAGCAGAGGCGATAAACTTCCGCAAGACCTTCAGTAAGTATTTTGAAAAAATATAAACTTTTGAAATTGACTTGATTATTATAGCTATGTTTACAATTTTAAATATATTAAATTTTAGCTGTAAATAAGCGGATTTTAAAACATATACTTTCTATATTGAGCTACAGTTAAAGTCTGACAGTTTTATAAGTAAGTATTGAAATAATAAAAAATTATATTTAATAGATTTTATAATACAATAAAGATAAGGCTAATTTTTTTTGGAATATTTATAATAATGCACTATTTTAATTGAAATTCCAATGATATATCCATAGATTAAATAGATAAGGTCATTACTAAAAAATAAAGATAGAGGAGAAAATAATGGAACTGGAAAAAAAATACTCACCTCAGGACTTTGAGGACAAGATATATAAAAAGTGGGAAGACGGCGGATACTTCAAGGCAAAGATGACAAATCCCGACAAGACTTATTGCATAGTGCTGCCTCCACCCAATATCACAGGTCAGCTACACATGGGGCATGCCCTTGACCATACTTTGCAGGATATCCTGATAAGATTCAAGAGAATGCAGGGCTATGATACATTGTGGCAACCGGGTACAGACCACGCATCCATAGCCACAGAAGTAAAGGTTGTGGAAAAAATCAAAAACGAAGAGGGAAAGAGCAAGGAAGAAATAGGCAGAGAAGAGTTTTTGAAAAGAGCCTGGGCTTGGAAGGAAGAGTTTGGCGGTAAGATAGTAAGCCAGATGAAAAAATTAGGAGACTCATGCGACTGGTCAAGAGAGAGATTCACCATGGACGAAGGTTGCAACGAGGCAGTAAATGAATTTTTCGTAAAACTATATGAGGACGGCTACATCTACAGAGGCAACAGGATAATAAATTGGTGTCCTGACTGCAAGACTTCGCTTTCAGACGCAGAAGTTGACCATGAGGAAACAGGCGGACATTTCTACCACATAAAATACAAGATAGAAAACAGCAATGACTTTGTGGAAATAGCAACAACAAGACCTGAAACAATGCTTGGAGATACAGCAGTAGCTGTCAATCCAAACGACGACAGATATAAGAGCCTGATTGGTAAAAATGTAATCCTGCCTATATTGGACAGGGTAATACCTGTAGTTGCCGATGAATACGTGGATATGGAATTTGGTACAGGAGTTGTAAAGATAACACCTTGCCACGATCCAAACGACTTTGAAGTAGGACAAAGACATAACTTGGAGCAAATATTGGTAATGAATGAAGACGGCACAATGAATGAAAATGCCGGCAAATACCAAGGTATGGACAGGTACGAATGTAGAAAGCAAATAATAGAAGACCTTAAAAAAATAGATCAATTGGTAAAGATAGCTGAGCATAGCCACAACGTAGGGCATTGCTACAGATGTAATACTGTAGTTGAGCCTATGACGTCAAAACAATGGTTTGTCAAGATGGACGCTCTTGCCAAGCCTGCAATAGAAGTGCTTAAAGACAAGGAGCTAAATCTTGTGCCTTCAAGATTTGACAAGATATATGTAAACTGGCTTGAAAACATAAGAGACTGGTGTATATCAAGACAACTATGGTGGGGACATCAGATACCTGCTTATTATTGTGATGACTGCGGTCATATGCAGGTATCAAAGAGCAAGGTGGAAGTATGCGAAAAATGTGGATCAAAGCATATTCACCAAGATGAAGATGTACTTGACACTTGGTTTTCTTCGGCGCTTTGGCCTATGTCTACCTTGGGATATCCAGAAAAGACTGAAGAATTTGAGCATTTCTTCCCTACAAGCACGCTTGTTACCGGATATGACATAATATTCTTCTGGGTTATAAGAATGGTATTTTCATCTCTTTATATCACCGACAAATCACCTTTTAAAGACGTCTTTATACATGGTTTGGTAAGAGACTCTCAAGGAAGAAAGATGAGTAAGTCTCTTGGTAACGGTATAGATCCGCTTGAAGTAATAGACAGCTTTGGAGCAGATGCCTTGAGATTTACACTTGCAACAGGCAACTCTCCCGGCAATGATATGAGATACTACGATGAGAGAGTGACAGCATCGAGAAATTTTGCCAATAAAATATGGAACTCAGCAAGATTTATACTGATGAATCTTGACGAAGGCATAGCTCTCTCGCAGGAGGAAATAGAAAAGAATCTTGAAATAGCTGATAAATGGATACTCTCAAGAGCAAATTCAGTTGCAAGAGAAATGACGGAAAATATGGACAAATACGAGCTTGGTATTGCAGTACAAAAGGTCTATGACTTTGCATGGAACGAATTTTGCGACTGGTATATAGAAATGGTAAAATCAAGATTATACAACTATGAGGACAAGACATCAAAACAAGTCGCTCTTTACACGCTCAAAAAAGTCCTAAAAGACATACTCAAACTCCTACATCCTTTCATGCCTTTTGTTACAGAAGAGATATGGGAAAAATTTGAAGATAAGGAAGAACCTGTACTCATAGTAGCAAAATGGGTAGAATACGACGAAAATAAGAACTTTGCCAAGGAAGAGGAGATAATAGCAAATCTCATAGATGCCATAACAAAGATGAGAAATGCAAGGGCAAATATGAATATCGCACCTTCAAAAAAAGCCTCACTTATCATAGTAATGCAGGATGAGAGCAAAAAAGAACTCTTTGAAAAAGCGGCAAAATACTTTATCTCCGTAGGAGCAACTACAGATGTAAGATTTGAAAATCAGTCAAACGTAGCTGAAGATGCCATCAAAGTAGTAACTCAGTACGCCAACTTATATATACCTACAGGTGACTTGATAGATGTGCAAAAAGAGATGCAAAGGCTTGAAAAGGAAAGAGAAAAACTGCTCAGTGAGATAGACAGAGTAGTTAAAAAACTTGCCAATGAAAGCTTTGTAGCAAAGGCACCTCAAAAGCTGGTAGATGAAGAAAAGGCAAAAAAAGAAAAGTATGAAAAAATGCTTGAAGAAGTAGAAGAAGCAATAGGAAAAATAAAAAAATAGATATTTTTAAAACTTAAAGGAGTGAGAATGGACTTTCTTACAAAAAGACCGAGAAGACTTAGGAAAAATCAAGTCATAAGGGATATGATATCAGAGACCTCGCTATCTGTATCCGATTTTATCTACCCTATTTTTACAGTGGAAGGCGAAAAAATTAAGCAGGAGATAAGCTCCATGCCTGACTGCTACCAATATTCGGTAGATATGCTTGAAGAAGAGATACATCAGCTGAAAAACTTAGGCATAAAGGCTGTACTGCTCTTTGGAGTGCCTAATCATAAGGACGAGATAGCAAGTGCAGCTTTTGACGAAGATGGCGTAGTGCAAAGAGCAGTGAGAAAAATCAAGTCAATAGATGAAGAAATGTACGTAATAACCGACGTATGCATGTGTGCTTACACATCGCATGGACACTGCGGCATTATAAAGAACGACTATGTGGACAATGATGAATCACTAAAATATATATCAAAGATAGCACTGTCACACGCAAAAGCAGGAGCAGACATGGTAGCACCCTCTGATATGATGGACGGTAGAGTGGGGAAGATAAGACAGAGCTTAGATGAAAACGGCTTTGAAAATGTCGGCATACTTGCCTATTCGTCGAAATACGCATCCAACTACTACGGACCTTTCAGAGAGGCTGCACATTCAGCTCCGCAAAAAGGCGACAGAAAGTCATATCAGATGGACTTTCACAACAGGAGAGAGGGACTGCGTGAGGTGGCACTTGACATCCAAGAGGGAGCAGATATGGTTATGGTCAAACCTGCACTTGCGTATTTAGACGTTATAAATGAGGTCAAGAACACTTTTAACATACCTCTTGTAGCCTACAATGTCAGTGGAGAATATGCCATGCTCAAAAATGCAGTAAAGCAAAATATAGTGTCTGAAGCAGTGATATATGAAACTCTAATATCTATAAAAAGAGCAGGAGCAGACATAATAATAAGCTACTTCGCCAAGTATATAGCTGAAAAATTAAAAAGATAATAAATTACTAAGATGGATTTTTATTGCTGATAATTTATAAGCTTAAGAGAATAGTTCTATGACTTTTTAAACTAAGAATATTAAAAGTGTTGATATTCAAATGCGTTTCAAAATATAATATTATAATTAATATAGTTTTTGCAGTGTTTTAATTTAATCAATAAATACTATTGGATAAATTGATATAAGTTTGAATTTCAACTAAGATTTCTATAATTTAGTTGAAAAGTTAAGTAAAATAATATTTTTTAACATAAACTTATCAGAAAATCTGATAATAATAATAAAATGGATGTTTTTATAAGATGAAAAATAAATTATGGAGATGATATTTTGCAACTTCTCAAAAAACTCAAATATATAATTATTATCTTGACTATCTTCGTAGTTGCACTTTATCTATATATAGCCTTTTTGATGATGGGAAACCAAATCTCAAAAAATGTCTATATCAACAATGTCAATGTCTCAGGCTTGACTAAGGAGGAGGCTATAGCAAAGGTAAATGCAGATGTGAAGCTTCAAGATCTCACATTGATATATGGAAAGTACAAATTTTCCAAAGAATTTGACGAAATAGGATTTAAATACTCCGTTGATAAAGCGGTAAATGAGGCATTTTCAGTAGCAAAGGGGATAAATTTTTTTGAAAATGTCAATACCTTAATCAAGTTAAATATGGGAGATAGAAAAGATATACGGCTTAGCTATGAATATGATGAAAAGCTATTGGATAAGTTTATAGCGGAGATATCAAAAAAATTAAATACAAAACCTAAAGAAGCGACAATATTTGCAGCAAACGGAAAGGTGACTGTTACTGCAGGAAAAGACGGCAAAGTTGTACAAAAAGAAAAGCTGATTAATGACATAAACGAGGCAATAAATACTGCTGCAACACCTTTTGTAGAAGTAAAAATCAGTTTTGTTACTAAAAGCCCTAAGTTGAAATATTCGGATTTAAAACAGGTAAACGGACTTATAGCATCATATCAGACGAGATATTCAACAGCGGACTATGGCAGAGCCCATAATATTGAAAATGCGGCTATGATTTTGGATAAGCAGGTCATCATGCCGGGAGAAGAAGTAAGTTTTCTAAACAGACTTGGGGATATCAACTGGTACAACGGATTTTCTAGTGCAAATATAATAGTAAATAATCAGTATGTCAAAGGAATGGGCGGAGGAGTCTGTCAAGTCAGCACAACCTTATACAATGCACTTATACAGGGTGGAGTGGAGATAAAGGAAAGAAAAAATCACTCCCTTGCTGTACACTATGTACCTCTTGGCAGAGATGCGACCGTTGCAAGTGGCTCAGTAGATCTCAAATACAAAAACAGCTATGATTTTCCTATTTATATTAGAAATTATGCATCAAGAGGCGTAATGAGAAGTGAGATATATGGAGACACGACAAAGGTAAGTAAGATACAGATATACACAACATACTATGGTGGTTCTGTAGTGACATACAAGATTCAGGACGGTAAAAAAACAATAATATCAAGCGATTGGTATTCAAGACAGTAAGTGTTGAACAATTATATTGAGCTAATAATATAGTAAATGACATTAAGATTTTTTCTTTAATCAAAATGAACTTATAACGCCTAAAGTCCTATTTTTAAGTAAGTAAGGGTATTTACTGCAATAAGTAAAAGTTTTTATCCGAGAAAAATAAGACATATTAAAAAATACAAAAATAATAAATATCTCATTAACTAATTTTGAAATAACAAAAGTCTATAATATGGTTAATGAGATATTTTATTTAGAGCAAAGATTGAGTATTTATACTAAAAACCTTTTAAATTAACAAGTAAATATTTTAATTATAAAGTGTATATAATTTAATAGCAAATCACAATATCCAATATTTTACATGACTTTTTAAACGAAGATTAGTATTAGCTTTCCAAATGAAATTATAGTAGTAGTTGAAATTTAAAAAGGGTGGTATAATAAATTTATTAATAGATACCATATTAAAAATATGCAAAGGAGATTAGGAATATGTTTAAGAAAAATATTTTCATTGTCATTCTTATTGTATTAAACCTTATATTTATTATCTATGTTTTAAGTATTGTATCTAAGAGAAATGATATATACCAGAATATTCATGGTACTTATGTTTCTATAGGTAAAACCGGTAATTGGAGCTTGGTCTTTGATACTGAAGAAAATAAATATTATCTATATGACCGTAGTGACTTACTCAAAACAAATACTTTTAAAGTAAGTGATGTACCAAATGTATATTTTTTAAATGATGAGTCTTCTGAAAATAATACTTACTGCTTTATTATAGAAAAGAATAGATGTTACTTTATCATAGATAACAATATATATCTATTCAATAAAAAATCAAGTGTTCTTACTCATTATAAGTAGTTTAATTATTGATATGAAAAATAAGAATAGATATTTATATTGGTATTTATTAAAAATAAGAAAAAATTTATAAATATTTAATTTAATGATGATGAAATTAGATTTATAATACTAAAACGATTTTTTGATAAACTAACCCCTTAATTTTCAACTTAAATATGGAAATAATAGATATAACTTGCAGTATGGTTAAATCACGCAATCCTTGACATTTAAACGAAAATATGATATTCTTGAATACGGTTAGATAATATTATCAACTTAAAAAAATATATTATAATTAGTATAAGATACTAATCCAAAGTTTATACATTAGATACAATATACTTTAAATCAGAACATTTTTTATCATAGATTATAGCAATCCAGATATTTGGTATTAGGCTGTTAACCGAAGTATTTTTTAAAAGGGTTGTTTATAATAAATTAAATATTGAAAAATTTACCATGTTTATAAAATGCGATATTAAATCTTGTCTATATATTGAAATTAGTTATATAGATGGTTTGACTGCAGATATCTTACAGAAATTATGTTGAGTTATTTAAAGCGGTCTTTATACATAAAAATTTTTAAAACTGAATATGTTGCGAGATAATGCAATAAATAACCGATAAGTACATATTTGCAATTAAATACGAAATTAAAATCTTGCTTTTACTTAGACATGGTCAACTAATTATTTTTAAGGAGGAAAGAAAAATGAAAGGTTATGCAATGTTGAAAATAGGACAATCAGGTTGGATTGAAAAAGAAAGACCTAAATGCGGTCCTATGGATGCTATTTGTACTCCACTTGCATTGGCAATTTGTACTTCTGATGTACATACTTTGTGGGAAGGCGCTATTGGAGAAAGACACAATATGATACTTGGTCATGAAGGCTGTGCAGAAGTAGTGGAAGTAGGGGAACTTGTAAAAGATTTTAAACCGGGAGATAGAGTTTTGGTACCTGCTATCACTCCTGACTGGAACTCACTTGAAGCTCAAGCAGGATATTCTATGCACTCAGGTGGAATGCTCTCAGGCTGGAAATTCTCTAACTTTAAAGATGGTGTTTTCTCAGAATTTTTCCATGTAAATGACGCAGACGGAAACCTTGCACTTCTTCCGGACAACATAAATACAGTTGATGCTTGTATGCTAAGTGATATGGTGCCTACAGGCTTCCATGGTGTTGAACTTGCAGATGTTCAATTTGGTGACACAGTGCTTGTAGTCGGTATAGGTCCTGTTGGTCTTATGGCTGTTGCGGGAGCATCTCTTCGCGGTGCATCAAGAATAATTGCTGTAGGTACTCGTCCTAATTGCATTGAAGCTGCTAAAAAATATGGAGCTTCTGACTTTGTAAACTATAAGAACGGTCCTATACATGAACAAGTTCTTGCAATGACAAATGGAAAAGGTGTAGATAAGGTTGTAATAGCCGGTGGAGAAGTAGATACATTCGCTACATGCGTAAAATGTCTAAAACCTGGCGGAAAAATAGGTAATGTAAACTATCTTGGAAAAGGCGATAATATAAATATACCTCGTGTTGAATGGGGTGTTGGTATGGGACATAAGCAAATAAACGGCGGTTTGATGCCTGGCGGAAGACTTCGTATGGAAAAACTTGGAGCACTTGTTGCTGCAGGTAAATTAGACTTATCTCCTCTAAGCACACATATTTTTGAAGGCTGGGAAAATATAGAAAAAGCTCTATTCCTAATGAAAGAAAAACCTGCTGATTTGATAAAACCGGTTATCAAGATTAAAGATTAATGAAGGTTCTTGTAATTTCCGGATTTTTGGGTGCAGGAAAGACCACGTTCATAAAGAATTTGAGTATGAAAACAGGTAAACAGTTTGCCATACTTGAAAATGAATATGGAGCAGTAGGTATTGATGCAGATTTGCTCAAAGATGCCGGTATGAAAAATATATGGGAGATGTCAAGTGGCTGTATATGTTGTTCTAAAAAGGGGGACTTTGCAGCATCCATACTCACCATAGCTAATACTATAGACCCCGAATTTTTGATAATAGAGCCCAGCGGGGTGGGTAAGCTGTCAAAAGTCTTATCTCATATCAAAAAGGTTGAGTACGAGAGAATAAGCATACTGTCACCACTGACTATAGTAGACGGTGAGAGTATAGACAAATATAGATATGAATTTGGAGAAATATATGACGACCAGATATTATCTGCCGGACAGGTAATCATATCTAAATTGGAAAATTCTCCATCTGATGTGGTGCAAAGAGCTGTTGAGAATATAAGGGATATAAATCCTAATGTGGATATAGTATCAAATCACTATCTGACTATGGGAGACGACTGGTGGGAAGATATACTTTTGAAACTGCATGACGGTACTAAACTCGTTGAACCTAAAGATGAGGAAGATGAAAGCGGCTTTGATTCTTTAGCCTTAGAGGATGTGAGCATATCTAATCCAAGTAGATTTATACTGCTTTTGGAAGATATAATCAGAGGTTGCTACGGCAACATCATTCGTGCCAAGGGCTCGCTTGCATTGAAAGGAGATGTCGGACTTAGATTCGACTTGGCGGATACGAAGTATTCCGTAATAACAGATGATGATGTTAGCAGTTCAAATATTGTATTCATAGGTAAGGATATAGCTAAGGACAGGCTGAAAAAGATATTTATCAAAAAGAAAAGATATAAGATAGTAAAAAACACTTAATGCCTTAAAACTTGTAAAAATGACATACTTATCTATGATTATGTACAGATTTCAATCTTATCTGATGATAATGTATTACATTGAATTTTTAAAGAAGACAGGTATATAACAAAATCCATATATTTGCCAATTATAGGTAAATATATGGATTTTTGTCAATAATTTGTATTATTTTATATCTGTTTCTTTCTCTCGAGCATTCTTCTTATTCTCGGGCGGTTGTATCTTTGCATTATCACAAGGCAGGTATCAAATGTAGCTGACATTAGTGATGATATGATAAATAGCCATTTGTAAGGAAGATTGATATAAAATGCGTAAAATATAGGCACAAAACTTAAAATTACTATGATTGCATGAACTACTTCCGACTGGCACATCACCTTAAGTATTTTGTCGGGAGCGTTGTTTTGTAGAGAAAAGGTATCGGGGTAAAATGTAGGTATCTTGTCCTTCCAATTTCTCACCTTAAGCTTTTTGTATAACTTATCTTCAAAGGCTTTTTCCAAAAACCACTTTCTATTGTAGTCTACATCGTTTTTGAGTATGAAGTTTACTATATGACCTATAGCAAGGTGTACAAAGAGGTGATATCCTGCTATGGCAAAGATGATGCAAAGCAGATAGAAGATGCCGTTATTTGCAATAGTGAATAAATGGTAAAATATTATACTTACTATGATGCAAAATGCATTAAGAATATGTACAGAGTTTCTAAGCAACTTATCTTTCATTTTAATCACCTCATTGAAATAAGATTAAAATTGATATAAAAAATTTTTTATGTACTATATTAATATAGAAATATAATAATATCAAATACTTATTAATACTAAAATCTTGTAGAATAATGGAAATTTACTATGATTAATTTTCGTAACAAAGCTTGTATATTAATGATATTTAATCATATACTTTATACATAATTTTATTTGAAAATAGAATAAGCTTTAAAAATATCCTAAATCTGAATATTTATAAGACTTATTGTCTTATAATAAAAATCCGTTAAATGCATAGTTAAAAACTATAGCATATTTAGTATATTCGCAAATATATAAATCTATATAGAGCTCAAGGATAAATAGTTGAAAGAAAAATATCCACAACTATATTAAATTTCAGTATAAACACTGTTCCAAATCATAGCTTTAATATGACTTGGAACAGTCTATTATATCTTACTCAAATGAATTTATCTCTTTTACTATCTTTTCAAGAATTTCATCTGCTTTGTCGTTGTCTACTTGGCAAGTTCCGGCGTTCTTATGTCCGCCACCGCCGTATTTTAGGCATATCTTGCCTATGTCGAAGTTTGAGCTTTTATTTACTATCGACTTGCCAATCATTATAGGAGTGTTCATTCCTTTGAATCCTTTAACAAGATTTATAGAGATTTCTATTTCAGGATACATGGCATAAGACATAAATCTGTTGCCGGCATAGATTATATCTTCATTTCTGTAGTCAAGTATCAATACCTTGCCGTCAATTCTGGCGATTCTTTGTAGCTGCTCCTTGAATTTTTCCTGTTGCTCGTTGTAAAGAGTCAATCTTTCTTTGACGTCTTCAAGCTCCATTATCTCATCTATTGAATGAGTAAGACAGTAGTCTATAAGCTCCATCATAAGGTTGTAGTTGGAAATCCTGAAATCATGGAATCTTCCAAGACCTGTACGAGAGTCCATGATGAAGTTGAGCAAGGTCCATTTTGAAGGATTGATTATCTCTTCCTTGGCATAGTTGGCACTATCTGCCTTGTCTACTTCTATCATAAGCTCTGTAGTTATTCTTTTTAACTTATCTACATTATCTTTGGCAAAATATTCATATACCACTCTTGCAGCTGACGGAGCGTCAGGATTGATTATATAATTAGCTGATCTTTCGTTTAATGTCTTTACGTTTCTTGACATCTCAGACTCATGATGGTCAAATACTACTCCTGCTCTTGCATCATAAGGTAGATTTGTAAGTATATCCCTGTCATTTAATTCTATAAGTCCGTCTTGCACATCTTTTGGATGAACGAATTTTATATCCGCTAATATACCAAGCTCTTTTAATATCATGGCGCACACAAGACCGTCAAAGTCTGATCTTGTCACCAGTCTGTATTTGTCATATTTGAAAATATTTTTGTCCATATATCCCCCTGTTTTTGACTTTATTCTATTTCGTCCTCAGCTTCGTCATCCAAGTCAATTGTTTCACCTTCAAGTGCGGCTATGGCATCGTCGTACTGTTTGTCGTTTTCGCCTTCAGGAAGTGCATCAAGTTCCATTACCTTTGCTCTTATTTCTTCAAACAAGTTATCGTCTTCTTCTATCAACTTTCTGATATTTTCTCTACCTTGTCCAAGTCTTTTCTCGCCCATGCTAAACCATGAACCGGCTTGTTTTATAATGTCTGTTGCAATTGCTATATCAAGCAGTTCTCCTACCTTTGATATACCCTTGCCGTACATGATGTCAAATTCACATTGTTTAAACGGTGGAGCTACCTTATTTTTTACGACCTTGACCTTCGTTCTGTTTCCTACTACATTGTCACCTTGTTTCAGCTGACCTGTTCTTCTAACATCTAGTCTTACAGTTGCATAGAACTTGAGGGCTCTACCTCCTGCTGTAGTTTCTGTAGGGCCTTGAGCGTAGCCAGTAGAGATTGTCGAACGTAATTGGTTGATAAAAATTACTACCGTCTTTGACCAGTTGATATGTCCTGTAAGCTTTCTAAGAGCCTGAGACATCAATCTTGCTTGCAGACCTATGAAGGTATCTCCCATTTCACCTTCTATCTCAGTCTTAGGTACAAGAGCCGCTACCGAGTCCACTACGATGATATCAAGAGCACCACTTCGTACAAGCGTATCAGTTATGTCAAGTGCCTGCTCTCCTGTATCAGGTTGTGATATTAGCAGTGAGTCTATGTCAACTCCGAGAGCTCTGGCATAGATAGGATCAAGAGCATGTTCTGCATCTATAAATGCCGCAGTACCGCCCAATTTTTGTGCCTCTGCTATACAATGCAGTGCTATGGTAGTCTTTCCTGAAGACTCCGCTCCGTATATTTCAACTATTCTTCCCTTTGGCACGCCGCCTATTCCTATAGCCTTGTCCAAACCTACTGAGCCTGTAGGTATAGCCTCTACGTTCATCTTGGTATTTTCACCAAGTAGCATTATAGATCCTTTTCCGAATTCTTTTTGGATGTCGCTGAGTGCTTTATCCAATGCCTTCTTTTTATCGACAACTTCTTCCCTTTTTATTATCTTTTTTGAACTTGCCATTTGCCCCTCCGATTTAAAATTTGAATACTTTGAACTATATATAAAAATTTTTAAGCCATAATAAATTGCAGTAATTATTTGTTAAATTAGAAAATATAAAGCAGTTTTCATAAATTTTATACTGAAAATTTATCAAATAGTCAAAGAAATTTTTACAATAAATATTCACTTTCTTTTAAAAATTAAAATTCTTAGTGTTTGTAGATATATCAGTATATTACAACAAATAAGAAATATATTAAGTTTGTATAATATATCTAATCTGTCATTGAAAAGAGTTACTGTATTTAACAAATAAGAATTTTTTGTTTAAAATAAGATATTTCCACAACTTTATCATATCAGTATAAGACTTATATAAGATATCCTATCTATTAATATGTCTCTATCAGATGCCTGTTTTCATATATATATTGAATTCCTGAATAAGCAGTGAAAAATACAGCCAAGTACATCAATATATTTCCATATGGTATGAGCAGCATAAGCATTATTATAGCTATCATTTGTGTAGCTGTCTTTATCTTTCCGCCCTTTGATGCTGCAAGTACCTTACCTGATGAAGCTGCTATAGCCCTTAGTATACTGATGGCATACTCTCTAGAAATAATCAGCACGACCATCCACGCATCTACTCTACCGATTTGTACAAGACATACTAATGCTGCTGTCACGAGTACCTTGTCCGCAAGCGGATCCATAAACTTGCCGAAATCCGTCACAAGATTGTACTTACGAGCGAGATATCCGTCCAAAAAGTCTGTAGATGAAGCTATGGCAAATATTATCGTCGTGATGATAAGCCTTGCGCTGATGTCCTTTGATTCGATATAAAATGTAAGCACGAAAAAAGGAACCATAATCATCCTTAGTGTTGTGAGTTTGTTGGGAGTATTCATAAATATCTCCTTTACTAATATTTATTTATAATTATACTGTCAAATTACAATATATACAACAAAAATTTGTTAAACTTCAACTCCTTTTAGGTCGTAGTCAAGTACGTCTGTGATTTTCACCTCTATGAAGTCTCCTTTTTCATGAGTTGTTTCAGTGTTCACATATATGACAGTATCCACTTCTATCACGTCCATATAAGACCTTGCGACTACATAGTCTTCATAGACCTCGTCTACTATTGTGCTAAATGGTCTTCCTACATAGCTCTCGTTTTTTTCTCTGACTATCTCCTGTTGGAGCCTCATTATCATCTCTGCTCTTTGATTTTTGACATCCTGCTCTATTTGTCCATCCATATTGCCTGCCTTCGTCCCTTCTTCTCTTGAATAGGGAAATACCCCGAGCTTGTCAAACTTCATCTGCCTTACAAAATCAGCAAGCTCGTCTATATCCTCTTGGCTTTCAGTAGGGAAGCCTGTAATAAGTGTCGTCCTAATTATTGCGTCCTTGATATTTGACCTTATCAAATTGATTTTGTCGCTTATCTCCTGTCTATCAGTACTTCTGTTCATCAGCTTTAGTATCCTGTTACTTGCGTGTTGTATGGGTATGTCAAAGTATGAACAGACCTTGTCGTTGTTTTTGACTTCTTGCACCAATTCATCAGTGATGTCTTCAGGATAGGTATAGAGGAATCTTATCCACCTTATGCCTTCTATTTTGGAAAGCTCTCTTAGAAGATTAGGTAATTTTTTTTCACCATAGATGTCCAATCCGTATTTTGAAGTGTCCTGAGCAATTAATACTATCTCCTTGACATTTTGACTTGCCAATCTCTTAGCCTCTTCCACTATCTCTTCCATGGGACGTGACACATATCTTCCACGAAGTTTTGGAATTATACAGTAGGTACAGCTGTTGTCGCAACCCTCGGCGATTTTGATATAGGCGTAGTAGCTGTCAGTCAATATTTTTTTCTTATTGTGGTCAAGTTTTGTATTTGCAGGCAGTATCAGGGAGTTGTCCTTTCCTATAGACAGTCCTTGCAAGACATTTAATATGGTATTATAAGATGTCGTTCCCAAAAAAGCGTCTATCTCAGGTATTTGTTCTTTCAAGTCCTTATAGTATCTTTGAACCAAGCAACCTGTAACTATCAGATGTTTAAGATTCTTCTGCTTATGTGATGCTATATTAAGTATGGTGTCTATGGACTCTTCCTTGGCTGACTCTATGAAACCGCAGGTATTTACTATTGCGACGTCGGCATCATCTATGTCATCAGTCATCTCATATCCGTTTTCGTTTAAGATGTAGACCATTTCTTCGGCATCAACCAGATTTTTGGAGCAGCCGAGAGATTCTAATACATATTTTTTAATCAAAAAATTTCTCCTTTATATCAGATTGGCAAAGTCGCTCTGACGCAGTGCCTCAAAGAGTCCTATTGCAACCGAATTGGACAGGTTGAGTGAACGGACGTATTCATTTGCCTTCATAGGTATTCTCACATCGTTTTGGATATTGATTTTTCTGATTTTTTCAGGTAGTCCACGGCTTTCAGGACCGAATATCAGATGTGAGTTTTTAGTGTATTTAACATCAGAATAAGACTTTTCAGCCTTAGTTGTAAAAAAGAACATATCATCTTTGTCGTATTTTTCAAAATACTCTTCGAAACAGTCATAATAAATGATGTCTGCATGGCTTATATAGTCCATGCCTGCTCTTTTTATCTGTTTTTCATCCATGGAAAAGCCGAAAGGTCTTATCATGTGTAGCGTAGTTCCTGTACATACGCAGGTTCTTATTATATTGCCGGTATTTTGAGGTATCTCCGGCTCGAAAAGTACGATATTCATATTATTCCTACCTTTGTGCGAATTTTTTTATGGCTCTTACCATGCCGTCGCTGTTGTTATCAGATGTGATGTAGTGGGCGATTTTTTTCATCTGCTCATTGGCATTGCCCATGGCTACAGCAAATCCGGCGACATTTAGCATGGATTCGTCATTTTCCTCGTCACCTATGCACATTATATCCTTGATGTCATAACCGAAATTTTCAGATACATATCTTACTCCGGCGCCTTTGTTCACGCCGTTTGCCACTATCTCTATATTGTTCCAAAAAGATGAAGTGACAGTGATATATTCATCATAGATGAAAAGAGCGTCCTTGACCTTTTCAAGCCTTTTATGGTCTTCATTTATTACTACTATCTTAAACACTTCTTCATTTTTCGCCTTGCTTGAAAGGTCATCAGTGATATTTATCTTTATACTGTCTTTTCTTTTTTGCAGTTCATTTTCTTTAAGGTAGGTAGCAGTGATGTATTTTACTTCCGTCGCATTGATTGAGTCGTGCGTATAGTAGTAAAAGTACAGACCGCAGTTTTTTACTATATCTAAGATTTTGACTGCTATGTCGTTGTTTAGCGCCTTAGAATAGTAAATTTCCTTTGTTGTAGGATCTTGGATAATAGCACCGTTGCAAAGAATAAGAGGAGCAGTAATGCTCATCTTTTCTATGGTATCTGTTACTACAGGGTAGATTCTCCCTGTACCTATGGTAAATTCAATGCCTTGTTTTCGCATAAGATTTACAATTTCTATCGTGTCTTGGGATATGGTCTTATCTGACCTCAAGAGAGTACCGTCCATATCGCTGACTATAAGTTTTTTCATCTATTTATATAATTCTCCTATTTGTTTAAAAATGCAAGTATTGTCCTGTTTGGATGTACTTCGAGTTTTGTTATACTGCAGTTGCCTATGTGAATATTCCAAGACATGGTAGAGTCCTTGACCATGGCATTTGATATTATCTGCCTTATGACGCAGGAATGCGACACTATGGCAATAGACGAGTTGTCATCTGCTTTAAGTATGTCGTAGAAGACCTTATTTACTCTCTTGCTAAATGTCTTTTGCGATTCTCCGTTTGGAAACTTCGTATTTGAATTTTCATCCACAAGTGACCTTGCAATATGGGGATAGTTTTTTTCCACATCTATAAACTTCATACCCTCTATGTCGCCAAAGTTCATCTCGTGCAGGTCGTTAACCTTAATAGGGTTGTCAAAAAAAGACTGAGCAGTAAGCACCGTCCTCTTAAGCGGTGAGCAGTAGCACTGTTGTACTTTATATTCCCTCATCTTTTCTCTTAGTTTTTCAAGCTGCTTGTAGCCTGTATCGTCAATATCACAGTCCAATATGCCGGAAAATCTTCGCTCGTTATTCATTACGGTCTGGGCGTGCCTTATAAGATATACATGTTTCATTTTATCACCTTCATTTATTAATCATTCGAATTATCTTTATAGAAATAGTTATATACTGAAAATATAAGCTTATTGCTACATATTGTGTAGAAAATTAAACTTAGATTATCTTCTTATCATCAAATTTGTCGCATGCTATTAGCTATTTATGGATTTATTAAATTAATTACTTGACACAATGATTATATTTTTTGAAAAATCACTAAATTTTTATTAATACTGATACATGAGTTATTACTTTGTAAATATATTATTGAAATAAAATATTATAAAGATTAGTACTTTAACTGTTATATAATTCATAAACAAAAATGTCGTTTCACTTACTTCCGCTACCAATCCGAGTATGTCACCTGTAATTCCGCCTATTTTTTGCTCTATGGATTTTTTCATCCTCAAAAGCACAAGGACAGATAATATCGTACTTATGATAAAGTATCTTAAAACAAGGTCTCTTAAAATAAGATTAGATGGTGAAAATACAACAGCTACAGCAAAAGATAAGATAAAAAACGAGCAAATTACAAAAGAGAATTGTTTCTTATCTATCTTGCCTATAAATATATTGCCCATGCCGTCATCCTTTGCATAGTTAGAGCTATAGGCAAATATTACCTGCATCGTCCTTGAGAAAATCACCGAAAAAATGGCAAAATGGAGTAAACCCTCCTGTATCAAAAGATAGATTATCCCTGTTTTGAGCATTATATTTAATACTATGGACAGCACTCCGAAAGTGCCTATGCGTGAATCCGACATAACCTCAAGTATTTTATACCTGTCTTTCCCACAGAAAATCCCGTCAAAACTGTCTGACAATCCATCATAATGCAGTCCACCTGTCAATATAACAGTCAAAGACGTGTATATGATTGCTGAAAAAAATGTAGACTTAGTGACGTAGTAGGCAACATAGCTACAAATATAGTAGTATGTCCCTAAAATAAGACCGGTAAGCGGAAAAAACAGTACTATCTTCCTAAATTCTTCAGTGGTAGAAACATTTGATTTTACAGGAAGTATCGTCAGGAAACTGATACTTGACTTGAATATCTCCACCAATGATTTAAAATTTTTCATAAGTTCTACATCCTCGTTTTACTTTGAAATTCATCTAACTTGTGAATATTATTCAATAATTTCAATCAAAATACAAACAGTTTAAAACCATGATATCTTTCTCTGATAGACCTTTAAATTAAAGTAATATTTTATAAGCTATAATTAAATATACTACAATTAACCGAGCTAAAAAATTTTTCAATATACAATAAGTTTATAATAGCTTTTTAATAAAATTTTATTATTAAGTTCATAAAATTATACCATATTCAGATTTATTGCACAAATCAAAATACAGATTCATACTAATAAATATCAACTATGCCTTTTTTTGTTTAAAATCACCTTGCGTATCATATCCAAAGGTATGACTGAAAAAGCAAGTAGGACGCATATAATCCAAGATGAGTATGAAAGACTCTCTACACTTAGCACCTGTCCGCCAAATGTTACAAAGACAAGTTGCAAGATGATGATAGACAGCATTACTCTTATGAAGTTTTTGTTTCTGCCCATATTTTCAAAAGGATTGATATGAGATGTCCTAGCATTGAAGCCGTTGAAAGTTATAGCCATCATAAAAGTAGCAAATATCGCCGACTTCAAATAGGTTTTATCCACAGCTCCAAAGAGATTTCTAAGCGGTGGGAAGAATAAAATGCCCACACAAATGAAAGATAGATAGATGCCCACAGTCAAAATCTGGATAAACATATCCTTTGTCACTATATTTTCGCTTCTGTCAATAGGTTTTTCCTTCATATATTCTTCAAGTGACGGCTCAGAGCCGAAGGCAATGGCTGCAAGAGAGTCCATGGCAAGATTTATCATGAGGAGTTGTATCACTGTAAGTATGATATTTTCTCCAAGCAAAGGTCCCAAAAAACAGGTAAGCACAGCAGCTACATTGACTGTAAGCTGAAATACCAAAAACTTCCTTATGCTTTTAAACATAGTCCTGCCGTATAAAATAGCCTTTTCTATGGATGAAAAATTATCGTCAAGTATGATGATGTCGCCGGCTTCCTTTGCTACTTCCGTACCGCTACCCATGGCAAAGCCTACGTCAGCCTTCTTAAGAGCAGGAGAGTCATTTACTCCGTCACCTGTCATACCCACTACATGTCCCACTTCCTGTGCAGCCTTTACCAGTCTGCTCTTATCAGAAGGCAATGCACGAGATACTACCCTAAGATTAGGAAGTATCTTCTTGAGCTCTTCGTCAGATTTTTCAGACAGCTCAAAGGATGTCAGAGCAATGTCCTCATGACTTGTCAGCAGACCTGCCTCCTTTGCTATGGCAACGGCAGTTTCCTTCCTGTCTCCTGTTACCATTACTACCTGTATTCCGGCTTCTTGAACCTGTTTTATCGCACTTACAGCCTCTGTTCTCACTTCATCCCTGATACTTATTACACATATCAAGGTCAATTTTTGGTTTTCATCCTCTATATCAAAGTCTCCGTCACATTTAGCCACAGCAAGTAACCTCATTGACCTGCCTGACTGAGCGTCTATATAAGATGTCAGATAATTGTATTCTATGAGTTCTTTTATATTTGAATTTTCATCGATGTAAGATGTGCATCTCTCAATGATTTTTTCAGGTGCACCCTTTACATAGCTGATAATTTTTCCATCTTTTTTTACTACTACACTTGAGATTTTCTTATTTGAATCAAAGGGATTGAAGTTTTTGACGTCGTCCCTTGCAAGGGAGTCTGTTATATTGGCATCTGCCAGAAAACTCATCAGAGCCCTGTCCGTACTGTTGCCACCGATTATATTTTCACCGCTTGATATGGCGGAGTTATTAAGCCCTATACCAGTCACCACATCAACAGCTAAGGCTGCGTTCATATCTTCAAACTTTTCATATATCTTGACATTTCCTGTTGCCATTTCCACTACAGAGAGTCTCCCCTTTGTAATAGTACCTGTCTTATCGCTAAATAAGATGCTCAAGCTTCCTGCTGTTTCAAGCCCGTTTATCTTTCTGACCAAGACACTGTCCTTTGCCATCCTTATGCTCTGGAATGAAAGCAAGATAGAAGTGAGCATAGGCAGTCCCTCAGGTACGGCGCAAACTATTATAGTAACGGCTACAGTAGTAGTATCAAGTATCAGCCTTATCCACTCATATATTCCGCTTGGTATTTCACCTGTGAGCAGAGTTTTTATCAATATGCTGAGTATTATACAGATTGAGCCTACATAACCGAAAGTAGATATTTGTTTTGCAAGTTTTGCAAGTTTGACCTGCAAAGGAGTGGCACGTTGTTCCTCCTGTACTTCCAAAGCTAATTTTCCGAATAAAGTTTTATCGCCTACAGCTTTTATCTCAATATATGCCTGATTACTGCAAACTACAGTGCCTCTATATACATAATGCCTATTTAATAAGTCCGAAATATCGTATCTGTCTCCATCTTTGATTGGAGATTTCTTAGCCTCATCTGTTTCACCGTTTAGAGCTGACTGATCTACTTCGATGTAGCCGTCAATTATCTCACCGTCAGCAGGTATCTTGTCGCCTGCCTGCAGATATACTATATCTCCTACTACTACCTGACTTACAGCTATCTCAATTAAACTTCCTTCTCGTAGTACCTTACATATTTCTTTGGATTCTTCTTCCTCTTTGAGAGCTATAGCCTTGCCTTCCTGTTTGCTTTGAGAGATGGATGCGACACCGTTGGCTATAAGTATGGCTACAAGTATGGCAACAGGCTCAAACCAGAGAGTTTCCCCCAAAAAGAACAGGACTGTCTGAACGAGCAGGGCAACAAGCAAAATCATTATCATAGGATCTGTAAATCCCAAGAGTATTTTTTTCCATAAAGGATCCTGCTCTATAGTTGTCAATTTATTCGAGCCATACTTTTGACGGCTTTCCTCCACTTGAGATTTGTTTAATCCTTCCAATTTCATAATTTTCCCCTATTTTATCTTTGTTGCTATGCCGGACAGCATAAAATACACTTCGTCGGAAATACCGCAAAACATTTGGTTTATCTCACCATGTAAAGAAACATATCTCCTGACATATCTGCTGACATTGACAGTGGAAAGACCAAGTTCATTTGTCACTATTACAAAGCTTATGTTCTTTTTTTGCATTGAAGACAAGATTTTTTGGACATAAGATATTACTCCCTTTGCAAAATCGTCATATATTTTGTCTGAGCAAGTCTCAAAATCTATCTTTGAATTGTACATCAAATTGCTAAGCATACCGCTTAAGCAGTCAATCATACAAATATCTGTCGAAAGAGAAGAAATTACCTTATCTATGGAGTCAAAATTTTCCACAGTTGTAAATCTGTCAGATCTTCTTTGAACGTGCTTTTTGACCTTGAGTCTCATCTCTTCATCAGTTATCGTATTTGTAGCAATATATGTCCTTTTCTCACCCAAGAGTAGAGATCTCTGCTCTGCAAAAGAGGATTTTCCTGATGATATACCGCCTAAGACTGTTATTATATTTTTTGCCATCACGCCCCCCTAAATTCAATGCAATAAATAGTTAATTTCAATAAAATTTCTTTTAAAAATCAGTAGCTTTTTTATACCCAATAAAAGTAAATAATATTAAGATTCTCGCTTTTTATTTTGACTTTAAAAAAATAGATATATGTGGTATAATAGCATAAGTTTTTTGAGTAAATGTTTGTCTTACTTTAGCTTAAGTGTAAAAGCTAAGATGTCAAACATACGAATTCGTAAGAAAATTTAATTATGATGCTGATGAATATCTAAACATCGGTGTCAGCATGATTGAAGGTGAAATCTATGAAAAAAAATAAATCAATTGTTTTGATTGTCTTGTGTCTAATCGTTGCTGTGGTGGCAGTGGCAATGTTCAAAAATAGGGGTACAAACACAGACATAGCACAGTCAAGCGGCAAGACAACTGAGGAAAAACTTTTCAGCTTTCGCACAGAGTACATAGGAGATGCGTCCAAATCATCTATGATAGCCCAAAATCTAAAGTTGGACGATTCATTTTCCTATTATGCCACATCTCTTGAGACAGCTGCAGAAAAGCCAAAGGGTATAACCATAGTATACAACTCTTTGGACGGCAACACTACTCTTAGCAAGGCTGAAAAATACAAGTTTGTATATAATTCATTGGTGATTTTTTCCCTCATTGGCAACTGTGAAGTCGTGACTGTGTCTGTCAACAAAGACGGTACTGTACTGCCATTGGAGTCTATACAAAGAGACTTTGCAGTCAAATTATTAGGCTACGATCCATTTACTAAGACGGCGACTTTGGAAGATTTCAAAAAATATATGCAGGAGATAGAAAAGGTCGATTATGCTACTATCAGCCTACCTTCTACAAATCTTGAAGACTCCATTACAACAGCTATCAACTCTCGCTACAAGGGACAGCTATATTCCGGAGAGTTTGCAACATCCGGTCATATCACACTTTCTACTGAAACTGACGGCTCTAATACGACAGCTACTATATATATGTCATACTATGAATTCCAATTTGAAAACGGCATCTTTGAAAAATGTGCAGATGCTACAGGACCTGCAAAGTTAGTATTTTCAAAAGATGCACTTGGCAACTACTCTTTGGTGGAATATTTGGAGCCTGTGAAAAAGGGTAACCAATATAACATAGCCTTGCAAACTATGTTTTCAGATGAAGACATAGCAAAGATAAACAACATCGAGTCTGACGAAAGTCAAAAACAGATTATAAACGATCAAATTATCGCCACAGTCAAAGACTATCTCACATACATCGGCAGGAGCGAGTCTAAGATAGCCTTGGATTACCAAGAAAAGAACTATCCGCCTCTTGATCCTAAAAATGCCATACTATTCGACGTTGTATACAAGGCTTATCAGGAGTACCCTTACTATGCCGGTAGCATCGAAAGGGTAGAAAACGGCGTGAGATATGAGTATAAGACAGACTACGAAAAGCAGGGGACTTCAGACGTATTTTCTTATACCAAGACAAATACTGCAAATAAAAATGTGGAAGAAAAGGTGAAGTTGGAATTAAACGGCAGTGATGTAAAGGTGCTTGAAGGTACTATAAGAAAGGAATACACACAGTTCAAACAACAGTATGACAAGGACATCAATGCAAGTCAAGGGCAAAAAAATTAGATAAGATAAAGTTGTAGGAAAGGATTTTGGTAGATTATTTAGCATGAAAAAACAAGACAGATTAAGAATGTTTATAATCATATCTTCGGTACTTTTTGCAGTATTGCTCATTGCCAATATCGTCAAGGCGAATGGAACTGTTGATATAAAGGAAACAAATAGAAAAGTAAACGAGAAAAACAACTCCATAGTATCTTCCTTTGACTACAACGCAAAGACTGTCGTAGCGGCACTTAACAACGAGATTATCATCTATGACGGCAAGAATTTAGTCAAGAAAAACGACAAATTCAAGAATATATTCGAGACAAGACTTGCTATCAATGATTTTGTCTTGAAGGTAGAACAGAGCAATATATATATCTTGGATAAGATAGACAAGATATTATACAAGATAAACAGTGGCGGTGAGATAGTATCACAGGCAAAGTTTATGGAGAGCGGACAAAACATCTACCCCCTCAAAAACGGCGATGTGCTACTGTCATACAATACAAATGTTGCAGCAGACGGCATCATAGTATATGACTCTGATATGAAACAAAAGACCAATATCAACTATCCAAACAGTCTGATAAGTACAGTAAATTTTGAAGAAAGTACCAATACCATATATGTAAGTGTACAGGTCAACAACCTTGCAGACATTACCAATACCATATATGCCTATAATTCAAACTATGAAGTACAATCTATAAACAGTTATAAAAATCTGCTTACCATAGAGATGATTAATACCAACAATTCCAAGCTCATACTCGATCCTACCAGACTCTATATACTTGACGGAAAATACAAGAATGTGGCTACGATAGACGCTCAAAACTCATTTGCAGGTATGGTGCTGGTAAATGAAAAGATATATCTGCTAGATGGTAATAAGAACGTTAGGATATATGACAAGACAGGGAAACTCTTAGAAGAAAAGGCATTTAAAGACACAATAAATAAGATGATATTGAATATTCCACAGATTATATACATCGGTACAACATCGGTACACACGCAAAACCGCACCATAGAATTTGCCAAAGATATTGAAAAGAGCATCTTGCTAAGCAACAACAAACTAGTGCTCTTCTTCAAGGGGAATGTGGAAATAATACCTATTCAGTAGATTTGAATAATTTACAACTTACTCCAAAAGTTATACTAACCATCATCTATAATAGCAAGTATCTATATTAAAGCGACATCGAACATTATATGGATTTTTAATAACTTTGCTACGATGGAGTTTTTAGTGTTAATAAGATTAAGGATGATAGATTTTAAAATATTTATTATGATATTGAAAATTCTATTTTTAAATTAAAATTCGTCATATTAATGGATAAATTAAGTCAAGTGCTTTGTCTTGACAGATTAAAAATAGCATTTAAAGATAGTTAAAAAATAAAATAAGTTTAGTAAAACGGGAGAAAATTAAAAATGAAATTGGGAAACTATATAGACATCGCCATTACAGGTTTTTTGATTTTTTCTCTTGTAATGGGATTTAGGAACGGACTGATAAAATCATTATTTATCAGCTTCGGCTTTGTGATAAAAATAGGGCTTACTTATGTGGTATACACCTTTTTCAAGGACGCATTGCTTTCAAATGACTCCGTAAAAGAAGTACTTACCATGATAAGGACGCCATTGATAGAAAAATTACCTAATCTGGCACTGATAACATCAGTGGTTGACAATGTCATATTGGTGGTGCTGATTTTTATAATTGCTTCTATATTTATGCTCTTGCTCTTCCACATGCTTAAAGACTTGATGAGCCAAGATATGCTGTCACTTAGTGACAAGATTTTGGGAGCCTTGTTTTCCTGCCTTAAGAGTGTAATCTTTATAATGATTATAGTCTACGCTTTGGATATCAGCAGCGACGCAGTACTTTCCAAGTCTACCAAGGACATGCTCTCAGATTCGATATTACTGCCAAAGTTTTTCTATTACAATGTTTTTATGTGGATAGGAAAGTAAGTAGCTCAAAACACCCTAACTTTATTTTATCGCTTTTTTTAGAGTTAAGATATGGAATAAGTGATTAAAGTTTTGTAGAAATTTAATTAACTAATAAATAAAATATCAAAGTTAAAAAAAATACACGCTTAAATTATGTAATACACATAAATCTAAGCGTGTAATTTTTTGCCTGTATTAATAAAACTATGGAAAATCAAATTTTATTATCTAATACTAAAATCTAATAAAACAATGGATAAACTATGTTCACAACATTTATAATAAAGTAATAAATCTTATACTACTTTTTAAAACTATTTATACTATTATCTATATATTATATAGATAATAGTATAAATACTAATTAGCCAACTTTATCCATCAATCTAATACTAAAAATCTATCAATAAGCCTTGTATTTTTATTATAGCAAGGTTATTGATAATCTGAAAAACAAATAATTTGCTAAAATAATAATCTTGGCTTTATAAATGGTTATTAGTATAAGAAATATTAGTATAAGATTGATAAATTAAAGTTAAATTTCACATTCATTAAATAGTAATCTTAACATAGTCATTATTATGAACAGTTACACGATTAGATTCTATATGGTAGTGATCATAATCACAAACATCACAATAATACTCCCAAATGTCATCCGTTATTTTAACTTTCAATTCAGGGTTGTCATATTTAAAATCATAATCATAAATAAGTTTAAATTCCCTATCTACCATTTTTTTCTCATACCAATAATAATAGTACGGTTTTTTGCCGCCTTCAACTTTGATGGTCAATTTCGTATAATCTCCTGCCTTGCCACGTACACTTTTTGGTTGTTGAGTTATTCTAATTGGGTCCGGACTTGGTGGCATTTCTACCCTTGCTATATTACTTGTTACAGTATTACCTGCTGAATCGGTAACTATACAACGGTATTCAAAGGGTATAATCTCTACAATAGGCATTAATACATTTGTAGTATTGCCTCCTGATGTACTGTTTTCAAAGTCGTATGAGTCTTCGTCATCCTCTCTAAACTGCCATTGATATCTATAAGGTGGGAGGCCTCCATCCGCTTCGACTTCCAATGTCACTAACGTTTCAAATTTACCAGTTGCATTTACAGGTTGTTTGGTGATTTTTAACGGTGCTACCTCTCTTCCAACCTTTGCTTCACGACTTGTAACACTCTTGCCGTTAGCATCTGTGATGACGCAACGATAGAAGCTTTCCAGAATCTGTACAGATGGTCTTAATACATTTGTATTATTTCCTTCTGCATTAGTATCTCTAAAAGTCAAATCCATAGGATTAAGGACTTGCCATTGATAGCTATAAGGCTTCCTACCTCCCTCTACTGCAACTTCCAATTTCACCTTATATGATAAGTCTGATGATGCATCTTCAGGCTGTTTGGTGATTTTGAGCGGATATGCTCCCGCATCTACTGCCACTAATGCAGGACTACTATTTACCGTATTACCTTTTGCGTCCGTAATTACGCATGCGTACGCACAAGCGACGTTTTCTATAGCAGGTTTTAATATATTTGTTCTATTTCCTTCATCATCACTGATTACATAATTAGAAGTACCTACCTTTCTTTTCTTCCATTGATAGCTGTAAGGTTTTTTGCCTCCATCTACTTCAACTTCCAATGTGACAGTATCTCCTTCTTTGCCATATATATTTCTAGGGTGTTTGACTACTCTAAGTGGAATTGTTTTTGTATCTACCTCCACTCTTGCTTCATTACTTGTTACCTTGTCGCCTTTTGCATCTGTAATTACACATCTATAGTCATAGGCTAAATCATTTACACCAACACTCAGTGCCTTTGTAGTACTTCCTGTGCTACTACTGTTTTTAAAATTTGGAGCTCCAACTTTTCTTTCTTCCCATTGATAGCTGTAAGGTGCCTTGCCCCCTTCTACTGCAACCTCCAATGTCACCATAGTTAAAAATTTACCCACTATACTTTGAGGTTGTTTGGTGATTTTAAGCGGAGTTGTTGTAGATGGTGGTGGAGTAGTACCACCCGGTGGCGGTGTTGTACCACCCGGAGGAGTCGTTGTTCCCGGTGGAGTTGTGCCTCCGCTCAAGCTAAATCCCAATCTGCGTTTTTTCTCCATCATCCTAATTAATATTGCAGCTACTTCACTTCTTTTGATATTAGATGCAGGTGAGCAATTTTTATTAGCATCCACTCCGGTAACTATACCTGCTCTATATAGCTTGTATATCGCCTGTGCATTTGGGTGTGTCATAGGAACGTCCGGTATTGAGCCGTCTGATACTTCATTTTTCTTTGCCTCTTCGTCTGTAAGTATATTTGCGAAGATTTGCATATATCCTGCTCTTGTAATATTCTTATTCCAATTCAATTCATCTGTTATTAAATTCTTTTGCTTTGCATAGTCCACATATACCTTGTACCATGGTTTTGATGGAGTGAATTTTACAGCTCCCTGATTTTTCAGCATATACATTGCTGCTGCAAGTTTTACTGCCTCTGCTGCCGTCATATTGTCGTTTGGTGCATACTTAGTTGCTTTCTTCCCGCTGATAAGATTAGATTCATAGGCTGACTTTACATCATCATAGTACCAAGACTTTTCCGGCACATCTGTAAATGGAAGTTTGGCAGCATAGACATCCATAGTGATGATACTCATAAGAAGCATGAATATAGTCAACAGTGAGAATTTCCCTGAAAACTTCTTTGTTTTTTTCATAAATAATCCCTCCTTGATATAATTATTTGTAAAAAGTTTGAAAATCAGTAAATATAATAATTAAAGACAGGATTTCTTCTAATGCTAATCTCTGTTTAAAAAGTCATGTAAAATATTTGATATTGGGATTACTTTTAAATTGTATAAACTCTATATTCAAAATATTTACATGGTAACTTAAAAGGTCTTTAGTATAAATACATATACAAAGCTATCTTTATAAGTATAATATACAGACTATCTCTTGATTAGAAATCCATAATTGTTTATAGCTTAAAAATTAATTATTATTTTTATAACAAAAAATAAATAAAATCTGTTGATAATAAATAATGCTGTAATTGTTTTATTCAACTAAATTACTATTTTTTAAATTGAGTATAATTATATGAATTTTTTAAAAATTTTAAGACTATATTTTTAAAACCTTGGTGTAATTAAATTGAAATTATGGTTAATAAGATTTTTAGCATCAATGTAAAATATATTTAAATTTATGATTTATAAATTTTTGGAATTATACTCATCCTTTTAAAAAATATGTATGCTTATAAATCAATGATTATGGCTAAGTGACAATGGATATAAACTTTAATTAAAATCATCTTATCACATTTTAAAAAAAATTTCCCCCATAATAAAGTACAGTTTTTTACTTTGTAATGGGAATGTAACAATGGTATTAAGCTTGGCTATGATCTTCGTATTATAATAATTAGACAAATATAAATCAATATTAGGTTAAGGTATGATGGATATTAATAATAAAGCATATATTTTTACTATAAAATAATTGCTATATTTAAGTAGAATATATACACGCCTAAAGTGTATATAATAACTCTAAGCGTGTATTTATATTGCCTGTCTTATTGATAAGCCAATTATTTAAACTCCTACCTTTATCTCAATATTTTATTTCCTAAATCTAATAGTAATTTAAGTATGATAGTATTAGCTATATCATCTTTCGTATTTTAAATTTTCCAGGCTTAAAAGCTTATTTTTTTCTTACATGTACCACATTAGTAGCCAATTTATTTCCAACTTCATCTTTAATTACGCACATATAGTCATAAGATTGTTCTTGTACAACAACATTTACAGTATGTGTATTGCTTCCTGGATTTTTAGATGGACTATAGCCATCTGGAGATTTAGATTTTTTTACAAACCATTCATAATTATATGGTTCCTTTCCACCCCATATTAAAACTGCTAATACACCTGTATCTCCTACATTTCCCTCTACATCTATTGGTTGAATTGCTATAATAAAAGGATTTTTAGTTGGGTCCATGTCCACTCTTGCTGAACGGCTTGTCACTTTATTCCCATCGGCATCTGTAATAACACATCTATAAAGCATAGCAACCTTTGTTGCTTTTGGCTTAAATATACTTGTTGAACTTCCACTTCCTGAAGTTGGAGTAAGTGGTCCATCTAAACGTCCGGCTTCCCATTGATAGCTATATGGTTGCTTACCTCCTTCTACTACAACTTCTAATGTTACTTCCTCTCCTTCAGTTTGTATGTCTATAGCATCATCAGGTTCTTTAGTAATTGTAAGTGGAATTGGAGCCGGAGCTGGAACTTTTTCTACTCTTGCCTCATTACTTGTTACTTTCCTGCCTGCATTATCTGTAATTACACACCTATAATCATAAGCGTCATTTGATACCGTAGGTCTTAATATATTTGTAGTATTACCACTTGCGGTAGCTTTTTTAAAGTTCGGATGTCCGACCTTTCTTCTTTCCCAATGATATTTATATGGTGTTGAACCTCCATCTACTTGGACTTCCAATGTAACTTTCTTTCCTAAGGTTTCTACAACACTTTCAGGTTGTTTGGTGATACTTAAAGGATTAAAAATGTCATCATCTGGTCTTAATGTTGCCTCTTTACTTATTACCTTATCACCATTTGCATCTGTAACGATACACCTGTATACCATAGACTTAAATGATATAGCCGGTTTTATTATATTTGTTGTACTTCCTTCAATGGTACAATTTTCATAATCAGTACCGGTAACTACTAAGAACGGTATAGATTGCCATTGATAACTGTAAGGCTTATTACCTCCCATTGCTTCAACCTCTAATGTGACTATATCTCCCTGTTTGCCTCTTGCACCTTGAGGTTGTTTGGTAAATCTTAATGGAAATTCACTTCCGGGTTTTTTCAATGTTGCATCATTACTTATTACCTTATCACCATTTGCATCTGTAATCACACATCTGTATGTCATACCTTTAAATATTATAGCCGGTTTTATTATACTTGTTGTACTTCCTGCAATGGTACAATTTTCATAATCAGTATCTCTGCGTCCAAAATATGGTATAGATTGCCATTGATAGCGATAAGGCTGTTTACCTCCCTCTACTACAACTTCTAATACAGCTACATCCCCTTCCTTACCTATTAGACCTTGAGGTTGTTTGGTGATTCTAAGCGGATTTGTAGATGGTGGAGGAGTTGTACCGCCACTTGGTGGAGGAGTAGTTCCCGGTTTTTTTTCTCCTAAACTAAATGCTATTCTGCGTTTTACATCCATCATTCTAACAAGTATGGCAGCTACTTCGCTTCTCTTGATATTACTTGCAGGAGAGCAGTTTTTCTTATCATCCACTCCAACTACCACACCTGCCCTATATAGCTTGTATATTGCTTGAGCATTTGGGTGAGTCATAGGCACATCGGGTATTGAGCCGTCTGCCACTTCGTTTTTCTTTGCCTCTTCATCTGTTAGTATCTGTGCAAAGATTTGCATATAGCCTGCTCTTGTTATGTTTTTGTTCCAATCCAAATCAGTAGTTATTAGATTTTTTTGCTTTGCATAGTCCACATATACCTTATACCAAGGCTTAGATGAAGTGAAGTTGACCTTGCCTTCATTTTTTAGCATATGCATAGCAGCTGCAAGTTTGACTGCCTCTGCTGCCGTCATATTGTCATCAGGTGCATACTTAGTAGGTTTCTTACCGTTGATAAGATTTAACTCATAGGCTGACTTTACATCATCATAGTACCAAGATTTTTCCGGTACATCCGTAAAAGGAATCTTGGCAGCATAGACATCCATTGAGATAATGCTCATAAGAAGCATGAATATCGTCAATAACGAAAATTTTCTTGAAAACTTCTTTGTTTGTTTCATGGATAAACCCTCCTTTTTACAATATAAATTTGAAAATTATATTCGGTTCATGAACAATTAATCAATCTTACTATAAAATATTTTGCTATTTTTTAAATGAAGTATAATTATAGGATTGTTTTAAAACTTTGGTGTAATTAAATTGAAACTAGTTGTAATTAAATTGAAATTTGTTAATATAATTTTTTTCATAAAGCTAGGTAGATAAAGTCTTAATTATTTGATTTGTAAAATTATGCAACCATACTTTTCATTTAAAAAATATGTACTTCATAAACTAATATTTGTAACTAAGTGATAATTGAAATGAACTTTTATTAAAATCATCATAGCATATTTTTAAAAAAATTTCCCCCATAAAAAGTACAGGTTTTTACTTTGTAATGTGAATGTAATAATAGGATTAATCTTAGTTATTTTGTTTAAATTTCAATGCTTATTGCCGGTTTGATAAAATATATTTGAAATTTAATAAGATATAATTTTAAATTTTTATAATTTTTATTTTTGAAAAATTTTTTGAAAAATATTTTA
>GL405246.1:37781-41398 GCA_000146855.1 [Eubacterium] yurii subsp. margaretiae ATCC 43715
ATATTATCATTTGAAAAGAAAATGCACTAAGTAAATTTTATTCATATATTAAACAAATAATAGTATTAAACAAAATAAATACACGCCTAAAGTGTGTATAACACATAACTCTAAGCGTGTATTTATTTTATCTAACTTATTGATAAATCACTTTTTTAAAACTGAGTATAAAGTTCTTGGAAATAAAGTTTAATTTATCTCTTCTTATAAACGTATACCTCTTTAGTTTGTAATTCAGTGCCTTCAGCATCTGTGATTCTACAATAGTAAGTGTGTATATCATTGTATACATAAGGTCTTAATTTTTTTGTTGTACTTCCAATTTCTGAGGATTTTATCGGTTGTAGAGCACCCAATTTTTGAGAATACCACTGATAATTATATGGTTGTACACCACCCTCTACTTCTACTTCCAAAGTTACTTTATCATATAAGTCACCGTAAGCATCCTTAGGTTGTTTAGTGATTCTAAGTGAGTTTGCATCTTTTTCTCTTTCCACCTTAGCTTCAATACTTGTTACTTTTTCGCCTTTAGAATCAGTAACTATACATTTGTAAAAATATATAGTCGCTTCTACAGGAGGTTTAAATATATATGATTTATTTCCTTCTGATGTACTATCATAAAAGGTACTTGAACCAGGGCTTCTATATTGCCATTGGTAGCTATATGGTGGTTTTCCTCCGGATACCTCGATGTCCAATATCACTAATTCTTTTAATTTACCTGTTGCATTTTCAGGCTGTCTACTGATGTAAGGTGATGTTGTACTTGGATCTATGCTTACCACTGCAGGAACAGTTGTCACTTTCTTACCGTTTGCATCTGTAATTGTGCATTTGTAACGGTAATTTCCATATATAGGAGGTCTTAATATATTTGTATTTTTTCCCTCTTCATAACTGTCTACATAACCCGGATATCCATCCTTTTCATGTTTCCAATTATAGCTATATGGTTGTTTACCACCAGACACTTGAACTTCCAATGTAACAATATCTCCCGCCTTGCCTTTTACACTTTGAGGATGTTTGGTGATTATAAGTGGTCTTGCATCCATATCTTCTTCCACTTTTGCAACGTTACTTGTCACCTTATTACCATTTGAATCTGTGATTTCACATTTGTAATAATGAACCTTACCAGTCATTGCAAAGACATCTACCTCGTCTGTATTACTTCCTTTTGCAGCAAGGTAAAAATACTCCTTATCTCTTTTTTCCTCCTTAATGAACCATTGATAGAAGTACGGTTTTTTACCACCCTCTGCTTCAACTTTCAATTTTCCCGTAACTCTTGATGCTAATTTTAAATTTTCAGGTTGTTTTGTGATTTTAAACGGAAGCACCTTCAGTTCTATCCTTGCTTCAGCACTTGTCACCTTGTCGCCATTTGCATCTGCAATTATGCACCTATAATCATAGGGCTCACCTTCTACAATCCATGTCAATACATTTGTTACTTCACCAACTATCCTAATGTTTGAATAATCTCCTTCTCCTACTTTTCTATTTTGCCATTGATAGCTATACGGTGTCTTACCACCTTCTACCTTAACTTCCAATGTCACTGCCTCTCCTTTATAATCTCCTATTACATTTTGAGGTTGTTTAGTGATTTTTAGAGGAGTTGTTGCAGGTGGTGGAGTAGTACCGCCCGGCGGTGGAGTTGTGCCTCCCGGTGGAGGTGTAGTTCCGGGTGTTGTGCCTCCACCCAAGCTAAATGATAGTCTGCGTTTTACATCCATCATCCTAATCAGTATGGCGGCTACTTCACTTCTCTTGATATTACTTCCCGGTGAGCAGTTTTTCTTATCATCCACTCCTGTAACTATACCTGCTTTATATAGCTTGTATATTGCCTGCGCATTTGGATGTGTCATAGGAACATCAGGTATTGAGCCGTCTGCCACTTCGTTTTTCTTTGACTCTTCATCTGTAAGTATATTTGCGAAGATTTGCATATATCCAGCTCTTGTAATATTCTTATTCCAAGCTAAATCATCTGTTATTAGATTCTTTTGTTTTGCATAGTCCACATATACCTTGTACCATGGTTTTGATGGACTAAAGTTTACCTTGCCTTCATTTTTTAACATATACATCGCTGCTGCAAGTTTTACCGCCTCTGCTGCTGTCATATTGTCATCAGGTGCATACTTAGTAGGTTTTTTCCCACTGATAAGATCTGATTCATAGGCTGACTTTACATCTTCATAGTACCAAGCTTTTTCCGGCACATCTGTAAAAGGAAGCTTGGCTGCATATGCCCCACTTGTTATGATGCTCATAAAAAGTATGAATATCGTCAACAGTGAAAATTTTCTTGAAAACTTCTTTGTTTGTTTCATAAATAGTCCCTCCCTTACTCAATATAAATTTAAAAATTAGATTTAGTTCATAGACAATTGTTACTTTACTTTTTCTATTAGCAATGCTTGTTAATGAAGATGTGTTCAAGCTAATGTCATTGCTATTTTTTAAATGAAGTATAATTATAGGATTGTTTTAAAATCTTTAAGACTATATTTATTTTAAAACTTTTGTGTAATTAAATTGAAATTTGTAATTAATATTTTTTTATAAAGTTAAGTCTTAATTATTTGATTTATAAAAATATACTACTATACTTATCATTTAAAAAATAGGTACACCCATAAACCAATAGTTATAGCTAAGTGATAATTAATATGAACTTTTATTAAAATCATCATAGCATATTTTAAAATAAATTTCCCCCATAAAAAGTACAGGTTTTTTACTTTGTAATGTGAATGTAATATTTTAAGTATTTTTGCTAAAAATATTAAAATTTCAATATTTATTCTTATTTTTACTCATTAAAGATAGATATTAATTTAAAACTCAACTTTCCCATGTAAAATAATATTATACTAAAAGTCTTTTAAAAAGCTGTGTAGTTATGTTACAAAAAAGTTATTGAAAATCTCTACAATGTATAGAGTCTTTTAAAATAACTACTTGGTATAAAAAACAGTGATTAGTATTAATATAGCTTTTTTGTTTAGATTTCAACTAAAATTTCTATAGTTTCGTGGGAAAGTTGAGTAAATACTTATACAAGATAGAAGTTTATATATCTACTATGCTTAATATATGGGCTTACAGATATCATCTTAAATTTTTTATATCTTAGCTACAAATTTTACTTAGCTAAAATTTCGAATAAATCAAGTATATTAGTCTCAACCTGTCCTCCATCTCTTTCACATGTAATTACGCACTTGACAGAACCCAAAATTTGAAGTTGACCTTTTACTTTATAGAACACTGAAGAAGTATTTGTGCCTGAAATTTCCATATAATCAGTATTCATTTCTTGCACTGGTTTGTCGTCGTGGTACTTCCATTGATATTTTAATTCATGACGAGGTAAGCCGTCCGCCTTAACAGTAAATGTACCTGATTTACCCTTTACATCCTGAGTAATATAGTAATATACAGGGGGTTTGTTACCTGCAGCTGTGCCTTGAGGATTATTAAATGTACGACATATATCACTTGTTATCTTTTGAGAGCCTGACGTTACTACACAACAGAAATCTACAATACCCTTGCCTTGGTCACTTACAATCATCCTGTTTGTATCTGCTCCT
>GL405246.1:42677-88328 GCA_000146855.1 [Eubacterium] yurii subsp. margaretiae ATCC 43715
GAAAATTTTCTTGTTCGTGTCATTGTTAGTCCTCCTTAATTTAATAAACTAGTTTGTAAAAAAGACTGAAAATCAGTAAATTAAATAAATAAATTCATTTTCCCTAAATACCTCCCTTAAAAAATATTGTTTAAAAACGATGTATATCTTATCTTTTGATTAGAAATCTATAGTTATCTTAAAAAATCTATTTATTATTGTATCTATTTGCATATCTTTATAATAAAAGATAGATATGCTTGCTTACTACAATTTAGTATTAATCAAATACCTTGCTATTTTTTAAAAGGAGCATAAGTATTTTAAAAAGTTTTAAGATTCTGTTAGTTATATAGATAAATCAATGCGTATTTTCATATCAAATCTTTAAGTAATAAATTGAATAAATCTTTGCTTATATCTATGAAGATTAAAGGTATAAATCAATCTGACTTTATAAAGTCTAACTATACTCATCTTTTAAAAAATATGTAAACTTGTAAATTAATAGCTCTATAATCAATATCAATAGTTAGGTGAATAATTTATACTGATACGAGCTTTAACTAAAAATATCATATCAGATTTTAAGTAAAATTTCCCCCATAAAAAGTACAGGTTTTTACTTTGTAATATGAATGTAATAATTCTATTAATATCATCTATATTGTTTAAATTTCAATGATTTTTTTAGATAATTGACTTTTGATATGAATATTATATTTACCTTTGTATGTCTATAGCTTTATAATTTTCAAAAATATCATATTTCAATTGAAAATTTATGCTTTCTGTGGTATATTCTTAAGTGTCGGATATAATTAAATCTCCAAGTAATTTAGACAAAAGTGCAGTGAAAAACTATAGTTGTTTATATCTTATTGGAGTTTATCTATATGTTTTAAGTAAATGGAGGGCTTATATATGAAAAGACAGGTAAAAAATAATGTATACTGGATAGGAAAGTTGGACTGGGAGCTTGAAGAATTTCATGGCTCTGATTACTCTATTAACAATGGTTCAAGCCAAAATGCCTATTTGATATTGGAAGATAAGAAAGTGTTGATGGATACTGTATGGAGACCGCACAGCAACGAGTTTGTCGAAAATCTTGAAAAGGAAATAGACCTTAAAGAAATAGACTATATCGTGGCAAATCACGGTGAAGTTGACCACTCAGGTTGTCTTGTGGAGCTTATGAAAAAAATACCTGACACTCCTATATATTGTACTGCAAATGCTGTAAAATCACTTGTAGGACAATATCACAATCCTGATTGGAACTTTCACGTGGTAAAAACAGGTGATACCTTACCTATCTCAGATACCAAGTCATTGGTTTTTGTAGAGATGAAGATGTTGCACTGGCCTGACAGTATGGCGACATATATGACCGGAGACAATATCTTGTTTTCAATGGATGCCTTTGGACAACACTTTGCAGTTGCTGAGCTTTTCAACGACAAGGCTGATCAATGTCTGCTTATGGAAGAGGCACAAAAATACTATGCCAACATACTTGCACCGTTTTCACCTCTTGTAAAGAAAAAACTTGAAGAAATAGGAAAGTTGAATCTGCCTATAGATATAATAGCGCCAAGCCATGGAGCTATATGGAGGGACAATCCGCTTCAAATAGTGGAAAAATACGCATTGTGGTGCGACAACTACAAGGAAGACTTGATAACCATAGCATATGACACTATGTGGGAGGGCACTATGAAACTTGCCCATTCACTTGCAGAAGAGATTAAGAAACTTAGTCCGACTACTGTAGTTAAACTTTTCAATATATCAAAATACGATAAAAACGACATAATGACACAGGTCTTCAAATCAAAGGCTATAGCTGTAGGCTCTCCTACAGTGAGCAAGAGTATATTGTCGTCTGTTAGCGGATGGCTACATTTCTTGCAAGAACTTTCACTCAAGGGCAAGAAGGCTGCAGTCTTCGGATGCTACGGCTGGTCTGGAGAAGGAAACAAGGTACTCAGAGAAGAGCTTACAAAGGCAGGATTTGAAGTCATAGCAGAAGAAGAAAAATGCAGTTGGAATCCAAGAAAAGAAAACTTTGACAATATGGCTAATATTGCAAAATCATTGTTGTCATAATAGTAGAAAGTAAGATTTATATTTTTTACTAAAGCTTAACTTATGAATTTTTAAGATAGCAAAATAAGGCAAGCAACAGGTTTTACAAGAATTTTAAACTTCATATATAATCTGTATAACAGACTGATACTAAATTTTAACATATAATAATATAAAGCATTTTTAGATGAAATTAATTTAATACAATTTCATATTTAATCAAAATTGGATATGCAAGGTAAAGCCTTGCATTTTCCATATATACAAAAAAAGTAGGGTTTTTAAAACTCAAAACTCATTAAAAAGCTATGTAATTAAATCACAGCAAAGCTATTAAAAATTCATATAATGTATAATGTTGGTTTAAAATAGATACTTGGTATTGTAAACGGTGATGAATATCAAAACTCACCAAAATCTATTATAATCATTAATGGTATTGCTTTTTAAATCAGATTGATATAGAATAAGGGATAGGATATTATAGCCTAATCAGTATTAAAAAAAGGGGAAAATATGAGAGCATTATTGCAAAGAGCGGGAAAGTCATCGGTTTCTATCAAAAAAGACGGTGAGTACGAATTTAAGGACGGAATTGAAAAGGGATTTGTCATATTGCTTGGTGTCTGCGATGAAGATACTGACGAAGATATGAACAAGTTGGTGGATAAGATAGTGAAACTGCGTGTATTTGAAGATGAAAACGGCAAGATGAATGTGGATATAAATGCTGTAAACGGGGAGATACTGCTTATATCACAGTTTACCCTGTATGCTGACTGTACTCACGGCAACAGACCCGGATTTACAAAGGCAGGCAATCCTAATTATGCCAATGAAATGTACGAAAAATTCGGAGAAAAGCTCAGGGAAAACAATATGATAGTAAAAACAGGGATATTTGGTGCGGACATGAGGGTGGATATCCAAAACGTAGGCCCTGTCACTATAATGCTCGACAGCAAGGAGTTGCTTAAGAAAAAAGAGTAAAATATATTTTTGATAAATAATTTCATGATTAATAATATTTTCTAATATAGTTATGGATAAATGATATAATTGTATAACATTAATATAAAAGCTTTATTGAAATAATTAATTATTAAAAATTTCCATAATTCTATAAGATTTTAGTATAAACATAAAAAATTTGTATATGATTTTAAATTAAAGTAACAAGATATGGGGCAAAGTTTCAAGTAGTGAGATTTTGCATAGAAGATTCACTTTATAATAAAAAATGCCCATGTAAACCAAAATTGATTTTAATAGATTGTGTATTAATTTGCAATTTTATAAGGAGGTTTTTTATGAAGTTTGAAGTTGTTGAAGGTATATTTACCATAAGTTTGAATGCGACACTGACATTGGCTCTTGCCGGAGTCTTGTTGTTGCTTGGTTATTTTATCAAGAAAAAAGTGGGATTTCTTGAGAAGTATTGTATACCGGCACCGGTTGTCGGAGGATTTTTGTTTATGTTCATCACCTTTGCAGGTAAGCAAAGCGGTGCCTTTGTCTTTAATTTTGAAAACATATTCCAGTCTACATTTATGTTGGCATTTTTTACGACGGTAGGTCTTGGGGCGAGTATCTTACTACTTAAAAAAGGCGGTAAATTACTTATTATTTACTGGATTTGTTGCGGTATCATCTCAATCTTTCAAAATACAATAGGTATAGTAGTATCTAAGATTACAGGACTTGAAGCTCCATATGCTCTTTTGTCAAGTTCAATCTCCATGATAGGCGGACACGGTGCGGCACTTGCATACGGTGATTCGTTTAAGGCAATGGGTTATGAGATAGCACCTCTTGTAGGTGCTGCAGCTGCGACATTTGGTCTTATCAGCGGTGTACTTATCGGTGGACCTTTGGGAAGAAGATTGATAGAAAAGAACAATCTCAAACCTGATAATAGTGAGAATTTTGATACTTCTGTAGAAAATATCAATGTGGGCTCAAAGGAAAAACTCACTAATCTGGATGTCATCAAAAACGTAGTCGTAATACTGATATGTATGGCTGTGGGCAGTATAGTGGCAGAGAGAGTAAGCGTGCTGATTTCGGCTTTGGCAGGCAAGAAACTTGACTTCCCGACATATGTCGGAGCGATGTTTATAGCGGTAATAGTGAGAAATGTAAATGAGAGTGCTAAGTTCTACAAATTCGACTACAGCTTGGTGGACGGCATAGGCGATGTAATGCTCAATCTATATCTTTCACTTGCTATGATGACTCTTAAACTTTGGGAGCTTTCAGACCTTATTGGCTCAGTATTGTTTGTTTTGATATGTCAAGTTCTCTTCATGGGACTGGTTGCATACTTTGTAGTATTTAGAATACTTGGCTCAAACTACGATGCGGCGGTAATGTGCAGCGGTCTTTGCGGACACGGTCTTGGAGCAACACCTACAGCAATAGTAAATATGACTGCAATTAACGAAAAATACGGTATGTCAAGAAAGGCTATGATGATAGTGCCTATAGTAGGAGCCTTCCTTGTGGATATCATCTATCAGCCGACGACGATATTTTTCATCTCCACATTTGTGGACGGCTTTACAGCGAAATAAGTGTTCTAAGGATGAAATTTTGCAAATAAGATACACAATTTAATAGAATATATTAGCTATTACTGCACCTGATGCGATATTTCATATTTTTAAGATGATTTTGTAATATAACTTTGGATGATTTTTTAAAATATTTTTAATCAAGATATTTCCAAAGTTGTATAAATCTATTAAGTATTGAAATACTCACTATCAGGTGCATTTTTTTCCTGTTTAAAACTACATATTTTTATAGTGTAAAATTTTATAAAATATGTTATAATTGAAGAGGATTTTGTAAAAAATTTCATATAATACTAATCGTCTTTGGTGTTAAGTATAAATTTTGGATAAAGGAGGAGAAGATGAAAGAAAAAGACAGGCTGATTTTGGAGCAGGTTGAAAACACTATCGGCTACAAGTTTAAAAACAAAAACTATCTGCAAATAGCTCTGACGCACAGCTCCTACGTCAACGAGCACAAGCTGACAAAAGACAACGAAAGACTTGAGTTTTTGGGAGATTCAGTGCTTGGACTGATAGTGAGCAACTATATTTTCGCATATAAGAGCAGTCTTAAAGAGGGCGAGCTTACAAAGATACGTTCTACCATAGTCTGCGAGAAGTCACTGATGCACATAGCTGAAAAACTCAAGATAGGGCAGTATATCAAGCTTGGCAAGGGTGAAAAAATTTCAGGCGGAGCAAAGAGGGCGTCAATACTTGCAGATGCTGTGGAGGCAATGATTGCTGCTATATATCTGGACTCAGACTTTGACAATGTATCAAAATATGTACTTGATTGGCTCGGAGACACTATTAAAAACGCACTTGACAATAAGAAAAATGACGACTACAAGAGTAAGTTGCAAGAGGAAGTACAAAAAGTGCGTGGCAGAACTCTGAAATACGAACTGATAGCTATGAAAGGACCGGATCACGAGAGAACATTTACCATAGGGGTATATTGCGACAACAAGCTAATAGGCACAGGCAAGGGGCATAGCAAGAAAGAGGCTGAACAGTTGGCTGCAAAGGATGCCTTGGAAAAATCGGATAATATATAAGAGATGATACACTTATGAATTAAAGTATGCGGTTAAAGAGTTTTTGACAGTGAATTTTAATTTGTAAGCAAAATGCAAGATTTAAGATAAGTAATAAGAGATGAATTAGCTTAGAGTGCAATTATATTTATTAAGGCACAAAACTGTAATTGTGGATAATTAAAGAGAATTTTCCATTAAGTAAGATGAATAAGAGTGTAAAATTGAATTTAGAAGATGTGAATTATAATATTTTCTAAGTTTGCAAATACCATAAAGGAAGGTTAGATTGAAAAAAACCGCTTCGGTTTATATACCGCATATGGGATGTCCAAATGACTGCATTTTTTGCAATCAGGTCAAGATATCCGGACAAAAGACTCTCCTTGACTACGAGGCTATGAGAGAGGGCATAATGGACAGCATATCCACTATGAAAGAGACAGATATTGTAGAGATTGCATTTTTCGGAGGGAGCTTCACCGCCATAGAAAAAGAGGTGCAGGAAAGATGTCTCAGCCTTGCAAACGACATAGCAGGGCAAATAGGCAGACAAGTGCAGGTAAAACTCTCGACAAGACCTGACGCCATAGATGAAGAAGTGATTGAAAGACTGTTAAGACACAAGGTAGACACTGTAGAGCTTGGAGTACAGTCCATGGATGATGAGGTACTCAGGCTCAACAACAGAGGACATGACAGCAAGAGTGTATATGATGCTTGTAAACTAATAAGAAAGACAAATATCAAACTTGGACTGCAACTGATGATAGGCTTGCTTGGAGATACTAAGGAAAAGCTGTACCAGACCATACAAAAGGTGGTAGATATAGGCCCTGACATAGCAAGGATATATCCGGTGCTGGTGATAAAAGACACAACTCTTGAAAGGCTATATCATGAAAATAAATATCAGCCGATATCGCTTGAAGATGCGGTGATTTACGCCAAGGATATGTATAAGAGTTTTGAAAATGCAAATATCAAGGTGATTCGCATAGGGCTTCAGGCTACAGAAAATATAGCCGTAGGCAAAGACATGGTGGCAGGACCTTTTCACAGTGCCTTTGGTGAGATGGTCATTAGTGAGATATTTAGAGAAAATATTGAAAAATTGATAATTGTGGATAATTTCAATCAAAAAACTTTGAGCATTGCCTGCCCCAAGACAATGATTTCAAAGATAGTGGGCAATAAGAAGAAAAATATAATTTATTTCAAGCAAAAATACGATATGGATATAAGGTTGGAAGAAGGCGAAAAGCTGATAATACTGGGAAGACAGTATGAATGGGAAGAATTTATGAAACTATGATAAAAGGTGATGAAATGGTGATAATTTATTCAGATAAAATAGTGTTGCAAGACAAGATACAAGAGGGATATATAAAAATCGACGGAGATATCATATCATCTATAGAAAAGGAAATAAGAGATGAAGACAGAAAGTATGTCGTGGACTATAGTGGCTCTTATATAATGCCCGGGATAATCAACATTAGCAGCAGTAACATGGAAAAAAAGGAGACTCTTTCACCGTCGATAGGCTCTTCTATGAACAAGCTCAGAGAGATAGAATACGCCTATGCGTCATCAGGGGTAACTACGGTATATCACAGTCTATACCTTACTGAAAAGAAGATAAAAAACATGGATGAGGAAAAGACCAAGACCATTGAACTGATAAATAATATCAAAAAATACGACTTACACCCATCATCAATAATAGACAACAAAACTCACCTTAAATTTCAGATAAAATCAATAAGGACGATGGATGACGTCAAATTTTTATTGGACGAAAAACTCCTTGACTTCGTATCTTATGAGATAAAGTCCCACGACAAGGACAATAGAGTGTACAAGGACCAATATATGCAGGAGTTTATGCAGACAAGTCTCAATCTTACTGAAGATATGGCAGATAAGGTCATAGACAGGATTAAGCAACTTAGAGAAGAGTCAAATATAGACGAGCTTGCATATCTGATAAAATACGCCCATTTCAAGGGAGTAAGGGTATGCACTCCGGAATACAGCTCTGCAAGTAAGATATACAACGAGTTTAAGGACACTACAGATATAATAAAAATCACAAAGGACAACAACAAGGAAGATATTCAAAAAGACGTATTCTTCAAATTGATTAACGTATCGAGGATACTAAGCTGCAATGACTGCTCTCTTGTGGATGAAAACACTATAATATCATCAGACAGAAAGCCTAACGAACTCCTGGTTTTTATTGGAGAGATGTACAAGCATATGGGGCTTAACAAAATATCAAAATACCTATCGAAAAACCCTGCCGAAGCCCTTGGACTTAGCAACAAAGGCGAGATAAAGGAAGGCTATACGGCAGATTTGATAGCGCTCAAATTCTTTGATGAAGCAGAGCCTGTGGTAGTAGGGCTGATAAAAGACGGAAAGTTAAAATTCAATATTAATGTATAATTTATTGACAATGATTGGTATTTTGCCAATCATTGTTTTGAGATTGGATATTTTTGACACAAACTCAACTTTCTTACTAAAATTATCGCAATTATAGTTGAAATTTAAACATAAATTTATTTTTTAATATACTACTTGACACACAATTTTCTGAATAATATTTATTGAAATTTGCATATTTATCAAAAAAATAAAAATACTGAAAAAACTATGTCAACTATAATATTGTTTTTTTAAAATATACTCAAATTTCAATAGTTTTAATGTGTTTTTCATGTAGGAAAGTTGAGTTAAATTATATAAATAAGTGTGAATTTAGCGTAAACTTAGTATTTTTTGAAATTATTTTCTATCAATATTACAAAAGAGGAGCGTATTATGGAAAAAGAATTGGCTTTGATACTTGACTTTGGCGGACAATACAACCAATTGATAGCAAGAAGAGTAAGGGACAAGAACGTATACTGCGAGATACTGCCTTACAGTGCAAGTATTGAAAGGATAAAAAGCCTAAATCCCAAGGGCATAATATTCACCGGCGGACCAAACTCAGTATATGAAGAAGGCTCACCAATGGTGGACAAGGAGATATTTAATCTTGGAGTGCCAATACTTGGCATTTGCTACGGCATGCAGATGATGACACAGATGCTTGGAGGTAAGGTATCTACAGCAGAAAATAAGGAATTTGGAAAGACAAAGACTACTATAGTAAAATCAGGAAATATATTTGAAAATACTGACAAGACTCAAGATACATGGATGAGCCATATAGACTATGTGGAAATATTGCCTGAAGGATTTGAAGTAACTGCAACTACTGATAACTGTCCTGTTGCAGCAATGCAAGACGTCAAGAGAAACTTCTATGGAGTACAGTTCCATGCGGAAGTTGAGCATACACAATTTGGAGAAACTATATTGGAAAACTTTTTGAATATCTGTAATTTTTCAAAAGACTGGTCAATGAAAAACTACGCCGGAGTAGCTGTAGAGGAAGTAAGACAAAGGGTAGGAGATAAAAAGGTACTGCTTGCACTGTCAGGCGGGGTGGACTCATCAGTAGTGGCTGCCGTAATCTCAAAGGCTATAGGCTCAAATCTTACTTGTATATTCGTAGACCACGGACTTATGAGAAAAAACGAGGGTGACGAAGTAGAAGCAGCTTTTAAAAACTCAGGAATGAACTTTATAAGGGTAAATGCACAGGACAGATTTTTGGGAAAATTGGCAGGAGTGTCTGAACCTGAGCAAAAAAGAAAGATAATAGGCGAAGAATTCATTAGAGTATTTGAAGAAGAGGCTAAAAAAATCGGCAAGGTAGACTTTTTGGCACAAGGCACGATATATGCCGACGTGGTAGAAAGCGGAAAAGGCGATGCGGCAGTGATAAAGAGCCACCACAACGTTGGAGGATTGCCTGACTATGTAGATTTTAAGGAGATAATAGAGCCGCTTAGAGATTTATTTAAAGACGAGGTAAGAAGACTGGGACTTGAACTTGGACTTCCTGAATACCTTGTACATCGTCAACCATTCCCCGGACCGGGACTTGCCATAAGAGTCATGGGAGAAATAACAAAGGAAAAACTTGATATTTTAAGAGATGCAGACTTTATATTCAGAGACGAGATAGCAAAGGCAGGACTAGACAAAGAGATAAACCAATACTTTGCAGTGCTTACAAACACAAGGACAGTGGGAGTAATGGGAGATTTCAGAACTTATGACTACACACTCGCCCTAAGAGGAGTAAGGACAACAGACTTCATGACAGCAGACTGGGCAAGAATACCATACGAAGTATTAGACAAGGTATCCACAAGAATAGTCAACGAAGTAAGCCACATAAACAGAATAGTGTACGATATAACAAGCAAACCTCCAGGGACTATAGAGTGGGAGTAGAGCATATTTTTTCAGAAGTGGCTTATTTTCAAGGTTTATAGACTATTAGAATAAGCAACTGGGACAAAATTGGGTAAAAATTTTAAAAAGAATAAATCTGATAATGGCTTCCAGTGGCTTTACAAGAAAATACAAAAAATCAGACCGTAGCTTAATTGTCACGGTCTTTTTTATAATCAAAGTTTATTTTCGAGCAAATCTTTACAGATAATAGAAAGAGGCTTGCTAACTCTTAAAAGTTCATTGTAATTCATATTGTTAATTAGAAAATTAGCAGGCATTTTTTCTGCATGGAAATATTTGCACCTTAGATAATATGCATATTTTAAAATGATTAATCTAACTACATCAGTCTCTTTTGTGGTATTTTTTTTATCTCACTTTTGTAGTATTCATTTATGTTATCGTATTCATTAATTGAGTTTAAATCATCTTTTTTGCATTTAATTTTTTCCTTTAAAGTGGTTAATACTCGAGTATCTTTAAAGTCTTTACAGAAATTAACGAGTCCTTTGGTAATACCTTTTGGAAAGTTATTACAAATCATTGCATTGAGAAAGCATTTATCTAAGTAATTACAATCTATAGTTTTAGAAAATGAAAGTATGTTTGGATAAAAACTAGGGTTATCTTCTAAATCTTTTTTGAGTTCTTTTAATATATCGAAATCATTCTTTTTACTAAATATATCTCTGATTAAAGAATTAAAGCATTTCCATGTATAGTCGAATATAAGATCTTTGTCATTGAAAGACAGTGTTAGGTACATTAATGAATTCATTATTGTGTCCGAAATGTTCTTATTCGAAAATAGCTTGATACTATTAACTTTAACCAACTTTTTTTTTGTGAAAACCTGTTTTATTTCCTTTTCTTCGTATGTTTTTTTAATATAATCATCTATATCAACAGTTATAGATTTAACTTTAAAACAATCTCTTTCAAAATATGCAAAAAGCAGTGCTTTCGTCAAACCGCTATAGAAAGAACTGTTAACGGTTTCCAGAATATTTGTATTATCCATATGTTTTGTTCGTGACCCTGATAAAGAAATTGTTTTATTATGAAAAATTATATTATCGCAATAGTCGATGTTATTTCTACTATAATAGATGACTTCTTTTCTTAATTCTGATTTAAACAAACTTTTACTTAATGTAACCATTATTTTAAATTTAGACACGACATTACCTACTTTCTCAAGAATTTTGATTTCTTTGGACAGGGTGGCTTCCAATCCTTAAATTCTTAATCCGTAACTTCTCAGTTATAGTGTTTCTCTCTCATTTCATCCCATTCTACTAAAAATTCATCAAAGTGTGGGGTGTGGGATAAAAGAGTAGCAGAGTAACTATTTCCTGCAAGGGGAAGAAACTTCATTTCCTTTTCGTAGTCAAAGATGATATGCATGATTTTAAAAATAGAATTTGTTGGTCAACTAAAGCAGAGATATCATATTCAAGTGGATTTGTTATTTTACTTAATTATTCTATATCTAGTGATCTATTTCATAATTCTCTGTTACAAATTGTTGCGACAGTTAGTCAAGACATGATAGCAAGTTCTTTTTGTGTTAGTTCCCTAAACAAACGAATTTGTTTTAATTTTTTACCGGAAATAATTTTAGGACATCTTTCATAATAACACTATTATATTCTATCACAAATTTAAAATAAACGAAACAAAAAGTGTACTATTTAGTATATCCTATCTAGTCTAAGTACTAAAACTATAAATGTATATGATAAATTTATGGAAAAAGAAACATAAAAATCCTTCTAAAAATATATCAAAGTGTAGAAAATAAAGAACTTTTTGATATGAAAATAAAGTTGGCAAGATGTAAAACTATGATTCATACTAAACTCTATTTAAACTATGGATTTATACTTGTTATACTTTTTAGTATATCTTTTTATAATAAACTTTTAGTGCATAAATTTTTATAAAATAATTCCATAATTCTATTAGGTTTTAGTATCATTGTATCTGAAAGTTCGTTATGAAAAGGAATATATATTTGTATAAAAGGAATTGTGGAATTGCAAGGACTTTTATATAATATAACAAATAAGCTAAATCAGATTACAAAAAGAATGAATCAAACAGGTATAATCTAAGGAAATATATTGATAAATTTTCGAAAGAGTAGAAGATTATACATTCGTTGTTGCTAAAAAAAACAGGGAGATTAATTGGCATTAAAGTGTAGTAGAGGTATTGATGAAACTTATCATTTTTACATAAATAGGGAAATCTATTTGATTTGTAAGTTATTAAATTGATTTTATAAGTCGTCCCTATTCTTTGAAAGTAATTTTATAGCTTTATTAGATGGTGTTTTGAGTTGTGTTTTCGCTATTTTATGTGGTATAATTAAAATAATTTTGGAGGTGCTTTATGAGTGTTTCTTATAAAAAATTATGGATTCATTTAATTGAGAAGAATATGAAAAGAACCTACCTAATCAAGCTCACTGGAATTACTTCAAATACCTTAGCCAATATGGTAAAAGACGAATATATATCTATGAAAAACTTGGAAAAAATATGTAAAGCAATGAATCTGACTCCAAGTGATAAATTGAAATTTGTGGAGGATTAGCACATGAAAGATGAGGATGCTTTAATACCTATAGATGAAAAAGCATTACAAATCTGATCTATACCATTCGAGGGAAACAGGTGATGCTTGATAGTGACTTGGTTGGCTTGTATCAAGTAACAACTAAGAGATTGAATGAGCAAGTAAGCAGAAATAAGAATAGGTTTCCTGATGAGTTTATGTTTCTGTTAACAAAGGAAGAATATGAAAACTTGAGGTCGCAATTTGCGACCTCAAGTGAAGATAATGCTCATGGTAGGAGAAGATATATATCTTACGCCTTTACGGAACAAGGCATTGCGATGCTATCAGCCGTTCTTAAAAGTAATATCGCAGTAGAAGTAAGCATAAGGATTATGAATAGCTTTGTAGAGATGAGAAAATTCCTGCTTTCAAATCAACAATTCTTTTAGAGGAGGTTGTCTATTTAGTGTAATAATTATGACAACAGTAAATATTAACTGTGCTAACTGGGTTTCAAGCCCTCTACTATAGAAACAAATTTTAAATATTGGAGAAAATTTATGATTATAGCAATTGGCGGTGGAGAAATAGTCGGTAATGAAACTTATGAAATAGACAAGTTTATTGTCGAGTCAGCTAAAAAGGAAAATCCTAACTTTTTATTTATACCTACAGCAAGTAAAGATGCTGAGGCTTATATAGAGACTGTTAATGATTATTATGGGAGTTTAGGATGCAAAACTGATACCTTGTATTTATCTAATGTAGAAGTAAACAGGGAAGTGCTTAATCTAAAGATTGAAAGTGCAGATATCATTTATGTAGGTGGTGGTAATACTGCTTATATGATGGAAGTTTGGCGAGAATATGCTGTAGATAAGGCCCTAATGAAAGCTTATAAAAATGGGAAGGTGCTGTCAGGTTTAAGTGCAGGTTCTATCTGTTGGTTTATAGCGGGTCATTGTGATAGTGAGTTTATTGAGGGTAGAGAGAATCCAAAATATAAATGGGTTAAGGGTCTGGGTATAATTCCTTATCTACATTGTCCACATTATGATGAGCCTGAAAGAGCAGCTTTTGATGAGTTTTACTCCGGACAGATTGCTGATGCCATTGCCATTGAGAATCAAGTAGCTATTGTTTGGGATGATTATGAAATGAAAGTTATTAAGTCTAATCCTCACAAGAATGCTTACCATCTTTCTTGGAGTGATAAAGGCTTCAATAAAAAAGCTATATTATAGGATGAATTAAGAAGGCGTCATTTAGCTTTTGTAGTTCTTTGATTTGTTTGCGGTAAAGATATATGTAAGAGGGAGTGAAAAAGCACTTTCTCTTAACTTGTTTCAAGACTTTATACACATATCCGAGCTTGAAGGAAATTACAAAACTCGAAATAAAAAGGTGGAAGTCCGCCTGAATTTTTTGTCTATTGTTGATTAGTTTGTCGATTTATGATAAAATGAACTCGAAATAAAAAGGCGGATATCCACCGAAATTATTCCTTAGAGGTAGCTGTATGATAATTAAACGAGATTATTATCTAAAGAAAATTATAGATAAAATAGGCAATGGCAGGATAAAGATTATTACGGGGATAAGAAGATGTGGGAAATCATATCTCTTATTTAATTTGTACAAAGACTACCTATTGTCTAAAGGCGTCAAAGAAAATCAAATTATATCAATTTCGCTTGATGAAATAGATAATCTTGAATATAGAAATCCATTCAGATTGAACGAGTACATCAAGGAAAAAACTAAAAACAGAAATCAAATCTACTACATTTTCATTGATGAAATTCAATTATCTGTGGCTGTAAGCAATCCCTATATTGACAGTAAAGAAAAGAATGTAACCTTTGTTGATGTCTTGCTCGGACTTATGAAACGTAGCAATTTAGATATTTATGTAACAGGCAGTAATTCTAAAATGCTTTCATCTGATGTGTTGACACAGTTTAGAGATCGTGGTGATGAGATACATGTAAATCCTCTGTCATTTGTAGAAGTTTATAATTTGTATGAAAACAAAGAGTTGGCTTTTGAGAATTATACTGTGTATGGAGGTATGCCATATATCTATAGTTTAAAAAGTGATGAAGAAAAGAATCAATACTTGAAGGACTTATTTCAAGAAACATATATAAAGGATATTCTTGAAAGAAATAATATACAAAATGAGAAGGAAGTACTTGAATTACTGCTTGACTTCACATCTTCAGCCATTGGCTCACTAACTAATCCGACTAAACTTTCAAGAAGATTTTTGTCAGATAAGCAAATAAAAATATCCTCCAATACAATTTCCAAATATCTTAGTTTCTTTGAGGAGGCATATGTTATATACCATGCTAATAGATATGATGTTAAGGGTTCAAGATATTTCTCAACGCCACTAAAATACTATTTTGCAGATATAGGTCTTAGAAATGCAAGATTAAATTTTAGGCAAGTAGAAGACACACATATTATGGAAAACATCATCTATAACGACTTGCTTCGTAGAGGATACAATATAGATGTCGGAGTTGTTGAACACGATTTCAAGAAAGACGGAAACAGAAGAAAGATTCAGCTTGAGGTCGATTTTGTTATAAACAAAGGGCATCAAAGGTACTATATCCAATCAGCTTTGAATGTAGACAGTACAAAGAAAAGAGAACAAGAAACGGCATCACTTAAGAAAATAGGTGATTCATTTAAAAAGATTGTTATAGTAAGGAAGCACATAATTCCTAAACACGATAACGATGGTATTTTATACATTGGAGTAGAGGATTTTTTGCTGAATGAGGCAATCATAGATTTATAAAAACACTTTGTGTCATTTACTTGACACAAGAGTAAGCTTTAGGTTTACTGATAGAACAAGTTGGTAAGTTAAGTGTACAAGGAAAATGGAGGATATTGGAATGTAGTGGTTATGTATAGCATAGAAAATACAATGTTCTTGAAATTATAGTATCACTCCTGATACTTATATGATACTAAATAATTCAAAAACTACGAAAAACAGGTATAAAAACAACTAAAAATAGGAACTAAAGGAATACTGATATAGGAAAAGGGAAACAAATAAGCTATAGTAATTATCAAGTGGGAGTAACAGCAACAAATATGCTTCTTATATTAATCTTTGAAAACACTGCTACTCAGCGATTTTAAGAAAAAAATCCTAAGTGATACTATTTTGATACGAATACTAAACTCTATTTAAATTATGGGTTTTATTGATTCTATACTTGTGATACTCATTAGCATATCTTTTGCTAATAAACTTTTGATGAATAATTCCTTATGAAATATTTCCATTATTCTATTAGATTTTAGTATAAAAAGCTTAAAAAATAGATTCAAAAGGGAGTTGTTGAATTAAGTGAGTTTTACAAGTGATACTTATTTATCTAAAGGCAATAAGGTAAGAGATAATAGAAAGCCTTCCATAATTTTGGTGGGTGGCTTTTATGAAAATAGAGATTGATAAAATATAAGTTATGTATGTAATGAAGTACTTGGAGGTCTATTAAATAATATGATTAATGAAATTAAGGGAAACAATATCATATTGCGTGAGCAACAAATCGAAGATGTGAAATTCTTTACCTATTGGCACAATCAGCCACTAGTCATGTTTCAATGTGGCTTTACAGAACCTACTGATGAAGAAGCTGAGAAAGAGAGGATTACAATTGGTCATAAAAAGAAAGACTCTGTATGGTACACAATAACAGATTTAAATGGGAATATAATAGGTGAAACGGGATTGTTGCGAATGTGGCCTGCCTGGAAATGTACTGACCTTTCGATTATCATTCCTGATCCCAAAATGCAACAAAGAGGGTATGGTACAGAGGCAATTAACCTCATGTTGGACCTTGCTTTTGTTCACTATGAAATGAACAGAGTTGCAATTGGTGTGGTAGGGCTGAATACCAACGCACTTAATTTCTATAGAAAAATCGGATTTAAGCAAGAAGGTATTGAAGAGCAAGGATATTACTATAATAACGAGTATAGTGACTTTATCATGATGAGGATTCTTCGCCAGGAATGGAGATAAAAGAGACTGTGAAAAATTTTGTGTATGGAAACCCTCTTTCTAAGGGTAAAATAAACTTAAGAAGGAAGGGCTATACACAAAACTATTTACACTCTCTATTTACAATAGTAGAGGTGTTTTTACACCCCCACTATTGACAAAGAACCAATTTTTTTACAGTCTCTGGTATTTTGACATTTGTAATTTTATAATTATCTCACCTAAGTCATTTACACTATCTTTAAATTGTGTCATACTTCCTGCATTTTTAATTTTATCAATATTACAGTATAAATCCATAAATAATTGCTTGTTATTTGTTGTATATCCATTAAATTCACCATAATCAGGCATTGACGTTAAATATATTTTAACATCTTCAATTTTAGTATTTTCATTATCTAAATATAATAACTTTATTAAATAGCTAATTAGGTTATTTTTGTCTTTTGCAAACTGTTCTTCTTTATTTTTATTGTAAAACACTTCGCTTACTACATAACTAGATATTGCTCCAGATATTAATCCAGCAATAATTCCTATTATTAGATTAATTAAAATTTCCTTGCAACTCACTAGTCTCACCCTTTATATCAAAATAACAATTTAAAATTGAAAGTTAAACTCCAGGAACTATACTTTTAAATAGTTTCGTTCCTAAATCAGTAAATTTAAAACTATTGTTTTCTTTGAAAATCAGATTATTAAATATTAAAAAATTCATAATTGCGTCCATACTTTCACTAGAAACTTGGATATTAAATCCCTTATATTCTTTTTTGTTTAAATTTGGATGAAAATTATAGTTTATTGTAGAAGTATTCAAGAATGAAGATAGTGTGTTCTTATTTTCTTTTATAACTTCTTTTTCAATAAACAAATTATCAAATACTGCTTCTGATTCAGCCTTAAAAGCGTCATATCGAGAAGTATTTTTTTCTTTGAAGTAATTTTCAATTATGCCATTTATATCATCGATTATGAAATTACCATTTTTAAAATAAACATTAGCAATTCTTGCAAATAATTCATACTTTTTAATATACATGTCAATATAATCAAATTTGTATTCTTTATAAGTAAAAGAAGTTGTGATAAAGCTATTATCAGTGTATAAAAAATTACACTCTAATCTTAAACTAAAATCACCTACTAAAATGCTTTTATCACAACTATTTGACTCAATAATTTTTTTAAGTTCTACATTTTCATCAGTAAGCCGATTAACTTTAACTAAAAGTTCTGTAGGACTTCCAAAATCCGCTCTAATCCATCCTGTTCTTGGATTATTTAATTTTTCATAGTTAATAGATTGCATAACATTTACCTTTAATTCATCCGTTGTTTTAAATGTTCTTCCTCTTAGTCTATTAGATGTGGTTTTTTTTATAAATAATTTTAGCTCACTTTGATGTTCATCCATTTGATTTTTTGAAATAGAGGTTTCATCTTTTACAAAAACTAAAACAGGTATTTTATTTTCAACAGCATAATTATATTCCATTTCAGTGTAACTTATGCCTTCTTCTTCGTTTATTGAGCCATATCTTCCGCCAATTATTAATACATAATAATCTGTATACTTCATAGCATTTTTTATGTATTCAAATTGTTCCATATCTGCAGACGGGAATCTTTCCATACCTATAGGAAGACAGTTACAAGCAATTAAAACTTGTTCAACTGCTGCTCTTTCATCTTTTAAATCCTCATAAGTAGAGCTTATAAAAACTTGATACAATTTATCCTCCAATTTATTTCTCCTCCTATAATTATATTTTTATCTACCACATTATAACAAAAAAGACTCCAATTAAGAAGTCTTTTTCACTATACTATTGTATTACATTTTTACTGTAATTTACTGTAAACTTTATTTAATTTATAAAGTGCTTTTCCATGAATTTTATAGATATTATCAATGGTGTAATTAAGATTTATAGCTATTTCTATCCAGTCATACTCATTGAAATATCGCATTTGGATTACAATATATTCATTTCCGGATAAAGTAGATTTTATAAACTTATCCATTTTATTTTTTCTATCAATTAATTCGTCAATATCTTTTGTTATCTCATTTTCTGAATAAATTATTTTAGTAACTGTATCTGTGATACTAAAGACCAATTAATTAGTTCTAAAAATATATTAAAGATGAGTATTTGGAAACTACAAAAAATATATTTAAACAAGTTAAATATATTGATATTATAAGTGGTGATTATTATGAAATCTTGCTTTTTACTTCCATTGAGGTTTTCTCTACTGTAGTCAAATGCTTTTACTGTAGTGTAATACTTTTTTTAATTGTGATTGCTGTTTTTCTTTGCTATCAATTATTTTCGAAATTGATCTTAACTCCTTTAACTCTCCTTTGTACTCAAATTCACACCTCATTTACTCAAGTTGTGAATATGGATAGATTTCATCATCTTGGACATATAAATATCACACATCCGTGTAAATTCTGCCGACTTTTTATATCTTAGTAAATAGTTTAAGTAAATATAACTTACCATTCTAAAAAATTCATAATAATACTAATCATAATTTCCTTTTCTTCAGGTTTTGATTCTGCTAATAGTAAAGTTATTGCTACCAATGTACTGTCAGAAATTATTTTGTTCTCATCCTTAAATAATAGATTATTTTTGTTTAGCAAATATAGGAAGATACTTGCAGCAATTCTTTTGCATCCATCAACAAAAGGATGGTCTTTAACTATAAAATACAGCAAGTTAGCAGCTTTTTCTTGGACAGATGGATATATGTCTTCTCCAAAGGCTGTTTGATAAACAGAGCCAACAATAGCGTCTAATGCGCCTTTGCTCTTCTCTTTCCCAAATATAGTTGAGGTAGTATTAAAGGTCATACTATCAATGAGTTTACGGCATTCGTCATAGCATAACTTGTATGTTTTATTATTAGATGGTGTAGGTTTTTTAACAATTTGATGATCGTAATCATCTAATAATTCAAGTGCTTGGGTATATTTTTGGATAACATCAAAAACTTCTTTAGATTCAATTTCAAGAACATCAGCAATGATATTTGATTGAATTTCTATGACCTTGTTCAATACTTTTAATCGTTTTTCATTGACTGCATAGCCTTGGACAATATATTCTTTTAAGATAGAAGTAGCCCATTTTCTAAAGGCAATGCCTCTTTGGGACTTTACTCTATAGCCTACGGATATAATCATATCGAGATTGTAGTAGTTAAAAGTTCTTTCTACTCGTCTATTACCTTCATTTTTAACTTGTGCAAATTTTGCACAAGTTGAAGTTTGGTCAAGTTCATTTTCTTTGAATATGTTTTTTATGTGTCTTTGAATTACAGAACGATCCCTTTCAAATAAATCTGCCATTTCTTCAGCTCTAAGCCAAACAGTTTCTTTATCAGGTGTTACTTCTACAGGAAGTTCTAACTCACCATCCTTATAAATAATAATTGTATTATGCATTCATCAAATCCTCCTAACGGATATTAAAATTTAATAAAGCAACGGACGATAGTTTTTAAAGCTTTTATGATTATATCGCAAATCATATACTATCTCAATTAATGCTATCATCTATTTAGTTTATAGATAATTTCTATCAATCGATATAAAAAAATAGTATGCGATTTATAGATTTATAACTCAACTTTCACACTAAAATTATCGCAATTTTCTTTGAAATTTAAATATTTATAGATTTTCTAATTCACTACTTGAAACAGAATTTTCCAAATAATATTTATTGAAATTTGCATATTTATAAAAAAATGAAAACACTGAAAAAGCTATGTCAAGTATGATATTGCACCTTTAAAATATACCCATATTTAAATTTTTTTCATATGGGAAAATTGAGTGGGTAATATTTTTTATAATTTGAATATTTATTTTTTACATAATTACAAGTTGTGCTTTTATCATCGCATATGCTATAATTTAACTATTGCAGGCTATTTATTCGTGGTTATTATAAAAAAATGTGCTCCATTCACATAAAAAATAATATGATGTACTATTTGTTTATGCTAAAGTCTGATAAACTAATGAATAAAATATTTTCAGTGCATTTATAATAAAGTCATAAATCATAAACCATTGATGAAACTTATAAATAGATTAAATAGATAATAGTATTAGATAAATAATTATTTTAAATAGCTATATTAATTTTATAAAAATACAGGTGAGGAGCGGGAGGTTTAGGTGGCAACTACAATTGAGGTAAATAAAAGCAGTATTAAAGAGCTCTTGATGACAGGTATAAAGGAAAAGTTCTTAATACCCGAATACCAAAGACCATATGCGTGGACTGATGACCAAGTTATAACTTTGTTTGATGATTTGAAAGAGTATACTAATAATCAAAATGAATCATCATATTTTTTAGGCTGTATCGTCTCTTTTACCAATGAAAATAAGGAGCAAGAAATAATAGACGGACAGCAGAGAATAACAACCCTATTACTGCTTCTAAGAGCTATTCATAAGAAGCTTCAAAAGATGAGCAACAGCAAAGAAAAGGAAAATTTTATCAGACAAATTGAACCGGCAATTTGGAAAATAGATGAATTGACCAGTGTTGCTGATTATACTACAGTTCTTATTGAATCAAAGGTTATGGAAGTAAAATACAATCAGATTTTGGAAAGTATTTTGAAAACCGGAGAAACTGAAACAGGAAGTAAAGACAGATATTCAGTAAACTATAATCTATTGGTAAAATTATTGGATGAATATGCAATTAGTGAAACGCTAAATTTCTATAAATTTATAAACAATGTGCTAAATAAGACTATTGTATTACCGATTAAAGCAGATACTCAAGAAACAGCATTGACAATTTTCTCTACATTAAATGATAGAGGGTTACCTTTATCAGACGCTGATATTTTTAAGGCAAAGATATATAATAAGATTGATGAAAAAGATAAGATGGGCTTTGTTGATAAGTGGAAAAATATTGCTTTAAGGGCTGAAAATGTAGATGAGAGCGTTCAAAAGCTGTTCTATTACTATATGTTTTATTTGAGGGCAATTGATAAAGATAAAAATACTACTACACCTGGTCTTAGAAAATATTTTGCCGAAAATAGTTTTAGCAGACTCTATAAAGATAATTTGATGAAAAATTTGGAAGATATCTTAGAATTTTGGGAGGTGGTAAATTGTAGAGAACAAAAGGATGCCAAGTGGACAAGTGATTTGGAAATACTCAGCATCTTAGATATTCTCAGTTCCTATCCTAATGAATTTTGGAAATATCCGGTGATTATATATTATCTGGAGAATAAAGATACTGAGAACTTCGAAGAAATATTTTTGAGTTTTTTAAGAAAGTTATTTGTAAATTTATTTAGAGTATACATTGTATCACCAACTATCAACTCAGTTAAGGCAAGTATTTTAACATTAAATTCATCGATTTTACATGATGATAAGCTCAGCTTTGAATTTAAAAAAGTAACTGAAGATGAATTGAAAAACAGTTTAAAGCATTTGCATAGAAATGCAGTTAGAATGTTATTAAAGTTACTGGCTTATAACACTGACGGGCAAAATGAATTACTGCCTTATAGCTGGGAAATAGAGCATATATTGCCGGTAAAATGGCAGACAATTTATTTTAATTCAAATAAAGATGAAGTTAATGAGTTGATTGAGACCATAGGTAATAAAATACCTTTTGAGAAAAAATTAAATATTGTAGCAAGTAATGGATATTTTGCTAAAAAACAAGAACAGTATAAAAAGTCCAACATACAAATCGCAAAAGCAATGAGTGATAAAGGTATAAAAGATTGGAAATTAGAAGAAATCAGAGAGCGTAATATCAGGATAATAGATGAGGTGATTGATACCTTTAATGCTTGGGATAGCGGAATAAATGACGATAAGAACAGTGTATTGTCAAGTCAAGAGAAAGCCGCTATTGAACTTATAAAAAGTAAGGGCTTGGAAAAATATTTATAATTAGTACCATAAATTAATAGTTTTGAATATAATTTAGATTTGCAAAGCCTTCCATTATTTAATGTGAGGCTTTATTCGAAAAATGTAGGTCTTATAAATTGTAGAAAATAAAGTTTTCATTATAGCATATTGGCTTGCAGAGCAAAGGTTAGCACTAAAGAGAGCCCTTCTTGTTGTAATACCGCTTATAATAATTTATTTTATTGAACATGTAAATGTTATTGAAAGAAAAGGAAATAATGTCTTTAATGCACTAAATTTAATTCGAAATTGTATTATAAATTTGAGTGGAAGTATAGCAGGCGGTGCTCTGCTAACCAATGTGCTTTAGTGATTATTTATGCATTACATTAGCCGATTTTATTAACAAAAAAAATTTTTAACATAGAAATATTGAATTCTATGTTTTTTTATTTTTTAAAAAATTCCTGCTATATAAAGAATGTAAAAAGCTGTTAATCAAGTATTCAAGCTATATTAGAAGATAGAAAAATAAAAAAATTAATGTAATTCTTGAAATTACAACAAAATGGATGTAGAATGATAGCAGGAGGATGATGCTATGCAAATATCAAGCAGATTTACTGTAGCCCTGCATATTTTTACCTGTGTAGATACATTCAAAGATGACTATAAGATTACAAGCGACTTTCTTGCAGGAAGTATAAACACAAATCCTGTTATCATTCGAAAAATTCTGACACAACTCAAAAATGCCGGACTTATTACAGTAGCAAGAGGTACAGGGGGAATAACGCCTACAAGGGATTTAAAAGAAATATCTTTTTACGATGTATATCAGGCTATAGAGCCAGTGGAAAATGGAGATCTTTTTAATTTCCATAACAGTCCAAACCCTAACTGTCCTGTAGGTAGAAATATTCACGCCCTATTGGATGATAAGCTAAAAGCCATACAAGTTGCAATGGAAGATGAGATGAAGAAATACAGCATAGATGATTTAAGGAGTGGAATGCAAGAGCTTCTGGCAAAGGAAATGTGAGATTAGACTCCAAAAAAACGGAGTCTTTTTTAAAGGTATATATAATAAATGAATTCATTAATACTATTATCTATTTAATCTATGGATAATATTCATCAATAATTTTTAAAAACTTCTATCTAATTTATAAATTTGCTGAAAATATTTTATCCATTATTATATTAGAATTTAGTATAATACTAAAGAACCAATTAAATAGTCCTAAAATATATCAAGGATAAGTTGTTGAAAACTACAAAAAAATAATATTTCAATAAGTTTAGATATATGACATTATAAATGGTGATTAGTATAAAACATTATCTGCATTTTGTGAACTGTTTGAATATTTGTTTTGTTATTGCAGTGGAAAGGAGCTAAGCTTATGAATAAAACTCAAGAGGAAAGATTGAATTATCTTTTGGAAGAATTTAAGGCGGATTCTGATAATTACAAAAATATTGAAATTCCTGATAATATAATTGAAAAGCAAAATCTTCTGCGTAGCCTGATGAATATTCGTATGCCGAAAAAAATGCCTGAACAAGTCATAAAAGTGCAAGATGAATACCTATCACATTGTGCTGATGAAAAAGGCATAGTAAAGCTATCAGACATTCCGCTGATTAGAGGAAATATATCTATATGGCAAGGAGATATAACAAGACTAAAAGTCGACGCCATAGTCAATGCGGCTAATTCACAAATGCTGGGATGTTTTCTTCCTATGCACATATGTATTGACAACCAAATCCACACTTTTGCAGGTATACAGCTCAGGGAAGAATGTAATAATCATATGGAAAAACTAAGAGCAAAATATGGAAGGGATTATGAGCAGCCTACTGCTGTTCCAATGCTTACAGAGGCATATAACCTTCCTGCAAAAAAGGTGATTCACATAGTAGGACCTATAGTAAATGATAATCTCACTCCACAATTAGAAAAAAATCTTGAAGATTGCTATATAAATACCTTGGAAATGTGCTTGGAAAATAACTTAAAAACTATAGCCTTTTGTTGCATATCAACAGGAGTATTTAACTTTCCCAATAAAAAAGCTGCAGAGATTGCTGTAAAAACAGTAGAAAAGTGGTCATTAAATCATCCTAATTCGATGGATAGGATAATTTTCAACGTGTTTAAAGATGAGGACAAGGAATATTATGAAGACTTACTACGATGAGAAAAATGGATACAGTGAAACAATTCAAAAAGGCTTAATGGGAGCAAGGTCATTTGGCAGGGGTATGTCTACAGGAAAGTCTACAATAAAAGAGGCAATTGAGAAGTTAAAAAATCAAATCAAAAAATCAGATGCCATCGTAGTTGGTGCAGGAGCAGGACTATCTACTTCTGCCGGCTTGAGCTACAGTGGAGAGAGATTTGAAAAATATTTCTTTGACTTTACGGAAAAATACGGAATAAGAGATATGTATTCAGGAGGATTCTATCCCTTTCCTGATGATGAAATAAAATGGGCATGGTGGGCAAGAAATATTTACTTCAACAGATATATCGAGCCACCAAAAGCGGTTTATAAAAAACTACTCTCCATTTTAAAAGATAAGAATTACTTCGTCATTACCACAAATGTTGACCATCAATTCCAAAGAGCAGGTTTTGAAAAAGACAGATTATTCTATACCCAAGGAGATTATGGACTATTTCAAAGCATCAATCCCAAAAATCAAAAGACCTATGACAATGGTAACTGGGTTATGCAAGCAATGGAAGCCCAAGGTTTTGTCAAAGATGAAAATGCTGTGTTCTCTATACCGGATGATGGGATAATATCAATGCAAATTCCAACGAATCTTATACCCAAATGCCCTGACGACAATTCAGATGTAACGATGAACCTTCGTGCAGATGATTCATTTGTGGAAGATGAAGCCTGGCATAAGGCATCTGAATCCTATTATGAATTTCTTCAAACAAATAAAGACAAGCATATTTTATTCTTGGAATTAGGAGTGGGAGCAAATACGCCTGTGATTATAAAATATCCTTTTTGGCAGATGACAAGAGAAAATAAAAATGCAATATATGCGTGTATCAATTACGGAGAGGCATTTTGCCCAATAGAAATTGAAGATAGGAGCATATGTATAGACGGGGATATTGGAGAGATATTAGATGTAATATGATAAAGGTAATTGAAAAAATAGAGGACTATTAACAATCGTTTAGTATCACTATTGATACTGTTTTGATACTAAAAAACTCTAAAACCACAAAAAATAGGTATAAAAATAGCTGAAAACAGAAACTGAAAAGATACTAATATAGAATTAAAGAAACAAATATGCTATGGTAATTATTGAGTGGGGGTAGGAGATAAGATTACAAATGAATATAAAAAATTAGACCGTAGCGTGAGAGTTGCGGTCCCATTTTTTTTATTTTCGAAATCAGGTATTACTTATACTAAAATCTAATAGAATAATGGAATTATTTTATAAAAAATTGATGCATTAGAAGTTTATTATAAAAAGATATGCTAAATAGTATCATTAGGATAAGATCCATTGTTTAAATAGAGTTTAGTATTAGATTAACTATGATTTTTTAGGCAGTATCGCAGTTCCTTAGGCTTGTATGGATATGATCAAGCTAAATATAGATAGCAATTGGAATAATCATAATAACCGGTGCACTTATTACGGTCTTAATACCACCTTCACCAACAAATTGAATTAATGAAGGATCAGAGAATAGATTTTGAAATTCCTTCATTTTATCTAATTGAAGTTTGGAGAAAACAGTATTTCTAAGTAGACTTATCTCACCTTTGTCCATACAAATTCGAATAATCTTACCTAATATTTTGTAGTTTCCATCTGTAACTTCGCTCATATTATTATTTAGAAAATAATTTTCATCTGTTGGAAGAATGATGCTTGTACCACCCGCTTCGCAAATTATGTCTTTTTTTCCATCTGCCTGTAGACCTTTAATCAAAGCATCTATTTGGGAATTAAATTTATTATCTGCTATAAACTTATCTTTTTTGTTTTGAGGATTCTTAGACTTGTTTTCCGTAAATAAATTTGCCAAAGAAATAAGTTCCTTCAAAGCCGACAACATATCAATAACTGGATTATTTTTTAGAGTTCCTTGAACTTCTACAAAATCACCAATGTTTGAATTTTTAATATTGCGATTGATTAAATTCGCATCGTCTAATTGGCATTTTAGTTGCTGGAACAAAGAAACAGGGGTATGCGTTCTTTCCTCAACAACAGTTTCTCCACTGCTAGAATTACCTTTATGATTTCCACGAACTCCTATATTCAAAAATGCAAATAGATTATTAGAGCCAATGTTTGCCTCTATATTATTTTCTTGATTTTTGTTTTTTGAAGTTTGAACATTTTTAACCTTTGCAAAACCATCCTCAATTGTTGCCAACATATCAAATACAATTTTTGTATTAAGATATATTGGTATTGTAAGTTTATTCTTTTTTATTTTATTCATCAGTATATAACCACCTTTTTTCTTAATAGTACTGCTTGTAAGATATACTTCCCCAAAAAATCAATAAAGAATCTTTTTTAATTTTATTTTTTGTCAAAGATATTATACAATGTTTTATTAGATTTCTTAATATTTTTATGCTACTAATTAAAATATCTTTGAGCATTTTTACTTTTAGATTTATAACTCAACTTTCCCACTAAAATTATTGCAATTTTAGTTGAAATTTAAACATAAATTGATTTTTAAACATACTACTTGACACACAATTTTCTGAATAATATTTATTGAAATTTGCATATTTATCAAAAATATGAAAATACTGAAAAAACAATGTCAAGTATAATATTGCGTTTTTAAAATATACTCAAATTTCAATATTTATAATGTGTTTTTCATGTGGGAAAGTTGAGTTTATAATATAAGTACAACATTTTTTACGGTCTTTCTTTTTAACTCAAAATTTTTTCCAAATATCTTTTTTTTAATAACTACTTTTTTAATAGTGCCTTTTTTTAATAACAAACCAATTATATGACATCTTATTTTTATGAGATTTATAATTAAATTTGCCACTGATTCTTCTGGATATTCAGAAAATGAAATTAGCTTACTATCATTGTTAATAAGGTTATTCCAATTTTCTAGTGTTTTTAGTTTAATATTGTTTATGTTATTTATTTTTTTAATAAAATCATTATAAACATCTGCATAGTATATTTGTTGGCAAGTAAGTAACATATATGATTCAAATGTAAATGATTTTTCAGAACACCAATTGTTCCAATTGTTTTTTAATACATTTAGAAATAAGTCCCAACGTTCATCCAATGCATTATGAATAGCTTGTCCATCAATGTAGTGTTCTCCGATAACTTTAAACCAAGGGATTGGAGTCATGTTTCCTATTGAATGGTATATTTTTTGCCATTCCTGTAATTCTTTGTTATTACAACAATTTGCCAATCCACAACTCTTTTTATTTGGATTATTCATTATGTCAAAATGAAATAATATTTCATTTTTATAAGCACTATTTTTCCAGTAAAAATAATTATGTGAATATAGTTTTCCGTTTTTACTTTCATTTTCCATTATTTTTGCCCAAATTCCATGACAAAGGTATGAGCCTTCTAAATGCACATTGTAATTTCGATTTTCATTTTGGGGTATGTTTTTGTCCCAAGCTCGATTTTTTACGAAGTTATCTAAGCCTTCCTTTACACATTCGTAATAATTAATACCTTTTGGTCCTGGTTTTGATTTGTAATTCACATAAATTTTTGTTGACATTAATAGTTATTCCTTCATAAATTCTAGTTAAAGCTATTGTTTTAAGATTGTAAAATCCTCTAGTAAAGTACTTTTTCTGAACTTATTTTATTTTCTATGGGACTATTGCTCTGATATAACTTTATAGCGCTTTTATTAAAAGGAACATATTCATTTTTTAGACTTTCAGATAGTAAGTTTTCCAATTTTACAAGCTTTCTTTAGTAATTTAGTTATTTTTGTATTTTTATTTTACTCTAATATTAATCAACATTTATATGCACATATAAATAAAATTATAAATTTTTACTCAATAAATGATACATAAAGTGTTTACATAATTTAATTATATAGCTAATGATTTTCTTTCAAGTATTAAAGTTTTTATCTCTCAAAGTTCTTAAAATTAATTTTCATAGCAGTAAGTAATAATTTAGAGTTTTTCATTTTTCATAAAATCAAATGGAAATGAAGTATTTTAAACTTATACTAAATGAATTATTGTTTTTTTGCGTAGAAAAGCTTTATTTGTCTTAAGTCATCTATAAATTCATCATATTTATTATAATCCCTATAGAGAAAATCTTTTAAAAGAGGTATTATAGAAAAAACGATAATATATGTTAGTGAAGCGATAATTAATATTTGAATAGTAATATAAATTATTTCATTTGCTTTGGCTACATCACTAATTTTATTAGCTAAAAATGATACAATTGCAACAATAATTGCGCCTAATGTTTTGATAGGTTTTTTAAATGGCAATAAGTAATCACATTGGATTTGTGCGTGTTTTGCTTCATCAATTAGCATATTGAGTGAGTCTAAATCATTAATATTAATTTTATAATTTTTTAAAATATTAATTATCATATTCATTCTCTTTTTAGAATAAGGAATATAACTATTTTCAAGAATCATCTTGATATCTCTTTTTCGATAATCAAGTACTAAGAATATTACAAATAAAAAAATGCTAAAGCCTAACGATATACATGAATAAAGTTTTTGATCAGACATTATAAATTTTATACTTAAAACGGTACAGAATATTAAAGTAAATACATAAAATTTTAGGTAGAATGGTCGTTTATTAAATGAAGTTGGGTTCTTGATGTTATTTAAACCTATTTTGTAGCTTAAAAATAAATCACAAAATCTCATATATAGCTCCTTTTTATTCGTGTTATATCTCAATCATATGCATTATATAAAAGTTTATTCTGACCAAATAACGAAAGCATAATTCGATTAAAGAATTTACAACTTAAGTTAATAGCGAAACATTTGAAATATAGTCATTTTACATATTACATTATAATTTTTAGAATTTCATATCTTGAAAGCTCTTCAAATTTTTTCGTGCCTTTGGCAAAGAGCAAAGTTTTATAGATATATTGTTCATTAAACAATATCAAAATCTAATAGAATAATGTAATTTTTTTAAAAATTGATGCACTAAAAGCCTGTTAACAAAAGATATACTAAAAAGTATAACAAGTATAAAATCCATAGTTTAAATAGAGTTTATTATAAAACTATGTTATACTCCAAGTCAAACAAATTGACTGACAGCTCTTTTAGGATATTACATACATCAGAAATAAACTAATACTCTTTGTTATTACTGTAAAATAATATAGCATTTATTTTCATATATTTCAATACTATTTGCTATTTTATCTTCTGTAATTATGTATACTAATACCATTATCTATTTAATCTATAGAAACATCATTGAGCATTTAATTATTTGCGATTAATGGCAAAATTATTTGGTAATAAAGATTAAAATGCTATAAACAACTAATAAAATAGGGTATATAAACGAGATAAAACATAGCTTGGATTATTTGACAGACTGTCTTGCTATTATATTTAAAAGGAGCTAAGCTTATGAATAAAAGTCAAGAGGAAAGATTGAATTATCTTTTGGAAGAATTTAAGGCTGATTATGATAATTACAAAAATATAGAAATTCCTGATGATATAATTGAAAAGCAAAATCTCCTGCGTAGCCTGATGAATATTCGTATGCCGAAAAAAATGCCTGAACAAGTCATAAAAGTGCAAGATGAATATTTATCATATTGTATTAAGGAAAAGGGCATAGTAAAACTATCAGAAATTCCTGTTACTAAAAACAATCTATCTATATGGCAAGGAGATATAACAAGACTGGAAGTAGATGCCATAGTCAATGCGGCAAATTCTCAAATGCTGGGTTGTTTTCTTCCCATGCATATATGTATTGACAACCAAATCCACACTTTTGCAGGCATACAGCTCAGGGAAGAATGTAATCATCAGATGGAAAAACTAAGAGCAAAATATGGAAGAAATTATCAGCAACCTACTGCTGTTCCAATGCTTACAGACGCTTATAATCTTCCTGCAAAAAAGGTGATTCACATAGTAGGTCCAATAGTAAATGATAAGCTTACTCCACAATTAGAAAAAAATCTTGAAGATTGTTACACAAATACCTTGGATATGTGCTTGGAAAACAACTTAAAATCTGTAGCCTTTTGTTGCATATCAACAGGAGTATTTAACTTTCCAAATAAAAAAGCTGCAGAGATTGCTGTAAAAACAGTGGGAAAGTGGTTATCCAAGCATTCCAATTCAATGGAAAGAGTAATTTTCAATGTCTTTAAAGATGATGACAAGGAATATTATGAAGAATTATTGAGATAATGATAAATTTATAATAGATTCCATATTTAGAAAATTTATGAGATAATCTTCTATATTTCATCTATTGATTATACTAAACTCCATTTAAGCTAAGGATTTTAAGCATTATATCTTTTTTAACAAATTATAGAACATCATTTTTTACAAGATAATTCTATGAGGTTTTAGTATTATAACTCAACTTTCCCACATGAAAAACACATTATAAATATTGAAATTTGAGTATATTTCAAAAATACAATATTATACTTGACATAGTTTTTTCGGTATTTTCATTTTTTTGATAAATATGCAAATTTCAATAAATATTATTCAGAAAATTGTGTGTCAAGTAGTATATTAAAAAATCAATTTATGTTTAAATTACAACTAAAATTGCGATAATTTTAGTGGGAAAGTTGAGTTTTTTACAAATACAAGCTTTACATCTATACCGCCTTTTGTTTTTACCATTACAGATGATATTATATCAGATGAATTGTGATAACTGTTTTTTGTAAGTTTAAACAAAGAGTTTAAAGTATGATAACAACTCTTATATAAATATACTTGTTTTAATTGCTTTACCATACCTATAACGTGCATATCTAAGTTCAACATATCAAGTATGAATGGTTCATTGGTAAACCATGAATCACATAAGATATAGTTTGCTGTTATACCTTTTTTAATAGCATTTTCAACAAGGTTTTTACTTGCATCAGGTTTTGAAGATATTGCTTGTAATCTTCTTTTGTAGCTAACAGTTTTTTTAGATACATCTAACATATCATTATATCTGTTTTTAGCATTAGTAGATGATAAAAGAGCAAAGTCTACAGGTATAGTTGTAAATCCATCACTATAAGCAAGAGTTAAAAGAGTATATCCTTTTACAAAGGCATGATTTACATGGTCATATACCTTTGCTAAAAGCTCACTTTTTTTACTTCTTGACTTGTTTAAAACAGTATCATCAAGTATAAGAACTTTTACTCTTTTTTCACAAGTAAGATTCTTAAACTCAGATATAATCTTAAAGCAGAGACAGTGAATAAACTTTCTCCAGTTAAAAGAAGAATTATTCAAGAATCTGTAAAAAGTATTATCATCTATAGACTTATTACTTTGAAGATGTCTGTATAAAGACTTGTTAGTAAAAGCCAAACTAAAGATGAAAAGAAATATATCAATAGCTTTATGACCTTTAGCTTTAGTGATATTAGAATCTTTTAAAAGTTTATTAAGTTTAAGAACTCTAAAAGCATTAATAAAAGATAATTTAGTCTTTTCAAAATCGAAAATATTTGATATCATATGTGCAAGCACCTTTCTTATGAGAAGTATATGTTTTGTTGCTATCACATATATACCCGGATAGGTGCTTTTTAATTGGAATTCCAATAAAAACTAAGATTTTAAATCAAATATTTATAGTGTTATGATATAGACGATATAAAATTACAAAATATAATTAAAATTTTTGTCAAGTTGTATATTATTATTTTTATAAATGCTAATATTGCAGTAGTTATACCACATTATTTATGTGGGAAAGTTGAGTTATTTAATATAAAGGGAGTAAAATTATGATAAATAGAAGTGATAATAGAAAAAAAATAATAAGAAAATGGAATAAAATTAAATATAAAATAATGGGACTACTAGGGTTGTTTTTTTTAAACGTAAGATATGGTTTTTTTAAAACATTTCTAATATGTATTTTTATTATTAATCAGATTATCTTGATCTATGATTTTACAAATTTTTGTGGTAATAAAAATAGTATTGAGGAAGTTACTTCAAAAAATTTAGTAATTTTTTTAATTGTTATAATAATTACAGCTATTATTGGATATATTATTCGATATGAGTATTTTAGATATACAATTAAGGTTAAGAATTACTCAAAAAAGCAAAAGTTAAGGTTAAAAGAAAATATTAATCTGAGTGATGAGTATCTTGCTTCTGGATATGAAATTAAAATTTTCAATAAAGGTTTGGAAAAAAACTATACTAATATTTATGATGAATATTATGTTATGAGTAAAGAAATAAATAGAAAATTGCAACATCCAAACTGTTCAATATCTGTAAAAGCTGTGTTTCCATTCGTTATTAATGATGAGTTAAGAACTTTTGTGCCTAGAATAATGTATTCTAATTTCAAGAGTAATCGTTATATGCATAATGGTAAATTACTTAAGCAAAATCAGAGTTTACTTTTAAATGCTGAAAATGAATTGGATGTAATGAATAAAACTATTAGTAAGGTAGGATATTATATCGGGCAATGTACAAATGAGATAGTATTTAAACAGTTTTCTAATAATAGAAAAATAAGTAAGGTATTTGATGGAAGAGAATTATTAGTTGATGATAGTAATGTACTTCATGAGTTAGAGGATAGTAAGTGTGCAAACTTTTTAGGAGCTTCAACTTTACTTTTTACTGTGGATAATAAAATATTAATTGCAAAGCAAGGTTCGTATTCAAAATCTAATTCTAATAGATATGCTCCAACAGGATCAGGTTCAGTTGAATGGAGAAAGGATTATAAAGAAATTGTGACTAGTAATTTATGTGAAATTATCACTCATGCAATGGATAGAGAACTAAGAGAAGAGTGGAATTTACCTGATAAAAAAAGTTTAAAAATAATAACTATTTTAATAGGATATGCGAGATTAATTGAAAGAGGAGGAAAACCAGATTACTTTGGAATATCTTTTACACCAAAAACTTTCAAAGAATTGTTGAGTTTATCAAATGATGAAACATTTATTTCAAGTTGTGAAGATGGTTTTCAGAGTGAGGATTATTTTATTGTAAGTTTTGATGATGATTCAGATATGATAAAAAAACTAAAAAACTTTTATGATGAAAAAAAGAAAAAAAATGAAATATCAATTCAGCTGCATATAATTGTAGAAATAATGAGTCAAATGGAAGAAGACAAAATTTTAAATAAATATTTAGAAGATTTGAGGAGAAATTAAGAATAAACTTATTATTTATAAGATTGTGGAGGTATCATGAAATTCATCCAGAAAATAAATTAATTAAAATAATGTTCAAATCCTATACTATTATGAGCATTCAAAATTTTCAACAAAAATATAGATAGTAGATATATTATTATTAGAATATTTAGTAAATATTCATCTATTTTTTAGCTTGAATTTTGAGAAGAATGTAATTAATAAATATAATTTAAGGAGAATAAAGATATGGAAATTACAGAAAAAATTGAAAAAGAAATTAGTCCGTTTTTCTGGGTGGATCATGATGAAAGTGCTTCTGTTTGCTTAGATGTAGGCGAGTATCTACAAGATGTTTTTGATACTCGTGAAGATGAGGGCTTTGAAGGAAACGGTTATGATTGGGCTAGTTTAGCACAAGTATTTATAAACAAACATTGTTTTGATTTAAAAGAAAAAGTGGATTTTGATCCGGAAGCGGGTATGTTTTGCGTTTATTCAAAAGACAAAGATGCTCTACTAGACTTTATCCTTCGTTTTAAAAAAGCTTGTGAAGATAAAACTCTTATTTTAGATTTATTTAGTAGAGCTGAATTAGATTAAACATAGTACAAAATCAAGTGGAAAAATAAAAAAATCAATTAGTTATAAAAAAATCAAAGTATATAGTAATATAAAAAAGCAAAAGCTTATAAAATATATATAAGATAGGGTTGATAGTATCTATAAAAAAGGATATATTTTTAAAAATAATGATTAGGTAGTAATAATTTCTGTAAAGAATAAATTTAATATTATTAATAGAGGTGACATATGGATTTTAATTCAGATACAATAAGCATTCAAAATTTTTTTACGAATAAGAAGTATAAGATACCTAGATATCAACGAGAATATTCGTGGTCAAAAGAACAACTAGAAGATTTTTATTCTGATATAGTTTACAATATTAAGCTAGATGGGGACTCGTATAAAACTCAAGAGTATTTTTTTGTAACTGTAATTTTAGTTGGAGATATGATGAATCATAATCAATATATAGAAATTATTGATGGACAACAGAGAATTACTACAATTACAATTTTCTTATCTGCTTTATCAGATGTGTTATATAAATATGATCCTAAATTGTCAAACCATGTTTGGAAGTATATACTTGCGGAAGATGACAATGGCGAATTATATAAAGTAATGGAAAATGAGACAGCTTATCCATATTTTCAGATGAAAATACAAAAGAGGAATATAAAATATAGTGAAGAATTATCAAAATGTAAATTTCTATTAGTAGATGATAAGGAAATTAAAAAAATGGAAAAAGATCTTTCTACGGAGTCAAGACGTATAAAAGAAGCTTATGATTTTTTTTAAAAAGAAATTAGAAGACGAAGACTTATCAGCCTCTATTTTTAAAAATTCAGCGTTAAATAAAGTTGAAAAAATAAAATTTGTTAGAAATCAATTGCTTGGAAGTACATTTATATATATTATTTCTGAAAGTGTAGATGATGTCAATATAATATTTGAGAATATTAATTCGAAGGGGGTTCATTTATCATCCTTAGATTTAATTAAAAATGAGATTTTTTCAGTTCAGGATGAGACTGTTCCTTTAGATGAAGCAAAGGAAATATGGTTGAAGATAAAAGAAAATCTTAGAAATAATGGAGAATATATTTCTGTACAGAAATTTTATAGATATTTTTGGTTATCTAGATATACAAATAGTACAGAAAAAGACTTATATAAAAAATTTAAAAGTGAAATTAAAAAAGATAACTATATGGATTTTTTGAAAGAGTTGAGAGAAGCTTCAGTAATTTATTCTCATATTATCAATCCAAGGGAGGATTATTTTCGAAAAAGTTCAAAGGGAAACAATGTAGGAAAGGAAGGTTTGGTTTATTTTGTTAGAGCCCTTGATGCATTACAAAATATACTAAATATTGAACAAGTACAAGTTTTGCTAATTACTTTAGTAGATAAATATAACAAAGGTATACTAAGCTTCAAAAACATGAAATCAATGGTTGTATTTTTAGAAGAGTTTCATTTCATTTATAATGGCATTTTAACTGAAAGGACTAACACATTAGTAAGCAAGTATGGTAATGCTGCAAGAGAAATATATAAATTGGATGATAAAAGTAAAATTAATCAGGTATTTTTAAAACTTAAAAAAGAATTTATATCTTTATTACCTAAAGATAATAAAAAGTTTATTACTAAATTTGCTCAGATGAGCTATTCATCTAAAGTAGAGAAGATGAGCGAGGATAAACGTAAAAAGAATATGTTGACAAAGTATGTTATTTACAAGTTAGAGGAAAAGCTTTCAGAAAGTAAGAAAATAAACTTTGATAGAGAAGTGGCAACGATAGAACATTTAATACCAGAGTCATTATTTAAGTCAGGAGAATCAGTGTTAAATATTGGAAATTTAATTTTACTTGAAAAAGAATTAAATGTAGAATGTGCAAATAAAATACTTAAGGATAAATATAAAATTTACAAGAAATCTAGATATAATATAACAAAAGATTTTTTAGGAAGTTATACTGATTCAGAGAGTTTTTTGATTAATGAAAGGGCGGAGAAAATAGCTAAGCAAATATATAAAATAATAGTTAAAAATATAAAAAAATAAAATAATATAATATATGTGATTACAATCTTTTTGAGCCAAATTATATAAATAAATATTAATCAACACATCAGTCATAGTAATCTTAAAACTAATAAAACGTTAATAGGAATCATAAGTTTTCTAATTCCTATTAATGTTTACTCAAAGTGGAACAAAACCAATGACTTCTATTTTTAAATCTTGTGAATATGTGGATTTATATAGGGGATGGAAAAAAGCTGATTGCATAGTTATAGTAGGTTTTGGCTTTAATAAAGATGATGAACATATAAATGGTATAATAAGAACTTTGATTAATGATGATAATAAAAAAGTAATTGTTGTAGGCAGAAATTCTACTAAAGAAGAAATTATTAAACGTCTAATAATAGAAAAAAGCGAGAATATAACACTTTACAATGTGGATAATCAAAGAAGAATTAATAATAAATTATGGATTGAGTATATTATTGATAGTATGAAATCAATTAAATAATTTGTTATCAGTCTTTTAAATTCTTTATTAGAAACAGTAATTCATAAATTAAAATTTGTGGGGGAGCTATGGAGTTTAGGAATTCAAAGCCACAAGATTATAATGAAATTGTCAACTGTATTTATAAAGGTTTTGAACATCATTTCAAGCTTTTCAAAATAAGTGACGAAAAAATAAAGAATATGCTTTTAAATATCGTTAAACTTGAGCAATTTAAAGTTGCGGTTGACGATGGCAAGGTGATTGCCTGTTGCGGTGTTGCAAAAGGTGGAAACAGACTTTATAAAAAAGAGGACTATTCATTTTATAAAGAATTTGGTCTTGCAAAAGGCTTTATCATAGCTCAGCTTGTATATCAGGTATTGGGAAAGCCGTACAATGTGGAAGCTGATTGCGGATATTTTAAGTATGTGACTACTCTTGAGACTTACCAGGGCAAGGGCATAATGAAAAAACTGCTAAAATGGACTATAGAAAACAGTGCTTACCCTTGTTATATGCTGGATGTAGCAAGTAATAATGAAGCTGCGATTAAACTTTATGAAAAGCTTGGCTTTGTAGAAAGTCGTCGTGTGAAGGAGAAGTTTGCAAAACATACAGGCTTTGAATATCTTATATTTATGAAATTGAGCTTATAATAATTTATAGAGGTTGGAAATGAGAGAGTACAAAATTAGAGGAACAAGCTATAAGATTCGTTATAATGATTTTTCCGGAGAATTAACTCCCATTATTTTCATTCATGGCTTGGGATGTGCAGGATCTTTTGATTATGTGGAAGTGGCTTCTATTTTAGGATCTAAGCACCGAATAATTCTAATTGATTTATTAGGTGCAGGCTATAGTGACAAGCCATTGAATTTCACCTATTTTGTTGATGCGCATGCAAGATATCTAAAGGAGTTTATTGAGGATCTTAATTTGGAAAAAGTTATAATTTTTGGACATAGTTTGGGTGGAGCTGTATCTATTGAGCTTTGTAACCTTATACAAGATAGAGTTCAATGTCTGATACTTAGCGAGTCTAATTTGGATCCAAGCGTTCAGGGTGCAGCAAGCTTTGAAATTGCAAGTTTTGATAAGGATAATCTGGAAGAAGTTTTTAAAAGAAAGCTTAGAGAGTATGAAGAATCAGGAAGTACAATGTGGACAGCAACTTTGAGGAACTGGTTGCCAAAGGCAGCCTTTGAAATATCTACCCATGCAGTTAGAGGTGGTGAGATATCGTGGAGGGAGCTTTTATACAGTTTTGAATTCCCCAAATACTTTATTTTCGGAGAGAATTCATTGCCTGATGACGATTTTGAAAATCTAAAAGAACATAATATAAAAATTGAAGTTGTTCCAAATGCAGGACATTCAATGGCTTGGGAAAATCCGTATGGTTTGGCTCAGGCTATAAAGAACTGTCTTTAAAAGCAATATTTTGTATGGATAAATATAAAAGCACATAACTTGTAGATTTGAAAGTGTTTAAGTTATGTGTTTTTTTGATGTCTATCAAAGTATGAGTTTATGGTATAATATGTGTATAGCAAATATAGACTATTAATAAGTATATTGTAATACTATTATCTATTTCATACGAAACCCCCTATTTAAAGCATAGAAAAATATAGCATACAATTGCTAATACACTATATTTAGCAAAATTTATCTGCTAATCTAACAAATACTATTATTTAATTGAAATAGTACAATATTTATAACATGTTTATAACTTTTATAAAAATGTATAATACATTATTCTATAGAATTTATAATAAATTTTGAACTATGGATAATTATAGCTCTAATTATCTTGCATTTACTTTGAGAATTTATTCAAATGAAGTTTTCTTTTGTTTTAACTATTATTGCCTAAAAGTAAAAGGAGCATATATGAAAAAAATAGCTTTGCTTACGGCGGTTGAAATTGCAAGTGTTATGAAAAAATATGCTGATAGCTTAGTAAAGGAAGAAGTGAACGGCTTTGATGTATATTCTATAGATTTTGGAGATAAGATAGTGTATATTGCTAAATCAGGAGCAGGTGAAATCAGAGCTGCCGCCTGCACTCAGATGCTAATTAGCAAATTAGATGTTGATTTAGTTGTCAACTTTGGTGTAGTTGGTGCTTTGCGAGATGAAATCAAGCTCTTAAATAGCTGTATAGTTGATAAAATCGTACATTATGATATGGATACATCAGCTGTAGATAATTGTGAAGTAGGCAGATATCTTGAATATGATGATATATATTTGCGAACAACAAAAAAATATGTAGAAATGGCAATAAAGCATAATCCCAATATTAGGGTAGTTACATGTGCCTCAGCAGATAAATTCGTAGTTGATGCTGAAAAAAAGAAGGAATTGGCAGATTTATTTGATGCAGATATATGTGATATGGAAAGTGCAGGAATAATTCTTGTTTGTGATAAAAACAAGGTGCCCAACTTATTTATAAAAACTATTTCAGATAGCATACAGGGTGGAAGTGCTGAATTTAGAGAATATATGGAAGAAGCAGCTGATACATGTATAGATATTATTAATAGTATTATTGTTAATATGGAATAGAAAAATCTCCATAAATAATCAAGCTATATAGAATTACTCAGCTTCCCCAAATGAAAAAAATTTAAAATATTGAAATTTGAGTATATTTTATACAATATAATACTTGACATAGTTTTTTAGTGTTTTTTAAATAATATTTACTAAAAGTTGAGTTTTTACTAGTGTGAAATTAAAAATGGTAGCTATAGATAAATAAAAGTTCATAGTTGGATATATAAGTAAAAAGATTCTTGATTAATAAAAAAAATATAGGCAATGTGGACGTATAAAGAGTATTTACTAAATTAGAGTTAATTGATTTTAGATGAAGATTATGGAATTTATTGTAATAATATTAAATATGTGGTATTATTATGATATAGTATAATTTTTTGATTTAAAAATCAGATTTTATCGCTAATTTTTTAATATTTAAGCGGTATACCAATATAAGTTGTTCTGTATGTGAAAAAATAAAGAGATGTGATTTTAAGTATTAACGGATGTTTTTAACCTTTATTATTCATTAAAGAAAGGAATGATTTTATGTTGCGTGGTATTGTTGAACAAAAGGACATTTCAAGGGAAAGTTTTAAAGAGAGGCAAAATCAAATTCAGGAGCAGGCTTTGAAGCGTTTTGTTAAAAATGTTTCCAAGAAAAATTCTAATCTTGAAAAGACGGGGGTTGAAAATAAAACTCTCAAATCAAGAAGAAGATTACTTAATGACTATGATTCTATTGCTATGGAGAGGATTTTGGGGAAAAGTGATCTCTTCCCGATTTCTTACATGCAGATAGGTACTAATTCGGGCAACTCTGTGTGTTGTATTCGAATCCGTGATGACAAGGGTAGTTTTATAGGCTCCGGAACAGGATTTTTGGTTTCAGACAAGGTGTTGATGACTAATAACCACGTTATTGATAGTATGCAGACTGCTCTAAATTCCATTGTTGAGTTTAACTATCAAGATGATGAAAATTTCATGCCTTGTCCGACTTCTACTTTTAGACTGGATCCTGAACAATTTTTTGTAACAGATGAGAAACTTGATTTTACATTGGTAGCACTTAAAGAAAACCCTGCAAGTGAGAAACAGCCTAAGGATTTCGGTCATCTTCGTCTTATTGCCCAAGAGGGTAAGATTCTTGAGGGAGAATATGTTTCCATAATTCAGCATCCAAAGGGTGGACCTAAGGCGGTAACTATTAGGGAAAATAAGGTCAGCTCTATTTTTGATGACTTCATTCACTACCTTACAGATACTGAACCGGGATCATCAGGCTCTCCTGTATTCAATGACCAATGGATTGTTGTAGCTCTTCACCACTCAGGCGTACCAAATCCTGATAAAAAGCGTGAGTGGATTGCAAATGAGGGAATACGCATAAGTTCAATCTCTAATTATTTTGCAAGTAAATACAACGATTTCACTACAAGGGAAAAGATGTTAATCAAGGAAATTTTCCCAAATTTGGACACTTGCAATAAGCCTGATTCTACTGAGCCTACTCCTTCTCAAAGTGATGTGGGATATGACGGTGCCTTTCTTGGCTTGGAGCATAAGGTTGAACTCCCGCTACTTTCTGATGAAATGAAGAAGGACGTTACTTGCATGGACAATGGAAGCTATGTCTTGGATTATACCCATTTTTCAATTGTAATGTGCCGTTCAAGATGTCTTGCTTATTTCACAGCCGTAAACATTGACGGAAATCAATCAAAGGACATAAAGAGAAGTGGAGACAGTTGGAACTTTGATATGAGGATTCCTAAGGATGCCCAATATGGAGATGAGCTCTATGCCAAAAATGATATAGATAGAGGCCACTTGGTAAGGAGATTGGATCCTGTTTGGGGAGATAAGGCAGAGAAGGCAAACAGCGACACCTTCCACTTTACAAACAGTTCTCCACAACATAAGAACCTAAACCAAAAGACATGGCTTGATTTGGAGAATTATATTTTGAAAAACGCCAAAAATCACAATTTGAAGGTATCTGTTTTCACAGGTCCGGTATTTAGAAGTGATGATATGATATATAGGAAAAAATTTAAGATACCTGCAGAATTTTGGAAGGTTGCAGTCATCATCAAGGACGATGGCAAGATGTCTGCTACAGCCTACCTTCAAACTCAAAAAAATATGATTGAAAATCTTGAATTTGCCTATGGGGAATACCAAACTTACCAGGTACCTGTTGCTCGAATAGAAGAAATCACAGGCTTGGACTTTGGTCAATTGTCAAAATGCGACCCTATTGCAAATATTGAATCTGCTGGTATTATCATCGAAGGACCTGAACATATCAAGTTGTAAAAGGAGCTCCTATGATGAAAGTATTTTTTAGACAAAGAAGATTTATGAAGGGGTGTAAGGCAGGAGAACCGCTTACTACCGGTTGGTTACCGCCACTTCCGGATATGAGGGATTACTCCAATGAACACCCTGTTATATCTGAGCTTTCCAAGAAGCTTGGCATTAAAGAAAAGGATAAAACAAAGATTGAAGAAAAACTTCCAAGCAATGTAGACCTAAGAGAGTGGTGCTCGCCTGTGGAAGACCAGCTTGACTTAGGCTCTTGCACTGCAAATGCTGTGGTTGCCATGGTGGAATACTTTCAAAAAAGGGCGTACGGAAGCCATATTGAAGGCTCAAGATTGTTTGTGTACAAAACGACAAGGAAACTTATGTTATCAAGTGGAGATTCAGGAGCATGGCTACGTTCTGCAATGGGAGCGGTAGTATTGTTCGGAGTGCCGGATGAAAGATATTTTCCATACACGCTCGACGGAGTAACAGTAAATCCAAACTGGGATAGTGAGCCGGATGCTTTCCTTTATTCACTTGCCAATCACTACTCAGCTATCAATTACTTCTGCCACGATCCTATGGGCAAAAAAACCTCAAAAAAAGAGGTTCTAAGAAATGTAAAGACTTATTTAGCGGCAGGTGTTCCGTCAGCGTTTGGGTTCTTCGGCTTTCCATCTTTTGAAAGTTCAGATGCTCCTGGCTCGATTCCCTATCCTTGCAAGAATGAACAGGCGGAATGGGGACATGCCGTAGTGGCGGTTGGTTATGATGACAATAAAGTCATTACTAACACAAGGAGTAATGAAAAGAAAAAGGGAGCTTTGATGATAAGAAATTCATGGGGAAGCTCTTGGGGACAAGACGGCTATGGCTGGCTCCCGTATGACTATGTATTGGACGGACTTGCAGAAGATTTTTGGTCTATTCTTTCAATGGAATGGATTGACACAGAGCAATTCGGCTTATTGTCTTAGGAAGAATGATGTTTTGCAGTTTATTGTACTTGTATGATATTAATAAATTAAGTTAGATTATATCTGCCGGCTTATGTAGTCGGCAGATTTTTATGACTATTTTTGCTTATGCTAATTACTAAAATTTAATACAAATGCAAATATTTTTATCTTTTTACTACTTTTTGAAAGTTAAAATTTATGATAATCGAAGAAAAGTCCCAAAATAATATATCTATAAATTTAAGTATAATCATCAATTAAAAATCATATAGTATTAATTTTAAAAGCTAATTTAATAAATGAGAAATAGTGATTTTAAGCACTTGTAATCTAATTTTAGTCGTAGAATATTAAAAAAATTGCCATTAATCAAAAGAATAACAGCACTAATATTCTTTTAGTATATGTAAATATGATATAGAATTTTTTGAATATTTCTTTGAAGATTAATGAAATATTTCAAAGGCAGTTATTAAGATTTTTTAGTATTAATGCAAATAATGTTATATAATCAATTCAAATGTTTTTGGATATTAGATTTAGTAATGCTTCACGTCTAAGCATAATTTATAAAATTATATTTATACTAAAAAGGTTTTAATTACCTCAAAAATGGTATAGATACAAAAAGATGATAAAAGTCATTTAACTATAACTTAAATTGGAGGTAAATATGGAAAAAATTGATCTTTTAATAACTCTTACAGCTCATGAAAACGATGCGAATAATGTTACTATTGCTTTTACAATGGGATTAAATGCTACCGAAAAAAGTCATAAGACTGTTATTTTGCTTTTATCTCACGCTGTTTCCTTAGCTGAAAAAGGCTATGCGGATAAAATTGATATAGGAGAACCGTTTAAGCCTATAAAAGAACTTTTACCGGCATATTTGCAAGCAGGCGGAAGACTTGCAGTTTGCTCAGCATGTATGAAACATAACGGTGTTGACGAGGCAAACCTTATAGAAGGAGCAGAAATTGTAAATGCTGACTTTGTGGTTGACGGAATAATGGCAGCCGAAAAAAGCTTGCAATTAAACTAATGCTTAAAAAATTTTAGGCAGTCATTAAAATATTATAAAAAAGATAATTAAAAAATTTATGTATAAAATAAACTTGTATTATTTATTGGATAATCATTAGAATAATTTATTAATTTTACTTCACTATCAATGTACTGGCACATAACTCATAGATTCTAATATATCTAAGTTATGTGCTTTTCTATGCTTAGTAATACTAATCACCATTTATAATGTCAAGGAGTTATTTTAAATAACTCTATGTATTGTAGAAATTTTAAATAACTTTTTTGTAAGATAATTACATGGTTTTTTAACCGGTTTTTAGTATAATATTTCTTTGAAGAGCCTTGAGTTGGAAAATCTCTAACTGTTGATGAATTATGGTATAATATAGGTTGATAAGTCTTAATATAGAGTATTAAATAAAAATATTGTTTGAGAAAAAAAGACAAGAAAAGATTAGAAAGACTGAAAATATCAGTAATAATCATATTATCTTATAATAGATAAACAGGAGTTAAGTTATGGATAAAAAGAGAAAGAAAAAAAGAATAATTGTCGCCATAATTTTATTGTTTTTTATCTTTTTATGGCTTAATAATACGAGTTTGTTTACTCCAAGGAGAGATACGTCTTATAAGTTTTTGGCACATAGGGGGCTTGCCCAAGTTTTTGATGAGTCCAAGGCAAATTGGGACAGTAATACAGCGGAGATGATTGAGACGCCTACACATGATTATATTGAAAATACAATTCCGTCTATGAAGGCTGCCTTTGATTTGGGGGCGACAGCTGTTGAGCTTGATGTGAAACTTTCAAAAGATGGACAACTTGCTGTCTTTCACGATTCGACACTCTTATATCGTTGCGGAGTTAAGGGCGAGGTTCAAGATTATACAATGGAGCAGTTGAAGAAGATGGATGTAGGCTATGGCTATACTGCTGATTGCGGCAAGACTTATCCGCTTAGGGGCAAGGGCGTAGGCTTGATGCCTACATTAAATGAGGTTTTGGACGCCTTTCCGGATAAGGACTTTGTTATTGAGATAAAAGACGGAAAGATAGAAACTTATAAGGTCTTTTGGGAAAATATGTCATCATTAGCACCTGAAAGATTGGACAAGCTGAGTGTGGCTTGCAGTGTGGATGAGGGAGCAGATTATCTTAGAAGTCAAACTAAGACTTTAAAAGTTATGTCAAAAAATTCTTTGATTGCTGCCTTGTTTAAATATGAGTTGATGGGTTGGAGCGGATATATTACTGAGGAGATGAAAAATACCGAGCTTAGAATACCTCTGTCTTATGCAAAATTCTTGTGGGGCTGGCCGTATAAATTCATGGAGAGAATGGATGGCGTCAATACTCGTGTAGAATTGACAGCAGGCGGATCAGGTCTTTCGGAGGGTTTTGACACAATTGATAGCCTAACTAAAGTTCCTAAAGATTTTTCAGGCCTTATTTGGACTAATAGAATTAATATTGTAAATCCTGATACTATAAAAAAATAGACTTGAGTTTTAAATATTTTATACTAAAATTCAGTAGAATGGCGGATAAAATGTTTTTGAAACATTTATAATTACTCAATTAATACTATGCTGTTTTACATTAATAGCTCAACTTTCCCACTAAAATTATTGCAATTTTAGTTGAAATTTAAGCATAAATTGATTTTTTAATA
>GL405246.1:88428-113048 GCA_000146855.1 [Eubacterium] yurii subsp. margaretiae ATCC 43715
TTCAATATTTATAATGTGTTTTTCATGTGGGAAAGTTGAGTTAATAGTATAAGAATAAATATAAATTATTAAGTTAAACTAAATAGTATTTGAAAAGTAGTAGTTTGTTTTATTGTAATGTTAGTCGAAATATTAAAATACATTGATATACACTTCTTGACACATATTTTTTGAATAGTATTTATTGAAATTCGCATATTTATCAAAAAATGAAAATACTGAGAAACTATGCCAAATATAAAAATGTACTTTTAAAGAATATAAAATTTCAATGGTTTTTTATATGGGAAAGTTGAGTTACCGGTCCAAGTTACTATTTATTTCGCAAAATATTGATATCGTGCATTCCGGTACTAAGGAGTACACTGCGATTTTCCACTGAATAAAACCCGCCAGCTTTTGCTGCATCAGCAACCTGACCTTTTATTACACCAATTGGCATTCCTTGTAAATTAAATGACATATATCCTAAAATCATATCCCACGGACCAGAATAATCCGGTTCAATTCCCTCGTTTATGCACACAACTACTCCACCAGGATTCAATGCTTTTTTCAACTTTGCAAAGAAATCAGTGCCATATGCAATGGCAAACAACATAATTGATGAACAGATGATTAGATCATATTCTCCGCCAATATCATCTTTTATAAAATCCCCGGTTTTAACTGAAATACTCTCTTGCATATTGGAAAGCTTTATGGTTTCTTCAATAAGTGGTTGCATTTCCGGTCTGTCGAAAAAAACACCCGTGCAGTTACCTACATCCTGTATGACTGCAATTCCAAGACAACCTGCACCACAGCCAAGATCTAACATTTTATGAATAGATTTATACTCGGGAAGAGATTTGAGAATTTCTAACAGTTCATATTGACGTATTCCTGATTGAGCATCACGCATAGTCTTACCATAAGATGCAAAATCCATTGACTTTTGTAGATGTTCCATAGGCTTAGGTCCTTCTTTAACCTGCTGTACTACATTACCAAGAGACATTCCTTGGTTGTTGCAGAAAAATTCAAGCACACTCCCCATGTAGGTAGGCTTTCCTTTGACTAAATATTTTGCAGTTTCCGGCATATTGCAAAATGCATCTCCATTTCGCTTAAGATAACCAAGACTATATAAAGCTTTTAAAAGATTGAAAGTATTGCTTTCATCCAAGTCCATTTTTTCAGAAAGCTCTTTTGCAGTTATAGGATTCTTCAGCTCAGAAAAGACATCTAATTCGATGGCGCCTTGTATCAGTTGCTGATAAGCTGAGAGATATGGTAAGGTTGTAAGCTGTTCATAAATGTTTGTTTTGTTTATCATAGCAATCATCCTTTCTTTTTACAATTTTTATGGTAAAGTTCTCCTTATATATTTAACTAATATCAGAACTATTTATAAATGGCAGATTGAGGTGTTTCAAGGTCTGCAAAGCCATCTGAAAGTCTTTTTCTGGCAACTTCGATATATGGATGTTTAACAGCTTTTGCAGGACAGTGATGATAACACTCTGCACATAAGATACAATGCTTAGGGTCACGTACCATTTGTACTTTACTATCAAGGTTTACGAACATATTGACTGGGCAGACTGAAACACATTGACCGCAGACAATACATTTTGTTGCATCTATCGAAACTTTCTTATATTTTCTATGGATTTTTTCTTGACTTAAAATACGAAACATAATACGTTTTATAAATGGTGCATATGCAAGTTTCTTTTTGGCATCAACCACAGCTATCTTGTCATTTACAATTTGGCACACTATCTCTGATGCTTCTGCGAGGATTTGTTCTTCTTCCTTTCCCGGAAGTTGTGGATTGATTTGTCTTTTGAAAGTGGCTGTTAAAGTATGCTCTGAAGCAATCTTAATACCCATAATTGGGATATAGCTTTTGTTGCGAAGTGCTTTTCCCATTTCTTCAAGTGCAACACTGCTATGTACTCCCCCATATGTCACAAGTGGAATAGAAAGAATCTTTCCACTCCTTTTCGGAGGGAGTGCTCGTATTGTCCTGAGCATATTCTGTTCGCAGTGTCCAGCATATACCGGTGCACACGGAATCAAAAGATTATGTTCTCCAAGCTCATTGACCAATGCTTGCGTAACTGTGGAGTCCCGAAGATACTTATCGTTTTTTGTGATGTTGATTATATGACAAGAAATTCCATTATCTTCAAGAAGGTACATGAATTTTTGTGCTACAAGGAGCGTATGTCCGGATGGGCTAAATACAATAAAAACAGCTTTCATGGATTATCACTTTCTTTCTCTTTATCAGCTAAATAATAACGACCACCATTGCCGTATTCCCAACTTCCACCTCCGGCACCTAATTCAAAATGCAATTTGGCAATTCCAAGGTCAATCATTGTAGTTTCATCCGATACTGTGATGTGGGCAGTCACCTGACCATCCTTATATCTAAATATAAATGGACGTAAATTTTTTGCTGTAGGTGCAAGATAAACGGCATCCATACCTCGCAGAAACCATTCTGTCACAGGTTCTTTTGCATCCATCAACTCTTGCTTCTTTCTATTCTGCCAATGCATACCATATGCCATCATTCGTTCTTTAAGTGAATGCTTCTTGTCTGAATATCCTATTGCTATAACACAGTCTAATGTCTCATTTTCCTTACATAATGTCGTAGCTGTCTTTTTATCATAACTGGTTCCTACCCAGCAGGTAGATAGACCCATTGCAGTTGCTTCAAGAATTATTTTTTCACCAAAACGACCAACTTTCTCCATACGATTGGGAAGCTCTTTGCTTCCAATCATGGCAATGTAGTTTTGAACACCTACGAATAGACCGTAGCTTTTTTTGAATCCGTCAAAAAGTTCCCTTCCATTTCCGATAATCAATTTCATATTAAGTCCAGATAATTTGTTGGATAAAGTAATGCTCTCTTCAAGTTGCTTTACTAACTTAGAATCAATCGGTTTATCTGTATATTTTCTACGGGAGCATCTTTTTTTCATGGCAGAAAGATATTTTTCAATTTCCATTTTGACTCCTTTCACAAAAAGGCTTGAAAGTTTATTTAGCTTAATATATAATTAAATTAATTACATCTAACTTGTATTTTATTTTACTTGTTCATACTTTTAGCGTCAATGAGAGAACTTAAATATTAGCTATTAGCACAAACTATTTACCGAATGGAGAAAACATAATTTTATGAGCAAACAATTAGAAAAAATGTACAGGGATATTTTTGCAGATACAGGTGTTATTCCATGTGCACCAGTACCTGGATTTAATCCGAATGGCAAATTTTATAAGATGAATTCTGAACTTGGTAAGGGACACTGTTGGGTATATCAATGCAATCCATATGTAACTATCACAATTATGAATCAGATTCACTATGAAGATACCTATTGTGCTTTTGAACAACCGGAGTATATTTGTGTTGGTTATTTCTACTCTGTTTCCGGAGAAATACTGACACCGTACCGTCGTTTGACATCCGGAACAATTCAGGCGTATGTAGGGAAAAAGAGTGAATATCGTATGATACTTCACAAAAAAATTCCTATTGAAAGTGTAAGCATTACCTTCATGCCAGAATATTATAAGAAATATTTAAGTAAAAAATATTCGGACCTTTATGAAAATCCTTCAGAAGCATTCACTAAGATAGATGGCTGCTCAGATTTTCCTGAACTAATTACGGTTTTCAATCAAATCAAAAGCTATATGGGGAATGGTATATCTGCAAGGCTGTTTTATGAAAGCAAGGTAAATGAAGCACTTTCCATAATCCTTGAAAAAGCAAAGAATTTGAATAAAGAACATTTTAGACATAGATTTTCAATACCCAAGGATGATTTGGATGCTGTTGTATCTATTGCTAGTTATATTAATGACCATTATGCTACGAATATCAGGATTGATTTTCTTGCACAAATAGCATGCATGAGTCAAGCTAAGCTGAAATACATATTTAAGCATGTATACTGTATGAGTATTCAGCAATATATAGTTACACGCCGCATTACACATGCTGAACATCTTCTTAGAGATACAGCACTTCCTGTATCTCAAATTGCGGAAATGGTCGGTTACAAATATATAAGCAGTCTGTCTGATATGTTCAGACAGCATACTGGAATGAAACCTACTGAATACAGAGAGAAAATGCAGATGAAAGTAAATGATTGATTAAGTTAGTATTATGTAGTTAATAAAACAGTGGAAAAACTAAGTTTAATATACCTAATATTGACTTATATTTGGGAAAATAACCGGACAATCGACAAATGTTGACGTAAGTACTAAGACGGAGTATATTGAAAATTTTAAAGGTCAATACTAATCGGCATTGAAAAAAATGAATTTAAATTGGTGCATAAAATTTAATGCTTATTCCTATTTAGTTATTTTTATAAATCTATCGTTTGTTAAATCAAAGAAATTATTGACTATACGGTATAAATATTATTCATAAGGGGATGTATGGCATTATTAATGGCGATTAGTATCAATGTAAAAAGGAGGATATTATGCTTTTATTAGGAGTAAAAAAAGAGGGTTCTTGGCTCTTGTCTACATTTAATTTGACTTATGGAGCGAGCTGGGAGATGATTTGTAAGGCTGTAAGCAAGTCTTATGAGTATTTTGAAAATGTCGAGGTCTTAGTTGACGACGTGAAAAAAGAGATTTCGTCTAAAGATGAGATATTGGGCTTTGATGAGTCGAGAAATATGACAATTCGTGGAATGTCCAAGATAATCCAAGTACCTGTTATGATGACTTTTTACAATCAGGTCAAAACAGTAAATGTGACGGTGGCATGTGCTACTGATGAGTTTAAGGAGGCTGACTACCACAACTTCAATATGTCAATGGGACAATTTATGGACAGCGTGGAGCTGGCTATGTATATGTAGTTAATACGTTGATTTTTTGACAAGTGTTATATAAGAGTGATTAAATTACTTGGGATTCCATTGATATACAAGAGGTGGAAGTCTCAATAAGACAGTTTTTGGAAGGGATTAGGAAAGATGGCTAAAAAGCTCAAGGAATATTATGACCATGAATATTTGAAATTTTTGTCTGATTTAATAATAAGGCAATATAATAAATTTGATAAGAAGACTTTTTTTGAATTGACAACAAGTATTGAAGAATTTGAGTTTAACCAAAGACAAGAGCTGATAGCGACTGCACTTTACAAGTCCTTTGACCTTGACTATGAAGATATTGTTGCTGTCTTTTATAAAATCTTAGGCGAGGAGCTCAAGGGTAACAGCGGTGCATTTTCTGAGGGCTGGTGGCTGTGGCCTATAGGCAAATATGTGGAAATCTATGGAGAAGATCATTTTCAAATCAGTATAGATTTTAGTAAAGAGCTGACAAAGAGATTTACTTCAGAATATTGCATGCGTCCTTTGATTAAAAAATACCCTGAGGCTTCTTTGAAGATTCTTTATGATTGGAGCAAGGATGACAATGAAAGAGTTAGAAGGCTTTCAAGTGAGTGCCTTAGAATAAGACTGCCATGGGCAAAAAAGCTATATACAGCTTTGGAATATTTTGACGCCTATGTTGAGATACTTACGAATTTAAAGGATGACAAGGATAAGTATATACAAAAAAGCGTGGCGAATAATTTGAACGATTTGTATAAGGAAAATCCTGAGAAGTTTTATGATATTGTTAATAAGTGGCAAGATGATAAAATCAGCAAAGAGTGTGAATGGGTTATAAAGCATGGCTCTCGCAATATAGGAAAAAAATAATCCTATCAGAGCTATAATATGATTAATCTAATAGGATTATAGAAATGTTGTTCTACTAAAGCTATTTAAATTGCAAATAAACTTGGATATAATACTAATCACCATTTATAATACCAAGATTATTATTATACCAAATTACACTTTTTGCAGATTGTTAATAATTTTGCTGTAATAAAATCACATGGCTTTTTGATAGATTTTTAGTATCAAAATCTAAAATATAGCTGTCATATCTTCATTTGAAACATAGCCGTAGTATGAAGTGCCTACTTTATTTTTGGCATCATATAGCAATATATTGTCAGCTATTTTTTGTTCCTTGCCATTTTCTAAGAGTATCAATGACGCCTTTACATTTTCAAAGATTTTTGAGTCCTTGTTTATTCTCAAAAATATTAACTTGTCACTGCCTATGCTAAGTGGGGCTATATTAAAGCTGTCATCTTTTGTAAGTAAGTCGGTTTTTCTATCTCTTACACTATATCTGTAGATAGAAGCCTTATTTTTGTACATATTCTTATAACTGTCATCTGAAAAGTTTGCTATTTCTTTTTGTGCACTATAGTAGACGTATCCTCCTTCAAAGGATAGCGAAGGAGTTTGTGTCACCATATTTTCAGGGCTTATCCTTGTTGCTTTCTTACTTTTTATATCGTAGATTACAACTTTTTTGTTTACGAGCATATCTCTGCCTTCGCCTTGATTTATTGCAATTATTGGCGTAAAATATGCGAAGTCCATATTTTCTTTGTACTTGAGCATTGCTTCAAGCCCTTTTATTCCTTCTATCTTCTTATTTTCTGTTGATATGCCTGATTTTTCAAGATTTTTCTTCATCTGTATCAAATCTTCATGTTTTTTAGTAGTTACATCATAGATGCCCAGTCCTACCAAGTCGGATGAAAGACTGCCTGATGCTGCTCTTTCTATTATGAAAATCCTGTTTTCATTTGGGTCATATTTCAGCACTTGGGGAGAGTAGCTTGATTGTTCATAATTTTTGTTTTCAATTATTCTTTTAGTTGATATTTTTTTAGCTCTTGTTTTTATCTCAAATATTCCGCCATCCTTTCCATAGGCTGAGGCATAAATAATATCTTCTTTTCCGGATGTGAGGGTGTAATATTCAAACTTGCTGTCTATATGAGATATCTTGCCTGTTTCTATGTCGTAAATATTAAATCCCTTTTGATTGTCAACTGTGAAGACTATCTTATCATCTGCCCAAGCAAATTCGTTTATATTCTTAGCATATACAGACTTTCTGCCATCTTTTTGTATGTCGTAGATTATAAGATTATTCTTGTTTTTTACAGCCACTTTTGTCTTATCTCGTGATATTATAGGATGTTGCAATGTTTTTGAACCTATTTTACATATCTTCGGTTTTGAGCCTGCTTGAATATCTTGTACGCATAGATTACCGTCTTTTATATAGGCTATTCTTGCTGTAGTAGGTGTTGTTAACATTTTGCTAGGACTTTCAGCTCCGCCTATAACAGTCTTTTCATTTATAGGACTTGCCTTGGCATTATTGCAGGATAACAGTGCAAAGCTTGCGATTACTCCAATAGTTAAGAACAATATCTTTTTAAATCTCATTATTACTACCTCCTTTAGAATTTTTGCATAAAATATTTTTTAAAAAATTGCTTGTTAAATTAAGAGTTTTAGTTAAAAAACTATGTAGAAAAATATATGAAATATTACTATGTATAAATATTTATTTACAAGTATATTTTAGCTCCGCTTTTATTTAAAATCAAGTAACAGATATGTAAATAGGATGTGATTATTTTGTAATATATGCTATAATCAATTTTATATCAAAATAAATGCTATTAAAGAAATATATTATATTTATAAAAGGAGAAAGTATGGAAGAAAAAAAATCTTATTCACTAGTTGATATTGTAAAAGGAATAGGAATTTTAATAGTTTTGTGCGTTATATTATTTGTATTTTTGGGATATATATTTGAGGTTATAGAAAATCTTGTGATATGGATTGGAGAAATGACTTCCAAAATGGATGCCGTTGTTATCGTAGCATTAATAACTGGTGCAGTATCAATATCTGGTGTTGTATTAAGCTCCATAGTATCAAAGGTATTAGAATACAGACAAAATATAAAAAGATATTTATATGAAAAAAGAGAAGAGCCTTATTCAGAGTTCATAGAGATGGTGTACAAGATTCAAAAAAATGCCAAAGATAGTGCAGAATTACCTGAAGAGGAGATATTACAGGATACTATGAATTTTTCAAAAAAATTAACATTATGGGGCTCAAATAGAGTAATAAAAAAATGGCTAGATTTTCGTCGAAATGGTCAAGAGGAAAATGTGGACTCTATGAAAAATTTATTAGTATTGGAAGAAATTATCTTTGAGATGCGACGAGATATGGGTCACAATAAAATTGGGTTAAAACAAGGAGATATACTTTCTTTTTTTATAAATGATATAAAAGAGTATCTTAGAGACAAGAAATAAAAATACGAAAAAATAAATTTTTCTGCTAGAATTATCATATGATTAATTTAAATTTAAAAATATTATTGATTTTTTAATATATTCTTTAGCAATGATTATTCATATTTGAATATTAATCAAAAGAAATACACTAATAGGATATTTCAAGAATGGTATTATATTTTTGAAACATACAAAAATATCCAACACTTTTAATATGTTTTTCTTTTGAAAAGCTTGGTTAAAATATAAAAGGAGATAGTATTATATATGGAGACAATATTATGGCTTATGAAGAAAAATATGAAGCTAATTTTAGTGGCGTTTGAATGTATATTTAGAATGGAATGGATATTTCAACAAAAATTGATGATTTATATAAGAAAAATGAAAATTGATGGAAATAAAAAAATATTAAGATTTAAGAAAATTCTTTCTATTTTAACAGTCATATGTTTTTTATTTAATAATAAATCATCATTGTTTTTGGTAGTTGGACTTATATCCATAGTATTATATTTGTTTTTGTCTTTTGAGATCATATTTATATTTACGACAGTTAGAGGGTTTTTGACTGGTGGAGTTATTGGCACACTATTTATTGCACTATTATCTTACAAAACATTCGATTTTATTACTGGAGAGAAATTTATTATTGATAGGAATTATGATGAGTATATATTTTTTTCAATTGTTTTAATTATTGTTTGGCCGCTATTAAGTACATTTTGCAACTCTAAGGTGGCTACGCTATCAAATGCAATATTGGCAGCAATAGTTACGATAATAATTCAGTTAAATTCATTTGTTTGGACTGTATTAATTGTTGAAGGAAGACATTTTTTTTCAGAGGAAAAAGTATTGAAATTAAAAGAATATGGTCTTACAGAGGAACAATGGCTTACTACAATGACAAATTTGTTGTTTTATCCTATATTCACAATGTTGGTTATGGGAGCATTAAGTTGTGCAGTGAAATCATATTGGATAAATAAATACAATAGTGGTTTAGATATTGAGAATATATAAGGTTTTATTTATGAAATAACTTGATTTTAATAATATTAACAACGCTAGTGCTTTAAGACAATTAATCTTTTTTTATTATAGAATATATGCTATTACTTATATGTAGAAAAATAATATAGTTTATAACTCTATAAGATTATTTTTGTACTTAATGAAAAATTTTAAGTTTGTCTGCTATAATCATATAAGTATGTAATATACTGTGGAGGGCAATTATGGATGTTTTATTAAGAAAATCGAATTTGTCGGATTATGAAATAATTGATGAAATGCTATGCAAACTTCATAAGTATCATGTGGAAAATAAGCCTGAAGTTTATAAGGATATAGACTACTTTTTTTCTAAGGGTGAATTTGAAAAAATACTTGAAGAAAATAATAATTTTTTTATCCTGTCAATCCTTGACGGCGTAGTTGTAGGACTAATCTGGTATAGAAAAGCTGAAAAGAGCAATAAATTTGAAAAAAACAGGACTCAGCTTTGGATAGATGGTCTCTATGTGGATGAAAGATATAGGAATAAGGGTATTGCTGACATACTACTTAGTAAAGTTATGGACATTGCGAAAAATGACAGTATTGATTCCATAGAGTCAATGGTGTGGGATTTTAATGAGGCTTCAAAAAAACTTTTTGCTAAGTATTTTGAAGTGCGTGCCAGTATTATGTCGTATAATGTAAAATTATAGGGGTGAAAAGTAATATATTAAAATCTTTAATTTTTTATTAATATTCATCATTTTTCCTTGTAAGAGCTGTAATTTTACTGTATAATCAAATTTATAATTTTTTTATGCTTGATTTTTGTATCAAATATTATAGATGTATTTTTATGGAGAGAAAAATTGTCTGATAAAAACAAGACTGTGAAAACAGTAAGCTATATTATGATAATCACACTTTTCGGCAAGGTGTTGGCTTTGATTAGGGATATGCTCCTTGCGAGATTTTACGGTAGCGGTATGGATACGTCCGCATTTTTGACGGCGAGCAGGATACCCAGAGTGTTGTTTGACGCTATCTTTGCTTCGGCAATCACCTCGTCTTTCATCCCTATCTTCAACAAGGTGCTTAAAAAAGACGGACAAGATAAGGCTTATGAGTTTAGCGACGTGTTTATAACAATAGTCGCACTTTTTATGACGGCACTTATGATAATCTCGATGATTTTTGCTAAAAATATAGCCTTTTTCTTTGCTGACGGCTTTGATGAAAAAACATTGGAACTTTGTACCAACCTGCTTATAATACTGCTACCTACTATGATTTGTACAGGTATAGCCTTTTCTTTTGTAGGTATATTGCAGTCTATGGAGCATTTTTTGATACCTGCTCTTATCAGTGTGGTGTTCAACGTAGTAATAATAGGATATTACTTTTCTTTTAACAATCTATTCGGCATTCACGGGCTTGCCTTTGTATATCTTATAGGCTGGATATTGCAGGTGGCTATACAGGTGCCGAGTCTGATGAAGATAAAGTACAAGTATCATTTCAGACCGTATTTTTCCTATCCTTATATGAAAGATACCTTGGTGTTGATGCTCCCTGTAATGATAAGTACATGGGTACAGCCATTTAATATAATGATAAATGCAAAATACGCCTCAAGGCTGTACAAAGGTGCGGCTGTTCCTGCAATAGAGTTTGCAAATAACTTATACACTATGATAGCAGGCGTATTGGTGCTTTCAATTATGAACTTTATCTTCCCGAAACTTTCCAAGCTGATACATGAAAACAAGGAAGATGAGTTTAATCAGACGGTGAAAACTACCATACTTTCGACTTTGTTTTTGGTAGTGCCTCTATGCCTTGGCGTGATGTCGCTTAGTCGTGAGCTGATAGCTCTGATATATGGTGGCAATAAATTTGATGAGTTTTCAATAAGTATCACATCTACTGCACTTTTTTGCTTTTCTGCCGGAATGATTGGATATTCTTTGCAAAATATACTTTCAAGGGTGTATTTTTCGAAAGAAAGCGGAAGAATGCCTATGATAAGTGCTATTATTGCCATAGTGATAAACTATATATTTTGTAATTTATTCATTAAAAGATACGAAATAGGCGGACTTGCTATATCATCTACGATTTCTGTCACTGTCAATGCCTTGATATTGGCGGCGCCTTTTTTCAATAAGAAGTACAAGATATTTGACTCGGTGTTTTTTGTGCAGTTAGGCAAGATTTTCATCTGCAGTTTTGCAATGAGCGGAGTTATATTGGTGCTTAAGGCTGTACTTGGATTTGAAAGCACTATTGCAAAGTTGATGAGCCTTAGCATTATATTTGTTGTCGCAGTAGGATTTTACTTTATATTGGCGATGATACTTAAGATTAATCAAATGGACTTTGTAAAAGGACGATTAAATAAAAAATAAGTGAGGGTTTATGTTAAAAAGATTTGAAAAATTCTTCTATTCGTCTTACGGCTTTGAGATTTCAATGATAGTCGTGATATTTATCTTTACCTTATTGTCTCCGATAAGACATAGGATAAATATTGAAAATGAATATAAGACTTATGAAACCGTAATGGAGATTTCAGACATCAAAAACATAGCAGCTCTTGAAGATAAGAGTGATTTGGATGTCGCAAAAGACTTTTTGGACGTGGGTGTAAATTCCATAGTATTTTTTGAAAATAGTATTGACTCGCTCAAGACTAACGAGAATTTCAAGATTTCTACAGATTATGACGGATTGGACTTAAATGTGCACGGCACTGTACAAGGTCTTGCTTATGTAGAAAATGGAATAAAACAGGTGATAAAAGACGATAGAAGGATATACTATCGTGATGAAAATACTCTTGTAATTGAGGGTAAACTTTCCGATTTCGTATATAATTCATCTCAGGTGTTGAGAGATTTTACCGGTAAAAAAACCGCTGTAGATAATAGAAAGGTATCTTTAGTGGAGTATATGGGCTTGGGCTTTATAGACGAGGAGCTCCAAAGATACAAGGACAAGGGCATAAATATAGTGCTTAGACCTGTCTATTTCACATTGGTACAAGACGGCGAAAAATCAATAGACAGATATATATCCATTGTTGAAAAATTCTCTCCTAATCAAAAACTTGTGATATTTGGCAGTGAAGAAATGCTCGGTGGAGAAAAAAATGTAGATTATCTAAAAGAAAAGTTGATAGAGCATAATCTCATACCTGTAGGCATAGAAACATCATTGCAAGACGGCAACATCGCTACAAAAGGTCTGCTTTCCTTAGTCCAAAAGATGGATTATCAAGCTACAAGATTATTTTCCACTCTATTTTATATCCAAGATAGATATGACTACGGTCTGCCACGTCATCACCAAGGTCAGGAGATAATGAATACCTATTACAGGGCGATAACTGAGAGAAATATAAGAGTTATTTACTTTAGACCTTTCCACTTTAAAGAAGGCGAAATTATAACCGATATGAGTATATACAAGCAAAGATTTGAAGAATTAAATGCAAGACTTGACAAATACTACGGTATCAAGCCTGTATCAGCTGAGAGTCCTATGCAGATTATGAAAAAATTTGACGAGAGAAGCTCAGTACTGATACTGCCTATAGTTGCAGCTCTTTCTATAATCTTTTCATCCTTTGTAAAAAATAAAAAGGCTCAACTTATATTTATGAGTCTTGTAGTAATAGGAGCAATAGGTACAATAGTGCTTGGCTTAGGAAGATTCTATTCGCTGTATGCACTTGCTACCACTATTATCTTCCCGACTCTGTCAATAATATATCTGCTCAATATGGTCAAGATATATGAAAATGATAAGACACTTAAAGAAAAGTCATATCTGCAACTTTTTGCAAAAGGTGTGGGCGTACTGACTGTATGCGTGCTTATCTCATTTGTGGGCTCAGTTTTTGTGGCGGCATTTTACGGAGACAGCATATATATGCTTGAGTTTAAAAAGTTCTCTGGAGTCAAGATTTCGCAGATGTTCCCATTGCTAATAACAGTATTTACTTTTTTAAGTATTATAGGAGTAAGTCAATACTTCCATAAGGAAAGCTCATTGACATCACAATTGTCTGAGTCACTCCAAAAAAATGTCAAGGTATGGCAGGCATTACTTGCCTTTGTAATGATAGGAGTGCTTGGGTTGATGATAATAAGGAGCGGACACGACTCAAATGTCGAACCTGCGACTTCAGAGCTTATACTTAGGAATGTGCTTGAGTTTATCACTCCTGCAAGACCGAGAAACAAGGCTATATTTTTAGGATTTCCGGCACTTATCATCTTTGTTATGATTTCCGGAAAGAAGATATTTAAGACAACTTATATACTTTTTGCCATTGCGGCGACTATAGGGCAGGCAAATATCCTAAACACATTTTCACATATAAGGACTCCGTTTATGATGTCTGTATACAGGACTGTTGGCGAGTATATAATATCAGTGATAATCACATTTTTCATAGCCTTATTGTTTATTGCGGTAGAAAATCTAATAAAAAGGAAGAAAATTCATGAGTAATATATTGCTGTCAGGATACTACGGTTACAATAACGCCGGAGATGAAGCAATCCTCAAATCAATAATACAAAATATAAGAGCTATCGACAAAGATGCGAAAATCACTGTGCTTTCCGATAATATCGCCTTTACTAAGGAAAAATACGAAATAAATGCGGTGAAGAGATTCAATCCTTTTTGCATAATAAGCGCCTTGCTTTCTTGCGATGTGCTGATAAGCGGAGGAGGTACACTCTTCCAAGATAAGACCAGCACACGCTCGCTGATATACTATACGAGTATTATCAATATGGCTAAGATGCTCGGCAAGAAGGTAATGATATATGCAAACGGCATAGGACCGCTGAAAAACGGAGCCAATATTGCAAGGGTGAAAAGATCTATAGAAAGAGCGGATTTGGTAACTCTAAGAGACAAAGAGGCTATGGAGCTGGTAGAGTCTATGGAAGTGAAGAATAAAAATATTTTCATGACTACAGATCCGGTATTTTGTCTCAATCCGGCAGATGATGAAGTCGTAGATAAGATAATGAGAGAAAACGACATAGAATCAAACAGAGAAATGGTCATCGTGGCAGTAAGGTCGTGGGAAAAACAGGGAGAGTTCACCGATATATTTGCCAATGTATGCGACTACATCATAGAGACCTATGCTAAGAATGTGGTATTTATAGTAATGCAACAGCCACACGACAAGTTGGCTACCAAGATAATAATGAGCAAGATGAAAAATGAAAGCCATATCATCGACAACATATCTCCTATAGATATGATGGGGCTGATGAGAAGGGCGAAGTATGTGCTCAGTATGAGGTTGCACGGACTGATTTTCTCCTCATCTGTAGGTACGCCTGTACTTGGTTTTAGCTATGATCCTAAGATAGAAAACATATTAAGGCAGGTAGATATGCCTTGTGTAGGTACGATAGAGGATATGAGTTTTGACGAGATGAAAAAAGCGGTTGACGATATAGAGGTAAATATCAACAACTATCACGAGAAACTAACTCAAAATATAATAGAGATTAAAAATATGGCAAGAAGTAATTTTGACTATATGAAACAGATTATTCAGATGTAATATTAAGTTTTTTAGATTATATTGCTTTTGAGTACAGTAAATTATATTAAGTAGAAAACTGCAAGCTAATATAGTTTTTAGAGAAAGTTTACTGTATTTTTAAAGTTATTAGTATAGGATTTAATACTAATGGTTAATAAAATAGATATTAGTAAAAAAACTGCTATAATTTTAATCTATTTATAAAAGATAAAAGAGGGAAAGATGCAAGAGAGAAATTACAAGATTGACTTCATAAAAACTATGGCGATAATTTTTGTAATAGGCATACATGTGCTGGCAAATGCTCTGTATGATTACCAAATAGGCTCTAAGAGTTTTTTGATAACAGCCTTTTATAGATCTGTCGTGGCGTCTGCAGTACCTCTTTTTTTCATGTGCTCAGGGGCACTGCTCTTTGACAAGTCAAGGGATATAAGCATAAGGGATATTTTCAAAAAATATATACCAAGGGTATTGATACCGCTGATATTTTGGGCGAGTATATATGAGCTCTTCCAGCTCTACTACAGATATACTCAATTAGGAGTAGTGGAGATGGAGAGTATCAAACTTGCACTTAAAAATATGATATATTTCAACCATAACTATCAGCTGTACTTCATCTATATAATGTTTTTATTTTACTTACTTACTCCGATAGTCAAAATATTTATTAACAATGCTAAAACTGAGCATATAAGATATTTCTTGCTTGTTTGGTTTGCTCTTGGTATAGTATTGCCGACATTTTTGGGCTTTGAAGTGGTGGGGAGATTTCGCAATCTTACTCAATACATCTCCATGCCTATGGGTTATGCGTCCATTGGATACGGAGTATTGGGATATTATATATCGCAAAATGTCAAGAAAACTTCTAAATATGTACTTGTCTTTGTATCAGGGCTTGTGCTTTCCATGATACTTACCATAGGGCTATGTATGTACAAAAATGATGTGGACATCACATTTTGGGGAGGTATGTCCTTTACTGTGGCGATGATGTCATACGGATTTTTCGGCATGGTTTATTCAAGTGATTTTAAGCTTTTTAGGTCAAAGTTTGTAGCTAAGCTTTCAAATGCTTCGTTTGCAATATTTTTAGTACATGATATATTTTTGAAAATCTTATTTTTCAAAGGAATTCAGACCTCGTCTTTACCGGTGATAATAGCAGTACCTACAGTTATGCTTATAGTATTTATATGTAGTTACATCCTGTACTTACTGCTTTCAAAGATAGGCTTTGTAAGGAAGTATTTGATATAAGGAGTATTTACGTAGACTGTAAGTTGCTGTCGAGATATTTTACAATAATTATTGACGAATATTATCCATAAATTAAATAGAAAATAGTATAAAATTATAAATTTGTATAGGAGATTATTATGAATAAAGAATCTTTACATTTTTTGATAGATGCTCTAAGTCCTGAGGATTATAAGCTGACTTATGATTTTTTGTCACGTCTTACAAAGGATAAGAACAAGGACATCAAAAATCCTCTATTTGACGAGTCCATAGATATAGAGATAATGATGGAAGGATTGGATGCATAAGGAATAGTATATTTTTTGTAGATAAGATTAGCTTAATAATTTTTGCGGTATTTATACCTTGAATATTAAAATAGACTATGTTTTTATTGTATTATGAGGAGTGGTTTATTATGGTTGTTATGGTTTTGCTGGCACTTGATTTTTTTATTATAACTGTGGGTTTGTTTGCAGTAGCAGCCTTTTGCTTAGGTGCACTCATCTGCTATGGTTTACTTAGCGTATCATTGACCTGCCTTGCAAAAAATAATGGCTATGGTAAATATGCACTACTTGCATGGATACCGCTTTTAAAGTTCTTACTGGTAGGTATGCTCTGTGGTGATGTGGAGTTTCTTAATCTGACTAAGGTAAGGGGAGTTATACTTTCGGTTTTGATGATAGTTTCTTTTTTTGCTATTAATTTAAATACATTTGGAATGATTATGGCTTTGGTATTTATGATGTCTTTTCTTCATGTATCCTATGGTCTGCTAAGAAAAATACACAAGCCTTCTGCACCATATATGACTTTTTTGGCAGCTATATTTCCAATAATTCCTATAGCCTTTATCTTTGTAAAAAGAAATGTTATATTTGAGGAAACTTATATAGTAGAATAATATATGATATAGTAAATTTTTATAGGATTATAGAAAATATTATTTTGCTGTTTATATTGTAGTTGATACTATTATCTATTTAATCTATGGATATTTTAAAAATAGTATATGATTTATGATTTTATTATAAATGTTCTGAACATATTTTATCCATTGTTTTATTAGGTTGTAGTATGAATCATAGCAATGCTAATATCATTATTAATTTAAGCAATATTATTAATCATTAAATAGAGGCAAAAAAATATCGGTTATCGACCTAAGAATTAAATTCAAATTCCAAAGTCAATAACCGATTTTTAATAATGGTTATAAGTATTTATTCTAATAACTTAAATTTCTAAAAAAGCATACATACTAATCTAATTCATCTTTACCAGCATTGCTGATTTTGCCTTTACACTAAGTTGATTTTCCAAGGAATACATTATATCAGCTGATGCATTGTGGCTGTCTACATAGACATCCGCCTTGCTCCATATGGGCACATCTATATCTTCAGCAAGCGGATTGAGTATCAGCATAAAGTTTTTGATGTGCATTATAAATGCCCCATATCTTAAATCTGTAAATGATATATTGTCGCATATTTCTCCGGCGGTCTTCATCCTGAATTCGTAAAAGTTCTTTTTAATAGCTATAAGCCCTCTATAGTAGTCCACCACGTCGCTGTATCTTGTTATATAATTCCATTTTAGAGAGTTCAGTTTGTCGCTGGCGTTATAGCTGTTGTGATTATAGAACTTGCCGTCGTATTTTGACCTCAAAAACTCCTGACCTGCTTGTATAAACGGTACTCCTTGAGATAGAAATATCAACACCGCTCCCAGTTTATCCACCGCTATTATGTCATCTTCGCTTGCATAAATCATAGATAGTCTGAGCTTGTCGTGGAAGGTATAGTTGTCATGTGCCTCCACATAGTTGACTGCCTGCATGGGATCATCTGTCCAACAATATTCAATACCTCTGTTTACCGACGGATGGAATATTCCGCCACAAAGTAAGGATTTTACTATTTCAGAAGTTCTTTCATTATCTCCGTTTATATATCCGCAGTTTTTTTCATCAAAGACATTGCCCTTGATTATATCTCTAAAATCATCTGAAAACATTGAAATGGCAGGTACCTTTACAGCGTTTGACTTTACAGCCCTTCTTTCGTAACAAAGTGGGCTGTCTCCACCTGTCCATCCTTCACCGTAGAGTACGATGTTAGGATTTATCTCCTTGAGTTTTTGACTGCAGATATTGAGTGTTTCTATGTCAAGCAAGCCCATGAGGTCAAATCTGAATCCGTCGAGCCTGTATTCACTTGCAAGATAGCAGAGGGAGTCTATAATAAACTTTCTCGCCATCTTCCTCTCGCTTGCTATTTCGTTGCCACAACCTGAGCCGTTGGCAAAATATCCGCCGAAGTGCCTGTAGTAATAGTGAGGTACAATCTTGGAAAATGAAGAGTCAAAGCCGTGATAGGTGTGATTGTACACCACATCCATCACTATGCCCAGTCCCTTTTCGTGAGCCTTCATAACCAGTTCTTTGAATTCTCTAACTCTGGAAAGTCCGTCATAAGGATTTATCGAGTAGGAGCCTTCCAGTACATTGTAGTTGTCAGGGTCGTAGCCCCAGTTGTAAGACGGCTCTGCTGAGGACTCATCCACTGTGCCGAAGTCAAATACAGGTAGCAGATGTATATGTGTAACTCCGAGATTTTTGATATAGTCCAGTCCAACCACATCTCCAAGCGAGTTTTTCACATTATCTTCTGTAAATGCCTTAAATTTTTTCTTAAATACAAATGAGGCATTTTCGTCAGATGAAAAGTCACGCACATGTAATTCGTATAATATTGCCTCATCCTTTGATTTGATATGAGATGTGTCGTGGCTGTAGAATCCTTCAGGTGTAACATCATCCCTGTCAAATACCATACCCATTTTTCCGTTTACTCCGGAAGTTTTGGCGTATATGTCTATGGTTTCTTCCACCTTGCCTTCTATATCTACACTGTAGGTATAAAAAACATTTTTGTTATCTCCTTTGAGAGTGTATTCCCATACACCGTTCTTCTTTAGTAGCATGTCATATTCTGCTACTTTGCTTTTTGCAATACTTTTACCGTACAGATTCAGTCTGATGCCCCTTGCTAACGGCGACCAAACTCTGAATATAGTTTCTTCTTTGCTATATATCGCTCCGAGTTCTCCGTCGTAGTAAAACCGCTCGTCCAAATCGTCAAAATGATATACATCTTGGGTAATCATACATTATCATCCCTTTTTATTATTTAAAAATTGTCCAAGTCATTTTTATCAAGCAAAAATTCTTCCAGCTCCTTTCCGCTAAGAGCAGGCGTGTTTACAAATGACTTTTCTTTTTGATTTTCTTTAGTTTTAGGCTTTTTAGCTTCCCTTTGTTTTTCATGTGCTTGAAGCACTTTTTCCATCTGTTCCAAACTTATGTTGCCAAACGTTATTACAGTTTCGCTTTCAAGTTTGTCATCCATTGATGACGATGTGATAAAGTCAAATAGTGAATTTAGACTAAAGTCTCTTTTTTTATCTTTTTTGATATAGTCTATAGCTGAAAGCACTATGTCTTTTTTGTAGTTTTTGTAAAGGAAAGACATCATTTTTTCCTGAGAGTTGTCAAGGCTGTCAATATTCATGTGGAACATTATTTCAGCTTTGAAATCCGCATAACTCACCTGATTTGTCTTAGTCAGCTCTTTGTTTGCAGTGTAAAGTTTTTGCCAGTTGTCCATTATGGCGTCCAAGTATTTGAAATTAGGCGTTTTTATCTTAAGTGTCTCGTCTATCGCCTTTTCTATCACTTCTATTGAAAAATTGTAATCGTCAATCCACTTGTTCATAATCTTTATTTCAGGCTTTGTAGGTAGGCGATACTCTCCAAAATATTTGAGTATCTTCCTATATGTCGCATATCTCTCGTTGATATTGAAAAGATTGCTGTCAAGGTCATTTGACGTATGGATGCCGTCGCTTATCCACTGCTTGATTGTGCTCATCACCGTAGTGATAGATGAAGATTTTTTGTTGTAATATACGAACTTAAACGCCTCAACCACGACATCATAAGAGAGGTCATTATTTTTTATGACCGTATCTATCTTTCTTATTTCGTTGGCATTCAGATTTCTTTGGATTATCTCTTCTATATTATCGTACATATTTTTTAAATTTTCATTCTTTTGTGTAAGATATTCCTCTTCGTAGGAAGTTTCGCTCTTTACAGCATATTTTTCTATAGGCAGAATCTCCACACTATAATTATCTGCGGATGAGTTTTCTATGTGATGCTTTCTGATTAGATTGCATTTTTCGAGATAATCAAAGGCTGAAAGTACATCTGTTTCAGGCATATGAAGTTCGTTTGCTATCTGTGCATTGGTCTTTATCCCTACCTTGTCAATATTTGCAGCTAAGTAAAAAGAGTAAAAATATACTTTGAGATAGGCACTGTCTATATAAGGCAGTATCTGCTCGAAAAAAGTATTGTGAATCAATGTATATGAAGTCGAATCAATCCTGTTCGATAAAAAAATCATCTTTATCTCCTGATATTTAAGTAAAAAAACTTCTCTTACTATATTCTATAATTAATTTTAATTTTTGTATAGTGTATTTTGAAAATTAATGCTATTATTTTGAAATTTGTACAAACATTTTTGAAAATTTGCTCTTTTTATTGAGAATATTACGGGGGAAATTGAGAATGGAAAAGAATATGTTCAGATTTTAATTAAAAATTTGGATAATATATTAAATGGCTTAAAATCAGCAAGATTATCCTTTAATACTAAAAAGCTGTCAAAAAGCCTTGTAATTTTATAACAGTAAAGTTATTGATAATCTACAAAACAAATAATTTGCTAATATAACAATCTTGACATTATAAATGCTGATTAGTATAAGATTACATTTGCGTAAATTTTTAAAATATAATTGCTTAAAAAATAAAGTTTGTATTATAATAAGTGGGTATTTTTATACTTATTGAAATAATTCAATCTCTAAATATACAAGGAGAAGAAATGATAAAGATAGAGCATTTGAACAAGACGTATAAGTCTAATAAAGTCAAGGCATTGGACGATATCAACATAGAAATAAAAAAAGGGGACATCTACGGTATAGTGGGTCTGTCAGGAGCAGGCAAGTCGTCTTTGGTAAGATGTATCAACCGACTTGAAGAAGCAGACAGCGGAAAGATAATCATAAATAATGTAGATATACTTTCTCTTTCTAAGAAAGAATTGATAGAGCAAAGAAAAAAAATAGGTATGATATTTCAAAGTTTCAACCTCTTCAGCTCCAAGACCATATTTGAAAATATAGCCTATCCGCTAAGACTGGCAAAGATGAGCGAAGATAAGATAAAGCTTAGAGTAGAAGAACTGCTGGACATAGTTGAGCTAAAAGAAAAAAAAGACACCTATCCCTCTCAATTATCAGGTGGACAAAAACAAAGGGTAGGTATAGCAAGAGCCATAGCCAACAATCCTGATGTACTGCTCTGCGACGAGGCTACATCTGCACTGGATCCCAAGACTACAGCTCAGATATTGGATCTGCTCTTGGACATAAACAGGAAGACAAAACTTACAATAGTTGTAATCACTCATGAGATGGAAGTAATCAAGCAGATATGCAACAAGGTAGCAATCATAGAATATGGTAAGATAATAGACTCAGGCAGAGTTATAGATTTATTTTCAAAGCCTGCAAATGAAAAGACTAAGCATTTCGTAGAATTTGACTACAATATACCTACTAAGATGATAAGAGGTAATCTGCTCTCACTCACATTTACAGGAGATACTGCCACTACAGGTATAATATCCAAGATTTCAAGGCAGTATAATGTAGATATAAGCATAATCTCAGGGAATATAGACTATATCCAGGGTGAGCCTTTAGGTAAGCTTTGTGTGGAAGTGCCCAAGGAATATGACTTATCTGCAATAAAGGCTGATTTTCAACAATATAATGTAAGAGTGGAGGAGATATAGATGGAAAATTTGGTAGAGCTTTTGTACAAACCTCTTGTTGAAACGCTGTATATGATAGGCGTGTCGATGATTTTCTCCGTAATTATAGGACTGATATTAGGTACGGTATTGGTGGTGACATCTGAAAATCACATCATGCCGTCCAAAATAATAAATAGCATACTGTCAAATGTGATTAATATTACAAGGTCTTTCCCATTCATCATACTATTGATAGTGTTGTTTCCTCTTACAAAGCTGATAGTGGGAACTAAGATAGGAACAACCGCTGCCATAGTACCTCTAAGTTTTGCTGCTACACCTTTTTTTGCAAGAATGGTAGAAACTGCGCTTAGGGACATACCATGGGGTATAATAGAAGCTGCCCTTGCCATGGGCTCTACTCCTATGCAGATAATAATCAAGGTCATGATACCTGAAGCCATGCCGTCTATAATACAGGCTATAACTACTACTACCATAGGTGTACTTGGTTACTCTGCAATGGCAGGCTCAATAGGTGGAGGTGGACTGGGAGACTTGGCTATAGTGTACGGCTATCAGAGATGGCGTACAGATATTATGGTAATCACAGTAATAGTGCTGATTGTCCTTGTTGTAATCATTCAGCTTATAGGGGACTTCATATCAAGGAAGATAGACAAGAGATAGGAGATTAAAGATTTGCTAAGAAAATCTATAGTATGGAGTAATTTAGCAAGTATATTGTTTAATACTAAACTCTATTTAAACTATGGATAATTTTCATTAATAGTTTTAAAAAAATATTATTGATGACTTTTTTATAAATGCATCGAGAATATTTTATCCATCATCATATTAGTTTTTAGTAAAAAAGGAAGATAAAAATGATATACAAAAAACTAAAAAAATACTTAGGAATTGTATTTTCAGTCCTGATTTTTACAGGCATATTTGCCTCTCCGGATATCAATGCAAGCGTAAAATCACAAAAAATCTCCAAAGATTTGTACAGTGATAAAATGCTCTTTGAAGAGGAAAATATCAATGCGGAAAATGTGCAAAATCAAAGAAAAAAGACTTTGAAAAACTTTTTGAAAACTGCATTAATGCCTGTGGGAAAGACTATGTACGTATGGGGCGGAGGCTGGAATAAAGAGGACACCGGAGCAGGGATTGAGGCTGTAAGTATAGGTCTTAGCCCGAATTGGGAAAAATTTGCAAAAAAGCAAAATAAGAATTACAACTACAAGAAAACAAGCTATCAAATCCATGACGGACTTGACTGCTCAGGCTATGTAGGTTGGGTAATTTACAATGTTTTTCATGATAAAGATGGGCAAAAAGGCTATGTAATGCTTGCTGAAAAAATGGCTAAAGAATTTTCAAAACAGGGCTTTGGTACTTTTACTCCTGCTAAGTCAGTCAAAAACTATAGAGCAGGCGATATCATGAGTAACAAATACCATGTGTACATCGTAATAGGTACTTGCAGTGACGGGAGTGTAGTGCTTGTGCATGCCTCACCGCCGGGAGTACAGATAAACGGTACTGTTAATTCAAAAGGACAAAAAAACTCTGAGGCAAAAAAACTTGCTGATAGCTATATGAAAAAATACTTCCATTCATGGTATGCAAAATATCCTCCAAAGACACTGGAGCTGTCATATCTGAAAAAATATGACCAAATGCGTTGGAATATCGGTAAAAATGGAGTGATTCAAGACGAGGAAGGACTTGCAGACATGAATGCAAGCCAAGTGCTGAAAGTGATATTTGATGAGTGAATATGAAATTATGAAAAGGGTTCATTTTACAATGAACCCTTTTCATATACTTATAAATAAAATCAATATAAACTCAGCTCTTATTCATTATTTCGATTAAAAATTAAGACAAACAATAGAAAAATTTATGAACTAATTAATCAACTATTTGTCCGCCTTTTTCCACTTCGCTTAAGTATCTATATATTGTTGCCTCGCTGGAGTTAAGCAGAATGGCAACCTCAGGTACAGCTCCCTTAAGCAGAAATATTCCCTTTTCCTTGAGCGCAGATACTATTTTTATCTTTTCTTTCTTCTTGAGCTTTGTCATATTGATAGAGCCGTCTTTTGTTATGGACTCTATAGTTATCTTAAAGACTTCCTCTATACTTCTGCCGAAAATTTCAGTATCTTCGCCTATTTTCAGGTCTTCAATCTGTTCAAACTTATTCTCACTAAGCAATTCGTCAGGATGGCAAAGACTCATTATGCTCTTGCTGATATTCCTGTAAGCCGTATCGTCAAATGTTATGCACAAAAGTCCAACCAATTCGTTGGCGTCTTTTATATAGAAAGTGGAAGATCTAAGTGATTTTTGCTCTACAGAAAGAGCAGTGTAATTTACTTCGTAATCCACCGTCTTGTACCTTTCCCTCGACATAAAGCCAAGCACCGGGTTGGTAAGAGGTGCACCAAGAGATCTGTTTGTTATCTGACCGTTGGCTATTGCAATTACAGTCTCATCCCCCATGCTAAGGTCATGTAGGGCTATCTCATAAGTAGGACCAAGCACCATGCCCAAAAAATTTACAAGTTTGATATAGTGTTCCCTAAGTTCAACTCTCATAATTCATCCTTTACAATATAAATTTAATAAGTTTTTTGCA
>GL405246.1:114000-124594 GCA_000146855.1 [Eubacterium] yurii subsp. margaretiae ATCC 43715
TAAGTTTTTTGCACTAAGCTAATATCGATTAATTAAATTATTACTATACAGAATTTCTTTTTGATTTTCTAAAAATCTCAAAACTCTAAGCATAGGCAAAATACACATAAATAGCTAAATATCAAGTATTGTTGCCAAGTCTTAATGGATATAAAAAATCTGTTTTAACATTATGTAGCATAAGAAAATATACTTTAAAATAATAGTCTTGCAAAAATATCCTAAAATTATTTTGCTATATTATACCATAAAAATTTTTTATTTAACAAAAAATGTATAAAAATTATTAAAAAAATAAAAAATGATAAAAAATTATTAAAAAATGAGAATTAATAAGAAAAAAGTAGTAAAACATAAATTGTTATTGACTTTTTTGATAAAAAATGATAGAATTTATATCAATAAAAATAATTTTCAATTTTTGTTATTTACCTTAAATACATTTGATACTGATACTGATTAGTCGGCAAGAAGAGTTTATGTATTTATTGCGTTTCACTTACATAATAAAATCAAGATAAAAATGTCCGGGGTCAGATATCAGTATGAAAAAACAGGAGGAGATTTTTATGGCAAAGTACATACCGGAACCTTTTAGAATTAAAATGGTAGAACCTATCAAAAAAACTACAAGGGAAGAAAGAGAAGAAATATTAAAACAAGCTCATTATAATATGTTCAACATACCGGGAGACAAGGTGTATATAGACCTGCTTACAGACAGCGGAACAAATGCGATGAGTGATATACAGTGGAGTGGAGTAATGGTAGGTGACGAAGCCTATGCAGGTGGAAAGAGCTACTTCAAATTGGTTGAGGCAGGAAAGGACATATTTGGCTATAATTTTATCCAACCTGTACATCAAGGTCGTGCAGCTGAAAAAGTATTTTTCCCTACAGTGATAAAAAAAGGGCAAATAGCAATATCAAATATGTTTTTTGACACTACAAGAGCTCACGTTACTCTATCAGGCGGAAAACCTGTTGACTGCGTTTGCGAAGAAGCTAAAAAACCTTCAGTATATGCACCGTTTAAAGGTAATATGGACGTCAAAAAACTCGAAGAAACAATACTTGAATGTGGCAAAGAAAATGTTGGTATGATAGTAATGACAGTTACAAACAACTCTGCCGGAGGTCAAGCCGTATCTATACAAAACATTCGTGAAACAGCTGAAGTAGCGAAAAAATACGGAATACTGTTCAATATAGACGCAGCACGTTTTGCAGAAAACGCATATTTTATAAAGACAAGAGAAGAAGAGTTTAAAAACAGCTCTATCAAAGAAATAGTAAGAGAAATGTTCAAATATGCGGACAGCTTTACTATGAGTGCCAAAAAAGACGCCATAGTAAATATGGGCGGTCTCATAGGAATAAGGGATGACGAGAAACTATACCAAGCCATTAAAGGCAATTGTATATCTTTTGAAGGCTTTGTAACTTACGGTGGACTTTCAGGCCGTGATTTGGAAGCACTTGCCATAGGATTGTACGAAGGTATAGACGAAGATTACCTTGAATATAGAAACGGCTCTATGGAATATCTTGCTGAGAAATTGATGGATGAAGGTATAGCTATACAAAATCCTGCAGGAGGTCATGGAGTATATGTTGACGCCAATGCAATGTTCCCGCACATACCTTATTATGAATTCCCTGGACATACTCTTTGCGTAGAGCTTTATCGTGAAGCAGGAATAAGAACTTGTGACATAGGTTCATTCATGCTTGGTAACGATCCTGAGACCGGAGTACAAATAAAATCAGAATTTGAGTTTTCAAGATTGGCTATACCAAGAAGAGTGTACACTCAATCTCATATGGACGTAATAGCGGAAGCCTTTATAAATATTAAAAATAGAGCCTCTCAAGTTAAAGGTTATAAGATAACTTGGGAACCTCCTATACTTAGACACTTCCAAGCTCATTTGGAACCTATTAAATAAAAATTTAGAATAATTTCACTAGACTTGTTTGATAAAATCGTAAAAATATACTTATAACATCTCAAAAGCCGTAGCTATATTACTGATAGAGCAGATAGCGTATGTAATTTGCTCATCAGTAAGCGTTATGGCATTGTAGACAGTAGGTATTAATCTAACTTTTAATTCTTTTAAGAAGTACAACTATCTTTCTTTAAATTGCGATAACTAAAAACTCAAATCTTTGAGCAATCAAACAAGTCTATTTTTTTAAAATAAATTTGGAATTTAATACTAAGTTTTCTTATAATTATGGAAAATGTCATTTTACTATTTTTACTATAAGTGTTGTATAATAACAGTAGCATTATAATACTTGGTAAATTTCATTTCACAATTTAGTGAATATTAGTATAATATTAGTAAAAATATTTAAAGTTCAGTAAAAGATAAGTTACTTGACTTATTTTGCACTTAATAAAGAAACGTTTTGCAAGACTTTGTTTTAAATCTTATAATCTTATTTGAATTTAAGTGTTATAGCTTGAATTAGTTTAAAATCAATGGTAAAAGTAGTAATTTAGAAAATGGATTTAGGGTTTTTAAATTAATTATAAAGATTTTTCTATAGTTTCATTAGATTTGATTATTAAACTGAAAATTAAAAATACATAGTAAAGGAGGCATTATGGATTCTAATATTAAAGACAGAGATCAGTTTGCATCAAAGTGGGGCTTTATACTTGCTTGTATAGGATCAGCTGTAGGTATGGGTAATATTTGGCTCTTCCCTTTTAGAGTAGGGCAGTTTGGCGGTGCAGCGTTTTTGATTCCTTATTTTATATTTGTAGCTCTGATTGGATATACAGGAGTGGTCGAGGAGATGTGCTTCGGACGTTCTATGCGTACAGGTCCTCACGGAGCATTTACAAAGGCGACTGAATCAAGAGGAAGCAATGTAGGAAATGTCATAGGTTGGATACCTGTAATAGGCTCACTTGGCATTGCTGTGGGATATACGGTAGTTGTTGGATGGATAATAAGATTTACCGTAGGAGCTTTTGACGGCTCTATGCTTGGAGCTCAAGACAACGGAGCATATTTCGGAGCTATAGCAGGTTCTTACGGCAGTCTTATCTGGCATGTAATTGCCATAGTTCTTACAGCAGTGATAATGATAGCGGGTGTGGCATCAGGTATAGAAAAGGTAAATAAGGTTATGATGCCTACATTTTTCGTATTGTTTATAATACTTGCCATTCGTGCTGCTACACTTAACGGAGCAATGGCAGGATATGAATTTATGTTCAAGGCTGATTTTTCAAAATTGGGAGATATTAAGACTTGGGTATTTGCGCTTGGTCAAGCCTTCTTCTCTCTATCACTTGCAGGTAGCGGTACTGTCGTATACGGAAGTTACTTAAGTGATAAGGAAAATGCTCCGGATAGTGCAAAATATACAGCTATATTTGATACCTTAGCTGCTATGCTTGCGGCACTTGTAATAATACCATCAGTTTTTGCCTATGGTATAGAGCCAAGTGCAGGACCACCGCTAATGTTTATAACTATGCCTATGGTATTTAAGCAAATGCCGGCAGGTTCTATATTTGCAATAATATTCTTTGTTGCGGTATTATTTGCCGGAATAACTTCTCTTATCAATCTTTATGAGACTCCGATAGAGTTGTTGCAACAAAAATTCAAGATGAAACGCATTACTTCAGTAATCACTGTATTAGTAATAGGTTTTGTAGCCGGTATTTTCTTGGAAGACGGCAATAACTTAGGTAAGTGGATGGATATAGTAAGTATATACATCATACCTCTAGGTGCCTTGCTTGCAGGAATAATGTTCTTCTGGGTATGCTCAAAAGAATTTACTATGGCAGAAGTCAACAAGGGCGTACCAAATCCTTTGGGTGACGGATATTATAATATGGGTAAATATGTGTATTGCGGAGTAACTGTTGCAGTGTATATCTTAGGTATATTCTATGGTGGTATAGGTTGATGCAGTAAAGAAAATACTTTAAATCATCAGTCAGATACTCTGGAATGAAAATAGCTATAGAGTTTGAGATAAATGGCAGTAAAGAAATCTAAACTTATTAAGATTTTCCAGTGTAGATAGTTATAGATCCCAATTAGTATAAAAAATAATGGACTTGTTCTATAAAATTACAATTATAGGGCAGGTCTTTTTTTGCTTTTATGATATTTATTAATACTTCATAGCTATTTAATATGTGATTAATGCTAAAAACTCATTAAACAGCCTACAAATACACTATAAGAGTTGTTGAAAATAATAAAGATTTATTCTTTACTTATCTTAGATTAAAACCAAGATTATAGTTGTTTAAAAGTAAATTTTTTCCATTAGTTTTTAGCATAAATAGCGAATGTATTTATTTTAGTAATTACTGTTTTCAAAGATAAAACTTAAAATAATCATAGAAAAATTTTTTTCTCCAAATTAAATTAAAAATTGTATAAATAAAAAAAGCTACATTATATAGGGGGATAAAAAGATAAAAAAATTTTTTAAAAAATTTATTTTTCTTAACAGGGACTTTATATCCATTGTGATATAATCTTCGTATAACAAAGGTCAACACAAAAGACTCTTTGAAAATAATTAATACCAAGCGATATTATCATAACTACGGTGTTAGTTATAAGATGTAGTTTAATGAAAAATAACAAAGAAAAGGGGGAATGGATGGAAATAATCAAAAGAGTATTTGTAATAAAGTATCTGTAAAAAAAGAACTTCATAAAAACTAACTTTACAAAAATAATTCATTAATCTGCAACAAAAATTAATTTTCAAAAAAAACTTCATTTAATCGACAAAAACGATACAAAAACTTCATAAAAACTTCAAAAATATTTAATACAAGTTTCATACTGATACCTGAAATAGCCGATAAAACAGGTATCGGTATGAAATAAAAAACTCAAAAGAAATCAAATATAAGTATGAAAACAATATAACTCAAAAAACATTAAATAAAGACACAAAGATGAATTAAAAATAAGAAAATTAGTAACTATTTAAAAATAGTAAATATAGACGAAATTGCAAGTACATAAGTATTGCGATTGAATAAATTGATATAATCAAATCTTACTTATACAAAGGCAAATAATAAATTTAATCAATAAAAATATAAAAGGAGGATAAATGAAAAAGGAGAAAATCTTAAAATTTATCTTATTACTGGCGATATCATTTGCAGTAATGAGAATCTACGAGCTTATGCAGTATTTCGTAGGTGTATATGTGTTCGGATTTAAGCTGGATACTCCGCCAAATGTAAGTCAAGCCTTCTTTGACACCGTATGTTGTTCATTTCAAATAGCAGTATTTTGGATACTGTACATGATGACAAAAAGGCTGTACTTCGATAGGGGAGAAGATATTGAGGAAATTGAAAAAACTCGTCTTGGCATAAAGGACGTACCGAGACTTTTGCCGAAGTTGATAGTAATCTCACTTGGAGTCAGCGGTCTGGTAAATTTATTTATGGTATTTGCAGAACACTTCCTAACTTTCATACCTGCAATCAAGGAGTCGCTCTCATCTTTTGATAATACATGGAGCGCAGTAGCAGCACAGAACTATCTCTTCCAACTTGGCTCAATAGTAATACTTGGTCCTATAGTAGAAGAGTTTATGTTCAGAGGTTTCATCTACAATGCGGCAAAAAAATTCTGGGGAGATTATTTCGCTATATTTTTCTCAGCAGTGCTTTTTGGTATATGGCATAGGGAATTGATACAGGGAATATATGTAACATTTGTAGCAATAGTGCTGGGCATAGTATATATGCGTACAAAAAATATCATCTTCCCGATGATACTGCACATACTTAACAACTTTTATTCAGCTCTTCCGCCGAGATTCAGCACAGAGGTGTGGAATTTCAGAGTTACAGTTTTATGTTATGTAATGCTTTTACCGGCACTATATTTAGTATATAAGATTTTTAAAAATAATAAGGGATTAAAAAAAATCGAAAAAAATGAAAATTATTTTTTATCTTAACAGGGATTTAACACCTGATATGATATAATCATTTTGTAATAAAAAATTAGACAAGTAAATTAGAATTAAAAAATAAAAATTAAAGGAGAATTAAAAATGAAATCAAAAACATCTAAAATATTAGCGGGAATGCTTACAGTAGGCTTGTGTTTGTCACTTAGCGCATGTGGAGCAAAAGAGGAACCACCTAAACAATCAAAGGCAAATGAAACAACTCAACAAACTGAAAGTATAAGTGCTGAACAAGCAGGTATGACTACAGATCCTTCAAAGGCAGGTGGAGACGCACAATCAGCAGGAGCTGCCTCAGGTAAGTTTAAACCTTCAGAATATACTGTAAAAAGTCAAGACATATACAAATATCCATTCCTTGGCTTAGAGCTTATTCTTCCTGAACCTATAAAGGAAAAGATGAATAAGAAAGAAATAGCAATGCTTACTCACGAAGAATTTGACGCTTCAAGTCAATTAAACTTTGCTTTTGCAAGCTGGAATAATATGACAACAGCACAAAAAGATGAGATGGTAGACAAGATGGGAGACGGCTATTTCAAATGGCAAGATGCCCTTGACAGAATAGGTACAATAGGAATGTACAAAAAAGATATAACAGAAGACAAAATCACTGAACTTACAAGATGCAAGACTCATACAAAAGTAGGTGAAAGTGCAGATAAGAAATATAATTACTACCTAAGTACAAATGATACAACAGGTGCTGATGAACTTAAAAAGGCTCAAATCAAGATAGTAAACAACGAACCGGCAAATCCTAATATGTCCGCTTTTTCAGAAATGACTGCACAAAGCACAAAACAAGAGATAACAGGTATCTCTAACCTTAAGACTCAAACAATAGACGGTAAAGAATTTACTCAAAGTGATTTTTCTAAGTATGATCTTACAATGGTAAATGTATTTACTACATGGTGCACAGCTTGTGTAAATGAAATACCTGAACTTGAAAAACTTCATCAAGAAATGAAAGATAAGGGCGTAAACGTAGTAGGTGTTGTGCTTGATACAGTGGATGATAACGGAGAAAACAAGGAAATAATAGAAAAGGCAAAACTTATCCAAGAAAAGACTAAGGCAACATATTCTTTCTTAAAACCTGATTCAACATATTTCAACGGAAGATTGATGGGTATACAAGGATTCCCTGAAACATTCTTCGTAGACAAAAACGGAAACATAGTTGGAGAAACTGTACTTGGAAGTCGTGATTTCAACGGTTGGAAGAATATAGTAGAAAAAGAACTTAAAGATCTTAAGGAGAAAAAATAGATGAGATTACCTCAAAAGGCAAGGAAAATCATCGGAGTGGCATCGACTTTTGTCGGTGTCGCTATGATGGTATTTGGTATACATCGTGGAGAAATGGCTGTTGTTTTGGCAAAGGCCGTAAAAGTATGTTTGGAGTGTATAGGAATTGGTTAAGAAAAAAAATAAAATGAGTGAAACCAAGAGACATCTATTTCAGTCTCTGTGGGCGGTCATTACAAACTCACACTTATCAGGATTTGTGACCGGAAAAATATATACAGGTAATAGTAAGAACCTATGTGTGCCCGGGATGAACTGCTATTCATGTCCTGGAGCAAGAGGAGCCTGTCCGATAGGAGCACTTCAGGCGGTCATAGGCAATTACAATTTTAAATTTACTTACTATGTAGTGGGCTTTTTAATCTTCATAGGGGCACTTATGGGACGTTTCGTCTGTGGGTGGCTTTGTCCTTTCGGACTTATACAGGACTTACTTAATAAAATACCTTTTGTAAAGAAAATAAAGACTTTTAAAGGTGATAAATTCCTAAGGAAGATGAAATATTTTATTCTTGTAGTATTTGTCATCCTGATGCCTTTATTCTTAGTAGATGTCATAGGACAAGGCTCACCGTACTTTTGTAAATTAATCTGTCCTGTAGGAACACTTGAAGGTGGAATTCCCCTTGTATTGTTAAATAAAACTTTGCGTAATACTATAGGATTTTTATACGCATGGAAAAACTTCCTTTTAGTAATTACGATATTACTTTCAATAATGATATACAGACCGTTTTGCAAGTATATCTGTCCGCTTGGAGCTATATACTCACTATTTAACGGCATATCAATATTTTCTTACAGACTTGACTTCAGCAAGTGTATAAGCTGCGGTGCATGTAGCAGAGCATGTAAGATGCAGGTAGATCCTACTAAAAATTGCAACGATTTGGAATGTATACGTTGCGGTCAATGTAAGAAGGCCTGTCCGACAGGAGCAATACAAACAGGGCTTTTAAAATCTTTCCCTCCAAAGGAAGAAAGCAAGAAGGCTGAAACTATATAACAAATTTATATAAAACAGTTGTAATATGATATAAGATTTGGTAAAATAATATATATAATTTGATTTTAAATGGTAATTAATCATTTATTATTAGTTGACATACAAAAAAGGGGTATAGCAGTGAAACTGTTGGTTGTAGAAGATGAAAAAGAGTTGCTTGACTCCATAGCAGAGGGTTTGAGATTATCCGGCTATGCTGTTGATACGGCAAGTGACGGAGAAGAAGCACAGGAGATGTGTTATGTGGAAAACTATGACCTGATTGTCCTTGATATAAATCTTCCAAAGATGGACGGCTTTACCGTTTTGCAAAAGATAAGAGAAGAAGATAAACTTGTCAATGTAATAATGCTTACTGCAAGAACTCAGATTAAAGATCGTGTCAAAGGTCTTGATTTGGGTGCAAACGACTATTTGATAAAGCCTTTTCATTTTGATGAACTCGAGGCTCGTATACGCTCACTTTTAAGGAGAAAACAGGTTCAGGAGGATTCAACTATATCAGCCTTCGGACTGATATTTGACACCAAGACCAAGACAGCCTCTGTAAATGACGAAAGAGTAAAATTAACTGTCAAGGAAACAGGAATACTTGAGTATCTTCTACTCAATCAGGGGAGATATGTCTTGCAGGAAGAACTACTTGAACATGTATGGGAAAGTGACATGAATGAGTTTAGCAATACGGTGCGTGTGCATGTCTACGGACTTAGGAATAAGCTCAAGGACGCACTTGGAAAAAATATAATCAGGAATGAGATTGGAAAGGGTTATATAATTGATAAGGAATAAGCTTTCTTCTAAGTCTATAATTGCAAAGTTAACTTTTGTAACTATTATTTCGTTTGTAATCATGCTTTTGGTATCAAATTATATGATAGGACAAAAGCAGATGCAGATAGCTCAGGAGTTGACTAAACACCTTGAGGAGAGCATAAATGCAGTAGAGCCTGACAATAAACTCTTATTTGTAATAGATGAAGCACAGATACAGACCATGGCTGAATATCAGGTCTATGCAGGTATTGTAATGGCAGTGACGATTCTTATAGGGAGTACGATATTTATAATAGTAATTAGAAGAATATTGTATCCACTCAAGGCTCTGACAGAAAAAGTCAATCAAATAGATATGGAAAATGTGGTGCATATTCAAAACGACATTGCTATAAAGCAGGGAAGTTATGAGCTTAAGGCATTGTCGGAGAGTTTTCAACGAGCCATAGTAAAGATTTATGAGAATTATGAAAAACAAAGACAATTCAGTGTAAATGTAGCACATGAACTTAGGACGCCACTTGCAGTCTTAAGGACGAAGATAGACGTATTTAAGAAGAAAAATGACGTCAAAGATGAAAAGGTAAATACATTTATACTTACTATAGAAAAAAATATAGCAAGGCTTTCAGACTTAGTCGAAGAAATCTTGTTTTTAAGCAGAGATACTACGCCTGATATCAAGAAGATAAGCGTCAAGACTTTGATAAGCGAAGTGATGTTTGATTTGGAAGATAAGGCGTTAGAAAATAATATAAGTTTGTCTGTAGAAGGAGAAGATATCCTTATAGATTCAGACGACATAATGTTGGAAAGGGCATTGTATAATCTTATAAACAATGCTATAAAATACAATCTGCCAAACGGTGACTGCAAGGTAGAGATTGTAGATAAGCCAAAAGAAGTGGAAATAAATGTGAAGGATACAGGAATAGGTATGAATGATGATGAAAAGATGCACGCTTTCGACCTCTTCTATAGAGCTGACGAATCAAGGAACAATACCATAAGCGGATACGGAATAGGACTTGCTCTTGTCAAGGATATAATGCAAAGACTTGGCGGAAAAATCTCAGTCAAAGACAATAATCCAAAAGGTTGTATCTTCAGCATAAGATTGAAAAAATAAGTATGCTAAGCTCCACTTTAACAAAATACGACAGTACGGGTAAATTGATACTGATACAATGGGAAAATCTCCACCTCTTTTGAGGTGGAGATTTTCTTTACACTTCAAAGCCTCTGCCTATTAATATGCTCTTTACTTCATCTATACTCATATCTACAGCCTTACTTATCAAATCTAAACCGGCTCCGTTTTTAAAGAAGTTTATCAATGTTTCCGTCTTACCTTCTTCTCTACCTCTTTTTACTTCATCCTTTAAGAAACTTTCAAATGCCTCTTCTTGTGTTGTAAATGCTGTTATCATCTCTTGCACCTCCATCTTTCTGTAATCTAAGTATTCTTTTAATATCTCATCATTCATACATATCTCTATTGTG
>GL405246.1:124800-134211 GCA_000146855.1 [Eubacterium] yurii subsp. margaretiae ATCC 43715
AGGATTTATTTGTCTATCATCATCTATCAGTGATTTGTATAGTTGTATTAATCTCATTTTGTCTGAGAACAGGTCTATAAATAAACTGTCTTTTAGTGTATAGTTTGGTTTATTTTTATTGGACATGATTTTCTCCTAAGTTAAATGAAATTATACTAAAAAGTATTTAAAATATTTATTGATTATTATACAACTATCTTTGCTAAGTAATAGCAAGCAATTGAGTAGAATAAATGTATATGACTTTTTAGTTCTAAATGAAATTAATAAATCTATCAAAATACTATAAATATAACTTAGTGCTGCATATTTAAACAGCTAATATTAACTGCCTATCCTAATTATAGCCTTATTGTTCATATTTGTAAAGTTACAAAGTATAAATAAAGCTATCAACGCTATATAGCGCAAAATAAAGCTATAAAATATATGAAAATAAGCAACTATATTCAAAAATAAAGTTAATACTAATAACCATTTTATAATGTCAAGATTGTTATTTTATACTAACTCTATTTAAACTATAGATTTTAGTCTTGTTATACTCTGTATCATATCTTTTGTTAATGCACTTTTAGTGAATTATTTTTTATAAAATAATTCTATTATTATATTAGCTTTTAGTATTAGCAAACTATTCGTTTTGTAGATTATCAATAATCTTGCTGTAATAAAAACATAGAGCTTTTTGATAGTTTTTAATATATGTACTGATAAACTTAGATATGACTACTAATTATAAAATAGTAGCAAGAGCAATAGAATAAAGCTACATATTTATAAATACTTACAAAAAAATTATACTTTTTTTATCCAATAAATAATTAATTTCAAAAAATGGGGTATATTATATGAAAATTAATATTAATTTTATTTGGAGGATTTTCTATGAAAGAAGATATGAAAAAATTTATCCCCAATTTGGATGAAGACAAGTTGGAATTTGTATATAATGTCAAGAAAGATTACAATGCGGGCTTGATTTCTCTTAAAGATGCTCAGGCAAAGCTAAGAGAGAGGGTAACGTCTCTTACAGCACAGGAGATAGCATATATAGAGCAAAAATTGCAGATGTACACTGATGATGAGTGCGAAAAAGAAGATATACAGGCAATGATGGAGATATTCGACGGACTTATCGACATATCAAAACCCAATCTTCCTGCCAATCACCCGATAATGTGCTACTACAGGGAGATAGACAAGATGGAAGAACTGCTCAAAGCCATAGAGGATCTTGTGCAATATCCGGTGATAAAAAATCAGTGGTACGAAATCTATGACAAGATGAAAAACTGGAAGACTCACCTGTCAAGAAAGCAAAATCAACTCTATTCACTGCTTGAAAAAAAGGGTTTTGACAGACCTACTACAACAATGTGGACCTTGGACGACTATATCAGAGATGAGATATCAATGGCAAGAGAGCTGCTCGAAACTGATGAGGACAAATTCATCGAGTTCCAAAGTACCTTGGTAGCAGACATTCGTGACCTGATGAGCAAGGAGGCGGAGATACTCTATCCTACAAGCCTTGTTATGATAAATGAGCAAGAGTTTGAAGATATGAAGATAGGTGATAAAGAAATAGGATTTTTCCTTATAGATGTGGAAGAAGATAAAAACAGTGATACAAAGGTACAAAATTCTGAAAATCCTGACTCTTTTAAGGATGAACTGCAAGCATTGATGAAAAAACACGGATATATGACAGGAAATCCAAGCGGTGAATTCGACGTGGCAACAGGTAAACTCACACTTGAGCAGATAAATCTCATATACAAACACATGCCGGTAGACCTAAGTTACGTTGACGAAAATGAGATAGTTAAGTTCTATTCTGACACAAAGCACAGGGTATTCCCAAGGAGCAAAAACGTAATAGGTCGTGACGTCAAAAACTGCCATCCGAGAAACTCTGTCCATGTAGTCGAAGAAATAATTGAAAAATTCAGAAAAGGGGAGCAAAGTTTCGCAGAATTTTGGATAAACAAACCTGATTTATTCATCTATATATCATATACTGCGGTAAGAGACGAACAGGGCAATTTCAAGGGCATACTTGAGATGATGCAAGATTGCACTCATATTAGAGCATTGGAAGGAAGTAGAACACTGCTCACATGGGGCGAAGAAAACAACAATTCGTCAGAAGAAACAAAAAAAGAAGAAAAAATTGAAAATAAAACAGAACAAAAGGAGAACAAAATGGATATAAAAGACATAGTTATAAATCAAGATACTAAGATGACACAATTATTTGACGCTTACAAAGGACTAAAGGACAAAATGGAAGAAGTGCATCCTAATTTCAAAATGCTCAAGACTCCACTTGCCAAGGTATTACTTGCAAATGCCACTATCAAGGACGCCAGCGAAAGAACAGGAATGAGTGTAGATGACTTGATAGCAAAGATTAAGGAAGTAATAAGTAAGTTGTAAAAATACAGTGATTTAAATAGGTGATACACTTTGTATCACCTATTTTATAGTCTAAAAAAATGCCTTATAATGCTAAAATTTAATATAATACTAATCACTATTTATAATACCACACATCTATTTTAAAGAAAAACTATGCATTAAATGGATTTTCAATAACTTTGTTAAGATTTAATTATATGGCTTTTTAATGAGTTTTTAGTATAATAATGCAAAATTTTCATTTTTTGGTATATAATCAATTTATTTACACTTTACATATCGTGCTTATCGTGGTATAATCGTAACATTATTTTCATTTTGTATTTCATAGAAATACATTAGTGTTTTTATTTTTATTACTATTGAGGTGTGTTCATTATGAAAATCATAAATATAGCCTTGCTTGGATTTGGTACAGTAGGTAGCGGAGTATACGAGGCGATAAGGCAAAACAACGACAAATACGAAAAAACTCTCGGTCTAAGACTTGAAATAAAGAAAATCTTGGTATCAAATATCAGCAAAAAAAGAGATATTGATACAGCTTTACTTACGGATAATATAGATGAGTCTATAACTGACGATATAGACATAGTAATCGAGGTCATGGGCGGTATAGACTTTGCAAAAAAATGTATACTGACAGCTTTTTCAAAAGGCAAGAGCGTAGTCAGTGCCAATAAGGATTTGATAGCAAACTTTGGACAAGAACTCTACGAGGCAGCTGACAAAAACAAAGTGTTCTTCATGTATGAGGCATCTGTCTGCGGAGGCATACCTATACTACGCACTATCAAGGAGCATTTAAGCGGAGAGAAAATCAGCGAAGTTACAGGTATAGTAAACGGTACGACCAACTTCATCCTAACTAAGATGTACCAAAAATATGGGCTTACATTTGACACTGTATTATCAGAAGCACAGGAGTTAGGCTATGCTGAGGCAGATCCTACAGCAGATGTGGAAGGCTTGGACGCAGCACGTAAGGTAGCTATCTTGGCATCACTTTGTTTTTCCGCCTATGTTACCTTTGATGACGTATACAGCGAAGGTATCAGTAAGATAAGTCCTGAAGACGTAAAATATGCCAAAAAATTCGACTACAATATAAAATTGCTCGGCATATCCAAAGAACATCAAGACGGTATTGAGGCACATGTATATCCTGCTTTCATACCTAACACTTATCAGATTTCCAAGGTAAACGACGCATACAACGCAGTATATCTCAAGAGCAATATATTAGGCAGCTCTATGTACTATGGAGCTGGAGCAGGCTCACTTCCTACAGCATCTGCAGTTATGTCGGATGTGATAGACATAATCAAAAAGCAAATTTCAGGAGAAAAACCTAAGAAAATAGATGAATTCTTTGAAAAGAAAAAGATACTCAGCATTGATGAAATATCTTGCAAATACTATGTCAGATTTACAGCCTCAACAGGCGGCGGCGGTGTGTCAAAGATAAGCGGCGAATTTGCAAAGTCAAATATCAACACCCTTGACATACTTACACAGCTTAGAAATGATGGCAGATATACTATAGTAGTCATTACTGAAAAGGCAAAAGAGAAAAATTTCAGACAATGTATTGAGCAAATCAAGAAAAATTGTGATGATATAAATGTAGAAAATATTATAAGAATAGAGGAGAGCAACTGATGTACCAAGGATTGATTAAAAAATATGCCAAATATCTTCCGGTAACGGGTAAGACACCTGATGTCACACTTTTGGAAGGGAATACTCCCCTTATAAAAAGTACAAACTTATCACAAAAATTGGGACTTAATCTGTATTTCAAATATGACGGACTCAATCCTACAGGCTCATTCAAAGACAGGGGCATGGTAATGGCGGTTGCAAAGGCTGTAGAAGAAGGCTCAAAGGCTGTAATATGTGCTTCTACAGGCAATACTTCGGCTGCTGCGGCGGCATTTGCTGCAAGATACAATCTCGACTGCTATGTGCTTATACCTGACGGCAACATAGCAATGGGTAAACTTGCACAGGCTCTTATGTACGGAGCAAAGGTCATATCGATATCAGGAAACTTCGACGACGCACTAAATATAGTAAGAGATATTGCCAAGACAGAGCCTATAACCTTGGTCAACTCTGTCAATCCTTACAGACTGCAAGGACAAAAAACAGCAGCATTTGAAATATGCGACGACCTTGGAGACGCACCGGACTTCTTATCTATACCTGTCGGTAATGCAGGAAATATTTCGGCATACTGGATGGGCTTCAACGACTACAAAAACGACGGCAAGATAAATAAACTGCCTGTATTGCTCGGATTCCAAGCAGAGGGAGCAGCTCCTATAGTCAAAAATGAAGTCGTAAAAGATCCGCAAACTATAGCAACTGCGATAAGAATAGGCAATCCTGCAAGCTGGGATAAGGCTGTAAACGCACTCAAAGAATCAAACGGACAGATAAATGCTATTTCTGATGAAAAGATACTTGAGGCATACAAAATGCTTGCAAGCAACGAAGGAATATTTGCAGAGCCTGCATCTTGTATAACTCTTGCGGGAATACTTAACTTAAAAGAAAAGGGAGTATTCAAGGGCGGAGAAACTGTAGTCTGCGTTCTAACAGGCAACGGACTCAAGGATCCTACTACGTCGCTTTCACAGATACCGGCACCGCAAAAGATAGACGCTACCAAAGAAAGTGTTATGAAACTGATAAGACAGGCTTAATAAAGTAGTAAAGTTATTTGGCATGACAGTAAAATAAAAAAATATATTGACCTAAATCAGATTTACTCTTTAATATCAATTAGATTAATGAAAAAAATTAATTATATTACTATAGATATTGTAAATTGATAGAGAAATGAGTAAAAATTTCCATTTACCTGTTGTAAACTTTTATTACAAATATAAAGAATATAGCTTTAAAATAACAAAAAATTAGAATATTTTAACTGCAATAAAAATAAAATTTATATTTTAATACTAAAAAATATAAATCCAATAATATAATAAATGGAGGAAAAATGCCAAGCTATAAAGTACCGGCAACATCAGCCAACATAGGACCGGGCTTTGACTGTCTGGGAATGGCTGTCAACATATACAATACCATAAGCTTTGATGAAATTGACTCCGGTCTTGACATCAGCGTAACAGGTGACGGCTCTGATGTTATACCTCTCGATGAGAGCAATATGGCTTATGAAACGGCGAAATATTTTTTCGACAAGGTGGGATACACACCAAAGGGACTGAAAATTCAAATTCACAACTATATACCTATAGCAAGGGGATTAGGCAGCAGTTCATCCATAGTCGTAGGCTCACTGCTTTGCGCCAACGACATCGCAAAGACAAATTTTACTATGCAGGAGATACTCAATATCGCCAACGAGATAGAAGGACATCCTGACAATGTTACACCTGCTTTGGTAGGCAGTATCACAGCATCGGTAATACTTGATGGCAAGGTGGAATACAAGAAGATTACACCTCCGGATATGCTTGACACCATAGTGCTGATACCTTCTTACGAGATGTCAACAGCTCAGGCGAGGAAGATACTGCCCAGGATATATGACAGAGAAGATTGCATTTACAACGTTTCAAGAGCATCACTACTCATCATGGCTATGATTACATCTGACTACGACCTGCTATCTAAGGTTGTAGACGACAAGATACATCAGCCTTACAGAAAATCCCTCATAGCTGAATATGACTTTTTCCAGGAAACTATGAAGAAAAAAGGAGCTCTTGCTACCTTTATCAGTGGCTCAGGATCTACTCTCATGGCATTTTGTCACAAGAGTATGTCTCAGGAGATTTTTGAAGGTCTAAAAGAAGAATGTGCAAAAAATGATATCAAAGGTGATATCAAGATACTCAGCCCGATAAAAGACGGGGCAATAAAAATAAATTAGTGAATTTTTCATATTTTTACTATAAAAATGTTTGAAAAATACTAAAAGATGGAAAATTAATCTATAGTGTAAAATAAAATATATTTTAAAGTTTTTTTATGAGTAAATATGATAGCAAAATCCATGGAAATGAATTAGCAAAGTTTATTGAAATAATTAGACTATATCTTTGAAAAAAGACAAAATCTATGAAATTTTTAATATTTATCAATATAAAAGGCTTTAAAATTTAGAAAGGACGTTGCATTGGCTCTAATAGTACAAAAATACGGCGGTTCGTCGGTGGCAGACGCCGACAGAATAAAAAATGTGGCAAACAGAATAATACAGACAAAAAAACAAGGGAATCAGGTAGTAGTAATAGTATCAGCTATGGGTGACTCTACAGATGAGCTTATAGAACTGGCAAAACAAGTCAATCCCAATCCACCTAAAAGAGAGATGGATATGCTCGTATCTACAGGAGAGCAGGTATCCATATCACTACTTGCCATGGCTATACAAGCAATGGGCGAAAAGGTGCTGTCTCTTACAGGACCGCAGGCAGGTATAAAGACAAACAACTTCTATACCAAGGCAAAGATTGTAAAAATAGACTCGCACAGGATAAAAACCGAGCTTAACAAAGATACTATAGTCATAGTTGCCGGTTTCCAAGGGATGAACGAAAAAAATGACATTACAACACTGGGCAGAGGAGGATCAGATACCACTGCCGTTGCCCTTGCAGCCGCACTTAATGCTGACAGTTGCGAGATATATACCGACGTGGACGGAGTATACGGATGTGATCCGAGACTCGTGCCGGAGGTATCAAAGTTAGACTTTATTTCATATGATGAGATGTTGTCACTGGCAGCACAGGGAGCCAAGGTATTACATCCAAGAGCGGTGGAACTGGGCAAGATTTATGGCGTGAAGATACACGTGCGCTCAAGTTTCAACCAAAACCAAGGTACAATTGTTGGGGAGGCAAATATGTTAGAAAAAGAAAGAGTAGTAACCGGGATAGCTCATAATAAGGACGTTATTAAGATTACTATATTCGGTATACCGGACAGACCGGGTACAGCTATGACTATATTCAAGTCACTTGCACAAAACAAGATAAATGTAAATATCATATCTCAGACATCTGCAGACAAGGGTGTAAACAGAATTTCATTTGTTACGGAAAGTGATGCTAAACAAGAGGCACTTGACGTGCTTGGTAATGTGCTGATAAAGCTAAACGGTAGCAGAATGGAAGTAGCTGATAACCTATCTATAGTATCAGTTGTAGGAGCAGGTATGATTACCAATCCTGGAGTTGCAGCAGAGATATTTGAAGTAATGGGCGACAACGGTGTCAATATCGAGATGATATCAACATCGGAAATTACTGTTACCATGCTTATAAGCGACAACGACTGTGCCAAGTCTGTAAGACTTCTTGCAGAACACTTCGGAATTACAGATATAGGTAAATAAGATAAAATTTGGATTTATATTGTTAATAATAGCCTGATTAAATATATGCTTATTCTTCAGGCATTATTATATATTGCTTGGAAATAATATTAATATAAGGTTTACAAGCGAGGAATTATTTACTAATTATACATCATTGTATATTAAAGGAGAAAACATAATGAAAAGAACATTGAAAAAAGTCATGGCTTTTGCCCTTGTATCAGCAGTGGCTATAGCATTGACTGCATGTGGCGGAAACTCCGGCGGAAACACATCAAATAACGGAGGAGACAAAGCCACTGAAACTAAGACTGAAACAAAAACGGAAGAAAAGAAGCAAGATGGCGATACTATACTTCTTGGAGGTATAGGACCTATGACAGGAGATGCCGCTATGTACGGTAACTCAACATACAACGGAGCAAATCTTGCTGTAGAAGAAATAAATGCAGCCGGCGGAATAAACGGCAAGAAGATAGTGCTTAAGGTAATGGACGACAAAAACGATGTTGTTGAAGCTTCAAATGCATTCAACAAACTGAAAGAAGAAGGCATGGTTGCACTTATAGGTGCCGTAACTTCAAAACCTTCTGATGCAGTAGCGCAAATAACAGAAGGTCTACCGATGATTACGCCTACAGGTACAGCAGTATCTATAACAGAACATGGCGAAAATGTATTTAGAGCACCTTTTATAGACTCTTACAACGGTCAAGTAATGGCACAATTTGCCAAAGACGAACTTAAGGTACAAAAAGTAGCCGTAATAAGAAATACTGCAAGTGACTACTCTGACGGTGTTGCAACAGCCTTTGTTGAAAAAGCAAAAGAACTTGGTATGGAAGTAGTAGCTGACGAATCATACAAAGACGCAGATACAGACTTCAAGGCACAACTTACAAAGATACAAGGCGCAAAACCTGACGCACTTTTCCTACCTGACTACTACCAAAAAATATCTCTACTTGCACCACAAGCAAGAGAAGTGGGACTTACTTGTAAACTTATAGGTGTTGACGGATGGGATGGTGTTATAAAATCAATGAGCGCTGACAAACTATCTTCAATCGAAGGCTCATACTTCACAAACACTTTTGCTCTTGACGATCCGGACGAAAAAGTGCAAGGATTCATCAAAAAGTACAACGAAAAATACAAAGAAAATCCTCAATCATTCTCAGCAATGGGATATGACTCTGTATACTTGATGGCAGAAGCTATCAAAAACGCAGGATCTACAGACTCAAAAGCTGTAGTGGACGCACTTAAAAACATCCAATACACAGGAGTAACAGGCTCTTTCAAATTTGATGAAAAGAGAAATCCTATCAAATCAGTATTTATGACAACTATAGAAAAAGGAAACTACAAGCTGTTCAAAAAATTTGAAGCAAAATAAGAAGTAAAATTTAAGAAATATATTAAAAAGGCACACTAAGGTAAATAGTGTGCTTTTTTGAATAATCAAAAAACTCCTCATTGATTGAATAATAATATGAATTTATTATTTTTTAATAAAACTGTCTCTGATATGATAAATAATGATTAGCAATATCGTGAATTATCAACAGTAAATAAACTTATAAAAAAAATTATAAAAAAAGCTAAATAAAAAATAATTTATC
>GL405246.1:136003-139925 GCA_000146855.1 [Eubacterium] yurii subsp. margaretiae ATCC 43715
CGATACAAACCAAGCAGAAGACAGAAAAGCAATCCAAGCAGAAATCAAACAACTTTCAAACGAAATCAATGACATATCTACAAAGACAGAATTCAACAAGCAAAAGCTACTTGATGGAAGCTTCAAAGATAAGAGCCTACAAGTAGGAGCAAATGAAGGACAAACTATGGGAGTATCTATAGAGTCTATGTCAGCTAAAACTTTGGGACTTGGAGAAGTAAAAGACGCTGATCAAGTAGAAGCAAAATCTAAATTTGTATCAACAGCTTTTGGAAATATAAGTGCTGCTCATAAATTTGAAGTAACAGTTAATGGTGAAACAAAAACGATAGAAATGAGTGGTACAGCGACAGATCAAACTGCTGAACATGCTGTTAATAAAATTAAAGCAGCATTTGGAGAAGATAAGGTGTCTGTTTCTAAAGATGGAGCTAATAAAATATCAATTGAAGCAAAAGAAGCTGGTGCTGGGAAAATAACAGTAAAGGTTATAACAGCAGATGGGACTAATGGATTTGGAACGGTAGGAAATAAAACACCAGATTCATCTGTTGAAGGTAAAGATGCTTGGAAAAAAGATGAATTTGTACTTGATATAAGTGTTAAAGATGCCAAATCAGTTAAAGAAACTCTTACAAAAATAGACAGTGCAATATCAACAGTATCATCACAAAGATCAAGTCTTGGTGCAGTACAAAACAGACTTGAACATACAATCAAAAACTTGAACAATGCAGCTGAAAATACACAAGCAGCAGAAGCAAGAATAAGAGATACAGATATGGCAAAAGAAATGAGCACATTTACAAAGAACAACGTTCTTTCACAAGCAGCTCAAGCCATGATATCACAAGCAAACCAAATACCAAACCAAGCACTACAACTATTGAGATAGTATTAAAGCTTGTCTTATGCGATATGTTTCTTATAGTAATGCTAAGTTACTATCGCTATACAAAAAGTGAATTATTGACAAAATATCATTTATCGGATACCGGAGACGGTATCCGTTTTTGCATTTATATGGTATTGTAACTAATGTAAATAATACTAAAAACCTTTTAAATCACCATGTAAATATTCTGCTTATGAATATCATACAATTTAAAAATAATCACAACAAAAAATACTTTGAATGACTTTTTAAATGGAGATTAGTATAATACTACTCACCATTTATATTACCAAGCATTTATTATAAATGACTCTATATAAAAAGCACCCTATATTAGGATGCTTTTACTTATTACTTTCTTCTTAATAACAGTATTTCTTTTTATTACCCTGCTTGCTACTGTACAAGCAGATCTTCTTAATATAGTGTTTCTTTTTATTATCCTGCTTGCCACTATACAAGCAAATCTTCCTGATTACATTGTAGCATTTTTAATAGGCTTTGTCAATTTCATTTTATAATTAAGCATAAATTGTAATATAAAACATTAAAAGTGTACGCTATAATTATAAGCTGATATATATCTTAATTCCTAATAAAGATAAAATTAGTGTTTAGCTTACTTACAAGAATATTCACTTTGTTGAACAGTAATTGACATTTTCCTTCATAGATACTATAATGTAGGCTGTAGAAACAAATCAATATCAGGGATTTTCTGTGATAAAATTATCTATAGAAATGATTTAAAATGGATATAAATATAATATTACATAAGATAGGAGAAAAAATGAGAGCAAATAACGAGATGAGAAGAATAAGAATAACGAAAAACTACGCAGGTTATGCTGACGGCAGTGTGCTTATAGAATTTGGCAATACCAAGGTCATCTGTACGGCAAGTGTGGAAGAAAAAGTCCCGCCTTTTCTCAAAAATTCGGGTACAGGCTGGATATCAGCGGAGTATTCTATGTTGCCGGGCTCTACAAAACAAAGAAAGGTCAGAGATTCTACTCGTGGCAAGATAGACGGAAGAAGTCAGGAGATACAAAGATTAATCGGCAGAAGTCTAAGAAATGCTGTTGATTTTACAAAGCTTGGCGAGAGGACGATATGGATAGACTGTGATGTTATTCAGGCAGATGGAGGGACTCGTACCACTTCTATTAACGGCGCTTTTATAGCTATGGCTCTTGCAGTAAAAAAACTTTACGATAGAAAGATAATAAGCCATTTTCCAATAGATTCTTTTATTTCCGCTATAAGCGTAGGCATTGTAAGGGGAGAAAATGTGCTTGACCTTTGCTATGAGCAAGACAGCAATGCTCAGGTAGATATGAACATTGTAATGACGAGCAAGGGAGAGTTTGTAGAGATACAGGGAACAGGTGAGCAGACTCCTTTTTCAAGAGATTCTCTAAATGACTTGCTGACTTTGGCAGAAAAAGCCAATGAAAAAATTGTAAACTTACAAAAAGAAATACTTGGAGATGAAATCACATATTTGATAACAGGTGAAAAAGAGCCCAAAGTCGAAGAGGTGCTAATCGCCACTACAAATGAGCATAAGTTGGACGAAATAGGTAAGATACTGACAAAATACGGTACGAAATACAAATCACTTTCAGATTTTAATTTGCAAGATGTAGATGTGGAAGAAACAGGCACTACTTTTGAAGAAAATGCTCTGATAAAGGCGAGAGAGTATTGTAAATTAACTAATACTGTAGTTTTGTCCGACGACTCCGGCTTAATGGTGGATGCTTTGAAGGGAGCACCGGGAGTATATTCAAAAAGATTTAGCAATGAGGAGCCAAGAGATATCAAAAATAACGAGAAATTGCTAAAATCACTGATGGGACTTACATCTGACGAGAGAGGGGCAAAGTTTGTTTCTGTAGTTGCCCTTGTATTTCCAAATGGTGAAGAATATGTATTTCGTGGAGAATGTCATGGTAAGATAGGATTTGCACCTATGGGCGAAAACGGTTTTGGATATGATCCTTTATTTTTACCAAATGATAAGGCAGCAGGTGGAAAGACGTTCGCACAGATAAAACAGGAGCTGAAAAATCAAATTTCGCATAGGAGCAGGTCACTGGCAAAACTCGAAGATTTTTTGAGATCTTAGATAGATTTAGATATGATATTTACACTCCCTACACTCCTCTTATTTTTCTTTTATTCGTCTCTTGTCTTTTACTTGATATTTAAAACACCTCCAACTTAAGTTTATTTTACCTTAAGTTGGAGGTGTTTCATACACAAAGTTTTTTTACAGTCCCTAAAAAATTGACTTTCTTATTGAAAAAAATATGATATTTGGCAATTGGTTTATCTCTAAAGTGTAAAAATAACACTCTACATCTCTATACCTCAAAGCCTCTTCCAATTAATATACTCTTTACTTCGTCTATACTCATTTCTACAGATTTGCTTATTATATCAAGTCCTACTCCATTTTTAAAGAAGTTTATCAATGTATCTATCTTTCCTTTTTCTTCACCTCTTTTTTCGCCAAGTTTTTCACCACGTTTCTCACCACGTTTTTCGCCTGCTTTTACCTCATCTTTTAAGAAACTTTCAAATGCCTCTTCTTGTGTAGTAAATGCTGTTATCATCTCTTGCACCTCCATCTTTCTTTATCAACTAAACATAAACTCATACATTTTATTTAAGGTGCAAAATGATATTTTATATCTTTAGACCTCAAAACCTCTACCAATTAATATACTCTTTACTTCATCTATACTCATATCTACAGCCTTACTTATCAAATCTAAACCGGCTCCATTTTTAAAAAAGTTTATCAATGTATCCATCTTACCTTCTTCTCTACCTTCTTTTCTACCTTTTTCTTCTCCTTCTTTTCTTCCCCTTTTTTCTCCTGCTTTTACCTCATCCTTTAAGAAACTTTCAAATGCCTCTTCTTGTGTAGTAAATGCTGTTATCATCTCTTGCACCTCCATCTTTCTGTAATCTAAATATTCTTTTAATATCTCATCATTCATACATATCTCTATTGTA
>GL405246.1:141688-144601 GCA_000146855.1 [Eubacterium] yurii subsp. margaretiae ATCC 43715
TTGACTTATTTCTCTATCATCATCTATCAGTGATTTGTATAGTTGTATTAATCTCATTTTATCTGAGAACAGGTCTATAAATAAACTGTCTTTTAGTGTGTAGTTAGGTTTATTTTTATTGGACATGATTTTCTCCTAAGTTAAATGAAATTATACTAAAAAGTATTTAAAATATTTATTGATTATTATACAACTATCTTTGCTAAGTAATAGCAAGCAATTGAGTAGAATAAATGTATATGACTTTTTAGTTCTAAATGAAATTAATAAATCTATAAAACTACTATAAATATAACTGAGTGCTGCATATTTAAACAGCTAATATTAACTGCCTATCCTAATTATAGCCTTATTGTACATATTTGTAAAGTTACAAAGTATAAATAAAGCTAATTGAAATTTATGATAGTAAAAGAAATAAAAGTATGATACTAAAATCAAATAAAATAATGATTAAAATATTCTAAGTGAATTTATAATAAAGTCATAAATCATATAATATTATTTAAAAACTTTTGTTGAAAGCTATTTAAAAATTAAAATAGATAAGACTATAACATAAGTACATCAGAATAATAAACATCAAAAAAGGGCGATTATTTTTCGCCCCATGCCATATCCCAAAAATGTTTTTCATACAAACTGCAATTTACAAATATTTCCTCAATTCTCTTATATTTTTCTTCAGTTATATCTTTTGTAATGTCATCAAGTAAATTTATCAGCATATTGTTGGTATCTTGGTATTCCTTACTTGAATATCCTTGCACCCATTGACCGTAAAACTCGTGATTAAGCGAATTTTCATCACTTGCAATATAATCCCCTATCTCAGCATAACTCCAAGAGCAGGCGAGCACAGCTGAAACAGTATCTATTACATCACCGGCTTGAGCTATAGAGAGCATATAGCTAGTGTATGAAGTATTGATAAGTGAGGCTTTGAATTTTTGTACTTCATCATCACTTATACCTATGCGTTTCATATATGCCCTGTGTATATCCATCTCGTGATTGAGTATGGCATCTATGCTTTCAGCAAACATCTTCATCACAGCAAAATCTTTCGTCTTGCTAAGACCTATGGCAAATACCTTTACATATTCAAAAAGATAGAGATAATCTTCTAGCATAAAACGCCTGAACTTTGCTATATCAAGGCTACCATCTTTTATCCCTCTAATAAATGGATGAATTAAATACATCGCCCAAATATCTTTTGTAGAATTATACAGTCTTTGACTTACCTTCATAATATCTCCTTTGAATTCTTTCTCTTATACTAAAGACCTTTTAAGTTACCATGTAAATATTTTGATTATAAAGTCTATACAATTTAAAAGTAATCGCAATATCAAATATTTTACATGTCTTTTTAAATGGAGATTAGTATTAGTTTTAATATACGCTACTAAATACTTAATTTTCTGCTTAATATTCTATATGTTTTTTTATTTCAATGCAAACTTTTAACTGGAGCTGTTCAATTATTATAGCTTGTAAACTAAGAATATATAAACTTTTAGCTTAGAAAAAGTAATTCTGCTAAAAGCAGAATACATAATATCCATCTACAGTATTATAATATAAAGTTGTTTAATAAATCTATTTAACTAATAAATATCTAGAAGTGAAATTGTCTATAAATTTATGTTAATACCTATTAAATAGCTAGTTTAATATTGTACATAATGATTTAATATTTGTATTCAACATTAGACACACAGCTAGTATAACATCTAAAAATAAAGAATTCAAGTCCAAACAACTTTACATAGTTAATTAGCTAAATTATACAAAATATAAAACATAAACACATACTAATTCTATAGTAATAGTGAATATATTATATCTATAGAAAAAATAACAAATATATATTTGTAATTCAATGCTCTCACTTAAAATTACTATAATTTTAGTTGAGATTTGTATATACATTGTTTTTGCATACAATAGGTGATATACTATTTTTTGAATAATATGTATTAAAATTTGCATATTTATCAAAAAAGTAAAAACACTGAAAAAACTACATCAAATTAAGTATAGTATTTTTAAAATATATTATAATATCAATGTTTTTTATATACTTTTCATGTGGAAAAGTTAAGTTTATAAAAAGCTAAATTTATTATAAATGTAAAAATTAATAATAAAAAATTATATAAAAACTCAAATTTTTCTAAAAAATCGTAAAAAAATACACAGTTTTCTAATTTTTTTTCATTGAAATTTCAATGAAATTATGTAATTATAAAAAATTTATAAAAATATTTTAAAAAAACTATAGACAAGATAAAAAAAATGTGATATACTTAGTTCACAAGTTAAGTTAAAACTAAATCCGCTAAACAAATCAGGAATTAAATTTAATTATGTGGTGGGTTTAAAAATTAAATTTTTTGGGAGGAAAAAGCATGAGAAAACTTATTAACAAGAAAAAAGGTTTCACACTAATCGAATTGTTGGTAGTTGTTGCTATACTAGGTATATTGATGCTACTAGCTGTACCAAGATTTATGGATTCTACTAAGGGATCAAAGGTAAGAACTTTTGAATCAAACTTCAGAACATTGATGTCAATGGCTAACCAATATTCAGCTAACAATGCCGGTGTATTCACTAAAATAAGCGATGCAACATCAGATGTTAAAAAACTTGCTGGTCAATTGAAAGATAAACCAGATAGTTCAACTTACGAAGTTTCAGAAACTAATATAGTTGCTACTTTGGACTTGCAAAAAGCTAATGTATCTGATCAACAAGGATCATATGTATTGACTTACACTTATGCTTCTGGTGAAGTGAAGGCTACAGGAACAGACAAGCTACCTAAGAACGTTAAATCAGCGTTTGTTCAAGCTACAGGAACTCCAGGACCATAATATATGGATAATATTAAAAGCTACTCTT
>GL405246.1:145609-209125 GCA_000146855.1 [Eubacterium] yurii subsp. margaretiae ATCC 43715
TAATTTTTTACATTTTTAGGTTTAAAATATAAGTGCAACACTTAATAATATATATTTATTTTAGGGTTTTTAGTAAATTATATTTTATAAGAAAATAACATATATTATTACGTCTTTGAGGTAGATATGTTTATTTTTTTCCTATTCCGTTTTCTCTTGCATAGTAGAAGAGATATTGCTGTGCATAGCCACCAAGAGAGCCGAATTTATCAATACAAAACTTCCTTATCTTAGGAAGCGACATATCGGTATCTTGGAGATAAAACTCGCCTATGACTCTCTTAACCCATACATCTACAGGGAAGGCATCATATTTCGCCAGACCGAAAAGTGCAATGCAATCTGCTACCTTTGCTCCTACACCTTGAAGTTCTTGGAGTTTTTCACTACATTCATCAAGCGAAAGCTTGTCAAAGTCTGATGATTTGATATTATTTTCTACTATATATGAGGCTGTTTTTTGGATGTAAGGTGCTCTAAAAGCTGTCTTTGCATCTCGTATTAGCTGTATATCAGCATCTTTTAGAGCCTGCATTGTAGGAAAAGAATAGAATTTTTTGCCATTGAAGGTGTCGATGTGTTGACCTAATGACTGGGACAAGGTTTCAACGGATTTTTTTATCATAGGTATGGAATTTCTGGCAGAGATTATAAAGGAAATTATCATCTCGTGGAAGTCTTGATGTAGTATTCTTATGCCATATCCAAATTCTGCAGAAGCTTTGAGATACTCGTCAATTCCACTTAACTTTTCTTTTATAGCTGAGTAATCTGTATTAAGGTCAAAATATGAAATCCATAGCTTTTCCACATCATCTACGCTTGAGTTTTTTAAGATTATATTGTCATCTTCTATAGATACATTTATAACCTTGTCAAATGCTATTGCAGTGTATGAGCCATCATCTTCCGCCTCCCATCTGAAACACTGTCCACATTCAAATATATGTTTGGGATAAAAATCACTTACTCCACTTATTATAATGTTATTTCCCTTTTTTGATATATCCATAAAACTTCCTTTCATTTATATAGAAAATATGATATATTTAGAATATTCCCACTTATACTAATCTCCATTTAAAAAGTCATGCAAAATATTTTGTGTATGCTGATTACTTTTAAACTGTATGACATTCATAAGCAGAATATTTACATGGTGATTTAAAAGCTTTTTAGTATTGCTTGCTATTTAAAAATATAGATTATTAGTTGCTATACTTGTATAGTAAAATTAAATTTTTAAATATAGTATAAACTTTAATAGGCTATTTAAGTCTGATACTATAATTATTAGAATAATAGATAATAGAATTTTTATAATTATTTTATAAATCAAATACTCAATCAGATACTAATATAATATTCTTACATTTTATAATTCAAATTTACACAATATACCGCTTGTGATATAATCTAATTGTTATCACTGACAATCCGATAACAGATCGGAGGTGAAACTCTTGGAATACCTAATATTAAACATGATACTTTCTATTATAGCTAATGTAGTGAGGTATTTTATCTGCAAATGGCTTGATAGAAAAAGCAGTGATAACTGATTTATCATTAAAAAGCACATACTGGCGGTATGTGCTTTTTTGGTGAATCTTGAATTTCAAATTCTTACTTTTGAAACTACCTAATATTAAACTTTGTATCTCAATTATACTCTTTTTTTCATTTTTGTCAAGTAAGCACAAATTCCTTTGCCAAGTGAATATAAAACTAAAACTTTGCTTGATAAAACCTAATCTTCTTAATATATAGCTAAAAATAAAATAAGCATTAAAAATAAATAGAATTATTATTTAAGTAAGATTGACATTGCTTACCTATTTTGATACAATTCATTATAGAAATATAAATTTTCCACAATTTTTACATAAGTGCATTTTATAATCTACAATTATAATGAAATTTTTTATTTCAGAGTTTAATTTTATGAACAATTTTTTGAAATGAAAGTAAATTATTGTGCAAAAAATTTAAGTTGAAAGAGCATCTTACATAAGTAAAAGTTATAAGCTTCATTTTATAATTTTAAGGAGTGTGCCATGAAAACACTTAGAAAAAAGGGTATTGCCTTATTTTTGATTTTTTTAGCAATGGGACTAATATTAGCAATATATGCTGTAGAGGAAGACTATGATAATTCAGGTTTTATAAAAAGCAAGGATTTGAAGATTGAGAAAAAGTCACCTAAATTAACTCAACAACATCTAAAGTACAGTATGCAGAAAAAGAAGATATTATTTGATGATAAAAATAAGAAACAAAGAGCTTTGGGAAGATATTCAAATATCACGCCTGACAAAAAGATAGACTGGAGTGTAGTAGAACTTGAGGGTAAATGTGATATACCCGGTGCAGATGAGATGTTTGGATATAAGAAAAAGACTCTTGAGATGTTTAATAAAATAACTATTGACGGCAAAAAAATAACCCTTCCTATGACTTTTGAAGACTTGGGAAAAGAATATAAGGAGTTTGAAAATATTGATTACATTAAGATAAGTGAAGAAAATCAACCTTTTATTATAAAAAATACTAAAAATAATTATTATATTAAGGTTGTCAGCTTAGTACTTATAGATAATGTTGGAAATGAAAGTTATGCTTTTGAAAAATATATTGATGTATATAATAAAGATTACTTTATTATTCAACTTACTGCAGAATCGAGAACTAAGAAGATATATGGTTTAGAAACTCAAGGATTTGATTCTTATTTTGCAAAAGCAGATTTGAGAGTTGACAATATAGGAGTGGGAAATACTTTTAACGAGATGTATGCAAAGTTTGGAGAGCCAAGTATGGCATTTTTGTTTGAAAAAGGTAGACGTGCAGTATATCAAGGCGTTAACAAACAAGGAGATATCTATACCATATCATTCTACTCAAAGAGTATTAAAGAAGGAAAAGACACTATTTATCCAAAACCAAATGTCATAACAGATATTGAAGTTTATCTTGGCGCTGGCGCTTTTTTTTAAAGCTTGCTATTTTAGTCAAAATAAGCTTGATATATTCAAGAAATGAGTTATTAAAAACTCATATTAATTTTATAACCATAGTATTATATCAATTAAAAAGGAGAAAAAATGAAAAAATTGGGACAACTTTCAAAAAAATTATTTGCATTTTCAGTTATTTTAATGCTCACAGTAGGTGCAGGAGCTATAAATGCTCAGGGCAATATCAATATTACAAAAAATAACGAAGCTTTTTTAGTAAAGGTGATGGCTCAAAAATCAGCATTTAAAAAGCAACAGATGCTTATTGACTATTCAAGCAAAAAGCAAGCAGCAACAGGAAGATATGCTGACAAGACTCCGGACGGCAAGATAAGCTGTACTGTAAGCAAAGATACCAACTACGACTTGACACCTGTTGCAATGGAAATGATGAAAAAATTAACTTTAGGCGGAAAGAAAATAACTCTTCCTACTACATTTGCAAGTATTGGAGCAAATTATGGAGAGTTTGACAATTTTGACTACCTAAAACTAAAAAAAGACGAGAAAGTGGTAGTCCTAGAAAATACGAAAAATAAGGCAAATCTACTATTTGAAACAACATCTTTAAAAATAACGGATTTAAAGAAGTTGGGATTTAACGATTTTGTACTTCGTGGTGATTTGTACCAAAGATATAGATATGACTTGGCTGTAGGTCTTGATTTGGAAAATAAGAAAATAGTAGGACTTTACAATTCCAATAACTATCTATGGGCTACAAGAGATCTCAAAGTTGACAAAGTAGGAATTGGCAGCACGTTCAACGAAATGTATGCCAAATTCGGTACACCTACCTTTATTAGAAAACAAAAAGCAAAAGAATTCAATCTTACAAGTGTAGGATACTCATTTTTTGATGAGAACAATAATGTAAGTATTATTGTCTTCCATCACTCTGATAAAGTGTTTAACGGTAGAGAATTTGTCGCTTCAAAACCTAATATTATAACTGAAGTTGCTGTTGATTTCCGCTATATGAGTAAGTAATCAGCGATAAACAACAGATGCAACAAATATAAATAAAGTATAATATAAATATTGTCTATGGCTCAAAAATTATTGCTTTTTGTAGTGTTATCAAAGGATAAATTTTAAAGATATCATAATTAAGCAAGTTCAATAGTATAGTATTAAAATAAGTTACACTTATTTAAGATTATATCTTTGCTGTAATATTTATAAGTAGGAAATTTCTACTATTATTTAAAATTTATTATAAACTAAATGTATCAATATTAAAAAAGGATAAAAAAATGAAAAAATTCAGTCAATTTAACAAAAAGATATTTGCACTATCACTTGTAGGCATGCTTGCTCTTGGAGTACTTAGTGGATGTGCAAGTTCAAATTTAAAAGTTATTCCAAAAGATATAGATGCACTAAAGGCTCTATTGCAAGAAAAAGGTAACTTCAAAGTATCGGAAAGCATACTTGACGAAAACGGTGACCAAGAGGCTACAGGAATGTACGCTGATACTACACCTGATGGTAAGGTAAATTGGAATGAGAAAAATGACTATGAAACTGTAAGTCCTAAAGCAGAAGAAATTTCTAAAAATATAACATTGGACGACAAAAAAATCGCCTTACCTATGACTTTTAGTGATTTAGGCGAACAATATGCTGAATTTAACAATGTAGACTTTTCAAAACTAAATAACGATATGGCACCTATCATTATAGAAAATACAAAAACTAAGATGAATATGTTAGTATTAAATACAGATGCCATGCCTATGAATGCTACTTTGGGATTTGACCAAGAAGCTCTAATAGTTGATTTATTTGGAGGAGGCACACATAAGATAGGTGTTGGTATAAATTTAAAAGATAAGAAAATTTTAAGTATAGGTACTAATGGAGCAAGTTTTTCAAGTGAAAGAAATCTTAAAGTAAATGATATTGGAGTAGGCAATACATTCAACGAGATGTATGCAAAATTTGGAAATCCTGTTAAGATTCAAAAAAATGAAATGGGACACTATACTGATACAATGGCAATGTATGCTTATACTGATGAAAAAGGGAATATGTATGGAGCTTATTTCGTACATTCAGACAAAAAATTTGATGGAACAAATTATATTAAGACAAAACCTAATGTAATAACAGCTGTGAATGTTTTGTATTTTAGTAATAACAAATAGATAGGAAAACAAGCTTTATATTTATCAGTATTAAAAGGAGAAAAAAATGAAAAAGTTAAGTCAATTTAGCAAAAGAATATTTGCACTTTCCCTCGTAGGAATGCTTACAGTAGGAGTATTTACTGCCAATGCAAGTGCAAATTTAAAGGTTATACCAAGAGATTTAAATGCACTAAAGACTTTATTTCAACAACAGGGCAACTATAAAACACCTGCAAGTATACTGGATAAAAATGGCAAACAATCAGCAACAGGAAGATATGCCAATAAAACACCTGATGGTAAAGTGCAATGGAATGTGGAAAAAAACTTTGAAACTGTAAGTCCTAAAGCAGAAGAAATTTCTAAAAATATAACATTGGACGGTAAAAAAATTACTCTTCCTATGACTTTTAGTAATTTGGGTGCACAATATGCTGAATTTAACAATGTAGACTTTTCAAAACTGAATAACGATAAGGCGCCTTTCATTATAGAAAATACAAAAACTAAGATGAAGATGTTAGTTTTAGATGCAGATGGTATGCCTATGAATTCTGATATGGGATTTAATCAAGAAGCTATAATGGTTGAATTATTAGGAGGAGGCAAACATAAGATAGGCGTGAGTATAAATCCAAAAGATAAAAAAATTATTGGACTAAATACTAATGGAGGAAGTTTTTCAAGTGAAAGAGATGTCAAAATAAATGGAATAGGAGTTGGAAGTACATTCAATGAGATGTATGCAAAATTCGGAAACCCCATTAAAATTCAAAAAAGTAACATGGACAAGTATACTGATACAATGGTAATTTATGGTCATATTGATGAAAAAGGTAATATATATGGGGCTTATTTCGTACATTCCGACAAAAAATTTGACGGAAAAAATCGTATTAAGACTAAACCTAATGTAATAACAGCTGTGAATATTTTTTATTTAAGTAATAATAAATAGATAGGAAAACAAGTTTTATATTTATCAGTATCAAAAGGAGAAAAAATGAAAAAATTCAGTCAATTTAGCAAAAGAATATTTACGCTTTCACTTGTAGGAATGCTTATAGTAGGTGTATTTACTGCAAATGCAAATGCAAGTGCAAATTTAAAAGTTAATCAAAAGGATCTAAAAGGACTAAAAGATCTACTGCTGCAAAACGACAATTCAAAGATAGCTGAAAAGCTGCTTGATAAAAATGGAAAACAAGCAGCTACAGGAAGATATGCCAATAAAACACCTGATGGCAAGGTGCAATGGAATGTTGAAAAAAAATATAATGTTTTATCTACTGATGCAGAAGGAATATCTAAAAATATAACATTGGATGGTAAAAAAGTATCTTTCCCTATGAAATTTTCCACTTTAGGACAAAAATATGCTGAATTTGCCAATGTCGATTTTTCAGAATTTAAGCAAGATATGATACCTATTATAGTTGAAAATACTAAAAATAAGATGAAGATGTTGATTATAGATACAGACCCTGACGGATATTCTAAGCTTGATTATGTTGGATATAAGCAAAAAATGATATTGGCAGATTTATATGAAGAAGGAAAAAATAGCATTTGTGTCGGAATAGATACAAATGATAAAAAAATCGTGGGTTTAGTGTCTGGAGGGGTAGGCATTATTAGTAAAAGAGATCTTAAGATAAACGGTATAGGAGTAGGAAGTACATTTAACGAGATGTATGCAAAATTTGGAACACCTGCAATAGTGCAAAAGTTTAAAATGCAAAAAGATGCTTATACTACTGTAGGATATCAACATTTAGATAAAAATGGTAATATGTGGTTTGCTTACTTTTCTAGTTACGACAATATAATTTTTAATAAAAAATATGTAAAGACAAAGCCTAATGTAATAGCAGCTGTAAATATTTATTGTTATACAAATAATAAATAGTAAAAAATAATAATAAAAAATTAAATATTTCAGTATCAAAAGGAGAAAAGTTATGAAAAATATATCTAAGTTTACAAAAAAAATATTTGTACTTTCACTTGTAGGAATGCTTACATTAGGGGTATTCAGTAGCAATGCCAATGCAGAAATGAAAATCACAACAAAAAATGAAAATGCAATAAAGTCTTTATTACTTCAAAAGGGTATTTACACACTACCTAATCAAATATTAGATAGATATGGCAAACAATCAGCAACAGGAAGATATGCTAATAAAACACCTGACGGTAAAGTGCAATGGAATGTAGAAAAAGATTATAAACTCAAAGGTAACGGCAATATAAAAATTTCTCAAAATATCACCTTAGATGGCAAGAAAATAGCATTGCCTATGACACTTTCATCTTTGGGACAAAAATACGCTGAATTTGCTAATGTTGACTATTCAAAATTAGATAGCAGCATGGCACCTATAATTATAGAAAATACAAAAAATAAAGTAAAGATGATGATTATTGCAGCAGAAAAGCTAAAAACAGATGGCAAAAAAGTAGCAATTGGAGAACTTTTTGCTGATGGAAAACATAAGTTAGGTGTCATAATCAATCAAAGTAAAAATAATATAGTGGGAATTCAAACAAATAACTTTGTATTTTCAAGCGAAAGAGATTTAAAAATAAACGGTATAGGTGTAGGTAATACCTTCAACGAGATGTATGCAAAGTTTGGAATGCCTGTAGATGTAGAAAAAGACAATTTCGAAGACACTTATAATGAAACTAAGGTATCATACGGTTATATGGATGAAAATAATCAATCTTATGCTGTTCGTTTTACTCATGTAGACAAAAAATTTGACGGCAAAAATTTTATAAAGACAAAGCCAAATGTAATAACAGCTGTAGCGATATTAAAAATGGAGGCAAAAGAAGACTAAAAAAGTCTTAATTTAAATCTTTTAAATATTTGTGCATGAGAAATCTATCAATTATTATATATATAAAATATAAAGAATAAATCCATTCTATAAATTTTATTTAGATATCTTTAAAAGGAGAATAAGGTGAAAAAATTAAGCACAAAATCTTGTATATCTGCAATTGTCTCTTTGGCGATGGTATTTTCCATGACAGCTTGTCAAAGCAGCGAAGCTAAGTTTAAAGTAACTGAAAAAGCAGATGTTGAAGCTGTAAAATTAGTTTTTGAAGCTAAAGATTTATCAAAAGAAAAAAGACAATTCATAATCGAGGACAAGAATAAGAAACAAGCTGCTACAGGGAAATATGCAAATGCAACACCTGACGGTAAAGCCAAGTGGAACGTTCAAAAGGGTGTTGTAAATGGGAATACCCCCATAGCAGAAAAGATGTTTTCCAATATTAGCTTAGATGGCAAAAAGATAACATTGCCGATGGATTTTAAGGATTTGGGGGGAGAATTTGCAGGATTGGCTAAATTTGACTTTACAAAGATAAACGAGGACATGTCTCCTTTGATAATTGAAAATGAAGTAAATAAAACAAAATTATTTTTTCTTGTAGTTATGCTTACAGGAGCAGACAATGTCACTGGTGTAAGTAAAGTCTTAACTACAGTAGATGTAATAAAAAATGAAAGTTTTGCCATTGGAGTTAATATAAATCCTGCAAATAAAAAAATTACCGGACTTAACGGAAGAAACGGAAATTTGATTTTAAGTGAAAAAGATCTAAAAGTTGACGGCATAGGAGTAGGCAGTACATTTAATGAAATGTATGCAAAGTTTGGAAATCCGGGTATGATTATACCTGTTAGAGACGGATTAAATGACGGAGTAATAGCGATGTATGGTTGCACTAATAAGGACAAGAGCAAGACCTACGTTATTATGTTTGAACATACAAACAAGGTATTTACAGCTAAAGGCTATGAAAATACAAAAGCTAATGTAATAACAAGTGTGAGTGTAAATTTAAGTGAAAAGTCAAAATAAGCCAAACTTTTCAAGTTTTTTAATAAACAGCATAAATAAACTTTATTAAAAATTGCAATATCATACTAATCTCCATTTAAAAAATGATGCAAAGTATTTTGTATGGTGATTACTTTTAAATTGTATGACGTTAATAAGTAAAATATTTACATGGTGATTTAAAAGGTTTTTAGTATCAGTTTGAAAAAAAGCATTTAATACTAATAGTTAATAAAAAATGGACATCTTTCTTTAGTCTTTATCTTTAAGAAAAATGTCCTTTTTTATTTTATAATATTATCTATTTAATCTATGGATAATTTTTATTAATAATTTTAAAAAATAGTATATGATTTATGACCACATTCTAAATGCACCGAAAATATTTTATCAACTATTTAATTAGATTTTTTCTTACTTATCTTCTTATTGCCTTTGATATCTCAACCACTACAAGCGGTGTTAATATCAGTCCTATTGTTATGGCATGTAGACTTGGTGTAAGTGGGATGAGTGAGAAAAATCCTGAAATTGGTGTAAAGACTACTATTAATATCATTGCAAGTGAAAGTGCTGCAGCCTTGTTCAAAGTCGGATTTGTAAAAAATCCTACCTTGAAAAGTGATTTGTCACTACGCATATTAAATGCCTGTACTACTTGTGACAAGGCAAGCACTATAAATGTCATTGTCTGTCCGCCCTCTGTCTTTCCTGTAGCTGTACTTCCCACATAAAAAGCTATCAGTGACAATAAACCGAACATAAAGCCTTGCAATACTATCCTTACGCCATATCCATGTGCGAATAGGCTCTCGTCCTTTGGTCTTGGTTTTTCATTCATTATGTCTTTTTCCACAGGCTCCATGCCAAGTGCTATAGCAGGCATAGAGTCTGTAACAAGATTTATCCAAAGTAGATGTATGCTTGAAAGCGGTGATTTATGCCATAGTAGCATTGCAACAAATACTGTGATGACTTCACCTATATTTGTTCCAAGCAAGAAGCCTACGACTTTTTTGATATTGGCATATATTCCTCTACCTTCAAGTACAGCGTCTACAATAGTGGCAAAATTATCGTCTGTTAATATCATATCTGCAGCACCCTTTGATACGTCCGTGCCGGTAATACCCATTGCACATCCTATATCTGCTGCCTTAAGTGCAGGTGCATCATTTACCCCGTCACCTGTCATGGATACGATATGACCTTTTTCTTGCCAAGCCTTTACTATTCTTATCTTATTTTCCGGTGATACACGGGCGTATACTGAGATTTTCTCCACTATTTCGCTAAGCTCTTTGTCGTTCATCTCATCCAGTTGTGCACCTGTAATAGCCAAATCTCCGTATTCCAGTATTCCTAGCTGTGTTGCTATTGCAGATGCTGTAACAACGTGGTCGCCTGTTATCATTATTGGCTTGATACCTGCTTTTCTGCAGACAGATACAGCGTCTTTTGCTTCTTGTCTTGGCGGATCTATCATACCGAGCAATCCCATAAATGTCAGATCTTTTTCCATATCTTCAGCACGAATCTCTGTCGGGATTTCATCTATTTCCTTATAAGCTACAGCAATTACACGCAGTGCGTTACCGCTCATGCTTTCGTTCATCTTTCTTGCTTCTTCAAGATTGCCGTTTATACATTTGTCTGCCATCATGTCAAAGGCTCCCTTGACAATGACGATGTTTTTGTCATCTATACGGTTGATTGTAGTCATCAGCTTTCTATCAGAGTCAAAAGGTATCTCTGCAATTCTCGGATATTTTTCGTTGAGTTCATCCTTTGCCTGAGAATTTTTATGTGCAGCGAAAACTATGGCAGTTTCTGTAGGATCACCTATATGTTCTTCCTTATCCTCTTTGAAAACTACGCTACCGTTAGAGCAAAGTGTACCGTAAGATAGGAGTTTTCTGACCTTATTTGAGTTAAGATTATTGATGTCTTCTGCTTCTTCTTCACCGTCAACGTATGCTTTTAGAAGAGTCATACGGTTTTGAGTAAGTGTACCAGTCTTGTCAGAGCATATAATAGATGCTCCGCCGAGTGTTTCAACTGCCGGTAATGAGCGTATAATCGCATTTTTCTTTACCATTCTTTGGACACCTATAGACAGCACTACAGTAACTATTGCAGGAAGTCCTTCAGGTATTGCTGATACCGCAAGTGATACAGCAGTCATAAATATCTCAAGTGTAGGAATCTTGTTCATCATACCTACAGTAAATATTATCGCACAAGCGGCTAAAGCCATAAATCCTAAGTATTTACTCAGTTGAGAGAGTTTTCTTTGTAGTGGGGTACTTCCATTTTCTTCGTTGTTGAGCAAATCAGCGATTTTTCCCATCTGTGTTTCCATACCTGTAGATGTTACCACAGCTGTTGCTGTACCGTAAGTTATAGAGCAACCTGAAAATATCATATCCGCTCTGTCACCAAGAGGAGCGTCTTCTTTTACTATTGCGTTTGAGTCCTTTTCAGAGGGCACAGACTCGCCTGTAAGTGCAGACTCTTCACTCTTGAGTGAGCTGCTTGAGATAAGTCTTGAGTCAGCCGGTACAAAGTCACCTGCCTCAAGATGTATGATGTCTCCCGGTACAAGCTCTATGGCGTCTATTATCTTTTCCTGTCCGTTTCTCACTACTCTTGCATGGGGTGCAGACAGATTTTGCAGAGCTTCAAGTGCAGCTTCAGCCTTGCTTTCCTGCATTACACCTATTATTGCATTGACTATGACGATGAGCAGTATAAGACTTGGCTCGATAAATTCTCCTAAGTCCTGCTCAATAATTGCTACTGCAAATGAGATTGCCGCTGCAATTATAAGTATGATTATCATAGCGTCCTTGAATTGCTCCAAAAAACGCTGAAAAAGAGTTCTTTTCTTCTTTTCTTTCAGCTTATTTTCGCCGTATTTTTCCCTTCTTTTTGCAACTTGTTCATCATTAAGACCGTTTATAGTATCTGTATCCAAATGCTCTATTACCTTGGATATGTCTTCACTATGAAATACCAATCAAATTCCCCCTTTAAATAAAATACAGATTAGACTTTGATATTGTTAAATTTTTAAAATATTATTCTTCAAGTATTAAAATTTATTATTAGCCAAAGATTTATAACTAATCTAAAATTAATACCCAAAAAATTCCTGAATAACAAAAATATTAAAATATATTGTATAAAAAAATAGCCAAGAATAAATCTTGACTATTAAAAAAGTTGAGATATTAAGTTATTGTATAGCTATATTTCAGACTTTTGATACTGCAAAGTTTATGCTTACTATTTTATTTGCCTCGTCATAGCCTACACTTAGTCCCAAATTTTTCAGGTCATCCAGCTTCACATAGTTATAATTTTCGACCTTAATAGTGTGAATCTTAGACATCTCTCCGTTGATAAGCATATTTTCTGCTATTATACAGTCGCTTAGTATCTTTACTATACTTTCTTTTTTAGTTGACTCGTCTTTGATATTTTTGACCATTGTGTAAAACACATCCTTTCTAAATTGATTCATACTCAGTCCCACATAGTTCCATAGATGCTCTACATCTCCATGGTCACTTGCATAGCCGAGTCTATGACCTTCGCTATGAGATACTATTACATTTTTTGCCAGTGGATTAAGGCAGTATTTACTACATAGATGTGCAAAGTATTCCACAGCGACCTTGTAAGTGTTTTTGACGAAAGTTTTCGTATGATCTACGTCCTTATCCACAAAGGATGAGCCTGATACATAGACTATGGATGAGGGCTCGCACATTTCCACTCCCATATATCCGTCGTTAAAACTTCCCTTTTCTCCCTTGCCACAGTGCCATGCCCTGTAGTCGTGGGGCAGTGTCTCGTATACGTCATGTTCATCGATAAATGCGTGGACACATTTGTAGACTGCGGACTTATTCCAAGAATTGATAAAGTTCATAGGATTTTCAACATTGCATCCTACAGAGTGTAGCATCAGACCTTTGATTATCATTTTTCTTCCATGTTTGTAGCAGTCGTTATTTGTAAGATAGTGTTGTTTAATCATATCTTCCTCCTTGTATAGTATTTTAAATGTATGGATATATAAAAAGTATTTTTGAATTAAATATTAAGACTAATATCTTTATTAATGGATTGATTTCTAATTTATCTTAATAACATTCATACTTTTATCAAGTAATATACGAAGATGAGAAATAAGGTATAAAAGAAATTTGGAAATTAAACTACATATATTAATTAAAAAATATAAAATATCATCTTATAAAATTTCTATTCTTATGCTATAATATCACAAGAATTTCAAAACTCCCCGGTATTTGAAATAAAATTTATTTTTCTTCCGTATACTTTTTTAAAACATTACGGATATTATAATTAGAAATCTAAATACTAAAACAAAGCAAAGTTTTAAATTACAGGAGGGTAGTAGATATGAATAATTTCAAGACTTATGAAGATGTGGAAAATCTGGTAGTGATATTTTTTGAAGGTGACGAATATGAAAAGACTCAGGCGCTTGAAGAGATAATCTCAAGTTTCAAACCGCTGATAGTCAAGCTGATGATGAAGTATTTCCACAGGTATGACGAGGACTTTATGCAGGACGGCATAGTGGAGCTGATACAGAGGACCATATCCTATGACTACAAGAAATACCATAAATTCAGCGGATATATCAAGTTTTATATGGAACATTATTTCAGGCGACTATACTTCAAACAAAACTTCGAGCAAAATATCTCCTGCGATGAGCTCTATGACACCGACATAAGTCAAAATGACATCTACGACTATGAAATAACTAGTATGGTGGAAAATCTTGAAGAAAAGCAGTGCTATATAATAAGGGAAAATGTACTTAAAAATAAGAAGCTTAAAAAGGTAGCAAGAGATATGAACATCTCTTATATCTACGCCAAGAAAATAAAGAAGAGGGCGATTGAAAACCTGAAAAAATCAATGTAGGAGGTGAAAGATGATGAATGAAGTTGTGTCACTTATAGGCAATGTGGGCTTTCCAATGGCTATCACCCTATATGTACTGATAAGGCTGGAGTCAAAGATGGAAAAACTTTCCGATTCTATGAACAAGCTTGCAAATGCAATCGAGGTACAAAAAAATCAACTTTAAGTAGTATACCTTTTTTCAAAAAAGTAGATATTACTTGTTGAAAAGATGAAATATATTTCAAAACAAACTTATAAGTTTAAAAATTAATAGTAAAGGAGAATGTAAGATGACTAAGACACAAGGAACAAAGACGCTGAAATTTAAGTACAAGGCAGGTACTACAGCAGCGGGTAAGGACAAGTATGCTCACAATACCATAAGCAAGGTAGATTCAGCTGTAAGCGATGAAGTGATATTTGCGATGCTACCGCTTGTTGCTAAGGTACAGGAAGTGGCATCTGAAGATGTGGAAGTACAACAAAGTATAACAATGAAATAGGAGGTAAGATATGAACACACTTAAACTAAAGTTCAAACTTAATGACAATAAGGATAGGAGTATAAGCCTTAAAAATGTGAAGATAGACGCTACCCAAGATGATATCAAAGCTCTTGGCAACTATATAGCTAATAACAATATGCTTATATACGGTACAGCTAAGGTAGATAAGTTTATCGGAGCAGTAGTTGAAAACACTCAACAAACTGTTATAACAGCCTAGGCATAGGTATAGTTATAAGTTATAAGACCTGTCGTAATATTCGGCAGGTTTTTTCTTGCCAAAAAACTGAATTTATTGTAAAATGTCTAGGAAGTTATTTTTTGAAGTTTTAACTGTTATTATTTCAGTTTTCTCACTTAAATTTAATACTAAAATCTAATAAAATAATGGATATTGAAGGCTATTTTTTATTTCATAGATGAGAATTATCCATAGATTAAATAGATAATAGTATAAATTCTAATTAGACTAATTTACAATATTTTTTACTTTTATACACAAAATTTTTTAAGGATGTAGGAATAATCTTGTGCTATATAGTAATGGATGTTTAAAGTTTTTGGTATTAGAGTTTCATTGTAAAATTTTATATGAGAAAGCAAGGTAATCAGTATTAAGGAGGAAATCAATGTCGATAATAAGTTTGATTAAGTTGATTGCAATAGGAGCAGGTATGTTTTTCTATTACAGGATAATGGATGAGAACAACGGTTATTACATAAGTATTCCCATTATTGGAGCTTTTGCTGTGCTTTTGGGTTTTAGCCTTACCTTGGATGCTAACGCTGCAATTATTTTTTTATTTATGCTACAAATATTTTTGTATTTTGTCTTTACATTTATGGCACAGATAGATACAGTTGTTTCCATATCGTATATTGTCATAAATATTATAGCTAGATCCGGAGCTGATATCGGTTTTTTTGGACCGGGTATTCCTATTATGGTAATGATAGTATCTTCAGCAGCTTTATGGGTGCTGAGATTCATTGATGTGGATTTTGTTATCGCTATATTAAAGTGGATATTCTTCTCGGTTGTATTAGGAATACTATGGGGAATGGCACGTGAAAAGTTTTTATTATATTTACTTACAAATTTCGGCAATTTTCCTATATGACGGTTTTAATTAAGTAAATTTATCAATAGCTTGTACTTAAAAGTCAAAATTTGAAGTATGAGCTATTATTTTTTTAGTATAATATTATCTGTTTAATCCATGGTTACATCGTTTAGAATTTATTGAAAAAGTATATGATTTAAGAAATTATTATAAATCTTTTAAAATACATGCTTACTATTCCATTGAATTTTAGCATTAAATCTTGTTTCATTTATGAAAAGTCATCAATATATTATTTTGTTGCTCAAATTTTTTATATTGCTATTTACAAATGTATTTTTTTATATTATAATCTTCCTACGGCTGTTGGTACGTAATAGATATTTAACTATATTAAATTATGTTCCAATTAGGAGGAAAATCAATTGGCAAGACAAAGAGGACCAAGATTCAAAGTGGCAAGAAGATTCGGAGTAAATGTTTGTGGACATCCGAAAGCATTAAAAAGAGGACCAAAACCTACTAAGAAGATGTCAGAATATGGAAAGCAACTTCTTGAAAAACAAAAGTTGAAAGCATATTATGACGTACTTGAAAAACAATTTGCAAAATATGTAGAAGATGCTCTTAAATCACAAGAAAATCCGGGAGAAAAATTAATAATAAGACTTGAAATGAGACTGGACAATATAGCGTACAGACTAGGTTTCGGTTCTTCAATAAGACAAGCAAGACAAATAGTAAATCATGGACACTTGCTTGTAAACGGAAAGAAAGTAGACATCCCTTCATACAAAGTTTCTGTAGGCGACACTATAACTCTTAGAGAAAAATCAAGAAATACACAATTATTTAAAGATAATTTTGCCGCTTCAAATGTAACTCTTCCATATCTTCAAAAAGATATAGATAATTACAGCGGAAAGGTCGTTTCTCTTCCAAACAGAGAAGATGTTCCAATAGAAATAACTGAATCCCTTATCGTTGAGTACTACTCAAAATAAGATTTCATCTTGTTTCAAAGACAAAAAATTGCACCTGTTTATCAGGTGCTTTTTTCTGTCGTTTTTTTCAGATACTTTCTTTCAAATTCTGTTGCAGGTACCGGTTTACCGTATAAGAATCCCTGTATCTGTTCACAGCCCAAGTCTTTGAGTCTATCTCTTTGCTCGATTTTTTCGACTCCCTCTGCTATGACATTGATGCCAAGAGCCTTGGACATATTTAAGACAGCCTCGACTATCTTTCTTTCGCTTATACTTGTATCAATGCTTTCGATGAGTTCTCTGGCAATCTTGATTTTTGTCAACTTGAAATGTTTCAGATAGGCAAGTGATGAATATCCTGTTCCGAAGTCATCCATGTTTACGCCTATACCCATATTTACAAGTTTTTCAAAAAATTCCACCATTTTCTTACCTGCCCTCATAAGAGAGTTTTCCGTTATCTCAAACTCAATCCATGAAGGTTTAATATTTTCACGCTTTATTATCTCTTGTATATCTTTTAGAAATTTATCTGTATTTAGATATTTTGGTGAAAGGTTAATCGACATCTTTAAGTCTGTTCCGTACTCTTCGTTCCACTTTCTTATCTGAGGAATTGCACTTAGTATTGTAAAATTAACCAGTTTGATGATGATATTGCTCTCTTCTGCTATAGGTATGAAGTCGCTTGGAGAAATCATCGCTCCTATCTTAGGCGAATACCAGCGTAGTAGGGCTTCTGCTCCGATTAAGACCTTGCCGTCAACGTCAAACTGTGGCTGATAGTACATTATAAACTCATCTTCAAAATTTATCTTGTGGAGCATTTTTTCAATCATCGTCTTTTTTGACAATATACCTGCTATAACATCTCCATATACTGTGACACTATGTGAATTTATAAAGTTTTTCTTAGAATATCCACAGGCGTATTCTGCATTTTTGAATATATCTAGACAATTCCTCGTATTTTCTGTGTATCTGTCACATCCTATAGCAATATCAGGATTAAAGGTGAAGTTATCAATAATTATAGGTGATGTAAGAAGTACAGCTATATCCAGACATTTGATGCGGAGCTGCTCTTTATCATAGATTTTGTTGTCTGTCAATACAGCAAATTCGTTGGAGTCAGATCTGAATATCAACTGATTGGGGAACATGGACTTGAGTGAGGAGGCAATCTCCTTGAGTACCAAGTCGCCTGTCTTATGGTCTGTAATTTCGTTTATTGTCTTAAACTGTACTATGTCTATTACAAAAACAGATAGTTTACTTGTTTTTTTCCAATCTTGATCCAACTCATCAAAGACATCCATCATATAGTTACGATTGTTCAGACCTGTAAGAGGATCTATTCTTGACATATTGAAGATTTTATTGTACTCGCCTTTTATGTCATTATATGCCTTGATTGAGGCTTCACTTTGGATAGCCAGTTCAGTATTCTTGTATAAGATATTGTTTTTTTCGTTCAGATTTGCCAAAAGATAAAGTATCATAGCGAAAAGTACAGAAAATATATTGGTGATATTTTTCTCAACATTCATATAATAGAGCAAAACTTCTATGAAAACTACAAAAGAAAATAAAAATAATATCGTATTGGTTGACTTGCTCACTATCATGTAGTTTATCTTGAATTTTGGCATAAGCTCTATCTTTTTACCATTGTCCTTGGTAAAATCGAACAACTGGACAATTACTGAGAAAAACAGGAAGTATGCTATTATAAATATGATGAAATTATATTGACTTTCCAGCATTTCTGTATAAATTCTTAGAGAATTGGCAAAGCAAATTACTATTATTGCTACAATTTTAAAAGTATCTTCTCTTTGGAAGAAGCTGATTTTAAAAACCGAAAACAAGAAAAATAAACTTGTATTTACAACTATGTCAAGTGTAAGCACCAAAAATATCAGATGCGCCTGTGATGCTCCACCTTCCACATTTGCAAGTACAGCTCCAAATATCAGCTCAAGTATATAGTAAAGACAGGCACCTATTGCAATAGTATCTATTAGAAGTTGTTTTTTATTAATTGTTTCCAACTTGCTGATAAATATGAAGACTACAGGTACAATTATGAATATTGAAGATAAGGAGTATAAAATATTGGAAAAATTCTCGCTGATAAGGCTGTTTCCATTTAGTATAAGTAATCTGTTTATATCTAATATGGTTCTCAAAAAGCAGTAGATTACAGCACATAGTGCATTTGTTCTCTTACAACCCTTTAATATTTGGTAATTATACACAAAAAATACTAAGGTGCTAAAAACCATAACTATGGAGATAATGTTTGAAATTTCAATGCTTTGAATTAGAATGAAAAAGCTGTAAAGCACAAAGAGTATTGATAGCGCAGCTATAAAAGTTTCAGTATGCTTTTTTTCCAATGTCTTTCCTCCTTTCTTTTGATTTTCAAACCTTGGATTTAGCCTAATATTGACAAATATATGTTATTCTAAGGCTAGGTTACTTCCGGCAAGATGCCCTGTAGAAAAGGCTATCTGTAGATTGTACCCTCCCTCTAGAGCGTCAAGGTCTATACATTCTCCCACAGCGTAGAGATTTTCAATGTTTTTTAATCTCATAGTGGAAGGTGATATCTCGCTCACATCTATTCCACCCTTTGTTACAATAGCAGATTTTATACTGCCGTAGTTTTTTATCTGTGTCTTGAAGTTCTTAATCTTATTTATTATATCCATCTTTTCTGCCTTTTTAAGATTGTGTACATCTACATTGTCATATATTTGTAGTAAATATATTGACAATTTTAGGGGCAGATAAGATGATAGTTTCGTTTTAAGCATCTTTTTAGATGAGTCAAAAAGTATCTTATGCAGGTCTTCAGTGCTTAGACTAGGCAAGAAATCAATGTCTAAAAATATCTTCTCACCCTTGTAGCTTATTATTTCTTCCATATCCTGTGTATAAGGATGGTCTTTGTCGTACTTATCTTGAAAAGGAACTATATATGCACTCATATCCATTACAGAGCTACCACTTACACCCTTGTTTGTAAAAAGGAAACTGCCGTGAGTCTTATAAGTCTTGTTGTTTAGATTTACTCTTAGACAAACATCTTGTAAAGATATGCCTGAAAGATGAGAAAAATCTGTAACTGTAGTTATAGGCACGAGTGAAGGATATAGGGTGCTTATTTTCATCTTATCTTTCAAGATCTCAAAACTGTCGTTTTTATTATAAGACAGCCCGCCGGTTGCTAATACGATGTGAGTGAAGTCTTTTTCTAAATAATAGTCCACCTTATTTGTAGAGATTTGGACCGCATTTTTGTCTTTAATGATTATATCGGTCATCTTTTCATTCAACTTTACTCTTATATTTTGCTTTTCTAATTTTTCTACCAGTGCATTTACCAACCTTTGAGCACTTTGATGCTGTGGATATACCCTTTCATTTTCATAGGATAGTTTTATACCCATTTCTTCAAGAAATAATAGCGTATCATGGTTGGAAAAATGGTGAAATGATTTGTAGAAGAATTTGCTGTTGCTTACAATGTTTTTGAAAAATTCGTCCCTGTCATTCGTATTGGTGATATTGCATCTGCCACCACCTGTTATTGAGAGTTTTTGCCCAAGTGACTTATTTTTTTCTATTATTATTACTTCGTTATGCTCATTTTCGGCTGTAAGAGCAGTCATTATCCCGGCTGCGCCTCCACCTATGATTAGGATTTTGTTCACTGATAATCTCCTATGTAGTACGGATATTTATTTAGTCTATGGATATCTCATAGAGTATTTGATTGAAATTAAGCAGAATTTTAAAAAAATATTTATAGATATATTATGATTTTTATTATATCAATACTAATAGTTAATAAAACTTCACTTTTGTATTTTTCCATAATTCTATAAGATTTTAGTATTAGACTTAGGCTGATATATTTTGAAAAATTGTTATTTTCTAAATAAAACGCATATTTTAAAAAAAGCCCTTATCTAATTTCCCGATAAGGACTTTTCTTTATATTATTTTTTCTTTTTTTGTGCTTGTTCTTGTTTTTTCTTATCTTCTTTTATCTTTTCAAACAGTACCCATAGTGGGCTGGCGATAAATATAGAAGAGTATGTTCCCGACAATATACCTACAAGTAGTGGGAATGTAAATTCTTTGATAGAGTCCACACCCAAGATGTAAAGCATCAGTATTGAAAGCAAGGTTGTAACTGAAGTATTTATAGAACGAGTTACTGTCTGTCTTATAGATACATCAGCCAAAGTCATCCTATCCATCTTAGGATGTAGCTTTGCATTTTCTCTTATTCTGTCAAATACGACTATTGTGTCGTTTATTGAGTAACCTACGACTGTAAGTATAGCAGCGACAAATGGTGAATTGACAGGTACTCTAAATATCGCATATATTGATATTACAATTAGCACGTCGTGTATCAATGCTATGATAGCTGAGATACCGAAGGTAAATTTGAAACGGAAAGAGATGTAAATCAGCATGAATATACTTGCTATTATGACTGATACTATAGCCTTTGATTGTATTTCCTTACCTATTGACGGTCCTATATAGCCTGATTGGAGCAAATCAGTATCTTTCAAGCTGTATTTTTCCTTGTATTTTGAAAATACTTCAAGTCTTTTGCTCTCTTCCATCTTTTCAGTTGTCTTTATTTGTATCTTGTCTTTTGCTTCTCCAAGATAGTCGACACTTGCAGTTGTGTCATAAGTCTTGATTATATCAAGGAGTTCGTTATTTTCTACATATTTGTGAAGGTTTATATCTATGGTAGTACCGCCTGTGAAGTCGATACCCATATTATATCCTTTTGCAAATCCAAGACCTATACCTATTATTGCAATAGCTATGGAAATTGTAGCAAATATTTTGAATTTGTCTACAATTTTTAACTTAGTGTCTTTGATGTCGATTTCAGTTTTTTTGTTTTTAGAAATACCTAGTAGGCTTGTATTTTGAATGTCTATAAAGCCAAGTAAGTTTTGGAAAAGGAATTTTGTTATTACTATTGCTGTAAAAAGTGAAACTATGATACCAAGTATCAAAGTAACGGCAAATCCCTTGATTGGACCTGTACCAAAGGCATATAGCACTATACCTGCTATTACTGTTGTGACTTGTGAGTCCATTATTGTTGAAAATGCCTTTGAAAATCCGTTTTTCAATGCAGCTTTTGCGCTCTTGCCTTCAATAATCTCTTCTTTTATTCTCTCAAATATGATGACATTGGCATCTACCGCCATACCTACAGAAAGTATCAAGGCTGCTATACCCGGAAGTGTAAGTGTGGCACCAAGTGATGTATATAGGAATAAGAATATCAGAATGTAGAATCCTAGTGCAATATCCGCAATAAGTCCCGGTATTCTGTAATATATAAGCATGAACATCATTACAAGGAAGATACCTATTGCTGCACCTTGTACAGATTTTAATAGAGCCTCATCACCAAGTTGAGCTGACTTTGTAGAACTTTCTATCTCTGTGAAGTTTACAGGCAAGGCTCCGGCTTGGATAAGATTTGCAAGTTCACTTGCAGATTGCGCAGTAAAGCTACCTGATATTTCAGCGTTTCCGCCAAGTATCTCTTGGTTTACTGTAGGAGCGGAAAGCACCTTGTCGTCAAGCATTATTATTATTCTTTTATTGCTTGGAGCAGCTTCTTTTGTAGCTTCTCCAAATAGTTTTGCGCCTTCGTCGTTAAATTTAAGTGTTACTACATATTGACCTTTTTGGTTGGAACCTACCTTAGACTCCTTAACGTGAGAGCCGTCAAGTAGCTTCTTGCCTTCTTCGTTTAAAAACGTAAGTTGGGCAGTCTTACCTATGGTTTGGATGGCATCATTGACATTTGTTGCACCGGGTAGTTCTATCCTGATACGTTTGTCACCGTCACGCACTATGATTGGCTCTGTCAAGCCCATTCCATCTATTCTTTTTCTAAATACTTCTATGGTCTGGTTGATTATTTTTGTAAGTTCATCACCTGTCGCGTCAGTTTCCGCCTCATATACGACGTATACTCCGCCCTTCAGGTCAAGACCTTGGTTTATCCTTTTGTATACAGGTTTTAGAAGATAGCCGTCTCCTGACGGTATACCAAAGGCTGATATTACACATAAAATAATAAGTAAAATAATTACAGAGATAAAATTTCTCTTTGATTTAAACCTCATAAATTCCTCCTGAAATTGACTTATCTACTCTGCTATGACTTCTTCTTCCGTCTGATTTGTGTCTGTAACATTGTCACTTGTACTCTCGTCATCAGTTTCATCAGGATTGTCGTCATCGACAGGCTCATTTTCGTCAGCGACTACATTTCTTATGCACCAGTTTTTGAATCTCAATCTTACATTGTCAGGTTCTACTTCAAGTATCAGTTCGTCTTCTTCAACTGCTACTATCACAGCTACAAGTCCGCTGTACAGCACGACTTTATCGCCGACTTTAAGCGAAGATTTCATATCTTCCATCTGCTGTTGTCTTTTTTTCTGAGGCTTGATTATGAAAAAATAAAAAAATGCTACCATTATCACTAATGGAAAAAGTAGTCCTCCGGCACCGCCTGCTGCTGCATTGGCACCTTGTGCGTATGCTACCATCAACAATTCCCCCTAAAATTTGTCTTGTATTTTATTGATACTAAATATACTAAAAAACTTTAAAACAATCAAAACTAGTAATATATAATACTTTTTGTAAATAAGGACATATAAATAATCTGTGTTGATATGAAAAGTATTATATATTAAGTTAGCTTAAAAATAAAAAAATCTATGCTCATATATTATTAGTATCAAAACTTCAATTAGTTATTATAACAATTAATTTCAATTTATACAAGTATATTTTGTCATAAGCTAAAAAAAACGACATCCAAAAAGGATGTCGTAAAATCAAGTCTTAATTATGATTTATTATTTTTTCAATTCAGCAACTGTAGTTTTTGTCTTTTTATCCCAATAAACCTTGTAGCCATTTTTTTCCATAGTAGCTTTGAAAGGTACATAGCTTTCAGCAGTATCAATTTGTTTCATCAATACTTCATCTTCCATCATTTCTGTAGGAAGGTAAAGAGTGCCTTTTACTACCTTTGAGTCTACTTTAAGAGCAGGAGCAACTTCACCCTTGAAGTATACTCTCAACTCTTTTGTGCTTGGTTTTATTGTTACTTTGTAAGGTTTTTCTTCCGGATAAGTTGGAGCTGCAGCTTTTTTTGGTGTAGCAGTCAATACACCTGTCTTAGAGTCAACAGCTACTGTATATCCGTTTTTCTCCATAGTTGATTTGAAAGGTACATAGCTTTTATCAGTATCGAGAAGTTTCATCAATACTTCATCTTCCATCATTTCTGTAGGAAGATAAACTACACCCTTTTCAGTCTTAGTTTCTACTTTAAGAGCAGGAGCAACTTCGCCCTTGAAATATACTCTTAGTTCTTTTTTGTTAGGATCCAATGTTACCTTATAAGGTTTTTCTTCAGGTAAATTTGTTTCGCTAAAAGTTGTTGTTGTAGATTTTTTGTCTGATTTTTTTTCTTCAACCTTTGTTTCTTGTTCTTTTACTTCTTCTTTATCAAATACAGGACCTTGTTCAGAAAGTTTCTTTTCTTCGTCTTTCATCTTTTGGATGTCTTTTTTTAGCTTTTCGTCTTCTTCCTTAACATATTTTACCATGTCAAAAACTTCAACGTCTGTAGGTACAGTCAAATCAACTTTTTCCATCTTCTTAGAAGTAGCATTTGAAGTTAGTGTAGCAGATACTACCATAGGTTTTGTGTATTTTGTGCCTTCTGACATTTCAGTAATTCTATTTAAGTCAAGAGCTAATTTAAATGTAACTTTTTGTGAATAATCTTCTTTACCGAAGTTTTCTTCAACTGAAAGCTTTGAACCTGCTATAACTTTTTTAACCTTAGGAAGTGTAGGTTCAACTTCTTTTTCCCATTGAACTAAGGCTTCTTTCATAGATTTTTTATATTTTTCTTCAGTCATAGTATTGTCTGATTTTTTCATTTCAGCTATAAGGTCAATACCATAGACTTCTTTATACATATTTAAGAATGTTTCAGGATTTTTAAGTGTATATTTTACATAGGCGTTAGTTATATCTACCAACTTGTCTGAATCCCAATCAAGTTTGTATGTGTTGCCTTCTTTAGTAAGGCCCATGTCAATGCCTATATCTATCTTGCTTAGATAGTTGAACATCTTTTCAGAAGTTTCTTTTGATGTGCTTTGTTCCATGATGCTCTTGTAAAAATTAGCATCTACTCCCATTGATTCTGCAAGAACCTTGTCAAAAGTCATCTTAACAAAGTCTTTTTTAGTCTGTTTGGCATATCCTGATTCAGCCATATACATATTGAATACTTCTTTATTTATATAGAAGTCATTCTTGTTAAAGAACATTGTCAACTCAGGGATTTTAAAATCTTTAAGAGCCGGAGATGTAAATTTAGCATTTAGCTTGCCAAGTACTGCCTCAGTGTCGATAGCAGTATCGAGTTTCAAGTTGTAATCTGTCGAAAACTCCTTGTATTCATCACCTAGGGCTTTCAAGTCCAAATTAAGATTCAAATCTACCTTTGATTCAGCTTTGTTCCATGTAGCAACGCTCTTCATAGCATCAAAGTAAGAATTGCTTACTTCATCTGCCTTTGACGGAGCGAAAAACGCCATACCAAAGACCATGGCACCGGATAAAACCAGTGACGTAAGTTTTTTAAGTTTCATCATATCCTCCTTTTTAATCATATGTAAGACTAAGAAATCTTGCATATTAATAATGAATTTCTTAAATTCTATGTTTTCATTATACACTTACATTAAAAAAAAGTATACTTACAATTTCTTTACAAAATATTAATTATTTATTAAACATTGAATAAACTCTTCTAAATTTTTGAAATTCGTGCCAAAACTTTGTGGTCTTTTGATAACTATGCAGGAAATGTCGCAAGAAATTGATGCCTGTATCTTTTCATCATATCCTCCGACAGTTCCGCTTTGCTTGGTGATGATGACATCAGCATTACAATATTTTATAGTGGCTATATTCATATCCAGTGAGAAAGGCCCCTGCATAGCTATTATATTTTTTGAAGGAAATGTTGACTCTTCAAGCATCCTAATCTGCTCGCTCCTAGGCAATATTCTTATATATAGATTAGGAAAATTCGCATTTATATAGTCAAAAGCATTGTTTATTCCGGTTGTTATCAGTATTCTTTGGAAGTTTTTCTCCTTTGCAAGACTTATTGCAGCGCTATGAGAGTCCACATAAAAGATATTATTGTCCTTATTTTCGTTGCTTACATCGGTATTTTGTCTTTCATATCTAAAATATGGAATATTTAATTTTTTAGATACCTCGAGGGCATTTTTTGACACATTTTGTGCATAGGGATGCGAAATGTCGGCTATCTTTTCTATATTATATTGCTTGCAAAACTCTTCCATCTGACTTTCGTCCATACTTTTTTGCAAAAGATAGGGCGAAAATTTTGCAAATTCCTCCAAGCCATATTTTGTAGCTACAGTTATAATGATGTCCTTCTTATTATCAAGTAGACTTTCAGCCGTTTCAAATGTCTCTGTAGTTCCGCCTATTATCCAAATTTTAGCCATTAAATTCCTCTTTGTACTTTGATTCATATCCACGTTTTGTTATTATCTTCCCGTTTTTTACATAGCTAGACTCATTGCCCACTATTACTATGGAGTGCATATCCACAAGATTATAGTCTATGTTGTCAAGTGTAGTTATATATATCTCCTGCTCTTTGTCGTACGCTTTTTTTACTATTCCTACCGGAGTTTTTCCCTTTTTATATTTAAGTAGAATTTCCACAGCATTTTTTAGATAATCTGCTCTTTTTTTGCTCTTGGGATTGTAAAATGAGATGACAAAATCAGCCATTGCAGCACATTCCACCCTCTTGTATATGACCTCGATTGGTGTGAGCAAATCACTAAGAGATATAGTGCAACTATCGTGCATAAGAGGAGCACCTAGCAGGGAAGATGCAAGAGTGGAAGAAGTGATGCCGGGGATGATAGTTACAGGCAGATTTTCATCTGCAAGCTCCAGTATAAGACCTGACATTGCATATATGCCACTGTCTCCGGAGCAAATGACGCTGACATTTTTGCCATTTTTTGCAAATTCTACAGCCTTTTTACATCTTTGAATTTCTCCTGTCATAGGAGTGGAGTATACCTCCTGATTGTTTAGCAAATTTTCTATTTGACTTATATATTTATCGTAGCCGACTATTATGTCGGAGTTTTGTATGGCGTCATAACAGGCGAAGGTCATATTTTCCTTTGTTCCTGAGCCTATACCAAGTACATATAGCATAAATCCTCCCTAAGATAATAGTAATAAACTGATAGCCATAACAGCCATTCCACTGATGACTCCATATATTGCTATGTGATGTTCACCGTATTTTTCAGCTGTAGGTAGCAGTTCATCAAGAGATATATAGACCATTATACCTGCAATCATGGAAAAGACTACGCCCATTACAGTATTGTTCAAGAAAGGCAGGAGTATGAGACCACCTATGAGTGCACCGACAGGCTCGGCAATTCCTGATAAAAATGCAAGTATTATCGCCTTTTTCCTGTCGTTAGTCGCATAGTATACAGGTATGGCAACTGATATGCCCTCAGGTATATTGTGTATGGCTATGGCTACTGCTATTGTCACGCCAAGCTGTGGATTGCCAAGTGTAGATATAAAAGTAGCCATACCTTCTGGGAAGTTGTGTATAGCTATTGCAAGAGCGGAAAAAATCCCTGTTCTTTTCAGAGCTGTATCTTCTTTTTCCTTATACATCTTAGTTAAGGCTATACATTCTTCTGAATTTTGGTCAATTCTACAGACTGTTTCAAGCTCAGTTATATTGACCATTTCGTGGGGGTTGCTTTCTTGAGGTATGAGTTTATCTATTATTCCTATTATTGCAACTCCGGCAAAAAATGATAGGACAGAGAGTATCTGTCCTTTTTTATCTCCCATGGTAGAGATGAGGTGTTTGCTACCCTCATCAAAAATCTCAACAAAGGATACATATATCATGACACCGGCTGAAAATCCCAAGGAGCCGGCTAAGAACTTCATATTAGTAATCTTTGCCTTTAATACCGCAATTCCGCCAAGTCCAGTAGAGACTCCGGCAAAAAGTGTCAGCAAAAATGCAAAGATTATATTTGATATTGACAGATTCATCTATTCCTCCTTAAATATTAATACTAATAGTTAATAAACGATGGCAAATTTTTCTTTGTATACATTTCTAATCGTAATTGATAGTTAATTAAAGAAAAATTTTTAATCAATAGTGCCGTTAATCCAATGAACATTAGTATAAATTTGATTTTAATATTATACAAGATTAAATACAATAAGCCAAAATCAAATTATAGTTAGGAGAAATATTGATGAGATTTATATAGAAAATCTTCTATAATAATTTAAGTATTGCAATCATTGCATATACCACGGAACAAAACTTCCTGTTCCTTTACTATAAAACCTTCGTTATTTTCCTCAAAATATTCTTTGATAGATGGCATATTATAAATTTTCTTGCATTTGATACATTCAAAATGAACGTGTTCGCCCAAGGTAGTCTCATACTTATACTCGCCATTTTGCATTCTAACAAAAGACACTATGTTTTTTTCTTTGAAAAGGTTCAAAGTATTGTAAATAGTGGCGAGAGAAATATTGTGATCACTGTTTCTAAAATGCTCAAAAATATCGTCGGCAGTTAGATGTGTGACAGAGCTGGTGTTGAGATAATTAAGTATCAAAAGTCTGTGTTTTGAAGGCTTTATATCATTATTTTGCATCTGCATTTGTTCTATTTCAAACATTACAATCCTCCCTTTGAGCAATATTATGTTACCCTAAAAAAATAAATTTAATAAAATACAATACAATAATTAGAATTATTCTAATAATTTTACCATTAATAATAATTGTTGTCAATTCAAATTGTTTTTGTAAGCTATATTTTAAAGAAAGTGGAATAATATTATTGTATTTTTTTAAGTAAAAGCCAATTTTTTCCAATTATATATTGTCAATTTTTTTGATTTATGATAAAATCATCATTGCAAATTGTATGATTATGGAATATTCGTCGTCTTAACAGGTTGACGGAACATAAAAATCAGATGTTGGAGGTGAGTTTTTTGAAGACAGGACTTATTATATTAGAGATGATAGTCAGCATAGCACTTATATTCAGTATAATGTTGCAATCAGGACGTGATGCCGGTTTTTCTGGCGCAGTATCAGGTATGAACGACAATCTTTCAGGCAATAAGGCGAAGGGTTTGGACGAGTTTTATAAAAAGATAACATCTGTTACCGCTATATTATTCATACTTTTATCCATAGCTTTAGTGGCTATTCACTAGTTGTATCTAGATATAATTAACGACCTTTTACTGTTGCATTTTCGTGAATGTACTCCAATTTAGGAGTATGTACATAGATGACATCTTTGAAAGGTTTTTTAAGTTATATAAATAAAATGTAAAAAGGAGAAAATAATGAACAATAATTTACTGATTGTTGCCATTTTGTCGGGCTTACTTGCTCTGGCATTTGCCTTTTATTTGTCCGGTACTATCAATAAAGTAAGTGAAGGTACTGACAGGATGAAGGAAATCTCATCTTTCATACATGAAGGTGCGATGGCGTTTTTGATGAGGGAATATAAGACTCTCATAGTTTTTGTTTTGGTATTATTTGCAGTATTGACATTTGGAATTAACCTTTTGACAGGTGTTTGTTTCCTTATAGGAGCAGCTTTCTCAACTTTAGCCGGATTTTTCGGTATGAAGGTTGCCACTAAGACTAACGTAAGAACTGCCAATGCTGCAAGAGAATCCGGAATGTCAGGAGCTCTTTCAGTTGCCTTTTCAGGTGGAGCAGTAATGGGTATGTGCGTTGTAGGGCTTGGTATGCTTGGAGTAAGTGGGCTTTTCTTATTCCTTACAACTCGTGGTAAAGAACTTACAGATGTTGCCGGAATACTTACAGGATTTGGACTTGGTGCATCTTCACTTGCACTTTTCGGCCGTGTGGGTGGTGGTATATACACTAAGGCAGCCGACGTAGGCGCAGACCTTGTTGGTAAGGTAGAAGCAGGTATACCTGAAGATGATCCTAGAAACCCGGCTGTTATAGCAGATAACGTTGGTGACAATGTCGGTGACGTTGCAGGTATGGGAGCTGACCTTTTTGAATCTTATGTAGGCTCTATAATATCATCTCTTGCTCTTGGTATTACTGCTTATGGATTGCCGGGAGTATACTTCCCATTGTTAGTTTCAGCAGCAGGAGTTATAGCGTCAATAGTTGGCTCTATGATAGTAAAGACAGCGAAAGTTTCAGATCCAAGCAAGGCTCTTAAAAACGGAACTTATGTCAGTGGTATTGTAACTATAGTAATTTCATTCTTCCTATCAAATTCACTTCTTGGCAATTATACAGGATTTGTATCAGTTGTCATAGGTATAGTGGTAGGAACTATAATAGGTCAATTGACAGAAATATACACATCAGACGCTTATGCAAGTGTTAAGAAGATTGCACATGAGTCTGAAACAGGTCCTGCGACTACAATAATATCAGGTCTTGCGGTAGGTATGATGTCTACAATGTTCCCGCTATTCTTGATTGCTGCTGCTATACTTGTAACATTTATGGTAGCAGGTCTTTACGGTATAGCTCTTGCATCAGTAGGTATGCTTGCAACAACAGGTATGACTGTTGCAGTTGACGCTTACGGTCCGATAGCAGACAATGCCGGCGGTATTGCTGAAATGTGCGGTTTGCCACCGGAAGTAAGAAATATAACTGATAAGCTTGACTCTGTAGGTAATACTACAGCAGCGATGGGTAAGGGATTTGCGATAGGTTCTGCAGCTCTTACAGCACTTTCACTTTTTGCATCATATACTGCAGCTGCAAAACTTGAAGTTATATCACTTACAGAACCTACAGTTATAGCAGGTATGTTGATAGGTGGAATGTTGCCTTTCCTATTCTCAGCTCTAACAATGGAATCTGTTGGTAAGGCTGCGTTTGAAATGATAGAAGAAGTTCGTTCACAATTTAGAAACAATCCTGGTATCATGGAAGGAACTCAAAAGCCTGATTATGCAAGATGCGTTGAGATATCAACATCAGCAGCATTGAAACAAATGATACTTCCTGGAGTTATAGCGGTTGCTTCACCTATAGCAATAGGATTGTTGCTTGGTACACCGGCTCTTGGCGGGATGTTGTCAGGTGCTTTGGTCAGCGGTGTCCTTCTTGCGATAATGATGTCAAATGCCGGTGGTGCATGGGACAATGCAAAGAAATACATCGAATCAGGACAACATGGCGGAAAAGGTTCAGAAGCTCACAAGGCTGCCGTAGTTGGAGATACTGTAGGTGATCCATTCAAGGATACATCAGGACCTTCAATCAATATCTTGATAAAACTCATGACTATAGTATCTTTGGTATTTGCACCAATATTTATGCAATATGGTGGAATAATACTCAAAGTTATAGCGAAATAGAAAATTGTAAAATAAAAGATTAAAAATCGAAAAATTATAATAAATAAGAAATCCGATACTTCACTTTGATGTATCGGATTTCTTGCTTTATACTAAAATCTAATAGAATAGTGGATAAATTTTTTCAACTGTATTTATTAATGAATTCATAAATTATATACTATTCTTTCAAAAGCTAATGATGGTTATTATACATAGATTAATTAGATAATAGTATTAATACTTAAAGTTAATAGATATAGTAGAATATTATGTTAAATTTCCTAATCTGTATTAACTGATAATTTTACTTTTTGATAATACACTAAAATAGTAGAAAAATATTCCAAGAATTATTGATTATTAAAGGCATAAGTGATATAATACTTGCCGTATTGAATATTTGTAAAGTTAAAGGTGATAATATGAAGGTAAAAGATATATTAAGAAAAAATGTAATAAATATCTCGTTTGAGGTCTTCCCTCAAAAATACGGTCAACCTATGGAGCCTATCAAAAGTACTGTAGATGCTATTTCAAAGCTTAACCCTGCATTTTGCTCTGTGACTTACGGTGCAAACGGTGGAGCAAGTGAAAATACTGTAAAGGTTGCAAGTTATATCAAAAATGAGCTTAAAACAAGCGTACTGGCACATCTTACCTGCGTATCATCCAGCAAGGACGACATAGATGGAAAATTACAGGAACTTAAGAAGAACAATATAGAAAATATCCTTGCACTAAGAGGAGATATAATAGACACAGAGAAGTTTGAGCAGAAAAAAGACTTGCTCTACGCCAGTGAACTCATCGAATATATAAAGGACAAATACGACTTTTGTGTGGGGGCAGCCTGCTATCCTGAGATACATCCGGAAAGTAGAAACAAGGATACTGATCTTGCATTTTTGAAGTTGAAACAGGAAGTGGGAGCAGATTTTTTCACTACACAGATGTTTTTTGACAACAGTATATTCTATAGATTTATGTATAGACTTCGCAGTATAGGTGTTAAGATACCTGTGATAGCCGGCATCATGCCTGTTACAAACGTAATACAGCTTACTAGGATTAAACAGCTGTCAAATGCTGACATACCTGCAAAGTTTATGTCTATAGCTGATAAGTTTGAAAATGACAAGGAGTCTATGAAACAAGCAGGTATCATCTATGCTTGTAATCAAATCATAGACCTTATATCAAATGATGTCAACAATATACACATCTATACAATGAACAACGCAAGTGTGGCGGAAGAGATTACAAAAATCTTTCTCATATCATCAATCAATAAAATATCACCTATTTTTAAAGTTTTGATATATCGCTTGATTACATTTAGAAAATATCAATGAATTAGGGGGTAGGTATGAAATATGCTGTTTTAATGTTATCCTTGGCTTTGTTTGTAGTGCTTTTTTCAAATTTTGCCAGCATTACAGGCCATAATAACAAATTAAATAAAATAAAAGAAGGTGCAGATATTGCACAAAGTAAAACAGGAGAAAATAAGATGGAAAATCCGAACAAGGGTATAGATTATTCAAAGGTAAAGCTTGAAAAGATATATCTTGCTGGTGGTTGCTTTTGGGGGGTGGAAGAATATACATCTCGAATATATGGAGTAGCCGACACTATCAGCGGATATGCCAACGGTAAGACATCAAATCCGACTTATGAGGGGCTTAAAAGTACAGGGCATGCTGAAACAGTAGAAGTAAGCTATGACCCGAATAGGGTATCTCTAAGGGAGATAATAAAGAGATACTTGAAGATAATAGATCCTACAAGTGTAAACAAACAGGGAAACGACATAGGCACACAATATAGAACAGGTATATACTATGTCAATGATAGCCAAAAAGATGAAATAAAGGCAATATTAGACGAAGAACAAAAGAAATATACAAAGAAGATAGTGGTTGAAGTAGAGCCGTTAAAAGATTTTACAAAGGCAGAAGACTATCATCAAGACTATCTTGTAAAAAATCCAACAGGATACTGCCATATAGACCTTAATAAGGCTTATGAGCCATATATAGATGAAGAAAAGTACAAAAAGCCATCTGAAAAGGATGTAAAAGACAAACTAAGCCAAATTCAGTATGAGGTGACTCAAAAAAATGGCACAGAAAGAGCTTTTTCCAATGAATATTGGGATAATGAGGCAAAGGGCATATATGTAGACATAGTGACAGGAGAGCCACTTTTCGTTTCAACCGACAAGTTTAATTCAAACTGCGGATGGCCGTCTTTTTCAAAGCCAATAGACAAGGATGTAGTGGGATATAAAAAAGATATGTCTCACAATATGGATAGAACTGAAGTTAGGAGTAGAGTAGGAAATTCGCACCTAGGTCATGTTTTTGAAGACGGACCTCAAGAGCTTGGAGGACTTAGATATTGCATCAACAGTGCTGCACTTAAGTTCATTCCTCTTGAAGATATGGATAAAGAGGGATATGGAGAGTTCAAATATCTTGTGAAGTAAAGGAGAAGAGATGGTTAATATTACTATGCTTACCGATTTTTATCAGCTTACGATGATGAACGGTTATGACTTTAATCAAAAGAGCGATGAAATAATGGTATTTGATATGTTTTATCGTAAAAATCCCAATAATGGAGGATATACGATAGTTTGTGGTATCAATGAAGTGATAGATTATGTGGAAAATCTGAAATTCACTAAGGAAGACATAGCTTATCTAAGAGAGCAGGAAATTTTTAATGAAGAATTTTTGAAATATCTTAAGAATTTCAGGTTTGAAGGTGAGATATACGCTGTCGAAGAAGGTAGTATAATGTTTCCAAACGAGCCTATAATAAGGGTCAAAGCCAAGGCTATGCAGGCTCAATTTATAGAAACAGCCATACTTTGCATTGTGAACTTCCAGACGCTGATTGCTACAAAGGCATCAAGAATCTGCTACAGTGCAATGGGCGATGACGTTATGGAGTTTGGGCTTAGGAGGGCTCAAGGACCTGATGCCGGACTCTACGGTGCAAAGGCGGCAGTTATCGGAGGCTGTATAGGTACTTCCAACGTACTTGCAGGTAAGATGTTTGATGTGCCTGTGCTTGGTACTCATGCTCATAGTTGGGTGCAAAGTTTTGACAGTGAACTTGAAGCATTCAGGGCTTATGCCAAGACTTATCCTACTAAGACTATGCTACTGCTAGATACCTACGATACACTCGGTAGCGGTATAGTAAATGCCATTACTGTATTTAATGAGCTTAGAGAACAAGGATATGAACCTTTGGGTGTGAGACTTGACTCAGGCGACTTGGAATTCTTGTCAAAAGAAGTGAGAAAAAGACTGGACGAAGCTGGATTTGAAAATGTAAAGATAACTGCATCTAACGACTTGGACGAAAATACCATAACTTCACTTAAAAATCAGGGAGCAAAGATAGATGTGTGGGGAGTCGGCACAAAGATGATAACGTCGTTTGACTGGGCGGCACTTGGTGGAGTATACAAACTTTGTGCAGTGATAAAAGATGGTGAAACAATACCTAAGATAAAGATATCGGAAGATCCGGTGAAGATTAACAATCCTTATCCTAAAAATATTTATAGAATATATGGAGCTGATGACAATAAGGCAAGAGCTGACCTAATAGTGATGGAAGATGAAGAGATTAATGAAAATGAGCCTCTTACTATATTTGATCCTGTCCACACTTGGAAGAAGATGACTTTTAAGAATTTTTATGTAAAAAAATTACTCCAGCCTCTTTTTATAGATGGAAAATGCGTCAGAGATAAGAGAAGCGTAAGTGAGATAAGAAAACATACTGATGAAGAAAAAGAGTCACTTTGGATACAGTATAGGAGAAATCAAAATCCTCAGATATATAAGGTTGACTTGTCAAAAAAACTGTGGACACTTAGAAATGAGCTTTTAGAAAAGACTAATTCGTAATAAACAACAAAAACCTCTTAAAGAATATCTCTAAGAGGTTTTTTGTTTGGTAAGTCTTTGTTTGGAGTTATTATTATATAAAAAGGAAGTTTATCATGAAAAATAAAATTCTTATTGTAGTATAGTATAATAGTCCTAGAAGATTTTGTCAATACTTTTTTAAAAATTTATTTTTTAATTTAAAAATAAGTATATCTAGACATAGAACTAAAGTTGTTTATTTAATGACATTATTTAGTTTAAAATAGGGATATAATATCAAGACTATAGTATTAATTTCATAGGTAAATCTATGTATTTGCAAAAATCTTGAGAGCTGTTTTGACTATTGGAGTTAAATATGATAAAATACAATGAAATTTCAAGATGTTATTTTATGAAATTATTGTAAATTAATAGTTGATAAGTATCAATTTTGCAAGGGGGCGCCTATGATTTCTAAGATTAAATTTAATTCACCTGTAATACTTTCTTTTGTATTCATATCTTTGATATCTTTGCTTTTGGGAATAGCGACAAGTAATGCAAGTACAAAACTGCTTTTTTCGGTATATCGTTCGAGCCTAATCAATCCGCTGACATATATAAGATTATTTACTCATGTGCTTGGTCATGTAAATTGGTCACATTATATTAATAATATGCTGATAATATTGGTGGTAGGGCCTTTGTTGGAAGAAAAATACGGCAGTGCGAACATTTTATTAATAATGATAGCTACAGCGTTGTTCAGCGGAATAGCAAATATGATTTTATTCCCACATACTAAGCTTTTGGGAGCAAGTGGAGTAGTTTTTGCCTTTATATTGTTGTCATCTATTACGAGCTTTGAGCAGGGAAGTATACCGCTTACGTTTTTGCTTGTTGCTGTGATTTATATAGGCGGACAGATATTGGATGCCGTTATGATACAAGATAATATATCCAATACAACTCATATCATTGGGGGCATAATAGGTACAATCTTTGGATATTTCATAAATAACAATAAGGGAGCAAGAGCTGTCTGAGATATAAAATATATTGCAAATTAGGTTTGACTTATGTAAAAAAAACACATATAATATCTTATAAGTTAAACTAAATTTTAGCTTAGCTTGTTACAATTGTTTCAGTTATTTTATAAATATTTGATTAATTATCAAGTAATACCGTAAAATTAAGGACGGTAAAAATAAAAGGAGGATGTAAGATGGGATTTTTAGATCAATTGGGCGACGCTGCGAAAAATATAGGAGCTGCTGCAGGTGACCTAGCAAAACAAGTTGGAGAAAAAGCAAGTGACGCATTGGAAATAAGCAAACTTAATTCAAAGATTTCTGCTGACAAGGCTGAAATAGAAAAAGAAATGAAGAAAATCAGTGAAGCACTCTATGATAAGTTTTCAAAAGGCGGAGAAATTCCTGAGGAAATAAAAGAGTTCTGTGATAATATTAAAGAAAGATATTTAAACATAGACAAACTCAAAGAAGAAATAGAAAAGGTAAAAAATACCGTTGGTGAAAAGGTAGAAGAAGCCAAAGAAGCTGTTCAAGATAAGGCAGAAGATGTAAAAGAAGCTGTAAAAGACAAAGCAGAGGATGTAAAAGATGCTGTTGTTGAAGGTGCTGAAAAAGCTCAAGATGCAGTAGAAGATGCAATGAATTAATAAGTCTTATAGTGCCAAGGCAAGTATATTGATATTAATATGCTAGTCTTGGCATTGATTATTTGATTTTAAAGTTATTGAAAGAGAGAACTTTAATAATATTATGAATTTAGAAAATAATGCTAGTATTGGGGCTGTGAAATATACAGTCCTTTTTTATATTTAATCTGGATTTTATACTAAAAACCTTTTAAATTAACAAGTAAATATTTTAATTACAAAGTGTATATAATTTAATAGCAAATCACAATATCAAATATTTTACATGACTTTTTAAACGAAGATTAGTATGAGTTTAAAAAATCTAAGAATGAGTATATACAAAAATTATAAAATATGGATGTTAATTTACGAAAAATAGATATGCTATTACAAAAAATTATATTAGGTATTATAAAAGTCTTAAAATGATTGATAAAAAGTCATATTTTTTCAAATTTTAATTGAAATTATCAGATTATTTTTATATAATATTAAATTAGATAAGAAGAAGCTGAACAATGAAGTATAAAATAGGAGAATAAATTTGAGTATATTAAATGTGGAACACTTAAGCCACGGTTTTGGTGACAGAGCGATATTTGATGATGTGTCATTCCGCCTGCTCAAGGGTGAGCATATAGGGCTTATCGGGGCAAACGGAGAGGGTAAGTCTACTTTTATGAATATAATTACAGGTAAACTCGAGCCGGATGCAGGTAAGATTGAGTGGAATAAGAGGGTGAGAGTTGGCTATCTAGACCAACATACTTCGCTTGACAAGGACAGCACAGTAAGAGATGTCCTAAAGACTGCCTTTTCATATCTCTATGACCTAGAAAACGAGATGAATGACTACTATATGAAGATGGGCGATGCAAGTGAGCAGGAGATTAATCAAATGCTCGAGGAAGTAGGCAACATACAGGAGATATTGGAGCATAACGACTTTTATATAATAGATACTAAGATTGAAGAGGCATCTCGTGGAATGGGTATAAACGAGATAGGACTTGATAAGAAGGTAGATGACCTTTCAGGTGGGCAGAGGACGAAGATACTGCTTACAAAGCTCTTGCTTGAAAAACCTGATATATTACTTCTTGACGAGCCTACGAACTATCTTGATGCAGAGCATATAAACTATTTGACTAGGTATCTGCAAAACTACGAAAACGCCTTTATCCTGATTTCGCATGACATACCTTTTTTGACCAGCGTAATCAACCTTATCTATAATATGGAAAACTTGAAATTAGACAGATATTCATGTACTTATGAGGAGTTTTTGAAGATAAGACAGGCAAGGAAAGAGCAGATAGAGTCTGCATATAAGAGACAGCAACAGGAGATAGCGGATCTTAAAGACTTTGTACAAAGGAATAAGGCAAGGATAGCAACAAGAAATATGGCTATGTCCAGACAGAAAAAACTTGATAAGATGGAGCTTATAGAGCTTGAACAGGAAAAACCGAAGCCGGAGTTTGAATTTAAGAGTGCAAGAACATCCGGCAGGGTGATTTTTGAAACTAAGGACTTGGTGATAGGCTATGATAAGCCTCTTTCAAAGCCTATTAATTTTAAACTGGAAAGAAATCAGAAGATAGCCATAACAGGAGCAAACGGACTGGGTAAGACTACCTTGGTAAAATCTCTGCTTGGACACTTAAAGCCGATAAGCGGTTTTGTAACAAGGGGAGAGTTTTTGGAAATAGGATATTTTGAACAGGAGATAAAAGAAGCAAATCACAATACTTGTATTGAAGAAGTATGGAATGAGTTCCCTTCACTTGACCAAAGAGAAGTAAGAGCAATGCTTGCAAAATGCGGACTTACTACAAAGCACATAGAGAGCAAAATCATGGTGCTAAGTGGTGGAGAGCAGGCAAAGGTAAGACTCTGCAAGCTGATGAACCGTCCTACCAATGTGCTTATACTTGACGAGCCCACTAATCACCTGGATATCTATGCTAAGGACGAGCTCAAAAGGGAACTCAAAGAATACAAGGGTACGATACTGCTGATTTGCCATGAAGAAGATTTTTATCAAGATTTTGTAGACCATATAGTAGACTGTAGACAGTGGTCACTCCTTGCGTAATTGGGAGATAATATGATTAGAAAGATAATTTCGATAATGCTTGTAGTTGGTGCTATAATTATGTTTGCTATACCGCAATATTCAAAGTACAGACTCAAGGAAAAAATTAAAGAGGCAAATGTCATCGTAGAGCAGGTGCCTCCTGAAACTCTTAAGGAAAATGAAGAAAAAGTAGTAAAAAAAGAAAATTTTAATTTTGAAAATGTCCAAGAAATATCTCCAACATCGACTTTTTTAGCAGCAAACAATATTGACAGTTCACTGCTCTTAGGTCAGCTAGTAATACCGTCAGTAAATATGAACCTGCCTATTTTCAAAGGGACTACCAATGAAAATCTGCTCGCCGGAGCAACTACTATGAAAGAGGGCGACAAGATGGGAGAGGGTAATTTCAGCTTGGCAGGCCATTACAACAAGGACAAGTCAATATTATTCGGCTCGTTGATGGATGTAAAAGTTGGAGATATAATAAGGGTAACAGATAAGGTCAACATATATGAATACGAGGTCTATGATACTGTAATTATCAATGACACAGCACTTTATATGATAGATGATGATCGTGCAGTAAATCGTGGTAACAATATAATTTCACTTATGACCTGCTATTATTCATCAAAGACCGGCAAGAGATATTTCGTCCTTGGTGATTTTGTCAAAAAGGTTCCTTACAAAAAACAGCTTATGCAGGAAAGTCAAAGAAAATGAGAGTAGATGAACCTTTCTATTAAGAATATTTTAATTTTAAGGTGTATAATCTAAATATCAGTTTTAATATTTTGGAAAATGAAATATCACGACGACGATAACTCAAAGGAGTATGTAAATTGAGAAATAAAAAGAAGATAATATTGAGTATAGTTGCGTTTTTATTTGTGCTTTGTGGTGTAGTGCTATTTGCAGTATATTCAGCATACAAGAGCAATGTATACAATGCTAATTTCAAGACTATAGTAGCTGAAGGTGTAAAGGAAGATCCTCAAAACAAAGAAAGACTCAACGTACTGGTGCTTGGTATGGAGCATACAAGGACTGACACAATAATGGTGGCGACATTTGATCCTGTATCAAAGACGCTCAATATAATCTCTATACCTAGAGATACTTATGTGGATAGGAGTGAATATCCTGACTACTATCCGTACAACACATACAAGAAGATAAATGCCCTATATGAACTTCCTACTACAGAAGGTGGAGTGGAAAGATTGGCAAGTAAGGTATCTGAGATACTTGGTATACCTATTCACGATTATATAATGGTAGACTATGATGCAGTGGCTGACATCACTGATGCAGTAGGCGGGGTAGATGTGGAAATTACAAATCCAATGTACTACGACGATCCTTGGTCAGATCCACCTCTACATGTCAACTTTTCTGTAGGAATGACACATCTTGACGGCAAAAATGCCATCGAGTACCTACGTTGGAGACATAATAACGACGGCTCTTATGGTAATGAAGGAGACGAAGGTAGGGTAAAGAGACAGCAAGGCTTTTTGAAAAAAGTGCTTGAAAAGGCTCTAAATCCATCAGTATTTCCAAAACTTGTTGAAGCTACTTTTAAGAATGTAAAGACAAGTCTTGAGCTTGGAAAGGCTATGAGTTTGGCGTCAGATGTCACAAGTATGCCTAAAGAAAATATAAGATTCTATCAAGAAGTTGGTACACCAGCTTATTTCAACGGATTGTGGTACTATCTTTTAGACTCTGATAAGACTCTTGCTTTGATGACAAAGATAATGAACAACGAAGCTATTACTGATGATGATATAAATCCGTCACAAGAGTTTGAAAATGCAGCTCTTGCAAAGGGAAATTCAGAAAATTACAATTCAGGGAATTCATCTTATAAAGAGTACAATTACACTCCAACAAAGAAGAGAAAAAAGGTCGAAGATACCAAGCTTGAAGAAACACCGATATTTAACGAGCAAAACGAACAAAATAAGAATAAGGTTGACGATGCTATAATAAATAACAATGGAAATGACCAACAAAATCAAAATAATCAAAATCAAAACACAGACGGTCAGACAAACAATAACGGCAATACACAAAATCAAGACGGCACAACAACAGACAATCAAGGTCAAAATCAACAAAACCAAGGCGAAAACAAGCAAAATCAAAACAACCAAAATTCAGGTACTTCAGGAGAAAATTCACAAAATAAAGATAATTCAAACAAGGACAATACAAACAAAGACAATACTACAAAACCTCCTGCAGATAATGAAGGTGGAGGTTCAAATCAAAATCCAACAACGCCTTCACAACCTGAAACTCCAACACCACCGCCTAAAGATGGTGGAGAAGATGGGGATGGTGAAGCACCTATATTCTAGATTTGAGAAGAACTATCTTAATGTTTTAAATCAATTTAAAATAATAGTAGATTGTAGAGCTATATATTTAAGCAGAGGATTTAGTTAAAATAAGAATATTTTGTTAGTTTTGAGAGCTGTATAAAATTCAAAAATAATATACAAAAAGAGACATATGGAAATATATGTCTCTTTTTATGTCTTATTTACCTCATACTTATACTAATACTAATCTTCATTTAAAAAGTCATGCAAAGTATTTTGTGTGGTGATTATTTTTAAATTGTATGATATCCATAAACAGAATATTTACATGGTTATTTAAAAGGTTTTTAGTATAAACACCAATTAAATAGTCCTAAAAATATATTAAAGATGAGTTCTGAAAATTACATAGAAAATTATATTCCAACAGTTTAAATATATTAAATTCTAAAAGTTTATTAGTATTATTATAGAGTCAAGATACTAAAAGTATTGACATTAATATAGAAAAGTAGTAAAGTAAACTTAAACAAAGGAGGTATTAATAACTCTATATATATTGAATTTTAAAATATTGGATTTTAAGAGTTTTTTGAGTCTTATGTTACCGGATTTTTAGCAAATACATCCAGCTTTTCTCTTATAATAACAATGAATATCAGTTCGGTAAAAAATCTTGTAATTATATAGAGTTAATATGTACATCTATGACTATAGGAAACAAAAGCTTTACGGGAAAGGATGCTATGTATGGAAAAAAATAAGATTAAGATAGTTTTTGGTCTTGGAGTATTTAGTGTATTTTTCATAAGTGCAGTGTTATTGTTAATTACTAATTTTATTTCTCGTATGTTTACGATATTGGTAATGAGTAATATGAATTATATTACAGATGTTCCTATTATAAGTGAACCCATATTAGTTATTTTAAGTGTTGTATGCTTTATTATATCACTTATTTCGTTAGTAATAAGCATATTGTTTTTGAAAAATATGGATTAAAAATATTTTTGTGAAGATTCTTTACTTACTTACTTACTCAACTTTCCCACATTAAAAACACATTATAAATATTGAAATTTGAGTATATTTCAAAAATACATTATTATACTTGACATAGTTTTTTCGGTATTTTCATTTTTTTGATAAATATGCAAATTTCAATAAATATTATTCAGAAAATTGTGTGTCAAGTAGTATATTAAAAAATCAATTTATGTTTAAATTTCAACTAAAATTGCGATAATTTTAGTGGGAAAATTGAGTAAAATAATATTAAAGAATATAGTTGGGAGTAAATTTATGGAAAAAATATTTTGGGTTGTTGATCTTATCTTACCGGTTTGTATGCTGATACTTTCATTTTACTATAAAAGGAAAGCTACACAAAACATTTCAATAGTTAGCGGATTTAGAACGTCCAAAACATTAAGTGATAGAAAGATGTGGGAGAAAGCTCATTTTTTAGCCTCAAAATTATTATTAATAGTAGGAATAATATTAATAATTACTATATGTTTAATAAAAGTATTTATCAAAATGAAGCCGGAATATTTATCGTTAATAAATAATATGATTTCTTTAACTGCGTTTATATTTATTACGATATATGTAAACTATAAGATATCAAAATAATAACTTTATAAATATCTATTGTAGTATGTTGTTTTATGTAAGAATAACTTTAAAAATATAACTATTAATCTTATATATTTTTTATAATGGTATAGATAGAAAAGGAGGGTTTTATGAATAATTGTATAACTTCTTGAACTATAAGTATATGAATATAATAATTAAATTTTGATCTTTTATGTTTTTAAATTTACCATGAAAATAAAAAATAAGGAGATACTTATGAATAACTCAACTTTCCCACATAAATAATGTGGTGTAACTACTAAAATATTAATATTTATAAAAATAACAAAAGTTGTAAAATAAAGTGTTGACTTATATATTCTACTGTTGTAGAATAAGACCATACAATTGTATGTGATACCAAATTCATTAAAATGTAAAATTATTACTTTTAAATGGAAATGGTAGAGGAGGAGAAAGACATGAAAGATATATCTAAACGACTACCTGATGCGGAATTCAACGTAATGAAGGTGATATGGAATTTAGCATCGCCTATAACTACCAACAAAATCACCAATAAACTTGCCGATAATACATGGAAACCGCAAACCCTACTCACTGTACTAAAAAGGCTTAGTGAGAAAGGATTTTTAAACATAATTAAAGATGGCAAGGAACATCAATATGAAGTGCTTATCAAAGAAGATGAGTATCTTGAAATTGAAACAGGAAGTTTTCTAAAAAGATATTCAGGGAACTCAATTGGAGCATTAGTAAAGACATTGTACTCAGAAGGAGATCTCACTGATGACGACATTAATGAACTAAGGGATATTTTAGAGCAGAAGGAGTGATTAGTATGAACTTTCTAACTATATTACTTTCTACAGGAGCAGTGATGTCAGTCATCATGCTTGCTCTAGTGTTTGTTTTCAGAGCAAATAGCGATCTCTTAAGTGCAAAGACAAGGTATACAATATGGATTATCATACTTGTGGGTCTATTGATACCTTTCCGTCCTCAGCTTATATCACCTCTTTTTACCTTGAATAATCCTTTTACAAATGTTAGTGAAGTTGAAGAACAAGGTGAGATAGATTTGACAGCTCAAAGTAGTCAGAAAGCAAATGTTGAATCTAGCTTACAATCTGCAAATCAAGTCTCAAATGTTCAAAGTAATGAAGTTGCAACTACTAAGGAAGATTCAAAAAAAGAAGAAACTAAATTTGACTTACTTTCTTTAATAGGAAAATTTGCGATTGTTGTTTGGTTAATAGGTGCAATAGTCGTATTTGCAAAATATATGCTTGAATACAGAAAATTTTGCAAATTACTCAAAAGATGGTCTTCTCCGGTAGAAGATGAGGATATAATAAGAATTTTTAGGCTGACTAAATTGAAATTGGACATCGAAAACAAGGATATAGGGCTGATAATAAGCAAATATGTGAACACACCGATGCTCACAGGACTAATAAGACCAATGGTTGTCATACCGGAAAAAGAGATTGATGAAACGGATATGAAACTTATAATAGAGCATGAGCTTACACATTATAAGCACAAAGATTTATATGTGAATCTGCTTAGTATTCTGGTCCTTTGCTTCCACTGGTTCAACCCTATAATGTATTACTGTATGCCTGTAATACAGGGAGACGGCGAGCTTTACTGCGATGAAACAGTACTCAAAAACAAAAACATGAACTATAGAAAAACTTATGGTAAGATGATAATTAACATGATACCAACAAGTTCTTCTAAACAAGTGGCACTATCTACTTGTTTTTATAGTAAAAAATTGAGCGTTAAAAGGAGACTTATAAGCATTATGAAAAATAATAAGGCTATGAAGAAGATATCAACGCTCTCAATACTAGGTATATTAGGGGTAACTGTATTTTCAGGATCTCTTATGACATTTGCTGCAAATAGCTCATATATAGGGCTTGAAAAAGCAAAGTCTATAGCGCTTAAAGATGCAGGTGTAAGCGGAGTAACATTTGTAAAAGCAAAGCTTGATAATGATGATGGCGTAAGAGTATATGACATAGAGTTTTACAAAGACAATGTAGAATATGATTACGAAATAGATGCTATTACAGGTCAAATTCGTGAAAAAGATTTGGATATAGAAAACTATACTATACCGCAAAATAAAAATAATAATTCAAATAACTCTGCTGATATAGGTGTAGAAAGAGCAAAATCTATAGCACTTAGAGATGCAGGAGTTAGTGGAGTAACATTTGTAAAAGCAAAGCTTGACTATGAAAATGGTGTAAGAGTATATGATATAGAGTTCTACAAAGATAATGAAGAATATGATTATGAAATAGATGCGGCGACAGGTCAAATACTTGAAAAAGACAGGGGTATAGAAAATTATTCTATACCACAAAAGAAAGTTGCTCCAAAAAGAGATAATACACAACCACAAAGTCAAAATCAAATTCAAAGTCAAAATCAACCACAAAGTCAAAATCAAATTCAAAGTCAAAATCAACCACAGAGTCAAAATCAAACACAGAGTCGAAACCAACCACAAACTCAAAGCCAAAATCAAACACAGAGTCAAAACCAACCACAAACTCAAAATCAAAATCAAACACAAAGTCAAAACCAACCACAAACTCAAACACAAGCTCAAAACTATAGTGCAGATATAGGAGCTGAAAGTGCAAAGTCTATAGCACTTGGTGATGCAGGAGTAAGCGGAGTGAATTTTACAAAGGTTCAAATTGACTATGAAGATGGCGTAAAAGTATATGATGTAGAGTTTCACAAAGACAATACAGAATATGAATATGAAATAGATGCAGCAACAGGAAGCATACGTGAAAGAAACGTAGACGAAGAAGACGACTAAAAAATATGTCGTAAGCAGAGTGTTTAATAGACTTATTCAAATTTCTCCATAAATATTCAATAACTATAAATTTAAAAATAACTTTAGAATAATTCTATTAAATAATTGATGAAAAACTGTCAGCATTATTGGAAAAAACTGAATTGTTGACAGTTTTTTATACAAAAACGCTAAGATAAATGGCTATATAAAAAGTTTATTTCTTTATCAAATAGCTATATTTTAAGTGTTTTAGATATAAAAAAATAAAATTTAAAAAACTATTGACATTTATATTCTACTGTTGTAGAATATGGATATAAAAATTAATATGATACCAAATTCGTTAAAAAGTTAAACAAGTTTCGGTATTATATAAATGGTTTGTATATTAAGAAATTAAACACTAATTAAGGAGGTTTGTAAGATTATGAAAAAAAATAAGCTTATAAGGAAAATTTCTACACTTTCAGTACTGAGTGTAATGGGAGTATCTGCTCTAGTCGGATCATTTAACGCATCAGCAGCAAACAACTATATAGGAGTTGAAAGAGCAAAGGCTATAGCGCTTAAAGATGCAGGAGTAAGCGGAGTAACATTTGTAAAAGCAAAACTTGACTATGAAGATGGTGTAAGAGTATACGACGTAGAATTCTACAAGGGAAATGTAGAATATGATTACGAAATAGACGCTGTAACTGGTCAAATCCGTGAGAAAGATTTGGATATAGAAAACTACACTATACCGCAAAAGAAAGAGAAAAAGAATAAGAAAAATAAAAACCCAAATAACCCAAATTACACATATGATATCGGAGTAGAAAAGGCAAAAGAAATTGCGCTTAAAGATGCAGGAGTAAGCGGAGTAACATTTGTAAAAGCAAAGCTTGACTATGAAGACGGCGTAAGAGTATATGACATAGAATTTTACAAAGATAATGTAGAATATGATTATGAAATAGACGCAGCAACAGGTCAAATAAGAGAAAAAGATTTGGATATAGAAAATTATACTATACCACAAATCAATAACAATAATAACAATAATAACAATAATCCAAATCACACTGCAGATATAGGAATAGAAAAGGCAAAAGAAATTGCACTTAAAGATGCAGGAGTAAGCGGAGTATTATTTAAAAAAGTTAAAATTGATTATGAAGACGGTGTAAGTGTTTATGAAGTAGAATTTTACAAAGGTAATGTAGAATATGAATACGAAATCGATGCTGTAACAGGTGAAATCAGAGAAAGAAGCGTAGAAATAGACGATTAAAAACACTATTTTACAAACATTCAGCAAAAATTTTCCAATCTCTTCATCAAAGATGCAACAAATAAAATCCAGCTAATAACTATAAAATATATATAAAATAACTGATATGTAAAACTGTCAGTATTTGTAAGAAAAGCTCTTTTTGATGACAGTTTCATATAAATATGGATTCATAAGTTAATATAGATTTTTTGAATCTGTATCAAGTATTAGTATATCTACTATTTTAATTCGTATTACAAATCTGTAATATAAGAATTTTTAAGAGACTTTCTACACATATATTCTACTATTGTAGAATATATGTGTAGAAACAAGATACCAAATTCGTTAAGAAATAAAAAAAGTTTTTTGCTATATATTAGTTTTGATAGTAAAAAAATAAGCGTTAAAAGGAGGCTTATATATCATGAAAAATAATAAATTTGTAAAAAGAATATCAGCACTTTCAATACTAGGTGTAATGGGATTATCTGTATTGTCAGGATCATTTAATGCATCAGCAGCAAACAACTATATAGGAGTTGAAAAGGCTAAATCTATAGCACTTAGAGATGCAGGAGTAAGCGGAGTAACATTTGTAACAGCTAAGCTTGAAACTGAAGACGGTGTGAAAGTATATGATGTAGAGTTTTACAAAGGTAATGTGGAATATGACTATGAAATAGACGCCATAACAGGCAAGATACTTGAAAAAGATAAGGATATAGAAAACTTTTCTATTCCTAAAAAGAAGACAACAACAAATAAGCAAACAACGAAGAAACAAACAACAAAATCAAAAGCAAAGACTACAACTAAGAAAGCTGCCAAAGATATAGGAGTTGAAAAAGCAAAATCTATAGCTCTTAAGGATGCAGGCGTAAGTGATGTAATATTTACAAAGGCTAAAGTTGACTATGAAGATGGAGTAAAGGTGTATGACATAGAGTTTCGTAAAGGAAACATTGAGTATGAATATGAAATTGACGTAGAAACAGGCAATATTCGTGAAAGAAGCTCAGAGGTATATGACTAAAAAATACCCTAATCTAAGTATTTAGCAAAAAATTCAATATCTTCATAAATATGCAACAACTATAAATTCAAATAATAGCTTTATACTAATATATTCTTAATTAGCGGATAGATTTGAATATAATGTTGTCTGATGTGATATTTGAATAATTATAATTAATATTAAAAAGCAAGATTATCCATATTTGAAAAAAGTTTAGTATATTAAAATAATTGACTAAAAACTGTCGGCATTTTAGGTAAAGACCTATGTGCTGACAGTTTTTTTATATAAAGTCTAATATACTATTTTATAATAAACTCAACTTTCCCACTAAAATTGTAGTAATTATAATTGAAATTTAAACATAAATTGATTTTTTAATATACTACTTGATACGAAATTTTCTTAATAGTATTTATTGAAATTTGCATATTTATCAAAAAAATGAAAACACTGAAAAAACTATGTCAAGTGTAATGATATATTTTAAAAATATACTCAAATTTCAATGTTTTTAATGTGTATTTCATGTGGTAAAGTTGAGTACTTGACAAATGACTTCATAATTAAATCAGGCTTATTTTTGTGAGAAATGTCTTATTATATTGTCTGTGTCAAATCCTATACTGTCGTCATCAAGTAAAAAGCACGGCACTCCTACATAGCCTTCCTTTTTTATGTCTATAAACTCATCTCTATTATCTCTTAGGTGTAAGAATTCTTTCATCTTAGGCATAGATTTAGTAATTTCCACATAGTCGTAAGAAATTCCAGCATTTTTAAGCCTTTCAAAGGCGTCTACACAATCATGACAAAGAGGCGTTCCATATAATTTCATAGTATCTCCTTTATATAATAATAAATTCTTATAAATTTTGTATACTTAGTTTAAAATCAACCAATACTAAAAGTCTTTATACTAATATTTTTATTCATTCATCGAAAAATAATAAAGAATTTTTTTTGAATGTAAAATAAGTTTAATATTTTCAAAAAAGATAAAAATACCCATAATTCTAAGAAATTTTAGTATTGTATCGCTTTTTATACTGCATAATTGAAGAATGTTTGCTTATTTTCTTGCAAGCATAGTTAAAGTAAGGATGTATAAAAGTAATTTTTCCAACATTGTATTAACTTTTTGTGCTAACTATTGTTTATTATAAGAATAATCTAACATTTTAAATAATACAGGCTATATAATTTCTATTTGGCAGGCTCTCATAGCGTCAAGTGCAGTATTATGAGATTTTTCGCTGACTCCTGCACAGCATGATGAGTCCACTGTTATTTTCACTTCCGGTAAGAAGGTCTTGACCGTCATAGCATTTGATATTACACAGATATCAGTGCAAAGTCCGACGAATACTATCTGCTCTATATTTTCGACCTTGTTGATGTCAAGCAGTCTTTGGATAAGGACAGGAGAGCCGAAAGAAGGCTTTTCTATGACTTCGCAGTCCTTGGTATTTAGACTTGGATTTATCTTGTGACCGTCTGTATCCTTTATGCAGTGTCTTACAGGGAGGTTTTTTCCCTCTTGCGTGTCAAGGTAGTTATCACTGTGAGTATCTTGAGTAAAGATGATTTTTCCGTCAAAATTCTCTATCTTATTTTTTACATTTTCAACAATCTTTTGTGCTTGAACACTGCCTAAAGCTCCGTCAATAAAGTCGTTTTGCATATCAACTACAACAAGTATTTTCATTTTTTCTCCTTTTTTTAATTAAAAAAATCTTTTGGAATTGAAATATATTATAATGCTCAATTTTTTTATATTTTTCATCTAATATATTTTACTCTATTATATATTTTTATACAAATATTCTTTAAATTAGTGGATAAAATTTTCAAAATATTATTACTTTGTCTATGCTCTGCTTTGCTTATACTTCTGATTATCAAATTAGAATCTTCATAATTTATAGAAGACTTTAGTATTAAATTAATTTAGAACAAGAAGAAATTCTAATTCAAGTCATGACAGATATAAAGAAGTTTTATCGTATGTATAGCAAATTACCTTGTAATCTGCTATTATATCGAAAATGTAGTTCTATTTGTCATATAGGCAAAAGCTTGCTATCTCGTCTAATTTTGCAAAGTCTTTTATTATATATAGATATCCTATCAAGGCTTCAAATCCTGTGGCATAGTTATAGTCTTGTATATCGGCATTTTTGGGTGGATTGCTTGCACTGTTGCGTCCACGCAGTACGACATCCCACATTTTTTCATCTATTATATCATTGTCTTTTAAGTCTTTGACCATTTGAGCCTGAGATTTCGCCTTTACCAGACCTGTGGAGATATGATGGAGTTTGTTGACTTTTGAATGCTTGTTTTTAAATATTACAAAATTCCTCACATACATCTCCCATACACTGTCGCCTATGTAGGCGAGTGACAGTGTATTGATAGAGTTTACATCACTTGGACTTATTTGATTTATTATATTTTCGACCATTGAGTACCTTGCCTTGTATCCTTTATTTCTATTCCCATTTTCCTTAGTTCTTCTCTGATTTCATCAGCCTTTGCAAAATCTTTTGATTTTTTAGCCTGATTTCTAAGTTCTATAAGCTCTTCTATCTTGCTTGTATCTTGCTCCTCAGCCTTTTCATTGTTTGCAATATTTAACACTGCTGTAAGTTCGTTTAGCATAGATAGAATGCTTTGTACGAATGTCTTTGATGAATTTTCATTCACGCTTGTATTTGCAAGTTTTACCAGGTCAAATATCGCAGTGATTGCGTCTGCTGTGTTGAGGTCATCGTTCATCTTTTCTATAAATGTTGATTTTATTGCCTGAACATTTTCAAGTATATCTTTTTCTTCTTGACTTACTTCCTTGTCCTGTGATTTTTGTAGTGAGAAGTCCAAAGACGACTTACAGTTTTTGATTCTGTCCAATGAGCTCTTGGCTGAGTCCAGCAAATCTTTGCTGTAGTTTATAGGGCTTCTGTAGTGTGATGTCAGCATGAAAAATCTCAGTACATCCCCGTCATAGACTTTTAGTACATCTCTTACAGTGAAGAAATTACCTAATGACTTGCTCATCTTCACATTGTCTATATTGATGTAGCCGTTGTGCATCCAGTAATTGGCAAAGGTACATCCGTTTTTACATTCGCTTTGCGCTATTTCATTTTCATGATGAGGAAATATCAAGTCTTGTCCGCCCGAGTGTATGTCTATGTTTGCACCGAGATATTTATTGCTCATTACAGAGCATTCAATATGCCAGCCCGGTCTACCTACACCCCATGGTGAGTCCCAGCCTATTTCGCCCTCTTTTTTCTCCTTCCAAAGTGCAAAGTCAAGAGGGGATTTTTTTTGCTCATTTACATCTATTCTTGCGCCTGATATTAGCTCATCTATGTTTTTATGAGACAATTTGCCGTATTCATCAAATTTTTTGACTTCGAAATACACGTCGCCACCAAGCACATAGGCAAAGCCCTTGTCTATAAGATCTTGTATAAAGCCTATTATTTCTTTTATATTTTCTGTAACTCTCGGGTGTACTGTAGCCTTTCTTATGCCTATTGCTGCAGCGTCTTTGTAGTATTCGTCAATGTATTTATCTGCTACTTCTATGGCTGATATGCCTTCTTCGTTGGCTTTTTTGATTATCTTGTCATCAACGTCGGTGAAGTTTTGGACAAATGTAACCTCATAGCCGATGTATTCGAGGTAGTTTCTAAGAACGTCAAAGACTATGAAAGGTCTTGCATTTCCAATGTGAAAATAGTTGTATACGGTAGGTCCGCATGAGTACATCTTGACCTTGCCTTTTTCTATTTCGTGAAACTCTTCCTTTTTCATAGTCATGGTGTTGTAGATTTTCATGATTAACCTCCGTCTGTTTATTTTAAGCAAAATCTTATCAATTTACTAAAGATATATGCAAATCAATCCTTAAGTTTTAATTTTAATAAATATAGTTAATTTCATACTAATTGTTTAATAACAAAGAGTATAAATTTAATACGAATAACTCATTAAATAGTCATTTACTATATTATACATAATTTTTGAAATGTGTATTAATGCCTAAAATCTAATAAAAAAATGTATAGAATATTTTCGTTATATTTAGAGCGAAACTTAAATAGTATACAATTTTTCAAACAATGAATGAATATTATCCATAGATTAAATAGATAATAGTATAAAATAATATTAGTATCAGCATTATTTTCAATGATTTATAAATTATATCACAAAAAAATAAATAAAAAAAGCACATCGTAAGAATATGATGTGCTTTGTAAATCAATTATTTAAAATTTTGGAAAAATCTCCTACTTTGTAAGTGTTACTGTTCTTGTATCTTTATTCCAGTCAGTCTTTGCACCTACTGCATTTGCTACAAGTGCCACAGGCAAGAATGTTCTTGCATCCTTTATTTCAGGAGCTGAGTCGAGAGTTACTTTTTTGCCGTTTACTAACATTGTAGTATTTCCTATAGTCAATATTACAGTGTCTTTGTTGTCTTTTGAAGTAAGTGTTACTGTGCTTGTCTTTGCATCCCAGCCAACGTTCATATCAAGAGATTCAGATACGGCTCTTACAGGTAGCATAGTTCTTGATGATTTGATATATGGAGCTACATCTAGAGTTAGAGGGTTTCCATCTACTGAATAAGCTTTGTTGTCTATTACAAATACGACTTTCTTTTCAGTTTTTTCAGGTTTCTTATCTTTACTGTCGTCTTTTGGTGTAGTGCCAATAGATGCTGCATTTACAGAAAATGCGTTCAAACTTGCTATAACAGTCTTTGGATCTTTGTCATTTACAAGGTTCATCTTATATGAGCCGTCATAAGCAAATCTGTCAAGAGATACTTGCACGCCCTTTATAATTATCTTTGATGCCTTAGTAGATGTTTGGTCTACTTTGAATTTCAAAGTGTTGTCCTTTGATACCGGAGTGCTTACAACTATGTTGCCATCTGTAGGAGATATGCTCATATTGCTAAATGAAAGTCCTTTGTAGCTAGGATCAACATTTATAGTGTAATCACCTTTTGCAAGAGAACCTGCAGCTGTTTCAGTTATTACTATGTCTTTCAAAGCTTGATTTGCAGTGCCAAGAGTAAGTTCGTCCAATGCTCTTTCTTGAACAGTTACACCTTGGTATACATTGGCAACTACAGCTGATACGTCTTTGATTCCTTGTCCTTCAAGAGAGGCTTTTATTTCACCTGTATAGTTTCTTTTAGGTGTGATGTCCATCTTTATTATCCATTTATTCTTAGTATCAAATTTTTCGTCTAGTTTAAATTCAACATAAGAATCTTCAGTCTTTACAACTGTAAGAGGATCATATCCGCTGTCTTGAGTTATCTTTACACTGTCTTTGTCAATTGTTGCATTGTCAAAAACTATATCATACATTTGATTAGGAAGTAGTGAGTTTTCAATTAATTCACCGAATTGAATTTCTACAGGTAACTTAGTATTTGTTGCTACTTCTTTTTTAGTTGCAGTAAAAGACGCTGCGAAGTCTGCTACCTTAGCTATTTCTACAGATTCTTCCTTGTCGTTTGAGTTGATAGGAGTAACAGCTACTGTAATATTGCCCTTAGGTACACTTCTATCAAGGTCAATCACAGGTAGGATGTAGAAGCTATCTTCAACATCTTTACTTGTAGTAAGTTCAAATGTCATGACATTGCCATTTATGGTAGGTTTGTATTTTCCGTTTACCATAGTTTTTTCGTTCCACTTGATATTTGATGGGAGCTTAAATTCAAATTTTGCCTTTTCATCCCAGTCAGCTTTTGCATTTTCTTTCACTTCAATCTTGCCTATAGTTTGGTCGGCAGTATTTCCAACGTTCATCATTTTTTCGACCTTTATAGTCTTGAGCCCGTCAGCAAATGCCATTCCACTCAACATAGTTGCTGTTACAGCCATAGCGGACATTCCTGCAAAGAATTTTTTCATATTTTCTAATCCTTTCATTAATTATGTACTCGAAGTACAATAAAAAAATACAAATAAAAATTACAAATTTAACTGATACTATTCTACACCAATAAAGGAGTTTTGAATATTAAAATTAAATTACAAATAAGTAGTATCAACTTTGATAATCATCTTCGATTTGTCTTATTGATTTTTGCGACATCTGTTTCACTTCTTCGAGGACGAATTTTCTAAGTCTCTTATCAGATGCATTAATAGTCATATTTTTCGACCAGAGCATGCTAAGTGTACGATAGTGTTTTTTGTTAAAGTGAAATATATCGACATTTAGTTTTGTAAGTTTTTCGCAGTATGATGTGATAGCTACGCCCAGACCGTTGGATACGAAATCTGCAAGCATTATGTCGCTTGTCACATAGTAGAGTATCTCCGGCGAAAAATTATAGTTTTCATATATCTTATTAATTGTTCGATACATTGGAAACTTGGTGTGGAATGATATGAATTTTTCCCCAGTAAAATCTGATAGGTTGTCAAGTGGAGCATTAATCTCATATCTTCCCTTTGGAGCGATTAGTACGAACTCTTCTCTGATTATAGGGTAGGATATGATGTCGGGATCTTCTACACGCAGTGCAAAGCCTGTTGAAACTTCGCCTTTTTTGATACTTTCGACCATTTTGGCAGTGTCCATCTGTAGGACTTCAAACTGTACATTTCTTGAGTTTTGCCTATTGTTGAATTTGTCAAGCAGTTGATACAAAAAGTCGAAACTCAAGCTTGCAAGAGAGCCTATGACTGACTTACCCAGTATTTCTTGCTTTAGATATTTCATATCGTCCATTGATTTTTCGTATATTTTTAAGATGTCGTTGACATATTCCAAAAATATATATCCGTATCTTGAAAGTTCAATATTTCTACCTGACTTTTGGAAGAGGGGCAGACCTATCTCCTTTTCTATGGAAGATATGGCATAGTTGATACTTGATGCTGATGTTAGTTGCTCTTCAGCAGCCATCATATAGTGCTCGTGTTTAGCAAGAGACTGAAAGTAGTATAGATGTTGGATGTTCATATAAGACGCTCCTTATCGGTTGAGTTTTTTGTATTTTACTTTTGCTCCTACATATATATCACTTATCGTAGCTTCATTGTTATTTAATCCCCTTCCTTCACGAAGTTTGCTTTCCCGTATCTTGACTATTATCTGTGTATTGCTCAGGTAGTGCATTTTTAGTTTTTTCTTGTCAGGTCTTATCACCTTTATATTCTTGTCAAAATCTTCAAAGACCTTGGGAGGATATACTATTTTACCTGGAGATATGTCACGATGAAAGAAGATATCGTCAGATTTTTCGGGTTTTGAAGTAGTAAAATACATGCTTCCTGCGTCTCTCATGGTAGGAACATTAGGGACCTTAAACTCGAGCAACAAGTCGCTACCAAAGTCATAGAGATAGTAGTTTTCGACATACTCAGGATTTTCACCCATTCTTAAGATGTAGGATACAAACCCATATTGGCACTGTGCACTTGTGAGCAAAAGGAAGATTAAAGAAGACGCAACAGCCACTATCTTGAAAAGCAATCTCCTACCAAATAATATTAAGTTGTCCGTAAGATCCAAGTCTTTGTCAAAATCAAATAGCTCTGCATCGGATATCTTCTCAATTTCTTCCAATTCTTCTTTATCCATTTTGCTCCTCTAAAATTTTATTTTTAATTGAATATGGTGTTAAAGTATGTTTCTTTGCTTTTTTAAATATTCTATAAATATATGCAATACTTTCTTAGATTATGATGTTTACAATAAGTTATTAAAGCGATATTTAAAAAGCTATTATATGCTTAAATTCGTCAATATCATAATTTATCCTAAGTCTTATTTCTAAACTATTGCAAAGTCAACTTCTCTAAACTCTTCTGATGTCCTTATTACCTTGACCTTGATTTTTTCGCCTATGGTATATCTCTTTCCGCCATGTTTTCCTACAGCTGATAGAGTATCTTCGTCAAAGTTGTAAATGTCATCTTTCATGTCCACATATCTTATAAGACCTTCGACAGTGTTGTCCAATCTTGCAAAGATACCGAAGTTTGTAATAGATGATATTACGGCGTCAAAGTCTTCTCCGACAAATTTTTTCATATACTGAGCCTTTCTGAGGTCATCTACCATATTTTCAGCATTGTCGGCTTTTATCTCCATATCTGATGACTGCAAGGCAGATTTTCTTACTACAGTATCAAGATATGCTGCTCTTTTTTCATCTATTTTGCCGTCCAAGAACTCTTTGATTATCCTGTGAATTTGGAGGTCTGGATATCTTCTTATAGGTGAGGTGAAGTGGCAGTAGTATTTGACAGACAGTGAGAAGTGACCAAGGCATAATTCACTGTATCTTGCTTTTTTAAGTGAACGCAATAATAAGGTAGAAATGACTTCTTCTTCCTTCTTGCCTTCGAGTTTATCCAGTAAGTCTTGGAGTTGTCTTGGGTGTACATCGTCATCAATTCTAAGCTTGTAGTTGAACATCTCAAGTATAGGGGTGAGTTTTTTAAGCTTTGCCACGTCAGGATACTCATGCACCCTGTATACAAAAGGTATGTCCGCATAGAAAAACTGTTCTGCTACTGTCTGATTGGCAATAAGCATGAACTCTTCTATTATCTTGTTGGCACGACGTCTTTCTTCCGGTCTGATATCAACGACATTTCTATTTTCATCCATTTCTATGGAGCTTTCAGGGAAGTTGAAGTCCATTGCTCCGTTTTCAAATCTTCTCTTTCTTAGTATCTGTGCCAATTCATCTGATAATGTCAAAAAGGTCCTAAGTTCTTCGCCTTTTTGTAGAACTGATTCGTCTCCGTTTTCCAAAAAGTCTGATACTTCTGTATATACAAGTCTTGCATGAGAGTTTATTATGGATTTGGTGATGTTATGAGATACGACCTTACCTTTTTTGTCTATGTTCATTATGCAAGACAGTGTCAGTCTATCAACATTTGGATGTAGAGAGCATACTCCGTTTGAGAGTTTTTCAGGTAGCATAGGCACGACAGTATCTACGAGATATACGGATGTACCACGATTGAAGGCTTCAGAGTCAAGGGCGGTATTTTCACGCACATATTCAGATACGTCAGCTATATGCACACCGAGTTTATATGTTCCGTCATCAAGTTTTGATATTGAAATGGCGTCATCAAGGTCTTTTGCGTCCCATCCGTCTATTGTAAATGTGAATTCATCTCTCAAATCTTCTCTGCCGTCAGCTTTGATGTCATCTTCGTTTATCTTCTCACATTCTCTTAGTACTCTCTTTGGGAATTCTTCGCTAAGTTTGTTTTCTTCAAAGATTGCCTTGAAATATACGTCTTTGTCGTTTTTATCAGCTATTATCTTAGTTATTCTACCTTCGGCTTTTTTGTCGTTTTCAGGGAATTTTATTATTTCACATTCGACCATGTCGCCTTCTTTTGCAAAGGTTCCATATTTTTTCGGAATGAAGATGTCAGATGTTATCTTTCTGCTAAGAGGTATGACAAAACCAAAGTCCTTTTGTTTTTGGTATCTGCCTATTACTACGGTCATATTTCTCTCAATAATTGAGATTATCTCACCTTCAGCATTGTTATCGCCTTCTTGCGGAATGGTGATTTTTACCATGACCTTGTCCTTGTCCATGGCTGAAAGTGTGTATTTTTTCGGTATGAAGATGTCTTTTTCATCAAGCGAAGGGCGTACGAAAGCAAAGCCTTTTTGGTTCATAAGTACGATACCTGCCTTACATCCCAATTTTTCAGGTACTGTGTATTTTTGCTTTTTCGGTGTCTTCATCAGCAGTCCTTGTGCTACCATTTCTTCAAGCTGATTTGTGACATTTTCTACGTCATAATCATTTAGAAAATCGCAGATCTCAGGTACGCTAAGCGGATTAGTCTCAGCTGAAGAGAGATGTTCAATCAATTCATTTGCAAAATTAACTTCCATGGAAAGCCTCCTTGCTTATGTAAGTGTTTATAAAATATAAGTAAAAAATTCATTGTATTTGTAATTATACTAAATAGCTGTATATTATGAGTTTATTCTATGGCATACCAATACTAAAATCTAATAAAATATTCTCGCTTCATTTATAAAAAAGTCATAACCCAAATATTTTAAAAAAATGGGCGAATATTATCTATAGGTTAAATAGATGATAGTATAAATTATGTTGTTATAAAAAAATAAATGAAATACAACCAAGTATAAAGTTTTCACATAACTTATTATAGCATTAAATAAGCTAAAATTCAAATTATTTTGGGAGTGCCAAAGCATTTGTAAATCAGGGGGAATATTATAAGAAAAGTATAACAGATACAATTATTTGGATTTGAAAGAAAATGAATAAAAAAATCATAAGTTATACAATCATATTTCTAATAGCTAAGAGTAGTTGTAAAACTTATAAAAGCTTGTAAGATAGATTTAGATAAAAAGCTATACTCGAAATTACCATAAAGGAGAATGAAAAATATTTGAAAATTATATAGCAATAATGATTTTTAAATATTCAATTGTAATTTAAAATTTTAGGAATATAATATAAATTTAAAATTGATTTTGAGGGGTAAAAATTTATCTCAAAGTAATATAAAGATAATAAGAATTCAACTAAATTTTATAGATATTAAGGAAGAAAGATGTATTTAAAAGCTATTGAAATAAGAGGTTTCAAATCTTTTATGGATAAGACGGTGATAAATCTGCCAAGGGGCATGATTAGCATTGTAGGACCTAACGGCTCCGGCAAGAGCAACATACTTGACGCTATCCGCTGGGTACTCGGCGAGCAGAGTGTAAAGTCTCTCCGTAGTGAAAAAATGCAGGATGTCATATTTGCAGGTACTCAGTCCAAGAGTCAGCTTGGCATGTGCGAGGTGTCGCTTATAATAGACAATGAGGACAGGCAAATAGACATTGAGTACACTGAGCTTGCCATTAAGAGAAAGACCTATAGAAACGGTGAAAGTCAGTTTTTCATAAACGGAAAAAAGTGCAGACTTAAGGACATAAGAGAGTTACTCCTTGATACCGGTATAGGTAAGGAAGGCTATTCGATAATATCTCAGGGCAGGATAGATGAGATAATAAGCAGTAACGGCTATCAAAAACGTGTCTTGCTCGAAGAGGCGTCAGGTATTGCAAAATACAGATACAAGAAAGAAGAGGGCGAAAAGAGCCTTGCTATAGCGTCTGAAAATTTGGAGCGTATCAACGACATCTACAATGAGATAGAAAATCAGATAAAACCGCTGAAAATCCAAAAAGAAAAGGCACAAAAGTATCTGGAATATAAAAAAGAACTCCAAAGTCAGGAGATAAATAAGATACTCCTATCAAATGAAGAATACGAAAATGAACTTGCAAATTTAAGTAAGGACAGGGAAAGGCTTTTAGAAGAAGATGTAAGAACAAGGGAAGATTTTCAAGAAATTAGCGATAATCTTGCCAAACTCAAGGAAGAATCAGAATATATACAAAGGAAAAAAGAAGAACTCTACGAGAAAAAGTCAAGTCTAAGTGATAAAATCTCGCAAAATAAGATGCAGGTCTCTCTGAAACATGAAAATGTCAAGTCTCTTGAAAAAAATAACGACTTAATCCAAGAACAACTGCTACAAAACAAAGACGAAATTGCAAAGATAAGGATAAAAATAGAAAATATCAACGAAAGCAAGCAAAAAATATCAGATAATATCAGCTACATCCAAAAAGAGATAAGCGAAAAAGAGGAAAAAGAGCAAATCTACAAGGACAAAATCCAAGTACAAAACCGTGAAGTCCAAGCAAAAGAACAAAAAATCAAGGATGTAGAGTCTGAAATATCAAAGCTTACCATGAGGATGGAGTTTGTCCAAAACAATATCTCAGCCTTTGAAGAAAAGATAGGTCAGTATGATGAGAAAAATCAGGAATATAGTGCAAAAATCAAAGAATTGGAAGACGAGATAGGTAAAAAAGAAAGTCAGCTCTTACAAAAAACAGATGAAATCTCCAAATTAAAAGAGAAATTACAGTATAATTCAGAGCAAAGGCAAAATTTAGATGAAGAAAATAGTAGAATTGCCAAGGAAATAAATCAGACAAGTCTAAATCTCAAAGACATAACAGCAAAGACAGAGATGTTGGAAAATTTTGAAAATGACATGCAGGGATTTTCTAAAAATGTCAAAGTCCTTTTGAAAAATAATGACTTGGAAGGAATAGATAATGTAGTAGCCAATGTGATAACTGTCAAAAAAGGCTATGAAAAGGCGATAGAGCAACTCTTATACGGCAGACTTGAAAATGTGATTATTCAAAGGTCAATTCATGCCAAAAAAGCCATAGAATATCTGAAAAAAGAAAAGCTGGGCAGGACTACATTTTTGCCTCTTGATGTGATAAAGCCTTCATTTTTGAATTATAATGACAAGGGAGTAAAGGCTATAGATGTCGTAAGCTATGACAAAAAATATGAAAACATAGTGTCAAATCTTCTTGGTAGATATGTCATAGTGGACGATATGGATACAGCACTTGAAATATCTGCAAAATACAAGCATAGTTTCAAAATATCTACAATCTCAGGCGATATATTCAACATAGGCGGCTCCATAACAGGAGGATTTTCGGCTTACAGCAAGGAGATATTCACAAGACGCAACACCATAGTCCAAAACAAGGAAGAAATATCCAAGATGAGAGAGTCTTTGAAAAAATTACATGAGGACTTGGAAAATGTTGATAACAAAATATCAGAGTTAAATGAAGAAACAGCAACTTTAAATGAGAATTTGCAGGATTGTAACAAGGAAATAAACGACTATCTCAGACAAAAAGACTCTGCAATATCTAAGAAAGAGCAGATTTCAAACCTTATGTCAAGTCTTTCTCAGGAAAAAAACGAGATAATCTCATCTAATGACAAGGCGCTATCCTCTTACGAAAATGACAAACTTTCAAGAGAAAACTTGCAAAAAGACTATGAAAAATTAAGCGATGAATTTGAAAAACAAAGAGCAAGCCTTGAAGAAAGCGAGATAGTTTTAAACGAAACTTCAAAGCTTTTACACGAAAAAAGAATAAGACATAGCGTCATAGAAAAGGAGCTTGTAGCAATAGAAAATCAGCTGCTTGAGCTTGAGAGCACCTTGCAGTCAAACGACGAAAAAAGCGAAAATTCAAGTAGCAAGATGACAGCAAACAATCAGCAGATAGAAAGATTCCATGAGCTGATTAAAGAACTTGAAAGTCAAAGCAAGACAATGGAAGAAGAAATAGAGGAGCTTCAAAGTAATTTTGCAAAGATAGGCGAAGGAGATATTAAAAACAGGGAAGCCATTGCAAAATTAAGCGAAGATAAGGAGAAAATCTCAAAACTGCAAGCAGAAGTCCAAAGTAAGATGATGAGAGCTGAAACGGAAGAGTCCAAGGTCAGATACAAGATGCAGATCTTATATGAGCAACTGTCTGAAAACTACGATATGGATATGTCCATGGCACTGTCTTACAAGGATGATATGGTGAAGGTGAGCCCAAGCGTCATAAAAAAACTCAAGGAAGATATTGCAAGCCTTGGAAATGTCAATATAGACTCAATAGAAGAATATAAGAAAATCGAAGAGAGATATCTACTGTATAAGAGCCAAAAAGAGGACTTGGAAGATTCTATTACAAAGATAAGCAGTATAATAAAATCTCTTGAAAAAAGTATGATTCATGATTTCACTGAAAACTTCGATATAATAAACAAGAACTTCGACTATATATTCAAGATATTATTTGGAGGAGGCAGTGCAAAGCTGATAATTGAAGATGAAAGTGACATTTTGGGCAGTAATATAGAAATATCTATTCAGCCTCCAGGCAAGAAACTGATAGGTCTTGCTATGCTTTCAGGTGGAGAAAAGGCACTGTCAGCCATAGCCCTTCTCTTTGCGATAATAGCCAAAAAGCCTGTACCTTTTTGTATATTGGACGAGATAGACGCACCACTTGACGATGCAAATATCTACAGGTACGTCACATATCTCAGTACACTTTCAGATACTACGCAGTTTGTCACTATAACTCATAGACGTACCACTATGGAAGCATCAAATTATATCTATGGTGTGACAATGCAGGAAAAGGGAATATCAAATGTCATAAGCCTGAAACTTGAGGATGCCAAGGGCTATGTGGAAGATTAATGATAGATGATAGATGATATTTAATACTAATCACCACCTATAATGCCATGGTTGTTATTTTACAAAATTATTTGTTTTGCAGATTATTAATAATCTTATTGTAATAAAATTACCATGGCTTTCTAATAGCTTTTTAGTATAAAAAGAAGATGTTTAAATTTCTGATAAATTTTGAAAGAATATTAAGAAAAGAGTTCTGTATTTTATAGTAGATTTTAGTATTAATATTTGACAATATAAGCAGATTTGAAGTAGCATAATCTAAATTAATATTACTATTATGATGCTAAATATATAAACTTAAAAATGGGGGAGAAAATGGACAAAAAATTAAATTTGAAAATGCTTGAAGAATTGACACTTGCAAACGGAGTGTCAGGATTTGAAGATGAGGCAGTGGAAATAGCTAAAACATACCTTTCATCAACACTTGAAGTGCATACTGACAGTATGCTCAATACCTATATAAAAAGAGGGAAAAATAATGAAAATCTTCCTACAGTGATGTTGGATGCCCATATAGACGAAGTGGGATTCATAGTACAGTCCATTAAAGAAAACGGACTTATTAGAATAATACCTCTTGGCGGTTTTGTGGCACATAATCTGCCATCACATAGGGTAAAGATAAGAAATGCCGAAAATAAGTTGATATCAGGAATAATTACAGGCTCACCTGTACATTATAAGGACAAAAATTCCGAGGTGACTACTGACAGTCTATTTGTGGATGTGGGAGCTGTAAACATTGACGAGGTGAAAAATATCTACAAGATAGGTATAGCAATGCCTGTAACTTTGGAAAGCGTGTTTGAATACGACGAAGAAACTGATATAGTAAAGGGCAAGGCTTTTGACTGTAGAGCCGGAGTATGCTCAGTTATAGAAATGATGAATGCTTTGGAAAAAGAAGAGCTTGCTGTAAATATAGTAGGAACTCTCACAAGTCAGGAAGAAGTGGGTACAAGGGGTATCCAAGTTGCAGTAAACAAGGTAAAACCTGATATAGCAATAGTAATGGAAGGAACTCCTGCTGATGATACATTTGGAGAGAGCTATCAGATACAAACAAGGATAAAAAAAGGCCCTATGCTAAGACATATGGATCCAAAGATGATTGCAAATCCAAGATTCCAAAGATTTGCCCTTGATATTGCAAAAAAATATGACATAGCTTGTCAAGATGCAGTAAGAACAGGCGGCGGTACAAACGGTATGGCTATTCACACATCAAATGACGGAGTGCCGACTATAGTAATAGGAGTGCCTGTAAGATATCCTCATACAAGCAATGGAATAATAGCATATCAAGACTATGAAAATATGGTAAAGCTTGCAACAGCAATAATAAGAGAGCTTAATAGAGAAACTATACAAAAATTCTAATTTATAAGATAATATTAAAACAAATTATTGCCATAATTTTTAATAATAAGAAATAGGCATGAAAAAAACCACTGTACTGCGAGTACAGTGGTTTTTAATTAAAAAAATACACTTATATGAGCAAACCGATATGGTTTACTATCTCTTTTGTTATATCCATTATACAACTGAGT
>GL405246.1:209636-283552 GCA_000146855.1 [Eubacterium] yurii subsp. margaretiae ATCC 43715
GTACTTATATTTTTTTCAAGTGCTTTTACTTAATTTACTTAACTATCTTATCAGCACCCTTTGCTATCAGTCTTTGTGCAGTTTGCTTACCTAAGTTTTCGGTATCTTTGCTTTTTATCTCACAACTTAGATATTTTTTGCCGTCAAGAGATGATACAAAGGCGTATATCCTGTAAATTTGCCCTATCTTTTCACAATAAGCTCCGACAGGAGTGTGACAACCACCGCCTATAGTATGCAAAAACTCCCGTTCAGCCATGACACAGCTTTGTGTTTCCGCATCATTTAGAAATTCCAACATCTTTTCTATCTTCTTATTGTCTTTTTTAACCTGTACACAGATACAGCCTTGACCTGCAGCAGATACAAAGGGCAGTTCTTCAAATACAAGCTCATCTTGTAAGTTCAGCCTTGTAAGTGCTACCTTTGCAAGTATTATGGCGTCAAAGTTTTCATCCTTCATCCTCTTTAATCTTGTATGGATGTTCCCCCTTATATTTGCAACTTCAAAGTCCTTGCCCAGTTTTTTGATTTGTACCTCACGTCTTAGCGATGATGTGCCGATTTTTGCGTTCTTAGGCAGGTCTTTTACAGATTTGTAGTCCTTATTGAAAACTATGACATCCTTATTTGACTCTCTCTTGATATAGGCGCCTATCTTCAAATCTCTTATAAAATCAGTGGGCATATCCTTAAGTGAATGTACAGCCATATCCACACTGCCATTTAAAAGCATTTGCTCTATTTCAAAGGTGAAAAGACCTTTTGTGCCAATTTCAGACAGTTTTTCTTTGAGGTTTTTATCACCCAAGGTTTCAACAGTTACTATTTCAAAGTTTACATCCTTATATTTTTGTTTGAGCAGGTCAATTACCCTTTGAGTCTGTACCAAAGCTAATTTGCTTTTTCGACCTGCTATCCTAACAGTTTGCATCTTCATACCACTTTTCCAGATTTTCTCTTATTTTTTTTGTCTTTGCGCTGTCCCTTCCATAGGTGCTGACAGCTATGCCTATGTCATCTTTTTGAATAGTAGACATATTTGTAAAATTTGAATATTCACCGATTTTACAGTAATTTGCCAATATAAACTTGCCTGATTTTTCAATATCTTCTTTGATTTGCAACTGGGCACTCAAATCATTTGTGCAGGCAAATACAATATTTATATCGTTCAGGTCAGCTTTTTCATAGGCTCTTATTTCATAGGATATATTTTTATGCTTTTTGATAAATTCCAATTTTTCATCATCTATTTCCTTTGATATTATTCTGATTTTCTTGGCCGGCAAAATATTTGATAACTTTCGATAACCTACATTACCCATGCCGACAACAAGTACATGAATATTCTTAAGATTTATATTTATAGGATAAAAACTCTCCATTTACTCTTCCTTTTACAAAAAAATTAACCTCATATATTTTACAACATAATCTAACAATATACAAAGTATTTTTAATTTATATTTTGCTCTTTATTTATTTTGAATTACTTCCGATATAATAGCGGTATCAAGGAATTAAATATTGAAATATTAAATCGGAGTGATTGATTTATATGAAGAAAAATGCACTTACAAACAGCGAATTATCACTGTTTTGTTATCAATTGTCGCTCATATTCAAATCAGGATTGCCACTTGACGAGGCGATGTCGGTGTTTACTGATGAGATGAGCACACCTACACTTAAAAAAATAGCCCTATCTATAAAGGAATCCGTAGACAATGGCGAGCCTATATACGAGGCAGTCAAAAAACACGATGAATTTCCTAAGTATATGACCGGGATGATGGAAATAGCATATAATACAGGAAACCTTGAAGAAGAGCTTTCACGCCTATCTACCTATTACCAAGAAGTGGAAAGGCTCAATCAAAAGGTATCAAATGCCGTTGTATATCCTGTAATATTGACAGGACTTATGCTTATAATAATTACTTTTTTAGTGGTAAAGGTAATACCGATGTTTAGCGAAATCATAGACAGTATCGGAGCTGATATTCCAAATACCACTGCCGTTTTGATAAGTATAGGACTTGCACTTAAAAACTATGGATTGCTAATTTTAATCTTGCTTGCCATACTTTGTATCAGTGGATATGTCTATACAAAAAAATCTTCTGATGCTTGGAAATATAATATGCCATTAATAGGCAATGTAACTAAAAAGATATTTTCCGAAAAATTTGCCTTAGGTATGTCTATGCTGATGGCAGGCGGTTACAGTTTTGATGATGCTTTAGTTCTATATACAAACTCAGTAGAGTCCAAATTCGCCCTTGAAAAACTTAAAAAAGCGCAAGAAAACATACTTGAAGGCAAGGATGTGAGCGATGAGATAGCAAACATAGGCTTATTCCCTGCTCTGTTTACCAAGATGATAGGTATAGGATATAAGACAGGAGAGATAGAAAACTCACTGAAAAAAGTAGCAAGCCTTTATAAGCTTGAAGTTGAAAAGACTATGGACAAGGTGACATCATCGATAGAACCTATGTTAATCATAATACTTTCACTTTTGGTCGGTGCAATATTATTTACTGTTATGACACCACTTATAAGCATTGTATCATCATTATAAGCTTATTAAAACAAATATAAATTAATTGAAATAAAATTCAGTTTGAATTATTTAATCTTAGTGAAAGTAAATTAAATATTCTAAATTAAATAACGGTATAATAGCTTGAATAGATATATTAAAGCAAAATATAGCGGATAAAATTTGATTTATCACTAAAACAAATTCAAAGTATTATATTGTAAAAATTCAAAAACTATGTTATTAAGACCGAAAAATATATAAAATTATAACTATATGACCTTTAATGGTAAGCAGTATATGACAAATAAAGAGAGGTATCCATGCAAAAAAACAAAAAGCTGAGGTATGTTTCGCTCATCTTTGTAATAGCCTTTATTTTTATGTGCATAGCGAACATTGACGGATTTTGGGACGGTAAACAGGAGAAGAGCACAAAGTCAATAGAAGATGCCGTAAGAAAGATGGCACTTGAATGTTACGCTCTTGAGGGGAGTTTCCCACCATCTGTTGAATATCTTAAGGAAAATTACGGGCTGATAGTAAACGACAACGCTTACTTTTATCATTACCAAGCAAACGGCTCCAACATGCCACCTGATATTAGGGTGATAAAGAAATGGAAAGATGAGTAAAGAAAGAGAAGTAAGGAAAGAGAAGAAGATATGTTAAATAATAAAAGACATTATGGCAAGGCAAGGATAGAGACTATTTTAGTTATGTTGATGTTGGTAGTATTTTCCATATCGACTTACACCTTAGTGGTGTCTACAGCATCTTCATACGGCAAAAATTACAGCGATATGGATGCAAAGGACAATTTAAGATTAGCTCTATCATATATAGACTTGAAAATAAAGCAATCAGACAAAAAAGGAGTCTATGTGCTTGAAAAGGCTATTGAAGATAGGGATGTAATAGTCGTTGAAGATGAGATAAAAGGCGAAATATATCAAAATATCATATATTTTAAAGAAGGATTTTTAAAAGAGATGCTAATAAAAAAAGGCACTAACCTAAGCGAAGTAGAAGGCTTTGAAATAGCAAAGATAAGGGATATGACTGTTAAAAAAACGGGCAAAGGACTAATAAATCTGTCAATAACTACAGAGAATGAACATGGTAAAAAATATACTTCAAATCTTATTATCAATCCTAATTTTTAAGAAATATAATAGACTTGATAAATTGTTATAAATTATCAATATCAAATTTTAAAAGAGCTGTGTATTTTTTTAAAAAACTTACGATACAATATATACTTAGAAATTTATTATAGGAAAAAATTACTCAATGTAGTAATAGAATTTCGTAAATTTATTGATATGCCCAAATAAAGCTATTAGGTTTTAAAAATATTATATGAAATAAATATTTGTATATAGCAATACAAAATCTGTAAATTAAAGATTTTAACAGCATATTAAATACCAAAGTTTTAAATAACTAAGAATGTATGACATAATAAACGGTGAATGATTTGTAAAAACCGTAGCAACAAGAGGTGCAAAGATGACAAAGAAAAGAAGCGGATTTACCTTAGCAGAGATGATAATAGCCGTAGCAATATTGTCCGTTGCAAGTGTGTACGTAGTGCAGATGCTTGTAGTCACGAAAAACTTAAGGACAAGATCCTATGAGATAGACAGGTCTGTAAGAATAAGCAAGAACATCTTAGAACTGATATCATCAGGAGAAAGTGTATCAGACTCAAACGACGATCTGCTTTTGAAGATGAAGGCTGAAGATGGAATGTATATATTGAACTTTGATGAAGATTTCAACATAAGTGACGAAAATAACGCCTTGTACAAACTGTTTATGACAATGGATACAAAGGACGGATTAGATAATGTGAATATCAAGATAAACAGGCTCAAACCATATATATTAGACGATAAGAAGAGCCTTGAAATATCAGATATAAGCTCTATTAAGATGCAAAGAATAAAAAATACTAAGTAAGCTTAGAAGGAAGTAAGAAAATATTATGAAAAAGAAAAATAAACACAAGGGTATATCGACTATACTGGTCATACTTATAGTGCTTACCGTAGTTTTGTTCGGTGTGATGAGTATGATGGGCGTATACACGTCTTACAAAATATCACAAAAAAATCTACAATTGGCAAAAAACTACTACCTTCTTGACTCCAAGGCACAGATATTTGCAAATAATTTGAGAAAGACAATAAATAAGACCAAAATTGGAGAAGAAAATGATAAGGTCAAATTGCTGACAGAGATAGAAAGAAATAGCTACAAGGACAGGGAGATATTTATAAATGATAAAATTTTAGAATTTCCCATAGACAAAGATAGAGAAATATTTAAAGATGGAAATATGAAATTAGGAACTTTTTTATTAAATGAAAAGGGGCAAAAGAGTTTTTATTTTGAACTTCAAATTCCAAAGATAAGAGAAGATAGGGCTTTTGAAATAAAATCATGGAAAAAGGTCACACAGGAGTTTGAATACAAAAATCCTGCTTTTGCTGAAGGAGAGGAACTGACAATTGATGAAAATTGACGATATACTGCGTACAGCAGTAGAAAAAAAGGCGTCAGATATATTTATAAGTGTTGGAGTACCACCCACCATAAAGGTCAACAACACTTTGGAAAAAATCGGGGAAGAAAAGCTGATGCCGGATCAGGCAAAGGAATTAGTTGAGTCCATATTCAAAAAAGAAAGCGACCTTGCAGATTTTGTAAGAGAAGGAGAGAAGGACTTTGCAATATCACTTTTCGGAGTAGGTAGATTTCGTGTTTCAGCCTATGTGCAAAGAGGATCTTATGCTGCGGTGCTAAGAGTATTAGCATTTGGAAATTTGGATATAGATTCTTACGGAATACCAAGTAGCATACTTGATTTGCACAAGACAACAAGAGGGCTGATACTGGTAACAGGGACTACAGGCTCGGGCAAGTCAACTACTCTATCTTCTATAATATCCGCTCTTGGAGCAAATGCAGGAAAATTATACAGATTCTGCAAGTCAACTACTCTATCTTCTATAATATCTCTGATAAATGCCAATAGACAGGCTCATATTTTGACACTTGAAGATCCTATAGAATACCTGTTCAGACATGAAAAAAGCATAGTGGATCAAAGGGAGATAGGTATAGATACGAAATCTTACGCTACAGCTCTACGCTCAGCACTAAGACAGGCACCCGACGTAATATTAATTGGTGAGATGAGAGACTTCGAGACTATGTCTATAGCAATGACAGCTGCCGAGACAGGTCATCTCGTGCTTTCAACTCTGCACACTACAAGTGCATCTAAGACTGTAGACAGGATAATAGACGTATTTCCGCCTGATCAGCAACAGCAGGTCAGAATACAATTATCGACTGTACTGCATGCGGTAGTGACACAACAGCTCATTCCAACGACGGATGGTGGAAGAGTACCTGCCTTTGAACTGATGTTACTTAATCCGGCTATCAAAAATCTGATAAGGGAAAATAAGGTTCCACAGATAGATGCTATGATACAAACAGGAAGAGCTCAAGGCATGATTACCATGGATAACTCTATAGCCAATCTTTACAATGAAAGGAAGATATCAGAGGAAACAGCGAAAAAATATGCGGTAAATCCGGATACAATATCAAAGTATTTTAAATAAGTCAGTACCAATATAAATCTGAAAAAGATTTGAATTAATGGATTATTACGGTAAAAATATTTTGTGTGCAATTTCAAAACTTTCTTATAAATTGATGGAAATATTATTTTATTATCAAGACAACAACTGTGTAAAAAAGTTTTTATCCACTAATTTAATGAATATTTGTATTATACTTTGGTGATGGTATCAGATATGGTTAGAAAAATTAAAAAAGAAAAGATTTCAAAAAGTAAAAATATTTATCTTAAAATTATGTAAAGGATGATATAATTGAGGAAGAAAATTATAATCTTATTCATATTTTTACTTTATTTATATACAGGATGTAGCTTTGCTGTGACATTTCATGATGATAAGCTCGCAAGCAATGTAATAGGTGTAAGCCACAGTGCACCGGGTAAGAAACTCAAGGTAGTAATTCAAAAGGGAAGTCAAAAATACACTTATGCACTTAGAAGTGATGGAAAGACAGATTACTATCCCTTGCAACTTGGTAGCGGAAGCTACAGTGTAACTGCACTGGAAAATGTATCGGGAAACCAATACTCAGTCCTAAAAAGTGAGAATATAGATGTAAAGGTAAGCGACAAAAATGCCGTATATTTGCAGTCAATCCAAATAATAGACTACAAAAGCACAGATCCGGCTATAAAAAAAGCCAAAAATCTTGGCAATAACGACAAGATATATGACTACATTGTAAAGCATGTAAAATACGACTACGACAAGGCAGCTACGGTAAAGCCGGGATACTATCCTACAATAAATGATACCTTCGCTACAAACAAAGGTATATGCTATGACTACGCCTCAATGGATGCGGCAATGCTAAGGAGCATAGGTATACCTGCAAAGCTTGTAAAAGGCTATGCAAAAGGAGTAGACGGATACCACGCATGGAACGAGGTATTAATCGGTGGGACATGGTACGTTATAGACACAACATACGACTCAGCAAAATGGGGCGGCAAAGCAAAAGTGAGCATGAAGAAAAAAACTTCCGATTACCAAAAAGTATATGAATATTGATAAAGAGATTGAAAAGCAGGAAAAAATAGTTCAAATTTTGATATATTAAATAGCTCTGCAACTATAACAGCTAATACAAAAATCTTATATAATAATGGAAATTTATCATAATTAATTGTCATAATAAAGTTTTAATGCTGATATTATTTAATTATGATACTTTATCCATAATTTTATTAGAAAATAGTATAATTGTTGATACTATGCAGTTTATAAAAAAAGTCTGATTAAAAATTGCTATAACATATATTTTTTAAAATATTTTAGTAAAATTGTTAAAAAATATTAGATATTGTGATAGAATAGATAGTATAGTTATAGACAAAGATTCCAGTTAAATCTAAGTATTTAATTATATTTTATAAAAATTACTATGGATTTAAAGTAAGATATACAAGATTTATTGGAAATCTGAATATGCTGTAAATTTACAAGAAAGATGTAAATTATTTTTATTATATTTAATAAAAAATATTGATTTTCGGCAAAAGAGGTGAAAAGATGATAAATATTGTGACAAGCAATGAGCAAGAAAAATATGAGATAGGCGAAGAGCTGATGCTGATGATAGAAAAGGTCATAAGCGAATGTGAAGATGAAGAAGGCCTGAATTTTGACAACGAAATATCACTGACTTTTACAGATAACGAAAACATAAGGCAGATAAACAAAGAGTACAGAGATATAGACGATAAGACAGACGTGCTTTCATTTCCTATGTATGAAATAGAGGATCTGGAAGAAGAAAAAAAATCCAAGAGCAAAAATCTCAAACCGCTTGGCGACATAGTTATATCAATGGAACAAGCAGATGAACAGGCAAAACAGTTCGGACACAGCTTTGAAAGAGAAGTATGCTATCTAATATGCCACAGTATGTTTCACCTTATGGGCTACGACCATATGACAGATGACGAAAAGAAGATAATGAGAGAAAAAGAAGAAAAGATAATGACAAAACTTAATATATTAAGATAGAAATCCAAATATATAAGATAGCTAAAAAACTAAGAAATACAAAAGTCAACATATAAAAATCTGAAAGATAGAAGTTAAATAATCAAAAAATTAAATAATCAAAAAATCAAATAATATAAAAACACAACAAAGTCCTTGAAAATCAGGGGCTTTTTCATGTTTATAATTATATATTATGTCTTATATTTTTATGCTAAAATCTAATATAATAAATTCATAAATCATATGCTATTTTTTAAAAAATGTTGATGAGAAATATACATAGAATAAATAGATAATAGAATAAATATAGATTTCATATATGCTTTAAAATTTAAAATTTTTGTGGTAGAATTTACTCCTACAAAATAAATACAGGAGATATGTTATGAAGATAAGCGTTGTTGATAATATGAGGCAGTTCAAGGAATTGTTGGAAGTTTTTTCAGAGGTTTTTGAGTGGGAAGATAATGTTTTAGATGACAACTATCTTACAGATAGCCTAAATAATAAGAATTTCCTTGTTTTTATTGCAAAGATAGATGATAAAATAGTAGGAGGTATGACGGCACATATCCTTCCAAATTATGAAAGATGTAAGTCGAGCATATATATCTATGATTTGGCTGTAAGGGAAAGCTTTCAAAAGCAAGGCATAGGCAAGAGTCTTATCAACTACTTACTTGAATATGGAAAAAACAACAATATCTACGATATATTTGTAGGTACTGAGCAATGCTACAATGAAGATGCCATAGCATTTTACCGCAAGACTCCCTTTGACTTGGAAATGAAGGTGCTACAATATAGCTATGATATTGATAAGTAAAAATAATATGTAAAGGAGAAATTACTAAGATTTAATACTAATGTCTAATTAAGATAATGGATGGCTTTATATTTGCAAATTATACTAAAATCTAATAAAAAAGTCATAAATTAAATAGTATTTTTTAAAACTATTGATAAAAATAGAAAAAGATTAAATAGATAAAAGTATTTAATAAAATTTGCTGTATATTAGGCTGAAAGTGGGGAGAGTTGTGATTAAGGGCATATTTTTGATAATTCCTTTTTTTCTTATAAGATTTGGCTTGCTTTCTTTTTTTGGCAAAAAAGCCGTATATCGTGTTGCCTATTTTGCTCCTATAAATAAAAATGAAATGCTGACATACTACGTATATCAAATATCTACAGCAGCAATTTTTTTGTATACTGCATTTTTGGATTTTTACTTCGACTTTTCAGTTTTGACTTTTTTAGGAGTGTTTTTGTATATTTTAGCACATATATTGCTTGCAATAACTATAGTCAATTTTTCATCTCCTGATGAAATGGGAATTAGCGTCAAAGGAATATATAAGTTTTCAAGAAATCCCATGTATCTATCATATTTTGCCTGTATACTTTCTTGGGTTTTGCTTACAAGGTCCATAATTCTATTAATAATCTTAATCATATATCAAATATCTACACACACTATAATCATCTCTGAGGAAAGATGGTGCTTGGAAAAATTTGGTGATGAATACAAGGTATATATGGCAAGAGTTGGGAGATATTTTTTAGTTTAATCATGGCTAATCAGGGAATAAATCTCAGGTAATTATATAAAATATTTAAAAAATTGGAGGGTGTTTTATGAGTGCGTTTTTGTTGGTAACTTTAAAATTAGCCATAGGTTTCTTGGCTCTTATTACAGTAATTAATATAACAGGTAAAGGCAATCTTGCACCGATGTCGGCAAGTGACCAGATACAAAACTATGTGCTTGGGGGTATAATAGGTGGTGTCATCTACAATCAGAAAATTCAGATTTTTGAGTATATAATGATTTTGGCTATATGGTGTTTCCTTGTTCTACTGCTTAAGTGGGTTAAGACATATAATGTAAAGGCAAAGCAGATACTTGACGGCAAGGCTCGTATCATCATAGACAAGGGTGTAGTAAATGTAGAAAACTGCAAGAAGTCGGCACTCAGTGCACACGACATATCTTTTAAATTGAGGACTAATAATATCTACTCTACCAAAAAGGTCAAACGTGCCATAGTTGAGCAAAACGGTCAGTTCATAATAATTTTGGAGGGAGAAGAAAATCCGAAATTTCCACTGATTACTGACGGTCAGGTGCAAACTGACATCTTGGAAGTAATGGGCAGGGACGAAGAGTGGCTGTTATCAGAGATAAATGCTCAAGGCTATAAGGAATATAGCGAGGTTTTTTTGGGAGAATATGCTGACGGAGAATTGACTATTACTCCATATACAGTCTAATTTTTTGTTTAATAAATTTTTATTTGTGGAATAAATGAGCAGAATTATTTTAATAAATATAAGTTTTCTTTAAAATGGTATTTAGAAAGTATCGGTATTGATATTTTTTAAATACCCTATTATTTTATAGGAGGTAAAGGCATGAACAAGACTATACTATCTTGTGTTAGAGAGTTCAAAAAACAATCTTTTTTAGCTCCTTTCTTCATCACTCTCGAGGTGATAATGGAAATTCTCATACCCTATGTCATGGCAAATATCATAGACATAGGTATCAAAAATTCGGATATGGAATATGTCGTTAAAACAGGGCTAATACTGCTTGTTATGGCGATGATGTCGCTATTTTTCGGTGCGACAGGTGCAAGATTTGCAGCTACTGCAGCTACTGGACTGAGTAAGAATTTGAGGAGCGATATTTTTAAGAAAATACAAAAATTTTCTTTTAAAAACATAGACAAATTTTCAAGTGCCTCACTTGTTACCAGACTGACTACAGATATTGCCAATGTGCAGATGGCATATATGATGATGATAATAATGGTGGCAAGAAGTCCGATTATGATGATTTCAGCGCTTATTATGGCTTTTAAGATTAATGCACAAATTTCAATGATATTCTTGGTGGCGATACCTGCACTTATCGTGATAATGTACACGATAATAAAGATTGCTGCACCGAAATTTACTGTTGTTTACGATCAATACGACGTAATGAACAATATGACAGCAGAGAATGTAAGGGCACAAAGGGTTGTAAAAGCTTATGTAAGAGAGGAATTTGAAAATAGTAAGTTTTCAAAGCTTTCTGCCAAAATTTATGAGCTTTTTGTGGATGTTGAGCTAAATGTAGCAGTTTTCAACCCTTCAATACAACTTGTGCTTTATATGATGGTGACTGCACTGTTTTTGATGGGCGGTAACCTTATAGTTTCAGGAAGTCTTACTACAGGTCAGTTTACCAGCTTGATGATATATTCCATTCAGATACTTATGTCTGTAATTACCATATCTTTTGTATTTGTACTTCTGATTATTGCTGAGACAGGTATAATGAGGATAACAGAAGTACTTAAGGAAGAGCCTGCAATGGATGAAAATGCAAAGGGTGAAAAAGAAGTAAAAGATGGCTCTATAGAGTTTAAAAATGTAAGTTTCAGCTATAGCGATGATGAGCAGAGACTCGCTCTAAAAAATGTGAATATAAGTATAAAATCAGGAGAAACTATAGGAGTAATAGGCTCTATTGGTAGTGCAAAATCTACTTTTGTGTCCTTGATACCAAGACTCTACGATGTGACAAGCGGAGAAATAACAGTCGGTGGTAAGAACGTAAAAGATTATGAATTGGCTGCACTTAGGGACAATGTATCCATGGTGTTACAAAAAAATACTCTCTTTACAGGTACTATAGCAGACAACATAAGATGGGGTAATGAAAATGCTACGGATGAAGAAGTGGAATTTGTATGTAAACTTGCGTGTGCAGATGAATTTATCCAAAAATTCCCCAAAAAATATGAGGAACAGATATACGAGGGCGGAAACAACGTATCCGGAGGTCAAAAACAAAGACTTACAATAGCAAGAGCCTTGCTGAAAAAACCTAAGATTCTTATTTTGGACGACTCGACAAGTGCGGTGGATACAAAGACGGATGCCAAGATTAGAGAGGCTTTTGCCACTCAACTAAAGGATACTACCAAGATTATCATTGCTCAGAGGATATCTTCGATAGAAAATTCTGACAGGATAATTGTACTTGACAACGGAGAGGTGGTAGGATTTGATACTCCGCAAAATCTGCTCATGAACAATCAAATCTACAGAGAAAACTATGAATTCCAAAAACAGGGAGGTGGATTGGCAGATGAATAATAAAAATCCAAAAGGCACTTTAAAAAGGCTCGTTTCTTATGTGCTTAAAGGTAATGAATTCAAGCTTGCAGTCGTGGTCATCTGCGTATTGCTATCTGCTATGGGCTCAGTTTCCATATCATTGGCTCTTAAGATATTGATTGATGACTATATCACTCCGCTTATCGGTCAGACTTCCCCTGATTTTAAGGCGTTTTACAGCGCTATTTCTATCTTGTGCGTAGTATTTGCAGTGTCAGTTATATCAAGCTTTACTTACAACAGGATAATGGTCTATGTAGCACAAGGAACTCTTAGGAAAGTAAAGGATGATATGTTTGCAAAGATGCAATCACTACCTATAAGTTACTTCGACAAGAACAGTGACGGCTCAATAATGTCACTGTATACTACTGACTCTGACGCTCTAAGGCAGATGATAGAGCAGTCCACTCCTCAGGTACTGTTATCTGTTGTAACTATTATATCAACCTTTGTTACTATGTTGGTACTTTCGCCTATACTTACAGTGCTTGCGGTAGCGGTGGTAATAGCCCTGCTACTTACTTCTAAAAATATAGCAGGTAAGAGTGCAAAGTATTTTATGCAACAACAGCAAAATATTGCCAATCTTACAGGATTTATCCAGGAGAGATTATCAGGGCAAAAGGTAGTTAAGATATTTAATCATGAAGAAATATCCATAGAAGAATTTGAAAAACTAAATGAAGAATTATTTCAAAGTGCAAAAAATGCAAGTTCTTATGCGAGCATTATAGCTCCTGTAGTTTCAAATATAGGAAATATATTCTTCGTGCTTACAGCAATAGTGGGCAGTAGCCTTGCGATAAATTCTATAGGCGGTGTAACTATAGGTATAGTGGCGGCTTATATGCAGTTTGCCAAAAACTTTACCCAACCTTTTATGATGATAACTCAACAGCTTAACTCTATTAATACAGCACTTGCAGGAGCAAGTAGAATATTTGCCTTGCTCGATGAAAAAAGCGAGGCTGATGAGGGCTATGTCACTCTTGTAAATGTGGAGGAAGACAAGGAATTCGGTATTATACCCGTACCTTACAAGACAGGTCAATGGGCGTGGAAACATCCGCATAGTGACGGCAGGGTGACTTATGACAGGCTTACAGGTGATGTGGTAATTGAAAATATGTCATTCGGCTATGAAAAGGACAAACCTGTACTCAAAAACATCTCATTATATGCAAAACCGGGACAAAAAATCGCCTTTGTCGGTGCTACGGGAGCCGGTAAGACTACAATTACAAATCTTATCAACAGATTTTACGATATAGATGAGGGCAAGATAAGATACGACGGTATCAACCTTATGAAGATTAAAAAAGAGTCCTTGAGACGTTCACTTGGAATAGTGCTCCAAGATACACATCTCTTTACCGGCACTATAATGGAAAATATCAGATACGGTAGATTAGATGCGACTGACGAGGACGTAATAAATGCGGCTAAGCTTGCTCAGGCAGACGGCTTTATCAATATGCTGCCAAAGGGCTACGACACCATGCTCAACAATGCAGGTGATGAGCTGTCACAAGGACAAAAGCAACTTTTATCCATAGCAAGGGCTGCAATCTCAGATCCGCCCGTACTGATACTTGACGAGGCTACATCGAGCATAGATACGAGAACTGAGGCAATAGTCCAAAAAGGTATGGACAATCTGATGAATGGCAGGACGGTGTTTGTAATAGCGCATAGACTATCTACAATCAGAAACAGTGATGCGATAATGGTGCTGGAAAACGGCAATATAATAGAGCGTGGCTCACACGATGAACTGCTTGCTCAAAAAGGAGCGTATTACCAACTTTATACAGGAAATGTCGAACTTGAATAATGATTGACGATTAAATACTTTTATATTATAATATACTTGCGTATTGTATCTAAAACGCAGGTATATTTTTTTGAGTTTTAGATTTATAATACAATACTAAAATTCAATAGAGTTGTGGATAGCAATAATTAAAATATTTATAAAATTAGTTAGACATTTTACTTTATTTTAATTAAAAACTCATTGACTTATCTTATAGATTAAACAAATATTAGTATGATTGTAATATCAAAGAAAAATGACTTTGTTAATAAAATTGATATTTTATGTTAGTCAAAAATTATAAGGGGTATTACACCAATAATATATAGATTTTGATATAAAAATTTCGATTATAAATGAACTGATAATCTTTAGTATTCTAGCAAAAAAGACGATAAATATAAATAATGCTGAAATTTATATAATTGTGGGTAGCTCTATGCTGTTTTTTAAAAAAATTACTATAGTAGTGAATTAAATTAAGATATATTTTAAATTTATTGTTTAATAAAAATAATATCAGCATTATTTCTTATGGATAATTCCAACAAATGTTTTAATATTTAGTAAAAAGACAATAGACAAACGGATGCCAATCAATGCGTATATTACAGTTTAAACGTTTTGATGATAATTTTCTAAGGATATAAAATTATGTATGGATTTATAGCTTTTTAAAAAAATGATTGGTATAAGAAAGGTAATTGATGAATAAGCCGTTAAAATTTGAAGTAATAAAAAAATGCAATCAAAGCAAGGCAAGGCTTGGAAAGATAAAGACTCTGCACAACGAGTTTGAGACTCCAGTATTTATGCCTGTGGGCACTAATGCTACTGTAAAGTCCATGAACGAGAAGGAATTAAAGGAAATAGGAGCGAATATAATATTATCAAATACCTATCATTTGCATTTAAGACCCGGAGATGAGATAGTAAAAAAAGCGGGAGGTCTGCATGAATTTATGCACTGGGATAGGTCTATTCTTACGGATAGTGGCGGATTTCAGGTGTTTTCGCTTGGAGATTTGAGAAAGATAAAGGAAGAGGGAGTGTATTTCAGCTCTCATTTGGACGGCTCGAAACACTTCATGGGACCTGAGGAGTCAATTGCAGTACAAAACAACCTCGGCTCGGATATAATGATGTCCTTTGACGAGTGTGCACCTTATCCTGCAAGTTACGAATATATAAGAGACTCATACAAACGTACTTCAAGATGGGCAAAGCGTGGGAAGGATGCAAATAGAAATCCTAAAACTCAGGCGCTTTTTGGCATAATCCAAGGCGGAATGTTTGAAGATTTGAGATATGAGTCGGCAAATGAGCTTGTAGAGATGGATTTTGACGGATATTCAATAGGTGGGCTTTCAGTGGGTGAGCCCAAGGAATTGATGTACGAAGTGCTTGACTATACTGTGGATATAATTCCAAGTGAAAAGCCAAGGTATCTGATGGGCGTAGGCTCTCCTGATGACTTATTTGAAGGAGTGATTAGAGGCGTAGATATGTTTGACTGCGTATTGCCTACAAGGATAGCTAGGAATGGGACAGCTATGACTTCAAACGGAAAGGTCGTAGTAAGAAATGCAACTTATGCTGAGGACTTTACACCGCTTGACCATGAATGTGATTGTTATGTTTGCAAAAATTATTCAAGAGCATATATCAGGCACCTTGTAAAGGCGAATGAAATACTTGGTGCAAGACTGATAACATATCACAACCTGTATTTCTTGTTGCGTATGATGGAAAAGATAAGACAGTCTATAAGAGACGGTCGTTTGTTGGAATATAAAAAGGAATTTTTCACAAAGTATTATGGGGTATAAGATATTACTATGATTTAAGGATGATATATATGGAAACTGAATGTAAGAGGTCTTCATATTTCAGTGTGATTTTAATAGGTTTTTTTATACACATTTGTTATGAGGCGATATTTATAGCCCTCCGATTACCTAGATTTATGCTTTTATACAATATTGTCAGCATAAGTGTATTTGGAGTAGCGGCGTGGATTCTTAACAAAAGGGAAGATGCCAACGTCATTTTTGCTTGTTTCTTAGAAGTCTCAATATTTATCACTTTGGCAATTTTTTTTATAGGTTGGAACTATGAGTTTCAAAGTTGGTATTTTTCGATAACTGTAATGGCTGTTACGGTCCACTTTAAGAACAAGGGCAAGTTTTACTTTGTTGCATTAATGAATTTTGTATTGTTCAGCATGATGTTTCTCTTAACTCATACCATTACAATAGAAGAAGAATATGGCTTTTTACACTATGCTCTGTATTTTATAAATATAGCAGGTTCGTTTTTTATGATATTGCTTGCAGAAAGATTGCTGAATTGGTCGAAAATTCTGGAAGAATATCATATGAACCAAAGGTTCAACAAGATGAAAAAACAGGCTGAAACTGATGAACTTACAGAATTGTACAACAGGCATAAGATGAAAGAAATACTAAATGATATGAATGAAATGGTTGGAGATAAAAACTCTGAATTTTATATTTCTTTTGCAGATATAGATAATTTTAAAAATATAAATGACTCCTATGGTCATGATATAGGCGATAAGGTGCTACGCTCTGTGGCAGGTATGCTCAAGAGTGAACTCGGTTCTGACAATGTAGTTTCAAGGTGGGGTGGAGAAGAGTTTTTGATATTATTTTATGATGTCAAAGGACATACCGAAGTATTTCAAAGGTTGGATAGTATCAGAAAGAAAATCTCATATAGCACATTTGAGTACAACGGTATCAAGATAAAATTTACAGTGACCTTTGGTGCTACATCGTCACTTTCTCATACCAATGTTTACGATATGGCAAAAAAAGCTGATGAGCTGATGTATCTCGGTAAGTGCCAAGGTAAGAATGTGGTGCTTATGGATTGAACGGACGGATAATTTAAGGAGAAGAGTTATGAACTATAAGATAGTGACGGACAGTACATGCGAATTGACTGATGAATTGATAAATAAACTTGATATTCATGTTTTACCTGTAATAGTTACCCTAGGTGACAAGCAGTTTTTGGATAACGTGGACATCACTTCAAAACAGGTGTTTGAAGATATGAAAAAAGGTGAGATTTACAAGACATCACAAATTCCGCTAAACACTTACATTGACGTATTTTCACAGTATGCAAAGGAAAATATACCTGTGATAAACATAGTGATGTCAAGTGGTATATCTTCATCTTATGAAACGTCGGAAATTGCTGTAAATATGGTCAAGGAAGAGTATAAGGACGCCATTATATATACTGTAGATTCTAAATGTTGCTCCATTGAGATGGGAATTGCGGTAAAATACATGGCTATGGCTGCCCAAAACGGAAAATCCTATGAAGAAATACTTAAAGTCCTTGAATTTTGCAAGAATAACATAGGAGTTATTTTTACAGTTTCAGACTTGAAATATCTCTCTCGTGGTGGAAGACTGTCAAAGGCTTCAGCGTTTATAGGCAATATGCTCAATATCAAGCCTATACTTTCTGTCACAAAGGATGGAAGACTTGAGGTAATAGACAAGGTCAGAAGTAAGAAAAAAATGCTCCAATACATCATTGACAAGGTAAGAAGCGAGATTCCTGAGGATGAACTGAAAAAAGCTGAGATGATAATATCAAACGCCGACAACGAGGAAACGGCTATAGCTTTGAAACAAGAAATTGTAAATATCGTAGGTATGGATGAGGATAAGATTAGTATGCAAGATATAGGACCATGTATAGGTGTGCATACAGGACCCGATTCACTTTACGTATTTTATCTCAAGAGACATCTGCCTGATGAGATGTACTTGTAAGAAAATATCCACTTTTGGATTTTATTATAAGATTATGTTGTAAATGTTTTTTAACTGTATTTGTAATAAGTATCAAAAATAAAATTATACTAAGAATTAATTAATTGCCATACAAATATATTACAACTATATTATTGAAAAGTAATGAAAATTTCGTTAAATATAGCAAGATGTATGAGTTTGTAAATTGTAATTAGTATTAGAACAGGTGAATAATGGAGAGAATAATAAAAATAATTTCCGACAGCTCTTGTGATTTACCCAAAGAGTTGATAAAACAGCAGGGTATTGACATAATACCTGTGCCACTTACCGACGGAGTAAATAACTATCAGGACAGTGTAGACATAATGGCTGATGAAGTCTACGAAAATATGAAAAAAGGTGTAATATATAAGACTTCTCAAGTGCCGTTAAAAGATTATATCGAAAAATACACTTATTATGCTCAAAATGATATACCTGCACTGAGTTTGGTGATGTCTTCCGGGCTTTCTTCATCTCATGCCACTTCGGCTATGGCACTTGATACTGTCAAAGAGACATATAAGGATGCCAGGATACAGACTGTGGATACGAAGTTATGTTCACTTGCTCATGGCTATGCGACATACCTCTTGTCAATGTCAGCTCAAAAAGGACATGGATTTGATGACTTGCTTGAACTCTTAAAATTTTTACAGGAAAATATCATATCTACAGCTACTGTAGATGATTTGAAATATCTCGCAAGGGGCGGAAGATTGTCAAATGTCACAGCTGTAATAGCAAATACCCTTAATATCAAACCTTTCCTACATGCTGATGACGGCTCTCTCCATCTTTTTGACAAGGTGAGAGGCTTGAAAAAGATGTACAGGAGATATATCGAGGTCTTAAAGGAAAGAAATGAAACGACAGATTTTTCAAAATCCACTATACTGATAGAAAAGTCTGATGATGACGAGATGATGCTAACTCTTAGAGACATGATAAAAGAAGAATTTAACATAAATGATGACAATTTCATCTTGGGGCAGATAGGACCTACAATCGGTGCACACATAGGTCCAGGCTCAATGTGTATGTTCTTCCTTAAAAATCCTCTTCCGGATAAGTATTTTTAGTTATTAAAACTAATACTTCTTATATCATAGACTTATTTGAAATTTAGAGAATATAAATAAATTGGAATTATAAAATCAAAATTATCTAATACTATTATCTATTTGATTAATGGAAATAGAGCGTGAGGTATATTAATATTATAAACGCTGCTACAACTGTATTATCCAATATTGTATTAGAGTTTAGTATAAGCTATCATTTGTTTTTAAAAAGTGAAAAATAGACTAAAAAAAGTGCCTTTACAATAGTAGAGGCACTTTTTAACGTTATTATTAGTGTTGGAATTTCTTTATATATTGAGACAATTTTATCTTGTCAAAAGCCTTACCTATTACAAAGAATACGAATATTCCCATAAAACCTTGAATCATATTAGGAAATGCTGATTGTATAGCACTTGCCATAGTTCCCTTCATTATAGTAGATGCTATGAAATATCCTGATATCATTATCGCTATAGATGTAAGACAGGCAATAACTGTATTTAGTGATATGAATTTTGACTTTGAGCTAGAGTATTGAGATATATATCCTGCAGCAAGTCCCATTAGAGATTTGATTATAAGTGTAGGTATAGCCCAGTGTGCATAACCGCTGAGTATATCAGCAAGCATAGAACCTATACCACCTGCAAGAAAACCTGCTCTCTTACCGAAAAATATAGCTACTAACAAAATGCAACTGTCGCCTAAGTGGATATAACCATTTGTAACAGGTACAGGTATTTGAACCATCATAGTCATAACACACACTAAGGCAATAAATAAACCATACATTGATAAAGTAAAGATGTCATATTTTTTGTTCACCGATTTTAACCTCCTAAAATAAAAATTATGTAAACATAATATATCTTTAGCTAAGAGTATATCACATTTAGGGTTGAGTGTCAAAATAAATTTTGGTATTAATTTACGAGCTTATAAATGATTTAATCTTGTTTCAATAAAATTAATCGTGGTATCTTTTAGTAATGCAAATATATAAATTTTATCTGTAGTTTATTGAATAAAAATATTTAGGTATAAACCATAATGTAAAAAGCGTGAAAACTTGATTTTATAAACAAAATTTTCAAATCTGAATTAATAGAATATGGCTATAATGCTTAAATATAACTTATTATAAATATCGTAAAATATTTTTATTAGTAAATCTAATAAATTTATAGAAACTTTCTTTATTTTTTAAATAAATTTCATTACAAATAGTGGAGCAATTATGAACGACAAAATAATAATCAGAGGTGCAAATCAGCACAATCTTAAAAATATAAATCTTGAGATACCAAGAGATAAACTTGTGGTATTTACAGGACTTTCAGGCTCTGGTAAATCATCTCTTGCTTTTGACACCATATATGCGGAAGGTCAAAGGAGATATGTGGAGTCACTTTCTTCTTATGCAAGACAGTTCTTAGGCAGACTTGACAAGCCGGATGTGGAGTATATCGAGGGGCTTTCTCCCGCTATATCCATAGACCAAAAGACTACATCAAATAATCCACGTTCTACAGTGGGCACTGTAACGGAGATATATGACTACTTGAGGCTCCTTTTTTCAAATATAGGCATTCCTCACTGCCCTGAGTGCGGAAAAGAGATAAGACAGATGAGCATACAGGAGATAGTGGACAAGGTGATGACTCTTGATGCAGGAACAAAAATACAAATCATATCACCTGTGGTAAGAGGCAAAAAGGGAAGTCACGAGAAACTCATTGAAAGTATCAAAAAAGATGGCTATATGAGGTTAAAGATTGATAATGTGGACTATACTGTCGAAGATGACATCAAGCTTGAAAAAAACAAAAAGCACGATATATCAATAGTAATAGACAGATTGATAATCAAAGAGAATCTGGAAAAAAGACTGGCAGACTCTATAGAAATAGCTTCTAATCTTTCCAACGGCATAATAATAGTGGATGTAATAGGCGACAAACAGCTGACATACTCTACAAAACTTGCCTGTCCTGACCATGACATAGCTATGGGTGATCTTACTGCTGCTATGTTCTCGTTCAACAACCCTATGGGAGCTTGCCCTACCTGTCTTGGACTTGGTAGTTTGAACAAAATAGATGTGACACTGGTCATACCTGATGAAAATCTTTCGCTTAGACAGGGTGCAATAAGCGCATGGAACTCAACAGACTCTGCAAAGGAAGAGGGATATTATTTTAAGTCGATAGAAGCTCTTGCAAAAAAAGAAAAGGTCTCTATGGACATTCCGTATAAAGACTTGCCGGAAGACTTCAAACAGAAGTTGCTCTATGGGACAGATGAGGTCTTAAAATTCACCTTTAACAGCAAATTTACCGATAGCGATAAGACTTACAAGTCAACATTTGAGGGAGTAATACCCAATCTTGAGAGGAGATTTGCAGAGTCCCCATCACAGCTTATAAGAGAAAAGATAGGTCAGTACATGGTGGAGCAGACTTGTCCTTCTTGTCATGGAGCAAGGCTTAAAAGTGAGATACTCTCAGTAACAGTAGGAGATTTGAATATATCTGAGGTTACAGATAAGTCCATATTGGATTTGATACAATATATCGAGGATTTGAAACTTACAAAAAAAGAAAGCATTATTGCAAAGGAGATACTCAAGGAGATAAAATCAAGGGCTACATTCTTAAAGGATGTAGGACTTGAATACCTAAGCCTATCAAGAAAGGCAGGTACTTTATCAGGAGGAGAGTCTCAGCGTATAAGACTGGCTACTCAAATAGGCTCGGCGCTTGTAGGGGTGCTATATGTACTTGATGAGCCGTCAATAGGTCTGCACCAAAGAGATAATGAGAAATTGCTCAAATCGCTAAGAAACTTGACTGACATTGGAAACACCCTCATAGTAGTAGAGCATGACGAAGATACTATGAAAGAGGCCGACTATATAGTAGACATAGGGCCAAATGCCGGAGTATATGGTGGTGAAGTGGTAGCCTGCGGAACTCTCGAAGATATAAAAAAGGAAAAACGCTCAATTACAGGTCAATATCTATCAGGAGTTCAAAAAATAGAGCTACCTGAGGAAAGAAGAAAATTAGACAAGGGCTTCATCACTATTAAAAAAGCATCAGAAAATAATTTAAAAAACATTGATGTAGACATTCCGCTTGGAGTATTTACCTGCGTTACAGGGGTGTCAGGTTCAGGTAAAAGCTCATTGATTAACGAGATACTTTTTAAAAATGCTACGAATAAAATCTACAAGAGCAAGATGAAAACAGGTAGATGTGAAAGTATAGAGGGACTTGAAAACATAGACAAGGTCGTTGACATAGACCAGTCACCCATAGGCAGGACACCAAGGTCAAATCCTGCGACATATACAGGTATATTCGACATAATAAGAGATGTCTTTGCAATGACTAAGGAGTCAAAGTCAAGGGGCTACCAAAAGGGGAGATTCTCATTTAATGTAAAGGGCGGAAGATGCGAGGCTTGTAAGGGTGACGGTATAATAAAATTGGAAATGCACTTCTTGCCTGATGTATATGTGCCTTGCGAAGTATGTAATGCCAAGAGATACAACAGAGAGACCTTGCAGGTGACATACAGGGACAAAAATATTGCAGATGTCTTGGACATGGATGTCAAAACCGCTCTAGAATTTTTTGAAACTAATACAAGGATAAAAAGAAGACTTGAAACCTTAATGCAGGTAGGTCTGTCTTACATCAAACTCGGCCAGCCTTCTACTCAGCTTTCAGGGGGTGAGGCACAAAGGGTGAAACTTGCTACGGAGCTGAGCAAAATATCTACAGGCAACACTCTCTATATACTTGACGAGCCGACTACAGGACTGCATATAGACGATGTCAAAAAGCTGATTGCGGTACTTCAAAGTCTGACGGACATGGGTAATACTGTCGTGGTCATAGAGCATAATTTGGATGTGATAAAATCTTGTGATTATATCATAGACTTAGGACCATTTGGAGGTGACAAGGGCGGAGAAATCATAGCAAAGGGTACACCTGAGAAGGTGGCAAAGGTCAAAGAATCATTTACAGGACAGTTTTTAAAGCCATATCTTAAGAAAAAATAATATTATAAAATAAGAGAAATAAAAAAAGGGGTCTACAATGACTCCTTTTTGCTTCTTATACTAAAAATTAATTAGATAGTCCCAAAATATATTAAATATGGCTTGTCCAAAACTACAAAAAATTATATTTCTATACGTTCAAATCCAACATTATAAATGATTATTAGTATTATAGCATTATCAATTTAATTTATGAATAAAGTTCATCAAAATTTTTTAAAAAATTATGACTTCATTATATATGCTCTAAAAATAATTTATATATTATTTTATTAGATTTTAGTATTACAATCCATATATTTATAATACTGCTTGTGTAGTCTACATATATATATTATTTAATTGAAATAATATATAATTTCTAACAAATTATAAATATTTCAGATTTAGACTATCAAAAACTACAGCAATCCTTCAAGATTATTGTCATCATCATTTTTACTTATATCACAAGAACCTGAGTGACAATGACCGTTACATGATGAGCAGTCACCACCCTTGCCGTTTATTGAATAGTATATTGCAAGAGCTGTTATTGCAACGATTATGGCTCCTATTACTATATTAACCATGATAAAACCCCCTTTTTAAAAATTATTTATGATTGATATTAATACCTGATTAATAAAAAAATATTCAGATACTAAAAAATTAATTCAAAAAATTAATTGTTAAAAAATTTTAAAAATGGAGCTCGTTAAAATTTAAATTGAATTTTTTAATGTAGTATTGCAATCTATATTTCTGTTCTCCTTATATTTATAATCTCATTTTTATCCGGAATAGTCAGATAAAATCCATTTTTTTCACTCTTAGCTAAATATGAATGAAAACAGCTGTCTTCTATCTTTAATAGTGAATATTTGTAATTTAAGTCATTATCTAAGTACATCAGACAATTATAACCATGAGATACACAATATAGTCCCTCATCTGTTTTTACAACTCCTGACGGCATTAAACCAAGGTATAGTTCACCTAAGAGAGTCATCTTATTTGGAGTTAGCTTAAATATATAATTATATCCTGTTTGCACACTCTCATAAGTACCTTTTTCACCTACTTTCTTAGTAGCCTTACTTATAGCAAAAACTTCATCCTTATACTTAGCCAATGAACCATAAAAATTATTTCCAAGTTCTTTAAACTCTTTTCTTGATACCACATAGACTATTATTTTGGAATACTCTCCACTAACTGAAGATAAGTATATATTCTCATCTTTATCTACTTCAATATCAGAAATATCAGCACGTTTACCAAAAGACTCAAGTATAGGCTCATATGATATATTTTCTAAAAAGTTAAAATTTTTATCCAAAATCTGAACTCTCTTATTATCAGATTCCAACACAAAAATTTTATCATTTGATACAGCTATATCAGTGGGCTTTGAAATTTTTAAATTTCCACTTCCTAATTTCCCAATTGTTTTAATTATTTTATTATTGTAATCCATGACTATTAGACGATCATAATCTCTATCAGCTATGATAACATCATTATCTCTACAAACCAAACCGCCGATACTCTTTGTATCAATATTTACATTCTTGGCAATATAGTCATTGGAATATTGTAATTTTAGTGCTGTGTAATTATCAAACGTATTATCAAATTCAACTTCTGTAAGCTCTTGTAAATATCCTTCTGAAATATTAAAGCTTTTTTTGTTACAAGCAACAAAAGAACATAAAAGTAATAAAAATAATATTGGGATTGCAATTTTTTTATACATAGTCCTCTCCTTTGTTAATATTATTAATAACTTATATAATTAGTTTATTTATATTCAAATAGAATTTATGCCTATTATTAATACTGATATTATATTTTTTACAAATAAATTTGCATGTATCTTCACTTGCTAAATTAAACTTTAAAAACCAAATCAAAATGTATCCCTAACAAACTTTGCCTCAAAGCCTACGACTCTTTTACCGTAGCCATAAAGAATCGGAGTCCAATTTTTTAATCCTCTGCGAGCTCTCATATATACGCTAAAATCATAGTGCTCATACACCGGATATACCTCTATATGACCACGATATGGTACATTATTAAGTTTAAAAGATTTAGCAATATTTCTGCTTACTCTTTTGGAAGCATTAACTTGAAATCCCAGTAAATTTGACATTTCATTAAAATCAATACTTCCTAAATCACTTATACTATTTTTCGCTGACTCACCTTCTGCGTCTAAAGCACTTACATACATTCCCTTATCAACTATTAGAATACTTTTATTCACAGGATTTTGATAATCTGTTTCCTTTTGTATATTTCTAATAAGCACTTTTTTAGGAATGGATGTATATTTGCCCTTGTCTATATTAATCTTATCATTCATTACTTCTACCTGCTTAGTTAAAAGTCCATCTTTATCCAAGTACCATCCTCTGTTTGCTTCCTCAGACATAGTAAGTTTGTAAAGTTTTCCCATAGTTTTTAACTCTTGAGCGTCATATATAAAAGAAGAATTTGCAAAGAGCATTGAACATAGCGAAACGACTAAAATAGAAACTAAGGCTTTTTTATTTAGCATAATAAGACCTCCCATTTATTTGCAAGGTTTATTTATATGTAGGTTTAGTATATAAGAGCAATATTAAATAAAAGATATGACTTAAAATATCGTAATTTTATTTCAAATTATAAAAAATATTATATGTAATTTACTATAGTTAAAGAATATCACATATACTTATAGGTTGTCAATAGTTTCTTAGACTTTTTTAGTCTTAGTATTATATTATAATCTTTTATATACTATCTTATATGATAGCTGTAAAATAATATTGACTTTTCCTATATTTATTGCTAAGCTATAAATATAAAGTATTTTTATATTTATATGAAAGGATGGTGAATAACTGATGAAAAAGACTCTACCTGCTCTTAGCTCTAAAGAAGAGCTTGTGATGTCAGTTCTTTGGAATGTAGATAGACCACTCACAGCTCTTGAAGTGTCCAAAGAGGATGAGAGATTGAATTTGAGTACTGTAAAGCAGGTTTTGCAAAAGCTGTTGAAGAAAAACTATGTTGAAGTAGCAGGAATTACTCATAGCGGAACTTCGATAGCAAGAAATTATAATTTTTTAATAAGTGCTGAAGAATATGCAGCAGACCAACTCCAAGCTATGCGTTTAACTGCTTTTAATTTCTCCACTCTCAACTTTGTAAATCATCTTATTGAGAAAGAAGAATGTGATGATATCTTAAGAGAAATGGAGCAAATTCTTAAAGAAAAGAAAAAGGAGGAAAAGTGAATATGTCATCTTCCTTAATATACACTAATGCTTTTTTCTTTACTTTCAGTGCTGTTATAATGTTATATCTGATAGATAAGCCTGCACTGTTGACTTATAAAAATGGAATTCCTATTTTTAGCCTACTTGTTTTGATTTTGCTTAGACTGATAATTCCTGGTGAATTTTTCTTTACTACAACAATTCCGTCCAAAAATATACTTACCTTCATCAATAATATTGAACAATTGAAAGTAGTAAGAGGATTTTTATTAATAGAAGCTGTGATTTTTATATGGTTTAGTATCTCGTCTGTGTTATTAATAAGAGTGATATGTAATCATAGACGATTTATGAAAGTCATATCTCTGCTCCCTCGTGTAAAAGAAAAAGAAGTAGTGGACATATTTTCTAATCTTTGTATGGAACAAAATCTGAGAAAAGTCCCTAAGTTAGTGCGATTTAATAGTTTTACAACCCCTACGATAGTCGGATTTAAGAATCCTATGATTATTATTCCAAACAGTCTGTCAAAAGACGAGATAAGATTTACCTTATTACATGAATTAGAGCATTATAAACATCATCACTTAATATTGAAAATGTTTGTAGAAATTGCTTTTATCTTGTATTGGTGGCATCCTCTTATGTGGATTTTGAAGATGTACTTTACACAAGCATTAGAATTGCAGGCTGATGCATACGCTACTTCAACTTTGTCCAAAGAAGATACCTTTGCTTATACAAAAGCCTTAGTTAGTATAACAGGCAAGCAAAATCCAAAACAGACAGTATTTTCCATGGCGTTTGCAATAAATATGGGGTTTACAAATAAAAGAATATCGAGTTTAACTGATAGCATTAGAATAAAAAGACCAACTATAATACTCAAGCAAAAACTAATGCTTCTTATTTTAGTTGCTATATTATTACTTTCAGCTTTTTTTACCTTTGAAGCGAGTCATATTGACTCTGAGGTGACAAAGGGGACTATTACAGTTAACTCATCAAATACATATTTTTTGGAAATCCAAGATGGGAAATATGAATTTTATATCAATGGAAATTATGTTTCAACAATGGAAAATATTCCGGAATGGCTATCAGATTTTCCGATACATCATAGTTAAAATTTGAAAGATTGTTAATAAAAAACTTAGTTAAAATATTTGATTTTAAGAAAGGATGAAAAGCTATGAAAAGATATGCAAAATTTTTAGTTATTTTGTACAAATAAGTACAAAAAAAACAGCCATAAAGATTTATGACTGTAAAAATCCTATAATTTTTTAATTTTTTTTGCTGATGATTTGCATTGCATGGTCAAAAACAGTATCTTCTCCACTGCCATAAGGCATAGTAAGTAATTTGGAGTCGATTTTTTGGAGCATTTCCTCTGCTTCTTTTCTGTTTTGGGATTCGTCGAGCAATTTGAAGGCACTTTGAATTTTATGATTTACTACTGAGGCGTCATTGAGCATCTCAGGGTAGTTGAAGTTAAGGAAGTCGACTTGCGCTCTTGATATTTCTTCGCCTCTTGCTATTCTTGCGGCGATTGACAAGGCTCTCATCTTTTCCAAAGACTCAGCATACTCCTTTGACTGCTTGTCTGTTGCATTTTTTTGCTCATTGGCGTTTTTGGATTTTTCTTCAAAATCAATCTTTCTTTGACTTTTCAGCTTAAAATCCTTCATCATCTCATAATGTCTTTGCAAAAATGCAAATTTGTCGTCTTCTTTTTTGCTCTCCAATACATCTTGTATTCTCATATCACACCTCCTATGTGAAATAAAAAGTATAGGACTTATTATACATTATCTTCGGTATAAAATCAATTAATATTTAGACAAAAACTAAGATAAAATAGGTATAAGTACCTATAAGCCTTACCCTATTATTGAAGAATTGACATCTGCGGAATATTTCATATAAAATACCAATGGAAAAAGAAATTTCAAAATAAATTCATATATTTCTTCTCTTATATGCATTAATATTAGTAAATAAAATATGTATTATTTTTTTGATATAATTAAGCTTAGGCTGATATAATTGAAAGTGTAGGTTTTTTTAATATAATGATGTAAAAATAATATAAGAGGTATGATGGTGCTGTTATAATATCCTACATAATATTTAGAAAAAAATAAAATTTTTTTTCTTTAAATTATGTATTTTAAAAATCTATATTTTAATTACTGGTATTATATTTTGGTACTAACTTATATTTAAAATAGCTTTTGTAAAAATAGCCTACGATTTATAATAATTCAATAGTTTGGGAGGTTTATTATGGGAATTGCTGCATTAGTAGTGGGAATTGCTTCATTGGTGTTATTTGTATTTTTTGGCGGTGTGTTTAACTGGATGGTTTTGCCAATATCTATAGTAGGGATAATATTAGGTGCATTGGCTAGGAAGGATCCTGAAACTAAAACTATGGGTACAGTGGGACTTATCTGCTCGATAATAACATTAGTATTGACTGTTTTAACTTATATTGCTTGTCTTGCTTGCTTTAGCGGTATAGCCGGTGGTATAAATACTTTTTTTAAATAGCAATTAGGGGATGGTATGCACGTTCATTTGCATATATTAGGTCTACATATACCTATGTACGGTCTTATGATTATTATAGGTATTATGGTAGCTAATATTGTTGCAGTAAAGATAAAAAAAGATTATAACTTTGATATAAATGACTTTATAATTTTACAAGCCTATGTGTTCTTATTTGCATTTTTATTTGCTAAAATACTGTTTTTAGTTACAGTTATCAATCAAATAGATTTTGATAAGATTTTTGATATCAATTACCTTAATACATTAATTCAAGGTGGATTTGTCTTTTATGGAGGATTGATAGGTGGGCTTTTGGGCTTGTATTTAGCAGGTAAGATACACAAAATAGACTATATGATGTATTTAAGGCATAATATATTTTTATTGCCACTTGCCCATGCCTTTGGTAGAATAGGTTGTTTTTGTGCAGGTTGTTGTTATGGAAAAGAATGTAGTGGTCCCTTTTGTGTGGTCTTTCCTGTAAATTCTTTTGCAAAGCCCTTAGTGCCTTTGTTTCCGGTTCAATTACTTGAATCATTTTTATTATTTATTTTAGCTATAAGTATATACTTATATCAAAAAAGAAGAGGTGTACGCTATTCTATAGAAATTTATATAGTTTCTTACTCAGTTATAAGATTTATATTGGAATATTTTAGAGGAGATGTGCAAAGGGGAAGTATATATATCTTTACAACTTCTCAGATAATCAGTATAGTCTTGTTACTGATAGTTGCTGTAAGACGTATAATTATTTCTAAACAAAAACAATCTAAAAGTGAATAAATTGAAAAGATAATCAAGAAAAATTCGACACTTCTTGATTATTTTTTTGTCTAATACAGGTATAATACTAAAATATTTTTGCGTTTTGCATCCTACATCTTTTATTTTTTATGACTGATACTAAAAACCTTTTAATACTAAAAATCTTTTAAATTAACAAGTAAATATTTTAATTACAAAGTGTATATAATTTAATAGCAAATCACAATATCAAATATTTTACATGACTTTTTAAACGAAGATTAGTATAAATTGCTATGTGAGTATTTTGATTACAAATTGTATATAAATTAATAGCAAATCACAATATCGAATATTTTAAATGACTTTTTAAACGGAGATTAGTATTATATTCTTCAACATGTATTTGTTGTATTTTTTGTTTTATCTATTACATATTTATAATAAAGCCTAAAAATTTCAAATCTAACAAAAAATAACTTTTGTATAGTATGTAAAATTATGGTATAATTAGACGAAACTTGAATTTGAAAATAATTTATTTTATAAGGGGCTTTTTATGAAGCAAAAATATAATCGTGTCTTGCTAAAGATGAGCGGTGAGGCACTCTCAGGGGACAGGGGCTTCGGTTTTGACGATGATGTCTTAAGAAAGGTGTCCATTTCTGTCAAAAAAATCCTCGAAAAAAAAGTTCAGGTAGCCATTGTAGTAGGTGGAGGGAATTTTTTCAGAGGAAGAACAGGTAAAAATATGGACAGGGCTCAGGCTGACTACATAGGTATGCTTGCGACAGTGATGAATTCGTTGGCATTGCAATCGTATCTCGAAGAGCAGGGTATCAGCACCAGAGTACAAACAGCCATTGAGATGCGTCAAATTGCAGAGCCATATATAAGAAGAAAGGCTATAAAACACCTTGAAGAAGGCAGAGTTGTAATATTTTCCGCCGGAACAGGCAGTCCGTTCTTCTCTACGGATACGGCTGCTGCACTTAGGGCTGCGGAAATAGGAGCAGATGTGTTATTGCTTGCCAAAAACGTAGACGGAGTATATGACAGCGATCCTGCTGAAAATAAGGATGCAAAAAAATACGAGCACCTAAGCTATATGGATGTGCTTTCTCAAAATTTGAAAGTAATGGATTTAAGTGCGATTACGCTTTGTATGGACAATAAGATACCTCTCCATGTATTTTCACTCAAAGATACTGACATGGCGGACGTATTTGACAAAAGTGAAGTAGGCACTATAATTGATTAAGATAAATAATATATAAAAGGAGAATAATATGAAGACTCAAATATATCAGACAACTAACGAAAAGATGGAAAAAACTATATCGGTATTAAAGGAAGACCTAAATACTATAAGAACGGGTAGAGCAAATCCTAAGATGCTGGACAAACTTACTGTAGATTACTATGGTACTGTAACTCCTGTGAAACAGATTGCAGCAATATCATCACCTGATCCAAGAACGTTGCAAATACAACCTTGGGACAAATCATCACTTCATCTTATAGAAAAGGCTATACAAGTGGCTGACCTTGGTGTCAATCCTACAAATGACGGTTTGATAATAAGAATAAGTATACCACAACTTACTGAAGAAAGAAGAAAAGAACTCGTTAAACAAGCTCAAAAAATGGGCGAACAAGCAAAGGTAGCTATCAGAAACCTTAGAAGAGATGCCAACGACCTTATCAAAAAGGGTGAAAAAGACGGAAGTATAGCAGAAGATGAAGCTAAAAAAGAGCTTGATGACATTCAAAAATTGACTGATGAGCATATAAAGGCAATAGATGGTGTCATAGCTAATAAAGAAAAAGATATTAAAGAAATATAATGAACAGCTTAAATCAAAAATATATTGGGCAAGATGTGCAAGATGCTTGTGAAGACTTGACAAGTAAGGGTTTTTTTGTGCAAATAAGAAGATTGGAAGCCCAAAAAGACAAGGATATATTAAACGATGAAATAGTGGTGAAGCTGGTAGAAGAAGGAAATAAAATTACTTTGATAACATCTATGTTCAAAAAATATATATGATTTTTCATATATATTTTTTGCTTTATAACAAAAATTTTCTTTGAAATATATAGTCTAATGTAAACTTTATTTAAACTATGGATTCTATCCTTGTGATACTCTTTGGCATATCTTTTTCTAATAAATTTTTAGTGTGTCATTTTTTATAAAATAATCCATTATCATATTAGATTTTAGTATAGTATTTAAGGATAATCTTGTCTTTTAATTTATAATGCTAATTTTTTTAGAACTATGGAAAATATACTTTTATTATCTATGGTATAATTAGTATAAACATAGATGAATTTATCCGTTAATCCAAGAAATTTTAGTATAAAATAAGATTTTAAGGATTTAATGTAAATATAAAAGAAAATTATAATACAATTAAGTTTATATACTTATAATTAAGGAAGATAAAAAAGGATGGTGAAACATGGGAATAAAAACTGTGGCAAAAAACAGGAAGGCAAGTTATAACTACGATATCAAAGAGAGATTTGAGGCGGGAATACAGCTTAAGGGAACAGAAGTAAAGTCTATAAGAAAGGGCAAGATAAATATAACAGACGGATATGCGTCCATAGACAACGGAGAATGTCTGCTCAAACAGGTGCATATATCTCCCTATGAACAGGGCAATATCTTCAATGTCGATCCCATGAGAGTCCGCAAGTTATTGCTACACAAAAAAGAGATAAACTATCTTTTGGGACAGACCATGCAAAAAGGATTTTCCCTAATACCGCTGTCAGTATATTTCAAAGACGGTAAGGTAAAGGTAGAGATAGGTCTTTGCCAAGGAAAGAAAAATTACGACAAACGCCACGACATAGCAAAAAGAGAGTCAGATATAAGAATAAAAAGGGCAATCAAGGAATTTAACAACAAGTATTAGAGGAGCTGAAACAGTGGATAATCTAGCCGTAATTAAGGAACTGGGTTTTGTAAAAGACGACGGTCAGGAGTATGATATAGATGAGATACTTGACGTATTGGATATAGAGACCAGAGAAATAAGAGGGATGTTTGCAGATTACGAGTGTGCAGCAATGGAAGTTGAGACAAAGTTTAAGGTGCTCAACTTACAATTTTCGTCGGATTCCAATAGAAATCCTATCGAAACAATCAAGACAAGGATAAAAACAATGCCCAGTATCTTGAGAAAACTGCAAAAGAGAAATCTGCCAATCACAATAGAAGCTATTGAGGAAAATCTCCATGACATAGCAGGTGTTAGGGTGATATGCTCTTTTATAGACGATATATACAAGTTGGCAGAATATATCAGCGACCAAGATGACATAGAAGTCATAGAGAGAAAGGACTATATCAGCAAACCTAAAGAGGGCGGATACAGGAGTTTGCATCTAATAGTAAGGACGCCTATTTTCACACAAAAGGGCAAGAAGTTAATCAATGTGGAAGTACAGATAAGAACTATTGCAATGGATTTTTGGGCTTCGCTTGAACATAAACTGCGTTACAAAAAACAGATAGATCCTGACTTGCTTTCACAGTTGTCGGAAGAGTTAAAAATTTGCTCCAAGATAAGTGATGAGCTGGACAGGACTATGCAATCCATAAGAGAAAGATTGGAGATGTAGGGATGGATAAATTTAAAGATTTCTTATATGATATTAGCGATTTGATTTTAGGATTTGTAGTCGTTATAAGTATAGCTATACTATTTTTTATAAATATTAATAGTTTTTTCTTAAGTACATTTCACCAAAGTATTAAAGTAAACCTAGATATGAGCAAAACACTACCACCTGATAATACAGGAACAGGAGAAATACCCGCTGTGGAAACAAAGGATGCACAAAAAGCTGATAACAATGGCAAGTCAGATAATACTAAGGGGCAGATAGTAAATATAAATGTAACTGTACCTGATGACTCATCATCAAGTGATGTAGCGGACATATTATACAGTAGCGACATCATAATGTCAAAAGAGGAACTACTTGAGTATTTAAGAAAAAATAATCTTGAACACAGCCTAAAGTCTGGGACTTTTTCACTTAATAAATCCATGACTATTAAACAGATAGTAGATATACTAAAGAAGTAAAAAATTTTAACCTAATTAATAATAGCATAATATAACTATATTTTGTAGCTGATAGGACAAATTTACTTAGGTTAATAACTTTTTAGAATATAGTTTAAATGGGTTATTTTTAAACTTTTAATATGAGTTTTTCAAGAGGATGCTATGAGAGTTTTTGTTAATATGAAGCAAATCGGAAAGAGAAAAAACGTCATTGACAAAAAAGAATACGAGATATCTGAAGATATCGCTCTTGTTTCTGATTTGATAAGGGAGTTTGTGGGCATTTGCGTCAAAGATTTCAATCAAGAAAAGATTATTGACTATCTGCTTGAACAGGATATGAAAGATAATGCAGATGTCGGCAAGATAGGCTTTAATGACAGGGAAAACAAAAATAAGCAGGATGTGGCTAAGGCAATAGATAATGCAATCCAAAGCTATGAAGACGGAATATACAGGATATTTGTAAATGATGAAGAAGTCGGAGCCTTAAATGACAGTATAAATCTAAGAGAAGACGACACAATTACGTTTATAAGACTAACTATGCTGGCAGGTGCTATGTTTTAGCTTTCCTTCCGGAGTATTACTGATATGTTTTTGATATTTCATTAGTTCTTTAACATAATCTTAGTCATAAGTATATGACTGATGTGCTATACTTGGATAGATAAAAGACTAGTTTTGCAAAATTTGACAAAATCCTATATTATATGTACAATTATTTGAAATTTTGGATAATTTTGTATATTGACTTTTAAAATATAATCGGAGAAAATATGAGTTCACAATCATTTTTGAAAGGTACCTTCGTACTTGCAATTTCAAATCTTGTAGTTAAAATACTGGGCTCGATATTTCGTATACCGCTAGGCAATCTCATTGGCTCTGACGGTATAGGATATTATCAGACAGCCTATCCACTTTTTGTAGCTGTACTTGCTATTTCCACCTCTGGTATGCCTACAGCAATATCCAAGATGGTGGCAGAGAGAATCAAGCTCAAGAGATATAAGACTGCTCACAAGATATTTAGACTAAGCTTTTTAATGCTAAGCTCTATGGGGGTTTTATCGTTTTTGATATTTTTCTTTGGAGCAGGATTTTTATCAGATATGCTCAAGGACAAAAATGCTTACCACAGTATCAGAGCCCTGTCTATAGCCTTGCTTATTGTACCTTGTGTAAATGCCTTTAGAGGATATTTTCAAGGTAGAGGAAATATGGTGCCTACTTCATTTTCACAGATAAGTGAGCAGTTTGTTAGAGTATTCATGGGACTTCTACTTGCTTATATGTTTTTACCTCAAGGTAAGCCTATGGCAGCTGCCGGTGCAGCTTTTGGAGCATCACTTGGCGGAATAGCAGCCTTGGTAGTGATACTACTGATATATATAAGAAATAAACGCATGATTGGCAAAGAGATTAAGATCTGCGACGAAAAAGTCGAAGAGGATACAGGAAAGCTGATAAAACAGATGCTTTCAATAGCCGTACCTATTATAATAGGCTCTCTTGTAATACCTCTTATGAATACCATAGATGCAGCCATGGTAAAGACAAGACTGATGAGCGGAGGATTCTCATATCAACAGGCAAATTCACTATTTGGACAGTATGCAGGTATGGCTATGACCATAGTAAATCTTCCTCAGGCACTTACAATCTCCATTGCGACGAGCATAGTGCCGGCAGTATCGGAAAGTTTTGTAGTCAAGGATATGAAAAACCTTAGAAAAAATATAGTCTTGGGTACAAGGATGTCAAATATCATTGCCATGCCTTGTTTTGTAGGAGTAATGTTCCTTTCCACACCTATAATGAAGCTGCTCTATCCGAAAGAACCCTCATCAATAGGCGAGATACTGTTTGCTATGTCATTTACCATAGTGCTGATTGCATTGTTGCAGACATTTACGGCTATATTGCAGGCAGTAGGCAAGCCAATGCTACCTGTAGTCAATCTTTTCATAGCCTCTGTTTTCAAGTTGATTTTTACCTATGTTCTTACTGCAATACCGGCAATCAATGTAAAGGGTGCTGCAATAGGTACTATAGCAGCCTATGTGATTGCAATGGCGCTTGACTATCTATGCATAAAAAAAATGCTAAGAGTAAATTTCAGATTGAAAAACTCTGTATTAAAACCTGCACTGATGTCAGCAATAATGGGAGTAATGATATTTATCTCTTATAATCTTTCTTTTATGCTGATAAAAAATATGAAGATAGCCTGCCTTATAGCCATGCTTTTTGGCGGTGCGACATATCTATTTGAACTCTTTTTCATGGGTGGATTGTCAAGGACTGAGCTTTTGTCTATTCCATTTGGCAAGAAGATAGCAAAAAAAATATATAAGGATTAAAAATGACTCTGAAATATCTGTTGGGGGAGACTCTAACAGATATTTTTTTGCAAAAAAATTGGATTAATACTAATACTAATCTCCATTTAAAAAGTCATGTAAAATATTATGTATGGTGATTACTTTTAAATTGTATGACATTCATAAGCAAAATATTTACATGCTGATTTAAAGGGTTTTTAGTATAAGCACTATTTATAATGAAAGCATTTATGGCTAATTACATTACAGTTTATGAATTATCAATAATTTTACTGTAATACAATAATATGGCTTCCTATAGATTTTTGGTGGTAAAGTACAAATAACTATATTTTTATTATTATACATACAGAAAAATGAAAGTCTGTTTAACAATGTGATAAAAATATAAAAATTTGAACTGTAGTTCACATTTTTGCAAGATTTACTAAAGTTGGAAATATATTTCATATTTTTTTGTAAAAAATAAAAGTTGGAACTATTCTTCCAACTTTTAAAAGCATTATTATTAAATTTTATAAAAATATCATATAATAAGTTATAAGTATAATTAACTATAATTAACTATAAGATAATTAACTTATATACTATGCTTGTTCCAAAGCATTTTCAACATAAGAAACTAAATCTTGTACAGTTTTTATGCTGTCGTATGCTTCTTCTTCCACTTCTATAGAAAACTCGTCTTCTATCTCAGACAATATCTCGAAAATCTCTATAGAGTCAAGGCTCAAATCATCTGTAATAGCAGATTCCAAAGTTATCGTATCCTTGTTAATACCTGTCTTAGATGAAATAATCTTCTTAATTTTTTCAAAAATCATGCAAAAACCTCCTTAAATTTTTAAAATTCAAAATGATTAATTAATTTTTATCAATAATTAGGCTGTATTTTCAAAATTAGTATGTGAAGTTTCGTACTTGTTGTTGATAGTAATTAATTTTCTTTGAAAAATTTAGGATAGTTTATAACATATTTAAAAAAAATCAATATTTTTTACTAAAAAACTAAAAATTAAGTAAAATACTAATTTTGACTTTACTTTTTATCTGTATGATAGTAGAATTAGTATTGGAAAAATGTCAATTTTTGCTTTTTTTTAGAATTTTTGTTAAATAAAGTTTTTTAAATGGAATACGATAATAATATTTTATATATTTTTATTGAAAATATAAGATTGATTTAATATTAAATAGCTATCATATAATTTTATATTAGACTTAGTTTTAAGATATAAATATCATATTGGAGTATAAGATGGAGACTTTGCAATCAAGAAAAGTCCGTACTAAGATGGACAGAACAATACTGATTTTGACTTATTTTTTGGTGACTATAGGTATAGTTATGATTTTTTCTGCCAGTTCAGTACAGGCAAGAGCGGAGCAGGGCAGTTCAGTCCATTTTTTGAGATCACAGGTGATGTATGTTTTTTTGGGTACGCTGGCCTTGGTTTTAGGGATTAATTTTAACTATAGAAATTACAAAAAAATTTTTATACCAATACTTATTATAAACTTTGCATTACTTTTACTTACTCTGGTTTTGCCACCTATTAAAGGTGTTAGAAGATGGATAAGAATTGCATCTTTTTCTTTTCAAGCATCAGAGTTTTCAAAATTTGCTGTGATATTATCCACTGCCTACTTTTTGGATAAGTATAAGAAAGACATATCAAAATTTTTAAATCTATTATTTCCTATAAGCATTATGATTATTACTGTATTGCTTATAATTAAACAACCTTCTCTTTCTGCATCAATGACTATAGCTGCTACAAGTTTTATCACTCTTTTTATAGGTGGTATGAGTATACTACATGGTTTGATAATTGTCTTTGCCGGTGGAGCAGGTATGTATTTAATGAGCAAGTTTACCGGCTATGGCTCTAAGAGAATAGAGTCGTTTTTACAACCTTTCGAAGATATGAGTGGCAAAGGATGGCAGGTAGCAAACTCGCTTTTTGCAATATCATCTGGCGGAATGTTTGGAGTTGGATTTGGTAAGAGTGCTCAAAAGTTTTTCTATATATCTGAGCCTCAAAATGACTTTATTTTTGCTGTTATTGCAGAGGAACTCGGCTTTTTTATGTGCATGGGTATTATTCTCGTATTCATCTTCCTTATTTTCAAGATGTTTCGTGTGGCGTTGCAGACAAGGGATATTTTTGGCAGGATGTTGGTAATAGGCATAGCAGTACAAATAGGTGTACAGGTATTTTTAAATATAGGTGTTGCGACATCAAGTGTACCTAACACAGGTGTAGGGCTTCCTTTTATAAGTTATGGAGGTACATCCATACTGATGTTCCTGTTTATGATAGGCATAGTGCTCAACGTTTCAAGAAATAGGAATTAGTTATAGAATAATCATTATCACTTTTTTCCTTATGGAAGATTTGCAAACTTCTAAAATCTTAGCTTGATTAAAGGGTGAGTTTTATTTTCTAAAACTAAGAAGACAGTAAAATCAAAAATATCAAAGAGAGAAAGACATACAAAGACAATAGAAAACAAAGCTAGTAATTCTATTTTAAGAACTATATTTAAAAATAGAATTATATAGCTGAGAGAAAGTTTAAATTAAGGGGATAATCTATGAAGTTGATAGTTTGCGGCGGAGGAACCGGAGGTCATATATATCCGGCACTTGCCATAGCCGATTATTTCAAAACTAAGGATGAGAGCACCGAGGTTCTATACATCGGTGGTAAAAACGGAATAGAAAATAAGATAGTGCCAAATTACGGATACAGATTTGAAACTATAGATATCAAGGGCTTCCAAAGAAAAATCAGCTTAGAAAATATGAAAAGAGCCTTTAAATCTCTACTCACTATGGCTAAGATGAGGAGTATAATAAAAAGAGAAAAACCTGACCTTGTAATAGGTACAGGAGGTTATGTCTGCGGTCCGGTGGTCTATATGGCTTCCTTGATGAAGGTGAAGACAGCAATACTGGAGCAAAACGTCTTTATGGGTATGACAAATAAAATCCTTGCGAAAAAGGCGGATTTTATCTTTTACGGCTTTGAGGATTCTTTGAAAAGGTATGATTATAAAAATGCAAAGGTAAGCGGTAATCCCATTAGGATGAAAGATTTTTCCATGCCTAAGGATGAGGCGAGGAAAAAATTAAATTTTACCCAAGATGAGAGGATAATCCTTTCGGTTGGAGGCTCAGGAGGCTTTGAAAATCTAAATGACGCAATATTTGATGTGGCAAAGTATTGCAAGGAAAGTGGCTTTAGATTGATACATGTCAGCGGTGAGCATTATTTCGAACAGTTGAAAACACAAATAAAGGACTTAGATTACGATAAGTTTGAGCTTTTCCCGTATATCAAGGATATAGCACCTTATGTATGCGCATCAGACCTTGTGATATGTTCAGCAGGTGCAGGTACAATCTCTGAGGTGACCTTTGCAGCTAAGCCTATGATAGTCTTACCTAAGGCATATACTGCGGAAAATCATCAAGAGTACAATGCCAAGATGATTCAAGCTAATAACGCTGGATTTTATATCAAAGAAGATGAGCTTAACTCTGAATTATTGATTGAAAAAATTAAAGAAGTATTTGAAAAAGGTGATATCTCTTTGATGTCCCAAAATAGCAAAAACTTATACAAACAAAACTCATGTGAAGTGATTTACGATACGATAATGAGCAAATAAAAAGGTAGAAAGCATGAAAAAAAAACTTTCTTTACAAATTAAAATAGCACTTTTCATATTGGCTGTAATTATATATGTGTATTTTTTCTCTGGAAATTTTTGCGTAAATAAGATAACCATCTTAGGTCAGTCTAGTTTTCCAAAGGATAAGATACTTGCTCTTGCCAAGATAGATATGAAAAAAAATATATATTTGATTAACACAACTCAGATTAAAAAAAATCTTGAAAAGGAAAATTACATCAAATCAGCCATAGTCAAGAGGAAGTTTCCTAGGGAAATAACCATACTTATACATGAGCGCATACCTGTTGCCAGTATACCGGCACCGGGGGGCTATGTCATCATAGACGAGAATGCCACGGCTATCAGCATAGTGCAGGACGAGTTAAAGATTAAAAAACCTGTGATAAACGGTATACAGATAAAGGATATAAAACTCCAAGATGTAATACATGTAAAAAATCAGAATGAGCTTGAAAATATTTTGAAGATAATAAAATATATATCATCATTGAATTTGCTTGATAATATATCCTATGTAGATTTGGCAAAATTGGACGATATATCTATGACTACTAAGTCCGGTGTAACAGTGCGATTTGGAAGTATGAAAAACATAGAGTACAAGGCTAAACTCTTAAATCAAATACTGATAAATCTTTCTACAAAGGGAAAGACAAGCGGTACCTTGGATATGAGGTTTAATACCGATCCTGTTTTTTATGAATAATATCAGTTTTTAAGCTATAAATATTTTGATTTCTTTACTTTCCAAATATAATAAAAATACTTAGCTAAGATGATTGGCATATAGTGAACATGACTATATACGACATTTTAAAAAATTATTGTGTTTGAAACCCACTAAGTTTATTTTATTAAGGATAAGATTTAGATAAGACTTACCATGAGTTGTAAGATGTTTTTATTAAATTTTATGACTAAGTCAAACAAGTTCACTAAAAAATATAAATAATAAAGTTTAAATTAGGTAAATTCGGATAAAATATTTCAAAATAATTACAAAAATGGATAAAAATCAAAAAGACTTTAAAATAATATTTACAATTTAACAAAAATGTATTAAAATTAATGTTTAGAAGAAATAGTAAGTGTTAGTTTTTAAGTAGGTAGTGAATGTCCAAAATTTACTGTAAGGAAAAAGTTAGGCTGGAGGACAAGATGAAGTATGAATCAGTAATTAGTAATGCCGACAGAAGATTAGTTATAATAGGTGTAGGCGGAGCAGGCGGCAACGCTGTAAACAGAATGGTGGAAGATGGAGTTGACGGAGTAGAATACATCTCTGCTAATACTGATAACCAAGCGTTAAACAGCTCTTTGGCGGATAATAAGATACAACTTGGAGAAAAATTGACAGGTGGTACAGGTGCAGGGGCAAGACCTGATATAGGAAGAAAATCTGCTGAAGAAAGTTATGACAAGATAAAAGAAGAAATACAAGGCACAGACATGCTGTTTATTGCAGCAGGTATGGGTGGTGGAACAGGCACAGGAGCCGCACCGATAATTGCGCAGATAGGAAAAGAAATAAATGCCCTTACAGTAGGGATTGTTACCATGCCTTTCAGATTTGAAGGAGCCAAAAAGAAAGAAGTGGCTGAAAACGGACTTGAAGAGCTTAAGAAGTACCTTGATGCTATAATAGTAATACCTAATGATAAGATATTGGAAATCTCTCCAAAAGGAACTACACTTAAAGAAGCGTTTGCAAAAGGTAATGAAGTCTTGAAAAAAGGCGTAAAAGGTATAGTTGACATCATAAAAAAAGAAGGTATGGTCAATATAGACTTTGCCGATGTCAGCACAGTTATAAAAAATGACGGTGTTTGCAATGTATGTCATATGGGCTTTGGCGTTTCAAAGGGCGAAAATAGAGCTGTAGATTCTGTTAAGATGGCTGTTACTTCTCCATTGCTTGAAACTTCTATAAGAAAGGCTAAGAGAGTGCTTGTAAACATCACATCTACTATGGATTCAGCGACTATAAGCGACCTTGAACTTATAGGAGATTTTATAAACGACACTGTAGGCGAAAATGAAAATTATCAAGCTGAACATAATATAATCGGATATACGTTCTCAGACGAAATGGGAGATGACCTATCAGTAGTTGTTATAGCTACAGGCATCGAAGAGTATCAGAAGGAAGAAGTGCCTAAAAAATCCGGTAGTAATATGTCTGATAAGATACAAAGACGTTTTCCTGATGATCAAAAGAAAAACATACGTCATTTGTTCGACACTAGCGATATACCAAGTGAAATTGATGAGATAGAAGAAGTGAAGGCAAAAGATAAAAGAGAGCCTTCGTTAGATATTCCTGACTTTTTGAGAAATAATAAGAAAAGATAGGTGATCCTATGAACTGTCCATATTGCAAGAGTACAAAGATAAGGGTTATGGACTCAAGACATATAGAGGAAGAAAACGCCATAAAGAGAAGGCGTGAATGTGAGGACTGCAAAAAGAGATTTTCTACGCTTGAAATGGTGCAAGAAGCAAGTATAATGGTGGTGAAAAAAGACGGTCGCCACGACCTTTTTGATAAGGAGAAAATACTGCGTGGTTTGGTGCGCTCTTGTCAAAAAAGACCTGTGAGCAACAAACAGATGCAAGACATTGCAAACGACATTGAAAAGCAAATCCTAAACTCTATGGACAGACAGGTAAGCAGTACACAAATAGGAGAGATGGTCATGGCAAAACTTCGTGATTTGGATGAGGTAAGCTATATAAGATTTGCGTCTGTATACAGGGAATTTAAAGATGTGGACAGCTTTTTTGACGAATTGAACCTGATACTGCAATCCAAGAAAAATGATTAAAATCAAAACCTAAGATAGTTGTCTTAGGTTTTTTTGTCGAAAAAATAAGACTGTATAAATTTACTAAATCACTATTATATTATCTAATAATAGGGTATTAAAACTATGTTGTATAAACAATTAATTTATGTGATGCTAAAAAACGATTAAATAGCCATATAATTGAATTACAAGCAAATTTTTTAAAATCTATATAATTAATAGAGTAATTTGGAATAAATGCTTGCTAGTAATATTATAAATTTTGAGTTGATACAGTTAATATCTTCAAATGTTTTATTAACTAATAGTATTGTATAGCTAATTAAGATGACTTATATTTGGAGAAAATTATGGAATTAAAGGCAAAAGACTTTTCTAATAAGATTACCAAAGTAGTTGAAAATTCAATAGCAGATGAGCTTGATATACAAGTTGGCGATATACTTTTGTCCATCAATTCCCAAAAGATACAAGACATCATAGAATATCAGTATCTTATCGCCGAAGAGTATATAGAGCTTGAGATACAAACTCTTGACGGTGAGATAGTGATATACGAGATAGACAAGGATATAGATGAGGATTTGGGCATAGAATTTGAAAATCCTATTACAAATTCCGTTCAAACCTGTAGAAATAAATGTATATTCTGCTTTATAGACCAGCTACCCAAAGGTATGAGAAAGACGCTCTACATTAAGGACGATGATTCAAGGCTTTCTTTTTTGCAGGGTAATTTCATCACTATGACCAATATGGGCGATGCTGAAATTGACAAGATGATAAAATATCATATATCGCCTGTAAATATCTCAGTTCATACTACAAACCCTACTCTTCGTGTGAAAATGCTCAAAAACAAGAATGCAGGCGACATACTGGATAAGATGAAAAGGTTGAGCAATGCCAATATCAATATGAATGCTCAGATAGTGCTGATACCCAATGTCAATGATAAAGAGGAGCTTGAAAATACTCTAAGTGACTTGGAAAAATTACATCCCAATCTTGAAAGTGTGGCTATTGTACCCATAGGTATCACTAAGTTTCGTGACAGACTGGAAAAGGTGGACATATTCGACAAACAAAGCTCAAGGAAATTGATTGATCAGGTACATCAGCTACAAAAGAATTATCTCAAAAAACTCAAGACAAGATTCGTCTTTTTATCTGATGAATTTTACGTTATGGCAGATATAAAAAGACCTGCTCACAAGGACTACGAGGGTTATAAACAGCTTGAAAACGGCGTGGGTCTGATGACCAAGCAGGAGTATGAATTTGTTAAAGAGATGAAAAAGGTCAAAGAATACGCTAAAAATAGGGAGATATCCATTGCTACCGGAGTATCAGCCTATGAATTCATCAAAAAACTCGCAAATGACATTTGCTCCAAGTTTGAAACGCTTAGAGTAAGTGTATATAAGATAGAAAATGAATTTTTTGGCAAGACCATAACAGTTGCAGGACTTATTACTGCAACAGACCTGCTCAAGCAGTTAAACGGCAAAAAGCTCGGAGAAGAGTTGCTGATACCCAAGGTCATGCTCAAGTCAGACGAGGATATCTTTTTGGACTCTATAACACTTGAGGACTTTCAAGAAAGACTTGGTACTAAGGTAAGAGCTGTCGATGTGGACGGACATAGCTTTGTAAAGAGTATATTGGATATATGATTTGTGATAATTGTATATTTAGATTTTGTTACGAATGTGTATTGTCGTATATATTTTTATATAAGTTGAATAATTAATTTTTATATTATTTTTATTAAATTTATTAAAATGTATTTTTCTTAATTATTCACTTAATAATTGTCAATAGAGTAATGGGAAACTTTAGTTTTATTCATTGATAATATAAGTGTAATTCAAAGATTTAGCATTTATCAAATTAATTACAGATATGTCCATTATCAATCCATGCAAAGTCGTATTCTACCTTTTTTTGAGATATAAATAATGGAAAAATTCAAAAATAAGATAAAAAAATAATCAAAACTGTAATATCAAATCTGTCAAGTAAAGCAACCTGACATATATTAGGAGAAAAAATGATTGAAAAATTAAGAAATTATGGAATAAGAGAAAGTCTGCTCAAAGATTTGGAGTATTTTACAAACTACTACAAGGTAGATGAAAAGGTGAAAAACAGAGTAAGTCCTCCAAAGACTTTTTACTATGGTATAGGAGTGTGGGAGCAATGTCTGTACGCACTTTTAAACGGACAAAATATACTGCTCGTAGGTACTAAGGCAACTGGTAAAAATGTACTTGCAGATAATCTTGCCTATGCTTTTGCAAGACCTAAGTGGACTGTTTCATTCCACAATTTTTTGGATGCAGACGACCTTATAGGAGTGGACACTTACAAGGATTCCAAGGTTACATTTAGAAACGGCTCTATCACAAATTGTGCAGTCTATGGAGGCTTTGGTGTACTTGACGAGATAAATATGGCAAAAAATGACGCAATCTCAGTTCTGTACTCAGCCCTCGACTACAGGAGAATAATAGATATCTCAGGATATGACAAGATTGATTTGCAGGAGTCCACAAGATTTATTGCCACTATGAACTACGGATACTTCGGTACAAAGGAACTTAACGAAGCCTTGGTATCAAGATTTGCAGTTATACAGATGCCTGAAATCAATCAGGAAAAAATAGTGGAGATATTAAGAGGCAGTATAGAAGCAGTATCTGATGAAAACTTGGAGCTTTTTGCTCAGATATTTGTAGATTTGCAGGAAAAGGCGAAAAACGGTCAAATTTCTCCAAAATCTGTAGACCTTAGAGGTATGATTACAGCTATAAATCTTATTAAAAAGGGACTTTCTCCAAAGGATGCTATGAAGATTTGTATTTCAAACAAGGTATTTGACGAATACGAGAGAAAGATAGTAGAAGACTTGATAAATCTTAAATTGCCGGAAAAATTGAACTTACAGGTGTGAGATGAAAAACCTATCATATTTTGATAAAAACAGAATATCCAACATCGTATGGACCATTACAAATAAATATGGCTACGATGTAGACTATAGCCTTATAAAAGAGGACTACTTTGCCTATGACTTACTGTACAATGCTGTAATCATAGGCAGTTTGTACAATATACTCGATTATAAGATGATACTTGAATTTGTAAATCACATAAGGAGCAAGATAAAGAAAAATGATGAAATAATCAATATCTTCTTTATGTGTATAGAGTCTACTTGCGTGACTAAAAATACGGAATTTATAAGCAATATAAAAAATATCAGGGAAAAAAACTATAAGGAAAAAATCAAAAGTTTAAATACAGGTAAGAATAAGGACAGGTTATATAATGTACTGAAAATAGCCTATTGCAGTAAATATTTAAGTCAAAATCTGCTATATCTCGATAATATCAAGTCGCTTATAGACAGTATTTACGAATTTGAAAAAGTGGAAAACACCATTGAATTTATAGAAAAATTCAAACTTATCATAAATCTCCACTTTAAATTTGAAGAAGAAACAGCAAAGCAGGAAGACCTAAGCCACAAGCAGTTGACAAAGATAAGTGAGATAAGAAACAATACTCAGACCATTCAAGAATTTTTTGACAATTATACTTCGTCGGAGTTCAACCCAAACGAGAGTGTAATAGAGAAGAATTTTTCTACAGACTCTTCCACTGTGGATGACAAGAGCAAGGAAAAGGAAGTACAGGACGACTTTGAAAAGATATGCCAGTATTATGGTAGGAGCATATACGGCAAGCAGATGCTCGACATAATAGAGAAAAAATATTCCCACGGTATACACGGCGGATACAAACTGTTTTTTACAGACGGTAATATAGAGGGTATTAAAGAAGACTACAGACGCTCCCAGATAATAAACGAGCACGAAAAAAACAGGCTACACTACAATATCAACAGGCAAAGATACGAAAAGTCAATCGAAAAAATAAAATCTCTGATTAGACAGAGCATGAAGTTTGAAGAAAAGATGAAGATACGAGCCTTTAGCGGAGATATCAATGCCAAGAAACTATACAGGGCGGAAAAAGTAAGAGACTATAAGGTATTTAATAAGGAAAAAAGAAGGGATCAGGCGGAGTTTTTCATAGATATAGTACTTGACTCAAGTGCTTCACTGCTTGACAGACAGGAGAAGCTGTCTGTAGAATCTTATATAATATCAAGAGCTTTGGAAGAGTTGAAAATCAAAAACAGCGTCACAAGCTTCAACAGTTTCATTGACTATACCGTAATCAAAAAGCTCAAGACATATGATAATCCGGACAGTGAAAAATGCTTTGAGTATTTTTGCAGCGGAGGAAACAGAGACGGACTGGCGATAGATGTCATAGGCTCAGAAGAAAAAGACAGCGACTCCAACAATCTCATGATACTTTTTACTGACGCCAGACCATTTGACGTACAGGTAATGCACGCCATAGGTACCAAGGCGAAAAAACCCTATCAGGGAGAGATGGCGATAGATGACACCGCAGGTGTGGTAAGAAAGCTCAAACGTAAGAACACCAAGATGTGCATAGTGTTTAGCGGAGCGGAAGAGGACATCAAGGTGCTGAGATATATGTATGGCTCAGATTTTTTGTATATTGTTGACATAGAGCAGTTTTCTACCAAGGTAGGCAAGTTTATTAGCGATTATATAAGTACATTTTATGAATAATTTTATTTTTCAAAAAGTAACCTATGTTACCGATAAATTTTTGAAATCGGGTATAATAAATACAAAGTGACAAACATTATTAAAAAACACTTAGTTTAAAATAGGATGTATACAGAGATTGAAAAAATTTGGAGGCAAGACATGATAAATATTGATGACAAGATATATGATATAGTACAACAAGATGAAAATGTGCTTGAGTTTTTAAAGGCAAACGGATTTGAAAATCTTGCCAAACCCAATATGCTAAATATGATGGGTAAGCAGATAAGCCTAAGAACGGCGCTTAATTCCAAGGGCATCAATGAAAGTCTGTTTTTGGAAAACTTAAATGCATTTTTGCAAAGCAAGGACGAGTTTAATACAGATAAATCTCAGATATTCAAAGGATATAATCCTGAAAAGGACGTGGCAATAAAGGGTGTATTGCCTTGTCCTATAAGAGTTCCACTTGCTGACACCATAGACGCATTTATAAAATCTCAAAAGAGAGATTTCAACATCTTTGCAGACTTGGAGCCTGCAAGCAACGGTATAGACTCCATAGTGCAAGACTTAAGCAGTGATGATTCGAGTAAGTATCCTGATATTATCACTACAGCAGGTTTTGAATTCTTCTTCGGAGACAGAGTAAAATCTCTAATAGAGCAAAAAATCTATGTCGGAGAAGACAGGGAAATAAACAGTGAATTTATCGAAAAAAATGCGGATTTAAAAGATCCTAAGGGCAATTATAATGTCATGGGTATAGTACCTGCAGTATTTATAGTAAATACAAAACTATTGGAGGGTAGAAAGCCTCCTACTTCTTGGGAAGATTTGCTAAGCGAAGAGTTTGAAGGCAGAGTAAGCATACCTTTTATGGATCTTGACCTATTCAACGCCATAGTTTTAACTATATACTCAAAATTCGGCATGGATGGTATAAAAAAATTAAAACGCTCATACCACCAAAATCTTCACCCGTCTCAAATGGTAAAGGCAAATAAAAACGAAGCTATAGTAAGTGTATCACCGTATTTCTTCACTACTATGATACAAGATGACTCCTTGGTCGCAGTATGGCCAACGGACGGAGCTATAGTAAGCCCTATATTTATGATAAGCAAGTCATACAGAGAGAATGTATCTGCTGTAAACGACTATCTGCACTCAAAGGAAATAGGCGAGATATTTTCTTTCAACGGTAACTTCCCTTCAACAAATCCTATGATTGACAACAAATTGAGGGATGATCAAAAATATATGTGGATAGGCTGGGATTTTATCTACAATAACGATATAGAAAAACTTATTAAAGAATTTACTCAGATGTTCACTTTATAAAAGACGATATGTGTATCACGGTGTTTTTGCAAAATTAATATCGTCGATACACATATTTAATATATGGCTAAATATTTGATACTATTATCAATACTTTTGAATTTTATACCAAGTTATAATAAAATATTTATGGTGTATTTATAGTAAAGTCATCAATTATATAATGTTTTTTTAAAACTATTGATGAAAATTATCTGTAGATTAAATAGATAATAGTGTTAGTATAGATAAATTAAAATTGACAAAGATAAGTATATTTAATAAATTGAAATATATGGAGAGATAATATGAACTTAGTAGTTGTTTCCGGTCCGCCTTCTTCAGGTAAGACCAGTATAATATTAAAATCCTGCGAAGCACTCAAAAGCAGAGGTATCAAAGCGGGTGTTGTAAAATTTGACTGTCTTTATACAGATGATGACTTGATATATGAAAAAGCCGGTATTCCGGTAAAAAAAGGACTTTCAGGAGGTCTTTGTCCTGACCACTTTTTCGTATCCAATATTGAAGAGGTGGTAAAGTGGGGTGTAAATGAAGGTTTGGACGTGCTTATAACAGAATCTGCAGGACTTTGCAACAGATGTTCACCTTATATACAAAACATACTTGGAGTATGTGTAATAGACAATCTCTCAGGTATAAACACACCGAAAAAAATAGGGCCTATGCTCAAGATGGCTGATATAGTAGTTGTTACAAAGTCGGACATAGTATCTCAGGCAGAAAGAGAGGTATTCTTGTCAAGGGTAAGCTTTGTCAATCCTACAGCTGTTACTATGAATGTCAACGGACTTACAGGACAGGGAGCTTATGAGCTAAGTACACTGTTATACAGTGAAGAAAAAAACATCACAACGGTAAAATCAATGAAACTCAGATTTCCTATGCCTACTGCCCTATGTTCATATTGCTTGGGTGAAACAAGGATAGGCGAGGACTATCAAAAGGGAAATATCAGAAAAATGCAAATGGATTGATGAGGAGCAATAAATGCAAAAAATTGGAGAATTATTGGATAGATATCCGTTTTTAGACGGATTTTTCAGCGAAAACGACTATGATATTACAGACTATATGGACAAGACTTTTGAAGACTTCTTAAATGATTTTTCACTGGAGTATTTTGAAGACAAGGCTACTACCAAAGAAAATCTACTTGGAGAGCTTGACTCATATATAGCTGCTATGAAGGAGTTTTTGGGCATAAGTGAGGGAGATGACGTCAAATCGCTTACAATTATTTCAGGATATAATAAATTTTCTGAGGCTGAAAATTTTGAAAGTCTGAAGATAGAAAAGTCACAAATAATAGCTATAGTAGGGCCTACAGGAGCGGGTAAGTCAAGACTCTTGCAAGACATAGAGTGGATGGCACAAAAGGACACGCCTACTAAGAGACAGATATTGATAAATGATGAGATTCCTGACATTAAGAAGAGATTTGCCTCAAACAACAAACTTGTTGCTCAGCTTTCTCAAAATATGAACTTCGTAATGGACTTGAAGGTAAAAGAGTTCTTGCAATTACACGCACAAAGCAGATTGATTGAAAATATAGACGAAACAGTGGAAAAGATAATAACAGAGGCGAATAATCTCGCCGGAGAAACTTTCAAAGAAGATACAGACATCACATCACTAAGCGGTGGACAGTCAAGAGCGCTTATGATAGCTGATACTGCTATACTTAGCAAGTCGCCTATAGTATTGATAGATGAGATAGAAAATGCCGGTATAGACAGAAAAAAAGCACTCAATCTCCTTGTATCAAAGGACAAGATAGTGCTTATGGCAACTCACGATCCGACTTTGGCGCTGATTGCAGATAAGAGGATAGTCATCAACAATGGCGGAATAGTAAATATTTTGGAAACTACTGCCAAGGAAAAACAACTGCTCGACGAGCTTGAAATCTATGACGAAAAATTTAAAAATATGAGATCCGCCCTAAGATACGGACAGACTTTGGATAATATAAGACTGTATTAATTTTATGTATTTTTCATTCAAATTGTAATACTATTATTTAATATATATTAACATAAATCATAAAAATAAACCCTGATAGCATGGATTAGAACGCTTATCAGGGTTTTGATATAAATGTCTGTATTACATCTTGTACTTAGGATTTTTCTTTATTGCCTTCATACCTGCCATCTGTACTTTCATTTCCTGTACTTCAAGTATGTTGAACGACTTTTCTTCATATACTACTACATAGTTGCCTCCTACCTTCATAGTAGGTTTTTGGTATGTGTAGAGTTTTTTTGATACCTTTCCTTTTTGCATTATTACTGTATGACGTCCTATGGCTCTTTTTGGTGGCTTAATTACCAAGACCTTGCCGTCAAAGTAGAGTTTTTTCCTCTTATATGTGATGTATAGTCTTACTAAAAATACTATTCCTGCTACCGCTATTATGATAAAAGGTATCTTTAAAAATACATTTTTGATATAAAATGCTAAAAATACTGAGAGTAAAACCCCAGCTACAATAAGTCCAATTCTTATAAATGCCTGTTTTCTTGCTTCGTTCAAAATTACACCATCCTTAAAAAACGAATAAAATTATGAGTTCTGATACTTAATATCAGTTAGATATTTGATAAAATGATACTCAATTATAGTATAAATTTGGAAATTATGCAAGATAAATTAAGGGCACTTGATATATTGTCTGCTTTGATATTTTCAAAGACATCAATTTTGTAGTGACTATCTATCAAGTGCCTTTATCTGCAATAATCTTTTAGATAAATGAAATGTAGATAAATCTACACCGGTATACCTGCAAAATAGTATCCTACGCCTCTTTTTGTGATTACAAATTCAGGATTTGAAGGATCTATCTCTATCTTTTCTCTTAGTCTCCTAACTGTTACGTCTACAGTTCTCTCACTGTCTACACCGATATACTCATATTCCCAAACTATAGTGAGGAGTTGCTCTCTTGAGTATACTTGATCACGGTGTTGTGCTAAGAATTTGAGCAGTTCAAACTCTCTAAATGTTATCTTGATTTCTTCTCCACGCACTCTGACGATGTATTTTGACACATCGATTTCTATGTCCTTAAATTTGAGCAGTTGAGATGCTACTGCGCTGTTTTCTATCATCTCTACACGTCTGACATTGGCTTTGACTCTGGCTACCACTTCCCTTACGCTAAAAGGCTTTGTGATATAGTCATCTGCTCCAAGCTCCAAGCCCAAGACCTTGTCGACTTCTTCTTCTTTTGCTGTGAGCATGATTATAGGTGTGTTCTTAGTTTTTCTTATCTGTTTACAAATCTCAAATCCGTCCATTGAAGGGAGCATTATGTCCAAAAGTATCAAATCTATTTCGTTGCTTAGGGCAAATTCAAGCCCTTCCTTGCCGTCAAATCTTTGAGATATATCGTAACTTTCTTTTTCAAGGTTGAATTTTAATATGTCGGAAATATTTTTTTCGTCTTCTACAATTAATATATGCACCTTATCTTTCATTTAAACCTCCTTTATAGGGCTAAAAAGTTTTGTGATTTTTAGAAAAATTTCGGTTTTTGTAAAACTGCTAACACTATTAATTTTAGCATATATAATAAGTATTGAAAAGATAAACTTATCATATAATATTGATTTTACTTTCTATAATCTTCTATATTTACAAGTTCAAACAGTCTTGCAGTATATGGTGGAAGATCCATTTTGACATAGTGCAGGTATTCCACGTTTTCCACTACGCTTGTAGGTATAAGTTTGTCAAATTCCATTTCTTTGTCAAATTCATCCACATAGGCAGATAATATCTCTTCTCTTTTTACGCAAATTGATTTTATCAGCTGTTCACTACGTTTTTCAGTGCCGCCGTAGATGTCCCAGTTAGTGTTTAGTATTTCTCTGAGTAAGACTCGGTTGTTTGTCTTATATTCATAACTCGGGTGATATTCATCAGAAAAGTTGAACACGCAAACTAGAATCTGGCTCTTATTTTTTCTAAGATATGAGTATGTCACGCCTTGCTTGTCATCTACAATTAGCCATTTGAAGCCATCAGGTGAGTAGTCGTCTTCATATAGTGCCGGATGAGTCATATATATTTCGTTTAAATCCTTAATGTATCTGTTGAATGCTGAATGTATAGGATATTTCAATATGTCAAAGTCAAGCTGTCTCGTCTCGTCAAACTCTCTTAGATGTGCCATCTCAGCGCCCATAAAGTTTAGTTTCTTGCCGGGATGAGTAAACATATACATATACAATGCCCTTGCTTGTGGGAATTTGTTTTCGTAATTACCGTACATTTTTTGGACTATAGTAGCCTTTCCATGCACATTTTCATCATGAGAAAAAGGTAGTAGGAATCTTTCGCTGTAATAATACATCATTGAAAAACTTAGGTCGTGGTAGTGACCACGTCTTTGGGCAGGAGATAGCTTGAAGAAATCTATAGTGTCGTTCATCCAGCCCATATCCCATTTGTATGTGAATCCAAGTCCGCCGTTTTCCACTTCTTCAGTCACCTTTTCAAAGTCTGAAGAGTCCTCGGCTATTAAGATTGCACTTTTATGGCGATGTTTAATGCCATAGTTGAGACTTTTCATAAATTCCAATCCGCTGTGATTGATACCTCTAGTGCTGTCGCCTTGGTAATATATTATCCTGCTGACAGCATCCATTCTCAGTCCGTCAAAGTGATATTCGCTTAGCCAAAAGTTTGCAGATGATTTGAGGAATGATACTGCTATATTGTTGGCATGGTTGAAGTTGTAACTACCCCATTCGCTGACACCCATGGCGTCATCATCATATTCGTATAATGCAGTGCCGTCAAATCTTCCCAATGAATATCCATCTATTGCAAAATGTACAGGAACAAAGTCCATAATGACCTTTATATTATGTGAATGTAGTTTGTCAATCAACATCTTGAGCTCAACAGGAGTGCCGTATCTTGATGTAGGTGCGAAAAATCCTGTGCTTTGGTATCCCCACGATATGTCTGCCGGATGTTCCGTAAGGGGCATGAATTCTACTGCATTATATGAATGTTCCTTGAGATAGTCTATGAGAATATCTCCTATTTCTAAGTAATTGTAAAATCTGTCGTCGTTATGTGAATTGTTTTTTACCTTCCAAGCTCCAAAGTGCATTTCGTAGATGTTGAGAGGCTCATTGTAAGAAAGACTGCGATTTTTCATATATTCCTTATCTTGGAATTCATAGCTTATATCGCATACTACTGATGCACTGCCGGGTCTTAATTCAGTGGAAAATCCGTAGGGGTCACTATGTTCCTGATAATATCCGAATTTGTATATCTTGTACTTGTACATCATGCCAGCTCTTGCATAGTCGACGAATACCTCATGTACCCCGTCAAAATTTTTTGCCATAGGAATTTCTTCCCAAGACGAAAAATCTCCTATGAGTGCCACATAATCGGAATTAGGTGCATATACACGAAACATTACACCATCCGCTTGTATATGTGCCCCGAAATATTCGTAGGCGTCAAAAGATTGTCCGTTTAAAAAATCTTGAAAATACATAGCAACCTCACCTTTCTTAATAAAATATATCCAATTTTATTTTTACATTATATCACATTTACTTATTTTTTGAAAATGTTTTAATTATTTTATTTTCAAGATTTTTCGTTTGCTATATGAAGATTTAGTTTATATTTTTTCAAAAGATTTTAAAATAGGTTTTATGGGAAGGGCAATAGATATCAAAATTTATATAAATTATTGATTTTTTAGGAGAAAAGTGATAGTATCTTTAAGTAATATTTGTATTTTGTGAGAAATAATACAATATTTTTTTGTGTATTTTGAAGTAATAAATATTATGGAAAAAGTTTCTCATCCTTTTTTAAACTTTATATTGCGAAAATTTATTTTTTTTATGATTTTTTTGATAAGTCTTTTGTTTGATAACAATTTATGTAGAGTATGAATATTTTTCCATGAATCAAATATTAGTATAAGTATTATTTACATAGGTTTTGTGTAAGTTAAGGAGTAGACAATGAGTAAGAAAAGTAAAGATGTAATGGTATTGGGTTTTGCACTTTTTTCCATGTTGTTTGGTGCAGGCAATCTTATTTTTCCGCCTTTTTTGGGTAGTATGACTTCAAGCGGTTGGTTGTTTTCAAGTGCAGGTTTTATAACGACAGGTGTGGGACTGACGATAATCGGCATAGTAATAAGTGCTAAAAACTCTGAAAATATCTATGGGTTTGGAGAAAAGGTGGGGGTGAGATTTGCAAAGATACTCAGCCTTGTATGTATGCTTTCTATAGGACCTCTTCTTGCAATACCAAGAACTGCTGCCACTACTTACGAGATAACTGTAGTCCCTATTTTCGGCAATAATGTAAATATAATAATTTCAAGCCTTGTTTTTTTTGCTGTAACCTTGTATTTTTCGCTTAATGAGAGCAAGGCTATTGAAGTGATAGGCAAGATATTGACGCCAGCCTTACTTTTTATGATGTGTCTCATTATTGTCAAGGCTATAATAACTCCTATGGATGGATTTAAAACTGTTGAAAATACTAATTTTTTTCTCCTTGGTTTTAATGAAGGCTATCAGACTATGGATGCCATGGCTTCAATGTTCTTGTTTACCCTTGTAATACAGTCTCTCAAGGAAAGAGGCTATACTTCCAAAAATGAGATGTTTAAAATGTCTATAAATACAGGAATAGTGGCAGGTGTTGCATTGTCACTTATTTACTTGGGACTTTGCTATGTGGGTGCAAAAACTTCAAATATTATTGCTGCTGACAGTAGGGCGGAGCTACTTATTAAGACTACTAAGTTTTTGTGGGGAGATTTTGGGGCCTATGCACTTGGTATTGCTATGTTGCTTGCTTGCCTTACGACTTCAATAGGACTTACTTGTACAGTAGGCGGATATTTGGCTGATGTTACTAAGATATCATATAAGCTGATGTGTATAAGCATCTGTGTATTTTCATTTTTTGCATCAGTTATAGGGCTTGACGCTATCATTTCTGTATCCTATCCTGTACTTGTAGCTGTATTTCCGATGATAATAATACTTTTGATACTAAATGTCTTTGATAGGTATATAGCTAATAAGGCATTTTATAAGGGTGCGGTACTTGTGGCATTTTTATCAGGATTTATCCAATCTCTTGCTATTATAGTGACTTCTCTTAATATGAAGGAAAATTTTGGATTTATAATGTCACTTGACGATATGTTGAAAAAAGGTCTGCCTTTTTCATCAATGGGTATGCCTTATCTCATACCGGCTATTATTGTGGGTTTTGTTTTCAGTATTGTGAAAAAAGAAAAGAATAATCAATAGTTTTATATGACTTTTGAATTAGGAAAAGCAGCTTAAAAGCTGCTTTTTTTATTGAAAGATTCACAAAAATTTTTTAAAATATTAATTTCGCAAGGTCAAACCTTTTTATTTTTATCCGTCAAAAGATAACAATATCTAATTTTATGTTATTTGCTTTAAAATTTTAGTGATAAACCTCTTTGCGAAATCTTCCATTGTATTTTTATATTGTTTATTTGGCAGTTTTAATTCATATCTTTCGCTAACTAGCAGTGAATGTGGTGATCCTTCCAGCTTTTCTATAATAATGTAATTAATGTCTTCCGGTATCGGATAATAAATAACAAATAAATTTGTCTTAAACCTGTCACGTAACAGAGCAAGACTTTTATATTTCAAAATATCTCTGCTTAAATAATTTGATAATTTTTGTTCATTAAAGGGTATTTTTGAGTTTTTAGTATGCTTTTTGAACTCGATGATTGCCACAACTTCATTATTACTATCATAAAGCAAAGTATCAACATCTCCCGGCCAAAAAAAATTGTTGTTTTGACAAATAACCTTCTAATGAAGATGTGGAATAAATTAGTCCTGCTTTTCCAATAGATGCAGGTTTTTTCCTCAAATTTTTTATTTTATCTTGAATCTCCTCTACATTGTAGTAAGTAATTTTATTTGTATCTTTATTAGATAAATCAAGTTCTACAATATAGACCCCTTCATTTTCCCACTCATTTTCATTGATATCTACAAACAACATATATTTTTCAATGATGTTTTGTTTTTTGAAGAATCTATACAATCTATTAGATTCTTCTTTACCATCGCATTTTGATATTTCATGTAGTAATTGTGTAGTATTTTGCTGGTAAATACTATTAGTATCGCTTATTCTTTTTATCCAAACTTCATTGCAAATAGTTTCATTTTCCCAATTAACAAAAAAATCAAATGATGTAGAATATAAGCCATTTTGTACAAATATTTCAGATGAAAACCAATCTTCCGGATTACCACAAATTGTATTAATTTGAGCTAATTGATTGCGATTTTTAGTTAATGCTAATATAGGTTTTCTGAGCATTTTCACCCTCCTACTGTACTTTTAGTAAAATAGATTTAAATAATAAATCTTTTAGACAAATTATCAAATGATGAATAAGTAGTTATCTCCTTCGAAGGAATAAACACATACTTCCATTCTTTTCTGCCATTTTCTTTCGCCCATTTGCTTACAACATTACAGTATTGGATTGCTCTTTTGCCCTTTGCAATAACGTCTGGATCATTAAGTTTATCTTCGCCCTTAACTTCAACAATATAGTAGGCTTCTTCTGTTTCAACAACAAAATCAGGTACATAGTGTCTTCCTCTGTTATAGGTAATGTTGAATTCCTTCTGTGCAGGTCTTAGCCAATTAATAACCTCATCTTCCCGTTCTATAATTCTAGCAAAGATTAGTTCAGGATAAGAATCAAACTTAGCTGTTGAAAAAACCGCTTTTTTAATTCCTTTAAACATGATGGACCTGATATTATCCTGATAGTTAGCATAAAGATCCAATTTATCTTTCCAAGTATAAGTCTGTGATAAGTTGTAGTCTCTAGTCCCAACTACGGTTTCTTCAAGTAGTCCATTTTCTGCATAAAAGTGATCTGCTCTAATCATTTGCTGATAAATTCTATTTGCAATGTCTTTCTTGTTCATCATTACAATATTTTTCATATTATGCGTTCCATACTTATTCTCATAATGCTCAAGCACCTGTGATATAAGTTTGAACAACAGAATAGAACATTTTTCATAGTCAATCTCAGGTTTTGTTCTTAGAATTTCCAGTATAATTTTTTTAGGATTATAGCCATCAAAATCAATAGCTTCGCCATCAATTCTTCTAGTGTCTGATAAGTCTTCTATATTTTGAATAAGTAGTTTTTTTTCGATTGGTACATGAGTAAATTCACTCAAATCTATATCAAAGTCCACAAATTCATATTCTTCCACCCCGGAGTCAAGAACCCTTAGTTTAGGAATTGGAATAAATTTATTCTTAGCTTTTTCGTGAGATTCTTCAACTATTGCATTTATCCAATGAGAAAATGGATTTTCATTTTCTTTATATACTTCTGCTAAGGCCTTATCCTCCTTCATTGTAGAAACAAGCTTTTGGACAACTTGAGACTTTAGCTCCTGTGTAAATTCTATATGTTTTGTGCTTTGAATTTCTTTTACAACTTCATCTTTGACAAATTGGACCGTTTTATTTATCAAATTTTCTGTTTCAGGACTTTGTGTGATTCCATAATCACCAGCTTTTTTTATTATATCTGCCATTTCTGTATCAAAAGCCATCTGAGTATAAGAAATATTGTTTTCAATTTCTTCTACCTTAATGACATTGCCTGCTTTAAAGATAGAATCTCCATTTTGAGCTTCATTGATAATATCTTGAAATTTATCATGTGCAGTTAAATATACAGCATCAACAATCTCATCGCCAGTTCTTTTACCATAAGGGAGTCTTAAGCCTCTACCGACCATCTGCTCACGAAGGACTTTTGAAGCAGCTGTTCTTAGCGGAACAATGGTATAAAGATTATTTACATCCCAACCTTCTTTTAACATATTGACATGAATGACAATTTCAATAGGATTATCATAGTTTTCAACATCTAAAAGCAGTTTCGTATTTTCTTCACTTTCTGAACCTTTTTGTTTAGAGTGAACGATGATTGTTTTATTGATGTAGGCTCCGTCTCTAAACTCTAAAGACTTGATATAGGATTCTACCCACTTAGCATGATCCGTATCCTTGCAAACAACCATCATAAAAGGTTTTACTTTGTGAATAGGATTTTCATCCGTGCTATTGTTCATAACATAGGCTTCTATTTCTCGTTTTGTTCTTTCGTGAAGAAGTATTCCATCATTTAGCATTACCTTATCAAGTTCTTCTTCTCCAAACTGATAAAAGTTAATGTCCAAGCGAGTACTTGCATAAGGAGTACGAGTATATCCATCTTCTATTGCTTTTGATAGAGGATATTCAAATACAACATTTTTAAAAGGTATTTGCTTTGAACCACTAGTTACAATTGGGGTAGCAGTAAGCTCTAAGCCCAGAAGAGGGTTGAGTTCATTGATTGCTTTCATACCTTTGTTTGCTCTATAATGATGTGATTCATCCATAATCACCACAAGGTCTGATAGATTTGATAAGTAATCGTAGAAAGAATCTCCAATAAATTCATTAATTTTCTTCATATTTGATTCTTCTTTATTGAACTTATCAATATTGAAAACAAAAATTCTAATATCTGATTCAAATAATGAAATCTGTCTTGATTTATAATCATCATCTGTGACAATCTGTGGAGCAGTATGAAAACATCCAAGTCCATTAAATACATACTTAGGATTTGATTGGTCGGATAAATCCTTTTTTAATTTTTCATAGATGGTGGTATTTGGTGCTACGACAAAAAAGTTCTTTATATTGTGCTGTGTATAAAGATAAGCGATAAAAGCACCCATAAGTCTAGTTTTACCAACACCTGTTGCAAGTGCAAAGGTAAGAGACATAAAGTCTCGCTCAAAATCTGTACATATAGGATAGAGAGTATGAACAGCGCCTAAAGCCAATCTTAGGTTCATTCCTTTTTGTACATTAATAGAAGTCATGATTTCTTCTATGATTTTAAGCGACTCTTTCTGTGGTTTTCTAAGGGACATTACTCCACTAATATAGTCTGTAGTATATTGAGGAAAAATAGTATTCATCTTCTTAATCCTCCTCATCTTCATATATTGGTGGATTTACAATATTTAAGTTATAGTTTTCCTTTCCAAACTCACATCTTGAAAGTAACATCTGAGGAATTTTCTTGATAGTGATATTGGGATATAGTTTATCCAGTCCATTCTCAAAGGATTTACAAGCAATAATAAGATACTCATCATCTTCCATGGTTGACTTAATCGAATCAAGATAAGCTGTATTTAGGTGTTTAGTTGTCACAAAAAGGTATGACGATTCATTTCCTTTTGATTGTTTCCAGAAAAGTTCCCTATCCAGTTCATAAGAAAAGCCTTCATGTAATGCTACAGCAGAGGCAAGCATATCCGCATTATATTCTCTATTTATAACATACTCATCAAAGTCGTCTTTGTTAATAAGAGTAGGGGCAAGTTCATAAAACTTATATGCACCGCCACCTTGCCAGTTAACAGCCTTAGAAATACCGCCTTGATCACTTCCATCAATAACCTTATCTAGTCTCAATTTACAGTGAGTATAGGCATGCTCTCCCATTTCAATACCGATGTATTTTCTATTCATTTTATGAGCAACTGCTGCAGTTGTGCCTGAACCAAGGAAGGAGTCTAAGACTAGATCACCTTTATCACTAGCAAGTGTTAGAACTCTTTCGATTAAGCGTTCAGGCTTTGGTGTGCCAAAAACCGACACTGAATCAATTTGTTTGACTTCTTTTTTTGCTTCTTGATTATCACCAACTTCATCTCTAAACCATAGAGTAGTTGGTACAAAACCATCCTTCACATCAGTTAAAAAGCGTTTATACCTTGGTATATTGGAGCCTTTATCTCCAAACCAAATTCTATTATCTGCTATTAGCTCAGACATTTTCTTCTCTGAAAATCTCCACGAGGTTCCTGCTGGTGGCATTACAACCCTTCCCGATGGTGTTGTTATTGGATATATATCTTTTTCATTTGGAGTTTTGGCATGACATGGACCAGATGCCCAAACTCCTCTTGGATCATTATCTGGATTAGTATATCCCTTTCTGCTTTCATCTGATCTAGGTAGTAGATTTGGTTTCCAAGATTCTTTGTTTTTTGCATAGACCAAAATAAAATCATGGTTGTCGGAAAACCATCTAGCGTCATTTGCTCTTGTGTGTTTCTTATGCCATATGCAGGTATTAACGAAATTATTCCTACCAAAAATTTCATCACATAGAACTTTCAAATAATGTCCTTCATCATCATCGATACTTATCCAAATGCTACCATCATCAGAGAGTAGATTTCTTAATATCTCAAGTCTTGGTTTTATAAGTGATAACCATGTAGAATGCTCAAGGTTGTCGTCATAATGTTCAAATGCTGAACCTGTGTTATAAGGTGGATCGATATAGATACATTTTACTTTTCCGGAATATTTTGATTCAAGTGATTTAAGTGCTAATAGATTGTCACCATGAATGATCATATTTTCTGTATCTGGATTATTTATGCAATTTGATTTTTCTTTATCTTCTATTAGAATTCTTGGCTCGATTTTTATCTCTTCCCCTTTGCCCAGCCAAGTTAGTTCTAGTTTGTTAGACATCAACTTTTCCTCCTCAGTAAACTCCAATACATCATTTGGAGTTCAGTCTAAACAATAGACAAATGCTTTCTGTTTTATATAATGCAATATATTGTACGTTTTTCATTTTTGCTATGATATTGGCAGATATTTTAGTATCTCATCAAGTCTTGATTGGAGAGGTCTTTTTCCATCATCTTATGTAAAAGTTTTTTTTGTAACTTATAGTCATAATCTATCTCCATTTACACTTTTAACAATTATATCATATTTATGTGATTATCTAAACGGATTATTAAAATAAATATTCGTATCAAATCTCTCATATTAGCATTTTTGCCTGTGTGAGATTTTTTATATTTTTACCAGAAAAGTTGTCATGAGCCTCTCTTAGAGCATAGGATATTAGAGCAATAATGCCAGTTATAACTTTTTTTATTTAGTATTGAACTTACTATTGTAATTTACGCTTTAGTAAAAAAGTATAAATTATTATTGAAAAACTGAAAAATAATGATATAATTAAGCAATTAATTAAGTTTTGCCGTTTAATAGTCAGATAAGTTCAAAATATGTATTTTTAATTGAAAAACTAAAAGTATATCAGTATCAAGATTATATTTTATGAAATTATTAAAATCAATTTTCAAAGTATAGATATAAGTCTGAGTTGATATTTTTAAAACGGCGTTTTATATTTTAGAAAGGGTGATTAGTTTGGATTTTGGTGTATTGTCAATAGTGCCTCCTCTTGTAGCGATAATACTGGCACTTATAACCAAGGAAGTTATTTCTTCCCTTATGCTTGGGATTTTTGTTGGTGGAGTTATATTTACAAAGGGAAATTTATTGGAAGCTGTGCAGACTGTATTTACTCTTATGGGCACTAAGCTTGGAGAAAACGGACTTATGATTTTGTTCTTATCCTTGCTGGGCGCTCTTGTTACCGTTATGAACAGAGCAGGTGGCTCTTTTGCCTATGGAAAATGGGCAGGTGAAAAGATTAAGACTAAGTGGGCTGCAAAGTTATCCACTGCAATCTTGGGAATTATTATCTTCATAGATGACTATTTCAACTGTCTTACAATAGGTGCGGTAATGAAGCCTATTACAGATAAAAACAAGGTGTCTCGTGCAAAACTGGCTTATATTATAGACTCTACAGCTGCACCTGTGTGTATAATAGCGCCTGTGTCAAGTTGGGCGGCGTCTGTAGTATCTAATATCGGCTCAGCTAATGTGGATAATCCTATGGGAGTATTTATCTCTACTATACCTTTTAATCTTTATGCACTGATTGCTATTTTTTCAGTATTTTTCTTTTCTATAGTGAGCTTCGACATAGGACCTATGGCGAAGTTTGAGATTGAAGATACGTCTAAGATGAACGGCATGGTAGATGAAGAGGATTTGAAACATAGCGAAAACGGAAAGGTAATTGACTTGGTTTTACCTGTGCTTGTACTTATTGCAGTTACAATATTTTTCATGCTTAAGACAGGTGAATACTTCGATGGCAAGGGTATTTCTCTAAAGGATGCCTTCGGTAATTCATCGGTAAATATATCTCTTGCGCTTGGCTCAGCTATAGCACTTTTTGTAGCCTTTATCATGTTTATACCGAGAAAACTCTTGGGATTTAGAGAATTTATGGACTGTATTACTGAGGGAGTCAAATCCATGGTTGGAGCAATGATAATACTCACTCTTGCTTGGACTATAGGTGGAATTACTAAGGAAGATTATCTAAATACCGGAGGATTTGTAGCACATCAACTATCATCAAATAATATTCCGATTTGGATTTTCCCTGCGATTATATTTATAGTTGCAGCGTTTTTGGCATTTTCTACAGGTACTGCATGGGGAACATTCGGTATTTTGATTCCGATAATAGTGCCTATAATAGTGAAGATGGACGCTATGAATCATATATCTATAATACTTGCCTCTATTTTTTCCGGCTCTGTGTTTGGAGACCACTGCTCACCTATATCGGATACTACGATACTTTCATCAGCAGGGGCAAACTGTCACCACATTGACCATGTGTCATCCCAATTGCCTTATGCCTTTATATCAGCAGGAGCTTCTTTTGCCGGCTTTATAGTAGGCGGCTATTTCAATAATCCTATAATAGCCTTGCTATGCACATTGGCAGTGTTTCTATTACTGATATATGTTGCAAAGAATAGAACATATAAGAAAATAAAAGCAAAAGGATGATTATTGCAAAAGATTTTAGACAGATATAGCCTTAAGTTAAAAGTATCTATGATATAAAACTATATTAAGGTAAATACTGATGGCAAATAATACTAAAAATCAATTAAATAGTTCTAAAAACATAGTAATGATGCTTGTTGAAAACTAAAAAACAATATTTCAATAAATCAAAGTACATGAAATTATAAACGATGATTAGTATAATTCACTATAAAGAATAAGCAATAAAAAAAGGGCTGTGGAAATTTCATTTTCCAACAGCCCTTTTTTACTTAAGTCTATTTAAAATATGGATTTTATACTAAAAATTCATTAAATAGCCATGCAATTACTTTTCAACAAAGTTATTATAATCTAAATTATATATTGTCGCTTTAAAATAAATACTTGTAATTATAAATGCTGATTAGTATTATCTGCCTTTTTACAGGTCATCTTCTATTACTGTAGATTTTGCATAGGCTGATACCTTAGCCTCGAAAAAGTCTGTTTTTATAGCATTCGGATCAGAGTATTCACTTACCCATGACATTGATTCAGGCTCTTTTTCATATCCTTCGTATATGTTGTCAAATCCAAGTCCCTTGCATCTCAAATTGCCAAGATATTTCAGATAGTCTTCTATCATAGACATAGACAGACCTTGAATGTTGTCACCTATGGCATATTTTGCCCATCTTATCTCTTCTTCTACACCTTGTTTTATCATATTTCTAAATAAGTTTATATTTTCTTGAGTAAAGATATGAGCTTCTTCTTTTTTTAATTCCAGAAGTATTGAGCGGAAAAGCCAAAGATGTGTATTTTCATCCCTATTGATATATCTTATCTCCTGTACTGTGCCCGGCATTTTTCCTATTCTTCCAAGTGAGTAGAAGAACATAAATCCTGAATAGAAGTAAATACCTTCCAAGATATAATTGGCAACAGCTGTCTTAACAAGGTTGAAATCTGATCTGTCATAGTAAAACTCATTGTATAAGTCGCCTATAAATTTGTTTCTTGCAAGAAGCAGTTCATCGTCCTTCCATTGGTATAAGATATTTGTCCTCTCTTCCGGTGAACAAATAGTATCGAGTATATATCCGTAACTTTGTGAGTGGATTGCCTCCTGATACGCCTGGATAGTAAGGCAAAGATTGACTTCGTTGGCAGTGATGTACTCACCTATATTTGGCAAATTGGCTGTTTGTATAGAGTCCAAGAATACCAAAAAAGAAAGTATCTTGTCATAGGCATTTTTTTCTTCTTTTGAGAGCTTTCTATAGTCTTTGATGTCCTGAGTGAGGTTTATTTCTTCGGGTATCCAAAAGTTGTTCATTGCCTGTCTGTACCAGTCGCTTACCCATGTGTACTTCATATTGTTGAAGTCATTTAGGTTAGTAGTGTTGCCGTTAATCATCTTTCGCTTGTTAAGCTCGATGTCTCCATTTTCATTAAAAAGCTGTTTTCTCTTTAGCTCGCTCATATTTTTCTCCTAATTTTTATTAAGCACTGCAACTGTCGCAGTCCTGTACCTCGAGAGACTTGCTTCTTACATAGTACAGAGTCTTTACTTCCTGCTCACAAGCTGTGATATATAGTTGCAAAATTTGTTTCATCGTATATTCTGTAGTTATATATAGGTTTACAGATTGTGACTGGTCAATATGACGCTGTCTTATACCTGCTGATTTTATCACCCATGTCTGGTCAATGTCGTGGGCATTTTCATATAGCCAGAATGTCTTTGGTGTAAGAGAAGGTGCTACTCTTGGTACTATCTGTCCTTTTTTCTCTTCTAAAAAGTATCTCTTCATAACAGGGTCAACTGCTGCTGTAGTACCTGCAATTATTGATGTGGAGCCTGTCGGAGCAATTGCCATTATATAGCCGTTTCTTATTCCGTCTTTTTCCACACTTTGTTTCAGTTCTTCCCATCTCTTAGAATTGTAGTTTCTCTTTGTAAAATATTGACCGTCTTGCCAGTTGGAACCTTCAAAATATTTATAACTTCCCTTTTCCTTTGCCAGCTGATTGCTTGCTTTTATGGCAAAGTAGTTGATATTTTCGTAAAGTTCATCTGCAAATTTCAGATGTTCTTCACTTTGGAACATTATGTCATTTTGTACCAAAGTATGGTGATAGCCGCTTGTTCCCAGTCCTATAGCCCTGTATTTTTGATTTGTGATTTGAGCGTATGGTACAGGATAGTAGTTGAGATCTATTACGTTATCAAGCGCTCTTATCACTGTATTGACTATGTCTTCAAGTTCATCCGGATTTTTCACATCTATATTGCCAAGTACGAGAGAGGCAAGGTTACAAACGACGAAATCCCCGGGTTTTGTCATTTCCACAACTATTTCCTGACCGTCTATTATCTTGACTTCACTTGATATGCTTTGGATTGCCTCCATATTTTGCGCTATTTCGGTACATAGGTTGGAGCAGTATATCATGCCCTTGTGAGGATTAGGATTGTATTTGTTGACTATGTCTCTGTTGAATATAAATGGAGTGCCTGTTTCAACTGCAGACTTTATTATCAGCCTTACCATATCCTTGACTGAAATTACCCTCTTGTCTATTTTCGAATCTTTTACGCAGTCAAGATATTTCTCTTCCCATTCGTCGCCATAGCAGTCTTCGAGGCAATAGCCTTTTACCGTCTCTATCTCATGCGGACACATCATATACCATGGAGAATTTAAGTCTTCCTTTGCCAACTTCCAGAAATAGTTAGGTACACAAATTCCAGGGAAGACATCATGTGCCTTCATTCTGTCATCACCGTTATTTGTCCTGAGTTGCAAAAACTCCGGTGTATCCTTATGCCAAAGGTCGATGTATACGCTACAAGCTCCCTGTCTTACTCCCAACTGGTCTACTGCGACTGCCGTATCATTTGCCAATTTTACCCATCTTGTGATACCGCCTGCCACTCCTTTGAATCCTCTTATGTCTGAGCCCATAGCTCTTACCTTACCGAAGTACAGTCCCATTCCTCCGCCGTGCTTTGATACTTGGGCAAAGTTTGTAACTGATCTGTATATGCCGTCAAGATTGTCAGGTACTACATCTATGAAACATGATGAGAGCTGATTGAAGCACTTACGAGCATTTGACATGGTAGGTGTAGCCATAGTCACCTTGAGGGTGCTGAGAGCGTCGTATAATTTTTTTGCATAGTGAATTTTCTTGTCTTTTTCAGGTATAGACAGGTGCATTGCTATACCCATAAACATCTCTTGTGGACTTTCCAGTATTTTACCGTCAGTATCTCTTATCAGGTATCTCTTTGCTACAAGGTTGAGTCCGCTGTAGTTGAACAACTCATCTCTTGAGTAGTCGAGATATTTTTCCAATTCTTCAATATCCTCTTGGGAATAGTTTTCGAGCATATATGGTCCGTAGAGCTTGTTTTTTGTAAGATATCTTATCTTATCTGCAAAGCTGTGGATATCGAGCATGGTAGTTTCTTTTTCTATTGTATTTTGTATCTGTAATGCTAGGAATCTTCCTGAGATGTACTCCCATTTAGGAGCCTCTTTTGAAGTAAGTTCACAAGCTGCACGTATCAGCATTGAGAGTTTTTCATCGTAAGACATATTTTCCTTGGCAAAGGATGTGAATTTTGAGTATAAAAACGATAGTTTATATGCGTCTTCTTTAAAGTCTTCCTGTATCTTTCTCATGAGCTTGAATATTTTTTCATCATCAAAGTATAGCGTAAAATCTTCAAGTGTCTTTCTCAAGTTATGGTGTGATGCCCTATATAAGATGTAGGATTTGACTACAGCGTAATAGCCTTTTTCTATCAGAGTAATCTCTACCAAATCCTGAACTTCTTCTACAGAGACTGTATGGTCTTTTGGGAAGTTGTTTTTGGACTTTTCTTCCACATCTGATGAAAGTTTGTTCAGTTTTTCTTCTTCAATCTCCATTCCTACAGAGATAAATGCCTTTTTTATTGCTATTTTAATCTTATTCGTGTCAAACGGCACTATCTGCCCGCTTCTCTTGATGATATTCAAAACTATTCGCTCCTTAATTTTACCAAACATAATTAAACTTGTTTGAAGTCTTATAATAGAGCTACAAACAAGTAATGGACTTATATTAAAATTTTCAAATTTTGCCCCATCTTATTATACCATTTTTGTAATGAATATAACATCAAAAATCTATGTTGAAATAATATCAATCTATTATAAGTGATGCTTTCTTGTTTATAGCAGGAATAAAAAAATTTTAAATTTTTATATGTTTATAATATGAATAATATGAACTTGACATATGATAAGTTGTAGTGTACTATATTGATAGAAATGTAGTATGGAAGTAAAATGCTATGACTGATTATAGCTTATTAAGATTAAGTAATATTAATGAAATTTTACAAATACATAAGGAGTATAGTTATGAATAATAAAGATACAATGGTGAGAAAGACAATAACAATATTTAATGAAGATTATGAATTTATAAAAAAATATGCAAATTCCATAAATAAAAGTGTATCGGAAGTAATGAGGGTTTTTACCATAAAACAGATAGAAGAAGAACAAAATCAGAATTTATTGGATTTTTTAAATAATAATTGTACATTTGTAAGTCAAGAAGAACAGGCGGATTTTGACAAAATGAATATTGATTTTGACGATATTAGCGGAACAGAAGTTAAGTTTAGTTGATATATATTGTAGTATTATAATCAGAAGGTGTATAATGAAAAGTGATAAATTTAGACTTATATTGAGTAAAAAATCCGAAAAGTTTATTAATACTCATAAATTGGAGGGGGCAAAGTTTTTAAAAGCCTTTTCTGAGCTTAGAGATAATCCTGTACTTTCATCAAATTACGACATAAAAAAATATCATCATAAGAAATATGATGATATTTTCAGGCTTAGAATAGCTAAATACAGAGCCATATTTAGAATAGTCAAAAATAAATTAATAATTTTTGTAATAGATATAGACAGTAGAGGAGATATTTATAAATAACTTAGATATTTATCATTATATCCATATATAATTTGCATGAGTCATATAATTGCGATAAGTCCACATATTCATTTTCCCTATGCACTACAGACAAATCTCCCGGACCTATGATGACAGGTATGAGCTTGTTTTTTATCAGCATGCTGGCATCAGTTGAGCCGGAAAATGTTTCAAAGACAGGTTTTATTCCTATTTTTTGAAGAGATTTTTCAATGCTTTGTATCAACATATCTTCTTTAGCAGTATTCCAAGATGTCCTCATGTCAGCTATCTCAAAGCTTGCGTCAAAATGCGGGTTTTCTGACTTCATTTCTTGAATCATATCTTCGAGTTTTTCCCATATATTACTTGGATCATGTCCTACTTGCAATCTTGCATCTACTGTAAATACGCACCTGTCAGGCACTACCTGCGGTTCTACACCTGCATTTATAGCAAGGGTACGCCAAAAAGTGTCAGGATAATTTTCAAATTCGCTGTTTTTTATCTTTTCTATTAGTTTTATCGCAAGGTATATTGCATTTTCTCCTACGCCTTTTTGTGAGCCGTGAGCAGTCATACCGTAAACGCAGACATCAGCCCAAGTCCTTCCTTTTTGCTCGTTACATATTTTCATATCTGTAGGTTCGCAGACTATAAGATACTTTGCATTTTCAAATATAGGATTATCATGAAGAGCCTTGGAGCCTTTCATATAGTTTTCTTCGTCTATAGTTGCTGCAAGTATTATATCACTTGATGGAGTTATATTATGTCTTTTGAGCAGTATCATTGAGTAAATTGCACTAATCAGACCGCTTTTCATATCGGCACTTCCTCTGCCGAAAAGTTTGCCGTCTTTTATTGTAGCTTTAAATGGAGGAGTATTCCATCTCTTGATTTCGTCATCAGATACAGGTACAACGTCCATATGCCCTGTAAATACTACAGCGTCCTTATCTGATTTTCCCTTTATCTTTGCTATGATGTCATATCTGTCTTTTTCAACAGGTACTGTAAAATATTCAATATCATTTTGTCTTAGTAGGCTTTCTACATATTCGCACATGGGTTTTTCGTTTCCTGTAGGGTTTGTGCTTGGTATGTCTACCGCCTTTGAAAATATGTCTACTAATTCATCTTTGTCAATTAAGTCAAAAATATCTTGCATAATATCTCCATTCCGCCACGTTTTTCGTGGCATAAAGATTTTTGAAATTTATTCTTTTAATTCATCTATGTTTTTGTTGTAAAGATTGAAATATATTCCTTCTTTGCTCATCAGTTCATCATGTGTGCCTGATTCTGCAATTCCGTCTTCCGTAAGCACAAGAATTTTACTTGCATTTCTTATGGTTGAGAGCCTGTGAGCTATGGTGATAGTAGTTCTACCCTCACTTAGTATCTCAAGTGATTGTTGCACTACAGCCTCTGATTTGTTGTCAAGTGCTGATGTAGCTTCGTCCAATATCAGTATAGGAGGATTTTTGAGAAATACTCTTGCTATGCTTATCCTCTGTTTTTGACCGCCTGAGAGTTTTGTTCCTCTCTCTCCGATATAGGTGTCGAATTTATCACTAAGCTCCATTATGAAGTTGTAAGCTCCTGCCATTTTTGCTGCTTTTTCAACATCTTCATAACTTGCGTCTTTTTTTCCGTAAACTATATTTTCATAGACTGTGCCGGAAAACAAATACACTTCCTGCTGTACTATACCTATGTTGTCCCTTAGGGATTTTTGCTGAATATCACGAATGTCTGTATTGTCTATCAATATTGCTCCACTGCTAACTTCATAAAATCTCGGTATGAGGTTGGATATTGTGGTCTTGCCTACTCCTGATGAGCCGACAAGAGCTACATTCTCACCCTTATTTATACTGAAACTTATGTTGTCAAGTATTTTGACATCACTTTGCGGATAGGAAAAACTTACATTTTTGAATTCTATGTCGCCATGTACATCACTTAATATCTTAGCGTCTTCCTTGTCGACTATGTCATTTTTCACATCCATTATTTCGATAAATCTCTCGATTCCCGTCATTCCTTTTTGGAATTGCTCCATATAGTCCACGATTCTCTTTACTGTATTTAGCAACATATTGATGTACAGTGTGTATAAAAACATATCTCCTGCATTTATATCACCGCTCTTCATATAGTGACTGCCTAGTACGATGACTATCAGATACATGATACCGTCAAATATCCTGTAAACCACTTGAAAGTTCGACATGTGTTTGTAAAATTCTTTTTTGATTCCCAAAAATTTGAGATTTTCCTTATGGAATTTTTCCACTTCCAAGTCTTCATTAGCAAAGGACTTTACAACCTTAGCTCCGAGGATGTTGTTTTCAATACCTGAGTTTATCTCTCCTACGTGATTTCTCTGCTCTTTTTGTGCCATTCTCATCTTGTGGTTATTTGTAGACATAAAAAATACCATTATAGGTATCATGAGAAAAATAGCAAGGGTAAGAGGTATATTGATATTTATAAGTATTACAAATGATACTACGAGTTTTACAAAGGCTATGAAAAATTCTTCCGGGCAGTGATGGGAAAATTCCGTAACATCGAACAAGTCGGTAGTAATACGGGATAAAATCTGTCCTGATTTATTCGTGTTGTAATAAGAATAGGGTAGTTGTTGAATATGGGAGAAGATATCGTATCTCATATCCGTCTCTATCTTTGCGCCCATGACATGGCCTATATTTTGCATGTAGTAGTTGGCTATGGTGTCTATTATACGAAGAGCTATAAATATAGCTCCAAGCGTCATTATCAAGTTGATAGTAAGTAGTGTTATATCTTGTCTTGCTGTATTTGTCAAGTATCTTAGTATTATCGGCAGTGCAAGGTCGCACATAGTCGAAAATCCCGCACAAACCAGGTCGAGTATGAGCGTGGGGTAATATTTGCTGTAATAAGGCAAAAATCGCTTGAACAGATACGAATTTGTATAAGTTTTTTGCATAATGCTCTCCTTTTCTAATTTGTATAATACTCTTCTTTTATTGCCATAAATTTTAGGTTTGAAACTAATAATCATAAAGATAAGATTATATAATTGATACTGCACTGGTGTGAAAATATGATAAATAGCCATATACATAAACTACAAATATTGTTTGAAATATTAATGTTATTACTGTCTATGATGAGTCTTGGGGTATTTAATTGAAATAGCATACTTATAGTGTGGAGTTTAAAATATGTAAATACAAATTATTTTATATAATCTATGTATTAAGCTTTTTTGTTATGTAAGTTTGGCTTGTTTAGAGTAATTGCTATGTATTATATTGGGATTTACATTTAAGAAAGTGGAAGATAACAACTTATTAGTAAGATTTTTTTATACAAAATAATATTTTTTTACTAAAGATTTATATGGAAAATCCGATTATTATATTACAACAACAGTTGTAAATTTAACTTGTACTTGAATTTTATACAAATATTGTATATTAATTATGTTTTCTCAGATTTCGCCATAAAATAAAAAAAATAATTCCGACAAGAATTATTTACAAAGTGAAACCTTTTATGATGAATTTTTAAGAAACGAACAAAACAAAATATTGTAAAATTTAAAATCACTATATTTAGCATTTTTTCTGCATAAAAAACGCATATGGCCGACTTATTTTATGTATTTGTCGCTTTGTTCATCTCCACTGTCACATAGTATACAACTTTTATTATAAAAATGCAACAGTTAAATTAAAAAAATGTAAAAATTTTGTAAAAAAATTAAAATCTCTCAAATTTACTTGAAAAACACAAATTATCAATAAACTAACAAAGTTAAAATTGAAATTTTGTATGAATTTTTTAAAGTATGTTGGGAGTTTTTTTATTTTTATACTAAAAAGCAATTAAACAGTCATAAAAATATATTAAAGATGAATTATCCAAAATAAGAAAAATTATATTTTAATAAATTTGAATATTTGACATTATAAATGGTGATTAGTATTAAAATAAAATATGCCATAATATATTTTTTGTAAGTATATGTAATACTACATACAGGCGATTAAGAGTAAAGTCTTAGTCGCTTTTTTATTTAAATATTATCTTTTGAATATTTACGCCTTATTTTGGGAATATTTTTCCTATAAGGTGGGATTTATTATGAGCAATAATATTTTAGAGTTAGAAACAGCTAAGAACAAAGATATGAACGAAGAATTGATTAAGATAAGAAAAATTATAAATGAAGCGGATGCAATAGTAATAGGTGCAGGTGCAGGTCTTTCTACATCGGCAGGATTTAGCTATAGTGGTGAGAGATTTGATAAGTATTTCCGTGATTTTGTGGATAAATATGGCTTTAGCGATATGTATAGCGGTGGATTTTTTCCTTTTACATCAGTAGAAGAAAAATGGGCATATTGGAGCAGGTATGTGTATATCAACAGATATTCTCCCGTACCAAATGATACTTATGCAAAGTTATTTGAACTTATAAGAGATAAAAATTATTTTGTAATTACTACCAATGTAGACCATTGTTTCCAAAAGAGCGGTTTTGACAAGGAAAGACTGTTTTATACACAAGGAGACTATGGGCTCTTCCAATGCAGTAGACCTTGTCACAAAAAGACTTATGAAAACTATGGAATAATTAGAGAAATGTTAATTTCTCAAGGCTATTCGTTTGATGAAGATAAAAATCTAATTCCTTTAGCTAATCCGAGTATGACAGTGGACAGCAAGCTCATACCGAGATGTCCAATCTGTGGGGAGTATATGAGTATGAATCTTAGATCAGACGATACTTTTGTGGAAGATGATGGCTGGAGAGTCTCTGCTAAAAGATATGCGGAATTTATCAGAGAAAATATAAGTAAGAAGATAGTTTTTATGGAGCTTGGAGTAGGGATGAATACGCCCGGCATAATAAAATACAATTTTTGGAATATGACAAGAGAATTTGAAAAGGCAAACTATATTTGTATTAACTACGATGATGCTACTTATCCAAGTGATATAAGGGAAAAATCAATCAGCATTGAAGGCGACTTGGACGAGATAATAGAGAGACTTGGAAAATAGCTTAAAAAGATGTTATTTATTCGAGAATAAATAATATAAATTTTTCTTAACTGCTTTTACTGATTGTAACTTTACAAATAACTATAATAAGGCTATAATTAGGATAGGCGGTTAATATTAGCTGTTTATATATGCAGCACTCAGTTATATTTATAGTCATTTTATATTTTATTAATTTCATTTAACTTAGGAGAAAATCATGTCCAATAAAAATAAACCAAACTATACACTAAAAGACAGTTTATTTATAGACCTGTTCTCAGATAAGATGAGATTAATACAACTATACAAATCACTGATAGATGATGAAAGACAAATAAATCCTGAAGATATAGAAATACTGACC
>GL405246.1:283640-301499 GCA_000146855.1 [Eubacterium] yurii subsp. margaretiae ATCC 43715
GGGAAATAAAAGCAGTATCTTAGGACAATATATACTATTTACAAGAGTTTATACAAAACAAAAGAAAGAATGTAAGGATATAGAGACAGCAGTAAAAAACACAATAGAGATATGTATGAATTATGAGATATTAAAAGAATACTTAGATTACAGAAAGATGGAGGTGCAAGAGATGATAACAGCATTTACAACACAAGAAGAGGCATTTGAAAGTTTCTTAAAGGATGAGGTAAAAGCAGGAGAAAAAAGGGGAAGAAAAGAAGGAGAAAAGATAGGCGAAAAAAGAGGTGAAGAAAAGGGAAAGATAGATACATTGATAAACTTCTTTAAAAGTGGAGCTGGCTTAGATTTGATAAGTAAGGCTGTAGGAATGAGTATAGACGAAGTAAAGAGTATATTAATTGGAAGAGGTTTTGAAGTCTAAAGATATAAAATATCATTTTGTGCCATAGATAAAATATATGATTTTATATTTTATCAATTATCAGTTATATGCTAATTCTCAATAAATTAATTGAAAATCACATTTACAAATTTTAAATCTTAGTGATATTTCAATATAATCAAAGAAATGTTTTGAGTTAATAAAATATATATTCGTATAATAAAAATGGTCGGGCTTGACATTATATCAAGTATCCGACCATAATTTTTATTAGAAATTAGAATTCTTCTGCTACGTATTCCTTGTATCTGTTGTAGTCCTCATCTTCAAGGTTGACTGTAATTATTGTGCCGTTTTCGTCATATTCTTCTTCAAAGTTGTATTTTTCATGTAACCTATTTATAATTTCAGACTTTGCAAAAGGTATGAGCATCCTTACTTTTTTCTTGGATTTGTTCAAACACTCTTCTATCATTTCATAGAACTTATCAAGGTTGTATCTCTTTGTAGCTGATATTATTACGAAAGGATCGTCTACATATACCTTGGTATCATAATCCACCTTATCAGCTTTGTTAAACACATAGAGCATCTTCTTGTTTTCCACTCCTATTTCTGACAAGACCTTGTTAGTAGTATCCATCTGAAGTTTATGTTTATCATTGGATAAATCAACCACATGAAGTAGTAAATCAGCGTATTTAACCTCTTCAAGTGTTGCCTTAAACGCATCTATAAGGTCATGTGGTATAGAAGAGACAAAGCCTACAGTGTCGGTGATTAAAAAGTCAGAATTTGACGGTAAAGTAGCCTTTCTAAGCTGTACATCCAAGGTAGCAAAGAGCATATCCTTTGCATCGACTTCTTTTGACTTGTCATAGTCCTTATGAGTCTTTATTATCTCATTTAATATTGTAGATTTACCTGAGTTTGTATATCCTACAAGAGCTACAAGAGGCATATTTGACTTCATGCGTGAGCTTCTTTGAGTCTGCCTGTTTTTAGTTATCTCCTTAAGCTCTCTTTGGATGTCTATTATTCTTTGACGTATATGTCTTTTATCAATTTCCAGTTGTTTTTCTCCGGGACCTCTGGTACCTATTCCGCCGCCCAATCTTGACATCTGCGAGCCAAGACCTATAAGTCTTGAAGACCTGTATTTTTGCTGAGCAAGCTCAACTTGAAGTTTCCCCTCTTTTGACAATGCCCTTGACGCAAATATATCGAGTATCAAGGTAGCCCTGTCTATTACCTTGACGCTTGTCACTTCTTCAAGGTTTTTTATCTGTACGCCGGAGAGTTCTTCGTTGAAAATTATCGTGTCAGCTTCCATATTTTTTGCCATTTCAGCAAGCTCTTGTGCCTTGCCTTTGCCGATGTAATATGCGACATCGTAGCTATCCTTATTTTGTATTACTGTGCCCAGTATCATAGTGTTTGCAGCTTCTGCTAGTTCTTCAAGTTCCTTCATAGAGTCATAGATGTCAATATCACCCTGTCTTTTGATATTGCTTGTAATATTGAGACCTACAAGTATCACCTTTTCAATTTTATTTTCCAATTCACATCCTCCTTGCACAAAACAGGAACTAAAATTTGTATCTTATCAAAAATCAATACACTTGATTTGATATTTTATTAGTTAATTTTTAAAACTATATAAAGTTTGTTTATCTTTTAAATTTAAACAATATCGTTGGCAAATATAAAAATATCCCCTCTTTTATCAATCTTCACTTATAAACTTGTTATAAACGGATGTTAAATTAAGTAAGGGAACTTTTCTTTTGATTATACACTTATTAGTTAAAATTTAAGATAAATAGAGTAAAAATTTCATTTATAAAATTATACCATATTTTCACAAATTTATTTGAAATTACTTTTAATTTATTTTTATAAGTGATAAAATAAATAGCAAAATATTTTAAAATAATATGAGGTGAATCATGAGTAGAGAATTTAAACCAAAAAATATATGGGAAGAAGTCGACCATAGCCTTATAATGGACTACGGCAAGAGATATATGGGATTTTTGGACAAGGCAAAGACTGAACGTCTTGCTGTCAAAGAGGTAGTAAGACAGTCCAAGGAACATGGATTTGTAGATTACGATGAAGTAATGAAGAAGGGTAGTATCAAAGCCGGAGACAAGATAATATACAATCACAAGGGCAAGTCTGCCGTACTTTTTGTAGTTGGTAAAAAGCCTATAGAAGATGGGATGAACATAGTAGGTGCGCATATAGACTCTCCAAGACTTGACATCAAGCAAAATCCGCTTTACGAAGATACAAATGTGGCATTGCTTAAGACACATTACTACGGCGGAGTGAAGAAATATCAATGGACTACTATTCCTTTGGCGCTTCATGGAGTGGTATTTACTAAGGACGGTAAATGTGTTGAAATTTCATTTGGAGAAAGTGACGACGAGCCTGTACTTTATATAAACGACTTGCTTATACACCTTTCAGCCGACCAAATGGAAAAAAAGGCGAATAAGGTCATAGAGGCTGAACAGTTAAATATAGTCATAGGACAGATTCCGCTAAAAACTGATGACAAGGAAGTAAAGAGCAAGGTAAAGGAAAATATATTGAAGATATTGGAAGAAAAATACGGAATAAGTGAAAGAGACTTCGCCACTGCAGAGCTTGAAATAGTGCCTGCCGGAAAATCGAGAAGTGTAGGATTTGACAGCTCGTTTATCGCAGGACACGGACATGATGACAGAGTTTGTTCTTACGCCGGAGTAGAAGCTATATTTAACGTAGGAGATATTGAAAAATCAGCGGTTTGCCTGCTTACTGACAAGGAAGAAGTCGGCTCTATGGGAAATACAGGGATGCAGTCAAGATTCTTTGAAAATATGGTAGCAAATCTGATTTCTCTTCAAACAAATTATAATGATCTTAAAATAAGAAGAGCAATAGAAAATTCACAGGTACTTTCTGCGGATGTCAATGCAGCCTTTGACCCTACATTCCCTGAAGTAATGGAAAAATTAAATGCTGCAAAGGTAGCTCAGGGAGTTACAATATCTAAATACACAGGTTCAAGAGGAAAGGGCGGTTCTAATGACGCAAATGCAGAATTCTTATCAGAATTGAGGATGCTCTTTGATAAAAATGACATAATATGGCAGACAGGAGAGCTTGGAAAATGTGACCAAGGTGGAGGCGGAACTATAGCCTATATACTTGCAAACTTAGGTGCGGAAGTAGTAGACTGTGGTACTTCAATGCACTCTATGCACGCTCCTATAGAGCTTGTATCAAAGGCTGACGCCTATATGACCATGAAGGCATACCATGTATTCTTAAATAGATAAATTGTCCAAATCAAGACTACCGTTTTTAACAGGCGGTAGTTTTTTATTGATTTATTTATATAATGTGATATAATATCTTTGAAGAAAAATATAGATATTTCAATATTTACTTGCAATTAATAATTTTTTATTCTTTATAAATAATGTTTATTTCTTTGTATTTAATACATACTAAAAGAAAGGTGAAAATGAGAGTAATAGGCGGAAAATACAGGGGGAAAAAGTTAATTCCACCCAAAAACGACGATATACGTCCGACGATGGACAAGGCGAGGGAGTCTCTTTTCAATATGCTTCAATATTACATCTATGAAAGCAGTTTTTTAGATCTCTTTTCAGGTAGTGGTGCTGTGTCTATTGAAGCCATTTCAAGAGGTGCAAAGCTAGTTACCCTTGTAGAAAAAAGCAGAGAGTCCATAAAAATAATTAATGCAAATCTGAATCTCATTTTGGATGAAAAAAGCAAAGCAGAGCTGATAAACAGTGATGTAATAAGTTTTTTACAGACAACAAACGAAAGATTCGACATAATATTTGCCGATCCGCCCTATGCTTATAAAAAGACAAATCAAATTATTGAGCTAATATCGACAAGGAAGTTGCTTGAAGATGAGGGTATTATGATAATTGAGACAGATAAAAATGAAAGTCTTGAAATTCCAAGTGACATGTATATTGAAAAAGAAAAAATATATTCAATAAGCAAGTTTTCTATTATAAAAAATAAGGCATAATAAAAGGGTATTTTTATAAATTAAATAGTTCTACAGGAGAAATTAATGAAATTGACTGCAGTATATCCGGGAAGTTTTGATCCTATAACCAACGGTCACCTCGACATAATAAAAAGGGCGTCCAATATGTATGACACACTGGTAGTTGCGATACTGATAAACAAGGAGAAAAAACCGCTTTTTTCACTGGAAGAAAGGGTGGAGATGATTAAAGAGGCTACAAAGGGTATGGATAATATTAAAGTAGACCACTTTTCAGGACTTTTTGTAGATTACTGCATGAAAAAAGATATAAATGTGTCTATAAGAGGTCTAAGGGCTATGTCGGACTTTGAAATAGAACTACAGATGGCACATATCAATGATGTCTTGAGTAAGTCAACTTTGGAAACTGTATTTTTAGCGACAAGCACACAGTATTCGTATCTAAGTTCAAGTGTAGTAAAGGAAATAGCAATGTTTAACGGCGACTATTCAAGTTTGGTGCCTAAAAATGTATGTGAGAGGCTAGGGACGAAGTTTAAGCAAAAATAAAGAGTTTATAAGTATTATACAAATCAAAAAACATATTGAAAAAATAAGGAAAAAATAGTATTATATTTGTGATATGTGTGGGCTAACATTTATCATAATAGTATATTAAGGAGATTATCATGGAAGTTGCTAGTAAAGACGTATTCAAACTCATACAAGAGCTGGAAGAAGTCATAGACTCAAGCAGTACTGGAGTTTTTAACAGTAGAAAAATATCTATAGACAAAGATTTTTTGATGGAGAAATTAAACGACATAAAGATAGCTTTGCCTAATCAGTTCAAACATGCAGACTATATCTACAAGGAAAAGGATAAGATACTTGAAGATGCCAAGGCAGAGGCTGAAGACATCCTTGAAAAAACAAGAGAATACGCCAAGCAAAAGGTAAGTGAAAATGAAATTACAATTATAGCGGAAGAAAATGCAAGAAGGCTTGAAGAAGAGGCAGCACTCAAAGCACAGGAAATAAAAGAGGGTGCAAGGGGATATGCCATAGACCTACTTAAAAAAGTAAATTCTAATATAGAAAAAATTAATAATGCAATGACACAAAACATAAAAGAATTAGAGGAATTTGACCTATAATGATATATCTTGACAATTCCGCTACAACCTTCATCCACGACGAAGTGCTTGAAGTTCTAAACGACATATATAAAAATAAAAACTTCAATCCGTCATCTGCCTACGATGTGGCGTTACAACCGGAAAAAGAGATGAAAAACGCAAGAAAAATACTTGCTAACTCAATCAATGCTGATGAAGACGAGATATATTTCACGTCCGGCGGTAGCGAGGGTAATAACTCGGCAATATTGGGCATAGCAAATGCAAATAAAAATAAGGGTAGACATATCATATCTTCTATGGCTGAGCATGACTGTGTCTACAACTGCTTAAAATATTTACAAGATGAGATGAACTTTGAAGTCACTTTTTTAAAACCGGACAGGCATGGCATAATATCAGCAGAACAACTTGCAAAGAGCGTGAGAAGAGATACTATACTCGTGTCTATAATGCAGGTCAACAATGAACTTGGTTCGTTAAATGATATAAAAACTCTTGTAAATACGACAAAGTCTATAAATAAGATGACGTATTTTCATACTGATGCAGTGCAGTCCTATATGAAAGTTGGCGTAGATGTCAAAGAAATGGGAGTAGACCTGCTTACTACCAGCGGTCATAAGATACATGCACCAAAGGGCGTAGGCTTTTTATATATCAAAAAAAATACAAAGATTTCACCCTTGATATTTGGCGGCGGTCAAGAGAGAGGCTTCAGAGGAGGCACTGAAAACGTTGCGGGTATCTGTGCAATGGCAAGGGCTGTAGAGATAATGCAAGGCAAGGATGTTGAAACTCTAAGAGCCATAAGGGACTATCTTTGCGATTTAATCAAAGATAAGATAGATGACATATATGTAAATACACCTGATGTCAACGCTCCTCATATCCTAAACGTCTCATTTGCAGGTACAAAATCCGAGGTCTTGCAACATTATCTGGAACAAGACAAAATATATGTATCTACAGGTAGCGCCTGTTCTTCTAAGAAAAAAAATTCAAGGGTACTTGAAAGTATAGGTATGGAGGAAAAGTACATTGACTCTACATTAAGATTTTCTCTATGCCATGAAAATACAAGGTCTCAAATGAAAGAAGTAGTGGAAAGACTGCAAAAATACGTCTTAGAATTCAGAAAGATAACTAAGTACAGAGGCAGAAGATAAGAAATAGCGAAGAAATTTGATATTATCACATATAAATTATAGGAAGTAAGATGTACGATATAATAATTGTAAGAAATGGTGAAATATCCATAAAAAAAAGAAACAAGGCTGATTTTGAAAATGCCCTTGTAAAAAATATCAAATACAGAATATATAAAAACAAGGCTCTTAAGGTACAAAAGGCAAACGGAAGAATAGAGATACTCTTAAACGGTCAAGATGAAAATGAAGTTATGGAAAACATCAAAGACTTATTTGGAGTAGTGTCGCTTTCTCCTGCAAAGGTAAGTGAAAGTGGATACGATAATCTTATTATGACTGTAAAAGAGCTTGTGGAAGATGAGATAGGACGAGAAAAAAAGGTAAGTTTTAAAATTGCTGTCAAGAGGATAGACAAGAACTTTGATATGAAGTCAACTCAGATGAGCAGAGACATAGGAGCAAAGATGCTCAAAGCATTTGACAATCTCCATGTTGATGTGATAAATCCTGAGTATGAGATACACTGCGAATATAGGAAAAATGAAAACATAGTGTATTTCAAAAAGGTGATGGGAGAAGGCGGTATGCCTAAGGGTATAAATGGCAGGTCTTGTGTACTTATTTCAGGTGGTATAGACTCACCTGTTGCCACTTATCTAATGGCAAGACGTGGTCTTTTCATAGAGGCTGTACATTTTCATTCTTATCCCTTTACTAATGAACGTTCAAAACAAAAGGTTATAGACCTTGTCACTCATCTTACATCATATTGCGGTAGGATAAGACTGCATCTGGTGAATTTGCTTGACATTCAAAAAGAAATCAATGAAAAATGTCCAGGTGAGTATATGACTATACTCTCAAGGCGTTTTATGATGAGGATAGCACAGGAAATAGCAAATGACTACGAATGTACTTCCCTGATTACAGGAGAAAGTCTCGGACAGGTGGCGTCTCAGACATCACTAGGATTGCTTGCCACTGATAATGTGGTAAATACCATGCCTGTTTTCAGACCGCTAATAGCTATGGAGAAAACTCAAATTATTGAGATTGCTAAGAAAATCGGTACCTATGATACTTCGATAATCAAGGAAGAAGACTGTTGTACAGTATTCCTGCCCAGAAATCCTGCTACACAGCCAAAACTTGACAAGATATTAAGCTATGAAGAAAATCTCGACATTGATGAGATGGTAAGAGAAGCAATTGAAAAACGAGAGATAATGGAATTGAAGATAAGGTAATATCAGTATCTTCATAAGATACAGGAGTGGAGTTAAGATGGATGTTTTTTCTTGGAAAAACTTTCTGTTACCCTATGAATATGCAGTAGAAGAACTGAAGATAAAATTCAAAGACATAAGAAAAGAACTCAAAGAAACTGACAGTTATTCGCCTATAGAGTTTGTAACAGGTAGAGTTAAAAAAATCTCTTCAATAATAGACAAGGCGAAGAGGCTAAGTGTAGAGTTCGAACAGGCAAAACTTAGGGAGCAGATAGAAGACATAGCCGGAATTAGAATCATGTGCCAGTTTGTAGAAGATATATATACAGTTGTCAAATACATCAAGACAAGGGAAGATATGACCGTGATGTATGAAAAAGATTACATCAAAAACTACAAGGAAAGCGGGTACAGGAGCTATCATGTAATAGTAAAATATCCGGTGCAGTTGGTCACTGGCAAGGTGGATATATTGGCGGAAGTGCAGATTCGTACCTTGTCGATGAATTTTTGGGCAACCATTGAACATTCTCTCAAATACAAATACAATCACAAGTTACCTGAGTATCTTTCTCTCAAACTTAGAAATGCAGCAGACTCTGCATTTAAGCTCGACGAAGAGATGAGCGAGATAAGAGACGAGATAGTAAATGCACAGGTGCAGTTTGAAGTAAAATCAATAACTGTAAAGGAAATTACGAGCAATATCAATCAATTGTATGCACTGGGATATCCGGATGAAGCTATGGATTACCTCAAAAAGTTTGAAAAACTTGACAACATAAGGGATGTCATGCAGATGATAGAGTTGCAGGATGAGATAAAACAAAGGATAAAAGAGATAAAACCGAATCAAATTGAAAAATATTAGACGGGAGCATTTAAATATGAAAAAAATTTACATTGTGGATGATGAGCAGAGGATTAGAGAACTGATACAGATGTATCTTAAAAAAGAAGGCTATGATACAAAGATTTTTTCCAATGCCAAAGATGCCTTGGAAGAGTTTAAAAATCAAGAGCCTGACTTGATGATACTCGATATAATGATGAGAGAGATGGACGGACTGGAGCTTTGCAGAGAGATAAGAAAGACTAGCGACGTACCTATAATATTCGTTTCTGCAAGAAGTGAAGAGCTTGACAGGATACTGGGATTGGAGCTTGGAGCGGACGATTACCTTGCGAAGCCTTTTTCTCCAAGAGAGCTTATGGTTAGAGTAAAGACCATATTAAAGAGGGTATCTCAAAATGCAAATGCCGACTCAAAAGATAAAAAAGAAGAGCCTAAGGTATTGAAAGTAAGCGATTTTGAGATGTATCCGGATATTAAGCTTGCAAAGTACAAAAATACAGAGATACCATTTACGATAAAAGAATTTGACATACTTGAGTATCTACTTAGAAATATCAGCACTCCTCTTTCAAGAGAGCAGATAACTGCCAAGATTTGGGGTAATGACAGGGACGGATATGAGAGAAATGTCGATGACGCCATAAAAAGAGTGAGGAAGAAACTCAAAGAATACAGGGTTAATCTTGAAATAAGAACAGTTTGGGGAATCGGATACAGGATAGATGTCAATGAGTAAACTGGGAATAAAAATAATATTAAGCTATGTAGCGATGGCGGCGATTTCAACCATAGTATTTACAGTGGTTATAAGGACGATAATGCTTGACAGTGTCATCTTTGGAGAAGAAGTGGACGAGAGGACACAGATGGCATTTTCAAGCGCCATCTATGCCGGATTTTTGTTTACAACCTTGCTTTCGCTTATAACAGCGCTTATATTTGAAATAAATATAGTGGGACCGGTAGCAACGATAAGAACAAATATCAAAAATATCTCGCTGGAAAAGGAGATGGACTGGAAAAAGGTCAAAAGTAAGGATGAATTGGAAGATATAAACAAAGAACTTCTTTACATGCTTAAGAAACTGCGAGATGCAAATAAAAATCAAAAAGAATTTTTCCAAAATACGTCCCACGAGCTCAAGACACCGCTGATGTCTATACAGGGATATGCTGAAGCTATAAAAGACGGAGTAATGGAAGAAGACGAGATGCAAAATGCTCTGGATATAATAATAGAAGAGAGCAAGGGACTGTCAAATGTCATTACTTCAGTACTATATCTAAGCTCCATGGATAAGGTTGAAAAATACGATGATAAAAAGGATAGCTGGATAAATATTGACGAGAGGATAGAGCGTTGGAAGAGCCTTTCAGAAAATATACTAGCTGATAAAAATATAGAAGTTGTGGATAATGTACCTGTAAATCTTGAAATATTTATGATGCAAGAAAAGGTAGATAAATTAATCAACAATCTGCTTGGAAATGCTATAAGGTATGCTAAGACAAAGGTTGAGATAGATTTCTTTGTCCAAAGTAATAAGGCTCATCTGCTTATATCAGATGACGGAAATGGCTTTGATGACAGCGATGTAGATAAGATATTTGACAGATTTTACAAGGGAGAGGGCGGAAAAAACGGACTCGGCTTGGCAATAGTTAAGGCTATAGTGGATAATTATAAAGGGCAGATAAGAGCCTATAATAAAGAAGAAGGCGGAGCAGTAGTAGAGATGGTTTTCGATGACTCTTTAGTAAATATCAGCCAATTGTAAAGGCTTAAGGCACAAGAAGATGAACTTATTTTCTTGTGCTTTATAGTAAAAATGAAAATAGTAAGCTTTGTATTAATCAACATTTATAATGTAGCCTGATATTGTTATATTTAATGCTTTATCTTATTTTTAGTAATTACGCTGTACATATTTTAAAAGCAAATTAAAAATAATCTAAAATTTTACTTTTGGAAACTTGAAAATTTAGGAGGATATAATGTATAATCATAATATTCATCACGAAGAGCAAATGGTAAAATCTTGCATAAAAACATACAGAAAAAGTACAAAACATAGAGGATTTACACTACTTGAGATAATAGCAGTCATATCACTACTCATAGTGCTTGCGTCAATAACTGTGCCGTCTTATATCAACATAGTTGAAAATCAAAAGAAAAGGGCAGATTTGGCAACAGCCTTGCAACTTGCACAGATGGCAAAGACCTATTACATAGAAAAAAAGGATACTGACCAAGGGAAGTTAAAGGAATATATAATCAAAAATTATGAAGAGTTCCCAAAGTCAAAGTATAATGGGGAAGAGTTCGACATATCATTTGATACCAACAACAAGGTAAATGTAAGTGTTACTAAAGATGGAGAAAAGATAGAATTTGTAATAGCAGGAAAGGAAAATGAAGAACTTGAGTAGTAATAAATTATATACATTTATCAATTCTGATACCTAATAAAATAACGAAAAAATTCACTCATATAAAGTACTAAAAATAATTAACAATATCAATTATTTAGAGGAGTATCAGCATTAAATATATAATGCTAAGATTTTTTTGGAATAGAGATAATATGATTTTGATAAAGTAACATTAGGTATTATTAAAGCGCTGTCTAAAAGGGAGACGCATATTTCTCATAAAATAAAAGCTAAACTACACAAAATAGGTCATAACTGTCAAAAAGACGGCTATGGCTTTATTTTTTCCAAAATAAAGTTTCAATTTATATACAAATGGGGTATAATGTGGTACAATATGCGTTGATTATTTAAAAAAGGAGGTGCTTAATTACTATGGATTTTATCAAACAACTTATAAACGGTCTGCAAATAGGCAGTATTTATGCACTGGTATCACTCGGATATACTATGGTTTACGGTATAGTAAAGCTGATTAACTTTGCACATGGTGATATAATAATGGTAGGAGCCTATGTGGCCTTTATGTGTGTGTCCGCTCTTACTTCAATGGGTCTTCCAGTATATCTTGCAGTAGTGCCGGCTATTGCCTTTTGCTCCTTATTGGGTGTAGTGATAGAAAAGGTGGCTTACAAACCTATGAGAAATTCTGCCAGAATATCTTCGCTTATCACAGCTATAGGAGTGTCGCTACTTTTACAAAATGCGTTCATGCTCATTTTTTCGCCAAACCCGAGACCTTTTGACACTGTTTTTTCAGGCAAACCTATTGAACTTGGAGAGCTTAGTATAAATATTTCTACTATTATAACTATAACTGTATCTGTAGTATTGATGATAATTTTGCAATTATTTATTACCAAATCAAAGGCAGGCAAGGCAATGGTTGCTGTATCTGAGGATTTTTCAGCAGCACAGCTTGTAGGTATAAACGTGGACAATACAATATCTATGACATTTGCAATAGGCTCAGGTCTTGCAGCGGTGGCATCTATATTGTATGTATCAGCCTATCCGCAGATTACTCCGACTATGGGCTCTATGCTTGGACTCAAGGCTTTCGTAGCTGCGGTGCTTGGAGGTATAGGTATAATTCCGGGAGCGATGATAGGCGGATTTATCATAGGTATAGTGGAAGCTTTGACAAAGGCTTATATTTCTACAGAACTTGCAGATGCGGTCGTATTTGCAATATTGGTAGTAGTATTGTTATTCAAACCTGAAGGAATCTTCGGTACGAATAAGAAGGAAAAAGTATAGGGGGCAATATGAATACATTTAATAAAAAGAATTTTATTATTAATATTCTTGGTGTAAGCGTATTGTTCATAGTAATTAATATACTTATACAATCAGGAATGATAAATTCTTACATCAGCGGAATATTGATATTGGTTTGTATAAATATAGTGCTGGCAATCAGTCTGAACATAACAGCAGGATGTTTAGGACAGATGGCGCTTGGCCACGCTGGCTTTATGTCAATAGGTGCATATACTGCGGCACTTTTTACAAAGTCCAATCTAATACCTGGTGTAGGCGGATATGTTTTAGCACTTATCTTAGGCGGACTTGTAGCTATGATAATAGGTGTGGTGATAGGTATACCTGCACTTAGACTAAGAGGAGACTATCTTGCCATACTTACTCTTGCATTTTGCGAGATAATAAGAGTATTGATAGAATTCTTCAAATTTACAGGAGGAGCAAAGGGACTTACAGGCATAAAATTAAATAAGAACTTTGCTATAATTTATATCATAATGTTATTATGCGTTTTTATGATGTATACATTCATGAAGTCAAGACATGGACGTGCGATACTTTCTATTCGTGAAGATGAGATAGCGTCAGAGTCTTCAGGGATCAATCTTACTTTTTACAAGACCTTGGCTTTTGCGTACTCGGCATTTTTTGCAGGGGTTGCAGGCGGAATGTATGCACACTATATAGGTATACTCGGTGCGAAAAACTTTGACTTCAACAAATCCATAGACATACTTGTAATTGTAGTACTTGGAGGCTTGGGCAGTTTTACAGGCTCGGCTATAGGTGCTATAGTCTTGACTATCTTACCTGAAATGCTTCGTGGCTTTAATGACTACAGAATGTTTATCTATGCAGTGATGTTGATACTGATGATGATGTTTAGACCATCGGGATTACTCGGTACAAAAGAGTTTTCGCTTACAAATCTTGTGAGTAAGGCATTGCCGAAAAATGTAAAGGGCGGTGGAAAAAATGGCTAATTTGATACTGTCAACAGAAAACTTGGGTATAACTTTCGGAGGTTTAAAGGCTGTTTCGGAAGTAAATCTCAACGTCTATAAAAATGAAATAGTTGGACTGATAGGTCCCAACGGAGCCGGAAAAACTACCGTATTTAATATGCTTACAGGAGTTTATGAGCCTACTGAGGGAAAGATACTGCTCAACGGTACTGTAATAAATGGGAAAAAACCTCACGACATAGTGTCCATGGGTATAGCAAGGACATTTCAAAATATAAGATTATTCAAGGCGCTTACCGTTGCTGAAAATGTGGCGGTAGCATTTAATAAGGACTTAAAGTCTTCAATAGTATCGAGCATATTCAGAACAAGAAGGTTTTATAAAGAAGAAAAGAAGGTCTATGAAAAGGCGTTAAACATACTCAAAATTTTTTCTTTAGAAGAATATGCCAATGAAAAGGCGGACAATCTGCCTTATGGAAAACAAAGGAAGCTTGAAATAGCAAGAGCTATGGCTACATCACCACAGCTTTTGTTACTTGACGAACCCGCAGCCGGAATGAACGATACTGAGACTGCTGAGCTTATGCAGACCATAGCAACTATAAGGGAGAAATTCAACATATCCATACTTCTCATAGAGCATGATATGAATCTTGTGCTTGGTATATGTGAAAAACTCAATGTATTGGAATATGGAAGAATGCTAGCTTCCGGTAATCCTCAAGATGTAATAAAAGATGAGAAGGTTATAAGAGCATATCTGGGAGATGAATCATGATGAATATCAAAGGGGGTGTAAGATGTCTCTACTTGAAGTAAAAAATCTGAACGTATTTTATGGTAATATCCATGCGATAAAAGACGTGTCATTGGAAGTGGATAAGGGGGAAATAGTATCTCTAATCGGAGCAAACGGAGCAGGGAAAACTACAACACTCCAAACCATATCAGGAATTATAAGATCTAAGAGCGGTGAGATAGTCTACAACGGCAAGGATATAACAAAGACCAAGGCATATCTCATACTCAAAGAGGGCATAGCACAGGTACCCGAGGGCAGAAGGATATTTGCTCATCTTACAGTATATGACAATCTTATGTTGGGCGGATACAGTATAAAGGATAGTGCACAAAACAAAAAAGAGAGATAGAAGAAATATACAAAAAACTGCCAAGGCTTGAAGAAAGAAAAAATCAGCTTGCAGGTACCTTATCAGGGGGAGAGCAACAGATGCTTGCCATAGGTAGGGCGATAATGAGCAGACCTCAGATACTCATACTCGATGAGCCGTCTATGGGGCTATCTCCGCTACTTGTCAAGGAGATATTTGAAATAATCAAAGAACTCAACAAGAACAATGGCACTACAGTCTTACTTGTAGAGCAAAATGCCAAAATGGCACTTGGAATATCTGACAGAGCCTATGTACTAGAAACAGGAAAGATAATAAAGACAGGTCTAGCAAAAGATTTGTTAAATGATGACATAGTAAGAAAAGCATATCTCGGAGCATAGAAAAAAGCACTTAAACTAAGATTAGGTCTTAATTTAGGTGCTTTTATTTGTAGTTTTATTTATACGATTTTTTCATATTTCATAAACTAATTAATACTAATCTCCATTTAAAAAGTCATGCAAAATATTTTGTATGGTGATTACTTTTAAAATGTATGACATTCATAACCCAAATATTTACATGGTGATTTAAAAGTTTTTTAGTGTAAACAATTACTTGTAAATGAAAATTCATAGCTAATCAACCAAATGGAGTGAAAGCTCCCATTATATAGAAATATGTCTTAGAATTTGCATCATATTCCATCATTACTGTACTTGTAGTATTGATTAGGAACTGTCCTATGATTTTTCCGTCCAATTTTAATGTAAATATATATCCATTTCTACTGTCTGTAGACTGGTCACCTTCTGTATATTCTAAATCAGATATAGTATATTTCTTGTCCGCAGATATCCTTTTTAGCTTTTTGAGTATTGAGATTGCCATATCACCGGCTTGATTTTTTTCTATAAAAGTTTCTTTAATCCCTTGTATTGCTGAGTCATCATAAACCACCTCATTAGTTTTAAGATTTGTAACCTTTCTATTATTTACATCTATTGAGTAAGTTGCAATAAGTTTATTATTCTTAGAAATTTTTACATCAGCAGTACGCTTATCTTCGTTTATATTGGCAGTTTCACATTCTACTCCATCACCTATAGATATTAGCTTATCTCTTGTAGCTATGGCTTTGATGAATGCGTTGTAAGTATCATCGTAGAAATTGTTGCTAAATGGCGGTACAATAATATTATAATCAGGTATGGAATATATCATATCAGAAGATTGAAGATATATCTTATTTGTTGTCTTATCTATAAATCCTGACAATATACTCTCTTGAGTACCTGCCTCATAAACAGTAAACGGAAGATATGAAGAAGGTATTCTCTCATTTAGAAGAGCCATAGGAATTTTTACCATATCCAGATCATAGTCAGTATCTATACTTACCTTTTCATTTCCACTGATTAGTATACCTCTATATAAGGTTCTGTGGCCCTTTATTAAGCTTTGAATAGTTTTTTCCAAATTAGAGTTGGAAGTATCCTTTGGAGGGACAGTATCGGTAATTTTAGGTGAAGTAGTTTCAGTCTTCTTAGGAGAAGCACTGTCTATCAGTATAGAGCTTGTTTCCTTATCCCATTCTACCTTACTGCCGAATATCTCAGAAATAGCCCTTATAGGCACCATAGTTCTACCGTCTATAGCCCTTGCAGGTACATCTAATACCAACTGAGATTTTTTGCCGTCTTTAGTTATATTTACATTCTTACTTCCAAGTACAAGTTCCAATTTTACACTATCTTGCTCAATTATAGCAGTCTTTGTAGCCTTGTCCCATTGTACCTTTGCCCCCATAGATCCTGCAATGGATGAAATAGGTACTAAAGTTCTTCCCTCTTCAATCACCGGACTTGTGTCTGTAGGAACAAGCTTGTCTTTGTAATAGATGTCTATTGCAAAGGCTGAATTAGCGATAGCTAATGAAAATACTGTAAAAGCCAATGCTCTTAGAAATTTTTGTTTTAACATAATAAAACCTCCTCTTACATAATAAAAAACCATTTTAAAAAAATCAATTTATAGGATTAGTATACATCAAAGATATTTAAAAATCAACGATATTTAGCAAATTAAACTAAATGAGTATTTAACATATTTTTGTTTTAGATATAAAATATGGGTATAAAATCAAAATATTAATATTATTTATATCTTGCCGATATAATTACTATTAAGAGAATTTAATATAGAAATTATTTTAAATGATATAGTTAATTTAAGTAAGAGACGACATTAGATAATTTTGTCGTAGGTTTTGAGAAGTTATATTATAAGAGAGGTAATGTATTGAGATTAAAGCTTAAAGATCGAAAAAAAGACGACGAACTCTTGAATATAATAGAAAAGGATGTTTATTCCCAGGAGGAGATGGACTATATGTATGCTATAGTTAGAGAGTATCTCTACGACCATCAGGGAGAAAATGCGATACAGGTTGCTGAAAACACGAAGGTGCCTCGTAATGTCATAATGACATTTTTGAGACAGGGCAAGATTTCTCTTGCTGAAAATGCCAGACATCTGCTACATCCTTGTAAGATATGCGGAGCAATGATAGAGTATGGGGATATCTGCCACGAATGTAAGGTATCAAAGATGTCTAAGATACTTTATCCGGACAGTCCGTCAGTAAAGAAAAAAATGTCAGGCTACGATGCCGGCAAGATAAAGCAAAAACAAGAGCTCGGATACGGAAGAAGAATAAGAAACAACCAATAATGAGAAAAACACATGTCTGATAAGGTATGTGTTTTTTTATAGTAAATATTTATTATTACAATCTCAAAAGTTGTAAAATAAAGTGTCAGTAATTTAAAATAATACCTATACCTATAATATGTATGAAGCGTAACGAATATATATTATAGGTATAAGTTAGAAAATTTTTCACCACATAAAAAAGTTTCATAAATAACATCCATATGTTAAAATTAATTTACCAAAAAAACACAACAAAGGAGAGTTATTTATGAAACGCTTATATTATAATATCATTTGTAGAAAAAATCAACAAAAACAAAATAAGTACAAACACCTGTCATATGAACAAAGATTACTAATTGAATTTTATATGAAAAATAAAAATAAGTTAAATCTTACTATGAAGGATATTGCTAAAACAGTTGGAATAAGCGAAAGGACATTATATAGAGAAATAAAAAGAGGCATGGTTTATGGACTTTTAAACAGTGACCTTACAAAAAGAGATGAGTATAGTGCACAAAAATCACAACAACAGTATACAGAAAATATAACTCAAAAACACA
>GL405246.1:301641-327116 GCA_000146855.1 [Eubacterium] yurii subsp. margaretiae ATCC 43715
TGGAAGTGAATTTATGGATGCAAAATCCATAGAAGAAATGGGAGTAGATTATTACTATGCACACAGTTATTGTTCATATGAAAGAGGAAGTAATGAAAACAACAACAAATTTATAAGAAGATTCATAAAAAAGGGAGAGGATATAAGCAAGTTATCACAAAGAAAGGTAAAAGAAATACAAGATTGGATGAATAATTATCCAAGAAGAATGTTTGGTGGAAAAAGTGCTAATGAAGTGCACTTAGAACATAGGGTATTAGAGCAATAATGCCATTTATGACTTTTTTTATTTTTTATGACACTTACTATTGCAATTTACGGATTTTATATTTTTTTAAAATTTTTATTGACAAAAAAATTATGTCGGTATATAATTAGCAAAATTAAAAAGACATTGTTGTATGTATATCAAAGACGTTTTTGCTTTATTGTCTTGGTGCTGCTTTAAGTTCTTGACAGTTAGTCAGATATAGGTACGGCATAAGGATGTAAATTATATATAAGAAAGGAATTATAAAATGACTTGCTCAGTTTCTAACTCAAGACAATTGAATATACTCATACTCATACTTAGTTAAGGGACTGTGCCAGATCATTTTTGATAATTGGTATAGGCCCTGTTCGTGATAGGGCTTATACCAAGTGGAGTATATAAACCGTTTGATATAAGCTAAATGCTTGAATCAGACGGTTTTTTTATTTCACTTGCAGCTTGTATTAAGATTAACATGGAAATCTTATAGAATTGGAGGATAAATCAGCTTTTAAATATTTAAAAATTAATTGAAATTTAACTTACTGAAATAAAATGTTTATACTTGTATGCCTTAGTTATATCAGTTTTAGAGCAGGTTTTATTTATAAAAAACTCCATAGATTAAATGGATAGCTTTATGAGACTTTCATTAAAAAAATGGGAAAAAAGTCTGATGTTACAAGACCGGAAGTAAAAGCTATTTAAAATATATTACTAAAAGGATGGGAGAAATTATGGAAAAAGTTAAGATTTTTGACACCACACTTAGGGACGGAGAGCAGACTCCAAGAGTCAATTTGAACAAAGAAGATAAGATTATGATTGCTAAGCAATTGGAAAAGCTTGGAGTAGACATTATAGAGGCAGGATTTCCCGCTTCCAGCGTTGGAGACTTCGAGGGTGTGCGTGCAGTAGCCCAAGCTGTGGAAAATCCTATAGTTTGTGCATTGTCAAGATTGGTAAAGGAAGACATACAAAGAGCGGCTGAGGCTGTAAAATATGCGAAGCATCCAAGAATACACGTATTTTTGGCTACAAGCGACATACATCTTGAGCATAAACTCAAGATGACAAGACAACAGGTAATCGACAGGACGAGAGAGTTGGTAGCCTATGCCAAGAGCTTCGTCGATGACATACAGTTTTCTGCGGAAGATGCTACAAGGACTGACAAGGACTATCTTTGCCAAGTATTTGAGGTGGCAATAAGCTCAGGAGCTACTACTATCAATGTGCCTGATACTGTAGGCTTCATCCAACCTATTGAATATTACGAACTCATATCTTACATCAAGAAAAATGCAAAGGGTGTGGAAAATGTGACAATATCGGCACATTGCCACGATGATTTAGGACTTGCCACTGCAAATGCACTTTCAGGAGTAATGGCAGGGGTAAGACAGATAGAATGTACGATTAACGGTCTGGGTGAAAGAGCCGGCAATACTGCACTTGAAGAGGCGGTAATGGCGATAGATACCAGAAGTGAAATGTACGGCATAAGTACAAATATCAACACAAGGCAGATATACAAGACTTCAAAACTTGTAACGTCGCTTACAGGAGTGGACATAGCACCTACCAAATCTGTAATAGGTGAAAATTGTTTCTTGCATGAATCGGGCATACATCAAGACGGTATCATCAAGAACAGATCGACTTATGAAATAATGGATTCATCAAAGATAGGTATACCGAAAAATGACGGTCTTGTGCTTGGTAAACACTCAGGCAGACATGCTTTTAAGGTGTTTTTGGAGCATAACGGATTTCACTTTGACGATGAAAAGATAAATGAAGCCTTTGGTGAATTCAAAAAATTGACAGATACCAAAAAATATTTGACAGTGGAAGATATTACGTCGCTACTTACCGATGGCGAGGTCGAAAAAGAAAATTACTCTTTTGTAAGCTACCACTCTGCCACTCTTGAAGATAGGATTACTCAAGTCAGTGTAATCTTGCAAAAAGACGGACAGATTATTCAACAGACAGCAGTTGGTAACGGACAGGTAGATGCGTCTTACAAGGCTATAAACAAGATAGTAAATCAGCCTATAGAGATAATAAACTATGAAATCAATGCCATATCTTCACAAAGTGATGCCCTTGGAGAAGCAAGGGTAAGACTCAAACTCGGCAATAGGGAGATAAATACTTCTGGGCTTGATGTGGACATCATCAAGGCGTCAATATTAGCATATATTCAAGGCATTAATAAATTAGGATTGGAGTTTTAGTTATGAAAAATATTCTTTGTATTGCAGGTGACGGCATAGGTCCCGAGATAATGAAGTCTGCTCTTGAAATATTGGAAGTTGTATCGAAAAAATACTCTTTTGAATACAAGATAGAAGAGGAGTTCTTTGGAGGGGCTTCAATTGATGTCTATGGTGAGCCTTTTTCAGACAAGCTGAAAGAAAAGATAGGAAATTGCGATGCAATATTGATGGGCTCAGTGGGAGGACCTAAGTGGGACAATGCCAAGGTAAGACCTGAAGCCGGATTATTAGAACTTAGGAAGTATCTCAAGGTCTATGCCAATGTAAGACCGCTCAAAGTAGAGGACTCACTTTGCTACCTGTCTCCACTTAAAGAAGAGATTGTCAAAGGTACTGACCTTATGATAGTAAGGGAGTTGACAGGAGGAGCGTACTTTGGAGAGCCGAGAAGACTTGAAGAAAAGTCCGCACTTGACTCTATCACCTACAGTTACGAAGAGATTGAGGACATAGTAAGATATGCCTTTGAAACAGCGAGAAAAAGAAGAAAAAAACTCACTTCAGTAGACAAAGCCAATGTACTTGCCACTAGCAAACTATGGAGAAAGGTGGTTGAAGATGTGGCAAAGGACTATGAAGATGTGGAACTTGAACATATGTATGTGGATGCTATGGCTATGGCGCTTATCACCAATCCTACCAAGTACGACGTCATAGTTACTGAAAATCTCTTCGGCGACATATTGTCAGACGAGGTCAGCGTACTTGGAGGCTCGTTGGGACTACTTTCATCAGCGAGCTACAGTAAGAGTAAGATTGCACTTTACGAGCCGGCTCACGGATCTGCTCCTGATATTGCAGGCATGGACATAGCCAATCCTATAGCTATGATATACTCTCTTGCTATGATGCTTAGATACTCATTTTCACAAGATAAGATGGCGGATGATATAGAAAATGCCGTTAAGTCTGTACTGGATGAAGGCTTTATGACTAAGGACTTAAACGCTCAAAATTATGTAAGTACAAGCGAATTTACTAAAAAGGTGATTCAAATACTTGGATAAAATAAAACTGCAGATTTTAGTCTGAGTTAGAACCCCTTATGAATATATTAGATTTTATGAAAGTATCAGTATTTTACCCATTATCAAGGGCAGTTAAAGTCCAATACTCGACTTTCCCACTTTAAGATTATTTGAAATTTCATTGGAATTTAAATAATTATCACAAAGATAAAAATGTTAAAACTGCATATAATTAGCATAAAAATCTTAGAAAAACATTGTGGAATAGGGACTTTAACCGTATTTTTACAGTGGGAAGGTTGAGTTATAAAAATACTATATAAACTTAAAATATAGATAATAAATTTAAAGACGGAGAAAATATGAAGACATTATACGATAAGGTGTGGGATGAACATGTGATTGCTACTGAATCCGATTTGTCACTTATATATGTGGATATGCACTACATCCACGAGGTAACTTCACCTCAAGCATTTGAAGGATTGGAGATATCAGGCAGAAAGATAAGAAGACCGGACAAGATATTTGCCACAATGGATCACAATACTCCTACAAAGGCTGAAGAAAGAGCAAATATAACAGACGACTTGGCAAAGATGCAACTTGAAACCCTAAAGCAAAACTGTATTAAAAATAATATCAAACTTGAAGATATGGACAGTGACTACAATGGCATAGTCCATATAATAGGACCGGAGAGCGGTCATACCAGACCGGGTATGACAATAGTCTGTGGAGATAGTCATACTGCAACTCACGGGGCATTTGGAGCGATAGCCTTTGGTATAGGTACATCAGAGGTGGAGCACGTGTTTGCTACTCAGAGTATATGGCAGAGAAAGCTCAAAAATCTCGGAGTGAAAATCAGTGGAAAATTGCCCAAAGGCGTGTATGCAAAGGATATAATTCTCGCATTTTTAAAAGAAAACGGCGTATCAGTAGGAGTGTCATCAGCAATAGAGTTTTACGGAGACACTGTCAAAGACATGGATATGGAAGAGAGGATGACTCTATGCAATATGGCGATTGAAGGCGGTGCAAAGGTAGGTATGGTGGCACCGGATGAAAAGACCTTTGAATATATCAAAAATACAAAGTATGGAGAAAGTGAAAACTTCCAAAGTGATGTAGAAAAATGGAAGACTTATTTTACAGACGATGAGAGCTGTTTCGACAGGATAATCAGCATGGATGTTACCAATCTAAAACCACAGATAACATGGGGTACTAATCCGTCAATGACTGTAGATGTGGATGAAAAATTCCCTGAGATAAAAGACTCTTCAGACGAAAAAGCCTACGAATATATGGAACTATCACCTAATCAGACATCTGCTGACATAGATGTGACGGAAGTATTTATAGGTTCATGTACTAACGGCAGATACTCAGACTTGGAAGAGGGAGCAAGGTATATACAGGGTAAAAAGGTGGATAAGAATATCAGGGCTGTAGTAGTACCGGGCTCAATGCAAGTAAAGCTTAAGGCTGAAAGGACAGGGCTTGCACAAAAATATATAGACGCAGGCTTTGAGTGGAGATTGCCCGGATGTTCGAGCTGTCTTGGTATGAATCCGGATTTAATTGATGCTTACAAGCACTGTGTTTCCACATCAAATAGAAATTTCGAAGGCAGACAGGGCAAGGACGCAAGGACACATCTTGTATCTCCGGCTATGGCTGTGGCATGTGCGGTAAACGGTAGGGTAGTTGATATTAGCAGGTTGGATGTGTGAAAAGGAGGAAAAGATGAAACCATTTACTGTATATACGGGTAAGGTAGTCTGTATTTTAAATGACAACATAGATACCGACATTCTGATACCCAAAAATTATCTCAAATCGGTAAAACGTACAGGCTTTGGAGATTTTGTATTTGCTCCTTGGAGATATGACAAGGATGGCAATAAGATAGCAGACTTTGTATTAAATCAGGAAAAGTATGCTGATGCCTCAATATTAATAACAGGTGAAAACTTCGGCTGCGGCTCAAGCAGGGAGCATGCTGCATGGGCACTCCAAGACTACGGCATAAGAGTAGTTATTGCAGGCGGATACTCAGACATATTCTACAACAACTGGCTAAGCAACGGCAATGTTGCTATAAAGCTGGACTTTGAAAAAAGAAAGATGCTAAGCGAGCTGTCTGACGGCAAGGAAGTGAAGATTGACCTTATAAATCAAAAAATTATATTCAAAGATTTGAGTATTGACTTTGACTTTCCTCCAATATATAAGCAGAGGCTTATTGAGGGCAAGGACGCTATAGATCTGACTCTTGACTTGGAAGATAAAATAAAAGAGTATGAAAATAGAATATAAAATGGAATAATAAAATAATAAAATAATAAAATAATAAAATAATAAAATAATAAAATAATAAAATAATAAAATAATATAAATGAAACTGTATGGTAAAAAAAGACAAAAATGTTTTTGGATTGGGTATTTTTTCTTTTAAATATTGAAAAATACTTGAAAAAATTTCAATATTATATTATTATTTAGAAATTGTTTTTTAAAAGCGGATAAATAACGAAATAAAAAATTATATGTTTTTGGTATGAAAGTAATTTAAGATTTATGAAAATATTATGAGGTGACAGGTTTTGAGGATGAACGGATCTCATATCTTGGTAAATACATTATTAGAGCTTGGAGTAGACACTGTTTTCGGATATCCCGGGGGCAGTGTGTTGAATATCTACGACGCAATGTATGACTATCAGGATAAGATAAAAAATATAATTACAAGTACAGAGCAGGGAGCTGCACATGCGGCAGACGGATATGCAAGAAGTACTGGCAAGGTGGGAGTAGCAATTGCAACGAGCGGTCCCGGTGCTACCAATCTAATTACAGGTATTGCTACAGCATTCATGGATAGTGTGCCTGTTGTATATATTACTGGCAATGTAGCCCAAAATCTAATAGGTAAGGACTCATTTCAAGAGGTTTACACTACCGGAATCACTATGCCTATAACAAAACATAACTTCGTCGTTAGAGAAGTAGATAAGATTGCAGATACGATAAGAGAGGCTTTTCGCATAGCAAGCAGTGGCAGAAAAGGACCTGTACTTGTTGACTTTCCTAAGGATGTTACTATAGCTGAATATGATTATGAAGTAAAAAAAGAGGAGACTAAAGTTAAAAAAGACTTTGATGATGAAAAACTTCTTGATGAGATAGCAAACTTGATAAACAAGTCGAAAAAACCTGTCATCTATTCAGGTGGCGGGGTAATATCAAGTAATGCCTCTGAAGAGCTTAGACAAGTGATAGATAAATCATCTATACCTGCCTGTAACTCTATAATGGGTATAGGAAATCTTGATTACAACAAATATTTCTTAGGTATGGCAGGAATGCACGGCAGAGTAAGTACGAATTACGCCATAGACAACAGCGATTTGATAATTGCCATTGGTACGAGATTTTCAGACAGGACAGTTACCAATACAGAAAAATTTGCTCCAAGGGCAAAGATAATCCACATAGATATAGATGCCAGCGAGATAAGGAAAAATGTCAATATAGATTACGATGTAATAGGTGATGTCAAGGATATTTTGTCGAAGCTATTGCCTAAGATTAAAAGGCAAGATAGGAATGAGTGGCTTGCAGAAATTGAAAATTGGAAAAAATCTGACTATATTGAAGCAAAAGAAAATGGAGTTATAAAGCCAAAGGAATTGCTTGAGAAACTTTCAGATATGGCTGGAGAGGATGCAATATTTGTTACGGATGTAGGGCAACATCAGATGTGGGCGTGCCAATACTGCAAAGTGACAAAGCCAAGACACTTCCTTACCAGTGCAGGACTGGGCACCATGGGTTACGGATATGGTGCGGCAATAGGAGCTAAGCTTGCTAATCCACAAAAGATGGTAGTGCATATAACCGGAGACGGCTCTTTCCACATGAACTTAAATGAGGTGGCAACGGCTGTAAGGTATGGAGTAAAGGTAATAACTGTTATTTTGAACAACGGTAATTTAGGCATGGTAAGACAGTGGCAACATTATTTGTATAATTACAGATATGCCTTTTCAAATTTTGACAGAAGTACAGATTATGTAAAATTAGCAGACGCATTTGGAGCTAATGGTTATAGATGTGATACTATGGCTCAGTTTGAAGAAGCTTTTGCAAGTGCAATAAAAGATGATAAGTCTGTATTAATTGAATGTAAAATTTCGGATAGTGAACAGGTATTACCTATGATACCTGCCAACGGCACACTGGATGATTTGATAGTTTCTCACTGATGATGTGCCTATTTTGTAAGTAAATGGATGATATTGTTTAATATAATGAAAAATTCAATTTAAGTATTTATTTTAATAGCTTATATTTCAATTAAAAACTAAATATTTTAAAATTAAATTATCAATTATTTTATTTGATTTTGCTATGAAATATAGTTAAATGACTGTAATTATTATTAGAGATTATTTGGAATTATATTTGATAACGATGAAGAATAAAGATATAGAAGTAATGAAAGATATTTACTTTTAAAACAGATTTAGCATTATATAATTTGAGAGGAGGCAGATATGGAAGGTCAAAAACTGGAAGTGCTAAGCATAGTGGTACAAAATAACTACGGTGTACTTGCAAGAATATCAAGCCTATTTGGAAGAAGGGGCTACAATATTGACACTCTTACAGTATCAAATACGGATGATCCTGATATATCAAGGATAACACTGACTGTACAAGGTTTTGAAAATGAGATAAATCAAATTATACTACAGACATCAAAGCTTGAAGAAGTTATCAAGGTAGATGTATTGGAGCAAAATAAGTCTGTAATGAGAGAAATAGTGCTTGCCAAGATAAAGACTAATGCTGATAATAGGAGTAAGATGGTAGAGGTAGCAACAATATATAAGGGCTCTATCATAGATCTTTCACCTACGAGTATGATAGTGGAAGTGACAGGTAAGCCTACAAAAATAAATGCCTTTATCAAGGTATTGGAAGATTTTGAAATATTGGAAATCTGTCGTACAGGTATAACAGCCATGTCGAGAGACAGCGACGAAATGATAATACGCAAGAAATAATATCATTAATTCATAAGATTTGATATGGATTTCTTGCATTGGGTATCTACTAAAGATAATAACTGAATTTAAAAAAATGAAAAGGATGATTAAAATGATTAAAAAATACTATGACAAAGATTGTAATTTGGACTTGTTGAAAGATAAGACAGTAGCTATAATAGGATACGGCAGCCAAGGTCATGCTCACGCTCTAAATTTGAAAGAAAGCGGAGTAAAGGTAGTAGTAGGTCTTAAAGAAGGAAGTAAGTCTGTAGAAGCTGCAAAATCTCAAGGTCTTACTGTTATGAACGTGCCTGACGCTGCAAAGGCTGCAGACATAGTTATGATGCTTGTGCCTGATGAAATATCGGCAGACATCTATAATGAACAGGTAGCTCCTCATATGAAGAAGGGCAATGTGCTTATGTATGCCCACGGTTTCAACATCCATTACAACCTTGTAATACCAAGTGAAGACATAGATGTAATAATGGTAGCTCCAAAGGGACCGGGACATACTGTAAGAAGCCAATATCAAATCGGACAAGGGGTACCTTCGCTTATCGCCGTATACCAAGACAAATCAGGAAAGGCAAAAGACTATGCACTTGCTTATGCTTCAGGTATAGGTGCAGGAAGAGCAGGTATACTTGAAACAACATTTAGACAAGAAACAGAAACTGACTTGTTCGGAGAACAGGCTGTACTTTGCGGTGGAGTAACAGAGCTTATGAAAGCCGGATTTGAAACTCTTGTTGAAGCGGGATATGAGCCAGAAATGGCATACTTTGAGTGCATACATGAGATGAAACTCATCGTTGATTTGATAGTTGAAGGTGGCTTCCCTAAGATGAGAAACTCAATATCAAATACTGCTGAATACGGAGACTATATTGCAGGTAAGAAAGTAATAGGCGACCAAACGAGAAAGGCTATGAAAGAAATATTGTCAGACATACAAGATGGTACATTTGCAAGCAACTTTATGACTGAATTCTCATCAGGAAGAAAGACAAGATTCCTTTCAACAAGAAGAAAAGAAGCTGAACATCAATCAGAAGAAGTAGGTAAGGAACTTCGTTCAATGATGACTTGGTTGAAAAAATAAGACATTATTCAAAGGCAATCCCGTGTTTTTAGCGGGCTTGTCTTTAATTTTATAATATTAAATATTTCAAATTCAATAATTGCAAGCTTTTACTATTGTCGCTTGCACTAAGATTTATTTGAACTATGTAAAATATTTCTTTTTTAGATACTTATACTATTATCTGATTAATCTATAGATAAAAATTCTTAAAAAATTTAATCAAAATAGCATAATATCAATGGGACTTTGGATATTTTACAAAAAAATTATCCATTATTCTATTCGATTTTGCTATTAAATATAATATATTCTATTATAAAAATTCAAGGGATGTTTTAATATTTTAAAATAAGTATATTGCTGAAAAAAGAGGATGTTATGAAAAACTTTATATCAAAAAATATCAGAATATAAAAGACAATGCATTTTCTACAAATGAAGAAATAAAATATGAGGATGTCATAGATTTTTCCATAGGTGACATAGACTTTACTACAGATATTGAGATTATAAAGGGAGCCTTTGAAGATGCAAAAAAAGGCTATACTCACTATACAGAATCAACAGGCTTGATAGAGCTTAGACAAGAGATATGCAAGTATCAAAAGGAAGAATACGGTCTGGACATCAAAAATGATGAAGTTTTTGTCAGCACTTCCGCCTGTCATGCCATGTATCTTGCCATGAGTTGCATAATAGATGAGGGGGATGAGGTCATAATACCTACTCCGCATTTTTCAGTCTATGACTTTTGTATAGAATCCAAGGGCGGTAAGATAGTATATCTGCCGACTTATGAAGAAGAAGATTTCGCCATAGATGTAAAAAGATTAGAAGCCTTGATAACACCAAAGACAAAGGCGCTTATAATAAATACGCCAAACAATCCTACAGGTACCTGCCTTAGTCTTGAAAATCTCCAAGATATAGCAAAGATAGCAAAAAAACATGATATAATGGTTGTAGCAGATGATATATATACTCTTCTTAGTTTTCAAAATCCTTTTATACCTATAGCCTCTGTCGAAGGTATGAAGGACAGGGTAATAACAATCAGAAGTTTTTCCAAAGACTTTGCAATGACAGGTTGGAGGATAGGATATATAATAGCTCCCAAAGAATATATAAGGGTATTAAAAGCAATCAATGACAATATAATTTATTCCCCTCCATCAGTATCTCAAAGGGCTGCAATCCATGCACTTAAAAACAGAAAGAAGGTACAGAAGTTTATAAAAGAAGAGTTTGAAAGTAGACTCAATTTGGCTTATGAAAAAATATCACAAATACCTAAACTTAAGGTCTTGCCCGTAAAAGGAACTTTCTATATGCTTGTAAATATCAAGGCAACGGGTATGAATAGTGAAGAATTCTGTAAGGAAGTAAAAGAACAATGTCACATACTTATGATACCCGGGACAGCTTTCAGCGAATATGGGGAAGGTTATGTAAGACTTGCTATGACGCTTTCTAAAGATAGGATAGAAGAGGCGTTTAATAGAATAAAAAAATGGCTAGACTGATATAATACTGAAAAAGACAATAAAAAAGATGTTGCAGATGCAACATCTTTTTTAACTGGTGGACCCAATAGGGCTCGAACCTATGACCCCCTGCTTGTAAGGCAGATGCTCTCCCAGCTGAGCTATGGATCCAAAAAAATGGTGACTCCTAGGGGAATCGAACCCCTGTTACCGCCGTGAAAGGGCGGTGTCTTAACCGCTTGACCAAGGAGCCATGCTAATATTTGCTTTCGATGGTGACCCATCCGGGATTCGAACCCGGGACACCTTGATTAAAAGTCAAGTGCTCTGCCTGCTGAGCTAATGAGTCCTATAATTGTGACATTCACAATCGCTTGTATATAATATCATTTTTTTTTCAGCGTGTCAATATCTTTTGTAAAAAAAATTTTACCTATTTTTAAAACTGAAAATTCTTGTATTTAATCAGTTTTTTTACAAAAAAATAATTGAAAATTAAAGCTTAAGATGATAAAATAAACTTGTTCTTAAAAGTAAGAGAAAAAATTGAAAAGGGAAGATCTACCATGGATAAAAAGACTCTTAGAAAAAAGATACTAACTGAAAGAGATAAGAATTCGCAAGAAGAAATTATACTAAAATCATCTATTATTTTTGATAAGATAACAAAGACTGAAATATTTGAAAAGGCAAAAAATATAATGACCTTTGTAAGTTTTGGTAGCGAAGTGGACACGAGCAAATTTATTTCACTATGTCTTTCCCTTGGTAAAAATGTATCCATACCTTATATAAAAGATGTAAAAAATTCAGTCATGGTTGCGTCTAGACTATATGATATGAAAGACTTAGTCAAGGGATATATGGATATACCGGAACTACCTTTGGAAAAAATAGATGAAATAGATAAAAGAGATATAGATATAATAATTACTCCTTGCGTATGCTTTGACGTCAATAGATATAGAGTGGGATATGGCAAGGGGTTTTATGATAGGTTTTTCATCGGATACAATGCAGTAAAAATCGGAGTATGCTTTGATGAATGCATAGTGGAAAGTATAGATATAGACCAATATGACGTTGCAGCGGATATGGTGGTTACAGACAAGAGAATATTCATTTGAAATAATCTTAGGAGTGTATTATGGGCTTAGAATGTAGGGAAGTGAATATTTTAAAAAAAGAAGATATGGACGATTTTCTCAATGTTACTGACAGCCTATATGACAAAAATTATAATGTCTTTGACAAGGAGGAGATAAAATCTCTTATTGAAGGCATGCACACATTCAGTCTTTGCAACTACGTTTGGGCTTTTTGTATTTACAAAGACTCTAAGCCTGTAGGTAGGTTTGCCCTGACATCATACTTTGGTGCAATACTTTCTTTAGACAGGATAGTATACATTGGCTTTGTAGAATGTATAGATGATGAAGAAACCTTTAAGTTCCTGCTGACTAAGGCTAGTGAGTTTGCTGTAGAGCATTATTTTAAAAGAATAATAGGTCCTGTGGACATATCGTTTTGGGTAAGGTATAGACTCAAGGTCAATAATTTTGCTGACATACCTTATACAGGGGAGCCATACAATCTTCCTTATTATTATGGCCACTTTTTAAAAAGTGGTTATGAGGTGATTGAGACCTATACAACTACATTTTACAAGAGTTTTGAAAAAGGCTATACTAACAAAAAGTTGGAAAAGAGATATAGAGACTTTATAAATAAGGGTTATGTAATAAGGAAGTTCAACGAGAAGAATTTTAATATGGGAATAAGGGAGATTTATCACTTAATTACTAAGTTATATAAGAACTTTCCCATTTATAAGGAGATTGCAGAAGAAGATTTTTGTGAGTATTTTGGAAAATTAAGGACTGTATTGAATTTTGACATGGTTAAAATGGCATATTATAATGATGAGCCGGTAGGATTTTTTATAGCGATTCCAAATTACAATAACTTAACTTATCATATTGATAATTTTTTGAATATTTTAAAAATACTGTATAGAAAAAAGTTCACTAAAGAATATGTCTTCCTTTACATGGGTGTTGAAGAAGAACACAGAGGACTTGGCTCTGCAATAGTCTACAATGTAGTTAAAGAGTTGGAAGGTAAAGGGATAACCTCTATAGGTTCTCTTGTTCATGCCAACAAAGCAAGTAAGTGTTATGACAATAGATATATTTATAAAAGGAATAAGTATGTGTTGTTAAGTAAGAATATAGATAATATTTTATATTTCTGATTTTTTAAATTGATATTTTTTTATACTATTTATCAAATTGATAAAATTATCATTATGATAAATAATTAAATTGATGTTTTTGTATGTTAAAATTTATTTATTCTCCTAATGCTTTGAAATAGCTAACTTTTTAAATTTTTTAAAAAATTCCTTTACATTTGGCACAAAAATTGCTAATATTAAAGTACAGTATGTTTTTATAAAATACTGTTTTAAGTTAATGCTGATTTTAGCTAAAATATACATAAAATTCAATATTTCTTCAAATAAATCTAAGAAAATTATCAATTTGCAAAATTTTATGATATAGTTTTAGAATTAGTGTTGTCTTTAGGTAGAAATATTTTGAGTATTTTTACAGATAAAAAAAGAAATTAGGAGAATTAATGATGGAAAAGGTAAGATGGATTATCAGTAATGATTCGAGAACTGCCGGAAAAAAAGCTGATGTTGAAACTTTTAATGAAAAAGAAATTTCAAAGGCGAGAGATTTTCATAAAAAGTTTGATATCTATGAACCAACTCCTCTTGCAAGACTTTCTGAATTGTCAAAACAATTGGGAATCAAGGAGTTTTTGGTAAAGGATGAATCAAAAAGATTTGGACTTAACGCTTTTAAAGTTTTGGGTGGCTCTTATGCCATAGGAAATTTCTTGGCTGAAAGATTGGGCAAAGACATAAGTGAAGTAGATTTCAATATGCTTAAATCTGAAGAAACTAAGAAGAAATTGGGAGATATAACTTTTTACACTGCTACAGACGGTAACCACGGAAGAGGAGTAGCATGGGCTGCAAATCAACTTGGACAAAAATCTGTAGTATATATGCCTAAGGGCTCATCTGAATACAGATTAAATAAGATAAAGGCTGAAGGCGCTGATGCCAGCATCACTGATATGAACTATGATGAAGCGGTTAGATTGGCTGACAAAAACGCTAAGGCTACAGGTGGAGAAGTAATACAAGATACTGCTTGGGAAGGCTATATAAAAGTACCTACTTGGATAATGCAAGGATACGGAACACTTATGCTTGAAGCTGTAGAACAAATGAAAGAATATGGAATAGATGCACCTACGCACGTATTCCTACAAGCAGGTGTTGGTGCTATGGCAGGAGCTGTACAAGGCATGATAGCTTCTATGTTCCCTCAAAACAGACCGATAACTACTATAGTTGAGCCAGAAGTTGCTAACTGTATATTCCGTTCAGCAGAAAACCACGAGTTGACAAATGTAACAGGAGATATGTTTACAATAATGGCAGGTCTTGCATGCGGAGAGCCAAACCCTATAGGTTGGGATATCATGAAAGATTACTCTGATGCATTCATATCTTGCCCTGAATATGTAGCTGCTGACGGTATGAGAGTGCTTGGTAATCCTTTGGGTAATGACCCTAAGGTAATATCAGGAGAGTCTGGTGCGGTTACAGCTGGTATAGTTTATGAACTTCTTACTGATGACAGTCTTAAAGAACTTAAGGAAAAATTGAAACTTGATGAAAATTCAAAAGTTTTAGTTATCTCTACAGAAGGAGATACTGATCCAGACAGCTATAGAAGTATAGTATGGAACGGGGCATTTCACAAATAATCTGAGATATAACAAGAATTTATCGTTTTGATAATTTCTTGATGTATATATTTTTTAGTATTACTTTAGATATTTTAAGGTAATGAATAATTGAAAGGGAGAAAAAAATGAGTATTGATTACAAGTTGATTCAAGAAAAAGCTGAAGGCTACAAAGCTGCAATGACAAAATTCTTAAGAGATGTTGTTAAGTTTCCTGGTGAAAGCTGCGGAGAAAAAGAACATGCTGAAAGAATTCTTGAAGAGATGAAAAAGTTGGAATTTGATGAAGCTTATATAGACAAGCAAGGTAATGTAATGGGCTTCATGGGAAAAGGCGACAAGATAATAGCTTTTGACGGACATATAGACACAGTTGGTATAGGAAACAGAGCTAACTGGACATTCGATCCATATGAAGGATTTGAAGATGATTTGCACATAGGCGGTAGAGGAGTTTCTGACCAATTGGGTGGAGTTATATCTGCTGTTTACGGTGCAAGAATAATGAAAGAACTTAACCTTATCCCTGACGGATACAAAGTAATGGTTGTTGGAACAGTTCAAGAGGAAGACTGTGACGGACTTTGCTGGGAATATATAATCAAGAAAAGTGGTATAAGACCTGAATTTGTTGTTTCTACAGAGCCAACTGACGGTGGTATCTACAGAGGACAAAGAGGACGTATGGAAATAAGAGTTGACGTACAAGGTGTATCTTGCCACGGTTCAGCTCCAGAACGTGGAGACAATGCTATATACAAGATGTCTGAAATAATCCAAAACATCAGGGATCTTAATGCAAACTCTGCTGACGAGTCTACTTCTATAAGAGGACTTGTAAAGATGCTTGATAAGAAATACAATCCTGAACACTATGAAGAAGCTAACTTCCTTGGAAGAGGAACAGTTACAGTTTCTCAAATATTCTACACTTCTCCAAGCCGTTGCGCAGTTGCAGACTCTTGCAGCATATCACTTGACAGAAGAATGACTGCCGGTGAAACATGGCAAAGTTGTATAAAAGAAATTGAAGACCTTCCTGCAGTACAAAAATACGGCGCTAAGGTTACAATGTACGAATATGATGTACCATCTTGGACAGGTGAAGTATATCCAATCGAATGCTACTTCCCAACTTGGGTAATTCCAAAAGATCACAATGTAACAAAATCTCTTGAAAAAGTATATCAAGGACTATACAACACTGAACTTAGAAAAGGTGATGTAGATAATATAGAAATGAGACAAGCAAGACCGCTTACTGACAAATGGACATTCTCTACAAACGGTGTGTCTATAATGGGAAGAAACGGAATACCTTGTATAGGATTTGGTCCTGGTGCTGAAGCTCAAGCTCATGCTCCAAACGAAATAACTTGGAAAAATGACTTGGTAACTTGTGCAGCTCTATATGCAGGAGTTCCTTACGAATATTCACAAATAGCGAAATAATTTCAAAAATTTTGTACTGAAAACAAAAAAATATTAATCTCAAGGTTGAAGGTAGCTTTATATAATTAGATATAAAGATAATTTTATCTAAGAGCTGCACTTCGACTTGGGATGAATAAATTACAAATTAAATTATAAAATAATAAATTAAATTCCGGAGGATTAAATAATGTCTTTAATGCAAAAATATATAGGTAAACTTGATTCATTGAATTTTGAAAAAATGTACAACAATGACTTTTTCGAAACATGGACTAAGACTTTTGATGAATTGCAAGCTACTTGGACAGTAGCAGATGCTCTTAGAAAATTGAGAGAAGAAAACATATCTACAAAGATATTCGATTCAGGTCTTGGAATATCACTATTCAGAGATAACTCAACAAGAACAAGATTCTCTTTCGCATCTGCTTGTAATTTGCTTGGACTTGAAGTACAAGATTTGGACGAAGGAAAATCTCAAATAGCTCACGGAGAAACTGTAAGAGAAACTGCTAACATGATTTCTTTCATGGCTGACGTAATAGGTATAAGAGATGACATGTATATTGGTAAGGGTAACAAATACATGAGAGATTATGCTGATTATGTTGAAGAAGGATACAAAGATGGAATATTGGAACAAAGACCTACACTTGTAGACCTTCAATGTGACATAGATCACCCTACACAAGCTATGGCTGATGCCCTTCATGTAATACATGAATTTGGCGGAATAGAAAACCTTAAAGGTAAGAAAATAGCTATGACTTGGGCTTACTCTCCATCATACGGAAAACCACTTTCAGTTCCTCAAGGTATAGCAGGTCTATTTACAAGACTTGGAATGGAAGTATCTCTTGCTCATCCGGAAGGATATGAAATAATGCCTGAAGTTGAAGAAATAGCAAGAAAGAACGCTGAAATATCAGGCGGAAAATTCGTAAAGACTAACTCTATGGCTGAAGCTTTCAAGGATGCTGATATAGTATATCCTAAGTCTTGGGCTCCATTTGCAGCTATGGAAAAGAGAACTGACCTTTATGGAAAAGGCGACCAAGCCGGAATAGATGCTCTTGAAAAAGAACTTCTTGCACAAAATGCAAAACATAAGGATTGGGAATGTACAGAAGAATTGATGAAGACTACTAAAAACGGTAAAGCTCTTTACATGCACTGTTTACCTGCTGACATCACTGGGCTAAGCTGTAAAGAAGGAGAAGTTGAAAACTCAGTATTCGATAGATACAGAGTGCCTCTATACAAAGAAGCAAGCTTCAAACCATATGTAATAGCTGCTATGATATTCCTTGCAAAGGTTAAAGATCCTCAAGAAATGCTACAAAGATTGGAAAATGCAAAAAAACAAAGATGGGCGAAATAGTTTTATAAATCATAAGATTATATAGTCTTGATACCTTCCTCTGGCAAAGAACTCAGCCGGAGGAAGGATTTTAAATAAAGTTTGGAAAGAAGTGTTTTGTTTATATTAAATTTTAAAATTATATTAGCTTTTTTAAATTTTGCTAAAATAATGTTCTAACAAAGATATAAAAGATAGCACTAAAATATGTGTGGATTTATTTTATTCATTTATCATTAATTTTGATTGATAATAAGACGAGCAGTAGTTAAGGTATGGGAGAAATTAATGGAAAACTCTAAAGAAAATAATAAAAATTTATACATATACGAAGCGCCACTTTCGATGGCTGATACTGCACCACTTGGTTTTCAGCACGTTGTAGCGATGGTAGTAGGATGTATAACACCGGCACTTATAATATCCGGAGGAGCAGGGTTGTCAACGGAAGATAAGGTGCTACTTGTCCAATCTTCACTGATTTTTGCAGGGCTTGCAACATTATTACAAAACTTCGGTCTTTTTGGTAAATTAGGCTCCAAACTTCCTGTTATAATGGGTGTAGGTTTTGCTTATGTTTCAACTCTATCGGCTATAGTAAAAAATGCTATTGGAGCAGGATTTGACGGTCCTAAGGCTATGGCAGTTGTATTTGGAGCACAGCTTGTAGGTGGAATAATTGCAATGCTTTTCGGTCTATTTGTAAAGAAATTGACCAAATTCTTCCCACCACTTGTTACAGGAACAGTTATACTTTCGATAGGTTTAGGTCTATATCCTGTTGCTGTCAGATATATGGCAGGAGGAGGAAATATAGATACAAATCCTAACTTCGGATCACTAAAAAACTGGGCAGTGGCTCTTATAACATTGGCGGTAGTTTTAATATGCAATAACTTTGGAAAGGGCTCAATAAAACTTGCTTCTATATTGATAGGAGTTGTAGCCGGGTATTTAGTATCTATACCTCTTGGCATGGTTAATTTTTCGAGTATAGCAAATGCAGGGCTTGTTCAAGTACCAAAACCTATGCATTTTGGTTTTGAGTTTGTACCATCAGCAATCATATCTCTTGGAATTCTTCATATAGTAAACTCAATTCAGGCAATAGGTGACTTAACTGCTACAACGCAGGGTGGAATGGATAGATTACCTACAGATGACGAGCTTCAAGGCGGAATAATAGGCTATGGATTCTCAAGTTTAGTAGGCTCAGTATTTGGATGTATGCCACTTTCGACATTTAGTCAAAATGTCGGCATAGTTACTCTTAATAAGTGTATAAATAGAAAAATATTTGTGTTCTCGTCAATACTTGTAATAATTGCAGGACTCTTACCTAAGATTTCAGCTGTACTTACAACAATTCCTCAAGCTGTTCTTGGAGGAGCGACAATATCAGTTTTTGCTACTATATCAATGACAGGAGTAAAGATGGTATCAGGAGCAGGATTAAATCCGAGAAATATAGGGGTTGTAGGAATAGCACTTGCAATAGGAGAAGGTATAGTTAGAGTGCCAGGATCACTTACAGGATTTCCACAGATGATTATAGATGTATTTGGAACTTCAGCTACAAGTACAACTACATTGATAGCTGTGGTATTGAATCTGATATTACCACAAGTTATTGAAAATAATTCGAAAAATGAATAATTATGGTTTAAATATGCAAATCATAATTTCAATATAAATCAAAAAATAATTTATTAAAAAATTGAACATCAATTTTATATGAAAATATAAGGTTGACAGCAGTGGAGGATTATAAATGAAAATAGTGTTAGCACTTGGTGGAAATGCCCTTGGCAATACACCTGAAGAGCAAAAAGAGGCTGTTAAGGCAACAGCAAAATCTATAATAGATCTTATTCAATCAGGAAATAAGGTAATAATAGGTCATGGTAACGGACCGCAAGTAGGTATGATAAACAATGCTATGGACATAGCTGCAAAGGCAGAAACTAAGATACCTAAGATGCCTTTCCCTGAATGTGGAGCTATGAGCCAAGGATATATTGGATATCACCTTCAAAATGCAATCAAAAATGAAGCTGTAAAAAGAGGTAGAGCTGATTTGCCTGTAGTTACTATTGTAACTCAAACATTGGTAGACGAAAATGATCCGGCTTTCAAAAATCCTACTAAACCTGTAGGTGCATTTATGACAAAGGAAGAAGCTGACGCACTTATAGCAAAAGGTATTGCTGTTAAGGAAGATGCTGGAAGAGGATACAGAACAGTAGTTCCTTCACCAAAGCCAGTTGATATAGTAGAAAAAGATTCATTGCTTAAAGTATTTGACAATAGAATAGTTATGATCTGCGGCGGTGGTGGCGGTATACCTGTTGTAAAAAGAGGAGACGAATTAGTCGGAGTTCCTGCCGTAATAGACAAGGACTTTACTTGCGAAAAGATTGCTGAAATATTGGATGCCGATGTATTCTTGGTACTAACAGCAGTAGATAAGGTTGCAATAAGATTTGGACAACCTGATGTAAAATGGCTTGATACAATAACACTTGATGAAGTACAAAAATATATTGATGACAAAGAATTTGCAGAAGGTTCAATGTTGCCTAAGGTATTGGCGGCTGTTGAGTTTGCAAAATCTAAAAAAGGTAGAAAAGCTATAATAACATCACTTGAAAAGGCTGATGAAGCTATAGCAGGAAAAACAGGTACAGTTATAGTAAATGAATAGTTTTTTAAACTATCATATAACATTTTTATTTTAATGTTTATTCCTGGCTATTTGTAAATTGAAATATTAATTTTAAACTAACTCTAAGGGATGCTTTCAAAATTTATATTAAGTAAGAATTAATATTTATGAATTAGTGACACATATTGTTAGAAAAATTATAATTGTAGCTTAAATAAGGTTAAAAAATAGCGTATACCAGTAGTTGGCAATGAAATCTTATCATAATTGATGAGATTTGCATTGCCGTATATGGAGTCTTATATGTAAATTTTTGTGATAGTAATTAAGTTATATTTTAAATCTTAATAATAGTAGACAATAATTTGATGATGATTTTATAAAACACTAATAAATTTTAAATAGCTTGGAGTATTGAAAGGGACAATACGATGAGCGAAAACAAACAAAAATTAAGCGATAACGAGCTTATTTATCAACTCGAAGGAAGACCGAGCTTTAAGGTGGCTTTCCCACTTGGCTTTCAACACGTTCTTGCGATGTTCACAAGTAATCTTGCGCCGGTACTGATACTTGTTGGTGTACTTAAACTTGACAACGATACAAGATTAAAAATGATTCAATGTGCGATGTTCGTCTCAGGACTTACTACATTTGTTCAACTTTATCCTATAAAGATAGGTAAGTTCCAAATAGGAGCAGGACTTCCAATAGTAATGGGTACTTCCTTTGCATTCGTACCGACAGCAAGGACTATAGGACTTCAATATCTGGAGCAGGGACCTCTTGTAGCACTTGCAGTAGTTCTTGGTGCAGCTGCAGTAGGAAGTATAGTTGAAGTTATAATGGGTATATTCTATAAACCTTTGAAAAAACTTTTTCCTCCACTTGTAGTGGGTAGTGTGCTCATAACAATAGGAATACACCTTCTTGAAGTCGGTGTTGACTATTTTGCCGGAGGAGCGGGATTGAAAATTGCTGATGCCAAGGCGGTAGCTGAAGCTACAGCAAAGGGACTTGATCCAAGTACAGTACAATTGCAATATGGTTCACTAAAAAATATAGCTCTTGGTTTCTTGGTATTTTTCGTAATAATCTTCCTACAAAGATTCGGAAAAGGTATGTGGAAGATATCAGCCATACTTATAGGACTTATAGTAGGATATGTAGCAGCGGCTGTAACTGGACAGATAAGTTTCCAACCTGTATTTGATGCACCACTGTTTGCAGTACCTATGCCGATACTTGCACCTTGGGAATTGAAGTTCCCGCTTGAAGCAGTAATAAGCTTTGCTACAATCTATATAGTATCAGGACTTGAAACAATAGGTAACTCAAATGGTATAACAATTGCCGGATTCAATAGAGAGGCGACAGGAGAAGAAACATCAGGAGCAATACTTGCTGATGCCTTGGGATCAACTACAGCAGTTCTTTTCAATGCACTTCCTAATACAGCATTTGGACAAAATGCAGGTATAGTTGCGATGACAAAGGTTGTAAACAAATGGTGTATAGCTATGGGAGCCTTCGTTCTTGCAGGAGCAGCATTTTTACCTAAGATAGGTATGTTATTTAACATAATTCCTGCAAGTGTTCTTGGTGGAGCGGTTATAACAGTTTTTGCGATGATACTTATAAATGGAATTAAGATGATAGCAAAAGCAGGTTTTACAGATAGAAACATTATAATACTTGGAGTGACATTCGGGCTTGGACTTGGACTTGGAGCACATCCTAATGCAGTACAAGGATTGCCACCTGCAGTAGCTTTCATATTCAAAGATACAGTTGCTTGTGTTTGTATAATTTCTATTTTATGCAACATCATCTTCCCTCCTACAAAAGAAGATAAAGAAGCAGCAGAAGAAATGGTAAAAAAAGGCGAATAGTATCATCAAAGTGTAAGTATTTTAACTAGTTTTTATTTCTTAAATAATACTAATCTCAATTTTTTATTGAGATTAGTATATATCTCTATATTAATACATTATGAAAGTAAAATTATAATTATATTTTGCTTAAACAAACTAAGTATGTAGTTTAAATTTGAGGAGATGAGCAATTATGATGTTTTTAAATTCTTCTATAGTTGATTTATCACAAAAAGAAATTGATGAAATAAAAAAAGGACCTAATGATTACACTGAAACTTTTGCTCCTGTAAGTTCAAAAAATAGAACATGGGGTGTATGGGATGTTTCAAGTCTTTGGATAGGTATGATAGTATCTATAGCTGTTTATCAGGTGGCAAGCGGTTTACTAGTATCTGGTATGACATGGTATCAAGCTTTATTTACAATAGTTTTAGGGCATACTCTAGTTATGGGAGTCGCTATAATAATTGGACATTTTGGAGTTAAGTATGGTTTAGGTTATCCTTTTCTTTCAAAAATAGTATTTGGAAATAAAGGGAAGCTAATTCCTTCAATTATAAGAGGAATCCTAGGAGTATTTTGGTTTGGCGTTCAAACTTGGATTGGTGGAGAAGCTCTAAATATTATAATACAAACTTTTATTCCATCTTTTAGTAATATGGGATTTAATGCAAGTATTATATCCTTTATATTATTCTGGTTTCTAAATATATATTGCTACATCAGGAAATAAAGGTGTAAAAATTTTAGAAACATTTTCTGCGCCAATTCTAATAATAATGAGTTTAGTTGTCATAATATGGGGATTGTCTACTGCGGATTGGAGTATAACAAAATTATTAAGTGCAAAAGTTCTTCAAGCTAACAATGACACACCATTTATTAAATTATTTTTTCCAGCTTTATCTTCAATGATTGCTTTTGACGGTGGAATAGCTCTTTCTATGGCTGATTATACTAGAGAATGCAAAGATCAAAAAGCACAAGTTTATGGACAGTTAATATCGGCACCACTTATAACAGGATATGTTTCATTTGTGGGAATATGTGGTACTGCAGGAGCTTATTTAGCTTTTGGAAAAGAAATATGGGAGCCAGCTGTTTTAGTTGGAAATTTTTCAAACCCTATAGTAAGAATACTATTTTCCATATTTATAATAATGGCTGTACTAACAACTAATGTAGCTGGAAATCTTATGCCAGCAGTAAATATAGTAGCCTCATATGCTAAAGATAAATTTTCATTTAAAACAATAACAATTTTTACAGCTTTTCTAGCACTTCTATCACAGCCTTGGAATTCAATGTCTAGTGCATATCACTTAATATATGAAGTTACACAATTTTTAGGAGCCTTATTAGGACCATTATCGGGAATATATATTGCTTGGTATTTGTTTGATGTAAAAACAAATGTAAATTTAGTTGATGCATACAAAATAGATGAAGGCATATATAACTATAACAAAGGATGGAATACAGAGGTAATAGCAATAGTATTGATTCTTACTGGAATAGTAGTAGGTTCAAAGTATATAGAGAGTTTAAAATTCATTTTTAATAATGCATATGTTTTTGGAGTCTTTATATCTATGATTTTATATAAAATATATATAAAAATAAAAAAATAACTATATTAGTTTACTATTTCTATATTAAACTAATAATAAACTTAGTATTAATTTTAAATGTATTTGTTTTATATTATTATAAAATTAAGGAGGTATAGAAAATGACAAAATTATTAAAAAATGGTACTATTATAACATCTGATGAAATTATAAAAGCTAATTTATTAATGGAAAATGATAAAATTATTGGTATTGGAGATTATGAATCAGCAGATGAAATATACGATGTATCTGGAATGTATGTTATGCCAGGAGCTATAGATCCACATACACATATGGAACTTCAACAGTCAGAGTTATATAGATCAGCAGATGACTTCTATACTGGTACCATAGCAGCAGCATGCGGTGGAACAACTACTATAATAGATCATATAGCCTTTGGACCAAAGGGATGCAATTTACATTATTCAATAAATAAATACAAAGAGCTTGGAAAAAAGTCAGTAATAGACTATGGTTTTCATGGTGTAATACAACATGTAGATAATGATATACTGGAAGAATTGGACGAAATCATAAAAAATGAAGGAATAATGTCATTTAAGGCATATTCTACATATGGATATGCAATGGATGATATAGATTTTTATAAAATTTTAAAACAGATGAGAGAATCAGGAGGAATTCTTACTGTTCATTGTGAAAATGATAAAATTACTAATTATCTTATAAAAGAAACATTAGATAAGGGAAATACAGATGTAAAATATTTTCCGGCTACAAGACCAAATGAGGCAGAAGCAGAGAGTGTGGATACACTTTTAAATTGTGCTAAAATGCTTGATGTACCTGTATATATAGTTCATACTTCAGCAGGTGAATCTATAAAAAGGATAGAACTTTCAAAAAATAATGGGGAAAATGTATTTTCTGAAACTTGCACACAATATCTTATTTTGACAGATGATGTATATTCTAAAGATGGCTCAAAAGAAGGTATTAAATATATAATGCAACCACCACTTAGAAAAGAAAAAGATAAAGAAGAACTTTGGAAAGCGATAAAAAATGGTATAGTAGATACACTTGGTACAGATCATTGCCCTTTTATTTATAAAACTGAAAAAATTAAAGCTTTAAATAATTTTACACTTGCACCTGGTGGAATACCTGGAGTAGAAGAAAGAGTTAAGATTATTTTTTCTGAAGGAGTCTTGAAAAATAAAATAGATATTAATACTTTTGTTAGAGTTATAAGTACAAATTCAGCAAAAATATTTGGAATGTATCCTGAAAAAGGTAGTTTAGAAATAAATACAGATGCAGATATAATGGTTATAAATCCTAATGAAAAAGAATTGATAAGTGTAGATAATCAACATTCAGTTTGTGATTACAATGTATATGAAGGTTTAGAAGTTAATTGTAAAGTGCATCTAGTGTTTTCTAGGGGTGAACTTGTAGCTAAAGATGGTGAATTTATGGGTAAAAAAGGCTACGGAAAATTTATTCATAGAAAAAATAATAATTATAATAATTAATTTTATATTAAAATAAAATGTATATAAAAATTCCAAATAAATTTATTTTATTTT
>GL405246.1:327254-388222 GCA_000146855.1 [Eubacterium] yurii subsp. margaretiae ATCC 43715
TTTGATTGTATTAAAAAATTAGATAAATAAAAGTCATAATATTTTTTTAATTTTAGGTTTACAATATAAGTGTAACACCTAAAAAATAGTGACTTAGAAAATATATATTAGTTGTGTTAGAGAAGTTTACATAAAACTTTTCAAATTTAAATATTTTATTTAAGAGGTGTAAAATGAGTGAATTAATGAGAGGAATTCCTTTTGAAAATATCATAACTTGGTCTTTGGACGAATACAAGAAGATGGGAAGCGTATTTGGGATAAGAAAAGACAAGTTCTATTTCAACAAATCAGGAAAGAAACAAAAAATTGTGCTTGGAGATGAAATATCAACTATAGTAGGACCTGCTGCAGGACCAAACTCTCAACTTGCACAAAATATAGTAGCGTCTTATCTTTCAGGAGCAAGATTCATGGAGCTTAAGACTGTGCAAAAGATGGACGGTAAGGAATTGCAAGACTGTATAGCAAGACCATGTATATATGCAGAAGATGAATGCTACAACTGTGAATGGTCTACAGAGCTTACAGTGCTAATGGCTTATGAAGAATATGTAAAAGCTTACTTTGCCTGTATTGTGCTTGCAAAGGAATTTGGCATATCAGACAGCCAAGACTTTGCATACAATATGAGTGTCGGATACGACTTGGAAGGTATAAAGCTCCCTAAGATAGACAGCTATATCGAAAATATGAAAGATGCTTCTAAGACAGAGATATTCAACGAATGTAAGAACTTCTTAAAAGAAAATATATCAATGTTTTCAAAGTTTACACTTGAAGACTTGGAAAAAATATCTCCTAATATCTGTAATTCAGTAACATTGTCAACACTTCACGGATGTCCTGCTGAAGACATTGAAAAGATAAGTTATTATCTTCTTACTGAAAAGAAAGTAAACGCATTTATAAAATGCAACCCTACTTTACTTGGATATGAATTTGCAAGAAATATGCTTGATAAGATGGGATATGACTATATCGCATTTGACGAACACCATTTCAATAACGACTTACAATATGCAGATGCTATTGCAATGTTTAGAAGATTATTGAAGGTTGCTGAAAACGAAGGTAAGGCATTTGGACTTAAGATTACCAATACCTTCCCTGTACAAGTTAAAAAAGGCGAATTGCCTTCTGAAGAAATGTACATGGCAGGACGTTCTCTATATCTATTGTCATTGTCATTGGCAAGCAAGCTTTCAACTGAATTTAAGGGACAATTACCTATGGCTTATTCAGGTGGAGCAGATGCATTTAATATAAGAGAAATATTTGAAACCGGAGTAATGCCAATAACTGTTGCAACTACAATACTAAAACCTGGTGGATACGAAAGATTCAGACAACTTGCTGAAGAAACTGAAGACTTGATGAAAGATAAATACGAAGGTATAGACCATGAAAAACTTGCAAAAGTTGTGGCAAATATACCTAATGAAAGAAGAAATCACAAGCTTTATAGAGAAAAAGCAGGAAACAGAAAGACAGATTCTGAATTGCCACTGTTTGATTGCTACAAGGCACCATGTAAGGACGGAGGTTGTCCGATAGAACAACAAATACCTGAATATCTTAAACTTGTTGCTGACAAGAATTACGACAAGGCTATAGAAGTTATAGCAAATGACAATACTGCACCTACTATCTTGGGAGTGCTATGTGCTCATCACTGTCAAGATCGTTGTACAAGAGTTGACTACGAAAAGACACTTCAAATCAGAGATATGAAACTTATAGCTGCTGACAACGCACAAGATAAGTTTATAAGCAATATCAAAAAAGTTGACTTGAAGACTCAAAACAAGGTAGCAGTAATAGGAGCAGGACCTGTAGGTATAGCTGTAGCGTCATATCTTAGAAGAAACGGAGTTGCAGTTACAGTATTTGAAAAACTTTCAAAACCTTACGGTATAGTAAGCCACATCATACCTGAGTTTAGAATATCAAATGAACAAATCGAAAGAGACTATCAAATAGCTGTAAACCAAGGTGTAGAATTCAGATTTAACACTGAAGTTAAAGACAGTTATGAAAATCTTCAAAAAGAATATAAATATGTAGTTGTATGTACAGGCGCTTGGGAAAAAGGTCTATCACCTGTAAAAGAGGGAGCAGATAAGATAATAGACGCTCTTGAATTCTTAGGTGAATACAAAAATAGCGGAAAAGTAGCAAAAGCTGGAAAGAAGATAGCGGTTGTTGGAGCCGGAGACGTTGCAATGGACTGCGTAAGAGTGGCAAGCAAACTTGAAGGCGTAGAAAAAGCTGTACTTGTATACAGAAGAACAGAAGCTTATATGCCTGCTGCACAAGAAGAAGTGGATCACATCAAAAAAGAAGGTATAGAAATAATGGAACTTACAGCTCCTGTAAGTTTTGACGGCAAGACTTTCAAATGTGAAAAGATGACTCTTGGAGATTTTGACGAAAGTGGAAGAAAATCTGTAGTAGGAACAGGAGAAATCTTGAATCTTGACTTTGATACAGTAGTAGGAGCTACAGGTGCAAGAGTTGATGTAAGCACATTTGCTGAAAATAAACTTTCTGTTGATAAAAAAGGCTATGCTGTACTAAGTGCTACAAACGAAACAAGTCAAAAAGACGTATATGTAGCCGGAGATTGCAAGAGAGGACCTTCTACTATAGTAAAAGGTATGGGAGATGCTAAGAAGATAGCCCTTGATATAATGTCAAAAGAAAATATCAAAGCGGACTTTGTAAAATTCGACATAGTTGAAGACGAAAACGAACTTTACAAGAGAAGAGCAATACTTGTATTACCTAAAGTTGGAGAAAAAGAAGGGGACAGATGTTTAAAATGCGACCAAATATGTGAAGTCTGCGTACAAGTTTGCCCTAATAGAGCCAATGTAATGGTAGAAGTAGATGGATATGAACTTGGTCATCAAATAGTGCATATAGATGGAATGTGTAACGAATGCGGTAACTGCGGAGTGTTCTGTCCACATGCAGGAAGACCTTACAAAGACAAATTTACAGTATTTTGGACACTTTACGATTTTGAAGAATCAACTAACGAAGGATTCTACAAAAAACCTGACGGCACTTACCTTTTCAGAGTTGGAAAAGATGTAGTTGAATACAAAAAGGGTGGAGATAACATTCCTAAGCAATATATCAACATGCTTGAACAACTTGAAGAAAAATATTCATATTATGTGATAGAAAATATAGTTGAAAGACCTTTCGTATAGAAAAGTCTGAAAAATAATCTTATGGGGCGGATTGCAATAATATGCGTTCGCCCTGTAAGATAAAGTTAATAAATTAGAATAAAAGCGCATTCAAAGAGCCATACAAAATATCTCATCAATCTTTTAATAGTAAGCTGTAAATTATGCTTATGCTAAAGACCAATTAAATTGTCCTAAAAATATATTAAGTATGATTGTTGAAAACTAAAAAAATAATATTTCAATAAATCTAAATATATGACATTATAAATGGTGATTAGTATTAATACAAAGATATGCAGAAATATTGTGGGGAAAAGGAAGTGAAGTTATGATTTATTATTTTCCATCATGTAATTTCAAAAAGGCACATGCTGAAGTAAGCGAGAAAATCTGTTCATATCTTACAGCTAAGAATGTAAAAATATTAGGATGTTGCAGGGTATCCCAGGACTTACTCAAAGAAGGAGATACTATACTTACAAATTGCACCAACTGTGCCATTATTACAAATGAACTCAGTCCTAATACGCAGGAAAAAAGCGTTTACGAATTTATCTTGGAAGATGATGACTTCCCTTGGAAGGATTTTCACGGAGAAGAGATAAGTGTGCAGGACTGTTGGAAATCTCGCAAAAAAGACAGTGCGCAAAATGCAGTGAGAAAATGCCTTGAAAAGATGAACATTAAGGCAGTTGAGATTGAGGAAAACTTTGAAAAGACGAAGTTTTGCGGTATATGGAATCTGTCGGAGGTAACTCCACTTAATATGAAAACAGCTCCAAGACTTTTCAAAGAGATAGGAGAAAAATATACCACTGTTCTTTCAGAGGAAGAAAAATTGAAAAAAATGAATGAGCAGGTAGCAAGGCATAAGACTGATAGAACCTTAGTATACTGTAATACCTGTGAAAGCGGACTGAAATTGGGAGAAGGAAAACCTGTTCACTTGGCTGAACTTATTTCAGCAAGATTATAAATTAATATTGCAATTCTTTTAATCTATGGATGATATATTTATTTTTAAATACTTATATGAATTTCAGACATAGAAAAAAATATTATTTTTTAAGAATACATTTTTAAATAGATGTCTGCACTAAAATTTTGATAGTATAAGTCTGATTTTAACTAAAAATAAATAAGATGATATACAATAATTTAAACAGATTTTTGTAAAGATATGAAATAATTTACATTTCTGTCATAGGGAAAGCTATAGACCTTATTGCAGATTAATTATAAAATTTTAATAACAGAGGTGAAGAATATGATAATAGGTAACGGAAGACTTATAACAAATTCGGATAAAGTCGGATTTATGGACAATGGAGCCGTACTTGTAAAAGACAATGTGATTGTAGAAGTTGGAAACTTTGAAGAACTTAAAAAAGCTCATCCAGGTGAAGAAGTTCTTGATGCCCAAGGTAATTTGATTATGCCGGGTATGATATGTGCTCACTCACATATATACAGCTCTTATGCAAGAGGTATGGCACCAAGCGGAGTAACAGACAATTTCTTCAATATACTTGAAAATCTTTGGTGGAAATTAGACAGATCACTTCAAATAGAAGATATTAAACTTAATGCTTTTACAACTTATGCCGAATCTATTAGAGCCGGTGTTACTACATTGATAGATCACCATGCGAGTGGACATTGTATAGAAGGAAGTTTGTTTGCTCTTGAAGAGTCTGCCAAGAAGATAGGGGTAAGAACTTCACTTTGCTTTGAAACTACTGACAGAGACGGAAAAGAAGCTACAAAAGCCGGAATAAAAGAAAATGTTGACTTTATAAAACACTGCCTAAAAGAAGATGACGACATGGTTAAGGCACTTTTCGGAATGCATGCGTCATTTACTATATCAGATGAAACTATGGCTTTGGTAAAAGAAGCTATGCAAGGCGTAGATGCAGGATATCACATTCACGTTACTGAAGGTATAGAAGATCAATACGACAGCCTTAAGAAATACGGCAGAAAAGTAGGAGAAAGACTATTCGACTGGGGAATACTTGGCGATAAGACGCTTGCAATCCACTGCATACATCTAAGCCAAAGCGAAATGGATATAATCAAGGCTACTGATACAAGTGTAGTAACAAATCCTGAATCAAATATGAACAATGCAGTAGGAGCTCCTCCTGTAGTACAATTATTGAAAAAAGGCGTAAGAGTAGGACTTGGCTCAGATGCATACACTCAAGATATGTTTGAATCTATGAAGGTATCAAACATATTGCAAAGCCACCACTTAGCAGATCCTACAGTAGGATTTATGGAAACAAAGGCATTGCAATTTGACAACAACCCTGCAATTTGTGCTAAATATTGGAACAAACCACTTGGTAAGATAGAAAAAGGAGCATTTGCAGATATTATAGTAGTTGACTACAAACCACACACACCAATAGGCGAAAACAACTGGTTTGGACATCTTCTATTTGGAGTAAACGGTGGTATGGTAAGACATACTATGATAAACGGAAAACTTGTAATGAAAGACAGAGTAATACTTACTGTTGATATGGACAAGATAAATGCCGACTCAGCTCAAAGAGCAGCTAAGATATGGAAGAATATGTAATATAAGAATAGTTTAATACTAATTTGGATATTTGAAAAAATCTTTGCTAAACTACAATTTAAGATAGATAAGAATTTTTAACATCAGATGTTTTTTTAAAATATTAAATATTAGTATAAATATATTAGAAAGAGGGGATATCCCCTCTTTTTTTGTAGCTTTTATAATAATACGATTATCAATTTAATATATAGATATGTTATTGAGATTTTATTGAAATAGAACATTATTGATGAAAATATTATACATAAAAATATATTGATGCAATAAAACAGGGATTTTTCTTGAACAAAAATTATTAGATTTAAAGTGGAAAAAATATTAGTAAGGGCTTAATTACTGTGAATAAAATAAAGATTAGAACAAATATACATAATTTAAAGATGTACTTTTACAAAACTCATAACTAATGTATAATGAGAAAAGATTAATATCGTTAAAAATGAAAATTCTTTGCTTAAGAGCAAAATAACTTAAATTAGCTTAACTATTTGATAGAATAAAAGAAAGTACATCTTAAAGTTATATGAGGAATATTGATAAGCCAAGTAAGAGTTAGTAGATAGAAAGTTTGTTTTAGGCAGCGTCAATAACATTATATACAAAATGTACATCTATGACAAGGATGTTGATACTACTTCGAAAATAATTTAATAAGAGGATAGGAACATGGATAAAAAAGATGATATTATACTGGTAAATCAAGAATCCCTTTCAAAAAAGATTTATTTTATAAGGGGACAAAAAAGTCATGCTTGACTTTGAATTAGCTGAAATCTATGGATATGAAACTAAGCGATTTAATCAGAAGGTCAAAAGAAATATTGAGAAATTTGATGAAGATTTTATGTTTCAATTAACTGACGAAGAAGTGGCGGAACTTTCAAGGTCACAAAATGTGACCTTGAACAAAAGTGCAGGGCGAGGTAGTAATATTTAAGTGCAATCCTCAACTAAAATATGGATTTTTACTTTAATAATATTGAGAAATTTGATGAAGATTTCAAATTTCAACTCACTAAAGATGAATGGGAATTTTTGAGGTCGAAATTTTCGACCTCAAAATCGGAAACAGGGTCAGAAGGTAGAAGATATCTGCCTTTTACTAAGCAGGGAATTTATATGTTAATGACAGTTCTTAAAGGAGAGCTTGCCATAAAGCAGAGTAAAGCTTTGATCCGTACTTTCAAGCAAATGAAAGACTATATTGTAGAAAATCAAGGATTGATAGGACAAAGAGAATTTTTACAGCTCTCAATGCAGATTACAAGTAATGTTGTGGAAATGCAGGATTTGAGACGAGATTTAATAGATGTCGAAGATAAGGTAGCAGGATTGGTGGACAGCTTGAATGATGTGGTGCATAAATCAGAACTGTCTGACTTGATTCTTGATCTTAGCAATCCTCAAATAAAATATGGATTTTTACTTCTAAACGGACAGCCGATAGAAGCAAATCTTGCTTATAAAGACATTTACAGCATAGCCAAAAAAAGTATTTATATTGTTGATAATTACATCGGAGTCAAAACCTTAGTCTTATTAAAAGATGTTCCCTCATCTGTAGAAGTCATCATATTTAGTGACAATATTGGTAAAGGACTTCATACTATTGAATATCAAGATTTTTGTAAAGAATATCCATTTGTAAATATAAAATTTCAAAAATCAGGTGGAGAGTTTCATGACAGATATATAATTATTGATTGGAATAGCAAACATCAGCGAATCTACCATTGTGGAGCATCTTCCAAAGATGCAGGTCAAAGAATCACAAGTATAACTGAAGTGGTCGATTAGATGATCTATACAGACCTTATTAACAAACTATTGAAAAACCCTATTTTGAAGTTAAAATAAAAATGAAAAACATATTGGAAATTTGAAAAAAATATGTATCAAATACTTGGCACAAGTATTTTAAAAATAAATATCATTGAATTATTTCTTATTTGTATTTATAATGGTTGTAGGATTTGTTTTTATTACTATTATCTATTACTAAATTAATAAGGAGCGAGAAAAATGAGATTTAAAATACTGAAAAGACTAAGCATATCCTTAATTATATGCTTATCAGTCTTGACACCTTTTGCAGATGCTCAGACTATTTCAACTGATAAATATGATTTGGATTTAAACGGAACAAAAGAGTGGATACAAGTAAATGTTAAAAAGGTTGATGAATATACTTCTTTGCCTGAATATATAGAGATTAAATATAATGCTCCTGACAGTTCGGTACCAAGTTCCTATGGTCGTCTTGATATACCTGGTGAGGATAAATTGGCTTACAATAACATAAAAGTTGTAGACATAAATCCTAATGACGGGCAAAAAGAGATATTGTTAATGCTTAGAGGAACTGAGTATTTTTACAATGAAGTTCAGTTATATACACTTACTAATAAAAAATTGCGTTATATTGGTAAAATAGAAAGTATCTCAGTACTTGTAAGTGTAGGAGTAAATAAGAAAACAAATACACTTGACCTTAACGCTGAAACAGATTTTCCTATACAAAGTATATATTATAGAAAATTTATAGTGTCAGGTGGAAAACTAAAAGAAACTACACCTAATGAAGTAAATATATCATATTTCAGAGAGAAAATAGTCTTGACTGCACAAAAAAGTATTAATGTATATTCAAATACAAAGTTTAATAAAAAGGCTTTTGTAATAAAAGCAGGAGAAAAAATAACTTTTATATCAGCAAATAAAAAAGGCGCTTATGCTAAGGTACGAAACAGTAGCGGAAAAACAGGATTTATACAAATAATTGAGACTCCTGAAAAATACGCTTATGCATTAAAGCAATATCCGAATGTTTCTATTGAAGGAAATGATGGTAGTCCGTTTAAAGGTGCTCTTCATTGGAATTGATAGTGAAAGCTTAGAAGATAGTAATAAATTTTTAAATGTATAAATGCTACTTGTGCTAAATAGCGTTAAAAAAGTCAAATAAGGTTAAGTTTGAATGTATATTTTAAAACTTTAGTGATTAATTAAGTAAGATATTTAATGATAGTTTAATAACTTTTTAGTATTAGATGAAGATAACTGTGGAAAAATGGAAGTCCTTTTTTCACAGTCTCCAGTTATCTTCAATTTAGGAAGAAACTTATTTTTAAAATTATAGCTTTACTATATTATAATAAACTTTCTTATAACTATGAGAAATATAATTTTATTATCTATAGTGTACAATTGATAATACAATGTGTGTTAACTGAATTTATTAATTAATACTAATCACCATTTATAATACCAAGTATTTATTCTAAATGACTCTATTCATTGTATAGATTTTCAGAAATTTTGTTGTAATTTAATTATATGGCTTTTTAAAAGGTTTTTAGTATAATCTGACAAATATTAGTATTTGTGCAATTCCTTTTACATAAAAAATATCTATTGGAGTTTTCCCCAACAGATATAATAAAGTGATTAGTATTTACATAAGATTAGTTTTATTTCTTACAATAACTCTATTCCCATTTCCTGACATTTTTTAATGTTTTTTTCGTCCCATACTGATGATTGGACTTCGCCTATATGTCTTTTTTCAAGCATATACATACATATTCTCGATTGACCTATACCGCCACCTATAGTAAGGGGGAGTTTGCCGTCGAGCAGGTCTTTGTGATAGTTAAGTGTCAGTCTATCAGTTGTGCCGGCTTTTTCTGTTTGGCTCATCAGAGATTTTTCATCGACTCTTATACCCATGCTTGACAGCTCTATGGCAGCATCATGCACCGGATTGTAGAATAATATATCTCCGTTTAGCGACCAGTCGTCATAGTCTGGGCTTCTAAGGTCGTGTTTTTCTCCGTTTGACAGTTCATTTCCTATGCCTTGGATAAATACAGCCTTTTTCTCCTTACATATTGCAATTTCTCTTTCTTTTGGACTGAGATTCGGGTATTTTTGCAAAAGTTCTTCAGAAGATATGAAAAATATCTCTTCAGGCAGTTTTTCGCTAAAATATCCTGCATATTTTTCATTTATCATATTTTCTGTATCTTTGAATACTCTATAGATTTTTCTCACTATGTCATGTAGGAATTTTTCGTTTCTGTCTTGAGCGGAGATTATACTTTCCCAGTCCCATTGGTCTACGTAGATTGAGTGAACTTCATCCATCTCTTCATCTCTTCTTATGGCGTTCATATCAGTATAAAGTCCTTCACCTACAGCAAATCCGTATTTTTTCAAGGCAAATCTCTTCCATTTTGCCAAAGATTGCACTATCTCAACATCTATCTTGGAATCACCAAGGTCAAAGGCTACAGGTCTTTCCACCCCTGTTAGGTTGTCATTTAGACCTGATGAAGGCTCTACAAAAAGTGGAGCAGACACTCTGGTAAGATTGAGCGCCTTTGCAAGATTTATCTGAAAAAAGTCCTTTACGGTCTTTATAGCTATCTGAGTATTTTTGTTGTCCAATTTTTTCATAAAAGCCTCCTGAATATATGTCATACTTAGCAATAACTGTTTATAAATCAATAAAGTGTATAAAAATACTAAAATCATTATAATTTTAATTGAAATTTAAATATATAAGGATTTTTTAATACCCTGCTTGATATATAATTTTTTTAATACTATTTATTTAAATCTGCTTATTTATCTAAAAAATGAAAATCCTTTATCAAGTATAGCTTTATTTTTAAAGTGGGAAAGTCATTAATAAAAGCAAATACAAAATTTATGATTAAAAGCTTTATTTATATTGATATCTTAATAATTTAATAAAAAAACAGCTATTTTATAAATAGCATTAGCATTTTCTCTTTTTTATAATTCCAAACTAAAAACAATATTATATCATAACTTAAGCTTTTTTACATAAAAAATTTGATAATTATCCTGACTTTTTCAAACTAAGTTATATATTGTATTATCATAAGAAATATTGTAAAATATCAGCAGATTGAATTTATGGCTTTTTTAATTTGATTTTAATTAGAAGTAGTACCATATATTTAGTTTAATTAAGATAGATTTTTATAAAAATAATTAGCTATGATGCTATTAGGATTTATTTGGATGATTTAAAAAAGGAGGACTTATGCGAATATTATTGGTGGAAGATGAAAGAGAGCTGTCGAATGCACTGGTTGCCATACTTACAAGGAGCAACTATTCCGTAGATCCGGTGTATGACGGTGAGGATGCACTTTATTATTTGGAAACTGAAAACTATGATGCAGTAATACTCGACATAATGATACCTAAGATAGACGGCATAGAAGTATTGAAGACGATAAGAAAAGAGGGGAATAAAATTCCTGTCATCATGCTTACAGCAAAGTCTGAGATTGACGACAGAGTTGTAGGACTGGATAGTGGAGCAGACGATTATCTTACAAAGCCTTTTGCGTCAAAGGAATTGCTTGCAAGACTCAGGGCACTCACTCGTAGAGGTGAGCAACTTACTGAAAACATAGTGAAAGTTGGGAATATTTCACTAAACAGGAGTAGCTTTGAACTTTTTTCAGACAGTGGAAGTTTCAGATTGGCAAACAAGGAGTATCAGATGATAGAGATGCTGATGGTCAATCAAAATCAGCTCATACCTACAGAGAAGTTTATGGAGAGAATATGGGGTTATGACTCTGAGGCTGAGATTAATGTGGTTTGGGTTCACATATCTTTTTTGAGGAAGAAACTGCAACAGTTAAAAGCAAATATTCAAATTAAGGCAAACAGAAATATGGGCTACAGCTTGGAGATGATAAATTGATTAAAAAATTAAGAAGGCAATTTATAGGCGGAGCTTTAATATCGATATTTGTCGTCTTATCTGCTATACTTTTCGTAGGTAACATGATTTTGTACAACAGTGTAAACAGCCGTAGCGACAATAAGCTCAAGATGATACTCAATAACGGCGGAACCTTCCCGCAAAAAGGCATGAAGATGAAATATCATTCTACCCGAATACAAAACGACAATATATCCGAGACCATAACTCAGACTCATGTGTACGAGGAAGGTAATGGCTATAGTAAAGAAAAGGACGATAATATTTTAGACATACGCTTTGAAATTGATGATCCTGCGAGACTGGACACCATGTATTTCAGCGTGGTGTTTGATTCAAAGGGAAATATTGTAAATACAAATTCAATCTCCCCTTTTTTGCAGGAGTATGCTACTTCGCTGGCAAGTGATATATACAAGGGAAATACTGATAAAGGCTTGGTAGACGGCTATAAGTATCAGGTAGGTTCTTATGGAGAAGGTAAAATAATAGCCTTTGTAGACTGTGCCAGAGACATATCGGCAATAAATCTGCTTAGAAATATTAGTGTAAGCATACTTGGTATTTCTATGATTGTTACCTTTGTGATATCATCACTATTTTCTAAGGTTGCACTTCGCCCTGTAGAAGAGAGCTACAATAAGCAAAAGAGATTTATTACGGACGCTTCCCATGAAATAAAGACACCGCTTGCAGTCATAGACGCCAATACTGACATATTGGAGATGGAAAACGGCGAGAGCGAGTGGACGAAAAGCACAAAAAATCAAATAGCAAGGCTGACTAAACTCACCAATTCTCTGGTTTCACTTGCAAGGATGGATGAGGGCAATCTTGCTCTTGAAATGGAAGAGTTTTCTCTTTCCAACTTAATTTTGGAAGAGTATGAAAACTATATTCCACTTGCTATGATGAAGAATAAAAAGATGGAAGAAAAGATTGAAAAGAATGTAAAATTTGTCGGAAATGAACAGTATATCAGGCAGATGATAGGCATATTTTTGGATAATGCCATAAAATATTCTGCTGATGATAGCGTGATTGAGCTATCTTTATCTGCAAAGAGAAAAATAGTTATAAGAAATAGGGCAGTAGGTCTGAAAAAAGATAAGAACTACAATGAGCTGTTCGAGAGATTTTATAGAATGGATAGCTCCAGAAACTCATCTACCGGAGGATACGGCATAGGGCTTTCTCTTGCAAAGTCAATAATACTGATGCACAAGGGAAAGGTATCTGCAAGGTCTGTAGGTGATGACATAATGGAATTTGAAATAAGTTTATAAGTTTTATATGATATTATTAACTCAAGGCATGATGTCTTGAGTTTTTTGTTGGAATTTTAAAAACACTGAAGTTTAAAATCATACTAAAAAGCACTTAAATAGTATTAAAAATATATTAAGTAAGAGTTGTTGAAAAGCAAAAATATTATTTTAATAAGTTTAAATATATGATGTTATACAAGGTGATTAGTATAATAAATAAGGTTGAATTAAGTTTTTACTTTATGACTCAACTTTCGCAGCGAAACTATAGCAATTTTAGTTGAAATTTAAAGATAAATTGATTTTTTATACACTAGTTGACACACAATTTTCTAAATAATATTTATTGAAATTTGCATATATCTCAAAAAAATTATAACACTGAAAAAACTATGTCAAGTATAATATTATAATTTTAAAATATACTAAAATTTAAATATCTTTAATGTATTTTTCATGTGGGAAAGTTGAGTTTACAATACATATTTTTTATAAAATTTATATTGATTTTTCACTTATTAGGTGCTACAATAGTATCAAAAGAAAGTTACATATTTTTCTTGATGCATATTTAATATTAGATATGTATTTTACATAAAATTTATTTTCTATAATGTAATATTGATACCTTTATTACAGGTATCAATATATGATATATAGGAGTTAGATACCAAAATCATATTTATATTTTTTTACAAATGATTGATAATAATTTATTTTATTCTATTTTTTTACATATGAGGAGGAAGTCATGAAAAGGCGATTTTTAAGTATTATGTTATCGTTGTGTATGATATTAGCAATGTTTGCAAATACAACTTTGGCAATGTCAAATAATTTAAATGATTTAAGTATAAAATATTTGGTAGAGCCTGAACTGGAAGAAACAAATATCCGGACAGAAAGTCTTACTGAAGTCTCTGTTACAACTGAAGTTTCTGTTACAACATCAAGTAATATTTCTTTTAGGAGTATGAATATTGGAAATTTTTTTAAAGATGATCCTGATATTGATACTGAATATACTGTTATAGTTATTGATGCCTCTGGAAGTATGCCTTATCAAACTAATCATATATATGAGGTAGCAAATAAACTAGTAAAAATCAAAGAAGCTTATCCTTATAGTAAAAATATTGCTATAGTAGGCTTTGCAAGGAAAATAGTCCAATCTACCAGTTTTACGAATGATTCTTCACTTTTAAAACAATATATTTCTGAAGTTAAATTACCAGACGACAGTGAGGTCATGACAGATTTAAATTTAGGATTGGAACAGGCTGATATTTTACTTTCATCAATGCCGGATGGAAAGAATATCAGAAAAAATATTATAGTACTTTCTGACGGATTACCAAATTTAACTAAAAAAATAAAAGGAAGTAAATATAACGATCCTGATTCAGGACCCGGACTTTATCAAGAATCAGAAATATTTTTCACAAACGAAGCAGCTAATGCAGCATATGATACTGCTGAAGTTATGAAAAAGAGAGGTTATAAAATAACATCAATTCATTTTTCAGATAATTTGTCTAACAAGTACAGACGTTTTTCTACAAGATTTATGAAAGATTTACAAAACTTTGATTATTATGATGCAAATTTTATTAAGTCTATAAAGATAACTCAAATAGCAAAAAACAATCTAAGTGATACATTCAGATTTCCAAGTACATCAAAAAATAAAGATTTTGAAGAAAGATTTTATTATGATGACTCATACTTTGAAAGACCTTCTCAAGAGTATAATCCAAGTTTATCAACCATGTCATTATGCTTAGCATTATCAGCATTTGCAAGCAGTGATGAAAAAGACTATGCTAATAAATGTAAAAATGCCAAAGAATTACTCACTAAGATAGGATTTAGAAATTTTAAGCAAAATGATGAATATGGAAAAAGACCAACTACCGACTCTATCGGAGCTGTAATAGCAAATAAAAAATTGATATCAGATGATAGTGGGAAATATACGCTTATAGCACTTGCTGTCAGAGGTGGTGGATATGAAAGTGAGTGGGCAAGTAACTTTACAATAGGCAATCCACCAGACAGACCAGATTTGCATGCAGGATTTTACTTTGCCAAGAAAAAAGTGCTTCAGTTTTTAAAAAACTATATTAAAGAAAATAATATAACAGGCAATATTAAATTATGGATAGTAGGTTATAGTAGGGCGGCAGCGACAGCAAACTTACTTGCAGGAGAAATAAAAAATGTAAGAGATATAGCTGAAGGTAATGTGAATATAAGCTTAAACCCTAACAAAGACATGTATGTCTATACGTTTGAAACACCTCAGGGAGTGGTATTAAGCGATATAGCAAAATCCCAAAAGCTAAAATATATCCATAATATAATAAATATTGATGATCCTGTACCATATGTAGCACCGGAATGTTGGAAATATACAAGATATGGAGAGGATTACAGATTTCCGCATAAAAGTATTAATGGTGAAGAAAAATATGAGACAGCTTTAAACTATATGAAAGTAAAACTTAATACCATTGAAAGTTTCAGAGGAAATGAATATAAGATTGATAAATTCTATAAGAAAAAATATAAATACACTATAGGCTCTCTTGAAGATGGATTTGTAACCACAACTATTGATGATGAAAACACTAAATATTCTCAAGGACCTTTTCTTAGAAAAACTATAAATGATGTAATACTAAAATATATACAAACTAAGGATAATTATAGAAAAAACTATCAACCCGGAATTAGAGATTTTATAAGATATCTATATGAACAAAAGGCAAAAAACCCTAACTATTCAGTCTTTAAAGCTGGAATCGGTGCACTATTGTTCAAAGATTTTAACCGTAAAAAATATATTTATTTTACTGATGCTCAAATAGATGAATATATTCAAAATTGTATAAATAAAAATGATCCATATATATATAATAATGATGAAATAAAAAAAGCTGTTAGAAATGTTTTTTTCATTGGCTGGGACTTAGGTAATTACGACTGGTTGACTCTTGAAACTTTATGGCAAGGTAGTGACAGCATAGCACAAGGGCACTATCCTGAGATATGTTTAGCTTGGCTTCAGTCTACAGATCCAAAATACAATAACTTTGAAATAAAAAAAGCATCTTATGAAGATTTTTTTAATCGTGGAAATATGAGAACTGTCAGAATAAACTGTCCTGTAGATGTGGAAATTTATGAAGGTAATGAGTTAATAGGAAAAATAATTAATGATAAAAAAGTTATTGTAACAAGTTATGATGTATTTGGATTTAATGAAGATGATGAAAAGCAGGCAGATATACCTACAGATGGCTCTTATACTATAAAAATAACAGCTACAGATAAAGGTACTGTAAGTTATAGTATAGTTGAAGAACACCCTTATAAAGGTACTGCAAAGATATTAAACTTTGACAATATAGCTATAGAAAAAGGAACAGTATTAAAGGCATATCTGCCAAAATTTTCTAAAGAAGATCTGACCAATGACGACGGACTACCTTCATCAACACATTATACACTTTTTAATGAAACAGAAAACAAGGAGATACTCCCTACAAGTGAATATCTTATGGATGATGCCAAAAACTATCGAACAATGATAGATGTAGAGACTGAAGATATTCGAAAAGGAAGTGCTCAAGGTGGCGGTCAGAGAATAACAAATGCCCCTGTCAAGGTATATGCTATACCTGCAAAAGGATATAGACTTGAAGGCTGGTATGAAAACGGAGTCAAAGTATCAGAAGATTATGAATATAAGACAAAGGCTGATAAATATAGAAAGTTAACAGCAAAATTCATAACTTTTGAAGAATATAAGAAGAAAGTGGAACAAGAAAAAAAAGAAGATAAAAAATCATCATCTACAGGCGGTGGAAATAGTCAAAATAAGGATAGTGATAAATCAAAAGATACTAAGCCACAAAAAAATACCGATAATAAATCAGATGTAAACGTAAAAAAATCAAGATATACAGATATAGATAATCACTGGGCTAAAAAATATGTCACATATCTTGAAGATAAGGATATACTATCAGCATTTAAGGACGATGTATTTAATCCTAACAAATATATTACAAGAGCTGAACTTCTTACTATGGTAGTAAAGATGAAAAATCTTAAGACTATAGCCTATAAGGAAAGTTTCAAAGATGTCAGCAAAGATTATCCTTATGCAGATATAATACAAACAGCGTATGAAAACAAGATTATAAAAGGATATGGAGATGGAACATTTAGACCTGATAATGAAATAAGCAGGGCTGAGATGTCTGTAATGCTCATATCATTGGCAAGAGGTGAAGATGTTTCAGATGATGAGATAGATACTTTACTTTCAATATTTAAAGATAAGAGTAAAATACCTCAGTGGTCAAAAAAATATATGGCATGGTCAGTAAAAAACAAACTTATCGAAGGATATGACGGAAATGTAAATGCCAAGAAAAACATATCAAGAGCTGAGATTTGCACTATACTCTATAAGATAATGACAGGAGATATGATAAAATAGTAAGAATATTTTGAATGCTAACATTACTCGTATATATAAAATTACTTGAAGAAGATAAGGTTTTAATATGACCTTATCTTTTTTTATTTATACTAAAAATCAATTAAATAGTACTAAGAAATATATTAAGGATGCGTCGTTGAAAACTAAAAAAATATTTCAATAAGTTTAAATATATGACATTATAAACAGTGATTAGTATTAGTGAACATTAAAAACATGTAGCCTTTTACAAACTAACTAAGGATATATAAAATCATCTATATTAAGAGGACTCTTATCTCCGAAATTTTCAAAAGAAACAGAGTTTATATTACCTAATACCTTTTAAAGATGACAGTGATGTTAAATTTAATTAAAATTTTTTACTTTATAGTAATTTCAAATATATAGCACAAAAATAATTAATACTGTAAAAAATATCAAAAATATGATAAAATCTAAGAAAATTTTATTTTCGAGGTAGTATTATGTCAAAAAATATAGTCTTAGGGGTAACAGGCGGTATAGCGGCATACAAGGCATGTGATATAGTGTCAAAATTAGTCAAAAAAGACATCAATGTAGATGTGATAATGACGAAAAATGCGACTAATTTTGTGCATCCACTCACATTCCAAACACTAAGCTCCAATGTTGTGAACGTGGATATGTTCTCAGATATCAAGTATTGGGAGGTAAATCATATCTCCCTTGCGAAAAAAGCCGACATACTTCTCATCGCTCCGGCAACGGCAAATATAATAGCCAAAATTACGCACGGCATAGCTGACGATATGCTTTCCACTGTAGCACTTGCTACCAAAGCCAAGATGATAATAGCTCCGGCTATGAACACCAATATGTACGACAATCCTGCGACAAAGGAAAACATAGCTATACTCAAATCAAGAGGAGTGATATTTATCGAGCCTGATACAGGTCTTTTGGCGTGCAAGGACGTAGGCAGGGGCAAATTGGCAAGTGTGGACGATATTTTGAAAGTGGTGGATTATGAACTTCACAAAAGTGACGAATTAAAGGGCAAAAAAATCCTTATTACAGCAGGTGCTACCATAGAAGACATAGATCCTGTAAGATATATCACCAACAAATCAAGCGGAAAGATGGGCTATGCCATAGCTAAGACAGCAGCTCAGATGGGAGCGGAGGTCACTCTTATATCAGGCAGTACACATCTTGAAGTACCATATAATCTTTCCAATTACGTCTGTGTGAGGAGTGCACAGGATATGTACGAAGAGGTGCAAAAGTATTGGAAAAATTCTGATGTCATAATAAAGGCGGCTGCTGTAGCAGACTATACACCAAGGGAAAAATATGACAATAAGATGAAAAAACATGACGGAGACTTGTCAATCCCGCTCAAAAGGACTATAGACATACTCAAGAGCATGGGAGAAGAAAAAACTTCTCAGATACTTGTAGGCTTTGCTGCGGAAACTCAAAATGTGGAAGAGTATGCAAAGAACAAGATAATCAAGAAGAACTTGGATATGATAGTGGCAAATGATGTAAGTATTGCAGGAGCCGGATTTGGCACGGACACTAATATAGTGCAGATATTTTTCAAAGATTTCTCATCTGTAAAGTTAGACAAGCTATCCAAAGAAGAGCTTGCAAGGACTATACTTAGACTGATAAAAGAAAAGATAATGGACAAGAGATAAGTTGGAAAGAATGTAAAATGCCAAAGAAAAATATAGATTTAATCTGCGTTGGACAATTAAAGTCCAAGATTTTTTCAGATTTGGAAAAGCAGCTATTAAAAAAGATACGACCGCAATACAAGGTGAACATAATAGAAATAAAGGATGAAAAAAATATAAATATCGACAGAGAAAAAGAAGTGGAAAAGATAAAGAGACTTGAGGGAGAAAAAATTCTTTCAAAGATTAAAAAATCAAGCTATGTAATCACTCTTGAAATTGGAGGAAAACAGGTGAAAAATCTATCTTTCCAAGACTTGGTAGACAATATCGAAAAAGACGACATTACTATAATAATAGGTGGCTCTGTAGGTCTTTATCACAAGGTAAGTGAAAAGGCAGACAAAAAGATATCCATATCAAAGCTTACATTTCCGCACCAATTAGTGAGGTTACTGATATTGGAGCAGTTTTCTCTGTAAAATATAGGCGATAAAAGAGTAAAATAATTTTTTGTATTAAGTATATAATAAGTTTAATACGTGGCAATTAAATAGCCGTAAACTTAGTATGAAGATAATGTTTAAAAATGATATTTATATTTTAAAAAATCAAGCTATAGCATTGTAAAATATTCAAAAAATCAACAGGAGCAATTATGCAAAGTATAGATGAAGCAAGAGTTAAAATTGAAGAGTTGAAAGCTGAAATTGAAAAGAACAATAAGCTCTACTATGAGGATGACAATCCTGTAATTTCAGACTACGACTACGATATGATGATGAGGCAGCTTATTAGTCTTGAAGAAAAATACCCTGAGCTTAAGACCCCCGATTCTCCAAGCAACAGAGTGGGGGGGAAGGCTCTAAGCAAGTTTGAGCAGATAAGACATGACAGGGTGATGATGTCGCTTAGCAATGCCTTTACTGCAGGAGAACTCAGAGATTTTGACAGCAAAATTAAAGAATATACGAAAAATCCCAAGTATGTGGTGGAGTTTAAGATAGACGGACTTACTCTCGTGCTGAAATATGAAAAGGGTATATTGATATCAGCAGGTACAAGGGGAGACGGTGTAACAGGAGAAAATGTGACACAAAATGCCAAGACCATAAAGTCGATTCCCCTTAAACTCAAAGAAGAAGTGGATGTTGAGGTGCGTGGTGAGGCATTCATACCCAAGGAAGTCTTTTATGCCATTAATGAAATGCAAATTGAAAACGATGAAAAGACCTTTGCCAATCCGAGAAATATGGCTGCAGGCTCACTGAGACAACTTGATCCCAAGATTACGGCAAGTAGAAAGCTGGATATATTCATCTTTTCGGTGGAAAATGACATTGAAGGCAAAAACTCACACTTTGAACTGCTTGACTATGTTAAAGACCTGGGAATGAAGATATCTCCTGAGAAAAAATTATGCAATGACATTGAGGAAGTCATAGCTGAGATAGAAAAATGGACTGATAAGAGATTTGACCTGCCTTTTGAAATAGACGGCATGGTAGTAAAACTGGACGATATCGCACTAAGAGACGAGATAGGCTCGACTTCCAAAGCTCCTAAGTGGGCAATAGCCTATAAATTTCCGCCTGAAAAGGTGAGGACCAAGGTAGAGGATATAATAGTACAAGTCGGTAGAACAGGCGTACTTACTCCTACAGCCATACTTGATACGGTGAGAATATCAGGCAGTATGGTATCGAGGGCTACTTTGCACAACGAAGACTATATCAAGGAAAAGGATATAAAAATCGGAGACTATGTCTACATCCAAAAGGCAGGAGAGATAATACCTGAGGTCTATGAGGTGGACAAAAATGCAAGGACGGGAGAAGAAAGAGAGTTTGAAATGCCACATAACTGTCCTGTTTGCGGAGAAAAGACAGTAAGATTTGAAAATGAGGCTTCGTGGAAATGCACCAACATCTCTTGCAAGGCTCAGTTACAAAGGAAGATTATACATTTCGTATCAAAGGGAGCAATGGATATAGATGGCTTTGGTGAAAAGATAGTCATCCAACTTTTTGAAGAAGGCTTGATAAAAGACATCTCCGACATCTATACTCTAAAGGCAGATGTGCTGAAAAATCTTGAAAGGATGGGAGAAAAATCTGCCAATAATCTGATAAATGCCATAGAAAACTCAAAAAATGTCAGCCTTGACAAGTTTATATTTGCACTTGGAATAAGATTTATCGGGGCAAATGCAGGAAAAGTCCTTGCCAAAAATTTCGACAATATAGGTCAGTTGATGGAATCTTCAGTGGATAGACTGACTGCAATAGATGAGATAGGCGAGAAGATGGCTATGTCCATAGTGGAGTTTTTCGAGATACAAAGCAATAGGGATCTTGTGGAAAAACTCTTGGCTCTTGGAGTCAATCCTATATCAAAATCAAATTCCTCACAAAAAAGTATCTTCTTAAATCTCAAAGTTGTTGCAACAGGAACTCTTGAAAAATTCAAGAGGGATGACATCCAAAAGATAGTGGAAGAAAATGGAGGAAAGCTATCTTCATCAGTAAGCAAGAAGACGAATTTCGTTGTTGCTGGAGAGGCTGCAGGCTCCAAGTTGGACAAGGCGAATCAATTAGGCGTAAAGGTCATAAGCGAGAATGATTTTGAAAAACTGCTCACTCTTGATGATACTGAGCAAGTGCTTAAATATATTGGAAATATATAGCATAGTTATATTTTTTATTCATGGATTTAAATAATGGATGTGATATCAATGTTTAAAAGGTTGAATATTTACTACAAAGAGATGTTTCCGCTAATACCGAGGATATTGCTCGGAGTGATAATTTTTGGAGAGATATACTTCATCATCTTACTCAACTACGGCATTACAGACTTCAAATTGGGGATACAGGAGATAGTAGGAGCCTATACAGTCTTTTCATTTTATATGTATCTTAGAATTGCAGATGATTTCAAGGACTATGAGACTGACCTTGTACTTTTTTCGAGCAGACCTCTGCCAAGTGGTAGGGTGCATAAGAAAGATTTGTTCATAGCCTGCGCTTTTTTCCAAATAATAGCCATAGTCTTAAATCTTATCTTTATGAACAATACCGTATTTTTCCTAATTTTATACGGATACGGATTTTTGATGAGTCAGTGGTTTTTCCAAAAACATAAGATACAGCCGAATTTGATGCTGGCAGTAGTTACTCACAATCCGGTACAGATGATAATCAATCTGTATATTGCCTCTTTTACCTGCATTAAATACAATCTCTATCCATTTACCTATGTTACCTTCTTCATATTGTGGACACTTTACTTTCCGTCACTGATATGGGAAGTGAGCAGGAAGATAAGAGCGCCTAAGGACGAAAATGACTATGTGACTTATTCCAAACTATTTGGCTACAAAAAGGCGACAAAATTTGTAATGATACTTACTTTGGTAGACATAATTACAAATGTGATACTTGTATGGCAGTTGAACAAGTTGACAGTCTTAGCCTTTGCAGTCATAGTGGGATGGATGACATATAAATTTGTCAGCTTTATCAAAGATCCGACACAATATAAGATAGTATCTAAGGTCGAGCAATATACCTATGTCCAAGAGTCTTTGATGTTGCTTACAGTCGCCATATATCTCATCGGAGGAAAGATATAATGAAGATGAAAAACCTGAAAATTATGAGAAAAGCCGGTATTAAAGTACCGGATTTTTTCGTCATAAGCTGGGAAGATTCTGTAAAAAATCAAATAAAAGATGAAATTATCGAAGATGACAGCCAAAAACTGAGGCAAAATCTCAAAGAAAATATAGTCATTAGTAACTTGCCGCTTAAAGATGATATGAGATACGCAGTGCGTTCTTCATGCAATGTGGAAGACAGCAAGACTAACAGCTTTGCAGGGATGTTCGACACTTTTTTAAATGTGAATGCTGATGAAGTGGAAAAATATGCCGTATCATGTATGCTGTCGCTTTACAACGACAAGGTCATAGAATATTGCAGGAGCAGAAATATAGACATTAAAAGCATGTACATGGATGTAATAGTACAGGAAATGGTGGATGCAGAGCTTTCTGGAGTGATATTTACTTCCAATCCGCAAGGTATACTAAACGAGATGACTATTACTGTAGGCGAGGGACTGGGTGAAGGCATAGTATCAGATAAGGTAGATACAGTGACATATTATTACAATGTCTCTGACAAGAAATACTATCTTGACGGCGAAAAAGACATACTATCCTTGGAAATGCTTGAAAAAATTGTAAATACGGCTGAAAAAATCAAAGATATTCTTAACTTGGACTATGCTGATATTGAGTTTTCTATAGTAGGCGATGAACTCTTTATATTACAGGCAAGACGAATAACATCCATTGACGATGAAGACGCTGTAATTTACGATAATTCCAACATAGTTGAGAGTTATCCCGATATCAGCTTGCCACTGTCCATATCCTTTGCCAAGGCGGTGTATAGCGGAGTATTTACAGGACTTGCCAAGAGAATAATAAGAAATGAAAAAATCTTAGATAAAAATAAAGATACTTTTGAAAATATGGTCGGCGATATAAACGGAGCTATGTACTATAAGATTGACAACTGGTATAAGATGTTGCAGATACTCCCTTTTAGCAAAAAACTGATTGGCATATGGCAGGAGATGCTGGGTGTAAAAAATAAAAACTACAGCTATGGAAGACTGGATATGCCGGTATTTTACAAGCTTAAAAGCGTGATTAATTTTTGCTCAGAGCTTTGTACAGTTCGAAAAAATATGGACAAACTCAATGAAGAATATAAGAGGGTAAATTCATATTTCAAAGAAAATTTTTCAAAAGGGCTTGACAACAAGCAGTTAAAAGAGCTATATGACACTATTTCTCAAAGCCTGCTCAAAGTATGGGATATCACCTTAATCAATGATATGTACGCCTTTTTATTTACTCACTTTGCCAAAAAAAGAGGCAATAATGAGAAAATAGCCGGTATAAAAGACATTCACTCCATGAAACCTGCAAGGGAAATGATAAAACTTGCAATGATCTATTCAAAACAAGGCGATAGTCAGGCTTATAAAGAAGAAAAATCAGCCTATATTGAAAAATACGGTGACAGAGTTTTGGAGGAGCTGAAGCTTGAAACGAGGACTTTTAGGACAAATCCTGAGCTACTTGACCTTCAGATAGAAAAATATGTCGAAGATGAGCAAAAACTCATGAATATGTATCAAAATACTACTGAAGAAAATGAAAAGGATGAAAGAGAAGATTTCTTCACCAAGAGAGCATGGATAGGTATTAAAAACAGGGAAATATCAAGGTTGAACAGAACAGGCATATTTGGAATGGTAAGGACTATCTTTGATGCTATAGCTGAAAACTTTGAAAAACAAGGATTGATTGAAAAAGTAGGCGACATTTACTATCTTTCGATAGAAGAAATATTTGACAATATTGAAAAAATGGAAAGCAAGAAAGAGATTATATATAAGAGAAAAGAGCTCTACCAAAGCTATAGGACTATACCTACTTACAACAGGATAATAGCCACAAAGAACGGAATAAAAAGCTTGAGAGGTATGGCTAAGCTAAGACAAAAGTCTATAGCACAGGAAAGATATCTGACAGGTGTACCTTGCTCATCAGGTAGGGTAAGGGCTGAGGCTGTAGTTATAGAAAATATGAATGACATTGTAGACGTCAAAGACAAGATAATAATTGCCAAGATGACTGATCCGGGATGGGTGTTTTTGCTGCTAAGCGCCAAGGGCATAATCACTGAAAAAGGCTCACTTCTCTCACATACTGCCATTATATCAAGGGAGCTTAAGTTAGCGTCCATAGTTGCTGTAAACAATGTTACAAATCTCATAAAAACAGGGGATATTGTAGAAATGGACGCAAGTAGCGGAGAGATATGGATAGAGAAAAAGCGGTAAAAAAGCAATAAAAAAAGCTGTAATACAAAAGGACAGCTTGATTTGAAACTGTCCTTTTGTACTTATTTTTGTATTATATTAATAGAACTATAGTGTCTTTATACTAAAATTCTATACAGTAAAGGATAATATATCTTATCAGAGATTTATTTGTTTTTTATAGTAAATTAGATACAAGTAAATTTGACGGTGATGCTATTATTTCAGAATTTACAAGTAAACTTTTGTCTATTGCTATGTTTTGTCCAGCTTTTATTCCGGATTCAACTGAAGATAAATCACCGGTAAATACAAACAGTGCCTTTCCACCGAGCCCATTTCCTAATCTCAGTTCTATAGGTTCTACATTTGCTGCCTTTAGTACGGAATCTGCTACTATAATCATAGTAGCTATTGAAAAAGATTCTATTATACCTACTGCACCTATTTTATCAGGCATAGTTGTTCCTGTTATAGCCGGAAAGACATCCTGATGTACATTAGGTATGACTATTGAATCTACCAAGTATTCATCTGCAGTTTGTTCGCCCATTTTAACAGAATCTTCAACTGCTGAAACATCTCCATGTACTATAGCAATATATTTTCCGGGGCAAGTCGGTGAACATGTTACAATATCTACTTCAGAAACTTTTACCATTTTATCAGCAGAAAATATACCTCTAGCCATACTATTAAACTCTACCATTCCTATAGCTTTTGGCAAATTAATCCCTCCTTATAGTAATATAGTTATCATTTACATCTACAACAACGCCATTTATACTTGAATGTATATTAGCACCAAGTGAATTTTCTTGAATAATACCGATTAATTGTCCCTTGACTACATTATCACCTACAGATACTATAGGTTTTGCAGGTGCACCAACGTGCTGTCTGGTAGCTATCTTTACCTGAGATATATCTATATCCTTATCTAATAATGGAGCAGGTCTGTCATATTTATACAGTCCAAGCCTTGCTATCAAACGCTTTGTAGGGACTAATCTAAAATCTCTATTATTTCTGACTTCAAAAACTTCTTTCGAAGCACTATATTTTATTCCTTCATTTAAAAGCTTAGCCCTGAAATAGTTATTAGCGTGCATAGGTTTTATGCCTATAGGGCAAGAGAATAACTCGCATAGATTACATTGAACACATAGCTGTGCAGTTTGTTGACCTGTTAAATCATCTATATTATAAGCTTGAGTTCTTACCATCTTATGCGGTTGGAGATTATGACCAAGTAGATACCTTGGACATAGGTCTGTACACATTCTACATTGTTCACAAGAGCCTCTGTTTAACTTTTTAGCCTGAGCTTGATCTACACCTTTATTTTTTATAAGACTATGTTCCTTTTTGAGTAATATGTATCCCTTACTTTTTTTAGTAACAGATGACTCTAAATTAGACAATAAAGGTCCCATCATCGGACCACCGTCTATTATACCATAATCTTCTATATTTCTTATATTTACAAGTTCAAATAACTTCATAAGAGGTGTACCTACAGGTACTTTTAGTGTGCAGGGATTATCTATATCTCCGGCTATAGTAACATAAGAATCAGTAACAGCTACATCATTCATAGAATTATATATATTGAGACAAGTCTCAGAATTTACCACTACACAGCCAACGTTTAAAGGTATCCCCATCTCAGGCACGACTCTTCCGGTAAGTTCATACACAAGTACCTGCTCATCACCGGCAGGATATACATCTTTAAGTTCATTTACACTGATATAATCATCTAGGTCTAGCTCAGATATTCTTTGTCTTAATTTTTGTATGACCTGCTTATGTTTATATTTTATACCGATTATGGCTTTTTTAGCCTCAACCAATCTTCCGGCCATCTCAAAACCATGTATTATATCATCGCAATATACGTCCATAATCTGTTGGTCGACTCTTAGCAGTGGTTCACATTCTGCTGCATTCATCAGGATATAATCTGCTTTTGATGCTAATTTTACATGAGTAGGGAATCCTGCTCCACCAGCACCGACGACTCCTGCTGATTTTATTTTATCTAAAAGACTCACAGTAAAATTCCTCCTAAAATATTTTGTTTAATCACATATATATTTTCCTTCGTTTAATTCTTTTTTTATTTGCATTATGGCTGCTTCCACAGAGGATGTGTCACCTAAGATGGCTAAGACTAACATATTTTGCGGACAGTTTCCCTTTATATCTTCAACAGTAACCCCTGCAGCTTTTTCTGCTATATCAGAAGCTACAAGCATATCTATTACCTTTCCTTGAAGTAAGCCTATAGCACCTATGTTTTCTGTCATTATTGCTGCTGAAGAGCCTTTTCTTCTTAAAATTATATCAAGTGTAGCTTTTGATGGGGATTTTATAATTCTTATATCCATTTTTCACCTCTCACATTTCCTCTTGCCTACAACTTAAAGCTATACCTAAAGGAGTAACAAACATAGGATTTTTGGGTTTTCTGGTCTTTATTCCTGTTCTTTTTTCTATTACGTTTTCTATGTCGGTAAAAAGACAGGTACCGCCAACTATTGAGATTTCATCAATATCATAGCCCTGTATATTTCTACTTATTATACTGGATACCTTTTCTATTACAGGTGTAACTACACCAAAAAGCTCTCTATGATTTTTCACATCTCTTTTAAAAAGTTCCGCTTCATTATAGGACTTGCCATAGGCACCTGCTATCACCAAAGAAAAATGAGTACCGCCTGTTGGCTCGTCTACAACATAAACTACTTTTCCGTCTTTTAATACTGATATTCCGGTAGTTCCACCACCTATATCTACAACTACTCCGTTTTTTATTTTTAGTACCTTATTAGCTGCAGTAGGTTCATCCATTAGATTTGATATTTCAAATCCTGCTCCTTGAATGACATTTTTTATAGCACCACAGTCCAGTGAATCTGTACCCGGTGGTATGGCAGCAGCAGCATATACAAGCTCAACACCCAATTTTTCTTCTATGTCTTGTTTTAACTCTCTTACTATTCTTATAGCACCTAAATAATCTACTACCATTCCGTCTTTAACCACATTAGAATATCTATAAGCACCTGCTACCGGCTCAAAATTTTCATCAAGAACGGCTATTACAATACAGGCTGTACCTAAATCCACACCTGTATAATAGATTTTAGAATCATTTTTTATTGGTTTTTCAATTACTTTTTCAAATTTTTCAATAAGCTCGTCACAATAAGCATAATTTATAATTTCTGACATTTTTTGCTCCCACAAACTGCACAAATGAGTCTTGAAAGTGTATTTATTATACGATTTAAACTTTCTTTAATCGTTTTTAGAATATCATTTTCAAACTCATAATCATCTATTTCATCATAAAAATTTCTATATAAAACTCTAAGTCTATGTAAATGCAATATATCATTAGAGTTTTCCGCTTGCATATGAAGTTCATTTATTTCAAAACAATCATCGATATAGCTTGAAAACGCCTCTTCAGATATGCCTGAACATTTTTTGTACTCAACAAATTCTACCATTTCACTACTTTGGACATATTTTTTTATTTCTAAGATTTGACGGCTTATCTTTGAAATATCTTGGATTATACTTATATCTTTTTCTATTAGTAAAGAGCCACAAAGTAGAGTTTCCAAGTGGAGTAATCTAATATTTCCAATAAATTTTTTATTCATATTACCATATTTAGACCTATCTACTTGTTTATCATCCTTAGATGTCTTATTTGTGGTATTTTTTTTACTGCTGTAAATATCATCATATAAATTAACTCTATTGTCTAATAAAAACTGCCTTGCTCCAGGGGTAAGTTTAGTTTCAGGTGGAAGTTTAAAATCTGAAAAAGATTTATTTTTCAACTGTTCTCTTAGGTCTGCTTCAGTAATAAAAAACATTTTTTTACCCCCTTTCATTTATTTTCAAATACTCTTTTAATTCTTCTATTCCTTCGTTTGTATGAGTATTTATTCTAAAATAAGGTTTTTTTACCCCTATCTTTTCAAAAATACTACATATATTGCTGTCATCAGAATCAATAGTCCATTTATTTATAACTCCTATTACAGGCTTAGTAAAAGCGCTGGTGAAATTTGGAGAATAAATATCTGCATTATTATTAAAATCAAAGAGTATTATAATTACATAGGCATCTTGAGAAAGAGCTATGAGATGTTTATACATCCAAGTATTTTCAATATATGCACTTGGAATATCTATGGTGTTTTTTCCGTATATTACATCTTGAGATTTTTTTGGTGACTCGATTTTATCATTTAATATATTGACTAACGAAGTCTTGCCGGTGCCTCTTGCACCGATTATCATTATTCTTTTTTTTCTCATGTCTTTGTTATTCCCACTACGTCAAAATTAAGTAAGGTAGACAATTTTTCCAATACCGCTTCAAGTGCTGTTTCAACACTATGGACATCGCCACTTATAAGCACAGAGCCTGTAAATCTGTCTAAAAAACCTATTTCGACATTTGCGGCCTTTGTAGCTATATCAGCAGCTATAATGGAAGTTTCATAAGGGCTTAGTGTAAGTATTCCTATTGCCCCCTTTTCTTCTATACCTAATCTTTCGTATAATTCGCTGACCGGAGATGCTATAACATGAGCCAATGTTACTTGTTTTCCGGGTACAGATTCCTGTATGATTCTTTGTATCCCACTATCTTGCAGTATGTTCATATAATTCACCCTTTTTAAGATACAGTACCGGTAATTAAAAACTGAACTTTAAAAACGCTGTTACTGCTTCATTTGCTATTTCTATATCTTGTTCTACAGTTCCACCACTTATACCTATGGCACCTATAATTTCGTTGTTTACTAATATAGGTACACCACCACCTAAGAAACAATATGATGTATTTTCCGCTTCAAATTGATTTAGAGATTTTAAAACCCCCTGTGATAAAGTAAGGGTATCAGTCCTAAAGGCTATTGAAGTCTTGGCCTTTGCAGGTGATAGACTGCTACTTGCAATTAAAGCCTTGTCCATTTTACAAAAAAGCAATACATTGGCGTGTTTATCCACTACAGTTATAACTACAGGCAACTCCATTGATGTAGCCTTATCTTTTGCATATTTAACAATAAGTTCAGCATTGGCAAGGTTTAGGTTATCAATGTTTTTGAAACAATTACAACTGAAAGCTTTCTTATCAGATGTACTTTCATAATTGTTTAGATTTGTCATATATTCATATACTAAATTTACCTTATTACTTACATTGACTAAGAAGTATTTTGCTATAAGCTCCAAGGTGTTGTAAGAATAAGTGGAAAGTTCTCCACGCATATAAGTCTCTACAGAAGTGCTATTTATTGTATCACTCGATGAATACAATTTTCTGTTTTTATTATCAAGGTTGGGGTATTTTTCTACTATTTCAGTTTCCCAAGACATATACATAAGAAGTATAGTATCTATAAGTTTTTCTTTTTTTCATCTATCTTCGGAAGCATATCCTTTATACTGTCATAATTAGCCTTATCAGTATATTTCATCATATAAGCGTACTTATATGTTATGAGATTTTGATTTTTACTGATGGCTGAGTTTATATCTGATAAGTAGGAATTTAGTATATCGATGTCGTACATATTCCAGTAGGCTGTTCTTGATGCAATAAAATTTCCCTTTTGATCTTGACATACTGCTCTTTGACTTATATTTTTAGTATTAGTAAATTGAAACCATTCTTCATTTACTATTTTTTGAATTATTTCATTTTTTTGCATAAAATTCTCCTATATTTTCCAATTGTCTTCATTTCTTAGATTAATATCTGATATTTTTTGCGTTATTTCATCTGCTTGATAAGTTAAAAAATCTATTTTACTCTTTGTTATATTTCTTGAATTCAACTCTACTACAAGCCTTATACACATATCATTTATTATTTTTTCTTTTTCTTTATCATTGGAATCAAACAATAAATTAAGTGAGTTTATAGTATAATCTCCAAGGATGTCCAAGTTTTCTAAATTTCTAAATGACCATTTATAAAAAGGAGTATATTTTTTATTTAGAATATGCACTACGTTTATATAATGCTTTACAAATTCATTTAAGGCAAAATTCATAGCGACTACGTCTCTTCTTTTTAGAAGTCGTGGATAATTGTACTGTCCGCTTTGTGCTATATTATTTAGGTGATATGAAAGTTTTTTGTATATAAAATCTTGGGGATAATACCTAAGCATCCTATTTCTTATGCTGGTGAATTTTCCAAGGTTATCTATAAAAACTTTCCCATTTGTAGCGCTACATAGGTACTCTTCAGGTATATTTTTATAATCTTCAACAGTAATAGGACCATAAGGGAAGGAAGTGTAGAAACTATAAAAATCTGTAATTTTCTGTATAGTTACTTCTTCGCTGATATGCTTATGTATTAGGTCTGATACTTGTGAAAAGTACATTTCAAAGTCTGAATCATCCAATAATAGTAAACACCTTGTTTGATTGTCATGATCTGACGATATTTCATCATCAAAGCCAAGGCACTCAGAGCCTTTGCCTACAAGTGCAATACATATTCTATCTCTCATGTAGGGCATTTGTATATATATTAGGTTTTTTACTTTTTCGGCAAGTTTTTCAGCACGATCTAATCCACGTTCATATTTTCTATTTGAGTTATCATCAATTTCTAATGTAGATATAAGGTCAAAAACATAGCTTAAGTTTGATTGTACAGACTTATAAGCGCTACTTTGCACACCATAGCATTTTTCTACTACTTCCAAAGCCTCTTTATATAGCTCAAGAGCGCTGAGATAGTCTTTTTCTTTTAATTTTACCTCTGCTAAGTTATTCAATACAGCAGAGTATAGTGGATGATTTTTACCTACTTCCCTTTCTAAAAGATTTTTAGCAAGTAGTAAATTTTCAAAGGCACTTTCAAATTTATTAAGTTCTTTTTGTATTGAATATAAGTTGTTATAGCTTATAGCTAAGGGAACGTTATAGTTTGATGATTGTTTTAATATATCTATAGCCTCTAGTTGCAATTCTTCAGCTTTTTCATATTTTTTTATAGCTTGATATACCAAAGATAGGTTATTTAATAATCCTACATAAGAGTAAGATTTGTCATTTAAACTGTCAAAGATATTTTTTGACTCCAACATTATATCTTCTGCAGTGTAGTAATCGCCTTTTTCTCTATATATATTTGCTTCATTCATAAGTGTAGTGGCATAGCTTATATTATTTATGCCATAGTTATTTTTTTGTATACTAAGAGCTTCTTGTATATTTTTTAATGCCTCTTCGTATTTTCCATTTATTCTGAGAGCTCCAGCATATTCGTTTAATATTTCTATCAATTTTAGATAATTATTTTCAGACCTATATATTTTTATTGCATCTGATAAATATTTGAGCATATCATTTTCCTTGCCAGCTCTCCACAAACTATGGGCAGTAGCTACAAGATTTTCAGCTTCAGTCATAGGCTACTCCTACCTTGAAAATACTTCATTTGAAAGTATTTAATTGAAGGTTGTTAAATATTTCAAAGTATTATATTTTCAAAGAAATCAAAATAAAAGATTATAACGGGAACAACGTTTTATAATTTAGTATAAAAAATATAAAAACTAAAATCAATTAAAATATGAAAAAAGTCTAAAATTTACCATAGAAAAGTCTAGAAAGAAAAAAAGATAAAAATTTCATTTTTTATAAAAAAAATTCAAAAAAATAAAGTCTGAAATTTACAAAAATAAAGTCTGAAAATCATTAACACTATTTTTAAAAAAATGATAACATTATCAATGTGAACTATTGTCAAATGGATGGACATTAACAAATACTTAAACTTAAAAACTGTAAATATGCTTTTTACATAAAAGCGTAACAAACTACTTAAATTAAAAAGGGAGGATTAAAAAATTATGTTAGAAAAAGGTTTTAGTAGACCAACTGATAGGATAGAAAGACTAAGAAAAGTTATAATTGACGCCGTACCACAAGTTGAGTCAGAAAGAGCTTGTTTGATTACAGAAGCTTACAAAGAAACTGAAGGTCTTTCTCCTATAATGAGAAGAGCAAAAGCAGTTGAAAAAATATTTACTCAATTGCCTGTAACTATAAGAGAAGATGAACTTGTAGTAGGTTCAATAACAATCAATCCAAGATCTACAGAAATTTGTCCAGAGTTTTCTTATGATTGGGTTGAAAAAGAATTTGATACTATGGCTACAAGAATGGCTGATCCATTTGAAATATCTGATAAGGTTAAAAAAGATTTACATGAAGCTTTTAAGTATTGGGATGGTAAAACTACTAGTTCTTTAGCAGATTCTTACATGTCTCCTGCTACTAAAGATTGTATATCTAATGGAATATTCACAGTAGGTAACTATTTTTACGGTGGCGTTGGTCACGTTAATGTAGACTACGGCAAAATACTTAAAAAAGGTTTCAGAGGCATACTTGAAGAAACTATACTAGCAATGAATAAGCTAGATATGGACGATCCAGAATCAATAAAAAAATTACAATTCTATAATGCAGTAATAATATCTTACAATGCAGCTATAATATTTGCTCATAGATATGCAGATAAGGCAAGAGAACTTGCTAATAGAGAAAATAATCCTACAAGAAAACAAGAATTGCTTCAAATAGCAGCTAACTGCGATAGAGTACCTGAGTATGGAGCAAGAAACTTCTACGAAGCTTGCCAATCATTCTGGTTTATACAAATAATGGTACAAATAGAGTCAAATGGACACTCTATATCACCAGGTAGATTTGACCAATATATGTATCCTTATTTAAAAAATGATAATATAGATAGAAAATTTGCTCAAGAACTTGTTGATTGTATATGGGTTAAATTAAACGACGTAAACAAAACTCGTGACGAAGTATCTGCTCAAGCTTTCGCAGGATATGCAGTATTCCAAAACCTTTGCGTAGGTGGACAAAACGAAGAAGGACAAGATGCTACAAATGAAGTATCTTACATGTGCATGGAAGCAGTAGCTCATGTTAAGTTACCTGCACCATCATTCTCAGTGCGTGTTCATCAAAATTCTCCACTTGAATTCCTATATAGAGCTTGCGAAGTATCAAGATTAGGATACGGTGTTCCAGCTTTTTATAACGACGAAGTTATAGTATTAGCACTTGTAGCCAGAGGCGTAGCTCTAAGAGATGCAAGAGATTACTCTATAATAGGTTGTGTTGAACCACAAGCCGGACACAGAACAGAAGGATGGCATGACGCAGCATTCTTTAATATAGCAAAGGTGCTTGAGATAACACTTAATAACGGTAGATGCAAAGGAATACAATTAGGACCAAAAACTGGCGAGTTAGAAGAACTTGACAGTATGGAAAAAATATTTGAAGCTTATAAAAAACAAATGGAATACTTTGTAAGACATTTGGCACAAGCAGATAACGCTGTAGACTATGCACATATGGAAAGAGCACCGCTACCATTTATGTCAGCTCTTGTTGATGATTGTATATCAGTTGGTAAATCAGTACAAGAAGGTGGAGCAATATATAACTTTACTGGTCCACAAGCATTTGGTATAGCTGACTCTGGAGACTCACTATACGCTATAAAGAAAAATGTATTTGATGATAAGAAAATGACTCTTTTAGAGTTGAAAAAAGCTCTTGAAGCTAACTTTGGATACTCTGATGAAATACAACCTGCAAAATGCAATACTAAGACTCCAGGTGCTATGTCAGAAGCTGATATATATGAAGCTGTTAAGAAAATACTTACAAATACAGGCTCAATAGATATAGCTACTTTAGAAAACAAATTGACATCTCAATTATCAAATAATTCTTGTGCATCAGCAAAATGCTGCGGTGAAGAAACTGGTAGATTCGCTACTATAAGAAAGATACTTCAAACTACAGAAACATTCGGTAATGATATAGATGAAGTAGATGATATAGCAAGAAGATGCGGAAAGATATATTGTGATGAAGTAGATAAATATATGAACCCAAGAGGCGGACAATTCCAAGCTGGTATATATCCGGTTTCTGCAAACGTACTATTCGGTAAAGACGTTCTTGCTCTACCTGACGGTAGATTGGCTCATCAACCACTTGCAGACGGTGTATCACCAAGACAAGGTTTTGACGTAAATGGACCTACAGCAGCATCAAACTCTGTTGCAAAACTTGACCATGCTCAAGCTTCTAACGGTACATTGTACAACCAAAAATTCACACCATCAGCTGTATCTGGGGATAATGGACTTAAAAACTTCGTATCAATAGTTAAGAGTTATTTTGACAAGAAAGGTAGCCACGTTCAATTCAACGTTGTTGATAAACAAACTCTATTAAATGCTCAAGAAAATCCACAAGATAATCAAGACCTAATAGTAAGGGTTGCCGGATACAGTGCTCACTTCGTAACATTAGCAAAAGAAGTGCAAGATGATATAATAAACAGAACAGAACACGATATGTAATATTAAATGCATGGTGTTGGCTTATACCAACACCATGGTTTAAAGATATTTTTCATCGTGATTTTAGGGAGAACCTGTTATGGAGACTATTAACTATGGTGCTAAGGGCATTGTTTTTGATATACAAAGATTTTCTATACACGATGGCCCAGGTATAAGAACTATAATTTTCCTTAAGGGTTGTCCACTTAGGTGTAGATGGTGCAGTAATCCTGAATCTCAAAAGATGAAACCGGAGCTAATGTATAGGAGCGATCAATGTATTAGATGTGGTAGCTGTTTCAAAGTTTGCAAAGTAGGAGCTATAAACTTAGATAAAGAATATATTGTGGATAGAGAAAAATGTACGTCTTGTGGCGAGTGCGTGTTGGTATGTCCAAGTAGTGCCCTTTTAATGAAGGGTAAGACTATGACAGTTGAGGAAGTCATAAAAGAAGCAAGAAAAGACTCAATACAGTACTATCGTTCAGATGGTGGCATAACATTATCTGGAGGAGAAGCACTTGTGCAAGGTGAATTTGCTAAAGAATTATTCAAAGCTTGTAAAGCTCAAGGTTGGCATACTGCGATAGAAACAGAAGGATATACTAATGAGGAAGTTATAAGAGATGTGATGCCCTATGTAGATTTGGTAATGTTGGACATAAAAAGTGTAAATCCAAAGAAACATGTGGAGTTCACAGGGGTTGATAACGAAACAATACTTAAGAATGCTAAAATAATTCAAGAAATAACAAATACTGTTATAAGAATACCGGTAATACCGGAGTTTAACGCCAGTAGGGAAGAAATAACAGATATAATAAAATTTGTAAAGACATTGCCAAATGTAAAAAAAGTACACCTATTACCATATCACAGATATGGAGAAAATAAGTACAAACTTTTAAATAGAGAATACGAGATGAAGGACACAAAAGAATTAAGCGATGACTATAAGAATGAATTAAAGCAAATTGTTGAAAGTTATGGTTTGGAATGTCAAATTGGTGGCTAATAGGAGGCAGAATATGGATAAAGAATTACTAGAAAGAGTTATGGGACAAGTATCGCAAGAGCTTGGTATTAAACCTGAGGCTGGAAAAAAATCAAATAGAGTAGGAGTTACAGAATTTGTCGGTACAGCTATAGGAGATACTATAGGACTTGTTATAGCAAGTGTGGATCCTATGCTTACAGAAACTATGAAATTAGGTAAGTTCAAATCAATAGGTATAATAGGTGGTAGAGTGGGAGCCGGCCCACAAATAATGGCTGTGGATGATGCAGTAAAGGCAACAAATACAGAAGTTATATCAGTAGAACTGCCTAGAGATACAAAAGGTGGAGCAGGTCATGGTAGCTTAATATACATCGGAGCAGAAGATGTATCCGACGCAAGACGTGCGGTAGAAATAGCTTTAGAAGCTCTTCCAAAATATTTTGGAGATGTTTATGCTAATGATGCAGGCCATCTTGAATTCCAATATACAGCTAGAGCAAGCTATTGTCTAGAGAAAACATTTGGAACTCCGCTTGGAAAATCATTTGGTATGGTTTGCGCAGGACCGGCAGCTATAGGTACTGTATTAGCCGATGTGGCTGTAAAGGCAGCCAATGTTGAAGTAGTTAGCTACTCATCACCTTCTGGTGGAACAAGTTACTCAAACGAGGTAATATTGACATTTACCGGTGACTCCGGTGCAGTAAGACAAGCGGTAAAAGCTGCTATAGAAGTAGGTAAACAGCTTTTAGGTGCTTTGGGAGATGAACCAAAATCAACAACAACACCTTATATATAAAGGCGTTATTACATTAATTGAATTAAGAATAGTAAGTAAAAATAATTAAGTAAAAATAACTAAAAAATATAATTAAATCATAATAATTTATAAATTAAAAAATGGAGGTTAATTATGGTATCTGATGCTTTAGGAATGGTAGAAACAAAAGGTTTAGTAGGTGCTGTAGAAGCTGCTGATGCAATGGTAAAGGCGGCTAATGTAAGTCTTGTTGGATACGAAAAGATAGGTTCTGGATTGGTAACAGTAATGGTTAGAGGCGATGTAGGTGCTGTTAAAGCAGCTGTTGATGCCGGAGCAGCTTCAGCAAGAGCAGTAGGCGAAGTCGTATCAATTCATGTAATACCAAGACCACATATGGATACAGAAAAAATAATACCACATCTCGATAAATAACATTTTGTAATTTAATATATAGTATCATTTCACCTTGTGTGAAGTGATACTATACATTTGTATTTTTGGATGGTGGATGTTATGAACTTATCAGAAAATAATTTAGAATTTATTATAAAAAATATAATAAATAAAATAATGGAAGAAAATATAGTTGTATCTACACCTGTCAAAAAGATTACATATGTAGTGTTTAATGAGCAGTGGGATAATAGATATTATATTTTATTTGAAGAACTAAAACAAATAAGGACTATGAAATTCAATGCTGTTTTGCTAAATAAAGACAGTGCAAGTTATAGAGATAAATTAGAAGAATTTTATAAGTTTGAAAAAATATTGACTATAGACGAGTTTTTTTGCGAAAATGAACTCGATATAGTGATTTTTCCTGTTATAAAAAGAAATGAAATAATAAACATATCTAACTGCATAAATAATACAGGAACTACTGAAATAGTTAAAAGATGCTTTGAAAATGGCAATAAGATATATCTTTTGAAATCCGGTATAGAGAAATTTACCGGTAAAGAACCTGAAAAATATAAGGAAAAAATATTAAATTACTATAAGCAGATATTGGAATTTGATATAGAAATAATAGATAATTTGAAGGTGGTGATGTAGTTGAAAAAAGCGTTAGGGATGGTAGAAATCGTTGGTCTTTCTACAGCTATATTTGTAGCAGATATTATGATTAAAACTGCTAACGTAGAAATCATAGAGATAGAAAATACAAAAGGTCTAGGTTATATGACTGTAAAGGTGGTAGGTGATGTAGGTGCTGTCAATGCAGCTGTATCTGCAGGAAAAAACGAAGCTATGTCTTATGGAAACTATGTAAGCAGTGTAGTAATAGCCAGACCGCATGATGAAATGTACTATACAATGATAGAGGATAAAGAAGAAGATACAAAGGTACAAGAAGAAATAGTAGAAGAAAAAGTGCAGGAGGAAGTAAAAGAAGAAGTAAAAGATGATAATGTTGAAGTTTTGGATGTAGAACAAATTCCATTTGAAGATGAAAAAGAAGAAACAATAGAAGAAAATGCAGATGTTATAGATGATGAAGATACAGTTGAATCAAGTAATGAAGAAGAAATATTGGAAGAAGTAGAAAAGGATGATACTAAAAAAAGCAAATCTGCAAAAAAAATTAAAGGCAATAAGAAAAAATAGTTGTAGATAAATCTATTTAACTATGAAAGGAGTAAGTATGATACTGGCTAAAGTTGTAGGGAATGTTGTAGCTACAAAAAAAAATGACACACTCGTAGGTTATAAACTTATGGTAGTACAACCTGTAAATGCTGATTTGACTATAAATGGCAATCAGAAGGTAGCTGCGGATTATGTTGGGGCTGGTATAGGAGAGTATGTACTTGTTGGAACTGGTTCATCAGTTAGAGTAGAGGATCAAAGGAAAAATTCAACAGTTGATATGGCTATCATAGGAATAATAGATGAGGTGTTGGTATAAAGGAGAAAATATGAAAAATTTAATGGGAGTATTTTCAACTGTAAATGATGCTATTGCATCAGCTAAAAGTTCATTTTATATTTACTCTAAATTATGTCAAAAAAATAGACAGGATATAATAGAGGGTTTAAGAAGAGAATTATTAAATCATATAGATGAATTAGCCATTATGTCTCAAGAAGAAACAGGTATGGGCAAAATACAAGATAAGGCTACGAAAATAAGATTAGCTATTAGTCAGACCCCAGGTACAGAAGATTTTGTTACTACAGTAAAAACTGGCGATGGTGGTGTGACTTTTTTTGAATATGCACCTTATGGAATAGCTTGTGCTATACAACCCAGTACAAATCCTTGTGAAACTATGATAAACAATACAATAGGGCTTCTAGCAGCAGGAAATAGCGTAATAAATTGCCCGCATCCAAGAGCCATAGAGGTATCTAAGCATCTAACAGATATTATAAATAGGGTCATATTTGATATATGTGGTATAGACAACCTTGTTGTTACCTTGGATGAATGTATGCTTAAATACATTAAGGAGATAATGAATCATCCTGATGTAGATATAATAGTATCAACAGGAGGCTCAGATAATGCCAGAGCAGCCTTATCTTGTGGGAAAAAGGTAATATCAGCAGGAGCGGCCAACCCTACTTTCATAGTAGATGAAACAGCAGACATATCAAGGGCAGCATATAATATAGTAAAGGGTGCCAGTTTTGATAATAATATCACCTGTGTAGGCGAAAAAAATATAATAGTAGTGGAAGATGTACTTCCTAATTTAAGAAGAGAGTTTGAAAAAGATAATGTTTACTATGTAGATGATGTAGAAACTATGCTAAAACTTTCTAAGGTACTACTTACAGAAGATTTATTGCCAAATAAGTTGTTAGGTGGCAAAGATGTAAGCTATATCTTAGAAACAGCAGGTATTTATGCTGATAAAGATTATGATTTGATAGCTGTCGAAACTGTAAAGATACATCCTTTTGTCACACAGGAACTATTGATGCCGTTGATAACGGTGGTAAAAGTTAAGGATTTTGAAGAAGCCTTAGATATTGCACTTATGGTAGAACAAAATCTTAGACATACAGCAGGTATACACTCCGGCAGGATAGATAGGCTTAATCTTGCTGAACGTGTTTTAAAAACAAGTATCTTTGTCAAAAATGGCTCTTCATTAGATGGTATTGGTATATGTGGAGTTGGAGGTACAAGTTTTACCATAGCAAATGTAACCGGAGAAGGCGCTGTGACTGCAAAAGATTTTGCAAGAAAGAGAAGAAGTGCATTGGTCGATGCCTTTTCAATGAGATAAAACTCTATTAAGGTGGTGTTGTAAAATTGGATGTAATCAACCAATATACAAAGATTTGTATAGGTAAGGATTCATTAGAAGAATTAAAAAAATAAAAAATTCTACCATACTCATAGTATCGGACGAATTTTTAGTAAAAAATTCTATAATAGATAAGGTTATAGAGAATATTGATAAAAGCAATAAATTTATGATTTTTGATAGGGTGCAACCTGATCCGACCTTGTCTATAATAGGAGAAGCCATAAAAAGTATGCTTGAGTTAAAAGCTACTCATATAATAGGCTTTGGTGGTGGTTCTGCCATAGATACTGCAAAAGGCGTCATATACTTTTTGAAAGGCTCAAATTATCTGAAAAATGATGTGGATTTTATAGCAATACCTACTACAAGTGGAACGGGTTCAGAAGTTACATCTGTTACAGTCATAAGAGATGAGGAAAAAAATGTAAAGCATTTATTAGCTTCAGATGATATTTTACCTGATATTGCTATATTAGATGCCGATTTTACCAAATCTTTACCAAGGCAAGTGGTTGCGAATACCGGTATAGATGTGCTTACTCACATAATAGAGGCCTATGTAGCTACCGGAGCTAATGATTATTCGGATGCACTTGCAGAAAAATCAGGAGAGCTTATTGTAAAATATATTTATGAAAGCTTTGAGAATAAGGATAATTTCTTAGCCAAGGAGAAGATGTTGATAGCATCCAATCTTGCCGGAATAGCATTTAATATAGCAGGACTTGGGGCAAATCACAGTATAGCACATCAAATAGGCGTAATATTTCACATACCGCATGGTTTGGCAAATGCTATATTATTAAAAGAAGTTATAGATGCTAATGCTAAGGATGAGAAAGTAAAAGTAAAATATGCTCAATTTTCCAGAAAGATAGGTTTATCTAAAAAAGATGACACAGATGATGTCGCTATAGAAATATTGAAAAAATATATAGATGTCATTATGGATCTTATGGATATGCCAAAGAAAATATCTAAATATGGTATATCAAGACAAGACTGGGAGAAGAATAAAGATTATTTGGCAAAAAATGCTCTTGAAGATAATACCTTAAAGACAAATCCTACTATAATAACGAAAAAAGATATTATTGCAATTTTGGATAAAATATATTAAAGTAGTCTTATATAACTATAATTATTACTTTATTTTAAGGTGAGGACTACTATGATTGATAATTCTAATATTGCAAATATTTCTATAAATGAAAAGTACCTTGAGGGTAAGGATAATTTAGATATAATATCTATTTTTGGAAAAGAAAATTTAGAAGAGATACAAAGAATAGTATCCGGTGTTACCGGTCTTGCTTTTGTAACAGTGGATTATAAGGGGGAGCCGGTAACAGAAACTACCAGATTTACCGGATTTTGCAAGAAAATGAGAAATGATAAACTAAGACAAGAATTGTGCAAGTTATCAGATGCCTCCGGTGCTATTATAGCAGCTACAAGCAGGCAGACAAGTATATATTTTTGTCCTTGCGGTTTGCTGGAAGTAGCTATACCTATAGTAGTTAATGACAGATATTTAGGTGGATTTGTAGGAGGACAGGTAAGATGTTATGATGCTCCGCCTTATGTCATGAGATTAAGTAAAAATATGTCAAATTTGGGAAGAGAAATGGAAGAAATAGATATAAATTCACCAGAATTTGAAGAGGCGTTAAAAGATTCAAAAATATATACATATAATGAATTTTTATCCATATCAAAGTTAGTGGAATTTATTATTAACCAGTTGACAAAAAAAGAAATAATTTCAGAACATAATAAGGTCAAAAATCTAAATAAGATAAAAAATTTGCAAGATAAGTTGGCAGATTTAGAATATAAATACAGGGCTTTAAAGATAGATTATAATAAGCTCAGTCATAATACTAATCTATTTTTTAGTAGGAATATGTGGAATATGATATCCAATCTTTCTATAATAGAAGGGGCGAAGAAGACTAATGATGCCATAATAAAGTATTCCAGCTTTATAGCAGATGAGGTGAGTGATAATAAAGAAAAAAGTATCAGGTATGCACTATCAAGAGTAAAAAGTTTTATTGAAATAAATAAAATAAGATATGGGGATAAAATAAATTGCTCCATATCGTGTGATGATAATTTATTAGATAAAAAGCAACCTTTTGCAATGCTTTTACCTTTTATACAAAGTAGCATCTACTTTAATATGACAATGAGTGAAGACGATCTGAATATAGATGTAAAGGTTGAAGTTATTGATGATAAGGATGTCAAGATATCTATAATAGATGATGGTCATAATATGAGTATATCCGAATTGGAAGAAAAATACAAATTCTATGGAGATAATCATGAAGGGATAGACATATTAAAGTCAGTAAAAAGTGTCATGAAAGCTAATGTAAGGATTTTTGGAGAGGAATATAAAACAATTATTGAAAATAATAGTGATGGTGGAACTATCGTTATTATGAAATACCCGCTGAATTTTGATGAGGGAATAAATTATGATTAAAGTTTTGATAGTAGATGATGAAGTTCTAATGAGGCAGGCTACTTCAAAAATAGTATCCTCTGTAGATGGTTTTGATGGTAGTCTATTAGCATGTAATGGACAGCAAGCAGTGGATATATGTAAGAGACAAGATATTGACATAGTATTTATGGATATAATGATGCCGGTGAAAGATGGAATAACAGCAAGTAAAGAAATATTGGAAATAAGTCCAAAAACCAAGATATTTATATTGTCCAGCTATAATAGTTTTGAACTCGCTCATCATGCTTTGAGGAATAAAATAGAGCATTATATAATAAAGCCTTTGGATGAAGAAAAAATTCTTAGCGTATTGACTAATTATTATAATAAAATAAATACGAAAAAGGATGAACAAGTTGATATAGGTATAGAAAAATTTATAGAAGCCAATGATTTTAAATCAGTATGCAGTGAATTAAATAGCTTTTCTAAAAAGCTGATAGATATATACTCTTCAGACGATTTTTCAAATGAAACTTATAGATTTATGTATAATTTACTGATATCATTTCTGCCTGAACACAAGAATAGATACGAAGATTTTAAGTCTAAGTTTGTTTTGGAAAATAACGCAGATAATGATGTGAGGGTATTGTCAATATGGCTATTTAACATTATTGAGTATATATTCATTGTCAGAAGTCAAAATAGATATCCAATTCTTAAAAATGTTTTTAAATATATACAATCCAATATAAAGACTTATATATCATTAGATAACGTCGTTAAGTCATGCAACGTATCACAGGGTTATCTAAGCAGAATATTTAAAAAAGAATTTAATATGACGGTTATGAACTATATTCATCTAAAAAAGATAAATATGGCTAAAGAATATATATGTGTATCCAGAATGAGTATATCAGACGTATTTGTTAAGGTTGGATACAGTGAATTCAGCTATTTTTGTAAGGTTTTTAAAAAATATGAAGAAAATACGGTATCCAATTTTAAAAGTAATATTGGAATAATATAATTTTATATAAAATTATTAACAGATGTCTAAATCTATTAAACAATAGTTCACACAAAAAATAATAATAGATAAGGAGACATAGTTATGGATAATTTTATAATCTTATTAATTGGCGCATTTTGTGGTGGTGTTATAGGCGCTGCATTTGGTTCCATACCATCATTTATAATTACCGGATTTTTAGCATTATCAGGTGGCATACTTACAATGGCAGGTATTCCTGAATATTCTATAGGTCATGTCACGTTTGGTCTTTTATGGGGACCACATATAACCTTTGCCGGTGCAGCAGCGGCAGCATCTTTTGCAGCTATAAAGAGAAAAAAACTTTCATCAGCGCAAGATGTACTAACACCGCTATACTCGCTAAATGATATTAGTGTGCTTGTTGCAGGTGGCGTATTTGCTATAGTTGGATTTTTAGTATTTACACTATTTTCTACAAAACTTGCGTTTATAAAAACAGATGCACCGGGAGCAGGAGTGTTCTTTTCTCTTATGCTTTGTAGACTTTTAGTTGGAAGGACTGGACCAATAGGTATATGTAGTTTGGATGTCAAGAGAACTTGGCTACCAAATCCGGACCTTAGTGTAGTTTTACATGCCTTTATAGGAGCAACGATGGCAGCAGTAATCGGTATAGTTGGTAAGGCAATGATAGATGCAGGTTTGCCTAAGGAACAACTTGCAGGATTCCCGCTGATATGTTTTGGAATTAGCGCAGCTTCACTTATATTCTTGCAAACAGGGTTTAGTATACCTATAACTCACCATATTAGCTATCCATCAGCAGTAGCTTTCGTACTTACAGGAAATATATTTATTGCAATAGCTGTAGGTGCTATAAATGCAGTAGCTTGGCAAGTAGCAGGTAATGTATTTAACAGTAATTGTGATACTTATATAGATCCGCCGGCGACTGTAATAATGATATCTGTAGCCATAATTAACTTGTTATTTGGCTAGTTTTCGCTTAGCAAGGAGATTAATATGAATCAAGAAGAATATATAACTTTGATTTGTAAAAAAGTAAGAGAAAAAATAGATGAAATAGAAAATTATAAAATTCCTATAGGCGTTTCAAATAGACATGTTCACCTTTGTAAAGAAGATCTTGAGACTCTTTTTGGGAAAGGATATAACCTAACCAAAAAATCTGATTTGAAACAACCGGGACAGTTTGCATCTGAAGAAACTGTTACTATAAGAGGTCCAAAAGGAGAATTTGAAAATGTGAGGATATTGGGACCTGTAAGAAATAATACACAGATAGAAGTATCTCTTACAGATTCTTTTAGATTAGGTATAAAAGCTCCTATAACTGAATCCGGAAAAATAGAAAATACTCCGGGACTTGAAATAATAGGTCCAAAAGGCAGTGTTAAAGCAAAGGAAGGAACAATAGTAGCATTGAGACATATCCACATGAGACCACAAGATGCAATGAAAATGGGTGTGCATGATGGAGAGTTTGTAGATGTACAAGTATATGGACAAAGAAAGGCCATAATGTCTAATGTTCTTATTAGAGTTTCTGATAGTTATAATCTTGAAATGCACTTGGATACAGATGAAGCGAATTCTGTTTGTGTAAAAAATAATGATTTTGCTATATTAAAGAAAAAATATAATTAGAATATTATAACTAAGTTATAATTTCAAATTAATATTGAATAAGGGGGAGAAAATGAATCCAGAATTATTAGAAGATGTCGTTAGACAGGTACTTAGTGAAATGAAACTGGAATCTTCTAAGATGGTAGACATATATAATTATGGTATATTTGACAGTGTAGATGATGCTATAAATGCAAGTGAGATAGCACAAAGACAGTTGTTTGAATGCAGTGTACAAAAAAGAAATGAATATGTAAATGCTATAAGGCAAATTATATTAAAAAAAGACAATCTTGAAATGATGTCAAGAGATGCTGTAGAAGAAACAGGCATTGGGAGATATGAAGATAAAATATTAAAAAATAAACTGGCAGCAGAAAAAACTCCAGGAATGGAAGATTTGATTACAAGAGCAGTAAGCGGACAAGACGGATTGACATTAGAAGAATATTGCCCATTTGGAGTTATAGGCTCTATAACACCGACAACAAATCCCACAGAGACTTTTATAAGCAATTCCATATCAATGATAGTAGGTGGCAATACTGTGGTATTTAGTCCACATCCTAGGGCAAAAAATACATCTATAAAACTGGTTAAGCTTATGAATAAAGCTCTGGAACAAGTCGGTGCACCAAGAAACCTTATAAGTATGGTAAAAGAACCGTCTATAGAAAATACAAATTTAATGATGAACCATCCAAAGATAAAAATGTTAGTTGCTACAGGTGGTCCGGCGATAGTAAAGACAGTGTTATCGTCAGGAAAGAAAGCTATAGGAGCAGGAGCAGGAAATCCACCGGTAGTAGTAGATGAGACAGCTGATATAGAAAAGGCTGCAAAGGATATAGTAGCAGGTTCAAGTTTTGACAATAATGTACCTTGTATAGCAGAAAAAGAAGTTTTTGCTGTAGAAAGTATTTGTGACCAACTAATATACCATATGAAAAAGAACGGAGCTTATGAAATAACATCTTATGAAATGATAGAAAAGTTAGATAAGCTGGTATCACAAGAAAATGGTAAGCCGAATACAGACTTTGTAGGAAAATCTGCTAAATATATACTAGAAAAATTAGGAATAAGTGTAGATGACAGTATAAGGCTTATTATATGTAGGACAAATAAGGATCACCATTTGGTTCAAGAAGAAATGCTTATGCCTATATTACCGATAGTTAGTGTATCTGATGTAGATGTAGCTATTGAATACGCTTATGAAGCAGAACATAGAAATAGACATACAGCTATAATGCACTCAAGGAATGTAGAAAAACTTTCAAAGATGGCTAAAAAGTTGGAAGCAACAATATTTGTGAAAAATGCACCGTCATACGCAGGTATTGGAGTAGGTGGAGAGGGATATACTACATTTACAATAGCAGGTCCTACCGGAGAGGGACTTACATCTCCAAAATCATTCTGCAGAGTAAGAAGATGCACTATGAGTGATTCTTTTAGTATAAGATAATTCGAAATTTTCTAAAATATTGACAAAAAATAAAAAAAGCTATAGTCAACTTGGGTTATAAAATGATTATAGCTTTTTTTATTGTTAAAAATCTCGTATCTCAAGACTATGATAACATAAGACATAAGATACGAGAAATTATACTTAAACATTAAACTTGTTCTATACTATAACAGTAATTTGCTTATTTTAATACTCCAAGATATTTCAATATTTGAGTTGACAATGACTCAGAGATATATACTTGCGCTTCGTGAGTACCTGCACCTATATGGCAAGTGATTGAGAAGTTGTCAAGTTTAAACAACTTGTTGTCTTTTGCAGGCGGTTCTTCTTCCATTACGTCAAATCCTGCTCCGGCAAGTTTTTTAGAAGCAAGAGCATCGTAAAGAGCTTCTTCATCAACTATTCCGCCACGACCTAAGTTGAACAGATATGCTCCATCTTTCATCATAGCTATTTGTTCTTTTCCTATCATATGCTTAGTTTCAGGAGTAAGTGGAGTGTGGATAGATACTATATCTGATTGTTTCAATACTTCGTCAAGAGGAAGTATCTTTGCATTTATCTTATCAGCTACTTCTTGTTTTAGATATGGATCGTAAGTTAAGATTTGTTTTGCACCAAATGCAAGGCAAATTTCAGCCACTCTAAATCCTATCTTTCCAAGTGAAAGTATACCTACTGTCTTATTTCTTATTTCATTTCCTGTAAATCCTGTCTTATCCCAGTTTCCGGCTTTTACATAAGTGTTTGCATTGCCTATTTTTCTAAGCACGTTTAGCATTGTACCTATAGCAAGTTCAGAAACAGCTGTTGTACTTCCATCAGGTACGTTGAATATTCCTATTCCCTTGCTCTTAGCATATTCTACATCTATGTGATTAAGACCTATACCTGCCATACCTATGGCTTTAAGTTTAACTCCGGCATCTACAAATGATTTATCTACAGGAGTAGCTGCCCTTACTATTAAAATTTCATAGTCTTTTACCATTTCTTTCAATTCATCAAGAGATTTTCCATAAGCAAGTGTAACGCTAACACCATTTTTTTCAAGTATTTCAACACCGGCTTGATTGTATAACTCAGTTACAAGACATTTCATTGCAAATCCTCCTAAAGTTTTAAATAAGTTTGAATATTTTTGCAAAATTAAAATCATTATGTATTAATTTGAATCAACTTTGCAAAAGTAAATGCAAAACCTTTTCTCAATTTAGGTTTATTATACCATTTTTTGAAATTTAGTCAAGTGATTTTGAAATTTTTCTTTCTTTTTTGCGAAAGAAAAAATTTCGGTATTGCAGTTCGCAAAGTTTTGTTTTATAATGATGACAGTTTTAATTTTACTTTTTAAAGGCATGACTTCCCCATACATAATACAGTCGTGTCAAAAGAATATTTTCAAATTATTTAGATATGTGAAAATATTGTTTCAAATTTATGAAAGGAATTTGTAGAAACATATGGGTGCAAAGGTTGATAACGAATTGTTTAACACAGCCAAGGAAAAAAGAACAAAGAAATTAAAGGATGAAAATTTCAAAAAGCAGTCAAAATCAAGTAATTTTGACAAGTTTGACAATTTTATTGGCAAGAAGAAGTTTTCCCATAAGGATGAAAAGGTATTTAGGAAAAATCAAAGAAGATTCGAGTATGACTATGAGGAGGATTTCTACGAACCGGAAAAGTAGTTATTGAAAAGATATAGGGCTTGTAAAAATGAAATTTAGTTTTTACAAGCCCTTTTTGCTGCTTATTTTAATATCAAACTTATGTTGTTTTATTTTTACTCAAAGTTTAAGTCATACTAACTATTATTAATCTTTATTAGTATTAAACTACTGTTTGTTTAATCTCATGGATAAGTCATTTAGTATTGAATTGAAAAAAGACGGATTTCTAACTAATTTGATAAATAATTCAAATACGCATTATACTAAATTTTATTAAGTCTTAGCTTATTTAAATAGTTTCATCATTAAACATTGCAGTTTACAAATTCAGCATTTCCATTTTTAAAATTTTTATAGCTATTGTTTGAGAAGTTGCAATTTTCAAATATGACATTGCTTGAATCTTGTGATGATATGAAGGAGAACATCCCATCAGATTTATTTCCTGATATCTTGCTATCAGATATTTTTACATTTTCACAATTATAAATTGAAAACATTGAATAATCCGATGAATCTCTTAATATACAAGATTTAAGATTTATATTTTTACTGTTGGAAAAATTTACTAAGCCATAGGTACAATCGTAAATTTCAGTGTTTAGTGCAGTTACATTTGATGCTTTATCGCAAATTATTCCATAAGTTCCGCATCCATAAAGCTTGCAGTTTTCAATAGTCACATCTGAAGTATTATCAAGGCGTATTACTCCACCTACACAGTATCCCTTTTCTGTGGTATGTCCTGCTGTAATCCCTTTGATTGTGATATTCTTGCAGTTTTCAAAAGGTAGTACATTGGAATATCTCGGTTCTATCAAAATTGTTGCAGATACTCCGTTCTTAGGCTCTATTATCAGATTGTTGACATTTGTTATAACATATTCCACTCCATCATATTCATGTGTCATTTTTATAGATGGGTTTACAACGTTTAAAACTTCTGTGAGATTGTAAGTTTTTCCGGTCAAGACTATCCTTGTATTGCTCTTGATATTTTCCAAAAATTCCTTTGCATTTGCCACTTCCACTGTCTTATATTTTGCATTTGGCTCAGAAGGTGTTTTTGAATTTGACGCAGACGCCTTGCTAATTGTTATTGAAGACTCTTTTGCATCCCATTTCACATCGCAGTCCAAAGACTCGCCTATTACTCTTAGCGGTACGAGGGTAATACCGTTTTTATTCATAGTACCGGGATTTAGATCTGTCCTTTTTCCATTTGTAGTATAAGAATTTTTTTCTATTAATATAGTTTTTTTAGTTGAGTTTTCAACTATTCTAACCGTCGCAGTCTTGGCATCCCAAGTAACGGTACATCCCATATTTTCAGATATGTCTCTAAGGGGAACGTAAGTGGTACCTTTTAAGATGACAGGATCTGTCTTAGTATTGATTTTATTACCGTTGATATAGATTACAGGTGTTTTTGCAGCAAAAACATGATAATTGGACGCAAGGGACAGTGCCATAATTAGTAAGGAACAAATAGCAAGTTTTAAAATAAAATTCTTTTTACCTTTCATTTTTACCTCCGTTTTCATAAAATTCATCCAAGTTATAAGCTAAATACTTATAGCAGAATTGTACAAAATTTTATCATATTTTTCAATATTTTTATTAAAAAAACGTAAATCTTTTATAAACAAAGGTGTAAAAAATGTAATATTAAAAATCTTGAAAATTTTATCAGTAGATGGTAGTATATCCAAAAGTTAGCAATTAATTATATATAAGCAATTTAAAGAAACTATTGTTCAAAAATGATATATCATTCTTATTTATATGGAGCAGGCAAACAATCCACAAAGTTTGTAACAGATAACTTTAAAATTATTTACCCAATATCTATTAGACTGGTATATAAAGATAGGAAAACATGGAGAATATGACAGATATAGTAAATAAAAAAATTAAGAATTTTAAGGCTCTTGAGTTTATAAAAAGTGATATTGCAAAGTCTGTTATTATAATGGGTGTTGCCACTTTGGTCAGCGGAGTCGCATTTTTTACATCTGCGCTTTTGATAGTAGGTTTGTCTGCACCGTTCGTTGTACTATTTACTACAGTTGTACTTCCTGCAGTATTGTCAAACGTGGTAATAGGTACCTTTGTATGCAAGGCGATACTTGTTGCTACAAAAAACAAGATAACTGCCGTATAATAAATTAAAATATAAAACACATTCAAAAATTATGACAAGTTCTGATTTTAAGACCATTATTTTTGAATGTGAATCCTACATATCTATATTTTAAATCAATTTCAACTAACAAGGGTTTAGTTATGATAAAATATCTTTTTAGTACAAATTCTTTTATTTTTTTTAAAAAAGTGATATAATGTTTTCATAGTAATGGAGTTTTTAAATTTTAAAATACATTTTTTTGTTAGGAGGGATTAATACAATATTTTTTTATTTAAGATGTATTGTGATAAGGATGAGGTTAAAAGAATGGAATTGAAATATAAGAAGACAATTTTGTTTTTTATCATTATCATTTTATTTTTCGCTTCTATATATTTTTACAAGCTTGAAAGGTCTTGGGTATTTAAGCTGAAATATTATTACGGCTTTAAGGAGATTTCCAAAATATCCACAATAGGCTCGTTTGGTGACGGCTATATAATAAATAAGTTTTCTTTTAATGAGGAGAGCTTTTCGAGATTAAAGCAAGACTTGGATATGAAGAGTATGGACAGTGATGATTCATTTCTGTATAAACTCTTGGACAGTAAACTTTCCCTTGATTATGACACAGAGCATGTCGGCAGTGAAATTAAAAAAATATCTAATGGATTGTATGTATTTAATAATACTACTCCTAATTATTCAGTAGGGGATCATATCAGAAATTTTGAAATCTTCGTATTTGATTTAGATAAGAAGATGCTTATATACATTATTTTTAATTCATAGTTTTATCAAAGTACAAAGGTGAGGGATAATTCCGCTCACCTTTTATAGCGTTATAGAGATATTTACTTATTTACAGATTTATTTTAACTTCATTTTTGATTATATCGTCGTAGCTTTGGCGTCTTATTATCTCAAATACGTCATTGTCCTTTATCATCACTACCGCCGGTATCCTCGTCTTGTTGTAGTTGTTTGCCATTGCATATCCATAGGCACCTGTAGTAAATATTGCTATTATGTCGTCTTTTTCAACTTTTGGAAGTGAAATGTCTTTTATCAGTATATCTCCTGATTCGCAACATTTACCGCATATAGTAACACTTTCTTCCTTTACCTTATCAGCCTTATTTACTATCATTGCAGAGTATTTTGCGTCATATAATGTAGGTCTTATATTATCTGTCATACCGCCGTCTACGGATACATATTTTCTCACATCTTTGATGTCTTTTATCTGTCCTACCTTATATAGCTGGAATCCGCTTTCGCCTATCAGACTTCTACCCGGCTCGATTACTACTGCAGGTCTTTTTTTACCCTTATAATATTGTTCTATTTTTTCCATTAAAGGATCTAAAAAGTATGAATAAGGCATCTTTTTTTCATCAGTATAGACTACGCCAAAGCCTCCGCCTAAGTTTATCTCCTTAAGCTCAAAGTCAAATTTTTCCCTTATCTTTTCAGCCAACTCCAATACCACATCTGTTGCCAGTATATGTGAGCTATTGTCAAAAAGCTGTGAACCTACGTGGAAATGAAGTCCTAAGAAATTGATGTACTCACTTTTTAGAGCCCTTTGCACAAGTGGGAAAAATACATCCTCATCTGTTGGTATACCGAATTTTGAGTCAATTTTTCCTGTAGATATTTTTTCATTAGTATGTGAGTCCACTCCCGGATTTATTCTAAAAAGTACATTGACCTTCTTATCTTTTGCCTTACAAATCTCTTCAATAATATCAATTTCAAAAAGCCCGTCTATTATTATCCTGCCTACTCCGTAGTCTATAGCCATTTCCAATTCTTCTGTAGACTTGTTGTTGCCGTTAAACTCTATATGCTCTGCAGGAAAATTTGCTTTGATTGCGGTGTACAGCTCACCACCTGATACCACGTCAAGACAGAGGGAGTGTTTTTTTAATATTTGACACATTGCAATGCAGTTAAAAGCCTTTGACGCATAGGCAATTCTCACATTTTCATACTTTTGCTTAAAATCCTTTTTCAATGAATTCATCTCAGCTACGATAGAGTCGTATGAATATACGTAAAGCGGGGTGCCAAATTTTTTCGCAACATCTTCTACTTTGACATCGTCTATATATAGTGATGAATTTTTTATTTCTTTTTTCATTATTTTTTCCTTAAATTTTAAACTATGTTTACATATGAAATTAAACTTTAAAAATATAGATTTACTCAATTTTTAATCAATGGTAACATAAAATAGTGACTTTATCAATAGAAATAATGAATACTGTTTTTAAAAAAAGGTATAATATAAAAAAGTTGATTGCTTTAAAGGAGCTTTATTATTAGTTTTTCTTATATCTAACAGTTAATAAAGATAAAGCAGTTGTTGTTGTGAAATATTATAATATGTTTAGGTATGACTTAGTTATATCATTTTATTTATATAATGATTGCTGTTGTCTTAAATATAGGACTTTAAAATTCAGAAAGGAGGTTTTAGTAATGAAAAATGAAAATTTAAGAAGAATTATAGCTATAACGTTTTTTTCTTTATTTGTTTTTGTATTCAGCTCAGTCCCAATATCTCATGGAGACAACGGCATATCTGAAGAACTTACTCGTGATAAAAGGTATATTTATCCTATAACTTACGATTCACCTGAATGGCAAGAATTTGATGGTGTTAATGAGAAACTTCAGGCTTGTAGAATACCGGAAGAGTTATTAAAAGAAATGTCAGTTGAGCAGTTGGTAGATGCTGTTATCGACTTTCCTTTATTAGTCAATGTAGTTCTTTATAATTCACCTGAAGAAGGATTGGAGGCATTGAGTCAACAATCGGATGCATATAGAGAATTACTGTCTCGTGAGGGGGGAAAGGAGGCTTTTATGGAAAAAGTAAAAACTTTCGCATACTTGGAACCTTCTGAAGACAAATCGGATCTACTATTTCTTCAAATCCTCTTGGATGAAAATGACATAAGAAATAGTAATACTATGAATAAAGTGTCTTATGTCAAAACTCCTAAGGGAACAAAGTTTGAAGTGACAGAACCTAAGGACATTTTTAAATTAGCAAAAGAAGATATAGATAGAAAAATTAGGGAAAAATTTCTTAAAAATATAAATAAACCTATGTATTATGACTGTGGCGATTATTCTGCTATGGTAGATATTGCAGGTCCTGTAAAAAGAGAGGAGTATATTAGAGTGATATCTAAGTGGCGTCGATTTCCTTTATTGCTATATATTTACAAATAATAATATCTGTTTTACTAATTGAAGCTACCGACTTAGCCGGTAGTTTGCTATTTTGTGTCAAAAATATCTACTTTTAATTTATACTGTTACTAATCAGCGTTTATAATGTCATATTTTTGAATTTATTGAAATATTATTTTTTTAGTTTTCAATAACTAATCTTTAAAATATTTTTATGACTGTTTAATTGCTTTTTATTATGATACACTTTTAATCAGTAATTATTTTACGTAATATCATATTTGTCTACAGTTTTTGAAGTTAGTTGACAATTTCTAAAGAATTATATATTATTCAATTTACTTTTTGTATTAATCTATATGTGATATGGAAAATATAAATATTTTTATATAAAAATTAAATTTCATATAAATTTTTTAAAATTAAAGATTGTAATTTTTTGTTAAATGTAATAAAATTATTACATGAGAAATTAAGGGGTCTAATTTCAGTAATTAATTTATAGTCAATGATTTTATATTTTAAGTGTTTTTACATAAATTGTATTCAAGAGATATTTTAATACTAATTATTAATTGATAACGTAATATTTATATAATTTTAGCTTAGCTTATATAGAATCGTGATTTTTAACTACTTTTTGTTTTGCAGTTATTAACTTGTGGAAGGAAGTGAGAGACATGAATAAGCTGTGGGCTATGTATTTTTCAGGTACAGGTGGCACTGAGAAAGTAACTAAGGCAATAGCAGAAACTATTGGCGGTGAATTAGATATACATAATATAGAAGTTTTGGATTTTACCCCTTTGAAAAATAGAAAAGAACTTCCTGTCTTTGATAAGGAAGATATTGTTATCTTGGGCTTGCCTACCATTGCAGGTAGAGTCCCAAATTTGATGCTTGAATACCTCAAGAAAATTCAGGGAAATGCTGCTATAGGAGTTGCAGTTATGACATTTGGAAACCGCAGTTTTGATGACTCTCTTATGGAGCTTAGTCTTATCATGGATGGTTGTAATTTCAGGGTAGTAGCAGGCGGAGGCTTTTCGTGTGAGCATTCATTTTCTACTATTCTTGGCAAGGGCAGACCTGATGCGGAAGATATGGAAGAAGTAGTAGAATTTGGAAGAAAAATCGCTGAAAAAATAAAAAATAATGATTTTTCGAGACCTACTGTCAAGGGAAATAATCCTGTACATCCTTATTTCCAACCTCAAGATAGAAATGGAAATCACATAGATATCAGAAAGGTTAAACCTAAAACCAACGATAAGTGTACAGATTGTAAGCTATGTGCTATACTTTGCCCGACAGGAGCCATAGATTATAACGACGTGAAAAGTGTGCCCGGTGTCTGTATGAAGTGTTGCGCCTGTGTGAAGAAGTGTCCTGTAAATGCCAAGTATTTTGATGATGAAGGATATTTATATCATCAAAGGGAACTTGAAGAGCTGTATGGCGTAAGACGTGCAATAAACGAGTATTTTGTTTAAGTTAAAGTTGTTCAAGCAAAGATATCTCTTTGCTTGGACTTAATATATAAGAGATTGACTGATATTTGGATATATTATTCAATCTTAAGATAAGGAGGAAAAAACTTGCAACTAACAACATTCAAGGGTGGTATACATCCTAAGCATAACAAGTCTATGACCGAAAAACTTCCCATAGAGTATTTGGATGCTCCTGATAAAGTATACATACCGCTAATCCAAAATATTGGAGCACCTTGCAAGTCTTTAGTTTCTAAGAATGATTTGGTTAAGGTGGGACAAAAGATAGGAGAGCCTCTCGGTTTTGTATCAGCACCTATACACTCATCGGTATCCGGTAAGGTAATAGATGTCAAGGAATTATTGGTAAATACCGGAGAAAGAGCAACTTGTGTCATAATTGAAAATGACAAAAATTACACAGTACATGAGGACATCAAGCCTTACGGTACTATTGAAGAACTAAGCAAGGAGAGATTACTTGAAATAGTAAAAGATATAGGACTTGTGGGTATGGGAGGAGCCACTTTCCCGACTCACGTCAAACTCAATCCGCCAAAAGACAAGGTAGTAGACGCAGTAATATTAAATGGAGCAGAATGTGAACCTTATCTTACTGCTGACCATAGATTGATGCTTGAAGAAACTAAGGATGTGGTGGACGGACTAAGAGCCATACTTAAGATATTGTCTGTAGAAAACGGCTACATAGGTATAGAGGACAATAAGCCTGACTGTATCGAAGCCGTTACAAAGGAAGCGTCAAAATATCCTAATATAAAGGTAGTAACTCTAAAGACAAAATATCCGCAAGGAGCTGAAAAACAGCTTATAAACGTATGTACAGGAAGAGAAGTGCCGTCTGGAGGACTTCCGGCAGATGCCGGAGCTGTCGTAGACAACGTAGCTACAGCCGCTCAGATAGCAAAATCTCTAAGGACAGGACTCCCACTTATAGAAAGAATTTGTACAGTTACAGGTGGAGCCATTGCCAATCCTAAGAACGTAATGTTTAAGATAGGTACTCTTTATTCTGACATAATAAATATGACAGGTGGATTCAAGGAAGAGCCTAAAAAGATAATAAGCGGCGGTCCGATGATGGGTGTCGCACTTGCAAGTGTTGATGTACCTGCTAACAAAGGAACATCAGGTATACTTTGTTTCACTGAAAAAGAAGCTCATATCGACGATATGCAAAACTGTATCAGATGTGCAAAATGTGTCGGTGTATGTCCGGCTTTCTTGGAGCCTGTTTATATAAGCGCATACTCATTGAAAGATGACTTTGAAAAGGCGGAAGAATACAGAGCACTTGACTGTATAGAATGTGGTTCATGCTCATTTATCTGTCCTTCAAAACGTCCTCTACTCCAATCTATAAGGGTGGCAAAAAGAGAGATATTGGCAAACAGAAGAAAGGCTGCAGAAAAAGCTGCAGCAAATAAATAGATTTGAAGTAAATGAATTTGAGATTATTCAAGCTTAAGAAATCATAGAAAATAAAATGAAATTAATGTATAACGGAGGGAAATAATGGAAAATAAAAATCGTCTTACGATCTCCTCTTCTCCACATATAAGAAGCAATGAAACCGTACAATCGGTAATGAGAGATGTCATTATTGCTTTAATACCTGCTGCAATAGGAAGTATATACTTTTTTAAGGTAGGAGCGGTTATAAATATCATTGCAGGTGTGGTAGGAGCTGAATACTGTATGCAGAAATTTATGAAAAAGCCTATTACTATCAAGGATTTATCGGCTGTAGTTACAGGACTTTTGCTCGCTTTTAACGTTCCTGCGTCAGCACCTTGGTGGATGACATTTTTCGGAGCTGTCTTTGCCATAGTGATTGCAAAGCAACTTTTCGGAGGACTCGGTCATAACTTTATAAATCCGGCACTCGTTGCAAGAGCTTTCTTGCTTTCTTCATATCCGGTGTTGATGACTAAATGGACATCACCAATAGACGGTATGGCTACAGCAACACCTCTTGCGTATATCAAAAATGCGGCATCTGAAGGAGTTCAAAGGGCAAATGTAATAGATATGTTCCTGGGAAATATACCCGGAACACTTGGAGAAACAAGCGCACTCCTACTTATGATAGGTGGAGCTTATCTACTGTACAAGGGAGTTATAACTTATGTAATACCTGTAACTTACGTTGTTACAGTGGCAATATTAACTTACGCATTTTCCGGATTTGATTCTTCAATGATACTTTACAACGTCTTTGGTGGAGGCTTGATGCTTGGAGCCATATTCATGGCTACAGACTATGCTACATCACCTATGACAGCTAAGGGACAGGTAATATATGCAATAGGATGCGGATTACTTACATCTGTTATCAGATACTTCGGCGGATATCCTGAAGGTGTATCATATTCGATACTTCTTATGAACGTAGCTACTCCTTTGATTGAAAAATTGGTAAGACCAAGAGTATTTGGGGAGGTCAAGAAAAATGAAAAATAACGAAGTGGTAAAATACGGACTGATTTTGTTTGTCATCACTGCCGTATGTACAGGCATAGTGTCGGCAATGTTTGAAATTACAAATCCTATAATACAAAAACAACAGATTGAAAAAGATAATAAAGCAAGAGAAACAATATTACCTGCTGCAAAGACTTTTGAAAAGGTGGAAGGCGACTTCGGTGAAGAAGTTAAAGAAGTGTACAAAGGACTTGACGGCAGTGAAGTTGTGGGATACACAATAAAGACAACACCAAAAGGATATGGTGGAGAGATAGAAGTTACTACAGCTGTAACTAAGGACATGACTATAAGTGGAGTAAGTATAGGTACTATGTCTGAAACTCCGGGACTTGGTGCAAAGTCAAAGGACGAAGCCTTCATAGGTCAATACAAAGACAAGGCTGCAAAGGAAATTAAGGTAATCAAAAACGGAACACCTGCTGACGATCAAATAGTGGCTATAGCCGGAGCTACAATCACTTCAAATGCTGTTACAAAAGGTGTAAACGAATCAATAAAAGTAGCAGAAGAACAAATGAAATAGGAGGATGAGATGGGTTTTTTTAAAGCATTAAAAAACGGAATTATAGATGAAAATCCTACCTTTGTCCAAGTGCTCGGTATGTGTCCGACACTTGCCACTACTACATCGGCTATAAACGGACTTGGTATGGGACTATCAGCTACAGTGGTGCTTGCACTTTCAAATTTACTTACATCTTTACTTAGAAAGATAATTCCTTCTAAGATAAGAATTCCGATATTTGTCGTACTTATAGCATCATTTGTTACAGTGGTACAGTTTTTCCTTCAAGCCTTTGTGCCTGTGCTTTACGATGCACTCGGATTGTTTATACCGCTTATAGTTGTTAACTGTATCATACTTGCAAGAGCTGAAGGTTTTGCATATAAGAACAAACCTATGGCGTCTTTTGGTGACGGTATAGGAAATGGATTGGGCTTTACTCTTGCTCTTACTATACTTGGAAGTATAAGAGAGATAATAGGAAACGGATCAATATTTGGAGTTGACTTACTTCAAAGATTCGGTTATCAACCTGCGCTTACGTTTATTCTTCCTCCGGGAGCATTCCTTGTATTGGGATTGTTGCTTGCAGGATTCAATAAGCTAAAAAGCAAAAAGAATGACTAATTTATTTAATTTTTAATGATTATAATTCAAACATCGGTTTTTAAAATCTATGTCATATCTATAAAAAATAATAGGAGGAAAGATGAAACAGATACTTTTGATACTGCTCATCTCCATACTTGTAGATAACTTCTGTATGTCAAAATTTCTTGGTATTTGTCCGTTTTTGGGGGTATCAAGAAAGGTAGAGACAGCTATAGGCATGGGTATGGCGGTTACGTTCGTAATGGTCTTGGCTTCAATAATAACATGGTTAGTACAATTGCTACTTGTAGCTCTTAAGATAGAATTTGCACAAACTATAGCCTTTATACTGGTAATAGCGGCTCTTGTTCAGTTTGTTGAAATGGTAATACAAAAATCAAGTCCTACACTATATCAATCACTTGGTGTGTATCTACCGCTTATCACTACAAACTGTGCTGTGCTGGGTGTTGCAATTTTGAACATTCAAAATAAATATAATCTTATAGAAACTATATTCAACGGTCTTGGAGGAGCGTTGGGATTTACACTTGCAATAGTTTTATTTGCAGGAATAAGAGAAAGATTGGAACTTTCGGATATACCAAAATCTTTTGAAGGTTTTCCTATAGCCCTTGTATCAGCATCGTTAATGGCAATATCATTTCTTGGATTTAGCGGACTTGGAAAGTAGGTGTAAAAAATGAGTGTAATAGTTAATTCTGTAGTCAGCTTGTCAGCGATGGGTTTCCTATTTGCGGCGGGACTTGCAATAGCATCTAAAAAATTTGCCGTGGAAGTAGATCCAAGACAAGAGGCTATATTAAATGTACTACCCGGAGCAAACTGCGGCGGTTGCGGATTCCCGGGATGTGGCGGTCTTGCTACTGCAATAGTTGAAGGAAAGGCTCCTGTCAACGGCTGTCCTGTAGGTGGAGCACCTGTAGCACAAAAAGTGGCAGATATAATGGGAGTGGCTGCACAAGAGGGAGTAAGAATGGTAGCCAATGTGCATTGTAACGGTACAATAGATCATGCTGTCGAAAAAGCGGAATACTTCGGAATATTAGACTGTAAGGCGGCAGTTATAGCACAAAGCGGACAAAAAGGCTGTACTTACGGTTGTATGGGATTTGGTACTTGCGTAAGAGCTTGTAAATTTGATGCCATATATATAGGTACTGACGGAGTGGCTCACGTGGATAGAGACAAATGCGTTGCCTGCGGTAAATGTATAGAAGTTTGTCCAAAATCAATAATAGAATGGATACCTTACAATCAACAAGTTTACATCTACTGTAAGTCAAGAGAAAAGGGCAAGGACGTAAAAGATAAATGCTCAGTAGGCTGTATAGGCTGTCAAATGTGCGTGAAAGTTTGTCCTTTCGATGCAATAACATTTGAAAACAATCTTCCTACAATACATTATGAAAAATGTAAACAATGTAATAAATGCGTGGAAAAATGTCCTACAAAGACTATAGTAGGAAGACAGATAAAGAAAAAAGTCCAACCTGTAGTTGCAAAGCCTACTGAAGGTGTGGAAAATGTCGGAGATGCAAAGCCTGAAATGGTCAAGGTAAATGTGCCAAAGCCTGAAAACGAAGGCTCTAATGTAGAGACAGTAAAGGCAAATGAGGATAAGGAAGTAAAAACTACAGAAGATGTAAAAGAAGTTTCTGTTGAAACTCAAAACAATTCTGAAAATCAAGAAACAAGAGTATAAGATATAAGATAGCACCCGATTTTGGGTGCTATTTTTATAAAAAGATTAAAATTTTTACAAAAACGTGGTATAATTTGCTATATAATAAGTAAGAGCTTTGAGGGCAATTTTTTTGTTCATAGATAATACTAATACCATTATCTATTTATTCTATGGATAAAATTCAGCT
>GL405246.1:388322-416919 GCA_000146855.1 [Eubacterium] yurii subsp. margaretiae ATCC 43715
ATAAATCATATAGAGCAACTTTAATTGCGACAACACTTAAGTCTAAAATTAATATTTGAAAGATAAAAATATTTATATGTTATTAAGATTTAGCAATGAAGTAAAAATATATTAAAAACTAATAAATAATTTTTACTATAATATTTTTTTCAAGGAGAGAAATATGAAGTACATAATGGCATTGGATCAGGGAACTACAAGCTCAAGAGCCATAATTTTTTCTAAGGACAAAGAAATTGTAGCCATGAGCCAAAGAGAATTTACACAAATCTATCCACATCAAGGTTGGGTGGAGCACGATCCTATGGAGATATGGGGCTCACTCTACTCCGTCATGCATGAGGTAATAGCGACTTCCGACATAGATCCTATGCAGATTGCGGCAATAGGAATCACAAATCAAAGGGAGACCACTATAGTTTGGGACAAAAATACAGGACAGCCTATATACAATGCCATAGTCTGGCAGTGTAGGAGGACATCATCTCACTGTGATGAGCTGAAAAAAATCGAAGGCTTTGAAGACTATGTCAAAGACAATACAGGTCTTAGGCTTGACGCATATTTTTCAGCTACAAAATTAGCTTGGATATTGGATAATGTGGAAGGTGCAAGGCAAAAGGCTGAAAAAGGAGAGCTTATCTTTGGTACTGTCGATACATGGTTGCTATGGAAACTAACAGGTGGAAAGGTACACGTTACTGATTATACCAACGCCTCAAGGACTATGCTGTATAATATCAAGACTCTAAAATGGGATGAATATATATTAGAAACTTTGAACATACCGGAAAAAATGCTACCTGAGGTTAAAAATTCATCAGAAGTCTATGGAAACTACAATTTAAATTTTGAAAAGAATATTTCAATTCCAATATCAGGAATTGCCGGAGATCAACAGGCTGCACTTTTCGGACATGCCTGTTTCAAAGAGGGAGACATAAAAAATACCTATGGTACCGGATGTTTCATGCTGATGAATACAGGAGAAAAAATGGTAAGGAGCACAAGCGGACTGCTCACTACCATTGCAGTTGGAATAAATGGCAAGATAGAATACGCTCTTGAAGGCTCTGTATTTATAGCAGGTGGAGTTGTACAATGGATTAGGGATGAGCTTAAGATTGTCCATGACTCCAAGGATACTGAGTATTTTGCCAATCAGGTGGAAGATAGTGCAGGAGTGTATTTAGTTCCTGCATTTACAGGACTTGGTGCGCCATATTGGGATATGTACGCCAGAGGAGCAATAGTAGGACTTACACGTGGAGTCAACAGAAATCACATAATAAGGGCATCCCTTGAATCCATAGCCTATCAGACAAAGGACTTGATAGAGGCTATGAGGGAAGATACAAATATCAGCATTAATAATTTGAGAGTGGACGGCGGTGCGTCTAAAAATAATTTCATTATGCAGTTTCAGTCTGACTTGTTACAAAATATGGTTTCAAGACCGCAAATTACCGAAGTTACCGCGCTTGGAGCAGCATTTTTGGCTGGACTTGCAGTAGGCTTTTGGAAGGATAAGGACGAGCTTATCCAAAATTGCAAGAATGAGGATGATTTTTATCCCAAAAGAGATAAGAGCTATATGGAAAAACTATACAGAGGCTGGAAGAAGGCTGTAACAAAGTCCATGGACTGGGAAGAATTGGAGAGTATATGAAAAAATATTGGTACTATATAGTCATATTGATAATAATTATAGCAAATATTTCACTGCTGATAAAAAATAATGAATTAAATTCAAGGATTGAAATTGCAAAGTCAAAGCAGTTACAAAGTAAAAAGGAAGTAAAATCAGTAGACTATCTTTTCAAAATAGCAAACAGCAAGTACACAAAAGAAATAGACTCTATAACGGTAGATGATAACTTGCTTAGAATTACACTTAATATCAATGAAGTAAGCCAAATTAAAAAGATGGTGGATGATATGACAGCAGTATTTGAAAAATCCACCTCTATGGTAAATGTAAAAGATGATAAAAAGCTTATATTGGAGTTTGAATAATGAAAAAGATAGATATTAATTCGCTGGTAAAGATACTAATATTGTTTGTAAACATAGTTTTTATAACTATACCTTATTCATTTAGCAATGCAAAACTTGAAAATAAGTTAAAATATGCAAATAAAATCGAAAAATTAGAAGAAAAAACTCAAGACTTTTATCAGATATATGATGATTTTAACAAGGTGTCAAACGAAGTGAATATGAGCTATGTATCGAAAAAGATGAGCGTTCAGGATGGAAAGATGTTTATAACTGTAGGTCTTGATAAAGATGTGATGGAAGTGATAAATTTTTTGACCTATATTAATAAAAAATTGCCTCAAATTAGCGTAAGTTCAGCAGACATATCCTCAGATGAAAATAAGACAAGCGAAATAGTCTTTTATATAGGTAATGCTTATGACTAAAAAGGGATATGTCTTGCTGGAGACGGTGATAACTCTTGTTTGTCTGATAATCCTTATAATTCCTATACTTAAGAGTGTAGATTTGATTGGAAAAGATAGGATACAGCTTAAAGAAAACAGAGAAGTGCTAAGTATAATGGAGCAGATAAGTGAGGAGATAGAATACTCTAAAGATTTAAATGACGCAGTTAAAAACAGGAAAATCGGAGAGTACGAAGTCATAGTAAATATAGCTGAAAGCTATGATGATAATCTCTATAAATTTGATATCCATATAAGTAGGGATGAGATAGAAAAAGTACAGTTTTTTATGATGAAAAGATATTGAACTATACTTGACATAGTTTTTTTCAGTGATTTCATTTTTTGGATAAATATGAAAATTATATATATTATTTAATGAAATTATGTGTATGTAAGTGTATTTAAAGTCAACTAAAATTACAATATTTTTTTGAGAAAGCTGATTTATACTAATAACCATTTGTATTGCCAAGATTCTTATTTTAGCAAATTATTTGTTTTGCAGATTATCAATAATCTTACTGTAATAAAATCACATGGCTTTTTGATAGGTTTTTAGTATTAAAATGAATATTAACGATGCTTAAAATGAGATTCCAATTTATTTATTGCTATTTAAGGCAAATATTTTAAAAGGGCAGGATATGGATATAACAAGACTGAAATTAAGTGAGATAACGGCCGACAGTTCACAGCCGCGCAAGATATTTGAAGAGACACAAATAGATGACTTGGCAGAGTCTATCAAGAGATATGGACTTTTGCAACCCATACTTGTCAAAAAAGTAGGCGATAAATATGTGATAATAGCAGGTGAGAGAAGATATAGGGCGTGTAGGAAATTGGGGCTTGAATATGTTGAAGTCATAATAAAAGATGATGAAAACGCAATGCTAATATCCTTGATAGAAAACATACAGCGTGAAAATCTCACTGCGCTTGAAGAGGCGATAGCCATACAAAATATCAAGGACAAATACAAATGCACTCACGAAGACTTGTCCAAACTTCTCGGCAAGACCAGAGTCTACATCACTAACAAGCTAAGGATACTAAATGCTGACGATTACACCAAAAAATTGCTCAGCGATAACAATATAAGCGAGGGACATGCAAGAGCCTTGCTTGGTCAAAGGGATGTGAAAAAAAGACAGGAGCTTGCAAGAAAGATACTTAGTAAGGGCTTGAGTGTCAGGCAGGTGGAAAAGAGCATTAGATATGAAAATGAAGCTTTTCAAAGTAAAGAACATCAAAATGATGAAAATTACGAAGAATTGATTGAGATGCTTGAAGAAAAACTATGTACCAAGATAAGCATAAGTAGCGAAGAAAATGAAAGCGGAAGTATAGTAATAGATTTTTATTCCAAAGAACAACTTGAAGCTATTGTCGATATGATAATTGGAGAAATGTAAAAAAAGACTAATCGTAATTGATTAGTCTTAAAATTTTTCATTATTTTTTCAATATAGGTGATAGCTTTTTATATATCAGCATTGTAAGAATCGAAATTATCATACCCTTTAAGATATTGAAAGGTAGAATCGAATATAATACCAATGTAAGTGTACTGTCTATTGCAGGGTTAATCTTGCTACCCATTGCCACTATCTTTTCCATAGGCATTTTGAACAATTTAGCATATAGAGGTAACATTACAAAGTAATTTGAAAGTACACCAAGTGCACTCATAGTAAGAGTACCGCAAAGACAAGATGCTACTGCTGACTTGATACCCTTGTGGTGTTGATAGATAAGTGCAGCTACTCCTGCAAAAGAGCTACCAATTACAAAGTTTGAAAGCTCACCGATTCCGCCTGTTGAGCTACCTATTACAGCTATTTTCAAAACATTTTTGATTAGTTGTATCATAACTGCTGCAACCGGTCCAAGTGCAAATCCTCCTACAAGTGACGGTATGTCACCTATGTCGAATTTCAAAAATGAAGGAAATATAGGTACTGCAAAGTCCATTGCCATAAGTACAAATGATATTGCACCCAACAATGATACCTTGATCATAGTTGCTGTTGCGTTACGTTTTGATGATACTGCTTGATTATGTTGCATAATAATCCTCCGAGAAATAAATTTTAGCAATAAAAAAACCCTAAAATATACTTCAAGGGTAATGAAAAACAGACTATTTCTTCTTTCATCCAGACTATACTGTCGGTACTTGAATTTCACAAGTTCGGCTCTCTCGAGTTCGCGGACTTTACCGCCGGTAAGGAATCGCACCTTCCCTGAAGAATATGGATTATTCATTTGTTGACAATATAATATAACAATTAACAAAAAATGTCAAGTGGAAATTGATTCTTTTATTTGAAATCTATATTGATTTTTTATATTGTAAGTTTTATAATTATATTGAATAGTTAAATTCTAAATTACATATCTAATACTAATTAAATAGATAGGAGGCATATTATGAATAGGCGTTTTTTATATTCGGTGTTATTTTTCTTTATCTTAACCATTTTGCTTAAAAATACAAGTTTTGCTACAAATTTAAGTAGAAATAATAATGTAGCTAAGAAATCAAGTGAAACATCTTTAAGTTCATCAGATAAAAATATTGTAATAAAAAATGTAAATGGAAATACTTATGACATAACTGTAATTACGGTAAAGTCAGAAGATGAAATAAATATGGATAGAATTAATTCAGGGATTTTTAGAACAGTTAGAATAGACGGTCCTGTTGATGTGGAAATATATGATAAAAATAATATTCTTATAGGAAGTATAATCAATGATGAAAGAGTAGTGACAAGTGAGTATAAACTTTTTGGTGTAAGCGAAGATGGAGAAAAACAAGCCAGTTTACCTTTAAATGCTTCGTATACTATAAAAATAAAAGCTACAGACAAGGGTACTGTAAGTTATGGAGTTGTTGAAGAACACCACTATAGAGGTACTGCAAAGATATTAAACTTTGACAATATAGCTATAGAGAAAGGTAGTATATTAAAGGCGTATGCACCGGAGTTTTCTAAAGAAGATTTGGATAATAATGATGGAACACCATCATCTACTCACTATACTCTGTTTAATGAAACAGAAAATAAGGAGATACTCCCTACAAGTGAATATCTTATGGATGATGCCAAAAACTATCAAACAACAATAGATGTGGAGACTGAAGATATTCGAAAAGGAAGTGCTCAAGGTAGAGGTCAAAGGATAACAAATGCTCCTGCACGAGTTTATGCCATACCTGCAAAGGGATATATGCTTGAAGGTTGGTATGAAAACGGAGTAAAAGTATCTAAAAAATATGTATATACAACAAAGGCAGATAGATATAGGAAATTGACAGCAAAATTTGTTCCTATTGATGAAGAAACCAGAATAAAAATGGAAAAAGAAGAGAAAGAATATAATAAGAGGGAAAAAGAAAAGGAGCTTGAGCGGACTAATTACACTGATATCAAAGGGGAAAAAGCTGAAAGACAAATAAAGTATCTTGAAGACGAAGGCATATTATCTATAGCTTATGATAGTGAGGTATTTAAACCAAAAAGACCTGTCACAAGAGCAGAGCTTATAAGCATGGTGGTAAAAATCAAGAAACTTAAAATAACTAAGTACAGAGATAGTTTTAAAGATATGGATGAATATAGTCCTTTTGCTGATGTAATACAAACAGCAGTTGATAACAATATTGTTAAGGGTTATAAAGATGGGACTTTTAAAGCGGATAAGATAATAAACAAAGCGGAGATGGCGTTAATACTTTCATCTATAGAAAGTAAAGACAGTATATCAGAAGATGAAACGAAGATACTTTCTAAGTTTAATGATAAGGACAAAATACCAAAATGGTCACAAAAATATGTTGCTTGGGCTGTAAAAAATAATATCATTGAAGGAAATGACGGAAATTTAAATGTTCACAATTATGTGTCGAGAGCTGAGATGTGCATGATAATTTATAAAATATTGACTGAAAATATCCAAAACTAAGTAAAATAGAAGTAAAAATTGAAATAGTGTTGCATTTATAAAAAACATCCGTAATTCTATAGTATTTTTTTGAATTTTATGGAACTACGGATATTTTCATAATGTTAATCAATGTTATATAAATATTTTGATTATCCTATTAAATTTTTGCATCTATTTTTATATTACTCTCTTAGATGTGCGTCGAATTTTTCTTCCAATTCATGCAATATCTTATCTTGTACCTTTTTGACTTCTTCGTCTGTAAGTGTTCTGTCATCAGCTCTGTAAGTTATGGAATATGCCATTGATTTCTTGCCTTTTTCCACTTGAGAGCCTGAATATATGTCAAATAGCTCAACAGATTCTACTATGTTGTCAGCATTTTGATTAATCAGATCTTCAATTTGTGAGCATAGGACTTTTTCATCTGTTACAAAGGCTATGTCACGCTTTATAGCAGGGAATTTGGATACATTCTTAGCAAGTTTAATACTTTGTCTGTTTTCAAAAAGCAAGTCAAAGTCTATTACAAATAGGTAGACCTTCTTTTTAATCTCGTATTTTTCAAGTATTAGAGGGTGTATCTGTCCTACATATCCAAGTGTTATATCTTGAGTTTTTATCTTTGCGCAGATTTGTGGATGGAATAGGGCGTTGTCATTTTCCACTTCATATTTTCTTGTTATTCCAAGATTTTCAAATGCACCTTCAAGCATTGACTTGATAGTGAAAAAGTCTGCATTATCTGCATATACTGCTCCTACAAGTTGTCTTTTTTGTATAGGCTCGACATTTCCTTCTTCTTTGATAAAGGTATGTCCTATCTCAAATCCATAGAAATAATCATTTTTCCTTGTGAAATTTCTTTTTACTACATTCATCATTGACGGTACAAGTGTAGTCCTCATGATTGAAGTATCTTCTCCAAGAGGATTGATAATCTTGAGTATCTTGTCTTTTGGGAAGTTTATCATATCAAGGTCTTTTTCGCCGATAAAAGAGTATGTTATGACCTCTGTAAGTCCGTTTGACATCAGTGCGTATTTTACCTTGTCTTCAAATCTCTTGATTTCTGATTTTTCGCCAAAAGTAACTACCGAATCTATATTTTTTGACACTATATTGTTGTAGCCGTATATTCTTGCCACTTCTTCCAATACGTCGTCGCTCATAGTGATGTCGTCTCTATAAAAAGGTATTGTTATTTTCAAAATACTTCCTTCAACTTCAACTTCAAAGAACAGTTTTTCAAGTATTTTCTTAATCTCCCCAATTTCAATGTCATTTCCAAGTTTTTGTATCAATTTTACAGCATCAACTTCAATAACTCTCTTTATTAGCTCTTGTTTCAAAGTATCTTTCGTGTCGTCTATTACAGTTCCAAAGCCGTATTTTGTTATAAGTTCGCAGGCTCTGTCCATGGCAAGCTGAGGTCTTTCAAGGTCAATGCCTTTTTCAAATCTGCTCGATGAATCTGTTCTTAATCCTAATTTCTTAGAAGTAAGTCTTACGCTGTCAGCGTTGAAACTTGCACACTCAAAAGCCACTTCCGTAGTATTGTCAGTTATTTCAGAGTTTTGCCCACCCATTACTCCTGCTATGGCTATTGATTTTACACCATCTGTTATCATCAGCATAGTATCGTCCAAAGTTCTTTCCACATCATCCAAAGTAGTGAATTTTTCGCCTTGTACAGCCTTTTTTATAACTATCTTGTTGTTTAACATCTTGGCGTCAAATGCGTGCATAGGTTGACCGTATTCAAGCATTACAAAGTTTGTTATATCTACTATATTGTTTATAGGTCTTATTCCTGCCTCTATCAGCCTTCTTTGTATGTGGTAATGAGATTTTTTAATCTTTACGTCTTTTACCTTTCTAAGCATATATCTTGGGCAAAGACTTTCGTCTTCACTTTTTACTTCAAAGTCGAAATTTTCTTTTACTGCTTCGTATTTGTTTTCAGGTAATTTCACACTCTTATCTATGGTAGCCGACACTTCTCTTGCCATACCTATCATGCTTAGGCAGTCAGGTCTGTTGGCTGTAAGTTCAAACTCTATTATCGCATCATCAAGACAAAGAGCCTCTTTGATATCTTGACCGAGAGTAAGATTGGAATCCAAAATCATTATTCCGTTTTTAGACTTGTCATCGACAAATTTTTCTTCGATATTTAGCTCTTTGCAAGAGCAGAGCATACCGTTTGACGCTACGCCTCTGAGCTTTCCTTTGGTGATTTTGACACCGCCCGGCAGTGTTGACTTGTGCAGAGCTACAGGCACTACATCACCTACAGATATATTTGACGCGCCTGTTACTATCTGTACAAGCTCGTCTTTTCCTACATTTATTTGAGTTACTTGCAGTTTGTCAGCGTCAGGATGTTTTGTTATCTCTTCAATCTTGCCGACTACTACATTGCTTATCTCTTCACCTGGATATTCGACAGTTTCCGCCTTTGTTCCGCTCATTGTCATCATATCGGCTAATTCTTTTGCACTTATATCTATATCCACATAATCTCTAATCCATTTTACAGGGACTCTCATTATTTACTCCTTTAAAATTGCTTTAAAAATCTGATGTCATTTTCGTACATATATCTGATGTCTTCTATCTCGTACTTCATCATGGCTATCCTGTCAATACCGAATCCAAATGCGAATCCGCTATATATATCAGGGTCAATGCCACAGTTTCTAAGCACGTTCGGATGTGTCATACCTGCACCGAGTATCTCGATAAAGCCTTCGCCCTTGCAAGTAGGACAGCCTTGTCCCTTACATTTGAAACAAGAAACGTCAACTTCAACGCTTGGCTCTGTAAAAGGGAAGTTGTGAGGTCTGAATTTTGTAACTATATCCTTGCCGAAAAATCTTCTGATAAACTCTTCCAAAGTATACTTCAAATTGGCAAAGGTAATGCCCTTATCCACAACAAGGCCTTCAAGCTGATGAAACATCGGTGAGTGCGTAGCGTCAGGAGTATCACATCTGAAACATCTTCCCGGCGAAATTATTCTTATAGGAGGTTTTTGATTCTTCATAGTACGTACTTGCACTGTAGATGTCTGAGTACGAAGTAGGAGTTCATTATCTATATAGAAGGTGTCTGTCATATCTCTTGACGGATGATATTTAGGTGCATTGAGCAGGTCAAAGTTATTTTCTATGGTATCCACTTCAGGGCCTTCAACTACAGAAAAGCCCATGGATACAAAGATATCTTCCAAGTCTTGAGATACTATTGAAAGCGGATGTAAAGAGCCTGTAAATTTCGGTTTTACCGGCATGGTAACATCGACAAACTCAGATTTAAGTCTTTGCTCCAACTCTATTTTCTTCATATTTTCGGCAAATTCATGTATCTTGCCTTCTATTTCAACTCTTATATCATTTGCGAGTTTTCCCATTATAGGGCGTTCTTCACTTGAAAGCTTACCCATTTGTTTGAGTATTTCTGTAAGCTCTCCCTTTTTTCCCAAGAATTTAAGTCTTATATTTTCAAGACTTGCCTTGTCGGATATGCCTTGTATTTCAGTGATGAACCTATCTTTGATATTTTGCAATTGTTCTTTCAAAATAGCACTTCCTTTTTTATCTTATATTAAAAAATTCCACCTTAGTAATTAATACTAAAATATTTTATTTTACAATATTAAATAGTTGTTTTAACAGTAATTATAATAGCTTAAAAATGAAAATATTACAAATATTATAATCAATCTTGCTTTTTATTTCGTGCAGACAATCTCATATCTCTTTTGCCTATTCTTATGATTACTACAGTATTCCACCTGTCTTTGATAGACTCATTTTCATATACAGGAGCGTTGAAAAGCTCACCTGCAGTTGAAAAGTAATGTATGTCTTGCTCATCAAAATATCTTGCATGGTAGGGCTTCTCAAGATTCGAGTCATAGCCAATAGTGTGTATTCTCTTGTAAGGGTCATCAGAGAAATAAAACTCCGTACTTTCAATATTTTCCTTTTTTTCAAATAATTCAAGCAATTGTTCATAGAACGTATGCTGTTTTTCGTCCTCTCTGCCGTCAAGTACGCCAATAGCCATCAATATAAGTATAGGAGAGGCTATGAAAATGTAGTACTGCCTTGATATATAGGCTACTACTGCGCAAAGCAAGGACAAGATTACATATACGATTTTGTTGTGTTTTTCCAAAAGTCCTGTCATCTGTATAATTACATCTCCTATTTGCACATCTCATATATAAGTATAGCTCCTGCTGTAGCCACATTTAGAGATTGGGCATTACCTGTCATATCTATCTTTATCTTTTTATCACTTTGATTTATCAAATCTTCCGATATTCCTACGCTTTCATTTCCAAGTATGAGAGCCATCTTTTCATCTGTAAAGGCTGATTTTGAAGATATAGCATTTTCAAGACAGGAAGCATAAATCTTATATCCTTCAGATTTCAATTTTGAAATATCATCAAGTTTTACAAAATTGACAAAATAGATACTGCCCATAGTCGCCCTGACCACCTTGGGAGAAAATACATCAGCAGTTCCCTTGCTATAAAATATAGTGTTGATAGAAAATGACTCTGCTGTACGGATTATAGTGCCTATGTTCCCCGGATCTTGTATCCTATCCAATATCAGTATCTTGTCGGACTTAATATCTTCATCTTTTTTCATATCATATACTGCAATTATGCCTTGTGAGTTTACAGTATCAGAAATGGAAGTAAAAATCTTCTCGTTTAAAACTAAAATCTTATCTTCGCCTAATTTTTCTTCCAAGCTCTTAATAAGTGAAGTATCTTTGAAATCTTCCCTTATCAGCACAAAGTTCATCTTGTAATTTGATTTGAGAGAAAGTTCTATATTTTTAATACCCTCGTCGAAAAACATGGAGTTTTTTTGCCTGTATTTCCCTTGTTGCAATGATTTTACAAGTTTTATATATTTATTGTCTATTGATTGTATATATTTCATATATTCACACTTAAATTATTTCTTCTTTTATATTTTGTTCGAACTGCCTTATACTCTTATTGCTGCCTACAAGTAAGATAGTGTAGTTTTCTTCAAGTTTTTCCTCAGGATTTGGAGTAATCATAAATTTCTTATGTTTTTTTATAGCAACTATATTGAGATGGTATTTTTTTCTTATATCAAGTTCTATAAGCGACTTTCCTACCCATTTTGCAGGAGTAATTATCTCAAATAAGGTATAATCAGGATCCAAATCTATCTTATCGAGTATATTTTCAGATACGAGATTTTTGGCTAACTTTACACCTGAATCTCTTTCAGGGCTTATTACCCTGTCTGCTCCAATTTTATAAAGTATCTTTTCTTGAATCTCACTTCCGGCTTTGCAAATGACATAAGGAACTTTGAGCTCCTTGACTATCAATGTTGTAATTACGGAACTCTCAACATCAGAGCCCATACTCACTATTACAATATCACAGTCAGCTACGCCAAGATCTCTCAGTGCACTTTCATCCGGTATTGCAGTTACAGCCCTTGTCACGTCGTCAGCTATGTTTTGTATGACTTCTTCATCTTTATCTATTGCAAGCACGTCATGACCGAGTTTGTACAATGTAGTTGCTACAGCTCTGCCAAATCTTCCACAGCCTATAACGGCAAAATTTTTAACCAATGTTTATCTCCTCCTTCGGATACTTGTACTTTTTCTTGGAATCTGTTTTAATAAATGAGTACAAAACTGTAAGAGAGCCTACCCTACCCATAAACATGAGTATTATCAGCGTAATCTTGCATATAGCGTTTAGTTTGGTAGTGATGCCAAGTGTCAGACCCACAGTCGCATAGGCTGATGTTACCTCGTATAGCACCGTCAAAAAGTCAAAATCACTGTAAGAAAGTATTATCATAGTACCTGTTATAACAAGTGTAAAACCTATTACAAGCGACACAAGAGCCTTGTTTAGATTTTTAAAAGGTATGGTTCTTCCAAAGATTTCGATTCCGTTTTTTTGTTTGAAAAGGCAGTATACCGAGATGATTATGAGGGTAAAGGTTGTAATCTTAAGACCTCCTGCTGTAGAGGCAGGAGCACCGCCTATAAACATCAATATAATTGTCAAAAACTTAGTAGAGTCGTACATTTGGCTTAGTTCTATAGTGTTGTATCCTGCTGTTCTCGGACTTACCACCTGAAAGAGTGATGCAAGGATTTTTTCGCCCAAGTTCATATTTCCAAGCGTCTTAGGATTGTTCATCTCAAATATGAAAAAAAGAAAAGTAGGAATTACAATGAGTATTGCAGTTGTAATAAGTATTATCTTGGTATTTAGTCTGAACTTTTTAAATGCCCTTTTTCTATTTATATCAAAAATTGTGGAAAATCCCAGACCACCAAGTATTATAAGCAACATTATGCTGATATTGACAATGGGATTGTTAAAATAAGCAGTAAGTGAAGAAAAATTACCCATTATATCAAAGCCTGCATTGCAAAAAGCAGTTACAGAGTGGAATATTCCATAGCATATGCCTTTTACAAAGCCAAATTCCGGCACAAAAGCTATGGACAGGCATATTGCTCCTACAAATTCTATAAAAAGTGACAGCAAGATTATCTTCTTGCTAAATTTCAATATACCTGATGTCTTTTCGCTTGAAAGAGAATTCTGTATCAGTAATTTTTTTGAATATGACAGTTTTTCACCACTTATTATAACACCAAGCGTAGCTATCGTCATAAAACCGAGACCGCCAATTTGTATCAATAACATTATGACAAATTTTCCAAAATTGGACCAGTATGTACCGGTGTCAGCTACTATAAGTCCTGTAACACATACAGAAGATGTGGAGGTAAAAAGTGCATCCAAAAAGCCTATGCTTTCACCCTTTGCAGAGGAAAAGCCCATATTTAAAATAAATGCTCCTATTAAGATTATTATGAAAAATCCGCCGGCAAGTATTTGGGAGTGTGATAATTTTTTTAAAATAGAAATCTTCATATAATCTCCTGAAAAAGACAAAAAGGTCTTCAACAATCACGACGACTGCCAAAAACCTTAATCAACTGTTATTTTCCAAGTGCTTGTTTTGAAGTTTTTACCAAAGCTTCAAATCCCGCAGGATCCTTTATAGCTATTTCAGAAAGCATTTTTCTGTTTATATCTATCTTTGATAACTTAAGTCCGTGCATGAATTGTGAATAGCTTAGTCCATATTGTCTTGTACCCGCGTTTATTCTTGTAATCCACAATTGTCTGAAGTTTCTCTTCTTTTGCTTTCTTCCTATATAAGCATAAGCCAAAGCTTTCATAACAAACTGATTAGCAGTCTTGAAAAGTTTTGATCTTGCTCCTCTGAATCCCTTAGCTAATTTTAATATCTTTTTATGTCTTTTCTTAGCATTTAAAGCTTTTTTTACTCTTGCCATTTATATATCCTCCTAATTCTATTTGTATGGTAGTAATTGTGTGATTCTCATAGTATCTCCGTGAGAAACGATAGTAGCTTTTCTGAAGTTTCTTTTTCTCTTTTGAGACTTCTTAGTGAGTATATGTGATTTAAAAGCTTTAAATCTTTTTAGTTTTCCGGTACCTGTAACTTTGAATCTTTTTGCGGCACCTCTGTGAGTTTTCATCTTTGGCATTTCATACCCCTCCTGCAAATTTATTAATAATATAGTATCATTGGTTTAACTTAGTTGGACTTCTTTGGCGGATCTACAATCAAGATCATACTATTACCCTCAAGATGCGGCTTTGTACCGATAGGAGCGGCATTATCCTTTATAAGCTCAACAAACTTTTCTATTACCTGGTTACCCATTTCCTTGTGTCCGAGCTCTCTCCCACGAAATCTTATTGTGACTTTAAGTTTATCTCCTGCTTCCAAGAATTTTTTCGCCATGTTCGCCTTGGTCTCCAAGTCGTGCTTGTCAATCATAGGTCTTAGTCTTATTTCTTTAACAGACACTATCTTTTGTTTTTTCTTGGACTCTTTTTCCTTCTTAGCCAGTTCATATTTGTATTTTCCAAAATCCATTATCTTACATACGGGCGGATTGGAATTAGGTGATATCTTCACCAAATCAAGATTTTTGCTCAAAGCCAAATTCTGAGCTTCCTTCGATGACATTATTCCGAGTTGTTCACCGTCGTCGCCTATAAGACGCACTTCTTTATCACGAATTTGCTCATTTATTTGTTGCTCTTTAATAACAATACACCTCCATTTTTAGGGTAATAATACTTGCCCAAAAGCAAATAAAAAGCGGATAGAAAATCTATCCGCACTAATTTACAGTAATTAAAAATCAAAAAAAACTATAATTAACCCAACACACCGATGTGGTAAGGTGAGAAACGGATATTTCTTCTTTAACAGGAAATATTATACAGCAAAATGAAAAAAAGTCAAGTATTTTTGAAAAAATATGATTTATTTTTGTGAATATTAAAGTTTGAATAAATCTGCGTGACTAACTGTATCAACCAATGTTAAAGTGAGTATATCGTCTTCAATTAAATAAATGAGTAAGCAATCAGGTTTGATATGACATTCATGAAATCCGGCTAATTCACCTTTTAATATATGGTCGTTATAGACTAAATCTAACTTAATGCCCTGACGCAACATGTCTATAACATCTTCAAGTAGAGAAATATCAAGACCACGCTTTACAATTCGCTTATAGCTTTTTTTATAAGCTTTGGTAAATTTTAATTTATACATCAGTCAGATAAGAGAGCTTCCCTTAAGTCATTCATAGATGAATATGAAGGCGTGTCAGGATCTCTTGATATTCTTCTTGCTTCTGCCATTGCTTCTAAAGTTTTGTAATTGTATCTTGGAAGTTCAATAGCGAAAGGTAGTCCACCATGAAGAATGCACTGACGAAGGAAAATATTGACAGCTCCAGATATATCCATTCCTAGTTCATTAAAAAGATTGTTAGCTTGTTTTTTTATATCAGAATCAATACGAATTTGAGTAGGAATTGTTGCCATTATAATCATCTCCTTTTTAGATGATTATAATACGAATGGTATACAATGTCAAGTAAAAGTCAGACTATTTTTCTAAAACTATTTTTCAATGAATCTTTTTTGATGAAAAAATTTATAACATGTACTTGTATTTAATACAGGTACATGTTATAATATAAAAAAATTACAGAGAGGACATTAACATGGATACAAAATTTTCAATAGCACTTCATTTATTGATTTATATAGAGGAGACTGATAAGCTTGTTACCTCAGAACTTTTAGCACAAAGCGTTGGTACAAATGCCAGCCATATCAGAAAAATTATTGCCTTATTAAAAGATGCAGATATTATCGAAAGTCAACAAGGTAAAAAGGGAATGATGCTGAAGATAAAGGCAAGTGAATTGACTTTGGATAAGGTGTACTTTGCAATATATCCGGAAAAGGAACTTCTTCATATTCATGATACGGCAAATCAGGATTGTCCGGTGGGGGCAAATATAAGGCAGGCTTTACTGCCAATATTTGAAGAGTCTGAAAGGCAGTTAGTATTAAATTTAAAGAGCAAGACACTTAAATCACTAATTGATGATATGTATAAAATTTACTATGATAAAAATAAGTAGGAGAGAAAAGATGAGAGCAGCACAGGTGGAGCAGTACAATAAGAATAATATTTCACTAAACTTAATAGATATAGATAAGCCGTATATGGGAGCAAAAGATGTTCTGATAAGAGTAGTGGCGGCAGGGGTAAATCCGCTTGATAATATGATTTCTCGTGGCGAGGTTAAAATGATTGTTCCATATAAGTTGCCTCTTATTGCAGGTAATGAGTTTGTAGGAATTGTTACAGAGATTGGAATAAAAGTCGGTAAATTTCAAACAGGAGATAGAGTATTTGCAAGACTACCCTTGGATAGAATTGGTGCCTTTGCTGAGTATGTATCTGTAGATGAGGCTGCACTTGCTAAGGTTCCGGAGTATCTTTCGGATGTTGAAGCAGCAGCAGTACCCTTAACGGCACTTACAATTATGCAGGCGCTTGAGCTTATGAAAGCTGAAAGCGGAAAGACTATCTTTATTTCCGGAGGAACAGGAGGAGTAGGTGCAATGGCTATTCCTATTGCCAAAGCCAAGGGCTTGAATGTAATCACAAATGGAAGTGTAGAAAACAAAGATAGAGTGTTGGAGCTTGGTGCAAGCAGATTTATTGACTACAAAACCCAAGACTATACAAAATCTCTATCTGATATTGATTATGCCTTGGATACACTTGGCAAAGATGAAACTGAAAAGCAGATGTCAATTCTGAAAAAGGGCGGTAAATTAGTGTCTTTAAGAGCAATGCCAAATGGTGCTTTTGCTAAGAGGATGAACTTAGCAAAATGGAAACAGTTTTTATTGGCTATTGCAGGGCGTAAGTTTGATAAATTAGCAGAAAAATATGATGTATCGTATGACTTCATATTTGTAGAATCAAATGGTAAGCAGTTACAAGAAGTAGCTGACATATTTGAGAAACTTAAAATCAAACCGTCAATAGACACAGTATATCCATTTGAAGATGTGAATACTGCCTTAGATAAGGTAGCTAATGGACGCTCTAAGGGAAAGACAGTCATTACTATGGAAAGAAAATAAGTGAATTGACCTTAAAATTGCTTATAGAAAATACCTATTTAATTAAGTAAAATTAGTAAAACTTTATTGGAAATTTTGAATAAATAGTTAAGGGAAAAGAATAAGATGAAGTTTAGAGAAGTTGATAAATTGGCAATTGATGTCAAAGAAGCTATAAAAAAGCGTGTTAGTACGAGGAGTTTTGAAGAAAGATCATTAACTGATGAAGATAAAAATAAACTTATAAATTTTTATAAAAGTCTGACTAATCCTTTTGGAATTGATGTAAGAGTAGAGTATATCAGTAAAAATACAGGGGTAGAAAATGTTAAACTGGGAACGTACGGTACTATAAAGGGGGCAAAAGACTTCCTTGCCATTATAGTAAAAGATGAGCCCTTTGCTATGGAGGCGGTAGGCTATCAAATTGAAAATTTAATACTCTATGCTACGGATATGGGTTTAGGTACAGTATGGCTTGCAGCTACATTTAGCAGGAAAGACTTTGAAAATGTTATGGAAATACAAAGTGATGATTTATTTCCATGCATTTCGCCAATTGGCTATCCTTCTGAAAAGCGTTCAATTATAGAAAAAATTACGAGAGCAAGTTTAGGTTCTAAAAATAGAAAGGAATGGAATAAACTATTTTATTTAGAAGACTTTAGTCAAGCTTTATCTGAGTCAGAAGCAGGAAAGTATAAGCTTGCTCTTGAAATGCTGAGACTGGCACCAAGTTCTACTAATGCACAACCTTGGGCAGTAGTAAAGCAAGGAAATATATTTCACTTCTTTTGCTCTTATAAGGACAGCATAAGCGATGATATGAAAAAAATAAAACACTTAGATCTTGGTATAGCCTTATCACATTTTCATCAGACTGCTATGAGTGACGGTCTAAGTGGAGACTTTGAAGTGAAAGATATAAGTTTTTCAATTCCTGAAAATATGCACTATATAATATCTTATATTTCAAAATAAAGCTTATACTAATCATCATTTATAATGTCATATATTTGAACTTATGAAAATAAAATTTTTGTTGTTTTGGACAACTCATCTTTAATATATTTTTGGGACTATTTAATCGGTTTTTAGTATTAAAATATTGTGTAAAGCTTTTATTTATAATAATTGTATGGATTTTAATATAGCTTCTATAATAAGAGAAGTGTAATTACTCGTAAAATATCAACTAAGTATATTATTTTTTTGCAAATTCTATAATAAAAATCTTTAAATTCTGAGTCATTATTTTTTAAGTGTTGCACTTATGTTGCAAAGCTGAAATAAATAAAGATAATAATATTTGACAAAAATTAAAGATTGTAATATAAAGTATTGCAAAAAGGAGTGATATTATGATTATTTCGTTAAAACTTGATGAAGAGGACGCTATACTTTTTAAGAAATATGCCAAGTTCAAAGGAATAACCGTATCTGAATTAATCAGAGACTCTGTTATAAAGCGTATAGAAGATGAATATGACTTGAAAGCTTATGAAGAAGCAATGGCAGAGTTTAAGGAAAATCCAATCACTCATTCACTTGATGAAGTTGAAAAGGAATTAGACTTGAAATCTTAATGTAAAAAGATATAAAAAAGCCCTACCGAAAATGGTAAGGGCTTAATTTTTGTGATTATCATATTAAAAATAATAAATGACCATCTTAAGTTCCGGCACTTGTATATTTTTTCAGGCATAACATCCAAAACTTAAATGCTATAGCAAAAAATCCAACACTTATAACAAAGGTCGCAATTAGCATAAGAATATTAAAGCTATTGACACCTTTTAGAAAAATCAGACTTGGAAAATATGAAGCAAATCCTATCGGCAGTACAAAGCTAAATATGATTTTAAGAAACTTTGAATAGATGTCTATAGGATATTTTGCAAATTCGTTCAAATTCATAGTCAAGTCAGTAAGGTCTGTATTTTCCACAGTGAAAAATGCAAAGCATGAGAGGAATATTGATATGCCTGCATAGATAAATGAAGATGAAAAACATAACAAGGGCAGTAAAATCAATATAGCTCCGGATATTTCAAGCCTTATTATAGCAATGACGCTTATAACTACTGCAAGTAGCAGTTCTCCCCAGCCATCTTCGTCAAAACCCTCACTTATTATTAAAAACAGCGGATTTTGAGGCATGAGTAAAAATCTGTCCAGCTCTCCTGTCTTTATATAAATAGGTATAGTTATAGTATTGATGAAAAAGCAATGCCACAGCGCAAAGGAAGTGGTGGAAAATCCATATAAAAACAGCATTTCATCAAAGTTCCAAGCTCTGATATTATCAATCTTGTTAAAAAGCACCAAGAGTATGGAAAAATTGATTAGAGTCTTAAATATCATAGCAATTACACCTATGATAAAATCAGCCTCATAAATCATAAGAGCCTTAACATTCATCTTGAAAATGCTCCTGTAGGTCTTTAAATATCTGTCCATATTAACCTCCCTGTATGCAAAGTACACGGATTACATTCCTGTACATGACATTAAAAAGTAAAAATATCAGGACTATGCTGACAGTTTGAATCAAAACTGCCTCAATACCTCCTTGAGTATTTTCCACAAGACTCATCACAGGAGAGTAAAACATATATTTAAAGGGTAGGAAGTCCAAGATTTTTCTTAAAACTCTCGGATAAAAGTTAAGCGGAATTGCCTTGCCTGACAGCAACAGCAAAATTACATATTTAAAATTTTTAAGTCCCCATATACTACCGGTATAAAAAGAAAACAGCCCGAATATCACTTCAAAGAAAAAGTAAAATACATAGCTTAGAGCATATAGCAGGATGAAATACAAAAAGTTGATAAGACTCAGCTTTACTCCATATACAAAGTAGATAATATATAAGGGGATATTGAGCATACAAAGTTTAAAAATAGTATTTCCGATGCTCTCTATAAAAACTTGTCCCACAAATGGAAAGGGGTTTAAAAGTTTCAAAGATATGTACCCTGACTTGACAAGGTTGGCAATGCGACCTGATACATCGCTTGGATAAGAATTTGCCAGTATCTGTACTAAGACTACATAGGAAAACATCTTAGAAAAATCAAGAATAGCAAGCTCATTGTAAGAGTATATGGCTTTCCACAGACTGTACTGCATTACAACAAGAAGCAAGTCTGTAATTATGCTCATTGCAATTGCACTCTTGTACATTATTCTTGATAAAAATTCAATCTTTATTAGCTGGAGTGTAATCTTCAAGTTTCTCATCACTTACACCCCCTGTTTTAGAAAATATTTCAGAGAGTCTTTAAAACTTATCCTATTTCTATTGACAGAGCTTATATTCTTCTCATATCTTATATAAATATCAGAGATTTCAAGCTTATCATAGATTTTAAGGACATTGTTTTCGATTTCGTAATTTATTGACATCTCATCCAAATACTTAGTCAAATCAGAAGGCAGTTGTCTAAATTCAATACTTACAAACTCTTGCTGATATATGTCCTTTATATCATCCTTCTTGCAGTCTCTTATGATTGAGCCTTTGTTGATGATGATTATCCGGTCACACACTTCTTCAATATCGTCAAAATCGTGAGTAGTAAATATTATAGTGGTCTTGCCTTTGATTTTTTTGATAAAATCTATTACAACCTCTTTGCTGACTATATCAAGACCAATAGTAGGCTCATCAAGGAAGATGATGTCAGGCTCATATAAAAGAGCGCTGATTAGCTCCGACTTCATCCTCTGTCCAAGGCTTAGAGTACGTACAGGATTGCTGATGAAAGATTTTGCATCCAAAAGTTCTAAAAAATACTCAAGTCTGTTTGTAAAATCCTCATCCTTGACATCGTACATATCCCTTATCAGATAAAAAGACTCCATTGGCGATATGTCCCATCTGAGTTTACATCTTTGACCGAAAACAGTTGCAATTTTCTTATTGTTTTTGACACGATTTTTAAAAGGATCGCAATTAAGCACAGAGATTTCACCTGAAGATTTCAGCAATATTCCTGTCATCATCTTAATCAGTGTGCTTTTCCCTGAGCCGTTGAGACCTATGAGTCCTACCGTCTCACCCTTAGATATTGAAAAACTCACGTCTTTCACAGCGTCAGTCTTTGTCTTTGAGCTATTAAATTTAAAATAGTCCCAAAAGTTTTCTCTTGTATTTGTATAAAATGTCTTAGATAAGTTTTTAAGTTCTATTATTGGCATAAGTCTCCTTAGCTATACTAAAGACCTTTTAAAATCATATATTCCTTCATACATAATAGCTATAGTTAAGAAAATAATGGAAAATTTTGCCATAATTTATTCATAATTTTAGTATAATACTAAAATTTAAGAACAAATGAATAATAGTGTAAGGTATTCAAAGAAAAATGTCCATTAATCAATGATAGTATGGCTATGAAAGTTTGAGATAGTATATATGTATTTTAAATGGCAATCAGTATAAAATTGAGTTTTAAAAAAAGCTCAATTTGTACAGAGATTGCTTTACCTGATACACTTAACTCCGTACAAATTGAAGTACACACAAGTATCAAATAAATTTAGCTGTTTCATTATAATCATCCTTTCAAGTTAAAAAAATAAATTAATGCTAAGATTATATCATAGCTTGACAAGTATTGAAATAATAAATCAAAAGTAATATCTAATAATAAAATTACAGTAGAATAAAAATCTATCAAAAGATTATATCAGTAGACTATAATTCAATGATTAACAGTATAAGCTATTAATTAAAACGTAAAAATAGATTCACTTAAAAATATATGGTAGCTAAGTTTATCATAGAAATACAGTAAGTTAATACTAATCACTATTTATATGTCATATATTTAAACTTATTGAAATATTATTTTTTAGTCTTCAACAACTCACCATTAATATATTTTTGGACTATTTAATTGGTTTTTAGTACAAGTAGTAAAAATTAATTTAGTACTTAACTATATGCTAAGATTATTAATATTTTGAAAATATGTCAAGTGAGTCAAATAACTTTTCAAATTTTTTTCTGCTTTTTAATAGACAACATAAGTAAAAAGTGATGGTGGCGTCGCTATCTGAGAAAAGTATATTTATTCTATTTTCCAGCCTTGAAGGTTCAAAATTAAGACTGATATTGCTTGAAAAAGCGGGGAAATTTGATGATCGTGCTATTTCTCCGACTGCATCCAAGTCATTTTGTGTAAAAAATCTTGAATTAGGCATATTTTTTCGGACTATATCCTCCCATATCCCTACCTTATCGTACATTATAAAGTTTTGACCGTCAACTTCTTTAAATGAAATGGCTTCTTGATTTGCAAGAGGGTGATTTAGACTAAGGTTAATATTTAGCTTTTCAGTGACAAATTTTGCAGAAAAAATTTTTTCATCTTCAACAGGCTTAGGCATTATAATTAAAGAAAAAGTATAGTTTTTAAGCCCCTTTATCAGATTTTCTACCGTATCCATATAAGATGTGACCTTAGTATCAGGATAGAGTTTTGAAATATGAGAAGGAAGTAGATAAAGTGGGCCCGGTGCACAGCTTCCGATTGGAATTGTTTGGTTTTGCAGATCAAAAGCTCTAATGCTTTCAATCATCTCTTTTTCACTGTCCAATATTTTCTTTGCATATTTAGCAGCCAATACTCCATTTTCATTTAAGATGATACGATTTTTCTGCCTGTCAAAAAGACTTACACCCAATATTCCTTCTAATTTTTGCATGGATCTTGACAGGGACGGTTGAGTTAGGTGTAATTTTTCTGCAGCCAAAGTCAAGGTCTTATGTTCATATACTGCATATAAATTCTCAAGAAGGTATAGTTCAATCACGATGACAACTCCTTTTAATACTTTAGCTTTATTAATGCTCGCACAATTATGAAATAAAATATTTTTCAGTATGCGTCATAAGTATACCACATTTCGGCAACGGCATTGTACTTTTTTGAAAATATTTAATATAATTGTCACAAGAAATAAGAAATACGATTTAAAGAATTTAGAAATTGAACATATTAAAAAAATATTTTTAGGAGGTCAATTATGGAATATTTAGTTTTGAGAAATAAAGAAAAGATGCCTATTTTAGGATATGGAGTGTTTCAGATTGAAAATGATAAGTGCGAACAATTGGTACTTGATGCACTTGAAGTAGGATATAGAAAAATTGATACAGCTCAATCATATTTTAAAGAAGAGGCAGTAGGCAAAGCAATAAAAAAATCAGGTATCAATAGAGAAGAAATATTTATAACTTCCAAAGTATGGATAGACAATTACGGATATGAAAAGTGCAGAAAATCTGTAGAAGAATCTTTGAGAAAGTTGCAAACCGACTATATAGATTTGATGCTTTTACATCAACCGTTTTCAGATTATTATGGTGCTTATAGAGCATTGGAAGATCTCTATGAAGAAGGTAAAATAAGAGCTATAGGAGTATCAAATTTTTATCCTGACAGGCTTGTAGATCTTGTATCATTCAGCAAAATACCGCCTATGGTCAATCAAATTGAAACTCATGTACTCAATCAAAGACAAGATGATAAGAAGTGGATGGATAAGTACAATGTGATACATGAGGCTTGGGCACCTTTTGGAGAAGGTAAGGGGAATCTTTTTGAAAATGAAATTTTAAAAAAAATTGGGGAAAAATACAATAAGACTACGGGACAGGTAATGCTTAGATGGAATATACAACGTGGAATATCAGTTCTACCTAAAACTGTAAGCAAGGAAAGGATGTTAGAAAATATAAGTGTATTTGATTTTACTCTTTCGGATGAAGATATGAAGGCTATTTCAGCTTTGGATACACATACAAGTTTGTTTTTCTCACACTATGATCCAAGTATAATTGAATGGTTTGTCAGCCTTGTAGATCAAAGAAGGAATAAGTAAAAATAAGAAGCTGAAATATATTAGAAACTTCAAAAGAATATATGATTATTGGAAAATATAATATAAAAATCTTATATAATGGCAAAGATGATGTTAAAAATGCTTGAAAGAAATTGGATTTTAGTAGTTAGAACAAAAAAATTTATCAGGAGGTTTAATCATGAACAGATTAAGAAATAAGATAGTTGCATTTTCACTTGTTACAATGATAGCTGTAGGAAATATGGGCACAATAAATGCACAAACTTCAGCTAACACTAAGCTAAAAATCAAAAAGGAAAGCCTTACAATAGTAGATCAAGGTATGTTTTCAGCGGGAGGAATAGTAGTAAAGTCTGAAGGGGAATTCGATCCTAAAAATCAATGGGAGGAAAGCGGAAAAGGTCAGACTAAACATGCTGACCACGCAAATGTGTTCTACCAAATACCTAAGGATGAAAAAGGTCTACCGATGGTATTTCTACATGGATATGGACAATCAAGGATGTCTTGGATGACTACTCCTGACAAAAGAGAGGGTTGGTCAGATATGTTCCTTAGGAAAGGTCATAGTGTATTTTTAATTGATGAACCAAGGAGAGGAGAGGCAGGTCAGACATCAGTTGTTGGACAAATCAGCGATAAGACTCTCGATCAAAGATGGTATACTCAGTTTAGAATAGGGAAGTGGTTAAATGGTAAGTCTGTTCCAAATAAAGGCTCACAATTTGCAAATGATGATAAGTCTGTAGATCAATTTTTCAGACAGATGACGCCTGATACAGGTATGAAATCTGATATGGGAGCAGACTTTGACAAAGAAGTAGTGGCAAAAGCTGTAGCTGCGACAATAGATGAAGTATTTGAAAAAACAGGTAAAAAATCTATACTTGTAACACATTCGCAAGGCGGAGGACCTGGATGGACTGCGACAAAGTATACAGATAAGATTGCTGCTATAGTTGCCATTGAACCTGGTGGAGCACCCGGAAAAGAAACTGATGATTTCAAATCTGTAATAAAAAGAAAAATACCAGTAGTTTTTTACTTCGGAGATTATATAGATAACGGAGATCCTTCTATTCAAGCTACAGGAATGTGGAAAGCTATGAGAGAAACAACTTATCAATTCACTAAAGACTACAATGCACAAGGTGGAAAATCCATAGTTTACGACCTACCAAAAGAAGGGATAAATGGAAATGACCACTTTATGTTCCAAAACTTAAACAATGACGTTATAGCAGACCACATAGAAAAGTGGATAGGAGAAAATGTAAAGTAATATAAAATTCTAAAATCTGATATTACATTATTTTAGATTATAATAATTTAAACTCCACTACCATACTATTATCTATTAAAACTGTGGGTGATTTTCATCCATGGTTTTAAAAAATTATATGATTTATGACTTTGTTGTGAATATTCTAAAAATATTTTATCTATCATTTTATTAGATTTTAACATTAATATATCTATAAGAATAAAGGAATTTAACATAGTATTAGGAGGGGTGAAATGAAAAAAATAAAAATATTAGCATTGTTTGTTCTACTGGCTATTATTTCAGCTTGTAGTACAGGAAACAACACGCTCAGTGATATAAACAATAAACAAGATACTTCTAATGATAAGACTGCAAAGACCCTGGTTGTGTATTTTTCTCAGACAGGAAGTACAAAGAAATTGGCAGAGTTTATAGCAAAGGAAACAAAGGCGGATTTGTTTGAACTAAAACCTGCTCAGTCTTATTCAAATGCAGATATAGACTGGACTGATGAAAACAGTAGGGTGGTAAAAGAACATAATAATATACCTAATGTAGAGGTAAAACTTGAAAATACGAATGTGCCAAACTTTGAAAGCTATGATAAAGTATTTATAGGAGCACCGATATGGTGGGGAGAGCTCTCATGGGTAGTGGACGACTTTGTAAAGAGTAATGACTTTAAGGGTAAGAAACTTGTAGCATTTTCAACATCTCTATCTTCAGGTAATTCTGAAAGTGGAAAGAGACTGGAAGGCTATACAAAAGATGTGCAGTGGCTCAAAGGTGAAAGATTTTCATCAAATTTCAATGAAGATGATGTTAAAAAATGGCTTGAAACATTGAACTGAAAAAAGAAAAATAACATAAAATAGATAGAATAAAAATAACACTAATTTCTATTAAGACTTCTTATAGAATTGAAACTTCAGTTTAGAAAGTTTGATTTAATAATTGCCTTTAATTTGAGATTAGTGTTATTTATACTATTATCTATTTAATTTTATTGAAATGTTATGCTTGCTCTTTTACAGTATCTATTAGGCTTATATTCTTATTCTTAGCTATTTTCAAGCAGATGACAACAAGTCCTATTCCTGATAAGATTATCATAAATCCTGTACCTCTACCCTTGCCCATACCTATTATATCGCTTAAGATGTGCTTTTGGGCAAACATTGGCTCGAAGATATAGTCTGCTACAAATCCGCTTATTAAATAGGCGGATATATTGCCCAATTGAGTTAATAGACTGATAAAGCCCCATATCTTGCCCTGATATTCGTTGGCTATGTTTTTACGTACCAAGACATCGCAACTTGTATTCATAAAAGGTAGGGTAAAGAATATTAAGAATATGCTGAGGCATATAAATATAAGACTTGTACTTACACCGCTACACGCCATAAATATTCCGCAAAAAATACCTGCTGTAGACAAAATCTTTTGAAAGTTTTGTTTAAATGCCAATATAGAGATAAGAATACTGCTTATCAACATTCCTGAAGCCGATATCGACTCTAAGATTCCCAAGGTCTTTTTGTCAGCAAGTGAAAGTATCAAAGGTTTGAGTAATACTTGTAACATACCTATAAAGAAGCAGACAAAGAACATTACAAATATAAGAGAAAGTACACCTTTGTTCTTTTTAAGCACATCAATGCTGAGTTTGATATCTTCCATAAAATGATTTGAAGAAGACTTGCTTACTTTAGGTATTTGTTTTTTCACGATGTAAATAATGATACAAGTGATAAAAAACGTACATATATCTATCAGCAAAATCAATCTTATATCAAAAAAACTCATTAACATACCTGCTAAGATGGGTGAAAGCAAGAATTTTGAATTATATGCTATTTGCATCATGGCACTTGCCTTGGAAAAATCATCTTCACTTACTATATCAGTGATAGTAGAGCGGTATGCAGGCTCTGAAAAAGCGGAAAATAAGGAGCTTATCGTAACCCCTACAAAAATAGGAAGAATTGATGAAGAATTAAGATTGAAAAATATAAATACTACTCCAAGTCCTGATAGCAAATCTGCTGCTATCATCATAGCACGTCTGTCATATCTGTCTGCAAGTATGCCGGCTACAGGAGACAGCAAGATATTAGGTAGATATGCAAGTAGGGTGATTAAAGAAGTATAGGTAATCATATTGGTTTTTTCATATACATATACCGAAATGGCAAAACTGCTCATTCCTGTTCCTATATTGGAAATCATCTCTCCTATCCAAAGTTTATAAAAAATATTCATCTTGCCCTCCTGTAAGATTTCTAAATAATAATTTTTTCTTTTTAAATTAATCTTGTATAATTTTAAATATTAATTAGTTCTATCTGTTGAAATTTAATGTTTATATTAATGTTGATTTGATTTGCAAAAATCTTTTCTTTGCATAGTTTAGACTATCATCTATTTAATCTATCGATAGGTCATTTGTATAAAATTGTAGTTAGGTATCATTCTATTAAATTTTAGAATTACACTTATAATATCAATGATAAAAAGTAAATTTGTCTACTACTTTATCAAGACCGACCGCCAGTCATTTGATGTGTAAAAAAAATACAGGATAATTATATCTCTAAACTGTATTTTTAATTTTTATCTAAATTCATTTTTTTTAACTTATCATAAAAAATATATAAATTATAAATTATAATCTTTTAGTTTAGACATTATCGCACCTTCTTCAACGCCTAATATCTGTTCTAAGAGGTCAACTATAGAGCTGAAAATCTCCATCTTTTCTTCCTTGTTCATATGGAAGATTCCATCATCTAAGAGAGTTACAGATGATGAAAGTATGATTTTCAGATATTGGCGTGGATGTTTGCACTTGAATGCACCATCCTTATTGCCCTGTATTATCAGTTCTTCCAATAGAGGAGATACTCTGTTTACTATCATATATATGGATTTTTGGTGCATTAAGGAGTTTTCCGCCTTGTGCAGTTCGTCTAATATCTCATCTCCCATAGTATCTTCTATCTGCATAGCAAAGAGTGAGCCTACTATTTTTTCTATATAATCAAGTTTGTCGTCATGTAGTACTTTGTATATCCTATTTACTATCATGTCAGTGCCCTTGTCCACTATGGCGTCAAGCACCTCTTCTTTTGATTTGAAATAGTGATAAAATGTGCCCTTTGCAATTCCTATAGCGTCTATTATCTCTGCGACACTACAGGCTGAATATCCCTTTGTCATAAATAGACTTTGTGCTGTATCTATTATTTCGTTTTTTCTCTCATCATGTGCTTTTACAATTCTCATATCAATACCACCGTTTTATGCTAAATAGTAAAATCAATAAATTATTCTTTAGTTTTAATAAATTTATTTTTTCTAATCACTTTAATGTTTGTTTATAACTTACTCAACTTTCTCACTAAAATTATTGCAATTTTCTTTAAAATTTAAACATTTATAGATTTTTTAATACACTACTT
>GL405246.1:417019-420224 GCA_000146855.1 [Eubacterium] yurii subsp. margaretiae ATCC 43715
GACACACATTTTTCTAAATAATAATTATTGAAATTTGCATATTTATCAAAAATATGAAAACACTGAAAAAACTATGTCAAGTATTATATTGTATTTTTAAAATATACTCAAAATTCAATGCCTTTAATGTGTTTTTCATGTGGGAAAGTTGATTAACTTACAATAAGAAGTTTCTTTATTTCTATTAATCTTAATTACGCTTATTACTAAGTAATAAGAAGAGAGATAATAAAAATTAAAGTTATCGACCGACTGTCGGTATAATTATATTTTACTCAGAAAAATTTATTTGTCAAGTATATTTTGACGAAAAATTGAATAATTTAGCAAATGCTTAAATTCATTAGATTAATAAAAATTTATTCCTATGTTTTCTCACAATTAGAGTTAGATTAGTAATCTGTAAAAGTGAAGTTTTACATGGGCATATTAACTATGAGTATAAACTAAAGAAATTGTGCAAATTTAAACATTTGATAAACTTTTGAAGGTTGTTTAGTAAAAAATGAAAAAAATATTTCAAAATTGATATTGTAATTTTATTTTTAAGATGTTATAATCATCCACAGAAAACATTTGTATCAGTTTTTGTATTAAGTTTTTATTGAAAAAAGATATTATTTTCTTTGGATATGATTTGGATGGGTGAATTACTAAAATATAAGTGGCATTACATAATGTGAGTTGAGATAATCAATTGGTAGTATAATGGTTATCAATGTAAAGGATAAATAGTTATGGCATTTTAAAAGACAGTTACATATTGCTTCATGCGTTGCTTTTAAATTATACACAATTATCTAGTCTTATATTTTTGAGAATTTTCTGCTTGGAATAGGGTTTTGTTGTTGGGAAAAGGTTATAAAAAATTAATTCATTAACTGTTTTCTAATGTAATAAATTATTAAATACATTGTTTATGTCTTAGGTCAAGTAATGGAGATGTTTAACAAAAAAGGAATGTTTTATGAGATGTATTTCTTTTTCGCTTTGACTTAAGATTTGTAAACCTATGGATTTAATACTTTATATAAATATTTTAAAAGGAGGATTTGAAAAAATGAGAAGATTTACAAAAAGACTATTGAGCGTTGCAAGCAGTGCTGTTCTTTGCTTATCAATGCTCGCAGTAAATGCCAACTTTGCAAATGCTGCAAGTTACAGACCTGTAAAAGATACTAAGACAGGTTTGGTGATGTCAACAAATGCACTTGCTAACGAAGTGGGTAAAAAAGTGTTAGACAAGGGTGGAAATGCGATTGATGCAGCTGTTGCAGTAGGCTACATGCTTGCAGTTGTGCATCCATCTGCAGGCAATATCGGTGGTGGCGGTTTTGCTGTTATACATACAGCTGACGGTAAGAACATCACTGTAGATTTTAGAGAAATGGCACCTCTTGCTGCGACAAGAGATATGTATCTTGACAAGGACAAAAATCCTATCGAAGGTCTAAGTATGACAGGCTACAAGTCTGCCGGCGTACCTGGAACAGTTGCAGGTCTTAACGAAATGCTTGAAAAATATGGTACAATGCCACTTAAAGACCTTATTCAACCTGCAATTGATACTGCAAACAAGGGTTTTGCACTATCTGACAGACAAGCTGAAACTTTTGTTGAAGAATATGACAGAATGGTAAAATTTGAGTCTACAAGAAAATATTTCTTCAAACCTGACGGTAAGACTACTCTTAAAGAGGGAGAAATACTGGTACAAAAAGATTTGGCAAAGACTCTTCAAAGAATAGCTGATAACGGAACAAAGGGATTCTATGAAGGTGAAACTGCTGACCTAATCGAAAAAGATATGAAGAAAAACGGTGGACTTATAACTAAGGAAGATTTGAAAAACTATGAAGTAGTATGGAGACAACCTGTAAAAGGAACTTACAGAGGATATGAAATAATATCAATGGCACCTCCAAGCTCAGGTGGAACACATATACTTCAAATACTAAACATACTTGAAAATGCTGATGTAAAAGCTATGGGCTTCGGTTCATCTGAAAAAATTCACCTAATTGCTGAAGCTGAAAGATATGCTTATGCTGACAGATCTGAATACATGGGCGACCCGGACTTTGTAAAAGTACCTGTAGGAAAGCTTATTTCTAAAGATTATGCAAAAGACATATATAAGGCTATAAAATCTGCAGGAAACAAAGCTGTACCAAGCTCACAAGTAAAACCTGGACAAATGATGAGCGAATCTCTACAAACTACTCACTACTCTGTAGCAGACTTTAAGGGTAATGCTGTTTCTGTAACTTACACTGTAAACTACACATTTGGTAGTGGAGCAGCAGTTGATGGCGCAGGATTCTTGCTAAATGATGAAATGGATGACTTCTCAATCAAACCGGGCGTACCTAACGCTTATGGCTTGGTAGGTGGAGACGCTAATGCTATCGCACCTAAGAAGAGACCACTAAGCTCAATGTCACCTACAATAATACTAAAAGACGGAAAACTTTTCATGGTAGTAGGAAGCCCTGGCGGAGCAAGAATAATAACTACAGTTGCACAAGTAATATCAAACGTAATCGACCACGATATGAATATAGCAGAAGCTGTTGCAGCTCCAAGATTCCACATGCAATGGCTACCTGATGAACTTAGAGTTGAAAAAGATACATTGGTAAAAGATGTTGAAAACACACTTAAGACTATGGGATACGACGTTCAAGTTAAAAATCCTATGGGCGACGTAAATGCTATAATACTTGACAATGCAAACCATGTAATGTATGGAAGTAAAGATCCAAGAACAGAATTCTAATTAAGGCTATTAATACGACAGTATGATTGTCCTGTTATAAATTTTATAAGAAAATCCTGTGATATATTGTCATAGGATTTTCTTATTTTATATAAAAAATCTTTTTAGAGTTTCAAAAATGATAAATCATAAATAATTGTATACTAATATTATGCTAATCTCCATTTAAAAAGTAATGCAAAATATATTGTATGGTGATTACTTTTAAATTGTATGACACTCATAACCAAAATATTTACATGGTGATTTAAAAGGCTTTTAGTATTAAAAGGCAATAAAATAAATTATACAAGTTTAATTATAAACACATATTTCTATTAATATTTAGTGTTAAATATGAAATGTATTTATATCATCATCTTTATTATACATAAAAGTTTTTAAGTCTACGGCTAAATAATAGCTATAAATTTTCTTAATAAGTTT
>GL405246.1:420777-565021 GCA_000146855.1 [Eubacterium] yurii subsp. margaretiae ATCC 43715
AGTTTTAAATGAGATAAATTAATAATTGCGGACTACAGTTAGCATAAAAAGCCTAATTTATTTATATTTCTATCATAATCTTAGTATTAAGAATAAAATAAATTTCTAAAAAGAAAATATTATCAAATGAATTTATGAATTAAAAGATTTGACAAATAGATTGTTTATGATTATAATTTTAGACGGAATAATTTTTTAGGAAACTTCGGAGGTAGATTATGCCATTATCAATGCTGAAAGTAGGAGATACCGCAGTAGTCAGTGCGATAAAAGGAAATGAAGGTATAAAAAAACATCTTGAAAATCTCGGTTTTGTTGCCAATGCTCAAATAACTGTAGTGTCAGTAAATGGCGGAGATATGATAGTCAAGGTCATGGAGTCCAAAATTGCACTGGGCAAAGATATGACTACTAAGATAATCGTGACACCGCAGTAGTTTTAAGTGAAAGTGTTTTATTAATTTCCAGGTAGTGAGTGCATTTGGACCTAAGTAAGTTGCAGTTTATTTTATATTTTGAGTATATTAAGGGAGGTGTATATATGAAACTTAATGATGCGAAGATAGGTAGCACTGTAAAGGTAGTAAAGTTGACAGGACAGGGCGCTACAAAAAAGAGAATAATGGATATGGGCATTACAAAGGGAGCTGAGATCTATATAAGAAAAGTGGCTCCGCTTGGAGATCCTATAGAAGTTACTGTAAGAGGATATGAGCTTAGCTTAAGAAAAAATGATGCGGCTTTGGTTGAAGTCGAGTAGTTTTTATTTATGTCTTATGCTTATATTTAATTTTACTGATAATTAAATATAAGCTGTAGAGTCAAAATTATTGATAAAATTATAAAGATTTTACTTTGAAAATTTCTGTTTATTTAAGATATTGCAAGTGTTGAATATAGGAGGACGTATATGCAAATAAATGTAGCTCTTGCCGGCAATCCCAATTCGGGAAAGACGACAATGTACAATGTACTTACCGGCTCAGCTCAATACGTGGGTAACTGGCCCGGTGTAACAGTCGAAAAAAAAGAAGGTAAGTATAAAAAAGATAAGAATGTAAAGATAATAGATTTACCGGGGATATACTCACTTTCTCCATATACTTTGGAAGAAGTTGTATCAAGAAACTATCTGCTAAATGAAAAACCTGATGTAATACTCAATATGGTTGACGCTTCTAATATAGAGCGTAACTTATATCTTACTACTCAGATGTTGGAGCTTGGAATACCTGTAGTAATAGCTCTTAATATGATGGACGTAGTGAGAAAGCGTGGAGATAAGATAGACGTCGAAAAACTGAAAAAAGAATTAGGATGTGAGATAGTCGAGGTATCGGCTCTTAGACAAGAAGGTATAACTGCTTTGATGGACAAGGTGGTTGACAGTGCAAGATCTAAGAAACATCAGGAAGTTGCTTTCAGATTTTGCGAGGACGTTGAAAGTGTTATTGATAAAATATCAAAAACTTCTTCAGTTTCATCAGAGAAAAATAAGAGATGGACTGCCATTAAAATATTTGAAAGAGATGAGAAATTACTTGAAACATTTGAATTCAAGGGAAATGACAGAACTGAAATAGAATCTATAATAGAAGAAGTGGAAAAATCACATGATGACGACTCAGAGTCAATCATAACGAATGAAAGATATGAAGTAATTACAAAAGCTATAAACTCCGCTGTTCAAAAGGTAAAAGTAAAGGTAAGTATGTCTGACAAAATAGACAGCATAGTTACAAACAGAATATTGGCACTTCCTATATTTGTGTTTGTAATGTGGCTTGTATATTATATTTCAGTCAGCAAGGTTGGTACTCCGGCATCAGATTTTGTAAATAATAATATATTTGGAGACGGCGTCGTGCCTAAGGCAATTACAGAATGGCTTGAGGCTGCAGGTGTAAATGAAGTGCTCAAATCACTCATAGTTGACGGTATAGTAGCCGGTGTAGGTGCGGTACTTGGATTCCTTCCTCTTATTATCGTGCTTTATCTTTGCCTTGGTTTGCTTGAAGACATAGGATATATGTCAAGAGTTGCCTTTGTAATGGACAGGATATTCAGGAAATTCGGTCTTTCAGGAAAATCTTTCATACCTTTTTTGATAGGAACAGGCTGTTCAGTGCCTGGTATCATGGGTGCTCGTACTATTGAAAATGAAAAAGACAGAAGAATGACTGTAACTATAACATCATTTATGCCGTGCGGAGCAAAGGCACCTATAATTGCTCTTATAGCTGTTGCGGCATTTAATGGAGCTGCTTGGGTGGCACCGCTCACATATGTACTTGGTATATGTGCGATAATAGTATCAGGTATCATACTTAAAAAGACTATGATGTTCAGAGGAGATCCTGCACCTTTTATAATGGAATTACCTCAATATCACGTGCCTTTTTGGAAAAATATATTACTTCACGTATGGGAAAGAACAAGGTCATATGCAATTAAAGCAGGAACAATTATACTTGCGTCTACAATATTATTATGGTTCTTGATGAACTTTACTCCGTCGCTTGAGTATATATCATTTACTGATGATAATGCAAATTCTATTTTGGCTCAAATAGGTAATGTAATAGCACCTATATTTGCACCGCTCGGATTTGGTACTTGGGAAGGTACTGTTGCTACATTCACAGGCTTGATAGCAAAAGAAAATGTAATTTCTACAATGGGTATGGTAGCTAAGATGGGAGAAATAGATCCTGCAACGGCTACTGATAATGCAGAATTCGTAGCTGTAGCTGCAAAGATGTTCAGTAACGGAGCTGTAGGAGCATTTTCATTCATGTTGTTCAACCTATTCTGCGTACCTTGCTTTGCAGCTGTAGGAGCTATAAAGCGTGAGATGAACGATCCTAAGTGGACTTTCTTTGCACTTGGATATCAGACATTATTTGCCTATGTAGTAGCATTTATAACATATCAAGTAGGTATAGTGGTATTTGCCGGAGCATCTTTTGGAGTAGGTACTATAATAGCTATAATTCTGATAATAATAAGCTTGTACTTGTTATTTAGAAGTTACAAGGTCGATGACGGACACAGAGTTACAAACCTTAGCGAAGTATCAAAATCTATTTAGTAAAATATGAAATAAAAAACAAAATATATTAAAAATACTTCTAATCATATTTGTAAATAAGTTTTTAAGACATAGATGTCTTGTATAAAAATTGGATAATAAAAATATGACAATGTAGAAGAGTGTAGGACACCTGAAGAAAATTCGGGTGTCTGTTTCTTTGAATTTAAGTAAATTTACTTGACATATAAGGTGTTATTTAATATAATAAAAAAAACTGTTCTTAGAATTTGTAATTGATACTCCTATGTAACTATAGGAGTTTTTTAGTATAGTTATATATAAAGCTACAAATTCAAAGTATAAATAGCTTTTGTTAATGGTAAAATTTCACTAAAGTAATTATTATAATTATATTAAATGATAATATTTCCTTAGTCATTGGAAAAGAAAATTACTTAAACATTAAGTTTTATCTTAACTACATACTACTGTGTATGCATAAAGCTGAGAGATTGGCTTATACAATCATAGTTTTATATAAATAGTTTTGTCTTGAAAGAGTAAAGTTTTACTGTATTTTACTATAGATACATTTTATAAATTAATAGAAACACAGAAATAATTTATTTGTATCCTAAGTATTTAAATAAGTTTTTACTTTTTCAAAAATAAAAATTTCGTTGATTTAGTGGGTGCTTAGGGATAAATTTTATTAAAATATATGAAAAGGAGATGGGCGTAAATGGGTAATGCTCTACTTATGACCTCCATAGAACAGGGACTTATTTTTTCTGTCTTATCTATGGGGCTTTATATTTCGTATAAGGTATTGGATATAGCGGATCTTTCTGTCGAGGGTTCTTTTCCGCTTGGTGCCTTTATATTTGCCGTACTTAGCAGTATGGGTTTCAATCCTGTACTTGCAATGCTTGTCGCCTTTATTGGCGGTTTAATTGCAGGACTTATCACTGCGACACTTTTTATCAAGCTCAAGATTACTCCACTGCTTTCAGGTATACTTACACTTAACATACTTTATTCCATCAATCTTGCCGTAGGTCTTGGCAAGGTGAACATATCACTATTTAATTCTCCAATAATATTTGGTGATGACAAGATGATGAATCTTTTAATATTATTTGCAATAGTAGTCGTAATAAAGATAATTTTGGACTTATTTTTCAAAACAGAGATGGGATATTTGCTTGTAGCTACAGGTGATAATGAGATACTTGTTCGCTCGCTTGGTCAAAACTCTGATAAATTCAAGATACTTGGACTTATGTTATCAAACGGACTGGTATCGGTAGCAGGGGCGCTTATGGCACAGAGTCAAAAATTCGCTGATGCCAACATGGGTGTAGGTATCATCGTTTATGCACTGGCATCCATAATAATAGGAGATACTATACTTAGGAACAGTCAGAAGATGAAGGGTACACTAAGGGCAATAATCGGTGCGATAATATACAAGCTCGTATGGGGATTTGCACTACAAATTGGGATAAATGCAAATTATCTAAGAGCCACTACATCTGTAATAGTAATAGTTTTCATAGCTTATAATAATATTGAATTGGGAAGAAAATTGCTATCCAAAAAGAAATAAGGTGACGTCATGTTATATGTAAAAAATCTTGAAAAGACATTTAATATCGGGACTGAAAATGAAATAAAGATATTTGAAGATCTCAATCTCCACATAGAAGACGGTAAATGTACAGCACTCCTTGGCTCCAACGGATGCGGTAAGACAACGCTGATGAATATAATATCAGGTAGTGTCATACAGGACAGTGGAGAGATAGTACTCGATGACCAAGTAATATCCAAGATGAAAGAAGAAAAAAGGTCGGTCTACATCGGTAAAGTACATCAAAATCCGTCATTTGGAGTATCTCCATCGCTGACTATACTTGAAAATATGTCACTTGCAGACAAAAAAGGTGAAAAATTCGGGCTTAAAAAATTAATCAATATAAAAAATATAGGAAGATATAAGGAGATACTCAAAGAGTTGGACTTGGGACTGGAAGACAAGCTCACTACCAAGGTAAAGTTTTTATCAGGCGGACAAAGACAGTCTCTATCTCTTTGTATGGCTACTATGAAAAGGCCTAAGATTTTGCTGCTTGATGAGCATACTGCCGCCCTTGACCCTAAGACTTCCACAGTAATTATGGAAAAGACCAGAGAGCTGATAGAGAGGAAGAAAATCACCACAATAATGATATCTCACAATATGAGAGATGCTATAAAATATTCGGACAGGGTGATAATGCTTGACCAAGGCAAGATAATCTTGGATAAGGAGAGTAGACTGCTTACGGAACAAGAACTTACAGACATCTATACAGAGAAACTTAATATATTTAATGAAAAAAGAAATTCTTAATGAGAAAAAACAGAAAATATTACATTTAATCATTACTTACACCATATAAAGTGTATTTGAATAAGATATTATTGTGTTTGCTATATAAAAACATAGCTTTAGCTTATCAAGCAATACAGCGAAAAATATGTTAAAAAACTTTACAAATTTTTATTGATTTTTTACTTTATTTGATATATAATCAATGTCAAATTATTAATTGCTAAAAAGTTTTTGCAAAATTACTATGTAATAACACAGACAAACTATCCTTATATCAATTTTACATCAGTGATATAAATATGATTAATCAACTTTTGAGACTTACTATATTAATATTGTGAACAACTGTTGATACATAAATATTTATGTAAAATCATAAATTTAAATATTTAGGGTTAGGGATTGAAAGTTCGCATTGTCAAGTGTGTCGTCCCATATTAACATTGGAAAACTTTTTTAAGAAATTATGGAGGTGTTTATTTTGAAATTAAAGGGATTTAAATTTTTAGCTCTTGCACTTGTTACAGCTCTTACGCTTACAGCATGTGGTGGTGGAGGCGGTACTTCAGATAAAGGTGGAGGTGAAAAAAAGCCGGATAACAATACTCCTGCAGCTACGGATGTTGCCACTCCTCAAGTAAACAGAATTGTATCATCAAATATGGCTGAGCCTGGAACTCTTGACCCTGCAAAAGCAAGAGGAACTCATGAGTCATGGCCGTTGCAACATTTATTTGTAGGACTTACAAGAGTAAATAAGGATGGAAAAGTTGAAAATGCTCTTGCAGATAAGATAGAAATATCTGAGGACGGAAAAGTATATAAGGTTACTCTTAAAGACGGATTGAAATGGTCAGACGGCAACCCTATAACAGCTGAAGATTTTGAGTTTGCTTGGAAGAGGGTACTGGATCCTAAGATGGAATCACAGTATGCATACCAATTATACTATATTGCCGGTGCAGAAGAGTATAATAAGGGCAAAGGAAAGGCAGACAGTGTAGGAGTAAAGGCTGTTGATGCAAAGACATTACAAGTTACTTTGAAACAACCTACAGCGTATTTTGACAGTTTGATGGGATTCTACACATATTATCCTGTATCTAAGAAAGTTGTGGAAGCAAATGCTGATTGGGCAAAAGATCCTAAGACTTTAGTGTCAAACGGAGCATTTACACTTAAAGATTGGACTCACAATTCAAAGATAGTAATGGATAAGAACCCTAACTATTACGAAGCTGATAAAGTAAAGATAGACGGTATAGATCTTGATATAATAGAAGACCAAAGTACAGTTTATCAAAAGTATGTAGCAGGCGAATACAATATGGTAGTGGAACTTCCTACAGAAGTAACTGCTAAGTTAAGAGCTGAAAATAATCCTGAACTTGTTATAGGACCTAACGTTGCGCTATACTATTACAACCTTAACCCTGCTGTTAAACCGCTTAATAATGTAAAGGTAAGAAAGGCTTTATCACTTGCCTTGGATAGAAAGGTAATAACTGATCAAATAACTCAAGGTGGACAATTACCTGCAACTGCTATAGTACCTCCGGGATTGCTTGATGATACAGGTAAAGAATTCAGTGATGCAAATAAAGATTTAATAAAAACTGATGTAGAAGAAGCTAAGAAACTTCTTACTGAAGGTCTTGCAGAAGAAAAGATGACTCCTGCTGATGTTAAGTTGACAATCTTATATAATACAAGTGAAAATCATAAGAAAATAGCTGAAGCTATACAACAAATGTGGAACAAAGAACTTGGAATAAATACAACACTTGAAAATGTTGAATTTAAAGTAAAGATAGATAGAGAAAATGCACATCAATTTGATATATCAAGATCAGGTTGGGTAGGAGACTATCTTGATCCTATGACATTTATGGACCTATGGATTACAGGGGCTTCAAACAACTATGTAAACTACAGCAATCCTGAATACGACAAGCTTGTAAAAGAAGCTCAAACTTCAACTGATCAAAAACTTAGAATGGATAATATGAAGAAGGCGGAAAAGATGATACTTGAAGATATGGCTATAGTACCTATATACTTCTACACTCATCCGTATGCAGTAAAACCTAATGTAAAAGGAATTACTAAAAACGCAATCAACTATCCTTCATTGATTAATGCTGAAATAGAACTAAAGAAATAGGAATTACAATACTTGATAAAAGTAGGAGTAAATCTCCTACTTTTATTAATATTACAGTTATTTAACTTAGGTGGTTTTTTTAATGGGAAAATATATTTTAAAGCGTGTTGTTATGGCTTTACTTACGGTATGGGCGATAATAACTATAACTTTTTTTCTTATGCATGTCATACCCGGAGATCCTTTTTCCAACGAAGGAAACAAGATGCCTAAGATAGTGTATGAGAATCTGGTAAAACAGTATGGACTGGACAAGCCTCTGTCTGAACAATATTTCATATATCTTGGAAATGTTGTGAGATTTGACTTCGGAAGGTCTATGCAATCTGATGTTGAGACTGTAAATCAGATGATTAAAAGGGGCTTTCCTGTATCTGCAGGTCTTGGTCTGCAAGCACTGGCTCTTGCTCTTATAGTAGGACCTTTGCTTGGTATTATAGCGGCAATTAATCAAAATAAATTGCCGGATTATATTGCTACAATTATTGCTATAATAGGTGTTTCTGTTCCAAGTTTCGTACTTGGAGCCTTATTTATTCAAATTACTGCGACTTATTTCAAGGGATTTCCTGTGGGGGGATGGGGTACTTTCAGACATACCATACTTCCAAGCATTGCATTGTCGTTGATGTCAACAGCACATATGGCAAGACTTATGAGATCTACTATGCTTGAAGTGCTAAATCAGGACTATATCAAGACTGCACGCTCAAAAGGACTTGCAGGAAGAGTAGTAATATTCAAACATGCGGTAAGAAATGCCATACTCCCTATAATTTCTGCACTCGGAACAAGTGCAACAAATTTGCTTGTCGGTAGTTTTGTAATTGAAAAGATATTCGGTATACCTGGGCTTGGTATGTTTTTTGTTACTTCGATAAGCAACAGGGACTACCCGCTAATCATGGGTACTACTATATTTTACTCTGCAATACTGGTATTTATGATACTTTTTGTCGACATAATGTATATGGTTGTCGATCCAAGGATAAAATTGACGGATGGAGGTGAATAATTTTGTCGGAAAATGTAAAAAATAGAGATAAAAAACAAGAATTTACAAAAGAAATGTTTGAAAAAGTGGATAGGTCAAAACTTAATTCCGAGAGAATTTCACGTCCGACAATTAAGTATTGGAGTGACGTTTTTAGAAGACTTAAGATGAACAAACTGGCTATGTTTGGAATCATAGTTATAGTGTTGCTTGCCATTGCAGCATCTATTGAGATATTCGGTGATATGCTGTTTAAGTTCAACATAACCGGTTACAGCTATTTTGAACAAGACTATTCGAGCATGAATGTAGCACCTAACGGCAAATTTATCTTTGGGACTGATTCTCTTGGTAGAGATATATTTACCAGAATTTTATACGGTACAGGATACTCACTTTTAATAGGTATTACTACAGCCTTTATTTCATTTACAATAGGTATATTATATGGAGGATTTGCAGGTATAACAGGTGGGACTGTAGATCTTGTGATGATGAGAATAGCAGAAATTATGTACTCTATACCTTATCTTCTTGTTGTAATCCTACTTTCTGTTGTAATGTCAACTCCGGGAGGTAGCAGTTTCTTTGTAATTATATTTGCTCTCAGCTTTACCAGTTGGTTGCCGTTATCTATACTTGTGCGTGGTCAGGTATTGCAACTTAAACAAAGTGAGTATGCACTTGCATCTACTTCCATAGGTGCGTCAAAGTGGTATATCTTGAGAAAGCATATAATTCCAAATGCAATGGGACCAATACTTGTCGATGTTACACTTACAGTGCCAAGAGCCATATTTTCAGAGGCTACCCTTGGATTTTTGGGGCTTGGACTTGCAGCACCTAAGGCATCGCTTGGTACTTTGGTAAATGACGGACTTAAGGGTATGCCGGTAGGAAACTACTATCAAATAATAATTCCGGCTATATTCATATCATTAATAATGTTTTCTTTCAATGTGTTGGGCGACGGTCTGAGAGATTCTTTGGATCCGAGACTTAGAAAGTAAGGGGGATTAGATGTCAAATTTATTGGAAGTAAAAAATTTACAGGTATCTTTCCAGACTTTCTTTGGAGAAGTGGAGGCTGTCAGAGGAATAAGCTTTAATGTTGAAAAGGGAAAGACCCTTGCCATAGTTGGCGAATCAGGATGCGGTAAGTCGGTTACTGCCGGCTCTATAATGAAACTTTTACCACAACCTCCTGTTTTGTACAAGGGCGGAGAGATAATCTTTGAAGGTGAAAATTTGCTGACAAAGACAGAAAAACAGATGAATGAGTATCGTGGAAATAAGATTGCCATGATATTCCAAGACCCTATGACCTCGCTAAATCCTACTATGAAAATAGGAAAACAGATAGTCGAAGGTCTGAGACGTCATACAGGTATGAGCAAGGACGAGGCACATAAAAAGGCTATAGAGATGCTTGAGCTTGTGGCCGTACCACACGCAGATAAAAGGGTAAACCAGTATCCGCATGAATTTTCAGGCGGTATGAGACAAAGGGTAATGATAGCCCTTGCCATGTCATGTAATCCTTCACTGCTTATAGCGGACGAGCCAACTACAGCGCTTGATGTTACTGTACAGGCACAGATACTTGATTTGATGAAAGACATCCAGGACAAGATGGGAATGTCAATAATACTCATCACCCATGACCTGGGTATAGTGGCAGATAAGGCAGATGATGTTGTTGTTATGTATGCTGGACAGATAGTGGAGCAGGGAAAGACAAATGACATATTCTACAATCCGAAACATCCTTATACTAAGAATCTGCTTGCATCAGTGCCAAGACCTGATATGAAAAAAGGTGAACCTCTATACTCAATCCAAGGTACACCGCCTGATTTATACAAACCACCTTTGGGATGCGGATTTTTTGACAGATGTAGTGAAGCAATGATTGTGTGCGAAAAAAATATGCCTGATTTTTATGAACATGGCAACGGACATTTCAGCAGATGTTTTCTAAATCACAGCTTTGCAAATAAAGAGGTGTGATATGGAAAAATTGATAAGTATAAAAAATCTGAAAAAATATTTCAAAGTACCGTCAGGCACGTTAAAAGCTGTAGATGATGTAAGCTTTGACATCTATGACGGAGAGACTTTCGGTCTTGTCGGCGAATCCGGTTGCGGTAAATCAACTTGTGGTAGAACCATGCTCAGACTATATGAGCCTACAGGTGGAGAAGTAATATTTAACGGAGAAAATATATGCAAGTTGTCATACTCTCAGATGACTACTACTCGTAAGAGTATGCAGATGATATTCCAAGACCCTTACGCATCACTGGATCCGAGGATGCCTGTTGAAGATATAGTTGCAGAGCCTTTGGATGTGCATAATATCTGTAAGTCTTCCTCAGAAAGACATGAAAAAGTAGTTGAACTTTTGAAACTTGTCGGACTTGGAGAAGAACATGCCTCAAGATTCCCACATGAATTTTCAGGTGGTCAAAGACAAAGAGTTGGAATAGCACGCTCTCTTGCGCTCAGTCCTAAATTTATAGTATGTGACGAGCCAATATCTGCACTTGACGTTTCAATACAGGCTCAGGTAGTCAATCTACTTAAGGACTTGCAGGCGAAGCTTGGACTTACCTATCTATTTATAGCTCACGACCTCTCGATGGTAAGATATATTTCAGACAGGGTAGGCGTGATGTATCTTGGCAAGATGGTAGAGATTGCATCATCAGACGCATTATATGACAATCCTATTCATCCTTATACAAGAGCATTGCTATCTGCCATACCTGTACCTGATCCTGATGTGCAAAAGCAAAGAAAGAGGATAATACTTGAGGGCGACGTACCAAGCCCGATAAATCCGAAAGCTTGTTGCAGACTCAAGGATAGATGTGCCTATGCCATAGATATATGTGGTAAGGAAGAGCCGGCTCTTGAAGAGATAAAGGAAAGACACTTCGTGGCTTGTCATAGAGCTAAGGAATTTATCTAAGGTTATTGCGTTAGTTTATAGATTTATATGGAACTTTTTCTTTGTTTTATAAAGTCTTTTGTGTAAAGAGTAATTAATAGATGAATATTTACACAATTCAAATTAATGGTATTATGCTAATAAGCACTCAAAAGTTATATAAGTTCAGCATAATATATAAAATATTAAAAACTGTATCAAATTATTATGCTTTAAATATGTCAATGGTAGTTAAATACTTTTGTATAAAAGAAAAATCATAAAATATATATTTTAAGGACATTTCCGATAAGGATTTGTCTTTTTTTTTGAAAAAAATAAAAAAAATTAAAAAATTTTAAAAAACTGTACTTTTTATGGGGGAAAAATTTTTTTAAATGTGATATGATATAAAAAAATAAGTTTTAATTATGAAAGGAGAATTGAGATGAAAACAAAATTAATACAAAAACTATTTTTTATTCCATTATTTTCACTAATTGCTATTATCTTATCCGCAAATGTATCACTTGCATACATGGATTATTCCGATTATCCGCCTAATTTTTGGCCACATTCATTTACTATAATACATGACTATGAAGGAGAGTTGGAGTATGCAGATGATGAGGTAATGAGACCATTGGAGACCCCATATGACTTATCATCAAAAGTTATACCAAGGGATGGCTATGAAGTATCAGGCTATGATCCTGCCAGTAAAATAACTGAAAACAATATCAAGGATACCTTGACAATAAGATATAAGAAGAAAGCAGCGCCTCCACCTCCTGCACCTCCTGCACCTCCTCAAAATAATGACAATAATAACAATCCACCACCACAAAACGGTGGGAAGAAAGATTCATATATCTACATTTACTACAGGAGCGTAGGAGGGCATGACGTGCTTGCCTCTCAGACAATACAAGGTTCTGATGGTGAAACACTCAATCTTAACGACTATGTAAAAGATGTAACTACAATGACACATGTAGGCTTCAATCCTTCTTCAGCTACTCTTACATTTGATAAGAAAAGAAGAGGCATGGGAGTAATACTATATGAAAAAAACCAAAAGCTAAACAAAGATAATAATAATAACAATCAAGGAAACAATAACGGTTATAACAACAATCAAGGCAATAACAGCGGGTATAACAATAATAACCAAGGTTATAACAACAATAACAATAACCAAAACAACCAATATAATTATGATTACAACAACAATCAAAATAATAATGGCTATACAAATAGCGGAAAGAAAGATTCATATATATATATTTACTATAGGAGCGTTGCAGGGCATGATGTGCTTGCTTCACAGACTGTACAAGGCTCTGACGGTGAAACACTCAATCTTAATGACTATGTAAAAGATGTAACTACAATGACACATGTGGGCTTCAATCCTTCTTCAGCTACTCTTACATTCAATAAGAAAAAAAGAGGCATGGGAGTAATCCTATATGAAAAGAATCAAAAACTCAACAAGCAAGGTGGTTTAAATACAGGAAATAAAATAGGTTCACAAATAGGCAATATAGGAAACACCGGTATAAATACACAAAATAACAATGTTATAATATCTTCTCCTAAACTAAAACATGGCAATGTAAGATATGTTAAGTCTACAAATGGATATGTATATCCTAATAAGATTTTAACACGAGCAGAGCTTGCAGGATATATAGGTGAGATTATAAATGAAAGTTATTGGGATAATGTGGAATTCACCATTGAAGACTTTAATGTAGTAGATGTAGTCGGAAATACAACAAATATAGAAGGCATAGTAGCTTCATATCTTACAGGTACGATGCCTGCAAAACAAGGTCTGCTTTTCAAACCTAATGATCCTGTAACAAAGGGCGACCTCGCTATAGCAGTCGCTAATTTGGTAGATATCTCAAAAAATTCACATTCACAAGCCGAAGCCATAAAATTTGTGACATCAAGAAAGATAATGAGTGCTGAGAAAAATGGCAATTTTATGCCAAACAAGACTCTTACAAGAGGTCAGGTTATAGTTGTGCTCAACAAATTGGTAGGAAATAAGAATTCTGCTACAAAAAATGTACAGCTCAATGATGTAAATGCAAAGGCGTGGTATTACAAAGATATTCAAGCGGCAGTACAATAAACAGATATTAAGAAAGTCATATTTATAAATTTCAAGTACAATTAGACAAAACTGATTTAGTTTGTTACGGTTAATCAACTACAAACTGTCCCATTGTTTGATTGACGTTTCAAAAAGATACGCACTGTATTGTTAATCCCATCAATGCAGTGTGTATTTTTATGGAAATTTTCAAATTAAAGATTAATTAATAATATTTGTAGTAAATTAAGAAGTAGATAAAAAAATATGACTTAAAATATTGTGAGTTTTTGTATTTTAACTAAGAATTTAATTCTTTTATTATAATAAATCTTCCAAAAATAAAGGTTATTTTATATTTTGGTAGTTTTTTGTTTGTCGAACAAGTCTAAGAAATAAAAATAATTATAAATAACAGCTACTACTGTAAGGGATAAGATATGAATACACAACTATTAGAAAAAATAAAATCTGAACTCAAATCTCGTGAAAATGAGATGATAGAAATAAGAAGACATCTTCACGAAAATCCGGAGCTGTCTTATAAGGAGTTTCAAACTGTAAAATATATCGAAGATTTTTACAAAGGTAAGTACTGTAAGCTAAGAACCGGTGTAGGAGGAAACGGAATAACAGTAGATATAATTGGAGGTAAAAGCGGAAAGTCCATTGCACTTCGTGCAGACTTTGACGCATTGCCAATTACTGAGCAGACAGGACTGCCATTTTCATCAAAAAATGAGGGAGTAATGCACGCATGTGGTCATGACGCTCATACAGCATATATGATGATATTGGCGGATGTGCTGATAAAGTACAGGCAAGAGCTAATAGGTACTATTAGGATAATACACCAACATGGCGAAGAAGTATCTCCAGGAGGTGCAAAGTACATGATAGATGACAACTGTCTTGAAAATATAGACCATGTACTGGGCATTCATGTCATATCTACAATGGAAACAGGCAAGATAGGAGTACATGCAGGGGCGTCTTATACAGGGATGTCTGTATTTGATGTAATAATTCAGGGCAGGGGAGGACATGGCTCATCTCCACATGAGGCAATAGATCCTATAGTTGCAGGGGCAAACTTTGTAATGTCAGCTCAGACCATAGTAAGTCGAAGGCTAAATCCTTCGCACTTTGCCGTACTTTCAATAGGATATTTTGACGCAAAGGGTGCTACTAATGTGATACAAGACAGTGTAAAACTTGGCGGTACAGTCAGATTTTTGGATGATGACGACGATGTTCTTATCAAAGAAGAGTTTATGAAGATATTGGATGGCACTTGTAGGTCATACAACTGTAAATATGAAGTTAATTATGAAAGAGGATGTCCTACCTTATACAACGACGAAGAGTTTACAAGATTTGTAGCTGATACGCTTAATAAGTACAAGATAGAAAATACTGAGGCCTTTGACAATGGTATAATGACATTTTCGGAAGACTTTTCATACTATGCCCAAAAACTGCCTTGTTGTTATATATCGGTAGGGGCAATGGTAAAAGACAGGCAAGTCTATCAGCACCATCACCCGAAATTTGATATATCGGAAGATGCAATGCTTATTTGTGCAAATGTAATGGCTACAGTAACTCTTGAATATTTGGAGAGTTGATAAGAATTGTTGTATTATAAGTTTATTACTAAGATAAGATATTATCTGTTTAATCTATGGATATTATTTGTTTATTGCTAAATTTCCATAGCATAGATGTTAGTTTTATTATAAACTTTGTAATTATTTATAATAATTTTTAATTTTGCTATTATACTAAAAACCTATCAAAAAGCCATGTAATTCTATTACAGCAAGATTATTGATAATCTGCAAAACGAATAATTTGCTAAAATAACTATATATGGTGATTAGTATTAGTATAAATAACAAAAAAACCCCCAAATAAAATGGGGGATTTTTACTTAAAAATATTAGAAAGATAGAAAATTCACTTTAAAATACCTGTAATTAACTTTATCATAGTAGAAAGTTAAGAAAAAAATTTTCATTAATCAAATAAACTTTATATTAGCTATTTTCAGACTTTTATATTGTTGAAGATTATTATAGCAAAATATGATAGAATATATAGATAATACTTTTTAGAAGATTTGCAATAATGTCATTAATATTACGTTATTTCAATTAAATGTTTAAGAACGTATCCGTAAATTAAACAGATAATAGTGTTAATTACAACAGTTTTTATCTATTGTAATTAGGTGTAAACTCTACAGTTTTCTTAGTTTTTAGATTCACCCTATAATACTTAGTAGGATTTGAAGTCGAATACTCTATTTCATTAGGAGTAATCTTTTCAACATAGGCATTAATAACTCCTGTAAGGGCTTTTTTATTACTTCCATCTTCATTGCAGACATATATAGTTGCAACATCAGAATCACCGGTATATTGGCTGTTAGGATTATTTGTTAATTTGCAATCTACATAATATATCTTACCACCTGACAGAGTATAATCCAAAGCCGCCTTTGATATTTGTTTAGGATTTTTATAGTCATAACCTATAGAATATAGAGGTACAGGTTGACGATTCTCTCTGTCGTTTTCATAGACTATCCTATTTTTTCCAAGTTGTATTTCCCTTACATTTTTTGCGATAAAAGTATCTTTATTAGTATTGATATTTAATACTCGCAGATTAGCTTCTTCACCAGTGATATAATATATATTATTTCCTGATATTTGTGTTATTCTAGCGTAGGATTTAAATGTTTTTATTACCTTAGACTTCTTATTTTTGAGGTTTATTTGAACAATCATATTCATACTTGAATCATCAGATTTTGAATAATACGCTAAACTATCGTTAACAAAAAAGGTATACGGATGATTTAGAGCTTTATCCGGGAAAGACATTAGTAGTTTCTTACCTGCTTTGTCATAGACATTCAATGTCTTTGTAGTGTATTTATAGGTGTAGTTCTTAGATTTAGTTACATGATTTTCAAAATCATCGACCTTTAAAAAGACTTGAGAATTATCTGCAAAGCTGAAATTAAAACTCAAAGTAAATAACAAAATAAAAATACCTAAAATTTTTTTCATAGATATCACCAACCTTTTTGTTTTTATTATATAATGATTTTGACTAATAGGCAATTGGAAAATTAATTATCAATAATTTTTATTAAATTTTGGTATTATACGAATAGCAAATAAAAAAAGGGAAGTATTTACTTACATAAAATTTTAATTTATATCAAAAACTAATTAAATAGTCCTAAAAATATATTAAAGATAAGCTGTCCAAAACTACTAAAAATTATATTCCAATACATTTAAATATATGACATTATAAATGGTGATTAGTATTATTTTATAAATGCAAGATAATTAAAGAAATATTTTTCTATAGTTCAAATAAAGTTTATTATGAATATAGATTAGAAATAAAAAGTCCCCCAGTAAAATGGAGGATTTAAGTGTTTAAAGCTAATAGAAGAATGGAAAGTTTAATTTAAAATACTCGTAATTTAACTTTATTGAAGTATTAAGTCAAGAAAAAATCTTCCATTAAATAAATAGTAGTGTTAGCCATTTTTAAACTATTATATTGTAGTAAAAAATTAATAGAAACAATTTATATTGCATCATCTGTCACTTGGCTTAAGCTCTATAGTTTTCTTAGTTTTTAGGTTCATCCTATAGTATTTTGACTGATTTTCAGACATAAACTCTACATAATCTGCTGTAATCTTGGTAATATAACCGTTAATTACACCTGTAAGTGCTTTTTTATTGCTACCATCCTCACTGCACACATATAGAATCTGCTTTGTAATATCTCCATTAGATGAGTATTCAGGTGTTGCCTGTGCATAATATACCTTTGTGCCTATTATTTCATAAGAAAAGGCTGTATTAGAAATCAGTTTTGGATTTTTATAGTCGTAAGTTATAGAGTGTAGAGTAGTAGCACTTACATCGTAGGTTTGTGCCATGTAAAATAAGCTATTTTTTCCAAGATTAACATTAGTTGCATTGATGGCAACGGATTTTTCTTTTCCTGTTTTGAGATTTAAGACCTTTAGCTGAGGAACATACATTTCATCCTTGTTTTTTTTGCTGTCTATTTCATAGTAAATATCACTGCCTTTTACTGCTGAAATACTTGCAAAATGCTTATACTGTTTCACTGCCTTAGTCTTTTTTGTTGCAAGGTCTATCTGCATAAATAAAGCATTTTTTCCGTCCTTGTACTTTGTATAATATACATATTTATCACTTACAAAAAATGCTGTAGGATAGTTGAAATCACCTTTATATACAGTTATAAGCTGTTTTTTGCCTGTCTTGTCAAATACTTTGAACAAGTCTGTCTTATAGTTGAATGTATAGTTTCCAATTTGTACTATCTTGTTATAATTATGGTCTACTTTTGAGAAAATCTCAGAATTATCAGCAAAGCTAAAGCTTAGACTCAAAGTAAAAAATAAGACTAAAATACCTAAAATTTTTTTCATAAATTACACCTACCTTCTTGTTGATTGCTTAAATTAATTAAAATAATACATAGTATAAATAAGTATTTGATGACTGAAAAATCCTCATAATCTTAATATATTTGTATTAACTTATTATACACCTATTTTATCAAATATGATACTTAATAATTTTACTAAATCAAAAATTATATTAGAGAAAGCCTATATATTACTAAGGTATCGCCACTACCTTTTTGGTCTTAAGATTCATCTTATAGCCTTTTGGACTATCTATGGCTCTATATTCTATTTCTTCAGGCTTAATCTTGGTAATATATCCTGTAATTACTCCTGTAAGTGCTTTTTTATCGCTACCGTCTTCATTGCATACATATAAGGTTTGTTTTTCTGTATCTCCGACAATTCGTCCATCAGGAAGTTTCACCTGTTTTGCCTGTGCATAATATACTTTTGAGCCTATTATTTCATAAGAAAATACGGTACTTGAAATAAGTTTAGGATTTTTATAGTCGTAAGTTATAGAGTAAAAAGGAATCGCATTTACATCATAGGCACTCCCCATATAAAACAGCCTTGTTTTTCCAAGTTTAGCATCAGTTGCATTCTTAGCGATATGAGTATCTTTTTTAGTATTGATATTGAATACTTTTAAGGAAGGAATATAATCATTTTCAACATTGCCTTCGTCGATATTATAGTAAATGTCATTTCCTTTTACAGCTTGAATATTTATAAATATAGGGAATTTTCTTATTTCCTTAGTCTTTTTTGATTTAAGGTCAATTTGCATAACTGATGAGCCTTTTCCACTTTTAAATTTTACATAATAGACATATTTGTCACTTGCAAAAAAATCCGTAGGATAGTTAGAAGGACGGTCAAAATCATTATTGTCTACTGTAATGAGAAGCTTCTTGCCGGTTTTGTCAAAGACTCTAAACAGATCTGCCTTATAGTTAAATGTGTAGTTTCCAATTTTTACTAACTTGTTATTATAACTGTTCACATTTGAAAAAATCTGAGCACTATCTGCAAAGGATGGGCTAATACTCAAAGTAAGAAATAAGACCAATATAAATAATACTTTTTTCATAAATATCACCACCTTTATTGATTGTATGGCTTGTTTTAATTTAAAGCAAACTAAATTTTAAAAATTTTTAGGTTAATGGATAAAGTTTGCAAAATATTCAGTATTCACAGATTATATACTGTACTTATACTAAAATATAATAGAAAAATGGAAATAATTTATAAAAAATAATACACTAAGTATTTATTAACAAAAGATATGTTAAAGATTATCACAAGGAGAGAATTGATAAAATCCATAGTTTAAATAGAGTTTAGTATTACACTATAGATAATAAAATTCTGATTTCCATAGTTCAAATAAGGTTTAGTATGAGTAGTTTAATTCTTTTAAATTACAAGCAGAAATCAAAGATAATTTTATTCAAATACCATGTTAGTTAGGGCTTGTTTCTTCTTTGTTTTGAGATTCATCTTATGATGGTTTTTACCGTCCAATGTCGAATATCTTATTTCTTCTGGAGTAATGTGGTAGATGTAGGCGTATATTGTGTCAGTTAAGGCTTTTTTACCACTTCCGTCTTCATTGCATACATAAAGAGTTTCTATCTCAAAGTCCTTATCATCCGCATAGTATACCTTGCCATCAGATAAGATATAATTGACTACTGTTGGAGAAATCAGCTTAGGGTTTTTGTAGTTATAGTCCATAGAGTGTAAGGTAGTCGGAGATGGATCGTAGGTTTTCCCCATGTAAAATATCTTGTTTTTTCCAAGTTGCACACGAGTTGCGCCTACTTTGACTAATTTGTCGCTAAGATTTGACAGTTTTAATACCCTAAGTTCTGTCACTTCGTCATTGCCTTTTTGTATATCCACATTATAGTATAGGTCATTACCTTTTATTGCCTGTATATATATAATATTGTTGAAATTTTTTATAGACTTTGACTTCTTTGTTGCAAGGTCAATTTGTATGATAGACGAGCTTAACTTATCAGTTTTCATATCATAGACATTTTTTTGATAATATACATTCTTTCCATTTACAAAAAAAATACTTGGATAGTAAAACTTTCCTTTGTATACAGTAATAAGAAGATTTTTACCGGATTTGTCGTAGACTTTGAATAAATCAGTCTTGAAGTTGAAGGTATAGTCTCCAATTTTTACCATATTGTTATATTCATTATCTACCAGAGTAAAAATATCTGAGTCAGCGAAGGAAAGGCTAAGACTCAAGCTAAAAAATAAAACAAAGATACATATTATTTTTTTCATAACACACCGCCTTTTAATTAATATGTTAATAGTATTAGATGCTCAACTTTCCCATATAAATTATAATATTAAAAATATGATATTATACATAACATAGTCTTTCATTGTATTTATAAATATAATTCATTCAATTGTTTGGCATAAGGTATATTTAAAATCAACTGAAATTGTAATAATTATATTGGGAAAGTTGAGCTATATAAGTTCTAAGATTTAGGGAAAATTAATATTGACTACTCAAAGCTTCTGCTTTTTTAGTTTTTAGATTCATCTTGTAGTATTTTTCACTTCCTATGACTTCATATCTAATTTCAGTAGGTGTAATATCGTAGATATATCCATTAACAGTCCCTGTAAGAGCCTTTTTGCCGCTTCCGTCTTCATTACATACATATAAGGTTTCATTTTTGAGATTATTCATATTAAATTCATCATCAGGATTGACTATCTTACTTTCTGCAATGTAGAGTTTGCCACCTATAACAGCATAGTTTACAGCATTGTTGGATATCATCTTAGGAGATTTGTAGTTATAGCCTACTGCGTATAATTTAGTAGGGTTAAGCTCCATAAGAAAGTTCATATAGTAGATTTTTGTACTGCCAAGCTCTACAGATGTAGCATTTTTTGCAATGGAAAGGTCTTTTTTTGAAGCAATATTAAATACTCTAAGCTCAGGCTCAAACATCTCTCCGCCATGTTGACTTACTACAGTGTAGTAGATTTCATTTCCACGCACACCTGCTAAAGATACTTCTACCTTGAATGTTTTTATTGCCTTAGATTTTTTTGTAGCAAGGTCAGTTTGTATTATTGAAGAGCCCTTTCCTTGTTTTGTCTTTGTGTAGTATAGGTATTTGTCGTTTACAAAGAAATTATCAGGATAATTAAAATCTCCCTTGTTTACTGATAAAATTAGTTTTTTGCCTGATTTGTCATATACTTTGAAAACATCGCTCTTGTAATCAAAGCTGTAGTTTCCTTTTGTAATTGTCTTGTCTTTGTAATTATTTAGCTTTGAGAAAATCTGTTGATTGTCAGCAAAGCCGATATTTGCACTAAATATAAGCACGAAAAGCAAAACTCTTAATATTTTTTTCATAACGCACCTTCCTTTAAATTTTGATATTTTATTTATATGTCTATTTAATAGCAAAAACTAATAAAATATTTTATTCCCTATCAAACGGTATTATTTAGATATTCAAAGAAAATTATCAGTTAATCGTATAATTACTTTGAGTATTAAAGAGAAATAAGGCATTTAAACTAATTAACCATATTTATAATTAATTTATAATTTGGAATCTTGTTGCAAAAGAACTCATCTTATTCATTCCGGTTGTAGAATCTAATTTTGTGCTTTTCTTTGTCTTCACATCGGCTGAATAGTAAATTGTGTCATCACCCTTAGTTATTGAATATACTATCTCTTTATCGTTAGCGTAATCTATATAGCCGTCAGCTGTAAATATGGTTTTCAGCCTTTTACCGTTTTCATCCATTGTATAGATTTCAAATTTATTTTCGCCTTTTTGAGCCACTACATAGATACTGTTGTTGTAGATGTAAAAATGGTGGATAGCAGCTGTTATCTCCTTAATATTTTTGAAGTTGTAGTCTACAGAATAGATTGGAGTTTGATTGAAATGTTTTGTCCATTTTTGGTATAGTATCTTGTTTTTTCCAAGCCACAAATTGTCTACGCCCTTTAAGACTGAGAGTGTGAGCTTTCCATTCTTGAGATTAAGAGTATTAAGAAAGCTCGTATACTCTTCTTTGTTTATGTCAATATTGATGAAATACAATGTATCTCCCTTTATTGCCATAAGATGTATGTTTTGATCATCCCTAAATTCTTTCAAAGTTTTTGTCTGATTGGTCTCGATATTGTAGCAAGTGAGAATGTTGTTTGATTGCTTGTTTTTAGCAAGGTAGTAGATTTTTTCACCGTCGGTAATAAAGAAGCTATACTCGTAAAAACTGCCGCTTTTCAAGATTTTGACCGTCTTTTTGGAATTTTTGTTTACTATCTTGAAATCATCTTTTGTAAAGTCAAAAGTATAATTACCCTTGTTGTAAATCATAGTTTCTTTAGGAACATTGTAAATTTCTGTGATTAAGAGATATTTTTCTGCCGCATTTACAGCTTTTGAAAAAGATATAAAGATAAATAAGATTAAAAAAGCTTTTAGAAATTTTTTCATAATATCCTCCTTTAGTTAAATGATTAGAAAATTATAGCATTTTTTCTTCTAAAACATCCAAATAGTTTCTTCACTTTAACATTGACTTAGATTGCTTTGTATATATCTTTTATCTTATATTAAAGTTAATCTAGCGTATTTATCAGTTTATAAAAAGTATAGCACAAATTTTAATAAATTTCCCCCATAAAAAGTACAGTTTGAAATAAAAATTTTGCATAAAAAAGCCCTCCAATTTTTATGGAGAGCTTTGATATTTGTTACTATAAACTTTTTTAGATTTTAATACTATATTACAATGAATAAGCTTATACTAAATACAATTTTAATAAAATTAAAATAATTTGCTATATAATATATACTTGCATTACTTTTTAAATGGCAACTAACATTAATATAAACGTTTATAAAGAGCTATTACATATTGTCTGAACTATTGACAGTATATTACATTTTAATCTCAGGATATAGTGGATATTTATCAGTAAGTGATTTTACAATTTGTTTAGCTTCGTCATATTTTTCTTGCGTTATTACCAAGTCTATAGCATCGACGATGAGTTTCATATCATCTTCCTTCATACCTCTTGTAGTTACTGCAGGTGAGCCTATTCTCACACCGCCTGTCTTTATGAAGTTTTGAGTGTCAAAAGGTACTGAATTTTTATTCAAAGTTATATTTGCAAGGTCTAACTTATCTTGAGCATCTTTTCCTGTGATGTTCTTATTGGCAAGATTAATTAGTATCAAGTGATTGTCTGTACCCTTTGTGATTACGTCGTAGTCTTTTTCCAAGAAGTATTTTGCAAGAGCCTGAGAGTTTTTAAGCACCTGTTTTTGATAGTTTTTGAAATCTTCTCCAAGTGCCTCTTTGAAACAAACAGCCTTTGACGCTATTATATGTTGCAGAGGTCCGCCTTGTATTCCTGGGAATACAGCCTTGTTTACCGCTTTTTCGTATTCTTTCTTACCAAGTATCAATCCACCTCTTGGACCACGAAGAGTCTTGTGAGTAGTAGAAGTTACTATATCTGCATAGTCGCAAGGATTTTGATGAAGTCCAGCGGCTACAAGACCTGCTATATGAGCCATGTCTACCATGAAAAGTGCGTCTATTTTTTTGGCAATGGCAGCCATTCTTTCAAAGTCTATTGCTCTTGGATAGGCACTTGCTCCGGCGACTATCATCTTAGGTCTTTTTTCTAAAGCTACTTTTTCAAATGCCTCATAATCTATGGTAAGAGTCTTGCTGTCAACTCCATAAGAGATGAACTTGTAGTACATTCCTGACACATTGACAGGTGAGCCGTGAGTAAGGTGACCGCCGTGAGATAAATCCATACCAAGTACCAAGTCACCCGGTTTTAAAAATGCAAAGTATACTCCGAAGTTTGCTTGTGAACCGCTATGTGTTTGCACATTGGCAAATTCCGCATTAAACAGTTCCTTTGCCCTGTCGATTGCTATTTGTTCGACCTTATCCACTTCTTCGCAACCGCCGTAATATCTGGCTGCCGGATATCCTTCTGAATATTTATTAGTTAAAAATGAACCCATTGTTTCCATTACAGCTTCTGAAACAATGTTTTCAGAGGCTATCAGCTCTATCGTTCTTTGCTGTCTTTCAAGTTCAGATTTCATATAGTCGTAAATTTCCACATCCGTTTTTTTCAAATAATCATAACTCATTTTTCATCCTCCTGTTCTATGTACTTTGACAATTATAAGTACGGTTTTTTATAATACGGTTGCAAGATTTGACCTATTATATAACTTATTAGCTTATATTGTCAAGTTTAGAGACAAAATATCGTAAAAAATGAAAAATATTACTGATATTTCTTTAATTTATAGAAAAAATTTTTGATAATTTTGCAAAGTTACTTTTTTTTGTAATGTATATGAGGGAAGTATTTAATAGCTTTATAAAGCAGTAGAAAAGTATGCTTATAGTTTTTGCTGTAGAAAATAATATATTAAAATACCAATAAATTTTAAATAATTAGGGAAAGTTTTCATAATTTTATCAGATTTTAATAAAAGTTATGAAAAAATTAAAAAAATTTTAAAACCTGTACTTTTGTACAGGGACAAAGTGAAATAAAAAATGATATAATAGAAGAGAAGAAATATTTGTTTATACTTATCATTCAGTGTTTTCAAAGAGCTTGGCGTAAGTATAAAGATTTTTTTCATAACCTCCTTATACCTTACACCTGATAAAAAGGTGTAAGGTATCTAAAAAATGACAGAGCTATAACATTATTTTTCACTATGGATGACATATCGGCAATTTACTTTGTATCAGAAAATTTCACTTGACAGATGAAGATATGTGGTAAATACAGGATGTTTGAAAAGTAATATTTATGAAAAGTAACAGTATTTATGCAGATAAAAGGCATGAATTTATGGATGAAAGTTATGTAATTGATTATAAAAACAACGGATGTTTTTTATATAGATTAGGTACATTAATGAGTAAAAATAATGTTATAGCTGTCAAAATTATTTGATACTAAAATCCAATAAAAAAACGAATAACCTTAGCTAAATATCAGTATTAACAGATTATATGCTGTACTTACACTATGGAAAATAAAGTTATATTCACCATAATTTGTAAGAAAGCTTAGTATATGTATTGCTTTTAAATAATTTGAAAAAGGGGTGTAATTGTGAGAAGGAAAGTTTTTATTATAATTCTAAGTGCAGTTTTAAGTTTATCGTTTGCAGCTTGCAACAAAACAGAGAAACCATCACCTGAAAATGGAAGTGTCACAAATAAAAAAAATGATGATAGTAAGTCAAATGAAGATAAGGTCAAAGAAGATAAAAAAACTGATAGAAAGGAAATTGCAAAGGTGGACGATGATGTCCTCAAATTTACTTCTCATTATGTAGAGGTATTTGGAAAAGATGGTGACGCATGTTTTGACATCAAGTTTATCAAGGACGATTTCATCCCAAGCGACATCAAGGGTAAGATAAATGTGTTAAAAGCGGATTCAAGTGGCGAAAATAAAAGTAAGGCTGAAAATAATGAAAATTCCAAAGATATGGTGTATAAGCATCTTATAATAAATTTTCACGATGGTGCATTGTATCGAGTGAGCACTATGGCAGATAGTGCTGATGATTTAAAGACAGTAAAAAGTGTCTATCTTGCAAAGGGTGATGCCTTTATACTTGATTGTACAAATCAGCAGTATACAGTAGATATATTCAGTGCTGATGACATGGGCGGTCGTTCTACTATATGGGCAAGTGACATTGATTTTGAAGGTAATGCTAAAAGGAAATACTCTATCTATAGATGGGAAGTACAAAGAAAACCGTCAGATTTTATATCTTCACTTGGCAATTCATTTGAAGAAGAAAGTGAGCAGATGGATGCCTATATTGACATAGATGGAGACGGTGTAAAGGATAATATCCGCTATGTTGTTAGAAAGGATGATTATGATAATCCAAACTCAAGTGTCATGCCTTCAAGGTTTAACAAATTAATAATCAACGATAAGGAATTTGATTTAAATAAGTATGATTTGGTAGGAGAGCTACAGGATTTGAATAATTTGCTAAGTATTAACATTATGGACTTGGATGCAAAGGATAAATATAAAGAAATAGTAATTGAAAGACCGGGTGGACATATCAACTATCTAAGCGATATTTTCAGATACGACAATGGAGAGCTTTCCCATATAGGGAGTATGGAATATATGGCAGACAGTTCCTTTTCTTTAGGAAATTCTAATGACGAGTTGTTGATGCCGATGACAGGTGGCTATTTCGGATTTGATTATACTTTTGATACCATATATATGTTAAAAGATGGCAAAATTGTAGAAAAAGAGCAAGAAACTAAGAAGATATACAATTATGATAAAAAGATAGTAGTAACGCTCAAAAAAGATATAAATTTATATGATGAAAAGACAGATGAAAAGGCAAGTACAGTCTTGAAAAAAGGCGATATAGTTGAATTTATAGAGACAGACCAAAAATCATGGATAAAGGTAAAAAGTGAGCAAACTGGAAAAGTTGGATATATTTTACTTACATTTGACCTTGAATCGTTCAACGTAAAATTCAAAAATCAGGAAGAGTTAAATAATAAGATTCAAAGTATTAATGACGTATTTGAAGATCTTCCGCAATGGGGATAGAGGTGGATAATTATGAAGAGAAAAATTTTTATATCCGTTTTGTGCCTTGCACTTGCCCTTTCATTTAGTGCCTGCAACAAAAAGGAAGCATCAAATTCAGGGACAATTAAAAATGAAACTGCAAGTCAAAAAGATGACGATAAGAAAGTTACAGAAAATAAAAAGACAAAAAATAAAGACATTGAGGAGGTAGACGACAAGGTCTTAAACTTCACATCTAAATATTTAGAGCAATTTGATGACAATTCTTACTCCTGCATTTTGATAAACTTTAAAAATGATGATTTCATTCCTGAAGATATTAGAGAAAAGATAAAAACCATAAATGTAAGTAAATATGGTAAGCCTGGCAATGGAATAGAGAAAGGCTATAAACCTTATAAGTCTCTTGTGATTAATCTTCGTGAAGGAGCATTGTATAAAATTAGCACTACAGCTGATAAGATTGACGATTTGAGATTTATAAAAGGTGCTTACCTTGCAAAAGGCGATGCGCTTTTACTTGAAAATGCAGATAAGTTCTACAATATTAATATCTATAGTGCAGATGAGATTGATGGCATTAGTAATTGTTATCCATTTACTACCTATAATAATGAAAGTCCGGAAAAGCGGTATACCCTATATAGATGGCTTCAAAAAAGTCAACCGTCATTTTTTGTAAATGATAGGATGTATACAGAAAAAGACAATGCGACAAGTATGACTGCCAATATTGATCTTAACGGAGACGGTATGAAAGACATCGTCAGTATCAAAGCCATAGAACAAAAAGAAAATGTATTCAGTGATAAACTTTTCTTCTCATCACTTAAATGGAAGATACTTATTAATGATAAAGAATTTGACCTGATGTCTTTTGACAAGCTAAAGAATTTTGAGGATGTAGAAAAATATATAAGGATATACATTCAAGACTTTGATAAGTCTGATAAATATAAGGAGATATTTATAGATATTGCAGGAAATGAGTACAATATTTTTACTGAAGTCTTCAGATATGATAATGGAGAGCTAACACATATAGGTTCTATGGAACGTAAACAGGCGATAAGTTTTAGCAATAATACCAAGGATGGTATCTGTCTTATGCCTAACATTAACTACGGTTTGGGCTTTAATTACTTATATGATAGGATTTATTCTATAAAAGACGGCAAGGTTGTGGAAGAGGTACAAGATGTCAAAAAGATACATTATAGCGATTCAGAAATGTTAGGAACTTTGAAAGTGGATTTAAACTTATATGAGAAGGTTGATTCAGAAAAGAAAAGTGATGTACTCAAAAAAGGAGAGGTAATTTGCCTTCAAGAAACTGATGACAAGTCATGGATTAAGGTAAAAAGTATAGAAACAGGAAAAAGCGGCTATCTTTTAGTTACAATAAATGAAGAAAATGGTAGTATAAATTTTAAAGATCAGGAAGCTTTGAAGTTGGAAAGCTTTGAAGAAGCTATAGACGGCATTTATGATGGAGAAGGCTAAAGCTTTATAGCATGTAATTAATGCTCTGCCCAAAAAAGCTAAATATATGATACGACATTACGATTTATAATAATAAACATCTCTTATTCAGCAAGAACACACATGGTTTATACCCTGTGTGTTTTTGCGTTAGAAGCATAGGTTAGTATAAAATATTTATTATAAGACATAAATATCCTATAAAGTAAGTTTTAAAATGGATATAGATGTATTATAATGATTATAATAAGGATAAGATTTTTGTATAATATCCATCATTCGTAAAAAATTCTATTAAAGTCAAGTATAATATTATATTGTTATTATTGTATTAGCTGAGTTTGACTTTAATTAAGCCGGAGATAGTTTAGAAATTTTATTTACTTATTTATGTTGGTGTAATAATGTGCGATGAAAGGGAGTGACTTTTTATGAAAAAATCATTATGCTTGTTTATTTGTGCCTTATTTACAGTAATGACATCAGTAGCTTGCAGTAATACTATAGCTGACAAAGATAAGGTCAATGTGGGAAATACTGATATGAATGTAGCTGATAATGGAAAAATATCAATAGAAAAGGATAAGACTGAGCAAAAATATAGGCTGTCTTTTAAAAAAACAGACTTTAATATAAGGAATCCTTATATTTAAGATGGAGTTTTTGCAGTAAACTTTGAAGATAAGACTTACAACTTTTCAGATTTAAGTGGAAAATTAATTTCAAAGAACAATTATTTGGATGTTGTAGCAGGATTTAGTGAAGGTTATGCCTTTGTAGTAGACAAGGACAAGAAAGGCTACTACATAGATAACAAAGGGAAAAAGGTTATAGATACTGTAAACGGAGAAAAAATAAAGGTAGGTGACATCTTTGTAAGGGGAGTTGCAAAGGTATTTTTAAATTCAAATAAGGAAGTAAGTATTGATAAGAATGGAAAGATTTGTCCACCTGTCGAAAAGAAGTACAAAGGATATAGTGTTGCAGGTAATTATTATACAGACAATAAAAAATATGGCTTATTTGATGAAAAGAACAATAAAGCTCTAACTAAGCTAATATATAAAAACGTAACGAGATTTGTGGGGAATAAAGCCTTGGTTGTAGATATGAACGACAATTTATTGCTGATATATACCAAGGGTGATGTCATTGTAAATCTAAGTGAGAAATTCCCTAATATAGACATTGAGGATATAGACGATATATCAAAGGATTGTTTTGTGGTGAATTTTAAGGATGATACGAATTCAAAGATTCTTGACCTGTCTGGAAATGTGATTACAGAGACAGAATTTTCTCATATAGGCAAGTTTGAAGATGGCTTTGCAAACTGTGAAAAAGGCGATAAATTCGGCTGCAGCGATAAAGATGGAAATGAAGTAATACCTGCTAAATACAATAATATATCAAATATTTATGCAGATAATAATATGCACTTTGCACTTGTGCAAGACGGAGATATCTGGAGTATTTGTACTATAAAAGCAGGGAAGTAGAGCGATGAAAAAAGATATTAATTGAATTGTAGTAAATGTATTATAGTTTTATTATAATCCTTTAATTAGAAGAATTTTGCTATAAATATCAGTGGATATGCTTATAATCTAAAAAATTAAATATAAGACGGTATCATAAGTAATTTAAAAAGGACTGTAAAATTGTAAATTCAATCTTACAGTCCTTTTTTTATTGTGATTTTAATCTTATGCTAAAAGCCTTTTAAATCACCATACAAAATATTTCGCATGACTTTTTACATCGAGATTAGTATTATACTGATATTACGATTTGCCTAATCTATGGATTAGTTATAGAGTACTTATTTCATTATTACTTCGTACCTACATTGTTTCTTTGGTTTAAGGTGCTCATTATATAGTCCATATTCACATCTTCAATCAATCCTGTAAGCGGTTGGATGTGTCCTGTTTCTTCGTTGAAGTTTTCAAAGGCTCTTGATAACATAAGTTTTATTCTGTTGAGCTGATTTACTTCTGATGCGCCGGGATCATAGTCGATAGGTGCTATGTTTACTCCCTTGTAGAGTCTTTTTAGTTCCTTAGCCATTCCCTTACCTGTAACGTGATTTGGTAGGCAGGCAAAAGGCTGAACGCAGATTATATTTTTTACTCCGCTGTTTATCAGTTCTATCATTTCGCCTGTTAGGAACCATCCCTCACCTGTTTGATGACCAAGAGACATTACAGTAGATGCACCCCTTGCTATTTCTTGGATTGTAGCAGGTTTATCGTAGTTATTAGACTGTTCAAGTGCATCTCTAAGGTGTGATCTATAGTCCTCGATATAGTTTATTATCATATTTTTTATTATATATGACAGTTTTTTAGTGCCCATATGCTCGTAAGTGAAGTTCTCGTTATATAAAGTATACATTACGAAATCAAGCAGTGACGGTACTACAGCCTCTGCACCCTCGCTTTCTATTACGCTTACTACGGAGTTGTTGGCAGTAGGGTGGAATTTTACAAGTATCTCTCCTACGACACCGACTTTCGGCTTTTGTTCACCCGTTCTTGGGATATTGTCAAATTTCTTGACTATCTCATATATATTTTCGATAAATTTCTTCTTTTTATGAGATTTGAGTTCTTTTTTCAAAAACTCTATACTTCTGTGGTAGAGTTCATTTGCTGAGCCTTGCACCTTTTCGTAAGGACGAGTGGCATAGAGCAGATTCATCAGCAAGTCACCGTAAATAAGTGCTTGTATAGCTCTGTCTATAAATGCAGGACTTAGTAGTGAAAAGCCCGGATTTTTTTCAAAGCCCTTAGGGTTGAGTGAGATTACCGGTATGTTTTCAAAACCGCTGTCTATTAGCGCCTTTCTCAAAAAAGCTATATAGTTTGTAGCTCTGCAACCGCCACCTGTTTGAGACATCAGCACTGATGTGTTGTTAAGATCATATTTTCCGGATTTTAATGCCTTTATCAGCTGACCGATTACTATTATCGCAGGATAGCAGGCATCGTTGTTTACATATTTAAGCCCCTCATCTATTGCCCCTGTATCATCACGCAGTAATACCATATTGTATCCGCTGTAGTTAAATACAGACTCCAAGAGGTCGAAGTGCACCGGAGACATCTGTGGACAAAGTATGGTGTGAGTCTTTTTCATCTGTTTTGTAAAGATGATTCTGTCTTTAGGCTCGTGAATTTTCTTAGGTTCAACATTTTTTTGTTCACGCTCTATCATACTTGCCTTGAGTGAACGCAGTCTTATCTTCACAGCACCAAGGTTTGACACCTCATCTATCTTAAGTGTTGTATATATCTTGTTGTTATTTGCCATTATTTCGGCTACCTGATCTGTAGTTACAGCGTCAAGTCCGCAACCGAAAGAGTTGAGTTGAACTATCTCAAGATTTTTCTGAGTTGCGACAAAGTCAGCAGCTCTATACAGTCTTGAGTGGTAAGTCCACTGATTTACAACTCTTAGCTTCTTCTTACCTGTAGAAAGATGTGCTACGCTGTCCTCTGTAAGCACACACATACCAAGCGATGTGATTACATCAGGTATACCGTGGTTGATATGTGGATCGAGGTGATACGGTCTGCCTGCAAGCACTATGCCTTTGATGTTGTTGTCTTCAATATATTTTAGAGTTTCTTCACCTTTTTTTGCAAGGTCGCTCTTGAATGAATCATATTTAGCTTCCGCCTTTTTGTAAGCTGCTTCTACATCTTTTATGTCGATGTAAAAATCATCTTTGAGCATATTATACAGTTGCTTGATAGCTGATTTTTCATCAGATAGATTTATAAAAGGTGAGTAGAGTTTTATGCTGTTTTCCCTTATTATATCCATGTTGTTTTTGATTACTTCCGGATATGATATGACTATAGGGCAGTTGAAATTATTCGTACCGTCTACAGTATCTTCAAGTTTTTCATGCATTACACTCGGATAGAACAATCTCATTACCTTTTTGTCTACAAGATCCATGATGTGACCGTGGGAAAGTTTAGCAGGGAAACAAGCCGATTCTGACGGTATAGTCTCTATACCCTTTTCATATATCTTAGTATTTGATCTGCCTGAAATCACAACTTCAAAGCCAAGCTCTGTGAAGAATGTATGCCATAGCGGATAGTTTTCGTATATATTTAAAACTCTTGGTATACCAATCTTGCCTCTTACAGCTTCATCTCCTTTTAGAGATTTGTAAGAGAAGAGTTTTTTGTATTTGTAGTCAAAGAGATTAGGCAGGTCGTTTTTGATATAGTCATCGCCAAGCCCCTTTTCACATCTGTTACCGGAGATGAATCTCTCTCCTCCTGCAAAGTGATTTATAGTAAGCAGACAGTTGTTAGAGCATTTTTTACATCTTGTAATTTCATTTTGGATTTGAAAGTTTTCAAGTTCTCTCGCTTGCAGTAATTCTGTCTTATATCCTTGCTCATATCTCGCTTTTGAAATTATAGAACAGCCAAAGGCTCCCATAATACCTGCAATGTCAGGACGTATCACTTCTCTTTCAGAGAGAAGTTCAAATGCTCTCAGCACTGCGTCATTGTAGAATGTTCCACCTTGAACGACTATCTTCTCGCCAAGTTCTTCCTTATTTTTTATCTTAATTACCTTGTAAAGTGCGTTTTTGATTACCGAGTAGCATAGACCGCTGCTTATATCTCCTACACTTGCACCTTCTTTTTGTGACTGCTTAACTCTTGAGTTCATAAATACAGTACATCTTGAGCCAAGGTCAACAGGGTTTTGTGCAGCTATGGACTCTTTGACAAAGTCTTGTATTGATATGTTGAGTGATTTTGCAAAGGTGTCAAGGAAGGAACCGCAACCTGAAGAACAAGCCTCGTTTAGAGATATTGAGTCTATAGTGCCTTCTTTTATCTTAAGGCATTTCATATCCTGACCGCCTATGTCAAGTATGAAGTTTACTCCTTCACAGAAAAAGTCTGCAGCCTTGTAATGCGCAACAGTTTCTATTTCACCAAAGTCTACCTTAAGAGCCTTCTGAAGCAAGCCTTCACCATAGCCTGTAACTGTAGAATACACAATCTTAGCCGTAGGAGGCATTACAGAGTATAGCTGTCTTAGTGCATCTATTGTAGAGTTAAGCGGTGAGCCGTGGTTGCTGTCATAATGTGACCATAGCAAGGCACCGTCATCATCTATAAGAGCAATCTTTGTAGTTGTCGAGCCTGCATCTATTCCAAGATAACAGTTGCCAACATGATTGCTTATATCTTTTCTTACTACCTTTTCTTTTTGATGTCTATTTGTAAATTCCTCATATTCCACATCATCTTTAAATAAGGGCTCAAGTCTGTCACTTTCTATAAGTGAAGTCAGTTGCAAGTTTTCAAATGACTTTACAAAGTCAGCCAATTGAATAATAGAAGAGTCCTTCGCAAGCAATGCACAACCTATAGCGACATATAACTGTGAATTATGTGGAAATATAATATCGGAGTCTTTGAGGTTAAGAGTCTCAATAAATCTTTGTCTAAGCTCTGAAAGATAGTACAATGGTCCACCTAAAAAGGCAACTTTTCCCCTTATGGGCATACCGCAGGCAAGACCGCTTATTGTCTGAATAACTACAGCTTGAAAAATTGAGGCTGATATATCTTCTTTCTTGACTCCCTCATTTAGAAGTGGCTGAACATCAGTCTTGGCGAAAACTCCACATCTTGCAGCAATAGGATATATAGTAGTGAAATTTTTTGCGTATTCGTTAAGTCCTGTGGCATCAGTTTTAAGTAATGACGCCATCTGGTCTATGAATGAGCCTGTACCACCGGCACAAGTACCATTCATCTTTTGCTCTACTGATTCTCCAAAGTATGTTATCTTTGCATCTTCACCACCCAATTCTATAGCTACATCAGCTGTAGGATTGAAGGTCTTAATTGCCTTTGTTGAGGCTATAACTTCCTGCACAAATGAAACGTTTAGAGCATTTGCCAGTCCCATACCTCCCGAGCCTGTGATTGCGACCTTAATTCTTACATCTTCAAATTTCTCGTAGGCTTCAAGCACGAGTTTTTTGAGAGTTTCATTTATATTTGCATGATGACGCTCGTATTTTGAATAAAGTATATCATCCTTGTAGTCAAGTGCCACCAATTTTACGGTAGTAGAGCCGACATCTACACCGATATTTATTACATCTAACATATTACCTCCAAAAACGCAGGTTTCAAACCAAACTTCGGTTTTGAAATCTCATACCATATCAAAGCATTATCATCCATTTAGCCTTGACATCAGTATTAGACTTATAAAAAAATCAAAAATATCAGCAAAGAAATATTTCTTGCTAAAATATGCTGTTATACTTCTTTACTGAAAAATATAATTTTTTAAAAGTTTAAACAATATTATTTCCTTAAAATCAGTATTTTTACAACATAGGATAAATATATAGCTTTAACATTAAATAAATCTGTAATTTCACCTGTACTATATTAAATTTCTATTAAATTTCACATTGAGAAGGTGATTTTTAAAAAGTAGTATTTACTATTTGAACTAAGTTTATATATTTTTAAACAATGTTAAAATTGTATACTAAATCAGTAAAAAATTCAATCGTAAAATAGTCCTATTTTTTCACATAAAAAAAATACAAACTCAAGATATTTTATGAGTTTGTATTCACTAAATTGATTTTAGTTCTATAACATCTTAGCTGATGCTGTATGTGCATAATTGTCAGCGTAGAAGTTTGAGATATTGTCAGATGTAATTTTGTCATAAGTTATCACTATTTTACTATCTGACGGCTCTATCTTTCTTATGATAATATTTGAAATATTCTTGCCATTATTGTTAAATCGTCTAAAATCTTTATTTTTAATGCTTGCTATTACTTTTTTAGGATTCTCAACACTGTAGATATTTATGGTATTGCTATCAAAATTTATATTAGCAACATAGTCGTCAAAGTATCCAAATGCATTATTTATCAGTACATCAGCCTTGTTTGTAGCATCATTATACTTTGTCAATCTGTATTTAGTAGCGGATATGCTCATTGCGTCGGTATCTTCCAAGTTATATATTCCGCTTGTTGAAGAGATGAACTTGCCTTTAAATAAGTTGTCATACTTTGTATCAGTTACATCATAGCCTTCTTCGTCGAGTATCTTATGCTCTGATTTAGACATTGATACCAAAGAATCGTTGGATTTCAAGAGATATCTTTCAGATATATCGTAATTTCCGCCGTCTTCGTCGTTCCATGTGACATCCAGATTATACCACTTATCTCCAATTTGTACTATGTTCCAAGCATGATTTTGTATGTTCGAAGTCACCACCCTTGTCTTGACACCCAGTTCGTTTAGGATGATGTTTGCAGCCTTTGCATAGCCTTCACATACAGCCACACCACCATTGCCTACATCATAAGGAGTAAAAGGCTTGAAATTTTTGATTGATTTTGAATCCTGCATATATTGCTTATAGGTTTTGATGTCGTAGTTAGTATACCTTGATAGATACTCATTTACCAGCCTTACCTTTTGTACGTCCGTAGAGTCACTTGGAATTTTTTTGGCAATTTCCTGGAGTCTTTTTCTCGTAGTATCCCATTCTTGTTTTGTCAAGGCATAGGTACCTGTAAAATTAACAGAAATCTTGTCGATGTAGAACATTCCGTTTACATATTTACTCCTAAATTCATATCTGAATGTACCTCCTGCTATAAATGAAAGCTGAGGGTGGGTATTGACAAGATTTTCAAACCAAACTTTAAATTTGGGAGTTAGACTGTTCAAATACTTGGATATCTCATCTTCATTTTTGAAATCTGTATTGGCGCTGAAAAATCCGTTGTGTGCAAATATTTTTGTAACATCAAGGTCGCCCTTGTCCATTTTCTCAAGTTGACTTACTAATATACTTTCACTTTGAGAAAAGTCGTCTAAAGGGGCGGAGTTAAGTTTGAAGGCTACAAAAATACCTCCGCCTATTACCAATAGAGCAATTAAAACAATTAACCCTATAATTTTTTTCATATTTTTCTCCAAATATGTCTATTGTCCGTAGTGTTTAGGTGCCAGTGGATTATCCTGTACTGTAAAGTATGGAGAGGCATTTTTGTATTTTTCAAGTTCTCTGCCGGATTTTTGTACCGGAGCAAGAGTTCCGGCTCCACCTATACAGCCACCAGGACATCCCATACCTTCGAGCAGATATCCGTCATATTTTCCGGCTTTTGCCATCTTAAGCATCTTCATACATTCATGCAGACCGTCAGCGCAGAAAGTCTTTACCTCATACTGCGGCTCTACCTTGTGTATTGTATTTACTATAGCTTGAGCTACACCGCCTGTAGTGGCAAATCCTCTACCTGATGTTGATGCGTCATCTCTTGCCGGTGGAGCGTCCTTTAGTGACATAAAGTCGATGTTTCGTGCAACAAGCATACCCATAAGCTCTTCAAAGGTTATTACAAAGTTGATGAGATGCTTAAGGTGAGGTTGTGAAGCTTCCGTCTTTTTGGCAACACAAGGTCCGATAAATGCTATCTTTGCATTTTTATGGTCTTCTTTTATATGTTTTGCAGTTGCTACCATAGGAGTAGCTGAACTACTTATATTTTGTTTGAATTCAGGGAAGTTTTTAGTGGCAGCAAGATACCATGAAGGACAGCAAGATGTACCTAAGAATTTCAAAGTTTCAGGTACTTCAGTCAAAAACTCCTCAGCCTCATGGATGGATTCAATATCCGCTCCAAGTGCAACTTCTACCACAGATTTGAATCCTAATCTTCTTATACCTTCCTTAATCATATCCGGCTTTACCAAAGGACCGAACTGTCCTACAAAGGCGGGTGCAAGTATGGCATGTACTTCTTCACCGTTTTTTATAGCTTGAATAAGTTGGAATATTTCAGTCTTATCTGCTATTGCACCAAAAGGACAGTGTACAAGACACATTCCACAGGTAACGCACTTATCTTGATTAATAATGGCTCTACCAAGGTAATCAGACTCTATAGCATTGACACCACAGGCTGCAGCACAAGGTCTGTCAAAAAATACTATAGCATTGTATGGACAGTTATCCTTACATCTGCCACATCTTATACATTTTTCTTCGTCAATTATAGTAGAGTACTGCCCCATAGATATAGCGTTGACAGGACAGACTTGGATACATGGGTGAGCAAGACATTTTCTACAGTTGTTTGTAACTCTATATGTCTTGGTAGGACAGGCCTCACATGCAAAAGGCATTACCTGTACCAGCTCATCTTGGACTATTCTTTCAGATTTGATTATCTTTTCGCATCCGTCGGACAATCTTGAATACTCATCCTGAGCTCTCATCTTCATACCAAGAGCCATTCTTAGTCTTTCCCCAACTATTGCTCTTTCCTTATATATGGAATCTCTATATTGGGCTACCTCGCCAGGAAGTATTGTGTAGACTGCTTCTTCAATATTATGTGCTAATTTTTCATTGTCGTCATAGCCCATCCTGGCTACTTCGACGAATACCATTCTTCTTAGCTGTATCAGCGGAGTATAGTTTTCTTTCATTTATCTCAAGACCTCCATCATCTTTTCCATAAGTTTTTGTGGAGTAGCTTTTAACAACTTTTCATTACCTACAGTTACTATAGGAGCAACTTTTTCGCTCTTACATTCCTGAGTACAGGGTACAGCTTGGATTATTATATTGTCGTTTGGAAATACAGATTTGAAACTTTCGGCCTTTTCAAGCAAATCTATGGCACCCATCATCGTACATCTAGCTCCACAACAAATATCAATATTCAAATTTTTCATAAAGACTTCCTTTCATAAGTATTATTCAGGTTGATATTAAATAAATTTTCAAATTAACAATTATTTCAAAACCTAGGTATATTTAATAAAAAGTTAATCTGAAATTTGTTCATATAAATTTAAAACTGTTGATATTAAATAAAATATTAAATGAAAACATAAAAAATTAAATAAGTAATTGCCTGTTGTACTATTTTATATTATTTGTTGAAAAAAGTAAATCCTAATTGAAAAAATATTGGAAAAATAGGATTTTTAATTTTTGTCAAAAATGATTTTTCATTTGACATTTTTTTGAAAAATCAGAGTTATAATAATTCCATACCTAATTTTAAAAAATGTTTCTGAAAGCAAATGTTTTTTATTTAACTAAAATCATAATCACATACATACCTTTATTTTTACGGGATTTTCAATAATTAAAGAGTTTAGATGAACTTTGGTGCCAATATTATCACCAAATAAAAGATCAATAACTTAAAAATCAATGTAAGCTTAATCTTATATATAAAATTTCTAAGTATATAATTTTTTTAAGACTTCAAGGAATTATTGTGTGAAATAGTAAATGCAGGTATAGAGGATTATTAGTGAGATATATGTTGTTGATTTATTTTTATATTGGAAGTGATGAAGATGAACATAAAATTCAAATTAAACGGACAGGATTTTGAGATGGATGTTGATCCTACTAAAAGGCTGATTGACTTTATCAGAGATGATCTTAAGCTAACCGGAGTAAAAGAGGGATGTTCCGAGGGTGAATGTGGAGCCTGTACAGTGATAATTGATAAAAAGGCTGTGACAAGCTGTACAGTACTTACAGGTCAGATTCATGGTTGTGACATCATAACTATAGAAGGACTTGAAAAAAACGGACAACTTGATGTTATACAAAGGGCATTTATAGAAAACGGAGCGGTGCAGTGCGGTTTTTGTACACCGGGGATGATACTAAGTGTAAAGGCTCTGATGATGAATGTGGAAAATCCGACTATGGAAGACGTAAAGGAAGCCATTGAGGGGAATATATGCAGATGTACAGGATATGCAAGCATTTTTGACGCAGTAGAAAGCTTGCTGAAAAAAGGTGAAACACATGAGTAAATTTTATCAACCTACAAATAAGTTAAGTCTGAAAAAAGCTCTTGCCCTAAAGGATGAAAATACATTGATGGTTGCAGGAGCAACGGATGTAATGGTGGAGATAAGGCAAAAAAATATTTTTGACAAAGATTTTATAGATTTGACAAAATTAAAAGGATTTGAATTTATAAAAGATTATAAGACTAAGGTTGAGATAGGCTCAATTACCAAAATACAAGACATAGCCGACAGCAGTGTAATAAGAGAGTTTTTTCCATCTCTTTCTTTTGCCTCAAGACATATAGGCTCAAGGCAAATTAGGAACAGGGCGACTATCGGAGGTAATGTAGCCAATGCTTCGCAAAGTGCGGATACGATACCTGTACTATGTGCACTAAAAGCATCTGTAGTACTTTTTAACTCCAAAGGAGAAGAAAGGACGCTTTTGGTGGAAGATTTTGTACAAGGTAGAGGAAAGACAGCTATTCAAGATGATGAAGCGGTTTATAAGTTTATAATTCCTAAGATATCTAAGTATAATTACTTTGCCAAATTAGGCTCGAGAAAAGAAGTGACTATATCAAAAATCAACTGTTCCATGATGTTTGAAGTCAAGGATGAAGTAATTGTAAACTCTTCGATTTACTTGGGAGCAATCGGAGTAAAACCTGTAAGAGGTGAGCTTTTTGAAGAGTATTTCAATAATAAAATTATTAGTTATATAGATTTGGATTATCTATTCAAACTTGGATATGATACTGTTGAAAATGCAATACCTAACAGACAGTCCAAGTATTATAAGAGAAAAGCCGTTTGTGGAGTAATAGACGATATTGTAACTAAACTAAGGTGCAACCATGAAATATAAGTATTTAGGAAAAAAGATAATAAGAGAGGACTCGTTTGAAAGAGTCATAGGAAAAACAAAGTACACCCTTGATATGAAGGTGGACGATATGCTCTATGCAAAGCTGATTGTATCTTCTCATCCACATGCAAGATACAAACTTGACCTTACTGAAGCTTTGCAGGTAGAGGGAATTGAAAAAATCTACACATACGAAGATATAAAACATACCAACTTCTACAACTCCATGGAGTGGTTTACAGGGATACAAGGCAAGAGAGACGAACTGATAATCAACGATGTGGCAAGGTTTGTAGGAGACAGGATAGGTATAGTTGTCGGCAAGGATAAGGATTCTGTGGAAAAAGCTGTATCCAAGGTGAAAATAGAATATGAGGATTTGGATGTGCTTGTAGATTTGCAGGATTCCATTGATGAAAAATCCATAGTAAAGGGTGATAGCAACCTATGTTATTCCAGAAAAATAGAGTATGGAGATTATGAAAAAGAAAAAACAAGGCTGATATTACTGTTAAGACAGAGGGTTATACTCCAAAGATACATCACCTTGCTATTGAGCCACACGTTTGTTTGAGCGAGATAGACATCTTCGGCAACTTGGTGATATGGACGCCGTGCCAGATTGCCTTTGCGATTCAAATGCACGTTTCAAGAGTGCTTGACATACCGTTTAATAAGGTCAGAGTTATAAAATCTAATATGGGTGGTTCTTTTGGTGGTAAGCAACAACCTATTCTTGAGCCGTTGTCAGCCTTTGTAACTATGGATTTGAAAAGACCTGTAATGATGTATATGAATAGGTATGAGACTCTCGTAGGCACAGTATCAAGAAATCCTATGAGGGTACAGATTGAAACGTCTGTAACAAAAGAAGGCAAAATCCTATGTAGAAAAGTAGATGCTCAGGTGGACGGTGGAGCCTATGATACTAATTCATCGAGCATAGTAAACGCCTTTATGAAAAAACTCTTTAGACTTTACAAGATACCAAGTCAAGTGACAGAGGGAAAAAGCTATTATACAAATACCATACCCGGCGGAGCGGCAAGAGCCTATGGTGGACCACAGTCACATGCTATAAGTGAGATAAATATGGATCAGGTGGCAGCTGCACTTAATATGGATCCTTGTGAGTTCAGATTGAAAAATCTGGCAGATCCGTATACGGATGATCCTACTGGAGGTCCAAACTTGGGCAATTCTCAGGTAAAAGAGTGTATGATAAGGGGCATGGAGAGATTTGACTGGTTAAATAGAAGGAAAAGTATCAAAAATAAAAATACTGATAGATATGCCTACGGAGTAGGTGTTGCAGCAGCAACTCACGGCAATGGATACAAGGGAGCATTTCCTGATTTTTGCAATGTCGAGTTTACGCTGTTCAGTGATGGTACGGCATTGGTAAAAATAGCAGTTCACGAGCAAGGTTGCGGTACTATAGCATCTCTTACACAAGTTGCCGCAGAAGCTTTGGACTTGGATACGACAAAGATAAGGATGACAGAAGCAGATACACTTCTTACTCCTTATGATTCGGCAGGAACACAGGCAAGCAGGGTAACCTTTGTAAACGGAGGAGCCATAAAAAAAGCCGGTGAACAGCTAAGAGAAAAGCTGATTGATGTTGCTGTTCAGTCAAAGGGCTTTGCAAGAGAAGATATATATACGTATGACGGAAAAGTATATTCCAAGAAAACAGGAGAATTTGTAGAATATAGCGAACTTGTAGCCTATGCGGAAAAAAATAATTTTGAGGCGATGACTGTATATGTTCACCATGAGCAGGAGGCAAATCCGGCAGCATTTGCAGTATTTTTTGCAGAGGTGAGAGTGGACAAATATACAGGTATGGTCGATGTGACAGACGCACTTGCAGTGCACGACATAGGTCAGGCAGTCAATCCTATGCTTGTAGATGGGCAGATATATGGCGGTGCACATATGAGTATAGGTATGGCACTTAGAGAAGAGATAGTCTATGAAAAAAGCGGGTATCTCAAGACTGATTCGCTGTCAAAATACCATGTATTCAACTCACAGGATATGCCTAAGATTGACATACTTCTTATAGAGTCTGAAGACAAGTCCGCTCCTTATGGGATGAAGAGTGTAGGAGAGTTGAGCTGTGTAGCTCCGGCACCTGCTGTTATCAATGCTATAAATCACGCACTTGACACGAAGATAAGTACCTATCCTGCGTCTCCTGAGCTTATAATTCAAGAGCTTGACAAAATGTCAAAGTAAATAAAAACATATTGAAAAGCACTTGTTAATACAAATTATAGATTCATACCGAAAAGTTGTTCTAAGGCACTTATATATGTAAAATGATAATTAATATTAAAAAATGATGGATTTTTTATTTCTTAACTTTTATTTTAGACTATTATCTATTTAATCTATAGGTAATTTTCATCAAGAATTTTAAAAAATATTATATGATTTATGACTTTAATAAAATGCAGAAAATATTTTATCCATTATCATATTAGATTTTATTATAACTGTCATTTTACAATTAGTGACCTTATGAACAAATATCGGTATACAAAGACTAATTGAATTAGGAGGGATGAATTTGGAAACTAAGATTTTAGACGGCAGAAATCTAACGCTTGAAGATATCTACAACGTTGCGTTTAATTTTCAAAAGGTTGAAGTGGATGAAAAAGCGAGAAAGGCGGTACGAGATGGCAGACAAGTTCTGTTTGACATGGCTGCTCAGGGTAAACCTGTCTACGAGCTCAACAGAGGTGTAGGTTGGAACAAGGACAAGGAGTTTGACGAGGAATTCTTTACACAGTATAACAAAAACCTGCTAAATACGCATTGCCTTGGTGTTCCGCCTTATCACAGTATCGAAGATGTCAGAGCCATACTCTTACTTAGAGTAAATAAGGTACTGTCAGGACATACAGGCATGTCAGAGCAACTTATGCAAATGTATGTTGATTTTCTAAATCACAGAATCCATCCGAGAGTACCTATGAGAGGTTCTATCGGAGAGGCAGATATTACTACACTCAGCCACATAGGTCTTGCCTTTATTGGAGAAGAAGATGTAGAGTACAAGGGTGAAATAGTAAACTCTAAGGTAGCCATGGATAGTGAGGGGATAAAACCTATAATTTTAGGACCTAAGGATGGACTAAGCATAGTATCGTCAAATGCTCAGGGAGAGGCGATGGCTGCTATTGCTGTAAAGGAAATACAGGAAATAGTAGATATGTCAAACCTGATATTTTGCTTGAGTCTTGAAGGTTTAAATGGGGTTATGGAGCAACTCAGAGAGGATGTCAATGCTGTAAGGGGAATTCATGGACAGATTGAAGTTGCTAAGAAATGCAGAGAGTATCTAAGGGGAAGTTTCCTACATGAAAAAGATGAAAACAGAGCATTGCAAGATCCGATAAGTTTCAGGGCTGCACATTGTATTAACGGAAGTATATTGGATGAACTTGAATTTGTCAAAAAATATCTGAATATTCAGCTTAATACTACTGATGACAATCCTTGTATCATACTTGACGAGAACTCTTCATTTGTAAGTGCAAACTTTGAGACGACAACTCTTGCTGTAGGAGTAGAAATGCTTGCTACAGGACTTAGCCACCTGTCAAAATCTTCGTGCTATAGGACGATAAAACTTGCCGATCCGCAGTTTACAAAATTATCCAGATTTTTGACAGCAAAGGAAGTTGAAAGTATAGCATACGGCACTATTCAAAAGACTTTTACAATGCTTGACACTGAAAACAGAATTCTTGCAAATCCAAGCTCAATGGATTTTTACTCACTTGCCGGTACAATAGAAGACCACGCATCGAATTTACCGCTTGCAGCGTCAAAACTCTATAAGATACTTGATAATATAAGATATATAATAGGAATTGAGGCAATGCACGCTGTTCAAGCCATAGACTTGAGAGGAAAGAAGAACCTTGGAGAAAAAACATCAAAGGCTTATGAGTTGATAAGACGTGATATACCGTTTTTGGATAAGGACAGAAACTTGAGCAAAGATATTAAAAAAGCCTATGATTTGATTAAATCAGGAGAACTTTTGAAAATTTGTTATTAATTTGCAATTTTTATCTTGAGAGATACCATTATACATAAACATAGAAGAATTCAAACTTGTATCTATGCGCTCTCAAGATTGAAATTAAGTCATGATTTTTTATATAGCATTAATGACTAAGCTTAATTATATTGATTTATACTAAAATCTAATAAAATAATTGGATAAACTATTCTCAGTGTATTTATAATGAAGTCATAAATATATACTATTATTTAAACCATTGATGAACATTATCCATAAATTAAATAGATAATAGTATTAAATGAAATTATAATTTGCTTTTATTAAATGTTAAAGAAATGTGTTTGTATATGAACGAGATTGAAATTATTAAAAAAAGGAGATTTTTTTATGGACAATCAAAAGAAAAACATCAGGTGGGAGGTATTCATACCGTCGTTTATACTTGTTGCATTAGCTGCAATAGTGGGGATAGTAAACAACAAGGCTCTTACCGAAGCCTCAAACGCTTTTTTTGCATGGTCACTTGAAAGTTTCGGTTGGTTATATCAATGGGTGACAATAATTACTCTTATTATTTTAATAGTTATGCTTTTCTCAAAGATTGGTAATATTAAAATTGGCGGTAAGGATGCAAAACCGAAATACTCTTTTGGTACATGGTTTGCGATGACACTTACAGGTGGAGTTGCTACAGGTATAGTTACATGGGGTGTAAATGAGCCGCTTATTTACATGGGTAACGTCTATGGAGAACTTGACGCTCTTGGAATAAAAGCAGGTAGTGCAGAAGCTGTAAGATTTGCAATGGGAAGATGCTTTTACAACTGGACCTTCCTACCTTATGCGATATACGCATTGGCAGGAGTAATAGTGGCTTATGTATACTTTAATAAGAAGAAACAACTTAACGTAACTTCAACTTTGGAACCTATATTTGGTGAAAAAATCAGAAAAGGAACTCTTGCAGGTATAGTGGACACTCTTTCTATGCTCGCTATAGTAATCGGTCTTTGCTCAGGACTTACAATGTGTATAGTTCTTATAACTACAGGTTTGAGCTATTCATATAAGGTAGACGTCCAACTTCCTCTTTTCATAGGAGTAGGTGTACTTATAATTGCTGCGTTTACACTTTCTTCTTATGTCGGACTGGACAACGGACTTAAAAAACTTGCAGGAATAAATGCTTACTTCTACTATGGTCTTTTGATACTTCTTGTAGTAACAGGACCTACTCTATTTATAGTTAGAAATGCAACTGCGGGTATGGCTGAATGGTTACAAAATTTCTGGTCTTGGGGACTTGATCCTATAGATATAGGTGGGGCGCCGCTTACCCGCTCTTGGACGCTATTTGACTGGGCTGTATGGATTGCCTATGCGCCTGTTACAGGAATATTCTTAGGACAGATATCTTATGGTAGAACTATTAGGCAATGCTTAGTAATAAACCTTATTCTTCCGGCTATATTCGGTATAATATGGTTCTCAATCTGGGGTAATTCTGCGCTTAATATGCAAATTACAGGACAGGTAGATTTGGTTGAAACTATTAAAAATACCAATTCGGTGACCGCACTTTATCAGTTTATAGAGAATTTACCTTTTGGACTTGGTAAGATAATAGTACCTATAAATATGTTTGTAATACTCATATCATTTGTTACAGCCGCTGATGCTACTGCAAATAACGTTGCGTCAATGTGCATAAAAGACATTCCTATAGGCTCAGAAGCTCCCGGAAAACTCAAGATATTGTGGGGAGTAACAATAGGTATAATAGCTATAATCATGGCTGCATTTGGAGGAGGTCAGCAAGGTGTTGAAGGGGTAAAAGCCTTAGCAGCTGCGGGAGGATTTGTAGTCTTATTTATCTTCATCCTTCAGATAGCTTCCACCATTAAGATGTTCTTTATAGATAAGATTGAAGAATAAACAATATAATAAAAAAGATAATAAAAAAGTTGCAAGTCCCACATAAGGGATTTGCAACTTTTTTGATAGATATCTCTTTATAAGTATATTTATACCAATATTCAGTAAAACAATGGAAAAAATGTAATTTGATACATCTATAATTAATATCTTTTAATCCATTCTATCAAGTTCATTTTTCGGTGTTATTACAGGCTTGCCTTCTGAATCCAACAATACAGTAAGACCGCCTGCATAGCCTGAAGCATAGAACAGATAATTTACTCCAGTTTCAGTATCTATTATTATATCAAAACCACTGAGCATACCCTGACTTATTTTTTTAAATCTCTTTTCCATATCTTGCCTCCTGTAATATATTCAAAATCCTTCTTTGATAAAAGGATAGAACAGCATTAAAACTATAATTACTAATTATTATAAATATAGCGTCGAATATTATAGCAGAAAATTTCTTTTAAGTCAAATATTGTTATGCTATATGATTTGCAATTTATACCAGCATAAAAGTCATAGAAAAATTTATTTACAAGTTATATTGATGTATCTCAAGATTTTTTATAGTATTATATACAAAGTAACGGATATCGCTAGTTTTAAATTTTTATCAGTTATTTCGGTTTTCATCTTCAATAGGAAGCCAATCGAAATAATATGCATTTCCGCTCTTATTCTTGAACTTATCTTTTGATTCCTTTAGCTGAATTGATGCATCGGATAAAAGAGCACCTTTTGAAATCTGTGGATTTAGGAGAAGCTTTCTCGCATCTACAAGCCTTGAGTCGATATATACATAGCCCCTTATCTCCCTATCTATAGTATAGAGCATTATGCAGTCAACTGAGTTGTCATATACAGGATTGCCATTGATATCTGTAGATATTATATTAGCTTTATTTTTTCCTTTGAAAAATCGGCAAGCAGATTTTCAGATTTTTTATTTCCAAGTGGAAATTCGTATTTAGTCTTGCTATAGTCTATGTTTTTTGGGTTGCTTATCTTATATTTTCTTATCATTTTATTTGCATCTTGAGCTGAAAAAATATATATCTCAGGCTCTATTATAATATGACCGCCTTTTTTTGTCGTTGAAGAGGAGTAAAAATCACTTTTTATATTAAAGACATTAGACAAATTTATATGAGCGTAATTGTAATAGCTGTCATTATCAAAAAAATTATTTTTTATATCAAGGTATCCATTCATAAATCTTTCATTAAAAACATTAGTATAGTCACCATTATTTGATATATTTTTCTTTTCCAGTCTACTGAAGTCTTGGAAATCTTCTGTACCAAATGAAAGACATATAGCTAGATATAAGATAGACGCAATAATTAAAATCAGTATATTATTTTTCATAATTTATCCTACCTCCTTTAGGCTGCTCTTGACTTTATGATAGCTCTATTAGGTATGAAGAAGCCGAAGGCTCCGCCTACTATAAAGCCTACCACCTTTGCCAAGAAAGATAGAGGACCAAATGACACAAATATAGATTGTACAAATATGGAGAAGAAAACAGCACAACAGATGAACACACCTGCCCTAAATATGATTTCAGTTCTTCTAAATGTCAGTAATTCTGAGCATTTTTCCATCTTTGTCATTTCAAACAATGTCATACCCATGACTATAAATACTATGGAATATCCAAGAAGTTTTAAATAGCCTAAGTCAGATGCAAAAGCCTTTAAAAGTATGAAAAACGGGGTGTAATTGTATAAATATTCATAGGATGCTGATGGAATACCATCTTCCAAGAATGTTTGTATCATCACTATAAGCCCTATAGGCATCAAGGTAAATACATATCCGCAAAATGCAGTAGCAAATATATTACCAAACAACAGGCTGATAACAACAAAATAAGTAAATACCACAATTTGCATAGCTATTGAATTGAGAAAATATATGATGAAAAAATCTAGGTTGAAAAATGGCTTTGTCATAGGCTCTGCAAGAATTATAAAAAGGCTGACAAGGTGTAAAACTATATTTGGCAGTACATTTACTATAAAACCTACAGCAATCTTGTTAAAATAAATCTGTTTCCTTGAAAAAGGAAGCGAAACAAGTAGCTCTAAACTCTTGCTTGACTTTTCCAAAGCAAAGAGCATGATAGCGGTTACAGTTGAAACTAAGATATTTATAGATAGTGTATTATATGAGCTGTAAAGAGACGCCACACCTTTAGCAAAATCTCGTGAACTATCTGATTGCAATAAAAGAACGGCTTGAGAATATGAAAAAGGGAGGGCAAATATCAATATAATAATATTTGTAATAAAAATCGGAGTTAGTATCTTCAGATCTTTTTTTATTAATGTTTTATTAAATAGTGACTTGTTTGACATAATTATCATCTCCCATCTTAAACAGAAATATCTCTTCCAAAGTCATGTCTATATGCTCTACAAAGAGTGGTTGATATTTTTTAACATTGGATTCAAATATTTCATAGTCCATATTTACAATTATTTCATAAATTTTGCCATGTTTCTTTGAAATATGTGGCTTAAACTCTCTTTTGAACTCTTCACTCATTTCATCCTTAAAGGCAATCTGTATCTTTTTATAAGCTGTTTTGAGATTGTCCATATCTTGTTGTACCTTTATCTCGCCCTTGTCAATAAATCCTACAGTATCACAGATTTGCTCCAATTCCGACACGTTGTGAGTGGATATGAGTAAACTTGTACCACGAGATGAAACATCTTGAACTATGAGATTGAGGACTTCCTTGCGTATGAATGGATCAAGACCTGATGTAGGCTCATCCATCAAGATTACCTCCGGCTTGCATGATAGGGCTATCAGAAGAAGAAGCTGAGTTTTCATACCCTTTGAAAGATGCTTAATCCTCTTTTTTTCATTGAAGGTAAAGACTTCTCTAAGAGTTTTGTACCTATCCTCATCCCAGTTTTTATAGATATTTTTGTAAAAATCCTTCATATCCTTTACGGTAAAATTATTGTAGAAAGTTATGTTATCAGGTACATAGGCAATATTTTGCCTTACATCGCTGTCATTGTATACATCTTTGTCATGGAGTCTCACATGTCCTGTGTCTGGTGCATATATACCGCAGAGAGTTTTTATTAGTGTAGTCTTTCCTGCACCGTTGGCACCTATAAGACCAAATATAGAGCCTTGTTTCAACTCTAAGTTTATATTTTTTATCACAGGATTTGATTCATAAGACTTGCTTACATCTTGTGCTTGTATCATGTTATCACCTCTTTATTATAAGTTGAAAATGTCTATTTTTTTATTTATCTTCAAAATTAGGTTTTGAGAAGTGTCAAAACGGATATTTTTTAAAATTATTTTTTTTGCAATAGGGCTTCTCATCAAGGAAAACAGTACTAGGGGGATAATAACCAGATATTGGATTTTCATTGTTGTTCCTGTCCGTTAGAACTGTCTTCGTATGCTGATGTTATAAGTTTTAAAAATTCTTCCTTTGATATCCCTAAATACATGCTTTCTATGATAATTCTCTTGATTTCTTCTATTAAGTCTCCCATTTTCTCCTCCTTGTTGATGGCTTGGATATTAGGATTGACAAAACTTCCCTGACCTCTTTTTGTATAGATTATGTTTTGACGTTCCAACTCTTGATACGCTTTTTGTATCGTATTGGGGTTAATTGTGAGCTCTTGGGATAAGTCTCTAACTGATGGCAATTTTTCATCAGGGGAGAGTATTCCGCTCATAGTCATCTGTTTAAAGCTGTTTACAATCTGTTCGTATATGGGTACTCTGCTTCTGACATCAACTTGTATCAAGATTATTCCTCCTTTCGAAATTCTACTTGTATTAGGTGTCATATTTATAATAGTACACCTAATACAAAAAGTCAATATATTTTATAAAAATTTTTAAATTTCTATATGTTTTTTTAAAACTGCCGATAAATATTTTAGTCTTGTAATTTTATTTTAACCTTTATTTTGCTAAACAATAGGTTTTTTATTAAATTAACATTACTAAAGATTACAAATTGTAATTTTTTCTTGCAAAAATTTTAAATTTATAGTAATATGTTTTTAGTAAATTTTGATTTTTTAAACTTCATATTGTTATTTGCAAAAAATACAGGGTATACAAAAGTTGATATTTTTCATTAACCAAGTTAAAACTTCGAATCTGTGCTAAAAAGCTGTTAAACAGTCATATAAATAGTTTACGACTGAATTGATATTATTAAATGGTATCATGGTATAAAACTGTATGGGATTGTAAATTGTGCTTATTTTATAAAGCTTTGAAGAGTTTAAAATAAATTATATCAAAAAAGTATAGTTTTTTGTTTTAAAAGATTTTTACATGGTATTAATGAAAAGCAAAGTTGGAAAATTTATTAAATTAAAATAAAAATTTAAAAGGAGAGTATTTTTATGCAAAAATATGTATGTGATGTATGTGGTTATGTTTATGATCCGGCTGTAGGTGATGAAGACAATGGTATAGCACCTGGAACAAGCTTTGAAGATTTGCCGGATTCTTGGGTATGTCCTATCTGTGGAGTTGAAAAAGACAGTTTTTCACCTGAGAACTAAATCAAAATTTACCGCATCTTATTTAAGATGTGGTTTTTTATTTTACGAGAATTACGCAATTTCTAAGAGGTGAATGTATGAGGTTTTTGAAAAAAATAGTGATGTCAATGATTATAGCAATGATACCGCTTACTTTTGCAAGTGCCGACAAATCAATCTATATGAACAATTACAAAATTAAGGATACCACTCCTGTGGCTATAAAAGATGAAAGGTCATATATATATGCCAAGGATTTATCTGTAGCTCTTGGAGGAGTATACAATTATGATTCCAAGAAAAAAACTGCAACGATTACTACTGACAAGGATGAGTTTGGGTTTGAAAACGGGAGCAACCTTATAAGTGTAAACGGAGCAAAAAGATCTACAGCTTTTCGACCTTATGTGGAAAAGGGTAAGATGATGGTACCACTTGCCATGTTGAAAGAAGTGATGAAAGTAAACTTATATTGGAACTATAAGACAGAAAATCTATTTATAAATTCTGAGGAAAAAGTAGCAAAGGATAAGCCGAAGTATGAACTTAAAAAAACAACGGAAATTCTGAAGAAAACTATGGGGGAAGAGGCTAATAAGTATAAGTTTACCTATGCTCTTACAGAAGATGTGAAAAATGAGAAATTCATGGTTGATGGGACATACTATGTATTTCGTTCAAATGAAAAAGGTGTAGAATCAAATAAAGTCAATGGATTTTTCTATCTAAATATCTATACTAATGATATATATTTCTATCCTGTTGACGCTAGAGGTAAAAAGGATGTAATAAAGTATTCCGGTGGTAAAGAGGTAAGTGACTATGTGGTAAATGGTAAAAATGCCACTACTCAATTAATAGCTACTACTAAGATGATAAGTGATGTTAAGGCTTCAGATACGTCACTTGGAAGTTTTACCTATACGAGAAAGACATCAATAGACAAAAAGTACGAAAAGGAATTGCCTTCAGGCAACTACTACTATTATCAAGCAAGCAAGTCAGTAAACGGAAAGCTTAAACCGCAGTTTGAGGTGGCACAAAACTCTAAAACTCTTGAAGTATATTTATTCTTAAAGAGCGGCAAGGGAGTAAGTATAATAAAGTTGCCGGACAAGACTATAGTAAAGACGATATCAAAGACTAATTTGACTAATAAAAAGTCATAATTCAATAGGATATTAAAAAAATAAAAGAGGAATTGAGACTTAACACACAGTATTTTGTTGATAAGTTCTTAATTCCTTTAATTTTTTTCTTATAAATGTATTTACATTATATAAAAAGTATGTTAAAATCTCTAATGTATTTTAGTTTTTGCTATGTGTATAGTGACACCTACTTTACACTTGGCATTGACTGTATAAATTTTTTGGAGGTGTAAAATGACAAAGGAATTGAAAACTGAAATTGTGCAAAAGTATGCTATAAAAGAAGGAGATACAGGTTCTCCTGAGGTACAAGTAGCATTGCTTACACAAAGAATTAATGAATTGAACGAACATCTTAAGTTCCACAAGAAGGACCATCACTCAAGAAGAGGTCTTTTGAAAATGGTAGGACACAGAAGATCTTTGCTTAGATATCTTAAGGATAAAAGTCTTGATAGATACAATACATTAATAAAGAGTCTTGGACTAAGAAAGTAACCTTTGGAAAGAGCGGGACTAACCTGCTCTTTTTTACTATGTCAAACTAATAGATTTGTTCGTATAATAAAGGTCTTTAAAATGTCATAGATATATTTAATTAGCATTGAGTTTTTTATTGTCGCATTGAAATATGCTTTATTATCATATTCTTATATGGTTTTTTAAATGGGTTTTGTGGTATAAGACTCATTTAAAAAGTCATATATGTTATGAAATAAGGCTAAAAATCAGCTGTTTTGCTGATGTATTATTAATATACTATGCTTTTGATGTCATAGATGATAAGGACGTAGACATAAAAGTAAGATGAAGATGAAAGTTATAAATTAGCGACTAAATAAGAAATCCAAAGCAAATATTTAAACAAATAAGAAATGGAGTTAATATGAGCAACATATTTGAAATGCAATTAGGAGGCAGAACATTAACTGTCGAAACAGGCAAACTGGCTCAAATGGCAAACGGAGCTTGTACACTTAGATATGGCGATACTGTACTGCTTGTTACAGCTACAAATTCTGCAAAACCAAAGGAAGGAATAGACTTTTTCCCTCTAAGTGTTGATTTTGAAGAAAAGCTATACTCTGCCGGAAAAATACCCGGCAGTTTTATAAGAAGAGAGGGTAAGCCGTCTGAAAAGGCTATACTTACTTCAAGACTTATAGACAGACCTATAAGACCGCTCTTCCCTAAGGGATATAGAAATGACGTGCAAGTTGTGGCAACTGTACTATCTGTAGATATAGACCATAATCCTGATACTATAGCTATGATAGGCTCGTCAATTGCACTTAGCATATCTTCTATACCATTTAACGGACCTACAGGTTCTGTCTCTGTAGGACTTGTAGACGGTCAATTTATAATCAATCCGACTTTTGAACAAAGGGAAAAATCTGATATGTACCTTGTAGTGTCAGGTACTAAAGATGCGATAATGATGGTGGAAGCCGGCTCAAATGAAGTGAGCGAAGAAGTAATGCTAAATGCCATACTTTTTGCACATGAAGAAATCAAAAAGATATGCGACTTTGTTCAAAGTATTGCAAATGAAATAGGTAAGGAAAAAGATGAGTACTACGTATTTAAACCGCTTGAAGAGGTAGAGGTAGCTGTAACTGAATTTGCAAGCCAAAAGATGAAGGATGCTATAAAGACTGTAGACAAACAGGAACGTCAAGATAATATGGAAAAGGTTAAAGACGAAACAATGGAGCATTTCGAAGAAATCTTCCCTGACAATATGAAGGACGTTGATGAAGTAATATACAGCATTACAAAAAGAGAAGTGCGTAATATGATAGTCAAAGATAAGGTAAGACCTGACAACAGAGCGCAAGAAGAGATAAGACCTATATGGTGTGAAGCCGGTGTATTGCCAAGAACACACGGTAGTGCCATATTTACAAGAGGACAGACTCAAGTATTGTCAGTTGCTACACTTGCAGGCTTGTCTGAGGCTCAAACTATAGACGGACTTGATGAAGAAGAGGAAAGAAGATATATGCACCACTATAACTTCCCTGCGTTTTCAGTAGGTGAGGCAAGAGCTTCAAGAGGACCGGGAAGAAGAGAGATAGGCCATGGTGCGCTTGCTCAAAGAGCGATAGAACCTTTACTTCCTTCAGAAGAGGAGTTTCCTTACACTATAAGAGTGGTATCAGAAGTAATGTCATCAAACGGCTCTACATCTCAAGCTTCTGTTTGCGGTAGTACACTTTGTCTTTTGGATGCAGGTGTGCCAATGAAGGACATGGTAGCAGGTATAGCCATGGGGCTTATCAAAGATGAGGAAGATGTTGTTATATTGTCAGACATCCAAGGTATGGAAGACTTCTTGGGAGACATGGACTTCAAGGTTGCAGGTACTGAAAAGGGAATTACAGCAATACAAATGGATATCAAGATTTCAGGGATAGACGAAGACATCTTGAAAAGAGCACTTGCTCAGGCAAGAGAGGGTAGACTTCACATACTTGGCGAGATGAGAAAGGTAATAGACAAGCCAAGAGAAAGCCTATCACCATACGCTCCTATGATAATAAATATGATGATAAATCCTGATAAGATAAGAGAAGTAATAGGTACAGGCGGTAAGGTAATAAACAAGATAATAGATGAAACAGGTGTAAAAATAGACATCGACAACGATGGAAAAGTATCTATACTTTCAAACGATCAAGAAATGTGCATGAAGGCAAAAGCTATAATCGAAGGTATTGTTGCAGAGCCTGAAGTAGGCAAGATTTACAGCGGAAAAATCACAAAGATAATGCAGTTTGGTGCATTTGTTGAGATATTACCGGGTAAGGAAGGGCTACTTCACATTTCTCAAATGGATAAGCAAAGAGTCGCAAAGGTTGAAGACTTGTTTAAAGAAGGCGACAGCGTAGAAGTAAAATTAACTGAAATAGATTCACAAGGTAGGCTGAACCTTTCGAGAAAAGTTTTATTATAAAAAAAGAATATTGTAAAATGTGGGCTTTTCTTTGAAATTGTAAGAAAAGCTCGCATTGTTTAAGGATATATTATGGCGGGAAAATCTAGAAAAACTAAGAGTAAGGCGAAAAAAAAGAAGAATACTGCAAATCTTGGTGATACTACAATATCTCTACTGCTTACAACGGTAGGTATTGTATTTACAATCATGCTCTTATTACCTGATGTGGGGATAATAGGCAATGGGCTGAAATATTTCGTGTTGATGCTTTTTTCCGCTTTTTCATTTTTTATATTCATCTCCTGCATATTTATAGGAATATACAACCTAACATCAGAGAACAAATTTTCCTATGCGAATATCAATGTCTTTGATTCGGTAATATTTTTTCTGATGTGTATATTCATCTATGTATTTTTTAATATACAAGTTATGGCGGAAAATGTGAATATCTCCTTTGATGCTGTCAACAACATAGTGTCACTTGCTATGAACATGCAGGGTACAGGGATGGTGCCATATCTAGTGGCATACATCTTTTATAAGATGATAGGTACTGCCGGAATAGTGCTGTTTATCACGATTTCATTTTTATATCTATTGCTTAAGTATAAGAGGGCTATGGTAGCAACAGCTATTGGCTATGCTATAGGTTTTATGCAGGGTACGAGAGAAACTATGGCTGTCAAAAAACAAGTGAAGAGAGAAAAGCAAAAAAAATGTGAAATCTAAAAGAGGAGCAATACTTGATGAAAGCCTGATTGATGAGTATTTTATGGATGTGGGTGACATTGAATATGGCAAAAAAGAGCGTAAGCCTTTAGTCAATTTCGATGATGAGACAGATTTTGAAAAGTATCAAAAAACAATCACTTTTTCAGATGATTTGAGAAAAGATGAGAAGGAATTCAAAGAAGAAAAAAATCAAGAAAAGATAAGTGATTCCGAAAAAGTTAAGAGAGATGAAGAAGATAAAAAAGAATTTAAGGACAGGATAGATGCCCTTTATGAAAAATATAAAAAACGTTCATCTGAAACTGGAAATACAGAAACATCACAGACTCATATAGTTGAAAATGTTATAGAAACTGTAGATAAAGACATAAAAGAACAGCCGAATGTGGAAGAAAAAACTCAAATAGATAGCAGTCTAAAAAATAATAATTTTGATGAAAAATCAGAAAGTAATTCTAAGGATAAAATTAACTCTGCTGAAAAATCAGAAATAAATTCATCTCAAACGGATGATGAAGACTATTACAATGTGGAATATGTAGCCGATAGAGGCGAAGATGAAGAGGAAGAAGAAGTCTATGTACAGGAGGTTAAAAGACCTTATGTACCGCCAACTGTGAATTTGCTCAGCGAATATGAAAAAGTGCCTGTATATGACAGGGCAGAAAAGATAAGAAAGGCACAACTGCTCAAACAGACTCTGCTAAGTTTTGGCGTTGAGGTCAATGTTGAAAACATAGCTGTAGGACCTACAATTACAAGGTATGAAGTAAAGCCGAAGGTAGGCACCAAGGTCAGCAAGATTACAAATCTTACAGAAGATTTGGCGCTTGCTCTCGCAGCAAAGTCTATAAGAATAGAGGCACCTATACCGGGTAAATCTTATATAGGTGTAGAAATACCAAACGAAACAAGTCAGACAGTCAGCTTCAAAGAGACTATACAAGTAGGCATGGACAAAAAAGAAAACTATAATATAGTGTTTGCAATGGGTAAGGATATTTCCGGGGAAGTCATATTGTCAGACATTACCAAGATGCCACATGCACTTATAGCCGGTTCCACAGGCTCAGGGAAGTCGGTTTGTATCAATACTGTAATTTGCAGTATAATCTATAACTATTCTCCGGAAGAGGTCAAGCTCATACTAATTGATCCTAAGGTCGTGGAACTTTCCATATATAATAAGTTGCCACATCTCATCATACCTGTGGTTACAGATATGAAGAAAACTCCATCAGCACTTAGCTGGGCAGTCAATGAGATGGAAAAAAGATATGCACTTTTTGCACAGAGCAAGTCAAAGGACATAGTAAGCTATAATAAGAAAAACGAAGAAAAATTGCCAAGAATAGTCATAATAATCGACGAGCTTGCAGACCTTATGATGGTAGCTCCTAAGGAGATAGAAGAGGCAATATGCAGGATTGCACAAAAGGCTAGAGCCTGTGGCATACATCTTGTCGTCGCTACTCAAAGACCGTCTGTGGATGTCATCACAGGGCTTATAAAGGCGAATATACCTTCGAGAATTGCATTTGCAGTATCATCTCAGACAGACTCAAGGACTATATTAGACATGAGCGGAGCGGAAAAACTGCTTGGAAAAGGGGATATGCTCTATTCACCTATCGGAATGAACAAGCCTGTCAGAATTCAGGGTGCATTTCTTACAGAAGAAGAGGTGGAAAAGATAACAGACTTTGTTCAGGTGAATAATTATGTCGAAGATTTGGAGCAGTCACAACAGGAGATTTCCAAAGAGATTGATGAAATTGTGATTGTAACGGATAAAAAAGGAAATTCCGATGACGACCTCTATGATAAGGTTGTGGACTTTGCCTATGAGAATGAAGAGATATCAGTTTCATTGGTCCAAAGACAGTTTAGAATAGGCTATAATAGAGCCTCAAGAATTGTCGATGATATGGAGAAAAACGGCATAGTTGGGAAAAGCGACGGCTCAAAACCACGAAAGGTTTTGAAGAACTATATATCTGAATAAAGGGATACGAAAAAACTTAAAATTTTAGATTTATAATTGAAGAGTAGAATTAAAAAAATATTTTTATAAATAAAGGCTCCTTTTTTACAGGAGTCTTTATTTCTTAGGTTTATTATCATTTGAAAAATTTTTAGTAATAATAAAATATAAGAAAAATAAAAAATAAGCTGCATTTTTAAATTTTATCTTGACTTTTTTTAAAAAAGTTTATAATGTATTTATAAGTTTTATATTATCAATTAAAAATAAGAAAATAGAAAAAGTAAAAAATTAAAGATGAATATTATAAAAAATGCTTTATTATTTTTATTTTTGATTGTATAATAATCATGTATTTTATTATTAATTATCAAATTCATTTATTTAGTAAATTGGAAAAGGAGAATATTATGTTTTTTTCAGTATTAAAAAATCGTAGAGTATGGGCTTTCTTAGGTGGAGTAGTGGCAGCTAAGGTTATTAAGAGTGATATGGTACACAAGATGGCTGTCAAGGGTATGGCTGAAACTATGAAGATACAAAAGAGCCTTAAAGAAAATATGCAAAACATCAAAGAAGAAGCTGAAGACTTGTGCTATGATGAAGAGGCTTCAGTAGTTGAGGCATAGAGATATGAAGTATAATACAGTATATGACGGTAGAGGTCGTATCAGGGTAAGATACGGCTCTCGTGCCTTTGATAAGTATTCGGCAATGGGATTGACAGATTATCTAAAAACTTTTGAATACATCAATGATGTCAAGGTAAGCACAAGCAATGGCTCTGTGCTTATTAATTATTTGGAAGATGATAAGGATAAGGTGCTTTCTCTCTTGGACGGTATTACTAAGGAAAAGATGAGACAGATTGCCTATCCAATAGATGAAGAGTTGGAAAGACTCAATAGGAATTTTAAGGCTAAGGCGCTAAAACTTATTGCAAAAAAAGCACTTATGCCGATTATCTTCCCACAAAGTTTTAGAGGAATTATTACACTGCTTAAGTCATATAAGTTTATAAAGGCAGGGCTTGCTTCACTTTTAAGCGGAGAATTGGATGTCAATGTGCTTGATGCCACTTCTATTTCCGTTTCTATGATGACAGGGGATTATTCCACTGCAAATTCAATAATGTTCCTACTTAACTTCTCATCTTTACTTGAAGAATATACAATGCGTTCTGCCAATCTCCAACTTGCAAAATCTTTGGAGATAAATGTTGACTATGTATGGGTGGAAGAAAACGGAACACAGGTTAAAAAACCGATGAGTCTTGTTGAAAAAGGCGATATAGTAATAGTTAAGACAGGCTCAATGATACCTATAGACGGAACAGTTGTAAAAGGCGAGGCTCTTATAAATGAGGCAAGTATGACCGGAGAGTCTGCACCTGTTAGAAAATACAACGGACTTTCAGTATTCGCAGGTTGTATTGTGGAAGACGGAAGTATAAATATAGAAGTAACTGCAATCGACAACCAAACAAGGATTAGCAAGATAATAGATTTGATAGATAAGTCGCAGGATTTGAAGGCTAAGATACAACAGAGGGCTCAAAAAACTGCCGACGAGATTGTGCCGTTCAGCTTGCTTGCATTTGCAGGAGTATATCTCTTTACAAGAAATATTACCAGGGCGACAGCTGTACTGATGGTGGATTATTCGTGTGCCATAAAGCTGTCGACTCCTATAACTGTAATATCAGCTATGAAGGAGGCTTCGCAAAACAGTATAGTGGTTAAGGGCGGTAAGTTCTTGGAAGAATATGCAACTGCTGATACCATAGTTTTTGATAAGACTGGTACACTTACAAATGCTACACCTTCTCTTGCGAAGGTCACAGCTTTTTATGGGTATTCACAAGATGAAGTATTAAAGATTGCTGCCTGCCTTGAAGAGCATTTCCCACATTCCGTGGCAAGGGCGGTAGTAAGAGCGGCTGAGATAAAAAATATAGTGCATGAAGAAAAGCATGCTGAAGTTGAATATATCGTGGCTCACGGTATAGCTACAAGATTAGACGGTCAAAGGACTTTGATAGGTAGTAGACACTTTATAGAAGACGATGAAAAAGTACTGCTCACAGATGAACAAAAGGAAGTATTGGAAAATGAATGTGCTCCATATTCCAACTTATTCCTTGCTCATGGCGATAAGATAATAGGGATAATAAGCATTGAAGATCCTCCAAGACAAGAGGCAAAAGAAGTAATAGCTAAGCTCAAAGAGTATGGATTTAAAAATGTAGTGATGATTACAGGAGACAATGAAGTAGTAGCAAACAATGTCTGCAAGAAGTTAGGCATAAATCACTGCTACTCTCAAGTCTTGCCTGATGGAAAATACAAGATAATAGAAGAGCTCAAGTCACAGGGTAAGAAGGTAGTAATGGTAGGTGACGGTATCAACGACTCGCCTGCACTAAGTGCTGCAGATGTATCTATAGCGATGAAAGACGCATCAGACATAGCGAGGGAAGTTGCTGATATAACATTACTTTCGAGTGATTTGAATGACTTGATAGTTCTTAGAGAGCTTTCTGCAAAACTTTTCAAGAGGATTGAAGATAACTACTCTTTCATTATCAACTTCAACTCAACTTTAATACTTTTAGGAGTTTTCGGCGTGCTTTCTCCTGCAACCACTGCCTTATTACACAATGTTTCAACTGTGGCAATTTCCGGTATGTCAACAAGAAAGTATTTAAAATAAAGCTGTGTAAATAAGTATTGTTAATATATGCTTTGCTCAAATTGTTATAAATTAAGTAGAATCTTATAAAAAGATTGGACTTGCTTAATTATTATATTGAGGTTAAGAAAGCATTGAATTACTAATAATAAAGAAAATAGCATAACATAAAAAACCTGATTTGAAATTCAAGTCGGGTTTTTTATATTTTATGGCTATGAGTTAAAGTTTGTACTATTATCTGCATAATTCATGTATAAGGAGCATTGAAAAATTTATAGAAATAATAGATAATTTATTACATAACCAATATATTCTAAATTAGTGCACTATTCATTATTCTATTGAGTTATAGTATTAGCTAATAGCTTAATAAAACAATAGAAAAATTCTATTTAAATCTCTTATAATTTAAGCTTTATTTTATAATAATCAGAGAAATATTTTTCAGTTAATAAAAAAAACTATAATACCAAAATTTAAATTATACTTGAGTTTTATATATAGAAAGAGTATAATGCAGTTAAGTTGAAAAGTTGTTTATGAGCTTATTACAGAAATGATAATCAGTAAAGTATAATTGTGATATATTATTCTAAAGATTATAAGCAAAAATTTACTAATTTTCTTGAAAATGTAAGTGTAGATTAATTAAAAGATGAAGTTTATCTTTATATAAAAAAAATTATTTTGATGTTATATGCTTTTTACTTTATTATAACTTTAAAGACGACCATTCAATAGCAGCAAGAGATGCTTTTGTAAACTTTATAATAGCTCAGAGAGGTAAAGAATGAAATTGACAAAAATATTACTTCTTATAATGACATTTGAGATTATAGCTTTTGTTTACGTTTTAAATATGGATATCAGTAAACAAACTGACAACGATATATTAAAAGAAACATCTTATGATAATAAGCATGGAATAAGACTTTCAGAAGTAAGTCATAAGGATTATAAAAAAATCAGAGTTAATTTTCTTTTTACAAAAAAAGACGGGAAATGGACCTATCTTGAATATATGAGTTTTGATTGTAATAAAAAAAGCAAGGTCTCAAAATCTGATTTTAAAATTGATTGGCACGACAAATATGTAAAATTCTCATATAGAGATAGTCTTGATAAAACAACTCAAACCTATAGAATATATTTTAAGGATGTGGAAGAAAAAGATGAATAAAATAAAATCTAATAAACATACAGTTATTAATACATTGTTAATTTTTATTTGCCTTATATTAGCCTTTTTTACATTTTCCGTATATTCTTTTAAAATGTATAGTGATGCTGCTGAAAAGATGGAAGAATATGTAAAAGATAATAAATATAAAATTGTGATTGAAGAGATATGTGGAGAAGCTACAGTACCATTTCAAGTACTCAGACCAAGGGTTGTAGTCGGGAAAAAAGTAGATGATAAATGGATATATAAAAAAAGTTTTGAAATTCCTATAGCTGTTGTAGGAGGACTTGAAAAGAAAAACTGCTCTATAAATTGGATAGATGGAGGTGTGATAATAAAGGTAACGGGAGTAGAAAAAGAAAAGGATATGACATATAGAGTATATTGGGAAGATGTATTTTAAAATGGCTGTATAATAATAGTTAATATATTTGTGTTCAAACGTAGCGACTTAAAAATCGCAATGTTTGAACACTTTAGATAATAAAATATAAAAAGTATAGAGCTTTAAACAGTTACATATATGTGATTAATGTTATTATCTATTTAATCTATGGGTAAATTCATTGATAGTTTATAAAATACTATGCGATTTATAACTGAATTATAAATACTATGAAAAAAATGATTAATTATTTGATTAGATTGTGGTATAACTCTTCACATTATACAATATTATTTTTAAATTTTCAGTTGTAATTTTACTATCCTACAATAGCTCAGAGAGGTAAAAAATGAAACTTACAAAAATGTTACTTATTCTAATAGTATTTGAGATTATAGCAGGAATATATGTATTTAATATTGATACAGATAAACACTATTATGGTATATTTGAAGAAGCCTCCTATGATAATAAGCATAAAATAAGTTTTTCAGAAATAAGTCATAAGGACTTTAAAAAAATAGTAGTTAATTTTAGTTTTATAAAAAATGACGGAAAATGGACCTATCTTGAATATATGAGTTTTGATTGTAATAAAAAAAGCAAGGTTTCAAAATCTGATTTTAAAATTGATTGGCACGATGAATATGTAAAATTTTCATATACTGACAGCTTAGATAAAACAACTCAAACTTATAGAATATACTTTAAGGATGTGGAAGACAGCTATGAATAAAAGTGGTAGTGGGAAAAATAAAATTCTAAATATAGTGTTAATAATTTTTATAGTTATAGGAGCTCTATTTGTATATATTATCTATGATTTAGGTATATATACAGAAGGTGTTGAAGACAGAGAGGTATATGTAAAAGATGATAAATATAAAGTAATCTTAGAGCAGGTATATGAAGCAAGTATTCTTATATTTAGTCTAAATAGAACGAGGGTTACAGTAGGAAAGAAAGTTGGAGATGAATGGATATATAAAGAACCGTTTGAGATGTCTTATGCAATTAGAGGTGCTATTAGAAAAGATAATTACACAGTAGATTGGATAGATGGAGGTGTGATAATAAAGGTAACAGGTGTAGAAAGAGAAAAGGATATGACATATAGAGTATACTGGGAAGATGTATTTTAATACTAAAATCCAATAAAATAATGGATAAAATATTTTATGTGCAATCATAATAAAGTTATGAATTATACACTATTTTTTTAAAAAATTATTGATGAAGATTATCCATAGATTAAATAGATAATAGTATAAGAAATTTGAATAGAAAAAATGACTTATCCTATGAAGAGTTTTTAATCATGGGATAGGTCATTTTTTTGATACATGTAAAATATTGCCGGAATAAGTATGCCTTTTAAGACCGAGGTTATGGTAAGTGAAGCCCATATTCCGTTTACTCCGAGCATTGTGCGTGATAGGAGCAGTGACAGCGGTATTCTAAGTCCTGTTCCTATGATGCTTATAATAGCTGGAGTCTTGGTCTGTCCATAGCCTGAGAATATCCCTATAAAAAGAATCTCAAAGCACATAAATATCTGAGAAAAAGATAAGATTTTCAAATATGTGGAGCCTGAATTAATAGTCTCTGTTTCATCTATAAATATCATAAAAATCTCACGAGAGAAGAAAAATAAGGTAAACATTGATATGGAGCCGAGTATAAGAGAAAATTTACTTAGGAACTTTGTTCCTTTGTGTATCCTATCATAGTTTTTTGCTCCGTAGTTTTGTCCTACAAAGGTAGTGGCGGCAATGGCAAAACCGTCAGCTGTCATCCATGATATTGACTCTATCTGACCGCCTATTTTCTGCACGGCTATTTCTACAGGGCCAAAATACGATATTATCCTTGCTAAGATTATGCTGTAGATACAGTATAAAGTAGATTGTATTGCTGATGGGAAACCTACCTTGCATACTGACTTCGCTTTTTCTATGTCAAGTTTTTCAAGAGAAAGTCTGAGATTTTTATCCTGTCTAAGATTGAAAAAAATCAGCAGTATAAATACAGATAGATGTGCAAGAGCTGTCGCAAGTGCCGCTCCAAATACCTCAAGTCTTGGGAAAATTCCTATACCAAATATCAATGATATGTCAAAGACTATGTTGAACACAAGTCCAAAAGAATTGGTCAAAAAAGTCAGCCTACTGTTGCCTATTGAGTTAAAAAAGGCGGAAAGCACATGATTGGCATACATAAAAGGCATGGAAAAGGCAATGACCTTGAAGTATACTAGTGCCTGACTTATGATTTTCTCATCTCCAAGGTTGAAAAAGGAGATAATTTGACGATTGAAAAGTAAAAATACTAGACCTGTAAAAATACCAAAGGCAAAGTTAAGCCAAAAAGCTGACTGATAATAATGCCTTGCATCTTTAAAATTCTTCTTGCCGTACTCCTGAGAGACATATACCTGCGTGCCTATTTTTGCCATGGATGCTGATGCGTTGGCAAACCAAAGGAAAAATCCGCAAGTGCCGACTGCCGCTACAGCTCCGCTACCAAGTCTGCCTATGCAAATCATATCTACAAAGTTGTAGGTGATATTTATAAAGGAAGTGGCTAATAGGGGCAGGATAAATCTATATAGTTTTTGTCCGATTTTTCCTGTGGTAAGATTTATATTCATAGTTCACCTTGATTGTTTTTCTTATCATATACGATTTCAGCTTGAGACTTCCTCATATATACAGGATTGGCAAAAGTTATGTCCTCATCTTTCAGCTCCTTAGAAAGCATAGCTATATTTGATGATTTGATATAATTATCATAAGGATTTGCAAAGATGACATTGTCACAAGATGAGAGTTGTCTTTTTTCTCCTGCAAGCAAGATTTTTTCATTGCAATTTTGTATATATTCTTCTAATTCTTCATCTGACATTATAGTATTTTCAATTATCTTTTCGATTTTTGAATCTCTTGCTCTATATACGCCTACATAGTAAGTGTCTCTTTGGGCGTCAATGGTTGTGATTACTATTCCTTCGTAAGAAGTAAAATTCATAGCCATTGCGTCAAGAGAGCTGACAGAGATTACAGGAATGCCTAAGGCAAGGGAAAAGGCATTTGCAGTCGCTACGCCTATTCTTATTCCTGTAAAAGAGCCCGGACCTACTGATACTGCGATATGACTTAGCTTGCTCTTGTCAAAGTTCAGCATAGTAAAGAGATTTTCTATTGCAGGCATTAGAGTTGTGGAATGTACAAGTCCGTTGTTAAGGTTGATTTCGCCTATTACTTCATCATCTTCATTTATACAAACTGAAAGAGATGAAGTGGAAGTATCTATCGACAATATCTTCATTTTGTAAAACTCCTTATATAACATATTTTTTCAAAAAGTCGTCTATTGCAGCCCAGTAATTTTTAGAGTCAGACATAAAAGCATCTGTATGCTTTGCGCCCTTAGTAATATATATCATCTTAGGTGAGTTGATTAAATCATAAATCTCATAAGCGTTTTGAGTAGGGACAAAGTTATCCGCCGAGCCATGGAGTATCAGAGCAGGTAATTTTGTGTTTTTTAGTGCGTCTGTTGCGTCTACTTCCGAGAAGAAAAATCCGCCCCTAATCTTAGTAGTCAGGCTCATTATAGGTATCATTGGGAAGTAGGGTATGTTATAGAGCTTTCCTGCCTGTTGAGTAAACTCGCCTGTCAATGTCAGATAACCGCTATCTTCAATAAATGCGACCACGTTATCAGGTAGATTTCCATCAATTGTATTTATCACTGTTGCAGCACCCATACTTACTCCAAAGAGCAATATCTTAGGATTGTGATACTTCTCGTTAATATAGTCAATCCAAAGCCTCACATCCTTAGAGTCATATCCGCCCATTGATATAAGCTCTCCACCGCTTTTTCCATGCGCTATCAGGTCTACTGCCAGTACATTATAGTTTCTCTTGTTGAATTCATATATATGATTGCCCATCATTTTTGAACTGCTTGTATATCCATGGACTACAATGACAAAGGGGCGTTTGTTATCTTTGATAAATTCATATCCTGTAAGCTCCACTCCTGTGGAAGATTTGATATGCACTTCTTTATTGTTTTTATTGAAGTAATCAGTTTTATAATCTCTTTTTACACTGCTGTTTTCTTGCTCTGTAATTCCGTTTTTAAATGCTTTTTTCGTCATGGCTATTTCAAAGAAATAATTAGCTCCTAAGATGACTAAAAGCAAGAAAATAAGGATAATTGCTATTAAAATTTTCCTAAGTTTCTTCATTCTACCTCACATTTTCATTCTTCATTTTATACTGATATTAAAAAATTTTTTCAAAATTTTGCAAAAGTATTGCCAAGTTGATATTTGCAAAAGTTGTAGTTTTTAACTTTGTGCTATATCAAAATGGCATTAAATTTATACTCGTATTATATCATATATCAGCATATTTTTCCAATTCTTCCATAGTGTCTATGTCTTGTAAGACTTGTCCGTCTTTTACATCAAAATATCTCACCTTGGATAAATTCGCCTTGATTATTTCTCTACCACCTATATCTCCGCTGATATTAGACAGCTCATCGTAAAGAGAAAAAGGAAAGATAGTAGGCATTGAGTTTTTGCCTTCAAGCCTTGGTACGACGATGCAGGATGTGTCTTGCATAAAAAAATCGCAGACTTTGTTCAAAAATATATCAGTGATAAAGGGCATATCAGATGGTAAAAACACAAAGCCCAAACAAGGTTTAACCTTAGCTATACCCATTTTTATGCTTTGTGATTGACCTAAGGCTTGTTTTTCGTTTTTTACAAGGGTAAAATCACCCATATTTTCTGCATATTCAAGTATCTCGTCATAGGCTGACACTACTATTTTTTGTTTTATATCGCATTTTTTGACAGAATTTATGCAGTGCTGATACATCTTTTTTCCTTTAAAATCCATAAGCAACTTATTTTGACCCATTCTCTTTGAAAGACCTGAGGCTAATATTATTATAGATAAGTCATACATATTTTTTTGTAATCTCCAATCAGATATAGTGAGCCACATATCAGTATCATATCATCTTTATCAGCGTATGAAAGAGCCTTATCAAGAGCTTCTTTGTAGTCATCGCTTCCTTCGACGTCTTTGTTGTATTTTTTTAAGCTTTCTATCAATGCGTCCTTTGACGTACGTCTTACGCTATCAACCTCAACGGCTATTATTTTATCGGATAGTTTTGCCAGAATTTCAGACATTTCGTCTACCTGTTTATCCTTGAGTATTCCTGTTATAAGTATCAGCTTTTTATATGAGAAGTATTTTTTAATACTTTGAGCCAATTGCTTGATTGCGTCAATATTATGAGCTCCGTCAAGCATAACGATAGGATTTGCCTTTACTATCTCCATCCTACCTATCCAAGTCACATTTTCAAGTGCTGATAAGATAGAGGATTTTTTTATTTCTATTCCCTGACTTTGCAATGTTTCTGCTATATTTATAACTACATCGGTATTTTTCATCTGATGGACACCAAGCAGATTCAAGGCTATGTCGTAACTATCATTTTTGGTCCTAATGTTGAAGTATTGCCTTGGAGAGTTTTTCACCAAGTCGGTGTTGAATATCTCCTTGACTTCTTCATCCGTATATTCTCTTATTTCAGAATTTGCTATTATAAGCGGGGAGTTTTTTTCAACGCAGACCTTTTTTATCACGTTCATTACTTCCGCTCTTTGGTTGTAGAGGATTACAGGCACATCTTTTTTGATTATACCTGCTTTTTGACGTGCTATCAGGCTTATTTCGTTGCCAAGTACAGCCATGTGGTCGTAGCTTACTGAAGTGATTACGCTTAAAATAGGAGTAATGACATTGGTAGAGTCTGTAAGTCCGCCAAGTCCCACTTCTATTACTGCAAAATCTACATTTTGCTTATAGAAATAATAGTATGCAAGGCAGGTGATAAGCTCAAACTCTGTAGGCTCACCGTAGCCTTTTTCTATAAGGTCGTCAACTATTACTGCTATCTTTGTCATCATCTTTGCAATATCTGATTTTTCAATAAATTTTGAATTTATTCTGATGCGTTCCTCAAAGTCTATAAGGTGAGGAGATATATAAAGACCTGTCTTATATCCTGACATTTCCAATATCTTAGCAGTCATAGCGGATACCGAGCCTTTGCCGTTTGTTCCGGCTATGTGGATACATCTTATCTTGTCTTGAGGATTGTTCAGCAGTTCCAAGATTTTATATATCCTGTCCATCTTATACTCGATGTCTGTGGAATAAGGCCTTTGGATGTACTTTAACGCTTGCTCGTAAGTCATGATACCACCCCTCCTGATTATCATGTAAGTCTTAAAACTGATTTACTTAAAGATTGTTATTTTATAAGATATTTAAAACTTACAGCATTAATTTGAAAAACACAAAATATTTAGGCAGATTACGGTATTAAAAAACAGCGTAAAATCCCTAAAAGTTACTTATATTATACAACAAAAAATGAAATTTAAAAGAAAAAAGGAAAATTATGTTAAAAAATATAGTTGGAAGAATGAGGCATAATAAAACTATAAGAATGAAAAAAAGAATTTCTAAGTTTTGGCTTATATTAGTCATTTAGATATTTGCTTTTATAAAAATTTTCCTTTTGTTTAATTACATAAGTATCAGTTTTTGTATTTGCTTTTTTAGATTAATTTAGTTTGATTTTAAGCTACTTTAGGAGTAAAATATAGCCAAGAGATAAGTGTGAGTAAGAGCTATAAAAACTAAGTTCGGATTTATTAAATTACTGACAGAAATTAAAGTCTATAGTAAGTTATTTGAAAAGTAAAAATATCTGAAAGGAGAAAAATTATGAAAAAGGAATTAAGAGATGTCTTGCTTTTTACTTTTATAGTTTTAGTTATAACGACATTTTCCGCAGTTTCCAACTCCATGGTCTACGGTAATAAATATGGTGGAAACATGACATTTATAATGAGTATATATCCGATAGTTTCAGCTATTTTGGTAGAAAAAGGCTTTAATATTAAAACTATAGTAAAAGATAAATTAAGTGTAACATATTTAATATATTTTTCAATAATATTTATACTATCATTGTTATCTTTAAAATATGAGGCTTTTATGGATGTCTTTAAATTTATTATACCTTCAACTGCTTTGTTAAGTTTGTATATTTTAGCAATAAATAACAAAGTTTTAGTAGGAAACTTCAGTTTCAAAGAGTTGTTTAAATGGATTATAGTAATTTTAGTAATATTAAATGTCCAAGTGGGTGCAAGAAACTACTATATGACAAATGATATATATGTTAAAGATTTGATGACAAGGAGCGTATTTTCCATCACAACAGGATTAATTTCCAATATATACTTTATTTTCTTTACCATTGGAGAAGAATATGCTTGGAGATATTTTTTGCAAGCTAAATTACAAAAAATTTCCGGTAAAAGAGTAGGAGTATTACTTACCGGATTAATATGGGGGCTGTATCATGTTCCTTTGTACGGTTTTTTATTTTATTCAGGTCTTGAAGGAGTATATGCTTGTGTCAATATAGTAATTTTTTGTATTGCAATGGGGGTTTTCTTGGGTTTGATTTATATGAGGAGCAAAAGTGTTATAATGGTATCGCTTATCCATTCATTGAATAATATGTATAGAGCAGGCGGAATAGTCTCTACACAAACTGCGACACCTGATGTTGCTGCTATTAGTCAATTTTTTATATTTTCAGCTGTGATGAGCTTAGTCTTATTTATGCCATTTTTACTTGCCAAAGAATATGCAAAGAAGTAGTAAGCTTAATGCAATCAAGTATTTTTATTGTATTTAAAATGTAAAGTAATAAGTAGTCATTGAAATTTTTGTTAAGATTTGAAATATACTGATGTTAGAAAACAAGAATTTTTATTAGAGGGTAGTAGAGATGAAAAAGTATTTATCAATAATTATAAGCTTGCTAATATTAACTGTTTTTACGTCAATGAATACTTTTGCTGTAGATAATAAACAATACGTTGAGTTTCACGACCAAAGATTTAAGATAAGTGACTTATCTAAGGAGACTTTGGACTGGCTTAAGTGGTATAATTCACTATCTGATAATTCTAAGAAAATGGTAAATTATGTGCCGGGTGAATTGTTGGAAAAATCTTCATTACCTACAAAGGGTGATAGTGCTGTACAAGACCATAAGTTGGATTTGGAGATTATCATGCCTTTAAAATCAGCCTTTTTTAAAAGCTTGGTATATGAATATATTAATGATTCTAAGTTTTGTGAAATATTGAAAAAACTTAACTATAAAGATTCTTATACCAATTAATGGACTGTATTAAGAAATTAGGAAAGCAAATGTTTATGTAGAAGAAATTGTAATATTATCTACTGTAGTGTGTATTTAAGACTATGGGCTAAGTATTTAAGAGGAATAGACCTATGTTAATTGAGAGAAAATTTTCTAATATATTTGATGATGACAAGATTGAAGATACTTTTGTGAGTAGAGAAGATGGCGAAAAAAATATCGGGGATGAGGTAAAAAAGTCTATTATTGGAGAAAATATAAATCTGCAAATCAGCATAGCTTATAATATATTTTCTGATCAAAATATGAAAGAAAGAAACACTACTATAGATGACAAGCTTTTGTTGGAGGACTTTTCCTTTTCTCTTGAACCGGTAAAGAGTATCTCGGAAGATGAGCAGATAAGCATATATAGAAAGTTTTTTGATTCAATGATTTTGATAAGCAAGGCAGATGGCTCAATAGTTCAGCTTATAGGAAGAAGTGAAAAAGCTAAAGGATATTTTTGCGAACTGCTGAAAAAAGGCAAGATAGATAAGGATGTACTTAGATATGTATTTGCTGATGATAGCGGAAAGATAAGAGAGATTGAAGCAAGTAAGAATATAAAATATAATACCCCTTATGAATTCATAGCTGATTGTCAAAGTAAAGTAGACATATCTCAAAATAGGTTTTTATCAACAGTTACAGATTACAAGGACAGTCCTTTAAGAGGTAAAAGTATGGGATTTTTGACAAGATTTAATATCAATTACCTTGAAAAAGATGAAAATATGGTAGCATTGAGTAAAAAAGTGGGTAAGCTGTTTTTTGTAGAATATGACTTATTTAAGAATTGTCTTGTAACATGGAAAAAAGTATAACAGATTTAGCTTGATATTAAAAATTATATAATTTGTTTTAGTCAATTAAAAAAAGAACAGGGCAAAGGCCCTGTTCTTAACTTTATACGATTAGATTTTATGGGTGGACGGCGTACCCACCATCTCAGGTACCTGTTAAGCAGGTGTGTAGAGAGCCTTTTCTACTTCATAAAATTCAAATCTTTATGTTATAATAATACAATTATATCGTATCTATTTTGATTGTACAATACTATTTTGTAAGTATGTAAATAGTAAATTAGTTAAAATTATCTAACATTATTAGTTGTCTATGATTAGACTATGTTATATGTAAAGTAAGTAGACTTATTATAAAAGTAATATATTGTAAAGTTAGTATTAAATAAAGCTATCTTTTAATTAAATCATAATTAATTAAATTAAAAAGGCTATCAAAGATATTTATATAAAAAAGCAAAATGTAGTCATAAAAAATAAAAAATTGCTTGACTATGGCGGATTAAAGTGATAAAATTATTCGGTATGTGAAATACATCAAGCTATGGACATAGCTGTTGGCAAACATAAAACAAAAGGAGGTGCTTTAATGCCAACTATCAGTCAATTGATAAGAAGCGGTAGAGAAAAAGTGGAAAAGAAATCTACTTCTCCTGCTCTTCAAAAGGGATTTAATTCATTAAGAAAAAAATCTACAGACATATCAGCTCCACAAAAAAGAGGAGTTTGTACATCTGTAAAGACAGTAACACCGAAAAAGCCGAACTCTGCCCTAAGAAAGGTTGCCAGAGTAAGACTTACAAACTCAATGGAAGTATCTGCATACATTCCGGGTGAAGGCCACAATCTTCAAGAGCATAGCGTTGTGCTTATAAGAGGTGGTAGAGTTAAGGACTTACCAGGGGTAAGATACCACATAGTAAGAGGTACTCTTGATACATCAGGAGTAGAAAAAAGAAGACAAGCAAGATCAAAATACGGAGCTAAAAGACCTAAAGAAGCAAAGAAGTAAACTCTATAAGTTTACCAAACAGATGTCCACGCTTTTTATAAATGATATAAATAAAAGGCAAGCGGCATAGGATTTAGTGTCGAGTACCGGTGAATTAATTTTTATTAAGGAGGGAAGCAAATGCCAAGAAAAGGTAAGATACCAAAGAGAGAAGTATTACCGGATCCGGTATACTCAAATAAAGTAGTTACTAAACTTATCAACAAGGTAATGCTTGATGGTAAGAAAGGAACTTCTCAAAAGATAGTATACGGAGCGTTTGAATTAATTAAAGAAAGAACAGATAAAGATCCTGTAGAAGTTTTTGAACAAGCTATGGCTAACATAATGCCTGTGCTTGAAGTAAAAGCCAGAAGAGTCGGTGGTGCGAACTACCAAGTTCCTATAGAAGTAAGAGCTGACAGAAGAGAAACATTGGGTATCAGATGGCTTGTTAGATACTCAAGACTTAGAGGCGAAAAAGGAATGACTGAAAAATTGGCTAAAGAGATAATGGATGCTGCTAACAATACTGGTGCTTCAGTTAAGAAGAGAGAAGACACTCATAAGATGGCGGAAGCAAACAGAGCGTTCGCACATTATCGTTGGTAGTATGAGTCTCATTGCATAATGAGATTCATATAAAAAAACTTGAAAGGAGACAACAGTGGGTAGAGAATATCCTTTAGAAAGAACGAGAAATATCGGAATAATGGCTCACATAGATGCGGGTAAGACTACTACTACAGAGAGAATACTTTACTATACAGGTATTACTCATAAACTAGGAGAAACTCACGAAGGTGCATCTCAAATGGACTGGATGGAGCAGGAAAAAGAAAGAGGTATAACAATTACTTCTGCTGCTACAACAACTCATTGGAAAGACCATAGAATAAATATAATAGATACACCGGGACACGTTGACTTTACAGTGGAAGTTGAACGTTCACTTAGAGTATTGGACGGTGCGGTAGCGGTATTTTGCGCAAAGGGCGGTGTTGAACCACAATCAGAAAATGTGTGGAGACAAGCTGACAACTACAAGGTACCAAGAATTGCCTATGTTAATAAGATGGATATAATAGGAGCTGATTTTTACAGAGTCGTTGGCATGATGAAAGACAGACTTGGTTCAAATGCAGTGGCTATGCACATACCTATAGGGGCGGAAGATGACTTTGTAGGTATGGTAGATCTTCTTACTATGAAGGCTCATATATTCAAGGATAATGAAGGAAAGGACGTAGAAGTAACTGATGTTCCTGCTGATTACCTTGACAAGGCTAAAGAATACAGAGAAAAGATGGTTGAATCAATTTCTGAAACTGATGAAGAATTGATGATGAAGTACCTTGAAGGAGAAGAACCTACAGTTGAAGAACTTAAGGCTGCTCTTAGAAAGGCTGTTATAGCTACAACAATCAACCCTGTATTTTGCGGTACTTCATACAGAAATAAGGGAGTACAATTATTGCTTGATGCAATAGTTGAATACATGCCTGCTCCTACAGATATAGAAGCTATCAAAGGTGTGCTTCCAAACGGTGAAGAGTCTGAAAGACATTCATCAGACGAAGAGCCTTTCTCAGCGTTGGCATTTAAGATAATGGCTGACCCATTCGTTGGAAAACTTGCTTTCTTCAGAGTATACTCAGGTATACTAAACTCCGGTTCTTATGTACTAAACTCTACTAAGAACAAGAAAGAAAGAATAGGTCGTATACTTCAAATGCACGCTAACACAAGAAAAGAAATCACTGAAGTATATTCAGGAGATATCGCTGCAGCGGTAGGTCTTAAGGATACCACTACAGGAGATACTCTTTGTGATGCAAATGCACCTATAATATTGGAGTCAATGGAATTCCCTGATCCGGTTATCTCAGTTGCTATAGAGCCTAAGTCAAAGGCTGCTCAAGAAAAGATGGGTACAGCTCTTGCAAGGCTTGCAGAAGAAGACCCTACATTCAGAGTAAAAACTGACGAAGAAACAGGACAAACTATAATTTCAGGTATGGGTGAGCTTCACCTTGAAATCATCGTAGACAGACTTCTAAGAGAATTCAAAGTTGAAGCGGATGTTGGAGCACCACAAGTTGCTTACAGAGAAACTATTAAAAAACCTGTTGATATTGAAAATAAATATGCTAAGCAATCAGGTGGTAGAGGACAATACGGTCACGTTAAGATTAGAATGATACCTCAAGAGCCTGGTAAGGGATATGAATTCGTAAATGCGATTGTCGGCGGAGCAATACCAAAAGAATATATAGGACCGGTAGATGCCGGTATACAAGGTGCAATGCAATCAGGTGTACTTGCAGGATATCCGGTTGTTGACGTAAAAGTTGAACTTTATGACGGTTCATACCATGAAGTCGATTCATCAGAAATGGCGTTTAAGGTTGCAGCGTCAATGGCATTCAAGGACGGTATGAGAAAGGCTAACCCGGTAATACTTGAACCAATATTCAAAGTTGAAATAATAACTCCTGAGGATTACATGGGAGATGTAATGGGAGACCTTAACTCAAGAAGAGGAAGAATAGAAGGTATGGAAGCTCGTATAGGTGGAGCACAAGCTATATCAGGTTATGTACCTCTTTCTGAAATGTTCGGATATGCGACTACACTTCGTTCAATAACTCAAGGTAGAGCAAACTACACTATGATATTTGACCACTACGAAGAAGTTCCTGCATCAATAGCTACAAAGATAAGCGAAAAAGGTAAATAAAAAGAAAATAAATTAATAGTACATTATTGATATTTTTATAAATTTTTGTTATAATCATCAGTAATGTACTTAAAATTAGAAATATTATATTTATTTTTGTAAATAATTCATTATTGGAGGAAATTTAAAAATGGCAAAGGCTAAATTTGAAAGAACTAAACCACACGTTAACATTGGAACAATAGGACACGTTGACCATGGTAAGACTACACTTACAGCAGCAATAACAAAAACTCTACATGATAGATACGGTACTGGTGAAGCGGTAGCATTTGACAATATAGATAAGGCACCGGAAGAAAGAGAAAGAGGTATCACAATATCTACAGCTCACGTTGAGTATGAAACACCAAACAGACACTATGCTCACGTTGACTGCCCAGGCCATGCCGACTACGTTAAGAACATGATAACAGGAGCTGCTCAAATGGACGGCGCTATACTTGTTGTTTCAGCAGCTGACGGTCCAATGCCTCAAACAAGAGAGCATATATTGCTTTCAAGACAAGTTGGTGTACCATATATAGTTGTTTTCCTAAACAAATGTGATATGGTTGAAGACGAAGAACTTCTTGAACTTGTTGAAATGGAAGTTAGAGACTTGCTAAACGAATATGAATTCCCTGGAGATGACACTCCAATAATAAGAGGATCAGCTCTTAAGGCTCTTGAAGATCCACAAAGCCCTTGGGGAGACAAGATACTTGAACTTTTCGAACAAGTTGACGCTTATATACCTGAACCGGTTAGAGACACTGACAAACCATTCTTGATGCCTGTAGAAGACGTATTTACAATAACAGGTAGAGGAACAGTTGCTACTGGTAGAGTTGAAAGAGGTATATTGAAAGTTCAAGACGAAGTTGAAATAGTTGGACTTAAAGACGAATCAAGAAAAGTTGTTGTTACGGGAGTTGAAATGTTCAGAAAACTTCTTGACCAAGCTCAAGCAGGTGACAACATAGGAGCACTTCTTAGAGGTGTGAACAGAGAAGATATAGAAAGAGGACAAGTTTTGGCTAAACCGGGTTCAATCCATCCTAAGACTAAATTCTCTGCAGAAATCTACGTTTTGAAAAAAGAAGAAGGTGGTAGACATACTCCTTTCTTCAAAGGATACAGACCACAATTCTACTTCAGAACAACTGACGTTACTGGTGACATCCAACTTCCTGAAGGCGTAGAAATGGTTATGCCTGGAGATAACGTAACAATAGATGTTGAACTTATCACTCCGGTTGCTATGGAAGAAGGTATGAGATTCGCTATAAGAGAAGGCGGAAGAACAGTTGGAGCAGGCGTTGTTGCTAAAATACTTCACTAATTTTTAATATAAGATTAGAACAACAAACAAATAAATAATGCATGTTTATAAGACCACCGAGATATAAATCGGTGGTTTTTTTGTATTTGATAGATTGTGCAAATAATGGAAAAACTTTAAATATAATACTAAAAACCAATTAAATAGACCAATAATATATTTATAGTGAGTTATTTAATACCAAACACCAATTAATTTGTCCTAAAAATATATTAAAGACAAGTTGTCGAAAACTACAAAAATTTATATTTCAATAAGTTTAAATATATGGTGTTCTAAAAGGTGATTGGTATAAGACTGAAAAAGATAATATTTCAATCAATCTAAATATATAACATTATAAACGGTGATTTGAATAAGTTGGAAATAAAAAAAGGGCTGTAAGAATGAAAATTTCATTTTTACAACCCTTTAAAATATTGAACTTATTATACTGTAATTTATTGTTATTATCTATTTTATCTATGGATAGCGGTAGATAAATAGTTTTTTAAAAAATGCTTCATAAATGATTTTATTATAAATGCTCTAAAAAAATTACTATACATAATTGTATTTATTATTATAATATAGATATAGATTTAATACAAGAACATTATAAACTGATTTTACTGTATTGATAAGCTATTTGCGCTCCTACTTTTGCGTTGTTGTATACAAGCTGGATATTAGCTTCAAGGCTCTTTCCCTCTGTCTTTTCTACTATCTTCGCAAGTAGGTAAGGTGTAACATCTTTACCCTTTACTTTTTCAGCCTTAGCAGATTTTAGTGCATCTTCGATAATAGTATTTATATATTTTTCGTCTAAAGAGTGTTCCTCAGGTATTGGATTTGCAACAAGCACTCCACCTTTGAGTTCAAGTAGTTCCTTAGTATGAACAGTCTTTGCTATCTCTTCTGTAGAAAGAGCAGTTAGATTTAGCTTGATATTAGATGTCCTTGTGTAAAAGGCAGGGAGGAATTGAGTTTTATATCCTATTACAGGCACTCCTTTAGTTTCAAGATATTCCATTGTCCTTGGTAGGTCAAGTATAGCCTTTGCTCCTGCACAAATTACTGTAACATTAGTCATTGCAAGTTCTTCAAGGTCAGCAGACACATCCATATCCTCTTCAAATCCCCTGTGCACACCACCAATTCCACCTGTTACAAAGAATTTGATACCTGCCATATTTGCACATATCATAGTAGTGGCAACTGTAGTAGCACCATTTTTTTCATTTGCAATTATGCTTGCCATATCACGTCTTGATACCTTTGAGACATCCTTATCTGTTGCGAGAGTCATCAAATCTTCTTCAGTAAGTCCTACTTTTATTCTTCCATCTATTATTGCAATTGTTGCAGGTACTGCATTATTATCTCTTATTATCTGTTCAACTTTTTTTGCCATCTCTATATTTTGAGGGTAGGGCATACCATGTGAAATTATAGTAGATTCAAGGGCAACTATTGGCAATTTTTCTTCCATTGCTCTTAGAACTTCTTCATTAAAGTCGATGAATTTTAAAAATTTACTCATTTTATCTCCTAAATTATAATTATACATCTTAAATAAACGATGTCGTATATGGTTATTAACTTAAACTATATTTATCTTAAAGTTTTCAGTAACTTTAGATAAGTATATGGTGAAACTTAAAAGTCGTATGAAATATCAAAGTAGGCATCGATATTGTCAAAGATGTCCATAGGTATGTTTTTTACTACAGACTCATCAGATTTTATATTAAGCTGAGCCATTTTCATACCATATTTACAAGCTGTTTCAAGTGATTTGCCAGTGCTTAGACCATGGATTACACCAGCAGAAAATGAATCTCCGGCGCCTGTAACATCAATTATCTCTGTTATCATTTCCGCAGTCAATATGACAGGTGACAATGTCTCATCATAGAATATACATCCGTCCTCACCCATAGTTATGATACATCTTGTTACTCCCTTAGCTTTAAGATTATCACATACAGTTTTAAGGTCAAACTCTTTACAATTCGCATAGGCTGTTGCCTCATCTTTATTAAGGATTGCGAGGTATATGTTTTTTAGGTTATCAGGTATATTTTTTGTCTTAGCTACAGACACTCCTATTAATACAATTTTCTCATCTGTTATCTCTTGTAACTTTTCTATGGCAGATTTTTGAACGTTGGTATCACAGACTACTATATCAGCCTTCTTAATATACTCTTGGTGGCTTGTTATCCAATCCTCGTCCATAGAATCGCATATTTTCATGTCAGCTACTCCAAGAAGTAGATTTCTTGTCTTGTCAAGAACTGCGAAATATGTGCCTGTATTAAAATTTTGATCTCTATCAACCATGTATATGTGCATTATAGGTGAAGCATTTTTTACAATATTGGTTCCTTCTAAATCATTGCCTACCTTTGACATCAGTACAACTTCTTCATCAAGTCTTGCAAGATTTTCTGCAATATTTCTTGCTACTCCTCCAAAGGCAGTGATTCTTTCAGCAGGATTTGATGTCTCGAATATGACCTTATCTTCAAGTATCAGTTTGTAGTCTACATTTGCCGCACCAATGCAAAAAATTGTATTTTTCTTTGATATTTCTGACATTTCAATGTCATTAATCTCAATGTAATCATGTTTATCTTTGGACATCGTGCAGTTATCCCTTTCAGCATCCAACGCTTTTTTGTTAAAAAAATTAGAGTTTGTCTTAGTAAAAAAAACTCTAGAGTTATCAGTTTCTTTCAATATCCTATCATCCTTCTTCAGAACAATTATACTAAAACTGTCTTAAGACATATAATTGCTTTAATAATTTAATATACTAAAATTCAATAAGACTAAAGGATAGTGATATTGATATTAGCATTTTTATAAATTGAGATTTTTATAAAGAGTTAAAAAAATCTCAATTTAACAACCTTTATACTCACAAAAATTGTATTAAACGCAAACGATTAAGTTTGTATATATTTTTATCTAAAAAACAGTTTTAAAAATAAAATTTATCCCTAGATTATAACATTTTGAATATCTTTGTGCAATAAGATTATTAAAAAATCGGTGAGTTATTTGAGTTTTTATAAAATTTTAATATTGTATATTCTATTTTTCATCTAAAATTCTTCTTACTTCCTTTTTCAGTGCTGGTACTACTTCATTTCCAAACCAAGGATTTTTGATTTGCCATATTATATTTCTTGGCGAAGGATGGACTATGGGGAAGTATGTCGGCAGATACTCTTTGTAGTTTTGAACTGTTTGTGTCAAGGTCTTTTTCTTATTTTTTCCTAGGTAGTAATTTTGTGAATAAGAACCTACCAATATTATGAGCTTTATATTTTTGTAATGCTCGAGAATTTTTCCATGCCACTTTTGAGCAAAGCCCTTTCGTGGTGGTAAATCTCCACTTTTCCCCTTTCCCGGATAATAAAAGTCCATAGGTACAATACCGATTAAACCAGAATTATAAAAAATATCTTCGTCAATTCCCATCCAATTTCGCAGATTTTTTCCACTTTGGTCGTTCCAACATCTTCTGCTTTCCATAGCCTTTATGCCTGGAGCTTGACCTACTACAAGTATGCGGGAATTAGTATAGATGTCAAATAAAGGCTCTTGCCCCTGTTTTGTAAATTCAAGATTTTGCTCATCTAACATGATTTCTTTTTTTAGCTTTTCAATAAAATTATCCATGGAAACTCCTAATAATATCTTTAATAATTATATTGAACATTAGTACTACTTTTAAGTATAATGTGGTTATGTAAAATAATCAAGATTGTTGTAATTTTATCCTTATATAAATTAGGAATAAAACAAAAATTTTATAAGAAAAGACTTGTCTTATTCCTAATTTTACACTAAAAATCAATAAAACTATGGATAGTATATCTAAAACATTTATAAAGAAATTAAGGCTTCCATATTATTTTAAATATTTGTCTTTTACTTAGATTATTCTATTGCGTTGATTAGATTTATCATCTCTATCGCAGATAAAGCGCAGTCATAACCCTTATTTCCTGCCTTAGTTCCGGCACGCTCAATCGCCTGTTCTATGTTTTCTGTTGTCAATATTCCAAACATTACAGGTATACCAGTTTCAAGTGATGTATGGGCTATTCCTTTTGACACCTCGTTGCATACATAGTCATAATGAGTAGTGCTTCCACGAATAACGGCTCCCAAACATATTACTGCATCATACCTTCCGCTTTTTGCCATCTTATTTGCAATAAGTGGAATCTCAAATGCACCCGGAACCCATGCCACATCCACATCATCCTCGTCTACATCATGGCGTAGTAAGCCATCCATTGCTCCAAGCAATAATTTTTCTGTAATAAATTCATTAAACCTTGCTGCTACAATACCTATTTTTGCCCCCTTTGATACTAACTTACCTTCAAATGTTTTCATTTGTATAATCTCCTTATATTTATATTATGATATATAATCTATAAATCTATATCTCTGATTTCAGATTTAATTAGAATTATTATTTTAAATTAACTACTGTAAGATAATTTATCAGTTTTTTTAAACTAAGTTAATAAATGAAATTACTATTAATTTTCAACATTATTCACAATAACTAAATGACTGAAAAATACATAGTTTTTAAGATTTAGTCAAAATTTTTTTGAAATACTATTACCGTAGTCAATAGACAAGATTTTTTCTATATATTAATAATTGAGTATATGTCCCATTTTTTCTTGCTTTGTTTGTAAATAGAACAAGTCGTAAACAGTAGGCTGAATTTTGATAGGCACACGCTCTGATATCTCCATTCCAAAATCAGCTAACTGATATATCTTATCCGGATTATTTGTCAATAATCTCAAGGTCTTGACTCCCAAATCTCTAAGTATTTGAGCTCCTATATAATACTCTCTTTCATCACCTGCAAAGCCAAGTGCAAGATTTGCCTCCAAAGTATCCATACCTTGCTCTTGCAATTCGTAAGCCTTCAATTTATTTATCAGTCCTATTCCTCTGCCCTCCTGTCTCATGTAGAGTAGTATGCCCCTGCCTTCTCTTTCTATCTGTGTCATAGCTGATGCAAACTGCTCCCCGCAATCACATCGTAGTGAGCCAAAGGTATCTCCGGTTAGACATTCTGAGTGAACTCTGCAAAGTACGTCCTTGCCATCTCCTATATCCCCCTTGACCAAGGCAACATGATGTTCACCGTTTAATCTGTTTACATAGCCGTAAGCAACAAATTCTCCGTATTTAGTAGGCATTTTATTCTTAGTTACAGCATCAACCAATTTTTCAAATCTCTTGCGGTAAGCCTGTAAATCCTTAATTGATATAATTTTTATATCCCATTTATCAGCCAATTCCATAAGGGCAGGTAATCTCATCATAGTTCCATCGTCTTGCATAATCTCACAGCAAAGGCCTACTTCCTTTAATCCTGCCAATCTCATAAGGTCAACAGTAGCCTCTGTATGACCGTTACGCTCTAAAACACCGTTTTTCCTTGCCAAAAGTGGAAACATATGTCCAGGCCTTCTAAAATCCTCCGGCTTCGCATTATCATCTACGCATTTCATAGCAGTTATGGAACGTTCTGCTGCTGAGATGCCTGTTGTAGTATCGACATGGTCTATAGATACTGTAAAAGCTGTTTCGTGATTGTCCGTATTATTAGAGACCATCTGTGGTATCTGCAATTTCTTCACATAGTCTATAGACATAGGCATACATATCAAGCCCTTGCCATGAGTAGCCATGAAATTAATATTTTGAGTTGTTGCAAACTCTGCTGCACAGATGAAATCTCCCTCATTTTCTCTGTCCTCATCGTCTACTACCAAAATCAACCTTCCTTTTTTTAACTCTTCCAAAGCTTCTTGGATTGTATTAAATTGACTCATTTTTATTCTCCTTATATAAAAAAATTAATAAAAATCAAATTTTATTATTTAGTTTTTTGCTTGAATAATATACTAATGCTAAAGTCTCTTTGAAAAGTCATTAAAATTCTTAGTATAATTCATTAATACAGATAAAAATAGTGTACAAAATCAAATCTAAATGACTTCTTTATTTAAAATCCGTATTTATCAAGGAAGTCCTTTGTAATACTGCCTGAAGATGTAACTTTATTAGAATAACTCCTACCTTTGAGAGTATCCGATAAGAAATGCTCTATATATTTTCCGACAATATCTACTTCCAAATTGACCTTGTCCCCAAGTTTGCGATACTTTAATATGGACACCTCCACTGTATGGGGAATTGCAGATATTATAAAAGTATCTTCGTTGACGCTCACTACAGTCAAACTCATACCGTCAACTGTAATAGAGCCTTTTTCTACTATATATCTGATAATCTTAGAGTCAGCCTTAATCGTATATAAGATAGCATTATCATCTCTTTGGATATATGTAATCTCTCCGGTTCCATCTACGTGACCTGATACGATATGCCCTCCGAATCTGCCACCTACAGGCATTGCCCTCTCCAAATTGACAAAATCTCCTATGCCTATGTCGGAGAGTGAAGAGCGTTTAATCGTCTCATGCATAACATCAGCAGAAAAACCTTGCTTATTAAAGCTAGTAACAGTAAGACAGATGCCGTTTACAGCAATACTGTCTCCTATATGAATATCTTCTAATATTTTATTGGCAGCTATGCTCAAAATAGCTGAATGACTGCCTCTTTTTATAGAAGATACCTTGCCTGTTTCTTCAACAATACCTGTAAACATCAATCCTCCTAAATCTTCTAATAAAGTAATGGATAAAATTTCTTCAGTGTGTATAATAAGCCATAAATAACATACTATTATTTAAAACCATTGATGAAAATATACATAGATTAAATAGATAATAATATTACTTATAAACTTCATATTCAAGCAAACAATCATCGTCAAATTTACTGATACTTGAAAGTTTCATTGATACACTTTCATTTGGAAAGGCAAGCCCATCACCTGCAATAGGAGTTTTAGCATTTGCTCCGCCAAAGAGTTTGGCTCCCACATATACCTGTACCTTATTCATCAAAGACGCTTTTAAGATAGACCAGTTAAGTTTTGCTCCTCCTTCAACAATTACGCTGTCTATCTTATTTTCGCCCAAGACTTTTATCAATTCAACAAGGTCTATGGATTCGCCGTCCTTTGGGATTTTAATCAATTTGCAACCATAAGCCTCGTACTGCCTCCATCTTGCATTATCTTCAGAGGCTGTTGCTATAAGTGTTGGGATTTCACTTGCAGTTTTTACGACATTGGAAGTAAATGGAGTTCTAAGCTTTGTGTCACATATAACTCTAAGCGGATTATTTCCGTTTTCAATTCTGCAATTAAGCATTGGATTATCTTTTAGAACAGTTCCCACTCCGACCATGATTGCAGAGTATCTGTCTCTATCTCTATGTACCTGCTTCCTTGCTTTCTCGCCTGTAATCCATTTAGACTCCCCTGTGTATGTTGCAATCTTTCCGTCCGCAGTCATTGCATACTTCAAAATCACATAAGGTCTATTAGTCTTGATATAGTGAAAAAATACTGTGTTTAACTCATCACATTCTCTTTGTAATACTGATTGAGTTACTTTGATTTCACTATTTTTTAAGATTTGACTTCCCTTTCCGCTCACCTGTGGATTGGGATCAAATGAGCCAATTACTACATGTGAAATACCTGATTCTATGATTTTTGAAGTACAGGGTGGTTGCTTTCCAAAGTGACAGCATGGCTCAAGAGTCACATACATTGTAGCTCCATTTGGAGATACTTGACAATTGTCCAAGGCGTTTACTTCAGCATGGGCTTCACCATATTTTTCATGCCATCCTCTTCCAATAATTTGATTGTCTTTGACTATTACAGCTCCTACTATGGGATTTGGTGAAGTCCTGCCTATACCATTTTTTGCTAAGTCTATGGCAAGTTTCATATATTTTTTGTCAATATCTTTTAACATATCAGCTTCCTTTCTTTTGTTAATACTAAAATCTAATTAAATAATGGAAAATATATTTTTTGTGCAATTATAATAAAGTCATAAATAATATGCTATTTTTTTAAAAATTATTTATGAAGATTATCCATAGATTAAATAGATAATAGTATAAGCAATGTTTATAAAAATAATAAATTTATATCTTCCATAAAGTAATACTTCATATAATATAAAATTCATGATAATTTGTATTTTATAAAATTTATGTAGTAATACTAAAAACCAATTAAATAGTCCAAAAATATATTAATGGTGAGTTGTTAAAGGCTAAAAAAGATAATATTTCAATAAGTTTAAATATGTGACATTATAAATGGTGATTAGTATAAAAATAAATAACCCCCGAGTATTCTTCGGGGGTAAATTGATTTACAAGTTGAAAGTTTCAATAAAAAACTCCGAAATGTATTACATTTCAGAGCTGTTTTTATAATCAGAATTAAAACAAGTAGAACTTGTATATTTGTCTTCTCACATCCAGACTTTACTGTCGGCTTTGGAATTTCACCAAATCATGCCTATAAGGCTCGTGGGCTGTAACCACCGGTAGGGAATTGCACCCTGCCCCGAAGAAAAATCATATTCATTTTTATGTGATAATTATACACCTATTTATTAAGAAATACAATATTTATATTTTATTTATTATAAAACGTTATATATAGTAATTAAAATAAAAAATATGAGTTAATTGACTAAATAAAAATTTTTCTGGTGTAAAAATTTAATAGCATTATATATTTCGATAGTTATCCCACAAATCCTTTAGTAATCATACTTAATTTTATTGATATTTTTATTTTTTACCATTCTTCTGAAAGTTAAGATTTGAGACAATCAAAGAAAAGTTCCATATAATTTAGCTATGAATTAATAAAATAGTAGTATCAAGTTTTACACAATTAGAATAAAAAATATAGGACATCAAAATTACTTTGATATCCTATATACTTCGTGTACGTCAGCTATTGATTTTAGCTTATGAATTATTTTTTTCATCTGTTCTTTGGTTTTCACTTCAAAGGATAAGTCCATTGTTGCTGTACTTCTTTCAATCTTTCTGGTATTAAGTGCCAAAATATTGACTTTTTCTGTCTTAAATAGACTGCTTATATCATATATGAGATCAGGTCTGTTATAAGCCTTGATTTGGACTTCAACATCGAAGATATTGCTTTCTCCAACATTGTTCCAGTGTACTTCCACCAGCTCTTTATTGGAGTTTACCCTATCTCTCATTACGTTTGTACAGTCGCTTCTGTGTACAGTTACACCTCTGTCCTTTGTAATATAGCCTACTATGTCATCTCCAGGTATAGGGTTACAGCATTTTGCAAGTCTGGTTAAGATATTGTCCAGTCCTGTTACATTGACAAGTTGTTTACTATTCTTATATCTCTCCTGCTTGATTTCTTTTTTAGAATGGGCTTCTCTTTGTTTTTCTCTTAGCTCTTCAAGCTGTTTTTCCTTTAATTCTTTTAACTTATCTGCAAAATCCTTTTCGAAGATTTCTTTGAGCTTAATCATTACCTGATTCATGGTAAGCCCACCGTAGCCTATAGCTGCATAGAGTTCTTCGTCATTAGGTTGAGAAAGGTGTTTTTCTACGGCTTGCAATGCTTTATTTCTTAAGAAATCTGCAATTGGATAGCCGAGTTTTTTTACAGTGCTTTCAAGTAGCTCCCTGCCTTTTTCTATATTTTCTTCTCTCTTTTCCTTTTTAAACCATTGTTTTATCTTGGATTTAGTATGTGAAGATTGAACTATGTTCAGCCAATCTCTACTCGGTCCCTTTGAGTTTGCTGATGTCATTATCTCGACTATCTGTCCGTTTTTGAGCTCGGTATCCAAAGGCACTATCTTGTTGTTTATCTTTGCTCCTACACATTTATTGCCAACATTGGTGTGTATCTTATATGCCATATCTATAGGAGTGGAGCCTGCAGGCAATTCAATTATATCTCCTTTTGGAGTAAATACAAAGACTTGGTGAGAATAAAGGTCGGTTTTTAGCGACTGCATATATTCATCCGGATCTGTAACTTCTTTTTGCCAGTCCATAAGCTGTCTTAGCCAAGCAAGTTTCTTGTCCATTTCAGACTCATGCGGATCTATTCTGCCTTGTTTGTACTTCCAGTGAGCAGCTATACCGTATTCAGCAGTCTTGTGCATTTCTTCTGTACGAATCTGTACTTCGACAAGCTCGCCACCAGGGCCAAATACTGTGGTATGGAGTGACTGGTAATTATTTACCTTAGGATTTCCAATATAGTCTTTATTTCTGTCAGGTATAGGCTTCCACATACCATGGACTATACCCAATACCCAATAACATTCTGCCTTAGTCTGAACTATTACCCTTATAGCTAAGAAATCATAGATTTCTTCAAAAGCCTTGTTTTTAAACTTCATCTTCTTATATATGCTGTAGAGATTTTTTTCTCTGCCGTATATTTCAAAATGATTATTCGGTATTTCTTTTGCAAGATTTTCCTTGAGAAAGTCAATCATATCAGTAATATATGATTCCCTTTGATACAGCCTTCTCATTATCTGTCTACGCATATCAAAGTAGAAATCAGGCTCAGTATATCTAAGGGCGATGTCTTCCATCTCCCATTTTATCTTAAACATACCCAGTCTTTCAGCAATAGGAGCAAATATTTCCAAGGTTTCTTTAGATTTGATTACAGCCTTGTATGGTGGCATAAACTTGAGCGTACGCATATTATGCAGTCTGTCTGCAAGTTTAATTAGGACGACTCTAATGTCATCTCCCATTGCCATAAACATCTTTCTAAGATTTTCAGCCTGATTTTCTTCCTTGGTTTTGTAGGCAATCTTACCAAGTTTTGTAACTCCGTCGACTAGTTTGGCTATCTCTTCTCCAAACATGGATTTCATTTGATCGCTGGTTACTTCTGTATCTTCCACCACATCGTGCATGAGTCCGGCTGCTATGGACGCTACGTCCAATTCGAGCTCTGCAAGTATGTTTGCTACCTCAACAGGATGTATTATATATTTTTCTCCTGAGCGACGTACCTGTCCCTCGTGTTTTGATTTTGCATATTCAAATGCCTTTTCTATTATGGATACATCAGCTTCGGGATTATAGGTCTTTACTTTTTGAATCAAGTTTTCAATCAATGTATTCATCCCCTTTATGGTAGTTATTCTTCGTCATATTTTACCAGAGAATTGATATGATACTTCTTCAATTTCTCTCTTGGGTTTAAAAAAGTAAGTTCTATCAAAAATTCCATAGCGGAAACATTAGCACCTATGTCTTCTAGTAACTTTGATACAGCAAAAACAGTACCTCCGGTTGCAAGCAAATCGTCAACTATAGCTACGTTTGAGCCTTTTTCTATGGCATCCTTGTGTATTTCCAGGATGTCTGTACCATATTCAAGATCATATTCCTTTTGGATGACTTCACCTGGAAGTTTGCCTTTTTTTCTGACAGGGACAAATCCAACTCCAAGAGCGTAGGCAACGGCACTTCCCATCAAAAATCCTCTCGCTTCAGGTCCTACTATATAGTCTATTTTTTTATCTTTCAAATCGGATACTATTTCGTCAACTGCCTGTTTAAAAGCGTCCTTATCCTTAATAAGTGTCGTTATATCTCTAAAAACTATACCTTCTTTTGGGAAATTGGGTATCTGTCTTATCTTGTCTCTCAAATCCATGGGAAATCTCCTTTAGCTTAATAAAGCGAAATACTCTTCCAATTTTTGATAAATTATGTTTTCATTTAGATTTTGTCTGGAAGTGCTTAGATTAATTTTTGTGTAAATTTTATTATATTGAAAATCGTGCTTTATGTCAATAAGATTAAGTTTTACAAGCAGGTTATTAATGATAAAAAATAAGAGCAAATCTATGTTTAAAAAATCAACTACATCTGCAATCTTAAGCTCGCTGTTTTGATATTTCTTGTAGAAATTATACAAAATAACCATACTTTCCCTTATATTATATCCTCCAAATTTAAGGTTGAATTTCTTAAAATCAGCACTGTATTTTTTTATATCTTTTGAAAAAATTGCTTTTTCTATCTTTTGAATATTATCGCATAATACTATATTATCAAAAGAGTTAAGCTCAGTCTTGTCAAGTAGAGGAAAGAGCAGTATTGTATTTTTGCCATCATTTTGACTATTATCTTGATAAAATTGCAGTTTTTCATCTTGAAATAAATTTTTTAAATAAAAATATGACTCATAGCTATAACAAAGGTAGGCTGTCTTATCATCAAGTGATGTCATATCTTCTATTGGCAAGATATCAAAGTCGTAATCCACTAGGTCAAACTTGTATCCCATCTCAAGGTAGGAAAAGTTGTCCTTGACAATGTTGTAAATCTCACTTGAGTCTTGATAGTAGTCATAAGAATAATATATCTCCTGTATCATCATCTGAATACTTACATTGTCATTATATACATTCTTATTCATCCTAAAGATTATATCTACTTTCTTTGAAAAGTCCAAGTCCTTATACTTGTCATAAGCGTTGAACTTAAGCATATCTTTTCTTGTGCTCTTTGTCCTTGCCTTGAAATGTGTCTTGTCTTTTCCTATAAATTGTGGATTTTCAAGCCTTACATTGCTCACCATAAAGGTAGGTCTTATATTGGATATACCAAAAGGCTCAAATAACTGCATTTTCTCATAATTTTCAAGTTCTATCATCTGTGGTTCAATGAGATAGTCTACTTCTGTAGGCAAGATAAAATCTTCTGTTTTCAGATAATTTTTCGCATATCTGTTCATAGATTTGACTAATTTTTTAATATTTGATTTTTTTATAGAAAATCCTGCTGCCATATCGTGACCGCCAAATTTTTCCAATAAGTCACTCATTGATGACAAGGCGTTAAAGATGTTGAAATTGCCTATACTTCTGCAAGATGCGTGTCCAACACCGTCTTCTATAGCTATTACTATTGCAGGCTTGGAAAAATCATCGACCAGTCTTGACGCCACTATGCCAATTACACCAACATCCCAGTCTTCATCATAAGACACTATTACATTGTCATCTTTTTGGCTCTCTGACTGTTTAAGAGAGCTTTCGTATATGGACTTTACCATTTCCTGACGCTGATAATTGAGTTGATTCAGCTTTGATGCGTAGGTCTTTGCCTCTATCTCATTTTTAGCCATATACAGTCTTACTGCCAGATAGGCACTGTCTATTCTTCCGGCAGAATTTATCCTAGGCGCTATTGCAAATCCAATAGAATCCTCGTCAACTTGTTTTTGATTTAACCTAGATTCACTTAGCAGGGCTCTTATGCCCAAGTTTTCACATCTGTCTTTTATACTTTGGATTGCATTTTTCACTATAATTCTATTTTCACCGTTTATCTCCATGATGTCAGCTATAGTGGCTATTCCAGCAATTTCTAGGATTTCAGCTGTCTGAGCCATGTTTTTTTTATTAAGAAGACATCTTGACAGCTTGTACGCTATTCCGGCACCGCAGAGATTTTTATAGGGATACTTGCAGTTTTTCCTATGAGGATTGACTATGGCATAAGCAGGTGGCAGTACATCCGGCACTTGGTGATGGTCTGTTATTATAACTTCCATACCAAGGTCATTTGCAAATTGTACTTCATCTACTGCTGTTATTCCGCAGTCAACAGTTATTATCAGGCTTATATCACCTTGTTTTATTGTTTCTATAGCAGTCTTATTTAATCCATATCCCTCTTTTTTTCTATGAGGTATGTAGTAGGTGACGTTTTTATATCCCAAGATGTCAAAAGTCTTGAGCAAAATGGCAGTCGCACTCGTGCCATCTACATCGTAGTCACCGTATATACATATTTTTTTATTTTCACTCATTATAGATAGGATTTTGTCTACAGATTTTGGCATATCGTGCATCGACATTGCGTCATGTTCATCATCTACGCTTGGAGAGAAGAACTCTTCCCTTGTCATATTATATATATTTCTCTCATCAAATAGGTTGTCAAAATCTATTTGATTGTTGGAAATATTTCGTATTATATATTTTTTGTCAGCCATTTGCACCTCCTTTGTCGATGTGATACATTTTATCACAAATTCGCCTAAATTGTAATAAGAAATGCGAGATTGACATAAAAAAGTTACAAAAAGTTTTTATTAAGTCTTATTTTTAAAACTTATACTATTATATTTGTAAAAATAGCTTATAAAAAATGAAATAACTGACGATATAATTCTAAGACATGAGGTCGTAAATTTAGTTAGGGGGGTATTATATGGCTACAAAAATGAGATTAGGCGGAATGGTTTCGGGAATGGACACCGACACTATCGTTAAACAAATGGTAGAGGCTAAGCGTTCAAGGTCTATATCTTTTACTAAGACTAAGACTAAGAGTGAGTGGAAGCAGGAGGCTTACCAATCTCTGAATAAGGACTTAGCCAATTTTATCGTTGATGCCAGAAAGAAATTAGGTCTTACAAATTACTCATATAACGGAAAATTATATCCGAACAGCATAGATAAGGTAAGCTGGGGCAAGAAAGCTGATGTGAGTGGAGATTCCTTTACTGCCACTGCAAGTGCCGGTGCTTTTGACGGAAGTATGGATGTGGAAGTAAACAGACTCGCATCTACAGCAAGCGTAACCGGAGAAGTAGTGCAAAAAAAAGCTGACGATACTGTAGGAGCGGACACACAATTAAAGCTTGAAGTAAACGGTGAAATGAAGACTGTAGATTTAAAGGCTAATGACACTATTTCCTCAGCAATGAAAAAGATAAAAGAAGCTACAGGGTTAAACGTCAGCTTTGGGAAAGTAGGAAAGTCATCAGATAACAAAGATGTGTCAATGCTAATGATGTCAACTAAAGAATCAGGAGCAAAGCAATCTATTAAATCTACTGATACAGCTACCCAAAACTTTTTTCAATCTCTTGGAGTATCAACATCTACATTAAATGACGGTGTAAAAGGTGTAAATTCTAAGATAAAATTAAACGGTAAGGAAATAGAAAACGAGTCAAACAACATAGATATCAACGGTGTACAACTTACACTAAAAAAAGCTGATAATGTTGTAAACAAAGTAAGCGTATCTGCCGATAAAGACGCTATATACGACAAGATAAAAGAATTTGTAGAAGGCTACAACAAGATTGTAAAATCAATGCAAGACAAGGTCAAAGAAAAGGCGTTTAGAAGCTATGAGCCACTTACAGATACTGAGAGAAAGGCACTTTCAGAAACAGAGGTAAAACTTTGGGATGAAAAGGCTAAATCAGGACTGTTAAACAGTGACAATACCGTAGGTAGTATACTTTCAAACGTAAGAAGCGGACTTTACGAAAAGGTGGAAGGTGCAGGTTCACTATTTGGGCTTGGGATAACTACAGGAACTTACCAAAATGGAGCTGTACTGCAAATAGATGAGAAGAAACTCAAAAATGCAATAGCTAAGGATCCGCAAAAGGTACTTGATACACTATTCAAATCTCCTGATGACATCAAAGATCATCCGAAGAACTCTGCTGAGGGCAGGGCTCAAAGAGCAAATACAGGAGTATTTGTAAGAGTGATGGAGGATATGTCAAACGGAATAACTGCAATAGCTAAGCAATCAGGTGTAGGCAACGAGTCATCTATATTACAACAGGTAAAGGGCAACATACTTTCAGGAGTCGTAAAAAACAGCTCGATATTAGAAAAAAGTCTTTCAGAGCTTACAAAAAGAATAGATGATGAAAATAGAAAAGTAGAAATATTTGAAAACAATCTTTGGAAGAAATTTTCCGCAATGGAAAGTGCAATTCAAAAGATGCAAAGTCAAACAAGTTGGATGAATCAACAAAGTTAATTTAAAATAATTCGGAGGTAATGATATTGATATCAAATCCATATCAAAGATACAAGGAAAATTCGATTAATACAGCTTCAAAAGAAGAGATAACACTTATGTTATACGATGGCTGCATAAAATTTATGAACCTGGCAAAAATAGGAATACAGGAAAAAAATATTCAAAAAGCCAATGAAAATTTGATAAAGGCACAAAATATAATCACAGAGCTTGACTCAACACTCAATATGGACGTGGAAATATCAAAGAATTTCCACATGCTTTACGACTTCGCCTTGAGTAGACTGATAGATGCAAATATACAAAAAAAGGAAGAATTTGTAGATGATGCAAAGATGGTCATAGTAGACTTAAGAGATGCTTGGAGAGAAGCGATGATTATAGTAAGGAAAGGTCAATAATGAACGAGTTTCAAAGACTGACAGACATGACTAAAAATAAGCTTTCTCTATCAAAGGATATGCTTGACTTGACATTGCAGATGGAAGCTTATGTGGAAAAAGAAGATTTCGACTTATTTGCTGAACTTATAGATAAAAGACAAGATATAATAGACGATATAAGTTTGCTTGATGAACAGTTTGTGACGCTTTTTGAAGAAATAAAAAAACTGCCTGATTTTGATGTGGAAATTACCAAATATCCGGATTTAGGAGTATTTATCCAAGAAATAAAAGAAGTCATAGGAAGAGCCAAGATTATAGATGAAAAATTAATGCCTATATTGTTTAAGGAAACTGACTCTCTAAGGGAAGAGATAAGAAAAAGCAAGAATAAGAGAGTGATAAATGACAAGTATTCTATGGACAATATGCAAAAGGTGACAAAGGATAATTTCGGTATATTCATTGACGAGAAACAGTAGGAGGAAATATGGACGTAACTGCTTTGGCTGTAAATATAAACAATCTTAAACTTTCAAATGATGTAGGTATATCTGTACTTAAAAAAGCTATGGATGTAACTAAGGAGCAATCATCAGCATTGCTTGACGAGATAAAAGAGCTTGAGTTGTCAATTAATCCTGCAATAGGCTCAAATGTAAATACAAGAATATAGTATTTTTTAATTAATAGTTTTTTTAATATAGATTTTAAAAATTGCTCTTTAAAAAATACAATTTAAATATAAGTTTTCTCACAATAATGATTATATAAATAGCTCTCTTAATATAGGGAGCTTTTTTTGCGTATATGCTAACTTGACTTGATATTTTACTGTGTCATATAAAATATTTGTATAATAGATTATATAGTTGAATTAAGTTTTTCTAGTGTAAATTCTTAAAATTATGGTATAATGTATGTAAAAATACCGTTAGTGTAGTTTCTTAAGAAATAGGCAAGAAACCTAGGTGTTTGAGAGGCTGATTTCGTAGGAAACCATTGAGTTTTTTTCCTTTGCTTAGAAATAAGGAGCAACAAAGTAGGGTAATAGATAAAGCAAATTTAAAGTGTATAAAATGCTTTATCCTTAAGTATTTTTTTGTATCAAGATACAAGAGAGCTTCATACATATCAGTGTCTGGATACTAAGAAAGGAGAAACTATGAAAGATAACAAAGTTTTTGGGGTGTTGCAAAGGGTTGGACGTTCCTTCATGTTGCCTATTGCAATCTTACCTGTAGCAGGTTTGTTCTTAGGTATCGGAGGTTCTTTTACCAATGAAACCATGTTGAAAACCTATGGTTTGACATCAGTCATCGGACCGGGTACGCCAGTCTTCATGGTGCTTAGCGTAATGAATGCGGCAGGTAGTATAGTATTTGCAAACTTGCCAATAATTTTTGCTATTGGGGTTGCCATCGGTATGGCTAAGGCCGAGAAAGCAACTGCAGCTCTTGCCGGAGCGATTGCATTTTTTGTAATGCATGCCTCTCTTGGTGCAATGATTACGATTAATGGTGGAGCGGAGAATTTAATTTCCGGAGCGACTACAGATGTTGTTGGTATTACCAGCTTACAAATGGGTGTATTTGGCGGTATTTTAGTTGGACTTGGTGTGGCTGCCTTGCACAATAAATATTATAAGATTGAATTACCACAGGTACTTTCTTTCTTTGGTGGCACTCGTTTTGTTCCTATTATTTCTGCTGTTGTTTATTTGGTAGTTGGTATCATGATGTATTTTGTCTGGCCACCGGTTCAAACAGGGATAAATACCGTTGGTGACTTGGTGCGTGGCTCCGGTTATCTGGGAACTTGGCTCTATGGCTTTATGGAAAGAGCGTTGATTCCATTTGGACTTCACCATGTATTTTACCTACCTTTCTGGCAAACATCTGTAGGTGGAACTATGGAAGTTGCAGGCAAAATGGTAGAAGGTGCACAAAATATTTTCTTTGCCCAGTTGGCAGATTCAAGCACAGTAAGCTTTTCAGCGGAAGCAACTCGTTTTATGGCTGGTAAGTTTCCACTTATGATTTTTGGCTTGCCGGGAGCGGCATTGGCGCTTTATAAAACAGCCAGACCTGAAAAACGTAAGGTTGTAGGCGGTCTTTTGATTTCGGCGGCGTTGACTTCTATGTTGACGGGCATTACAGAGCCTTTGGAATTTACTTTCCTCTTCGTGGCACCGTTCTTATATGTTATCCACTCGGTATTGGCTGGTTTAGCTTATATGCTGATGCATGTGTTTAAGGTGGGAGTCGGTATGACTTTCTCAGGTGGTTTAATTGATATGTTTTTATTCGGTATTTTACAAGGGAATGCCAAGACCAATTGGATTTGGATTGTTATTGTAGGGGCTGCTTACTTTGTTGTATATTACTTCCTATTCAGCTTTATTATTAAAAAATGGGATCTAAAGACACCGGGTAGAGAAGCAGATGACGAAGAAACAAAGCTTTATACCAGAGCGGATATGAATCAAAAGGGAGAAGCAACTCCTTCTGCAAGCGGTTTATCTCCGGAAGATGAGCAATCCCGTCTAATATTAGCAGGTCTTGGTGGTAAGAGGAATATTACAGATCTTGACAATTGTATCACCCGTTTGCGTGTGACTGTAAAAGATGCTTCTTTGGTAAATGATGATGTACTCAAAGCTTCAGGTGCAGCAGGAGTTGTTAAGGCAGGCAATGGTATACAGGTTATTTATGGTCCAAGGGTTTCCGTTATCAAATCTCATGTGGAAGAATATATGGAAAAAGCAGGAGATGAGATAGTGGGTGTAATACTTGAAAAGCCGGAGATGGTGGAGGAAGTACAAGATGAAAAAGCTGTAGAAAAGAACGTAAATGAAGCTGTGATTTTTGCACCGTTGCATGGAGAAGTCATTCCAATGTCTGAAGTTCCCGATCCTACATTTTCAGCAGAAATCTTAGGTAAGGGTGTAGGGATTAAGCCTATAGACGGTTTGGTAAAATCTCCAATTGACGGTATAGTGGAAGTGATGTTTGAAACGGGACATGCAGTTGCTCTTAAGAGCCAAGATGGTTTGGAAGTGATGATACATGTAGGTATGGATACAGTTCAGCTTAAGGGAGAAGGCTTTGAACAATTGGTAAAAGCCGGTGACAGCGTTAAAGTAGGGGATGAATTGATTCGCTTTGATAAGAAGCTTATTGAAGAAAAAGGCTACAAAACTGTCACGCCTATTATTATCACCAATTCAGACGATTATAATGCTATTGAAGTAATAGCCAAGGGCACAGTAGGCATTGGAGAAGAACTGTTTCGTGTTAAATAATAATTAACAAATGGGAAGGATAAATGGATGCCTAAAGGCATCTGTTTATTCTAGTGCTGTAGTATTGGTTCTATAATATCTGTTGGAGGAACTCTAACAGATATTTTTTTATCAAAATTATCATACAATATTTTATTAGAGTTCTCCATATCTTTATTTTCAAATCAATATATTATAGTGACACAAAATATAAGTTTTCTTACTATAATAAATATTTTTTAAGGAGCTCTCTTATAATTAGGGAGATTTTTTGTATTGTTCCTAATTTTTTGTATTGTTCCTAAAAGTATCATAATAAATTTTAACTATAAATTTATACCATTTTAATAAATTTATGGTATAATAGATGAGAAAAATTTAAACCAAGTTTAGTATTATCTGTATCTCAGATTGATTTATTTAAAAATTAATTAATTGTTTTGTGACACTTAAGTGGAAGATGAAAAACTATGAAGAAAAAGAATAGAAAAGTAAACTACAATAAATTGGTGATAAATAGGCTAAAAATAAGTGTATGGATTTTTATGATTTTGATGATATATATAATATATCGTCTGGGCGATTTGATGATTGTCAAGCATAAAGAATACAGTAACATGGCAAAAAAACAGCAGGTTAAAGAAGAAATAATCATGCCAATTAGAGGGACTATATATGACTCCGGCGGTAAAGAACTGGCTGTCAGTATTCCAATTTATGACTATTGGATAGAACTTACCACAGTGCCTAAGGATGACAAGGGAAAGGATGTGATTATAGATAAGATTGCATCAGCTATTCCGGATGTGGACAGGAAGAAACTCAAAGAAAAGTTGAATCTCAAGGAAGAACGTACTATCCTGCTCCAAAGTATAAGCCTTGACGAAATGAAAAAACTTCGTGAAAAAAACATATCAAATTCCTGGTTTGACGAGAAGTCAAGGAGAGAATATCCTTATGGTAACTTTGCGTCTTATGTCCTAGGCCATACTTCGGGTAATAATGTAGGTCTTGCCGGTATAGAGGCGTCTATGGACTTGCAACTTAAGGGAATTCCAGGTAAGAAAGTCTATATAAAGGATGCAAACGGTCAAAATATCTCCGTAAAGTATCAGGAGTATCAAAAGGAGATTGACGGCAAGAACATAATGCTTACTATAGATGAGGTCTTGCAACATAATATGGAGAGAGCGCTTAGAAATGCCTATGTGGAATACACTCCAAAATCTGTGTCAGGTATATTAATGGAGACTAAGACGGGTAATATATTAGCTATGTCTACAGTACCTGACTACAATCCCAACCTTCCGAGAGAGGCTGCGTATGACTATTATGCGCAACTTATGAAAGAGGCTCCCAACGAAGAAGAAAAGATGAAGGTAATTTACAAGATGTGGCGTAACCCTTCTGTAAACAATATCTTTGAACCTGGTTCACCTTTTAAGCTATTCACATCAGCCACAGCTCTTGAAGAGGGTAAGGTGTATCCTGAAGAATATTTTGTAGACAATGGATATATAGAAGTTGCCGGTCAAAAGCTTAAGAACTGGACTCCAAGACCTTTTGGCACTCTTACCTTTAAAAGGGCAGTTGAACAATCTGTAAATACGGTATTTGTCCAATTAGGACAGAGAGTAGGTGGAGAAATGCTCCTTGATTATGTTCATGCTTTTGGTTTTGGACAGAGTACGAATATCAATCTTCCTGGAGAAGAGCCGGGGGCAGTAAGACCGCTTTCATCACTTGGACCTATGGAGCTTGCCAATATGAGTTACGGTCAAGGGGTTGCGGTGACACCTATCCAACTTATAACAGCTGTAAATGCTATTGGAAATGGCGGTAAGTTGGTTGAGCCAAATATAGTAAAGGCACTCTTGGATGAAGAAAACAATGTCATATCTAAGACGCAGACAAAGACTGTAAAGCAAGTAATATCAAGTCAAACATCAGCTACCTTGTTAAATATTATGGAGTCTGTGGTAAACAACGGTTCAGGTAAAAGAGCCAGGATAGATGGCTATAGAATTGCCGGAAAGACAGGAAGTGCCAACAAGGTTGTAGAGGGTGAGAAGGCTTATTCAGCTACAAAATTCATCTGTACATTTGCAGCCATTGCTCCTGTGGAAGATCCACAGATAACACTACTCATAGTGATAGATGAGCCTCGTGAAGGTACACAGTCAGGTAGTGAATCGGCGGCACCTATAGCAAGGAGTGTGTTGGAGGGTACACTCAAATACCTTGGTATAAATCAAAATGTTAAGATAGACGAAAATAACAGTCAAAAGACTCTACAAGTACCTGAACTTAAAAATATGTCTTATACACAGGCTACTGAAATGCTACAATCTATGAATCTTGTTCCAACTTTTGAACAAGGTGTGGTAGTTGAAGAAAAATCTCATGTTGTCAGCACCTTCCCAAGTGCTGGAGAGATGGTTGAGCCAAGATCTAAGGTAATGCTCTATATGGCATCAGATACAAATACTAGTATGACAATGCCAAATCTCATAGGCATGACCAAGGAACAGGCACAGATATTGCTGGATAATTTGGAATTGAAATATAATTTTACCGGAAGCGGAAAAGTATTTAACCAAAATCCAAAATCAGGAGCTTTGGTCGATAAGAATTTCAGAGTAACTATAGACTTAAAATAAAATAGTAGTATCAAATAGTAAATGCAAGATGAAAAAGATAAGTACTAAATTATAAAAGTAACTAATTTATTTTGAATATAAAACTATATAAACATAAAAGAATATACAATAAATAGGACAATTCAAGTAATATGGCAGATATTTTTGGATTGTCTTATTTTATTGAGTATTTTTTTAAAAAGTAGGGAAAATATGATATTAATAAAATTAATGATAAAAATTGTGGAAATTCTTATCTTAATAAGAATTTCTTTTAAAACTCATTTTTTAGAGAAAGATATATATAATTCTATCTATAAAACAATAAAATATATATGTTATAAATAAAAACGGATATAAAAATGGAAAAATTTACTTTTATAACAAATAATCTAAATTAAATTGAAGGATAAGTAAAGAATAAATTTTTTAATCAATAAATATTAGTGTATATAATTATTATAAATACTACTTATATATAATAATAAGTCTACATAAGTACAAAATATTAAAATGGGGGTTGCTATGAGAGTAGGTATAGGTTATGACGTACACAAGTTTGAAGAAGGAAGAAAACTTATAATAGGCGGAGTAGACATTCCTTATGAAAGAGGGCTTGCAGGTCATTCTGATGCTGATGTACTTACTCATGCAATCATAGATGCTATATGTGGAGCACTTTGTATTGGAGACATAGGTAGTTTATTTCCTGATACTGATGATGATTATAAGGATATAGATTCTATGATTTTGCTTGCTGAAGTTAGAAAAAGGCTCAAAGAAAACAACTATAAAATAGGAAATATAGACAGCATAATAATAGCACAAGAGCCAAAGATGAGACCATATATAGACCAAATGAGGGAGAATATAGCTAAAGTCCTTGAAATTTCAATTCAAGATGTGTCTGTAAAAGCAACTACAACTGAAAAATTGGGCTTTGAAGGAAGAAAAGAAGGAATTTCATCACAAGCAGTGGTATTAGTAGAAAATTTACTGTGCTTATAAGATTTTTTGCCGATATATATAATTAGGGTATAAAATTTAAAAATATTGTATATGAAGGTTGAAATAATTTTAAAAATATAATATAATTACAAATATTTTACATTAATGTGTAAAAAAAATAAAAAACTCAAAATCTAAAACACATTGGTATTTAGTACACTTTGGGTATTTAGTACTTTTTGAGTATTTTTAATTGGAAATTTGAGTAAGTCAGACAGTCGCATATTTAATATATGAGGAAAGTCCGAGCTTCGCAGAGCACGGTGCCGGATAACGTCCGGTGGAGGCGACTCCAAGGCTAGTGCAACAGAAATAAACCGCCCGACTTCGGGTAAGGATGGAAAGGTAAGGTAAGAGCTTACCAAAATGTAGGCGACTGCATTGTTATGTAAACCCCACCGGAAGCAAGACCAAGAAGGATGTAAAAACTAAAGTTGCTCGCTTTAATCCAAAAGGTAGGTCGCTTGAGGTCATTGGCAACAGTGACAGTAGATAGATGACTGTTTAATACTGAACTCGGCTTATAGACTTGCTCATTTTTTACAATTTATTAATTAGGTATTTTGTATTATAAAATTTAAAATTTTTATAGTAAAATTTAATCAGATGGTATATAATTATAAGACTGCGTATTTTTTATAAAAATATGAAAAATATGTGATATAGATGTAATAGTTTATTATGATTGTAAGTATGATGAGGAATAAGGGATGAAAATAAACAATGACTATTTAGGTACAATGAAGACGGCTTTGGACGCCTACAGTATGAGAAATGAAAGCATAAGTTCTAATTTGGCAAATGTCAATACTCCCAATTACAAGAGAAAGTATGTGAGATTTGAAGAGTATCTGACTGCATCATACGACAAACAAAATCTAAAGGGGGCAACTACGAATATTAGACATATTGAGATACCGTCATCTACAAGCAAGGCTCCTTTTCTTGCAACTGACAATTCTGTCAGCACTAGAGAGGACGGGAATAATGTCAACTTGGATACAGAAGAAGTGGATAGTGTGAAAAACTACATCAATTATTCGATGGTGGCAGACCAGATTTCCAACTATTTCAAATCAGTGATTACCGGAATAACAGGAGGAAGAAAATAATGTCGATATTTTCGGGAATGAATATAAATGCTACGGCGCTCACAGCAGAGCGTTTGAGAATGGATATAATATCTAAAAATATTGCAAATGCTCAAACTACAAGGACAAAAAACGGACTTCCTTACAAAAGACAGGTAGCTGTATTTAAGGAAGCAGAAGGAGACAGTTCTTTCAAGTCAGTCCTTGAAAATAAGAGAAAGAAAGACACCGGTGGAGTGGAAGTAGTAGGTATAGTGGAAGACAAGAGTGATTTTAAACTGAGATACGACCCTGGTCATCCGGATGCTGACGAAAACGGCTATGTTAAGATGCCAAATGTTGAGCTGATAACTGAAATGGTGGATATGATTACAGCGCAAAGAGCCTATGAAGCTAATGCAACTGCGGTAAACACGTCAAAGGCAATGTTGCAAAAGGCTATAGATATAGGAAAATAAGTTGGAGATAAAAGATGATAATAAACAAGATAGATACGACTCTACCCTTAAATAATATAAGGAACATAGGGGAAGAAAAACAGGAAAGTAATGTAAGTTTCTCAGATTTTTTGAAAAAGGCGATTTATGATGTAAATGATGCCAAACAGTACGAGGCTCAACTTACAAGGCAGTTGATATCAGGAGAACTTGAAAATATACATGACTTGTCTATTGCCAAGGGAGTGGCAAGTGTGAAATATCAAGCTCTAACTGAAGTCATTTCTAAGGTGACAGAGGCATATAAAGAGATAACAAGGTTGCAGATATAGTATTATGAAAAGAAGATTTGAAAACATAATTTTCAAATTATAAATAGACTCACAGAGGTGTATGTTTTGGAGAACATAAATAGTGTAAGAAATTCCATAAATTCTTATCTTGAAAAGTATACAAAAAAGCAGATAATTACTGTAGGAATATCCATAGTAGTCATATTGATTGTTATGGTGTCTATGATTATGTATTTTACAAGGACAAAATACGTAACATTATACAGTAATCTTGACCTTAATACTATGAGCAAGGTTACGCAGTCTTTGGACTCCATGGGAGTGCAGTATAAGGTAGACAGCCAAAATTCTATTTCTGTACCTGAAAGTAGCAGAAATAAGATAATGATAGACTTGGCAGGTCAAAATATACCTAATGCAAAGTTTGATTTTTCCAATCTAATCAATATGAATTCCATGTTTATGAGTGATGATGAGAAGAATACAGCAAAACAATATGCGCTAACCAATCAGATATCGTCAATTATAGAGTCGATACCGGCAGTTGAAAAGGCACAGGTGACTCTTGCAATACCGAAAAACTCGGAATTTGTATTAAGTGAAAATAAACAACAGCCTAAGGCAAGTGTGATGCTCATACTTAAAAGCGGAAGTCAGCTTTCTCAAGACTCTATAAATGGGATAGCGTCAATGGTTGCAGGCTCGGTAGAGGGACTTGAGCCTCAAAATGTGACAATACATGGACCTAACGGTCAGATATTAAATCAAAATTCGACAGGTCAAAATGCAAATATGCAGACAGGCACTAACTTGGAAATGCAGGAAAAGGTCAAAAGAGATATAGAAAACTCTCTTCAAAACTTCCTTGCTCCAATGTTTGGCTACAACAATTTCTCTGTTATGGTATCTGTAAAGCTTAATTTTGACAACGAAACAACTCAAACTAAGACATTTGCTCCACCTGTAGAAGGGGAAACATCAGGTCTGGTAAGAAGTGAGCAACAACAAAAAGAACAGGTTGAAAATAAAAATAACGCCTTGGGTACTCCGGGTGTAACATCAAACAACAATGAGGCGGGCGGTACTACAAACTATGTTACTGTGGATGAAAACGGAAATTCAAGCTATAACAGAAGTGAAAGTACAGTCAACTATGAACTCAATGAAATAGTGAAAAATGTTGAAAAAGCGAGAGGAACTATAGACTCTGTCACTGTATCTGTAATATTGAATAAGGATACACTCGAAGGAGGAGAGCTTTCTGATGAAAAAAGGACTCAGATAGTCAATCTTATAACTACTGCTACAGGGCTTGATACCAAGGCTGTTGAAGTATTTGCAGAGAGTTTCAACAAGACTGATGAGTTATCTGCACAAAATACTCAAGGAAGTATACCTATGTGGCAGTGGATAGCAATAGCTGTCATAGCTTTGATACCACTGATATTGCTTACAGTGACAATGCTTAGAAGATCAAAGGCAAAAAATAAAAAAGAAGAATTAAAAAAATTGGAGAATAATGCTATAAGGCAACAAGAAGAGATAGAAGCCATAGAAATAGGCATGAAAGAATCCGGAAAGAAAAAGAGTATTGAAGATTTGATACAAAAAAATCCGGAAATAGTAACACAGTTGTTGAAAACATGGATTGAAGAAGAGTAAGGGGGAAGAGCCTTGGCAGCTGCCAAACAGGAAAAATCGAAATTATACGGAAAACAAAAAGCGGCTATATTGATGATAAGTCTGGGACCTGAGTTTTCTTCAAAACTATATCAACATTTGACTGATGAAGAGATAGAAGAGATGACACTTGAGATTGCAAATGTCAAGAAGGTAGATCCTGATATAAAAGAGGAGATACTTGAAGAGTTTTACGATATGTGTGTGGCTCAGGACTATATATCTGAGGGTGGTATCAACTACGCCAAGGAAGTCCTTGAAAAGTCACTTGGAAAGGAAAAGGCCTTTGAAGTTATAAACAAACTTACTGCCTCACTACAGGTAAAACCTTTTGACTTTGCAAAAAAGGCTGAGGCCTCTCAACTTTCAAACTTTATACAAAATGAACATCCTCAGACTATAGCACTTATACTATCGTATTTGGACTATGAAAAGTCAGGACAGATACTCTCATCACTTACTCAGGAAAAGCAGATTGAAGTAGCAAGAAGAATAGCTACTATGGACAGGACTTATCCTGAGATAATCAAGGAAGTAGAGATAGTCCTTGAAAAGAAACTTTCAAATATAGTAACGCAAGACTATACAAAGGCAGGCGGTATAGATGCCATAGTTGAGATACTCAACTCAGTGGATAGGGGTACTGAAAAATACATCATTGAAAATCTTGAAGAGTCGGATGCTGAACTTGCTGATGAAATCAAGAAGAAGATGTTCGTATTTGAAGATGTCATCAATCTTGACTCTACAGCTATACAAAGAATCATCAGAGAAGTTGAAAATACACAGCTTACAGTTGCCCTCAAGGGTGCGACTCCTGAGGTTTCAGACTTGATATTCTCTAATATGTCTAAGCGTATGGCAGAGATGATAAAAGAAGACATCGACTTTATGGGACCTGTTAGACTAAGAGATGTGGAAGAAGCACAACAGGCAATAGTAAATATCATAAGAAGATTGGAAGATGCCGGAGAAATAGTAATCTCTAGAGGCGGAGGAGATGAGCTGATTGGGTAGAGTGATAAAATCAAACTTTGTCGAAACTCAAAAGACATATATCATAGGATATCACGAAATTAAGGGTGAAAACAAGGCATCCACCAAAAGTATCGAATCCATGAACAAAAATGGCGATGCCATAAACAAGGTTTTCAAAGAAGAAGTGGAAAAAAAGGTCAGAGTTGAAAAACTCGAACAGTTGAAATTAAAGCTTCAAAATGAATCAGAAGAGATAAAGAAAAGTGCCAATGAATTTTCAGACAGGATAATAGAAACTGCCAATGTAAGAGCAAGAGAAATAGTGGAAAGTGCCAATGAAAAGATAGCCGAATTATTTCAAGAAAAAGAAAGGCAAGGCTATGAAAAGGGCTTTGAAGAGGCTATGTCAAAGTATGACTACATGCTCAAGGAAGCTAAGAACATCTTGGATGAGGCCTATAGTTTCAGACAGGAAGCCTTTGAAAATGCTGAAAGGCAGATAATAAATCTAACTGTTGAATGTGTGAATAAGATAATAAGGCAAAAGATGAAAGAAGACGATGAGATGGTAACAAATGTCGTCTTATCATCTATAGAAGAGTTAAATGCAAGGAAAAAACTAACTGTAAGAATAAGCAGGGATGATTTTGAAGAGACATCTATGCTAAGAACTAGGATACTGTCTATGTTTCCGACTGTGCAAGACATAGAGATAAAGATAGTCGACAGTTATAAGAGTGGAGATATAGAGATAGAAAGTGATGACGGCACAGTAAATGCCTCAATAGAAGATCAGATTATCAAATTAAAAGAAGAATTTTCAAAACTCTTTGAAGTTGAAAGGAAAGATTAAAAACTATATTTTTATAGTTTTTTTCTTTATAAGGTAGATTATGCAACAATTGGACTTAAGTAAGTATTTTGAAAGACTTTCAGATGCTACCTTGGTACAGTACAAGGGTAGGGTTTCAAAGGTTGTCGGATTGACCATCGAGTCTATAGGTCCTCAGGTGCAAGTAGGTGAGATGTGTAAGATATTTCCTGTCAAATCTGATGTACCTGTAATGGCAGAAGTGGTAGGATTTACAGAAAATGCAGTTCTGCTCATGCCTCTTGGAGATATGCAAGGTATATCCCCTGGGGCGACTGTTATTGCATCAGGTAATTCGCATGAGGTACAGGTTGGCGACAGCTTGCTGGGCAGAGTACTCGATGGATTAGGTCAGCCTATTGACGATAAGGAAAGTCTAAACGTAAGTCGTGCCTATCCTGTAAATAATATGCCTCCCAATCCGCTGTCAAGGATGAGGATAAGAGAGCCCTTGCCACTTGGAGTCAAGGTAATAGACGGTATGCTTACCTGCGGAAGAGGACAAAGAATCGGTATATTTGCAGGTTCAGGTGTCGGAAAGTCAACCTTGCTCGGTATGATAGCCAGAAATACGGTTGCAGATATAAATGTAATAGGACTGATAGGAGAAAGAGGTAGGGAAGTTAAGGAGTTTATAGAAAATGACCTTAAAGAAGAGGGGCTTAGTCGTTCGGTAGTTGTAGTAGCAACATCAGATCAACCGGCTCTTGTAAGAAAAAAAGGAGCTCTCCTTGCCACTTCCATAGCAGAGTATTTCAGAGATCAGGGTAAGAACGTCATACTGATGATGGACTCACTTACAAGATTTTCCATGGCACAAAGAGAGGTTGGACTTGCAATAGGTGAACCGCCTGTTACAAAGGGTTATCCGCCTTCAGTTTTTGCAGAACTTCCGAGACTACTTGAACGTTCGGGTAATTCGGACAAGGGCTCGATAACAGCGCTTTATACAGTGCTTGTCGATGGTGATGATATGAACGAACCGATTGCCGATACTGTAAGGGGTATATTGGATGGTCACATTGTCTTGTCAAGAGCCTTGGCAAATAAGAATCACTATCCTGCAATAGATGTGCTGGCATCAGTTTCCAGAGTAATGCCGTCAATAATAAGCGGTGAACATATGAAAAAGGTGGGAGTAATGAGAGATTTGCTTGCCACATATAAGGACTCTGAAGATTTGATAAGTATAGGTGCCTATGTCAAAGGCTCAAGTAAAAAGGTGGACTTTGCCATAGAAAAAAACGACGAGATAAATAATTTCTTGAAACAAGGTGTTCATGACAAATACACATTTTCACAGATAGAAGATATGATAGGACAGATAATAACGGATGTTTAATTAAGTAGTATAATATTTGGGTGAATGTTTTTATAAAAGTTGTCGATTGTATAAAAGGTGATTTGTATGGCATATAAATTCAGATTGCAGAAGGTATTGGATGTCAAAGAAAAGGAAGAAGACAATAAGAAAAATGAGATGAGCCTTGTAAATTTTGAGATTGAAAAGGCAAAAAAACAATTACATGAGCTTTATGACGAGCTTGAAGAAAACTCAAAGCAAAGGCAGGACAAAAACTCAAGCGGTTCATCAATTCAGGAATTACTTGAACTCAACAAATATATAGACTATCTTAAAAATACTGCCATAAGGCAGAAAATTGAAGAGATAGAAAACCTGCAAAAAAAATTGGAAGACAGGAAAGAAGAATTTATAGACATAAGAAGACAGAGGAAGTCCTATGAGAATTTGAAAGACAAGGACTATCAAAAATTCTTGGAAAAAGAATCAAAAGACGAAGAAAAGATAATAGATGAGATTGTAAGTTTTACGGCAAGGAAAACTAATTAAGGAGATTTTACAGTGAGCGTGCAACAAGAAGTATTGAACAGTCCGGTTAAAAAGACATCAATTTTTACAAAGATAAAGATAGGTCTTGCGGTTATTATAGTATTTTTTTTGGTAATAGCTGCAACAGTTGGAATACTATATCTTACAAATGAAAGAGCAAAATCTCTAATAGATGCACAAATCAAGTCATACAATGCGCAAAAGGAGCTTGAAGAAAAGACAAAAATCTCCGGTGATACTAGAATATCGGAACTTGCTAAATACTATACTATGATGAGTGTAGAGGACGCCGGAAATAAGATGCTTGACATCAAAAAGACTGACAAAAATGCCTATGAGAGTATAATGTCGTCAATGACAGTGATAAATCCTGATAAGACAACAAAAATAAGGGATTTTATAAACATAGCTCAGAGTAATTCGGATGTAATAAAAACAGAGTATGAGGAGATGAAAAAGCAAAACTCATCTGAAAGTGATGAACTTGCTAAGTATTATGAGTCTTTAGGCATCAAGGGAGCAGTAGACGCTATAAAAAAGGATTTGCAAACAGGCAAGAACTATGACAAGGTATCATCGGCTTTGTCACGCATGAAGGCAGCTACTGTGGCAAAGATATTAAATTACACCAATCCTGCCTATCTTGAAGGCATAAGAAACAGATTTACAAAGCAGTTCAACGAATCTGTAGAAAGAGAAAAACAAAATTACTTGGAATTTTTAAGAAAGAATTCATCACTTGGCGCCCTTTATGAAAAGACAGAAGAGAAGATGGCGGCTAAGGAATTAGAGGATTCTAAGAAATTTAGCAACGAACAGCTAGCAGTTATCTTTTCCAATATGGATTACCTAAGTGCAGCAAAGATACTTAACAATTTTCAAGACGAGTCGAAGGTGCAGGCAATTCTCACTGAAATCAAAAATTTTGAAGATTATCAGATGAATTTTGAAGGAAGTTTTTCAACAGTTGTGGCAAATTCATTAAAAGTTCTAAAAAAATATGATGAAGATGTCGATACATTGAGAAAAGCTTATGAAAAAATGCAGTCTGCCGACTTGGCAAAAATAATAGATAAATTAGTCAATACAAATCCTATATATAAAAATTATAGGGTTGATAATATGAGAAGTTTTTCTATAACTGAAAGACAGATGGCAATTGATGTTTTAAAAAAGATGAAACCGGCATTGGTAGGAGATTTACTGGCGCAACTTAAAAATGACAATAAGGCAGATAAGGCAGCATATATAAGCAGAGAAATTGGTATACCTAACAGTACAACTAAAATCGGAGGAATTGATATACCCAACAGTACAACTAAAATCGGAGGATTAAATGGAGAAGATAACTTCAAATAATACTGCTTTATCTAATAATTTCATATTTGCGGACATATCCAAGAATATGACTCAAAAATCAGATTTTAAAACGGATGTGAGTTTCAAGGATTATGTAAGATCTAATTCAAACGAAAATAATAAATTTGAAACTAAGAGAGACTTTAAAAAAAGCCTAAAAAGTGAAAACAATGAAAGGGAAAAAACAGAAACTGACGACAAAGGTTTCAAAAACAATGCAATAAAAAAAGACTCTTTAAGAAAAGATGAGAAGATAAACCAGGACTCTAAGCTAAAAAATACATCTGAAGACAAAGATCAAATCAAGGAAAATGACAATAAGGTAGAAAATACGAGTCAAAAAGATGTAAAACTCAAGGACAATAATCAAAACGTTCAAGGAAGCAAGGAAGAAGATGAAGCTGTAGAAGAAAGTTTTGAAACAAATGTCTACATGTATAATATGCAGGTGTTGCAAAACAATAAAATGCAAGAAGAGGTAAAAGAAGATACTGTCTTGGTATCTGAAATGTCTGATAAAAATAAGCTTCAACCTATGACAGATGAAACTCCAAATGAAGAAAGTACAGTCTTAAATAACTTACCAAAAGATCTAAGTCCAAAAATTGAATCAAAAAAGACTGATGAGATAGAGCTTGGAGGAGAGTTTTCAGCTTTGACTGGAGAAGAAGATGAAAAGACTCTCAAAACTTTCAAGGAAGTTGTAAAAGATGTAAGTGATAAGAATAAGGTTCAAAGAGAAAACTCAAACATTGAAAATGACACATCAAAAATCGACATTGCAAGAGAGATAAGCCTGCTTAAAGAAGATATCAGACCTGTAGTAAATAATCAAGTAAATGAAGAGCTAAATATAAACAATGATGTGGAGATAGAAAGTCCTGTGAATATATCAATAGATACTACAGGAATGAGAAGCTTTGTCTCAAACAACAAGATATCTTCTACTACAGCTGGAAGAGCGACATTAGTCAATGAACAGATACAAAACTTTGCAAAGATAGTAGATGAGATGAGAGTAGCCTTTAGGGGGAATAAGACAAGTTTTGATATAAAGCTTGAGCCTGAATCTCTTGGAAAACTGAGTGTTCGTATAAATTCTGAAAATGGAGTATTCAACGCATCATTTTTTGTAGACTCTCAAAAGGCTAAACAGGCGATAGAAAATGACATCCACATCTTGAGACAGTCACTGCTTGAGCAAGGAGTCAATGTCCAAGAAATCAATGTGCAGGTGGGACAAAGCAATCAGGAGACAAATTATCATCAAAATATAATGGAAGCGATAAATTTCTCCAAAAAAGGCGGAGTTAGACTTTCAGCAGATGAGCTCGTCTTTGAAGAAGTTATCAATCCTTATATGGTTAGTGATGAGATGTTTAACGACCTGTATTAAACGGATAATAATATTGAAAATCTGTTAATTGCCATATAAGTTTACAATTTAATAGCAAATAAAAAATGAATTTTGGATTTAAAAATAATCTGTGACTTTAAAAATTAAGCTATATTTAGAATAATTTCAGTGATGTATTACAAACTGTAGTACGTCACTATTTTTATGGCTTAAAGATAAGATAATAAAAAAAATATCGGAGAATCAGAATTTGGTGTTGAAAAATTGCTTTTTCAGTGATAAGGTCTGTATTATGAGGTAATACTAATCACCATTTATAATGTCACATATTTGAACTTATTGAAATATAGTTTTTTGTAGTTTTAGACAACTAATCTTTAATATATTTTAGGACTATTTAATTGGTTTTTAGTATAAGGTTAATAACAATTTAGCATATTTAATAAATAAATTATTCATTTAACTAATGAAATCCTTGTAATAATATTACTTTTATATTAAAAATGAAAATTTAGCTTGCTTTTTGTTTTGACAACTACTATAATGCTGCCAAGAATAAGATGAAATTTCTTATTTTATATTTACTGATATTTATTATGAAAATGTTTTAACGAAAAGGAGGTTTTTAATGTTTAAAAAGATTTTTGCATTTTTACCCCTGTTGATACTATTTTTTAGCTTAAGTTCCAACGCTCTTGCATTGGAGCTGACACCGGAAGAAAAAACGGTCATAGCTGATAAAATCAGAAAAGAGGCGTCTATTCTTGAACATGAAAGAGATATTAAAGAAATTAATGAAAATATGGATGACTTTATTTCTGTCTATACCATGTATAAAGAATATTATCCTGAGATGACTGAAGAAGAACTTATTGAAGATGCTACTTCCAATATTTTATCCAAATTGGACTTTGTTGTAGATCATGAAGAATTTAATCGCATAACAGCTGTAACTTCTCGTCCTGACGAACCTTCAGGATATGATTATATAGAAATTTATATAAACGAAAACTTAAACCCTGATTATGATGCTACAGGAGATGATGCGGTAGAAAGAAATGTAGCTATACTAAGGGAAAATATGTATAAGTTACCTGAAGATTTTAAAGAAAGTGCCATATTGTATATCGAAGATATGGAATTGGGTATGAAGGTGGCGAAACGTGAAGAAGAAAGAGAACTTAGAGAAAAGATTAAAATCATTGGCTTTCTTGCTATTTTAATTTACGGACTTTAAAAATTAAACTATATTTAGAATAATTTCAGTGATGTATTACAAACTGTAGTACATCACTTTTTATATGCCTTAAAGTAAGTCCGTTTAAAAAACTTTAAATAATATATAGAAAAAATATAAAGTATTTGTATAAATATTCGATAAATTATAAGGTGAAATAATTTAATTTATCTCTTAATTTTTAGGGGGACAAAAATGTCTATACAATCAGTGCAAAATACATCTGTAAATCCTTTGGCTGCAAATTTGAATAATAACAGCGAAAAAATGACAGATTCACTGGGCAAGGAATATAAGTTTGCGGATGTAACGGCAGACTCATTGAAGAAAAAACAAGCTGAAGAAGAGGCAAAGAAGGCCGAAAAAGCAAAAAGAACAGGATATGACAAGGACACATTTATAAAATTGTTTGTAGCTCAAATGAAGCATCAGGATCCTATGGAACCTATGAAAAATGAGCAATATATGACACAGATGGCACAGTTTACTGCTGTAGAACAGATGAGCAACATGGCGACATCATTTGAAAAATTCGCCAAAAATTTTGAAGATAAGGGTTCTTTCAATACAAAGATAGATGCTTTCTTAAACGAATTCAAAAATACTAATAAGGCTCTTTTGGATAAAATAACATCACTGGAAAATGAAATAAAGAATTTAAAGTCTAAATAAGAAAAGTCAATAACAAAAATTAAAATAAGTACAGATAATACGAAATGATGAAGAATAAGATTAAGATGAAAACTAAAAGTAGCAAAAAATATACTAAGAAAATAGATAAAAAAATAATTGGAAAAGCCGAAATAAGAAAAGTAAAATAAAAATATAGAAAAATAAATCATAAAATGTCTTAAAGAATAAGATGTACTATGCCAAGGATGGGTTTAATATGGGAGGATTATCAATATGATGCGTTCTATGAATTCCGCCGTTTCTTCTTTGAAGAATCATCAGGCGAGAATGGATGTAATAGGAAATAATATAGCAAATGTTAATACAGTAGCTTTTAAGGCAGCAAGAACAACTTTTAAAGACACATACAGCCAGTTGACAAGAGCAGCTTCCGGCTCAAGTGGAGACAGAGGGGGTATAAACCCGGGACAGATAGGTCTTGGTATGAACCTAAGCTCAATCGACAATGCAATGGACAAGGGTACTGTAGAGACTACTAATATAAATACAGACTTGTACATTGACGGAGAAGGATTTTTCATGGTTGACGGACCGGATGGAAGATTCTATACGAGGGATGGTAATTTCGGAGTTGACGAAGAAGGTTATCTCGTAAATAAAAACGGTAACTATGTTATGGGTTATCAAGCTGACAAAGACGGAAATATAATAGAAAAAATAGATAAGATACAAGTTCCTATAAAGGATGTATTAAAACCTAAGGTAACAAGCAATATACAATTAGAAGGAAACCTAAGCTCCAAGACTGCTGAAGGTCTGCCTTCACCACTTCCTAATACACTTGCTACAATATATGACAAAAAACCGGTAGATCCTGCTGATCCGTCAAAAGGCTTCACGTATACTGTAAAGCCTGAACTTGCTGAAGGATCATCACCTAAGAGAGAAAGTATAATAGGAAAGACTATTACTACTTCTGTAATAGATTCACTTGGTGGAGAGCATACAATACAAGTAGACTTTGTAAAAGAAGGTCCAAACACTTGGAGTGCTTATGCCTTCTATAAGACTCCTGACGGAGCAATGGTTCCTGTAACAGGTTCAACTATAAATACAAATCCTGCTACGACAGCAGACGGAAAGGCTCTTACAGGTTTCAAATTCACAGACAAGGGTTTGGTTGATCCGGCAAATGCGGTAAAAGAACTGACATTTACTCTTGATCCATCTGGAATCAACGGAGCAGCTCCAATTAACAACTTTAAGATAGGTCTTTCATCGCTTACTCAATATGAGTCAAAATCTACTGCTTTTGCAAAGACTAATGACGGATATAAATTAGGTGAACTTACAAAGATGAGCATTGGCTCTGACGGAAAGGTTATAGGACAGTTCAATAATGGAGATACAAAGGCTCTTGGCCAAATTGTAACTGCAACTTTCTCAAATGTCAACGGTCTACAAAAACAAGGGGACAACCTATGGTCACCTACTGAAAACTCAGGAGAAGCAAATATAAATAAACCCGGTTCAGGTGGAAACGGAGCGCTTCTTTCAGGTGCTCTTGAAATGTCAAACGTGGACTTGGCAAAAGAATTTACAAATATGATAGTAACACAAAGAGGATTCCAAGCAAACTCAAGGGTAATAACTACAACTGACCAAATGCTTGAAGAACTTGTAAATCTTAAGAGATAGATAATTATTATATGGTAATATTGTTTTTTCTTTAGTGGTAATATTTTTATTAACCTTGAAGGAAGAACAGTCTCATGTTTTTAATATAAACAATACTAAAGTCCTAAATATAATAATAACGTAAAAGACACCTAATTGAAATATAGGTGTTTTTTTACGGGAAAATAAATTTTTAAACTATAAGATAATATAGGATTAATTAATCAGAAAATAAAAACAAAATGGGACAAAACATTCAAAAAAATACTAGATAAAAATAAAATTGTATGTTATAATCTGTGCTAATGGTTTTATGAAAAAAATATTGAAAAATATTGATTATCGTCCGAAATATATAGTGGTATCAATGTGCTATAAGAGTAAAATGTGTAAAATCTATTTTATTTGTGTAATAATATAAATAATTTTATAATTATATTGAAAAAATATTAAATTTTTGTTAATATTGTCTTAAATTTATGAATAAATTACACTATTTCACTTTTTCCTTAAGTTACATGGCTTTGGAATTTTATATTTCAAGGTGTTTTTATTGTTTTATTTGAGTTGAGGAATTGATTTTTATATGATTAAATTGACGAGATTAAACGGAGACGAGTTTGTTATAAACGGAGATTTGATTGAGATTGTAGATGCAAATCCCGATACTGTTATAACACTTACAAGCGAACATAAATTCGTGGTAAGAGAAAGCATTGACGAAGTTATAGAAAAAGTTATTGAATATAAAAGACAAGCAGGCTTGCAAGTAAACATAAGAAGAAGAGAGGTATAGTGTAAATGGATTTAGCTACAGTCATCGGTCTCGTCGGCGCATTTGCAGCCATGGGGCTGGGTATTATATCCGGTGGAGCCGGATTTGCCACTTATATAGATATACCTTCATTTTTCATTACGGTATTGGGTGCGATTTTCGCCAGTATGATTGCCTTCCCTATGTCTACTATTAAGGATTTGCCTAAGCTTATAGGAAAGACTTTTAAAAGCGAAGCAACAGATCCGTCAAAGACTATAGAGTCATTAATTGAACTTGCTAACAAGGCTAGAAAAGACGGTCTGCTCTCACTTGAAGAAGCTGCAAGAGACATGGGAGATCCATTCCTACAAAAGGGCTTGATGTTGATAGTCGACGGTACGGATCCTGAGCTTGTGAGAAATTTGCTCGAAACAGAGCTTGACTTCATCGAGCAAAGACATAAAAATGGTCAAGGACTCATGGAGATGATAGCGAGTATGGGACCTGGTTTCGGTATGATAGGAACGCTGTTTGGACTTGTTGCCATGCTTAAAAACTTGAGTGATACGGCATCACTTGGACCTAATATGGCGGTTGCTCTTATCACAACATTGTACGGTTCAATTTTGGCAAATGTGTTTTTCACACCTATGGCAAAGAAGCTGTCTGTTAATTCAGCAGTTGAGATGCTTGAAAGAGGAATAATATTGGAAGGCTTACTTTCAATACAAGCCGGTGAAAATCCTAGAATCATAGAAGAAAAACTCAAGGCGTTTTTACCTCCGTCTCTTAGAAAAGCATCAAGTAAAGAGGGAGAATAAAATTGGCTAAGAAGAATATAACTTATGAGATAAAGATGGGTGCTCCGGAGTATATGAACACCTATGGTGATATGATGACATTGCTCCTATGTTTCTTCGTGCTCCTGTTTGCGATGTCAAATATCGACGCCAAGAAATTCGAAGCTATAGTAATGTCTTTTCAGGGCTCTCTTGGTGTACTTGACGGTGGAAATACACTAAGCTCTGAAAATAAGATAGAAAAAGGCTCTGTGTTTGAAGGTCAAAGTAGTTCTGTGGCAGAGTCCAATAATTTTGAAAAGATGGAAAAACAGATTAAGGAATATCTGGAAGAAAATAAACTTGAAAAACAGATAAGTATTTCAAATGAAGAAGAAGGACTTGTCTTAAGATTTCAAGACAGCAGCTTATTTGACCAAGGAAGTGCGACTCTTAAGCCACAGTCATACAATGTGCTCAAGTATGTAGGTGGTATACTCAAGAGTAAGAATTTCAAGGATAAGTTCGTAAGCGTCGAAGGACATACCGACAATGTTCCTATAAGCACGTCTACGCACCAGTCAAACTGGGAGTTGTCAAGCAACAGAGCGTCTAACGTCGTAAGGTATCTAATAGAAAATCAGGGTATAGATCCTAAGAGACTCTCTACAGCGGGTTACGGTGAGTATCACCCTGTAGCTCCTAATGATACGCCTGCAAATATGGCAAAAAACAGGAGAGTTGATATAATGATACTGAGGACTAAGGACTCAAAAGCAGTAAAAAATAAGAAATAAATATAAAGTAAAATACAAAGTATTCAAATGATTGTATTAAAATTGATAATAGATAATTGTATTAATGTTGGTAATAGATGACTTATTTTTCAGCATAAATTTAAGAGGTGAAAGATGGATTCCAAGAAATTTACAGTTCTGTCTATAGTGATATTCGTCCTGTCACTGCTTGTTTTTGTAGCAACATTGGTGCTTGTAGTGTTCAAACCTACAGGTAATCCACAAAATGCACCGAAAAAAGAAAAGAAAGAAGCTACTCAAAACATAGATGTAGGAGACATAACGACACAGATAGGCCAGGCGGGAAGATTTTACAAGGGCTTTGTTGTCTTGGAAGTCAAGGGCAAGAAAACTCCTGAAACTATAAAGGCGAAGATGCCACAGATAAAAGACAGTATTATAACATCCATATCTGCTATGACTGCAAACGAGATGACAAGTCCTGAGGGTATGAGTAAACTTAAGGATAAGATAAAAAATGATGTGAATGCAATAATAGAGTCTGAGACACAAGATGTGGTCAGTGTGTTGTTTACTGAAAATATTATCCAATAACTGAGGGTGGTGTGAAATTTGGCGGAAGTATTATCGCAAAAAGAAATAGATGCGTTACTGTCAGCGCTTGGTGACGGTGATGTTTCTGTAGATGATATAAAGGAAGAGCAAAAGGAAGTCAAGATAAAAAACTATGACTTCAAAAGTCCTAAAAAATTGGCAAAAGATCAGTTGAAGACATTGTCGATAATACACGATAATTACGCCAGAGTGCTTAGTACGTATTTATCAGGGTATTTAAGGGTAATAACTGAGATTGAGGTATCTTCTGTGGAAGAACTCTCTTACTACGAGTTCAACAACTCCATATCAAATCCTGCCATGATTGCAGTAGTCAATTTTGAACCTTTGCCGGGGCAGATAATATTGGAGACGTCGAGTAAGCTTGCCTACACCATGATAGATAGGATTCTTGGTGGTGACGGACTTTATGATGAGGAAAATAGAGATTTCTCTGAAATAGAACTAATCATACTTTCAAAGTTAGTTAGAAATATAGTAGGCTATTTTTCCGAGGCATGGGAAAATGTGATAGAACTCTCACCTTACTTGGAAAAGATAGAACCTAATTCACAATTTGCTCAGATAGTTTCGCCAAATGAAACTGTTGCACTTATAACCTTATCGGTTAAAATAGGCGAGGTTGAGGGACTGATGAACATCTGTCTTCCTAACATCGTATTGGAGCCGATTATACAAAATCTTTCTACCAACTTCCTATTTTCCGGAATTAAAAAAGAGTTTGATGAAAAGGGCAAGAAAAACCTCGAAAGCAATGTGAAAAAAGCTAAACTTGAAGCAGTTGCGATAATAGGAGACACCTTTATAACTGTTGAAGACTTCATATTTATGCAGGTAGGAGATGTAATCAAGCTCAATAAAAAGGTGGATGAAGAACTGGAACTTAAGGTTGCCGGAAAAACTAAGTATCTAGGTTATCCGGGAACTTATAAGAAGAATATGGCTTTTAAAATAAACAAAGTAATAGAAAAGGGTGATGAAGAAAATGGCGAATGATATGCTTTCCCAAGAAGAGATAAATGCTCTTTTGAGCGGTGTTGTAAATAACGACACTACTGATGTGCAAGACGTAGAAACTAAGCAAGAACTCGTAGACGCTTTCACAGACATGGAAAAAGATGCTATAGGTGAAATTGGAAACATAAGCATGGGTAGCGCCGCTACTACATTGTTTACTTTATTAAGCCAAAGAGTGGAAATAACTACTCCGACAGTAAGACAAACAACAATAGCCAAGATAGCTGAGAGTTATCCTCTACCTTTTGTATCTGTGTTTATAAAGTATTCTGTTGGAATAGATGGGATGAACCTGCTTATTTTGAAAGAAGATGATGTTAAGATTATCACTTCTTTGATGCTTGGAGGAGATGGAGTAAGCGACTTACCTGAAGATCTCACGGAGATGCACCTAAGTGCGATAAGCGAGGCTATGAATCAGATGATGGGTGCTGCATCGACTTCACTTTCAGAGATGCTCGGTGGCAAGATTGATATTACACCACCTAAAGTAAGTAGGGTGAATTTTAAGGGAGATAGACTTGATCCTGATATCATTGATCCTGCTCAAGAGATAATGTGCACTTCATTTAGGATGAGAGTCGGCAATCTCATAGACTCTGAGATAATGCAGATACTTCCTATTGAATTTGCAAGGAAGTTGATAGATAAGATAATGGGTAATACAGGAGTTAGTGAAGAAGTTGTAGAGCAAGAGGCTCCGCCTGTACAGGAACAACCGCAACAGGCTGCTCCACCGATTCAGGAAGTGCCACAGGCTCCACCGGTGATGCCGCCACAGGAGCAATATCAAGCACCACCGCCACAATATTACCAAGCACCGCCACCGCAGTATTATCAGGCTCCGCCTATGCCTATGCAGTATGAGCAGATGCCATCACAGCAGAGTGTGAGGGTGCAACAGGCACAGTTTTCAAGTTTTGATTCACTTGCAATGAGCAATATTCAAGTACCTGAAAATATGGACTTGATAAAGGATGTAATGTTACAAATTACCGTTGAACTTGGAAAGACGGTAAAACCTATAAATGAGATACTTGACTTCAAACCGGGAAGTGTACTTGAGCTTGACAAGGTGGTAGGTGAGTCTTTGGACATACTTGCCAACGGTAAAAAAATTGCTACCGGCGAAGTAGTAGTAATAGATGAAAACTATGGTATAAGAATTACAGATATTGTAAAGCCAGATAAGAGATTACAAAGTTTATAAAAAATTAGGAGGATTTTTAAAGATGGCAAAAGGGATTTTATTAGTTGATGATGCGGCATTTATGAGAATGATGCTTAAAGACATATTGGTTAAAAACGGATATGAAGTTTTGGGTGAGGCTGAAAACGGACTTAAGGCTATAGAAAAATACAAGGAGCTTAATCCGGATTTGGTTATAATGGATATAACGATGCCTGAAATGGACGGGATAGATGCCGTAAAAGAAATCAAGAAGATAAATGCCAATGCAACTGTCATTATGTGTTCAGCGATGGGACAACAAGCCATGGTTATCGAGGCTATTCAATCAGGAGCAAAAGACTTTATAGTTAAGCCTTTCCAAGCTGACAGAATTTTGGAAGCTGTTAAGAAGGTAATAGGTTAATAACTTGTTGGACTTAGTTATTCAAATAATACTTTACACTATTTTAATAGTAGTAATGATATTAGGTTTGAAAAAGGCATCTATTTTTGTAGAAAAGAGAAATTACAACTTTTACAAGGATAATAATATGAAGGTCCTTGAGAAGATAGTTCTTTCAAAAGATAAGGAAATATTTCTTGTTGAAGTATACGGCAAGAAGTATTTCTTAGGTGCTTCCAATAATAACATATCTGTTTTAAAGGAATTAGATTACAAAGATGATACTGACAGAAAATAAAACGGGAAAGAGATTAAAAAAGTCGGTTTTTCTAGGTGCTTTTTTAATTGCATTTATTTATTTTTTTAATAATATGGCATCAGCTACCGCAATACCTAACGTATCACTTAATATTAATACGGGTGGCAACTCTACCGATATGAGTGATTCAATAGAATTACTCTTATTTTTTACTTTGTTGTCGGTATTGCCGAGTATTCTCATAATGATGACCTGCTTTACAAGGATAGTGGTGATTCTTTCGTTTTTAAAACAGGCGATTGGTGCACAACAGACCATTCCATCTCAAGTCATGGTAGGCTTGGCGCTGTTCTTGACATTTTTCATCATGGCGCCTGTAGGTAAACAAGCCTATGATGGTGGACTGAAACCCTATTTTGACAAGCAAATCAAACAGGAACAGGCAGTGGAAAATGTGATGAAGCCTGTAAGAGAGTTTATGTTCAAGCAGACTAGGCAGTCTGACATAAAGTTATTCCTAGAGCTGTCAAAAGATGAACAATTAAAAAAAGACAATGTAACTCTTGAAAACATACCTAATTCCGTACTCATACCGGCTTTTTGTATAAGTGAGTTAAAGACCGGATTTCAAATAGGATTTTTGCTGTTCATACCCTTTATTATCATAGATATGGTAGTTTCTTCAACACTGATGTCTATGGGTATGATGATGCTTCCACCTATGATGATATCAATGCCTTTTAAATTATTGCTCTTTGTCTTGGTAGATGGATGGGATTTGGTAATAAGATCCATAGTTATGGGATTTAAGTAGGAGTGAGTTATGGATATAGATGTAGTAGTAAATATAATACAACAGGCAGCACTTATGATACTCTTGCTTTCTGCTCCAATGTTACTCATAGGCTTGGTAGTAGGACTTATAGTATCTATATTTCAAGCAACTACTCAGATTCAGGAGGCGACTCTCGCATTTGTACCCAAGATAGTGGCTGTATTGCTCTCAATGGTAATATTTGGACCTTGGATTATTTCTACCTTGGTCAATTTTACGAGAAACTTGTTTTTGGGGATGAACAACTTTATAGTTTAGTTTATAATAGGGAATATTATGTTTGGTGATTTGATATTTTTTGTAATGAATTCCATTGATGTCTATATGCTGATTTTGTCCAGAGTGTTGGGGATTGTCATTATTGCACCTATGTTTTCAAGAAATAATATTCCTGCCATGTTGAAGGTAGGGTTGGGTATGATTTTGTCGTATGTGATTCTACCTTTTGTCGTACCTAATACAAATATAGATGTTTCAAGCAGTGAGTTTATTTTTTTGGTGGTAAAAGAGCTATTTACAGGATTTTGCATAGGTCTTTGTATGGCTCTGATTTTCAATATATTTATGGCAGCCGGGGCAAATGCTGATATAAATATAGGTCTTTCCATGTCACAGATTTTTGACAGCTCCATAGGTGGAAATACCACCATAAGCGGTCAACTTTTCAATGTATTTGCTTTTTTACTCTTTTTGTCCTTGGATATTCACCATCTGATGATAAGGGCTATAGTCAATTCATTTGAGATACTGCCTATAAATACTATTGACTTTTACAAGGAAGGTTTTTTGGACTTTCTTATAAGGCTCAACGCGTATATCTTGGTATCATCAATATTATTGGTAGTACCTATAATAATAACTCTCTTTTTAGGCAATATATTACTTGCCTTTATGGCAAAGGTCATGCCACAGATGAACGTCTTTATAGTAGGTATGCCTTTTAAGATAATAGTGGGCTTTGTTATATTCTATCTAAGCCTGCCTATGGTTAAAAATGTCGTGATAGAGATATTTAAGAAGATGAGCGAGTATGTTTTTATGTTTTTAAAAATAGCTTAGTTTCTTGATATATTTCGTTTTTTATGTTGAAATTCTTCTAAATTGCAAGATTATAATAAGATTTTGTAGAATTTATTTAAATATTTATGCTCTATATCAGTGTTATTCTAATTATTAGATATAGAATTTGGATTTATTTTATTTATTAAATACTTATGAATGATTTTTTATAATTTATTAGTTAATCCAATCTATGGTTAATTCATAGATTAAAAATAGCAGTATAAGTGGATGATGAGATGTTTGTTATTTGTGAAAAGTGAGCAAAAGATGTATGATTATATAAAGATTAATCTCCAGTTATTTTCCGAGAAGACTGAAGAGGCAACTCCTAAGAAAAAGGAAGATACGAGGAAAAAGGGGAATGTGCTCCAAAGTAGGGAGCTTACAGGTGCAGCCTCGCTTTTCGCGGCTGTATTTGCTATTAATACCTTTTCCAAGGAAATATTAAAGGTCATAGTGGATGCGTGGAACTACTATACAGGAATGTTGAACAGTTTTGAGCTTACAAATCAGATGCAGGCATACAAACTCTTCACAACCTTGCTTATTTTTTGCGTAAAGGCTATGCTCTTTATAATAATACCTGTTGTCCTTGTAGCCTTTTTGGTGCAAAAGGCACAGGTTGGAAATATATTTACGGCTGAGACTATAAGACCAAAGCTTGAAAGAATAAGTATACTGTCGGGGTTTAAGAGGATGTTTTCCATGCAGTCTACTGTCACTCTTATAAAATCTCTGCTTAAGATTATGCTTGTAGGTTATGTTGGATATGCCTACATCAAAGATAATATGCCATTGGTAATGAAGTCATTTTCACTCAATGACAAGCAATTTTCCTATATGCTATTTCATTTTTCAATAAATATGGCACTTAGGATGGTGTATGTAATAATAGCACTGGGTATTTTTGACTATGTGTATCAGAGACATTCATACAACAAGAATATCAGGATGTCAAAACAGGAAATAAAAGATGAATATAAGCAATCTGAAGGGGATCCTCAGATTAAATCAAAGATAAAGGAACGTCAAAGGCAGTCTGCTATGAGAAGGATGATGCAAGACTTGCCAAAGGCGGATGTAATAATCACCAATCCTACGCATTTTGCAGTGGCATTAAAATATGATGAAGATAAGTATGACGCTCCTTATGTGGTAGCGAAGGGGCAGGATTTTATAGCCAAGAAGATAAGAGAAAAAGCCAAGGAGCTTGATATTCCTATTGTTGAAAACAAACCGCTTGCAAGGGCTTTGTACAGCGAGATAGACATAGGAAGTGTAATTACACCTCAGTTATATGAGGCTGTCGCAGAAGTATTGGCTTACATCTTCTCTTTAAAGACGGATAATAAAACTAACAGGAGATAGATAATGAAGATAGGAGATATAGTAGTATCGGTAGGGATAATATTTATGATTCTTATGATAATAATACCTATGCCGGAATTTCTGGTTGATATTATGCTCAGTATGAACATATCATTATCACTTCTTATATTGTTGATAGCAATGTTTAACAGGGAGGCACTGGATTTTTCAGTATTCCCTTCACTTTTGCTGATTACTACAATATTTAGAATAGCACTTAATATAACTACAACAAGATATATCCTATTAAAAGGTGATGCAGGAGATGTAATCGAGGCATTTGGAAACTTCGTTATGGGTGGTAACGCCATAGTCGGATTTATAGTGTTCATCATCATAATGATAGTAAACTTTATGGTAATTACCAAGGGTTCTGAGAGAGTATCGGAAGTTGCTGCAAGATTTACACTGGACGCTATGCCCGGTAAGCAGATGGCTATAGATGCAGATTTGAACTCAGGTATGATAGATGAAACACAGGCAAGGACAAGGAGAAGCAAGATTCAAAGAGAGGCCGATTTTTACGGCTCTATGGACGGTGCTACAAAGTTCGTAAAGGGAGACTCTATTGCCGGTATCATAATTACCTTTATCAATCTGCTGGGCGGTATACTAATGGGTATACTGTACTTGAAAATAACGGCAGGAGAAGCCTTGCAAAAATATGCCCTGCTTGCAGTTGGTGACGGTCTGGTATCCTCAATTCCTTCGCTATTGATATCAGCAGCTACAGGTATAATAGTTACAAGGTCGGCATCAGAAGATAATCTTGGAAACGACCTTAGAAATCAGTTGTTTAACAACTCTACGATAATGTTCATAGTTTCTGGAGTGCTTTTCTTCCTTGCGCTTACACCACTGCCTACACTTCCTTACCTGGTGTTGTCAGTAGTCTTTGCCTTTGTCGGCAACTCTATAAGGGTAAAAGGTCAAGATGGCGAAAAAGCGGACGTAAAAGAAGAGCAGGCTACAAAGGACGATGTTGAAGAGATAAGAAGACCTGAAAATGTACTGCCTCTGCTTAATGTAGAGGCTATAGAGCTTGAATTTGGCTATGGTATAATACCTCTTGCAGACAAATCTCAAGGTGGAGATTTGTTTGACAGATTGGTAATGATAAGAAGACAGTGTGCGCTTGAGCTGGGAATTATAGTACCTATGATTAGACTTAGAGATAATATCCAGCTCCAACCTAATGAATATATAATCAAGATTAAGGGTGTTGAAGTTGCAGGAGGTTCAGTGCTTTTTGACCACTACCTTGCTATGAATCCCGGCAATGCCGACGGAGAACTGTCTGGTATAGACACTATAGAGCCGTCATTTGGATTGCCGGCTAAGTGGATAGACTCTAAGGAGAGAGAAAAGGCTGAGATATACGGCTATACGGTAGTAGATCCTCCATCAATTATAGCCACACACCTTACAGAGATAATCAAGAGGTATGCACATGAACTTATAGGAAGACAGGATGTCAAGATGCTTATAGACAATCTCAAGGAAACACAGCCGTCACTTGTGGATGAGGTTACACCGGCTCTGCTTTCACTTGGAGAAATCCAAAAAGTGCTTGCAAATCTGCTTAGAGAGTCGGTATCTATCAGAAATTTCGGCACAATAATAGAATCTCTTGCAGACTATGCACAGGTAACTAAGGATACTGATATGCTCACTGAGTATGTTAGACAATCAATGTATAGGAATATAACCAATCAGTTCATGCCTCAAAAAGAGGCAAAGGTCATAACTATGGACCAAGATGTGGAGAAAAATATAATGGAGTCTTTACAGACGACGGAAACAGGTACCTATATGGCACTTGATCCTGTGCGTTCAAAGAGACTGTTAAATAATATCAATGAGCAGGTAGAAAAGGCAATTTCTTTGGGTGAGCAGCCTATAATAGTAACTGCACCTATAGTCAGATTTTATCTGAAAAAGTTCATAGAGCAGCTAAGCTCTGATATAATAGTCTTATCTTACAATGAAATTGATCCGACAGCAAAGATACAATCAATAGGGATGGTGAGTGCGTAGATGCAGGTAAAAAAATTTTTGGGAGAAAATACGGTCTCTGTAATGGCTCTTATCAGGAAAGAGTTTGGTGAAGATGCCATAATCTTGCAGACCAATAAGGTAAAAACAGGCGGTTTTTTGGGTTTTTTCCAAAAGGAAGAAGTGGAGATACTTGCCGCACTTGACAACGAAGGCGTATTGGATAGAAAAAACAAGAAAGAAAGTAAAGATAGAGGAAGAATAGAAAATAATTTATCTAAAAAAACACAAAGAATAAGTAATGGGAAACTCGAAGATGAAATAGTAAAATTTAAGGCAAAGTCAGACATGGATTTCAAGTATCATATAGATGCCATGAACGATAGGATAAAAAACAGGAGAGAAAAGGAAACAGACCTCTCATACCAAAATAATATGGATAACCTACCTGTAAGGACAGATGCGAGTTTTGAAGATGAGGCAAAGGAAGTAAAAAAAGATATTGATGAGATAAAGACAGCAGTAAGAGAGCTTAAGAAAAAAATCAATGATACTTTTAAAACTCCTCAAGAAGAAGAAGATATTATAAGAGAAGAAGAAAATATTTCAAAACTTAGAAAATTAGGCATTTCATACGAACTTTCAAAAGAAATAGTAGTAAATTTGAAAAAAAAGGGTAAAAATTTTAGGTATGATGACCTAAAAAATGAAGTTTTAGATATGTTTGCCGATTATATAAAGGTGGACTTTTCTAAAAGACATAAGTATTATGTTTTTATAGGTTCAACAGGAGTGGGGAAGACTACCACCTTGGCGAAGATAGCGTCCAAAGAAACTATAGAAAATAAAAAGAAAATAGGGTTTTTGACCTTGGATACCTATAGGATATCCGCAGTAGAGCAACTTAAGACCTATGCAGAGATACTCTCATCTCCTATTGAAGTAGCGTACGAGATACAGGACTTAAGCTTTGCCATAGACAGATTATCTAACAGAGATATGGTATTTATAGATACTGCAGGACGCTCGCATAATAACAAATCACAGATAGATGATTTGAAAAAAGTGTTGACCGATATTGAAGATAAAAAGGTATTTTTGGTTCTGTCAGCCAATACATCCATAGATGACATCTATGACATAATCGATACCTACAGTTTTGTAGACGAGTATGAGATTATAGTTACCAAGACTGATGAGACAGGTAGGATGGGAAATATCTTGGATATAATCAAAAAGACTGGAAAAAATATCTCTTACATCACTTTTGGTCAAAATGTACCTGATGACATAGAAAAATTCAATATGGGGAAATATGTGTCGGAATTAATCAGGGAGATATGAGATGATAAACGATCAAGCACAGAGACTAAGAGACGTAGTAAGTAAAAATAAGGAAATAAGACCTGATAATCAGCCCAAGATAGTATGTATTTCCAGTGGAAAAGGTGGAGTCGGCAAGTCCAACTTCACTACAAATACAGCCTTAGAATTGATAAAAAGAGGGAAAAAAGTAATAATTATAGATGCAGACCTTGGTCTTGCGAATGTTGAGATTTTACTTGGAGTAGTATCCAAGAGAAATTTTTCCGACCTGATAAATTCAGGAGCTAATATCAAAGATATAATAACAGTTACAAACAACGGTATAGGACTAATATCTGGAGGCTCCGGCATATTGGAACTTGCAGATTTGAGCAATGATAAGCTGGAGATAGTTTTGGAGTCCATATCAGAGCTTAATAATATGGCGGATTACATCCTAATAGATACAGGAGCAGGGATTTCAAATGTTGTTACAGCATTTGCAAAGTTGGCTCACGAAGTAGTGGTTATAACCACTTGCGAGCCTACATCAGTTGCTGATGCCTATGCACTTATAAAATCTTTGGTCATTAAAGATAGGGAAAAAGATATTAGCGTAGTAGTAAATAGAGCTGAAAATATAAAAGAAGCTCAAGGTGTTTTTGACAATATAAACACTGTTTCATCAAATTTTATAAAGAAAGATTTGAACTTTTTGGGGTTCATATATGATGATGTAAGCGTATCAAGAGCGGTAAAGAGGCAAAGGGCATTTATTGAGATGTCTCCTAGTGCAAATGCGTCAAAATGTATTGTAAGTATATGTGATAAGTTAATAGACAAAAAAAGTGATACGCAAAATTTTAAAAAATTAGTAGATAGATTTAAAAATTTATTTAGATAGGTGTGATTATGGTATTAAACAGCCCAAAACTTTTTCAAAATATCAAAATACTCAAAGAGAATATCAATGGAGAAATGGAAGAATACGCTAGTAAGGTGGAAAGTATTGAAAAAGATAATCTGTTTCTCGTACACACTCCGATAAGAAAATCGGAAGTGGTCATGTTGTTAAACGACTCTGTCATCACTGTTACTTACATGGTAGAAAAAAAGGGCATGTACAAGTTTGACGCAAAGGTGATAGAAAAGGTGAGAGAAGGCAGGATAACCTTCATCAGAATAAAGAGAATAAGCGACATTGTCGAAAATCAAAGAAGACAGTTTTTCAGAATAGAGACAAATTTCAAGGTTGATTTGAAGAGAAAGGATTCTGACGAAATAGAACACGTTGCATCCATGGACATAAGTGCAGGTGGGATGAAGGTCTATACTGATAAAAAAGTAGAAATAGGTGATATCATATACGCTTATTTCACATTAGATGACTCTACTATGTTCGTAGAGACCAAGGTACTGAAAAAGTTCAGAAGCGAACATATAAGAAATAGATGGGAATTGAGTCTTGAGTTTTTGAACTTAAGTGAAAAAGAAAGAGAAAGAATAATAAGATTTGTTTTTGAAAAAGAAAGAGAAAAGATAAAAAGGGAATATCTTCAAAATGATAAATAAGATTAGAATTTTAAATATAGATGATTCAGCCTTTGTGAGAAAGATGCTCAAAGACATATTTTCATCGGACAAAGATTTTATTCTAATAGAACAGGCAAGAAACGGCAAAGAAGCCTTGGACATATTATCTCGCAGTAATTTTGACGTAATTACCTTGGATGTGGAGATGCCTATAATGAACGGCTTGGAAACATTGCAGGCAATAATGGATAAGAAGCCTACACCTGTGGTAATGCTAAGTACCAAGACAAGTGAAGGTGCATCGACTACTCTTGAGGCGTTGAATTTAGGTGCAGTGGACTTTATTACAAAGCCGACAAATATTTTTTCGGCAGATAGGGACAAGCTTAGTAGCGAGATAATAAAGACTGTGAAAAACGCATCTACTGTAAATGTCAAAACACCTTATTTCAAAAAAACTGAACGTGTAAGACAGGCTGAAGTACAAAAAGGACTTACAAGGAATTTTACAAGATTTTCAGATTTGGGATATGACTTAGGCGATAAGGTCAAGACAATAATCGCCATAGGTACATCTACAGGAGGACCAAGAGCTTTAAATCAGGTCATACCTGAAATTTCTCAAAATATAAATGCGCCTGTTTTGGTAGTCCAACACATGCCTGCTGGTTTTACCAAGTCATTGGCAGAAAGGTTAGATTCCATATCAAAACTAAAGGTTACAGAGGCAAAAGACAAGGAAGTGCTTAAAAACGGACATGTGTATGTTGCCCCTGGCGGCAAGCAGATGAAGCTAAGAACAGTAGGAATAGATAAATACGAGATATACTTGGACGATGAGGACGGGCTAAACGGTCATAAGCCGTCTGTTGATGTGATGATGAACTCTGTCTGTGATTTGCCGATAAAAAATGTAGTATCTGTGATTATGACGGGTATGGGCGGTGACGGAGCAAAGGGACTTGAAAGGCTGAAGATAGAGAAAAACGCCATAACTATGGTACAGGACAAGGAAAGCTGTGTAGTTTATGGTATGCCTAAGATTGCAGTAGAAACGGGAAAGGTTGACAAGATAGTGCCTTTAAATAGTATAGCCGTTGAATTAAATAGAATTATGGGGGTATAATAATGCTTGATTTTGATCAATATATTGACATATTTTTAGATGAATCCAAAGACCACTTACAAAATCTCAATGAAAGCATATTGAGACTTGAAGAATCACCGGATGATCTTGACATAGTAAACGAGATATTTAGAATAGCACATACTCTAAAGGGTATGGCAGGTACAATGGGCTTTGAGATAATTACAAAGCTTACTCACAAGCTTGAAAATATATTGGACGGAGTACGCTCTCATAAATTTGATTTAAACAGAGATATGATAGACATTCTCTTTGAAGGTTTGGATATACTAGACCTTCAAATTAAGAGCATAGAGGAAGACGGTAAGGAAAAAGCGATAGACATATCAGATATAATTAATAGACTTGATATTTTGGAAAAGGGTGGAAGCCTAGGTGGAAGTTCATCTGAACAAGGTGGAAATATAGTACAAAATTCAAATGCTGAAAATAACAATGCAAAAGACGAGCTGAATCTTTCAAATGATGACGCACTTGCCATATATCATACAGCTAAGGCGATGATTGATGAGGGATATTCAGTTTACAAGATCTCTGTAACGCTTGAAGAAAAATGTATGCTCAAGTCAGCAAGAGCATTTATTGTATTTAAGAACTTGGAAGATGCAGGAGAGGTAATATTCTCAAATCCTTCATCTGACGACATCGAGTCTGAAAGCTTTGAAGGTAAGTTTACTGTACTTTTTATGACAAAAGAATCAATAGACGACATTAAACCTTCCATAGAGTCAGTTTCTGAAGTTGAAACAGTTGAAATAAGTAATTTTGACATAGATATTCTTGAAAACTATGAAGAAGGACAAGTCAAGGAAGAGCAACAGGAAGGTGAAAAAGTAGAAGAGCAAAAAGTTCAAGATGAAGTAAAGGCTCCTGAAGCTCCTAAAAAAGCTGAAACAAAGGCTGAAACAGCTCATGGGCCACAAAAGGCAAAGTCAGCCAAGACTATAAGAGTGGACATAGACAGACTTGACAATCTTATGAACCTTGTCAGCGAGCTTATCATTGTAAAGACAAGACTTGAAGACAATCAAATTTTCTCTAAGAAACAAAATATGACAGAAGCTGTAGAATACCTTGAAAGAGTAACTACTGAATTGCACGATGCTGTAACAAAGGTAAGAATGGTGCCAATTGAAAGAGTGTTCAACAGATTCCCAAGAATGGTAAGGGACTTGTCAAAGGATCTTAGCAAGAACATTAACTTGATAATGTCCGGTGAAGAAACTGAGGTTGACAGAACAGTAATAGATGAGATAGGCGATCCGCTTGTACACTTGCTTAGAAATTCAGCTGACCATGGTATAGAATCTCCTGAAGAAAGATTGAAAAAAGGTAAGAACAAAGACGGTACTATAAATCTCATTGCTTATCAAGACGGAAATACTGTAGTCATCGAAGTAACTGACGACGGTGCAGGTATAAATACTGAAAAAGTAAAACAAAAGGCAGTAGATAGAGGAATTCTTACTCAAGAACAGGCTGATGAACTTGATGTAAATAAGGCTGCAGAACTTATATTTGCAGCAGGATTTTCAACTGCTGACAAAATAAGTAATGTATCAGGTCGTGGAGTCGGACTTGACGTTGTAAAGACAAAGATAGAATCTCTAAGCGGTACTGTAGAAGTAAATACAGAAAAAGACAAGGGTTCTTCATTTATAATCAGACTTCCTCTTACACTTGCTATAATACAGGCACTTCTTGTAATTGTAGGTGGAGAAAAATACGCAATTCCGCTAAACAGTATCAAAGAGATAACTAATATAGATACAAGTAATATAAGAAATATAGAAAATAAAGAGATAATTCTCTATAGGGACAATCCTCTTGAACTTAAGAGAATGTCTGAAATACTGGATTGTGAAGATAAGCAAAGAAAAGAAGGAACTGTAACTGTAGTTATAGTTAGAAAGGGAGAAAAAGACTTAGGTCTTATAATAGACTCTCTAATAGGTCAACAAGAAATAGTTATAAAATCACTTGGACCTTATCTTCACTTTGTAAAACTCATTGCTGGAGCTACAATACTTGGAAACGGCGGAGTGGCATTGATTATAGATACTAATGAAATTTTTGAATAAGATATATCAAAATGAGTGAAATATATCTGCTTAAGTTAATTAAAAGGGGATTTTTCAATGAATGAAAATCAATATGTAATATTCAAACTCTCTGACGAGTTTTATGCGATAAAAATAGATACGGTGGAAACTATCGAAAGAGATATGGAAATAACAAGAGTACCTAAGACTCAAGGCTATGTAAGAGGGGTAATAAACTTAAGAGGTGAGATAGTACCGGTGATAGATTTAAGATCAAGACTGGGACTATCTATGAAACAGGCAGACAGTGAAACAAGAATAATAGTGAGCAAACTCAATGATATGATGGTAGGATATATAGTAGATGCCACTTACGAAGTAAAAGAGTTGCTTCCTAGTGCTATAGAGTATACATCAGTAGAGACAGCGTCAGCTTCATCGTATGTAAGAGGAATAGCAAAAGACAACGACAGGATGATAATATTGCTTGATGTGGATAAGGTATTGAGCGTTTAATGATGATGGCTGTTTTGTATGTAAATAATGATAGGAGTAAAAAATGAGTGCTTTTTCTATAGATAGTATTAACAATATGTGTCTGGATCTTTTGAAAGAAATAGGAAACATAGGTTCGGGAAATGCTGCAACATCGCTTTCGCAGATGATAAATATGAAGGTGGATATGCAGGTTCCCAACATAGAAGTAATGGAAACTGAAAAAGTGGTTGATCTTTTCAACGATCCTGAAGAAATTACGGTAGGCGTGTATATAAACTTTACAGGAGATATAGAAGGTACAATATTGACATTGTTGGACCAAAAATCTGCACAAGTTCTTATAAGTAAATTGATAGGAACTTCACCAGACGGGTATATGTACACTGATATGGAAAAATCAGTAGTACAAGAGCTTGGAAATATAATGACAAGCGGATATGTCAACGCAATCTCAATGTTTTCAAATCTTTTTATGAATATCTCAATTCCGTCAGTATCAGTAGACATGGTCAGCTCGATACTCAGCGTTCCTGCGGTAGAGTACGGAATAGAGTCAGATAAGCTGATATTGATAGAAAATAAGCTGGATCTTGAAGGCGAAAATGTAAATTGCTATTTCTTCTTTATGCCGGATCTACCTTCTTTTGAAAAATTATTTGTGAAATTAGGAGTGCTATAAGATGGGAGAAATTATTAAAGTAGGTATGGCTGATTATAAGATTGCAAAATCGCCGGATTCTCTAATAACACTCGGCTTGGGATCTTGCGTCGGAGTAGTCATATATGATAAGATCAAACAAGTTGCCGGTATGGCGCATATAATGTTGCCGTCAAGCGAAGAAATCAAAAACAACTCAAATAAGATGAAATTTGCAGATACCTGTATAGATATGATGATGGCAGATTTGCTCAAACAAGGGGTGAATAAGTCTTTACTCAAGGCAAAGATAGCCGGTGGCGCTCAGATGTTCAGCGTTTCTCTCAAAAGTGACAACCTAAACATCGGAAAGAAAAATGCAGAAGCAGTAAAGAAAAAACTCAAGAGTTTGAATATACCTATTGTTGCCGAAGACCTACATGGAAATAACGGGAGGACTATCACATTTGAAGTAGCTTCAAATGACCTGCATATAAAAAGCATAGGTAAAGGCGACAGCGTAATATGAAAGATGAATTCATAATTTATACTTTTGTGAATTATGTCCTTCTAATGGGTATAACATTGATATCTATCTTAAAAAAATTAAGTTTTTACAGGTATATGGAAATAATTTTAGTTACAGCTTTTTGTATTAATTTAGTATTTTTTTGTATACACAAAATCAAAAAAGTGCTTGAGGATGTGGAGAAAAGCAGTTTTATACTGGATGTTTCAAGTAATGAGGATGAAATAAAAGACTTGCTCAGACAAGTCGGCAATGAAGAGTTGGAACAAGAGTCGGCAGAGCAGGCAAGTGAAAGTGAAGAGGAAAGTCAAAATATAAAAACGGAGGGAGCCTGATTTAATTGCAAATTGAAAGTGCTGATATCTGGAAATTATATGCGGAGGAAAAAAATCCGGACAAAAAGAGAAAGATTAAGGAAGAAATAATAACAAAGTATGTAAGCCTTGTAAAGATAGTTTCAGGCAAGCTTTTCAATTACTATGCTCAAAAGATTGAATATGATGATTTGATGGGCTACGGTATAATTGGGCTGATAGACGCAATCGACAAGTTCGATTATTCAAAAAATATTAAGTTTGAGACTTATGCCTCTATAAGGATAAGGGGAGCAATCATTGACGAGATAAGAAGTCAGGACTGGGTACCAAGAGGCATAAGGAAGAAGATGAAGACCTTAAATACAGCAATGGAAGAGCTGGAAAATAAACTCGGCAGAGAGGCTACCAGACATGAACTTTCTGAGCATTTGGGTATTAGCTTAAAAGAGGTCGATGAGCTTTTTGACGAGACTGCAACATTTAACATAGTATCTATAGAAGATGAGCTATCTGAAAATGTAAAGATACAAATACCGGATACAAAGGTGGAAAATTCACCTGAGCAACAGCTGATATATACAGATACTGTAAATGATCTTGCAAAGGCGATAGACACCCTTAAAGAAAAGGAAAAGATAATAATAAATCTATATTATTATGAAAATTTAACTTATAAAGAAATATCTGAAATTATTGGAATTTCAGAATCGAGGATATCACAAATTATCAGTGCTTGCCTCACAAAACTTAGAAAATTGATGAGTTAATTACTAGGGATGTATATTGAGATATGGATATGGAGAGTAAATCATGGATGTAAAGACGGCGATAATAATTGCTTTTTTGGTGATTTCTATAGTTACTAATATAGCTGTCTATTTCAAATTATTGGGAAAAGATAAGGAGTCATCGGAAGAGGCAAAACTTAGAGCCTATTTTATGCTCTTGGGTACAAAAGTGGATGAAGTCAAAGAAAAGTTGGAAGAATTGTCAGAGGAAGTATCTGATATAAGAATAGAGGGCAGTGAAAATACCGACGAACTGTCAATGTATGTAAGAAACAATATGCCTGTAAAAGACATAGCCAAGAAGATGAATAAGAGTGTGAAAGAAGTAGAACTTATGATTAAGATGAGAGGTCTGTAAAAGATGAATACAAATGTAAAGCTCTCATATTTATTAGGGATATTTCTTGGTATGTCATTGACTATTTTGTTTTTTATAATATTTGCACAAAAAAACTCTGTACCTTCTAATATCAATATACAAAACGATAAATTAATTTTGGAAAATACTGACTTGAAATCACAGATTTCACAAAAAGATAAAGAAATAGAAGAATTAACGAAAAAAATTAATGCTAATCAGAAAAATACACAAGATTTCAAGGCAAAAAATGACGGGCAAAAAAGTGATGTCTCATCAAAGGCAAAGGTCAAGCTTGATATAAAAAAAGGTATGACTAATAGCGAGATTGCTGATTTACTAGTAAGTAAAGGCGTATATCCACATAAGAATGACCTTATGATGCTTATGGAGATGATAAATTTTGACAGAGCCAAGAATTCAAAACTGATGCAGGATGGTGGCTATATATCAAGTGCAGATAATTTGAACCTAGCTTTGAAAGAAATAGAGACCAACCAATATGCACTTTCCGATTATTTGAGCAGAAGAGGCTTGGTAGAAGATTCAGCGTCATTTATGAAGGTAATATATATTTTGGATATAAATAACACATTAAGATACGGAGTCAAAGAATTTGAAACAAATTCTTCACTAAGACAGATAAGTGACGTACTGATTAACTGATTTAAAATTAAGGAGCTTTCCGGTGAATATGCTGTTTGCAAGACAGCCTATTTTCAACACTGAAAATACGGTTGTTGCATATGAGTTTTTATATAGAAATGAAGTGACAGACGACATAAGTACAGACCTTGAAAAGACTGTAGACGTGCTGACAAATGTCAATACATTTTTTTACAACTATAATATAGATACATCAAAAAAAATGTTTTTGAATTTTGACAGGAGCCTACTTCTTGACAATATCATGGATGTGCTTTCTCCAATTGAACACGTCATTGAAATATTAGAAACTGTAGAAGAAGAAAAGATGATAGTAAATAGGTTGACACAACTCAAGCGTGCCGGCTTTAAAATTGCAATCGACGACTATAAAGTGGGTTATAAAAATGAGGAGTTCATCAACCTTGCTGATTATATAAAAGTTGACTTTATGGCAAATTCGGTAGAAGAGATAAGGCAACTTTCAAAAAAAGAAAAATTCAAAAAAAAGATACTCTTGGCTGAAAAAGTTGAAAATGAAGAGATGCATAAACTGGCACTGGAGCTAAACTATAAGCTATTTCAAGGATTTTACTACGCAAAACCAATAGTGCATAAGGGAAACTACATTTCTATAAACGTCAAAAGTTGCCTTGAAATAATAAGAAAGCTTAATACACCTAAATTTACACAGTCAGGAGAAAGGTTTATAGACTTGCTCAAGATTTCAAAATATATTGAAAAAGATCCTGTACTCGCTTTTAAGGTACTGCGAATTGCCAATTCAATGAGAGCAAATATCTATATAAAAATAGACTCTATTCAAAGAGCAGTTTCTCTACTTGGATATAAAAAGCTTAACAGATGGCTGAAAATTCTACTTTTCCAAGAAGTTAAAACGAGGGGGAAAAATAGGGACAGGCTCAATAAAGAAGTGATAAGGACGATAATAATTCGGACATCCTTTGTAGAAAATATAATATTAGAAACACCGGTTCTCAAAGAATATCAGGGAGAGATGATACTCACATCTATGATAGATATGTTTGACATACTCTTTGATATGACTATGAAAGAAATTGTCGAATCACTTGACCTTTCCGGAGATATATCAGATGCTCTGCTCAATGAAAAAGGACTACTTTACAAGCTCTTACATCTACTCCGTAGCTATGAAGCTGCCAACTGGGACGAGGTAGGTGAAATGTGCCAAATGCTTGGTATAGATTATACAAAACTGCCTGATATCTACACAAAATCAGTCCAAGACAGTAAAGAAATAGTCGAAGATATGGAAAAACTATAATATTAAAACTTAACATTATAAATAAAGCCAAATCTGAAAATAATTCTATAATATCTGTTGGAGGAAACTCTAACAGATATTTTTTATGTAAAATGAATAATAGTATTACCAAATTCCTTTATAGAACAAAAAAGAATTATCAAATGGATAGCCATATAAATTTACTAAGGCGGGTAGAAAAAAGTGTAATTTATAAATATTGATGTATATTGTTTTTTTCTTTAATCACTATACAATAATTTTAAAAAGTGATATAATATTAGACAGTTGTTGACAGATTCCATCATTTCAGATTGATATCTATTAAGTCTGAATTACGTTAATATAATTCGACTTAGTTGCAAAATGAAATAAATCTCAACAGGGAAATTATTGTGATGAATAAGTGGTAGTTATTTGCCGTCTTCTGTTAGTTTATTTGTTTTGATACATATATTTGATATGATGAATCTGTCAATAAAATCAATTTATTTAGGAGGAAATATAATGAAACAAGTTCTTGAAACAAAAAATGCACCCGGAGCTATAGGTCCTTACTCACAAGGTATGAGCTTTGGCAATATGATAATAACATCAGGACAATTGCCTATCGATCCTGCAACAGGTGAATTGAAACAAGATATAAAAGAAGCTACAAAACAAAGTCTTGAAAATTGTAAGGCTATACTTGAATCTGCAGGTTCATCTATGGACAACGTAGTAAAAACAACTGTTTTCCTTAGAGATATTAATGACTTTGCAGCAATGAACGAAGTATATGCAACATACTTTACAAACAACCCTCCGGCTCGTTCAGCCGTACAAGTTGCAAAATTGCCTAAGGATGCAATAGTTGAAATAGAAGTATTTGCAACAAAATAGTGAAAAATTAAGTCACCTTATATGGTGGCTTTTTTTGCACTCAAAAAATAACATTACTAATACTATTATCTATTTATACGAAAAACCTATCAAAAAGCCTTGTAATTTTATTACAGTAATATTATTGATAATCTGCAAAACAAATAATTCGCTAAAATAACAATCTTGGAAATATAAGTGGTGATTAGTATTAATCTAAATGATTTACAAAGTAGCATATGATTTATGACTTTATTATAAATGCACTGAAAAAGATTTATACATTATTTTATTAGAATTTGGTATTAAGAAAGGAGTAGAGGTAGGCTTATGAATTATCAAGTTATAATTATGCAATCAATAGTTTGGTCGATTCTATGGATTATAATGGTATCTATTTCTGTTAGAGTATTTCCTCATACCATTGAGCACGATTATCCGGACGATGTAAGGAAGGTGGCCAATATACCTGAACTTACAGCTGAGGTGAAGAAAAAAGGCTTAATATTTGCTATTATAAGTTTTACTATACTTATTGCTTTATTGATTGCATTTGCTATTTTTCAATATAAGGGAAGTAATTTTAACTTTGTTACAATCTTTATTCACCTTTGGATTATCTGTATTTTTTGGAATTTTACAGACCTTATAATAGTGGATTGGCTGTTTATATGCCTTCTTAATTGTAAGTATTTTGTCTTGCCGGGGACAGAGGATTGTAATGGAAATAAAAACTATTATTTTCATTTTGTAGGTTTTTTAAAGGGAACTGTAGCTATGACTGTAGTTGCACTTATATTTTCAGCCATAGCATATTTTATTCTTAGGATGTTTTGAAAAGTAATTGATATACTTAAAATATTTTATCTATTTTTTTAGTAGATTTTAGTATTAATGCCGTTTACAATAATGTAGGCGGTTTTTATTTTTAAATACTAGTATTCTATTGAATTTTATACTATTATTTATTTTAATCTATGGATAATCTTCATTAATAGTTTTATTAAATTAGTATATGATTTATACTTTATTACAAATACTATGAAAAGATGTTATACATTATTTTATTAGACTATAGTATTAGTAAAAAACACAAAAAAATAAAAATCCTCTTGCAAAAAACTAACTGTTATGGTATTATAATAACAGTAAGTACACAATTAACAGTAAGGTGCCTTAAGATGAATATTCAAATAAACAATTCAAGTAACGATCCTATTTATCTACAGATTAAAAATCAGATAAAATCTCAGATTATCTCCGGAGATTTGCAAGTGGGTGATAAACTGCCTTCGATAAGATTTATGGCGAAGGAGCTTAGAATCAGTATGATTACTGCAAAAAGAGCCTTTGACGAGCTTGAGGCGGAGGGATTTATCGACAGTGTGCAAGGCAAGGGCAATTTTGTCGCAAGGCAAAATAAGGAGCTTATTCGTGAGGAATACTTAAAGAAAATCGAGGAGAGAATTCAAGATATTATTGAGTTTTCAGATATTATAGGACTGTCAAACAAAGAGATAATGCAGATGATAAAAAGTTTTTTGGAGGGAAGTTATGAGTGATTTTGCTATTGAAATTAAAGATTTGACTAAAAAATTTGATAATTTCACACTTGGACCTATCAATCTGAACATCCCAAGAGGAACGATAGTAGGTTACATAGGTCAAAACGGAGCAGGAAAAAGTACAACTATTAAACTTCTTTTAGGACTGCTTAAAAAGGACTCAGGAAGTATAGAGGTTTTGGGTGAAAGTGATACATCCAATACTGAAATTAAGAATAAAATAGGGGTAGTATTTGATGATTTGTTTGTACCTGAAGAGTTAAGTCTGAAAAATTTGGAAAAATTTTGCTCCATGGTATATGATGAGTGGGATAGGGAGGTTTTTTTTCAATATACATCTAAGTTTAAATTGCCTGAAAAACAGCTAATCAAAAGCTATTCCAGAGGTATGAGGATGAAGTTGTCGATAGCTACAGCTCTTTCTCACAATGCAGAGCTTTTGGTTTTGGATGAGGCTACCAGCGGACTTGATCCCATAGTCAGAGATGAGATTTTGGATATGTTGATGGATTTTATGCAAGATGAAAATCACAGTATCTTAATTTCTTCACATATATTGTCAGACCTTGAAAAAATAGCTGACTACATTGCCTTTATAAATGACGGTAAGATACTTTTAATGGAAGAAAAAGACAGACTTGAAGATGACTACGCTATCTGTATGTTATCAAATGAAGATATGCAAAATCTTGACCAGAGGGCAATTATCGGCAAGAGAGTCAATTCATTTGGAGCGGAAGTCTTGGTCAAAAGAGCTATGCTTCCGAAGAATTTGAATATGAAAAAACCGTCTATTGAAGAAATTATGCTGTACTTTGTGAAAGGAGGAGAAAGATGATTGCTCTAATTTACAAGGATATAATTACATTGAAAAAAACCATAGTCATAGCATTGATAATGGGAGTAATTTTAACTGCACAAAGTATTATGAAAAATGAAATTTTCTTAGTTTCATTTATCTATGCCTTATTTCCTATGTCATTGATGATTTCATCCTTAGCCTATGATTCAAAGGCAAAATTTGAGATATTTGCTTTTTCTACTCCTCTTAAGAGAAGTACCTATATTATTTCAAAGATGTTTTTTTGCCTTGTCTTTGGAATATTGGGAGCAATTATTACTCTTGTTTTTTTAATCAATAACAAGGCTCCTATTGAAAGTTTGCTTATTGTCCCTATATTAACCATGCTTATATCATTGACAATTCCTACAATTTTTCTAATACTTGCAGTGAAATTTGGAGTTGAAAAGGCAAGGATTATATTGGCAGTTATATACTTTGCTTTCATAGGCTTAGGCTCGATTTTAAAAGAAAGGGTAGATATACTTAAAAGTGTTGTTGCTTTGTTTGAAAATATGCCTGCTTATATTATAGGTCTTGGTATAACAGCGTTTTGCATGATACTTATTTTTATATTGCTTAAAATTTCCATAACTATAATAAAGAAGAAGGAATATTAATTTATTGTATATACTGATATGTATTATAATTGTGTTTGTTCTTATTTTTAAAAAACCATTTTTAAGTTAAGATTACAGTAACTAATATTAATCATTACTGATAATGTTATATACTTAGACTTATTGAAATATTATTTTTTAGTTTTCAATAAACATCCTTAATATATTTTTTAGGACTATTTAATTGGTCTTTAGTATAATACTAAAAACCTATCAAAAAGCCATGTGATTTCATTTCAGCAAAATTATTGACAATCTGAAAACATGTAATTTAGTAAAATAGCATTCTTTGCATTATAAATGGTGATTAGTATAAATCGAGCTTTCATGTAAATTTATCCATCAATAAATAGTATTTCGTTAAAGGAGAGAAAGATGATTGCAGTAATTTACAAAGATATAATGACTTTGAAAAAAAATGCGCTTTTTACAGTCCTATCTTGTATAGTTGCGTTTATTTATGGACTTTATAGCAAGAATATTTATGCTATTTCATTTATCTGCATGCTCATGCCTCTTATTTTGATGATTGCTATTTTTGATTATGATTCAAAATCAAAGTTTTGTCAATTTGTATTTTCCACTCCTGTAAAAAGGAGAGATTATATAATTGGAAAGCTGTTTTTCAGCTTTATTTTCTCTATATTAGGGGCAGTGAGCAACCTTATATTTTTACTAAGCTTAAATACTCCTATAGAAAATACTGTCATCTTTTCCATACTCACAATGCTGGGTACTTTGGTATTTCCATCTATATTGATACCTTTGATTATAAAATTAGGGATAGAAAAGGCAAGGATGATAATGATAGTTTTTATAAATGTCTTGACTATATCAAGTGTGACATTTTTAAAAGGTATTTTTAGAGAAAACAATAATATAGCAAAGCTATTTGAAAATATACCTGCTAATATTATAGGTCTTTCTCTTATAGCCTTTTGCGCTATACTAATTGTTGTATTGCTGAAAATATCCATGTATGTAATCAATAATAAGGACTATTAGATAGGAGGTCAAGTAGAAGGATTGTATAGGCTATATTATTCATTTTTTAATATTACTTGGTGAATATCTTTTTTATTTATAAAAATTAGATAGTAAATTCCTGTGATTATTTTGAGTGTACCTGTTATTATAAAGGCTGTCAATCTCAGATTGTCGATGGAAAATACACCAATTACAGTACCTAAGAAAAATGAAAATATATTAAGAAGTAAGAATTTGAACTTAGTTAAGGCGTCCTTATCTCCTGAAATGGCTCTACCAAGATATACAGAGGCATCTGTAATATATCCTGTCATATGTGTGGTACGAGTTGTCATGCCCTTATATCTTGTTAGCAGACCGTTTTGCAGTCCTGATATAAAAGCAGTAGAAATTATAATCATATAGACATTTCTAATTAGAAAATTTACTGCTATATACATTACACCGCTACATATACCGGCAAAGCCGAATTTTTTGCTGAAACCTACATGTTTTTTGTAAAAGATTATACCTGAAAGCATACCTCCTATAAAGAAAGAAATAATAGCAAGTATTATCCTTAATGAACCAAAGCTGCCCTTGTTTATAAGTGACACTGCAAGGTTTGTAATATTACCTGTGTAGTGAGTAAGTGGCAGAGATAAAAATACCAAGCCAAGTGCATTTGTATATCCTGCTGTAAATGTAAGTGAGGTCAGCCAAAATAGTACCTTTATATCTAATTTTCTATGATGTTTTCTATGAGACATATTTGCTCCTTATAGCTCCAATAATGTATTTCTATGTTCTTCAAACATAAGAATAATTCCTATGAAGAGGAAGATATTACATATCATAATAGAATTAGTTCCGATAAGCTTTACACAGATGTTTCCTAAGATTGCTCCTGTTGCAAAACATAGGATGACGAAAAAATAAAGTAGAGCTTTTTTCAGTGAAATAATTTGACCGCTTTCAAAAAATTTGAATATATTTTCGTTGGCACTTCTGAGATTTCCTATACACATGGTAGTTGCTATGCCGTTGCCGTACATAGTGCGAAAAGATTCCACCTGCATACCGCAGGCCATGGATGTAAGGTTGTTGGCAAGCAGATTGTGGTCAAGAGGTATCTGAGATACTAAGAAAAATATTGCTATTTCAAGAAGGAGTACAATTTGTCTCCAGTGGTATTTTATTTTCTTCTTGAGTTTTGACTTTATGATTTCTGCTATTATTATACCGGCAGAAAAAAACAATACAGGCGTGAAGTGTTTTACAGATGCGTCAAAATTGCCTTGAGTTATATGTACTCCAAAGAGCAATATATTGCCTGTTTGGGCATTAGCAAAGACTCCTCCTCTGCAGATGTAAGAATAGGCGTCCATAAATCCGCCTGCTAATGCCAGGAATATTCCTAATTCTATTGTTTCAGATGTTTGCTTTTTCATAAGGCACTCCTTATCAGTGTCCTGAAGATTACTATATTTTGCTTAGAAAGACTATAAAAAATAAGAACTCTCAATAAATTATAAATAAGAAATAGGAAAAAATCAATAAAAAATAATGAACAAAAAAACCACTGCATATTTTTACAGTGGTTTTTTAATAAAAGTCTGATTAACTAAAAGTATTATGCTTTACTACTTTTACATGTTTAATCCAAGGATATTTTATCGAATATTTAATTTAAATATCATATGATGCTTGATAAAATTTTAAATGTTCTAAGACTGTATTATCCATTATTATACTAAAAATCAGTATAAGTTTAAACTTAAATTGAAAGTTCAAATTCAAGTTTTTGTTCAAAGCCCCAAACGTCAAGCTCTATTATATAGCTCTTGCCGCTTTCGAAGATTTCTTTTCCTCTTGACTTATATGCTGTATTTATACTTCCATCAGCATTGAAGAAGGTCTTGGCATTTTCATCTACATTGCCATGATGTCCTACAGGCTCTATACTTATTCCGCTATATACTACCGTCTGACCGCCTCTACCGGGTACTGTTGTCCCGATTTTTGACTTGTCTTTTACATTTATTTCATGGATATTGTTAAAGATATTTTCCAAATAGCCATCGCTTACTGATATTTTCTTAGTTTTATTATCATAGCTCAATGTAGCTTCATTTTTGATTACAAAGTAAGGATAGTGTATACCGCCTCTTGTCTCAAAATCAGGTGAGCGATATTTTTCAGATTTATCTATAATGTTGATATAGTAATGTCCTGCTTTCAAGTTAGTCGGTATTGTAAGTCTTGTGCCTGTATTATCCAAAGAAGCGTCTGATACAGTGCCTGTCGCTGAATTGTAAACACCTGCTACCACACCGCTTAGCTTCAATTCAAAATCAGATGGAAGAGTGTTTGTAAGCATTACTTCTGTAGTTGGATTAGCTGTTGAAAGTAGTATAGGTGATGATGTTACCTTTAAAGTTTGATTGGCACTTAAGAATTTCTTGCCTGCTCTTTTTTCTATTGCGTTGATTACAGCCTGTTTTACAGCCTTGCTGTTGGCAGTTGCACCTGTTACCACATCTATTTCGCCCTTATTTACCTTCATTTGTTTTACTTCTTCTAAAGTTTTTCCTGTAAATTTATCAAAGAATTTTGCATTTATTAGAGCGTCCCAGTAAGATTTATTTTTGTTTGTCCAAAATTCTTTTGTAGCTCCCGGAGCAAGTCCAAGCTCTCCTGTTTTGTTATCTTTTACCGATACTATCTTGCCTTCAGGCGTAATTTCCACCTTTACTCTTGCATTGAAAAATGGTGGATGTATAAAAGGATCTACCAAAGGATAGTTTCCCTGATCGACATTTGCGTCGCCTTCAAGTATCTTATTTGTTTCATTTGCAGTATATTCGAAGTTTATGATACCGTAACCAAGTACCTTGACTTCAATTACATATGTTGTTCCATTTTCAAACACCAATGTTTGTTTTTTGCCTATTCTTGCATTAGGTTTTATAGCTCCTGTGTTTTCATCAAATATTTCAGTTGCTGCTGTACCAATAGTTCCATGATGTCCTATAGTATCTATTTCAACACCTTTTCCTATCTTACTCTTGTCTTTTATTATTATATGTTGGACATTTTCATATACATTGGCAAGATCTCCGTCGCTTACAGTGAGTTTTTTTGCAACACTGTCATAGCCTAAGCTTGCATTTGACTTAATAATAAAGTAAGGATAGTGTCCATCTTCTGCAAGACCGCCCTCAAAATCAGGTGAACGGTGTTTTTTATTAGCGTCAACTATATTTACATAATAGTGTCCTGCTTTCAAATTTGACGGTATATTTAAAGTTGTACCGTCTTGGCTTAAACTTGCGCCTTGAATTTTTGTCTTAGCATTATATATACCGTGAGATACACTGTGAAGTCTTACATCAAAGTCTGCAGGCAGTGTATTAGTAAATGATATAGCTGTTGTTCCAAGAGGATTTTCAATTTGTTGTGCTTTGAGCGTCTGATTATTGTTTAGGAATCCTCTTCCGGATCTTCCTTCAAATGCATTGATTACAGCCTCTTTTACAGCTATGCTGTTGGCAGTGGCTCCTGCGACTGTGTCTACTCCGCCAGTTCTCATATCCATATTTTTTACTTGATCAAGATTTTTGCCTACAAATTTGGCGAAGAGATTACCTGCTATCATTCTATTCCAGTATTTTTGATGTCTGCTCCACGCAGGTCCTGTTCCTACTCCTTCAATTCCTGTATTATTGTTTGCAACTTCTATTATTTTATTGTCAGAATCTACTACTACTCTTACTCTCATATTGTAGAAAGGTGGATGTATAAATGGTGCAACTTGAGGATAGTTCACCTGATCCACATTGTAGTCGCCATATAAAATCCTTGATGTTGTATTTGTATTTTCTGATGATGTTATTGAATTTGCATCCTTAATTTCAATTTTGAAGTTATTATTTGTATATTCAGGTTTATTTTTTTCATACTGTCCAAATGCAGACGGAAGTTTTAGCTTATCTATCTTTGAAGTAGCTTCTATTACGATATTTGCATTTAGAGATTGTATATCCAAAGTCTGCACCTTTGCATCTATCTTTGTCTTATAGTTTTCTCCAGAAGACTGACTTACAAGTGCAGGTGATAGCTCAAGAGTTGTTATCTTAGTCTCTCCTGCTGTTTTTATCTGAGCCGGAGTCTTTACGATGACTTTTCCTCTAACTACTGTATCAGCGTCCATTTCTACATTTACTCTGTCTCCTCTTTGCTTGTCAACTACAATGTTGTTGATTTTTGAGTTGATAAGCTTGACACTGTTATCTCCGCCACCTTGAATTATCAAAGTTCCGTCTACTTTGACATTGTTCAGTGTAACTTCGCCCTCTACCATAGTATTTCTTATTACGAGGTCATTGTCTATCTTGGCATTTGAAAGTAGAATTTTTGGATTATTTCCGCTTCCGTTTAGAGCTCCGTCAATATATGATTTTCCGTTAGCGTCAAAAGTAGTCGGATTGACGTCATCTTTAGCACTTACATTTAGAGAAGAAGCTACTTGTTTTACAGCATTTACCACTGCATTGATAAAACCTTTTGATGAAAAAGTGGCTCCTGATATTATGTCTACATCACTTGATTTTTTATCAATTATCCTTTGTGCAAGTATTCTTGCTTTTTCCTCACCAAAGTATCCTGCTGTTTCACCATGGTCAATAAGGCTTATATCAGTGATTACTCCGCCTTGAACAGTAACTTTGACCTTTATATTTTTAGAAGAATTGAAGCCTTTTGCCTCACCTTCGTAAACGCCGTCATTAAGGTTTGTAAAAGTCATATTTTGTGTTGGAGGTACTGAGCTTCCGCCACCGCCACCTCCGCCACCGCCGGCAGCTTTTTGGTTTTTCTTTGCGTATTCTGATTCTCCTGGCTTAGTTGTC
>GL405246.1:566026-567429 GCA_000146855.1 [Eubacterium] yurii subsp. margaretiae ATCC 43715
ATGGAAACTTATTGTCCTGTTGTTTTGTTTGTATGCGTCAAGCAGTGTTATTGCCTCTGCTCTTTTCATCGGGCTGTTTGGATTTATACTACCTTGATATCCTGTTATATATCCGTTTGCTATCATGTTTGTTGCAGCATTTTTTGCCCATGTTGCTATCTTGTCTTGGTCTTTTACTACGCTTAGGTCAAACTTGCTTTGATTTAGTCCTGCTATATTATTTACTATGACCATGACTTCTTGTCTTGTTATGTCTTTGTTTGGAGACATTGTGTCATTACTTGTGCCGTTTATATAGCCTTGTTCTAATGCTGTCATTATTTGGCTGTAGTACCAGTCATTTTGTTTGATGTCTTTGTAGTTTTTTATCTTGTCGCCTGTTTTGTTGTATGACATGACTTTGTTTACTATAGTGATGAATTCTGCTCTTGTAATGCTCTTGTCTGGATTTAGATTTCCTTTTTCATCACCTTTAATCAGTCCTTGGCTTTGCCATCTTGACATGGTCTCACTTGCCCAGTGCCCACTTATGTCATTGCTTGCGTATGATATATTGCTTAAGAGCATCATTGCCGTGAGCATGAGTGAGAGTCTTTTTTTGCTTTGTTTTTTCATTGACCCAACTTCCTTCTTACATAATAAATAAAATAATAATTCATTTGAAAAAGTCAGTATATATTTATTCAAGCATATTACATTTAAAAAAGTAAGGTTACATCTATAAAAGCAAGTGCTATAAATACTTATACTGATACAATAATACATATTAAAAATTCATGCTAATATTTTGCTACGTCCAACATATTGTTGTTATTAAATGTTTGTACCTGCTACTGTAGCTATGTCAATACTTTTTTTGATATGATTGTAGAAGAAGCTTCACCTCCTATTTATAAATTATCACTATCAAATGATTTGAAAATTATAACATAATTGTTTATTATTTTCAACTAATAAAAAATATAAAAATCAACTATAGTAGTTGTTTTTTTATGTATTTTATCAGTCCTCTCCTTGCGACACTCTTTACCATATCTTTTATTAATTAATTTTTAGTGGAACATTTTTTGTAAAATATTTCAATTCTTATATTAGATTTTAGTTTAAATATTGATTATCCATAATTCAATTGATTTTTATGTAAATTTAATATTCGTAAAAATAAATAATTATACTCAACTTTCCCACTAAAATTATCACAATTTTAGTTGAAATTTAAACATAAATTGATTTTTTAATATACTACTTGACACACAATTTTCTGAATAATATTTACTGAAATTTGCATATTTATCAAAAAAATGAAAATACTGAAAAAACTATGTCAAGTATAATATTATGTTTTTAAAATATACTCAAAATTCAATGTTTATAATGTGTTTTTCATGTGGGAAAGTTGAGTA
>GL405246.1:570045-573312 GCA_000146855.1 [Eubacterium] yurii subsp. margaretiae ATCC 43715
CTATTTCATTTGAAACACTGTCATCTTTGAACTTAAGCTTTATCTTTGCGGTAGTGTCCCTGAGTTGTGTTAAATCAGGTTCATTTACTTTTTCAACCGTTACTTCGCCATATTTACTTTCTATTTCCCTAAGCGCTGTCTTTAGTGATGAGTCAAATCCTTTTTTATCATAGACTTTAAGATTTTTGTACTTATCAGGTTTTACCAAAGTTTCTACATCTATGACTTTAGTCGCGTATTCAGATGTATTGAAGCTGTCTGAGATTTTATTCACCACAAGTCCTTTTATCTCTTGTGGCTTATTGTGGTTTTCATCTGTTGAGATTATACCGTATTGACTTATTACAGAAAGTTTAAGCTCTCCATTTGTAAGTGCAGATTTTACTGTATCTCCTTGTTTTACTTCTTCATTTGTTCCTGATTTTACAACCTTCAGTCCAAAATACTTAAAATCATCGTATAAAATGTATGCACCTGGTCCAGAACTTTCCCAATTATTGTCGCCATCTTTATTATTTGGTAAAGATGATAATAGTCTCAAACCATCAAAATCAAGTGTATCACTTATATTATAAATTGTCTTTATTGGAACTCTATTTACTCTAAAGTATACCATAGGCAACGGCTTTACATTTACGTCAATATCAAATTCATATTCTGAATTATCTTTGAATGTCAATTTTACTCTTCCCTTTGATTTGCCGACAGTCGTCATATCCGGCGTTTGTATCGGATCAATAGCTATATGTCCGTATTGACCAAAACGTGCTTTGTGGCTTAGTGCCTTAATATGAGCTTCTATATTTTTTTCATTAAATCCGCCCAGTTCCATTATTTTTTTAACTGTCTGGTTGTTCTTCCATGTGCTATCATCCACTTCCATGACCACGTCAATTTCAGTTATATTTTCAGTTTCTGCAAAGTCGTCAGCCAATGTAGCTTCACCTGCTCTAACAATTATAGGTATTTCAACTTGTTTTTTACTGTCATCACTGAATGTGAGATTTACTGTTACTTTTGTTTCTCCTACTTTTGAAAAATCAAGTACTGAACTCAATTCAATTTTTGTATTGTTAGGTAAATTAGGCAGTGCTTTTCTTATCATTTCATCAGTGAGCTGCGGATTTGTTGTTACCTTGACAGTAATTCTTCTAGGTCTTTCATTGTATTGTTCAGCAAGAGTCAAGCTTGACTTGTCTTTTACATTTATAGTTAATTGATAGTTCTTTGTACTCTTATCGCTGAATTCTACAGTCACACTGAGTTTTTTGTTGTCTCCGACAGATGATGTAAGATTATTCGCCTCTACCTGATTATATTTTATCCTTGAGTCTGTAGGTAGATCTTCAAATGCTGATGCTAAAATATTTTCCGAAAGTATTGTCCCTGTAGTTACCGTTATAGGATTAGGCTCTTCTGTGTAAGTTTCTGCGATAGACTTGCCTCCAAATTTCCCCTTAAAGTAGATTACAAAATAATCGCTATCTATCTCATCTACTTTGAACTTCGTGCCTTGAGGGTCTTTTAGAGAATCTCTATTTATATGGAATTTAAATGATTCATCTGTTTGCTTATTCCATATATATTTGCTTACAGTTTTTGTTGTAAGTACAACTTCCTGATTGTTATCAGCTCTTTTTGTTATTAATCTGAATTCCATTTCTTTGTTAAGAAGTTGATCGGATTGTTCTTTTGTTAAAGTAAGATGTTGAATATATGTGATTTCGCCTTTTTTTACTGTAGAGTCAAATCCGGTAGTATCAAGCCAAGTGTTTGAGTCTTTTGCTTTTACCTGTAGTTTATCTATTTTCAACAACACAGCATTTTTACTTATACTCATACCTCTAAGCAATTTTGTAGTGTTGCTCTTTTCATGTACTACCTTGAGAGTAAGACCGTTTGATATTGGATAACCAAGATTTTCTTTGTTTAATATCATACCATCTTTAACTTCTTTATTTGTATCTCTAAACAGTACCTTTAGTCCATTTTTGGCAAAATCTTTGTATTCCACCACTCTTGGACTTGTTTTTCCCTTATCATAAAAAACAACTTTTAGAGAGCTGAGATCAAGAGGTTTGTCCTCTACAAATTTTTCGGCATATCCATCTTGCACTCTCATATCATAAAACCCTATATTATCATCAGCTTTTCTTAGTGCATTAGCGATAGCTTGTGATGTTCCTATACCCGTAAATGTCGCTCCTGATATTGCATCATATTCTTTTCTATCATAGCCAAGTTCATCAATGACATATGTCCTTATTAGAGATAACACCTCAGCATGTATTTTGCCGATGCTTGATGAATTAAGTTTTCTTCCAGAAAAAACATGTTTTCCCATTACCTTATCCAAAGCTTTATTGTAATCATCAACACTATCTTTGCTCTTAGCTTCGCTCAGAACCTTATTCATAGCATCTCTTATTACTTCCAATCGATATGCAGTCGCCATAGGTTTTTGATCTCTTGTAACTATTTGACTTACATAGCCAAATCTATGACTGAAAGCCGGACCATCATCAATTTCTCCCGGATGTGCCACATTTTTAATCTTGTTGAGCTCTTCTTGCACAACTGATATGTCAGTTACCTTTCCACCTGAAACTGTAACTTTTACAGGTATAGGTTTAGCCTCAACAAATCCGAATCCGTCGCCAAAATATTCTCCATCTTTGTAAATCTTATTGTCAAGCTCACTTATTTCTTTATTTGTAAGAAATTTGAACTCTCCTGCTTTATTATTTGTTCCACTTTCGACATCAGAAGGATTTTCAATTACAAGTTTGAAGTTTCCTTTTTCGTACTTGCTTTGTCCCTGTTTATACTGACCTACTTCGCTTGGTAATACTATTTGTTTAATCTTACTTCCTTTTTCTATCTTTATATTGGCGTTTTCAGAAGCAATGTCAAGTTTTCCGATATTTGCACGAATTTGTATCTCCTCATTGCTGTTTAGTGCTTTTACTATTTCTACATTTTCTATCTTGACATTATCTGTAGTTTGAAGCATGGCAACTTGTTTTATCTCAACTTTGCCTTCCAACTGACTTTGTCCTTCTACTGAAACTCTTGGCTTTTGCCCACCTATCTTTTCAATTATAGTTCTTCCATTTACTTTTACATCTTTTAGATGAACAGTATTTGCTCCACCACCTTGAATGAGGAGATTTCCTTTTATTTCCATATTTTCCAGTGTAACATTGGAATCTCCTACCTGCTTATCTATAGTTAAGTCTTCGTTTACTGTCAGATTTTTTACTGTAA
>GL405246.1:576086-579422 GCA_000146855.1 [Eubacterium] yurii subsp. margaretiae ATCC 43715
TTATTTCATTTGAAACACTGTTGTCCTTGAATTTAAGTTTTATCTTTGCAGTAGTGTCTCCAAGTTGTGTTAAATCAAGCTTGCTTACTTCTTCTACTTCTACTTCACCATAGTTTTTTTCTATTTCTTTAAGTGCAATCTTTAGTGATGGCTCAAAGCCTTTTTTATTATAGATTTTAAGATTTTTGTACTTATCAGGTCTTACTAATGTTTCCACTTCTATGCCATTAGTAGCATATGATGAATTATTAAAGCTGTCTGCAAGTTTTTCCAGTTCAAGACCCTCTATTTGAATTTGCAATACTTCTTTTTTACCATTAACTGATGAAACGATACAAAGTTCTCCAAATATAGACAAGTCTATTTTACCGTCTTTAACAGCTTCTTTTACAGGACTTCCTTGTTCAACTTCCTTTTTAGTTCCAGTATCTACTATCTTTAACCCTAAATATTTGAAATCTTTATATGGCACATAAGCAATCTGTGATGTATCGCTCCACTTATTTATGTCATAGTCTTTTCCCTTAGAGATTCCTATACCTAATGTCAGACCTTCAAAATCAAATGTATCCCCTATACTATAACTTCTTTTTATTGGTTTGGTCTTTACTGAGAAAGTCACTACAGGCAAAGGTTCCACACTTACAGGTACGTCCAATTCAAGCTCTGTGCTGTCATTAAACTTGAGCTTTATTCTACCTGTTGTCTTACCTATAGAATTATTATTTGGTGGCTCTACTATTTCAATTTCTATTTTTCCATATTCTTTGAATTTATCTTTTGAACTCGCAGATTTCTCTATTCTTTTTAAAATATACTCCTTGTTAAAACTACCTAATTCTAAGGTTTTTTGTAAATTCTTAAAAGCATAGTCAGCAACAATTGAGTTCCAACCTTTATATTTCCAACTCTTTAATGTGGTTTCATCGACTTTTACCAGCATATCTATTTCAGGAATAGTCTCATTTTGCTCAAATTTTCCTGCTAAACCTTGTGCAGTTTCTTTTACAATTACAGGAATAGTCATGTCTTTTGTACTATTATCAGTAAATGTAAGTCTTACTTGCACTTCGCTATTTCCAATTTTACTTGTGTCTGCTTCCTTTGTGATTTGTACATCAGTATTATACGGTAAATTAGGTAATGCACTTTTAACCCTCTCTACACTAAGTTGGGTATTAGTCGTTACCGTTATTGTATATGCTGTTTCGTTATATTGCTGAGCAAGTGTTGAATGACCTTGTTCTTTTACATTTATAGTAAGCGTGTACTCTTTTGAGCTGTAGTCTGTAAAGTCTATGCTTACTTCAAGTTTCTTATTGTCTCCTACGCTTTCTGTAATCTCTTTTGCCTTTTGTGCATCAAAGTTCAGCTTTGATCCTGCCGGCAAATCTTTAAATGCAGCTTTTAAGCTATCTTCTGTCAAAACAGTTCCTGTAGTTACAGTTATTTCGCTTGGTACTTCCTTGTAAGTCTCAGATAGTTTAGGTGTATTTGAATTATCTTTTAAGAAGATTCTGAAATATTTTGAATTTTTCTCATCCACTTTTAAGGCTGTACCATTTGCATCTTTAAGTGAGTCTTCATTTATATATATTCTGTAGGCTTGATTTGACTTTTGCGGATAGATGAACTTATCTGAGGCATTTACAGGACGTGTAGTGAATATTACCTGCTCATTATTGTCTGATCTCTTTGCAATAATTCTAAATTCCAATTCCTTGTGAAGTAAATCCTGAGCCTTGGCATGTGGAAATTTCAGGTGCTGTGCGTCATTTAATTCACCGTTTGTAACAGTATTGTCAAATCCTTCGGTGTCTATCCATTCACTTGAATTCTTAGGCTTTACTTGAAATTTTTCGATATTAGCCAATACTCCGCCCTTTAATACTGTCATTTTTTTCAATAATTTGACAGATTTGCTTTCTTCATGGACAACTTTGAGATTGACTACGCTCAATGTAGAAACTCCAAAGTTATCTTTAGTCAATAAAGTGCCGTTTTTAATTTCTTTATCTGTATCTCTGTCAAGCACCTTAAGCCCGTTTGCTTCAAATTCCGAGTATGATACTGTCTTTACAGTCTTATCTTTAAGATAGAAGTCTACTTTAAGATCGCTAAGGTCTATAGGCTTTCCTTCAACAAATTTATCTTTGTATCCGTCTTTTACTCTCATATCGTAGAAGTTTATGCTGTCATCTGCTTTTTTAAGTGCATTTGAGATAGCTTGTGATGTTCCTATTGCTGTAAATGTCGCTCCGGATACAGCGTCATATTCTTGCTTGTCATATCCCAAATCTTCTACTGCAAATGTTCTGAGTAATAACATCAATTTGTTGTTTATGTTATGTTCATCGCCTGCTTGTAATTTTTGATTGTGATATCCGAATTCATGTTTACCAACTATCTTGTCAAGATTTGCATTGTAGGCAGCTATGTCAGTTGCTCCTACTCCTTTACGTGCCAATCTGAATACATCTCTCAATGTTCCCAGACGATAGGCTATAGCATTAGGATTTTGATTTTTCTTAACCAAATCTTTTACATAGTCAAATCTCAAGGCATAAGATTCACCGTCATCTATCTTGGCTTTTTGACCGGCTTTCCATTCTGTATCTACCTTGGTAAGCTCTTCTTCTACAAGAGATATATCTGCTATCTTTCCATCTGATACTGTAACTTTTACAGGTATAGGCTTTCTTTCTACAAAGCCGAATCCGTCTCCGAAGTATTCTCCATCTTTATAACTCTTGTCATCAAGTTTTTTTACTTCATCTTTTGTCAAAAATTTGAATGTGCCCACCACATTCTTATTTGAGCCGCTTTGTATATTTCCCGGTTCTTCAATTTCTAACTTAAATTCTTCTTTTTCGTACTTGTTTTGTCCCTGTTTATATTGTCCTACATTTTTTGGCAATTCTATATGCTTTATCTTGCTTTGTTTTTCAACTTTTATATCTGCTTTTAGCGTCTTTATATCCAAGGTACCTATATTGGCTCTTATTAGAGTTTGTTCCTGTCCGCTGTAGCTTCTTGGTATTTCTACTGTTTGTATTTCATCATTTCCGGCAGTTTCTATTATTGCAGGTGTATTTATTAATACCTTGCCTTTGAGTTGACTGTCCTCTTGTGTTAGCAGTCTTACTTTTTGACCTGAGTCTTTTTGTATTAGTGTATTTCCTTCTACAGTCACTTTTTTGAGGATTATGCTGTTTGAACCTCCACCATGTATATTTAAGTTAGCTTTTACAGTCACATTTTCAAGAGTTACATTAGAGTCGCCTACCTGCTTATCTATAGTCAAGTCTTCGTTTACTGTCAGATTTTTTACTGTGA
>GL405246.1:581243-615729 GCA_000146855.1 [Eubacterium] yurii subsp. margaretiae ATCC 43715
CCATTGCTTGCGTATGATATATTGCTTAAGAGCATCATTGCTGTGAGCATAAGTGAGAGTCTTTTTTTGCTTTGTTTTTTCATTTAGTAAATTTCCTTTATCTCTATATTTTAAAATATTGTATAATATTATAAAAAGTAGGGGTATTAATTGTGATACTGATATAATAAAATATGCTTAGAAGTATATTCTAATTTTTTGCTTGGCTGATAGCATTTTTTGCTGCGCCTATTATGCCGTTGCTACTGAATGTTGCACCTGCTACTGTAGCTACGTCAGCACTTTGATTTGACACAATTGTAGAAGTAAGTGCCTTTGCTGTCGAGAAATATGGCTCATCATCACTTCCGCTTACGACATTAACAGCTGTAATCTTATCGCCTGATATTGTGACGCTTACAGTGATGTCACCGTTGTATCCCTTTGCACTTCCTGTAAATGTGCCGTCTTTATATTTAGACTTTGGAGCCTCAGTCTTAGGTTCTTGTTTCTTAGGTTCTTCTTTTTTTGTTTCAGTTTTTGGAGCTTCAGCCTTAGGTTTTTCTTGAGTCTTGGCTTCAACTTTTTTTGTTTCTGGTTTGGCAGGCTCTACCTTATTTTCTTCCTTCATGGACTCTTGCTTCTTGGGCTCTTCCTTTTTTACTTCCTGCTTTTGTGTACTTTCGTTGCTTGTAGTTTGTGAAGATGAAGAAGACGATGAAGTTGATGATTGCTTGTCATCTGTCTTATCCTTTTTTTCACTTTTATTTTCATCTGTTTTTGATTTGTCATCAGCATTTGACATTTCATCTTTCTTAGTGCCTTTATCTGAGCTTTCTTCTGATGACTTTGCATCTTTTTGGCTATTAGCGTCACTTTGCGTGTTTTCAGCTTTTTTATCTGATTCGCTTGTAGAACTTGCAGTTTGATTTTGTTGAGTAGTGCTTGATGTTTGATTTGTATCATTAGAGCTTGAGCAACCTACTACAAAGACTGTAGATATAAATGCTGTCAAGATTAGTTTTGATATTCTTTTCATTGGATTACCTTTCTGAATTGATAGAATTAAAGTTTTTGCGTTTTTCTTTTTGTGCAATATTTTTTCTTATTTTTAAGATGAAATAAATTCCAAAAAATAAGCTGTATATCACAAATTTGTCATACTGTTTTCTTCCCATGCCAAGGAACAAAAAGCTTATATGTGCATAAATCAAAAGATAGACACAATATGCAAATTTCTGCAGTTTTTTCCAAGTCTTTGCATTCATCTTTTTTCTGATATTCTTATATGAAGTTATCCAAAGCGGAATGATTATTACAAGACAAATTATCGCTGTAAGAGATAGAAATAAATATATTATTGACGATAATTGACTCATATCCATCTTGGAGATATTTTTGAAAAAAGTGACGCAGTATGGAATAGTATGTGATAAGAATAGTATGCTGGCAATTATTGACAGCTCGGCTCTTATCGACATCAGTTTCTTCGTATATGACTTTTTGTTATCAAGAGCACCGGCATACATGACTATTGCAAAAATAGCTGCGGTAAAGGCACCCATTGCTATAACTCTTTCTATTTGAGAAATAACTACAGGTAACTTGACTGTCTGAATAAAGAAAAGTCTGTATACTATGATGAGAAGTCCTATGAAATAGGCAACAAAATAGAGTACCTTTGCATTTTTAGAAATAAATTTCGTGAATTGCAAAGATACAATTAATACTAAAATGATAGAAATTAGAAATTCTATAAGTTTCACCTCCTATTTTAAATTATAGTTATCAACTGACTTAAAAATTATAACACAAGTGTTTATTGTTTTCAACTAATAAAAAATAAAAATATTATTTTTATTGTAATAGTTGAATTTTAGGGAAGAATTTAATTTTTTTATTGAAAGTTCAATAATATTACTTGTATTCTTACACTCTTTTATGTTATAATTTTCTTCGTGTAATTTGTTAGTTGAAATTAATTTTTGGAGTCAGCTTATATTATTAAAGAGATTAGAGTTTTACAACTGCGAGAAATTTATAAGGTGAAAGGGTATAAAAATGTTTAATAAAAAGAGTTTTCTAAAGGTTTTGTCCGTTTTTTTATGTTTCCTATGTCTTGTGGCATGTTCTACAAATAGCGGACAGATATCTCAAGGAGAAAATGGAAGTAATGGAGCTAATACCTCAGGCTCGAATGACAAGGAAGTTGAAAAGGAGATTGAAGATAAGATAAAAAGTATGGGCGGACAATTTTTCTTCTTAAATTCCATACTAACACTTGACATATTTGATGAGGGGCTTGATAAGGCGAAGATAAATCAGGAAGTAGAAGACAGGGTGCGTGAATTGGAAAATAAGATGTCAACTAAGATTGCTACAAGTGAAGTATCAAAGATAAATGAAAGTGCAGGGATAGATAAGGTGACGGTGTCTGACGATACTTTTACAGTAATCAAGGAAGCACTAAAATATGGCAAAATATCTCAGGGAAAATTTGACATCACTGTTGGAAACCTTGTTGATTTGTGGGGTATAGGCACTGAAAATGAGAGGGTACCAAGCAAGGAGGAGATACAAAAATCTCTTGCTACAGTTGATTATAACAAGGTGGAGATAGATGAGGATAAGAAGAGTGTCTTTCTCAAAGACAAGGGGATGAAAATAGATCTTGGTGCCATAGCTAAGGGGTATGTTGCTGATGAGATAGTTAAGATTCTTGAGAAAAATGGAGTAAAGTCGGCTATTATCAACCTTGGTGGCAATGTATATGTATACGGAAGTAAGGGTGGAAAAAATTTCAAGATAGGAATAAGAAATCCTCTTGCACCCGATCCTAACGACTATCTGGGAATATATCAATCTCAAAATGAAAGTGTAGTAACATCGGGAGTATATGAGAGGTTTTTTGAGAAAGACGGCAAGAGATATCACCACATACTGTCTACTTCAGATGGATATCCCATAGATAACAATCTCATCTCAACTTCTATAATTACAAAAAACTCAATGGATGCAGACGCTCTGTCAACGACTACCTTTGCTCTTGGGCTTGAAGAGGGGCTTAAACTTATAGAAAATACTCCAAATACAGAGGCGATGTTCATCACTTCCGATAAGAAGATATATATGACATCAGGTCTAAAGGATAAGTTTGAACTTAAAAATAAGGAATTTACTATAGAAAAGTAGATTTTGCATTAGAAAAATAAATTATCTTAATAAAGTAAAAGCTCTTGGTCGCTTAATTTGACTCAAGAGCTTTTTGTAATACTAATATTTAACAAGATGAATATTACTATAAATATATTAATTGTTTGATAATATCTTTTCAGCAACCAAATCGCCTATTACATCAGTACCTACATATTTCAGGCTGGAATTAGATGACTTGCTCTGATTACCGGCTCTGTAGCCGTCTGCAAGCACAGAATATACGGCTTCATCAATATCACTTGCTTCTTTCTCAAGACCAAAACCATATCTTAACATCATGGAAGCAGAAAGTATACTTGCCATAGGGTTTACTATATTTTTGCCGGCTATATCATTGGCAGAACCGTGAGTAGGCCCACACATACAGTTGTTTTCACCTATGCTTGCATATGGTATCATACCGACAAAGCCTGAAAGTATACCGGCCTCATCTGATATTATGTCTCCAAACATATTTTCAGACAAGATGACGTCAAACTCCTCAGCACGTCTTATCAGCTGCATAGTTGCAGTGTCTATATACATCTTCTCGACTGTTATATCCGTATTTTTTTCCGCATAGTCATTAAATATCAGCCGCCAGAGTTTTGACGTAGCAAGTACATTCGCCTTGTCCACCAGAGTTACTTTCTTTTTTCTATTTCTTGCTATTTCGAAAGCTCTTGAGACTATTCTGTCAATTTGCTTGAAATTATAGTACATTAAATCTGTAGCATATCTGTCCTCACCTTCACCTTCAATGATATGATCTCCAAAGTACAGACCTGCTGTAAGCTCTCTTACCACCAGTATATCTACTCCGTTTTGGATGTATTCCTCTTTGAGTAGGGCTTGATGAGATAACCTCTTATCTATCCTTATAGGTCTTAAATCAGTGAATAAATCAAGTTCTTTTCTAAGTCCAAAAAGTGCTTTGACAGGTTTTTTCTCTTCATCAAGGTCTAAAGTTGGACTTCCAACCACGCCGAAAAGTATGTTTTTACACTTTTTACAGGCGGATAGGGTGTCATCAGGCAGAGTCTTTTTGTACTGATTATAAGCACTTTCTCCCATGAGATATTCATTTAGATAAAACTTGTGAGAATACTTTTGTTCTATAGATTTCAATGACTTTATAGCCTGATTGACTATTTCTACTCCAACACCGTCACCTTTTATCAAAACAACATCACCGTTCATAAAAACCTCCTTTGCACCAAAAATTTTGTAATTGTATTTTATACCATGAAAAAACTAGCTATAATTTTTATTTACAGTTGTTTAAAGCTATCACATTCTAAGTCATATAGTTTATGCAAAGTAAGTAAATAACATCAACTACAATAAGCAATAAAATTAATGAAAGTGTATCTTTGAACACCAAAACCTTAGTAATTAACTGCAATTATTCATAACTTAGATTTTTAATAGCTTTTTTAGCATAAATAAAGCAGAAATGAAATATAAAATCTAAGCCTTATTTGAATAATACTTACTATAGAAATTCCAAGCATGCTCTATCATAGTCTCAATACTTGGATATTCCAAGTTAAAACCTAGTTCCTTACTTATCTTTTGGAATGAAGCCACCAAGTTAGGCGGATCGCCGGCACGTCTTTTTACAAAATTGATGTTGATTTTACGTCCTGTGACCTTTCTTGTAGCTTCTATCACTTCAAGTACGGAATATCCTTTACCGCTTCCAAGGTTATAAACTTCTGATTTTCCACCATTTAAGAGATAATTTGCTACAAGATAATGTGCATGAGCCAAATCAACTACATGTATATAATCTCTGATGCAAGTGCCGTCATCTGTAGGATAGTCATTGCCAAAAACATCTATAGAGTTCTTGCCATCTATCAGGTTACGAAGTATGATAGGAATAATATGGGTTTCAACTTCTCTGACTTCACCGATTATTCCATTTACATCACTACCTGCAGCATTGAAATATCTAAGTGCTACACTTTTGATGCCGTATGCAGTCTCAAAATCTCTCATCATATTTTCTATGTCAAGCTTAGTCCTTGCATAAGTATTGCTAGGTATGGTCGCCATATCTTCTGTGATTGGAACTTTATCTACATCTCCATATACAGATGCAGTGGAAGAAAATACTATCTTGTCAACATTATTTTTTCCCATAGTCTCCAATAGACAGGCAGTAGCATAAAGGTTGTTATCATAATATTTGAATGGATTGGCGACACTTTCTCCAACCAATGACGATGCCGCAAGGTGTATCACCACATCAATTTTATTTTCTTTGAAAATATTGCCAAGCTCATCCATATTCTTGATATTTATATTGTAAAACTTATCAGTTAATACAAACTCTCTATTTCCTGTACTAAGATTATCTGCTACTATCACATCCTCATTTTTTTCAAGTAGATATTGCACGAGATGAGAGCCTAAGTATCCGGCACCACCAGTTATTAGTATTGACATAAGATTCTCCTAATTTTTTTTCAAACTATTAATATACAATATACAAGAGCCTATAACGATAAGCAACAATCCTATGATATTTTTTTGCAGTATAACCTCTCCAAGTGCAATAAAGGCAAATATAGGAGCAAGCACAGGCTTAATAAAAAATACTAAGGATACCGTAGACATTGGTAGGACATCTATTGCTGAAAAGTATGTTGCAAAGCCCAAACCGGTTACACCAACACATATATAAATCAAAGGTAAGATAGTATCCAAACTTATTCCTGAAAGTATAGGTATGTCGGCTAATACTTTGAGGTTATTTGCGTTTAAAAATTCAGATATAAAACCTATTCTTGATAGCATAATTAATATGAAAAGTTCAAGTACTCCAAATAAAAATCCGTATGATGTAACTACAACTCCACCTATAGGCAAGCCTTTGGTAAAGTATTTGCTAAGCACCCCATAAAGTGAAAATGAAATTGCCGCTAGCAAACAAAGTATAACTCCTGTCATCTTCACATCGAGATTACCAATATCTGCTATTATTGCCATTCCAGAAAAAGAAAAGCAAAGAGCGACTATGGTAAACAAATGAATTTTTTCTCTAAGTATTATAAAGGCAAATACTATAGAAAAAAAGGTGTTACAGGAAAAGATTATCGCAGCAATATGAGCGTGTATATAAAGTATGGATACTGTGTAAAAACTCATACCTACAACTATTTGTAAACCACCCAAAAAAGCAAATTTTATATAGTCAGATTTTGTCAGCTTATAGTCAAGTTTCTTCAGTTTTTTTATGGCAAAGGGCATCAGTATTATTCCACCTACCAAAAATCTGACAAAATTCAGCTGAATAGGATTAAAAACTCCATTGGTATATTTGATTGCGACTTCCATTGATGAAAAAAGGATGGTGGCAATCAAGATATTAAAATATGCTCTTGTTTTCATAACAAAACTCCTATGCTTTTAAAAAACAAATAAATTCTTATACAATATTTGAATAAACAAAAAATAATAATTACATATAAACTAAAAATTAAGTTGATTATATCAGAAAAGGTATTAAAATTAAACATTAAAATACAATTAATATCTGTTTGCCTAAAAATTGTTTAAAAGTTGTAATTAAAGGTCTTGAAATCTTAAATAAAGAGTAATATTTCTATGTATTAATTATAAAAATCATATATTTTCCACAAAAAAAATATATTTTTTATAAAAAACACTGGATTTTTATAAAAAACTATGATATAATACCAATAATATATGAGAAAATAATGTGTGACTAATAGACAAAATAAGAATTACAGGACTTTATATAATTGAAGATGAGATTTTTAGATTAATAGAAGGGATACAGATGTTTACAAAGAGATTAATAATATTGCTTTGCATCACATCGCTTTTTGTAAATACATTTTGGAACGATGGTGTATATGCGGTCCCAAACAATAAGAAAAAAATAGATGTAGCAAAGGTAGAGGATAAAAAGAAGGTAAGGATTAAAGTCAACGGTAAGATAAAAGAAGTAGTTGTTACTTTCGACAAAGATATGGCAAAGGAAATGTTTGATGATATAAATGACTATAGAAAGCAAAACGGAGTCGAACCCTTGGCTTGGAATTACGGTCTTTCAAAAGGTGCTCAGCTTAGAGCAGTGGAAATAGCATATAAGTTTGACCACAAAAGACCTAATGGAAAAGAGTGGTATACAGCTGACGAAAAGAATATGTTTGCTGAAAATGTAGGTAAGAAATTCAAAGATGCGGATGGAATGGTAGACTCTTGGCTTGGCTCTGCTTCACACAAGGCTAATATCCTTAACAAAGATATGAAGAGTGCTAATATAGTCGTGTATAACTGCGATGGAGTAAACTATGCTGTCAATTCATTTTCGATTTATGAAAAATACAAAAAATAGATAATTTTCTTTAATAATACGATTCCTTAATATACTAAACTGCAAGAATAGCTGTCTTTAAAGATTTTAGACAGCTATTTTTGTGCTTAAATATTAAATTTAATTTAGTACCTTGCATTAAACAGTACCTTGTGGTATAATGTAATCGTAAATAAAAATATGTTAATAAAGTAATGGAAAGCATAACTTTAATTTATCCATAATATAACTATAATTGTAAGAAAATTGAAGAAAAAAATTCTATTAATCAAATATTAGTAGATATTAACGAAAAAATTTAGTTAATATAAAAAGCAAATAAAAAGCTTTATAGCTTTAGTAATAAACACAAACTTAGCATTAGTTTTACTGAAAGGAGGCATAAATGAATATACAATTCAAAAAGGGCGTGTTGGAATTGCTCGTGTTGTCTCTGCTCATCGACAAGGATAGGTACGGATATGAGCTGGTGGAAGAGATATCAGGTCATATAGATATCTCTGAAGGCACAATATATCCTCTGCTTAGACGACTCAAAAATGACGGATATGTTGATACATATCTGCAAGAGTCTCAGACAGGTCCACCGAGAAAATACTACAAACTTACAGATGTGGGCAAGAGCTCACAAGATTTGCAGTATAAAGAGTGGGTGGATTTTACAGAGTCGGTGAACAATATATTGAGGACAACAGGAGAAGATAGTATAATTCAAAGTAACGAAATAGCAACCTAAAAAGGATATATAATAAGATATTTTAAAAAAGTAATAAAAGGAGGATAGCATGAAAAAGAGAGAGTTTTTAGACTTACTCAGATTTTACCTCAAAGACATGCCAAAGACTGTGACGGAGGATATAATCTCGGACTATGAAGAGCATTTTTCCATTGCAACGGAAAAAGGAAAAAGCGAAGAAGAGATATGCAGAGAGTTAGGTTCTCCTGAGGCAATAGCAAAAGAATATATAAGCGGAGAAAAGATTCACCTTGTGCCTGTAGACATAGATGAAAATATGAGAGACAATAATAGCGCTAATACAGGAGATGACTCAAACTACAAATCAAATTATGAGAGGAGTAGAGCTAAGAAGTCTTCATCTAAGGATGAGGATAATAAGAAAACACTTAATATTCTGTTAATAGTTTTGGTAATTATCGGAATATTTTCTATTTTACCTCCGATATTTGGATTTGGATTTGGTTTAATCGGTTTAGTGATAGGTATTGTAACCTTGATACTTAGTATTATATTTGCTATATTTTGGGGAGTAATAAGTCTGATTTTAGGCATATTTAAATTTGGCATAGGACTTATTATGAGCGTCTTGGGTGCAATTTTTTCCTTCCTGCCTTTTAGTTTTCATCATGGCTGGGGTTCTAATATATTTATGGATGTCAATCCCTTTACAGGTATATTTGCCGGCTTTACAACCATTGTATTCGGATTAGTTATGATACTTATAGGTATATTAGTTGTAAAATTTTTATTTAAGACAGTTAAAGATATTTTCATAACTATAAAATGGAAGAAAAGGAGGAGCAGTGATGAAAAAGGCCCTACAAATTCTGATAATACTGATGTTGATAGGTAGTATATGTACTGCAATTTCATTTTTCGTATTTGATTCTAGGAAAGCAAAAAATTTCTTAAATAAGTATAGTAATTCAGTTACAACACATTCACATAAGGAGAATTTAAAAAAAGACAGCGTAAACTCTAAAAAATATTATGATGATGACTTTTCAGATTTTGTAAATAAAAAAGCAAATGAGTTTGCAGATGGCTTGACTGAGTCGATACTTGAAGGGGTATCAGATGGTTTGACGGGTGATTTTGCCGATGAGCTATTGATGGATAAGGATTTTTCTGATGGCAAGATATTTGGGAAATACAAAAAGTTGTTAAAAACTGAAAAGTTAGGGGAGTTTAATCAGCTACATATTAAATCTCCATACTTATTCTCAAAGGTTGTAAAATCAGATGAATACAAGATAGAATTTTATTCACAAAATGATAATAAGGACATAGTCAATCATATTGATATTAGAGAAGATGGACAAAAATGCGAAATTTCATGTTCTGAAAGATTTAACAAGGACATACCTTGTATGATTATACACACACCGAATCCGCAAAATTTGAAGCTTGATTTGGATATTAAGGACGGTTTTTTCTCTTCTCAAGAGACTTTTAAGTCAGCAAAGATAGAGATGGATAACGGAGTATTGAGTCTTGTCGGAAAAGAGTCATACAACATGGATATAGAGATGGATGACGGTATAATCAAGATGAAGTTTGATAACTGCGATGCAAGGGTGCAGGTGGAAGGGAATAGTGGTTTTACAGATATTTTAGGGAAAAAACATGTATTGGAAGATACAAAATTTGAAGAGAAGATTAAAAATGCGAGGGATAGTATCATAGTTAAGATAGATTCAGGAATTTTAAGTGTTAAGTAATACTAAAAACCTTTTAAGTTAACATGTAAATATTTTGATTATAAAGTCTATACAATTTAAAAGTAATAGCAATATCAAATATTATATATGTCTTTTTAAACTGAGATTAGTATAAGATTTGAAATTTTATGTTAATATTATAAAAATTAAACTGCAGCTCCAAGCTTATATTTAAGTTTAGAGCTGCAGTTTTTATTTAGCCTTGTTTAAAAGTAACGCCTACTTCTCCTATAGGATGCTTCCAAGATTTAACTATCTTTCCATGTGAAATCACTCTACAGGTTCCACATTCCAAACATCCCAAGTGACTGAAGCTTAATTTTCCGTCAATAAACTTATAACATTCTGCCGGACAGGCCAATAATAGTTTTCTGATTTCTGTTTCATCAGTATAGTCAGTATCTACATCTATATGAGGATTTTCCTCATCAACGTGAAAAACATCTAAAGCGAGCTTATCTTCTATTTTCATCTTCTTCATAATTAAAACGCCTCCAATACTGTAGTAACAAATTCTACAAGTTTTGCTGCTGTTGTATGTTCTGCCACAGATTGCATAACATAGCCAATAAAACTTTGTCCTTGCTTTCCATCTACTGTAAATGCTTTTGTAGCAATGTCATCAACCATTGCAGGAAGACCTTCAAAAATTTCCCTTCTTCCAAGCAAAGTAGGGAAGCCCTTGTATTGAGTTAAGTCTTTCATGATAAAGCTGTTATCTATTAGTTTTTTATAGTAAGATAGGGTATCAGCACTAAAATCTCCAATTTCACGAGCTCTGATGACTGTTTCTGCAGCAAGTCTCCCGGATTCAATAGCAAAATCCATTCCCCTAACTGTAAAGCCTAAGTTAATACAAAAACCTGCAGCATCTCCTGTTACCAAGACTCCATCCCTGTATAATTCAGGAACCATATGAAGTCCTTCTTCAGGAACTAAGTGACCTGAATATTCTATAGAAGTTCCTCCCTCTAAATAAGGAGCAATTGAAGGATGTTCTTTAAATCTATCTAATAATTGATTGATTGATAAGTCACTATGCCCTATATCACTTAAAGTAGCAACAACTCCGACAGAAACACTATCTTTGTTTGTATAGATTAATCCGCCGCCGAATCCTCCTACTGTAGGATCTCCACATGAAAGCCAAGCTACTCCCTCTCCGTTATTTACAGCAAAACGTTGATTAATTACATCTTCGCCTAATTTTATAACTTCCTTTGCTCCAACGGCTACTTGATGAGGTTCCAATTCCTTTTTCATACCTATGCCTTGCGCCAAAAGAGAGTTTACTCCATCTGCAAGAATTACTACATCTGCATATAATTCTTCACCTGTTGCAGATATTCCTATTACTTTACCATCTTCTACTATGAGTTCATCCACCAAAATCCCGGGGATGATTTCTGCGCCTGCTTCTTCCGCCTTTGAAGCCAACCATCTGTCAAATGTAGAACGAAGCACTGTATAAGAAGCATTTTCATTATTTGAACTTAACTTTTTAGAGCCAAAGCCTACATCAAAAGCGCTATCTTCACCCATTAAAGAAATTTTTTCTCTTGTTATCTTTCTTTCTATTGGAGCTTCCTGCGCAAAGTTTGGAATAATTTTTTCAAGACTGTGTCCATAAAGGCGTCCACCAGTCATATTTTTTGCTCCACAAAAATCTCCTCTTTCTACTAAAAGAACTTCAAGTCCGGCATTTGCAAGAACGATAGCTGCAGAGCAACCTGCCAAACCGCCACCAACGATAATGGCATCAAATTTTTCTTCGCTCATATCATTTTCTCCTATATTTTCATCTACTTTTTCCCTTGAATCATAACACAAACTCCGTACATTTTGCTAAAATGTTTAATTTCTTTCAACCCGAGTTTCTCATACAATAAAACTAATTCTTTCTTTTTAAGAAATTCTTGTGTTGATTCATATAACCAAACATATTCTTTATAATACTTTTTTCCGCCACCAAACAGTGGCATAATATACTTAAAGTATATCTTATAAAAAGGTTGAATCCATAAACAATCCGGAACAAAAGAATCTAAGCAATATATACAGCCATCTTTTTTAACCACTCTTATCATTTCTTTTAGGACTTTTTCATAATCTACCGTATTTCTCAAGCCAAAAGAAATAGCAACAGCTGAAAAACTACAATCTTCAAATGGCAAACATAATGCGTCTGCTTCTTTCCAGACAATATTTAAATCTTTACTTTTTTTTATAGCTTCATTTAGCATTGCAGAAGAAAAATCCACTCCGCTAATATTTAAGTCCTTTCTTTTCTCTGCCAACCAAATAGAAATATCCCCTGTACCACAGCATACATCTAAAAAACTACTGTCTTTAGGAATTTCTTCAGCGATTTTGTCTACTAAATCCTGTTTCCAGCTTTTTTGCAATCCAAGACTAATCCTGTTATTTGCCTTATCATATTGAGTATGTATATTTTCAAATACCTCATGGACAAATTCTGATTTTTGCTCCTTATTCATACTTACACCATTTCCGCAATTATTTTTGTTAAGATAGCTATAAAATAAGCTATATTTACAATTATATTTGCTTTTACAATATTTTTCATCTGCTCTATTCTTTTTGAAGCTAATAATTCAGATTGCATAAGTAATTTGAAACATTTATATCCCAATACTATAAGTGCAGGAGTGATACATCCAACCATTCCCAATAGGTAAACAGATAGTCCGCTTATTATTAATAACCATAGTACAACTAAGATGTGATAGAGATTTTTTATATTTTTTCTTCCAAGAATAACTGCTAAGGTCTGTCTATTAGCATGTGTATCTTTTTCAATATCACATCCGTTATTAGTCATCATAATCAGTGAAATTCCCATCATTAACGGAAATGCGTACAACAAAATTTCACTATGGAATTTCCCATCAGAAACTGCTGCCACTCCAAGAGGAATTAGAATCCCCATTACAAAACCTGAAACAATCTCTCCTATAGGAAGATAGGAAATCGGAAGAGGTCCTCCCGAATACAAGAGGATAACCATCCCTCCTATACATCCTATTCCTAAGGGTAAAAATCCACTATCTTTACAGGCAATTATTCCCAGTACAGCCCCTAAGATTAGATAGATGATACCAAGAAGAAGAACATCTTTGGGATTAATGGAATTATAGATTAAAACTGCGTCACTTTCTTCCACATTATCTTCTTTTTTGTCGTTACCCTTGATAAAATCTACATAATCGTTTAAAGTGTTGACAGAGGATTGCATAAATATACAAGTTAAAACTAATAATATACTTTTCCAAAAACTTAAGGGATAATTTTCCAATTTACAAAACAGTATTCCAAAAAGAACCGGTCCAATTGATGCAATCCAAGTATGTGGAGCCGCTAACTGGAGAGCTAATTTTGCTGTTAGATGATTATTTTTCATTTCTTTACTTCCAAATCATGCAACATTTTTTCTAAATAAATAGTTATTTTTGAATTTTGCTCCAAGTCTTTTATCAACTGTCTGTTAATATCAGAAAGATATTTAATCTTTTCATAACTTGCTTCTATTCCGCCAAATTGAACTATAACACTTTGTAATTGGCGTATTTCTTCAAGTGATAGATTTTCTTCCCTATTTTTCTTCATTATAGGCAGTAAAGCCTCTCTGCCCCTTGAATTTTTTAATGTCATAATCACCGGAAAAGTATAGATTCCATTTTGAAAATCCTTATGCGTTTCCTTCCCTAAGTCCTTTGAGTTGGAAGTGAAATCCAAAATGTCATCCTTTAATTGAAACATCAAACCTAAGTTTTTTACAAATAATTCTAATTTTTTAATATTTTCTTCTGAACAACCGGCCTCTTTGGCACCTATATGACAGGCTACCTGAAAAAGTGCTGCTGTCTTATTTTCAATAATCTCAAAATATTTTTTTTCACTTATATCTTCTCTATAACGATTAAGATCTTGCTCTATCTCACCTATGCACATATATTCCACAGTCTTTGATAAAACTGAAACAGCTTCATTCAAATTCTCTTCAGTCCCATAGTGAAAGATTCGAGATATTAGGAAATCTCCGGCAAATACCGCCGCATCTTTCCCATATTTCCCTTGTAGAGATGTCTTTCCTCTCCTGTAAGGAGAATTATCTACTATGTCGTCGTGTATCAGAGAAGCAAGGTGTGTCAGCTCCACCATAGCAGCTAATTTACAAATTTTTTCTCTATTATTTTTCCAATTTGAACCTAAAAATGCACATAACAGCAAAAGTTTCGGGCGAAGCATCTTTCCTGATAAATTAAGTGCATCATCTAAAACTACACCAACTTGACTTTCTTTAATCGGATAGTCCGCAATTAAGTGGATGTAATATTTTACCTGTTCCATGCACTCTTTCAGTGATATTTCTATCAATTAAATTAGTCCCCTTTTCTCTGCAATTATTTCCGCAGTATGTTTTACTTTTATGTCATCAAGTCCTCTGGCATCCAATCCACCTTTGATTTGCATCAAACATCCGGGACAGTCTAAAGCAACTACATCTGCTCCTGATTCTTTGATATTTTGGATTTTGTTTTCCAAAATATGAGAAGAAATATCAGGACATAGTAAACTGTAAGAACCACCAAAACCACAGCAGTTATCACATTCGTTCATTTCTACAAATTCAACACCTTTGGTATTTTTCAATAGCTCTCTTTGTTCTTGTGATACTCCCAAGCTTCTCTTCAAGTGGCAAGAATCGTGGTAAGTAACTTTTACAGCTTTTCCGTCGCCTTCTTGAGATACTCCTTCAAGATCATAGAACAATTTACAAAAGTCAAAAGCCTTGTCTGCTAATTCTTTTGCTCTCTTGTACATCGGTGTTCCTTCTTCAAAGAAAGTCGGATACAGACGCAATTGATGTGTACAAGAAGGACAGGCACTTACGATGTAATCGTATTTTTCAGCTTCCATTCCTTCGATATTAATTTCAGCTTCTTTTCTGGCATTTTCCACATCACCTATATTTGATGCAGGACATCCGCAACAAGCTTGTCCAAGTGGCATTTCCACCTTATATCCTATAGAGTTCATATCTGCAACTACTGCTCTTGCAAGATCAGTATAAACAAAGTCTAATAGACAGCCTGCAAAGATAGCTACTGTTCCCTTAGGATCTTTAACATCTTGTTTTATAGTATGGAAGAAATCCCTCAAAGGCACTTGCGCTATTGCAGGGAAACTCTTACCCTTTGTCATTCCTGATAAGAACATCGGTAGATGTCGAATCATAGGTTCACCCTTTGTAAACACTCCTTGTGCAACAGAAGCAATACGAAGCATAGAGTGGAATAGTTTACGATCTGAAACAGCGTCTAATGCAAATTTCTTCAAAGCATCCGGCTTTTCTTGCATATTTTTTTCACGCAGTCTCATAATCATGTCAGAGATATGTAATCCCCCACCACAGACTTCATTACATCTTCCACATTGTAGACAGATATTTTGAATTTCTGAAGCTCTTTCTTCATCTACCAAGAAGTGAGTTAGCATTGTTCCTATTCCGCCTGTGTAAACATTAGAACCATAAACGTGTCCGCCTACCAAAGCAAACGCAGGACAGACGTCAAGACAGGCTCCGCATCTGATACAATTAAAGATTTCACGGAAATCAGGTTCTGCTAATATTTCTCTTCTACCAGGATCATCTAAGATAACACAGTAGAAATCTTTTTTACACTTTTCATCAGTTTCTTTGTCCTTTGTTACTTCACATGCTCCTGTGTACATAGAAAGATAGGTTGTAATTCTTTGGGCAGTTCCGTTTCTTGGTAAGGCTTTAAAGATATGTCGGGCGTCGGACAAAGATTTTACAAATTTTTCAATTCCAAAGACATATAGGTGAATTGGAGGTAGAGTTCCAACCATACGTCCATTTCCTTCATTTGTCATTGTAAATACTGTTCCTGTTTCTGCAACAGCTATATTTGCTCCTGAAACACCCATATCAGCATGAGTAAATTTATCTCTCATTACTCTTCTGGCAGTTCTTACTTCTTCCAATATAACCGGATTATTTTTTTCTTTTGTATAATCAGTAAAAAGGTCAGCAACTTGTTCCTTATTTAAGTGCAGTGCAGGCATAACCATATGCACAGGAGTATTTCCTTCCAAAGAGATTATAAATTCTCCAAGGTCTGTTTCTTGAACCAAAACGCCGTCATCTCCAAGCACATGATTCATCTTAATTTCTTCTGATGCCATAGACTTAGATTTTACAATAGTCTTAACGCCTTTTTCCTTTACCAGTTGACGAATCCATTCCATTGCATCTTCTGTACTTTTAGCATGATATACATGTCCGCCTCTTGCTTCACAATTAGTTGTGAACTCAGCTATCATTTCATCTATATGCTCTGCTGCATAAGTCTTCACTTCTGCAATCTTTTCTCTTGTATTTTGAAAATCCACGCCTTCATAAGATTTTTCTCTTCTGGCAGGGTATGTCTTACAAAAATTACCAAGTGTTCTTCCAAGAGTAGCATTCTCTAACGCAGAGCTTATCTCTTTTTTTAAATCTTCACTAGCCATCTTTCCTCCTATTATCCTTAAATTCTAAAATTAAAATTCTAAAATTTTAATTATGCCTATTCATCATCTACAACTATCGTAGATACTTCAAGCGGTCCATGAACACCTACAGTTCCTACGCATTCGATATCAGCTGTACGGCTTGGGCCTGTAATGAAACCGACATAGTTGGGAATTGTTTTCATTTCACATAGAATATCAAACATATCATCGTAAGTTGGAACAATAGTAGAACCTTTTACTACGCCAATATAATATTCAGACATGGTAGCTACCATTCTTCCATCTGCATCATCTTGTTCCTGCACAATAGTACCAAGCTCAGCAATACCATGTTGAGCCTCTGATAATCCGCCCTTATCAGTCTCTGCATGAAGGCGAATATGGTCTGTATGTACAGTAATTCCGTTTTGTTGAAGAGTAGAAACAACTCCTGCTTCCTTTAACAAAGGAGATTCAAACAAAGATATTGATTCAATCTCATGCTCTTTAAATAATTGAGTAACTGCGTTTGCAAGTTCTGCTTTTGAAGCACGAAAACAGGTTCCATTAACGCTTTCCAAGTTCTTTTTGAAGCTTTCAAACATCTCATCTGAAATACTTTTCATTTAATCATCTCCTTACATATAGTTAAAAAAATAATTTAATACTCAATTTACTACCGAATATAATTATAGAATAATTGTTATTTGTTGTCAACAAAAAAACATATATATCATAATTATTTATAAAAAATTTTAAAAATCATAGATATTGCTTATTGTTTTGGGATATGCTACAATTTATAATGATTTTTATAAAGGAGCTAAGTCTATGAATAGAATCATTATTTTTACAGGAAAAGGTGGAGTCGGCAAATCAAGTGTTGCAGCAGCTCATGCCCTATCTTCTGCAAAAAAAGGTAATAAAACACTATTGGTCAGTGCAGATACTGCACATAATTTAGGGGATATTTTTAAGGTGCAAATCGGTTCAAAAATTACAAAAATCCTTGAAAACTTAGATGCCTTAGAGTTAGATTCAGATGTAGTAAAGAAGGAAATGTTTCCAGATGTAAAAAATACCATGTTAAATCTGATGGGAAAAAGTGGAATCAGTCTAAATAATATAAATGAAAATTTTTCTTTACCCGGTTTTGAAAATCTTTTTTCACTTTTAAAAATCAAAGAAATCTATGAAACTAAGCAATATGACCATATTATTGTGGATTGTGCGCCAACAGGAGAAACTCTATCCCTCTTGAAACTTCCAGAGCTTCTCGGATGGTATATGGAAAATTTTTTCCCGGTTGGGAAAAAAATAGTCCGTGTTCTTTCTCCTGTTTCAAAATTAGCATATAAGGTCACCCTTCCAAGTGCTAAGACTATGGATACAATAGAGCTTATCCACCAAAATCTTGTGCAGTTGCAGGAACTTTTAAAAAATAATGAAGTTTGCAGTGTAAGATTAGTATGTATACCTGAAAAAATGATAGTGGAAGAAACAAAGAGAAACTTTATGTACTTAAACTTATATAAATATCAACTTGATGCAGTTTTTATCAATCGTATTATAACAGATGAAGTGAAGAATCCCTTTATGCAAAATTGGAAAAAAATTCAATCGAAGTATATCAAGGAATTGGAGGAAGTTTTTTATGACATACCTATTGTAAGAATTCCTTGGTACCAAAAAGAGATTATTGGAGAAGCATCTTTGGACTTAGTCTGTAATACAATAGAAAATCTTCCGGAATTATTTTCTGTAAAAAAAGTCACTCAAAATGAAGAGTATCTTCCTTGTGAAGATGGCTATATACTAAAAATCCAACTGCCTTTTGTTAAAGAAGATGGATTGAATATTCATCATAATGAAATGGATATAAATATTAAAATAAATAATGTGAATCGTTGTATTCCTCTTCCGAATATTTTGAGAAAAAGTCAAATTATTGACACAAAGTTAGAAAATGGAAGTTTATGTATTCATTTTCAAGTGGAAAAAAATAAGGAGGAAATGTCTTGAGAATTTTGATTTATACAGGAAAAGGCGGAGTTGGAAAGACAAGTATAGCAACGGCAACAGCACTTTTTTTAGCAAATTCAGGTCAAAAGGTAATACTTTTGAGTACAGATCAGGCTCATAGCTTAGGAGATGTCTTAGATAAAAAATTAAACGGTGAAATAACTCAGGTATCTCAAAACTTAGATGTCTTAGAAATAGATGCAATAGTGGAAAGTCAAAGAGTATGGAAAAATTTGCAAGATTACTTAAAGCAAATCATTTCTGAAAAATCAAACAATGGAATAGAAATAGAGGAAGCATTATTATTTCCCGGATTGGAAGAAGTATTCTCCTTGCTTAAGATTTTGGATGTATATGAGAATGATAAATATGATGTTATGATTATAGATTGTGCGCCAACCGGTCAATCTCTTTCAATGCTTACATATTCTGAAAAGTTAAATATGTTGGCAGATACTGTCTTACCGATGGTTCAAAGTATAAATTCTATTTTCGGCTCTGCAATATCGAAAAAAACTTCTGTTCCAAAGCCAAGAGATGTAGTCTTTGAAGAGTTTAAAAATTTAGCAAAAAGACTAAGCTCACTCTATGATATATTTCATAATAGGAACACTACCAGTATTAGAATAGTTACAACTCCTGAGCAAATTGTCTTGGAAGAAGCCCGCCGAAACTATACTTGGCTACAGCTTTATGATTTCAATGTGGATGCTGTCTATATGAACAGACTGTATCCGAAGGAAGTCATGGAAGGTTATTTTGAAGGTTGGGAAGATATTCAAAATGATAATATTCATCTTGCAGAAGAAAGTTTTTATCAACAGAAACTTTTTAAGTTGGAATTGCAGTCTGAAGAAATTCATGGAAAAGATAGTCTTGAAAAAATAGGGAAGCTTCTCTATAAGGATGTAAATCCGGCAGAAATCTTCTGTCAGACAGAGGCTTTTAAAATGGAAGATATCAATGGAACTCGTATACTTATCATTAATCTACCCTTTGCACAAGTTGAAAATATTTCCGTTACTAAGGAAAAATATGATATTATAATTTCTCTAATAAATGAAACAAGGCGTTTTCACCTACCGGATAAACTACGAACAAGAAATATCAGTAGCTATTCCTTTGAAAATGGAGAATTAAGAATAAGTATGGATTACGAATAAAAAGTTATAAGTATTGATTTTTAAACATATATTGAAGAATTTAATACAGGTCATTATATGGATTTCTTAATATTTTCATCAAAAATGGACAAACATAAATAAACAATGTAGAATTTTATGCCATTTTTGGTATTAAATACCAATATATGTTTAAATTTCAATTAAAATCAAGAATATTTAACTATGATAATTTAGTCATAAGAGATTTAAATTTTTTCAACCATGCCTTTTTCATATAAGAATCTTGCAAAATACATAAAGCAGGTATCGACTAAAGCCAAGATTAAAAATATAGCATAGCTTGAAATCAAGATGTTCATAAGAGTAGGCATATCATACATTCCAAGGAAAGAACCAAAGGTAAACAAAGTAGTGTTTACAAGCTGTGATAGCATAGTAGAGCCGTTGTTTCTAAGCCAAAGGTATTTTTTCCTATTTGCTATTTTTTCAGTCTTACTCCATATCAGGTGATACATCCAAACATCAAACTTTTGGCAAATTGCGTATACGACAAGACCTACAATCATCAGTCTTGGAGTATTGGAAAAAATCGCCTTGATATGTGGAAAGACAAAGTCACTCTGTGCAGGAGTGTAAAACAGCCAAGATTGAGTGAGTATTACAAAAAATAGACTCGTAAAAATTCCGAGTTTTACTATCTTATTTGCTGTATCCTTACCATAGATTTCACTGGCTATATCCGTACATAAGAAAGTGGATGCAAAAAGCACATTTCCTAGAGTCTGATCCATGCCAAAGGCATTGACTAGTATAAGCACCTCAATATTTGCAGTAATGGTAGAAAAAACAGTAATGGCAAACAGTCCGTAAGAACCGAAGAATTTGAAAAATATGATGGTGCTTGAAAAGATAAGCACCACACTGAAAATCAGTAAAAGTTCGTTCAAGTTGTGACTCCTCCTACGCCAAAGGCGGTATTTTCAAGTAAGATATCAATCCTATAATCATCTTTTATTTCAGGTAATATCTTTTCGACAAAAATTTTTATAGTATTCTCATCAGGCTTTACTTCACAGCCGTTTTCCTGCATTATGTTGATGCAGATTCTATCAAAATATTCAAGACCTGTCCTTATGTCATTTCGCATAGACTCTTCGCTCTGATTTTTAAGACCGAAGAGCAGGCAGACTTCGTCAAAATATTCAGCTACATCCTTTGGAGTAGCATTTTTCATACCCTTTGCCAAAATCTCTTCTCTATATGCTATGTCAAATGTCTCCACTCCGCATTTTATCTTGAGATTTATGTTGTTTTTTTGAAATCTCTCCCTCATTTCAGGGATGTTTTTCCTAAATAGATAGTGACATTCAAAATGTACTTCGCTTATATTTTTTTCTATTGCTATCTTCTCTATGAGATTGATGGTATTTTTATCAAGTTCAGTAAAACTACCTGAATTTATAACTTCAAGTTTTTTGTGTATTCCCGTTACATTTTCAAGTACGGACTTATTAAGAGCAAAACATACATCTTCAGACTCATCACAGTCGAAGTGGTAATCGCAAAATTTGCATTTTTGCCACTTACAGCCGGAGCCGATAAGCATTACAATTTCTCTCTTATTTTTCTCGTTTATCACAGAGTATCTGTTGGGGTTAAAATCTTTTAGCATTTTTTCTCCAAAAATAAAAAAAGGGCATGACTGCCCACAAAACAAACATATTTTAAAAAATATGCCTATGCCCTATAGTTTTGTTTTAAGACAGGATGGTTACGAACTGTCTGTATTAAATTGAAATAAAAAACTTCAGTAGTTTATCACAGATTGAAAAAAAATACAAGATTATGATAGAATTAACAAACATTATAATATGCTTTTTGTTATAGTATTTTACATTTTCTCTAAAATCTTTATTGTAAATTCCTCTGTAGTGCACATTTAGAGATTTATTTAACTATATGAATAAAATTTAGAAAAAAGAATTATAAATAAATATATATTGAAAAATTTAACTATATATTTTATAATTGAATAGTTATTGAAAGTAGATGGAGGTTGATATTGAGTAAAAATGAATAAGAGATGAACATATCAACTGCATTTGCTTAAATTCATAGTGTAAACTAAGTTTGGTATTAGGAGGAAGTATGGAGTATAGGATTTTATATCAGGACACTTTTCCTATGATAGAGTGCTACTTGTCATCAGGGGAGTCTATAAAGGCTGAGTCAGGAGCAATGGTGGGAATGGACAACACCCTAGATATTGATGGGAAACTTGAAAAAGGTCTGATGGGCGGACTTACAAGGATGCTTGCCGGAGAAAAGATATTTTTTCAAAATATAAAGGCTTCAAGAGGAGCTGGTAAGGTCTTACTTGCACCAACTACACTTGGTTCTGTACTTGACTATCAACTTGACGGAATGAATGATTTGATAGTACAAAAAGACGGTTACCTCGCATCTGAACATAGCGTAGACGTATCTACTAAGACACAAAATTTAGCTCAAGGTCTTTTTTCAGGGGAAGGATTTTTCATACTCAAGGTTTCTGGAAGAGGAACGGTATTTCTAAACTCTTACGGAAGCATCCACGAAATAGACCTGCAAGCAGGTCAGGAATATATCGTGGATAATCAACATCTTGTAGCATGGTCTAGCAGTACGGACTATAAGATAGAAAAGGCGTCTTCATCAGGCTGGATAAGCTCACTTACATCAGGTGAAGGCTTGGTTTGCCGATTCAGAGGACCAGGAAAGGTATTTATCCAAACTAGAAATCCAAGCAGTTTTGCAAGATGGGTTAACTCTCTTGTAATTACAAAATAGAGGGTATCAAAGTCGTTATCTACTTAATGATAAATGTCAAATGACATAAATCAAGTACATAACGGCTTTTTTTATGGAGTTCTTCCTGATAAATAGGGCTTACACTATGTTTTATATTTTCAAAAAGCTCCTCATCTTGAATATTATCGCTGATTATAAGTATTTTATCATACTTGATATTATTTACTTCGCAAATATATTTAATGCCGGAAAGTTTTGAAGATTCTTGATTTTGAAAAAGCGTAGTATAATTGTAAACTCTCTTTTTAATATTTGGGAGGTCAATATTTTTTGCAATCTTGGAAGGAAGAGCAATTCTTAATAGCTTTTCTCCAAGTATATCTTTTCTTAGCTTGTATAATAGATTTATATTTTTACCTTTATCTATATCATGACTTATATATTTAATATTTTCATTGATTTCAGCATTGCTATTTAGTTTTAAATTGTCTTGATAAATATTTAAAATATCATCTTTTTTATTTGTATTATTAATAATTTCAGAAAGTTTTTGTTCAAAGTATTTTATATTTGTACTATCATCCAAGGCTATGATTTTTTCGGTATTTTTTTCAAAATCTACCGTATAACATCCGTCAGAAAATACTCCGCCTTTGAAAAAGTAAAAATTTTTGCCAAGCAGTTTTTTAGCAGAGTCTATATTCCTTGAACTTGCAATGTATAAGTCTGTCTTTTTTGAAAGATTTTGAAGTATCTTTGAAAGATTATTTATCAACTTGCCGTCTTTTCCTGTCATAACACCATCTATATCAACAAATATTGCATCAAATTTTCTCTTTTGTGCTATGCGAAAAATTATATTTTCTCCAAAAAATCTATCCAAAATATTATTTCCAAAGTTGGAATAGCCGAGGTAACAGTCACATATTTTATGATTGTTACAAAGGGAGTCTATGGCTCTTTTTTTCTTGAAAAAACAGGAAGACGAATATTTTTGAACATCTACATATATTTTATCGTAAGATTGACAGGTAGAAAAATTGTCACCTCTAACTTGTGTGTAATCTACTCTCTTTGTGTAAAACTCATAGGCAAACATAGGATCTATCTTTGAAAGAGAGGCTATTTCATCGTTGCTGAATCTATTTTTTATTTTATCCATTGCATTTATCCAAAGATAGATGTCTGCATTTAGATTTTCTCTCAACTTTCTTATTTCTTCATAGTTTTTTTTGTTTGCCACTATACCGCAGGATATGGAAATAAGTTCTGATAAGCTATTTGCCTTGTTACAAAAATTTTCTATGTCAGCATATTCACTATGGAAGGTAGCCCAGAGCATTATCTTTGAATAATCAGCATGATTTTTAGAAAGTGTATTAATTAATTTATCTGTATCTACTGAGAGATTGCTTTGAATTCCAATTTTGCGTACATTTTCAAGAGTAGATATCCTTGCCATAAATTCCTGATATAGAGGGTGAATCAGAGCCTCTCCGTAAGGAGTTATCATTATATTTACATTTTCATCCAAATTTTTCACATAGACAAAGAGTTTTTCCAGATTTTCACTTTCTTTTTGTATTTTCTCTTTGCTTAGACTCTTTTTGGCAAAGGGACAGTAGGAGCAGGAATAGTTGCAAAAGTCAATTTCTCCTCTAAAAAAGATATTCTTAGTCATAGTTATTCATCCTCTTTTGTATAGTTTGCGACATAAACATAGGACCTATCATATCGGAAAGACTCATGCCCAGAGGAGTAAGACTTATTATGTCATCATGTCTTTGTGCATAGCCTTCTTTTAGAAGATTAGCTATTATGGAAAAATCACTTTCCAAATCAGAGGCAAAGTGTCTGTAATAGTCGGATATTGACAGTCCGCTTATATAGAGCAGATTTTTTATGACATAGCGTCTTTTCATCTCGTCATCGTCCAAAATATAGTAGGAAATGTCGCTTGTAAAGTCATCTTTTTTCAGATACTTCTCATATTCGCTCTCACAAGATTTTTTCTCAGAGACGTATTTTTCACAAAAGTGAAGATTTTCAAAATAAGACCTGCCACCACATCCAAGTGAAAGTACATCTTCAAAACCGCAGTTTGCATTTATCTTACTGTTTTTTGAGAAGCTTCTCATGGAAAGTTGTTCATAGCCCTTTGATAAGAGATAGTCTCGCCCAATTTGATAGAGCTTATACTGTTTTTGAACATCTATGTCAAACTTATCATAAAGTCTGGCATTTACCTGTTTATAAAGTGGATATAGGAATATCTCGCTTGGATTATATTTTAATGCCTCATCTATAGAAAAAATGAGAGTTTCTTCATTTTGCTTAGGTATGCCGTAGATGAGGTCAATATTTGTATCAAAGTCGTAAGTTTTTATAATCTCAAGTGCCTTGTATACATCAGCTGATTTTTCAGCACGTTGAATTGTCAGAAGCTCACTGTCAATAAAAGACTGGACTCCTATGCTAAGCCTCTTAAGGGAAAAATCCTTAAGTAAGTTCAGTTTTTCTACGCTTATTTGTCTTGGTGAGCCTTCTATTATGGAATATGCCTTTTGCAAGTCCATGTTAAAGTCATCTCTTGCAAGCTCAAATAAGGATGATAAGTCCTTTGGACTAAGTATCATCGGAGTACCCCCACCAAGGGTAAAAGAGTTGAAATTCGTATGTTCAAAGTTTATAAGACTTCTCATTTGTTTGGAATGTCTTTTGACAGCCTTAATATATTCTCCGTAGTCGTCACTTCTTACATTAGTGATGGAAAAAAGGTTGCAATATCCGCATTTTGATTTGCAAAATGGCACATGGATATATAAGGACATTTCCTTGCCTATAAATCTATCTTTAAAGCTTGAAAGCTCGAGTTTTTCTGTAAAGTGATAAGCCCTCTTATGAGGGTAACTGTACATATATTGTGTATAAATCTTATCGTAATCCATAAATTCTCCGTTTGTAAATAAAAATTAGTACTTAGATTATATCATATAAAAGTTGAATTTTTTATAAAGCCTGATAAATTTTTCAAATTTGATAAAATATTATGAATTTTATAGCAATAATTGATAAAATTAAGAGAAAATTCAATGTAAATGTCCCTTATTCTATAAGATGGCAGTATTATATAAAAATCTTGAAAAATTCGCATAAATTCGATATAATACCTAAATTAAATTAGAATACTAAAGAGACGGAGAAGATTATGATATTGGAAACTACAAGATTGATAATGCGTCCATGGGATGTGGCGGATGCCAATGATTTATATGAATATGCAAGGGATGAAAGAGTCGGACCTATTTGCGGATGGCAGGCACATAAGTCTGTAGATGAAAGCAAGGAAATTATAAGGAATATATTGTCAAAGCCTGAAAGTTTTGCCATAGTGCTCAAGGAGCAAGATATAGTGATAGGAAGTATAAGCATAATGACAGGCAAGGATGCCAATATTGAAATAGCCAATGATGAGGGAGAAATAGGCTTTTGGCTTGGAGTTCCTTTTTGGGGTAGGGGTCTGATGCCTGAGGCTGTCAATGAGATAGCAAACTATGCTTTCAACAGATTAAAATTCAAAAAACTATGGTGTGGATATTTCGACGGTAATGATAAGTCAAAGAGAGTACAGGAAAAGTGTGGATTCATCTACAATAGAGTTATAGAAAATTTTGACTGTAAGAAGATGAACGAACTTAGAACTATGCATGTTACCTGCCTACTCAAAGAAACTGCAAACAAGAGAATAAGCGTGAGAAGGGCAAGTCTACAAGATGTTGACAAAATTCTTGAGATTTACTCTTATTATGTTGAAAATACAGCTATCACCTTTGAATATGAGACGCCTTCAAGGGAAGAAATGCTTGACAGGATGGAGAAATTCTCATCCAAATATCCATTTTTAGTAATAGAATGTGACAAAAAAGTCTGCGGATATTCCTATGCCAATGTTTTTAAGTCAAGACCAGCTTATAATTGGACTTGTGAGATGAGTATCTATATTTCTAATGATATGAGAAAATACGGTCTTGGCAGAAAACTGTATGAAGAGATGGAAAAGGCTTTAAAATCAATGGGTATAGTCACATTATACGCCTGCGTTACAAGCATTGAAAAGGATGATGAGTATCTTACGAAAAACTCGGTAAAATTCCATGAACATCTTGGATACAGACTTATAGGCAAGTTTGAAAAATGCGGATATAAGTTTGACAGATGGTATGATATGATTTTTATGGAAAAGATAATTGGCGAGCATACAAATAATCAAAGTGAAGTTATAAATTACAACGATATAGCGAAGTAGGATATTTTTTATTGTAAATATATGTCTAGGCTGATATAATGTATGCAAAAGAGAGCTTGATCTATTATTTTAGACTAAAATCTAATAAAATAGTGGATTAATTTTTTTCACTATATTTGCAATAATGTTCTAAATTATAGACTATTCCTTCAAAAACTAATGAGCTTATATCAATAGTTTAATTATATAATATTATATAAGCTATTTACAAGTCTTATAAAGATAGAACCTTGGCTAAATTCTTATCCTAAATCTAATATATAAGAAAGTTATAGTTGTAAAGTAAGTATAATTAAACAAGGCTTATTGAAAAAGAGGTGTTTGTTATGATTTGTCCATACTGTGGTAAAGAAATGACATTAGGCTATATATATGGTGATAGAAGTCGAATAAAGTGGATAAGTAAAGAAGATGATCAAGGAATAGTTCTTATATGGTTTTCTAAGGGAATAATTTTGACAGACTTTGTTGAAAATAAGTTGGAAGTTCATTATTGTAAAGATGATGAGGTATTTATAATAAAAAGATAGTTGTAAAAAAGATAGTGTATTTGATTTCAAATGCACTATCTTTTCATAAATTCTAAGAGATTTTAATTGAGAATAACTATTTTAAGATTTGATAGCATTTAGAAAGTCATAGCGTATTTTACTAAAACGCAGATATACTTTTAAACATATTTTTGTAATATGTTTGTATAGATAGCTAATTTACTTTTAGTATAAAATAAGTTGCTCTAAGATTTTTTAACATAGCTTATCAAATAAATTTATTACATATCACTTTAATAACAGTCAATTTATTCCTATAGACTGTCACCAAAATCTTCTTTGAACTTTTTAAGGAGTTTTTGTGGCCAGTCCCCCTTAGCTTTGAGTCTACCAAAGAAAAATCTCAAGATATCCGGCTCATCTACCCACTGTAGTCCACCTATGAGCTCTCTGTTTTTATGGAGCCATTCCAACCTATCTACTACAAACATAACATGAGATACTGTAAATACTCTCCTTGGTAGAGCCAATCTCAATAGCTCCATATCAGCAAGAGGTTCAACACCATTTTCATCCCTTTGCTCTGATAAGGTGCCACGTTCCATTCCACGAGCTCCGCTGACGATGTAGAGAGCTGCAGCCAAAGCACCTGCAGGGTATTCTTCCTGAGGAATGTGTTCAAGAAACTTCATTGCATTTATATGACAACCCAAGCCACCGGCAGGAGTAACTACCGGAATATCTCTTTTTAGTAGTTCCTTGACCATAAATTCTATAAATATAGGGCCTTGAGAGATTACATCTTCATCCATTGTCTCTTCCAGACCTACTGCCATAGCTTCCATTTCACGTACAGATATACCGCCGTATGTCAAGAAACCTTCAAAGAGCGGGATAAGTCCCTGCATTTTTTTAAATTGTGCCTCATCTGAAGTACAGATACCTCCTCCTCTGGCACAGCCAAGTTTTCTTGCAGAGAAGTAGATTATGTCAGAAAACTCTGCTATTTTTAGGCAGATATCATTGATGCTCATAGGCTCGCAGTCTTTTTCTCTCGTCTTCATAAAATGTAGATTGTCTGATAAAAGGCTGGCATCCACAACTAAGATAATCTTGTTTGCTTTGCAGACCTTACTTACTTCTTCCAGATTCTTCAAGGAGAAGGGTTGACCGCCTATTAGGTTTGTTCCTGCCTCCATTCTAACGAAGGCTACATTTTCGCTTCCGAGTGCTTCTATTCTTTCTTTTAGAAGTTCAACATCCATATTTCCCTTAAACGGGAAGTCTGAATTGAGTATACGTCCTTCTTTGCCTACAAGCTCCTCTACATACCCTCCGGCTAGTACAACATGTGCCTTAGACGTAGTGAAGTGGTAGTTCATAAGGACAGTTTGTTTTTCTTTTACAAGGCTACGAGAAATGATGTGCTCGCAGGCTCTACCCTGATGGACAGGTAGGAAGAATTTTGTGCCAAACATCTTTTGGACAGCTGCCTCCAAACGGAAGAAGGTCTCAGAACCGGCGTAGCTGTCATCCGCTTGCAACATAACAGCCTGTTGTTTGTCAGACATGGCATTGACACCGCTGTCAGTAAGCATATCGAGAAATACATCCCTATTTTTGAGTAGGAAGGTGTTAAATCCGGCTTCTTCCATTGCTTCTAATCTTTTTGGAGCTTCGAGAAGGTTCAATTTTTGAACTACTCTTGCTTTGTGCATTTCCAGTGGAAAACTTTCATTTGACATCCATTTTATTTTTTTCATTTTCTCTTACACACGACTTCGTGTGCCCTCCTATTTTTATATATCTAAGAAATATGTTATTAGAGCCTTAATTTAATCAAATATTCAATGATTAATAGTCTAAGTAAATAGTAAGATAATTAAAGCCTTGATATATTCATTTATCAAAATTTGCTAATAGCATTATTATTAATATTTCACTTATATGGCTTAGGTCTACAATTATTTTGGCAGTTTTAGACTATTTGAATTACTGAAATCTAATATTATTAATAAGATTATATTGTTGAAATGAAAAGTTTATAGAATACTTACAAAAGTCAAAATACTTTTTAATTTGTAGAGAAGAGCTATATTTATTGCTGTTTAAAAAGAGAAAGTTTTAAACTGTAAGCAATGAGGAAGCACCTCATGTCTATCACCTCCAAATTATGGGTACAAAAAAACCACTATCTGTAAAATCCCGATAGTGGTTGATATCTTAATCATTTAGACTACTACTCACTTACGGGCGCATGCAAAACTTTGCTCGCCCATAAACAGTTATAGTTTTATGAGACAGAGCATTCCGTATAGTAGTAATAATATTTTGTTGTTTTAAAAGTAGTGCTAAGCATCTTATACTCCTTCTCCAAAAAATATTTTACCTATATTACCACTTTCATAATTAAAAGTCAAGGACTTTTTATAAAAATTAAAAATCTCCAAAATTTTATTATTATGTACTTAATTAGTATATGATATCCAATTAATAAATGCTTTATCTATGCTGTATTTCTAAAAAATAATTTGGAATTTTGCAAAATTATTCATTTGGCAGATTATCAATAATTAAAATTAAATAGCTTTTTGATAGCTTTTTAGTATAAGAAAATAAGCCTTTTATAATAAAAATGGGGCTGTAAAAAATATATTCCATTTTTCACAACCCGCTTTTTAAATTTATTTTACTTTTTTCTCACTTACTTTTTCAACTACTTCTTTATTTACGATTACGTCATTAGTATTTTTATTTACTTTATCAACTATTATATATGGTTGTAGTTGAAGAGGCTTTTTAGCTACCTTTCTGTCATTCCATTCATAGAAGAATCTTTCAAGTCCATAGTATGAATATCCGTCTTGGAAATGGTCGAAAGTATCGTAAGAATCTGCAAATATCAATGTGTCATCACCTATAGAAGGAGTGCCGTTATTGTCATAGCCTATTATAGATACCCAGTGACCGTCCCATTGGCTCCATTCCACCATTATAGGGCGACCTGCTTTTAGATGTCCGGTAAGCCATTTTACAAAGTACGAATCTTTTGCATCACTTACATATTTTGTAGAGCCTGCCTTATTTTCTGAAGTATAAAGACTTTCACTTACAAAGACAGGTTTAATATTGCCAACATCAGCATCACTTATACCGTCTGATTTTTTAGTCAAATCCTCTGCCTTTGCATTTGGCTTGTAGTTAGTTTCAACTACTTTTACATCTTTTAAATTGCTGAAAAAATTATATAGTTGCTCAACATCTGTGCCGTATTCAAAAAAGTTGTTTGCTGAACCGGGCTTAGCACCTTTTACATCCAAATCAACAGACGTACCCATAGCCTCGGCAAGACTCATTTCAGTATGACCTTTTATTCCGAAATGCTCCAAAACCATAAGCGCCATTGCGTTACCACAAGACCATTCAGTAGTTTGTTGCATAGTTTTGTATTTCGGTATTACTATTGTTTGATTGTCAGATACCATATTGTAGATATCAGGTGCCTTATAAAACTTTGAATTAGCGTTGTCTCCACCATTGGCATATGCGTCAGCTCCTGAATTTTCATCATAATCCTTACCATCAATTTTAGGAGTCTTAATGTTAAAATTCAAAGTATTTGAAGTTTTAACATCCTTTGCGGAAACATTAGTGTTATCTGCAAAAGCTCCCACTGTTGAAAGAGAAAATGCAAGTCCCAAAATCAAAGCAATGTACAATTTTTTCAATCCCATAACCTCCATTAAAAGCACGAAAAATTTTGTGCAAAAATAAAATTAATTTTTATGCAAATGCATAATTTCAAATTTTAACATAAATAATTTTTTTTACAACAAAATCTTGAAATTATTTGCAATTTTGCGAATATTAGATGGATTTTAAAATAGTATTATACTTAAATTTTAGAAAGTAATAAGTATATAAGCACTGATTTTAAAATCCATGCAGGACTTTATTGTATAAATGTCGGGAATATATAATTGATATTTTAAAATTGTTGTTTTTATGGTAGAATTATCTTCAAATTTTAATATTTAAATTGAAAATATTGTTATAAATAATTATATTAGGAGAAGTTTGATTTTTCAGAAAATATGAAAATTTTTGATTGAGGAATTAAGCAATATTTTTTAAATAAAGCAAAATAGGAGATATAATGTCAAAAATATATGTAATAGGTGTGGGTACAGGCTCTAAGGACTACCTTACCCTAAGAGCGGTTGAGATTTTACAAAAATTGGATGTGCTTTACTGTCCGACATCCAAGTCTGATAATGAAAGCATAGCATTTTCTATAGCCAAGGACTTCTTAAAATCAGATGTTGAAGTGAAAAATAGACACTTTCCTATGATAAGAGACAGGGAGAAAATCAAGGGTATATTTGGGGAAATGGCAGAGGAGATGAAAAATGACGCCTTATCCGGAAAAAATGTAGGCTTTGTTACTATCGGCGATCCTATGATATATTCAACCTTCATTTATGTGCTTGAGAACTTGAAAAATAACATCGAAGTACAGACGATATCAGGCATACCGTCATTTGTAGATGTGGCTTCCAAGATGAATTTTCCACTTGCCTTTGATGACATGCCCTTTGTCGTAATACCTTCCATTGCAAATATGGAAAAGATAGAGAAGTATATAGCGGAGTTTGAGGCTATAGTGTTGATGAAGGCATATAAAAACTACGGTGAGTTGATTGAGCTTATAAAAAAATACAAGCTTGAAAATCATACTTTGATAGTGAGCAATTCGTCAAGGGAAAATGAAAAAATAATAGTGGGGAAAGATATATTTACTCAGGATAATGAAGAATATCTAACTACGATAATAATTAATAAACGTTGGGAATTATAGGGGTGCAAGATGAAAACATACCTTTCCTTTGTGGGTGCAGGTAGCGGAGATGTCGAGCTGATTACGGTAAAGGGATTAAAAAGACTGCAAAAAGCTGATACGGTAATATATACAGGTTCATTGATAAATCTTGAGCTGCTTGATTACTGCAAAGAAGACTGCAAAAAATACAATTCTGCAAAGATGGATTTGCAGGAGATAATAGATGTTATAAAAAGAGATGTAAGCGAAGAAAAGTACGTTGTAAGACTTCAAACAGGGGATTTTTCCATTTACGGCTCGATAAGGGAGCAGATTGAGGAGCTTAACAAATTAAATATAGACTATGAATTAATCCCTGGGGTAAGCTCATTTTTGGGAGCGGCAAGCTCTCTCAAGGTGGAATATACAGTGCCGGAAGTATCACAAAGCCTTATCATAACAAGACGTACAGGCAGAACTCCGGTACCTGAAAAAGAAAGTCTGTCATCATTTGCAAAACATAATACATCGATGGTGATATTCTTGTCGGTGGACAAGATAGAAGATGTGGTAAGAGAGCTTACTGTAGATGGCGGATATGACTATGATACGCCTTGCACCGTCATATACAAAGCTACATGGGATGATGAGAAGATTGTAGCAGGGACACTTGCAGATATTGCAAAGAAGACTAAGGAAGCAAATATCACCAAGACTGCATTAATATTGGTGGGAGGATTTTTGGGAAATGACTACTATAATTCAAAACTTTATGACAAAAAATTCAAGCATGAGTTCAGAGACAGCGATAATAAGTCTGACTGAAAATTCAATATATGTTGCTGAGAAAATAGAGAAGATATTTGATAATTCCTGCGTTTTTGTGATGAAAAAGCATGAAAAATTAGCGAAAAATCTTAAAAATGTAAGCTATTATGAAAGTCTTTCGGGTTTACTGTCTACGATTTTTTCAAAGTATGAAAGTCTGATATTCATAATGGCAACAGGCATAGTAGTGAGACATATTTCAAAGTATGTGATGGACAAGATGAGTGATCCGGCGGTAATAGTCTGCGATGAGAAACTGCAATTTGCCATATCCCTTCTCAGCGGTCATATAGGAGGAGCAAATAAGATTTGCGAATATATGGCGGAAAAATTAGCTGTCACTCCTGTCATTACTACATCTACAGATGTAAATAAAAAGTCTGCCCTTGATACTCTTGCTTTGCGACTAAATGCAGTAGACGAGCAAGACAGAGGCCTATATAAAAAAATCAACTATAAATTGGCAAATAATGAAAAGGTCTATCTGATTAGTGATATTGACTTGGATGAGAGCTATGACCTAAGGGGCTTTAATTTGATAAATTACAATGTAGATGATGATAAACTTGGAGTAATTGATATTGATGGACTTAAAACTGAAGAATATATAATACATCTTACTTATAAGGATGTAACAGGTCTTGAAAATTTGCAAAACTATAGCAAGATTTATCTTAAAAACATTGTGCTTGGTATAGGATGTAGGAAAAATACATCTCCAAGCCTATTGCTTGAAAATGTACTTAATTTTCTTAAAAAAAATAATATAAGTCCAAAATCAGTATCGACAATTGGAAGCATAGCCTTAAAAAAAGATGAAGAAGCCATAATAAAACTGGCCAATCATCTAAAAGCGAATTTTGTAGTTTTTGAGGCTGATGAGATAAAATCATCTCTATATTATGAAAGTCTGCCCAAGAACGAATTTGTGGAAAACATCACCGGTGTTTCGTCAGTATCCTTGTCTACTGCAATGATAATGTCTGATGACAATATAATAGGTGAGACATTTAAGAATGACGGAATGACAATAAGTATAGGAAGGATGTCACAATAATTCTTAAAAAAAGCTACAATAAAGTATCCTAAGCTTAAACAGATAGTGGTATTGTAAAATATTTTTTTATTTTATTCTATAACTCAAATTTCCCACATGAAAAATACATCAAAATATTGAAATTTGATCATATTTAAAAAATACAATATTATACTTGACATAGTTTTTTGTGTTTTCATTTTTTTGATAAATATGCAAATTTCAATAAATGTTATTGAGAAAATGGTGTGTCAAGTAGTGTATAAAAAAATCAATTTATCTTTAAATTTCAACTAAAATTTTGATAGTTTCAGTGTGGGGGTTGAGTATATAAAAAACAATCATAAATAAAATATTCTTCATAAGCAATAATATATTAAATAAAAAATTAATAAATGGTATTGTAATTCTTAAGCTAATATAATATAATTGTTTACAAGCTATGTAACTATAGTTCTTTTAAAATTACAATAAATATTAAGAAAAATTTTAATTATGTTGTATCAAAAACAGAACTTAGTGAAAAATATTATTTTAAAGTATAT
>GL405246.1:615829-638891 GCA_000146855.1 [Eubacterium] yurii subsp. margaretiae ATCC 43715
AAAAATATTATTTTAAAGTATATTTACATAAGTGGATAGTGATATTAAAAGAATATATCGAAATATATCTTTAATATTTTTTAGTATTTTTTGCACTTTTTTTGACAACGTTTTATTAATTATGTAGTTCATCTTGGACGACAGGCTATCTTATGGTTAATTTGGAAAGATTCGGTAGCTTTGGGACGGAGCTTCTGAAAAAAAGAAACAGGGGAGACTTCCTTATTATATTGAAATTAGATATTGCCCTGCATTTCTTACTCAAACTATTGCAAATATGGCTTCAAAGAAATGTCCTATGGTAGGAAGAGATATGAGTGGAAAATATAATAAAGCAAAATGGAAATTTATTTTTTCAAGTGGGGAAGTACCATTTTTTAGTAATCTGCATGTTGGTGGAATGTATCATCCTCATATGCCTTTAACATATTATTTGATATCAAAAAATAACTTTATAGAATTGAAAAAAAAGGCGGAAGTATATGAACATTAATGAATCTAAATCAAAAAAATATCTAAAGATAATGGTAGCATATTTTGGATTATATCTTATTCACTTTGTGATTTATCCCAATACACCTTTTTACACTAATTCTGACAACGATAAGTTTATACAGGGATGGTCTTGCCTCTTATTTCCATTTTTTGATATATTTATACTAAAGTCAAATTTTTTTTATGGTTGTATGGGTATAGCTATTTATGATATTTGTGTATTTATCTATAGTGCCGGAGGTGCTTATGATATTGGACGTTTAGGACTTTTTGATAAAGGAGCATTTTCTTACGAAGCATTATTATTTCATCTTACAGCTTTGACAGTTTTATATTTAGTAATTTATTTAATATTAACTATAATAATATTTGTTATAAACTGGATAAAAAACTATATAAGTAGTAGAGAAGATAAAGAAGATAAGTCTTAAAGTATTATCATTGTTATAACCAAACCTTTTTAAATAATAGAAAAGGATTCTTGTACTAAAAATAATGATTTATAGTTTTTAATAAACATATTGTATTATTTATAACCATGCTAATACCTGATTAATAGACATCGATATTTGCATAATGAGATTTACTGCTATAAAAATCTTGTAAGTAATATATTGTCTATATTATCAGGTATTAGTATAAAAAATAATAAAGCATTAGAAGCTTGAATATGACATAAGGTATATTTACATAACTAAGATACAAAGAAAAAATATGTTAAGGATGTGTAATTTATGGATAATGATAATAAAACAAAACTAATTAAATTTCTAAAAATAATGTCAGCATACTTTGTATTATACTTTATACATTATATTATAATGCCTAATTCTTTTATATATAGCGATCCTGAAAATGCTGCATTTATAATGGCTTGGATGTTCTTGTTATTTCCGCTTGTGGATATACTGCTATTAAAGTCAAATATACTGTATGGTACTATAGGAATAGTTTTCTATATCTTATGTATCTATATCTATAGTGCTAATGGAGCTTATGGTATGGGTCGTGGAGCACTTCTTGGAACTGGAAAATTTATGTATGAGAATCTCTTATTTGAACTTGAGTTTGGTACAATTTTATATATTATTGATTATTCTATAATTTTTATAATAGTTTTTATAATAAGGAAAATAAGAGAATATATAAGGAAAAAAGAGGAAGAAAGATGGAATTCATAAAATCTTCATCAATAATTATCTTTTTATAAGTAAAAAATATTATTAGTCAAATCAAAAATCATTCAAGAAGATTATTAATTTTAATCAAAGTATCATAATATCTATAAAAATACTAATACCTGATTAATAGACATTAATATTTGCATAATGAGATTTACTGTTATAAAAATCTTGTTAGAAATATATTGTCTATTTTATCGGGTATTAGTATAAAAAATAATAAATCATTTAGAAGTTTGAATATGATATAAGGTATATTTACATAACTAAAATACAAGGAATAATAAATTAGGGGTGCGTAATCTATGAATACTGATAGAAAAAAAAAGTTAGTAAAATTTCTAAAAATAATGTCAGCATATTTCGGACTATACGCTATCCACTATCTAATACTTCCAAATACGCCAATTCACGGGAGATACGAAATAACAGGTTATTTTGATATCAGTAAATTTATGATGATGATATCAATTTTATTATTTCCATTTTTTGATATACTATTTTTAAAATCGAATATATTATTTGGCTTTTTAGGAATAGTGTTATATAGTATTTGCGTATATATTTACGATGCTAATGCTGTATATGAGCTTGGATATAGTGGTATTTTTTATACATCATTTAGTAGAGAATGGTTAGTATTTCAACTTGGAGTTTTGATAGTATTTTATGTAATAATTTATACTATATTTTTAATTATAATAAATATAGTAAGCGCTATAAGAAAACATATAAAAAATAAAAAAGACAAAGAAGAAAAGTCTTAAATCACTTTTATAAAGCAAGAAATATTAAATAATAGTAAGAGTATACTGATATCAAGTAAAAATATAATGCTTTAAAATATTTGGTTAAGAGGAAACCATATCTATAAAAATACTAATACCTGATTAATAGACATCGATATATGTATAATGAGATTTACTGTTATAAAAATCTTGTTAGAAATATATTGTCTATATTATCAGGTGTTAGTATAAAAATAACAAATAATTAGAAGTTTGAATATGATATAAGGTATATATTTACATAACTAAGATACAAAGAAAAAATATGTTAAGGATGTGTAGTCTATGGATAAGGATAGGAAAACCAAACTAATTAAATTTCTAAAAATAATGTCAGCATACTTTGGATTATACTTTGTGCATTATGTTATAATACCTAATTCTTTTATATATAGCGATCCTGAAAATGCTAAATATATAATGATTTGGATGTTGTTGTTATTTCCGCTTATGGATATACTGCTATTAAAATCAAATATACTTTATGGTACTATAGGAATAATTTTCTATAGCTTGTGTATCTATATTTATAGAGCTAATTGTGCTTATAATATAGGATATAGTGGATTTCTCGGAAGAGGACCTTTTAGAGAAGAAACTCTATTATTTCATCTTAAGTGGATAATAATAATTTATTCAATTATATATTTTATAATTTATATAATAGTTTTTATAATAAGGAAAATAAGAGAATATCTAAGGAAAAAAGAGGAAGAAAGATGGAATTCATAAATTCTTCATCAATAATTATCTTTATATAAGTAAAAAATATTATTAATTAAATCAAAAATTATTCAAGAAGATTATTAATCTTAATCAAAGTATCATAATATCTATAAAAATACTAATACCTGAACAATGAGTTATCATATATTAAGTAATGTTATCAAAAACTATAGATACTTTCTTAGTTTCAGGTATTAGTATTAAATTATTGAAAATTCAGGGATAATGATGAAAGATTGATAAATATGCAATTTTCAATTAATATTATTAAGAAAATAGTGTGTCAAGTAGTGTATAAAATAATCAATTTATGTTTAAATTTCCACTAAAATTGAGATGATTTTAGTGGAAAAGTTGAGTTCTATAATTTTTTGTTGTTAGGCTGTAGATATTTTTAACTTGAAAAATATCTGATAGAAATATCAATGCTTATAAAAAGGATGATATTATGATAAGAATTAAAAGTGGAAATTTAAGTGGAAAAATCCAGGCTATTACTTCAAAGTCTATGGCACATCGTCAGATTATATGCTCTGCTCTGTCAAATGCTGATAGCACTCTATTCATACCTGATATATCTGATGACATTGAATGTACTCTTTCTGCGGTGGAAAATCTTGGAATAAAGCTCATAAAAGATGGAGCTTATATAAGATTATCACCTACAAATAAGAAAAGTGAGCTTTTTGATTGTAGAGAAAGTGGGACTACACTTAGGTTTATGCTTACAATTGCTCCGTCCATTCTTGATATTTGTCATTTTACAGGGAGAGGTAGGCTGCCTGAAAGACCGATAAATCAGATAATTGATATACTTAGAAGCCCAAAATGCGAAGTTAGTAGTGATAAACTTCCGCTTACAATTAAAAATAAGTTTGAATTTACAGAAGTTGAAATAGCTGCAAATATCAGCTCTCAATTTATTTCCGGACTTTTAATTTCTTCCGTCTTGCAAAAAGATGATGTGCATATCAAAGTAGTGGGCGACTTCGAGTCAAAGTCCTATGTGGATATGACGGTAGATGTGATGAGAAGATACGGCATTGAAATTATAGAGGATGAAAAAAGCTATTTTATTAGGAAAAATCAAAGATATATAAGTCCTAAGGAGAATGTCATAGAAAAAGACTGGTCAAACTCTGCATTTTTCTTGACAGCCGGAGCGATAGGCGCTCCTGTCACGCTTTGCGGACTGAATCCTAACTCTCTACAGTCAGATAAGAGGATAATTGAGATAATTGAAAACTTCGGGGCAAGGGTAGATATGGATGAAGATGAGATTACTGTAAGCAAAGACAAGTCTGATGTAATAGAGGTGGATATGTCGCAAATTCCGGACTTACTGCCTATTTTATCTGTACTTGCATGTGCAACAAAGGGCACAAGCAGATTTTATAATGCAAGGAGACTAAGGCTCAAGGAAAGCGACAGGATATATGCCTCTTGCCGGATGATAAAAGCTCTTGGTGGGAATGCTGTTGAAAAAGATGACGAGCTTATAATTGAGGGAAGAGGAAGATTAAGAGGCGGAACGGTAGATTCTTTCAACGACCATAGGATAGCTATGTCTGCTGCAATAGCAAGTATAATATGTGATGATGATGTCATAATAAAGGGCGAAAATGCAGTAAACAAATCTTATCCGAAATTTTTTGAAGATTTTCAAAGTTTGGGAGGAAAAGTTGAGATTTTAAAATTATAATATCATACTTGACATAGTTTTTTCAGGGTTTTTATTTTTTGATAAATATGCAAATTTCAATAATTATCATTTAGAAAATTATGTGTCAAGCGGTGTATCAAAAAAATCAATTTATATTTAAATTTCAATTAAAATCGTTATAAATTTAGTGGGAAAGTAGAGTTTTAAATAAATGCTTAGAGGACAAAGATTATGATTTTATAATAGTTGAGATAATATTATATATCTGCTATAAATAAAACATTAATAATAGAGAAAGTTAGTATTTATATCTATATACTATATTTTTACTAAAAAGATAAAAATTGCTTTTCATTAATTTGAAAAAGGGGAGATAAGATGTCATCTTTCATTGGAAATAAATTACAGCTTTGTATATATGGAGAATCTCATGGAAATTCAATAGGTGCAGTGGTGCATGGACTACCGGCAGGAATAAGTATAGATATGGAAAACTTAAGCTCTTTTGTCAGCAGAAGAAGACCTAATCAAAATAAGTACACTACAAAGAGAAATGAAAAGGACGAGTTTGAAATATTATCAGGCTATTTTGAAGGCTATACGACAGGCGCTCCACTTGCTATAAATATCAAAAATGAAAATATGCAATCAGGAGATTATAATAATTTATCGGAAAATCTCAGACCTTCCCATGCAGACTATACAGGATATTTGAGATACAAGGGCTATAACGACTATAGAGGTGGAGGGCATTTTTCAGGCAGGCTTACAGCTCCGCTTTGCGTAGTAGGGGGCATAGCGCTTCAAATCTTGGAAAAACTAAATATCTTTGTCTGTTCACACATTTCTTCGCTTTACAATATTATTGACACTCCTATATACTTAGAAACTCTTGCCTCACAACAGTATCTTACGAAAAAAGAACTTCCGTTTTTTGATGATGAAAATATCGCAAAAGCAAAGCTTCTATTGGATAAAATAATGTACGAAAAAGATTCTGTAGGCGGCATAGTTGAGATAATGGTGCATAATATGGTAGGTGGATTGGGTTCGCCATTTTTTGACAGCTTGGAGAGCAGATTAGCTCATATAATTTTTTCCATTCCTGCTGTTAAGGGCTTGGACTTTGGTAGCGGTTTTGAGTCAGCTATGCTAAAGGGCAGTCAAAACAATGATGAACTTGAGATTGCAGATGGAAAAATAAGGACAAAGACAAATCACGATGGGGGAATAAACGGCGGAATATCAAACGGAATGCCTATAATAATGAAAGTCGCTGTAAAGCCAACACCGTCAATAGCAAGAGAGCAAGATACTGTAAATATAAAGACTATGGAAGACTCAAAACTGGAGATAAAAGGCAGACACGATCCTGCGGTCATACTACGCATTCCGCCTGTACTTGAGTCTGCTGTAGCAATCACTCTATTGGATATAATTTTGGAAGAAAAGGCAGAGATTATAGAAGCTATGATAGACTTTAAGAAATGATGATTATACTAAAATCTAATAAAATAATGGATGATAGTATTAAATATACTAAATTCAACTTTTTTAGATAAATAATATTGAAGTTTCAGTGTTTATGAAAAATACTGTCTTTACTTTGATATATTTTAAAAATTATTGCTGAATAGCAAAATAGCAGTTTTAAATTATGTGAATTAGTTGAAATCAAAAGAAAATAAGTATAGTAAAAGTGTTTAAATATATCTATTGCTTAGGGTGGTGGAAATAAGATTGAAAAAGGAAGATATTGATTTGAGAAAAAAAACAAATATAGCAATAATAGGTATGCCGGGTAGCGGAAAGACCACTCTTAGTGAGAAATTGGCAGATTTATCTAAAAAAGACTTTGTTGATGTGGACTCCCTGATAGTAAGTGAGAATAATATTAGTATAGCTGAGATTTTTGAAAAATATGGAGAGGCATATTTTAGAAAATTGGAAAGTGATATGATACAAAGGTTATCATTGATGGATGATACAGTTATATCAACAGGTGGCGGTTGTGTGAAAAATGAAGATAATATCAATAATCTTAGGCGAAATGCTATAATAGTTTATGTCAAGCGTGATTTGGAAAAGCTTGAAACTTCAGGTAGACCGCTGTCAGCAGGCGGACTTGAATCTGTAAAAAAACTTTTTGAGGAAAGACAAGCTTTGTACGAAAAATATAGTGACATTCAAGTAGATAATAATACAGATATCCAAGATTGTGCTATAAGGATATATAAGAGCTATCTTAAGCATATTGAAAAACTGATAAATAAAAAGTGAATTATTATTTAAGCAGATGTATAAATAGGTCGATATTTATTGAATTATTTTATGATTAGCTATTAGAATATTCATTTTATATTTAATAGCTATACTATCTGTAAAAACTATAGGAAGAGCTTGTAAAATATAAGACTTAAATTGAACTATATAAAATAATCCTCAAATTATAAGTTGTTTTTTTGATTTTTTTTGTAAAAATACTTATAATATTTGTATATGAACAGTTAATAAATTTAAAGAGTTTTAATACATCTTTACAAAGGAGAAATAATATGGGTAGAATGGTTGGAACTGTAGTAAGAGGACTTAGAGCTCCTATAATAAAACAGGGCGACAATATGGTGGACATAGTATGCGAAACTGTTATAGAGGCTGCAAAAGAAGAAGGCTATAGCATTAAAGATAAGGATATAGTGACCATAACTGAGTCCATAGTTGCAAGAGCGCAAGGCAACTATGCAACAGTGGATAATATTGCAAAGGATGTTAAGACGAAGTTTGGCGACAATACAGTAGGCGTTATATTTCCAATACTTAGCAGAAACAGATTTTCTCTTATACTAAAGGGTATTGCTCTTGGTGTTAAGAAAGTAATTATACTATTTTCTTATCCATCAGATGAGGTAGGTAACCATTTTGTGTCAATGGAAGATTTGGACAACAACAATGTCAATCCTTGGGTGGACGAATTTGACGAGGCTAAATTTGTATCAATGTTCCCCAATCCTGTACATAAGTTTACAGGAGTAAACTATATAGAGTTTTACAAAAAAATAGTAAAAGAAGCAGGAGCTGAGTGTGAAATAATCTTTGCCAATGATCCAAAAGCAATTTTGAAATATACGAAAAATGTAATAAACTGCGACATACACACAAGAAAAAGAACAAAGAAACTTTTGGAAGATTCAGGTGCGCAAAAAGTATGCTCACTTGAAGATATATTAAACTCAGCTGTTGATGGTAGTGGCTACAGCGAGTACGGTCTTCTTGGCTCAAATAAGGCTACAGAAGATACATTGAAATTATTTCCGAGAAATTCCCAAGAATTGGTGGAAGAAATTCAAGCAAAGCTAAAAGCTATGACAGGTAAGAATTTGGAAGTAATGGTATATGGAGACGGAGCTTTCAAAGATCCTGTAGGTAAGATATGGGAGCTTGCTGACCCTGTTGTTTCTCCGGGATTTACAAGCGGACTTGCCGGTACACCGTCAGAGATAAAGCTAAAATATGTTGCAGACAATGAGTTTGCAGACCTGAAAGGTGAAGAACTCAAAAATGCGGTAGTGGATTATATCAAGCATAAAGAGTCTGACTTGGTAGGCAAGATGGTATCTGAGGGTACGACACCAAGACAGCTTACAGACTTGCTCGGTTCTCTTTCAGACCTTACTTCGGGTAGTGGCGACAAGGGTACTCCTATAGTGTATATCCAAGGATATTTCGACAATTATACAAATTAGTAAAATTTAATAGACTTGCTTGAAGAAAAACCAAAATGACCTAAATATATCTTATCTGCTGTCATAGTTGTTATCGAGCAGGTCTATTTTTCATAATTATTTATGGAGCAGTGCAATATTATTATTTATGTTTTTACTTATATTCACTCAATTAAACGAATTATATTTGATTATCTTATATTACTATTTGTTATTCTATTTAGAATTATATTTGAAATGTGAATGACTAAAAGTTAAGTTTTGTGACTATAACTATTATATTGATGTTTGACTATTTTATGGGTAAAGTATATGCTGCTTTTCTTTGTATGATTATAAACTTTTTATTTTTGAAAAATAGTGAAATATATAAAGTATATATAATAATACAAATTTTAGAATAATTTAGGAGTTTAGATGTATAGAAAAAAGTCATTTTTAAGATTTTTCTTCATAGTTTTTATTTTAATAATGCTTTTATCACTTATATTTAAAAATACTGTGCTTATTTCAAATGCAGGAAATATGTCAAAAAGGTCATTTAAATCCGAAAAATATGGCGTATTTTTAGGAGTTGATAAAAAAGACTTTAAAAAGATAAAAAACTACGACCTGATAGTAGTAGACGCAGACTATCTTACAAAAGATGAAATAAAAACTTTGAAAAAACAAGGAAATAAGAAGATATTTTCATATATAAACATAGGCTCTTTAGAAAAGTTTAGGTCATATTACAATGGATTGAAGGATATTACTTTGGGAGATTACGAAAATTGGGATGATGAGAAGTGGGTGGATGTTACAAATAAGAGGTGGAAAACCCATATATCAAATCTGTCAAAAAAACTGAAATCCAAGGGTATTGACGGATATTTTGCAGATAATATAGATGTATACTATCACTATAATAGTCCTAAGGTGTATTTTTCCTTGATAGAAATATTAGCTGAGATAAAAAAGACAGGACTGCCTTGTATTGTAAATGGCGGAGATACTTTTATAATCAAGGCTTTGGATGAAAAGAAACTGAAAAGCTTGGTTTATGGAGTAAATCAGGAAACTGTACTTAGCAAAATAGATTTTAAGAATAAAACTTTTCACAGCTCGTCAAAGGACACAAGAAAATATTTTGAAAACTATATTAAGAAATGTAAAAGTCATGGCTTAAAAGTATACTTGACGGAATATACAAGGGATGAAAACTTGAAAAAAGAGATAAAAAATTTTTGCGAGAAAAATGGATATAATCATTATATATCAAGTACAATTGATTTGAGTAATATTGATAGATAAGACGTAAAAAAGTTCCATAAGTTAATCCTATGGAACTTTTTCTATACTTTGTTATTTTCTAAGAGCAAGAGGTTTTTGCAATATCTCACTGTAGATAATCGCATTTTTCAAATCAAATAACTCCTTATCTTCATCGTATGAATAGCCATAGATAGGATTATTTTTTTGGTCATGATGTCGATTTTTTTCCCTTTTGATATAGTATTCATCCATCTCCGAATCATTTGAGTATGAAGTCTTAGTCTGAGCTTTTGCATTTGACTTTTGATTTGATTTGAATTGACTTTGTCCGCCTGTCTTAGTTGTATTGCTCTTATTTGAGTTTTTGTTTGCAAAATTCTTATTTACATTATCAAATTTTTGCTTGTTCTTATTAGATTTTTCTTTCTTTTCTTTCCTCTGATTTTTTTGATTATTCTTATTATTATTCGGACTGACTATGAGTGAAATTATAAATACAATCAGTGGAATAATAGCACTCGACGGGATTCGCATGTCTATTCTTCTTTCTTATTAGTAGGATTTGACTGAGATATTGACTCTCTCATAGAAGTATCCGCCATGATATTTTTCATATTATAGTAATCCATAACGCCAAGCTTGCCGTTAACAAAGGCATCTGCTATTGCAAGAGGTACTTTTGATTCAGATTCTACGACTTTGGCTTTCATCTCTACGACTCTTGCCTTCATCTCCTGTTCTTGAGCTATCGCCATAGCTCTTCTTTCCTCAGCCTTGGCTTGGGCTATCTTCTTGTCAGCTTCCGCTTGATCTGTTTGAAGTTGAGCACCTATATTTCTTCCGACATCGACATCGGCAATATCTATTGAAAGTATTTCAAAGGCTGTTCCTGAGTCAAGACCTTTTTCAAGCACTGTCTTTGAAATCTTATCCGGATTTTCCAACACTTCTTTATGACTTACAGAGCTACCGACAGTAGTTACGACACCTTCACCGACTCTGGCAATTATAGTTTCTTCACCGGCACCACCGACAAGTCTTTCTATATTTGCTCTTACGGTTACTCTTGCTTTTACCTTTACTTCAATACCGTCTTTTGCCACTGCTGAGATTATAGGAGTTTCTATAACCTTAGGGTTTACAGATACCTGTACAGCCTCGAGCACGTCTCTACCTGCAAGGTCTATTGCAGCAGCTTGTTCAAATTCAAGGTGAATATTTGCTCTTTGTGCAGCAATAAGAGCATCTATTACAGTATTTACATTACCACCGGCAAGATAATGGGCTTCAAGCTTGTCTATTGAAAGCGACAAACCTGCCTTTGTAGCCTTTATCATAGGATCTACTATTCTTGAAGGTCTAACTCTTCTGAATCTCATTCCTATCAAAGTCATAATAGATACCTTGACGCCTGAAAACATAGCTGTAATCCAAAGACCGATAGGGAACATATTTAAAAATAGAATTATGGCGATAAATATAACAACGCCTATAATAATTTGAAAAGGCATAACTCCTCCTTTGACTTAAAAAAATTAAATACCAAACCAAAACAATCTATACTTAAATCTTTTTAAACGCATTTAGTCTTAAAGAATAAAAAAGCATTTAAAAAGAAATCAGTATTAATTTAATAAAACAAATCTAAGCTTGTTTTTCAACTCTTTTTACAAGCAGTATATAACCTCTATTACCTATAACTTCAACAAATTCACCTTTTTCGATAAATTCGCTGTCACTTAGAGCATCATATGTCTTTCCGTCTTTTTTTACTCTGCCTGATGGTCTTAAAAAAGTATCGACCTGCATTATTTCACCAATATGAGTGTCATTTTCCTTTGAGGCTAGCACACCTTCGCTGTTGCCAAGTTTTGTGTTTAGGAGCAAAGTCTTGTAGAGATTGCTCTTAGGCAATGCTCCGGCTATTAATAGCAAGATGATGAACAAAACAGCTACAGCAAGTATTACAGCCAATATAGTGAAGTATACATTGCCTGTCATAGTATAGACTCCTGCTACAAACAAGCAAAAGCCGATGACACCGAAGGCCCCGCTTGGCAGGAATATCTCAGCAACTAAAAATGCTACACCTATAATCAAGAAAATATGTCCCATATCACACCTCCTGTCACTATACTAAATACTGTTTAACAGTAAAATCTTAATTTTAAATATAATTTATCAGTATTTTAAATCTTATAAAATTTTAATTATAGAAATTTATACTCTATACATCAAACGAAAAAGAGCTTAATATTAAATTTCCATCTTCAAAAGGTCTCAATGTAACACGAATAAGTGAGTTTGAATCAGTTCCATCCAAACTGTTCATCTCGTCAGGAGAGATTTTTACGACAAATGACTTAGAATTATGTGAAAACTCAGCAGTATTGGAATCCACAAGACCTACATATACAGCGTTGGCTGTAATATTGTCAACTTTTTTAACGTCCTTTATCTTATTATCCTCTACAGTTATTTCAATTGTAGATTTATCTTTTAGACTTATATTTGCATTTTTAAGATATTCTTCCAATGACTCGCTTTTTACATCGCCAAATATGATACTTGCATTTTTCATATAAATTGACGGTATCACTGCCTTTTGAGGATTTGTATCCTTTTTCTCTTCTTCTTTAGCTTTGTTATCCTTTACTTCGCTTTCAGCTTTTTTCTCTTCATCTTTTTTTTCAGATTCTGTTTGAGTTTTAGTATCTGAAGTCTCAGTTTTTGGCTTATTATCACCACTTTGTGTATTACTTTCTATCTGCTTATCCTGACATCCTGTTAAAATAAACGACAGTATGATAAATGAAAGAAGTATTTTTTTCATAATTATCTCCTACCTTTACAAAATTGCTTTATAAAAATAAAATGATTAGCATCTTTCGATTGTATAAAAAAAGATAATTTTTGTCAATCAAATTAATCTTCTTTAATAATATTGTAAACTTATTATATATAAACTGTCTTAAATTTAAACTTCGATTTTTATAATGAAAATAGGATTTAGGGGTTTCAAATAGCTATATCTCCCAAGACTATCCATTTTATTTACCGACAACTGAGATACGCTATAATTTTTAATTTCTTTGCTTTCAGCTAATATCTGCATCAGATGTGAAAAGTTTTCAAGGGTTATGAGATTTATTACAATTACAGCATTCGTATCGCAAATTGATAGGCAGTGCTTGATTATATCCTCCATATTTCCCCTTGTACCGCCTATAAATATAGCATCAAATTTTTCGTCAAGTTCTATGGGCGACATAGCATGTATCAACGTGCTTCTGTTTTTTATATTTCCATATATATTATCAAAATTTTCAATATTTTGCTTTATGAGATTTACTGCGTCTTCATTTGATTCAATTGCTGTTGCTGTTATATTTTTGTTAGTTACTAAGGCTTCCAAAAAACATGAGCCGCTGCCTGCGCCTATGTCTAAGAAATTTTTCTTATTGTGGATGTCCATATAGGAAAGTGAAACCGCCCTGACCTCTTCCTTGGTCATAGGTACCTTGTTATCTCTGATAAATTCGCTATCTTTCATAATAATCTCCAATCTACTCTATATTATAATAGTAAAAAATGAAAAATCTCATCATTTATATTTTAAAATTATACTAAAAGCTAATACAATATTGAAAAGATGCACTTTTATAAAATTTAAATGTATACATAGTATAATTAAAAAATCTTTTAACTGATATAGGTATTGCAAGTCTTAAGTATAATTTTTCCATATATTATATCATAAATTTTTCCTAACTTTAAATTTTGATACAAAAAAAGTATTACATATGATAACATACATAATACTTTTTTTATAAGATTTATAGTAAATCGAGGAGGGGATTGCCACCTTGATATTTATTTTCTAAATTTTCCAGCATTGATAGATATTTATCTTGAAATCCTTGCTCTAAGGCCTTATCTTCAAAATCATCACATTCTTTTTGTATCTCGTCAGATATTTCTTTTTTGAAATTCTTCTCAGCAAAAGGGTAGACGATGTCATTTTCCTTTTGTATATGTCTTTCCAAAAGATGTGTATATGATATTGCGTGGGCTATTATATCAAGTACAGCTTCATTATTTCCGCCTTGGTAGTCTTTTATAGCTTCTTGGAGTTGTTGCATATAAAATCTTCCCATATCATGTTCTACAAGCATTCCGTTAGTTACAAGTTTTTGTGCGGCAGGTCCAAGATGCTCTACCATCTTATTGAACAGCTTCAGCTCTTCCTTACCGTGATGGTGTTTATCAGCATAGTTTCTGATAAAGTCAATCATCTGTTCAAGGTCGCTAAAATCAACATCTTCTCTATTGAATAATCTATAGCAAAATTCTCTTACTACCTTTAACATTCTTCTAATATTGGCGTGTTCAAACACCATAGTATCTATATAATTCATAATGCTCCTCTTTATCTGCTTATATCGTTTCTATTTTTTTACTATATGAAAAATATTTTGAAGTATATTTACATAAGTCGGATCCTTTACTTCCACTTCAAATTCATAGTTTTCATCAAGTGAGTTAATAAAGCCTGAAATCCAACAGTTTCTTAAATTGTAATAATCACTTACATCAGCACCAAACTCGTCCCAGTATTTTTTGTGTAGGCATCTGATAAATGAAAAGCTTATTCTTTCCTCGTCGTTGTTGAAAAAATCCACAGTCTTATCACAAGGCATACCTTCAAGCAGGAAATTATTGAGTATGCTGTACGCTTCTTCCGGGCTTTGAGGTGAAGTTTCCACTAACTTAGCCATTTTTCTGCCATGGTTTTCAAATACTGTTTTTAGTTCCTCAATATAGTTTTTATTTATATCTTTGAGATTTTTTATAAGATAAGCCTGTCTTTTTTCAGCCTTTTGTATTTGTAATTGTAACCAACCATGGATATTTGATGTATCTATCAGTTGGTCCAAAGGCTTATCTTCAGTAGGGTAGCCTATGAATTCGTACATTTCATTTATGTGTAAATCATTTTTTACGCCTTTTTCCTGAGCAAAATTTATTATTTCGTTTTCTAAATCTTCAAAACATTTTATTTTATCAAAAAGCCAAAAGTGTATCTTTCCGAGAAATAAACTCATGAATCCTCCTATTTATTCAACTGTTCTACAATTTCATCTGCATTAAGTCCATGTATCATAGCAGCTTCTTCTATTGTTTCCGCTTGTGATGACGGGCAACCTATACAACCCATTCCAAAACCTATCAATATTTCTACTGCATTTTCTTTCATTCTCAATACTTCACCTATAGTATCTGTCTTTTTAACTGTCATCTTAATTCCTCCTAAAATATATTTCATTTATTTTTTTACTAATTTTGTTTTGATGATGATATTATACAACGAAAATAAGGATTTATTCCGTAACTAAAATCACATTTTAAAAAATTCACTAAAAAAGTATTAATTTTATTAGTTATTATTTTAAAAATAAATTTTAAGTTAAGTTAATTTATAAATTTAATTTGATTTTAACTCCAAAATTTATAATTCTTGCATAACATAGTTAAAGCCACAGGTAAGAGCTATAGCTATATTATTTTAAAGTGATGCACAATTAAAACTGAAAAAGTAAGATTCATATACTATATCGTATATATTTATCTTAAAGTTAAAAATTTTAAAAGTAAAATTATATCTTAAACTAAAAACTAATCAAAAAACCATGTAATTAAATCACAACAAAGCCATCTAAAATTTATATTATATAATATGGCTTTAAAATAAATATTTGGTATTGTAAGCGTGATTGGTATTAGTAAGGAAGTGAAAAGATGAAGGGTGAAAAATATTTTAAAAGAATAGAACTTAAATATCTTATCAACTCAAGTCAACAAAAGTACTTGCTCGATGAGATGAAAAGTTATATGAAGGAGGATGAATTCGGCAAGAGCATAGTAAACAGCCTATACTTTGATGCACCTGACTTTTATTTGATAAGAAATTCTTTGCAAAAGCCGGCATATAAGGAAAAGTTCCGTATACGCTCATACGGAAGAGCAAACCATGAAACGAAGGTGTTTATAGAGCTGAAGAAAAAATACAAGTCTGTAGTTTATAAAAGGAGGATTAAACTAAGCGAAAAAGAGGCTATGGACTATACAGGTGTTTTTGATGATATATTTGAAAAATATGCCAAGGGTGTACAACTTTTGAATGTAAAGACTACAGATATGGGAAGTATGTTCAGAATGACTTATAACCTTAAACTTAAAGACATCAAAAAAGAAAAGGAATTTGTGGACGAACTCAGATGTAGAAACGGAAATATGGAGATATTTCTATCAAGACAGGAAATGAGCAGTGAATTATAAGAAAGATTTGAAAAAACATTTAAGCTTTATTATTTAAAGCAGTAAGAAAACTAAGTAAAAAAATATTAAATTTGAAGTTAAAAAGAAGGAAAATAAAAATGAAGAGAAAAATGGCAAGTGTATTATTAGCGGGGACATTGTTACTGACGGCAGTGGGCTGCGGCTCGTCTGCAAGTACAACTACAGGAAAAGATGTAACAAATTCAACTAAGGCATCTATAAGTAGTAAAACTACAGAAAGTACAGCAACAAATACAGCAACATCTACAGTTTCAGAGCTAAAAGCAAGCGATGTGTTCACGGACGCAGACAAGGATACTTCCTATGATGAGAGTAACAGTAAGGTGATAAAATTAAATAACGAATCTATAACTATTAATAAAGAAGGAACATATATATTATCAGGAACAATATCAAACGGACAAGTTGTAGTTGACGCTACTAATACTTCTAAGATAAAGATAGTGTTAAACGGAGTGAATATAAATAACGACACTTCAGCTGCAATCTATGTAAAACAGGCGGATAAGGTCTTCATCACTACTGCAAAGGGCAGCGTAAACACTTTGTCAAATAAGAGTGAATTTGTAAATAAAGCAGGTGAAGAAATAGATGCGGTGATATATTCTAAGGATGATATATCTTTAAACGGTGAAGGTACACTTAATATTAATGCAGTGTACGGCAACGGTATAGTATCTAAGGATGACTTGGTAATAAGTAGCGGTAGCTATAATATAATAGCACAAAACCATGGCTTAAGAGGAAAGGATGACGTTAAGATAGGCGGAGGAACAATAAATGTCAAAGCAGGAAAAGATGGCATACACGCCGAAAATAACGATGATACTTCAAAGGGATATATCTATGTTTCAGGAGGAGATATAAAACTCGAATCTGAAAGTGACGCAATGGATGCTATGAGCTTGTTACAGGTAGATGGAGGTAATATAACAATTTCATCCGGTGATGACGGAATGCACTCTGACGATAAATTGATAGTAAAAGGCGGAAAAGTTGATATATTAAAGAGTGTTGAAGGAATAGAAGGCAAGCAGGTAGATATCAAAGATGGAGTAGTAAATATAGTATCAAGTGATGACGGTATAAATGCTACGGAAAAGACGACAACAACGACAACAACAACTACTACTTCATCATCAGATAAGACTACGGGTAACAATGCCAAATCATCAACTGCAACATCAGGCGCAGATACAAACACTTCAGCAACAAATTCAAGTAAAAAAACTACTAAGTCTTCAAGTAATTCATCAACAAAGACTACAGACAATTCGGCTACAAAAAAGTCAACAACAGGTAATTCAACAAAAGAGTCAAGTAATACAGGAAATTCAACAGTAAAAAGGTCGAAAAAGGCTAAAAATGCCGAAAACTCATCGGAAAGCAATAATGCTTCAACTACAAATTCAAATAATACAAATAATTCAACAGTAAAAAAGTTTAGAAAAAATAAAAATTCCAATACTTCAAGTTCAACAGGTAATGGAACAGATAATACTTCATCAACAAATAATACAAATAATCAAAAGATGAAGAGAAAATCTTATTCACAAAATGAAAATAGCAATGGCAATGAAATGCCACCTCTACCACCTCATGGAGATATGGGTGATATGGCTCCACCGCAAAATGGAGAAAATAGCGGGAATAATTCAAATATGAGAAGAAGAGGACCAGGTCATATGCCACCACCTGATGCAAATGGAGATATGTCACAAAGACCTGAAGGAAATCCACCGGATGGTGAATTTAGAGGACCTGGAGGACAAGGCGGATTCAGTAGACATGGAGGTCCAGGAGGACAAGATGGATTTGGAGGACCTGATGGAAATGGTGGTCAAGGCGGAGGAAGCTTTGAAAATCAACAAAACACCTATATAAAAATCTCAGGAGGTACAGTAAATATCAATGCTGAAGGAGATGCGATAGACTCAAACGGTTCACTATATGTAACAGGAGGAACGACATATATATCAGGACCTTCAAATTCAGGTAATGGAGCATTGGACTATAACGGAACGGCAAAAATTACAGGAGGAACAATAATTACTGCAAGTTCTGCAGGAATGTCACAAAACTTCGGATCAGATTCTACACAGGGAAGTATATTGTTGAATCTGTCATCACAACAAAGTGCCGGAACAAAGATAGAAGTGAAAAACTCATCAGGCAAGGTAATAGCAAGCTACACGCCTAAAAAAGCATACAGCAGTATATTAGTAAGTACAGCTGAAATCAAAAAAGGTGAGACTTATACTATAACTGCAGGAAGTTTTAGTCAAAAGGTAGAAATGACAGACATCATATACGGACAAAGTGGAGGTCCTGGAGGAATGGGGGGATTTAGACATTAGAGATTAAAACTCAAATCATAAACTTATTATAAATATAGAAAAGCAGAGGTAATAAGTAGGGACTATGAGAATGGAATTTTTATTTTTCATAGTCCCTTTAATATTGGATAAAGCTAAAAATTAAGGTATTTTCTTTAAGAAAACTTGTACTATAATAACAATAGCATAATAAAACTAAATTATATAGAGTATAAAAGATATTGATAAAAGAGCATAAATGTAGTATTCTTACATTGTAACAAAGGCCTTATTAGTTAAGGATGTGTTATTTAAGGAGAAAAAGAGCCTTATTCGTTAAGGACACTGTAGGCATATCATTTGATATGTCTAAATTTTTTGTTTTAACTTAAAATACTATATCAGTTTTCTATAGTTAAAATAATTTATAATTTTTGAGAATAGCTATATTTATAAATTTAAGTATTAAATTAAAGTAGTTTGAATAGAGTATAAAAGATATTGACTTTTTTCTATAATTAGTATAGAATTATATGGAATTCAATACAAATCAATATCTATGCGAAAAAAAGGAAGAGTACTCTTAAAAAACTACTACAGAGAACCTGTCATAAAGCTGAGAGACGGGATAGGCTATTAATTGGAAAATCACCTTTTTGCAGAGCAATCGAAAGCTTGTATAAGCAAGTAGCTTTCTCCGTTTGTCGTGCGTTAGACGACATTGATGATAAGTCATCTTTATTATGCCTTTTGGGGTGGTATAGCGAGTAAATTCGTCCTGCAATTTTTGCGGGACTTTTTTTGTTTTAATATAGATATATTCTATATTCTTTATTTTTAGACTGATACACCAATACTTATAATCTGTAGAGAATATTTTTAAATTATTTAATAGCTTAAATTGCTATCAGACTTATAAAAACTCTAATAATTATTTTATTTTTATTAAATTTTGCAATAAAAAGCCTTTAAATAGCTATTTATATGTTATTCTCAGTAATTTGTTAAGCTTCTAAAAATATCGTGGATTTAGTTGAAATAAGTTCATTTTAAAGCCTTATTAGTATGTAGTTATTATTAAAAAGAGCATAAGAAAGTTGACATTGTATTTTGAATTTTGTATTTAACAAGCTTTATCATACTTGTTCGAGTATTTTTTATTTTAGACTATGCAATTTAATAAATGAGGATATTGCGTAATTTGCACTATATGTTATTATTTTTTGATATCATCGAACAGGTTTATTATAGATATATGAAGGGGGATAAAATTGAAGTTTGAAAATCTTTATAACCAAAGCATAAGCGACAATGAAAACAAGGTAATTGAAAACTGGGATAAGATTGATTTGCTTACAGCAAGTATCGACGAAAGGCAAGACAAGGAAAAGTTTATATTCTATGAAGGACCTCCTACAGCCAACGGTAAGCCCGGTATTCACCACGTTATAGCGAGAACTCTTAAAGACTCTGTATGCAGATACAAGACTATGAGAGGCTATCAGGTAAAGAGAAAAGCAGGATGGGACACTCATGGTCTGCCTGTTGAAATAGAAGTAGAAAAGAAACTTTCACTTTCTTCAAAGCAAGAGATTGAACAATATGGTATAGAAAAGTTCAACAAGGAATGTAGAGATTCTGTTTTTGAGTATGAAAGCCTATGGAGAAAGATGACTCAAAGAATGGGCTATCTTATAGACCTTGACAATCCTTACATCACTCTTGATAACAACTATATAGAAACAGAGTGGTGGATACTTGACAAGATGTTCAAGGACAATCTCATCTATGAAGGACATAAGATACTTCCTTACTGTCCAAGATGTGGGACAGGACTTGCTTCACACGAGGTATCACAAGGTTATAAGGAAGTAAAAACAAATACTCTAATAGCAAAATTCAAAAAGAAAAACACTCAAAATGAGTACTTCCTTGCTTGGACGACAACTCCATGGACACTTGCAGCCAATGTAGGTCTTACAGTTTCTCCTACTGAAACATACGTCAAAGTTAAGCAAAATGATGAGATATACTATCTTTCAAAGACCCTTGCTCCGTCAGTGCTTAAGAGCGACTACGAAGTTTTGGAAGAGATGAAGGGAACAGACTTGGAATACCAAGAGTATGAGCAACTGATGCCATTTGTTACTACAAATGAAAAGGCTTTTTTTGTGATGCTTGGAGACTTCGTAACTACTGAAGACGGTACAGGTATAGTCCATACTGCTCCTGCCTTTGGTGAGGATGACTACAAGGTCGGCAAAAAATACAATATGCCGGTACTCAATCCTGTAGGAGATGACGGAAAATATACTGCTACTCCTTGGGAAGGCAGATCTGTAACTGATGATGAACTGCAAGTGGACATAATTAAGTATCTTGCTACTGAAAATAAGATATATTCAAAAGAAAAGTTGGAACATAACTATCCGCACTGCTGGAGATGTCAGACACCGCTTATTTACTATGCAAAGCCAAGCTACTATATAGAAGTTACTAAATTTAAAGAAAAGCTGATAGAAAATAACAATTCAGTAAATTGGTTCCCGCAATTTATAGGAGAAAAAAGATTCGGAAACTGGCTTGAAAATCTGAACGACTGGGCGATTTCTCGTTCAAGATATTGGGGTACACCGCTAAATATTTGGGTGTGCGACGAATGTGGACACAAGGAGTCTATAGGCTCAAGAGCAGAGCTTGCCCAAAAGGCTATAGAAGATATAGATGAAAATATCGAACTTCACAGACCTTATGTAGATGATGTCACTATCAAATGTCCTCACTGCGCTAAGACTATGCACAGGGTAAAAGATGTAATTGACTGCTGGTTTGACTCAGGTTCAATGCCTTATGCACAGTTGCATTATCCTTTTGAAAACAAAGAAGTATTTAAACAAAACTTCCCTGCAGACTTTATATGTGAAGGTATAGACCAAACAAGAGGATGGTTCTACTCTCTTATTGCAATTGCAACTTATGTAGATGGAGTATCGCCTTATAAAAATGTACTTGTCAACGACCTTATACTTGACAAAAACGGTAAGAAAATGAGTAAGTCTAAGGGAAATACCGTAGATCCTTTCGAACTCTTCGAACAATACGGAGCTGATGCATTGAGATGGTATTTGCTTTATGTTTCTCCTGCATGGTCACCTACAAAATTTGACATAGACGGACTTAAAGAAGTACAAAGTAAATTCTTCAGCACTATAAAAAATATATACAATTTCTTCGTATTATATGCAAATACAGATGATATAGACATAAAGTCGATAGATGTGCCTTATGAACAAAGGAGCGAGCTTGACAGATGGCTACTTTCAAAATATAACAACCTTGTAGACTATGTGGTAAAACAACTTGATGTTTACGATATGACTAAGGCTGTAAGAGAAATTCAAGAATTTGTCAATGAAGTCTTCTCAAACTGGTATATAAGAAGAAGTAGAAGAAGATTCTGGGGAACGGAGATGACATTGGACAAAAAGTCGGTGTACCTCACTACATTTGAAGTACTAAAGGGAATAACTCAACTCGTTGCTCCTTTTGCACCGTTCTTGTCAGATGAAATGTATATCAAACTTACAGGTGAAAAATCAGTCCATCTATCTTACTATCCTCAATTTGATGCTACTAAGGTGGATTTGGCTCTTGAAAACAAGATGGATATGGTTAAAAACCTTGTAAAACTTGGCAGAGCTTCAAGAGAAGAGGCCAAGATAAAGGTAAGACAACCTATAGCAAAGGTAGTTCTTGATGCAAAGAATCAAAAGACAATAGGAGAGCTTACTCAACTTATAAAAGAAGAACTTAATGTAAAAGAAATTGAGTTTTCAAGCGATATAACAAGCTTTATGAACTATGACGTAAAACCTAACTTTGCAACTCTTGGCAAAAAATTAGGGGCAAAATTAAAACCTTTAGGTCAAGCTTTAGCAACAACAGATGCTAAGGAAATAGTTGACACATTGGATGAAAAAGGCTCTATCACGTTCAACTTGAATGGAGAAGATACAATACTTGCCAAAGAGGACTTCCTGATAAATGTAAAGGCTAAAGAAGGCTATGATGTTGGTGCTGATGAAGGGCTATTTATCGTACTGGATACAAACCTTAGCAAAGAATTGATACAAGAGGGATATGCAAGAGAATTTATCTCAAAAGTCCAACAAACAAGAAAGAACAACGAATATGAAATGATGGATAAGATAGAGATAACTTGCAGTCTTGATGAAGAATTACAAGAGGCGATAAAAGCTTTTGAAGACTTTATCAAAGATGAAACATTGGCAGTAAAAATTGAATTTGACAGCTCATGCGACGGAAAGGAAGAAATTCTCAACGGACATCCGGCTAAGATATTGTTAAACAAAGTGGAATAGAATAATATAATGTAAGATAATAGGATGTAAAATATATTGTGTTTTACATCCTATTTAATATTTATGTTATACTAATCTCCATTTAAAAAGTCATGCAAAATATTTTGTATGCTGATTACTTTTAAATTATATGACATTCATAAGCGGAATATTTACATGGTGAGTTAAAAGATTTT
>GL405246.1:638991-664087 GCA_000146855.1 [Eubacterium] yurii subsp. margaretiae ATCC 43715
TACATGGTGAGTTAAAAGATTTTTAGAATATTATGTAGAATAATGGAAAAATATTGTGATTAATTTTCATAGCAAGACTCGTAAAGTAGTGATATATATAATATATTTTATCTATAATTTTATTATAAAATAATACTAATGCTTATTTAATGATTACGCTAAACTCTATTTAAATTATGGGTTTTATCTATTCTATACTTGTGATACTCTATAGCATAACTCTAGTTAATAAATATTTGATGTATAATTTTTACGAAATATTTCCATTATTCTATTAGATTTTAGTATTATGACACAAAAAAAGCCTAAAAAATACAAAAATAAACAATAGATAAAAACAATAAAAAATGCTGATATCAACGAGTTTAGAAGTTAATATCAGCATTTCTTTTTATTATTGGTGCCGAAAGAGGGAATCGAACCCTCACGGTATCGCTACCGCTGGATTTTGAGTCCAGTGCGTCTGCCAGTTCCGCCATTTCGACGATGTACTTGCATATTATACAAAAATTATCTCCATATGTCAAGTCTAATATTTTAAAAACACAAAATTTTTTAAAAAATTTAAACTTTTAATTAGTATATATAAAAAATTATACTTTAAAAGCATATTTTTATAGGTATAAACATTTATAAAAATAGGGATTAAATACTATTTTTTAAAAAAATATAAAAAAAGTATAAAAATAGTGGACAAAATATAAAAAGTGTGATACTATTATACTAGAAAAATTATTTGAAAATGTATTTTGTATCGGTACAATTAATTTTAGACTATATAGGAGCAAATGAGATGAAAACAAAATTTAAAAAACAGAGAGGGTTTACACTAATAGAATTATTGTCAGTAGTAGCTATCTTGGGCTTGCTTATGTTGCTTGCAGTACCAAGATATATGGACTCAACAAAGGTATCAAGAATTAAAGTTTTTGAAGGAAACTTCAGATCTATGATGTTTTCTATAAATTCTTCATTGTCAGATTATAATGGAGATACAAGTCAAATAGCTAGTGACATGGAAAAGATGTTGAAGGCTTCAAAGGGAAAGCCTGGTGGAGCGACTTATGTATACGATCCTTCTACACTAACATTGACAGCAACTTTACCTTCAAGCAATTTTGACGGAACTGATAATTATGTATTGACTTATCATGCAAGAACTATGAAGGTGACTCAAAGTCCTAATCCTATTCCTACAGGTGCTACAGCTCTTGCACAAAACTAATATGATATTATGATTTGGATCTCTTTTTCTAAAAAACAGCCGTGAGGAACTATCCTACGGCTGTTTTAATATCAACTTATACTTGATAGTTAATAAAACAATGGAAAAATAATATTTATAAACTCATAATTTTAGTGTAATTTCAAGATAATCAAAGAAATATTTTCCAATTAATAAAATAGAAGATTAGTATTACTTGTTAATCGTAATTTATACTAATACTAAGTTTTCTTAGAATTATGGAAAATAATATTTTACTACTTATGCTAAAAATAATGTGTGACAGTTGAATTATAATACTTGATAAATTTTATCCATTAATTTAAAGGATATTAATAGAGTTTTAAGATTAATTCGATATTTATTTCAGATTCTCTATTATCATTTCTTTTTCTTCAATATATTTTTTGCACTGTGTGGAAAGTGATATTCCTTCTTCATACAGCTTTGATGCTTCTTCAAGAGAAATCTCTTCTAAAGACAGTTTTTGTGATATTTCTTCAAGTCTCAGCAGATTCTTTTCAAAATCATTTGATTTTTTTTGCATATTATTCTCCTTTTACCACAGCAGATATAGTGCCGTCAATCATCTTGACTCTAATTATATCTTTATCTTTCAAATCCTTGGAAGACTTTACCACTTTACTTTGTTTTTCAACTATTGCAAAGCCTTTTGACATTATCTTTACATAGTTATTTTCTTCAATTACGGATATTAAAAAATCCACCTTGTTCTTAGACTGTTGTATCTTTTTTTCATACTTATTTTTCAAGTCCAAGTCAAGCTTTTCAATATAGGATTTTAACTCTAATATTTTCTTTTCATACTCAACTTTTAGATTTGCTTCAAGCTTTGAGATATGATTTTTTTTATCTGAAATCTTCTTATAAGGAGCATTGGATTTTATCTTGGAAATGCAATTTGTAAGAGTATTTTTATATCTGATTATCTCATTTTTATAAGAAGAGATTAACTTACTTTCTAAGAGTCTGATTTTTGTTCTAAGTTCAGATATATCTGGTACACTTAGCTCTCCTGCCATAGTAGGAGTGGAGGCTCTCATATCAGCGACAAAATCACAGATTACAAAGTCAATCTCGTGACCTATTGCAGATATAATTGGAATTGAACATTCGTAGACAGCCTTTGCTATATTTTCAGAGTTAAAAGAGCTTAAATCGTCAAAATCTCCACCACCACGAGAAATTATTATTGTATCTACATTTACTTCTTCCAGCCTTCTTATTCCGTTTATCACACTTTGCTCTACATATTCACCTTGCATCTTGGAGTCATAGATGTATAACTTGACTACAGGGTAGCGTCTTTTTATCACAGCCATTATATCTTGGACAGCAGCACCTGATGCAGATGTTATGACACCGATGCTTTGTGGAAATTTAGGAATTGCTTTTTTAATCTTGCTTTTAAAATATCCTGCTTTTTCAAGTTTTTCGTATAAGATTTTAAAATTTTCGTACTCCTGACCTCTTCCACTTTTTTCGTAAGAGTTAATCAGTAGGGAATAGGTACCGCCTTTTTTGTACAAGTTTATCTTGCCTTGTACAGTTATGGTGTCTCCAACCTTTACATCAAAATCTTCAAGGTAGGTCATAGCACTGATTTTTGACATATCATCTTTCAAAGATAAAAAAGTATAGCCATAAGCTGTCTTTTTTAAGTTGAACACTTCCCCCACGACTCTGACGCTTGAAAATATAGGATTAGCGTAGATGTATGAAGATAGACTGTCATTTACCTGGGATACAGTTAATACTTTTAATTTCATTATTTACAAACTTTCCTTGTAAAATATTTATAATGATACAAATTTAATTTCCAGACCAAAGTAGTGTAAAATACTTTAATTATATCTAAGATATATATGATTAAAAATTAGAAACGTATTATATCTGTTATAATTAAAGGACAGTATAGCTATTTATTTTCGATAAAAGAATTGACATAGTCCTTTAAGATACCATTTATAAAGCTTGATGATTTTTCATCTGAATATTTCTTTGCAAGCTCTAATGCTTCGTTAATAGCAACCTTGTAAGGAATGTCAAGGTATTTAATCTCTGTAATTGCAGTACGAATAAGTGCAAGGTCTATCTTAGAAAGTCTTTTGACAGTCCATTTTTCAGATAAAACTTGAGATATTTCACTGTCAATTAGGTCTTTGTTGTCCAAGAAAGATGAGATAAACAGCTTTATATAGCCTATATCAGTAAAATTTTTCAAGTTTTCCTGTGAATAACTGTAAGTGTCCGTTACTTCATAAGTTATAAGGTCATCTTGCTCTATGAAATCACCAAGCTCGAAATTCTCCGGAATTTTTTCTCCAGAAAAATCAGCAATGAGTTTTTTTACATGCTCGATATTTTCTATATTATTACAGTTATCCAAGCTAATCTCATATTTTTCGTCTTTTAACTTCTTATCTATATTTATAGTGGCACTCTTTGTAAAATTATCCTGTATATCCATTTGATACAGCATCTGCATGACGTTTTGACGCTGTCTTTTTCTGGAAAGCGACATATTTGGATTTTTTTTATTTTCATCAACATTCATGCTTATTTTTCTTCCTTCAATACTATGTCTTTAACGCATATATTTACCGTCTTAACTGTTAGACTCAACATAGTTTCGACGGAGTTGATTATATTTTCTTGCACCTTTTCGACTTCTTTACGGATGTCATTGCCGTAGTAAAGAGCGATATAGGCATTTACCCACACATTATTATCCTCTATTTTCACCTTCAGTGTCTTGTGTTTTTTATCATAGTTATGTGAAAATTCGGCAACTGACTCCACTTCGTCTATAGAGAGTTTTACAATGGTGTTTACTACTTCTTTGGATACTTTTATTTCTCCCTCTTGTGTGTTAATCATGTTCATCACCTCATAAATACTATTGTTTTATATTGTGAAACACATTTTGTATATCATCGTCATCTTCTAGTTGGTCAAGCAATTTTTCCATCATCTTTTCATTACTTTCATCTATAGTTGTATATGTTTCAGGGATTAGTTTGATGTCCGCTGAGATAAATTCATACTTTGAGCTTAAAGCGTCTTTTACAGCTGAAAAATCTGCTGTATCAGTATATATGACAAAGCAATCTTCCTCAGTTATGAAGTCTTGAGCATTATTTTCAAGGGCTGTTTCCATAAGTTCATCTTCACTTATATCTTCAGTTTTTTCTATTATTATCTCGCCTTTTCTATCGAACATAAATGATACACAGCCTGATGTTCCAAGGTTTCCACCATTTTTGTCGAAGTAATACCTTACGTTTCCTGCAGTTCTGTTTTTATTGTCTGTAAGAGTTTCAACTATAATTGCAACTCCACCTGGACCATAACCTTCATATACGATTGATTCGTAGTTATCTGAGTCGCTACCGCCCGCACCTTTTTTGATGGCTCTTTCTATATTATCATTAGGCATGTTTTCTGCTTTTGCCTTATCTATAGCATTTTTAAGTGACGCATTGTACTCAGGATCTGCACCGCCTTCTCTTGCAGCCACTGCAATAAGCCTTGCATACTTTGTAAATATCTTTGCTCTTTTAGCATCCTGTTTGCCTTTTCTGTTTTCTATAGTGTGTATACGACCCACTACTATACCCCCTTATTTATTGTTTATTTATTAGTTTTACATATTAAAATCAGGCTACAATACCAATTAATATAGATGTTATTTCAAAATCTGCCTGATTGAGTGAAACAATGAATTAAATCCTTAGGATTCTCATCTTCGCCTTATGATTTTACCACAAAATAGGTATATTGTAAATGAAATTTGAAAAAGGGCAGGTGGAAGAAAATGTAAATATTTAAAAAATAAAACTATGGCTCATCCTTAGCACAATATCGGCTTGGATGAGTCATAGTTTTTGATAAAAAGATAAATACTTATATTATTTTGATTAGTTTATTAAATCCAGCTTTTTAATCTATTGGTATAAATTTCAAATAATAAATTGAAATAGGTAACATCTTATTTATTAAAACATTGCAGTTTAAAAACTCAAGGTATTATTAAGCTTCAATAAGATGTATCATCTTTGCTAGTTGAGTAATGGCATCTGCCGGCATTGATTTGTAGAAATAATAGCCTTGCATCTTTCTTAGACCATGTTTCATCAAAAAGTCATACTGTGCCTTTGTTTCAACTCCTTCAGCTATTAGGTCTATTCCTGTATATTGGCAAAGTTTAATAAGAGCTATTATTATAGCCTCATCTTTTTTATTCTTACCTATACCGTTTATAAAGCTAAGGTCAAGTTTTATCACATCTACCGGAATGTATTTTAGATAATTTAGGGATGAATAGTCAGTTCCGAAGTTATCTATTGCAATTTTTACATTTACCTTCTTTATTTCGTCAAGTGTTTCTATTGTGACATCAATATTTTTTGCAAGGTATTTCTCGGATATTTCAAACTGAATAGTATTCAAATCGATATTTAGATTTTTCAGTAATGCTATGGTAGTATTATATACATAGTCTTTACCAAAACTTGGTGCTGCAAAGTTGATAGATAGATTCGGATTAAAGCCCATCTCATTCCACCTTACTATTTGACGACAGATACTATCCAATATCCAAAGTGATAGTTTGTTTATATATCCGGAACGTTCAGCCATTGGTATGAACTTTGCCGGTGAAATAAATCCTTTTGTCGGGTGCAACCATCTGATAAAGGTTTCAAATCCTATTATTTCCTGTTTATTATCGTTGTCTATTTTAATTTGCGGTTGGTAATATATCTCGAATTTGTCGTTTTCAAGTGCTGATATCATATCATTTGTCAGGTCAAACTCTTCTTTTATCTGATTATGTTTATCTTCTTCAAATATTCCATACCCATTTTTTCCATTTTCTTTAGCTTGATATAGTGCAATGTCGGCATTTTTTATCAAGGTGTCAACATCACCGCCGCCCATAGGAAAGACTGAAATTCCCATTGAAACACTGATGTCTATGACATTATTATCTATATTTATAGACTCTTTGATATTTTCAAGTATATTATTGGCAACATCATCTATAATCTTGGAATAAGTCCCCATTTCTTCTTCATGCTTGATGAAAATCAAAAATTCATCTCCGCCTATTCTTGAAATGACACTGTTTACAGGTACAGACATCTTAAGCACATCTGCAACGTGTTTTAATATCTTGTCTCCAGTAAGAAGACCTAGGGTATCATTGATAGCTTTGAAATTATCCAAATCTAAGTAAATCATTATATGGTTATTTTTTGTCGGTTCTGAGCTTAGTATAATATTGTGTGCCGCTTGATTAAAAAATCTTCTGTTACTCAACCCTGTAAGTGCATCTGTGGTTTCAAGCAATATTTTTTTGTTTTGTGTGTCAATTAACTCCTTTGTTTCCGCTTCCAGCCTATCGTTAATTGCCAACAGCTCCTTGATTTCTTTGCTTTCATTTACAATGGTGATTATATTTTCTTCGAGGTAGTCGGCTTCTTGTTTTAGATTTTTTGCAAATGATACATCGTAAATAGTAATCAAAAATTCATTTTGAGAAGTCTTTATCTTGTTGAAAATTAAATCTGCTGTTGCTTTTTTATAAGAAAGTTCAAAAGAAAGCAGTTTTGAGCTATATTCATTATCATCAAAAAAGGCCGATGGTATCATTTCTTTTAACTCAGTATTTGAAAAGTCAAAGTTTTCATTATTGAAAAATAAGGTGCAGAATTTTTCATTAGCATATTTTATTACACCGTTATACGTTATGCAAGTAGCCTCTTCAGAAATTTTCAACGCTTTAACACGAATTTCATTAAAGTTTTTTCCATAAGTTGACAAAAGTCTTATGGATAAGAATATCGATATAAGCGGTATTATATTTATAAAAAATGAAGAATATACAATGCTTTTATTTTCTGCGTCATGATACAAAAATTGTATGAAAAACATATAAATGTGATATATAGACACGGCTACAATCACTATCGGTATAAATCTTGAATAAGTTGGCAACTTCACAAGCCTGTATAGGTAAATTATATTGATTATAGCTATTGCAAAGTAGTAAAAAGAAAAGATAAGAAATATATGTTTTTTTGAGTAAATTTCATATATAAATGTAAATCCGTTAAAATTTGCATGGACAGAGCGTGGAGCCATAATAAAAACTGTCATTGACAGCAATACGGACACAGCTGAAAATATATATTTGATATACTTGCTAGCTGATAAACTCTCCTCTTGTAGATTGACTGAAAAAAGCAAAAGGCAAAGAGGTAGTAACGGTAATAGTGATAGATAGAGTATGTGAAAATCATACACAATCATACTATCATCCTTGTGAGTGATTACCGCAAAGGCTATGAGAAACATAACGATACTCAAGATACAAAAGTAGACAAAAGGCATCTTCTGTAATCTTTCAGTACCTGATAAGAAGACGTCAAATGTAAGATATAAGACCGAACATACGAATATGACGGAAAGTAATAAAATATATATCATCTAAGAAAAAACCCCTTCAAAATAAAAAACAACCTTAACTTCCAAATTATACCATGGTATTACTTTTGCATCAATAACCTGTCAAGCAAGTTAAAACCAAAATTCTGAGATTAATATTGTTGAAAAGTAAAAAAGGTATTTAAAAATATATCGGCAGATTTCGAAAATTTTGAATATTTATTATCTTATCAATTAACATAAATTTTTGCTAAATTTTTGTAGTAATACTTGACAAAAAGTAAGGCAAACTTTACTATATTATCATAGGATTAAATCAGGAAGCATAAGATGCCCTGATTATTTTTTTAGTTAAATAAAGATTTTTATTAAAAATACAAATTATAAAGTTACTTAACGAAAAATAATATGCTAAATTAATGCCATAGAAATATATTGCAATAGGTGGAGTTATGGATAAATCAGAAAAGTTAAATGTGCTATATGAAGATAACCATGTGATTGTGGTTGAGAAAAAATCAGGTATCCTATCACAGGCAGATAAGAGTGGTGATGTGGATATGCTGACATTAGTAAAATCATATATCAAGGAAAAATACGATAAAAAAGGCGAGGTCTTTTTGGGACTCGTACATCGGCTTGATACCCTTACTTCAGGAATAATGGTATTTGCAAGGACATCAAAGGCTGCATCTAGATTGTCGGATGATATAAGACAGGGAAAGATGAATAAAAAATACCTTGCAGTATTTGAAGAGGTTATTGAGAAGAAAAAAGGAAGTTTTGAAGATTATCTGGCAAAGGATAGTATTAAAAACATAAGTTATGTAACTAAGGATAAGAAAAATGGGAAGTATTCCAAGCTTGAATATGAGGTCTTGGAGATAAAAGACGGTATGTCCTTGGTAAAAATAAATCTTATCACAGGCAGATCTCATCAGATAAGGGTACAGTTTGCAAGTCGTGGTTACCACATAGTAGGTGATGCAAAATATAAAGCTAAGTCCAAAGATAAGGACAAGATTGCTCTACATGCCTGTGAACTTGGCTTTTATCACCCAACAAAAAAGGAGCTGATGACATTTGAGCTAATGTCTACCAGACCTCCTTTTGATAAGTTTGATTATATTAAACTATGATTCTTTGACATCTACTTGTTTTCTAAGGATGAAATGTTCTCCTACTTCTACATCTCCTATGTCTACAAATACTTCCTGCATCGGTATGTTGGAGCAGTCCATTTCTTCTCCTGACAGGCTTTTAATTGATTTTATAGTAGATTTTACTGTAGGAAATGACGGACCTATTATTTCTATCTCATCATTAACGAAAAATCTATTTTTTTGTCTTACCCTACAAATCTTTGTATCTTTGTCGTAAGATATGACATTTCCTATTATGTCGTAAGTTCTGATATATGAGCTTGAACCGTAATTTTGTGAAGTAGAAGTGTCATTTTTGCCGTCGTAAAAAGCAGTTGTGAAATCCCTGTAGCTTGCTTTTTTTACCTCATCCAACCACTCCTGTTTAAATGTCCAATTTTGTGGATCCTTGTAATACTCATCTATTGCCATTCTGTAAGCTCTTACTACTACAGCTACATAGTAAGCAGTCTTCATCCTACCCTCTATCTTCATAGAGTCAACACCTGAGCTTATTATCTCGTCTATATGCTCTATGAGGCATAGGTCTTTGGAGTTGAAAAAGTATGTCCCTCTTTCGTCTTGCTCTACAGGGAAGTATTCACCCGGGCGTTTTTCTTCTACAAGTGAATAATTCCATCTGCAAGGCTGCGAGCAGGCACCTTTATTGGCATCTCTATTGGTCATAAAGTTGCTCATAAGACATCTGCCTGAATATGAAATACACATTGCTCCATGTACAAACATCTCTATTTCAAGAGTAGGGCACTTTTCTTTAATCTGTTTTATTTCTTTCATAGACAGCTCTCTTGCGGATACTATCCTTTGTATTCCTTGATTATGCCAAAATTGTGCTGTCATATAGTTAGTAGTGTTAGCCTGAGTGCTCAGATGCAGTTCCATATTTGGTACTACTGACTTTGCAATACTCAAAAACGACGGATCCGCTATTATTATGGCATCTACTCCAAGCTCCTCAAGTGACTTGAAATATTCTTCTACACCGTTAAAATCCATATTATGCGGAATAATATTGCAGGTTACATATACTTTTTTTCCACGAGAATGGGCAAATTCTATACCTTCTCTCATTTCTTCATCAGTGAAGTTTTTTGATGCCGCCCTCAATCCGAATTTCTCACCGCCTATATATACAGCGTCTGCTCCGTAGATAATGGCGGTTTTGAGTTTTTCAAGATCACCGGCAGGTGCAAGTAATTCTATTTTTTTCATTATTTCTCCTAATTATTATTTCTTATAACAAGCAAGCCGTCACCAAGAGGCAGCAAGTTGTAAATTATAGATTTTTCTTTTTTTATATTTTCCAAAAAGATATTCATATTTTTGTATATGGTTTTAAATCTCTTTGGGATTTGTGAATGATCCATACAAAGATACCCCTTGAAAAGCATATTGTCACAGATTATATTAGAATTTTTTTTCATTCTAGCTTGTATCAGCTTGTAAAATTCATCATAATGACCTTTAGAAGCATCAATAAAAGCCATATCGTAAGTGTCTGTAAGATTAGGAATGGTGTTTAGTGCATCTCCTCGTATTATATTGATGTTGGACATTTTAAAGTCATTGAAATTTTTTTGTGCTTTTTCAGCCATTTCATCACTTATTTCCAAGGTATCTATCTTGACTTTTGACTTAAGTACCTGTGACATAAAAATAGAGCTGTAGCCTACGGCACAGCCTATTTCCAATATTTTTTCCGGCTTAATTATATTTAGATAAAAACTTAGAAAATCTTCAACATCTTTTTTAATTATAGGGATATTATCTCTTTGACAGTCTTCTCTAAATTTACGCATTTTTTCGTTGTCTTTGTCGTTATACTCGTCAATATAGTCAAATATTTCCTCGTAAGAGATGTCATTTATTTTGTGCATTTTAATATTCTCCAAATATTTCTTTAGTCGCTGCAAGATGTTCTTCATAAGTCTTTGTAAACACGAGAGTACCGTCCAATTTTGCTACAAAGTACAGGTAATCCGTATTTTCGAAATTCTTTACTGCATTTATGCTCTCAACTGTAGGTGTGCATATAGGAGATGGAGTTAGTCCCTTATATTTGTAAGTATTAAATGGAGAGTCTATCTGCGTTTCTTCATAAGTTACCCTTCCCCTGTGTATTCCTGTGATGTATTCTACTGTAGGACAAGAGCCAAGTGGCATATTCATACCCAGTCTTTTTATAAATACTCCGGCTATCCTTGGTGAATATTCCTTTGAAGATGACTCTTTTTCCACTATGGATGCAAGTGATATCAGTTGGTTTACATTAGTAATATAAGGCGAAAGATTTTGTGGTATGTCAAAGACGTTGTTTTGTTCGTAGATTTCCTTTGTTTGTTTTAGAATCATCCTTATGATGTCTTCTTCTGACGTACCATTCCTTATGAAATAAGTCTCAGGGTATAAGAAACCTTCAAGTGAAACTATGCTTTGGTCTTGCAAAAAAGTAAATTCTGACGAAAATAAACTTTTGTCGCTAGCAAGAGAGATGAATCTCTGCTTGTCTGCCAAGCCTTTACTCGATAGCAGTTCAGCGATTTGAGCTACAGTTGTACCTTCAATTATAGTTACCTTTTCGCCTATAGGTCTTCCACCTGTGTTGAGCATCTTGAGTATCTCTTCAAGATTTTGCGAAGGAGACATCTCATAGACTCCTGATTTGAGATTGGCAAGCTTGTTTTGATTTGCATAAAACAAAAAGTAGTTTTCATCTTTTATCAGACCGTTGTCCTTTAAAATTTTCGCTATTTGACCTCCTGATGAGCCACTTTCTATAGTGATTTCCTTTTTTGTAGTGTCTTGAGCGTTTACAGGATCTTTTAATGTATTTATATAGAAAAATCCGCCTACACCTGCAATAACTAAGATTAATAATATTGCAAGAAATATATTTCTTATTCTCATTTTCTTCCTTTCTTTGATAAAATTAAATTGAAATTAAGTTCCAAATCATTGTAAAATTTGAGTCTATACTCATATAAAGCTGTAAAAAGATTATTATGACTTTGTAAGGTTAAAAAAAACAGTTCATAATAAGGTCTTATAAATTTGGAAACTTCAATCTTATTTTATACCATGAAAATATAAAAATATTCTTTAAATGTCAAAAGCGTTTAGATTGTTTTAATATCTCATATAAGTGAATATAATTAATCTACTGTTATTAAGTCTTCCAATTTAGAATATTTCTTATCACCTATACCTGATACATTTTTCAAATCTTCCTTTGTATTGAATTTTCCAACGCTTTCTCTATAGTCTATTATTTTTTGGGCGGTTTTTTCTCCAATTGAAGGCAGGGACATTAAAGCCACTTTGTCTGCTGTATTTATATTTACCTTAGGACTGGAAGAGTTTGAATTATTAGAGTTACTTTGATTTGCTTCATTTTCACCTGTAGTTGATGTATATGCACTGCTATCAGCAGGTTCAACGTTGGTATCTCCTATCTTGGGTATTATGTAGTGTGCTTCGTCCTTGAGCAAAAGAGCAAGGTTTACAGCATTTAAGTCTGCTTCTTTCGTCATTCCACCGCATTTTTCCACAGCATCCACCAATCTGTCTCCTATCTTCATCCTTACTACTTGTGGAGTCTTCACTTCTCCACTTATGTATACAGCTATTTCACTGTTTTGTCCCTGTTTTTCTTCTGTCTTATCTGTGGATTCTTTTACAGCGACTTGTTTTTTTTCATCTTCTCTTATTGATTTTTCCAACTGCTCATCTTGGCTGTTTTCTGCATTTTGAGTTTTTAAAATCTTATTTTTAGAATTTTTATCCACTATCATATTGCCTGAGCCTTTTACTTGTGTGACAAATATCATTATCAATGATAATATAAAAGCGATTATGACGGATATTACTATCTCTTTTTTCTTCATATTCTAACTCCCAAAAAATTAAAATAGTTTTTAAAAAAGTATTGTAAAATAATTATATCAGACTTATTATTATAGTCAAATACAAATTCAAATTTAGTTTTAAATTATCTAATTTAGGGTAATCATGAGATAATAACATATTAATTGGAGGTAATGTATTATGTTGGTTTCAGCTGAAAAAATGTTACAAGATGCCGTAAAGGGAAATTATGCTGTAGGTCAATTCAATATCAACAACTTAGAATGGACAAAGGCTATATTACTTACTGCACAGGAAAACAACTCTCCTGTAATACTTGGTGTTTCAGAAGGAGCAGGTAAATATATGTGCGGATACAAGACTGTTACAGAAATGGTAAAAGCTATGATTGAAGAGCTAAATATTACCGTACCTGTTGCATTGCATCTTGACCATGGTACTTATGAAGGAGCTAAAAAAGCATTGGCGGCAGGATTTTCGTCAATAATGTTTGACGGCTCTCACTATCCTATCGAAGAAAATCTTGAAAAAACAAAGGAAATTGTATCTATTTGTCATGAAAAAGGTGTATCTGTAGAGGCGGAAGTAGGCTCTATAGGTGGAGAAGAAGATGGTGTAATAGGTGCCGGTGAAATAGCAGATCCTAATGAATGCAAGAAGATTGCTGATTTGGGAATAGACTTTTTAGCAGCAGGTATAGGAAATATCCATGGTAAATATCCTGCAAACTGGAAAGGATTGGATTTTAACGCATTGGCAAAAATCAAGGAATTGATTGGAAATATGCCTTTGGTTCTTCATGGTGGTACTGGTATACCTGAAGATATGATAAAAAAGGCAATTTCTCTTGGCGTTGCTAAGATTAACGTAAATACTGAATGTCAGCTTTCATTTGCTGACGCAACAAGAAAGTATGTTGAAGCAGGTAAAGACCTTGAAGGTAAAGGCTTTGACCCGAGAAAATTGCTTGCTCCGGGATTTGATGCTATCAAAGCTACTGTAAAAGAAAAGATGGAAATGTTCGGTTCAGTAGGAAGAGCATAGATAATTAAAAAATTCTTGGGTGAGTAAAAGAGATATAGCTCTTTGTAGTTATATCTCTTTAAATTTTTATTCTAAAATCAGACACTTATTATTTATATTATAACATCATAAGCTAAATACTTAGTAGAAGAGGAAAATTGTGAACAAGATATCTCTTAAAACAAGTGCAAAACTCAATCTTTTTTTAAAAATAAATGGAAAAACTCAAAATAATTATCATGATATGACTATGATTAATCAAAGTGTTGACCTATATGACTTTATCACGGTGACAAAGGGCAAAAACGGAATAAATATACTGGATAATACATCTATAGAGCAGGAAACTAACATAATATATAAGACAGCCAAGTTGATAAATGACGAGTTAAGAGATATGGATGTGGATATCGAATTAAGTAAGAATATTCCTATGCAGGCAGGGCTTGGAGGAGGTAGTGGAGATGCAGCAGGTATAATCACAGCTCTTGACATCTTATATGATCTCAACCTAAGCGATGATAAGAAAATTGACATAGCCAAAAGAGCGGGAGCAGATGTTCCTTTTTGTCTTTTTGGTGGTAGCAAGTGCGTAAGAGGTATAGGAGAGGTAATTGATGATGTATTATGTGATGAATTCTCATATATAATTATCAAGCCAAGAGAAAATATGCCCACCAAAGATGCCTTTGCACTATTTGATAAATTGGAAAAAAGTGAAGTCAAAGCGGATTTTATAGATGAAATATTGTCAAAAAAAAGAAAATAGATATTGATTTTGTCCAAAAATATTTTTATAATGATTTTGAGAAAATAATGGAGCAAAAATTTGACATAATAAGTCAAATAAAAAAAGATTTTTATGCAAATGATGCTGCCTTTGCTATGATGAGCGGTAGCGGAACTACTGTATACGCCATATACACAGATGATAATTTGAGAAAAAGAGCCTATGAAAAGTTAAAGAATAAGTATGATAAGATATTTTTATCAAGCACTACAAAACAAGGGGTAGAAATACTGTAATGAAGGTATCAATTGACATAGTTACAATACAAAGAGATGAGATAAGCAAGCGAATGGATGATATAAAAACAAATTCTTTAGGAATTATTGCAAAAAAGAAAGATTTTGATATAATAAGTTATGTAGAAAATAATACTACAGGGTTGAACGGTGTCAAGACGATACTTAAGATAGAAGATGACTGTCTTACCATGATAAGGTACAACAAAAATGCTACCAATATGAGATTTAAGGAGAATGTGGAGCATTATAGTATATATCCTACTGATTATGGAGATTTTGACTTGAGAATTTTGACAAAAAAACTGGAAATATTTAAGTCTGTGGAAGGTTTTGAGTATATAATTGAGATAGAGTATGATTTGGATATAAGGAATTTGTTCACAGGAAATAACAAAATGCAAATAAAGGTGAAGTCTTTGGAAGATTAAGGTGAGTATATGATTACACAATTAGTCAAAGAAACCGTTGAAAGAGAAAAATTAATAGAAAAAAATGACAGGATTTTGGTGGCGCTATCAGGCGGAGCTGATTCTTTGTGTCTGCTTGATATACTCATAAGACTTAAGGATGAGTACAATCTCACCTTATACGCCGCACATCTTGACCACATGATTAGAGGGGTAGATGCTGTAAGAGATGCCCTATATTGCTATGACTTTTGCAAGAAAAACGACGTGCCCTTTTTCTTAAGAGCTGTCGATGTTGTCAATAAGGCAAGGGAAGAGTTCAGAGGAGTAGAAGAAACCGCAAGAACTGAAAGATATAGTATGCTCTTTGAGATAAAGCAAAGATTAAATATCGACAAGATAGCTGTAGCACACAATCTGGACGACCAAGCGGAAACAATACTTATGAAGTTGATGAGAGGCTCAGGTCTCCAAGGTCTTAGAGGTATGGATTACAAGAGGGATGACATAATAAGACCTTTGCTAGACATATATAAGAAAAATATCAATAAGTATTGCGAAGAAAATTGTTTGGAGCCTAGAGTTGACAAGACCAACTTTGAAGATAAGTACACGAGAAATAAGATAAGGCTGGAGCTCATACCATATATAGAAAAGAAGTATTCTGCAAATATCATGAAGATACTATCAAGGACTGCCAACATAATCAGAGATGACCATAACTACATAGAGAAAGTAGCTAGGGAAAACTATGATTTGGCAAAAAATATCAAAAATAAGGATGAACTTTCAATTGATATTAAATTGCTTGAAAGTATGGATATTGCTATAAAAACAAGGGTAATAAGACTTGCTATATACGATTTAATCGGAAGTATGAACAATATTGAAAATATCCATATAAAAGATATTTTGAGCCTTGTAAAAAAAGTTGACGGTAAGATGATACATCTGCCTAAGTATTTAAAAGTTTTTAAACAGGGTGACAAGCTGATATTTACAATCAAAGAACTAGTCGATGAAGAGTATGTCTACGGATACAAACTAAACATAAACGGCTATACCAGAGTCGAAGAGATAGGATTGACTGTAAAGACGACAGTGTTGAAAAAAGAAGAGTCCGTTCAACTATCTACTTCCAAATATATCAAGGTGTTTGACTTTGATAAGGTAAAGGGAGATATGGTCATAAGGAGTAGAAAGGTTGGAGATAAGATAAAACCTATAGGGCTCGATGGAAGTAAGAAGATAAAAGAAGCACTGATAGAAATGAAGATACCGAATAACGAAAAACATCTCTTCCCGGTGATTTGTAATGATGTGGTAGTGATGTGTCTATTTGGATATAGAATCAGTGATGATTATAAGATAGATGCTAAGACTCAAAACGTACTCAGAGTAGAGTTTGAGTATGATGAAGACAGGAGGAATATAGTTGAAAAATATTAAGGAGATAGTGTTCCTATTATTTGTTATTCTGATTTTTGCCTTTGGAGCCAGGATACTTGATTTTGGAGGGGGCAGTAAATCAAATTTAGTTGCTTTTTCGACAGTTTACAATGAGCTTGAGAAAAATAATATCAAAAAAATAGAGTTTTCCGATCAAAAGATAAGTGGAGAGACTTACAACGGTCAAAAGTTCGAGTCATATATGCCTACAGTTGTAGACAAAAGTGCCTTTACTCAAATATTGCTTGAAAAAACAAGGGACGGACTTGAAGTAATAGGAACACCGGATGAAAGGACATCTTCATGGATTATAAATTTCATCCCAAGTATAATATTGATAGTAGTTTTAACAGGTGTATTGTTTTTCTCCATGCGACAAAATGCTCAAGGCGGTGGAGGTGGAAATATGCCTACACCTTTTGGTAATTCAGCATTTGGCAATAAGGATAGACCTAGGACATTAGAGGTAGAAAATAAGATAAAGTTTGAAAACGTGGCTGGGCTTGATGAAGAGAAGGAGGAGCTTCAAGAAGTTGTAGATTTCTTGAAAAATCCAAAGAAATATTCAGACTTGGGTGCAAGAATACCTAAGGGCATGCTTATGATAGGCTCGCCTGGAACAGGAAAAACTTATCTTTCAAAGGCTGTAGCAGGAGAGGCAGGAGTGCCTTTCTACTCTATAAGCGGTTCAGGATTCGTTGAGATGTATGTCGGTGTTGGAGCAGCAAGAGTAAGAGAACTCTTCGACCAAGCTAAAAAAACAGCACCATGTATAGTATTTATAGACGAGATAGATGCAGTTGGTAGAAAAAGAGGAGCAGGGCTCGGTGGCGGACATGACGAAAGAGAGCAGACTCTAAATCAACTCTTGGTTGAAATGGACGGTTTCATAGACAATCAGGGAGTGATAGTAATGGCAGCTACCAACAGACCGGATATTCTCGATCCGGCACTTCTCAGACCTGGTAGGTTTGACAGAGAAATAGTGGTTGGCATACCTGATTTGAAAGGTAGAGAAGAGATACTTAAAGTCCATTCTAAAAATAAGCCTTTGGATATTGATGTAAATCTTACTACCATTGCAAGAAGAATACCGGGTTTTACACCGGCTGATATCGAAAATATAATGAATGAGGCAGCAATACTTACTGCCAGAGCAAATCTTAAAAAAATAAATATGGAGATGATTGAAGAGGCAATTACAAAAGTTATTGCCGGTATTCCAAAGAAATCAAGAATAATAAGTGACAAGGAGAAAAAACTTGTAGCCTACCACGAAGCTGGGCATGCTGTAATTGCAAGATCACTACCTGACTATGATCCGGTACATCATGTGACAATCATACCTAGAGGTAGAGCAGGTGGATTTACAATGACACTGCCTGAAGATGATGTCAATTATGTTACTAAGAGAAATATGCAGGATAGACTTGTGGAGTTGCTCGGTGGAAGACTTGCAGAAGAAATTGTGCTTGATGACATTTCTACAGGAGCACAAAATGACCTTGAAAGGGTATCACAAATAGCAAGGTCTATGGTTACAAAATATGCGTTTAGTGAAAATCTTCCATCTATGTCATTTGGAGATTCATCAGATGAAGTATTCTTAGGCAGAGACTTTACTACAAGGAGAAACTATTCAGAAGAAGTGGCTTCTCAGATTGATAAAGAGATAGAAAAAATAGTATCTGTAGCTTATGACAGATGTAAGAGCATACTTACAGAGCATATAGACAATCTTCACTCTGTTGCAGGAGCATTGATTAAATTTGAAACTTTGGATAAGGTTCAATTTGAAAAAGCTTACAATGGTGAATTGGACATAAACTTGGAAGAAGATGGAGAAAAAGTAGAAGCATAGTAGTGCGGAGACTTTTTTATAAAAAAACAATAAAATCCTATACATTAGTATAAATAAATTTATATTAAATTTTAGTATCAAATATATTTTTGATTATTAGTGAATAGATAGCTAAAATCAAAGAAAATTGGAAAGAAAAATGTGTTAAATATGTTTCTATGTGGAAAAATATGGGTAAAAGCGAATTTAATGTTACAATAACATTACAATTATTAGCTAATTATTAAAAAAGTCTTTATTTTTCAACGGAAATATAGTACAATTTCGAATTATGATATATATACTTTATATAAAAGGTGTATATATGCTTTAATAATTAAGGGAAATCAAAGATATGTCGAATAAGAAAAAAAAGAAGATTAACATCAACTTCATACTTTTGATTTTGGCGGTATTGTCCTTTATTTTATACTATGCCTACAATTTTTATGAGAAGCTGTCTATAAGTGTAATTCAGACTGCTGTAATAGACTTGGGTGAGATTAAAAAAACAATTAACAAAGATGTTGTTGTAATAAAAAAGTCAATTCCAATAAAGAGTAAGAGAAACGGATTAGTCACAAAGTTTTATAATCAAGGTGATAGAGTCTCAAAAAATGCCGTAGTCTTCAAGGTACAAGATACAAATAGCTCCGACAATGACGTGTCAAAGCTTGAAAGGATAAATTTGCAGATAGACCAGATGCAAAATAATACTTCTTATTCGCCGGAACTTCAATCTATGCAGATAGATTCGGAGATTAACTACATCTATTTGGATATCCAAAAAAGAATCAATAATAATGACCTAGGTTATCTTGCAAAGTTGAAGAGTGAGCTTTCCGCAATGAATGAAAAGAAAAAATCCATTTCAGGAGATGCTAGCGTTTCGACAGTTACATTGCAGGAACTTTACAACCAAAAGGCAGCAATTGAAAAAAAGATAGCTACTGACAATACCTATATCCACAGTGAAGTGGCAGGAGATTTGTCTTATTATTCTGATAGCTATGAAGACTTATTTTCCTTTGAAAATATGAAGAAGATAAGTGTCAAAGATATCGAGAAGGTGTCAGGCTCCATCAGAAAAATAGATAGTTCGGCAGTGAAAAATGGCGATATCCTAGGATATATAGTGGATAATCATAATTACTATCTAGCGACATCTATAGATAAGCTGGATGTGGAGGCTATAAAGAGGGATGTGCCTCTTGACATAAGTATAGATGACATATCTTTCAATGTGTATTTCTACGATTTCTACAAGGATGCTAATGGCAAGTTTGTCGGCTTATTCAAAGCTGAGTCGGAAGATTTTGACTTTTTAAAGATAAGAAAGGCAAATGCGGACATAGTATACAACAGTGCAAAGGGTATGCTAATACCCAATTCAGCTATTGTAGATTTGGAAGGCAAAAGAGGCGTCTATGTAGTTGATGGAGTAGGGATTGCAAGCTTTCATGGTATAAATGATATCTTGATATCCGATGACAAGAATTCCATAGTCTCATTCTCTTATGATGACTTTATGGATAAGAGCAAGCTGAAATTATATGACGAGGTGGTCTTATCACCTAAGAATATTAAAGATGGACAAAAGGTTAAGTAGATGAAGATGTGAGGGTGCATTATGGGTGATATTATTAAATCAAACATAGAAAAGGTAAATTACCTTATTAAAAATGCCTTAGCGAGATCAAAGTACAACCAAGATGTGAAACTGATTGCGGTAAGCAAAACAGTTGACGTCGAAAAAGTCAAAGAGGCAATTGACTCCGGAGTAGTTGATTTTGGAGAAAATAAACCTCAAGAATTGGTTAGAAAGTACGAAGTATATAATGACCTTAACTGGCATTTGATAGGTACGTTACAAAAAAATAAGGTTAAATATATTATAGACAAAGCTTGTTTGATACATTCTTTGGATTCTTTTGCTCTTTGTGATGAGGTCGATAAGAGAGCTAAGGATAAAAATATAATTATTCCTTGTCTGATTCAAATTAATATCTCCGGTGAAGAGACAAAGCACGGGATAAAAGAAAGTGAACTTACCGAGTTTGTAAAAGTCGTGACTGAGAAAAATACAAACATCAAATTGAAAGGTCTTATGGGAATGGCTGCCTTTGAAGAAGATAAGGAAAAGACCAGACCATACTTCCAAAGAATGAAAGAACTATTGGTATCAGTTAATTCGAAAAATATAAATAGTCTTGAAATGACCGAACTTTCCATGGGTATGAGCAATGATTTTGAGATAGCCATAGAAGAAGGTGCTACAATGGTTAGAATAGGGACGACAATATTTGGAGAAAGAATTTATATAAAATAATTAATAGGAGGAAATTGAGATGCCATTCGATAAGATTAAAAGATTTTTGAGCCCAGGTGATGATGCCGACAATATCGAAGAAGATGATTATGTAGCATATTCAGAAGTTGAAGAAGACGATGTGAATGATGACAAAATTGCTCAATTCAGACCGAGATTTTTCTCAGGAAGTGATAATTCAAAGAAGACAGAAACAAATTCTTCAAGTTTAAGAGAAGTGAAGATACTCATTTATGAACCGAAGAGTTATTCTGAAGCTACAAATATTGTAGACAGTTTGAAAAACAAGAGAGTTGTGGTTTTGAAATTCACTCAGGTTGAAGCAGAAGGTAATTATGATGTTCACCATTGTAAAAAGCAAATTTTTGACTTTGTAAACGGAGCTGTTTACGCAATGGAAGGAAACATGAAGAAACTTTCTGATGAGATATTTATGTTTTCACCTCATGAAGTGGATATAGATGAAATTCTTAAACAAGAAGTAGAAAAGAAAGGTGCTACTCGTAGATGGGCTATGTAATATTAAATTTGGTGGATTCTGCTCATGCAGTAATCTCTATTTTAATATTGTTAAGATGTATTATATCTTGGTTTCCAAATATCAACATCTATAAGGAGCCGATAAGCTCTATAATAAAAACTGTTGATATTATGTTAAATCCTATCAGAAACTTTTTGTATAAGAGAGGGTATAACCTACCTATAGATATCAGTCCAATAATAGCTATATTTTTAATTAACTTAATAGCAAGAGTGTTGAAAATGTTAGTTATTAGTATGTTCATTATATAAATATTACTCTGTTGATATAATTCAATACTTATTTTAAAGGCATTTATTTTTTAAATGTCTTTTTTTCTGTTTTAATACAAAAAATTATACATTTATGTTATTATAGTCTATTATTAGTATATTCAAGCATTATTGAAGTAGTAAAAATAGAGTATTAGAACTAATAAAATACTAATATGTATACTATTTGCTAATAAAATTGTGGATAAAACATATAATTAAATAGCATTAATTTAAAAGCTTTATTATGAAATTTAATCATGGTTAATTTCCATTATTCTATTGGATTTAAGTATTAGATTATATTATAGTTACAGTTAGAATAGGAATGAATAAAAGTGAAGTTTGTAGTTGTTTTATTAACTATTAGAATAGTATGATATGGAGAAGAAGTATGAGTCAAAAGGATAGTTCTATAACTTCTAAGCTTAAAATTAAAGGTGAAACTGTACTTGATTTGCTCAAAGATGAAGAAGAAAATTTAGATGGTATGTACAATAACCTTGCCACCTATGCTACTAGTGAGAAAATACCTGATGATTTTAGGGATGAAGTGCTTGCTGAAATTCAAGACCTAAATGAGATTGAGAGAGATTTTAAAAAGGCACATATAAAGTCTCTAGAGATGAAGGATGAGCTGGAAAGCAGATATAAGGATGTGAAAAAAAGTATAAACAAGAAATGGTACAAGGCAAACCCACCATCAAATACAGAGATTGATTACAAGGAAAAAGAATCAAATCACTTTGCCAAGGGAATAAATTTTTACAAGTCTTCACTGGTGCTATTTGCAGGAAGTCTTGCAGGAGTTTTAATTGAACTTTTATGGTGTCTGCTTACCAAGAGATATGTTCAGAGCAGGTCAGGTTTAGTATATGGACCTTTCAACCTCTTATATGGTGTAGGAGCAACTGTCTTGTCCATTGCACTCTATGATTTAAGAAATAGGAATAGAATACTTTGTTTCTTGGGCGGTATGCTCATAGGAAGCGTTGTGGAATATGCCTGTTCATTTTTTCAGGAGATGATTTTTGGTTCGGTTTCCTGGGATTACAGCGGTATGCCCTTTAATCTAAATGGTAGAATCTGCCTCTTTTACTCGCTTATGTGGGGAATTTTGGGACTTATTTGGATTAAGGACATCTATCCTAGAATGTCAAAATGGATACTTAAAATCCCCAATAATTTTGGAAAAGTGTTGACAGTCATGTTGGTAGTTTTTTTACTATTTGACGGTATTATTTCGGCTATGGCAGTAAAAAGGTGGTCTGATAGGATGAAGGGTATAAATGCAAGTGGAAGTCTTCAAATATATCTTGATGAAGCCTTTCCGGATGATAAGATGAAGTCGATTTATGCTAATATGGAGTTTGGAGAACTTAAAAACTGATGATTGATAAAAATAAATATACCTCTTTTATAAAGGATGAGGAAACCAAGACATTTATAATAAAAAATATTTCCAAGATAGAGGGTGTACTGAAGCACTTTGATGAGAAAAAGACAGACTTTATGAATCCTTACGAGCAAAAAGTTTTTATCTCAATTCTTAATGCCTTTAGCGACGAAATATCCTATGCTCTTTTTGGTGGAGATGAGAAAAGTGAGAGGAAGATTTTCGTAATATATCCTGTTTATCAGATGGATGAGATAAAATGTCCTGTAAAGCTGCTTAGACTATACGGCAATTTTAAGTTTGAAAAGATATCTCATAGAGACTGTCTTGGAGCCTTGATGTCTATGGGGATAGTAAGAGAGAAGACCGGAGACATATATCTCCATGAAGATTATGTAGATATAGTCATAGATGAGAGCATTGACGACTATTTGCTTACGAATTTCAAGTCTATAAGGCACTGCTCTGTAAAAAGCAAGATTCTGGATATAGATGAGCTTGAATTTTCCAAGCAGGAGTTTGATGTCAAGTTGTGTTCAGTATCGTCACTTAGATTAGATAACATCATATCAGAGGTATATAATCTGCCAAGAGCCACATCTACTAATATAGTAAAATCAAATAGGGTGAAAGTAGACTATGAGCCTATACTTTCACCCTCAAAGGAAGTTGCCGATAACTGTCTTATATCTGTAAAAGGATATGGACGATTTAGGTATATCTCCCAAAAAGGAATGTCCAAAAAAGGAAAGATAAGGGTAGAATTACAGCTAATCAAATAGAAATTTGCCCTAATTTTCTTGAATAAATACAAATTCGTCTTCTGTGGACAAGTCTTCATTAAAACTGTAGCCCATAGAGTCGAATTTTTTGATTCCTTCTATATCTTGAACATTGTTTTCTGCCATGTATCTCACCATATATCCTCTTGCCATCTTGGCATAGGTAGCTTTTTGAACAAGCTTATTTTTTTCCGATTGAGCAAAGGTACAGGTAATGAACTTATCTTCAGTAGACAGATATTTCTCCACAGCTTTGGAGTATTCTTTTGATGCGAGATTGATTATTATGTGTGAGTCGTCAATTATCGTATCATAAATTTTTTTTCCCCAATAATCATACAGACCTTTTATATTGCCTAATTGCACCTTAGCCTGCATTTCAAGTCTATATGGTGTCACTCCGTCAAGAGGTCTTAGCAATCCATAAAATCCTGAGATTATCCTAAGATTGTCCTGCAAATACTCAACCATATCATCATCAAGTGAAGATACTCCCATGTACTGATACTGTATGCCGTCATAGGCAAATATCGCAGGTGTTAGAGAAGATGCGAGATTCATATTTGCAAATCTCTCCATGTTTTGGAGAGTTATTTTTTCGTTTGTCGCCAATAGTTTTTTGGCAGAGTCAAAATTCAATGATTGCAAATAATTTAAAAGTTCTTTGGCTTCATTAATAAAGATAGGCTCATCTTTAGGTAGTAGAGACTCCTTATCTTCTACCATCTTTTTTGCAGGGGATATGATTATCTTCATTATATCAAATCCAACATTTGAGAAGGATTTTTGTCAGTTTTGACCTTTGATAGAGCTTGTGTTATTATTCCTTTTTCATCTATTAGGTAGGTACTTCTTTCTATTCCCATATATGTCTTTCCGTAATTTTTCTTTTCCTTCCACACATCATAGGCTTGTATCACTGTAAGCTCTGTATCTGAAAGCAAGATGAAGGGAAGATTGTAGTTTTGCTCGAATTTTTTGTGAGACGCTACAGAATCCTTGCTTATACCTATTACTACAGCATTTTTTTCTTCAAATTGAGGGTATAATTCACCAAAACCTGCTGCCTGTTTGCTACAGCCGGATGTATTGTCCTTAGGATAAAAATACAGTATTACTTTTTTCCCTGAATAATCGCTAAGTTTGTGCATTTCACCATTTTGGTCAGGTAAGGTAAAATCCGGTGCCTTTGTTCCTACTTCTAACATATCTACTCCTTATTTAAATATGATTATTATTTTTTGTTATAGCTACATAATAATGACTTTAATATTAAAATATTAGAAAATATCAAAATTACTAATTATTCTGTAGTTATTAGTATTT
>GL405246.1:664187-680515 GCA_000146855.1 [Eubacterium] yurii subsp. margaretiae ATCC 43715
TTTTATAATATAAAAGTCTACAGGTAGATTTATACCCATTTAGATGATATATAAAGCCATTTAAATTCAAAAAACCCCTCCCCATATAAAGAAATAATATTATAAAGGAGAGAGGTTAAATTAAAAAAATTAAATGATAGTCAAAATACTAAAATTCTTGACCATATAATAGTAAAGAACCGTCTTCACCACTTCTGTAAACAACATATTTTTGGGTCTTACCCTTGTTGTCAACAAAAGATATTCCTGTCTTTGGAATGGTTTCTGTGGGTTCTACATCTGCAAGAAGAGGTTTTTGTGATGTAAGAGTTTTTACTGAAAACAGAAGCTTTTTGTCATACTTAACCTTGCCCTTATCATCCATAGATTTAAACGTTAAGCCATACAATTTGAAGTCTTTTACACTATTACTCGGAACAAAGAATACTTTTGTCTTGAAAGTGTTAGATTTCATGGTATATCTTAGATAATTTTTATACTTTGATTTTACTAATTCTTCTTCATAGACTGATATTTTTTGAGCCTTATTATCAGCTTTTTTAAACTTTTTAAGTGGAGTAAATTCCATCTCTTTTGACTTGAGTATTGTTTCGTCAATCATTTCTTGATATTGATCACTGACTATACTTTGTTTTTTAGAAGATTTTTTATCTAAATCTCCTGTCTTATTACTATAATGAACAACGTTATCAATATCAGCAAAATCTATAAAGTTAAAATCATCATATACAAGTTTATCTCCATTTTTGCTTAGCGCAAAGGATCCAAAAACTTCATAATATTGCGTATGACCGGAAAATGCAAATTTACCTCCACCTAAGTTATAGTACTTATATCCGTTGCCACCTTGGAATACAAGCTTAGCTTTTCCTTTTTCAATAGTATAGAGGGCTAAGACTTCTTTTCCCAGTGATTTCTTCCCATCTGACATTATGATGAATCCAAAAATAAGCTCAGGCACCTTGTCACCTGTTACATCTTTGATAGTATAGCCTATAGCCTCAAGAGACTCGTTTTTTGCAAAAGATGCGACATCAGCAAAAGGATAATACTTTTGCTGGGTTGAAACAGATTTTCCACTAAAATTTGCTACAAAATCGTAATAATCGTTTATGACATAGTCATAGGATTTGTTGTATGAGTCTGTCTTACTTTTTGTGCTTGCCTCTATATTGCTACACAAAAATAAGCTCAAACTCATCATAATAATAATTGATACATACTTTTTCATAATAAACTCCTTTCGGTTTTAAAATATATAAATACTGATATATAAGAAAAACTTATAAAGTATCAGCAAATTAATAGCCTAAATATTTTAAAAATCCCTCAAGTCCCAAGACCACATCCTCATAAGTCTTGTCAAAATTGCCTGTATACCAAGGGTCAGCAATATCTCTATCAAGACCAGCGTACTCAAGCAAGAGGTGGATATTTGCCTCATCTCCAAGAATTCTTTTCATATTCCTCACATTAGCACTGTCCATCGCTATAAAGTAGTCATATTTTTCCAAATCTGACTTTTTAAGTTGTACAGCTCTATGATTCAAAACTTTTATTCCTACTTCGTTTAGTTTGTTTACAGTGCTTCTATGTATGGGATTACCAATTTCCTCAGTGCTTGTAGCAGATGATTCAATTACAAACTCATCTTCTAAATTCTTCTTTTGCACCATGTCATTTAGTACACATTGTGCCATGGTACTTCTGCAAATATTACCATGACATACAAACATCACTCTTATCATTATTGCTCCTTTTCACTTTCACAAAATTTTACTTATCTTGTCATATACCCAAATTTAAAAAAATTAGATAATAAGGACATAATTTTTATTTTTCTAACTTATTTTTAATTATTGTTTTTATACTGATTATAATAATATATTTTTTTAAATAATGATTTAAAAAGTAATTTATCGAGTATTAATACCAAAAATGGAGGTGTATTATGAACACATATGATATCTTATATAATCCTTTTTTAAATAAGGGAACGGCATTTACTGTTGAAGAACGCCAAAAACTTGGACTTATAGGTCTTTTACCACCTTATGTTCAAACTATTGAGGAGCAGGCTGCACAGACATATGCGCAAATGAAAACAAAAGCAAGTGATTTGGAAAAAAGGCTCTTTCTAATGGAAATATTCAATACCAATCGTACTTTATTCTATTACTTATTTTCGCAACATTTGGAAGAGTTCAATCCCATTGTCTATGACCCAACTATAGCAGAGACTATTGAAGGATATAGCAATCTATTTATTAATACACAAAATGTAGGATATTTAGATATTAACCACCCTGAAAATATTGAAACTACTCTCAAAAATGCAGCAGGAGATAGAGAGATAAGACTTATTGTTGTTACAGACGCTGAAGAGATCTTAGGAATAGGTGACTGGGGCACAAATGGTGTAGATATATCCGTCGGAAAACTTATGGTTTATACAGGTGCTGCTGGTATAGATCCTTCAAAAGTTTTACCTTTGGTTATAGATGCCGGTACTAATCGTGAAGAACTTCGTAATCATCCTAACTATCTTGGAAATCGTCATGAGCGTGTGAGTGGTGAGCGCTATTATGATTTTATTGACCAATTTGTAAAAACAGCTGAAAGACTGTTCCCAAAACTCTATCTACATTGGGAGGATTTTGGACGATCTAATGCTGCAAATATTCTTGAAAAATATCGCAAACAGATTCCAACATTTAATGATGATATTCAAGGTACAGGTATAGTAACTCTTGGGGGTATATTTGGAGCACTTGAGGTTACAGGAGAAAAATTAACAGATCAGGTGTACTTGTGCTTTGGCGGTGGCACTGCAGGAGCAGGTATAGCATCTCGTGTACATCGTGAAATGGTGACTTTAGGTCTTTCAGAAGAAGAAGCATATAAGCGTTTCTTCATGGTTGACAAACAAGGTCTTCTGTTTGATGATATGGATGATTTAACACCTCAACAAAGGCCATTTGCTAAAAAACGCTCTGATTTTCCTAATGCAGACAAGATGACAGAATTATTAGAAGTTGTAAAAACAGTGAAACCTACTATTTTGGTAGGGACTTCCACTAAGCCTGATGCCTTTACCAAAGATATTGTAGAAGCTATGTGCGAAAATACAAAGCGTCCAATGATTTTTCCGTTATCAAATCCTACAAAACTGGCTGAGGCAAGAGCGGAAGATTTGATTAAATGGTCAGACGGTAAGGCATTTGTTGCAACAGGTATACCTGCAGATACAGTATCGTATAAAGGTGTAGACTATGTAATAGGTCAGGCTAATAATGCTCTAATCTATCCTGGATTGGGACTTGGAATGTTAGCATCTGAAGCAAGCTTGCTAACAGATGAAATGATAGGTGAGGCAGCACACTCATTAAGTGGAATTATTGATATGAGTAAGCCTGGAGCACCAGTGTTGCCACCATTTAAGTATGTGGCAGAAGTTTCCATCAAGGTTGCTGAAGCAGTTGCAAAGAAAGCTCAGGAGCAGGGTCTTGCTCGTTCTGAAGAAAAAGACATGGTAAAAGCGGTTAATAACTTTAAATGGTATCCAAAATACAGCTGATATATTCAACTATGAATTACCTATAAATATAAAGTGTATGAAAAATTGTCATTAACAAGTTTTTATACACTTTTTGAATATAGATGACTGCGGAGGGGAGATAGTATGAAGATATTTATTACTTCTATAGAGAGTATTATTCCAATTATTGCAATTATTGTACTTGGATATATTCTACAAAATCGTGGATGGTTTGGAGAAAATTTTGGAGCCAACTTGTCTCATTTGATTATGAATATAGCGCTTCCTGCATCTATTTTTGTATCTGTAATGAAATATTTGACATTTGATAAGTTGCTTACTCTATCAGAAGGATTGATTTATACCTTTGGAGCATTTGTTCTTACTTATATTTCAGCTTATATTTGTGTCAAATTATTCAATGTAAGAACAGGTCGTAGAGGAACTATGATAAATACATTTGTAAATGCAAATACAATTTTTATTGGACTTCCACTTAATATTGCATTTTTTGGGAATGAAGCTCTACCTTATTTTTTAATTTACTATATTACCAATACTATTTCAACATGGACTTTAGGTATATATTTGATGACAAGTGACAGTAAGTCAGGTAAGAACAAAGCTTCTTCTAAATTTGATTGGAAAAAGCTTATGCCACCACCACTTGTAGGATTTTTGGTTTCATTGGTATTTTTGATTTTTAAAATTCCAATACCGGATTTTGCCACGAGTACACTAACATATATCGGGAATATAGTAACACCGTTGTCTCTTATCTATATTGGAATAACTCTTGCCAAAGCAGGTCTTAAAACAATCAAATTTGACAGAGATACTATTATCACTCTAATAGGTAGATTCATTTTAGGACCAGTGGTAATGTTTGCAATCCTTAGTTTGACTGCAAAAAATATGCCTACAGATGAATTTAAAACTTTTGTTGTGCAATCAGCTGCACCTGCTCTAGCCGTCTTGCCTATTCTTGCCAGTCAAGGAAATGGGGATGTTGAATTTTCAACGAATGTGGTGACATTAAGCACAATACTTTTTATAGTTGTTGTACCTATTGTGGTCAGCTTATTAGGATAACTTATACCAAAGTAAGTACTCATGTTGTAATTATTTATATTAATAGCTGTCACAGATAATGATGTGACAGTTTTTTATTATTGCAATAAATAGTACAAGAGTAACGAGAAATATATAAATATTATTTTTTTAGACATATATTAACTAGAACATATATAAAGTAAAAATAATTATAAAAATGCAATAATTGAGCAAATAGAAAAAATTATATAAAAGAAGTTTCATTAATTACATACATATGTTAAAATTAATTTACTAAATTCAAATAAGAACTTATAATCAATACAATAAATAGAAATAGGAGAATAAATGAAAAACAAGGTAGTGGAACTAAGCATAGATGAGATGATATTTGGTGGAGAAAGTATAAATAACACAGCCTTTGATAAAAAAGTGGTGCTAAAAGGCGGAATCAAAGGTCAAAAGGTATCTGCACTTATCCAAAAAAGCAGAAGAGACAAATATCAGGCTAAGATACTAAGTGTGATAGAAAAATCAAGCCTTGAAACTCAAGAAGTCTGTAGTAAGTACGGTCAATGTGGCGGATGTAGTATGTTAAGTGTAGATTATGACAATCAACTTAGTTTAAAATCAGAGCAACTTACTAAGCTATTTCACAAAAACGGTCATACAGAAGTAGAAAAAATAGATATAGTGCCAAGTCCACTGCAAAAAGAATATAAGAACAAGATGGAATTTACTTTTGGAAATGAAGTAAAAGATGGAGAATTGTTAATCGGTTTGCATAAGAAAAACTCGCCTATGGGCATAGTGTCTGTAGAAGACTGTCTATTGGTAGATGAGGATTATAGGACTATATTAAAGATGACAGGAGAGTATTTTAGAGCAAAGAACTTGCCACATTACCACATCAAAAGCCATGAAGGCTATCTAAGACATTTGGTAATAAGAAAGGGAGAAAATACAAAGCAGCTATTGATAAATATAGTTACAACATCACAAATTGACTTTGATTTAAGTGAATATGTTCAAAAACTCCAAGCTTTAAAACTCGAATCAACTATAGTAGGTATCTTGCATACAACTAACGACTCATTGTCTGATACTGTAAAAGATGATAAGGTAGATGTGCTTTTTGGAGACAATTATTTTTATGATATCTTACTTGGCAATAAATTTAAAATATCGCCATTTTCATTTTTTCAAACCAATACCAAGGGAGCAGAAACCCTATATAAGACAGCAATGGAAATGATAGATGGTGAAAAAGATATAATCTTTGACCTATACTCAGGTACAGGAACTATAGGAATATCACTGTCAGCAAGGGCAAAAAAGGTAATAGGAATAGAAATAGTAGAAGAAGCTGTAGAAATGGCAAGGGAAAATGCTCAGGCTAATAATGTGAAAAATGTAGAATTCATAGCAGGAGATGTCAAAGAAGAAGTGTCAAAACTGACAAACTCACCTCAGCTAATCATACTTGACCCCCCGAGAGCAGGAATAAACCCAAAGGCATTAAAAGACATAATAGGCTTTAACTCAAAACAGATACTTTATATTTCATGCAATCCCAAGATGCTCGTACAAGATTTAAAAGTACTAAAGGAAGCAGGATATGAGATAGCGAAGGTAAAGGGAGTCGATATGTTTGCAAACACTTATCATTGCGAGACGGTAGTATTGATGTCAAGAAAAGATAAATAAGTGCCAAAACAAAGCGTATTTCCAGGCTTTTTCGGAAGTTTGGATTTGAAGCCAGACTCCTGAAAAGGTCCGGTTGTTTTATATGGAAACATATCTACTGTGTCAGGTTGTGACCTCGGATTAGATAACGCAAATTGAGTGAGTGGATTAGATGTCGGGCATTTTTAAGTAAGAGCTGAAAACTGGCAACAAATCTGGCAACTCGATACTAAGGGCATTTTCTGACAGTGGAATAGATGATAGGAAGGAGAGACTAATGACAAAGAGAGAGATTGAAAATGAAATTCTAAAGGAGTTAAATGCATTCATGCCTAAGATAAAAAATGTACCATTTGACAGAGGATTACCTCTACTTCGAAAAGAAGCATGGAGATTAGCTGATAAATATGATACAGATGGAGCTAACGTTATAAATATAATGCTTAGTAGATTCAAGGAGATAGAGGATGAGAGTTAAAAAAGGAATAGCATTGGTTATGGCTAATGCCGAATATGTACTGCAAAATAAGTTGTTTGCTTGTAAAAAAGATGGTGAAGATGTAAAAGAGACTCTTGAATATTTAAATTTTGATGTAATTTTTGGAATAGACCTTAATCGTGCAGATATGTATGACATTATATCAAGGTTTATTGATGAGGCAAAATCTTATTCGACAGTTCTTGTATATTACTCAGGTCATGGGGTTCAAATAGATGGTGAAAACTACTTTGTTCCAATTGACTGTGAGTATAAGAGTACTAAATCAATATTCAAAGAAACACAGTTGGTTGGGATAAATACTATTACTGAATTTATGACGACCAATCCAAGCAAGACTAATATTATGATATTAGATGCATGTAGGTCATCGGTAGATTTTGCAAAAGGTGTTGTAGGAAATGGATTAACAGAAATAGAGGCTGGGAACGGTATGCTAATTGCTTTTGCAACAGCACCAAATAAAGTTGCAAGAGCAGATTCGGAAGAAGGTGGAAATAGTTTTTATACGAAATGTTTATTGCCGAATATAATTAGACCTAATATTAAAATAGAGGATATGTTCAAGGAAGTTTGTAATGATGTTATTGAAATGACACAAGGAGAACAGATACCGTGGGAAAACACATCTTTAAATAATGATTTTTACTTTAATACAATGACAGATGATGAAATAAACGAACAAATTTATCAATGCATCAGGAATAACTATTCAGCAGAAACTTTGTTATTTTTAAGTAAGATACTAGGAAAAAATATTTCTGAGCTTATGAGAATCTATACCAAGCAAAAAAGTGAGAAACCCGGTGGAATTTATTTTAATAAAGATGAGGATATGGAGCATTTTATTCTTGAACAGGCTTTGGAAATGGGGTTCAAATTTAAAAAATATAGATGGTGTTTTGATGATATCCCAGTTAAAATGGGAGAATTTCTACATACTCCCAACGTGGTTGTAAGAGAATAGAATAAGTTACACATAAATAGTAATAGAATTTGTTTACGAAATTTACAAAGCCCAGTATGAAAATAAACTAGGAGGTACATTATATGTCAATTGCACAAGATGTTTTTTTTATTCCAGATGATATAGATACAGGATTGGCGACTGGAGTATATAGTAGAATTGGCAGTGTAGTAAGATGGGCAATCGGTCCTAATAAGGGACAAATAGTAAAACACCTTAAGTCGATTGACTTACTAGCAACAGAGCAGGCACAGGGCGTTGGTGTTAAAGCATTGCAGTTTGTAAAACAGCATAAAAAAGGAACCATAATTGCAGTAGCAGGTGCAGCAACTGTTGGCACTGGTGTTTGGGTTTATAATAAAGTAAAAAATCTTGAGTCAAAGGTTGTGAAAGAATTTAGAGCTGCTTTAAGGGTGTATATTGAAGCAATTCGAAATGGCAAAATGGATGTTGAAAAGATAAATAATCTCATGGATAGGTTAGATGCACTTAAAGCACATAAGGATTATTCTAAAATTAGCATTCAATTAACAACTGAAGAATTGGAAATTTTAGTTGGACAAATATATGATTACACAATTAGACTCACAGAGGATAATAATATCAGTTTAACAGATGAGGAACGAATTTTTTCTAAGTCCAAGAGTAGTGATTCAATTATTAATCTGCAGTCTTATTTAAGAACACAGAAACGTATATTTGAAGAAGTGGCATAACAAAGAACTCCCCATCACCGGATTGATTCGTTTCCAGTGATGAGGAGCCCTTTTGTAGCTTTAGCGGAAATAAACCCCCAGTTCAGCTGGGGGAATAAAATTCTTTAGATAAAAGTAGCCTCCTTTTGCTATAATAAATATAGGTCCGCCAACCTATAATAAAAAGCAAAAGGAGGAAAGTCTAATGCAAGACATAAATAGTTTATCACATTCTAAGTGGAGATGCCAGTATCATATTGTATTTGCACCTAAATTTAGAAGGAAAGAAATATATGCAAAGATAAAAAGTGATATAGGAAAAATATTAAGAAAGTTATGTGAACAAAAAGGAGTAGAAATAATAGAAGCTCAAGCATGTCCAGACCACATCCATATGTTAGTTAGTATACCTCCAAGTATAAGTGTATCACAATTTATGGGGTATTTAAAAGAAAAAAGTAGCTTAATGATATTTGATAGGCATGCAAATTTAAAGTATAAATATGGAAATAGACATTTCTGGTGTAGAGGATATTATGTAGATACAGTAGGAAGGAATAAGAAAGCGATAGAAAAATATATAAAAAATCAGCTACAAGAAGATATAATGAATGACCAACTAACAATAAAAGAGTAGATAGACCCGTTTACGGGTAAGTCAGTAAAGAACAATAATAAATAAAGTGAGACTGTGAAAAATTTTGTGTATGGAAACCCTCCTTCTAAGGGTAAAATAAACTTAAGAAGGAGGGTTTTAAAATGCCAAGGAAAAGACAAGAAACAAATAGAACAAAGATAGCAAGAATGTTAATAGAAGAATATAAACCAAATACAGTAAAAGATATCCAAGATGCAATAAAAGACCTCCTAGGAGATACACTAGAAACAATGCTAAAAAGCGAATTAGATGAACATTTAGATTATGAATATGGAGATACTCCACTAAGCCTAAATACAAGAAACGGATATAGTACTAAAAAAGTAAAATCATCAGCAGGAGAAATTGAGCTAAAAATACCAAGAGATAGACAAGGCACATTTGAACCATATGTAGTAAAAAAATATGAAAAAGACATCTCAAATATAGAGCAACAAATAATATCAATGTATGCAAAAGGAATAACAACAAGAGACATATCAGGACACATAAAAGAGATATATGGATTTGGCTTATCACAAACGTTGATAAGCAATATAACAAACAAGATAATACCAACAATAGAACAATGGCAAAACAGACCCCTAGAAAGAGTATATCCGATAGTATTTTTAGATGCAATACATTACAATGTAAGAGAAAATGGACAAATCGTAAAAAAAGCAGTATATATAGCATTAGGCTACAATATGCAAGGAAATAAAGAAATACTGGGAATGTGGATAGGAGAAAATGAAAGCAGTAAATATTGGCTAATGGTACTAAATCAGCTAAGAGATAGAGGTATAGAAGATATACTAATAATATCAACAGACAATCTAGTAGGATTTAGTCAAGCAATAAGTGCAGTATATCCAAAAGCACAGATACAAAAATGTATAATCCACCAGATAAGAAACTCAACAAAATATGTAACATACAAAGATATCAAAGAATTGATGAAAGATCTAAAGGAAGTATACAAAGCACCAACAGAAGAAGTAGCTATATTAAAGTTAGAAGAATTCGAAGACAAGTGGGGAAAGAAATATCCAATGTGCGTATCAAGTTGGAAGAACAACTGGGCAGAACTATCAACATACTTCAAATATCCACAAGAGATGAGAAGATTGATATATACAACAAATGCTATGGAAAACTTCAACAGACAACTAAGGAAAGTAACAAAGAGTAAGACAATATATCCAAACGACTATTCGCTAATGAAAAGTCTGTATCTTGCAATGGCAGATGCATCAAGTAAATGGAAGGGAAGGATAAGGAACTGGGACATGGTAATAGCTCAATTAAGTATATATTTTGAAGGGAGGATATAGTATAGGGGCAAAATCAAAACTACCAGCTAAGCCGGTAGTTTTGATTTACACAATAAAGGCTGCTTTAGCAGCAGCCTGAAAAATATTATACAATTGGCGGACTTATTCGGTACCTCTTGAGAGGTTGTAAGTAATATGCCCTTATAGGGCTAGTGCAAACTACCAGTTCAACTGGTGGTTATGATTGTAAATTTTCAGTGAACTATCATATAAACAACTTGTGCTTATCAACCAAATGGTTTATAATGTAATGCATATTAGTGGAGGTGTATAATTACAACATCGGATATGATCAGAACGTTGTGTGAGAACCAGAATATTAGTCTTGCGGAGTTGTGTAGGCGTATTGACCAGAAACCGCAGAATTTCAATAAAAAACTAAAAAGAGTTACAGTTTCCTTTGTGGAAATGATGGCAATTGCAAAAGCACTGGGAGTTGAATATGAGCAGGCTTTTGTGTTGTCGAATGGAGAGAAAATCGAGATTTAGTTGACCATACTTATATGATTTTACAGGAAGGGATTATATGGAAAGACATATTGGAACATGGTTCAAAGAAAATGAGCCTGAAAAACAAGAAGTAGCTGAATTACTTATTGATGCTAATAATATAGAGTTTTATAGCCGATTTCATGGCGAAGTATTTCCAACTACTTTTATTGGTAGCGATGGCGAATATAGATATAAAGTGTTTGTAAACGGCTCCACTAAATCAAGCAATAATCGGTTGTTGAATTATACATCTTCACATAGAGTATTCTATGTTCTTCAGCAAAACTTTGGTTTTTCAAAAGGTATTGAGATATCTGGCATAAAAGAATTTTCGTTTTCAATTCCTGAACTCATAGATTGGTTAGGAATAAACACTGTATTTTATGGTAGTACAGACATGGAAGATATGGCTGCTGGAGAGATGCATTTGGGGTCTATCATTATACATTCTGAAAATCCTCATATAGAATTGTATTTTGAATCAAAAAGCTTTAATAACAGCCTTCGTGGTGATGATAGAACAGAAATAATTATAAAAAATGAACCCAGAATTATGGTGCAATACTTGGAAGCACAGGACATTCAAAGTATTATGAACGATATCGAATATCTGATGCAGTTTTTTGGATTGCTTATTGGTACAGTAAGCATTGTAAAGGATATAAGACTGACTATAGAAAATCAAGATTTGAAAAGTTGGTTATACATAAACAGGGATTTGTCTTATAATACAACAAATAGAGATGTTCAGAATAAACCAAGAACATATCATTATGTTGTAGAAGAAAAATTACAAACATATTATGCATACTGGAGATCTTTTTGTTTAGATGATTCTTATTCATTGTTAAGAAGAATATTTTTTTCTGCAAATGGAAAGAAAGATATTTTTTCAGAAGATATTTTTGTTGAATATATGAGAATATTGGATGGTTACCATACTCGTATTTCCGGAGATGAAGAAACAAGAGAAAAGATAAATTCCGCATTAAAATCATCGACAAAGGAAATAAAAAAATTATTATTTACGGATGAAGGAAGACCGTTATTTGAGGATGCAATAAAAAGTGTTATTCCTGACTGGAAATATAATTCAAATCATATGAATCAGATAGCTGGATGGATTGCAGCAGGATTTCTTTCAAAAACATCATTATCACACCGTATGCAGGAAATTGATAATCAAAATCTGCAAATAATACGAAAAAATGCAGTTCATATAGAAAACTTGAAACGTGATAAGTCGACTATAGAAGGAAAGTCCAAAGATGACTTAATAGAACTTTATTTTAAGGAACTTGGGGATACAAGAAATTATTATTCTCACTACAAGTTAGATAAAACTGGTGTTTTAGAAAATGTACAAATGTGGGATTCGATAAATGTATTGAAAGCCACAATCATTTCTCTATTTATGCGGCATATGGGCATGGATATAGAATTGATTCGAAAAATATTACAATTTGATAGCGAACTTAATTTTCAGACGATGTGTTTACGAAAAAATGGAGAGTACCCTTTTGCCCATCCAAGTAAGGTAGATGCACATTAGAAAAAAGCCATAAGCCAATATACAGTAATCTAAGGAAGGAGATGGGAGTGTGGTAAGATGTTATTTTACTAATTTAGAGAATGTAGCAATTAGTGAACTGAAAAATACGCAAAAAAGTATAAAAGCTGCAGTGGCATGGATTAACTTTAGTATTTATGGCGGCTTATTGAAAGAACTTTTGGAAAGGAATGTTAAAATAAAGATACTTCTAAATGATGATGGAATAAATCAACGATATTTAAATGATATTCAGTACTTAAATAGTATTGGTGCTAATATTAGATTAGTGAATTTTACTGGTATTATGCATCATAAATTTTGTATACTAGATAAACGAATATGTATGTTTGGTTCATTCAACTGGACTCAAAATGCAAATATTAGAAACATTGAAGATTTGAATATTTGTGACGAGGTTTCTTTTGTCAATAACTATTTACTTGAATTTAAGGCATTATGGGATTTAAGTAAGACAGATATTAAACTGTTACGAAACCCACAGCATTGCGAAGTATGTAAGAACCCGATTATTAATGTTTTGTTTATGGAGCAAGAGGGGGATAACGAAACCAAAGTCGATGTAATGCAACAGTGCGGATGTAGTCAAAGAATCGTCTATACTGATTTTTGTGATATTGGTGTTTACAACAATTATTTGGCAGCAGTTGAGACATTTGATGATGATATTGCAATAGCTCAGCAAAGTGGGAATGAAATATTATTTTATCAGCTTGCGGCACAGCAGGATTTTGTGATTGCAAATTATTTATCTCTTGTAAGAACCAACAGGATGGGATTACCAATTATTCATGCTGTTGGAGTAAAGTCATGGAAATGGTACGACAAACACGATGGTGATTTTGTTTATAAAATCATATGGAAAGAACGAGGAACAGAGCAATATGTAGAGGATGAATATCCAATAGAATAGTGTGGATATGTTTTCACAAAGCATTGAAACACAATGGATATTTTTCCATAAACGAACTGGCACTAAAATTGGTGATTTGACATTCATTCACTCAACTCTTGCCATGTGGAGTGAATAGCGTTGATACAAAGAAAAACATTTTAAAATAATTCAAAGTATATATTAAAAATGAAGCTATTATCTTGATCTCATAAAAAGTTATCATTGAATTATTTATGAAATGAGTACAATCTTCTCGGTGTTAGAGGTCAATGGTAACATATCTAGTCTAAGAAAGAAGATATTATATGGCAGTAGTTATATATTGTGTAAATAAATACTGTATTAACAAAAATTAATTGTCGAATTTTTAATCATTAAATAAATAGAGAGGTGGTAAATATAATGAATGATTTGATTTCACTTGTTAAAAGTGATTTTCCACAAACTGCAAAACTTTTAACTAGTATTGCATTTTTGGTGTTCCTTATTTTGAATATATCAGATGATTTTCATAAGATAACAAACTTTATTAAAAAAATATTTGATTTTAGAAAACACTTAGATACTTTAATATATTCGCATTTAAGAAAAAAATATAATAAAAAAATATATGAGAAACACTTTTTATCTTGGCAATTGGAGATAATGAAAAAAATATATGAACCATTGATTGTTGAAAAAAATAATTCATTAATTGAGAAGTTTAAAGGTTGCGAAGATGTTCCACATATTTCTTTAGCTAAGATAAGATTTTGTGATGTATATACTAAAGAATATGAAGCTATAACTATTAGTACTAAACCAGTAGATTTTCCTTTTAAAGATATTTGCCCAAAGGATTGCAATCATCTTAAAAGAAAGAAAAAAATATCTAATGAAAATTATCCAGAAATTCAAAAAAAATACAAAGGATTTATAAAAAAATATTATAGACTTATTGAGCAAACGATAAAATATCCGAAGAGGCTAGGATATATGCTTGAAGAAATTGTATTTTCTACTAAGGATAATACGCAGGTAGAATGGCATTTAAAATCAAATGTAGGAGATTATGAGAATAATCTGAAGACAAGTCATGTTCTGGAATATGAATTGTACAAATTATATATTAAAGATAGAAAATATCATTTAAATATTAAGGAGAAATGTGGTAAAGAGATACTTAAAGAGTTGCCAATAAGAAGGTATATTCATAATAATTTTGAAAATGAATGTGATGTTCTCACATCAGGTAGGAATAGATCTTCTTTACTTGGAGTGCAGATTTTTGTGATGATTAAAAATTATAGCGAAGAATATGATGTATTGAGAATTCGTCGTTCTGAGAATGTTGCAATTAAACCAGGTTTCTTGCAGTTCATACCGTCTGGGGGCTTTGAGGCCATGAATGATTGTGTTGATTATGATGCACAATGGGATAATTATTCTATTACAAAAGCAGTATTTCGAGAATTACTTGAAGAGTGTTTTGGGCAAGATGAAGATGATAAAAGTACATGTGGTAATAATGTTTCGCCAGATAGGATATATTATAATGATAAAATAAGCAGATTAATAAAAAGAATTAATGATACTAATGATGGTACAAGTATGCAATTGCTTGGTTCAACAATGAGTCTTGTTGGATTGAGACACGAACTGTCATTCATACTTGTGATCGATGATATAGAGTTTGGAAGTTCACTTATTGGTAACTATGAGAGTAAGAGTGCAATTCATAGGATAAATATAAATCTTCTTGAAAATAGAATTTTTTGGATTGACGATGACTTGGATAAATTGAATTGTACGAGTGCAGGGTTATTTGAATTAGCAAGGGGAAGTGAATTATATAGAAAATGTTTGAATATCAAAAATATGTAGTTATTCTAAGATAAAAAGTTGGATGTAAAATCGACTCTATAGTTAAAAGGTTAGAGAAAGTGTTCCAAAATACTTATTATTGCGAAACTATATGCTATTTATCGCTGAAATAGCAATGTTTTACATTGATAAAATAGGATAAGATTGTATTTTTGCTCACGATTTGCCCACTATATTGATAAAGAAATTTTAAAAAAATATTCATCATATCAAAAATAGAGGGGATAAACCCTCTATTTTTGATATGATTCAATCCAAATATACAAATCATTTTCAGATAATTTACTAGAGGCTATGTCTAATATAATAGTGATTATTTCATCATCAAGATAAAAAAGTTCAATACCATTTAACTCAAGAAATATAAGCATAGCATGAGTGGAAATTCTTTTATTTCCATCAATAAATGGATAGTTTTTTATTATTCCAAAAGCTAGTCTGGTAGCTTTTTGTATTATTGAAGGATATAGTTCTTGACCATTGAATACTTGCAGAGGTGTTTGCATTGAGGAGTCTAACATACCATCATCACGAATCCCCTTAATTCCACCGCTGGGTTGTATTAGTTGTTCGTGGAGTATCAGTATTTGTTTTTTACTTAGATACTTCACTTAGCTAATTCCTCATATACTTTTTTATTTTTACCTAGATATTTATTAGATAAAGATAAAAGTTCTTCATTAGGAAATTCTAAAATAATATATTTAGGAGAGTTATTTTTTAAAATAACAGCAGAACCATATTTGTCAACTAATCTTGCGACTTTAGAAAAGTTTTGGTTGGCTTCTGAAATTGAAACTAATGTGTTTGTATTTATATTCATGATTATACCTCCTTTTATAAAAGTATAGCATATATTTTAGGATAAATAAATCCTAATAAATTATAAAAAAAGTAAAAATACCAGGAAATATAAAATGAATTACAATTGAAATTGGAGATAATACTAATAAAAAAAGTACTTAAAAGCAAAAATTATTCTTTTATAAATTTAAATATCATTATTACAGTATGTTCTCTTTTTTATTGTAGTATTTATTGAATCCTATTCAAGGTTACTATGGTATAGTCTTTTACTTAAGATTTAATACTAATC
>GL405246.1:681421-702486 GCA_000146855.1 [Eubacterium] yurii subsp. margaretiae ATCC 43715
ATTTTTTAAATAAATAAATAAATTCATATTTCGTTATACTATAAAAGTTGTGTTTTAATGAAGTTGAGAAGGAGATATAATGGGATATTTAATTTCTATCAAAGTTGCAATGTTAGTTTTTCCAGCTTTGGCATTTTTTATTACCTTGCCTTATATGATTATTAACTATCGAAAATATGGTTCTATAAATAAGTTGCGGACATTTATCTTATATTCTTTTATTTTGTATTTATTAACAATCTATCTACTGGTTATTTTGCCATTGCCTAATCGTGAGAGTGTCCATACCACATATAGACAAATGTTGAATTTATCTCCATTTTCATTTATTATGGATTTCATCAAAGATAATCCTTTTGTTTTATCCAAGCCGGTAACTTGGTTTAGGGCATTGAAACATCCTACTTTCTATGTGCCTGCCTTCAATGTCTTGATGTTAATTCCATTTGGAATGTACTTACGGTACTATTTCAAATGTAGCTTTAAGAAGACTATGCTACTAACAGCGCTCTTGAGCCTATTTTTTGAATTAACTCAATTTTCAGGACTCTACTTCATATACCCAGGGCAATATAGATTAGCTGATATAGATGATATCATTCAAAATACAACAGGAGGGTGTATTGGCTATCTTCTTGGACGCTTAGCTATGTACTGTCTTCCATCTCGAGAAGAAATCGACGAGAAAGCTTTTCAGGAAGGCTTACGAGTTTCTTCAATTCGTGTTTGTCTATCACTTATCATCGACGTATGGATTGTCAAGATTTCTTATGCAATATCAAAAACAACGCTTCCGTTTTCAGTATTTCTAGCTATCTATTTTAGTTTGATTCCTTTGTTGAATGGAAAAACATTAGGTAGTGCATTGTTAAAGTTTGGTATAGAATTTGAAAACGCAAAATGGGTTCGTACAATTTTAAGAGGAGTATTATTAATTGGATACTTTTCCTTAATTCCTTCAGGACTACTCTACCTTATGAATGAGTTTAATAAAGATGCAGAATCTACATCATTTCTCTGGATGTTCCCAATTACTTTTTTGATTCTGATAATATTTGCAGTAATTACAATTGTATCAGTGCTATTTAACAGACCTTTTTTATTTGATAAAATATCAGGTACAAGTTATAAAAGTACAGTTAAAAATAAGTGAATAGATTGATTAAAATTATTTTCAAAATACACTCTTGACAAGGAAAATTTAAAATGTTATTATAAGTCGCATAAACCATTGAATAAGAGTAGTAGGTATGTAACAATAACTTACAGAGAGCTGTGGATGCTGAGAACATAGCAGATTATGTATATACTGAATGGACTTATGAGGGCGAACGAACAGGATTAAAATCCTAAGTAGCAATCGACGGCAACCGCAGTCGTTATCAAGCGGAGCGTATGATAGTACGTATTAAAGGTGGATGCTTTTTGGCGTCAATTTGAGTGGTACCGCAGGATATTTCGTCTTGTCTCATTGAATTGTTTTTCTTTGAGGTAAGGCGTTTTTTTATTTATACTATTATCTTTTTAATATATGGATAATTTTCATTAAAATGTTTTTAAAAAATGGCTTACTATTTACAACTTATTATAAATGCCCTGAAAATATTGTATCCATTATTTTATTAGATTTTAGTATTAATTATGAAAGGATTAATAATATGAAAACTTATCGTGATTTTGACAACTATCTAAAAAACTTTCCGGATGAAAAGGGATATTTCGGTGAATACGGAGGAATGATTTTACCTCCTGAATTAGTCCCTGCTTTTAAAGAAATTACTCAGGCGTATCAGAAAATCTGCAATAACGCACGTTTTATAAATGAATTAAGACGCATAAGAAAAGAGTTTCAAGGCAGACCTACTCCTGTCTATCATTGTGAACGCTTATCTTCGCTTCTTGGAAAATGCCAAATATATCTTAAAAGAGAAGATCTTAACCATACCGGTGCACATAAACTAAATCATTGTATGGGTGAGGGTTTGCTTGCTAAATTCTTAGACAAGAAAAAACTCATTGCTGAAACTGGTGCCGGACAACATGGTGTTGCACTTGCTACAGCTGCTGCCTATTTCGGCTTGGCATGTGATATATACATGGGAGAAGTAGACATAAAAAAACAGCACCCAAATGTAATAAGAATGAAAATGCTCGGTGCAAATGTAATTCCCGCAACGCATGGGCTTAAAACATTGAAAGAGGCGGTGGATGCTGCATTTGAAGGATATTTAAAAGAATACGAAGATGCAATATATTGTATAGGCTCTGCTGTCGGACCTCATCCATTTCCTATGATAGTTCGTGATTTTCAATCAGTTGTAGGGATTGAAGCAAAAGAACAATTCAAAGAAATGACAGGTAATTTGCCTGATGTCGTTTGTGCAGCTGTTGGAGGAGGCTCTAATGCAATAGGGATGTTTGAAGCATTTTTGTCAGAGCCTGTTGATATTGTCGGTGTAGAACCCCTTGGAAAAGGAGAGGGAGTAGGAGAACATGCAGCAAGTATGAAATTTGGTAAAAAAGGAGTTCTTCATGGCTTTGAAAGTATACTCCTACAAGATGAAAACGGAGAACCGTTGCCTGTGTACTCCATAGCAAGCGGACTTGACTATCCGTCTGTCGGACCTGAACACGCATATTTGAGACAGTGCGGAAGAGTAAAATATGAAGCGGTGAATGATGATGAGGCTATGCAAGCATTTTTCTTACTATCACGTTATGAAGGAATTATTCCTGCAATAGAAAGCTCACATGCTTTGGCATATGCAATAAAGCATGCTCGAAATCAAAATTCTGGTTCAATACTTGTAAATCTTTCAGGTAGAGGTGATAAAGATATTGACTATGTATATGAAAAATATGGTACAGGTGAGCAATTTTTAAAAGAGTTTATCAATAAATAGAGTATGTAAGATTTTATAATATTAGCAGAATATAAAATAAATTTATAAACAATAGAACAAATAATAATTCAAAATAACTTTTAAAAGGCGGTGATGATACCGTCTTTTTCTATGCTAAAATGATATTGATTTTTTAATTTATGCATTATATCTTTTGGAAATTTATATTAATCATAGTTTATAAAAGCAAGTATCTATTCTAAAGCGACGTTATATATGTATTTTCAATAACTTTGTTGTGATGTAATTACATTGCTTTTTAATGACTTTTTAGTATTAAATAGCGATTATTCATTACATAATTATTATTTATCCAATATATTATTAATTATATTAGAAAACTCAGTTTTAGATTGAAAATATACAATTTATTGTATAAAACTTGACTGTTTATGACTTCAGCAGTATAATACTGCTTTTAATTGCTTGTTTAATCTTTCCTTATATAACAAAGCTTGTGTTTTATTTAAAATAAAAAGGAGATATAATGGGATATTTAATTTCTATAAAAGTTGCAATGCTGCTTTTTCCGGCTTTGGCATTTTTTATTACCTTGCCTTATATGATTATTAATTATAGGAAGTATGGTTCTATCAATAAGTTAAGAACCTTGATTGTATATTCATTTATTTTGTATTTATTGGCAGTATACCTATTGGTCATTTTGCCCTTACCTAATAGAGACAGTATTCACAACAGCTATAAGGATATGTTGAATCTTATTCCATTTTCATTTATTATGGATTTTATTAAAGACAATCCTTTTGTTGTGTCCATGCCTGCAACTTGGTTAAAAGCGTTGAAACATTCCACTTTTTACGTTCCTGCCTTCAATGTCTTGATGTTAATTCCATTTGGAGTGTACTTACGTTATTATTTCAAATGCAGTTTTAAGAAGACTTTGCTACTGACAGCTCTATTAAGCTTATTTTTTGAATTGACTCAATTTTCAGGACTATATTTCATATACCCTGGTCCATATAGATTGGCTGATATAGATGATATTATTCAAAATACTGCTGGAGGCTGTATTGGTTATGCGCTTGGAGGCTTAGCTATGCACTTTCTTCCATCTCGAGAAGAAATCGATGAGAAAGCATTACAGGCAGGTTTACGAGTTTCTTCAATTCGTGCTTGCCTATCACTTATCATAGATGTGTGGATTGTTAATATTCCTTATGCAATATCAAAAACATCACTTCCTTTTTGGATATTTTTGACTCTCTACTTCAGTTTGCTTCCTTTGTTGAATGGCAAAACTTTAGGCAGTGCTTTGTTAAAGTTTGCTATAGAATTTGAAAATGCGAAGTGGATTCGTACAATCCTTAGAGGAGGATTATTAATGGGATATTTTTACTTAATTCCTTCAGGCTTAATGTATCTGATGAATGAGTTTAATAAAGATGCAGAATCTATATTATTCCCATGGTTGCTTCCAATTACTTTTCTGATTCTAATGGTATTTGCAGTAGTCACTGTCGTATCAGTGTTATTTAACCGACCTTTCTTATTTGATAGATTGTCAGGGACTATTTATAAAAGTACAGTTAAAAATAAGGAAATAGATTAAGTTAAGATTATGATTTATTGATATTTAATGTCATGATTAAAGTTATAATAATCAGTTAGGTAATAATTAAATTAAATGCAATTTATGATTGGAATAGTTATATTCCTGCAGTAAACTTTTTAAGTAAAAGGTGCAACATAAAATATAAAGTAGAAACACTTCGTTTTTAAGGCGAGGTGTTTTTTATTGTTTATAGTATGAAATTTATAGGTATAATAGGCTTAGAAAAATCAGAATTTAGATAAAATAAATAGCTCAAATAAGTTTTGGTATTATGATTTTAGGTATATTTAGATATAATTATGTTTTTTAAATTTATGTTGATATAAAAATTTTAAATCGCAAAAAATATTATTTTTATAAAAGGAGGAAATAAATGAATATTTTAGTTTTGTTAAAACAAGTGCCAAATGTTAGTGAAATTTCAATAGATCCGCAAACTTTGGCTATAGATAGAAGTAGGGCTGGTCAAGTGTTAAATCCTGAAGATTTGCACGCATTAGAAGCAGGACTTACACTTGCAGCTGAAAAACAAGGCAATGTAACTGTACTTTCTATGGGACCTGAAGGATGTGAGGCTGTATTAAGGGAAGGTCTCGGTATGGGAGCCAATAACGCAGTTAGAATAACAGATGACAGTTTTGTAGGTTCTGATACGCTTATAACAGCAGATGTACTAAAGGCAGGAATAAATCATCTTGGAAATTTTGATGCTATTTTTTGTGGAGCAAATTCAATAGATGGAAATACAAGTCAAATAGCAGGTAAATTAGGAGCCATGCTTAATATAGCTACGCTTACAAATGCGTCAAGCATAGAGTTTAAAGAAAATGAAATAGAAATTTCAAGAAAAGCAGGAACAGGCTATGAAAAATTATCAGCTTCTTTTCCGCTTATCTGTTCTGTAACAAGTGATGTCAATACTCCTCGTTCTGTTTCTATGAAGGGACGTATGGCAGCGAAAAAAGCTGAGATACAAGTAATAGATAATACTATATTAGGCATTAAAGATCTAAAAAGTCCATCAAAAGTAGACTCTCTTTTTGCACCGGAAAAGTTAAAAGTAGGCTCATTTATTGATGGAGCTACTACTGTAGAAAAAGTGGACAAACTAATAAGCATACTATCTGATGCACAAGCTATATAGGGAGGATTATTTTTATGAATACAGCTTCTATTTGGGTAATTTTTGAATCAAATCACGAAAAAAATCGTGTGTGTCAAGAATTAATGAAAAAAGCGAAAGAATTAGCAAAATTACAAAATACAAAAGCAGTAGCGGTAATAATAAATAAAGAACAAGATACACTTGTGGAACAAGCAAAACAATGTGGAGCAGACGAAATAATCGTAGTAAAACAAGAATCTCATTTTGAAACAGATGCTTATATTGTAAGCAAATTAATAGAAAAGTATCAACCTAAAATTATATTAATTGATGAGACAACATACGGAAAAGACTTGTCAGCACAACTATCAGCCAAGGCTCACATAGGTATAGCTTGTAACAATAGTGATATACAGGTGGAAAATGACAAGATATCTTGGATACGTCCATCTTATAATGGCAAGTTAAATACTAAGATAGTTATAGATACATTCCCTCAAATAGGTACTTTTAAGGCGGGGACATTTAGAGTAGAAGGCATAGAGCAAGGAGAGGCAACTGTAATAGAGGAAAATATAGAAGTTCCACCTACTATAAAACTTACTAAAATTTTAGGATTTACACTTGATGAAAAACTTATGCAGGTAAATATAGAAGATGCAGAAGTCATAGTGGCAGGCGGACGTGGAGTCGGCAGTAAAGAAGGCTTTGAAAAACTATTTACTCTTGCAAAATTACTTGGTGGAAATGTAGGTGGTACAAGACCTGTATGCGATGATGGATGGTTGGAAAGAGATAGACAAATAGGTATAACAGGAAAAACTGTAGCACCTAAATTATATATAGCCTTAGGAATATCAGGTCAAGTGCCACATGTATCAGGTATGAAGGAGTCAGACCTTATAATTGCTGTAAATACTGATAAAGATGCAAAGATATTCGATGTAGCACATCATTGTATAGTAGCAGATTTGCATGAAGTAGTAGACTCATTAATAGAAAAATTAAAATAATTATAACATAGGGTTATAGGTATTATGAAAGTTTTGTAATACTGTTGACTTTAAGTCGTTCTAATTATTAAATACAAATAGACTAAATGACGGTAGCGATACCGTCTTTTTTTATAAGCTTACACTAAAATATAATGGAAATTAATATAGTAGTATGTGTAAATGCTCAGCTTTGTGAGAGATTTGCTTATTTTGATTGATATTATCAGCAATTTGAAATATAATATAGATAAAGTATTTTGATTTATAAAAGGACGTATTGCGGAAAATGACACTTAGATTTTTAGCTTTATTAGATAAATATAACTGGTTACTATATTATTTAGTAATAATTAACATAGTTACATTTGCAACTTTTGCTATAGATAAAATAGCTGCTATTAGACATAAAACAAGAATAAAAGTTGCAACACTATTGGGACTTTCCTTTGTAGGAGGCTCAATAGGAGCATTGATAGGAATGTATCTTTTGCGCCATAAGACTAAAAAATATTATTTTACTATAGGAGTTCCACTTATGTTAATAATGCAAATAGTTGGAATCTACTTCTTGATTAATATGAAATAATAATTTAAATTGCCTTAATTTTTGAAAGGATAGTTATGGAGTTAAACAGATACTTAGTGGCATACTTTGTTTTTAGTGTTTTAGGTTGGATATGGGAAAGCATATATTGTACAGTCAAAGAAAGGAAATGGCAAAATCGTGGCTTTTTATACGGTCCTCTATGTCCAATATATGGTTTTGGCTCAATTGTAGCATTGTTAGTTTATGATTTAATTTCTTTTGGTATAATCCATCAACTTTCATGGTGGATGATATTAATTATAGGTTTTTTCTTTAGTATGGTATTGGAATATCCAACTTCATTTATACTTGAAAAGAAGTTTCACGCAAGATGGTGGGATTATAGTGATTTGCCACTTAATATAAATGGAAGGACATGTGTAATTACTTCTATAGGCTTTGGCATAGGAGCAATTATAATTATGAATTATTTAATTCCGCTCTATGAACAAACTTTAGTAAGTGTACCAAATATTATCGTTGCTGTTCTTAGCATTATTCTGGTGGCATTACATTCTTCGGATTTTACACTTACAGTGTCTCACTTAACTAATTTCCAAAGGAACATTGACGAAATTGAAAATGCATTCCAAAGTAAAATGACTGAGGAAGTTGATAAAATTTTTGAAAGACATAGTAAATTATATGGTAGAACATTAAGCAGAATTGCTTCTTTTAAGATGAAGGAATCACATAATATGATTGCAGAGAGAATAATAAAGGCAATGCATGAATCAAAATGGAGGAAATAATATGCTATTATTGGATTATTTGAAATGGAGAAATGATGTCAGTTTTTCAGTGTCAGATTTTAACGATGTAGATAATGTAATTTTGTCTTGTCTTGCATATATGGATTTTGGAGAATTGTTCAGTGAACAAAACAGGACATATAGTATAGAAGAAGTATTTAAACTGTTTTGTGAAAAACACTCTTTGGAAGAACTTAGGGAAAATAAGATGTTCATAGAAAGGGTGCCGCTATTACTTGAAGATATGGTTTTGGGTGATAGATTCAAGGGAACAAAGATTGGATACTATAAGGAAGATTTTGAAAAAGAGTCCGTTAAACAATTTGCAGCCGTCGTATTTATACTTCCTGATGGAAGAAATTACATCTCTTTCCGAGGAACAGACAGTACGATAACAGGATGGAAAGAGGATTTTCTCATGAGTTGCTCATCAGATACGGAGGGAGCCAAAGAAGCAGTTACTTATTTAAATGAAGTGTCCAATTTCCTCGAGGGAGAATTGATGATAGGCGGACATTCAAAAGGCGGCAATTTTGCAATGTATGCGTCATGCTTTTGTGATGAGTCAGTAAAGGAACGCATTATCAAAGTATATAATAATGACGGACCGGGATTTAGAGATGAAATTATAAATACTGATGAATATAAGAAAGCTCTGCCGAAGATATGCAGCATTGTTCCGCAAACATCAATGATAGGTCAGTTGCTCTCTAATGAAGCTGAACAGATAGTAATCAAAAGTAATGCAACAGGTATATTTCAGCATGACGCTATGACTTGGGAAGTGGAAAAAGATAAGTTTGTAGATAGTGAATTGGATGATTTCAGTAAATTTGTAAACTCAGCATTGGGAACTTGGTTGGAAGAACTTGATGATGAAACAAGGGAATCAGTAGTATCTACAGTGTTTACTATGATAGAAGATACAGGGGCGGAAACATTCAAAGAATTGGGTGCCAGTCTATTTAAGAATGCAGAACTTATTATCAAGGGATTAGTAAATCTTCCTAAAGAAAAAAGGGATGAATTGATGACTGCCTTAGGTAGTTTAGTTCAGATTAGTAGTAAAAATATCTTTGACAAAATCCCAAAAATCCAATTTAGTAATCCATTTTCCGTAGATCAGATAGGAAATGCGGAATAATATAAATCTTATATACTTTAATATTAATGTTCTTTCTATTCAAATTAGATAGGCTACTGTAGATGAATTGGAAGAATTATGAGAAAAAAGGCAATTTTGAAATAGAGTTTATGATATGTCGTCCTATTATTAATCGTACAAAAAAGGACTATATTAAACTATGTGCTGATTTAATAGCAATAGTGATATTAATAAAATTTATGTCCAAACATTTGAGATAAACTACAGTTTAAGGAAGTTGCCCGAATATTGTGGATTTAATATTGATGCAAAACTACAAGACCATCATATGTGCTAGGATAGTTTTTATTATGATTATATCTATCTTTTTCCTTATAAAGAGGGTGAAACTCCATTATTTGGGTATAGAAAGCAGAGTAGTTTCGAGAGGAGGTAAAATAATGATAGAAAATAGACCTGAGTTTGATAAAATCACATCGTTTGATGAATTTAATAAATACTATTGGTATCGTGAAGAACTTTCGCAGATATGCAAGTCATTAGGATTAGAATATAAAGGTACAAAACAGGAACTCAATTATATTATAGAGCAATACTTTAAGGGTAATCTGATTAAAAAGTCATCAATAAAAAATGAAAAAAAACAAGTAGAAACTATTAGCTTAGATACGCCATTACTTAAATGTGGTTTCTCCTTTAATACACACTTTAGAGAATATTTCTCAATTTTAACAGATGTCTCACCATTTAAATTTAATGCTGATATGGCTACCGCTTGGAGAAAAGTAAAGAAAGAAAATGATTTGAGTTTTACAATTCAAGATATGCTAAAAGTTTATTATGGGAAATCAGATTATGCCAAGTATGATAATTCGGTTTGTCAATGGAATCAATTTTTAAAGGATTTTAGTGCAGACGAAAATAGTCGCAACTATTCAAACAAATTAAAAGTAGCTTCTATTCTTTGGAAAGAAGTTAGAAATTCAAAAAATGAAAAAATTTATTCAAAGAATCTTTTGACTGAATATGCAGGTAAAATAAAAGAGTATTGCAAGTAGACCATTCTTAGTTTACTAAACTAACAATTCAATAAAAGTTAAAACGAAAGCAGTAAATTAAAAGGTTTACTGTTTTTTCTTTGCTCGAATTTAGAGAGCGAGGAAAACAGAAAATGAAAAATATAGATGAGAAAAATTTAATGGCTGAAGAAGAAATTAAGCAGTTACAAAGCAAAAGAAAAAAGTTCATCACTCAGCAAAGGCATGAAGAGAGAAAAAAAGAAAAAAAAGAACTGCTACATAAACAGTTATACTAAAAGCCTTTTAAATCACCATGTAAATATTTCGCTTATGAATGTCATACAATTTAAAAGTAAGTAGCATACAAAATATTTTACATGACTTTTTAAATGGAGATTAGTATTAATAATGGATACTGGAAAGAAAGAATATACTGTAAACCTACATTACAAGTAAGTAATATGCGAAATATACAAGGATAAAGTACTCAAGCTAATCAAGAGAGAAAAAGAGAAGATATAAATTTATCAAAGAAATTTTGTTTATGTCCTTGATAAATCTTCCTAAATGGGCTTGTTATTACATATAATTTTATAACGATAATGATAGTTAATAATAAATATATTGAAAAAAGCAATCATTTGTAGTATAATTGATGCATAGTTAGTCATATCTGATACTAAAAAACCTTTAAATTAGTGTGTGAGTATTTTGATTACAAAATATATATAATTTGATGGCAAAGCACAATATAAAATAGTTTACATGACTTTTTAAACGAAGATTAGTATAAGTAAAAAATTGACGTATGAAAGAAATTATGACTATAAGAAAAAGGAATAATATTAGTAAGATAATATTATTTTAGCTTTACAATATAAATGTAACACTTAATAATCAATTTTAAATAATAAAGGCATGGTGATAAAAATGCAAGATTCGATTTTAAGTCACAAAACAAATGATTTACAGAGCGTGAGTTGGAGGAGAATCAATCCACTCACGCTGATTTTAATTAATGCTGTTTTGCCTGTTGTAAATATGATTTTCCCATCGGATAAAACAGTCATATTGAGTATGATTTTGAGCTATTTGATTTTCATTATTGTAGGCAGATATAAGACGGCTGTAAAATCTGTATTTTGGATAGCAGTAGGACTTTGTTTATATGCTTTAAATAATACTTATTTACATAGTGGTACTTTTGAAATGATGGTTAAAATATCTATATTATTTATACCGTCCATATTAATTGCGATATTGATTGTAACTGAGTATAATTCATCAGAAATCTTATCTGCTCTACAAAGGCTACACTTGCCTAAAATATTTATCATAGGGCTTACAATTACGATTAGATATATACCGACTTTTAAGTGGGAATTTTCTATTATTAAGCAAGCCATGAATATTAGGGGTGTCAAATTTTCTATCTTTCACCCTATACGCACATTCGAGTATCTTATAGTTCCGCAACTTTTTAGATGTGTAAGTCTCAGCATGGAGCTTACAGCAGCGGGACTGACAAAGGGGATTGGCTCAGCAGATAGAAGAACAAGTTATTTCTACAACAAATTAGGCATTACTGATTATTTTGTTCTGGCTATTTTTCTGATAGGTACAATTGCAATCATTGGAGGATTTGTATGAAGCAAAATGATTTAAATGTAATAGAAACAAAAAATCTTTCTTTTGCTTACGAAGGGGAAAAAGCGGCATTAAAAGATGTAAGTTTTAAGCTTCAAAAAGGAAGTCTTGTGTTTGTTGCAGGAAATAGCGGAGCAGGAAAATCAACCCTACTTAATATTATAAACGGCTTGATACCGGAAGTCATAGAGGGAAAGCTTCAGGGCACATTAGTCATTGAAAATAAAGGTAATCTGAAGATAGAAGAAAGGAGTAAAATTATAGGGAATGTGTTTCAAAATCCAAGAAGTCAATTCTTTACTACAAATTCTACAGCTGAATTAGTATTTGCCATGGAAAATTTTGGAATAAGCAAGGAAGAAATGGAAAAAAGACTTTCTGAAATTGTTGATAAATTTGATTTAGAAAATCTGATGAATAGAAATATATTTAAACTTTCTTCAGGGGAAAGACAATTACTTGCACTTGCCTCTGCCCTTATCATGGATCCAAGTGTAATTATATTTGATGAGCCTTCTGCAAATCTTGATTACGGCAATGCTATGAGGCTAAAAAATCAACTTAAAAAACTTAAGGATGAAGGCAAGACAATTATAGTTGCAGATCATAGATGCTTTTATTTAAAGGGGCTAATTGATACAGTCTTGCTTTTAGAAGATAATACAGTCAAATTCTACGCTACAGAAGATGAATACTTTAAAACTGTATATGGGAAGAGAGCTATTGACCTGTTTGAGGGAGCTTATAAGAGTCGAGAAATAATCCCATCTACAGTTGAGGATGTCATTATTGAAGGTGTTACATACAAAGATATTCTTAATAATATCAATATAACATTTAACAAAAATGAAGTAGCAACGATAGTAGGAGTTAACGGAGCAGGGAAGACGACATTGGTAAGGCTTTTGTCAAAGGTTATAAAAGCTGATAAGGGGGCAATTAAATCTGAGGGGCAAGCACTTTATATTATGCAAGATGCAGATTATCAATTGTTTGGTGCTTCTTGTCTTAAAGAGCTTGAAATATCTCAAAGTGATGAAAAAATAAATCTTGAAGCACTTGATAGTCTCGGTTTATATGACTTAAAAGATGCTCACCCTCATAGTTTGAGTGGTGGAGAGAAGCAACGTTTACAAATGGCAATAAGTAAGGTGAGCAGCAATCAAGTTATAATTTTTGATGAACCTACAAGTGGACTTGATAAGAATTCTATGCAAAAAGTTGTAGCTTTGATAGAAGAAATGAAACAAAATCACACAATAATTGTAATATCTCACGATTATGAATTTATAAGAAATGTTAGCGATAGAATAGTCTATTTGGCAGATAAGAGTATGAAGGAATCATTTTATTTGAATGAAAATGAATTTAGTCGCTTGAATGAAATATTTAAAGAAATGGAGGAATATTATTATTATGACCAACAAGTTAAGGGTTAAGGACTTTATATTAATTGCATTATTGACTGCGCTTTATATGGTAATTTATATGCTATCGATGTTGTTAATAACACCCCTTGGAGCTTTTGGGCATGCGATTAGTCCGGGGATTTGTGCAGTTTTTTCAGGGACCGTAATATATTTTATGTCTAAGAAACTTGGAAAGATGTGGCAGTTTACTATTATGACTACTCTTATTATGGCTTGTTTTACTCTTTTAGGAGGTGGATATATCCCATGGTATATTACATCTATTGGAATGGCAATAATAGCAGACTTTGTAGCCTCTAAAAAGGGCAAAGATGTCGGGGTCTTAAAAGTTGCCATAGCCTCAGGAATAATGCATGTGGGACAGGCATGGGGCGCAATTATACCTGCAACATTTTTTTTAGACAGATTTAAATCTTACTGGATTATGAAAGGTCAATCAGCAGCTGAAATGGAGTCACATATTAAATATACTGCCGGAGTTTGGGGACTTACTTCAAGTATTATAGTATTTATTTTAGCTATAGTAGGAGTGTATCTTGGACATTTTATTTTGAGAAAACACTTTAAGGAGAGTTAATATGGATATATTTAAACGATTGTTTAGCTATGCTGAGGAACGCAAGGCTTACATGGTATTAGCGATGATACTTTCAGGTCTTGCTACCATACTATCATTTGTGCCTTATTACTTTTTGTGGCAAATGCTAAGCGAGATAACTATGAATGCAGATGGGGAAAGAATAAGCAAATTATCATATTTGATATTTGGAAGCACAATACTATACACTGTAACATACCTAAGTTCTTTGTTGTGTAGTCATTTGTTTGCTTTTAGAATTGAAACTAATATGAGGAAGAAAGGACTCAATGCCTTACTTAATGCCTCATTTTCCTTTTTTGATATGCATCCTTCAGGAAAAACAAGAAAGATAATAGACGATAACTCTTCAAATACACATACCATTGTAGCACATATGTTGCCGGACTCTGTTAATGCTGTTCTTTTTCCTATATGTTTAGTAGTCCTGTCTTTTATGGTCAATATCTATATAGGTCTACTGATTATAGCTGCTATTATCTTTGCGCTTATTTGCTTTAAATTCATGTATTCAGATCAGGAAACTATGAAAGAGTATATGGGAGCATTGGAAGATATAAATTCAGAAACGGTTGAATATGTAAGAGGAATACAAGTTATCAAGATATTTGACATGCTCGTGGAGTCTTTTGATAAATTATATAAATCTATAATTACTTACTCTGAGGTTGTTAACCGTCAATGTCAAATGTTTAAAAGACCATATGTATTGTTTCAAACGGTAATGCTTTGCTTGGCAGCTATGATAATTCCTGTAGCTTTTAAACTATTGCCAAACGCTCAAAATAGCGGAGAGATTGTAAGCTTAGTTGTATTTTTTGCGTCATTTTCAGGGCTGTTAATGGGAGCTTTTATGAAAGTTATGTTTTTTAGCAAAAACTTTCAGCTGGGTGAAGATGCCATCAATAAGTTGGAAGGCTTGTTTAAAGAAATGGATAAAAACAAGCTTAGACATGGTGATGTTTCAGAAATGACAAGTTATGATATTTCTTTTGATAAAGTTACTTTTTGTTATGAAGAAGGAATTAATGTGCTTGAAAATTTAAGCATAGAGCTTCCTGCCGGAAAGAGATATGCACTTGTAGGTTCATCCGGAGGAGGAAAGTCAACTATTGCCAAACTGATATCAGGTTTTTATCCTGTCTCTTCAGGAGAAATAAAGATAGGAGGCAAAGATATTAGCAAATATAGGAGCGATGTGCTTGAAAAAAATATAGCCTTTGTATTTCAAAATGCCAAATTATTTAAGACCAGTATATATGAAAATGTACTGATAGGTAATCCTGAAAGCTCTCATGAAGAAGTGATGAAAGCTTTAGAACTTGCGATGTGTGGAAGTATACTTGATAAATTTGAGAGTAGAGAAAATACTGTAATAGGTGCAAAGGGAGTTCATTTGTCCGGTGGAGAAACTCAAAGAATAGCTATAGCAAGAGCAATCCTTAAAAATGCACCGATTATTATCTTTGATGAAGCAAGTGCCGCCAGTGATCCTGAAAATGAGTACGAAATGCAACAGGCGTTTACAGAGCTAATGAGAGGAAAAACTGTAATCATGATAGCACATCGTCTTTCCAGTATTAGAGATGTTGATGAGATATTAGTCATAGAAAATGGAAAAGTTGCTGAACGTGGATCACATTATGAACTTATCTCTAAGGAAAGCAAGTATAGAAAATTACAGGAGCTTTATAGTAAGGCTAATGAATGGAGGCTGTCACAATGAAAGAAAAAATACAAAGACATTTCTCCCTAACAGATAAAGGTACTACTAATTTATTTAAGGCTGCAAGGGTATCTTTTTGCAAATATTTAACTTTTATGTTGCCACCTATGTTGGTATTTGCTTTTCTTCGTGATTTTACTAATAATCAGCTAAACAGTCTTTACTTTTATTTGGGAGTTTTAGTCGCTTTAGCGGTTTTTATGTATTTGGTAGTAGCAAGAGAGTATAAGCTTACTTATGATGTAACCTATGAAGAAAGCACAAATTTAAGAGTAGAACTGGCGAGGAAGATAAAAGACTTACCTCTTTCATATTTTTCAACACATAATTTATCCGATCTATCACAAACTGTCATGATGGATGTTAGCAACATTGAAATGGCAATATCACATGCAGTGCCTGAAACCATGGGCTTTTTAGTATTCTTTGTAATCGTAAGCATCATGTTATGCTTGGGAAATTTGATTTTAGGACTTTGTGTGGTATTACCTATTTGGCTTGCATTAGCACTTATGTTTATAAGTAAAAAAATGCAAATTAGAAATGTAAAAAAATACTATGAAAGACTCCTTGATAATGCTAATTCATTCCAAGAAGCATTTGAAATGCAACAGGAAATAAAGAGCTATTCTATGCAAGACAAGATACGTAAAGATGTAGTAGAAAAACTTACAGATACTGAAAAACTTCATATTTCTGCAGAATTTACCATGGCAATAATGAGTGGTGTTATCGGAATACTTCCACTTATAGGACCGGGACTTGTGGCTGTATTTGGTGCAAATTTCTTTTCTAATGGAAATATAAGTTTACTTTATTATGTCGGATATCTTATGGCGGCTACAACAATATCTCATAATTATGCCAACCTGTCTGAGTTTATATTGGTGATGTTTTATTTTGAAGATAGCTATGGAAGAATTAGAGATTTGAGAGATGTACCAAGTCAAAAAGGTTTAGAAAAGGACATTTCAAAATTTGATATTTGCTTTAAAGACGTGGAATTTAAATATGTAGATAACAAAGTAATAAATGGTGTGAGTTTTACAGCTAAGCAAAATGAAGTTACAGCTATTGTAGGTCCTTCAGGTTGTGGGAAAACTACAATTCTAAGATTGTTGTCAAGATTATACGATTACGATAAAGGCTCAATAACAATTGGAGGGGAGGATATCAAAGAGATAAGTACAAAATCCCTATATAAAAACATATCAATTGTGTTTCAAAATGTGGAACTTTTCAATACTAGCATCATGGAAAATATCAGAATGGGAAGAAAAGGCGCTACAGATGAAGAAGTTTTGGGGGCTGCGAGATTGGCAAATGTTGATAAGATAGTAGAATCATTGCCTGATGGATATAACACAATAATCGGCGAGAACGGATCCAAGCTTTCTGGTGGAGAAAGACAGCGTATATCTATTGCAAGAGCTTTTCTTAAAGATGCAGCTATTATATTGCTCGATGAAATATCTGCTTCTCTTGATGTTGAAAATGAAATGGAAATTCAAAACAGTATAAACAAATTGATTGAAAATAAAACAGTTGTAATTGTTTCTCATAGAATGAAATCTGTAGAAAAAGCTGATAAGATAGTTGTTATGAATGAGGGAAAAGTGGAGAGCGTAGGAAGACACGATGAACTCTTGAAAAACTCTGATTTATACAAGGAAATGGTTAAAAAATCTCAGCAAACAGAAAAACACATTTATTAATTTGTTTGTTTAAAAAGGCTATTTATCTGAAAAGATTATAGCCTTTTTTGTTTCTATTATTAATACTAAACTCTGTTTAAACTATGGATTCTATCAGTTCTATCCTTTTGATACTCTTTAGCACATCTTTTGTTAATGAGTATTTAGTGTAGCATTTTTTTATAAAATATTTCCATTTTTCCATTAAATTTTAGTATAAAATTATATTAATGACAGTTGTTGAAAACTAAAAAATAATATTTAAATAGGTCTAATTATATGACATTATAAATAGTGATTAGAATTACTTTTGCAGAGTGAAACAGAATATAATTTGTTTATAAAAAGATGTATTTGATGCTAATATTGTGTAATAAAGTACAAATAGTATTTTTTGAAGAAACTATAGTATATCAGTTGATTTTAGTTTATAAATGAATTGTAATATAAAAAATTACATAGTGAGGAGTATATTGTGTTTAAATCGAGATGATGGCGGTATATTATTGATATTGTACGATTAATTTTGCAAAATAATGAGTAGAAAAACCGATTATAAATAATAGAAAAAATATTTTAAAATCTTATTGATTTTTAAGAAAGGATACATTATGAATAAAAAAGTAGACAATATAATTATAGGCTTTGGTAAAGCAGGAAAGACATTGGCTAACTATTTGGGAAATAAGGGAGAAAAGACTGTATTAATTGAGAAATCTTCTTCAATGTATGGAGGTACATGTATAAATGTAGGCTGTATTCCATCTAAATTCCTTGCAACATCAGCAGATAGAAGAAGTATTAGAAATATGAGCAATGAAGAATACTATAGAAACTCTGTCGTAAACAAAAAAACACTGATAGCAAAGTTAAATAAGGCAAACTATGATAAAGTTGCAAGCAATAACAATGTTGAAGTCATTGATGGACTTGCTTCATTTAAAGATGAGCATACAATCCTTGTACAAACAGGAAGCGAAGAATATGAAGTATATGCCGGAAGAATATTTATCAATACAGGATCGACACCTTTTATCCCTGATATTGAAGGTTTAAAAATAGAAAAGAGAATTCATACAAGTGAAACTCTTATGAATTTGGAAGAATTTCCACAATCTATGACAATATTCGGAAGCGGATTTATTGGGCTTGAATTTGCTGCAAGCTATGCCAAATTCGGTACGAAAGTAACAATAATTGATAAAGAAGATAAGTTGTTGCCAAGAGAAGATGATGACGTGGCAAAAGAAGTCTTTGAGTCTTACAAGGCATTAGGAGTAGACTTTATATTCAGTGCAGGTATTAACAGTGTAGAACAAGATGATAATAAAGTTAAAATAACATATACGGTAAATGGTGAAAAACTACAAATTTCATCAGATATACTTTTGGTTGCTACAGGTAGAAAATCAACTGCTCAAGATTTAAATTTGGCAAATGCAGGAGTGGAAACAAATGAAAGAGGATTTATCAAGGTAAATAAGCATTTACAGACAAATAAAGATCATATTTTTGCTATGGGAGATATCAACGGTGGACCACAATTTACCTATGTATCTTTGGATGACTATCGTATTGTAAAAAGCTATCTGGAAGATAAGGGAAGCTATTGTATAGATGATAGACAGCCAATAGCTTTTTCTGCATTTTTACACCCGACATTTTCAAAGGTGGGGCTAAGCGAAAAAGACGCAATAAAGTCAGGATACAATATCAAGGTTGCGACATTGCCTGTAACTGCTATTCCAAAAGCAAAGATTCTTGGAAATCAAACAGGGATTTACAAAGCGGTGGTGGATGCTGATACAAATCAAATTTTGGGAGCAGTTTTATTTGGAGAAGACTCTCATGAAGTTATTAACATTGTCGTTTTGGCAATGATTATGAAACAAGCATATACAGTGCTTGCAAATCAAATCTTTACTCATCCTACAATGGCGGAAGCTCTTAATGACTTATTTAGTTTTATAAAGTAATAAAATTCATCCAAGTATTTACTAATCTTTTGAATTAGCTTAGGGCATAGCAAAGAGAGATGAAGATATTCTTTTAATATAGTGTCTCAAGGAAAGCCATAAAATTTTAAATTCTATGTAATATAAGTCTTAGTTAATCATAAAAATATTATGCTATCATATAGCAAAAAAACAGTAAATTATTTTTGATAGGATACTCCATAAGTAGACAAGGTAAATAAGCAAAACTACTTATGGAGGTTTTTTATGCTTATCTTATAAAATAATATTAATACTAAAAAGCTTTTAAATCACCATTTAGATATTCTGCTTATGAATGTCATGCAATTTAAAAATAATCACTACACAAAATACTTTGCATGACTTTCTAAATGGAGATTAGTATAAAAATCTATTAAAAAACCATATAATTTATATTACAGTAAAATTGTTGATAATTAATAAGCTGCAATATCATTAGTTATATATAAATGGAAAAAAAGAGTGATCATAATTTAAATATTTCTAATTTTTAATGGTATGCTATTTTAAATATATGGAACTATTAAAGTAATAAAAAATATAGTATAATGTCGATAGGTATTTGATTAGACAGATTCATATTTTTATAAGGAGAAATGGTGAAAAGATTTTTAATAATTATACCTCTTGGAATAATTTACGGTATAGCTCTTAACTTGTGTCGAAATGTATATAATCTAAGTAACAGTCAGATGATGTGGATTTACATATGTTCTGCCCTAGCAATTTTTGTAATTACCTTAACAATAAACCTTATATATAATTATATTTATGCAAGGAAGATTAATAAGTTAATTCCGCTATTAGAAGAGGAAAAATATGATGAGTATCTTGATAAGATGACTGCTATAAGAAATAAGGTAAAATCAAAGTATATTAGAGATACAGCTCAACTTAATCTTACGCCTGCTTTGATTGGAAAGGAAGAATATACAGCTGCGGTAAAAATACTGGAAGATTTAGAAAAGGATGTACGAAAAATTCCTTTGTCAGATATGGTTAGAAGGCTAAATCTTTGCTTTTGTCATTTCTATCTTAAGGATTATGATAAGGCAGAAGCTTTGCATATTAGCAGTAAAGAACTTTTTGATAGATACAAAAATCTGGAAATATATCAAAAGAATTTTGTGATATTAGATTTATTTATGGATATATGTTGCAGGGGTAAAAAAGATGGGCTTGCAGAGCGTATTAAGGAAGCGAGAATAAAGTATACTGAAAGGAGCCTCGTAAAAGATTTTGATTATCTTGACTCACTGCTTGAAGAAAAAGACTAATCTCAAATCTTTAAACTCTGTTGGAACAAAATCAGTTTGATTAATAATTTAGAAAAATTATAGTGGTTTGCAGATAATGACACATAGTCTATAGTTTGTATTCATAGTGTAGGTGCAAATCAGAATTATAAAAAGAGTATTGGATGGGAGTGAAGGTAATGCCACAGATGACTAAGGGCGGAAAGTATATTTTTGGTTGGTCAAGGATAAGAGTAGATGGAGAACTAAACTTTCCAAGAATGGCAGTAGAAGAATATAAGCTGAAAGAAGAAAAGTATATTTATATTGTTTCAGGGAGTAAGCAAACAGGGGGTTTTAGTGTAATGACAGAGCCTTTACTTTCTAATTCAAAACTCAAGAATATTTTGATAGACAATCCATATTTGGCAGATAGAAGTATTGGAGAGGGAGAATTAATTTCTTACAAAGGAAGAAAATATGCTTGGCTTACACTAAAAGACGATACTATTAGACTTCCTGAGAATTTGATGAAGAGTTTAGGAATAGAAGTGGGAGATAAGCTTTTAGCCATTCGTAGTAGTGACATTGCTTTTACTATGGGATTAAGAGGTTCACTGATAGACAAAGCAAATAGTTATGAGGGACAGATAACAATTTACTAAATAATTACTATAATTTAAAATCTTATTCTTGAGAA
>GL405246.1:702586-776479 GCA_000146855.1 [Eubacterium] yurii subsp. margaretiae ATCC 43715
AATAAAATATTAATTTTATCTATAGCATATATGGAGTATCAGTCCTACACTATATATAAAATAGAAAAGGAGTGAAGAGTATGAAAAAATACATTGCAAAGTTATTATGGATAGTGATAGTAATTATTTCTATTTTGTTGATATTGCTTGCAATTGGAAAGCATATATATATTATAGCTCAGTATTATACTTTTCCCAAGACGCAGGCACGTGTACTTTCGGTACATAATTACCAAAGAAGAAGTGAAACACAAGAAATAGAGTATGGTAGTCGTATTCACTTGCAGTATACTGTTAATGGTAAGCAGATACAGGGGTGGTTGGAATATAGAACAAATTCTATTATAAAAGTTGGCGAAATCATTACAATAGCCTATAATCCTGATAATCCAACCCAATGTAAATATATGAAGTTTGATATCATTAAGATAATGGCTTTTGTCGCAGCGGTTCTCTATATAGCTTGGATGTGTAGGAAGACTTTTAAATCTCCTAAAAAATAAATTCTCACATTTCTACAATTTATCAAAAATATGAAAAACATTTTAAAGAAGTATTGAAAAATATCAATTAAAGATAAGATATGATAAAGTAAAAGTTTAATTTTTCAAATACATTTAAAAAAATCTATAAAAAATATCAATATTTTTTCGAAGAATATTCACAGTATATATTTAAGAGATAAATTGAATAATGGATAGTTAACATGAAATTTTTGTAAATCTATTTAATAGTTTTTATATAGATTGGACGTTGTGGAGGCAAAACATGATAAACTTAAGTAAGCTATCTTCAAAATACAAAGTTAGAGTGTTGAAGGTATTAATAACGATTTAAGAGCATTACCAAAAGGCAAAAACTATAATGATAAATATTATATCGGTTTCTTTGACAATAATTACTTAATTGCAATTATGGATTTAATTGTTTCTTTTCCGCAAGATGATACAGTTTTTATCGGTTTTTTTATGATGGATAGTAAGAAATCTGGAAAAGGGGAAGGTACTTTTATCATGGATGAGGCATTAACAGCTCTTAGGCAAGAGGGCTATAAAAGAGCAAGGCTTGGATATATGAAAGGAAATCCACAAAGTAAAGCTTTTTGGGAGAAATCCGGATTTATTGAAATAGATATAATTGAAAGAAATAGAGCTACAGTAGTAGTCCTTGAAAAAACTTTGTGATTATTTTTAGTATTAAAATTAGAATTCTAGGAGAAAACAATGAATTATTTGTTTTTATTATTGATTCCGCTTGGATTAATTCTGCTTATTATCAGCATTAAAAACTTAATACGTCTTGCCAATGCTCAAATACTGTATGAAATGTCATGCGCAGAAGGAGAAGGAGTATTTAGACTCGATGACAGGGGAAAATATAGTATATGGCTTAGTGGAAAACAACTTATAAAATCACCGATTGGAGAATTTGGTATAGAAATTATAAATCAAAAGACAAGGAAAAATATTCCATTAACTCCAAGTGTTTTTAGAACCAGGGTAAGTGCTTTTAAAACTGCAAGGGTGGAGTTATATTATTTTGAGGCGGAAGCAGGTACATACATCATTTCAATGAATGATGATGTAGATATCAGAGATAAGGTGAGTTCATTACTTGTAAATGCCATAATCAAAACTCCTGCCAATTACAGTTTATTTTCTATTCAAGTTCGTGAATACTTTTCAACTATTTCTTTATTTCTAAGCATTTGGGGTATAATTTTAAGTTCTTTTATGGTAGTTGGAGGAATTGTGCTTACTTTAACTTTAAAACAATAAGCTTATTGATAAAACTTGTAATATCTATGAGAAAGGAAAGAATTTATATTGTGAAATTGATAATATAAAAATCACTATAAATTCATATAGTTATATGATTATAAACACATATATTATCAAGTAGATAGTTAGGGAGATAAAATATTTATGGAAAATAGACCTGAGTTTACCAAAATTAAATCGTTTGATGAATTTAATAAGTTCTATTGGTATCGTGAAGAGCTTTCACAAAATTACAATAATATTCATTAAATTTAAGTTATATAATTTAGCAAGTATTATAATTTTAGCATTGTTATATAACTTGTATTAAAAACGCAAAAATTATTTTCTAAAATTTTAAGAAAGTTCAGTTTTAGAAAGATTTAATATGTTTTAAAGGAGGATGTTTTAATTGACTTATGTATATTTAATGGATAACAAGAAGGCTCTAAGTAAAGATATAGTGGAAAAACATGTTCAATATTTGAAAAAATTGGATAATTCGGGAAAGTTGATATTATGTGGACCCTTTACAGATTATGAAGGTGGAATGGTAATATTAGAGTGTAATAATATAGAAGAAGCAAGAGCAATTGCAGAGTCGGATCCTTTCATAGAGGGTGGATATAAGACTTATGAGATACGTACTTTGAGTATTGCAAATATGGACAATAATTATGGAATATAATGTAAATAATAGTCTTTTTTTGAAAAACTTGAGGCAATACTCAAAGATAAATTCAATTTTACAAAGCATGAGAACTACAAGTTATTAGATGTAGTAATAAAATTAAGAAGAACATATAATCAATAGTTTAGTGAAAAGTGTTTTACTTAATTTTATAGAGACCATAATAGATAGGATGCAAAAAATAACATTATAACAGAAAATGAATTAATAATGATAAAAAAGTAATTAGGGAATATTAAAGTTGAAAAAGATATTAAAAATGGTATAATATTGATAACTATATGGAGATTTAAATTTTAAATTGAAGTTATCAGAATAGGTATTTATTTAGGGGTACCATCTCTCCCAAACTTATACTATTTTCTAATAAAATTATGGATAAAGGATATAATTTTATAACATTAATTTAAAAGGCTTTATTGCAATAATTAGTTATAATTTTCCATAATTTTTTAAGATTTTAGAATTAAATCCAAAAAATATTAAGTTAGTGACTTGATAATATATGTTTGATTACAAAATTAGACGTAGGAGGGAGATATGAATAGTGTACATAAGAAAAAAATAATAAGCACAATATTTTTTACTTTGGGAGGGGTTATATATTACCTTATATATTTTGGTATTCTAATTTATTTGATAGACGGAATATTAAAGTATGTGCTTGGAATTGTGCCAATAATATTTGTGGTACTTTTTATATATGTCTGTATAGAACGTATTAAGGAAATTCAAGGAGGAGAAGAGGATGATCTTAGTCAATACTGATTACATTAGTGGAAAAGAGTTTGAAATGCTTGGTCTTGTAAAAGGCAGTACAATTCAGTCAAAGAATATCGGTAAAGATATTACTCAGAGCTTAAAGACAATTATTGGTGGTGAATTAACAGCATATAATGAAATGATGAACGATGCAAGGGCACTTGCAACAAAGCGTATGGTGGAAGAAGCTGAACAGTTGAGAGCAGACGCTGTCGTAAATATCAGATACGCATCTTCGTCTGTCATGCAAGGAGCAGCGGAAGTTATTGCCTATGGTACAGCGGTTAGGTTTGTATAAGCCTTAATCTTCAAATTTCCGGGTTTCAGATATAAAAAGCTAAAACAGAAAGTAATAAAGAAAAGCATTGATAATTTTATACTAATAGTTAACACTGTAATAGAAAAATTTATTTTTATACATTCTTAATTTAAGCATGATTGAGAGATAATAAAAGAAATATTGTTCTATTAATCGAATGGATATATTATTAAAGTATGAGTATCAGTTTAGCTAACCAAAAGACAATTTAATATAATTAATAAGGAAGTAAAAGCAAATAGCTGATACTTCCTTTTTTAATGTAGACAATGGATGTATTAAAAATCTCAAGATATAAAGCGTTTAATAGCAGAATAAAGACGGAATAACAAGTGAAACAAGGTTTGCAAAACTGAGTTCGAGAAACATTAGATTGGGTTTATCCAATTTATGTGGTATAATTAAAAAAATCTATGTATATAGGAGAATAAATTATGGCACTTAATTATAACAGTTATGGATACAACTTATAAAAAAAGACTTGATGAAAGTTGATGTCATAAGAATGGCGGGACTTACCACCAATGTTATGGCTCAAATGGGGAAAAATAAGCCTATCACATTCAAAAACCTTGAGAGAATATGCAAGGCACTTGATTGTACTCCTAACGATGTGATTAGTTTTGATGAAATAAAAGACGATTGACAAAAATTACCCTTGTTTTCAATGACTTAAAAGGAGTATAATTAGTTTGTGTTAGGACGGCTATTATTTTTAATTTTAGGAGGTTGATTGTTATGAAACAAAAACTCAAATTTGTTTGTGTTTTTATGATGTTTATTATGTTACTAACAGGTTGTAATGAGTACCAACAAAAAAAAGAAGATGTATCGCTATCGAATGACTATAATAAAAGTGAAATTAAAAGCAGAAATGACATCATAATAGTTTATGATAAGAATAACAACAAAATATTGGAAACGAAGGAACAATCAAAAATAGATTATTACTCAAAGTTAGTAGGTAATAGTGTTGAGAATATTGATGAAAAGAATGTATTTTCTGTATTTAAATCCGTACCAACAGATGCAGTGATAAGTTATAAATATACTATGGTACATAAAAAAGAAACAGGTGAAGAAGAGAAAGTAGATTTTTATGTATATGAGAATTATCCATATATAACATTAGAGGGGATACCTGCTCTTTCTCCATTAACTTGGGAATTATCATCTGAAGATAATAAATGCTTACAAAATCCAAAAGATGATATAACAATAAAAGAACCAGCTGATAATATGGGCATAGCTTCTGGGAGTTATTATGGAACATCTTTCGGAACAGATGAGTATTCTTTAAATAAAGCGAATGGGGAATATGTAATTTTTTGGGCTAAAAATACTGGCAAAGTCGATATTATAATTAGCATCAATGAATACTCTAAAGAATTGACATTACACCCTAATGAAGAAGGCCTTATAAGTGAAGAATTTTCAAAAGATGAACAGAATTTTACATTCAAAGCGGGTCCAACTCCGAACGGTGGAGACATTGGCATTGATTATAAAATAAAACAAAGCAATACGAATAAATAATTATATATTTAAAATACGAAGAGCGACAAAGACTAAAAATCTTAGTCGCTTTTTTTATTGCCAAGAAAGGAGAGTAAGATGGCAGAAACGAAGAAAAAAGCAAAGTTATCCATTGAAGAAAAGATTGCAAGACGAGAAGAAATGGCACAGAAGAATAGCAATGAACTGAAACTCTTAAAACGAAAATTAAGCGAGCAGAAACGAAAAGAACGAGATAAAAGGATTTATGAGAAAGGAGCGGTATTTGAGAGCATAATCAAAGAGAGCATAGCCTTTAGTAAAGACGATTATTCTCAGCTTCTTATCTATGCCAAAAGCCTAAATGGATTTATGCAAAAGGTATTGGAACTATCCAAAAAGTCAATGGAAAAACCGACGAGCGAAGAACTCAAAACGGAAGAAACGAAAAGTGAGGGATAAGTAGAGGAGAGCTCCCTTGTTTACAAGGGCTCAATTATACACCCTAAAGGGTGTAATTGCGTCCTGCGGAGCGGGGCAATAAGAGATAGGAAAGATAGTAGCCAATGAGACTGTAAATAGTTTTGTGTATAGCGAGACTGTAAAAATTACTGATGCAATAGAGCTTATTTTTGTTCTTTTTAAAATTGTACAAAAATGTGTTGACATACCAGGTCTATTATCAATTCTTGTGGCATAAATGTGATAGATATTGTCTATCACAACAGTTTTTATATTTTTTACTTGTTGAAGTTCAGGCTTAAATGTGCTATTATTATTTTGCATAAATATCAAATCCTTTCATAAATTTTGTGGTGAAATTATGATAACTTAGAATTGATATTTATGCAATTTTTTTTAATAATGTATTATCCAAGAGAGGTACCTCTCTTGGATAATACATTATTTATCTTTAGTTATTTTGCACTATATTTTTGATATACTTTTTTATATTTTTTCTCCCCCATATTTATTATAGAGCCTAGAAAAAAATAATGTTGCAATCTTTGAAATAATGGAGTTTGAAAAAAGTGGTTGAATTTATTTAATTTTGGCAGTATAATATGTATGAATTTACATACAAATTATACTATTATTGGAGGTATAAAATGAAAAGTAAAAAAGATGGAAAATTACATGCGTGGACTGCGAAAGTAGGAACTAAGGGACAAATTGTTATTCCAAAAGAGGCAAGGGAACTTTTTTCAATAGAGCCGGGTGATAATCTTCTTATACTCGGTGATGAAAGAAAGGGCTTAGCTATTATGAACGGCGATGTGGCAACAAAATTTTTGATGAGTATTCAAGGAGATTTGGAAGATGAAGACTAAAATACTGAAATTTGTCGCTATTTTGTTTTTAGTTATTATTATATTTGTTGTGTTATATGCAATTCGAAATTTAAACTATGATTATTCAGGAGATAAGTTTAAAAAGAACGATTCTTTAAGATTAGGAATAGAAGAAAAACAGTTTTATTTGAGTGATGGAAGTGTTATTAACTACGCTGAAGGTCCTGATAATGGAGCAGATATAGTATTGTTGCATGGTCAAATGGTAGATTGGAAAGATTATCGTGCTATATTACCTGAACTGATAAAAAACTTTCATGTTTTTGCTCTTGATTATTATGGACATGGAAAATCAAGTAAGAATCCTAAGTTATACAATCTTGAGCGAATAGGAAATGATATTGCATTTTTTATAAAAGAAAAGGTAGGCTCAGATACTATTATATCCGGACATTCGTCAGGAGCGTTGATTGCTGCTTATATTGCTGCCAAACATTCAGAAAATGTAAAAGCTGTTGTCTTAGAAGATGGACCATTTTTTGCAACAGAGAAAGGGCGTGCAGAAAACACATTTTCTTATAAAACCTTTGAAAATATCCATAACTATCTAACTGAAAAACCAAGCATCACTTACTTTGAATACTACTTAAATAATGATCCGATGCGTATGATGTTTAATAAGGATGGGAAAGATAATTGGAGTAAGATTGTGACTGAGCCTGCATTGAAAATATTTCGAAAAGATATGACGAAAATACCTGTTATATGGTACTATCCACCGGAGTTAGGAGTAAATACCTTACTTCAACTTACAGCGAACTTACAAGATAAGACAGGTGACTACGACTTAAGGTTTGCTGATTCATTCTATGATTTTAGCTTTTTTAAGGGTATAAATCAAGAGGAATTGTTGAAACAAATCAGTGTTCCAACTTGTATATTTCATGTAGATCCACCTAAAGATACAGCTCCATCTTATTACACTAGACAAGGAATGCTTATTTCTGCTATGGATGAAAAAGATGCAAGGCGTGTCAAAGAATTGATTAAAGGGAGTATCTTAGTCGAAGGATTTGACTCTATGCACGATATTCATAGTGATAAGCCAAAGCAATACTTAGAAAAATTAATTGAGTTTTTAGATAGTATAGAAAAGTAAAAATAATTAGCTTGTGCTTTTCTAATACTAAACTCTATTAAAATATGGATTTTATTAATTCTCTCATTGTGATATTCTATAGCATATCTTTTGTTAATAAATAGTTAGAGTATCTTTTTTATAAAATATTTCCATTTTATATTAGATTTTAGTATAAATGCTTAAAAATAATGCTAAAGATATAAAAATAACGGGTGGAAGACTAAATATATTGGAGAAACAAAAGCAAATATCAATCTTAATGCAGTATACTATTACCTGTTTAACCTAAGGATACTATTTCTTAAGCATTTAATTAAAAGGGCATGAGACTTATGACATTATTATAAGTATTTAATAAGAATATATTATCCAACATTTTATTAACGTTTATTATTAAGTAGCTAAAGATTGATTATAAGCGATATAAATGGTATAATCTAAGGCAATTTTACAAATTTACTTAGGTGATGAAAAGGGGAAAGTTATGAATATTAGATTTGAAAAGGGAATAAATGAAGAAAATGCTTCACTTGTATGTAAGTGGAGTAATGAAAAGGGCGAAAAATTTCAAGAACAATGGATGGGAGATCTAATTTCATTTCCTATAGATTATGAAAAGCTGAAAGAAATACCGAATTTGCATTCTATCTATGTGGATGATGAATTTATGGGCACTATACAACAGGTGAGAATAGAAGAAGATAACATACATTTTGGTAGATTTATGATAAATCCTGCCAAAACAGGTATGGGTTATGGTGAGAAGATATTCAATGAATTTATAGATTTGAATTTTAAGACTTATGATGTTAAGAGTGTTACTCTTTCAGTTTATTATTATAATGAAAAAGCCAAGAAATTGTATGAAAAAATGGGTTTTAAGCTTGATAAGACATTGGAAGATCCCATACTTAGATATATTATGAAGAGGTATAGATAATATACTTGGAGTTATATATTTTTTTGGTAATAAAATATTACAAATATACTTAGACAATTGAAAATATAAGCTCTATCATCTTTTTTGTCTATTTTCAATTTGAAATTAAAATAAATAATGGGCTATTTAATTTTAGTGCAGTTTAAATATAAGAATAACTTCTTTTTACTTTGTGAAAATATTAGCTGTTAATATAAAAACTCTTTAGTAATTAGAGTAAATGTGGTATAATAAGACGGTCGTTGGAGACAAAGTTATAGTATAAGATTAAGGAAAAATTTTTGTTTTTAAAAAACAAAAGGAATTAGGAGAACAAATGAAAAAATTTAAGAAATTAATTGGATTATGTATTTGTGCAGCCTTAGCATTTGGAATGACAGCATGCAATAATTCTAAAGAAAAACCAAAAGTAAGTCAAGAACCTACAACATACTCAAACTTAGCAAACAAAAACTCTGTTGATGAAGTTAAGTCATTGCTGTCAGCTCAATTGGACAAGGGCAGTGTAGAAGATTTTTTCAAAAGGGTAAATGAGTATAATGATATTGCGGGAGCTACTGGATTGATAGGAGATTTCAAAGAGTTTACAACACCGCAGTACGATATGGATAAAATCAGTACCTTGTGGAGAGAAAAGATGGGAGATTTTATCGGAACAAATTGTAGAATTAACAGTTATACCTTGTTGAAAAATAATATTGAAATCCCACAAATAGAACCGGATGACAAAATTTTATTATTTGATAATGACGCCATTGATAAGGGCAAGGTATTTAATGATGAAGAGAAGAAGAAGTTTCAAATCCTATTTTCAAGAGTAAAGACTGAAGCAACTCAAGATGTCAAAACACACGCTAAGAATATGGAAAAATACTTCGAAAATTTCAAGTTCAATGAAAATGCAAGGATGCTCTCTGTAATAATACACGATAACCTTGACGGAGAGTATCTGTTTGTAGGGCATGTAGGCGTTTTGGTTCCAAATAAAGACGGATTTTTATTTGTAGAAAAACTCACTTTTGAAGAGCCTTATCAAGCAATAAAATTTGCTACAAAAGAAGAATGTTATAAATATCTGATGACTAAATATAAGGACTATACGGGAGAGGGACTGGCAAAGCCTTTTATTATGGATAATAATAAGATGGTTGAAGTTAAATAATCAATAAATCTCTTATAATTACTTGATTTATCATATCAAATACGAATATCTCAGCTTATAGTAAATGACATAATTATTTTTCTTTCATATTAAACAATGTTGAGAATTTTACCTTAATTAATATACTTCTTTATAATTAGATAAGTAGGGATTATTATAGTAAAACCAGATACTTTGTTTGAGTCTTTAATTTCAAAGAGGAAAAATGTCATTTACTATAGCTTGTTTAAAAATAAGCTATGAAATTAAAAATTTTATGGCTTCTACATAATAACTTAGGCTTGTATTTTAAGGAGATGAGCTAAAATGATAGGAATATATTTCAGCGGAACAGGGAATACCAAGTACTGTATTGAAAAATTTCTCGAAGAATGTGGAAACGATGTAAGGTCATATTCGATAGAAGATAAAAATGCAGTATCTGAGATAAGTCTCAACGACACTATAGTAATGGCTTACCCTGTGTATTATAGTAATATTCCAAAGATTCTAAGTGACTTCATCAAAAATAATTCTACTATTTGGCAAGATAAGAAGGTATTTATAATTGCGACTATGGGACTTTTCTCAGGAGATGGTGCAGGTATACTCGGCAGACTTCTAAAAAACTTTGGAGCCAAGATATTAGGTGGTCTCCATCTTAAAATGCCGGATTGTATAAGTGATGTAAGCCTTCTCAAGAGGAGTTTGGACGATAATAGAGAGATAGTGAAAAAGTCAGAAGAGAAGATTAAGCTTACAGCTGAAAATTTCAAAAAAGGGAAATTTTCACAAGATGGTATAGGTTTATTATATCATATAGCAGGGCTTTTCGGTCAAAGGCTGTATTGTTATAATGCTACTAAAAATTATTCAGATAAACTTAAAATAAACAGAGATACATGTATAGGATGCGGTATCTGTGCTAAGCTCTGTCCTATGAACAATATTGAAATCATAGAAAATAAGGCTATTCCAAGTACTATGTGTACTAAATGCTACAGATGTGTGAATAAATGCCCTACACAATCTATTACCCTGATTGGGAAGAAGGTAGTGGAGCAGGGCGGTATAGAGAAGTATCTATAGCTAAAATAAATTCTGAAGTGTAAAGTTAAATTCAACTTTTATGCTAAAATCTAATAGAATAATGGAATTATTTTGTAAAAAATTATGCACTCAAAGTTTATCAACAAAATATTTTCTAAGAGCATCACATGGATAAAATTCATAGTTTAAATAGAGTTTAGTATTAAATGAATCCCATAGAACAAATATGGAAACAAATTCGTTCTATGGGATTTAAGAATGAAGTATTTCGTACGCTTTAAGATGTGATAGACAGATTATGCGATACTTTAGATTTATTAACAAAAGATATGATAAAAAGTATCACATTTCTCTCATAAATATTCTTAAGCTTACAAAATAAAACTTGATTAAATTGATTCTTATCATATACTAAACTCAGATATAGCAGTATATAGCCTAAATATTACTACGCATAGTTTAATACTAATTTTCTTTCCTTATCAATTTTGCCATTACTACTGCCGTTTCAGCTCTTGTAAGTGATGCGTCGGGATTGAATTTGCCCATCTTGTCCCCTACCACTATCTCATATTTAGCTAACATTTCTACATATTTTCTTGAATTTTTAGGTATCTTATTGCTATCCTTAAAGTTTATCTCTTTTTTTCTTTCTTCAAGTTTAATACCTTTGTATTCCAAGTATTTGCCTATTATGACAGCCATTTCACTACGTGTCAGAGCTTCGTTAGGATTGAATTTGCCTTTTTCAGGTTTTTGTAATATCCCTACATTTACAGCCCAATTCATATTTTTACTGTACCACTTATTTTGAGGTATGCTTTCTACAGCTTTGTAATCTTTCACCTTATCACCGGAGATACGTGCCAACATCGAAATCAACATCGCTCTTGAGAGTTTGCCGTTCGGGTCGAATCTGTATTTGCTCACTCCTACCATTACACCTCTTTGAACGACAAATCTTATATATTCTATCGCCCAGTGATTACTTTTCAAATCAACGAAATTCAAATTAGGTGCAGATTTTACAACTTCTTCTTCGTTTACAGTCACAGTATCGGCTTTTTTAGTTGTTTGTGTATTCTTATTTGAAGGGATTATCGCAGGTGTAGTATTTGTTTTTGGTGATGAAGATGAGCCTCCACCGCCGCCTCCTCCACCGGATGATGAACCTCCACCGGATTGACCGCCATTACTGTTTGCACTGTAGTTAGCAGTTACTGTAACCGCCTTTGTCGGCATTATAAAGCTTGTTTCTTTAGCTGAGGCATTGGCAAAGACTACTCCGTCAGAGCCTTTCCAGATAGTAAATGTATAACCTGACTTATCATTTGCCTTGATGGTAACAGTCTGACCTTCGCTGTACTTGCCGCTTCCTGTTCCGTCCACTACATTTACTTCATAAAGCGCCACTACAATTTTCAGTATGCCTTTTTTGTACTTGATTTCGTAGTTTTTTGCTACATCTGCAGCGGCAGTATTTATAAGCGTTCCTCCGCTTATTGTAATATCATATTCTCCGGTATGATTTGTATTTGTTGCATTTGATGTGATAACAGGATTTGCAAAAGTATCTCCATCTGCAAGATTTTTATCCACTTCTGCCTTGTTGTAAGTAAACTCCGGCATAGCTTTGCCTTTTACTACAGTCTTGTCATCTGCTTTTACTGTCAGCTTTTTCTTTGCAACGATGATACTTGTACTTCTGCTTGCTTCATTATAATTATCATCTGCTGCTTTTTTAACTGTTACAGTAGTGCTTCCTGCTCCTATAATTTTTGCTTTATTTCCGGTTATTTCAAGTACGCCGTTTCCTCTCGGTACACTGTAAGTTACTGCTCCTGTACCACTGCCGCCTGTAATAGATAGGGTAAATTCTCCATCTCCGTAAGTTTTATCTGAAATAGCTGTAAATAAGATATCACTCTGGCTTTGTTTCCTTGTGTCTATCTTTTCAACAGCACTTTCTATAGCATTATAATTAGTATCTCCTACATAGTTGGCTTTAATTTCATACTCTTTTTCCTCCGGATTATCCCATCTATAAGTAGCTTTTCCATCTACTAATGAAACTGTACCAAGCTCTGTAAAACTGCCTCCGTTTTTATAAGAAAATTTTACATTTCCGGTAGGCTTAACAGTGCCGCTTGGCCCTGCAATTTCTACAATTAGTGTAACAGATTTGCTTCCTGAATTGCTGGATGCATTTGCTGTAAGATTTATAGTCGGATTTGCCTTTGCAACTGTAACCAAAACATTCTTTTTCTTGTTTTCTTCTGTAATTGCTTCATAGTTTTTCAGCGTTTTTTCACTTGGAGTGAACACTACTTCATAGCCTGTACTATTATTTACCGTAGGAATCACATTTCCGTCTTTCCAAGCGAAACTTCCATACCCTGTACTTCCGCCTGTAAGCACACTTTGCGATAATTTTTGTCCGTATGTCAAATTACTTGCTGTAGGGAAGTTAATAACAGGTGCATCGCCTTTTGCTATCGTTATTTTAAGTTCTGCGCTTGTTTTATTGTAGTTTTTATCTCCTGCTTTAACAGCTGTAACCGTTACCTCTCCCACTCCTATGATTTTTGCTGTAGTGCCATCTACAGAAAGAACACCGTTATTTACAGGAACGCTGTAAGTTGTGGCTCCGGTGCCGCTGCCACCTGTTGTTGCAAGCACAAACTCATCATTACCATATTTTTTGCCTGTAACATCATTAATACTAAGTGGAGTCTGATTGGCTTTAGCTATGTTTACAGTCACCTCACCCTTTGACACACTGTAATCGTAGTCAGGATTTACTCCTGTGACTTTATAATACACTTTGTAAGTCCCTGCATCTGTTGCTTTTGGTATAGCAGTGCTGTATGCTCCTGCTTCTTCCAAGCTATACTGTAATTCTCCTATAGCAGTTTCTACTGTGCCTCTTTCAATCAATTCCTGATTTTCTCCTGTATAGGAAAGACCCGTTTTTGCTTTTGGTGCAGTGAATTGAGCAGCATGTTTAACTTTAATTATTGCCACTTTGCCGACAAAATTGCTGTCGCTAGCTGCCATTCTGACCTCATATTCTCCCGGTGCAAGATTTAAGGTTTCACCTGCTGTACACGGTTTCCAGTTATTTTCAGAAGAAGGCTTGTATTCCATTCCTGCTGTTGTACCGGTGATTTTTCCGTCATTTTTGCCAAAAGAGGTTTCACTTACACCTTTAAGTCCTACCGGTGCCTCAGGGTGATTAGGAATATCTAATTTTTGTATTATACCATCTAAATGACTGTCATCTTCTTTTGCCATTATAGATAAATTTTTTCCAATCCAAGCGGTATTTATGTCTACTTTTCCATCAGCCGGCTTATCTATAGTTTCTACATTGCCACCATTTGGAGTAATTTCATAAGAAGTATCCTTATTAAATCCTGTAAGCTTTTCAGCTCTATAATCTATAACCACATTAGGGGCAGGATAAGGTACCAGAAGTTTTCCGTTTTCAACAATTTTGACATCACCGTTAATTGTACCGAAATTCCTTACCTTTCCTTTTATAGTAAGAGTCTTACCTGAAGAAATGGTTAAGGTGATACCTGCCGGTATAGTCAGAGTTTGACCGGCTTTTATCTCAAAGTCCTCGGTTAATTCTTGGTTGCCGTAGACATTGCCGTTATTTTTTTCAAATATGATGCCTTGCCAAGAACCTTGACCGTCTTTATCGGCAAAGCTCTTGGTTCTGATAATGGCTTTACCGTCAGTTCCTGTATCGAAACTTCCGTTTGCACCATTCTGACCGCCACTTTCTTTGCTTATTCCGCCGCCGATGCCGTGACTAAATTTAGAATTTGCAAATACCGTACCGCCGCTAATCGTTACATTGCCTCCCGCTCCGGCATCTTTAATTCTACTATCGGCTCCGCCGCCGCCGATACCGGCTCCGTCGCCTGCTGTGGATGCTATTACCGTACCACCACTAATGGTTATATTGCCTCCATCGCTGCTGCAACCGCCTCCTATGCCTGCTCCATTGCCGCTTCCATAGCTGTAAACTAATGCATTTATCGTACCGCCACTAATCGTTATATTGCCTCCGGCACCTTTGTCACCACCGCCGATGCCGGCTCCATTTATAGAACTTGCCGTTACCGTGCCACCGCTAATCTCTGTCGTTTCTCCTGCTTCATTCAAGCCGCCGCCGATACCAGCTCCGCCTCCAGAGCTTGCCGTTACCGTGCCACCGCTAATCGTTATATTGGCTCCTTTTCCATCCGCACCACCACCGATGCCGGCTCCGGTCATAGATTTTGCCGTTACCGTGCCGCCATTAATCGTTACCGTGCCTCCGGTAGTATCACCGTGAGCAAGACCGTCACTGAAATCGGTGCCGCCACCTATACCGGCTCCGGATTCAGATTTCGCCGTTACCGTGCCACCAGTAATCGTTATATTGCCCCCTTCTACAAATGCACCGATAGTGATGCCGGCTCCGCCGCCGATGCCTGCTCCAAATCTAGATTTTGCCGTTACCGTGCCGCCGCTAATAGTTATATTGCCTCCTGCTCCATCCTGCCCGCCGCCGATGCCTGCTCCGTTGTAAATAGACGTCGCATCTACTATTCCGCCGGTAATGGTAATTTTACCGCAAGGCTTACCATAGGTGCCGCCTATACCGGACATACTAACTCCATTAGCGTCTATTTTACCGGTATTTTGTGTAACCTCGTCTGTCTGCCCATATATGGTTAAGGCGTTCTCTGCTGACACATCGATTCCTTGTGTCGCTTTCAGTTTCGCTCCGTCTGCCAAAATCAAATGGACATCGCTGGTTACCATAATTCTGGTATTTATTGTAACCTTGTCATTAACCACATACCACTTCTTGGCGCCTTCTTCGCCCCAAGTTTTCATATCATCTGTGACAACTTCTGCGGGCACTGTTTTTATTTCTCTTTCGTCCCTGTCATAATACTGCACATTAGACTGTCTATAAAAAAGGGCTGTTTTGACAGTTTCCTTATCCCTAATGCTTACACGAATCTTAGGAAGTTCTGCATCATCCGTTATCCTGTACTGCTCCGGTATAGCAGGCTCAAATACAAAGCTGTCCCCTGCATTTTCGGATGAAAAGGATGGTTTGCTACTGTTTTCCTCGTCTATCTCCCATCTTACATCTTGGAGTATGATGTTCTTTAATTCTGTTTCTTTCACTCTTTCTGCTTCATCGCTATTTTTTGCCGGTTCTTCTGTATTGTCTTTTGACGTTTCTGCTATCTCTTCTACTGATGTATTATCTTTGGCTAATTCTGCCGTTTCATTTTCATTTACTTTTGCAGATATTTCAGTTTCTTCCTGCATCATCTTCCTTAAGTTATCCTCATCTGGCTCTTTTTTTGGAATAGCTTCATCATTGCTCTTATTGTTTTTATCTACAATGTTCTTATTTGCAAGAACAGTCTCCTCTACTGAGACCTCTAATGTATTTGGAAATATTACTGCCGACAAGTCCTCACCTTGCAGGATTTCCTGCTTCTGTATATCATTAGGAAGTGAAGAAAATGCGACAATATTCTTTTTACTATCTTCTCTCGTATTTTCCGATATAGCAAGGGTATACATGTTAGAATATGTCAAAGTCAATACTATGCACAGGCAGAAAGAAAGCAGACGTTTTGGTAGATTTGTCCTATTTATACATATTCTTCGTCTTCTTTTATTTTCCATATTCATGTAATTTTCTCCTCCTTTCAAAATATATTGCAACCAATATCGTTGCCTTTATTTCGTTGCATGCAAAAACGCCACATCCAAAATCTGACGATTCAGCAAATGCAGCGTTTATCCTGATTCATATGGAATTGTAAGGTAAAAATAGGCACAATTATCCCTGTGCTTTGTTGTAAAAATTCTATTATTTTTACCTACTCTTGTTCTATCTATTTCCATGAATGCCGCCTCCTTCCTTTTATGTATAATTATTTAAACCATAAAATCAAAAATTATACAAGAAAAGTGGCACGAGTTGCAATCAAAACGGCACGAGATGATAAATTGTATAAAAAACTTATCCATTGCCCCGCTTTTTCAAGCCGAGTTTATTTTTAATAGATTGAAACGGCTTTGTTATGCCAAGTGTTACACGGCAGTTTAAAGCAGAATTAGTCTTCGTTTAGCGGAATGGCAATATTGATATAAAATTCCAGTTCATAATGAGAAAACTCTGCTTTACCCTTGTATTTCTCCACTGTGGTTCTGATAGAGGCAATCCCAAGACCTCTGCCGCTTCCTTTGGTGGAATGATATTCTCCGTTTTTCATCTTGATATTCCCGTCAAAGGCGTTGGTTTCCACAATATAAAGCCAACAGTCCCCACGAGTTGTCATCGTAAGTTCGATAAAGCGATCTTTACTGTCTGCATTTTTTGCGGCATCGATTGCGTTTTCTAAAAGGTTTCCAATCATGGTACACAACTCCACATCGGAAAGTATCTGCTGCTTCTCAATATCAATACTGAAACTGACATCAATACTCTCGTTTTTTGCCTGTGCTGCATAAAAATTCAAAATGGCATTTAAAGCATCATTCTTGGTATAGATAAGCGTTTCTCTGGTCGGAAGCTCCCTCATATAGTCTGCAAGGTAGGCATTGACGGCATCTGCATTGCCAGATTCTGCCATATTTTTTAAGGTTATCAGTATTTGTCTGAAATCATGTCTTGCCCTTGCAGAATCATTGATATATTTCATCTGGGCATCATATTGCTTTTCCTGCATTTTTAGTATTTTTCTCTCCTGCTCGGACTTCGCCGCATCCAACAATATGCTTACAATGAAATAAAATACTACATTCATTATCATCCATATGAAAAAAACAATCAAGAGGATAATAAGTACCACAGTCCCGACTCTATTTACATAAAACGTCTCGTATTTTAACGGACGCATAAAAAGATTAATCATTAAGATAGAGCCTGAAAAAGGTAGAGTCATAAGATAGACCTTTGCAATATGCAGTCGTTCCACCAGTTTACTCCCATATTTCCCAAAGAAAAATCCTATAGGAATTGCCAATATCATACTTGCTGCTAAAAGAAAAAGTGTATAATCCAAACTTGAAGAATTGATACCTAGACTTGGATGTCTTGCAGCATCAAAGCAGGCGGCAAAATTTGCCAATATGGACATCACCGCCATCACATCCACAAATATTGCAACTGCCTCGCTTATAGGTGCCTTTATACTGTGTGCATAAAAAGTAAAGCATCCTATCAGTACAGGAAACAGGATGATATTGGCATCAAAAGGAAAATATATTTCCGTGAGAGAGCCGATAGTTGAAAGGACAAGGAATGCAGGAACTGCCATTACCAGTAACAAGCGAAGCGGGTATCTAATCTGATTTCTCATCGGAAGATAACAGAGGATAGCGGAGGGAATAAGAACAAAATATTCCAATAAGGTTGAGGCGAGCTGTTTATTCATTGTTTTGCCTTATGCCTCCTTTCCATAGCTTCTTTTCTTAATTTCTGAAAAATATAATTTTGCCAAGTGGATACAAACTGCTTTTCTTTTCTGAGATTGCATGGAAATTCGATCCCGCTTTCAAGGTAGCAGACTCCGCTTTTAAAGCTCTGTATAAAGTCCATATTGACTATCACGCCCCGTAGGATGAGGAGAAATCTCTTATCCTGAAAAATCTCATCACAAACGCTTGAAAAGGTCAAGCGGGGTGCATAGGTATTTCCGTATTTATCATAAATTTCAACATTGTGGGTAGAGGCACTTACTGCCACAATATCGCAAAATGCAAGGTGATACTCTGTCCTGTTTACAGAAAAGGAAAGCCTCTGAGTTAAATCTGTCTTTCTCTTTAAAATATCGTCCATAATCCGAAAAACCTGCACCTCTTCCGCCGGTTTTTCGATATAATCAAAGGCATGATTGTGCAGGGCTGCTACATGGTGTTCCGCACTTGTCGTCAGAAAAACCAAAATAACATCGGAATCTGTTTTACGAATAATTTCTGCCGCCTGCATCCCGCTCATCCCGTCCATATAAATGTCCAGAAAAAGAATCGTATAGAGAAAGGGCTGATAGTTGTCAAGCAAAGCTTCTGCACTTTCAAAATATTGTATATTCAGTTTTTCGCTACCGGCAGCGGCATATTTTAAAAGGATGCTGCTCAGCTTTTCTCTATCCTCTTTCCTGTCATCTACAATGGCAATGTTCATATTTATCAACTCTCTTTTCTATTGTCAGTTTGGGGTTAAGATACCGGCATTTTTATGTAAATAAGATTGATAATGCTTGGTTTCTTCCAACAAGTTTGCATAATACTACATAGATATATTGTACCATAAAGCATAAGAATAATCTATTGAATTAAAAGTTATTATTTCAACTTCTCCACATGCAAAATGAGTTAAAAACATTGTGATTTGAATATATTCCTTAAATAGGCAAAATAAATTTAAAATAAGTCTTTTCAAAATATGAAAGTGGGATTATAATAAAACTGTAGTTGACACTAATTAATGATTTTTAGGAGATTTTTCGTTATAAATAAGCAGATTTTAAAATAAATTTTTATAAGTGTAAAATCGATTTGAATTTTAAATTAATTTGATGCTCAATGGTAGAAAGAAGGCAAACTTATGAATGAAAAGACAGTTAAAATCATGGGATGGGTAGCAACTTGTACCGCTATGCTTATGTATGTAGCTTACTTCCCACAGATTGTCAACAACTTACATGGACATAAAACAGGCTTTTTACAACCTTTAGTTGCTGCGATAAACTGCACCCTATGGGTTTGCTACGGTTTTTTTCAAAAGAAAAAAGAATGGCCGATTGTAGTAGCAAATTTACCTGGGGTAATATTTGGAGCTATTGCTGCAATTACAGCCTTATAAGAGTATTTTGTAAAGTCAAACCTTAGGGTATGTGAAACTGAATCATTAAAGATATAAAATAATACCTAATTATTGTTATTATAAGTCAACTTCTTTACATAAGTAAGGATGCTTATGACTATGAATATGAATAGATACAGCCTCTTCAAGTTGAATTTGAAGAGGCTGTTATAGTATTATCTTACTATCATTTGTATTAAAATCCAAACTTATTTTTCTATTTTATATTTTTAGAAAAATAAGTGCTAATATTTATATATTTTCAATTTTAGTAATCTATTTCTACAGCACTTTCAACTGCTTCAAGTATAGTGCCGTCTACTATCAGTTTTGTTACCTTATCAAGCTCTTTATACATTTCTATATCTGTATCAAGTTTTATAAAGTCTGTAACAGCTCTTACAGCGTCATAAGCTTTTTGAGTTCCTTTTCCAAGCTTTAGGTTCAAATCTTTTCTAAAGTCTATTGCTTGGCAAGCAGCCATTAGTTCAGTAGCAAGTACTCTAACAGAGTTTACCAATATATCTCTTGCTGTTCTTGCAGCTATAGTTCCCATTGAAACAAGGTCTTCTTGGTTGGCAGATGATGGTATAGAATCAACTGATGCCGGATGTGCCAATATCTTATTTTCAGAAACAAGCGCTGCACAAGCATATTGAGTTATCATATATCCTGAGTTTAGTCCACCTTGAGGAGTAAGGAATGCAGGAAGGTCATTAAGTTGCGGATTTATAAGTCTTTCCAATCTTCTTTCAGATACATTGGCTATCTCCGCTATACCTATTCCAAGGAAGTCAAATGGTTGTGCCATAGGCTCTCCGTGGAAGTTTCCTCCTGATATTACATCTCCTTCTCTTGTTACTATAGGATTGTCAGTAACGGAGTTAAGCTCTATTTCTACTTTCTTCTCAACATAAGCTATAGAGTCTTTACTTGCTCCATGTATTTGAGGTACGCATCTTATAGAGTAAGCGTCTTGAACTCTAAGTTCTGCCTGTCTTGTAGTATATGTGCTGCCTTCAAGAAGTTTGAGCATATTTCTTGCAGTTGTCACCTGTCCGTGATGGTTTCTTATAACATGCAACCTTTCATCAAAAGCGTCTGTAATTCCTCTTAGAGCTTCAGTTGTAAGGGCTGCTGCTATATCTCCGATTTTTAGTAGCTGTATTGCATCGTAAGTTGTTATAGCTCCTGTAGATGTCAGTACTTGAGTACCGTTTATAAGTCCAAGACCTTCTTTTGCGTCAAGGTCAATTACAGGAATTCCTGCTTTTTCCATAGCTTCCTTACCTGATACTATTTGACCCTTGTATTCAGCTTCACCAAGTCCAAGCATAGGAAGTACCATATGAGCAAGAGGCGCAAGGTCTCCGGACGCACCCAAAGAGCCTTTTTCAGGTATGCAAGGATGTACGCCCTTATTTAGCATTTCAAGTAGAGTTTTGATAGTCAAAAGTCTTACTCCTGAATATCCTTTTGAAAGTGCATTTACTCTTGTAAGCATTATGGCTCTTACTACTTCTCTATCAAAAAGAGGTCCGTATCCGCAAGCGTGTGAACGTATGAGATTTTCTTGTAGTACGCGACAATCTTCCTTAGATATACCAACCTTGCTGAACTCTCCAAATCCTGTAGTAACTCCATAAATAACCTTCTCGTTTTCTACGATGTCATCTATTATCTTTCTTGAGTCTTCTATATTTTTTACAGTATCTTGAGATAATTCAGCCACGCAGTTATATCTTGCTACTGCCATCAATTCATCCAAAGACAGATCGTTTCCTGTAAGAACAACTTTTTTTATTTCTTTAGCTTTCATTAATTAATCTCCTTACAAATTTTATTAAAATATTAATTAGCCTGATTTATTATTCCATTAAATAATTCTCCGACGTTAAATTCGACGGAGAATTATAGTTAATGACTATCCGAGTATAACGGCACCTATTACTCCACCGATTATAAGTGTAATGTCGTATGCTATGAATGTAGGAACGCAGGTATCCCAAATGTGGTCGTGCTGTCCGTCTGCATTAAGCCCTGATGTAGGACCCATAGTAGAGTCTGAGGCAGGAGATCCTGCGTCACCAAGAGCAGCTGCAATACCTATAAGAAGTATTATAGAAGGAACTGAAAATCCTATAGTATGGCAAAGAGGCACATATATTGCAGTAACTATTGGAACTGTACCAAATGAAGTACCTATACCCATAGTGATGAGCAATCCTACAAGCAATAGTATAAATGCTGCCATGGCCTTAGAGCCTTGCATATATACAGAAGCGCTTTTAACAAGAGAGTCAACTGCACCGCTTGTTTTTAACAAATAACCATATCCGGCAGCTACAAGCATTACAAAGGCGATGAATCCCATCATACCTATACCGCCATTTACAACCTCATCCAAGCTCTTGTATTTTATACAACCTGTTATTATCATTGTGAAAAGACCAAGAGTTGCAGAGTACGGTAGTGATTTTGTTACCATAGATACTACAGCAACAACTATACAACCTATAAGTGCTCCCCAAGCTTCCTTAGTCATCTTAACATCAGTATGTTCAACTGTACCTGGTACAGGAACGTCCTTATATTCTCTATCTTTTCCATAAAGTAACAATACGCAAATTATAAGACCTATAAGCATTGATAAACCGCCAATCCACATTACTTTTGATGTGTCAGCTACAGAAATCTCTATACCCAGTTCCTTTCCGGCATTATTGATGTTTTCAACCAATATATTGTGGAATAAAAGACCAAAACCAAGAGGTATAGAAACATAAGGCGCTTTAAGACCGAATGTAAGAGCACAAGCCATTGCTCTTCTGTCTATCTTGAGCTTGTTCATCAATCCCAATAGTGGAGGTATCAATATAGGTATAAATGCTATATGCACTGGAACAAGGTTTTGAGAGAAGCAGGCGATAAATGCTATAGCAAAAATCATGAAAAACTTCTTACCGCTTAGAACTCTTGAAAGTTTTACAGATAAGATAGTTCCAAGACCAGAATGAGCAAGACCTACCGCAAATGCTCCAAGCAAGATATAGCTTAGTGCTGTTTCAGAGTTTCCGCCCATTCCATCAATCAAGACACCAATGATATTTTTTGTCTGATATTCCGGTACACCTTGCGCTAAAAGTGCCTTAGCTGTATCACTTGAGATGTAAAAAGGCATTCCTGCAGCAAGACCGGCAACAACTGCTGAAACGATGATAGCTAACAATACGTTAAATTTCAGTAAGCAAAGAACACACATTACTATTACCGACACTATGACCGGATTTAATAGTATATCCATAATAACTCCTCCCTAGTTTGAAATGATAAAAATAAATGATACATATTAATCAGCCGGCAAAACGCCATGTCATTATTGGATTTTAACCAGATATTAAGCTTATTAACATATAAAGATAAACTGTTAAAATTCATGGATGAATTGAAACTCATTAATCCAATCAATATGATTTTCCAATAATAGAACAATTATAACTGCTGATATTTGTGTTATCAAAGTGCTATAAGATAGCAAAGAATCGACTTGTTTTTATGTAGAGACATATTTGTATCGGTTGCCTGATAATTATGAATCAATTAGAAAAATCAAAGGCGATATCCTACTTAGATAACACAGACAAATATTATTTTTTTAAAATAGGCAACGTTTTTTTCTTTTTCGAAAAAAGTTCCTATAATTAAACTTTATGCTAATGATTATATAATGAACACGTCGAATATATGTCATTTTGAAATTTCGTTTCATAAAATTATGATATTAAAAAGTATTAAAAATTCAGGCAATTAATAATTTTAATAAATAGTCTAAAATTCAGGATAAAAAAGTAAATACTTTTACGAATATGACTGTTTAACAGGAAAACGCAAAGTCTATAAAGCGTCGAAAAAGAATTATTTAAAGCTTTATAATTAAATTAAATATTAGAAAGTACTGATTTTTAATAAATATCAGTTAACCTCACATATTATTACCGGAGAGCTACATTGAATTATTTTTATGCAGTTCAATACTTCTTCTTCCTCAATAATAAGTAGACTTTCAGCGTCTAGATTTATGGTAGACTCCTCAGTTTCGGATATTTGTATTATAGAGTTTTCCTTAGAATATAATATCAACTTACCTTTTTTTTTAGGAGCATATAAATCGTCTTCCTTAAGTATAGCAAGATTTGCCTGCAAATCTTCTCTTACAATGAAATTAAAGTCGATGCAATCCAGACTGTTATTAGATTTTGTAGTCCATTTTCCATAGAAATATTCCACATCATAAGGAAATAGTGTTCTTTTGTAGAGATTTTCGTGTTCTACAAAAAGCTCACCTTGAAGAGGAAGTAAATATCTCTGATAGCCGGAAAAATCGCTGAACTGTGAAGATGAAGTTGTGAAAGATGCAGAAGATATTCTCCAGTCAAAATCTCTTTTGGAAAGTGTGGAGTCCTCAGGATATATGACAAATTGCGTAGTATTACCTCCGCTCCACTGATTTACAACAAAATCTTCAGATTTTACTATTTTGTAATCCATGACTGCCTCCTTATATATAATTAGTAAATAATATACCATACATAAATGATACAACATATTTTCATTTTTGAAAAGCTTATTTTTATAAAAAAGCGTCTAATGGAAAATATCAAATTCGACGCAGTAAATTTTAAGAAAAACGTTTTATTATTATAGAAAATATAAATATTATTGCATAAAAGTCAAAATTAATTCTTGAAAATTAATTTAAAAATTTTAAGCTTCTTAATCTTTAATATTTTTACCAAATTTACATAGACTATTTAATGACGTGGGTAATTTATAATGATGTCATAAGATGCGAACATGGTGTGTTTGTATATGTGATGTCGATTTCATAATAGAATGATAGACTTCTTTTATATTGAAGTATTATAGAGTTAGTTTTAATACAAATTAAACTTAGATACTAAGATTGAAGTCTTTATATTTATGTTAGGATAAGGCAGACATATTACAAATTACATAAGATTAATTATGAAAATATAGGAGGATATTATGATACCAAACATTGATATTGCAGAAGCTATGACTATAAAATTAGATGACGTTTTGCCTGAGATGCCAAAATTTGAAGAAGGGATAAGAAGGGCACCTGATAGAGGATTCCGTCTTTCTCAAAGCCAAACTGAGATAGCATTGAAAAATGCACTTAGATACATTCCTGAAAAATATCATCAACAATTAATACCTGAGTTTTTGGAAGAACTTACAACAAGAGGAAGAATATACGGCTATAGATTTAGACCTGAAGGCAATCTTTATGGTAAGCCTATCGACGAATACAAAGGAAACTGTATAGAAGGTAAGGCTTTCCAAGTAATGATAGATAACAACCTTGACTTTGCAGTTGCGCTTTATCCTTATGAGCTTGTTACTTACGGTGAAACAGGAAGTGTTTGCCAAAACTGGATGCAATACAGACTTATAAAGAAGTACCTTGAAGTTATGACACAAGACCAAACTCTTGTAATAGAATCAGGTCATCCGCTTGGACTTTTCAAATCAAAACCGGACGCTCCTAGGGTAATAATATCAAATGCAATGATGATAGGTATGTTTGACAATCTACACGATTGGGAAGTTGCCGAAGAGATGGGTGTGGCAAACTACGGACAGATGACAGCCGGCGGTTGGATGTATATAGGACCTCAAGGTATAGTTCACGGTACTTTCAACACAATATTAAATGCCGGAAGAATGAAACTTGGCATACCTAACGACGGAGATTTGGCAGGAGTGCTTTTCGTAACATCAGGTCTTGGCGGTATGAGCGGCGCACAAGGAAAGGCTTGCGAGATAGCAAATGGAGTAGGTATAGTAGCAGAAGTTGACTACTCAAGAATACAAACAAGACTTGACCAAGGCTGGATAAGAAAGGCGTCTGCAAATCTTGAAGAAGTTTTTGCTTTAGCAAAGGAATATCAAGATAAGAAAGAAGCTATTTCAATAGCTTATCATGGAAATATAGTTGATTTGCTTGAATATGCTGACAAACACGACATTCACATTCCACTTTTGTCAGACCAAACATCTTGCCACAATGTGTATGAAGGTGGATATTGCCCACAAGGAATAGACTTTGATGAAAGAACAAGACTTCTTGCTGAAGATCCTGAAAAATTCAGAAAGATGGTAGATGCTACTCTTGTTGCTCATTTCAACGTAATCAAGAAACTTACAGCTAAAGGATCTTACTTCTTTGACTACGGTAATTCATTTATGAAGGCAATCTACGATGCAGGAGTTAAGGAAATCTCTAAAAACGGAGTGGATGAAAAAGACGGATTTATTTGGCCATCTTATGTAGAAGACATAATGGGACCTAAGTTGTTTGACTACGGATACGGACCATTCAGATGGGTATGCCTAAGCGGAAAACATGAAGACCTTGTAAAAACTGATAAAGCGGCTATGGAATGTATAGATCCTAACAGAAGATATCAAGACAGAGATAACTATGTATGGATAAGAGACGCTGAAAAGAATCAAATGGTTGTAGGAACTCAAGCGAGAATATTGTATCAAGACGCAATAGGAAGAATAAAAATCGCCCTTAAGTTCAACGACATGGTAAGAAAAGGTGAAATAGGACCTGTAATGATGGGTAGAGACCACCATGACGTATCAGGAACAGACTCTCCATTTAGAGAAACATCAAATATCAAAGACGGTAGTAATGTAATGGCTGATATGGCAATCCAATGCTTTGCAGGTAACTGCGCAAGAGGTATGAGCCTTGTAGCAATACACAACGGCGGTGGCGTAGGTATAGGAAAATCTATAAATGGTGGATTCGGTCTTGTGCTTGACGGTAGCCACAGAGCAGACGAAATAGTAAAATCTGCTTTGTCATGGGACGTTATGAGCGGTGTTGCAAGACGTTCATGGGCAAGAAACGAAAACTCTATCGAAACAGTAATAGAGTTCAACAAGGTGAACAAAGGCACAGATCATATAACAGTACCTTATATAGCTGATGAAGACGCTGTAAAATCAGCAGTAGCAAAGATATTTAAAAAATAGAAGATGTAATTGTCATTTAAAAGATGACGATTGAAATAATAAAACTAACAAAAATCGTCAATTCGATCTTTGTTAGTTTTATTTTATAAAAATGAATTTTTAAAAATTTTGTCGGTATATTATAATTATGACTATATGATTTATACAAAAAATCTATTTGACTTGTTTAATAACTTAATTATAATTTTATATGATGTTTTAATACTAAACTTTATTTAAATTATGTAAAAATTTTTTTCTTTATCTTGTCATTACAGTTAAACTTAGATTTTATAAAAAAATTTTTCTATACTTACTATTAAATATAATTTTTTTAATATAAGTATTTACTTAAATAATAAAGTTTGAATATGTAAATTTGAAAAACATAGCTTATTAAACAAGTATGCTTAATGGATATTTCAATCATATTAATTTTGAGTCATTTATTTTTTTGTAAATGACTAATGTAAAAGATATATTTATAAGTCTGAATTAAATTATAAATGATACAAGGGGGTTTTTATGTCAAATTTATTGATAAAAAATGCAAATGAGTTGGTAACATGCTCAGGAAAGACTGCAAAATACGGAAAAGAGATGTCTGACATCCACATAATCGAAGATGGAGCAGTAGTAATAGAAGATGGTATAATCAAAGACCTTGGAAAAACTGCCGACATACTTTCAAAATATGATGAAAAGAAATATGAAGTTATAGATGCTAGTGGAAAGGCTGTACTACCCGGATTTGTTGACTCTCATACTCACTTTGTATTTGGTGGATACAGAGCTGATGAATTTTCGTGGAGACTACGTGGAGACAGCTATATGGACATCATGAACAGGGGCGGAGGTATAGTAAGCTCTGTTACAGCTACAAGAGAGGCAAGCGAAGATGAACTTATTGAGAGAGGACTTGAAAGACTTGATTCAATGCTTACATTTGGTGTAACTTCAGTTGAAGGTAAGAGTGGGTACGGTCTTGACAAAGAAACAGAGCTTAAACAACTTAGAGTGATGAAAAAATTAAATGAAATTCACCCGATTGACATATCTATTACTTTCATGGGTGCACATGCCACACCTAAAGAATTTGCCGGAAGAACTGACGATTATGTGGACTTTATAATAGATGAAGTCTTGCCTGAGGTTGCAAAGGAAAATCTTGCAGAGTTTTTCGACGTATTTTGTGAGCAAAATGTATTTTCTGTAGAACAATCAAGAAAGATGTATTTAAAAGCAAAGGAATATGGACTTAAACTCAAGATTCATGCTGATGAGATAGTACAACTTGGTGGGGCAGAGCTTGCTGCAGAACTTGGACTTGTATCTGCAGATCACCTTTTACATGCCTCTGACAATGGTATCAAGGCTATGGCTGAGAAAAAAGTAATCAGCACATTGTTGCCTACAACTGCATTTTGTCTTAAAGAGCCTTTTGCAAGGGCGAGAATGATGATAGATTCAGGTAGTGCAGTGGCGCTTGGTACTGACTTTAATCCGGGAAGTAATTTTACAAATTCCATACCTTTGATGTTTGCGCTTGCGTCTATCTATATGAATATGTCTCCGGAAGAAGCGGTGACAGCCATGACTATAAACGGTGCTGCAGCTGTAGACAGAGCTGATAAAGTAGGCTCTATAGATATAGGTAAAAAGGGAGATATAGTTATACTTAAATATCCTTCATTTAGGTTCCTACCTTATCATACAGGAGTTAATATAGTGGAAAGGACTATAAAAGAGGGAAAAGTAGTAAGAGAAAATAAATAATCTAATAAGAAAGTAAAAAAAAGACCTGCTAAGAGTAATCATAAAAGCTTAATCTAAAGTTAATAAATTAAGTTTATGATTACTATATAAGCAGGTCTTTTAAATATTAAATAAAATAAGAATAGTACATATTGTTATATAAAAACTTGGAATTTATACTAATACTAATCTCCATTTAAAAAGTCATGCAAAATATTTTTTATGGTGATTATTATTTAAATTGTATGACATTCATAAGCAAAATATTTACATCGTGATTTAAAAGATTTTTAGTATAAAATCTAATAAAATTTTGGATAACATATTTTAAGTGTATTTAAAATAGAGCATAAAAAATATACAATTTTTAAAAATATTTATGAATATAATTCTATAATCTATCCTAATTTATCATAGTTCAACTTTGCATTTTCCATTATTTGCTTTTTATTCTTACGATATGACGCAAAAAGTGAACCCGACATATTATGCCAGATTGAAAAAATCGCACCTGGCAATGTAGCTAATGGATTTAAGGCAAAATTTGCAGTCGCAAGAGAGATGGCAAGACCTGAGTTTTGCATACCTACTTCTATAGACAAGGCTGTTGTCTTATCATAGTCCATTTTAAAGAACTTGGCAGCCATAAGTCCCCCGATTAGTCCAAGGCCATTGTGTAATATTACAAGCAATAAGACCATTGCGCCTGATTCTGCAATTTTTGCTGAATTTGCTCCTATGATACCGGCAATAATTAAAATAACAGCTACAGAAGATATCAAAGGGAAAATAGTCTTGCTTTTTTCTACAGTTTTTGGCATAACTTTTTTTATGAGGAAGCCAATTAATACAGGAATTAAGATGACTTTTACAACTGATGTAAACATAGCAAGGATTGAAACTTCAACCCATCTTCCTGCCAACAAGAAAACTAATGCAGGAGTCACTATTGGTGCTAAAAGAGTCGATAGAGTAGTCATGGCAACAGACATAGTCACATTTCCACCTGCAATATGTGTTATAACATTTGAAGCCGTTCCTCCGGGGCAACAACCTACAAGTATCATCCCAAGTGCAAGGTCAGTGTTTAAGCGGAAAACTACTGCTAATAACCAAGCGGCAAGAGGCATAACAGTAAATTGAACCAAGGCTCCTATGAAGATATCTCGTGGATTTTTCATAACAGCTTTAAAATTATCTCCATCAATACTCGTACCCATCCCAAACATAGCAATTCCTAAGAAAACAGAAGTATGTTTTGTCATCCATTTAAAATAATCAGGAAAAAAATAAGCTATTGCTGAAAAAAGGATGATAATCAATCCGAAATTTTGAACTATTTTATTTGAGATTTTATTTAGTTTTTTCATGATTTCACCCCTTATAGATAAAGTTGTCAATCAGTCTTGTTTTACCGATATAGACAGCTATTGCTACCAAAGTTTCCTGCTTAAAGCTGCTAACATCTTTAATAGTCTTAAAATCAACAGCCTTGATATAGTCTATCTTTGCTAGAGGCTCACTGCTTATTATTTCGTTCATCTTAGACAAAACTTCGCTTAAATCCTTGCCTTCTTTTGCAAGCTTTTCTCCTTGGAAAATTGCTTTTGATAGACAAAGTGCAGCCTTTCTCTCATCTGCTGATAAGTAAGTATTTCTTGAAGAAAGAGCTAATCCGTCTTCTTCTCTGATAATTGGGCAGGCTATTATTTCAATAGGAAAATTGAGGTCAAAGACTAATTTTTTTATAATGGCTAACTGCTGAGCGTCTTTTTGACCAAAATATGCACGATTAGGTCCGACTATATTAAAAAGCTTAGTACAAACAGTGCATACTCCTCTAAAATGGCCGGGTCTTTTTAATCCGCAGAGATTTTCAGACATAAATTCTATATCCACAAAGGCACTTTTATCTTGATACATTTCTTCAACTTCCGGATGGAAAATAAAATCTCCCCCGGCTTCCTCGGCTAATTTAGTATCTGCCTCAATATCTCTAGGATAAGTCGCCAAATCTTCATTTGGTCCAAATTGAATCGGATTGACAAAGTCAGACACAACGACAATATCATTTTCTTGGGCTGCCCTTTGAATTAAAGAGGCATGCCCTCTATGTAAATATCCCATAGTCGGTACAAGACCTATAGTTTTTCCTTCATTCTTATAGCCTTGAAGTAGGCTCCTCAGTTCATCTATTTTTTTAATAACTTTCATTGTAATCTCCTTAATAATGATTTATTTTTAGAGATAGTCTTTGACATCAATGTAAATATTTAAATTTTAGTATAACTTTCCATGTTTTTCATAAGATGAGATTTTTTCTATCTTATTATTATCATCTACAAAAACAACCTTTGGTTTATAATCTTTCAAATCATCTTGACTATAAGATGAATAAGCCATGATGATGACCTTATCTCCTTGAGAAACACATCTGGCGGCAGCTCCGTTTAAGCAGATAATACCGCTGTTTCTTTCTCCGGCAATAGTGTAAGTTTCTAAGCGATTACCGTTATTCACATCCACAACCTGAACTTTTTGATATTCTCTGATGGAAGATGCCTCTAATAAGGCCTCATCTATAGTAATACTGCCAACATAGTCCAGTGCAGCTTGAGTAACGGTGGCTCTATGAATTTTACCTTGTAACATTTCTATATTCATAAAATCCTCCTAAAAAAATAAGTAGCTTTAACTATCTATAATTAAAAATTACAGAAAATAAAAGCTACATACTAATAAGCGTAAGAGTTCAGTGTTTGCATAAGCAAACTCAATTGATATTTGAGTCTTATTAAATATATAAGCTCTTTTGTAAAATTTAATATTTATATATGATGTTAAAGAGTATAGTTTTAGAATCAAATACTATCTCCAAGCTGTATAATAGCATAAAATATATTTTTTTCAATATAAAATAATAGTATCTAATCAATATAGTTGAAAAAATATCAAGAAATTATTATAAAAATGTTTGACATTATAAAAAACTATATTATCATAGCTTTATTGACATACTATCACTATAGTGATACAATTATATTAAATATCTTGTCATTATATGAAAAAGGAGGCTAAGTCAAATGGACAAGTCAATTAATATATATCATGGTTCTGATAAAATTATTGAAATTCCGACTTTTGGATTGGGAAGAAAAAATAATGACTTTGGTCTTGGCTTTTATTGCACTGAAAATGAAGAACTTGCAAAAGAATGGGCAGTATCCTCACTAAATGACGGTTTTTGTAATAAATATACTCTTGATACAAGCTATCTGAAAATTTTAAATTTGAACAGTTCTGATTATACAATACTAAATTGGATTGCTGTTTTGCTCAAACATCGTTTATTTACCATTAAAAATCCTCTTGCAAATCGTGCAAAGAAATATTTGCTTGATAACTTTGACATAAATGTAAATACCTATGATTTGATTATAGGATATAGGGCTGATGATTCTTACTTCTATTATGCAGAATCATTTATTAATAACGGTATTTCAGTAGGACAGCTTGCATCTGCCATGCGACTTGGAAAATTAGGTGAACAGATTGTAATAAAATCTAAATTCGCCTTTTCTAATTTAAAGTATAATGGCTTTGCCATTGCTGAGAAAGATAAGTATTATTCTCTTAGAAAATTAAGAAATGATGAGGCAAATCAGATGTATTTTGATATGCTTGAAGAAGAAAGTGACGCTTTGTACATGCTTGACATCATAAGAGGAGGTATTAAAAATGACAATCTCCAAATACCAAGAAATATATCTTAGCAGTGCACAATCAGCTCTTGGAGATGCTTTTGATTATGCTGTTAATAGCTATCATATTTCCGGAGATGATTTTGTAAAAATGTTTATTGTAAGTTCTGTAAGTAAGAAAATGGAAAGGGGAGAAGCTTCATATCTTATTGGAAAAAGCAGTATAGAAATAGTGATGGATATAATTTATGAAACTAAGGGTGAAGAAGTTGAGGTGTTTATTAGTGAAAACTATGGACGCTCCAAAGAATATTGGATTGGTTGGGCTGTTGCTTACTATCAACTGTATTCGGACAGAAAATATAGTGAAATCTTTGCTGTTGTAAGTTTTGAAGAGTTGGAAAAAATGTATTACACTCTTCACGAGGCTGATATAACAAAATTTGTCGAAATTATAGACATAAGAATGAAAGAACATTTTAAGCAGACAAATCTTAAGAGATTTCGCTCAATTAATAGGCTTACTCAAGCAGAGTTGGCAAAGCAATCAGGAGTAAGTCTTCGCTCTATTGCCATGTACGAACAGAAGAATAAAGATATAAATAAAGCAAGGGCGGAAGTAATTTATAAGCTGTCAAAAGCACTTAGATGTGAAATGGAAGACCTAATTGAAAAATAAAAGTATAGATAAAAAATATAAGAAATTATAAATAAAGTTTAATATAAGTACAAAAATATTTAAGGAGATACCATATGTCAAATGAATCTATTGAAATCCTTGCTCAAAAAAGAGAAAGAGCAATTATAAGGACAAGTATGATAGGAGTAGGAACAAATGTCATGCTTGCAGTTTTTAAGGCAATAATCGGTTTAATTTCAAATTCTATTGCTATAACATTAGATGCTGTAAATAATATATCTGATGCCCTTTCTTCCGTTATCACCATTATAGGAACGAAACTTGGAGCAAAAGAGCCTGACAAAAATCATCCTCTCGGACATGGGAGAATTGAATATATAAGCTCGATGGTAGTAGCAGCAATAGTGTTGTACGCAGGTATTACATCCTTGGTAGAATCAATTAAAAAAATAATAAGTCCTGAAAAAGCCAGCTATGACATTATATCACTTGTTATTATTGGAGTTGCTGTTCTTGTCAAAGTATTACTTGGAAAATATGTCAAAAAGCAAGGTGTAAAGCATAATTCAGGAGCATTGATAGCCTCAGGTTCTGATGCTCTTTTTGATGCACTAATATCCGCTTCGGTCCTGGCATCAGCTATAATCTACCTTGCCTTTGATATTTCTCTTGAGGCATATGTAGGTGTACTTATCTCTATTTTTATTATAAAGGCAGGAATAGAGATGATGACTGAAACAATCAGTGAGATATTAGGCAAGAGAAGTGACAAGGAGGATATTGATAAAATAAAGAATATTATAGCTGAAGAAAAAGAAGTAAGGGGAGTATATGACCTTATAATCTTCAACTTTGGACCAAGTAAAAATTATGCAAGTGTCCATATAGAGCTTGACGATACAATGACAGTGGATGAAGTTGATGTGTTGACACGTAAGATAGAGGCAAAGGTCTATCAACAAAGCGGTGTAATACTTACAGGAGTGGGAGTTTATTCACATAACACCTCAAATGAAGAGGTAGCAGTGATTAAAAATACTGTAAAAGAGAAAGTTCTTTCATTCGATTGGGCGTTGCAAATGCATGGATTTTATGTGGATATGGAAGAAAAAAGTATTAGACTTGACGTGGTTATCAGTTTTGACATAGAAAAAGAAAAGGCTCTATCAATATTGACAGAGTCTATAAGACAGCTTTATCCTACTTATTCTATTAAGATAACAACTGACCTTGATGTTTAAATATGCTTTAAATTTCTTCCTGTCTTATTCTCCATCTGCGAATAGTAACACCAACTATCAGATACAGTATGGTAGGTACTATTCCCAAGGATAGTGAAAAGAAAAGTGCATGGCTTTTTTCTATAGTAACTATTTTCATCAAGAGTAGAGGATTTATTACTGCATCTTCCATAGTATGTGCAATTACTAAAGGCCAAAGAGACTTGGTAATTCTGAAAATTTCAGTATACATTACACTCCAAGATATAACAACTACAAAGCCTATTAGAAACAATGGGACTCTTCCAACAGGTAGAGCATCATTTACTTCACTTTCTGACAGAAAAATCATGATATACGGAAGATGCCAAATCCACCATATACAGCCCACAAGCAGATAAAGTTTTAAGTCTGATGACTTCAGTTTTAATAGCTGATTTGTAAGATATGCTCTCCAAACGGATTCTTCAAATATATTTTTTATAAATTGAGCTGCAATTTGAACGAGTAATATACCTATATAGCTTCCAATAGCTATATTAGTGCTTGGGAATTTTATACTGCCTGTAATTGTACCAAGTAAAATGACGATTACAGTCACTGTAGGATATATGAAAAAACTCACCAAGTACATCATCTTATTTTCTTTAAAGTTAGGAGCAAATCCCGCATTTTTCCAACCGTCTCCTCCAAATGTACGGAGAATTATTGTACAAATCAGAGGAGATACAAGCCATATTAAAAGCCCTAAGGAGCCGCCTTCTCCCGTTGTTGTTCCTATATTTTCGTAATTAGCTTGATTAGTTGATACATCTATCAAATAACCTATCCATCCACAAAGAGTGGAAAAAACTGTGAAGATAATTATATTACGCTTAATTTTTCTTTCATCATACATCTTAAATCACCTTTTTTTAATATAGTATTAATGCTATAATTTTTTTAACTAAATCTATAAACCATAAGAGAAATCTCATTGCAATTCCTATATTTTTATAATCTGACGGATTTCTAAGTGCGTCTATTAAGAAAAATACCCAAGCTATAATAGTGCAGATAATTGCAAAGTCAATGATATGCTGTTTAATATTTTTTCCGTCATACATCTCACATCACCATTTATTCGATAAATAACACAAATATTTGTTTAATTTTCGGAATTACAAATTTTTTTAAGTTTTTTGAACCATTTTATGTTAAATTTTATGAGTTCAATACCATAGTCCAAGGTTGCAAAAGAAAATTTACTTATTTCTTTAATTTTTTGGGAAAGATTATCATCTGTACTAATTGACAGGATTCTTTCCTTATACTGTTTGTCCGTATTTAGATATTCTTCAAGTTCAGATATTTCACCACTATCATCTATTGAATTTTTTAATTCCAATAATGACTCATATTCTTCTTCCAAAGAAAGAATAACTTTATCAATCATAAGTTCCTGTTGTTCTCTTTGCGAATAACCCAAGAAGATAATTTTGGCAAGTTCAATATTTCTTGTTTTTGAATTATCTATTGGAATCTTCAACCATTCAAGTAATTCCGCCTGTCCTAATTCTGTAATTGCATATCTTTTTTTGTTTACTCCGTTTTCTACAACTTCTTCAAAAGTCACCATCTCCAATTCATAGAGCTTTTTAAGTGCAGCCTGTATACTTCCAAGACTGTCACTGCACATAGATTTATAACTTGTCTTGATGACATTTTTGATTTCATATGCTGTCATCCTCTTCAACATCAAAATTCCTAAAATTATTTTATCCATTTTCCACCTCCATAATATACCTTATTGTAACATACCTATTAGGTATAGTCAATGTATTTTTTAAAAAATTTTATATTATGTCTAATATAAGTAATTAACAGTTTTTTAGCCTTTAAAAGAAATATTATAATGGATTATTAAAGTTAGTTTTATTGAAAATTTTATTTTATAAAACATATATTTTAGATTTGATTATTATAATAAATTATGTAAATATTTTATATTATGGTATAATTTTGTAATGGGGTGATTAATATGAAGGACAGCAGATTATTTCGTATACTTTATTACATAATGGAAAAAGGAAGAGTGACAGCAAATGAACTTTCGGGAAAGTTTGAAGTCTCAGTTAGAACTATTTACAGAGATATAGACTCTCTAAGTAGTGCCGGTATACCTATATATGCTCTGCAAGGCAAGGGTGGAGGTATAGAAATTGCCGAAGAATTCGTCCTTAGTAATTCACTGCTTAATGAAGATGAAAAAAACTTGATAATGACATCACTTCATAATTTTGACGGCACAGGCAATATATTTGGGGATGGACTTTTGACTAAGTTGTCAGCTCTCTTTAAGGTGAAAAATACAAATTGGATAGAAGTGGATTTTAACAACTGGCAAAATAATAAAATCAAAGAAGAGACTTTTAATCTTTTAAAATCTGCAATATTAAACAAAAAGATAATTTCATTTTCATACTTTGCTACCAATAAAAGTGAAACAAATAGAAGTGCAAAAGCTGTAAGACTGCTTTTTAAAGGACAGGACTGGTATTTATACGCTTTTTGCCTACTTAGAAATGAGTTTAGATATTTTAAATTATCAAGGATTAAAAATTTGGTGATACTTCCAAGCAGCTTTGATGATGATTTTGAAGATGTGATACTGAAAAAAGAGATAAAATATGAAAAACTGATTCGTGTAAAGGTAAAATTCGACAAAAAAGTCGCCTTTAGAGTATATGATGAGCTAAGTCCTGAGATCAGAGAAGATGATGAGGGAAGTCTATATGCTCAAATTGAAATGCCAAGTGACTACAACTTGTATAGCTACATTTTTTCCTATGGAGATATGGCAGAGGTATTGGAACCTGTAGAAATAAGAGAAAAAATAAGGGACATAATAGAAAAGATGAAAAATATTTATAAAATATGACAAAAGGTGACAAGTTTTCTCCTGTATAATAAATTAAAGCATGCCTGTATAACTTTTTACACTAAATACCTATCAAAAAGATGTGTAATTTTAGTATAGCAAGATTATTGATAATCTGTAAAACGGATAATTTGCTAAAATAACAATCTTGGTATTATAAATGGTGATTAGTATAAATTTTAAAATAATATTTGATACTAAATTTATTATCTACAAGGAGAAGATACCATGAAATACGAGTGGAAAAAACTTGAAAAAAATATCTATGGAGCAAAGCAAAAGGCGGAAGTAATTGAAGTGCCAAATCAAAAATTTATAATGATTAGTGGTAGCGGTAATCCTAATATGGAAGATTTTTCAAACAGGGTGTCTGCTCTTTATTCCCTTGCCTACGGTATAAAGATGCTCTATAAGTCTATAATGAAAGGTGAAGATGATAAAAAGTTTACAGACTTCACTGTATTTCCTTTAGAAGGGATATGGCAAGAGTGGGAAGAAGACAGAAGCGATAAGAGTAAACTGAAATACAATATTATGATTAAACAGGCGGATTTTATCACAGAGGAGATATTTTTAAATGCTCTTAATACTGTAAAGAAGAAAAAGCCTAATGTCCTATATGAGGAGATAGCATTTCATGAAATAAAAGGAGGAAAGGCAATTCAGATTTTGCATATTGGAAGTTACGATGATGAGCCACAGTCCTTTTTAAAGATGGATGAACTTGCAAGTAAAGTAAATCTAAGCCGAATAAGTAATTCGCATAGAGAAATATATCTAAGCAACAAAAACAGGACTGCAGAAGAAAAGCTAAAAACCATACTTAGATATGATGTAAAATAGGAGGGTAAAATGCCAAGACCGACGACTAAGGAAGATTTAATAAGTGCAGCAGCTGAAAATTACAGAAAACTTAATTTACTAATTTTAAATATGAAAGAAGAAGAATTAAACACTCCTTTTGACTTTTCTTCTGATGAAAAAAAGAAAGAGGCACACTGGAAGAGGGATAAGAATCTAAGAGATGTTTTAATCCATCTTTATGAATGGCATCAACTTATTTTAGACTGGGTAAAAGCAAATCAAAAAGGAGAAAATAAAGCATTTTTGCCTGAGCCATATAATTGGAAAACTTATGGAGATATGAATGTAGAGTTTTGGAAGAAACATCAAGCCACATCTCTAAGCAAGGCTAAGGACTTGCTTGAAAAATCTCATAGTGATGTTATGAACTTAATAGAAAATTTTTCTAACGAGCAACTTTTTTCCAAAGGTTTTTATAAATGGACAGGAGGAACTACACTTGGCTCGTATTTTGTAAGCAGTACATCAAGTCACTATGATTGGGCTATGAAAAAACTAAAGGCACATCAGAAAAATTGTAAGAAAAAGTAAAAATATCACTGGATTTGTTTTAATTAGAAAATTATATTTAAAGTAATATAAGGGTTTCTTACATGTTTTTTTAATAGCAGGTAAAATAAAAATTACCTGCTATTTTAAGTCATTTGCAAATAACTTAACTACATATTATAATGTTGTCATGCAATTAGAAAGTATATTAATTAATCTTATCTATTGATTTTTTTAAATCTATTAAATTACTTAATTACAAAAATAATGAATTTAATCATTGAGAAAGAATGGTGTAAAAAATGAATGAGTTTGAGAAGGAAATTGGAAAAGTGAGATTACCAGATGTATGCTTATCTAAAGGAAAAGAATACTTTATGGATCCAATAACAGGAAAATTGATATATAAGACACCTGAAGAAGTTGTGTGTCAAAAAATAATCAGTTTTCTTGTTAATAAAAAAATGTTCCGCTAAATATGATAGAAAGATCAAGTTTCTTTAAGAAAAACAATAAAAAAGATGAGAGTTCTGGAATTATAATAAAATGGTTTTCAGAAGAGCATAATAAGTTTTATCCTTTGACATTTATTGAGTGTAAAGCTTCTGGTGTAAGAATACTAGATAGTATGGTAAAAAGATGCAGATATTATGCAGAAAAAATAGGCGCTTACTATATGATAATAACAAATGGACAAGAATTTATAGTTGAAAAATATAATAAAAAAAGAAGTGCTATAATTAAACTATTAGATATTCCAAGTTATAAGAAAATGTTAAAAGAGGACGCTGATTTCTCGAAGGTCAAAATTATTAAAAAACGTTTTTTATTTGATGAGTTGAGAGAAAATCAAAAATATTATACTGAATACGAGTTTAATGAAAATACTCCAAACAGATTTCTTTCTTTTTTGACCAATCTGTTTGAATGTTTTATGGATGTATCACATAAAATGCCATGTAAAAAATATAAGGATTTTGAAGTATTAAATGATTGTGATTTGCGTTGGTTGAGATGTGGGAATCCTATTGGTGGTTATAGAGGGATTTTTCGCACTATAGAAGTAAAACATAGGAAAATTAAAAAAAATATTAACTTATCTATTTTTGACTATGGTACTCATACTATTTTGGCAGTTTCCATCGAGGAAGAAAATAAAAAGCCACACAATGCGCTTCAATATTCTATTGAGGAAAACTTAATTAAAGAAGGGGATAACTTTCACTTTTTTCATAGCGGTAAAATAACTGTTGGACATCTTGGTGCAAAGAAAATATCTGAACTAAAAGCATTTATTTCAAAAAAATATCCTTCTTTGATTGTTGATGATAAGATTTATTTAGGAACTTTAAAAAATAAAAAGCTATTATATATGAATACACCATCCGTTGTAAAATTTGTTGAAAACTGTATATTATATGCTATTGCTCGTGATGAGTTTAGAGAAATAGTCAAAAGAAAAGCGAAATTAGGAGAAAAAAATTGAGTAATTTTCTTGCCTAAACATAGTAAATCAAGGTATAATCAAAAATATAAAAATAATAATATATAGTCGTTGTAAGAATATAGTTATTGATAAGGAGAAAAGATGAACTATAAAATAAGAGAAATAATGAAGACAGAGATTCCGCTGCTGGACGATTTTTTATATGAGGCTATATTCATACCTGAAGGAGTTACCCCTCCCTCAAGAGATATCATCAAAGGTGGAGCTTTACAAATTTATGTAAAAGACTTTGGAAAGCAAAAGGACGATATTTGCTTTGTAGCTGAAGTTGATGGCAGGGTAGTAGGTGCTGCATGGCTTAGAATAATTGACGATTACGGTCATATAGATGATGATACTCCCTCGCTTTCCATTTCTGTCTACAAAGAATATAGAAATTTAGGTATAGGAAAGTCACTTATAAAAACTACATTGGATGAACTCAAAAAAAGAGGCTACGAAAAGACCTCTCTTTCAGTACAAAAGGCTAACTATGCTTCTGACATATATAAAAAAGTCGGATATTACGTGCATGAAGAAAGAGATGAAGACTATATTATGGTCTATGATTTGAAAAAATAAGATTTTATGAATTTATACTTGATTTTGAGTGAAAAATAGTGTATTATATTGTAGGAAAAAATTACACACACATCCTAAATTAGGTTGAGTCGAGTCATAGTCTGATATACAGAAATATTTATAACTTGGTTTTGACATAAGGGATGTGGAGGATAAAACCTAAGGAGGACAAAATGTCAATAATAAGCATGAAACAATTATTGGAAGCGGGCGTTCACTTCGGACACCAAACAAGAAGATGGAACCCTAAAATGGCAAAATTCATATTTGCTGAAAGAAACGGAATCTATATAATAGATTTGCAAAAGACAGTTAAGAAGTTGGAAGAAGCTTATAACTTCATGACTGAAGTAGCAGCTACAGGAAAACCGATACTTTTCGTTGGTACTAAAAAACAAGCTCAAGATGCTATAAAAGACGAAGCTCTAAGAGCAGGTATGTACTATGTAAACGAAAGATGGCTTGGTGGTATGCTTACAAACTACAAGACTATAAAGACAAGAATAAACAGACTTGTAGAACTTGAAAGAATGCAAGAAGACGGAACTTTTGACAAGCTTCCTAAAAAAGAAGTAATAGGATTGCTACAAGAAAAAGAAAAACTTGAAAAGAACCTTGGTGGTATCAAAGAAATGCCTGAACTACCTGTTGCAATGTTTGTAATAGATCCTAAGAAAGAAAGAATAGCAGTTCTTGAAGCTCACAAATTGGGAATACCTGTAATAGGTGTAGTTGATACAAACTGCGATCCTGATGAAATAGACTTCCCTATCCCTGGCAATGACGACGCAATAAGAGCGGTAAAACTTATAGTATCTGCAATGTCTCAAGCTATAATAGAAGCTAAACAAGGTATGATAGAAGAAGTTGAAGTTGATGAAGAAGTTACTGTAGAAGACTTCCAACAACAAGAACAAGAGTAATACTTTAAACTGATATAAAAAATAAGGGGCAAGGGCAGGATGACTTCTTCCCGTCCCTTTTTTTGTGCATTGACACTAATTGCACTTATAATTATCATATTTGATTTTACAATAATCTTTTTTTATTATAAGATTATGAATTATCTAAAGATATGTTAATTTGTATAGTGGGTTGACTTTCAAATTATGTAAATATTAATGATAATTTAATTAATCAAAAAAATATTTCGCCTATTTATAGAGTAAATTTACTATAATTTTTATGAGAGCTTAGTGAAATTGCCTAAGATATTTTAAAATAAAATTGAATTTTATCATAATTGAGTTTTTTTATTTAAATTTGCAATTGTGATTTTGATGATATGCCGTAATGTAAGTGAATATCTACTACATACGGTTAATACTTACTGGTAAAGGAGAACTATAATGGAAATAACTGCTGCAATGGTAAAAGCCCTAAGAGAAAAAACTGGTGCAGGTATGATGGACTGCAAAAAGGCACTTGTTGAAACTGACGGTGATATGGACAAGGCTATAGATACACTAAGAGAAAAAGGTCTTTCTAAGGCTGCTAAAAAGGCTGACAGAATAGCTGCTGAAGGTCTTGTAGGAGTACATTCATCTGATGATTCAAAGAAGGTGGCTGTAGTTGAAATAAACTCTGAAACAGACTTTGTTGCTAAAAATGAAGAATTCAAACAATTGGTAAGCGACATAACAAAGATAGTACTTGATAAAGAAGTTTCTTCTTTGGAAGAATTGTTGAAGGCTGATTTAAACGGAACTACTGTTGAAGAAGAAGTAAATACTAAGATAGCTAAAATAGGCGAAAAAATGACAGTAAGAAGATTTGAAAAAGTAACTGTAGATAACGGTGTGCTTGTTCCTTACGTCCACGGTGCAGGAAAGATAGTTTCTGTAATAAAATTGGAAACTTCTTCAAATGATGCTAAGGTTGTAGAGCTTGGAAAAGACTTGGCAATGCAAGTTGCAGCTATGAATCCTAAGTATATAAGCGAAAAAGACATAGATCAAGACTATATAGACCACGAAAGAGAAGTATTGAAACATCAAGCTATAAATGAAAATAACGAACTTCCTGAAAACAAGAGAAAACCTGAAGAAATAATAATGAAAATGCTTGAAGGAAGACTTAAAAAAGAACTTAAAGAAGTATGCCTACTTGAACAAGCATTTGTAAAAGAACCTAAAAAATCTGTAGGTGATGTAGTAGAAGAAACTGCAAAGACTGTAGGAGCTCCTATCCAAGTAACTCAAATGGTAAGATACGAAGTAGGGGAAGGTATAGAAAAGAAACAAGAAAATTTTGCAGAAGAAGTTGCAAAACAAATGGGAAATTAATATATGATTTAAGAAACCGTCGTACTTTAAAATACGACGGTTTTTTGAATTGCTGTTAAACTAAGTTTATATAATTGCTATGAGCTAATCTCTTTAGATAACAAAAAATGCTTATACTAATCACCATTTATATTATCAAGTATTTATTTTAATAAGACATTATAAATTATATTGATTTTCAAGGTTCTTCATACCTCTAATATAGAAAAACAAGACTATAAAAAATGAAACTGTGTCTGAAAAAGGAGCAGCATGTAATATTCCATTCAAGCCCCAAATGGAAGAAAAAATCATAACAGATGGTATGAGGACAATTACCTGTCTTGTAAGATTTAATACCATTGCAATCTTAGGTCTTGCCGTAGCTTGAAAAAAGTTTGGTCCCATCGCAGAAAATCCGTTGAGAGGATAGCACATAAGCCATGTTTGCAAAAATACAGCCGATATTGCAATCAACTTCTCATCTTTTGTAAATAGGGCTGCAACTTGCGTGGAAAAAAATCTTGTAACTATCCATCCAAAAGTTACTATTAAAGTTGAATAGATTATTGCAAGTTTTTGGGCCTCTCTTATTCTGTCATATTTCTTTGCACCGAAATTATAACTTACTATTGGCTGTACACCTTGATTCAAGCCAATTACAGGCATAAAAAGTATACTTTGCACACTGTTGGTAATACCCATAGCAGAGATTGCAATATCAGAGCCATGTGTCATCAAAGATTTATTGAGTATTATATTTAGCAAACTGCTTGAAAGTTGAAATAAAAATAGAGGCATTCCCAACGATACTATATTTACAACAATTTTTCCCTTCAAAATGAGATTTTCTCTAATAATTTTATGAGGATTTTTCTTATTTACAAAATACGATAATGCCCACATAAATGAAACGAATTGCGATATTATAGTGGCGAATGCTGCTCCGAACATACCTATATTAAGTACATAGATGAAAATAGGATCCAAAAGCATATTTGTGCCTGCTCCCAAAAACATAGTCATCATAGCAAGTTTAGGCTGTCCGTTTGCCCTTATAAAGTTATTAAGTACCATAGATGATATTACAAAGGGAGTACCTATGAAAATTACTCGCATATATTCTGCTGAAAAAGGAAGTACTTCACTACTTGCTCCCAACATTTTAAGTATGGGGATGAGAAAAATTTCTCCTATAACAGCTATTGCTAAACCAAATATCATAGACAAAGAAAAAGAGTTACCAAGAGTCTTGTCAGCTGTAGCAAATTCTTTTTTTCCTAAATTAATTGAAAAAAATGTAGCACCACCTATACCGAACAACACACCTGTAGCTATCATGATAAGACTTATCGGAAATCCTATTGTAATACCTGCTATACCGTTTAGACCAAGGTTATGAGCATTTCCTATAAATATTCTGTCCACAACATTATAAAGTGCACTTACCATCATTCCAACTATTGCAGGTATAGAAAATTTTATCAGCAAAGAGGATATTTTTTCACTACCTAAAATATTATCAGTTTTCAAAGCTATCATCCTTTCAAAGCATACTGATACTTTCTTAGACAAATTAACGTATATAATTTATACTACTTAGTATTTAGGATGTTATTCATTTTTATTTAAGGTTATAGATATACATGCTGGTAGTTTAGAGTTATATTTTATAAAAAATCAATATCTACTTACATTATACTATCATAAATAAGATAAATATTACAGAGATTTTAGGCAAAAAAATAATCTACCGGAAAATCAGTAGATTATTTTTTTTGTAATTAAATTAAAAGTTACAACACATAATGTTGATACAATAATGATATAACAAAAAAAAGAATATGTCAATATCTTGAAAAAGATTTTTAAATTTTTTGAAATATTTTAGTAATATTTCGGATATATTCATATTCTTTAATTCACAATATTATAACTTTAATAAAGAAAAAATTCTTCATATTATCCGATTATTTCGATATTAATTTCAGTTTTTAAATTTTACAAGATAAATTATGCTATCAAAATTAGGGATAATATTATTTTTAAATATTCATATTTTCCTTTTAAATCTTAAAAGTAAAATATGAGTTTGATATAAATATTATTTACAGATTTTCCTTTTTAACGTATTTAGCAAAATAACTAAATAAAATATTATTTACAAATTATATAAATTTCAGTATAGAAAATGAAAGCTATAGAGGATTCTTTGATGGAGTACCTGATTTTCTCGGATACGCTTTAGGAGTTGCTCCATGCTTTTGTATAACAATTATATTATGTTTCAAATCACTAAAGGGAATCTCAACATCAATCTTTTCCTTAATAGAGCAATTAAGCAATTTCATTGCATTTTTTGAATTTTCTATCTCTTCATCCACAGATTGACCTTTTAGGCAAATGAGAAAACCACCTTTTTTTACAAAGGGAATACAGTATTCACAAAGTGTGGAAAGATTTGCCACCGCCCTTGATACTGCATAGTCAAAATTTTCTCTATAATCCTTTTTTTGTGCCAAGTCTTCGGCTCTTGCGTGCAGAGCAGTAGATTTTTTAAGCGAAAGTTTTGATATCATATCTTCAAGAAAAACAACTCTCTTAGCTAGGGAGTCCAGCATACAAAGATTTATATCTTCTCTAAATATCTTCATAGGTATAGATGGAAAGCCTGCACCTGTCCCTACGTCAATGATTGATGAATTTTGCTCAAGATGAACATACTTAAGTATACTTAGAGAGTCAAGATAGTGTTTTTCATAGATTTCATCTATATTAGTAATAGCTGTTAGATTGACTTTTTCATTGTATGATAGTAGATTTTGAGTATATATATCAAATTTTTCATACACATCATCAGCATATTTAAGTCCCCATATATTGAGTGCTTCTAAAAATTTGCTTTTTTTCATTAAAATATACCGAATGTCTTTTTTCTATAAAAAGGCTTAATATCTTTTGTGACTTCCTTACCAAATTCGGTATTGTATTCTAATTGGTCAAGGTAAATGTCCTTAAGATGAGGTTTTACCTTTTCAGATATTTTCTTGAAGATAAGGTCTTTATCACCTTCAAAATCAGTAACCAAAAGATAACTTATATTACCGTTGTGGTTTAGCAGTTTAAGATAGGCTGCATTTACACTTTTTTCTTTTTTGAAAAGATCGTTTAATACATTCACTATATTCTTAGGTTCATTGCTCTTGTCTATAGACATTACTTCCAGGCTTTGACCTTCGTGTATTGTTATCACATCGTCAACAGGTCTGTGAAGGTCAACGATATATTCCAACAACTGCTTGTCTACTATTATCCTGTCTGAATCTGGGTTAATCATTATACCCTTGTAATCAGAGCCTTGATATAAGATAAGGTCACATATTTCTGAAAAACTTATAAGTACAGTTTCAAAATCGTACTTAGCTTTTACTGCCTCCATTTCCTTTTCATTTGTAAATACAGGTAAAAATGTGTCTTTATCTTCCAATGTTTTCAACATTGTAACATTTTTTTGAGTTGTTTCATCTACGCTTACCAAAGTATATAGATGAGAGATAGCCAACTCAGAAGTGAAAAAATCCTGATTGTCTTGTGAATTGTTTTCTAATACATTTTTTATCAAAGTTTCTAAATATTCATTAGAAAAATTGTCTGCTATATCTTGTTTTCTTATCATTTTTAAGTTTACGGTAAAAAACCATAACTCCTTTCTTAGGTTGAAATAAACATACTCTAACAGAGAATATTAAAAATATATTAAAAATTCCTTAAATTAAATTGAAATTTTTAAAATGATGTGTTAAAATATGTATCAAACACTTATGTTTTATTTATACACTATAAACTTCAAAAATATCTTAAATTTTTAATAAATCTTTAAGGAGGTTTTTATGAATGCAAAGAAAGTCGTCGCTATATTAATTGCTTGCCTAGTGGTGGTAGCTAATATTATGCTGTTTTCGGACAAACTATCAGGAATATTTAGAGGTATATTATTTTCCAAAAGCGGTGTGGGAAATCTTTTTTCTGGAAATGCTAGTGCTTCGTCAAATGGCAGTGTAAGTATAATAAAAGCGGGTGACTCTGATTCAAAAATAGCAACAGTTACTTTGGATGGAACTTTAGATTCATTTGTAAAGCAAGATTATATTACGAAAAGTTTAAATAATATAATGAACACTCCTGAAGTAAAAGGTGTAATAATAAGAATAGACTCTCCAAAGGGTGGAATATATGATTCTGTGGAAATTTCAGAGATGATAAAAGCTTTTAAGACTGACAAGAAAGTTCCCGTATATGCAGTAATAGGTTCTGCTACTTCAGCAGGTGGATACTGTGTAGCAATATCTTGTGACAAAGTATATGCAAAAGAAAATACAATTATAAACTATACCAAGCTTTTTGAAAAAAATGAGACTGAATTAGGCTCAACCGATAGAGCATTGAATGTAGATGGAAGATCTTCTTTAAGGTCAATACTTGAAAATGCTTATGAAAAATTTGTAAGTACAGTAATGGAAAGTAAGGGAATAGATGAAGCTAGAGTAAGAACACTTACTGACGGAAGAATATATAACGGTACGCAAGCACATGAGAATCAATTAGTAGATGAGGTGGGTGGTTTTAATGATGCTGTAAATGCAATGAAATCACAATTTGGTCTTAGTAACCCTGAGATTATAAGCTATGATTCTTATAATATATCAAAAAATACAATGACTAAACAATTTGCAATTCTTAATTCGTCTACACATCTTGCGGCCAAGTATGTATAGGAGGTGTGCAAAATGAGTGAAAACAATGTAGAAAACACATCTTTTAAAATTGATGATGTCAGTGAGGAGAAGTCTCAATTTGAAATAGATAATGAAAGAAGAGCCCAATTAGAAAGAGAACAAGAACAAGAATTAGTAGAACAAGTCGATGATATGCAGGAAAATCAAGACGAAGAGGAAGAAAGTCAAGAAGAACAAGTTCAAGAACAAGAACAAGTTCAAGACCAGGCACCAATTCATATAAGCCATGAGACGCAAATTGTGGACAACTTTTTTGATGGTCCTCCTCCTGTTCGTAAGACAGCAAATCAAAATCAGCAAACGCAAAATACAAATGCACAGACAGAAAATATTCAGAAAAGTGATAATCAGCAACAAAATCTTGAAAACAACAATGTAAATGCTCAAAATCAGGTACAAGGTCAAAACGAGGCTACAGTACAAAATGTGCAAAACCAAACTGAAAATAATGTGGAAAATCAAGTACAAAACACAGCTACAGTGCAAAATGTAGAAAATAATGAACGGCAAAATCATTCAAATGTTGCTGAAAATAAGGCTACAAATAGCGAAGTAAAGGTTGAAACAAAGCCGGAGCCTCCTAAGCCATTGCCACCCATAAAACTACCTAAACATGATACTGTGATAGTAGACAATAACTTGGATATGCCAAGAAAGAAGGCAACTTCGCCAACTACTAATGGTAGTAATGCAAATACAAATCAAAATGCACAAAGTTCTGATAATAGTAAAAATGTGCAGGGGCAAGTACAAAATCAAACACAAAGCCAAGTACAAAATACAGCTACAGTGCAAAATGTACAAAATAATGAACAGCAAAATCATTCAAATGTTGCTGAAAATAAGGTTGCAAATAGCGAAGTAAAGTCTGAAGCAAAGCCTGAACCTCCTAAGCCATTGCCACCTATAAAATTACCTAAACATGATACTGTGATAGTAGACAATAACTTGGATATGCCAAGGAAGAAGGCAACTTTGCCAACTACTAATGGTAGTAATGCAAATACAAATCAAAATGCACAAAGTTCTGATAATAGTCAAAATATACAAGCACAAAATCAAACACAAAGCCAAGTACAAAATACAGCTACAGTGCAAAATGTAGAAAATAATGAACAGCAAAATCATTCAAATGTTGCTGAAAATAAGGCTGCAAATAGCGAAGTAAAGGTTGAAACAAAGCCGGAACCTGCTAAGCCACTACCACCGATAAAATTACCTAAACATGATACTGTGATAGTAGACAATAACTTGGATATGCCAAAGAAAAAGGTAGTTGCTGAAAAAACTGATGTTAAGGCAGAAAGTACAAATCAGAATATACAAAATCCAGCTAATAACAATCAAAATGTTCAAGCAAAAACACAAAATGTAAATGCTAATAATCAAAATGTGCAAACACAAGTGGAAAATCAAACGCAAAATACAGCACAAAGAACAGCTACAGTGCAAAATGTACAAAATAATGAACAGCAAAATCATTCAAATGTTGCTGAAAATAAGGTTGCAAATAGCGAAGTAAAGGTTGAAACAAAGCCGGAACATGCTAAGCCATTACCACCTATAAAACTACCTAAACACGACACTGTGATAGTGGATAACAACTTGGATATGCCAAAGAAAAAGGTAGTTGCTGAAAAAACTGATGTTAAGGCAGAAAGTACAAATCAAAATGCACAAAATGCAGCTAGTAATCAAAATGTTCAAGCGCAGGAACAAAATGTAAATACTAATAATCACAAAGTACAAACACAAGTGTCAAATCAAATACAAAATCCAGCACAAAATACTACTACAGTTCAAAATGTACAAAATAATGTTAATTCACAACAAAATAATGCAAGTGGTACTAACAATCAGCCTTTAAATCATGAAGTAAAGGCAGAAACAAAGGTTGAAACTCCACCACCGATAAAATTACCTAAACATGAAACTGTGATAGTGGATAACAACTTAGATTTAGCAACAAGTAAAAAGAATAAGAAGAATAAAAAAGCCGGAAAAAATGCTGATACAAATAAAAATACTGCAAAAAAACCGGAAGTAAAGACAGTTCAACAGACAAGTCCAAATGCAGATAAAAATGTGGAAAAAAAGGAACAAATACAAGAAAATACTAAAAATGTAGAACAAACCGCTACTAATAAAGAAGTCAAGGCTAAAAATGAAAATGCTGAAACAAAACATAATGAGAAAAATGTACAAAACAACACAAAATCGCAAGAATTAACTGCGAAAGTAGCTGTTGAAACACCATCAGTACAAGTAGAAAAATCTAAGCTTGATGAAATCAACAAGAAAGTCAACTCTATACCTGAAAATGACATTTCAAGCAATGTAAGAAGACCACAAATGGTTTCACAAGGTACAAGCGATATTATAAGCTTGATTACACATGATATATATGCAGGGTTTGGTATAAGATGTGTTGCCTTTGTTGTTGACGCCCTATTTGTAATAGGTTTGATGAACATAGCACTGTACTTTGGTATAGAAAGCTATATTCCTATATCAATAGGAATAGTCTATATGATTTTGTTTGCTTTCTATTCATTTATATTTGTCTATATTTTCGACGGTCAAACTATAGGAAAGATGGTAACGGGAATAAAAGTAGTAGAAGATAATGGAAATAAATTAGCTTTATTTACAGCCTTTGTAAGAGAGTTTGCCGGTAAGTTAATAATGATACCTCTATTTATACTATTTATATTCACAGCGTTTTCATACAAGAAACATAGCCTTATGGACTATCTTTCAGATACAAGTGTTATAAAATGCAAATTCCAGCCATTGTTCGATGAATTAAGGTCAGAAATGGATTAGAATTAAATATAAGAATAGAATGTATTACAAAGACTTATGACTGTAAAAGTTATAAGCTGCAATAAGTATCATAGAAAATATTAATTCAAAAAAAGAGAGCCTAGGCTCTCTTTTTTGTTTATACTATTTTTTTTGATTATAGTATAAATATGTAGATGTTCTTGTTAATATATTAATACTATAAACCTATTAAAAAGCCGTGTAAGTTTATTATAGTAAGATGATTGATAATCTGTAAAACTAATAATTTTCAAAAATATCAATCTGGGGATTATAAATGGTGATTAGTATAAAAAAACTATAGAGTTACTTAATGATAATATAGCTATGAAAAAATAACTTTATAGTAGTATCATAATTATATGAACTTTTTATAAAATAGTAGTCAATAATAAAATTAAAACTACTATTTATTTGATTAATGGAAAAATTTCTTTAAATAGCTTACAATTAGATTCATACTAAACTCTATTTAAACTATGGATTCTATATTAGTGATACTATTTAGCATGTTTTTTTAATAAACTTGTTGTGCATCATTTTTTATAAAATAATCCACCATCCTATTAGATTTTGTATTGGATTAGGAATGTATAAAGGGAGATTTTACTTTGTTATATTAAATATCAGTATAAAAAAGTTTTTAAAAATAAAAATTCATAACTTAAAATAATTTTTAGACTTTTTAAAAAAATAAATAAAAAAAATTTCTAATTATTGTTGACAAACACAAATAAAAGTAGTAAGATAATATCTGTAGTTAGCACTCGATGTTAAAGAGTGCTAACAAAAAATAAAAAAATCAAATTATATCCGGAATTTAAAGGAAGATAGATATGAAAACAAATCTTAGCGAAAGGAAAATGAAAATACTCAAGTTCATAGTGGAAGAGTATATATCCACTGCAGAACCGATAGGCTCAAGGACGATATCCAAGAATAAAGATCTCGCCATAAGTGCGGCTACTATTCGTAATGAGATGTCTGATCTTGAAGATATGGGCTACCTTATCTCACCTCACGTTTCTGCCGGAAGAGTGCCTTCACAGATGGCGTATGCGCTGTATGTCGATGAGCTCATGAAAGATAATACTCTTGAGCTTAGGGAAAAAGAACTTATCAGAAAAACTCTGGATAATAATATAAATCAAATTCAAAATTTACTTGATGAAACTGTAAATATCCTTACATCTTTGACAAACTACACTTCTATAGCAATAATGAAGGCAAGCGAAGAAAAAGAAAACAAGATAAGCCACTTTGACTTGGTAAAGGTCAGTGAACATCAGATAGTGATGATAATGGTAATGGAAGACGGCAAGGTCAACAGTAAGAATATTTTCATCGAAAAGGAAATAGACGCTGAGAAAATTCAAATCATATCTCAGACTATAAAAGATCAGATTATAGGCAAGGATATACATTCATTAGGCGATAAATTCGTACAATATGTCAAGTCCGAGATAATGTGGTATGATGAATTGCTTGACAATATGCTAAATACAATAAACAGCAGCGTTTTACAAGATACACCTTTTAGCATTATGCTAAAGGGCACAAATAATATATTTAATTATCCCGAGTTTAACGATATATCCACAGTGAAGTCTTTTTTGACTCTGCTTGACAATAAGGACGAGCTGGTGGAAGTGCTCCAAAATCATGGGGTAACCAAAGATAATGTCAATATAATAATAGGTGACAAGTCTATGGGAGATGTGCTGGATAATTGCTCAATCATTACCGCCAATTTCAGGCTGGATGGCAGAATGGTGGGTAAGTTCGGTATTATAGGACCTAAGCGTATGGATTACGGTAAGGCATATTCATTAATGAGATATATTAGCAAGTGTTTGGATGAGCTGTAGGGAGGAAAAATGGAAAACAACAATCTAAATGAAAACAAAGAAATTAATCCGGAGATAGAGACGGATGAAATAAAAGAAAAAGATAATAGCGAAGTTGAAAATGCTTGTGACGAAACTCAAAAAGAGATGGATGAACAACAAAAACAACTTGAAGAACTCCAAGGACAAGTCGATCAGATGAAAGATTTGGCTCAAAGAACACAGGCAGAATTTATGAATTACAAGAAGAGAGTGGCAAAGGAGATGCAGGATATATCGACATTTGCCAACGAAAATATAATTACTCAACTGCTTTTGGTACTGGATAACTTTGACAGAGCAATTGAGAGTGAAAAAGATAATGATACACCGTTTTTACAAGGTGTAATAATGATTAAGAAGCAACTTGAAGATACACTTTTCAAAAACGGATTGGAAGAAATAGATGCCTTAGGGCAGGAGTTTGATCCTAACTTCCACCACGCAGTAATGCAGGAGGAAGCTGAAGAAAAAAATAAGGTCTTGGAAGTTTTCCAAAAGGGATACAAACTTAAAGAAAAGGTGATACGTCCTTCAATGGTTAAGGTATCACAATAATCTTGTTTCACTGTGTTTACAAATTATATTTTTTGTACTGAAACTTAATAAAATAATGGAAAAATTCAGCTTAATTATTCTGATTTTAACTGTAATTTAGGATGCTTAGATAAAATCAGCAAAGATATTTTCAGTTATTAAAAGACTTTCAGTATGATATTTGATTGTAAATGCGGTTTTATATAAATATTTAAAATAATAACTAAAAACAAAACAATGTTACAATCATAATTTTATTAATTAATAATAACGGAGGAAATTTAAAATGGCTAAAACAATAGGAATAGATTTAGGAACAACAAACTCTTGCGTCGCAGTAATGGAAGGTGGCGAAGCAGTTGTAATATCAAATACTGAAGGAATGAGAACTACACCTTCAGTAGTGGCATTTTCAAAAGACGGAGAAAGAATAGTAGGGGAACCTGCTAAAAGACAGGCTGTAACAAATCCTGACAGAACTATATCATCTATAAAAAGAGAAATGGGTAGAGATTATAAGGTTACTATAGATGGTAAAAACTACTCTCCACAAGAAATATCAGCAATCATACTTCAAAAGCTAAAGGCTGATGCTGAAAGCTATCTTGGAGAAAAGGTAACAGAAGCTGTAATAACAGTTCCTGCATACTTTACAGACGCACAAAGACAGGCTACAAAGGATGCCGGAAAGATAGCAGGACTTGATGTAAAAAGAATAATAAACGAACCTACAGCAGCTGCATTGGCTTACGGTGTAGACAAAGACGGAGTAGAAGAAAAGATATTGGTATTTGACCTTGGTGGTGGTACTTTCGACGTCAGCATACTTGAAATTGCAGACGGTACTTTCGAAGTGCTTGCAACAAGCGGTAATAACAAGCTTGGTGGAGATGATTTTGATGATGTATTGGTAAACTATATATCAGAAGAATTCATGAAAACAGACGGTGTAGACCTAAGAAAAGACAAAATGTCTGCTCAAAGACTTAAAGATGCTGCAGAAAAGGCTAAAAAGGAATTATCTTCAACATTATCTACAAATATCAACCTACCATTTATAACTGCAACTTCTGAAGGTCCTAAGCACCTTAACATGGATATAACAAGAGCAAAATTCAACGAATTGACTGCTCACCTTGTAGAACAAACTATGGAGCCTACAAGAAAGGCTCTTCAAGACTCAGGTCTAAGCGTAAATGACTTGGCTAAGATATTGTTGGTAGGTGGATCTACAAGGATACCTGCTGTTCAAGAGGCTATAAAGAAATTCACTGGAAAAGATCCTTCAAAGGGTATCAACCCTGACGAATGTGTGGCTCTTGGTGCTGCAATCCAAGCCGGAGTATTGGCAGGAGATGTCAAAGACGTATTGTTGCTTGACGTTACACCGCTTTCACTTGGTATAGAAACATTGGGTGGAGTATTCACTAAGATAATAGAAAGGAATACTACTATACCTACTAAGAAATCACAAGTATTTTCTACAGCTGAAGACAATCAAAGTGCCGTTGATATCCACGTATTGCAAGGCGAAAGAGAATTTGCCGATGGCAATATAACTCTTGGAAGATTCAGACTTGACGAGATACCTCCTGCAAGAAGAGGAATGCCACAAATAGAAGTAACATTTGACATAGACTCAAACGGTATAGTTCACGTTACTGCTAAAGACTTGGGAACAGGTAAAGAAAATAAGATAACTATCACATCTTCAACAAATCTATCAGAAGATGAAATAAATAAAAAAGTGCAAGAAGCAAAGATGCACGAAGAAGAAGACAAGAAAAAGAAAGAAAGAGTTGAAGCTGTAAACCATGCTGAAAACACAATCTATCAAACTGAAAAAACACTTGCTGACCTTGGTGACAAGGTAACAGAAGGAGAAAAATCAGCAGTTGAAGGAGCTATAGAAGATCTTAAGAAATTAAAAGACAATCCTGCTTCTACTGCAAAAGAAATAAGAGACGGTATTGAAAAATTGATGAAATCTTTCGAGCCAATATCTCAAAAATTGTACGAACAAGCACAAAGTGCTCAAAATGCGCAAAATGCAGGAGAAGCTCCACAAGATGCACCATCACAAGATGACGGAGTAGTTGACGCAGATTATACTGAAGTAAAAGACGACGACAATAAATAATATATGAGTTAAGACTTAAATCAAGTGCTGAAAAAGTGCTTGATTTAAGTTTTAAAAATATGTTATTATTGTTATCTGCTCATATTTAGTATAGTTTGTGAAAAGTGAAGGTGGTGAGAGAAGAATATGGCAGGAAAGAAAGATTTTTACGAGTTACTTGGTGTCAACAAGGATGCCAGTGACCAAGAGATAAAAAAAGCATATAGAAAACTTGCAATGAAATATCACCCAGATAAAAATCAGGGGAATAAAGAAGCTGAAGAAAAATTCAAGGAAATCAACGAGGCTTATGAAGTCCTATCCGATAAGGATAAGAGGGCTAAGTATGACAGATTTGGACCTGATGCTTACAATGCACAAGGCGGAGGGTTTTCAGGAGGTGGATTTTCCGGAGAATTTGACTTTGGAGACATATTTTCAGATCTTTTTGGCGGTGGTGGATTTGGCGGTTTTGGAGGTTTCTCTTCAGGAAATAGGAGAAATTCTGCTAAGTCACCAAGGAAAGGTCAGGATGTTCGTATCAGACTTAATATTACATTTGAAGAGGCTGCATTTGGCGTAAAGAAAGATATCGAAGTTCCAATGGAAGAAAACTGTCAATTCTGTAAGGGTACAGGTGCAAAAGACGGTACAGCCAAAGAAAAATGTACTACATGTAACGGTGAGGGCGTAATAACAAATACTGTAAGGACACCGCTTGGTACTATGATGAACCAAAGCGTATGTCATGACTGTAACGGAACAGGCGAAAGAATAACTGAAAAATGTACTCATTGCAAAGGCACAGGAAGAATAAAGGAAAAGAGAAAAGTTACTGTAGACATACCTGCAGGTATAGACGATCAGAATATATTGAGAGTAAGCGGACAAGGTCAAGCCGGCTATAACGGTGGGCCTAAGGGAGATTTGCAGGTTGTTGTTACTATACAAAAGCATAAGATATTTAAGCGTGAAGGCTACGACGTTCATTTGGAGATGCCTATCACATTTGTACAGGCTGCACTTGGCGATGAGGTGGAAGTACCTACACTTGACGGTAAGGTAAAATACAAGATACCTGAGGGTACTCAAAGCGGTACAGTATTTAGACTAAGGTCAAAGGGTATCACAAGACTACACTCAAAATCAAGGGGAGATCAACTTATAAAGGTAATAGTTGAAGTACCTAAGTCACTTTCTGAAAAACAAAAGGAAGCATTAAGAGAGTATGCGAGGATTACCGGGAGTGAGGTAAACCAGCAGAGTAAGAACTTTTTAGATAAATTGAGAGATTTCTTCACTGAATAAGAATATAGGCATGTCTATAAGATGTGCCTATTTTTTTATTGACATTATAGCAAAAACATAATATCATTGTATCTTAATAATTAATACTAATATTATGTTCATTAATGGATAAATTTATATGGAACTTTGTCAGCTATTTTAAAATCTTAACTTTAAAATTAAAAGTCAAGAAATAAAAATATACATAGTTCTATTGAATATTGGTATGATCAAAAAAATTAGTATAAATAAAAGTTTATCTGAGTGTTTTATCATTATAAGATGAAAAAGAATATAATAGGGGGAAATGAATGAAGTTTAACAACATAGATTTTGAACAACTTAGAAACAGTATAGATTGTGCAGGTGCTAGAGTTGCAATGCAAGATGTGATAAGAAAAACACCTCTTCTTCACAGTGAGAAACTCAGTGAAACTTATGGCAATGAAATATACTTAAAACCTGAGTGTTTGCAAAAGACAGGCTCTTTCAAAATAAGGGGGGCTTATAATAAGATGAGAAAGCTCAGCGAAGAAGAAAAGAGCAGGGGAGTAATATGTGCATCCGCCGGCAATCACGCACAGGGAGTTGCATTTTCTGCTAAAAAATTAGGAATTAAGGCTACTATAGTAATGCCTGAGACATCTCCTCTCATCAAGGTAAATGCTACAAAGAGCTACGGAGTGGACGTGGTATTAAGCGGTGAAGTATACGATGAAGCCTATGAAGCATCAAAAAAATTGGAAAAGGAACATGGATATACTTTCATTCACCCTTTTAACGATGTAGAAGTCATAGAAGGTCAGGGGACAATAGCAAACGAAATATTGGAAGATCTGCCTGATGCAGATTGTATCTTAGTGCCGGTAGGTGGTGGAGGCCTCATCTCAGGCATTGCTCTTTCAGCCCTTAAGATAAATCCTAAGATTAAGGTAATAGGGGTAGAGCCTACAGGAGCAAATGCAATGCACTCTTCGCTAATAAACGGACACATTACCAATCTTAATTCCGTATCCACTATAGCTGACGGTGTAGCAGTAAAAAACCCGGGAGAAATCTGCTACGACATCATCAAAAATACTGTGAGCGATATAATAGAAGTGACAGACTTTGAAATAATGGAAGCATATCTGTCACTACTTCAAAACCACAAGTTGGTATCAGAAAATTCAGGCTCTTTGAGTATAGCTGCACTAAGTAAGTTGAAATCTAAGAATAAGAAGGTAGTTTCACTTATAAGCGGTGGAAATATAGATGTGCTCACCATGTCATCAATGATAAACAAGGGACTTATTTCCATGGGTAGAACATTTTGCTTTTCTGTTACCTTGCCTGATGTTCCCGGACAGCTTGTCAAGATTTCCAAGATATTGGCAGATTCAAAGGCAAATGTTATAAAACTAGACCATAACCAATTCAAGTCATATAATAGATTTAATAATGTTTCACTTGAAGTTACAGTGGAGACAAATGGTCATGCACATATTGAAGAAATATCTGATTTATTATACGAAAACGGGTACCATATAATTAGAATTTATTAATTCTAATTATATTATGAAAAGTTAATTTGTTTTGAGATAGGAGGTATCTTATGGATAAAAAGATACACGGAGTAATGATGCAGACATTTGAATGGTATCTGCCGGATGATTGCTCTCACTGGGATAGGCTTGCTAAGATGTCGCCTGAACTTTCAAAAGCCGGTATAACTGCTGTTTGGCTACCACCGGCATATAAAGGTCAGGGAGGCAAGAGTGATGTCGGATATGGAGTATATGACATCTATGACCTGGGGGAGTTTGACCAAAAGGGAAGTATAGCTACAAAATACGGAACGAGAGAGCAGTATTTAAACTGTATCAAAAAACTCCAAGAAAATGACATAGACGTATATTGCGACATTGTACTCAACCATATGATGGGAGCTGACGAGTCTGAAAAAGTGATGGCGGTAGAACAAGACTCTTCTGACAGGACTAAAAATATATCAGATACAAAGGAGATATTAGCTTGGACAAAGTTCACTTTTACAGCAAGAGGCGGAAAATATAGCGACTTTGTATGGACAAAGGACTGTTTTGACGGTATTGATTGGGATCAAAAAAGGCAAAAGTCAGGGATTTATAATTTTGAGGGAGTTCCTTGGGATGAAGGAGTGGATAATGAAAATGAAAACTACGACTATCTTATGGGAGCTGATCTTTGCTTTGGAAATAAAAAAGTTGTAAATCAACTCCTAATTTGGGGAGATTGGTATGTCAGAACTACAGGTCTTGACGGATTCAGGTTAGATGCAGTAAAGCATATTGATTATAACTTCTATCCAAAATGGCTTGGAAACTTGAGAGATGTCTATGACAAGGAATTTTTTGCAGTAGGTGAGTATTGGCATAATGACATCAATGTCATAAAGGAATACTTGGAAAATATTGAAGAATGTATGTCACTCTTTGATGTACCACTTCATGAAAAATTCCATATTGCAAGCACAAGCAATGGAAATTTTGATTTGAGAAATATATTCAAAGATACTCTTACAGGGGAGAATCCTACCAAGTCTGTATCATTTGTAGACAATCATGATACGCAAAAAGGACAGGCACTCCAAAGTCCTGTGGAAAATTGGTTCATACCGCATGCCTACAGCCTTATCTTGCTTAGAGATACAGGCTATCCTTGTGTATTTTACGGTCATTACTTCGGTATGGAGCATAGCGATGTACCAGCATTTAAGGAGATAATAGACAAACTTCTCTTTGTAAGACATAATCTTATGTATGGAAAGCTAAACGACTTTTTGGATGAAGAAAGTGTCATTGGATGGAGTTTTGAAGGTGATGAAAGAAGTAATGATGACGGATTTGCAGTTATTTTGACCGACAGTCCGCAAAGTGAAAAGAAAATTTATGTAGGTGAAAAACACAAGGGGCAGGTTTGGGTAGATATACTTGGTAATTCAGATGAAAAAATTACAATTGGAGATGACGGCAGTGCTATATTTAAGGTGAACGACGGTAGCGTCAGCGTCTATTGCAAGGAAGAGATTGTAAGTAGTATGTAAGTTTAATATAAAATCATACAAAAGGTGATGAAAGATATTTCAAGTAATTTTGAAACTATCATTCATCACCTTTTGTAACTATTATCTGTACACTATTATCTATTTAATCTATTTATAATAGGCATAGAGAATTTAGTTGAAAATAGCTTATTAAATTTTTTGAGACAGCTTTTAGCCTTCAAATCTTATTTTGTTTTTTGTATGAAATTATAATATGCTCCAAGCATACCAGCGTCGTTGTTGTAATATGCAGTTTCAAATATTGTCTTATCGCAAATATGTTTGAGCAGGAATTTTTGCATTGATGTTCTTATTTTTTCAAGAAGATAGTCTCTTTGTGCCATTATTCCGCCACCAAGAACGACTATGTCAGGATTTACAGCGTAGCAAAGATTTGCAACTCCCATACATAGGTTGTCTACCATCTCATCTATTGCAGAAATAGCATTTACATCGCCTTTTTTCGCAAGGTCAAATATAATCTTGCCATCAACCTTTGAAGTAAAATCTCCTGTCTTTTGTCTGAAAGTCTCTATTAATGCAGTAGTTGATGCCAAGTCTTGAAAATCTCCAGTTGGAAGTTTCATATATCCTACTTCAAAACCACTGTAGCTATGTCCATGGTATACTTTTTGACCTTGAGTAAAGCAAGCTCCTATTCCTGTACCTATAGTAAGACATAGTACGAAGTCCTTACCCTTTCCACTACCGCTTACAGATTCAGCTAGACCTGCGCAGTTGACATCATTGTCTATCTCGCATGGGAGGGAAAATTCGTCTTGTATTATCTTCTTCCAATTAGTACCTATATAATTAGGTATTTGCTTGCCGGCATATACTATCTCACCTTTTTGAGTGTCAACCATTCCTGCTGTAGACATGGCAACACCAACTATATCGTCTTGTTTAGTCAGATAAGAAGATATAATATCCTTTACCACTGTTATAAGATGAGTTCCACCCTTTTGGGCATTTGAAGGGATGTTTTGCTTGTCACTAAACTCTTGATTTTCGTTTATTATCCCATATTTTATTGCAGTACCGCCAATGTCTATACAGATATATTTTTTCATTTTTTGTCCTTTATACTTGTAAATATTTAAATCCAAGATATATTTTAATATATTATAATTTCTTATTTTATACTAGTATTTATTTAATATATGGATAATTTTCATCAATAACTTTAAAAAAATAGTATAAGATTTATGACTTTACTATAAATGCACTGAAAATATTTTGTCTATTATTTTATTAGATTTTAGTATTAGTAAGTTTATATCTCAATTAAAAAACCACCAAAGATGGTGGATTTTTTATATAAATTCGTCAATAATCACTGAGTTGTTTACTTTTGCACTCAAATCCAGCAAATCTCCGGTTTCAAGGCACTTTACTATCGGTCTTAGCGGAGCTGTAGCATTTATAAATAACACTTCTCCCTTTACACCATTTGACAATCTTACTATGTTACCTACATAGTTACTTGCCACCCTCTTGATGAACTCTGTAAGAATTGTGATGTCAAGTTTTTGCATATAGTCTTCTTCAAGTATCTTTACAGCTTCAAAAGGTGTGTATTTTTGTCTATAAGGTCTTTTTGATGTCAGTGCCACAAATACATCCGAGATAGCAAGTATTTTCGCCATAACAGGTATTTGTTCGTCTATGAGTCCGTATGGATAACCGCTTCCGTCACATCTTTCATGATGATATTTTACAGCATCAATTATTTCCTTGTTCAATTCATAAGGTTCAAGAATTTTCAACGATTCTTCCACATGCGTCTTTACTTTCTCATATTCTTCGTCTGTAAGGTTTGAAGGTTTTTTCATTATTTCTTCATCTATCATAAACTTACCAACGTCGAATAGTAAGGCTGCAAGGGAAAGGTTGTTCAGCTTATCTTCTGACAGTTTCATCCACTTGCCTATTGTCAAAGCTATTAGTGAAACGCTGGTACAATGGACAAAAGTCAGGTCGTCTGAGTCCTTTATCTTTTGAAGTAGCTGGAATATATTGGTATTTTTGTTAAGATTGGAATTAATAGTTTCTTGAAGTATCGACTCCAACTTTGCCTTATCACAGTTGCCTGTTATGGTAGATACAATTTCACGCTCAAAATTATCTACTGAGTCATTAATTTGATTGATGAATTCGCTGATTTCAACTTGTGTATTTTCTTCATAGTCGTCTAGCACTACTTCTGCATTAATCTTTTTTTCTTTAACAGGAATACCGTCAGACAACATAAGCACCTTTATTTTTGAAATGCCGTTTCTTAATAATAGGTTTTTTAGTGCACTTTCATCAGTAACTGAAAGACCTTTAGACAGTATCAGACTGCCTTTGTTGTCGTATATGTCTTCGTCGATAATCATATTAGGTAATATATCATTAACAAAAATTCTCATATTTAATTTTCATCCCCCAAATTTACACTAATTTATATTTAGGATAATTTAATATTTTTTATATTAATAAGGTCGATTGAGCTTGTGATAGATAATAAATCAAACTCAGTCGACCTGATTTTTAGATTATTTCGATTATTTTATTGGTCTTGTACATTTCATTTTGAAGGTTGATTACTCTGCCATCTGTAGTCTTGATAAATGGAAGTGATACTTCATTTTCAGGTACAAATACTATTATACCGCTAGTACCGTCAGACAATCTTATTGTAGAGCCGATGTACTTATTTGCAACCTTGTGTAGGAATATATACAACATCTTAGGATCTAGTAGTCCCATATATTCAGACTGCATTACTTTGAGTGCATCGAATACTGATATCTTTTCATAAAACTCGCTTTGATTAGTAAGGTTGTAGAATATTTCAGCTATAGATATTATTCTTGCATACAAAGGAATGATTTCTCCCTTTAGTCCCATTGGACCAGAGCCATCTACTCTTTCTCTTGTTAGTAAAGATGCCTCCAATACTTGTTTTGGAATAGTATCCTTTCCTCTTATTTCAGGCTTGTCTTCATAAGTTATGTCATTTAGGATGAATATACCGCTTAGAAGAGCAGCCTCAGACAAGTGTTTCAATTCCACATCGTCAAGGTTTATCCATTTACCTATAGAGTATGAAATAAGTGAAATTTGAAGTATGTCAGAATACTTGTCAGTACCTTCATTTTTAATTTTTTCTACCAACTGAAAAATTGTCAATATAGATTTTTCAGTTTCTTCAGCCAGATGTACACTACGGTCAAGCTCTCTTATTTGAGCTATGTCCTTAGTTTGACTGAATTTTTCGATATCTTCTTCAAGGTTTTCAACAATTTTTGAAAACTCTTCCTTAAATGCAGTTACTTCCTGCTTTACTCTTTGTGATATCTTGTCGGATTCTCTAACAGAAATGTAGATATTATCCTCGTCTTTGACAGATATAGTATTTATCCCGTTTCTTCTAAGAACGATGGATACTAAGTCAGGGTTTTCTATCTTGAATCCTTTGTATAATAACAAAGAACCTCTCTTACTAAAGACATCGCTATCAACTATCATGCCTCTTTCTAATTTGTTTACTGATACATCACTCATAACTTAATACACTCCTAATCAAAAAATCTATATAAAAATTCATAACTTTGTAAAACAATAATACTTTATAAACTGACAATTTTATCTATAACCTTGCTTACAATTATAACTTGACTTTAAGAACTAATCAATAAGAAATTTGATTTTTATAGCTAAATTTTTACTATTTTCTCAATTTTAGCACTATTTTTGTCAATTGGCGTACCACTTCGTCAATTTCTGCTATATTATTGTTTTTGGAAAGTGAGAATCTTACATTTCCGTTTATATAATTATCATCTATTTTCATCGCCGACAATACATGCGATTTTTCTATTGAGCCGCTCATACAAGCAGAGCCTATGGAACAGGATATACCTTCCATATCTAGCAGGGTTACAAGCAGGTTTGAATCAATATTTCTAAAGCAAAAATGTACATTATTTATAAGTCTTTGCTCCATATCTCCTGTCACTATGACATCGCTTATATTGTTTTGTACCTGAAAGATGAAATAATCACGCAACTCTCTTATGTATTGCCTTTGCTCATAGTTTTTATTAACCTTTTCACAAGCCAATCCTAAAGATACTATGGCGGGTACATTTTGAGTACCTGCTCTTTTTCCGCTCTCCTGCTCTCCACCATATATCAGCGGAGATATATTTACACCTTTTCTTACATACAATGCACCTACACCCTTAAAAGCGTGTATCTTATGCCCTGATATACTTAGCATATCGACACCTAGTTCATTTACGTCAATATCGACTTTTCCTATAGACTGCACAGCATCTGTATGGAAAAATGCTCCGTTTTTATGGGCTATATCACAGGCTGTTTTGATGTCCTGAATAGTGCCTACTTCATTATTTGCAGACATTATGGATACAAGGGCTGTATCACCATTAACCACCTTTTCAAGCATGTCCAAATCTACAAAGCCCTTATCATCGACATCGAGGTACGTTACATTATATCCTTTGCTTTCAAGATATTTGCAGGTATTTAATATTGCCTGATGTTCGATTTTACTGGTGATTATTTGCTTTTTATCGGATTTTTCAAGCAGAGCTCTAAGAGCCCAGTTGTCCGATTCACTACCACCACCTGTAAAGTATATTTCGTCAGGAGATGAGTTGATAAGCTTTGCTACTGTATCTCTGGAGATATCAATTGCATTTTTTGCCACCCTCGATTCTTTGTAAATCCCTGACGGATTACCATAGTCAAGGGAAAAATACTTGATTGCAGCTTCAAGTATGTCCTTATCTACCTCAGTAGTAGCAGCATTGTCAAGATATATTCTTTTTTTTGCCTCAGTATTCATACACATCAGTCTCAACTTTTCAACTTATGTTTTTTATAATATTCATCTACCATATCTGCAAGAGTGGTGTTGTCGACAACATCATCGATTGCTTTTTTGATATTGTCCCATATCATATAGGTAGGACATCTGTCAAGCATATCACAATAACCATCTTCTTCCAAACATTTTGCCGGTGAGAGATCTCCCTCAAGAGGTTTTATTACTTCGCCTACAGATATGTCCTTTGTATCCTTTGTGAGAAAATAGCCACCTTGAGCTCCTCTTATGCTCTTTACAATATTATTTTTTTTAAGTACCGAGAAAATCTGTTCCAAGTATAACTCGGACAATCCTGATTTTTCAGATATCATGCTTAAAGGAAGTGGCGTATTTTTGTCAGCTATTGCCAGCTCAAACACTGCCTTAAGTGCATATCTTCCCTTTGTTGATATTATCATAAAATACACCCTTCGTCTATTTTTGACAATACATACTTATAATCTACGTATCATATCGTCATTTGTGTCAATTATATTAAGTGTTGTTAGCAATTTTATTTCTTTTTTTAGATATGGAAAGTGAGTACATCCAAGAATTAAAGTATCTGTCTTATATTTTGGATGATTGATATTTTCAAGATATTTTATAAATCCTTCCAGATTTAATTCTTCCATTATCTGCCTAGGAGATTTTTTATCTTCTATAGACTCAACTATACTCATATTTCCGATGGAAATTGTATTTACATCCTTGTTATATTTGTGGATGATATTGTCTATATTATAAGCCGAGACGCCATTTGCTGATAAAATAACTATATTCTTACAATAAGAAGGCAAACTCTTATATGTTTCAAGCGGAGTAATGATTTCTATGTTCAAAGATTTTGCCACCTTTTCATAATCTACAGATGAACTTAGAGAATTACAATATAGAAAAATCTTGGCTGCTCCAAGTTTTATAGCTTTTTCACAAGTAGAATAAAACAAGTCATATAACTCATCCTTTGAAAAATACTGTAGTCTTGCCTGAGTGTTACAGTCATCAGATATGGGGAGAAATATCGTCTCATATCCATTTTCTATAAGCAAATCACAGCCCATCTGTGTGTCGGTATTTGTACCGGCTATGACGGCTATCTTCATACTCACAGACTTAACTCCACAGATACAGGGCAGTGGTCTGAACCGAAGACATCTTGATGTATGCTTGCCGCTGTAAGCTTTTCTTGTAATCTATCTGATACGAGGAAGTAATCAATTCTCCAACCTGTATTGTTCTTTCGAGCGTTGAATCTGTAAGACCACCACGAATATTCATTTTCCTTATCAGGGTAGAAGTATCTAAATGTATCTGTAAATCCGGCATCAAGTAAAAGAGTGAACTTTTCTCTTTCTTCATCTGTAAATCCCGGATTTTTGCGGTTTGTTTTCGGATTTTTCAAATCTATCTCCTTATGTGCCACGTTCATATCACCACATATAATAACAGGTTTTTTGGCATCAAGATTTTTGAAAAATTCCCTAAATTCATCTTCCCATTCCTGTCTATAGTCCAGTCTCAAAAGTTCCTGCTTTGAATTTGGAGTGTAAACTGTGGAAACATAAAATTCAGGATATTCCAAAGTTATCAGTCTGCCTTCGTCATCATGCTCTTCCTTACCAAGACCGTAAAATACATCTATAGGCTCTATCCTTGTAAAAATCGCTGTGCCTGAATAACCCTTTCTCTTTGCATAGTTCCAATAACTATAATATCCGTCCATATCCATATCTATTTGACCTTCTTGCAGTTTTATCTCTTGCAAACAGAAAAAGTCAGCATCAAAATTTTTAAATATTTCATCAAAGCCTTTTTCCCTAGCTGCTCTGAGTCCGTTAACATTCCATGATACAAATTTCATATATTCTCCTAAAACTTATAGTTATTAATATTATTTTCATAAAATTAAAATAATATTAATAAACTTAATAAATTATTTTAAAAATTATTATCTAGTAATAATACCCGAAATTTTTAATTTTAGTTTTCTAATTTACTATAATTTCTCATAGTTTTTGGCAAGATTGGCAAACTCGTAGATAGAAAGAGTCTCGCCTCGTCTTTTACTGTCTATTCCACTAATTTCTAATAGTTTTTGAATTTTATCCTTATCTCCCAAGTCTTCATAGTTTGAAAGCGAATTTAATATCGTCTTTCTCCTTTTGGAAAAACTGCCTCTTACTATCTTAAAAAATAGGTCTTCGTTGCTTATATCGACATTTCTCTTTTCATTTACTACAAGTTTTAATACGAGAGAATCCACATTAGGCTCTGGTATAAAAGAACTCTTAGGCACCTTGCAGACTATAGCTGTATCACAGTAATATTGCACAGCAATACTCAGTGAACCGTAGTCCTTTGTAGAGGGAGAGGCATTCATCCTGTCAGCCACTTCCTTTTGCAACATCAGCACCATACAGTCCACATTAACCTTATCTTCCAAGACTTTCATTATTATGGGAGTGGTGATGTAGTAGGGCAGATTAGCAACAACCTTAATTTTTTGATTTATAGAAAGATTTTTCAACTCTTCGTTTATATCAGTCTTTAATATGTCCTTATTTATTATGGTAATATTGTCATAGTTTGAGAGAGTTTCATTTAAAATTGGGATTAGATTCCTGTCTATTTCAACTGCAATGACTTTTTTTGCATTTTCACACAGTCTTTGTGTTAGAGTACCTATGCCCGTACCTATTTCTAAGACAACATCATCACTGCTTATGTCAGCACTTTCAATTATTTTATCTAAGATATTTTCATTTATCAAAAAATTTTGTCCAAGTGATTTTGTCATCTTAAAACCGTATTTTTTTATGATTTCTCCAGTGATTTTTGATGACGAAAGATTAAAATTCATTTTTACCTCACAAATAATTTATTGATTTTTGAGATACTATAATGTATACTAAACGATATTGTAACAAATTTTTAAGTAATTTTCCATAGTTTTATGCAAAAAGATAGGAGGACAAGAATATGATAAGATTATTAGCGACAGACTTAGACGGCACTTTCATAGATAAGAATAAGAACATAAGCGACACGAATATAAATGCAATCAAAAAAGCTAAGGAAAACGGAGTAACTACGGCTATCTGTACAGGAAGAACTATGTCAGAGATAAGGTTGATACCGCAATTTGAAAAGGTATCTCCACATATAGACTATATAATCTATGAAAATGGAGCATCTTGCAAGGATAACAGAAGTGATGAGATACTATTTTCGCATAGTTTGGAAAATCATGAGATAGAATATATTTACAACTCACTTGACAAATTCGACAAGATGTTTGAAGTATATATAGATGGTAACGTGCATTGTAATGAAGAGATGATGTTAGGTGATAAATTTAAAAACTACATCTCTCCGGATTTTCATGAATTAGTTGAAGATACAAGAGTTAAGGTGAAAAATGTAGTAGAGTTTGCCAAGGACAAGTCAGTGCAAATGGTGCTTGTTTCATTTTTAAGTCATGAAAAATCTGCAAAGGCTTATGAAATACTTCAAAAGATGGATAACTATATCACCTTTGCAGGAAAGCAAGGACTACAAGTCCATAATTTGAATGTAGATAAGGGTAAGGGTATATTAAATCTATCAAAAAAACTCAATATTGATAAGTCAGAAGTAATGGCAATAGGTGACAGTCACAACGACCTACCTATGAGAGAGGCTACGGACAAGCTGATAGCAATGGATAATGCAAAGAGCGAATTCAAGGAAATAGCAGATTATATCACTAAAAGCAATGATGAAGACGGAGTAGCTCACGCAATAGAAAAATTTTGTCTATAAGAGGTGAACTGATGAGGATTAATCCCGTTACAAGAAATACTATGAGTAAGATGATAGCTAATGTCAGACTCAACAGCGTGACAGACGTATCTACAGTAGGCAAGACTGAAAAGATAGAAACACAAAATAACGCTATGTCTACTACTTCCGGGGAGCTTATGAAAGAAAATTTCTACGATAAGTTGGAAAAAAAGGAAGATGATAGTGAAAATAGTGATAATAAGGAAAAATTCAGAGGCAGAAGTTCACAGAAAAGTCTCTATGAAAAGTCTAAGGAGGATGACGAAACACTTAATTTTGTAAAGAATATGCTTGAAAAGTTTAACATATCCTTGGAAACTGTAAAGAGCGTTGACTTGGCAAGAAATCAAAGTGAATTTTTTAAGATAAAAAAAGTAATAGATGATAACAGCAGGTTTTTGGCATCTATAGGAATATTTACAGATAAGGTCTCGCATTTTTACATCAAGGAAGATGTATTTGTGAGTGAAATTATGAAAAATCCTCAGAAAATACCTATGTTGTTGGAACCGTCAACAGGCGTTATAAGAAAGATATGCGACAGCTTTGGCAAATTTTTGGTGCATTGATATCAAAAAAACAAATCTATAAAAATGGTGGTGAGAGATGCAAGTATCAGCGATTATTTGTGAATACAATCCATTTCACACAGGGCATAAGTACCAAATCGACAGTATTAGAAAAAATATTGAAGATGCAGCTATAATCTGTGTGATGAGCGGAGACTTTGTCCAACGTGGTGATGTCGCCATAATTGACAAACACACAAGGGCGAGGATAGCAGTGGAAAATGGAGCTGACTTGGTATTACAACTCCCCACCTTTTTTTCTACTCAGGTGGCAGAAATATTTGCGAGGGGCAGTGTTTCTTTGATAAATTTGCTTGGATGCGTTAAATATCTTTGTTTTGGCAGTGAGAGTGGAGATATTGAAAAATTATATGAAAGAGCAAATAAGGATACTGATGAGGAAGTTTTAAGACAAAGGCTTAAGGGTGGAAATTCATTTGCTTCATCATACTTTGAAAGTGAAAGTATGATAAATATGTCAAACGACATATTGGCGACAGAATATATTAGAGCCTTAGAAAATTTTAAGTCAAAGATAAGACCGTTTGCGATAAAAAGACAGGGAGCAAATTACAATGACAAAGGCTTAAATGAAAAATTTTCTTCTGCCACTGCAATAAGAGAAAGCTTGAAAAAAGGTGATATTTCAAAGATAGAGTCATTTATACCTAGTGGAAGCCAGCCTTATTTTGATATTATCAAATTTGATGAAGATTTTTTTGAGCTTATAAAATATGCTATACTATCAAAAAAATATAGACTGGGCGAGATTTTTGAAATAGGAGAAGGCTTGGAAAATAGGATATTATCAAAAATAGAAGAATCTAAAGATATGGAAGATTTAATAAAAAACATCAAGTCAAAGAGATATACCTATACAAGGATAAGGAGAATACTGTTTAACATCTTACTTGACATCAAAAAATCAGATATAAAAGAAATAAAAAGAAGAAATTTTTATATTCCTTATGTTAGGGTGCTTTCATTTAACGATAGAGGAAGAGAAGTCCTAAAAGAGATTAAGAAAATAGCTAATATTAAGATAATAAATAAGGTAGCAAATCATAGCATACAAGAGCCTTATGAAAAGATGTTATTTGAAAAAGACATCTTAGCTACAAGAATCTACAATATATCAAAGAAATCAAGCTATAGTGATGATTATAAGACTACACCTATATATGTGAAGTAATGAAAAATAGCCTCTAATCACTGCAATTATATAATGTTGAAATATGTTGAAAAAAATTAGGATAATTTGTTTTTATAGTAAGATTATATAGTTTAAAAAGTTATTTTTATAAATTTATATTTTATAAAATACAATAAATCCGAATATAGATAATAAATATTAGAAAGCCTTATATTTTTCACATATATTAGGCTTTATTTTTTTTCTATATATTATGAGGGTATGTATGAATTTTATATTTGTCTGTATCATAGGTTACATAAAAAATTTTTATCTTAATATATAATTTTATAATTAAATTTAAGTTAATAAGCGGATAATTATTAGCATAAATATAAATTAATTGATTAAAATTATGAAAAATTGGAATCAATACAAAATAGGTGTTGTTTTAAATTAAATTATAAAATCTGACTTAATAATGTATTGTATTTATTATAATATCAATAGGTAAATTAAGATTTGTGGAGTTAAGTGGTGTATGTAAGGACATTATGATATAATAAAATTGAAAATCAATTAGATAATTCCCGTTTGCAAAAATTGTCAATTTATAAGCTTTAGAGGTATGATATGGTAGGGATAGATGAAAAAATCAAATTATTAAAGAAAATTGCTCGTAGATTTAATGAATTTAATGTTACATGGGCTTTAGGAGCATCTATGATGTTGTATTTAAAAGGGATAGCAACTAAGTTTCATGATATCGACTTGATGATTTCAAATGACGATGTTGAGCGTGTCCAAGTAATCTTATCTGAAATGGGAGAAATTAAGCCACCAAATCCTAATCCCAAGTATAAGACAAAAACATTTATGGAGTTCATTATAGACACCATTGATGTCGATGTTATGGCTGGATTTTCGATTGTAAATGATGGTAAACTTTTTGATTGTTCTCTACAAAAAGAACAAATTGTTGAAAAAATCCTTCTTGAAACAGAACTTGTCCCTTTACAATCCCCATTGTTATGGTGTGAATATTATCGACTGATGGGAAGAAATGAAAAGGTTGATATGATTGAAAGAGCAGTATCAAAAGAGAAAAATTCAGCTTCTAAAAGTCTTTAAATAAAACTAATTTTATAATTTACTATAAAAAATTTGCCTTAAACCTTAGTAAAATGAACATATATGCTATGGATTAAAAGAAATTCAACATTTTTTAAAGATAAACATTGTAAAAAAAATTGAGATGATTTAAAGTCGATAAAAATGCTATACTTTAAATTGAAAATTTTAAACAAAATTTGTAGGGTATTTATGAGTATTATCGATGAAGCAATAAAGAGCCTTGATTTGGAATATGAAATAGAATATTCGACAGTCAGTCTTATAGATGAAAATTTTATCTGTTTACAGGAAGATTTTTTGAAATTTTTGGAAAAAAGAAAAAGAGATGGTAAAATTTCTCAATTGGAAAGTTCAGATATTGAAAAAAGAGCTTTTCCACAAAAAATATTGCAGGGTGCAAAGACCGTTATAACATTTTTATTTCCATATATGACCTCATTTCATAAAGATGGCAATCTCTCCTATTACTGTATGGGATTGGACTATCATATAGGAGTGAAAAACTCCTTGAATAAAATAGCAGAATATATAGGGCAATATCATAAGGATGCAAAGTTTTATATTCAGTCAGACATAGGTGAATTAGATGAAAAATTTTTTGCTTATAACAGCGGACTTGGTATATTAGGGCTTAATTCTCTGATAATCAGCCCCTTATATGGAACTTATGTCAATATAGGTGTAATAGTTACAGATTTGGAAATCAAGCCAAAGATAGCTGAGAAAAAAATATGCGATATGTGTATGAAATGTCAAAACTCATGTCCCGGAAAGGCAATAAATGGTGATTTTACCATAGAGTCTCAAAAATGTGCCTCATATATTACTCAAAAAAAAGGCGAGTTGTCAAAAGATGAGATAGAGATTTTGAAAAAGTCAGGTAAGATTTTTGGTTGTGATATATGTCAAAAAGTTTGTCATTTTAATAAGAATGTAAAAAAAATTTCCTCAACTTATGATATAATAAATTCCATAGAAAAAGATGATTTACAAATTTCAAACAAGGAATTTAAGTTAAAATATGGTGATAGAGCTTTTAGTTTTAGGGGTAAAAGTGTATTAAGCAGGAATATTGACTTAATTAATATCGGAGAGGAAATTGAATAAGTACAAAAAGATAATAGACACACTTAAAACAATGTATCCGGATGCGAGGTGCGAGCTTAATCACAGTTCACCTTATGAGTTACTGATAGCAACTATATTGTCAGCACAGTCCACGGATAAACGTGTAAATATTGTAACAAAAGAATTGTTCAAGGTTGCAGATACACCTGAAAATATGGTGGCTTTGGGTGAAGAAAAATTAAAAGACTATATAAGAAGTATAGGCTTTTACAATGCAAAGTCGAAAAATATAATACTTGCGTCAAAGGATATAATAGAAAAATTTGACGGAGAAGTTCCAAGGGATATGAAAGACTTGACATCTTTGGCGGGAGTTGGTAGAAAGACGGCAAATGTCGTAATGAGTAATTGTTTTGATGTCCCGGCGATTGCTGTAGATACCCATGTATTTAGACTTGCACATAGATTGGGCTTTTCAGATAAGAAAGATGTATTGCAGGTCGAGTACGATTTACAAAAGAAAATAGCCAAGAAAGATTGGACTTATGCACATCATCTACTGATATTTCATGGAAGGTACAGGTGTAAAGCACAAAATCCTGCCTGTATGGATTGTCAGCTAAATGATTATTGTAATTATTATAAGAAAAAGAGTTAATAGAAATAAGAGGGAAACAATGAAAAGTAGGGCTGTAAAAGTCGCCGTAATTGGCGTATCAATATTATTAATTCTTATGATTGCCGGAATTGTTTATGTAAAGACACTTATGAACACTAATACTATTTATGACAACATATTTATCAATGGTGTCAATGTTTCAAAGATGACGGTTGAACAGGCTGAAACATTACTCAAAGATAAGTTCAAATATGGAGAATTAGTCTTAAAAAAGGAAGACTTGGAGCTTACTCAAGACTTGTCACAAGTAGGTTTTTCTTATGATGTCAGCGGAAGTGTCAAAAAAGCGTATGGAATTGGTAGAAATGGAAGTTTCTTCGGGGATATATTTCAAGTGATTGGACTAAAAACCGGCAAGAAAGAAAATATAGTCATAGAGACAAAGGAAGGCTACGATAAGCTTGATAAGTTTTATGAGCAAGTATCTAAAAAGGTCAACAGACCTGCGAAAAACGCCACTATAACTATAGATGGTCAAGGTATAGTCGTGACAGATAGTGAAACAGGCTTTGCACTTGACCTTGAAAAGTTAAAAAAAGATGTACAAACTGCAATAAAACAAACTGAAGATAAGTCACTAATTGAAGTGACAATACCTGTAACTTCAACACAACCTAAGATAAAGACGGAAGAACTTAAACAGATAAATGGCTTAATAGCTTCATATAGTTCAGAATATATTCAAAGTAATGTGGAACGTTCGTACAATGTAGCTTTGGCTGCTAGCAAGGTAAACAATCAGTTGATTATGCCCGGTGAAGAAGTAAGTTTTTTGAATACTCTTGGAAATGTAAGTCAGAAAAATGGATTTAAGATTTCCAAGATAATAGTAAATAACGAGTTTCAAGACGGAGTAGGTGGCGGTGTCTGTCAGGTCAGCTCTACTTTATACAATGCACTATTGATGAGTGGAATGGGTATAACTTCAAGGACAAACCATACATTCCCGATTGTATATATACCTACAGGAAGGGACGCCACTGTCGCAAATGACGGACCGGATTTGAAATATAAGAACAATTACGACTTTCCTATATTTATAAAAAACTATGCTTATAACGGACATATGGTGTCTGAAGTTTACGGAAATGTTGAAAAAGCTAAAAGATACGAGATATATTCAGAAATAACTTCAAGCACTCCTCCAAATGTAATCTATACAAATGACAATACTATAGAAAAAGGTAAGGAAGTTGTTGAAGACAAGGGACATATAGGCTATACAGCAGTAACATATAGGATAATAAACGGACAAAAACTGGTAGTATCAAGAGATACTTACGCCATGACGCCTAAAAAAGTAAAAGTTGGTACAAAGGAAGTAACAGATGACAAAAAGGATCAAGATCCAAATGCTGTCAAAACCAATCAACCTGTAAGTCCTTCTACAGAAACATCAGATTCTAATGTAGTATTTTAAATACAATATCTAGGTGTCAATTAGATTGACAGTTGTTACTAAAATCCTAAATAAGTATAGTTGTAAAAATATAAGAAATATCATCCAGATATTTCTTATATTTTTAAGTTTTTTAAACAATAATAGATTTTCATTTGATTTTATAAAAAATGATGCACTAAAAGCTTATTAATAAAAGATATGCTAAAGAGTATCAGAAGTTTAAAAAT
>GL405246.1:776579-821895 GCA_000146855.1 [Eubacterium] yurii subsp. margaretiae ATCC 43715
ATATTAGTATAAGATTATATTAAAAAGTAATCTCTATAAATGTTACTATTTTTTTAGTTAATGGAAAATTTCTTCTTTAATTATTTTGCGATTAAATTAATATTATTAGTGTTTAAAAGTAATTTTTTTCCATTTTTCTATGAGCATTAGTAAAAGTTTAATATGTGTATAATTTATTTAAATTCTATTATTTTACATAAAAAATACTCGATATAAGTATGATATTTATATTAGTTTTAAAAAAGGCGGTAAAAATGAAAAACTTAAGTTGCTATGATTATTCAATATACTATGTAACAGATGAGGAGCTTCTTCATCCAAGTTATGATTTGTACAAGTCTGTCGAAGATGCGATAATCGGTGGTGCGATAATGATACAGCTTAGAGAAAAAAATACTACCACGAGAGATTTTATTGAAAAAGCTCTAAAGATAAAAGATATATGCGCTAAATATGAAGTGCCACTTATAATTAATGACAGGGTGGATGTAGCATTGGCAATAGGTGCGGACGGAGTACATCTGGGACAGGATGATATGGACTTGAAATCAGCTAGGAAGATATTTGGTCAAGATAAGATAATAGGTATATCAGCATCTAATTTGCAGGAGGCAAAATTAGCAGAACAAGGCGGAGCTACCTACATAGGAGTTGGTGCCATGTATTCTACAAATACCAAGACTGACGCAGATTTGACTACAATGGAAGAGCTTAAAAAAATCAGGCAAGAAGTGAAAATACCAATAGTGGTAATTGGTGGTATTAATCAAAAGACAATACCGAATTTCAAAGATACTGACATTGATGGCTTGGCGATAGTATCTGCTATAGCAACATCTGACAATCAAATAGAAAGTACTAAAATGTTGAAAAACCAATTTTATAGAAATAATGAAGTAAAAGCCGTAATATTGGATATAGACCTTACCATGCTTGAAACTGAAGAACTATGGGACAGAGTGCTTGATAAGATTATGGGAAAATATGGATTTAATTGTAATGAAACTGATAAGAAATTTATCTGGGACAACAGCTTTGAAGTTGTAGCAAAATACCTAAGTGAAAAATTCAAATTGAAAATAACTGAAGATGATTTACTAAAACTTATACACGATTTTTCCATAGAAGAATATGCAAACTCTGAGATAAAATTAAAAAAAGGCTTGGAAAAATTCTTGACATTGATGAATGAGAAAAATATAAGATTGGCAGTATGCACATCCCTAAGTAAAAAACAGTATGAAACTGTGCTTAAAAATACAGGTCTTATAGACAAGTTTGAGCTTATATTATCAGCAACGGAGACAGGACTTGACAAGAGTGATAAGAAGATATACGAGACTGTTTCATCAAAACTTGGCATACATCCAAGAAATATCTTAGCCTTTGATGATGAGTTAAGAGCTATAAGAGCTGCAAAAAGAGCAGGTATGAGAACAGCCCTTATGAAAAATACTAAGAATAATACAGAAGATAGATATACTCTATCTATGATAGACTATCCTGTTTATGACTTTGATGAGTTTATGAAGATAGATATAAGATGGGATTAATATTAATCACCTTTTAACTTAGTATGTAAATATTTTAGTTATTCAGTTTATATAATTTAAAATTAATCGCAATATCAAATTTTTTAAATGACTGTTTAAAAAGAGATTAATATAAAAAACTTAATTTCGCTTTGGATAAAAAAGTGGAATTAAGTTTTTTGCTTTATATTCAAAAAATAAAAATATACTAAAACTTGACAAAATAATGCTTATTTGATATGATAAGCTTGTAATAAGAGTAGATTTGCAAAAATGGTATGACACCTATATGATTAGAATGCTAATTGTATAGGTGTATTTTTGAATTTTTTTGCAAACGTTAGATATAATATTGCAAATCATAAAAATAAGCTCTTATAAATGAGTAAAAGTTTTTAAAACTAAAGTGTAACATTACTCAACAAGATAATTTTATTAAAAGTGATTTGTTATATTATTTTATAGTAATTTTTTTTTAAATACCTGTTAAAGGAGGCTTTACTATGATTGGAAAGAAAAAACTTATAGCTTTGGGATTATTTTCTTTACTTGCGACATCATCCATTATCTCCTTAGCAAGTACCCAAAATGAAAATGATACAAATAAAAATGCGCAAAGCGATGTGACTGATGTAGTACAAAAAAATGCTGAAAATGAAGAGAAAGTAGCAAACAAAAATGCTAAAAAGGAAGAAAGTAATTCATCAAATGAAGAAAAAATCAGCAATGACAGCATTAGTAGTGATAATAAAGATGTAGTAAAAAATGAAAATCAAAATTTAGAAAATGAAAATATAAAAATAGATATAAAAGTTGATAAGGAAAAAATATTAAAAAGGAAATAGTAAATAATAACATTCAAGAAGTTGAAAAAAGTGAAAACTCAAATGATATAAAAATTCAAACTTTTCAGGAACAAGATAAGCAATCAGGTCAAGCTACTACTACAACGGATAAAATGCTAAATATTGCTGAATATAAAGATTTTATCATAGAAAATAACAAACTTATAAAGTATGTTGGAAAAGAAAAATATGTACTTGTACCGAATTTTGTGGAAATAATTGGAGAAGGCGCATTTAAAGATAATGCTTATGTAGAACAACTTATCTTACCTGACTCTGTAAAGTATGCTGAGTCTCAAGCCTTTGCCTATATGCAAAATCTGAAACTTATAGAAAAGAGTTCTCAGTTTTGGACAGATAAGGAAGATATCTATGATGGCTCTAACAATTTACAAGACTTTATTGTAAGGTCAGATGGCAGATAGCTTGTTTATATATGATGACATATTTAAATTAGAGTATTGTATTTATAAAAGGAGTGCGTTATGTCTTTAAAAATTAGAAACTTAATAGCATTGTTTTGCAGTATTATACTGATATTTACGAATACCGCATCTGCAGTTCAAAACAATAATTCAAAGTCTGATAATAAAAAAGATAAGATACTCAAAATGTACAGAAATGTACATTGGCATATAAAAGATATAAATTCATGGTATTTCTATGATGACAGCGGAAAGATGAAAACTGGTTGGCTAAAATACCAATCAAAAAAGTACTACTTTAATACTAAATCAGATGGTGAAGAAGGTCTGATGAGATTAGGCTGGTATAAGGATAAAAAGGGTGATACTTACTTCTTCAACACAATGTATGGAATAGGCTTTGGTAGTGCTCTTACTTCTTGGAATTGGATAGACGGATATAGATACTATTTTGATAAAGAGGGCAGACTATCTATAAACACTACTACTCCTGACGGAAAGAAGGTCAATGCCAAGGGACAGATGATGGATGGAAAAACTGCAAGTTATGTAAGAGGTAAAGGTATACCTAATAAAGCTCTTAATCTAAATTTCATAAAAATTACATCTAATCAAATTAAAAAGGATGCTCCAAAAGATAATAAATTAAACACGCAATATCTCAAATACGGAAGCTGGGGAGGTTCTTCAATAGATAGTAATAAGGGTGATAACAAAGCCAAGGAATCTGATAAAAATAAAGATAAGGATAAGACTGATGGTAAGTCAAAGTTTAAGAGTTACTATACAGTGACATTTGACTTTAATGATAATGTTACTGCACCTAAGACCGTTAAAGTAAAAGCAGGAGAACGAATAAAATTAATATCAATGCCAGAAAGAATAGGAGATTTTTACTTTTTGGGATGGCATACTGAAAAAAATCCTAAAGATTATACAAAAAAAATTGATTTATTAACTTATCCTATAAACAGAGATATTACGCTTTATCCTATATGGGTAGATGTGAAAACAGATTCTGATGGTGATGGACTTTTAGATTGGGAAGAGGAACACATGGGCAGAGATACGGACCCCCAAAATCCAGACACAGACGGAGACGGATTATCTGATAGTGAAGAGTCAGATTGCTTTTCAAGTCCTACAAATCCACATACGTTCAGAGATGATATTTCTGATTCAGATATTGATATAGATGGTGATGGACTTACAGCAAAGGAAGAAGTTAAGTTTGGGTCGTTGGTACTTTTCAAAGACTATGACAATGACTATCTTGACGACTTTCAAGAGAGAAAATATGGGACAGATCCTAATAATCCCGATACAGATAAAGACGGTCTGATTGACGGACTTGAAATAAAGTACGGTTTTGACCCGAAAAATCCTGACACTGATAAAGACGGTATACTGGACGGTGACGAAATAATCACTGTAAATATGTCATATGACAAGGATGACGGGATGACAAAACCTTCAGCAATAGTAAAAGCTGAAAGCAAAAAATGCTGAGAAACTATCCATAGCAAGAGACAATCCAAAGACAAGTATATGGATGAATGAAGATGTACCCGGATTTTTGGACGCTATGTATGATTTTACTGCAAGCGGGGATATAGAAGAGGCGATTTTGACTTTTAAGTTTGATGAAAAATATAAAAAGACTGATAACTTCGAACCTGCTATTTACTATATAGATACCAAAAATCAAGAGATGGTACTACTTGAAACTCAAGTTATAGACTGGGATAAACATACAGTTACAGTGAAGGTAAATCACTTTTCCAATTATTCTTTAGTTGAAAAAAATCTGCAAGCAAAAGCATGGAATATCCCAATATATGCTTAAGTAAATAAGGAAAATAACGCAAGAATAGATGTGGCATTTGTTATAGACGAATCATACAGTATGGATGAAAATGATCCGCAAAAAAAAGAGTGGCGGTTACAAAGAACTTTATCGATACCCTTCCAAAGAATATGGGAACATATAATTATAATGGAATATATTATAAGTATGGATTACTTTCAGTTGATGGTGCAGCTCATTATATCTTTGATGTCAAACCATATGATAAGTTTGGTAATGTGTCTCCAAAAGATCTTCCTAAAACAGGTGAAAGTATAAGTAATAATAAAAAAATTTTTATTCCAATAAGAATGCTGTTGAATCAAGAAAAATATTTGAAAAGCAATGGATAGGAGTACTTGAATGAAGAAAAAGTATTTTATAGTTATTATAGATATAGTAACTATTATATTAATTATATTTCATACTCACTCATTACTTTTGATGAATATTGAAAAATTTTCAAGTTACGTAAGTTATCGCTTTGTTGATTATATTTTTATTCATGAGATATATGGAATATTAAAATTATTTTCACTTACTGAATATAGATATCTTTTCTTTTACTTTTCTACTTTAATATATATATTAAATATAAGTGTTATCTATAACAAATATAGGGATATAAGAAAAAAGAATAATATTTTTAGAGGAAAATATAAGTATACAATTATAATTAATATATTATTTGTTGTGTTTAAAACTTTACAATACTGTATTAATATAACTATAATTATGAGACAGTGAGTATATTATAATCATAATATAAAAATCTTATAGCATTAATTGTGATAAACAAAAATTTATTATTAAAATAAGCAAGAGTAACTATATAAATATATTTTTGAATATATTGGATGTATTTATATAGTTACTTGTTTAGTAAATTTATTACTTTAATACAATGAATATTATATTTATATAGAGTAGTTACATATTTTAAAAATAGATAAGAATAATATTTGAAAAGTGGGGAGGAGTGTTTGAATGAAGAAAAAGTATTTTATAATCTTGGTGGATATTTTGACCATTATATTAATTATACTCCATGCTCAAGCCCTATCATTAATGATAATAGAAAGTTTTCAATATTATAGTTTCGAAAGTTTTTTTGCTTATATGCTTTTTTATTACTTGTATGGGATTATAGGATTAATATCAGAGTCAAATTATAAAAACATATTTCTTTGCTTAAATTTCTTAATTTATATCCTTAATATAAATATTCTCTACAACAAATATAGAGATATAAGAAAAAAGAATAGTATTTTTAGTGGTAAATATAAGTATACAATAATAATTAATATATTATTTGTTGTGTTTAAAACTTTACAATATTTTATTATTATAACTATAATTATAAGGTTTGCGGTATTTTGATGGAAATTCTATATTAATGTACTATGGATTATATCTTAATACTAATCTCCATTTAAAAAGTCATGTAAAATATTTTGTATGGTGATTACTTTTAAATTGTATGATATTGATAAGCGAAATATTTACATGGTGATTTAAAAGTTTTTTTGGTATGAGATATAAGAAATGACAAATACAAATTAAAAAAGCGTATGTGAAAGTTTATTGACCTTCATATACGCTTTTGTGTTATAGACAATCTTTAGTTCTTATTTTCTAATTACTTTTACCTTATTTATCCTGTTTTTATCCATGCTTGAAATTACAAATTTGAAGTTTTCATCTTCGTATATATCCCCTTGTGTAGGTATCTTGCCCATCTTGTCCATTAGATATCCGCCAAGAGACTCATAGTCTTTGGATATGAGTTCTACCTGCAAGAGTTCTTGTATTTCTGTAAGTTTTGAGTTTCCATTTATCACATATATATTTTCCTTGACCTTGCGTACTTCCTCATCTTGTTGGTCGTATTCGTCGTAGATGTCTCCGACTATAGACTCGACCAAGTCTTCCATAGTTACAATTCCGGCAACTCCACCATATTCGTCCAATACTATTGCTATATGCGTCTTTACCTGTTGCATCTTTTTGAAAAAGTCTGATATCTTCACAAATTCATTGACAAATACTGGCTCTCTCATCAAGGTTTTGAGATTGAAATCTTCCTTGCTTTGTTCAGTGAAAAATAAGTCTTTTGCGTACAGGACTCCGATAATGTCATCTATAGTATCTTCATATATTGGCAATCTTGATAGTTGTTTGTTTTTAAATACATCAATTATTTCATCATAGGACATGTCTGAACTTATAGCTACAATGTCCATTCTTTGTATCATTATGTCGTCTACTGTCAAATCTTTAAACTCAAAGATGTTTTGTATCATCTCTGTTTCGTCTGTTTCAAGGACTCCCTCTTGATTTGATACATCGACTATAGTCTTTAGTTCGTCTTGAGTAATAGTAGGTTTTTTGTCATCGTCTCTCTGACCAAGCAATGATGAAAGCAGATTTGATATATTATTTAGTATAAATAGTATAGGCGTGAAAATACGCACTAAAAAAAGTATTATAGGTGCAACAAACAAAGATATGCTTTCGGAATTTTTCAACGCCAAATTTTTCGGAGTTATTTCACCAAATATCAATATTACTAAGGTAGTCAAACCTACCGATATGCCTAGTCCAGCACTTGAAAATCTGCTTGTAGTTATTATAGTGGCTATGGATGAGGTAGCTACATTGACTATATTGTTGCCGATGAGTATGGCTCCTAATAATTTATTGCTGTCCTCGTAGAGTTTTTCTAGTTTGTCCGAATTTTTCACCTTTTCTTTTACGAGGTGTTTTAATCTTATTTTGCTCAAGTTTATAAGAGCAGTCTCAGACGAGGAAAAAAAAGCTGACATAAATACTAACAATACAAGTAAAATAAATAAGGGTAAATCCGACATACATAATCTCCAAATAAAAACAAAGCAATCAAACTATTTATAGCGTCTTATATCAACTATTCTATCTTTAAAATAGTCATTTCCTAAAACTTCAACTACTACCTGTTTTTTAGATGATGACGCATGAATCATCTTTCCATTTCCTATATACATACCGACATGAGTTGGCTCAGTAGGATATAATTTCTTGCTGTTGCCGGTGTCGCTTTCGTTGATTATTATACTGTCAAGAGTTCCAGCAACTCCATTACTCTTAGCCTTCGTCAGCATACTTGAAGCCCTTGTATCGAAAAATACAAGGTCATTTTCTTTAATATCTGCAAGTGCTACAGATTTTCCTTGCTTGATCTGTGTGTAAGTAGTGCGTGAAAGGTCCATCTCGTATTTTTTGTAAACGTATTGCACAAATCCGGAACAGTCAAAACCTTCTAATGAAGCACCGCCCCATACATAGGGAACTCCAAGCAATGTCTTTGAAAAGTTTGTTACATCATTGCTGTCAATTGTTATACCACTAGCAAGCAGAGTTTGATTTGATACTTTTTGTGGAGCTTCTTGTGATTGTTGTTCTTTTTGCTCCTTTTGGTCCTTTTGAGTCTGTTGTTCTTTTTGAGATTGTTGCTCCTTTTGAGCTTGTAGTTCTCTTTGAGCTCTTTCTTCTTCTTTTCTTTTTTCCAGTTCTAGTTCTCTTTCTTTTTCTCTTTGAGCTCTCTCTTCTTCTTTTCTTTTTTCTTCTGCGAGTTTTTCTTCTTCTTTTCTCAATTTTTCTTGTCTAAGTTTTTCTTCTTCTTTTTTCGCTGCATCATTCTTAGCTTTTTCAATAAACAAATCTATTTCACGCTGAGATTTTGTCTTTTGAACATTAGATGACTTAGTAGGTTTTGATAGGGTAACGGTGGAGTTTATAATAAGAGCGTCATCTATCTCGTTACCTTGAAAAATCATGCCACTTATATCGTCGGCGTAAGAAAAACTGGTAAATAACGCGACTAAAGCAACAGCTGTCAAATACTTGAAATACTTCATACAATTCCCTTCCTAAACTTAGTAAACATTATGAATGAAAAATCATTAATCAAAACATAATTTATAACATTATACCACGTCTAAAATTATTTTAGTAGTATTTTTTTAAAAAATTTAATATTATTTTAAGAAAAGTTACAATAAAATTACAAAAAGCTACATTTTCCAATATTTTAGTAAATATTTCATTTGTTGTAAAATATAATAAAAGTGAGTAAAAATTATAGAAAAGATATCATTTATTTTGTCTTTATAGTATAATATCGGGAGGAAGTTTTTTAATATTATATTAAAATTTTTAAGTAATTAATAAGCCGATTAAAGTAAAATTATTACAAACTATGTGCTTTAATTACATAATGTTCTTTATTTTCTTATGAAAGGATTGATTAAATGGATAAAGACATATTAAAATTTGTTAATGATGAAGTGGAAAGTGGAAATAAGGTTTCTTTAACTATATTGACTGATTCTGATGGCTCTAGCCCAGGAAAAGCCGGTGCAATGATGGCAATAAGTGAAAACGGAAAGACAATAGGCACTGTAGGAGGAGGCTCCTTAGAAAACAGGATAATGATTGAGGCCAAAAAAGCTATAATCGAAGAAAAAGATGTCGAGTTTGAGTATAGCCTTGGAGAAAAAGGAGACCTAGGAATGCTTTGTGGAGGTAATGTAAAGGGATATACAAAGATATTTTATCCGCAAAATAAGCTTATTATAGTCGGTGCAGGTCATGTGGGAAAGGCTGTGTATGAGATAGCTACAAGCCTTGATTTTGAAATTATGGTGCTTGATGACAGAGAAGAATATGCCAATAAAGATAATTTTCCAAGTGCGAAAATAATAGTTGGAGACTATGCAAAAATTCTTGAAGACATCCAAACTGATAAAACTACTGCAATAGTCATAGTGACACGAGGCCATGCTTATGACAAGGTAGCCGTGGAAAAGCTTATAAATAAGGAAAGTTTTTATATAGGAATGATAGGCTCTAAGAACAAGGTACTTAATACCTTACAAGAGATAAAAAAAGATGAAAGATACAACAAAAGTATCGACAAGCTCTATGCTCCGATAGGTCTTGATATTGGCTCAAATAGAGTCAAGGAGATTGCTCTTGGCATACTTTGTGAGATATTCTTAGTAAAAAATGGTAAAAAACCTGCTTTTATGAGAGATTTATTTCAAGAAAAAATTAAAAAGAGTGTTTAAGAGGTAAAGTATGAATTCACCGTTAAAAAGAATAGAAAATTCAGTATTGGAGTACGCTAACACCATAGCAAATGTAATAGGTGTGGACGTGGAAATAGTTGACAATCAGCTCAATACCATAGCGGGTACAGGACCTTACAGGAAAAATATCGGTAAAAATATTGCAAAAGAAGGATATATCTACATGGATGTCATAAAGACCGGGCAACTACATGTTATAAAAAATCCGGGCAAGAACATACTTTGTGCCAACTGTGATGAAAAAGATACCTGTAAAGAACTCATGCAAATATCCATGCCTATTAAATATCAAAAGAAGATACTAGGGGTTATTCAACTTGTATGTACGAAAGAAGAACAAAAACAAAAACTGATTGAAAAAGAAAAGGACTATCTGAAATTTATCAAGGAGATAGCAGGAAATATAACTGAAAAACTGCACGAATTAGATGATCAGGAAAATACAAAAAGAAGGATAGAACTCTTCCACCAGATAATAGATGATGTGGGTAAAATCGTCGTGGTACTCAACGAAGACAGACAGGTAGTGCATATAAACAAGCTAGGGAAAGATGTACTTAAAATCGAAGAGGGCGAGAGCGTAACAATAAAAAAGACACATGAAAGTTTGGTAAATGAAGAGATATTTACAATTAAAACCGATCAAAAAGATGTCGATGTAATTGGAAGGATAAAGTCTGCAAATAGCGTATACTATGAAAATATGATGATAATAATATGTTCAAGGGTAAAAAATCTCAAAGACAGAGCATATAGTGTGGCAACAGGTCATAACTTCATAGATATGGACTATATAATCGGGAGTAATAAGCAAATAAGGCAACTAAAGGACAGCATAAAAAAAATTGCAAAGTCCAACTCGACAGTATTGATTTCCGGAGAATCTGGCACAGGGAAGGAATTGATTGCAAGGTCAGTCCATTCTCAGTCAGACAGAGCAAACAGACCTTTTATAGCAGTAAACTGTGCTGCAATTCCGGACTCACTTTTGGAGTCAGAGTTATTTGGCTATGTAAAAGGAGCTTTCACCGGGGCAAGCGTCCAAGGAAGAGTTGGAAAATTTGAACTTGCTAATAAGGGAGTCATATTCTTGGATGAAATAGGGGATATGCCACTTCATCTTCAAGCCAAGATACTTAGAGTTCTGCAAGATAAAAAGTTAACTCCTATAGGCTCAAATAAGGTTGTAGAGCTAGATGTGCGAGTTGTCGCTGCAACTAATAAAAATCTTAAAAGACTTATGGAAGAAAATAAATTTAGGGAAGACCTATACTACCGTCTAAATGTAATTCCCATAGTAGTACCACCACTTAGAAAAAGACTTGACGACATAGAAAAACTTTCCTATCATTTTCTAAATAGATATAATGAAAGTTTCGCTAAGAATGTTACAAAAATAGATGATGAAGTCTTACAGATATTTATGGAATATGACTGGAATGGGAATATAAGAGAGCTTGAAAATGTCATAGAATATATGATGAATGTAGCTGAAAATGATACTTTGACAATAGAGTTACTACCTAGCAACATACTTGAGAAAAGGACAAAAAAACTTGAAAATATAGAAGTAGATGAACTATCTCAAAGAGTAATACCCCTAAGTGAGCTCGAAAAAAACGAGATAAAAAAAGCACTTGACATATATGGCTATGACACCAAGGGAAAGAAGATGGCTGCTAGAAAACTAGGTATAGGCATAGCTACTTTATACAGGAAGATAGAGAATATTACCTATCAGTAATATTGATATAAGTGATATACTATTTTTTATATAGTTATGTCAATATATTATCAAAGAATAAATATATAATAAAAAATTAAAGCTAATTATCAGATAATTAGCGGAATTTCAGAATTAGGAGAGTTTTTTATAATTTAAAAAAATAAAGTTGTATTTTTATTTAATGGATTGCAAGATTGGTCGATTTAAAGTATAATAAATTGGTATAAATTAGGCAGTTGAATATTTATTTAGCTAAATTTATAAAAGACTATTTTAAAAGACTATATAATTTCTTGAAAAATGTTTTCTAATTTTTAGCTCTGCTTAAACTTTATACTTAAATATTCATGCTTGGATTAGTGTATGAGCATTGATATTTCTAATTTGTAGGTATTGTTTTTCCAACCTTATTGTTGAAGAACTATAACTAAATTAGATATCATGCTTTTCAATACATTTAGTATTAAAATATGTTTTCACATTATATTTTAGGAGGGTGAAATGGATTTTTCGCAAGAATATAAACAAAAATTAATAACTGCCAAAGATGCAGCGGCAATGGTACAATCTGGAGATTGGCTTGACTATGGATGGTGTAACGGTACTGCTTATGATTTTGACAAAGAGCTTGCAAAGAGAGTGGATGAACTTAAAGATGTAAAAATCAGAGGCGGGGTATTAATGTGGCAACCTGAAGTGAATAAGGTCGATCCGAAGGGAGAACATTTCACTTGGAACAGCTGGCATTGTTCAGGTATAGAAAGAAAGATGGTAGCAGGAGGTGGAGCTTTTTATATACCTCTTAGATATTCTGAAATGCCTAGATATTATAGAGAAAATGTAGATGATATAGCTATTGCAGTAATGCAAGTATCTCCTATGGACAAGCATGGTTACTTCAATTTTGGACCAAATGCCTCTCACATGATGGCAATAATAGAAAGAAGTAAGAAACTTATAGTTGAAGTAAATGAAAATATGCCTAGATGCCTTGGTGGTTTCGAAAGTGAAGTGCACATCAGCAGAGTAGACCATATAATTGAAGGTAGCAATCAACCTATAGCTGAACTTAAGGGTGGCGGATTTGGAGAAGTTGATATCAAGGTGGCAAATATGATAGTGGAAGAAATACCAAATGGCGCTTGCCTTCAACTTGGAATAGGCGGTATGCCTAATGCGGTTGGCTCTGTAATTGCTGATTCTGATCTTAAAGACTTGGGAGTTCATACTGAAATGTATGTTGATTCTTTTGTTGAGATGACATTAAAAGGTAAGATAACAGGCTCTAAGAAAAACAGGGATAGATTCAGACAGACTTATGCCTTTGGAGCAGGTACAAAAATGATGTATGACTTCTTAGATGACAATCCGTCACTTATGTCAGCACCTGTTGACTATACAAATGATGCGAGAGTTATAGCGTCACTGGACAACTTCATCTCAATCAACAATGCTGTGGATATAGATTTCTTTGGACAGGTAAGTTCTGAATCATCAGGTGCAAAGCATATAAGTGGTGCCGGTGGTCAGCTGGACTTTGTACTAGGAGCATATCTTTCAAATGGTGGAAAGAGTTTTATCTGTCTTTCATCAACAGTTACAGATAAAGAGGGTAATATGACTTCAAGAATAGTACCTACTTTAAAAGAGGGATCTGCAGTTACTGCAGCAAGACCTAATACTCATTATGTAGTTACTGAATATGGTAAGGTAAACCTAAAAGGTATGAGTACATGGCAAAGAACTGAAGCTCTTATTTCTATAGCTCATCCTCAATTTAGAGATCAATTGATAAAAGATGCAGAAAAATTGAAAATTTGGAGAAAAAGTAATAAATAATAGATTATGATTTGAATTATTAGGTATATTTTATCATAATTTATATTTGAAACGACTTTATTTAAAATCTGAGAATATTTAATTAAAGTCGTTTTTTGCTGAAAAATTTCAAATTATACTTGATTTTAACAATAAAAAAATTTATAATCTAGGTGAATATTATTTTTATTAGGTATCATTTATTTCAAACTACTTTATAACTACATTTTGTAAGAAGGAGGGAAGATTGGTAGCTACAAATAAGAAAAGACCGATTAAAATCGGAAGCGTCTTTGTGCTTTTGTCTATAATATGTATGTTTGCCATGTTTTTTTTCCTCTTGACACAGAAAGTCAGAAATAGTAATTCAAATGATTTTATTGATCCTGTAGAGATAAGTAAAAATGTGGAAATAACTGATAGTGATGGCAATAAAAAAATTGTTGAACTTCCATATACTATAAATACGAATAAACCTTTTACTGTGAGTTTTGATATTCCGCCAATGGGCATAGTTTCTTACAAGACTTTGAACATAGGACAGTTGTACCTTGATTCTACTGTGATGGTAGGGGATAGAGAAATTAGTAAATTTAATGTAACTAAGAAATCTTTGGTGGAAACTTCAAGCACCTACGCATTTTTATTAATTGATATACCCTATGATATAGATGATACTAGGGTTACTATAAAATGCAATCCAATACTTAAAGGCAAGGAAGATTATATTATAGATCCCATTTATGTTGGGGGACATACAAACTTTTTGGTATATTATCTGTTTAAGTCAGAAGGTATATCACTTTTATTCACGTTTATAATATTCATACTTTCAATTACAAGTTTATTTTGGATAAAATTTTCTGAAAAAAATAACATTCAAACTAATAGTTTTTTAAAAATAAGTTTGATAAGCTTTTCTGTTGCAGTTTATTCAATTACAAGACATGATGTTATTGTTTATTTGTTCAATGAATATAGGCAGTTGTTGTATTATTTCGAGTTTAACTCACTCATGTTTACAACTTATTTTTTGATAAATTTGATTCAAGATACCTTAGATCCTAAGTTTGACAAGCTGATTTTACTTGCCAAGCTAATTACTTTTGTAAATTTTATTGTTCAGTCATTACTTGCTCTAACTTATATAGTAGAGTTTGAAAAGATGCTGATATATACCTATATAACCATGTTTATTCACATAGGTATAGCCTTGTATGTAATTATTAAGACAGATGGAGAAAAGTTTGAGGGGAAAAAAGACGTACTGAGGACTGTAATTCCATGTTTAGGCATTTTTGTAGTTTCTTTCGTAGTTTATTACATCAAGAAGAGTCTGTTTGCCCCTGTGCTTTCTTATTCCAATATTATTGTATTTTTGGGCGGAAACGGATACTATCTAATATCTAATTATATGAATACCAAAAGCAGAAATGTCGATACAGTTGAGTATAAAAGGATGATGAAAATAGACGAGCTTACAGGTGTGTATAATAGATATGCCTTTGATATGAGAATTGAAGAGATTCAGAGAAACAAAGAGAGCGTATATGTTACACTCATTGATATTGACAACCTTAAGCCTATCAATGACAACCTAGGGCATTACTACGGCGACAATGTAATAATAAGGGTGGCAAATTATATTGCACAATGTATGTCTCACAGCAATATATATAGGGTAGGCGGAGATGAGTTTATTGCGATAACAGCAGTTGAATATGAAGAAGAAGTAAAAAAACTTGAAAAAGCTGTTCTTTTTGTCGATGAAGTATCTGATAAATATGATGTGACTTTTTCTCTTGGAAAGTCATTTTATGATGCTAAAGAAGATCTGACAATTGACGAGGTAATAAAAATGTCCGATGAGCTTATGTATAAAAATAAGAAGAAGTATAAAGATGGGCTAAGGGACAGGTATACAGGTGATATACTATGATTAATTCGCTGATTTTTAAAGGAGATTCCAAAGTCCGTGATGTAATAATGGTGCTTGTAATAGTTGTTGCTTTTTTTATGCTGACACAAGATAAGATAAAAAATGAAGACAACGGCTACCTTAGAGAAGTAGAGCATATTAGTGCTGCAAAAGTAGTTGTGCAAGAAGTGACAGTATCTAATTCGCTACCTTATATTCATAAATCTACCAAGCCTTTTGAAGTCTATGTTAATATGGAAAAATACAAATCTAAGGACTATAATGGCAAGAAAGCTATAGCTCTGGGGACAGCTTATGTAAATTTTACTGTATTTCTAGGTGACAAGCAGATTTATGAGTTTAAGGAAGATGAAAATAGAATATTGGGAAGTGGCGGAGGAAGCGTATTTTCAATAATTGATTTACCTAAAAATATCAATAATGATAAGATTAGGATTGTGTTTACGCCAATCATCCCACTTGAAAGTTATCTAATACAGCCTATAGTATTTGCTGATAGGAGTAATATTGTACTGGAGTGCATATCGGAAGATTATCCCAGTATTATTTTGGTATTTCTATTATTTTTCTTATTTATAGTAATAGTAGTGATTTATCTGGCAAGTTATAAGATTGATACCTATAGGAAAAGATTGCTGGGGATTTCTCTCTCGTCATTTGTAATAGGGATATATGTATTTGCAAATCTCAATGTAAGCACCTACATTTTTAGTGAATATGTAGGATTGCTATATTTTATGGAATATGTGTCTTTGATGTTTTTTCCTTATCCATTGATAAAATTTATTGAAGACGATGTGAATCCTGTGATGAAAAGGATAATGAAGGTATGCAGTATAGTTATATTCATTAACTTTTTTGCGCAGTTTACCTTAGTTTGCTTTAAAATCATAGAGTTTAGACAACTGCTACCAATCACACATATGATTACAATTTTGATATTTGCTAATATATTTTTATGTATCTTGTTTTCAGAGTTTGAAAATAAGAAGCAAAAGTTGATATTACTGTTGTCAGTTGCTCCTGAATATATAAGTATGATAATATTATATTTCAGATATAGGTTTTACGACAATTCATTTTTTATAAGAATATTTGCCTTTACGATGCTTTTATTTGTATTGGTTCAACTATATATGTTTATAATAAATTATATTCAGATGTCAAAAGAAAATCTATTCATCAAAGTATATCGAAAGATGACTAGTATAGACACGCTTACAGGACTTAATAACAGGTATGCACTTAATAACGCATTAGAAGAGATAAGAGCAAATCCTACAAAGGTGACTGTTATTTCTATAGATATGAATAATTTGAAAATAATTAATGACACCTTAGGGCATGCTTTTGGTGATAAGGCTATAATAGAAGTAGGTAATTATCTCACTGAAAATATACCTAATTCTCAGGTCTATAGAATAGGTGGAGATGAGTTTTTGGTATTGTCTAAGGATGTACTTAACGAAGAAGAAATCTATGAACTGAACCTAAAAAAAATCTACATTGAAGAAGTGTCAGATGTGATGGATATAACTTTTTCCATTGGAATGTGTGTCTATGACATGGTCAATGTCCAAAGCATTGATGAAGCTATAATAGTGTCTGATATGAGAATGTACGAAAATAAGGAAAGCTTAAAAAGTCAAAGAAAGAAAAGGTATATATTTACAAGAAAATAAAAAGTATAATTAATACTAAACTCAATAGAATAATAGAAATACTAAGTATTAAATATTTGTAATCTACCTGAAATTACAGGATAATCAAAGAAAATATTCTATTAATCAGATTAAGATTAGAATAAAAGAGAATAAAAAAATTATAAAGCATCGGCATAGCCGGTGCTTTAATTATGCGGTAATACAAATAGTATAATAAAATCCAATAGAGTAATGTATAATATTTTTTAGAAAACTTGCAACAATATCATTGATATTATATGTTATTTCAAATAAATGCTTAAAAATGTATCCATAAATTAAACAGATAATAGTAATAGATTAATTTATTCTTCTTACTTTCTATTGATTTGAATGAATTCTTTACATATATTCTATTAAATTTCTGTATAAAATAGTAAAAAGATGAGAATACTACAATTTACTTAATATTTTGTATAAAAAGCGAGTTAGTAAGTTATATATAATCGTGTTTATAATTCTATATTGACAGTATGTAAATAAATGAGACCATATTTCATAATCATAATTGCATTTAATATATAAAAATAGTACAATAGAGGAAAGCTATAATCAATGACAAATTAGTTTTGTAGAAGATAATATTTATAATTAAAAACTATAAGAATAGTAATATATTAACTTGCTTAATACATTTATTTATAATAGTTAAAGAGGGAGAGATAAGATATGAAGCAATATAAAGTTAAATTTATAATAAATATAATACTATTTGCGATAGTTATTGCTGAAATTTCAGCTATTGCAACATATTTTTTTTCAGGAAATTTGAGACCTGTAAAAACTGAAAACAGGGTTCATTTAAAGTGGGAGATTTCAAAAGATAAAAAATACGGAGTTATTATAGATGCTAATATTTCTTCATATGAGAATGAACCGTCATTTATATTTATTGATCCTTACAAAAGGGATGGTGGTGTTGCTCGAGGATTGGAAATAAGCATAAAACAACCAAGTGATAAATCTATAAGTGCAGATGATTTTAAAATAGAGTGGCATAAAGAATATGTAAAAGTATATATATCGAATTATTATAAAGAGGGAAGCACATCATATAGATTTTACTATGAAGATATGTAGTACTTAATGTTATCTTCATATTTTGAGTATTTATTGCATAAGTTGAGTTCCGTATAATACTAAACTCTATTTAAACTATGGATTATATACTTGTTATACTCTTTACCATGTCTTTTTTTAATAAACTTGTAATGCGTAATTTTTTATAAAATAATTCCATTATTTTATTAGATTTTAGTATAAATCCAAAGATTGAAATATTATTGTCTTAAATTTTAAAAGATGTTTTGTTTAATATAATTTTGGAGGGGATTTTGTGTATTATTTGGATGTAATTAGAATAGTTGTATTTATACTATCAACATTAATTTTCATCGTATATCTTATTATACCTCGAAAAGGAAAAATTAATAAAGGACTGGTAATATTGATAATGCTTTTAAGCTTGATTATATCAGACATAATTACTCCTAGAAAACCTGAAGAATTACTAATAACTAAAACAATAGAAAAATTTTCACCAAATCGTAAATATAAGATAATAATAAGTAGGGTGGGAGAATCAGGAGTATTTTCAGGATATGCTTACTATATTATCAGTATAGGGCGTAAAAAAGGTGAAGATTACGGTATGAGAGAGTACTTCAGATATAAGGTTCATAGTATAAAGGATCAGGAATGTTTTGATTTTGAATGGTTTGAAGATGGAGTAAAGATAGTGTTTTTTAAGACAAGAAGAGGAGATGTAGTATATAAAATATATTGGGATGATGTGTTTTGAAATAGTGCTTTTAAATATTATAATGAAACAGTAAACGACAAATATATCTTTGCTTGAAACTATACAATATCCTAAACTTCTTGTTGAGTGTAGATGATTATATTAAGGTAAATTTAGCTAGTCGTTTACTATGTTTTATCTAAAGGCGGTTAAAGCTAATACTGATGATAGATTAATGGGAAAAAAATTATTACATATAGTATAATGCATTATCCTATTGAATTTTAGTATTGTAAGCTATTAAACTGCATTTCAAATATATTATATATAAAAAAGTTGACAAGCTAATAAATTTGTATGATAATAAAAAGTAAGAAATATTCTTTTAGTAGAAATATAAAGAAAAGTTCACTACATAATCAAAATAAATAAGATATTTTAAAATAATCTTCAAATTAGGAGGATTTTATGAAAAAGAATATTTTACAATGTATGATTGTGATAATAACATTTTTACTTCTTGTAATTATACCAAGTGCTATATTTAAGTGGCGGATTAAGATAGAAGCTGCTGTATCTATTAGTATAGGTATCATTTATGGTTATGTATTAAAACCTTTAATAGAAAATAGAAAAAAGAAAAATAAACAAGACAATAAATGACATTAATAAAAATAACAACTACTTATTTAATTTGCAGTTGTTATTTTTATTAAATTGAAATGCTTGAAATTGTGTACTGAAAAATAAACTTATATGACTTTTTAATGGAGTTTAGTTTAAATTATCATTTTTTAAAATCTGCATTTTTGTATTTCTACACTAAATTCCTTTCCGTCTATCAAAGTAGTAAATTTTGCTTTGTCATTTTGGACATAGTTGTGATTTACTTTTTTTAGCTCTTTTGTAGATGGATTGCCTTTATCAACTTGTGGTGTAGGACTTGACTCAACATGATATTTTTCTATTTGATCTTTGATTTCATCAAGTTTGGCATAAAATTCGATGTATTTTTCCTGTGCTTGATTTATATCTATATTTTCAAAGATTATTTTACTGGTTTGCCCCATTTGTGCAAGCTTACATATGTCTTCTTTAATTACAGTTCCTATTTTTGTATATCCGCCTGTGGTTTGCCTGTCAGCCATAAGAATGATAGGCATTCCGTCAGCGGGTATCTGGATAGAGCCTATGACTGCACCGTCAGAGATTATGTCTGCTTTTTCTATATGTTTTACAGCTTCTCCACTTAATCTCATACCCATTCTGTCAGATTGTGCTGTAACTTCATATCCTTTTTCACCAAAGAAGATATTCTTGCCTTCTTCTGAAAAGTAATCATCTTGTGGACCGAGCAATACTCTTATCTTTTCTTCATTATTTATCTTAGGAATGTATTTTTCATCGAGTTTTTTGCCTGCTGTTGCATAATGTGATACTAAAATTTCAAGTTCATCACCTTTTTTTAAGGCTCTGCCATCATATCCTCCAAGCTTTGACTTTATGATAGTAGACTTGCTTCCGTTTATTACAGGTACATTTAGTTCACCACCAAAGGCAACATAGGCTCTAATACCTTTTTTTATTCCTGAAAAAGAAAGCACATCACCTTTTTTTACTGCGATACTTTGCCATATTGGAATTTCAACCTTGTTTATATATGCCTTAATCTCAGCTCCTGTTATTGCTATTACCATATCTTGAGCAAATTCAAGATTTGAGCCTATAAATGTCATCTCCAATACTGCTTCATTCTCGTCATTTCCTACGAGGTAGTTTGCTATTTTATAAGAGTATTCATCCATCACACCTGCAACAGGTATGCCGAATCTTTGGTATCCGTATCTGCCCATGTCTTGTACTGTAGTGAGCATACCCGGTGTCAAAACTTTTACGTTATTCATGCAAATCACCTCTTTTAACTATTTTTATATCAGGTTTGTAAGTTTTTTCTTCAACCTGTTTTTTGATAGACTTAAATTCATCTTCGCTTATTTGTTCATATCTGATATAGTCACCTGAATTTATAAAGACAGGCGGTTCACTTTCCGGAGAAAAAAGTTGCAAAGGAGTTCTACCAATGATTTGCCAGCCTCCTGGAGAATCTGTAGGGTAGGTTCCTGTTTGATTGCCGGCGATTCCTACAGAGCCTGCGTCTATCTTTGTCCTTGGTGAGGCAAGGCGTGGTGTGGCAATTTTATCACTCATTCCACCAAGGTAGGTAAATCCTGGGATAAAACCGAGCATATATACTAAGTAGTCTGTCGAAGTGTGAATTTTTATCACTTCTTCAACGCTTAAATTATTGTGATTTGCAACAAATTCGATGTCAGGACCATACTCACCGCCATATACTGTAGGTAGCTTTATAAGTCTGACTTCTTCTTCCTGTTTTGAAACATTGGCATTTTCATATTCTTTTAACTTTTCGACAATATCCTTGTAGCTTATTTGTCTTGCATCATATTGAATTAACACTGATCTGTATGTTGGAAGTATGTCTATGATGTAAGGATGATTGTCTCTATCTATTAAATCTACAACACTGCGAATCTTAGCATTTATATCCTTTGAAATCTCATTTCCAAATTCCATAACTATGCCTGATTCACCACAATGTAAATACTTTATTTTTTCATACATAAATAATCCTTTCAATTATAATTATGGATAGCATATAACTAAATAAACAAAAGTTTTAAACTGTATTATAGTGTTTTTGAAACTATTATCTCTACAGTCTAAGAAAAGTATGAATATTCAAGCTATATGGCTTTTTTAGTGAAAATTAACTTAAGTTTTTAGATTATATATAGTTGTATGGCATTAATAACTTATTATTTTTTCTCGATTAATTATATAATTCACCCTTACATACAAAATTATATGTAAGAGTGATAATATTTTAAGAAAATAGTCCTGCAAGTCCTGTAAGAGAAGTTATTCCAAGGTATGCAGATATTAAAACCACTATCCATCCAAGGATGAATAAAATATTTGAGTGTTTGTAGTTTTCACCTACAACTGATGTATTTTTGCTTGCCATTAATACTGTGGCAAGTGTAATTGGAAGTATCAATCCGTTCAATGAGCCTGCCAATATCATCAGCTTTGCAGGTTTACCCAAAAAGATGAATACAATGGTAGAAACAAGGATAAAACCTATTGTAAAAATATTTTGTTTTTCTTCTACTACTTTGAAGAGGGTTTTCAAAAAAGAAACGCTCGTATATGCAGCTCCAACTACAGAAGTAAGTGCTGCAGCCAAGAATACAAGACCAAATATTTTATGACCAATTTCGCCTGCCCCTATTTGAAATGCTGAGCCTGCTGGATCTTTTGCATCAAGAGCAACTCCTGTACTTACAACTCCAAGTACTGCAAGGAAGAGTAAAATTCTAACTATTAGGGCTACAGAAACTCCAAGTATGGCTGACTGATTTGCCCTAGGAAGATTTTCTTCACCTGTAATTTTAGCGTCTATAAGTCTATGTCCACCTGAAAATATTATATATCCACCAACTGTTCCACCAAGTAGTGTAACTATTGCAAGTGGATTTATGATTTCCGGAGTAACTGTATTTTTTGCCGCATCTAATACAGGAGGGTTTGTATTTACTGCTACATAGCCTATGAGCAATATCATCATTGCTCCAAGAATTTGTGTCAACTTATCCATTATTGAACCTGCAGTCTTTGAAGTAAAGATTAGTATTCCAACCAAGGCTGCAATTATAGCTGCAATTTTAGTGTCAAGCCCTGTAACTACGTTAAGTCCCAAGGCAGCTCCGCCTACGTTTCCAATATTAAAGGCAAATCCACCAAGTGCAACTAAAAAAGCTATGACATAACCAAGTCCGGGTACAACCTTGTTGGCAACGTCTTGACCTCTAAGCCCTGACACGCAGAGTACTCTCCAAACATTTAGCTGAGCAATGAAAGCCATTATGGTAGAAACTAAGATTACAAAAGCAAAAGAGGCTTTCATATCGCTTGTAAACTTAGCTGTTTGTGTCATAAAACCAGGGCCTATTGCAGATGTAGCCATCAAAAATGCTGCACCAAGCAAGACTGACATATTATTAGATTTTTTTTCCATGAAAAACTCCTTTAAAGAAAATTATAAAGTGAAGTTACAGTAATTCCGGCATCTGTCAAAGACTGTCTTATGTTTTTTACAAATTCAATTGCCTTTGGATTATCTCCATGTACACAGATAGAATCGGCTTTGATGTCTATATCGCTACCGTCAACTGCTTTTACCTTGCCTTCTTTTATCATTCTTATAACCCTTTGGATTGCTTCGTCCTTGTCCTTGATAAAAGCACCTTCAAGTTTTCTGTTTACTAATGTACCGTCTGTATTATACCCTCTATCGGCAAATACTTCTTGAGCAACCTTAAGACCTCTTCTTATACCTTCTTTGGCAATGTAACTTCCGCTTAATACCATAAGTATAATGTTTTTGTCGAAAGATTCTACCGCATCTAAGACAGCGTCTGCCAAGTCTTTTTGAGAGCAGGCACTGTTGTAAAAAGCTCCATGAAGTTTCATGTGTTGGACTTCAATTCCATTTGAAAGAGCAAATGCCTTCAATGCTCCCATTTGGTAAAGCACATAAGCCCTTGCTTCTTTTGGTGAAATTGTCATTGGTCTTCTACCAAATCCTATTAAGTCGGGATAACCTGGATGAGAACCTATGGCGACACCAAGATTTTTTGCCATTTTTACAGTATTATCCATTATCAATGGATCACCTGCATGGAAATAACAAGCTATGTTTGCACTAGTAACATGTTTTAAGATTTCTTCATCCATACCTATGGTATAGTCTCCAAAACCTTCACCTATGTCACTGTTTAAATCTACGAATACTGACATAATAAGAACTCCTTTCATAGTCAAATGTTTTAATAATACCTATACTAATCACCATTTAGGAAGTCATATTAGTTTATTTATGTACACAAATTTTTTAAACTGTAGTAGATTATGTACAATGTTTTTTAATGACAGTTTAAAAGGTTTTTAGTATTATATTCACTTAAAAAGTTATAATCAGCCTTAGTTTTACTAAGAAGATAAAAGATTAGCATCTTATTTTGTAAATATAACTTCTTAATTGAAATTTCAATATAACATTTTACAAGAATATTTTACCATTTTTTTGAAAAAAATAAAGTGTTTTTTAAAGCAGTTTACAAATTTGGTATCTTATTTTATTTTTCCAACTATATTTTCCACTATATCTAAGAGTTTTTCGCTATGAATCAAGTCTTTTAAATACTCTATATGTGGATAAAGATAGAAATCTTCTTCAAGCTCAGGTATTGATTTTTTGAGATGTTTATATATTGCATCAGTAACAGAGCTTAATTTTAAATCTTTGTTTAGGAAAAAGTGTGATTGATATGCCGACATCAGCTCTATTGCCAAAATATACTCAAGTTTTTCAACAATACTTATCGCTTTTTTTGACGCATTATATCCCATAGCAACATAGTCTTCCTGATTCATGCAGGTTGGGGTGTTATCAATTACTGACGGTGTGCATAATATCCTCATATCTCCAAGAAGTCCTGCTTGAGTGTACTGTGGTATCATCAGTCCGGAGTTGAGTCCGGGGTTTTTGATGAGAAAGGCAGGATTAGCTGACAAATTCCCGTCTATCAATCTGTTATTTCGTCTTTCTGACATCTTTGCAATCATTGTAGATGCAATTGCACAACTATCCATTTCAATTCCTACATAAGAAGAATCAGCGTTGCAGGCTGATATGGCTCTTGCACCGTCATCGTCACAGTAGATTATGGGATTATCGCAACAAGAGTTGATTTCAGTTTCTATGACATATTTTGCATCGTAAAGAGTTTTTTTAGCAGCACCATGCAGTTGTGGCACACATCGTAGAGAAAGTGCGTCCTGTAGTCTGTCATACTTACATTTTTCAATTATCTGTGAGTCATTTAGAATAGTCCTTATATTTTTTGCACTAATGGCTTGATGCTTATGCGGTCTTACTTTCATAACTGCTTCATCAAACGCAAATATAATTCCCTTTGATACCTCAAGTGAGCAAGCAGCTATAATATCTGCTGATTTTGAGGCATTAATCATATCGTAGAGGGCAATGGCTCCAAGTGCTGTAACAGAAGTAGTTCCGCTTACAAGTGATAGTCCCTCTTTAGATGACAGAGTCAAAGGAGTTATATTTAACTTTTCAAGCACATCTTTTGATACTAAGAGTTCATCCTTATAATATAATTTACCTTCTCCTATAAGAGTTAAGGCAAGATGAGCCTCAGGGCAAAGATAGCCAACAGAGCCTTCACGAGGCATGAAAGGGTAGATGTCAAGATTAAGCATAGTTTTTATAAACTCAAGTGTTTCAAGCCTTGCACCACTGTAACCTTGACCTAAGTTTTGCAAAATCATAAACATTGTTGCCCTTGCCTCTTCTCTTGTAAAAGGCGTTCCTACAGAAGTGGAATGAGATAAGATTATATTTTTTTGTAAGGTCTTAGTTTCTTCTTTTGATATTGTCTTTGTACATAAGGCTCCAAAACCTGTTGTAACACCATAAATAACTTTTTCTTCTTCAACCCATCTTTCTACCAAATCTCTGGAGTCTTGGACTCTTTTACGATACTTTTCGTCAAATTCTACCTTGTATCCATACCTTGCTACATTCATAAGGTCTTCAAGGCATACTTTCTCACCAAGAATAAGAATGTTTTCCATAATAATCCTCCAATATTAATTTTGCTTTGACACCTATGGCATTTTATGTAATTTAACTTTTCCAAAACAGTAATAAAATGCCGAAAGTATAAGTGATAGTTTAATTATAAGTTCTAAAATGATTATAGTAAATATAAAAAAACATTTTTTAAAATTTATGGTATAATATCTCAGAGGATATGGATTAAAAAGGCGGAATTGAGGGCTAAAAAAATGATAAAAAATCTGGATGTTAGATTATACAAAAAAACAGCCATATATTCGGATGGTAAAGAGGTAGACTTTCCATTTATGAAGGCGATACTACTGATGATAATACTTTGTGACAAAAAGATACATAGCAAGAAAAAACTGCAACTTATGTTATGGTTTGATAAAAATGAGCAAAAGGCTGACAGGAACTTAAGAAATACCATCTATGTTATAAAGCAAAAATTAGGCTCTGATGTGATAATAACCGAAAAAAATTCAATGATAAGGCTAAACGAAAATATAAAAGTTTCAAATGACCTTGACCTTATAAATGACATTGACTATGAAGATATGGATTTATATGATTTAGAAAATACTTTTTTACATTTTAAGACGGAGCCTTTTGAAGATATTAACTTTGAGTATGGTGCATCCTTGGATGAGTTTATAAGGAATATCAGGGAGATTTTCACTGAAAATATCTATAGAAAATTAAGCGAGATGCTCAAATATTATCAATCAGTTGCAAACTTTGAAAATATGATAGCTACTGCTAAGTTTATGTTGACCTTGGATGAATATGATGAATACGTATATGACACTCTTATGTCTGCATACAAGTCTATAGGGATGGTTTTTGAAGCTATTAAAGTAAATGACAGAAAAAAGGAAATTTTCGGAATAAAAGATGAAGAGGAAATCAGCGTAGGAAACAGTCATTACAGGGATAAGGAAGTATTGGACGTTTTGTCTGAAATAGGGAAGTTCAAAGAAAATAAAAGGTACAGACACATAGGTATCAAAGGTCTTGGGGGAAGTGGAAAAACTGAGATAATTGGAAGTATAAAGATGCAAAAAATAGGTGATGTCAAGGTAATTCACAGTAAAATCCCGAATGGTTATATTCCTCCGAAAGGAGAGTTGTTCAATCTCATCATGGACAGGATGAGAGCTTCGTTTTTACTTGATTCATCTTATGCCTATGAGACTGTGACAAAGGATCAAAAGGTGATTTTGATAATAGACAATTTGGACTTGTCCGATAATGATTCTATGGATAAAATATTTAATTTCATAATAAGGTCTGTAAACAGAGTTATACTTATTGCAACATACAGCAATGATTTTGATGAGAAGTTTTCATATTTTTTGAACTGTCTTTTGGCTGAAGGAATATTTACAGTAATAGAACTTAAAAATCTTAAATATGATGACTTGAAAAATGTATATAAGAATCTCAGCAAGGAGCAGTTGAAAAATCTCATTTCAAGGAGTGGTGGGAACCCATTTTTAATCAATTATCTGCTTAATAACGGTATTTCAAATGAGATGTACGATGCATTTATGAAGGTAAATCTGTCGTGTAAGAGTGAATTGTCGTTAAAAATACTAAAAATATTGTCGCTTATGATAAAGGGTATAAATATTTTTGAGCTTTCTTCAATTTTAGAGGCGGATAGTGACAATGTAATAAAAGAGGTGTCAAGTCTTTTAAAAAGAAGCATATTAACTGAAGATGGAGAAATAAAGCCCACTGGTATCAAATTCTACAATGATTTACAAAAGGAGTATATTTCAGGTGTTCAAACTAATGTGGAAAAAGAGTTTTTGCACGAAAAAATAGCAAAGTATTACGAAAGTAAATTATGCTCCAACTATAGTGTTGACAATCAATTCTACTATAGTATCATTCATCATTTTACAATGGCAAAAAATGTGAATAAGGCATTTATTTACAAGTGTAGACAGTTTAATGAGATGTACAATATATCTCATGAGTTTTTTCCGATAGCACTTGATGAGGAATATACTTATATAAGCAGTTTGAGCACAGATGAGATTTTCTTTAGAAATAGATACAAAGAGCTTATAACAGAGCTGGAGGACCTTTCTGATAAATATAGTGAAAATATAGTAAAGATAAGGATAGATATGTATTTTTCCTATGCAAGATTTTTTAAGAGTATAGGAAAATTTGAGGAGGCAGAGGGTAAACTGAGCGACATACTGAAAATTTCAAGCTCTATGGGATATTTCAACACGATATTTAATGTGCATATGCAATTTATCCAAAATGCTATAAATACTAATGATTTGAAATCTATGAGATACCATCTTTGCAAGGTGAAAGATGATTGTTCAAAATATATGGATGAGGTTCAACGAGGGATATTTTTAAGATTTAACGGTTACTGTGAAATTTTAAATCATAACTTTGACAGTGGTGAGAAGCAGGTGGAAGAAGCACTTAAGATATTTAAAAATCAGTATGAAGTATATAAGATGAAGTTTAATATTGCCGCATGTAATTTTATTTTAGGGGAGTCGAAGAGTTTACAAGATGAGCTTGATGATGCTTTTGACTACTATTTGGAGGCTATATCAATATGCCATGACAGGGAAGTGCATCCGTCACTTGCACTTTTATTCTCAAGATTAGGTATGGTAAAACTGAAACAAAAATCATATGACGAATCAAAGTATTACTTGGAAAAGTCTCTGAAGCAGTATGAAAATACTGGATTTTTATGGGGAAAGGAAGAACTTTATAAAAATTTGGAAGAAGTTTATAATATACTGAAAAATAACACCAAAATCTAATAAAATATCTTCAGTGCATTTACAATAAAGTCATAAATCATATTATATTTTTTGAAAAGCATTGATGAAATTATCCATAGATTAAACAGATATTAGTATAAATTGTAAGTCTATAATATTAAAATACCCCGATTTTCATTTTTTTGAAAATCGGGGTTTAAAATTATTTTACATCAAGTTTTAGTATTGTTATCAAATCTTCAAGTGGGAAGAAGTTTGAACCTAATACCATATATACTTTCAAAGAGTTGTTTTGAATCTTATCTATGACAACTTTTTGAGAAGTTTCTTTAATATTTGGATTTTCAGGTAATGCTAAAAGTATGTCTGGAGTTATAGCATTATATTTTTGGTTTGAAGTAAGAGATATTGATTTTGTTGCCTTGTCGTAACTTACGTTAAAAGGACTGTTAGAATCTTTAAAAGCTGTTGCTATATCTCTAATTCTAAAATATTTTTTATCTTTTATTATATATCCGTTCAAAGTTACAGCCTTATTATTTACTACTATCTTATGAGCTGTAACAGTTACTTTATTGTTATTTGTATCAGAATTTGTGTCCTTATTTTCAGGTTCAACTGCTTTTTCAGTGTCATCTCCAGGTTTTCTTATTCTAAGGTTGTTGTCAGGATAGTTGACTGTATTGTTGTTTGCCTTGAAATAATCTACAAGAACATCTGATAATAGTGCGTTTTCAGCGTATTTTTTAGCGCCTATAAACATCTTGTAGTCGTCTCCGCCTATTGACAAGAAGTCATTTGTTGCTAATTTGTAAGTCTTGTTTTCATCAAGTTTTTCTCCGTTTATCATCACATTTGATACTCTTTGACCGGCAGGTTTTGATGCGTCAAGTGTAAATGTAATTCCTGAAACATGCGGGAATTTACCATCAGGTTCAGGAGTCTTGTCAACACCATGTTCCAATGCTGATTTAACCACAGAGCCCTTTACTTCCAAGCCTACTACTATGTTGCTGAAAGGGAAGGATGTCAATATGTCGCCCATCTTAACATCGCCTTTTGCGATAGATGCCCTTATACCGCCACCATTTGTAATGGCAATATCAGCAGATACAGAAGCCTTCATAGCGTCAGTTACCAAGTCACCAAGGTTTGTTTCTCCAACTCTTACTCTTTCTCTTACACCGATAAGTTCAGTTTGAGAAGTACCTACTTTCTTTTCTAAGATAGGTTTATTTTTTTCTTCAGCCTGTTTTATCAGTTCAACTATCTTTTCATCAGGCTTTATAGATTTTGCCTGTTCATATTTTACTACAGATGCATCTATTTTTTCAACTTTGCCGTCTTTAATAGTCAAATCTACCTTACCTATATTCTTTAGGTATTCGCCTGTTTGTGCAATAGTAGTATTACCTACTTTTTTACCTTGTTCCAGTAAGGTATGAGAGTGTCCGTCTATTATAAGGTCTATACCTTCTACCTTTTCAGCAAGTATGTCTGAACGTTCAGCAGATGACATATCTATACCAAGGTGTGTTACAGCTACTATTACAGTAGCACCTTGTTTTTTCAAATCTTCAACTTGTTTTTTTGCAGTTTCTATATAGTCTGTAAACTCCACTGTTGAAGTATTTTTTGGGCTTGATTTGTATCTTGTTTCAGGAGTAGCAAGTCCAAAAAATCCTATCTTTACTCCGTCAATTTCTTCTATAGTATTAGGTGCAAAGGCTAATGATTTATCGCTCTTGTTGATTACATTTGCACAGACATATTTGAATTTTGCGCTCTTTGCAAGCTCAAGCAACCTATCAAATCCATAGTTGAAATCGTGATTTCCAGGTACACCTACTGTATATCCTATTTCATTCATCAGATCAACCATATTCTTGCCTTCAGAAATGTTGGCAAAAGTAGTACCATGAACAGTATCTCCGGCATCTACCAATAAGGTATTTGGATTTTTAGCCTTTGTTTCATCGTAAAATGTCTTTAGTTTTGCATAGCCTATCAGTTCTTTGTCATCACCTTGTGCACGACCATGTACATCATTGGTATGTATTATGGTGATTGTCTTTGAATCTTCCGCAAATACATTGACATACGAACCTATACCCACTGTAAGAGACAATGCCAATAACATTGAAATTGTCTTTTTGTTTTTTAACATAATTGCCCTCCTTCTTGTAAATGTCACAATTATTTACATCCGAACAAGTAATGTAAGACTTAAAAAATCCCAAACTCATTTACGGTCATTATACAGCTAAATTTGAAAAAAATCCAGTAAATTCACAAAATGTCAATAAATTGTTAATATTATAAAAAAAGTATGAAAATTAAAGAAATAAAGTCAAAAAAATAAACCTTACGATAAAAAATATAAATCAGATGTTTAAAATACCCATAGGGGGTATAATTTATTAAGAATGGTTTATATTTAGTAATTTTTTTTGTTAATAAATAATTGAGGTGTATAATGAAACAGATGTTTGACATTAAGGGGATGACATGCAGTGCATGCAGTAGTGCCGTCAATCGTGCCGTGTCAAAGATTGATGCGGTATCAGAAGTAAATGTAAATCTTATGACCAACTCCATGTCTGTTACATACGATGAGAATGTGATAACAGATAAGGATATAACAAAGGCGGTGGAAGACGCCGGATACTTCGCAACTGTGCAAGGGGCAAAGAGTGAAAAAAAAGGAGAGAGCTTAGAAAAGGATATATGGACAGAGCAACTTGATTCTATGAAATTTAGATTGACTGTGAGTATTCCTCTTACAATAATACTAATGTATGTTGCAATGGGCTCCATGGTCGGTCTACCTATACCGGAATTTTTGACCGGTCAAAGCGGAGCAGTAAATTTTGCCTTTACTCAGTTTTTGATTGCACTTCCAATAATATTTGTAAATAGAGCTTATTATCAAAAAGGTTTTAAGACGCTTATGAAAAAAGCGCCTAATATGGACTCACTTATTGCTATAGGCTCATCTTCTGCTATTATCTACGGAATATTTGCCATATATCGTATGTCTTATTCTATAGCAGTAGGCGATATGCAGACCTTGCATAAGTATCACCACAATTTATATTTTGAATCTGCGGTTATGATACTTACTCTGATAACATTAGGCAAATATTTTGAAACAAAGTCAAAGAAAAAAACAAACGAGGCAATTTCTTCACTTATAAATTTAAGACCGAGCGTTGCACATCTTATAAAAGGTGATGAGATAGTCGATGTTGAAATTGATGATGTAAAAATAGGTGACATCCTACAGGTAAAAATGGGTGAGAGTATACCTGTAGACGGTGTAGTAAAGTCGGGGAATGTAATAATAGACGAGTCGGCAATTACCGGAGAGAGCCTGCCTGTTGAAAAAAATGCCGGAGACAAGATAATAGGTGCTACAATTAACAAGGGAAATGCCTTTAGCTTTGAAGTGACTAATGTGGGCGCAGATACTCTATTATCAAAAATTATCGAGCTTGTGAAGGATGCAAATGCTACAAAGGCTCCGATTGAGTCTATCGCAGACAAGATTTCAGCGATATTTGTGCCTGTTGTAATATCACTTGCGATAATAACCTTTGTATTTTGGAAGTCTTTTGGATATGATGTTGAATTTGCACTTAATTTTGCAATTTCTGTCTTAGTTATTTCCTGCCCTTGTGCGCTTGGATTGGCTACACCTGTTGCCATAATGGTGGGAACAGGTCAGGGAGCAAAAAACGGCATTCTTTTTAAAAATGCGTCAGCTCTTGAAAGTATGTATATGATTGATACTGTAGTATTTGATAAGACAGGAACTCTTACTCAAGGAACACCTGTAGTTACAGATGTGATAATTAATGAAAGTTTTGAAAAAGATGAGGTAATTACACTTATTTCATCCCTTGAGCAAAATTCACAACAACCAATAGCCCTTGCCATTACAGATTATGGCAGAAAAAATCTTACTTTGAAAAATACTGATTCCTTTGCTGAAATATCAGGTAGGGGAGTAAAGGGTAAGATTGGAGGCAAGAATTTGATTGCAGGAAATATGAAGTTTATGTTGGAAAACAATGTAGATACTTCATTTTTTGAAGAATATGCTTCTTCTCTTCAAGACATGGGTAAGACGGTGATATTTTTTGCTATAGATAATGTACAGTCAGCTATAATTGCAGTTGCTGATATAGAAAAAAATACGAGTGCCACTGCTATAAAAGCTCTTAAGGATATGGGCATAAAGACTGTAATGTTGACAGGTGACAACAAAAAAGCTGCAAGTTATATTGCAAATAAGATAGGTGTGGATGAGTTTATCAGTGATGTAATGCCTGACCAAAAGGACGAAGAAATAATAAAAATCAAGGGTGAGAATAAAAAGGTGGCAATGGTAGGCGACGGAATAAACGACTCTCCTGCTCTTGCAAGGGCTGATGTTGGTATAGCAGTAGGTACAGGTACGGATATAGCGATAGAATCAGCCGACATAGTGCTGATGAAAAGTGATCTACAAGATGTAGTAACTACTATAAAGCTGAGTAGGGCTACTCTTATAAATATAAAACAAAATTTATTCTGGGCATTTTTCTACAATATTTTATGTATTCCACTTGCTATGGGAGTATTCTATCTACCGTTTAACCTATATCTTAATCCTATGATTGGCTCTGTGGCGATGAGCTTCAGCTCTGTATTTGTAGTGTCAAATGCACTTAGGCTGAGAAAGTTCAAGGATGATAAGAAAGTAAACTACGTAAAACAAGAGATAAATCAAGATGTAAATATTGAAATTGTTGATATTTCAAATCATAAGCAAATTAAAGAACAAAGGGAGGAAATAAAAATGGTTGAAAAAATAATGTATGTAGAAGGTATGAGCTGTGCGCATTGTAAGGCAAGGGTAGAGAAGGTCTTAAACGAGATAAGTGGAGTAAATGCTGTAGTAAATTTGGATGAAAAACTTGTAAATATAAGTCTAAATAGCGATGTGGATAATCAAGTGCTTTCAGATGTAGTAACAAAGGCAGGCTATGAGGTCAAAGGGGTAAAAGATGCAGGCTGATTACAAAAAAATACGAAAAAAGCTCAACATAGCTATGGGACAGCTCTCAGGAGTATCCAAGATGGTCGAGGAAGACAAGTATTGTATTGATATTTCAGTGCAAATCCTTGCAGTAATTTCGGCGCTTAAGGGTATCAACAACGACATACTTGAGGCACATTTCAAAAGTTGCGTGGTAAATGCAGTAGAGAGTAATGACTCAGAGCTGATAAATGAAAAGATAGATGAGGTAATGAAGATAATAACTAAGTTATCAAGGTAAAAAACAGTAAACGACATATTAAATTCTCTTTTAATACAATTACTCTAATTATTTTCCCAAGATCAAATAAATCATAGAGTAATAAGAGGAAAATATGTCGTTTATTATTGATTGTTTTAATATAATACTATTATCTATTTACACTCCCACGGATAGTTCATAAAGTATTTGATTGAAATAACATAGCAATATTATCATCTTTGATTATAAATGTTTCAGGGATATATTATCCATTGATTTATTAGATTTTAGTATAATCGTATTTTATAAAGTAATTTAAAATATAGTTCAACTTAAGGAAATCAAAAGATTTAGAACCCTAATGTCTACTAAACTTACTGTAATTTTAGTTAAAATTTTAAAATATATTAATTTTTCAAAGTTGTTTTGCATGATTTAGTATGCTTTGAATCTTATCTACTATTATTTTTTTAAGTTTTTTTGGCTTAATTGAAATTATTTCTTTCCCAAAGGACATAAGGTAATTTGAAATAAAATCTTCTTCATTTTTGTTGTAATAACCGCCAATTATTGCCTTATTATCCTTATAAATTAATTTCATCGACGGATAGTTTTCTTTGATGAAAATATCTACTCCCTTTTTTGTTATAGTAATTTCAAATTCTACTGCGTCTTTTTCTCTCAGATTAGTTCTGATAAAGTCGTCAGTATTTGTAATTTCTAAAGGAGTTACTTCTCTATTTTCGCTTATGGAAATTATCTTATCGCAACGAAAGACATTTATACAATTAAGTAGGTGATTATAGGCTGTAGTGTACCATTGTCCGAAAGAGGTAGAAACATTTAAAAATTGAACTGTATATTTATAGTCCTTATCAGAACGTCTATACATTATGTCGCTTGTATTGCCGTTTATGGCTGAATATAGAATATCTTTGAGGAAGATACAGTCATTAACTTGTTTTGATGAAGAGAAACTGAAGACTGTTTCCATTTTTTCTAAATTAAGTCTGTTTTTTTCTGAAATACATGATTCAAATTTTTCCTTGAGTTTTTGTAAGTCCAGGTTAAATGGGGTAGATTGAAATCCTTTAAGTGTCAAGGTGGAAAAATATATTGCATAGACTTCATCCATAGTGAAGATAATAGGGGATAGGAGACGATTTTTCAAAATACCATATCTACCATTTCTTCCATATTCAGAGAAAATAGGCATACCTATGGCTTCTAATGACTGAATATCTCTAATAGCAGTACTTTTGGAGATACCATATCTGTCAGTTAAATCCTTAAGGTTGAAATAGGACATATTATTGAGATAAATCATCATATCATTAAGTCTTTCAGATTTGTTCATTTTAGTTTTCTCCATTGTATACATAAATTTATTTAGAAAATGCAGATAGTTATATAATATAAGTTCATACCAAGATTTAATAGAATAGTTCCAAAATTTAGTGATTAAGTTTAGTTTTGATATTATTTTTAACCAAAATTAAACAATTATAATAGTAAAAGGTGTCATATTTTGAAACCTTTATGTATTATACTATAAATATAATAAAAATACGAGGAGAAAATAAAATGAGTAGAAAACTGTTCTTGAGTTCATCATTTAGTGATGTATCACAATTATTGACTGAATTATTAGGAGATTTGTCAAATAAAAGAGTAACGTTCATACCTACTGCAAGTAAGGTTGAAAAAGTTAATTTCTTTGTAAAATCAGGGAAAAAAGCCTTAGAAAAAATGGGTGCAGTAATAGACGAGCTTGAATTATCCACAGCTACTGCAGAAGAAATAAAAACTAAGATTGAAAAAAATGACATTATATATGTAAGTGGTGGAAATACTTTCTTTTTATTACAAGAGATGAAGAAAACAGGAGCAGATAAGTTGATTATTGAAGAGATAGGTAAGGGAAAGCTATATATAGGAGAGTCTGCCGGTTCTATAATTACATCTCCTAATATAGAATATATAAAGCTTATGGATCCAGTAGAAAAGGCTCCGGAATTAAGCGATTACAATTCACTTAATTTAGTAGATTTTTATATATTACCTCATTATAATAATTTCCCTTTTAAAAAAGTTGCTGATAAAATCTTTGAACTATATTCAACAAAATTACCTTTACGCACTATAAGTAATGACGAGGTAATTTTGGTTGATGGAGATAAGGTTGATATAAAACATAAGTAGTAAGACAATTTAAATTTAGCGTTTAAAGGCTCGATAAGTATTTGTTTGTACTTAGCGAGCCTTAATATTGTTTAATTCTAATATTCTTTTAATTAATCTGTATAGACCTTGGATTTATTTTCTATATTTAATAAATAATAATTAAATTGTTCTAATAAATATTAGTATAGGGTATTAAATTCTAATTATTCAACATAGAAACGTCCCATAGTTTTTCAGACTTTGCTATCATAAGATTTGCAACCAAGTCTCCTGTTACGTTAAGTGATGTAAATGCCATGTCAAGCAGTCTGTAAAATGCAGCTATAGGTCCCATAAGGTCAAATGGAAGTCCAAGTATTGACAGGAAGCTTGCACCTAAGATTATTCCTCCTCCGGGAATACCGGGTGCTGCCATATTGATGAGTGTAGCTACAAAAATAAGTGTTACAATTTGACCAAGTGACAGATTTATTCCGTAAAAATCAGATACGAATACTGCAAGGCACGAAAATGAGCAGGCACCTCCACACATATTTATAGTACAGCCCAAAGGTAGGGTGAATTTTGTAATGCTTTCAGGTGCTTTGTAATCTTCAAGGCTCACATTTATAGACGTAGGTAGTGTAGCAGCTGATGAAGTGGTAGACAGTGTTACCAGCCATACCTTATACATAGATTTTGTAAGTTTTACTATACCCATATTAGTGTATAAGAAAAGTGGAAGACACATAGCAATGATGTAAGTCAAGACGCAGGCAATATAGCAGGTGATGATGTATTTGCCAAGTGCTGAGAATATTCCAAGTCCGTATTTAGCAATTGAAAAAGCCATAAGTGACATTACACCTATAGGAGATGTCTCCATTACCATATCCAAAAGTTTGAAAAATATTACACTTAAAGTGTTGATAAATGTTATTGCAGGCTTACCCTTTTCACCGGACATTATAACAGCTACCGAAAATAATATAGTAAAGATGATTACAGGTAATATCTTGCCCTCTGCCATAGCCATCAAGGGATTGTCAGGGAATATATTTACAAAAAAATCTGATATAGATGGAGTTGTAATCTCCTGTTCAAATACAGGCGGATTGGTAAAAACTACATTTTTACCAGGTCTTATGGCATAAGCCACTATGAGGGATACTATACTGGAAAGTATAAACATTCCAACATAAAGGGCTACAGTCTTAAATCCTATTCTCCTTAAGTCCTTTGTGTTTTCAATATTTACCACGCCACCTGCCACAGCGACAAAGATTATAGGAACTATCATCATCTTGATGAGCTTGAGGTAGACATCTCCGATAACCTTAGTATTGATTGAAAATTCAGGCAATACAATCCCTATTATAATTCCAAGTACGAAGCCTATTGCTATTCTTATAAATAGATTTTTCTTTTTCATTATGGTTTCCAACATAATATCAACTCCTTTTCATAATATAGTAATAAGTATTTAAATGTCATGTCTTGATATTATTTACAACTCAATACTCTATTGTGCTAATGGTAATTGAGTTGTAAAGTATTTTAATGACAATTAAATGGCTTATTAATAAAATCAATTTGCGACCTTGTAAAGTCCCAATAAATTAAAGTAGGTCAGTTCACTTTTTAATTTATTTAGGGTGTCTTTCAGTTCTATAATAGATATATCCTTGCAATAAACATCCACAAAAAAACCGTACTCAAAAGAGTTTTTCTTAGTTGCCCTCGAATGTAGAGAAAGCAGGTTGTAGTTTGATTTTGAAAAAATATTCAAAATCTTGGACAATTCTCCGGCCCTATGCTTTGTTTCAAAATAACATGTCATCTTTTCATAATCTGATATTTTATCAATCTCTTCCAACTTTTTTTCTACTTTTTTGAATATGAGAAATTTCGTCTTGTTTTCTTCCATATCCTGAACTGAAGGGATAAGTATCTTCATATCGTTTGTCTTTGCTGCAAGTGTACTTGCAAGAGCTCCATTTTTCCTATCTCCAAGATTTTTGATATAAGAGACTGACTTTGCAGTATCTTCATAAGATACCGGGCTTATATGCGGATGTTCTTTGAAAAATTCAAGACATTGGCTAAGTGCCTCCGGATGGGAGTATACATATCTTAACTGACTTATATCAGTATCTTCAAAGCTGATTAAGTTGTGATGTACATCAACTAAGGTTTCACCTATTGCAAAAAAATCATTCTGATATTTCAATAAGTCAAGTGTCCTATATATCTGTCCTGTAGTAGAGTTTTCTACAGGAAAAACCCCAAAGTCAATACCTCTTTCATCCAAGGCATCAACTATAGGCGGAAAACCGTCAAAACCTCTAAACTCATTTTTTTCACCGAAATAAGCAAGTGCCGCCATAGAACTGTATGCGCCATATACGCCTTGATATCCTATTTTAGCCATTTTATCACCTTCTTTATACTAAATAATTAAGTAAAATACATATAATTAAAATGAAAATATATCTTGAATTAAATTTTTCTGCTCTTTCTTCTTCTTGATTTTTCTAAAAATTCAAAAACTTTGTCATAATCATCATCTTTCAAGGATTTTGTCAAAAAATCTAAGTTTTTCTTGAAATGTTCAAGTTCTTCTAATAGAAATTCCTTGTTATAAAAAAATGTTTCACTCCAAAGATAAGGATTGATGTCTGATATTCTTGTCAAATCTTTGAAACTGCCACCTGCAAACTCATCCAAAGATGATTCAAAAGTAGGGGAGTTGGTAACGCATACAGATATGAAGTGCATCATATGAGAAGCATATGCCATTTTCTTGTCATGTTTAAGCATATCTATTGTTGATATTCTCTTACATCCTATGGCAAGTGCCAATTTTTTGATAAAATCTATATTTTCATCCTTGTTTTGCTCTTGAGGTATGATTATGTAGTTTTTATCCTTAAAAATATTTATATCCGCATTATCAAAGCCCATGTACTGATTGCCCGCCATAGGGTGACCTGCAATATAGTCTACGTCATTCCTTAAAAATGTGCGTATATTTTCCATAATAAAAGACTTTACTCCGGCAACATCAGTGATTATAGTGTTTGGTTTTAGATAATTTTGATTTTTCTTCAAAAAATCCACTATGTCTTTGGGATATAGAGCCATTATAAGTACATCTGTATCTTGCAATATTTCATCTATAGGCATATTTACTATAATTCCGCTTAATTGTGCTTTTTTAAGAGTATCAGGATTTTTGTCTATACCATATATTGCTATGGGAGCAATCTTTTCTTTTATTGCCATTGCATAAGAGCCACCCTCCATGCCAAGACCTACGATGGTGTACTTTTTGTTCTTAAGTTCCATAATTGATTCCTCCTTTTTTAATAAAGATACATCTGAAAAATCATATAAATCATTAACGGCTTTACAATTACGCAAGTTTTGAAAAACGACTAAATAATGCTGACAATATCGAAAAATGAAAAAATTTTACTTTTATATATTTGCCATTTATTTGAATTTTAATATAGACAAAGTAAAAATAAAGTATTTTTTCAAGTATTTTACTTTGGTATTAAAGCATAAGTCATCATATTTCAAAAAAGTATTTCACCTTTTATACAACTATTTTAGTATAATGTCAAGTGAAATTTAAAAAAATGTGGTATTTTTCAATAAGAAAGGCATAAAAATGGAAATGGATTCAATGTTCTCATCTCTTCCATTTCCGAATTTTTTAATTATAAATAGTATTTTTTCTCTTAAAAAAGTTTTATGTGTCAATATAATACAATACAAATTACTTAAAATAATGACATTACAGTACCTGCAATAGTTGATATTACCATTACAGAAAGTGCAGCTATTGCAATGTACATATTTCTTTTTTGCCTTGCTTGTCTGCTATTGGGCTTTTTTGGTCCATCTTCTGTTTTTCTAGCTCTACCTGAATTTATATTTTGCTTTTTCACTTTTTTTGATGCCATGATACCTCCTAAGTATATTAAATTCAATCAAATTAATTGTAAACATTAAAAATACATTCATAAGTTCTAGTAATTAATAGATTTTAGTCGCAGAATTTTCAGACACTATGAATATACCCTTAATTTTCAGTTCCTTATCTATAATTAATTTTTTTGCTTTTTCAACATCATCATCGCCTATCATCAATGATATACCACAACTGTTACTTATAGCTCTTGGAGTGGGTATGACCATCTTTTCAAAATGTTCCTCGCTAAAACACTTTTCAGCCATCATAGCAAAATTTGTAGTATCAAAGCTGATTACTGTCATATTTTATATAGTAAGTTTGTTGGAAGATTGGTTGAGCGAGTCTACTATGTCATACATATTTCCGACACTTCCTACTTTTAATTTATCCTTGAGATTGTAAAAATCAAGGCAAGTACCACAAGATACTATTTCTGTACCTTCTTTTTCAAGTATTTGAAGATTTTTGACGGTCTCTTCATTTTCTGTTGTAAGTTTTACTCCGGAATTAAGAAACATCACTTTTTTAGGTAGAGGTTTTGATTGAGTTAGTGCAAATATGAAGCCTTTCATAAGTGTGCCTCCAAGTGTATCATCGCCCACACCTAAAAAACAAGATTTTATAAGCACTGTCTGTCTATCATCAGCAATTTTTACATTATTACATACTTGATTAGATGAAGTTGGAGCTGTCTTTTCTATGCTTACTACAAAATTGTCTCCTTGAGTTCTTGATGAAGATTTAAAACCCATGGAATTAGCAAGTTTTGTAAGGTTTTGTACAGCTATTTCGTTGTCAACAAGTACATCAAGCAAGACTTCTCCGTCTTTTTCAAGTTCTTGCTTTGCCTTTATCACAGGCATAGGACATTCTAATTTTGTGCAGTCAAGTAATTTACTTTCCATAGATAATCCTCCTTTTATTTTGGTATAAAGTCGTATTTATCATCCTGTAAAAATTTTTTTACAGTATTTTCATCTATCTCATAACCTATCAAAGAACATCCTGTTATTACAGGAAGTTTTGATATGTCTGAGGGATTTCTCTTTTCCATTATTGTTTGTATCGCCTTTACTGTGATACCATGTGTTACTATTAAAGAGTTTTCAAAACCCATTTGAATTATTTTATTAATACCCGAAGAAACTCTTTTTATAAGTGTTTCAAAATTTTCTCCACTTTTGTTATTATAGTTTAGCGGATCTTTTTCAAAATTTTCAAATTGCTCTTTGTAATCTGATTGTACTTGAGCTACGGTAAGACCTTCCCAATCTCCAAAGGACATCTCCCTAAGCTCCGGTAAGAAGAGCATGAAATAATCATGATTTGCCTTTATATAGTGTGCTGTATCCTTTGCTCGTTTCAAATCTGAAGAAAAAATAGCATCAATATTAAAGTCTGATATTCTTTTCGATAATTCCTTGGCTTTAGTTATTCCCTCTTCCGTAAGAGCCGAGTCCATACAGCCTTGTAATCTTCCCTCAGTATTCCAAACAGTTTTACCGTGGCGTGTAATGTATAGTTTCAATTTCTCCTACCTTTCTATACCTTCTCTTGACATCACGCCTTGAGTGTAATAATGTTTTATTTCTTTCATTTCCGTTACCAAGTCGGCAATTTCTATGAGTTTTTCATGTGCATATCTGCCTGTCAATATTACTTCAGTATTTTCAGGTCTTACTTTTAAAACATCAATCACATCGTCGACTGTTATAAGTTTTTTGTGTATGGCTATATTTATCTCGTCCATAACTACTATGTCGTACTTTTTTGTCAACATTTCTTTTTTTATATCAGAAAGTCCATCCTTTGCCATCTTTATATCTTCATCACTTGGATTATCAAAGATGAAATGTGGAGCTCCATATTGTCTTATAGTAAAATTAGGTAGTAAATCTACAGCCTTTAGCTCGCTGTAGTCCTGCCCTTTTAAAAATTGTCCAAAGAAAACATTGTAACCATTGCAAACAGCCCTTAATGATAGACCTAGGGCACAAGTAGTCTTGCCTTTTCCGTTTCCTGTGTATATCTGTACATAACCCTTGTCGTTCATATTTCCTCTTATTTTTTCTTCTTCTTATTGATTTTTAATTTTCTTCTAAGTACTCCGACAAAATCATTGTCTTCATCAACTTTTCCAATGAAAATTAGGTTTGCCCAGCCTTTTTTGTTAAGATTTACTTGGATTGAATTTTTCACTCTTTCAATATCTTTCATCTGTGAGTAAGCAGTAAATTTGCCTGAAAAATACATTCCGTTTTCAAAAAGTTTGATATTTTGTAATGAAATAAAAGCGACAATGGCAATAAAGTATAGGAATAGTAGCATGGTAAAAATCTTAGTAGCATTCTTGTCTTTTTCCATTATAAACATTGCAAGATAAAATACTCCAAGAACTATAAGCACATAAGCTACAGTCTTTACACTTGACCTGTGAGTATACTCCTTAATAAAGGCTCCGCCTTGCTTTTTGAGTTTGTAGTAGTGATAAGCCATATAAGCGGTATACCCTATGGTAACTACTATCATAAAAATATTTTGAATAATTGCATCTTTCACGAAAATATCCCCCTAAATATTATTGTTATAAACCATATTATTATATCACAAATGCAAAAAAAATAAATAGCAAAAAAACAACACTGTTCAAAAATGAAAAGTGTTGTCTTAGTGTAGAGTATTATCTCTTAGGTGTGCCGTAGTATGAGCTGAACTTATCTATCTTTGAGCCCATCTGTCTATAAAGTGTGTAGCTAGATCCTCCACCTTCAACCCATATCTTAGGGTTTATTTTATCTGACTTACTTCCATATACTGAAAAAGTGATAACTCCTGCAGCTTCTTTTGAGTAAGAGATATAGATGTCGTTTGCAAAAGAGTTACTAAATACAAAGTCGCTGTAATCAGAGACCATTGCATCTCTTCCTCTTGGAACATAATAAATAGGTAAAGTATGATTGCGTCTATAATCAATTTGTAGGCCTGCCTCCAAGACAGCATTGAAAAGTGTTGTTGATACTTGACATAGTCCTCCGCCAACTCCGTCAACAAATTTGTTGTCTAGTATTACTTTTGCAACTTTAAGTTTTCCGGATATAGGTTTTAATCGTTGGTTATAGTAGAAATGCTCACCAGGTCTTAGTTTTGTACCGTTTATCTCTTTGCCTGCCATCATAATATTTTCAGACCTTCCCCAATCTGATGTAGCATAATTAGTAGAATATTTTGAAAGTAAAAACACTTCTTTTTTTGCTAAATCAGAAGTAATTACAGTACTTTTTTCAAAAGGTATCTTCATTGTGGAATAATCGGCAGTCTTAATTCTCATTGAAATTTCCGCTTTGAATTTAGCCTTATCAATTTTCTTTTTGCCAACGGTTACTTTTTCAATTGTGTACTTATTCTTACCTGGAATTTGTTTAGGGTAGAATATGTCCCTTACACTTTCTGAGTAATAGTCTTCAATTTGTTTAGTAAAAACTTTGAAACTCCATTCATCTACCTTAAGAGTAGGAACTTTTTTCTTATAGTCATAAGTGAAGGCTCTGTTTGCTTGAAAGTCATAAGTCTTACCAGTGGTTTCGTCGTACAATCTAAACGTTCCAATATAGTAGTTGTTTACAGTTTCATAATTAGTCTTTGGCTTGTCATTTACTACAGGTTTAGTTTGATTAATAATTGTGTCATCTACAGGCTTAGTCGGTTCAACAGTTGTATTGTCCACAGGTTTTTGAACTTTATCCTGTTCCTTATTTTGACCTTTGTTATCAGTCTTTGGTTTAATGTCGTACGTCTTTTCCATTTCTTCTACGTATTCGCTGTCATAAGGTGAAGGCTCATTATTTGCATCCTTACCGTTATCAGCGAATGTAAATGGAGAGAACAGAGTTAGAACGCCGACAAGTATTGCAAAAAATTTTAAAAATTTTTCCTTCATAATTGCCCGCCTTTTTTAAATATAAAATGAGTTAATAAATACAATTTACATTTTATCAAATTATAAAAATTTATTCAATTTTTTAAATATTACAATTTTGTAATTAGATAAAATTTTAATTTTAGGGCAAAATATTTCTATTTTTTAAGCTTTTTAAATTCTTCTATTCTCTTTGGAATATCATTGAACACTTTTTCTAATTTTGGTGTCCAGTTGTTTGCAAAAGATTTAAGTTCAGCATTTTCCATTTTTCCAATAGATTTATTAGGCATTCCTAACATCTCAAAATTCGGATTCATAACTTCAAATATGGACTTTGAATTCAACGATAACTTTATACCTGACATAAATCCAAGAATACAGCTGAACTCAGCATCTTGATATCTTATATGTTCTACGGTCTTCTTACCGAAAAGTTTCTTCTTAAATGTGTATATTCCATCTTCTGCAAATATGGCCTTTATGCCAACGAATCCCTCAAAAATAGCAAATACGTTATGGTCTGCAATCTCACCCAGCTCACTGTGCTTGAACCAAAAATCATGAGCTGACTCAAGAGTGAGGAACTCCGCAGGTAGAAGTAGGCTTTGTTCGTTCTCTTTTTGTGGTGTTATCATCCATACAAGATTGTTTTCTACTATAGGCATCCATAATACGTAGCTCGCCATTTCGTATAGATAAGAGTATTTTTCCTTATCGAGTATATTATTGTTGTAATATTGTTCAAATGATTGTATTAGTTCATTTGACGGTAAATTGTCAAGAGTTGTTGTATCATTTTCTATTTGCAGTATCTCGGCTAATATATCAGCAAGATTGCTTAAATCATTATTCCAAAAAGTCGAAAATTCAAAGACATTAGTAGGTATTACACAGTAAGAATAGATGTCATGAATATATTCTTCCTTTGTTACTATAGTAGGAGCTTCATCGCACATTTGCACTATCTTTCCAAGCACACAAGAGGCAAGGTACTGTTCCCAACTGTCATAGTCATTTTCTATTCTCTTAGCTTGAACAAAGAATATCTCGTTAAAGTCGTTATCATTAATCAACTTACCGGCATAGGCTTTTGTAATGACGTCTATTATACGGCAGTCATCAAAACCCTGAATAAGTCTACCCTTAGTCGTGGCTATCAGCTTATCAGCAAGGCTTCTTTGTTCTTCATCGAGTTGATCTGTAAAGTCTTCCAAATCTTCATAAGCGTGATAGTCTCCGTTTTGAAGTGATGAAACCTCTGCCAATAGGGAGTTTTTATCTTCTATGCCGAAGTTCATTTTTATACCGTGAAGGACAAATTTTCTAGTTAGCATGTTTACACCTGGCAAGACTGCACTGAAAAGTTCTTTTTCCACCTTTTCCTTGCTCATGTAGTTGTTGAAACTTGAATCAAATCTGTAGGGCGCACAAAATAAGACATATTGACTGTTCATATTTTCTCCTTTATACCAAACTTTTATAATTCATAATTCCTGTCTAATAAATAAAATAGCAGAAATCTTTATCTTAAAGATGGAAAGAATTCAAAGAGAATATCTTAAAAAACATATTGTGTATTAACTCAACTTTCCCACTAAAATTATCGCAATTTTAGTTGAAATTTAAACATAAATTTATTTTTTAATATACTACTTGACACACAATTTTCTAAATAATATTTATTGAAATTTGCATATTTATCAAAAAAATGAAAATACTGAAAAAACTATGTCAAGTATAATATTGTGTTTTTAAAATATACTCAAAT
>GL405246.1:821995-840746 GCA_000146855.1 [Eubacterium] yurii subsp. margaretiae ATCC 43715
CTCAATGTTTATAATGTGTTTTTGATGTGGGAAAGTTGAGATATTAATTTAAACAGGCATAATAAATAAAATTTCTATCTGATGATAATCATATCAAGTATTTTGATTTCAACATTATTAATGATAGTTTATCATCAAGATTAGACAAAATAATATTTTAATTTATTAAGATTTATTTTATCTTAAAATATCTTAATATATAATATTATTTCATTAATTGTGCCACAATGTAATTTTTTAAAGAATTTTTTTGTTTTTATGGTATAATAAGGTTCAAAATTTTTAGCAATGTATGTTTATGTCTTAGATTTTATAAAGAAACAAAGCTTAATCTTTTGTTTTAAGGCTTTGATTGTGGCTTATATTTTATAAGAATTTATTTAAAATATATTTAGTTTTAAATTTTTGAATAATTTAAAATAGTGATATTTATATTTTTTTGATAAAGTTGTATATGCAGATAGTTAGAAAGATTTAGTTTTAAAATATAATTTTGATGATTTTAGATATGACAGTTAATTAATATATTGGAGTAATTTAGATGAATTTTACAAGTATTACGTTTTTATTTATTTTCTTTCCCATATTTTTACTGATTTATTATTTGATGCCTAATACAAGGCTGAGAAATATTGTGTTGCTCATTGCAAGCTTGTATTTTTACTCTACAGGTGAGCCTATATTTGTCTATGTAATGGTAATATCAATAATATTCAACTACTTTATGGCATTACTGATACATTCTAAGAGGGATAAGAAACTAAGGAAGAGACTATTAATAGTCGACTTGGTTGCCAACTTCCTACTACTTGCTATTTTTAAGTATACAAATTTTGTGATTTCTACTATAAATGCTTTATTTATGCTAAAGTTGAACTTAACACCAATACCTTTGCCAATAGGTATATCATTTTTCACTTTTCAGGCAGTGTCTTATGTGCTTGATGTGTATTTTGATGATGGGAGAAATGACTCTGTACATTTTCAGAGCAATATAATTTCCTTTGCTCTTTATATAAGTATGTTTCCACAACTTGTTGCAGGGCCTATAGTTAGGTATTCTCAAATTGCAAAAGAAATAAAAAGAAGAAAATTCAACATAGATGAGATAAATGAAGGGCTTAGAAGATTTATCTACGGTCTTTCAAAAAAGGTGCTGATTGCAAATTCGATGGCGATAGTTGCAGACGGTGCTTTTAATGTGGATCCTAAGGATGCAGGTTCTATGATGCTGATACTTGGAGCCATATCTTATTCATTGCAGATATATTTTGACTTTTCAGGATATTCTGATATGGCAATAGGTATAGGTAAGATGCTTGGATTTAAGTTTCCGGAAAACTTCAATTATCCTTATTTGGCAGTGTCTATAACAGATTTTTGGAAGAGATGGCATATAACTTTGTCGTCATGGTTCAAAGACTATCTATATATTCCGCTAGGCGGTTCAAAGAGAGGATACCAAAGGACTATAATTAACCTATTGATAGTATGGGGACTTACAGGTCTATGGCATGGAGCTAAGTGGACATTCGTACTATGGGGACTTTTATACTTTGTCTTGTTGAGTTTGGAAAAGATGTTCAAGTCCAAATTTACAAGAACTGTAGACAAAGTATTCCCTTATCTTATTTGTAGGATACTTACTCTAATCATAGTTACAATACTATGGATATTCTTTAGAAGTGACAGTATCAGAGGTGCGTTTATGTACATCTACTATATATTTAATGTTGTGGACAAGGCTCTTGTCAATTCTCAGTTTACATTTTATGTCAAGGACTTTGCCATATTTTATATAGTAGCTATACTTTCAAGTTTTAGAGTGTTTGAAAATTTCTCGAGGAATTTTTTCAAAGACAAGAATAATAACAACTTATATATAATCCTAAGCAATGTACTTTGTGTCATTCTTTTGATTTTATGTACAATTTATATAGTAAAGGGAAGTTACAATCCTTTCATATATTTTAATTTTTAGGTGAAGATTATGATTTATTTTAAAAAATATTTTCTATTTGTCTTTGTCCTCTTATTTTTGGGGGGCTTTGGAGCCTTGTCATATATTGACCTTCTCTCTGCCAACATCCAAAATGAAAAGATTGACTTAAAGTCAGCTTCGTTTTTTGAAAAAGATAGGATATTGAAAGAAAAATATAAGAAGTTTGAAACTGATTATAGTGATAATTTTTCAAATAAGTTGGGATTTGTAGAGACTTACGGTGGACTTCAAAAAATGCTCGGTAAGAAACTTATAGATGATCCTGTGCCTTTCCGCAGAGTATATAAGGGCGAAAATGATATGCTCTACTACATTATACCGAAAAAAGACATCAATGAAGATGCTGTAAAAAGCATTACTAATCTTAGGGATAATCTTAATGTGCCGGTTGTTTTTGTAATGCCGCCTAATAAGCACAGTATTGCATCTACAAACTTCCCTTATGGTGTCTTGGACTATTCTACTACTAACTCTGACGACCTGTATAAAAAATTGGTTGAAGGTGGTATAATGACGCTTAACTTAAATGAAGACTATTTCAAAGATAAGTTAGATGACTCCAAATCTTTTTATATGACTGATACGCATTGGAAGAATGAGACAGCTTTTTGGGGCTACCAGAAGACTTTCGAGTTTTTGAAATCTCAGATGTCTCATAAACTTTCTAATAGCAATAATTCCAACGACTTGTCAAATTACAGTATTCAAAAGTTCGACAATACTTTCATAGGCTCCATGGGTAAGCGTGTAGGCAAGAACTACATTGCTAAAAAAGACGAATATTCTCTTATAATACCTGCTTTTGAAACGAGTTACAACTATAAGAAATACGATGAAAACTACAATATGGTTTCTGAAAAATTAGGTAAGTTTGAAGAGGTATTTGTAGATAAATCGATATTGGAAGACAAGGACGAGTACAAGGACAAGTATACAACGATGATGGGATATGGCAGTCCTTATGAGATTATAACAAATCAAAAAGTAAAGGACAATTCTAAGATTGTCATTATAAAAGACTCTTATGCTATGCCTTTTTCAGCATATTTGAGTACAAATGTAAACAGCATTCACATGTTTGATACAAGGTATGAAAACATAAGAAAGACCTTGCTTTCAACTATTAAGACTATTAAACCGGATATGGTTATGTTTGTATGTTCACCAAGTAGCATATTTTACTTTGAAGATATGTTTAAATTTTAGAACATAGATAATCTTTGTTTAGCCCTTTAATAAAGGATAAAATACAAAGATGAAAAAAGATTTAAGTTTAAAATTTTTTGAAATATAAAACATTCGGAATTAACTTTTTGGATGTTTTATATTTTTGCAATAAATTTTAATATTTTATAGATTAATTAGTATTATAAATTTAGATAAGATAGGGATGACTATGAAAGACTTGCTAACATTGGCTATAGAGACAAGCTGTGACGAAACAGCTGTAGCAGTAGTAAAAAACGGTAGATATGTACTGTCGAATATAATAGATACACAAATACCCATACACACGAAATTTGGTGGAGTGGTTCCTGAGATTGCTTCAAGAAATCATATACAAAATATAAATTATGTCTGCAAGAAGGCATTGGACGATGCAAATCTGACATTTGACGACATAGACTTTATATCAGTAGCCAATCGTCCGGGACTTGTAGGTTCACTATTGGTTGGAGTTTCATTTGCTAAGGCACTTTCTTTCGCACTTTCCAAGCCTCTTGTGGGAGTACATCATATAAGAGCCCATGTCTGTGCAAATTATATTGAGCATTTGGATTTGGAACCACCATTTCTTTGCCTTGTGGTATCCGGCGGACATTCACATATAGTAAAGGTGGAAGACTATACTAAGTATGTTGTACTAGGTAAGACGAGAGATGATGCAGTAGGAGAGGCATTTGACAAGGTTGCAAGATGCCTTGACTTGGGATACCCCGGTGGACCTAAGATTGATGCCCTTGCCAAAGAGGGTGATGAAAATGCCATTAATTTTCCAAAATCACATTTTGAAAATTCCTTTGACTACAGTTTTTCCGGTATAAAGTCTGCAGTATTAAACTATATGAACACTATGAAGATGAAGAATATTGAGATAAACAAGGCTGATGTTGCAGCTTCTTTTCAAAAATCCGTAGTGGATATACTTTGTGAAAACCTGATGAAATCTGCAAAGGTTGAAAATATTCAAAAGATTGCAATTGCAGGAGGAGTATCTGCAAATTCATATCTTAGAGCAAAATTGTCCAATCTTTGTAAGGAAGAAGGATATAAGCTCTACTATCCGCCAATAAGCTTATGCACTGATAATGGAGCCATGATAGGTAGTTGCGGATATTATGAATATATTGCAGGTAATATTTCCGACATGAGCCTCAATTCTTATGCCTCGTATGATATAGGGAGGGATTAGATGAATATTGCCGTAGTGCTTGCCGGAGGTGTAGGAGCAAGAACCGGACTTGAAATTCCAAAGCAGTTTTATAAGATAAGGGATAAGGAGATTCTATCTTATACTCTAACAGCCTTTGAAAAATCAGAAAAAATAGATAAGATTGTAATTGTATCTCTTGAAGAATATTTTGAAAAAATAGATGAAATTGTAAAAAAATACGAGATAAAAAAACATATTATGACTGTTAAAAACGGAGACACAAGGAAACAGTCCGTTTTTAATGCCCTGAAATCGCTAGAAGATATAGCAAAGCAAGATGATATAATATTGATACATGACGGTATAAGAGCGATGATAAAGCCACATACCTTAGATAAGTGTGTGGAAGAAACTATGAAATACGATGCTACTACCCTTGCTCAAAAAAACTCAAATACTGTTGTTTACAGTGAAGGACATAATATACAAAGATATATCGACAGGAATTTTGTCTATAATCTTCAGACACCTCAGAGTTTTAAATACAAAATCATCTATGATGCACATAAAAAAACAGAAGAAAGCGGAGATATAACAGACGATACTCAAATAGCTATAAAAAACGGTATAGAAGTGCATATAATAGAAAACGATGAACCGAATTTAAAACTTACTACTAAGGAAGATATCAAACTTTTTGAATTTTATCTGTAAAAAATGCAAAAATTACTACAAATATTTGTAAGATGACTATATAAAATTAGAGTAAAAAAATTAAAAGGTTAAATAGATATAATAAAGTAAAATAAATATTATATTAAGGTAGTTAATATTATAAAAATATTAACTTAGGTATTTTGTTCTAAAAATTAATACAAATTATTATACTAATTCAAGAGCAAATTTAGTTGGGAAAATAGTTAGGAAAACGAATTATATATTGATTTTTTGAGAAAAATATGGTATCTTTAGATTAACAAAATAAATAACATTAAAAAATTAAACCTAAAATTTGTATTCTAATATTTATTTCATATTTTTATCTATGGAGGAAAATCAAATGGCTAAAGATCTTACTGATGTTCAAGTAAAGGAACTTGATGAATTATTCGAAAAAGCGGAAGCTGCAAGAAAGATAATAGAAAATTACGATCAAGCTACAGTTGACAGATTAATCCAAAAAGTGGGTTGGGCAATAGCAAATAAGGAAACTGTAAAATATCTCGTTGAAAAATCTATTGAAGAAAGCGGACTTGGTGATAGAGAGTCAAGAAACAACAAGAGGTTCAAAGTTCGTGGAGTACTAAGAGATGCTTTGAGAGCAAAGAGTGTAGGAGTAATAGAAGAAATACCTGAAAAGGGTATCAAAAAATATGCAAAACCTGTTGGCATAATAGCTTCGCTTGTTCCTACAACAAATCCTGTACTTACTCCTGCAGGACAAGCTATATATGGTATAAAGGCAAGAGACGTATTGATTTTCTCTCCACACCCAAGAGCAAAAAATACAACTTATGAAGGCGTTGAAATAATGAGGCAGGCTCTTAAAGAACTGGGAGCACCGGAAGACATACTCCAATGTGTAAAAAATCCATCAGTGGCAATGACTGAAGCACTTATGGCAAGAGCTGATCTTGTAATTGCTACAGGGGGAAGACCTATGGTAAAGGCTGCTTACTCTTCAGGAACACCTGCTTATGGTTCAGGAGCAGGAAATGCAACAATGATATTCGACAATACTGCTGATCCTGTTGAAGCTGCACATAATACGATGATTTCAAAGACAAGTGACAACGGTAGCGGATGCTCTGCGGATGGTAACTTGGTAATATATGATGAAATATATGATGAAGTTTTGAAAAACCTAGAAAAAGAAGGTGGATACAAGGCAAATGCTGAAGAAAAAGAAAAATTGAAAAAGGTAATGTGGGATGAGGAGGGACATAGACTTGCTGATACTGTAGCTATACCTCCACAAAAATTGGCTGAGATAGCAGGATTTACAATACCAGCCGACAGGAAGTTCATTTTTGTTGAAGAAGAAAACATAGGAAAACAACATTTCTTCTCATCAGAAAAACTTACAACTCTACTTGCAACTTTCAAATATTCTGGAGAGTTTGAAAACGCACTTGATAAGATGAGAGCAATATACGAAGTGGGCGGTAAAGGTCACTCTGTTGGTATATTCTCGTTTGACGAAGATCACATTCACAGATTGGCAATGGCTGCACCGGTGAGCAGAATAATGGTAAGACAACCTCAATCAAAGGCAAATTCAGGATCTGCAACAAACGGAATGCCAATGACATCATCAATGGGTTGCGGTACTTGGGGTGGAAACATAGTTTCTGAAAACGTGGCTTTGAAACACTATATGAATACAACTTGGGTATCAGTGCCTATACCAAGAGATATGCCTTCAGATAAGGAACTTTTTGGTGAATTCTACGTTGCTGAATTGGCAGAAGACTAAAATCAGTGTAGAAATAGGTGTTTAGAAAAATATAAATTCATTCTTACGATAAGGCTTGAAAAATAGCCTTATCGTAAGGAGATAATTGAAATTATTTTAAAGATAGCTGAATTATATAAGGTTCAACAAATGAATTACTTATAATAAGATGTATATTAATGATAACATTGTAGATGTATTTTAAAAATTTATCCGTTAATCAGAAGAATATAAGAATTAAACATTGATTAGTAATAGTAAGAAATTGATATTAAAGTAAATATAGTGAACATAATTAAAAATTTTTTAAAAGCATTGATAATCTTTTAATTTTTAAATTAGTGGCAAGTCCACGGTAATGGAGGGCTTATATGAATAAGTTAATATCTGAGCAATTAGTAGATTACCTTGAAAGACGAGATACAAAATATGTGTTTGGGCTATGCGGTCATACTGTAATAGCTATGTTGGATGCACTCAATAAAAGTAAGAAACTCCAATATATTTCAGTAAGACATGAACAGATAGCGTCTACAGCAGCAGATGGATATGCAAGAGCTACAGGCAAGGCAAGCGTTGTACTTTGCCACTTGGGTCCTGGACTTACAAATGCAACAACAGGAGTAGCTGGAGCAGCTCTTGACTCGATACCTATGGTAGTAATTGCAGGAGATGTGCCAAGCTACTACTACGGGAAGCATCCGCATCAAGAGGTAAATATGCACGCTGATGCCGATCAGTATAAGATATATCAGCCATTTGTAAAAAGAGCATTCAGAGTAGACATTCCTCAACTTTTTCCTGATATATTGGATAGAGCTTTTAGATTAGCAGAATCCGGAAAACCTGGACCTGTTTTGATATCAGTACCTATGGATATGTTTTCAAGAGAACTTGACACATCTTACTTTGATAGAACTACAAGAGGAAATTTGATTACAAATAAGCCGTCAATAGATGAAGAGGCTGCAAAGAAAATAGCAAAAATGCTAGTGGAGGCAAAAAATCCAGTAATTCATGTTGGTGGTGGAGTCATACTTGCAAATGCAAGTGAAGAACTTAAAGAATTGGTTGATTTTTATAACATACCTGTGTCAAGGACGTTGATGGGACAAGGAGCCTTATCTGATAAACATCCACTAATGATGGGGATGACAGGATTTTGGGGTACTAATTTCATCAATGAAAAAACTTCAAATGCAGATGTTGTAATGGGACTTGGTACAAGATTTGCTGAAGCTGACTCAAGCTCATGGTACAAGGGTGTAACTTTCAATCCTGAAAAAACAAGATTCATTCAAATAGACATTGATCCTACTGAAATAGGAAGAAACTATCCTATAGAAGTTGGAGCAGTTGCAGATTTGAAATTGGCATTACAAGAGATATTAAAAGAAATAAAATCTCTTAAACCTGAAGGATTTAAAAATCCTGCCTTGATAGAAGAGATAAAAAAATACAAGGAAGAGTTCAAAAAATCGAATGAAGCCATAGAAAACGACTCAAGATTCCCTATGACTCCGCAAAGAATATTGAAAGATGTAAGGGAAGTATTCCCGGAAGACGGAATTATATGTACGGATGTGGGTTGGAATAAAAACGGCATGGGACAACAGTTTGACATTACAAAACCTGGAACTATAATGCACCCTGGCGGACTTGCTACTATGGGCTTCGGCTCTGCAGCATTACTTGGAGTAAAACTGGCAAAACCTGATAAGAAGGTAATCACTTTGATAGGTGATGGAGGTTTTGGAACAAATCCGTCAGTCTTGGCAACTGCAAAAGAATACAATATACCGGTAGTATGGGTAGTAATGAACAACTATGCCTTTGGTACGATAGCAGGACTTGAAGGAGCCCACTATCATCATAACTTCGGAACAGTGTTTAAGATAGACTCTAAGGCTTATAATCCTGAGTGGTCAGAAGTGGCAAAGGCTTATGGAATAAAAGCTAAAAAAGTTCAATCTGCCGATGAATTCAAAGAGATATTCAAGGAAGCAATAGAGTCAAACGAACCATATCTAATAGACGTGCCTATGGAAAACATACCTGTTCCTACTGACGGTATTTGGAATATCAACGACATCTACACACCTAAAGAAAATATAAAAGATGGTGTATTGATGTTTGGAGAAGCTACAAGATCAGTCCACGTAGCAACAAAATAGTTTGCATAAACTGATAGAAAAATCCAAGCATTTCTTTTCAAATAATATTAGGTAGTATAAGATATGTTTAAGGGTTTATAGTGTAAGACTATACAGTGTCGGCTAACGATGAAAAGTTAGCCGATACTATAAAATATCAGAAAATCGTAATCATTATATCTTATAAGAAATTAAAAATTAAAATACTTAGAAAATAAAATTAAAGTTGGGAGGGTGTTATGAAGAAAGTAAATGAATATCTTGAAGAAATAATTCTTGTGGTACTACTTATTTGCATGACTTTAATATTGGGACTGCAAATTGTTTCAAGATATGTTTTCAGAAACTCGCTTTCTTGGTCGGAAGAGCTCGTGAGATATATGTTTGTATGGTCGACATTTATAGGTGTACCATATTGTATCAAAAAAAGTACATCCATTAAGGTGGATCAGTTCAGAAATTCAATGCCTGCAAGTGTGCAAAAGGCTCTGTCTTATATAGACAAGCTGATAATGTTGATATTATTTTTAATAATGGCAGCATTTTCATGCGATATAGTAGCATCTTCATTTGCAAGCGGTCAGTCAAGTGCGGCCATAGGTATACCGTCTTGGCTCATACAAGTATCAGTGCCTATAGGGTCTGTGCTTTCAATCATAAGAATAATTCAAAATGCGATTGCCTTAAATAAGGAATCGAAAAATGAAAAAGAAAATTAGGAGGTAATGATGAGTGTAGCATCTTTATTCATAATATTTGCGATTCTTATTGTAATTGCCGTACCTATAGGTATGATATTGGCAATACTCGGAATATTACCCAATTTGATAGATCCGTGGTTTCCTACCGATCCTCAATATATAATAAGAGCAATGATAAACGGAGTAGACAGCTTTCCGCTGTTAGCCGTACCGATGTTCGTACTTTCAGGAAATATAATGGCTGAAGGTAAGATTTCAAAAAAATTATTCAACTTTTTCTCATATTTTGTAGCTGACAAAACTGCCGGACTACCTATTGCAACAGTAATCACCTGCTTGTTCTATGGTGCAATATCAGGTTCAGGTCCTGCTACTACAGCAGCAGTAGGTGCGATGACTATCCCTATAATGGTCAATCTTGGATATGATAAGGTGTTTTCTACATCACTTGTTGCAGTTGCAGGCGGACTTGGAGTTATTATTCCTCCGTCAATCCCTTTCATATTCTATGGTCAGGCATCAGGTGTATCTGTTGCCAAGATGTTTATGGCAGGTATACTTCCGGGGCTTCTCATAGGATTTTGTTTGATGGTCTACTCATGGTACTATTGCAAGAAACATGGTGAAGACAAGGAAAAGCTTGTAAGTTATAAAAATGAACTCAAGAAAATGGGTTTTGTAGGGCTATTGAAAGACAGCTTTTGGGCTATACTTTGCCCTGTAATAATACTTGGAAGTATCTACGGCGGTATAGCATCTCCAACAGAGGCTGCTGTAATTTCAGTATTTTATGCCTTGATAATTTCACTTTTCATATATAAATCACTTAAGGTGACAGACCTGTATAAGATACTTGTCGATTCTGTAAAGACTTATACTACAATAATATTTATAATTGCAGCCGCTACAGGTTTTGCAAGAATACTTACATTTATGAAGGTACCGACTCTGATTACTCAAGGAATAAGTGCTACTGTAAGCTCTAAGGTTGCACTTTTGATTTTGATAAATGTAATATTGCTACTTGTAGGTATGTTTATGGATACTACACCTGCTATATTGATACTTACCCCTATCTTAGTACCTTTGGTAAAACAATATGGAGTAGATCCTATTCACTTCGGTATAATAATGGTGGTAAACCTTGCTATAGGCTTTGTAACACCGCCTCTTGGAGTCAACTTGTTTGTCGCCAGCTCTATAAGTTCTGTAAAGATAGAAGACATTATCAAAAAGGTCATACCTTTCATTGTGGCTTTTATAATTGCATTGATATTAATCACTTTCATACCTCAGATAAGTCTGATATTACTGTAGTGGAGGGATGAGAAAATGAAAAATAAATTAATGAAAAAATTATATGTTTTTGCCTTAATTCTTGTTTGCATAACAACTCTTACAGGCTGTCTAAGTACAGAGGCAAGAAGAAAAAAAGTGGGAGAAAGAGATAAATATGAACTCTACCTTGCCCATGCATCACAGACGGATACAGTAACTGACTTATTTGCTATGAAATTCGCAGAGCTTGTGGAAGAAAAGAGCAAGGGTAGAATAGATATGAACGTATATCCAAACTCTCAACTTGGCGGTGACGTAGAGATAACGGAGGCTGTACAAAGAGGGAATATAACCTTCGTTGTACAAACTACAGCTCCTCAAGTACCTTTCGTACCGGAAGTGGCTATATTTGATGCTCCTATGGCATTTAAGAATCTAAAGATTGCGAGAATGGTCTTGGACGGAGAATTGCAGGAAAAACTAAAAAAATACTATGAACAAAAACATCTTAGATTGCTTGGATATGCAGATCAGGGATATAGGGTAATGTCATCTAACAAAGAGATAAAAAACATTGACGATTTAAAGGGGATAAAAATTCGTACAATGGAAAACTCAAATCACATAGCTCTATGGAAGTCATCAGGTGCAAATCCTACACCTATGGCATGGGCTGAGGTATATGTAGGTCTACAACAAAAGACTATCGACGCACAGGAAAATCCTATAGAAACGATAGTTGCAAGTAAGGTCTATGAACAACAAAAATATGTAGTTCAGACTAATCACATACTTCACACACTTTCGCTTGTAGGTTCACCGGCTGTTCTTGATGATTTGCCTAAGGATTTGCAAGATGTGATACAAGAGGCAGCAGATGAGGCTAAGATTTATGCCAGAGCTCAAACTGATGAGAGAAGTGACGGAAGAATAAAAATATTAAAGGATAATAATGTTGTCATTCTTGATTACAATGATGATTTGTTTACAAATATGAGAGACGCCACTAAGGGGGTATGGACTACAATAGAAAATAAGATAGGCAAGGAACTTGTAGACGTGCTTAAAAAAGAAATTGACAGGGCTGAAAAAGAAACAGGAGTAAATTAAAATGGCTAACAGAATACAAGGAACAACAAGATTGATAGGATTAATCGGGACACCGATAAAACACTCACGTTCACCACATATGCACAACAGTGCCTTTGAAAAGACAGGTCAAGACTATGCCTACCTCTGCCTTGAGGTGGGCAAAGAAGGACTTAAGCAAGCACTTGACGCACTTAAATTATTCAATGCCAAAGGCTCAAACATTACCTTCCCAAACAAACAGGAGGTGATTCAATATCTTGACGAAATCTCAGAAGATGCCAAAATCATCGGCTCTGTAAATACAATAACTATTGATGATGAAACAAAGAAGATAAAAGGATATAATACTGACGGTAGAGGCTTTGTAGCATCAATAGAAGAACTCAAGATAGACTACAAAGGCAATAAGGTAGTACTGCTGGGGGTAGGCGGAGCAGGAAGGGCGATAGCTATACAACTTGCCTATGAGGGAGTGGGAGAGCTCATAATAAAAGACATCGACGAAGCGCTGATGAATGAGGTAAGGGAAACTATAAATAAGAGCATTCCTAACTGCAAGGTAAAACTTATAAATGATGAGGAAACTCTAAAGGAAGAACTTAAGGATGCGGTACTCCTTATAAACGCCACACCGCTTGGTATGAAGGGTAGAGTCGATATGTGCGCCATATCATCATCAGATGTACTGGGTGACACAAAGGCATTCGTATATGATATAGTTTATGAGCCAAGAGAAACAAAACTTATGAAATACGCCAAAGAAAAGGGACTTCAAACTACAAACGGTATAAATATGATGCTTTGGCAGGGTGCATTGGCATATAAGATATGGATTGGAGTAGATATGCCGATAGACTATGTAAGAGGCGAACTGTTTGAAGGATAGAAGTATTTAAAACATTAAGATAAAGGCAAAAAAGGCGTATAATTTTAAAAATTATACGCCAAAATAGTATTAATTATATGAAACACAATTAAAAAATTAATACTTCTTTAATTTTATAAGCAGAAATTTTAAAACTGTAGTTGATGATTCTAAAATTTATATAAATAAAATTTTAACGAAAAATAAGATTAAAATAATATCTCTAAAGTATGATATTGCTAATATTAAACACTAATTAATTTGTCCTAAATATATATTAAAAATGAATTGTCGAAAACTTCAAAAATTATATTTCATTAAGTTTAATATATGACATTATAAATTGTTATTAGTATAATTTGAAAAAGAAGGTGATAATATGAATTTTAAATTCTCTTTGGCACAGCTTACTGTTCTTAACACATCTCCGCTTGAGATATCAAAGATGGCTTATGAATGTGGATATGACTATGTAAGTCTAAGACAAATTTATATGAATCTTCCTGGTGAACAAAAATTTGAACTGATAAAAGATAAAAAAATGCTCAATGATTTGAAAGCTTACCTAAATAATACAGGGCTAAAAATTTTAGATGTTGAACTTGCAAGGATATTTGATGGTGTAAATGTCAAGGATTATGAGTCGATATTTGAACTTAGTGCAAATCTTGGAGTAAAAAATATATTGAGCTCTATATGGACGAATGAAAAATCTTATTATATAGAGCAGTTCAACATCTTATGTGAATTGGCAAAACAGTATGACTTGGATGTAAACTTGGAGTATGTACCTATTGCCGGAGTAGATACTATGGCAAAAGCACTTGAAGTCATAGAAACAGTAAATATAGAAAATGCAAGGCTGCTTGTCGATATGCACCATTTTCATCGTGCTAAGGATTCGGTTGAAGAACTAAAAAAAGTACCTGATAGATATTTTAACTTTGCTCATCTTTGTGATGCTTGTAAGGAGATACCAAGTGATATTGAAGAGATGAAAAGGATACTGAGACAGGAAAGACTCTATGTCGGAGAGGGTGGAATAGAAATAAAGGATATTTTAAACTCCATGCCTATAGTTCCGTATTCTATAGAACTGCCTAATAAGGCTCAGGTAGATAAAAATGGATATGCAGCTCATGCAAAGAAATGTCTTGATACAGCAAAACAATATGTAAATGAATATGTGACAGGAAGAAAATAATAGAATAACAAAAGTTTATAAAAACCTAAATTAATATAAATTTGTAATGATAAAGTAAAATAATTTAATATGATTTATAAAGGAAAAAGTAGTACAATATAGTGTAATAGAATTATATTAAATATATACAAATAATATTTTTAGTTTTTTATGAAAGGAAGTTTTTCTATGAAGAAAATAGGAGTAATAATCTTCGGATTATTGATGACGTCATTTTTAAATAATCAGTGTTCAGCGGCAAATCATAATGACATTACATTGATAATTAATGGTAAGAGAGTTGTTCTTGAACAAAATATAATAATTGAAAACGGTAGGGTGCTTGTGCCATACTCCCTGATTGCAAAAGATTTGGGAGCAGTAAGTAACTGGGACAGCAGTTCTAAAAAGGTAACTGTAAAAATAGAAGGAAAACTTATAGAGATAAAGATAGGAAATAAGACAGCCATGATAAATGGTAAGGCTGTGGAACTTGATGTGCCACCTATGATAAGAAACGATAGGACTATGATTCCGCTTAGATTTGTGGCTGAAAGTCTTAATTACAATGTCGATTATGATAAGGAAAAGAGGGAGGTATCTTTGAGTCCAAGTCTATACAGTTCAAGTAAGAACAGTGAAGAGAGTTTTGAAGACATTACAGGTAAAGAAAGCGAATATTCATTTTTGAAAGATTTCTTTTCAGGACAAAGTAAGGAGAAATATACAAAGTCTATAAACAAAGACGGTTATACTTATGCCAAAGTTTTTTATGGTGAAAAAAATACAGGTGGTTTTGATGCGAAAGTTGAGAGTGTCAGCCTTGTAGACGGAAAATTTCACGTTAAATCTAGGTTGACTTCCCCACCGCCAAATGCTAGTGTTACTATGGCATTTAGCTATCCCAGTGTAACAATAAGATTTAAAAATCCATCTCAGTTGCCTGTAATATTTGAAGTGCAGGGTGGAGATGAATTAGATATCAATTCTAATTTAAGTTAAGCTGCACTAGTTTATAAACATATATTGGTTTCTTATCATCAACCTGTTGATTATTCTACTTTTAAATGTAATAAGACAGAGTATATATGATGTCTTTATCTTACAAAAATCTTTCATACTAAAAGTTAATAGAATTGTAGATTTTTTTATCTTTTTACTATTCTTTGAAAAGTTAAAATCTATTACCATCAAAGAAAAATCTATGTTGTTAATCCTTGAATGAATAACAATAGTAGTACTAGTTACACTTATTGCTTTAAATTATTTGAGTTAAATAAGAGTATTATTGTATTTTTCAAGTTGATACTTATTTAATATAATAGATGTATAAATTTTTGTATGAAATTTCAAGCAGAGATTAAAATATGCGAATATTTTAATATTCTAAATGGATGTTCATGTAAATATGAATAGAAAGGAAGATATTATGAAGTTGGTTGAAAAGGTAAGACTTTGTGAAGTGGGTTTAAGAGATGGTCTGCAAAATGAAAAGAGGATTTTGGAAACAAAAGATAAGTTGGAGTTACTTGATTTAGTAGGACAATCAGGATTTAAAATAATAGAACCCGGCTCTTTTGTAAGTCCAAAAAACGTACCTCAGATGGCAGATACTGATGAACTTTATAAAAAAGGAAAGCTATATGACGGTGTGGAATACAGAGCCTTAGTAGCAAACTTAAAGGGAGTACAAAGAGGAATAGATTGTGGTTGTAAAAAGGTAAAACTCAACGTTTCTGCTAGCAGAGCTCATAACCTTGCAAATCTCAATATGACACCTGAACAAAGCGTGGCAGGATTTAGAGACTGCGTTGATTTGGCTCATAAGAATAATATAGAAATATCAGGCTCTATTTCAATGCCCTTCGGCTCTCCATGGGACAAGACTATACCGATTGAAGATGTTAAGTCTATAGTGGAAGCGTATCTTAATGTAGGAATTGATGAGATATCGCTTTCTGATGCTGCCGGAGTTGCATATCCAACACAGGTATATGAAATGGCTATAAAGATGAGAGCGGACTATCCTAAGGTAAGGTGGGTATTACACTTCCATAATACGAGAGGGCTTGGCATAGCAAATATAATAGCAGGAATGCAGGCAGGATTTGACACCTTTGACACTTCTTTTGCCGGACTTGGCGGATGCCCGTTCGTACCCGGAGCTGCAGGTAATGTATCTACTGAAGATGTGGTGCATTTAATGGATCAGATGGGAGTATATACAGGTATAGATATAGACAAGGTAATAGAAATAGGTAAAAAAGTCAGAGACTTGACAGGAAATCAACACGGAAGTTACATCCTCAATGCCGGAAAGGCAAGTGACTTGGTCAGAGAACTGCCTACAGGACAGAAAAAATACACTAAATGATGATAAATATCTATAGAAAAGTTACTTAGTAAAAAGAGGGATACAATGATAAAGACTAAAAAATTAAGAGATTTGATAAATGGTGATAAGGTGGTAGTAGCACCTTGTGCATATGACGCTTTGTCTGCAAGGGCTATTGAGTTTATGGGTTTTGAACTTGCTGCTACAACAGGATTTGGAATGCACGGAACAATACTTGGAGTACCTGATAACGGACTGCTTACATTTACAGAAATGGTAAGAATGTGCAGGAATATGGCTGCTGCAGTTAAGATACCTATGATGGCGGATGCAGAAGGTGGATATGGAAATGCAATCAATACCTATAGGACGGTAGTGGAATTTCAAAATTCGGGAATAGCCGGACTCTTCATCGAGGATCAGGAACTTCCTCCGAATTGCCCGTATATCAAAGGTACAAGGCTTATAAGAACAGAGGAGATGATAGGCAAGATAAAGGCAGCTGTAGAGGCAAGAAAGGATGAAAACTTTGTAATAGTAGCACGTACAGATGCACCTTTTGAAGAGGCGGTAGAAAGGTTAAACGCTTATGCAGAGGCTGGAGCAGATATGGTAAAACCTATGCCAAGAAACAAAAAAGAACTTGAAGAATTTCCCAAATATCTTAAAGCACCGATACATCTCGGTTTTACCTATGGAAAGGAAACTACTCTTGGAGTAACTGCTCAAGATTGTGGGAAGATGGGATATAAGATAGTAACTTTTCCATTTGCCGAATTGATGGCAAGTGCTACAGCAATGCTAAAGATTTTGAAAGTGATTAAGGAAAAAGGTACTGATGAGTCATTCTACAAAGATTTGATAAAATTCGATGACTATCTAAAACTTGTAAATATAGATACCTACAATGAATTAGATAGAAAGTACATGCTCGATATATAAAACTTAAGAAATTATTTAATAAGATAAACTATGATATTTAAAATAGTATATAGAATAAAATCTAATTTATTATGAGAATATAATTTAATTTAATATTAGCCACTATTTAAGCTATAGACAATTTTCATCAATAGTATTAAAAAAGTATATTATTTATAACTATATTATAAATGCACTGAATATAGTTTTTGTATTATGTTATTAGATTTTAGCAATAAAAGGTGATTGGAAAAGTTCAGTCACCTTTTTTAATGAAAAAAATTATTTAAATAATATAATTTTTAATATTGACAAGTATACTTGGAAATGTTATAATGATTTTACCAAGTAAACTTGTCAAAGGAGGATTCGGAATGAAAAAAGATGAAATACTTGAAAAAGCAAGGGAAGAGAATAAAGACGAGGGTATTGATAATGTCAATAATAAAGGCTTAAGTTTAGGCTATAAAATTTTTATTTTATTAAGTATTATTTTAATTGTGTTTAACAGATTTAACAATATAGAAAGTTATGATATTCTATCTCTAATGTTTGGATTTTCAGTAGCAGAATCTTATTTAAGATATAAATTTTTGAAGGAAAAAAGTTTATTAGTTTCTGTAGTAGGTTCTTCAATTGCGTGTATAGTATTCCTAATATGTCATATATTTTTTCACTAAGGTAGATTTTATGGATAAATTATTAGTATTAAAAAATAATTTAAAAGAAATAAGGAAAGAAAAAGGATATTCACAGACTGATTTGGCAGAGCTTGTAGGAGTTTCAAGAAATACTATAAGTTCGATTGAGACAGGTCAGTTTAACCCTACTGCGAAGTTAGCGTTGATTTTGTGCATAGCCTTAGATAAGAAATTTGAAGAAATATTTTATTTTGATTAAGACAAGTAAAAATGGTAGCAGTAATAGCAACATTGATTTGTGTAGTATCAGCGCTTTGGTATATGAAAAGAAATAAAGAAAATGATACAAAATAAGGCTTATTTAAATATACTAATACTAACATCTATTATAATAATGGAATTTTTCTATAAAAATTGATACACTAAAAGTCTATTAACAAAAGATATGCTAATAAGTATCAGAAGTGTTAAATCCATAGTCTAAATAGGGTTTAGTATAAGTCATTATATTTGCTTAAAGCAGGATATAATTATACTAAAAAGCTGTTAAATAGCCATATAATTGTATTACAACAAAATTTTTGAAAATCAATACAAATGGATAAATTCATTTAGAGTAAATGCTTGGTAGAATAAATGCTGATTAGTATAAAGAGGTGATTGGAGAGAAGTCCAATCACCTTTTTTGCTAAAGAAAGAAGCTTAATTGTACGATAAAATTAATGAAAATATTTAATTTTAAAAGTAATTT
>GL405246.1:840846-921708 GCA_000146855.1 [Eubacterium] yurii subsp. margaretiae ATCC 43715
AAAAATAGTGTATATATCCTACTGAAATCATATTTTTAGATTTTATTTAATGCCAAGATGAGATATTATATTAACAAATGGATTAGTAAATAATTTTTTATGTGGCAAAATTTAATTTTATTTGCTACAAAAATAGTATAAAATAATTTGGAGGAAGAAATGAGTAAAATAGTTGTAGTAGGGGCAAATCATGCGGGTACTTGTGCGATTAATACGATTACAGGTTTTAATGAAGGAGATGAGGTAGTAGTATTTGACCAAAATTCCAATATCAGTTTTTTGGGATGCGGTATGGCACTTTGGATAGGCGGACAGATATCAAAGCCTGACGGACTTTTCTATTCAAATAAGCAAAAGTTAGAATCTCAAGGTGCGAAGGTAAATATGAACAGCAAGGTGGATAAGATATACTTTGACAGAAAAGTTGTTTCTGCAACTTTGGAAAACGGTCAAAGAATAGAAGAAAGTTATGATAAATTGATACTTGCTACAGGTTCACTACCTATAGTACCGCCTATACCTGGAAGAGATTTGGAAAATGTGCAAATGGTAAAACTTTTCCAAAATGCTCAAGAAGTAATAGATAAACTTAAAAATCCTGATATAAAGACTATTGCAGTAGTTGGAGCTGGATATATCGGAGTGGAGCTTGCTGAAGCTTTTGAAAGACATCACAAAAAGGTAATATTGGTAGATGTTGCTAAGACTTCACTTTCAAATTATTACGACGCAGAATTCAGCAGCCTTATGGATAAAAATCTTTCTGATAACGGAGTACAACTTGCATTTGGTGAAACTGTAAAGGAAATCAAAGGAAATTGCAAGGTAGAGTCTATAGTTACTGATAAAAACGAATATCAATGCGATATGGTAATACTTGCAATAGGATTCAGACCAAATAACGAGCTTGGCAAAGATTATCTTGAAACAATGCCTAACGGAGCTTATATAGTTGATGAAACTCAAGAAACAAGTATGAAGGACGTATATGCTATAGGTGATTGTGCTACAGTTCAATTCAATGCTACTGGAGAAAAATCTTACATCGCTCTTGCTACCAATGCTGTACGTTCAGGTATTATAGCAGCACACAATGCCTGCGGTAAAAGACTTGAAACTGTAGGGGTACAAGGCTCAAATGCTATTGCTATCTATGATTTGAAGATGGTGTCTACTGGAGTAAGTGAACAAAAGGCAAAACAACTTGGAATGGACGTACTAAGTACTTCATTTGACGATTTGCAAAAGGCTGCATTTTTGGAAACTACAAATCCTAATGTAAAACTTAAGATAGTTTATGACAGAAATACAAGGGTGATAGTAGGAGCTCAAATGGCATCAACTTATGATATGTCAATGGGTATTCATATGTTCTCTCTTGCAATACAAGAGAAAGTTACAATAGATAAACTCAAATTACTTGATATATTCTTCCTACCACATTTCAACCAACCTTACAACTATATAACTATGGCTGCATTATCAGCAAAATAATAAAATCAGGCTCTTTGAATATGATATGTTTCATAAACAAAGAGCCATTTTTTTGCCTATATTAAGTTGAAAAATTTTATAGATGAATTAATCTAATACTATTATCTAATTAATATATGGAGAATAGTCATCTATAGTTTTTATAATATTACCTGTTTAATATATTTATAATAATATGAAATTTAATTAAAATAACAGATATTTATAGTAGTGTTACATATTTTCTAATAATATATTATCCATTATTTTATTAGATTTCAGTATAAAAATTTATTTTCAGCTAATCTATTGAATTTTAGTATAATATTAGCATTAAACAAGAATAAAATATTACTTTAACTTAGTAACTATAAATACATTTCCCATATCACTTCCGGAAACTTCAATTGTATCTCCAATCTTTACAAATGCCAGTCTTGGATCTATATTAATTGAAGCGGAAAGTATCTTTTCCTCATCCTTTGCCTTAATGTAATATAGGGTATTGCCGTCAAGCACAACGCTTTGTATATCTTCTATAACTATAGTTTTTTCAGATGAAGAACCTACATTGTTCATTATGTCCGATGTTATCTTTTGGTAATTTTCCACAGTCTCTTCAACTGTATTTCCAACAGCAACTTTTTGATAGTTTTGGGCATCTACAAGGGAATACATCTTTATCAGTGAAGCCTTGTCTTTCAGTGACATAAAGTAAGTCGGTCTGTTATACACGTTGATAAGTAGTGGAAATGTTGCATTATATCCTTTTTCCTGTACAGCACCCTTGGCACTGTCCATTACCGAAAATTCTTCTGCTGATGACACAGGATAAAACTTAGTCTCCTTTGTTCTCATATTTACAATTACAAATCCTATGTTGGACTCGTCTGCAAGGACAGAAGTAATTCCTGTATAAAGTGAGATGTCACTTCCACTTATAAGATAGTTATAACCGTCAGTAGTCTTAGTTACACCTTCTTGCTTTATCTTAGAGTTAAGGAAACCACGTTCAAATTTACCGTTATCATCAAGTTGAGTTATTATCATATTAGCAGGATATACCCTGTCTACCCATTCCGGTACATTGCCGACGTTATACTTTTCCATCTTACCGTTATGTGCATCTACTATGATAATGTATTTCGTATCAGGTGCACCGAAGAGTCCTATAGTTGGCTCAACCGCAGTAGCTATGAAATACGGTTTTCCGTCATCATCAGTTTCAAAGTTTATATCGTCTATTATGGCAGTAGGATATGAAAATCTTATATGCCTGTACAAGTTTCTGGAGAATTTATCGCTCATAGAGTACATTATAGGTTCATCTAGCTTCACAAGACTTGCATTTTGTGTAACCATATCAATTTTTATATAATATGGTATGCCCTTGTCCCTGTTTAAAAACCATTTTACAAAATCGGCATAAACAAGGGGAGTAACTCTCACCGGTTTTTCTCCAAGAGCAATCTGCGAGTAGGTTTCGTCGATATTATATTGGCTGACCAAATCTCCCATTTCGCCCATCTTTCTAGCTCCCAATTTTATGGCAGTATCTCTGTCCACTACAGGAAGTTTTGCAAAATCAGCTTGCTTTATATCATCTTCAAAGACAGATATCTGTTTTTTTACCAAAGACGCATATCTTTTTGCCTGTAATATTGGAGATGAATATAAATTTGATAGTGTTGTTATTACTATCATAACTATAATAATCTTGAGCAAAGTCTTATAGATTACCTTGCTCTTATCATTGAAAAATGAATCTAGGAAAAATATGAATGTCAATACAAATAACATGACTGTCGCATATCCGTAAAACTCAACAGACTTAAGATTAATCGGAACAAGAGCTATATAATACGATATTATTAGCAACAATACATATAGTGTTAGAGTTATTTTCTTGAAATTCCTAAAAAATTTATTATTGCCTACTTCGACAAATTTTTTTTCCTTAGTTTCGTTAGAATTTTTGAAAAAGTTGAATACTTTTTTCATTTACTTTCTCCTTAAATCAGCTCTAATGTATTTGTAATCATTGGAACTATTTGCTTTTTGCGTGAAACAGTCATAGGTGAAAATGCACCCTGAGACTCATCTATGCTAAATGACTGCCTTATTATAGACTTGTCATCTGAAATATAGTACATATATGAGCCTTCTTTGACCATGTCAGTAACTGCAAGAAGTAAGATATTGTAATTATTCTTGTCATAGACTTCTTTCATATATTTCAAAAGTTCGTCTTTTTTCTCTTCCAGCTCTTCCATATCCATGGTGAATAATTGAGAAATTGCTACCTTTTTTCCTTTTATATTAAATTCTTTGAAGTCATTGTACAATAGTTCCTTCAAGCTCATGCCTTCTATTGAAGAACCTGCCTTGAACATTTTTTGTGTATAATCGTCCAAATCAAGGTTTAATATTTCGTTTATGGCGTGAACAGCTTCTATATCTTTTTTCGTACAGGTAGGTGATTTGAAATACATAGTGTCAGATAGTATTCCGCTGATTAGACAACCTGCAATATGTCTTGGTATTTTTATATTAGAATTTTTGAACAGCTCATATACTATTGTACATGTAGAACCCACAGTCATATTTATAAATACAATAGGTTCAGTAGTAGTTATACCTCCTATTTTGTGATGGTCCACTATCTCCAGTATATTTGCCTCTTCAATTCCGGTAGCACTTTGTGAAAACTCGTTGTGATCGACTAAAATTACCTTTTTTCTTCCTGGTTTAAGTAGATGCTTCCTGCCGAGCAGTCCCATATAGTATCCGTCAGCATCTACAAGAGGATAGTTTCTAAAGTTTGTCTTGAGCATGGATTCTTTTATGTCTATGAGATAGTCTTCCATAGTAAAGTGTTGTATCTTGTCTTTTTTCATTATGCTGGCAATACTATCTGTCTGGTGCATTTTTTTGATTATCATAGGTGATGATAAGTCTAGTGAAATAGTGGTGATATTATATTTTTGAAGTAAATCTAACTCTTCATCATCCAAATCATCATATTGTGGTAGGATTATCATATTTACACCAAAGTTCAACTTTTGGAAAAACTCTTTTTTGTGATATTGCTTGAGTATAATTACATTGTCCTCTTCTATTACGGAATCCTGTGGTATGTGTGGATTGAATACTTTGAGCAGTCCCACTACCTTATCTATGGAATTGCCCTGCATTATCATCCTAGGGCTGTGATTGGAAAATACATTGATAAATGAGGCGAGTGAAGTGTTTACAACATTGTCATGAATATTTATCAATGCACTTGCAATATCTTTCATAGATACTATTCCTAGTAACTTTCCAATGTCATCTACTATAGGAAGTGTATGTATTCTTTCCCTGTCCATATTCATATATGCTTCATAGACCGATGAGCTGACTGTAAGTGGTAGTATTCTATCAAAATTCAAGTCTTTTGCCTGTATTTTTACGTCTTCAAGAAATTTTGGCGGTGCTATATTAAAATAATCCAAGACAAAGGTAGCTTCTTTTCTCAAATCTCCAAGTACTCTAGGATCGAGTACATCTCCTAGCTCTTGCTTGTAATAAGCGTAGGCTATGGATGAGCAAACACTATCTGTGTCAGGGTTTTTGTGTCCGAATATAAAGGTGCCCATATCAATCTCCTTTTTTAGAAAAATAAAATCCTATAAAATATAACTTTATTATAAGATTTTGCAATCTAAAAGTCAAATGTATTATCTTTTTATAAGCCTAATAAATTATTTTCTTCTAAAATTTAGTGTTTGGATATCATATTTTAAAAAGTTTGGATAATAGCATAAATTACAATGTATTTTCTAAGTAATAAGATAATTACATTTTTGAAAATAGTATCTCCATTTTTATCGTCGAGTATTGATTTTATAAGGCGAATGTTATATAATACATTAAATTTTACAAAAACTTACTAATATAATACATGATTAAATTATTGATAAGTTCAAGTATTATTTTATATTGAAAGGTATTTAAAGTGCTATTAAAGCATTTTAGAGAGCTATTTACTTCAATCTAAGATAATTAAAAAATCTGACTTATGTGACGGTTTGATTTTAGAGTATTTGTAATACTTGCAGATAGTTTAAACAGGTATAATTAATGATATTAAAAACAAGGAGTATATTATGAAAGCAGTTGTAACCGTTGTAGGAAAAGACATGGTAGGTATCATACACAAGATTTCAGGAAAATTGCTTGAATACAATTTGAACATTCTTGACATTAATCAAAGCGTGGTAGGTGAATTTTTCACTATGATAATGCTAATTGATATTTCAAATATTGGAGAAAGCTTTGAAAAATTCTGCTCTGAGATTGATGAGATAGGAAAGCAAATGGGGCAAAAGATAATGGTACAACATGAAAATCTGTTCAATGCTATGCATACCATATAAAAGAGGTGTATTATGCAATTTTTAAATAGAGAAAATATATTGGAAACCATAAATATGCTCAGTAACGAGAAACTGGACATAAGAACTGTAACTATGGGGATATCTTTGTTAGACTGTATAGATGAGAATTCTCAAAAAGCTAGAGAAAAAATCTATGATAAAATATCTTTTAAGGCAGAGAATCTTGTCAAATACTCTGAAAAAATAGGGCAAAAATACTCTGTGCCTATAATAAATAAGAGAATATCTGTAACTCCTATATCTCTAATAGCGGGAGCGACAAAAGATGAGGACTATACTGATTTTGCTGTTGCACTTGATAAGGCTGCAAAAAATGTAGGGGTAAATTTTATAGGTGGGTTTTCAGCATTGGTCGAAAAAGGAATGACAAGGGCTGATGAAATATTGATAAGGTCTATACCAAATGCTCTATCATCTACAGATATAGTATGCTCAAGCGTAAACGTGGCATCTTCAAGAGCAGGTATCAATATGGATGCCATAAAATTAATAGGTGAGATGATACAAAAACTCTCTTTTGCAACTAAGGATAAGGGAAGTATAGGTTGTGCAAAACTGGTAATCTTTGCTAATTCTGTAGATGACAACCCTTTTATGGCTGGAGCTTTCCATGGAGTAAGTATGGGAGATACAGTTATTAATGTCGGAATAAGTGGACCTGGAGTGGTAAAATCTGCTCTAGAGAAGATAAGGGGCAAGAACATCCAAACAGTATGTGAAGAGATAAAAAAGACATCATTTAAGATGACAAGAATGGGAGAACTTATAGGAAGAGAAGTTGCCCAGTCACTTGGATATCCTTTTTCAAGTGTGGATTTGTCTCTCGCACCGACTGCGGACGTTGGTGATAGTGTGGCAAGAATACTAGAAGAGATAGGAGTGGATGAGGCCGGTGGACATGGTACTACATTTGCACTTGCACTTCTCAATGACTCTGTAAAAAAAGGTGGCATAATGGCATCATCAAATGTCGGAGGGCTTAGTGGAGCCTTCATACCTGTAAGTGAAGATGAGGGTATGATAAATGCAGTATCAAAGGGAAGTATGTCTTTTGACAAGTTAGAGGCTATGACCTGCGTCTGCTCTGTTGGGTTGGATATGATAGCAATACCGGGAGATACTCCGTCATCTACCATATCAGCGATAATTGCTGATGAATGTGCAATAGGTGTTATAAACAACAAGACTACTGCGACGAGATTAGTGCCTGTATATGGCAAAAAAGTAGGCGAAACTGTAGAATTTGGAGATTTGCTCGGCTATGCTCCTATTATAGATATAGGTAGTGTGAGAAGTGACAGATTGATAGAAAGAGCCGGATTTATGCCTGCTCCTGTCCATAGTTTTAAAAATTAATATTGATCTTTACTCAACTTTCCTGCTAAGATTATCATAATTCTGATTGAAATTTTATTATTCATAGATTTTTTAATACACTACATGACACATATTTTTTGGTATAATTTATTGAAATTTGCACATTTATCAAAAAAATGAAAATACTGAAAAAACTATGAAAAGTATAGTATGGTATTTTTGGAATTTATTCAAATATCAATGCTTTTAATATGTTGTAATTTGGGAGAGTTGAGTATTTTATTATACAGTGTTCATAATTCTATGGCGTTATAGTATAGCATAGAATGCAATTAATGTGGATAAATTTAAGATTGCAAAACATTAATTAATTTATAGTTGACAATTTTGAGCTTATGCTATATAATTCAAAATGTAAAATAAATTTTTAGTGAGGTTTGCAATGGAAAAGATTCAAAGAAAAACTGAAACAAAATCAATAGTATTGTGTTCGCTATTTTCAGCTCTTGTATGTATAGGAGCCTTTATAAAGGTGCCACTTCCACCTGTTCCATTTACAATGCAGTGGTTTTTTGTGGCTATGGCTGGACTTATTTTAGGCTCAAAACTGGGATTTACCAGTGTTGCAATGTATATTTTAATAGGTCTTGCAGGACTTCCTGTATTTACAAAGGGAGGGGGAATAGGTTATGTATTTCAACCGACATTTGGGTATATTATAGGATTTGCTGTAGCAGCCTTTGTAATAGGTAAAATCAGTGAGAAAAAAGAGAAAAATTTTCTAAACTTTTTCTTATCAAATCTCATAGGGCTTTCATTGGTATATCTCATAGGATTTATATATCTTTACTTTATAATGACAAATGTCTTGGGAAAAGATGTAGAGCTTTTTAAGCTTTTAAAATCAGCAGTAATTATATTCATACCGACAGATATATTGTCAGCAATACTATCAGCAAGGGTAGCATCAAGGATATATAAGGTAATAAGATAAAAGCATCATAGAGAAGTTTATTGTATTTACTTGTTTTAAATAAAGAAAATATTTTAAAAATGGTTAGACTCTCCTTGAATTATAGGGGGAGTTTTTTTATTTTTCAAATATATAGGAATATGATAGAATATCAAAAGATTTTTAAAAGAACAAAAACTTTTCCATATTATTGCTGATATTATATATTAAAACTTTTTTACATAAAAATTTACATATTGAAAAAATATATCTTGGAGATTTGTAAGTTGTTTTAATATATTTAAGTATTATTATTTCTAATTTTTTGGTATAATGATAGTATAAAACAAAACACGAGGGAGAGCCTGTATGTCACCTAAAAATATGAATTTTAAGATAAGGGACAGTCTATTTATAGACTTATTCTCAGATAAAAATAGATTAATAGAATTATACAAATCATTGGTAGATGATGAAAGTAAAATAAGCACAGAAGATATAGAGATAATAACCTTAGAAAATATAATCACAACAGGAGTGTATAACGACCTTGGCTTTAGGGTAAAAGATGAGATAATAATACTTATGGAAGCACAGAGCGTCTATACTGAAAATATAGTTCTAAGAGTCTTATTTTATCTATCAGATACGCTCAAAGACTATATAGAACAAAATAGCCCTAATAAAAACCTTGTAGAACTCTACAGTACCAAAAAGAGAATAATACCTAAGATAAAGCTTTTTACAGTATATACAGGAGACAAAATCATGAAAGACCACGACCTATATCTTAGAGACCTAATGGTAGAAAATGACATAGTCTCAGATATAGATATGAAGGTAAGGGTAATCTGTACAGGGAATAAAAACAATATCTTAGGACAGTATATATTATTTACACAGATATTTTCAAGACAAAAGAATGAATGTGCAGATGTAAAGCAGGCTATAAAAAATACAATAGAGATATGTATGAATGAAGAGATATTAAAAGAATACTTGTCAATAAGAAAGACGGAGGTGCAAGAGATGGTAAACGAATATATGAAACAAGAGACAGCCTTTAAGATATTTATGGATGACCAAAGACAAACAGGGTTAAGAGAAGGAAGAGAAGAAGGGAAGATAGATACTTTGATTAATTTTTTCAAAAATGGAATAGGTCTTGAGGTAATAAGTAAGGGTTTGGGGATGAGTATGGAAGAAGTGAAGAGCATACTAATTGGTAGAGGATTTGAAGTATAAGTTTAAGATTAAAAGATAATATCCATTAACAAAAAGCAGTTGCAAGACATAGTAAATGAATATATGAAACGAGGCCTATTTTTATTGCAAAAAAGCAATATAATAATAAACAAACAAAAAGTTTTAAATATAAAGTGAAATTACTTGACATAAACCATAAATATTTAGTATAATATGGGATGTTATTGTGGTAGGGGTGTTTTATGCGAATTTTTATTAATGATATTCTTACAAGTTCAAAAACTAACTTTGTATATAAGTTTGAATTGGATAAAGATTTTTGTGAGATTTCGGGGAGGAAGGCGGTTTTTAAAGAGAAACCGACGGTAGTTTGCGAGATAAGCAAAACGCAGGATAATAATTTGCATGCAAAAATTGACATACACCTTGACACTGTAATTAATTGTGTGAGATGCCTTGATGATATGCAAGTATCTGATGATGTAACTATATCGGGTATAATATCAAATCACGATGAAGATGTGGACTATGATATGATTATAGTCGATGATGATTATCTTGATATTGATAAGATACTTGAAGATGCAGTATTTGAACATCTCAATAACAATTTGTATTGCAATGAAAATTGTAAGGGACTATGTCATAATTGCGGAGCAAATCTCAATAAAACTACTTGTAAATGTCAAGAAGGAGATTATAGCAATATAGACCCGAGGTTGGAGAAGCTAAAAACTTTTTTAGATTAATAAATCGTCTAAAAATAATAAGGAGGGATAAAGCATGGCGGTACCAAAGAGAAAAATGGGCAAGTCTGATACTCGTTCAAGAAGAGCAGCAAATATGAAAATGACAGCAAAAAATCTTGTTGAATGTCCTAAATGTCATTCAATGAAATTGTCACACAGAGTTTGTCCGGAATGTGGCAGCTACAATGGAAGAGAAGTTATATCAGCTGAGTAGTGAATTTAAAAAAGCCTATTGATTGATAGATTTACAGTAAAAGTTTTGCTATAAACTATTGATTGTAGGCTGTTTTAATTTATAACAGGAGAAAATATTGTCAAGCGCCAGAACAGTTATTATAGTGATATTTTATTTTAATTGTTGACGAGGATTGGGATTATCGAAAATTCGGCGGGTGTCCCAAAGGCATGTGACTGTCTAAAAATATATAACAAAGAAGACTTGATTTAAAAAAAGTTCCGGTCTTACAAAAAGTATATTATGTCGCTCTCCTGAAATAGTATTTTAATATGGATTTTAAGTTTTAAATAATTCCTTTTACACGATTTTTTAGTATTATGATAAAAACTAATAAAAAATAGATAAATTATTTTTGCTGCGTCTATAACAAATGTATAAAGTATATACTTTTTTATAGTTATTGATAAATATAGCATGTATATTAAATAGATATAGGTATTTACTATTAGATAAGAAAGTATAAAGAATTGTTTAGAGACTTTTAAATAAATTATTAAAATACAAATATATAATTCAATACATCCCTTATGGTATGTATTGTTTTTGATGTAAAAATAAAGGAGAATAATATGTGCGGAATAGTAGGTTATATAGGCTGGCAAAAGGCTCAAGACGTAGTGATGAACGGTCTTGAAAAATTGGAATATAGAGGCTATGACTCTTCAGGTATAGCTACCATATATGATGGACAGTTGAAACTGTCAAAGTATAAGGGAAGGCTATCTGTATTGTCAAAGCATCTTGAAGAAGATCCTCATCCTGGTCATGTGGGCATAGGTCATACAAGATGGGCTACTCATGGTCAGCCATCGGATGTTAATTCACATCCGCATATAAATGAATCAAACTCGGTGGCGGTAATACACAATGGAATCATAGAAAATTACAGAGCCTTGAAAAAAGAACTTACTGATGAGGGATATGTATTTAGATCACAGACTGACACAGAAGTGGTAGTACACATGATAGATAAATACCTCAAAAAGACAGGTGATATATTGTCAGCGGTGAATATGGCAGTGTCGAGACTTAGAGGTGCCTATGCCTTAGGTATAATATCAAAGGCTGATCCTGACAAGATAATAGCTGTAAGGAAGGAATCTCCGCTTATAGTAGGTATAGGAGAGGGAGAAAATTTTTTCGCATCAGACATACCTGCCATATTGGAGTATACAAGGCAGATATATTATGTTGACAACGACGAGACAGCAGTAATTACAAAGGATGACATAATATTCTATGACAAGGATAAGAATGTAATAAATAAAGACAAGTGCACGATAACTTGGGATATGGATGCTGCAACAAAAGGAGGCTATCCTCATTTTATGCTTAAGGAGATAAATGAGCAACCAAAGGCTGTTGCAGATACTATATTAAGAAGAATAGATGAAGATAACAATCTCATACTTGATGATATTAGAATAGATGATACACAGATACAAAATATAAATGACATCTATATAGTTGCCTGCGGAACAGCTTACAATGCCGGACTAATTGGCAAATATGTGATAGAAAATATCGCAAATATTAGAGTAAGGGTAGATATTGCATCAGAATTTAGGTATAATAAACAATTTATAAATGAAAAGACTCTTGTGATATTGGTGAGTCAATCGGGAGAGACAGCAGACACTCTTGCTGCTCAAAAACTTGCAAAGACAAAGGGATGTAGGATACTTTCGATTACAAATGTCGTAGGTTCCTCAGTTGCAAGAAATTCTGATGATGTGTTCTACACTCTTGCAGGACCTGAAATAGCTGTAGCATCTACAAAGGCATATACAACAATGCTTGCAGCCTTTTATATGATAGGTGTTGAGCTTGCAAAACTTAAAAAAGAGATAAGTATTGAAGAGTACCACGAAATAGTGGAAAAAATGAAAAAACTACCTCAAAAAGTTGAAGACACATTAAAAACAGAAGAAAAATGTATTGAAATTGCGGAAAAGATTAAAAGTGCAAAGTCAGCTTTTTATATAGGTAGAGGACTTGATGATAGTGTCGGCAAAGAGGGCGCACTAAAGCTCAAAGAAATATCGTATATTTATACAGAGTCTTTTGCTGCCGGAGAGTTAAAACATGGTACGATAGCCTTGATAGAAGAAAATACACCTGTGATTGCGGTACTTACCCAGGATAAATTGTTGGAAAAGACAATGTCAAATATTCAGGAAGTCAAGGCAAGAGGGGCGTATACGATAATAATTACAGACAAAGACAGCAAGGATATGGCAAATTATGCAGATGATATCATAGTAGTTCCTAAGGTATATGACTTGTTTTCTTCAATACTTGCGGTAATTCCCGCACAGTTTATAGCTTATCACACATCCATAAAAAAAGGTAATGATGTGGACAAACCTAGAAATCTTGCAAAGTCTGTAACTGTTGAATAAAATCAAAAATAAGGATATAATTAAACTTACATGAATTTGTAAGTAGTAATTTTAATTATAAAAAATTCGATGTAGATATGAAAATTGTAGATTATAAAGGAGATGTAAATTAATGAAACTTGGAATAGTAGGACTGCCTAATGTTGGAAAAAGTACATTGTTTAACGCAATTACAAAAGCCGGAGCTGAATCGGCAAACTATCCGTTTTGTACAATAGAGCCCAATGTAGGAGTTGTAGCCGTACCTGATTTTAGAGTAGACAAGTTGTCGGAGATAAATCACTCCAAAAAAACTGTTCATACTACTATCGAATTTGTCGATATAGCAGGACTTGTAAAAGGTGCAAGTAAGGGAGAAGGACTTGGCAATAAGTTTTTGTCTCATATAAGAGAGGTTGAAGCTATAATCCATGTTGTAAGAGCATTTGAAGACAGCAATGTAGTCCATGTGGACGGAGAGATAGGACCTCTTAGAGATATTGAAACTATCAATTTAGAACTTATTTTTTCTGATATTGAAGTATTGCAAAGAAGACTTTCAAAGGCACAAAAGGCTATGAAAGCCGATAAAAAAATGGCGGTGGAAGTAGAACTTATTGAAAAAATACTTGCAGTATTGGAAGAAGGTAAATGTGCAAGAACTATTGATTTTACAGAAAAAGAATTGGAGATAGTCAAAGATTTCAATCTTCTTACTGATAGACCGGTAATTTATGTTGCAAATGTAGCTGAGGACGAGGCTTCAACTGACGGTGAGGGCAATGATTTTGTAAAGCAAATTAAAGACTTTGCACAAAGTGAAAATTCACAAGTAGTTGTTATAAGTGCAAAAATAGAGGAAGATTTGTCTCAACTTTCAGATGAAGAAAAGAAAGAATTTTTATCAGATATGGGTATGGAGTATTCAGGTCTTGAAAAACTTGTAAAGGCAAGTTACTCACTTCTTGGACTGATAAGCTTCCTAACTACAGGAGAAGATGAAACAAGGGCTTGGACTATAATCAACGGTACAAAGGCACCAGTTGCTGCAGGTAAGATACATTCTGATATTCAAAGAGGATTTATCAGAGCTGAGACTATTTCTTACGAAGAATTGGTAGAAATAGGAGGTAATATGTCTGTAGCAAGGGATAAAGGTCTTATACGCTCAGAAGGTAAAGATTATGTAGTAAAAGACGGAGATGTAATCTTATTTAGATTTAATGTATAATAGATATTTATATTGGTCAAGATATACAACGTAAGAAAAATAAGATACATTCTTTTGGTTTTTTTATATTCTATTGAAGAATGTCTGTAAATATGAAAGCAGAAATATTTGACTGAAATAAAAAGATTGAATAGAGTCGATAAGTCAATATCAGATAATGGAATTGATTTATCGACTTTTTATATGCGAATGATACAAATATATTTTAATAAGTTGAAAATTAGGCTGAAACCTTGTATAATTATTGGGGATTTATTTTAATTAACATAATAATTTTATAAACAAATTTTTGTTTTTCAAAGGTGGTTTATGAACAAAGAAACATTTAATGTAAATAACTTAAAAAGATTTTTTAAAGTAACCTTGGGCTCTTTAATTTTGGCACTGAGCCTGCACTTTTTTATTGTACCTACAAAATTAATCACAGGTGGAGCGTCAGGATTTGCCTTGCTTATATCCTTGCTTACAGGACTTCATATGTCAGTCATATATTTTACTGTCAATCTATTTCTTATAATATTAGGGATAGCTACACTTGGCATGACATTTGGCGTTTTGACAATATATTCGTCGCTTGCCACATCGGTGTTTCTTTATCCATTGGAATTGATGTTTTACATGGATAAGCCTATTATAGATGATATGCTGATGAATCTGTTTTTTGGCATAATAATAGGGGCAATAGGTATGGTGCTTGTGCTTAACAGCGGTGCATCAACAGGTGGAACTGACATACTTGGTAAAATAATAGAGAAATATACACATCTTTCATTTGGAAACGGATTGATGCTCTGCGACGGACTCATTACCTTAGGAGCATGGCTTATCTTTGGACCTAAAATAGGTATGTACGGTATAATTGGTGTGGTTATAAATTCCGTATTTATAGATAAGATGATAGCCGGATTCAATATAAAATACAATGTGTCTATTGCTTCTGAAAAAATAGATGAAATCAATAATTTCATACTTAATGAACTGGGGAGAGGATCTACCATATATCACGCTCAAGGAGGATTTTCAGGTCAAGATAAGAAGATACTGACTTCCGTCTTAGATAAGAAACAATATATTCAGGTCAAAAATTTTGTAAAAAGTGTGGACCATAGAGCCTTTTTTTATGTCTATACGGTTTCGGAAATAGAAGGTGAGGGTTTTACTTTTTAATAAGAGTTATACAAGTATTGCAAAAATCTTTAAAAAGTGCTAAAATTCAGTATCTATAAATAATTTATGATTTATATTTAAAACTTTTTTAAAGTATAAATCAGTAAATATCTAAAAATAAGAGCAATTAATTATCTTATTATTAATTTAAAATGTTATATGTGGCATTATAATTGCATATGAATTTTCAGCATTGGACTTACACGAGAGCAAAATAATATATTGAAAATTTTATATTAAGGAGAACTTTATGGATAGATTAAACGGACTAAAGAGAACTGCATATTGCGGAGAACTTAGAATAGGCAATGTGGGTGAAGATGTAGTGCTCATGGGATGGGTACAAAGGTCAAGAGATAAGGGAGCTTTGATATTTACAGATATAAGAGATAGGAGCGGTCTTTGTCAGATAGTATTTGACGAAAATACTAAGGAAGAAGTATTTAAAAAGGCAGAAACTTTGGGAAGTGAATATGTCATAGCTGTGGAAGGAACTGTAAGAGAAAGAAGTGCAAAAAACAGTGAGATGGAAACAGGAGATATAGAAGTTTTTGCAACTAATCTATTGATATTAAACGATTCTCAGACTCCGCCGATATATATCAAAGATGATGATGAAGTTTCTGAAAATTTGAGATTGAAATACAGATATCTCGATCTTAGAAAACCTAAGATGCAAAGAAATTTTGTACTTAGACAAAAGGTTACAAATGCTGTAAGAAATTATTTGAGTGAAAGCGGATTTATAGAAATTGAAACACCTATACTCAATAAGCCTACACCTGAGGGCGCAAGAGATTATCTTGTGCCGAGTAGAGTAAACAACGGTAAATTCTATGCACTTCCTCAATCACCGCAACTTTTCAAACAATTGTTGATGGTATCAGGTTTTGACAGATATTTCCAAATTGCAAGATGCTTTAGAGATGAGGACTTAAGAGCTGACAGACAGCCTGAGTTTACTCAGATAGACTGTGAGATGTCATTTGTTGAGCCTGAGGACGTAATGCAAATGGCTGAAAAAATGGTGCAAAAGATATTCAAAGAAACTTTGGATGTGGATGTAAAACTACCGCTAATGAGGATGACATACAAAGAAGCAATGGAAAGATTCGGTTCAGACAAGCCGGATTTAAGATTCGGTTTTGAAATACAAAATTTGAGTGAAGTAGTTAAAACTTGCGGATTTTCAGTTTTTGAAAATGCGGCAAATTCTCCAAAATCATCGGTAAGAGCCATAAATGTAAAGGGATATGAGGACAAGTTTTCAAGAAAGGCTATAACAAAACTTGAAGATGTAGCCAAGACTTACGGTGCAAAAGGTCTGGCATATATCAAATTTACAAAAGAAGGTATCAACTCTCCTATAGCAAAGTTTATCTCAGAAGAAAAGATGAATGAGATACTGCAAAAGATGGATGCAGCTGAGGGAGACCTTATATTGTTTGTAGCAGATAAGGACAAGATTGTCTTTGATGCATTGGGACATCTAAGAATAGAGGTTGCAAGACAACTTGGTCTGATTGACGATAATGAATATAAATTGCTCTTTGTAACTGAGTTTCCTCAATTTGAATATGATGAGGAAGAACAAAGATTTGTAGCGGTACACCATCCGTTTACTATGCCTATGGATGAGGATATAGAGCTTCTTGATACTGATAGAGAAAAGGTAAGAGCAAAGGCTTATGACATCGTACTAAACGGAGTTGAGCTTGGTGGAGGAAGTATAAGAATACACGATTCCAAAGTACAGGAAAAGATGTTTGAATGCTTAGGATTTTCAAAGGAAGATGCTTGGGAAAAATTTGGATTCTTACTTGAGGCTTTCAAATACGGCACTCCTCCTCACGGCGGTATTGCCCTTGGTCTTGACAGATTTGTCATGTTACTTGCAAAGGAAGATTCAATAAGGGAAGTAATAGCATTTCCAAAGAATCAAAATGCTATTTGTCCGCTTACATCTGCTCCTGCCCTTGCTGATGACAAGGCTCTTGCAGAACTTGGTATTAAAGTGACGGAAATAGACTAATGAAGACTTGCAAAATATTTTTTGCAAAATTAAATAAAAAGTTAAATTCTCAAGATTTTATCAAATATATCCTTTATAAGTATTATGACTATAACTTTGAAAAAATTGATATACAAAGGACAAAAAACGGCAAACCATATATCAAAGATTCAAATTTGAGCTTCAATGTATCTCATACTGCTGATAGTATCATAGCCATAGCAGGATTAGGCTATGACAGTGTAGGTATTGATATGGAAGTGATACAAAATAAGGATAGGGAGAAAATAATTAAAAGATTTTTTCAAAAAGAGGAGATAGAATTTATCAATTCTTCAGAAGATAAAAACTTGGAGTTTTACAAGATTTGGACAAAAAAAGAGGCATATATCAAGAAAAATGCACTCAATATGACATATATAAGCAAAATTAATATTTTAAAAGAAAAAATAGATACTTTTATTATAGATAATATGGTAGTATCTGTCTGTATATAAAACTTAAGAAATAGTGTATTTTTACTTTTTAAATGATGCAAAGGTAAAAGACTTAAGAAGATAAAAAGGAGTCAATATGGCTAAACTTACATTTGAAATAGTGGAATCATTCGGAGAGCTGTCTACAGCAGCTAACGGATGGACAAAAGAGTTAAACCTTGTGTCTTGGAACAAGAGAGAGCCAAAATATGACATCAGAACTTGGGATGAAGAACATGAGTCAATGGGCAAGGGTATAACACTTGACAAGGAAGAATTGATAATATTAAAGGGTATACTCAATAATATGGAACTTGAGTAGAAAAAATATTTAATCTAATACTAAAAAGTTATTAAAAAGCCATAAAGCATTTTCAACAGAAAATGAAATCATAGGAATTAAAGATAATAAAATATTTCAGAGATATGGCGTTGTAAATGTTGACTGGTATAAGTGTACGAAAGGGGTGAGTAAGTTAAGAATAGATACAGGCTCAATAGGCTATACATCAGATTTTTTAAGGCAACAAAACGGAAAAGAATTGGGAACATCTGCCAATACCGGAGAAAACATCAAAGGTCGAGTAATTGATGTGAATCAAAGTACGGTCTTGATACAGACAGCTTCAGGCGGACAAATCACAGCAACAAGCGTGATACCTATGGAAAATTTTATAAATCGTGAGATGAATTTTGACCTTATACTTGGTGAAAACGGAGAGCTTATCCTCTCACCACAGATAGATGATAAGATTGAAAATAATCTAAAGCAAATTAAAATACAGGATATTCTTGCGAAATTAGGTAAGGATATCAATAGCAGTAATAGGGAAATCATAGAAAATATGATAAGTTCGTCTATACCTATCAGCAAGGAAAATTTTGAAAATGTCAAAGAACTGAAATTTGCACTTGAGATACTGAAGGGTGAAGATTTCGCAGTGGAACTTGAAGAAAATGAGCAATCTCAAGATTTGATGAGCGTACTTAAAGACATTCAAAATAAAAAAGATTTCGGTATTGCAAAAAAATCTGATAGTCCTGTGTTGAGTAAGGATGTATCTCTTAAAGACTTGCTCCTGCTCAAAAACTTGGATGTGAAGATTAGCCCTGACAATATAAAGGCTCTTGAAAATCTTATGAAAAATATCAGCGATAAAAAGACAGACATAGTGGATATGTCTAAGCTTATAGAAGATTTTCAAAATTTGGAAGATATAAGCTTTGAAAATAAAGCGTTTGAAAGAAAAACAAATACTTTAAATGAAAAAACTAATTTGAAAAATGTAGAGTTTCTACTTGAAAATGCTGAAAATCTCTCTATTGAAGATATGGAAGAACTAAATAGACAATTTAAAGATGTAGTATTTGAAGAATTTGACGAAGAAATCAATAATTTTGATGGCAAAAAAAATGTAGATGAGAGTGCAAATGAACTTATAAGCAAAGATAAAATAACTAAGGATGAAGTAATAAACACTCTTAGAAATATACAAAACAGAACTGTCAAGACTATAAATGTCGAAAAAAATGCAGCAAGAGAAAATTTGAAAATAGACTATAATCAGCTCAAAGAGGAAGTAAAGACTCTTTCAAATATGACTCAAAATAAAAGCCAGACACTTAATATAGCAGAAAGACAACTCATATCAAAATTGGACATATTAGCAAATATGGCTGAAAAGTACAATTACAATATTATTCCGTTTAAGACTGAACAAGATTATGAAAATATATTGCAGTATTATGTAAAAAAGGACAACAAATCATTGAAAAAGCAGGATGATATTAATGTAGGGCTTTCACTGGATACTATAAATAACGGCAATGTTAAGGCAATGGTAAATTACAATACAAATAATAATTTGAAATTGGAATTTTTTACTGAAGATAAAAAGGTGAAGTCGCTTTTTGAGAATAATATGTCATCATTGACTGAAATTTTGAAAAAACTTGGATTTGCCGATGTAGATGTAAATGTCAAGGTAAAAACTTCAAAAGAGACTTTGATGCAAGAAGCATTATACAACGACAACTTAACAAAATCGTTGGAGTTTTATGTATAGGAGATAATATGAGAATCAACAAATTTATAGCGACAAAGACCGCTTATTCCAGAAGAAAAGCGGATGAGCTCATAAAAGACAAAAAAGTAAAAATAAATGGAGAAGTATTGGAAAATCTTGCCTATACAGTAAATGACGACGATGAGGTGGAGCTTGACGGAAGAATAATCTCAGATATAAAGGTAAAAAAATACTACTATCTATTTAATAAACCTAAAAATGTAGTATCTACCGTGTCAGACGAGTTCGGCAGATATTGTATTACGGATTTTTTCCCGCCTGACATCAGTGTCTTCCCTGTAGGTAGACTTGACTATGACAGTACAGGACTAATTATCGTAACAAATGACGGGGACTTGGCAAATAAGATTGCGCATCCGAGTCATCATGTAAAAAAGACATATATAGCTACTCTTGACGGTAGACTAAGTGAAGCTCAGATGAAAATATTCAGCGAAGGAGTAGTAATAGACTCTAAAAAAACTCTACCTGCTGAAATAGAGCTGTACGACTTTTCTGAGACTCAGTATAAAATTTCTATATATGAGGGAAGAAACAGACAGATAAGAAAGATGATAGATGTCTTGGGCAGGAATGTAAGAGAACTTAAGAGAATTTCCATAGGTAAAATCAAACTTGGTAGGATAGTTGAAGGGAAATATAGAAAACTCACTGAAGAAGAGAAGAATTATTTATTTAATTTATAGGAGGTTGTCATGGCAATAGAAAATTTTGTTTATAAAAACCCTGTAAAGATAATATTCGGACAAAATCAAATACCAAAACTTTCTAAAAATATAGCAAAGGATAAGAAGGTTTTGATATTATATGGCGGTTCTTCTGCAAAGAAATACGGCACTTTGGACAAGGTGAAAGAGGCACTCAAGGGATATAATCTAGGAGAGTTTGACGGTATTCCCGCAAATCCGACTTATGAAAAGTGTATGGAAGCAGTTAAGCTTATAAAAGCTGAGAATTACGATTATCTTTTGGCTGTAGGCGGTGGCTCTGTAATAGATGCTACAAAGTTTATCTCAATAGCAGTATTTGTTGATAATCCTTTAGACTTTTTCTATTGGGGAGACAATGAGGTAATCATGGCTAAAAAAGCACTACCTTTTGGAACAGTGCTTACAATACCGGCTACAGGCTCTGAGATGAATAGTGGTGGAGTTATCACATTCATAGAGAAAAAGGCAAAGTATTCTTTTGCTTCAAATGTAACCTATCCTGAATTTTCCATACTTGATCCAACATTGACATACACTCTTCCAAAGAAACAGCTTGCAAACGGAATTGTAGATACCTTTGTCCATGTAATGGAGCAATATCTGACTTATCCGGTGGATGCCAAGATACAGGATTATTTTGCTGAGGGTATACTCAAGACCTTGATAGATATAGCTCCTGATGTAATGGATGAGTCGAAGAGTCAAGACTATGCTACAAGAGCCAACTTTATGTGGGCAGCTACAAACGGGCTCAACAGATATATAGCATGCGGAGTACCGGAAGACTGGGCAACACATAAGCTTGGCCATGAACTCACAGAGAGATTTGGCATTGATCACGGAAGAACACTTGCGGTCGTATTACCGTCACTTATGAACGTAATGAGAGATGTCAAGAAAGATAAGATTCTTCAATACGGAAAAAATATATTTGGAATTACTGACGGCAGTGATGAAGAAAAGATAGATAAGGCAATACAAAGAACAAGAGAGTTTTTTGAATCTTTGGGAGTGACTACACATCTTGGTGACTATAAGGTTAGTGAAAAAGAAACAGAAGAAATAGTTGACAGGCTTGTAAAAAGAGGAAGGACAGCCTTTGGTGAAAATGATGTAGTGACTGTGGAAAAGATGCGAATGATATATAAGGGTGCTATATAAAAATCACATTATAAGTAGAATAATATATAATATTTTAAACTGTATAGATATTAATAATTATATATAGAAAAAAGTCAATTATGATTTAATACTAATATTCTTCTAATTAATTAATAAATTTAAATATGTTTCATATTAATTCAATCTATTTCTTTGAATATAAACAAAGTTAGTCCATTATTCTATTGAATATTAGTATAAAGTAAAAAAATAGAAAAAAAGAGGTTATTATTATGAGTATTTTAGACATAAGACAGATTTTTCAAAAATCTGAAGATTTTTTGGGTAAGGAAGTGACAGTCCAAGGTTGGGTAAAGACAATTAGAGACTCGAAAAAATTTGCATTTATTGAGCTTAACGACGGAACATTTTTTAACAATTTGCAAATAGTTTTGGAAGTTGAAAATCTTGAAAACTTTAAAGAAGTTGTGAAATATCCAATATATACTGCAATAAAGGTTAGGGGTGACTTAGTCAAGACTGAAGGAGCAAAACAGGACTTCGAAGTAAAAGCTAATGAAATCACACTTCTTGCGACATCTGACAGCGACTATCCGCTACAAAAGAAGAGACATACTTTCGAATATCTAAGAACTATTGCTCATCTAAGACCAAGGGCGAATGCTTTTTCAGCAGTTTTCAGAGTGCGTTCTATAGCAGCCTATGCTGTACACAAATTTTTCCAAGAGAAGAATTTTGTCTATGCACATACTCCTATAATAACTGCATCAGATGCTGAAGGTGCAGGAGAGATGTTCCAAGTGACAACTCTTGATATGAACAATCTTCCTAAAAATCAGGAAGGAAAAATTGACTTCAAGGAGGACTTCTTCGATAAAGAAACTCACTTGACTGTTAGTGGACAGCTTGAGGCTGAAATATTTGCAATGGCATTTAAGAATGTCTATACATTTGGACCTACATTTAGAGCTGAAAATTCAAATACTGCAAGGCATGCTGCTGAATTTTGGATGATAGAGCCTGAGATAGCATTTGCAACTTTGCAGGAAAATATGGATGTTGCTGAAGAAATGGTAAAATTCATAATAAGATATTGCCTTGAAAATGCAAAAGAAGAAATGGAATTCTTCAATAGTTTTGTAGACAAAGGACTCTTTGAAAGATTAAATAATATATTGGAAAACAAGTTTGAAAGAATAACTTATACAAAGGCTGTAGAACTTCTCCAAAATTCAGGTCAAAAATTCGAATATAAGGTTGAGTGGGGCATAGATTTGCAGACAGAACACGAGAGATATTTGACTGAGCAAATATTCAAAAAACCTGTATTTGTTACAGACTACCCTGAAAAAATCAAGGCATTCTACATGAGAAGTAACGATGACGGCAAGACAGTAGCTGCAATGGACCTTCTTGTACCTGGAGTAGGCGAGATAATCGGTGGCTCTCAAAGAGAGGAAAGACTTGATATATTGGAAAAGAAAATCAAGGACAACAACTTAGATAGAGAAACTTACTGGTGGTATTTGGAGCTTAGGAAATACGGTGGAGTAAAACACTCTGGCTATGGTCTTGGCTTTGAAAGAATGATAATGTATCTGACAGGAATGCAAAACATAAGAGATGTCATTGCCTTCCCAAGAACTGTTGGAACAGCTGAATTTTAATTAAATATAAACTATAGTAAATTAATTTGAAAATAATTAGTTCATCAAGGCAGATTTATTAATAGTATTTCAAAAATAATAAATTAGGTGTCTTTCAAATATTAATTTACTGTAAATAACAAAAACCGTAGAGATTTTTAATTTCTACGGTTTTAAAACTTTATAGTAATACTAAACTCTATTTAAACTTTGGGTTTTATTATTGTTATACTCTTTAGTATATCTATTATTAATAATCTTAAAGTGCATAAATTTTTATAAAATAATTCCATTATTCTATTAGGTTTTAGTATAAAAAAATAAAATTATACGAAACTATATTATATCGTAGTAAAATATTTACAATAGCTGATTGCAAATAAGTAGGTCGCCATTTAAAATCATAGTATCTCCTTTTGGGATGATGACTTCAGACTGTCTCTTAATCAAAATTATAAGATTTATATTTTCTCTTGCTATGTCGGAGATTTTTTTGCCTACATAGTCATGTTTAGCCGAAATATTGATTTCAGTCAATTTTATACCCCTGATATCTTCCACATCAAGAGCGCTTAAGACAAGTTTGTCTCCGGATTTTAAGACAGTATTTCCATCAGGGACATATATGTTGTCGCCATCATCCTTATACACGATGAGAGTTTCTGGTGGAAGTTGTATGTCTTTTATTGCCTTTCCAACCCAGTAGTGATTTTCGGGCAGAGTTATTTGGATAAACTGTATAGGTAATTCATCAGAATAATCAGAGAAGGTCTTCATTATATCCTCTTCGACATCTATCATATCCAGTTTTTTTGATACATAGGGAAGTAAAGAACCTTGGAATAAAATAGACATCAAAACTATGAAAAACACAATGTCAAAAATTTTATAACTTTCACTGCCTCCTGTCATTACCAAGATTGCAAAAACTATAGAAGCTGCTCCACGAAGTCCGGCAAAGGAAACAAGCAATATCTGTCTCATACTGCATTTAAATAATTTTAATATCAAAAATACAACCAAAGGTCTCACTATAAAGGTAAGAACAAGCATTATGCTTATAGCCTCAAGAGCAATGTTGGCAAATCTTGATGGAGTGGCAAGCAAGCCAAGTAAGAAGAAAATTAACATCTGCATAAGCCCTGTTATACCGTCAAAGAAGATAACCAAATTCTTCTTAAATTGAATTTTAGAGTTCCCCATTATAAGCCCTGCAATATAAGCACTTAAGTAGCCATTTCCACGAAATATTGCAGGTAATGAATAAGATGCAAGAGCAATGGCAAATACGAATATTATATTAAAACCTTCTGTCTCAAATTTAATCTTATTGAGCATATAAGTGCCTGAAAATCCTATAATTAAGCCAAGTACAGCACCAACAGATATTTGTAATAAGATTGTTGAAATTACAAATGATGTACTCATATTTCCTTCCAAAATCTGTATGAGTACTATGGTTAGCATATATGAAGTAGGATCGTTACTACCGCTTTCGACTTCCAATAAGGAAGCGGTATTATATCTTAGTCCCAGTTTTCTCGAACGAAATATTGAAAAGACCGACGCAGCATCTGTAGAAGATATTACAGCACCCATTAAGAGGCTGTGGATAATGTTCATCTTAAGTACGAGATGACAGAAGATTCCAACCAAAAAAGCTGTCATTGCAACGCCTATAGTTGCCAGCAATCCGGCTCTTATCATTATAGGCTTTGCAGTAGAATAATTTGTACCAAATCCTCCATAAAACATTATAAAAATCAATGCCACACTACAAATATCAGCAACAAAAGAATAATTGTCAAGCTCAATCTTCAATATGCCGTCTTTTCCAAATAACATACCAAGTATTATAAACGCAAGCAGCATAGGAATACCGAATCTCATGGAAAATTTATTTAAAAAGACACATAATATTATTACTACAGCAGAGCCAAGAATAAAAAGGTTCATAGTTCTCCTTCCTAAAAACATCATTCACAAGATATAGCAATATGCAACTATCAAGTGATTAAGATAAGAAAGATAACTTATAATACATTATAAAATTTTCAAATCTATACAAAAATCCAAATAAGTTATCAATAATTTTATTAACATCCATCTTTAATTATATCAGCTTATTTTAAAAAGTATAGACCAAAAATCAAAATACTATCTTTCAGATAAATATTTTTCAACCTCATCAATGCTAAGTCTTTTAACTTTTGTATTAGGGAATTCTTCATAACTATCCATAGAAAATACTGACTTCATCTTTTCACATGACTTGTCCTTATTTTTCTTTAGAAAAGTCTTCAATTCGTCATCATCAGCAAAAATTTTATAGAAAACTCTTCCTTTAGTACTTTTCATCTCATATATTCCACAAGCTTTTTTCATAGTAAAGTCAGCAGATCTCAAATATAGCTTTGCAATTTCCAAGGATTTAAAGGGAAAGTTCCACCTTTGAAGACCTTTTTGAGTATACTCTATACAAATACATCTACCACAAGTACCGCAGACATATTGAGTATGTTCTTCCAAACATTGTCTTGGATTAAGTAGTGGAGTTATCCTATTTTGTTCAACATAACATTCTTTGCACAACATTGTACTACCTCCTTTAAAATTTGATTATAAAATAGAAAAAACATTAGAAAATACAGTTTTTAACTTAGTTACTCTTTATTACATTATAACATCAACAACTGTTTTTTCTATAGAAATATAAAATTTTTAAAAATTTTAAAAAACTATTGACAAGTATTACGAATTATGATATATTACGTTTAACGATACAGATAAAAACGTAATAACAAAAAACGTAATATCTAAAAGCATAATAAAAATTATAAAAGGAGGAGAAAATATGGGCAGGTTAGCAAACAGTGGTGCTTTAACAGAAAATATCTATTATATCCTACTTCGTCTACATAGTCCGGCACATGGATATGCACTGATGAAGGATATAGCGGAAATGACTGACGGACGTGTCAATCTTGGAGCAGGAACGCTATACGGAGCGCTTGATACATTACAAAAAAAGAAATGGATACAACAGTTAGACGAACAGTCAAAGGACAGAAAGATTGAGTACATCATTACAAATGATGGCAAGGAAAATTTTGAAAAAGAAATTATAAGACTTGAAGAGTTGCTGTCAAATGCAAAAAAAAGATAGGTCAACACGTATAAAATAAAATTTTAAAATATGCTCACAGGAGTTTATAAATAAAAAGCAAAGGAGAAAAACGATGAAAACTACAGTTAAAAAGAGTTTTATAGATATAACTCAAGAAGAAAAATGGCTTAATGAACAGGGAGAACAAGGAAAGATGCTTATCAAATATTCTAACGGAGATTATGAGTTTGAAGATGTTTCTCCGGCGAAATTTCAATACAAAATTGATATTCCAAAGTATACGGGACAAAATAAGAAAGAATATTTTAAATTTTTAGAGCAAACAGGTATAAGTGTTATTGCAGAGTATGCAGGTAGAGTATATTTAAGAAAGAACAAGGCAGATGGAGAATTAGAACTTTATACAGAAACTGAGGAGGTAAATAGACAAATGAAAAAGCGTTATTCATTCTTTATAAGTGTTGGAGTATCACATTTTATGTTTGGATTATTTTTCTTATTACAAATGAAAAACTATATAGAGCAAAAGAGTGCACCGTTTTGGATATTGCTGGTATTTGGTACAGGATTTGCCATTTCAGGAGTGATATTCTTTATCACAGGCATTCTTAAACAAAAGAAAAATTTAATATCAAAAGAAGACAGAGATATATGGGAGTAAAAATTAACTTTAATTATATCTAATTACTATCAAGAATAGTACAATTAATATTAAATACTTCATACTAAAATCATTAAAAAAACATATGATATATTAGAGATATAAATTATTATAATAAAAGGAGGCAAAGTATAGAATAGATTTAGATGCATAGAATTATAAACCATTATTAGCATAGAATATAATTATAAGAAATATGAAATAACTATGAAAGCAACACTAAATTAAAAGCCGTTGAAAATCATATTATTGAAATTCAACGACTTTTTTTATAAAAATATAGAATTAGAAAGCTGTTTTATTTACAAGTGCAATTATACAAAGTATAGCTGCTAGTGGAACATATACATATTTACCAATATTATACCATATAGGTGATATAGGTTTTTTTGCTCCCTTGTTTATTTCGTCTATCAAATCTTCTTTTTTCATTACCCAGAACCATGAGATAGCACCAAGTGTAGCTCCTATAGGTATGATGTAGATAGAAACTAAATCCATCCAAGGACCCCATTTAGAAATAGGCTCCATAAATACTCCTACACCCATACAAATAAGGAACAATAGCCCTAATATATATCCTCTTTTAATCTTAGGGAAACGGAAGTTCACTGATTCCAAAACAACTTCAAGCATGTTTTGAAGTGAAGATATACCACCAAAAACAACTGCAAGATACAATGCTATTGCAAACAATTGTCCGCCAGGCATACTTTGAAGTATTGTAGGAAGAACTACGAAAAGTAGTCCGGGACCTGCTGCTGGGTCATGGTTGAATGCAAAGCACGCAGGCAACATTACCATAGCTGCAACCATAGCTGCTATAGTATCAAATATCGCAGTATCTCTTGCGCCTGCAACACAGTCTTCACTATCCGGAAGATATGCGCCGTATACTATCATACCGCTACCTGTAACTGAAAGAGAGAAGAATGCCTGTCCCATAGCTGCTACCCAGATATTAGCATCTGCAAGTTTACTCCAATCAGGAATGAACATATATTCATAGCCCTTTATTGCTCCTGGAAGCATTGCTATTCTTACAGCCATAAATACAAATAGTATGAAGAATAAAGGCATCATAACCTTATTCGATTTTTCTATACTTTCTGCACCAAATACAAGAGTAAGTAATGTTATTACTACTACTGCAAGATGTAGAGGTACAACACCGAAATCTTGTGATGAAAATTGCTCAAACCAAGTTGCCGTATCAATGGTCATGATACTACCTGTAATAGATTGTAGCAATCCCTTTAAAACGTATGATATAATTACTGCATAACCGATTGCAATACACATAGAACCTGCTAAAGGTATCCAACCTACATTTCTTCCTATAACGTTATCTTGTCCGCCTGATTTCCAAGCCATATGATAAGCACCTACAGTACCTGTCTTAGCTCTTCTACCTACAGCATATTCTGTAGATAATCCTGTATAACTGAATATTACGATAAATATTAAATATGCTATTAAAAATGCCGAGCCACCACTGCTTCCAAGTTTGTAAGGGAAGCCCCAGACATTTGCCATACCAACCGCAGAGCCTACACAAGCAAGGATAAAGCCTATCTTCGAGTTAAACTTTTTTTCACTTCCGCCATTATTACTACTCATTAATTACACCTCCTAAATTTTGCAAAGGTTTTTTTAAAGTACACAATATTGAAAACACATAATTCCTAAAATCACGAATACTACTCTTTTTCACTATGTACTTTTTAATAATATAAAAAATAAATCTATAAACTTTTAAGGGGATATGACTCTTCATAGAAAAACCATATCCCCGATTTAAACCAGTGCGGTTTTTAAAAATATTATTCAGCTATATCAAATTTTGCTGTGAAGAAACGAAGTTGTTTAGGTTCGTAAACAAATTTCAAAGGTTTGATATCTTCTTTATGTTTGAAAAGTTTTATACAAGCTTCAGCAACTAAATCCATGTGAGCGTATGTGTAAACTCTTCTTGGTATTGTAAGTCTTACTGTTTCAAGTTTAGGTTTGTGGTTTTCACCTGTTACAGCATCTCTACCTGCAGATACTATACCTCTTTCCATTGAACGAACACCTGCTTCAACATAAAGAGCAGCAGCCAAAGATTGTGCAGGGAATTGTTCTTGTTTCAAATGTGGGCAGAATCTTCTTGCATCAAGGAATACAGCGTGTCCGCCAACAGGTTCAACTATTGGAATACCTGCTTCTTTCAATCTGTCTCCCAAGTATCTTACTTGTCTTACTCTGTGTTGAATATATTCGAATTGCATAGATTCTCTAAATCCTATAGCTATTGCTTGCATATCACGTCCTGCCATACCACCGTATGAAGGCATACCTTCGAATACAACAACTATTTCTTTAGCTTTTCCGAAAAGTTCATCATCATTTATAGCCAAGAATCCACCTATGTTTACTATACCGTCTTTCTTTCCTGAGCAAGTAGCTCCGTCAGAATAACTGAACATTTCATGGCATATTTCTTTTATAGTCTTATCTTTGAATTCAGGTTCTTGTTCTTTGATGAAGTAAGCATTTTCAACGCAACGAGTAGCATCGTAGAATACTTTTACACCGTATTTGTCGGCAACTTTTCTTACTTCTCTCATGTTCTTCATAGAAACAGGTTGTCCGCCGGCAAGGTTAACTGTAACTGCCAAGCAAACATAAGCTATGTTTTCAGGTCCTTTTTCCTTGATTATGCTTTCCATCTTTTCAACATCTATATCACCCTTGAAAGGTATGTCTATTGTAGCGTCATGAGCTTCAGGGCGAATGATATCCATGAAGATGCCGCCGTTTCTTTCTTGATGATAACGAGTAGTTGTAAAGTACATATTACCAAGTACATATTGACCAGGTTTGATAGCTATTGTAGAAAGTATGTTTTCTGCTCCACGACCTTGGTGAGTAGGTACTACATGTTTAAATCCGAAAAGTTCTTTTATAGTGCTTTCCAAGAAAATCCAGTTTTTAGATCCGGCATAAGCTTCATCACCAATCATCATTCCTGCCCATTGAGCATCAGACATAGCATTTGTACCGCTATCAGTAAGCAAATCTATGTAGCAGTCCTCAGATTTCAAGTTGAATGTATTGTAACCTGCTTCTTTTATAGCAGCGATTCTTTCTTCTTTAGAAATCATTTTTACAGGTTCAACAACCTTAATTTTAAACGGTTCAGCAGGGTACTTTGAAAAGTCCAACATTAAAATTCCTCCTTAGAATTAAATACAAAAAAATATAATAGTGTATACACGTTGTAAACACTTTGTTTGAACAAGAACATAATAAAACTTTTTTTCCCTTTTGTCAAGTAGGAAATTATTTTTTCTTGAAACTTTTTACCTATAGAAAAAGTGGTTTTTATCTGCATAACGTTTTTATAAATTTGCTATAAATATTAAATGCGTATTTATAAATTGTAAAAAATGTGAAAACGATATAAAATTGATGTTATTGTGTTAAGTGGTAACATAGAAAAAAATAATAAAAAATTATTAAAAATATTAATTTTCTTCCTTATTTAATTTATAATTATAGTGAAAATTGACAAAAATATACATTATATGGCATAAAAGTATAAATGTATTTTTTAATAATGCAAAAATATTTGCAGAAATATATGCAATTATAAAAATAATATAACAATAAATAAATATACTTGATTTTTAAGCTATAATCTGATAAAATATAGCAAAACCGAATATAAAAATTTATATCGGAGTGGGGAAACCCACTCTTTGTTTTTATATAAAAGTAAAAATGGATGTTTTAATGTAAGTATAATTATAGGAATAATCGTATAACAATTACTTTTATATAATTACTGACATAGCATATATTAATACTGATTAAATAGCAAGACTAGTATATAAATGTCTTAGCGCCAAGCTTGAATTTATAAAATTGACTTTTAGTAAATTGTAAATATCTAGTGTTGCGTATTTTTAATTAGTGAGTCAGTATGTGAAAATCTATTGAGTAAAAGTATTCTAAAACTGCATTATATTGATTGATGTTGTTATTTTTAATTAATATCGTTGTTTATATAATAGACTAGTAAAAAAATAGGAGGAGAAGATTCATGTCAAAAAAAATTGAGCAAATTACCGAAGAACTTGTGCTTAGAGTATTACCTGAAGAATATGAAATGGTTGATGTAGAATATGTAAAAGAAGCCGGTGAGATGTATTTGAGGATACTCATAGACAAGGATGGCAGTATGACAATAGACGACTGTGTGAAGCTAAGCGGTATAATAGGTGACGAAATTGACAAAAAAGACTATATCAAAGATGCCTATAATCTTGAAATTTCTTCTCCTGGACTTGACAGAACGCTAAAAAAGGACAGGGATTTTGTTAGAGAAAAGGGAAAGGATGTTGAAGTCAAATTATTCAAGAAAGATGAAAAATATGGCAAGGAATTTGTAGCAGTTCTTGAAGGTTTGGATGAAAATGGAAATGTTGTTTTTGTGATTGACGAAGAAGTAGTGAGTATTGATAAAAAGGAAATAGCAAAGATAAATCTATATTTGGAGTTTTAAGAGAAATAAGGAGGAAGACAAAAGATGAATACAGAGTTTATAAGAGCTCTTGATCAGTTGGAAAAACAAAAGGGAATAAAAAAAGAAATATTACTTGATGCTATAAATCAGGCGATATTAAATGCATATAAGAAGAATTACGGTAGTAATGCGGAAGTGGAAGTTAGCATAGATACCAAAAAAGGAGATATAAAAATCATAAATCCAATAACAATAGTGGATGATGATAAGGTAGACATACTTGATAATGAAATGACTGTTGAATATGCCAATCAATTTTTTGGAAAACAGTACAAAGAGGGAGATATTGTAAGAGAAGAGGTAACTCCTAAAGATTTTGGCAGAATAGCTACTCAAGCTGCAAGACAAATAGTGGTTCAAAAGATAAAGGAAGCTGAAAAAGACATCCAATACACTGAATTTAAAAAGAAGGAAACAGAAATAATCACAGGTATGGTTTCCCGAATATCAAAGAGCACTGTTTATGCTGATATAAGTATATTAGGTGAAAATGACATAATGATAAATGCAGAGGGGGTACTTCCAAACGGGGAACAGATGTCCGGTGATAATTATGAACTTGGACAAAATATGAAGTTTTACATCTTGGAAGTAAAAAGAACTAATAACAAGACACAGATAGTCTTGTCTAGATCTCATCCCGGACTTGTAAAAAGACTGTTTGAAATGGAAGTGCCGGAAATTTTTGATGGAACTGTAGAGATAATTTCCATCTCAAGAGAAGCAGGTTCAAGGACTAAGATGGCGGTCAAAACAAATATGCAGGATGTTGATCCTATTGGAGCCTGCGTAGGAACAAGAGGACAAAGAGTAAAGAATATAACTGATGAGATAAATGGAGAAAAAATCGACATAATAGAATATAACGATGATTTAGCTGAATATATAACAGCTTCATTATCACCTGCCAAGGTAGTTTCAGTGGAAATAGATGAAGAAGAGAAGATTGCCAAGGTAATTGTGCCGGATGATAAGCTATCTCTTGCCATAGGGAAAGAGGGGCAAAATGCAAGACTGGCAGCTAAGCTTACAAATTGGAAGATAGATATAAAGTGTGAATCGGAAATGTTCGGACAGGAATAAGGTGGAAAAATAGATATGAAGACGAAGAAAGTTCCACTTAGAAAATGTATAGTTTGTCAGAATCAGTTTGACAAGAAACAACTTATAAGAGTAGTCAAGAACAAAGAAGATGAAATATTTATAGATAAGACATTCAAAGCAGGCGGTCGTGGTGCCTATGTATGCAATAACAAGGACTGTATTGAAAAGCTCAAAAAAAGCAAGGCACTGGATAGGACTTTCAAATGCAAGGTTGATGTCAAGATATATGATGATATATTATCGGAGATAGAAAAAAGTGAATAAGAAGAAGATATCAGCACTTTTAGGCTTTGCCATGAAAAGTAGAAAATTGGTATATGGAGAGCAGAACACATTAAATGCGATAAAGTCAAATAAAGCAAAGATTGTATTTATTGCAAGTGATATATCGGATAATACAAGGAAGAGACTTCAAGACAAGTCAAACTATAGAGATATCCCAACCATTGATACGTTTGACAGGTATGAATTAGGCGGGATAATTGGAAAAGAATTTGCCGGCTGTTTAGCCGTAACTGATAAAAATTTTTTTGAAGGAATAATGAAATATATTGGAGGCGAAAATATTGGAAAAGAAGAGAGTTTACACAATAGCTGAAGAACTGGGTATACCAAGTAAAGAACTGATAGCAAAACTCGAAGAACTTGACATCAAGGTGTCCAGTCATATGAGCACTCTTACTATTGAAGAGGCTGATATCATAGTGGAGATGTTGAGAGAAGAAAGTAAACCTAAGGCAAAAGCTAAGGAAGAAGCCAAAAAAGAAGAAAAACCGAAAGAAGAAGTAAAGGCTAAAGAAGATAAAAAAGAACAAGACGTAGCTAAAAAAGAAAAGCATGAGAGAAAAGAAGACAAGGTAGAAGAAAAGAAAGAAGAAAAAGCTGAAGAAAAAAACGAAAAACAAAGCAAGAAGGATAAAAAAGATAAAAGAGACAAGCGCAGACAAAATGAGTCATCTAAAGCTGATACAAAAAAACAGGACACACAAGAGGTCAAGGAAGAAAAAACTGATGGTGAAGATGATGGTATAATTCAACTTGATAATACGGTTGTTGTAGGTGAGTTTGCAAATTTGATAAAAGTGCCTGCTACACAGGTTATAATGAGTCTTATGAAGATGGGGATAATGGCAAATATCAATCAAAATATCAAGTTTGAAACTGCAGAAAAAATTGCTTATGAACATGATATATTGGTAGAACTAAAACCTCAAGAAGAAGAGGCTGAGGATATTATAATAGAAAACGATCAGGAAGAAGACCTGAGTCCAAGACCTCCAATAGTTACTGTAATGGGTCACGTTGACCACGGTAAGACATCGTTGCTTGATGCCATAAGAAATACTAAGGTGACAGATAGAGAAGCCGGCGGTATAACTCAACATATAGGTGCCTCAGAAGTGTATGTCAATGGAAAAAAAGTTGTATTTCTTGATACTCCAGGTCATGAGGCCTTTACACAAATGAGATTAAGAGGGGCACAGGTAACAGATATAGCTATATTGGTTGTTGCAGCAGATGACGGTATCATGCCGCAAACAGTAGAGGCGATTTCGCATGCCAAGGCTGCCAATATACCGATAATAGTAGCCATAAATAAGATAGACAAGCCGACTGCAAATATCGAAAGGGTAAGACAGGAGCTTTCAAACAACGGACTCTTGGTAGAAGCATGGGGTGGAACAATAGTAGATGTACCTGTTTCTGCAAAAAAAGGCGAAAACATAGATAAACTCCTTGAAATGATACTGATAGTTGCCGAACTGGAAGAACTTAAGGCAAATCCTAACAGACCTGCAGTTGGAACGGTAATAGAGTCAAATTTGGACAAGGGAAGAGGAGCTGTTGCAACAGTTATAGTTTCTAACGGTACTCTTAAGGTAGGAGATCCTGTCATAGCAGGTACGGCTTATGGAAAGATAAGAGCTTTGTTCAATGACAAGGGGCAAAGAGTGAAAAAGGCGACTCCTTCAACACCTGTTGAGATACTTGGGCTTAATGAAGTACCACTTGCAGGAGATCAGTTTGTCGTAATGCCAAGTGAAAAGGCTGCAAGAGCAATCGGCGAAAAAAGACGTGAAAAACAAAGAGATGAACAGATGAAGGCAAGCTCAAAGATTACTCTTGAAGACTTGTTCGACAAGATGCAAGAGGGAGAAGTAAAAGAGCTGAATATGGTCTTAAAAGCCGATGTTCAAGGTTCAGTAGAGGCTATAAGACAATCTGTTGAAAAGATTTCTAATGAAGAAGTACAATTAAAAGTAATTCACTCAGGAGTCGGAGCAGTAACAGATTCTGACATCATGCTTGCTTCAGCATCAAATGCGATAGTTATTGGTTTCAACGTAAGACCTGCTGCAAGTGCGGCTGCTATGGCAGAGCGTGAACGTGTAGATTTAAGAACATATAGAATAATATATGAACTTATTGAAGACATAGAAAAAGCCATGAAGGGTATGTTGGAGCCTGAATACAAGGAAGTTGTAATAGGACAGGCTCAAGTTAGAGAGTTGTTCAAGGTATCAGGACTTGGTACTATTGCAGGTTCTTATGTAACTGACGGAAAGGTAAGCAGAAATGCCAAGGCAAGACTTGTCAGAAACGGAATAGTAATATATGACGGAGCAATATCTTCTGTCAGAAGATTCAAGGATGACGTAAAAGAAGTAAACCGAGGATATGAATGCGGTATAATGCTTGAAAACTTTAATGACATCAAGGAAGAAGATATTATAGAAATATACGAAATGCAAGAAATAGAAAGATAATGAGGATATAGATGAAATTTGAAAGAACTCAGAGAATAGGAGAGGAAATAAAAAAGACGATAACTAAGATGTTAATTGAGGGGCATATAAAAAACACTGTGCTTCTCAATACACATTCTTTGATATCTGTTGTGTCTGTCGATGTTGTGAGAGATCTCAAATACGCCTATGTATATATCAGCGTACTTGGTCAAGGTCAAGAAGAGATTATTGCTTCACTTCAAAAATCAGCAGGCTTTATAAGAAAGGAAGTCGGCAGATTTACAAAACTGAGATATACTCCAGAGCTTATATTCTTGGAAGACAATTCGATAAAAAACGGAGTCGAAATGATATCCAAGATAAACAAGATAGCAGAGGCTGAGCATAGAGAAGAGGCCTTAGAATCGGAAGATGAGGATTTGTAAAAATGCAATATATAGTTGATTTTATTAAAAAAAACGACAACTTCATAGTGACAAGTCATGTAGCACCCGACGGAGATAATATAGGCTCAAGTATTGCAATGACACAATTTTTAGTAAACAATGGCAAAAAAGCCCATCATTTTTTGGATGATAAGATACCAAGCAGCCTTGCATTTATATCAGATAGAGTCAAAATCCACAAAAGTGAAGACTTTGATAAAATTAAGGATTTTGACAAATATACAGTGATAATACTAGACTGCGGAAACAAGAACAGGGTAAATGTAAAAGAAAGTATATTAAACAATGCTTTTCATACCATCTGTATAGACCATCACGAAAGCAATGACTTTTTTGCCGATATCAACTATGTTGATGAAGAGGCTTCATCGACTTGTGAATTGGTGTATGATTTTGCAAAATTATATGATGAGACTAAGATAGATGAAGTTGTAGCCACAGCTTTATATACAGGACTTGCAACGGATACCGGACATTTCAAGTTTGACTGCACTGCAGTAAGCTCATTTTACATGGCTGCCGACTTGTTGAAAAAAGGTGCAAAAAAGCAGGAAATGATAAAAAGTGTCTATCAAAGTGATGAGTATAATTACAAAAAACTTGAAGCTCATCTCATAGTTAACAATATGGAAAAGTTAGATGATATCTGTATTATGACTATGCCAAGCGAAATATTGAAAAAGTATAATGTAGAACTCAAAGATACTGAAAATATGGTAAATAATACTGTAAATATTAAGGGTGTGGAAGTCGGCTTATTGCTAAAGGAAAAGGAAGGAAACATTGTAAAAGGTTCACTTCGTTCTAAAGAAAGGGTAAATGTGGCAAAGATTGCACAATGCTTTTCAGGTGGAGGACACGAGAGAGCTGCAGGATTTACAATGGAAAATACAGATTTGGCTAAGGCAAGGGTTGAAGTGCTTAATAAGATTAAAGAGTTTATGTAAGAGTATAAAAAGAGTAAATTATAATGAACGAGCAATTAAATGGCATAATAAATGTACTTAAACCAAGCGGTATGACCTCACATGACGTGGTGTACAAGATAAGAAAGAAATTTAACATCCAAAAGGTTGGTCATACCGGAACTTTGGATCAAAATGTTTCCGGAGTCTTACCAATAGTAATAGGCAAGGCTACAAAACTGTCTCAGATACTGACAGACAAGGACAAATCATACAGATGTATTATGAGCTTTGGCAAGAGGACAGATACCTCGGATAGCTATGGACAAGTAATAGACAGCTTGGATAAAGACATAGACTATGATGAGCTTAGATTAGTATGTGAAAAATATATAGGCGAGATGGAGCAAACACCGTCTATGTATAGTGCAATAAAGGTAAATGGAAGAAAACTATACGATATGGCAAGAAAAGGCCAGACTATTGACAACATACCGATAAGAACGGTAGTTATTAATCAGTTCAAAATATTGAAGTATGAGAATAATAGTCTAAGCTTTGATATAGACTGCTCCAAGGGGACTTATATACGCAGTGTAGTGGAAGACATAGCTGAAAAACTTGGCACTATTGCGTATATGAATATACTGATACGTACTAAATCAGGTCAATTTACCATAGATGACAGTGTTCCTATAGAAGATATAGGAGAAAAAGATATACTGCCTATAGATAAGATAGAAATAAAGGGTTCTAAAAACATTGTATTAGATGAATATCAATTAAAGAGATATAAAAACGGACTTAGAGTCACAAAGGAATATATAAGAAATTTTGTTGAAAGTGAAAAAAATATCTACAAAATCTATGATGAAGATGAAAATCTTATATCCATAGGAAATTTTGTGGATGAGAAACTCAAGAATATGGTGATGATATAAGAGTAACAGTAAAGTTACTGAAAATATACGGCAGATTAACTGAAGCTGATGTGATTAATAGACAGCTTGGATTTTAAATCGCTATCACCTTTAGTTTAAAATGGTAAAAATAATGAAGATTTATGAAAATTTTGAAGTAGAAAAAAAATATAAAAGGTCGATAACAATAGGAGATTTTGACGGATTGCACAAAGGTCACATGCCGCTTATAAAAAAGACCATAGAAATGGCAAAAAATAAGGGTTATGTATCTTGTGCTTTGACATTTAGGTTTAATACGGCAAATTTATCCAATAATAAGGTAAAATATCTTTGTGATATAGATGAAAAGATTGAACTTTTTAAAAAAAGTGGAATAGAAGAGCTTTTTATAATAGAGTTTTGCAATGAGATTAAAAACACCAACGTTTACGACTTTATTTCTAAGATACTGGTAGATAAATTAAATGTAAAATACCTGCTACTTGGAGATGATGCAAAGTTGGGTAGCGACAGACTGGATATTCATGGCATTGAAGAGGTCTGTAAGATATGTAATGTTGATTTTTACTCCATATCTCAGATTCAAATAGACAATATTAGAGTGACGAGTTCACACATAAGAAGTTTAATAGCAGATGGAGTTGTAGATGAGAATTTGACCAAATTTTTAGGTAGAGACTACTGTTTCAGCGGAGAAGTGGTACATGGCAACGGATTGGGAGTAAAGTTGGGATTTCCAACAGCAAATATAATGCTTAATTCATCTTTAGTATTACCTAAATTTGGAGTATATTATGCTATATGCGAGATAGAAGGTAAGAGATACGACTGTGCAATAAATATAGGTGATAAGCCTACAGTAGATAACAATTATCTCGGTTTGGAAGCATTTATATTTGATTTTAACGAAGACATTTATGGCAAGAAAATAAAGATATATTTAAAAAAATTTATAAGAAAAGAAGAAAAATTTAAAAACTTAGATGAACTTATAAATCAGATGAAAAAAGATGTAGAAGATATAAGAAAATTAATGAAAATTGCAATATAAAAACTGAAAAATGGGTATACTAAGATAGGTAACATTGTTTTTAGCAAAAAAAGGAGAATAGTTGTGAGAAAATGTAGTGAATGTAAAGAAAATGCAGCTGTCCTTTTCATACAAGATTTAAATGATAGGACTAAGCTTAGAGGTTTATGTCTCAGTTGTGCTAAAAAACTTAATATACCGGGAATAGACAATATTTTGAATAATGCGGGCATAGATATAGATAATGTTGACGATATAACTGAACAGATGAATGAGATAAGCCAAACTATGGAAGAACAGTTTGGTGATATGGACTCTCTTAAGGTAAATGAGATACTTGGTAAAATCTCGTCATCCAACGAGTTTAAATCAATGATGAAGAAAATGGGGGATATAATTATGAACCAAAACAATAACTATCCTCATGATAAGGAAGAAAATAAGGACAATGATAAAGATACTCAGCCAAAAAGTGAGGAAATAACAAATGCTGAGATAGATTTTTCAGATAATCTGTTCGACAATAAATTCAATAAGTCTGAAGAAAGCACAGCTAAAGACGAGAATAATCAAGATAGTAATAATGATGAAACTAAGAATGAAAATCAAGATTTAGATGTAACGGTAATAAAAAATGATGATGCTCAAGTTGTTAAAGATAATGATGATGAAGGTTTGATAGACATTGCTTCTTTTGAAAATGAACTTAAAAAGATGTTTGGTGGAAAAAACGGCTTTTTTGAGATAAATGTATCTTCGATGCCAAATATGTTTGGCGATAGCGAAGATGTTTTTTCAAACAGTTCATTCCAAGAAGATACTGCTGAAAGAAAAAATAGCGAAAAGGCAAATCCCAAAAAGAAAAATATTAAAAATATTGAAAAGTTCAGCATCAATCTTACTCAACGTGCAAGAGATAATCAGATAGATCCTGTTATAGGCAGACAAAAAGAAATAGACAGGGTAATACAGATATTAAACAGAAGAACGAAAAACAACCCTGTGCTTATAGGAGAGCCCGGTGTAGGTAAAACAGCTATAGCTGAAGGATTGGCATATAAGATAGTAAAGGGAGAAGTACCTCAAAAACTTCTTGACTATGAGATAATGCAGCTTGATATGTCTTCAATAGTTGCCGGAACACAATTTAGAGGACAATTTGAAACGAGGATGAAGAACATCATCGAAGAGGCAAGAAAAGCCGGCAATGTAATACTTGTGATAGATGAGATACACTCTATTATGGGTGCTGGAGATTCACAGGGCACTATGGATGCAGCAAATATATTAAAACCTGCCCTTGCAAAAGGTGATATTCAAATAATCGGTGCAACTACAATCAATGAATACAAAAAGCATATCGAAAAAGATAAGGCTCTTGAGAGAAGATTACAAAGCGTATTGGTGGAAGAACCAACAATACAGGAGTCTATAGACATAGTAAAAGGTCTTAAAGATTACTATGAAAATTACCATAAAATATTGCTTTCTGATGAAGTAATAGAGGCTGCAGTAAAACTTTCAAGCAGATATATAACAGACAGATATTTACCTGATAAGGCTATAGACATCATAGATGAAGTGGGCTCTAAGGCGAATCTTGGTAATAAGGCTATATATGAGATACAGTCAATCAAGGACAGCATAGAGACACTTAAGAAAAATCAGGAAACAGCAACAGAAAACAATGACTATGAAAAGGTTGCAATGTACAAGACAAAGGAACTCAATCTTGAAGAAGAACTCAAAAATCTACAAGAAAATGAGTATTTGAAAGTAACTGTGCAAGATGTAGCTGATGTAATAGAGCAGTGGACAAAGATACCTGTAAAAGAAATCAGTGTTGAGGAAACTCAAAAACTGATGGATTTGGAAAAGAGACTCAAAGAAACTGTTGTAGGACAAGATAGAGCTATAGAAGTAATTGCAAAGGCAATAAGAAGAAACAGAGCAGGAATATCTGCCGTAAAAAAACCAAGCTCATTTATCTTTGTAGGACCTACCGGAGTTGGAAAGACACAGTTGGTAAAATCACTGGCTAAGGATATGTTCGGTTCTGAAGATATGATAATAAGAGTGGACATGAGTGAATATATGGAGAAACATTCCGTATCTAAGCTTGTAGGAGCTCCTCCGGGATATGTCGGCTTTGATGAAGGCGGTCAGTTGACAGACAGAGTAAAGAGAAAACCGTACAGTATCATACTTTTTGATGAGATAGAAAAGGCACATCCTGATGTATTTAATATGCTATTGCAGATATTGGATGAAGGTAGACTTACAGATTCTCAAGGCGGAGTAGTCCACTTTGAAAATACTGTGATAGTCATGACATCAAATATAGGGACAACATTTAAAAATCAATCTTTGGGCTTTGGCGCTCAAGAAGAAGAGTACCAAAGAGAAGAACAAAGAGTCCATGATGCTATGAAAGAAAACTTCAAACCTGAATTTTTAAATAGAATTGATGAAATAGTAGTATTTAACAGACTTTCAAAGGATGACCTAAGAAAGATAGTAGATATAATGATAAGTCAACTCCAAGATGTAGTAAAAGACAAGGGAATTAGCATCAAGATAACAGATGAAGTAAAAGACTTCATCGTTGAAAAGGGCTATGATGAAAAATATGGAGCCAGACCGCTTAGAAGAGTGATACAAAAATATATCGAGGATGAAATATCAGATATATTTATAATGAACGACTTAAATAAGGTCAATGTCTTAACTCTACAGCTTTTGAACAAAAAGATAATGGTTGAAAAAGGCTTATAAACAAAATAATATTCAATAAAAAAGGGAAGTGGAAAAATCTACTTCTCTTTTTATATGATACTAATATTCTAATTAATTGAAGGTATTTGAGTATAAAGTAATACTGAACTTTTTTAAACTATGGATTCTGTCTTTAGTATACTCTTTAGCATTAAACTTTTGTTGCATCATTTTTTATAAAATATTTCCACTATTCTATTAGATTTTAGTATTAAATAGAGCCTTAGCTTATTTTACTCTAAGTCCTAAGTTCAAAGATTAACAGTCAAGAAATAAGAATATCCATAATTCTATTAAATTTTTAGTATAAAAGATTTATGACAAGCAATTTTAGATATTTTCGCTATCAGAGTTTATATTATTATCTTCATTATACTCTTTATAATACTTATAAGAGATTTTCAAACATACAACTACCCATATAGCTGTCAAAATTAACATTAAAACCAAATTCCATATTCCTGATAAAAATACAGCCTCACCAATAAGAATAAGGCCGAGGGCAACAGATGATATACCCATGAATCGTTGAGTTTTTTGCCATACCACGTCATTTGCCATACTCCATTTTGTTCTTAGACCGATAAGAGAGTTTCTCCTTAGTTTCGGCATTATATTTCCTGAAACTACGTGAAAAATACCGATACATATACTTATAAATTTGAAGGGATCCACAGAAACTGACTCTTGTGAAGCATAAGTTAAAGCCTTGTACTGAAAGTAAAAACCTAAACAAGCAAAGAAAACTATTGTGTAAATGCTTATTAAAAGTAAGTATTTTTCACTATTTTTTCCATTTTTATTACTTTCTCTTTTTGCAATCAATATAAATGCTGATATCACCGGTAGTGCTATGATAGGCATGAGAAGAAATTCGTATTTGCTTCCCATTCTATCCACTTCTCCTGCAAAATTATAGTGGAGAGGAACAGTATCAGGCATAAATATAAAAAATAAGGTAGTACCTAAGATAAATATAAAAATTAATGAATATAAGATAAGATACAATTTTTTCATATCAGTCACCTCTTAGATCTTTAATCCAAAGCAGTGCCTCATCAAGTACAGAGGCGTTTAATTCATAAATTATATACTTTCCTTCACGCTCATCCCTTATCAAATCTGCATCTTTTAATATTGCCAGATGTTTTGAAACAGCAGGTAAGCTCATGTCAAAATTTTCTGCTATTTCTCCGGCAGACAATCTTCCTTTTTTCAGCAGATTTAATATAGTTCTTCTTGTAGGATCAGCAAGTGCTTTCATGGTATTTTGCAGAGACATTTTATAATCACTTCCATCATTTAACCTTTTGGTTAATTATAAATCTGTTTTTATAAAAAGTCAAGAAAAATATAAAAAAGGACTTTACTTTTAAAGTATAAAGTCCTAATATTTATTAATAGCTGTATATTTAATTTTCAATATAGTTGTAAATGACATTATAATTTATACTAATACTAATAGTTAATATAACTATGAAAAAATTCACTTTTATACATTCTTTATCAAACTGTATTGATACAATATTAAGAAAAATTTTTATTAATACTATGGATAGTAGTATAAAATTTATCCTATAAAAATCCTATTTTAAAGTATTTATGGTTATTTTATGCTAACTAATTTTGACTGTTTAGCCGTTGATTTTTCATTTTTGAAATGATATAATTAATTGAAATATAGTTAATAAAAGCACTTTGAAATAGAGATAAAAATTTTTAAAAAAGTTACGAGGGTAATACTATGGCTGTAAAACTTACATCTGTTAAATGTCCTGAGTGTGGAGCAGCTTTACAGATTGAAAATGGGAGAGAGCAGATTTTTTGCTCTTATTGCGGAGCGAAGATTTTAATTACAAATGAAAATGAATATATTATAAGACATGTAGATGACGCCGGAGTAAAAAAGGCTGAAACTGAACGTATAGTCGAAATGAAGAAGTTGGAAATCATAGAAAAAAATCGTGTTGCAAATGAAAATAAAAAGAAAACAAAGATAAAGATTATGGCCATATTAGCAATATTGGCCATGATTTTTCTATCAATAGGTGGTAGTGACAAAGATAATGAAGCTTATGAAACTATAAGCGGTTTTTTAATTCTTGCTATTCCATTCGTATGGTTTATCAATAGGGGAAGCGAAGAGGACTTAGGTTTTGGAGATAAGATTAGATTTCCGCATTCTTTAAAGGAATATAATACAAAAAGCTATTTGTTTGTTGAATCCATATTAAAAAGTGTCGGATTTACAAATATAAAAACTGTTCCACTCAATGACTTGACTTTAGGCATAATGAAAAGACCTGATATGGTTGAATCTATAACTATTAACGGCAAGATGCCTAAATTTGCGTTTAAAAAGTACCATACTAATGCATCAATTGTGATTTCATATCATAGCTATAGAAAAAGCTAGTTTAATTTTTATAGTACTTTGAAAGTTCTGCTCTAATATAACAATATTGGAAAAAATAGACTATATCAAAAAAACAGTTGAAATTTATCCTATTGTGTAATATAATTATTGAGCTTTATTTTTTAGAAAATAATGCAAAATTAAATTTATATTATATAAAAAAGTTTTATTAACTAAATTATAATATTTATATCAAAAATTAATATCAAAGATATTGTAAGACGAGTAGGTCATATGTATTTTTAAGAGAGGGAATGGTTGGTGTAAATTCCTATTTAACTTTGACTGAAGGCTACCTTGTATCTCCAAGTTCCAATAAAGCTTGGCGTTGATTACGTTATAATCGTTGAGAGTATTTCGTTATAATATTATATGCGATATACAAAACAAGGGTGGTACCACGATAATTCGTCCCTAATGCTGATTAGACTGCATTAGGGATTTTTTAATACAATAATATATCTATTGAAAGGGAAGAAATTATGGAATTTATGAAAGCAAATGACATAAGAAAATCATTTTTAGATTTTTTTGAATCAAAGGAACATTATGTGAAAAACAGTTTTTCACTTGTTCCAAAAAACGACAAGAGTCTACTCCTTATAAACGCAGGTATGGCACCGCTTAAAAATTACTTTTTGGGAATAGAAACTCCTCCCGCGAAAAGAATGGCAACATGTCAAAAATGCGTTAGAACGGGAGATATAGAAAATATAGGTAAGACTGCAAGACATGCTACTTTTTTTGAAATGCTCGGCAATTTTTCATTCGGAGATTATTTCAAAAATGAGGCTACAGCCTTTGCTTGGGAATTTGTAACCAAGGTACTTAAGATGGACGAAGAAAAACTCTGGGTTACTGTATATGAAGAAGATGACGAAGCTCTTGAAATATGGAGAGATAAGGTAGGAGTTAATCCTGACAGAATAGTCAAACTTGGAAAAGAGGATAATTTCTGGGAGATAGGCAACGGCCAAGGACCTTGCGGACCATGTTCCGAGATATATATAGACAGGGGAGAAGAATTTGGCTGCGGTCATAAAGACTGCAAGCCGGGTTGTGACTGCGATAGATTCTTAGAGTTTTGGAACCTTGTATTTACTCAATTTGACAAGCAAGTTGACGGAAGTTACAAGAAATTGGAACATCCTAACATAGATACAGGAATGGGCTTGGAGAGAATGGCTTGTATAATGCAAGGTGTTGACTCTATATTTGACATAGACACAATGAAAAATATAAGAGACAAGGTATGTGAGATTTCAGGTAAAAAATATCAACAAGACGAAAAAACAGATGTATCTATAAGAATAATCACTGACCATATCAGAGCCATCACTTTCATGGTAAGTGACGGCATAGTACCTTCAAATGAAGGAAGAGGATATGTGCTTAGGAGATTGGCAAGAAGAGCTATGCGACATGCTAAACTGCTCGGCATTGAACAAAAATTCATTGAAACACTTGCAAATGTAGTTATAGATGTATACCAAGACGGCTATGAAGAGCTTGGACAAAACAGGGACTATATAAACAAGGTTCTTAAGATAGAAGAAGAAAAATTCGGTGAAACTATAGAAACAGGCATGAACATCTTAAATCAATACATTGCAGATTCACAAAAAGCTAATAACTCTAAGATAAATGGACAAGATGCATTCAAATTATATGACACTTACGGTTTTCCACTTGAACTTACTCTTGAAATAGCAGAGGAGAAGAATTGCTCAGTAGACATAGAGGAATTTGAAAATCAAATGGAAATGCAAAGACAAAGGGCAAGAAATGCAAGAGCAAAAGGCTCTGACATCGGCTGGAAAGATGAAATATCAAGCCTTGATTTATCAGTGAAAAATACGGAATTTATCGGATATGAAAAACTTGAAGATAAAGCTGTTATTGCTGACATAGTAATTGACGGCAAACTATCTGACAAGGCAGCTCAAGGTCAAGAAATCATACTGATTTTTGATAAAACACCATTTTATGCTGAATCAGGCGGTCAGGTTGGAGATACAGGCCTTATTAAAAATGCTACTGTTGAAATACAAGTAAACAATGTTACAAAATCAACTAATGGTCTTTTCTTACACCATTGTAAGTTAAATAAAGGAGAGCTGAAAAAAGGCGATAAGGTCGAGCTTTTAGTAGATGTAAAAAATAGATTTGCCACTATGAGAAATCACACAGCTACTCACTTGCTCCACAAGGCTCTTAAGGTCGTACTTGGAGATCATATACAACAGGCAGGTTCATTGGTATCACCTGATAGACTTAGATTTGACTTTAATCATTTCGCACAGGTAAGCAAGGAAGAACTGATGAAGGTGGAACAACTTGTAAATGAACAGATTTACAATGCTATAGATGTGCAAACTCAGGTAATGGACATTGAAGATGCCAAGAAAACAGGCGCTATGTCACTATTTGACGAAAAATATGGCGAAACAGTAAGAGTGCTTAGTATTGGAGAGTTCTCAAAAGAATTCTGCGGCGGTACTCACGTTAAGAATTCCAATGAGATAGGAATGTTCAAGATAGTATCTGAAGGTGGAGTAGCATCAGGAGTAAGAAGAATAGAGGCTATTACAGGATATAGCGTATACAACTTCATCGTTGAAAAACAAGAACTCATTGAAAATGTATCTTCTACATTAAAGACTTCTCAAGATAATTTGCTAAAGAGAGCCTCAGACCTCATGGCTGAAAATAAGAATCTGCAAAAGAAGATTAAAGAAGTACAAAGTGCCGGAGCAAAGACTGATATAGACTCTGTAATAAAATCTGCAAAGAAAATCAATGATGTAAACTTAGTTATCTCATCTTTTGAAGATATGGAAGACGACATATTGAGAGATTTTGCACAAAATATAATAGACAAAGTGGAAAATTCGGTAGTAGTCTTTTCAAATGTAAATACTGAAAATCAAAAACTGACATTCCTTTGCATGGTCGCTAAAAATCTTATACCGAAATACAATGCAGGAAAGATAGTAAAAGAAGTGGCTATGGTAACAGGCGGTAATGGCGGCGGAAAGCCGAATATGGCTATGGCAGGCGGAAAAGATGTATCAAAGATACAAGAAGCTCTGTCAAAGGCTGAAGAAGTATTGGCAAATATATAAGATTAAATAAAAAGTAGTATAATCCCCCTTTTTCAAAAAATAAGGGGGGTTTTACATTTTTGCAGATATAATTTATAATAATATTAACAGTTGATATTTTTTACTGTAAATTATATAATATTAATGTTTTAGTCATGTACTTATATGATTATAGCAGTGTTTATTTGATTAATGGAAAAATATTTTTTGCTTATCATGCAATTAAACCTAGTTTATCAGTGTTTAAGGTGATTTTTTCCATTTTTCTATAAGCTTTAGTATTAACCTTTATTAATACTGATAAAAGAATTAACTGATACTAAAAAACTTTTAAATTGTCACGTAAGTATTTTGATTACAAAGTGTATATAATTAAATAGTCAATCACAATATCAAATATTTTGCATGACTTTTCAAATCGAGATTGGCATGAGATTAAAAGTTAAAATTAAAAATAATAACTAAGTATTTTAAAATAAAAAGGGGGCAAACTTATGAAAAAAACTGTTGCGATAGTAGGCAGACCTAATGTGGGGAAATCGACTCTTTTTAACAGATTGGTGGGCGAAAAAATCTCAATAGTGGAAGATACTCCCGGAGTTACAAGAGACAGGATTTTCGCAGATGTCAACTGGTTGACATATACTTTTACCTTAATTGATACAGGTGGTATAGAGACGGATACCGAGGAGATGATACCTGCTATGATGAGGAAACAAGCTCAGGTAGCTATTGATATGTCGGACGTCATAATGTTTGTGCTTGATGGTAAAAACGGACTCCATCCTCAGGATTTTGAAGTGGGAACCATGCTTAGAAAGTCGAAAAAACCTGTTATATTGGTTGTAAATAAGGTTGACGGCTCAAAATTACCTGATGATTATTACGACTTTTATCAGCTTGGATTTGATGATATGTATGCAGTATCAGCGTCACAGGGACTTGGAATAGGAGACTTACTTGATGAAGTGGTAGGGCTTTTTCCAAAAGACGAGCTTGAAATTGAAGAAGATGACTCAATAAAGGTGGCAATAGTAGGTAGGCCTAATGCAGGTAAGTCATCAATCCTAAATGCCATTATCGGAGAAGAAAGAACCATAGTATCGCCTATTGCAGGTACTACAAGGGATGCAATAGATGAAAAATGCGAAATTGATGGCAAAAGCTACACATTTATTGATACAGCCGGTATAAGAAAGAAAAATAAGATATTTGACAATATAGAAAAGTATTCAGTGCTAAGGTCATACACAGCCATAGAAAGATGCGACGTAGTGCTTATGGTTATAGATGCTACTGAAATGGTATCAGAACAGGATACAAAGATTGCAGGTCTGGCACATGAGGCAGGCAAACCTGTAATCATAGTCATAAATAAGTGGGATTTGATAGACAAAAGCACAAATACCATGAGAGATTATACGGCAGATGTGAGAAATGCACTCGCCTATATGCAGTATGCCAAGATAGAATTTGTATCTGCAATGACAGGTAAAAGACTTAATAACATAATAACTCAGATTGATTATGTGCTTGAACAGTCGAAAAAGAGACTGTCAACAGGTGTACTCAATGACGTTATAGGAGATGCTGTACTTCACAATCAACCGCCGTCAGACAAGGGCAAGAGACTTAAGATATACTATGCTACTCAGGCAGGAGTACAACCTCCAACATTTGTCATCTTCATTAATGACAAAGAATTATTTCACTTTTCATATAAGAGATACCTTGAAAACAAGATAAGGGAAAACTTCGGCTTTGACGGTACTGTAATAAGGATAATAGCAAGGGAAAAGGGCGAAAACAAGTAAGTTTATAATTAGTATTACAAGATTGCGAGAAAAATGTATAAGATATTAAAAATTACAAAAAAACTCAACGGCAATTTCAATTTATATATCAAAGACTACAAGGATGAAAAGTTGGAAGTACATCTCGAAACTCTCTACAGTTATGGACTTTTGTCAAAAAAGGAGATGGATGAGAAAGAGTTTGAAGAGATGATGTTAGAAAATGAAAAAAAACTTGCCAAACAAAAGGCATTAAAGACTCTAAGCATGGCAAACAAGACTAAAAAAGAGCTGATATTAAAGCTGAAACAGTTGAAGTTTTCAACTGAGGCTATAGACTATGCTATGACTTTTGTGGACAGGTACGACTTCATTGACGAGGAAAATATAGCTAAGACCTTAGTAGAAGGCAAATACAGCAAGAAAAGATATTCAAAAAGGGCAATGATGTCAAAACTAAGACAAAAGGGTATCAGCTCGGATGTTATAGGAGACTCCGTAAAAGATATAGGAGACGATGAAGAGTTTGAAAATGCAATGTATTTTGCTCAAAAAAAGCTGAGAACTATAAGAGATGACGATAAGTACAAGGTCAGAAACAAACTTATGTCTGCCCTCAGCTACAGAGGCTTTTCCTATGATATTATAAAAAGAGTGAGCGAACATATACTTAAAGACTTTGGGCAAGAAGATGAGTATCATGATGTTTGACTAACTACCATAATAACATTAGAAAAGCAAGGATGAGAAAAGGGGAATAAATGACTAAGAATATAGAAAAATACGAAATAAGTCCTGAACAGATGACTTCAAAGATAAAGATAAGTAATCTTGAATTTAAAACTACAAAGGACCTCAAGCCTTTTGAGGAGATTTTGGGACAGGAAAGAGCAACTCAAGCGATTAATTTCGGCGTGAACATGAAGATAAAAGGATATAACATCTATGTATGTGGCTATACAGGTACAGGCAGAAACAGTTATATCAAGAAAGTAACTCAAAGCTATGCCAAGGAAAACTTTGATAAAAACAAACTCAAGGACTATGTCTATGTATACAATTTCAAGGATGAATACTCACCTATAAGTATTTCCTTTCCTGCGGGCAAGGGTAAGGAATTCCAAAAAGATATGGAAGAAATGCACAAGGCTGTAAGAAAAAATCTTATAAAAGATTTTACTACGGTAAAATATGCAAATGAGTCTATGAAGTTTTCCATTGACTATGAAAACAAGGTGGAAAGCATAATTGACAGACTTAACGAAAAAGCCATGAAAAAACGTGTAATCTTTCACGTAGGTGAAGACGGTCTTGTCAGTATGCCGCTTAACAAAGACTATTCCATACCTACAGAAGAAGACATAGAAAATTTTACAGATGAAGATTTCGTAAAATTCAAAACAGCTTCTAATAAGCTACACAAAGAGCTTACTAAGGCTATGGACGAGATGAGAAAAGCTGAGGAAGAATATAACTTACTGATTGAAAACTATGACAAAAAGCTTGCTCTCAACACACTTGAAATTATCTTTAAGAGATATTTTGGAGATTGCAAAGACGAGAAGATACTTTCCTACCTTTTTGATATGAAGGAAGACATAATCAAAAATCTTGATAAGTTCAAACAGGTAAACTCAAAAAATAAGGTGATTTTCACTGCAATGAAGGTCAATAAGGCATTTTTTGACAGATACAAGGTCAACCTATTCATAGATAATTCTCAAAAAGACACCTTACCGGTAATAGAAGAGACTAATCCGACATATTACAATCTCAACGGTTATTTGGAATACAAGAATAGACAGGGCTCATTTATCACGAGTTTTTTGGATATAAAAGCAGGAGCGCTTCAAAAGGCAAATGGCGGATTCTTAGTGATAAATATAAACGACCTGCTCAAAAATCCGTATTCTTGGGACTGTATAAAAAGGACGCTAAAAACAAGGACAGCAACTATAGATTCGCTTTCAGAGTACAATAATTACATCCTTACCACTTCACTAAAGCCTGAAAAGATGGAGATAGATGTCAAGGTAATATTCATAGGTGACTATGAAACCTACGAGTTGTTGTACGATTTTGATGAGGACTTCCAAAAATTATTTAAGATATTGTCTGAATTTGACATAGAAATGGATAACACTAAGGCAAATCAGGAGAAGTTTGCCCGTTCGCTTAAGACTCATTGCGATAAAAAGGATATAAAGCCTCTCACGAGGGATGCTGTATTTGAGATGATAAGATATTCCAATAGATTGGCTGAAGATAAGAACAAGCTTTCATCAAGATACAACAAGATAATGGAATTGGTATATGAGGCAAACTATCTTTCTGAGCCCAAAAATAAAAATATAAGCCAAAAAGATATACTAAAAGCTTTGGAATTTAAAAAATTCAGAAATAACAGATATCAGGAAAAACTCTATGAAATGTACAAGGATGGTACCTTGCTAATTGATATCGAGGGAGAAAAGGTAGGACAGATAAACGGTCTTGTCGTAATATCAGAGGGAGAGTATTCCTTTGGCAGTCCTTCCAAGATAACTGCGTCGACATACATCGGCAAAGAGGGAATAATAAATATAGAAAGAGAAGTAAAAAATACCGGTGCCTCACATGACAAGGGTATAATGATACTGTCAGGATACCTTGGTGAGAGATACGGTAAGGATAAGTCACTATCTTTTACAAGCTCTATAACTTTTGAGCAAAATTACGGATATATAGACGGAGACAGTGCCTCATCTACAGAACTGTATCTGCTTTTTTCATCTATTGCTGATCTTCCGATAAAACAATATATAGCAGTTACAGGCTCTGTCAGTCAAAAGGGTGAGATACAACCTATAGGCGGAGTAAATGAAAAAATTGAAGGATTCTTCGATATATGTACAGCCAATGGATTAAACTCAAAGCAGGGTGTAATAATACCTAAGCTCAATGTACAAAATCTAATACTCAAACAAGAGGTCATAGATGCGTGTGAAAAAGGACTCTTCCACATATATGCGGTATCTACTGTTGATGAGGGCTTGGAAATATTGACAGGTCTTAACAAAAAGCAGATAGATGAAAAGATGAACAAAGTTCTTCAGGAATACACTGATTATTTCGAGGGTGAAGAAGAGGAATAAGAAAAATGATATATCAATAATATTTTTATATAGTCTTTGATGGTGCAAGATAGGAAATCTTAGCATTATTAAAGACTATTTTTTTGAAAAGATTTTATATTGATATAAAAATATTTTTATTGATTGAGAAATATTAGTAGTAGTGCTATAATTAACACATTAGTTAATAGATGAACTTCCTGAGAGAAGAGGTGTAAAAACATTGGAATATTTTTTTATTATACTAGATATATTAAAAGAGAATATTCATATATTTATAGTATCATTATGTTTATTTATCTCTTACATTTTAAGAGGTATGGCATTTAAAAAATTACTGAATAATTATTTTGGCTTTATTCCAATTGCAGGTGATTTAATATGTATGTCAAAGATAGTAGAGAAAATTAATGAAAACTATAAAAGCAAGTATATTATATGGGGATTAACATCTATTGTTGTTAAATTGTTTTTGATTTTTTGTATAATCCAAATATTAGCTCTTATCCAGATTTTAGAATTACTTTTTGGTATAATTTTGTTAATTATGTTAATTAGTGGAAAACATTCATACACAATATTTGATGGGGGTATAACATTATTAATTTTGGCATTGTTTATTTTTGTAATTATTTCTTTGGTTGCAAATTTCTATTATAGATATAAAACGATGACTATTTTTCTTAATAATAAGGTATCTTCAGATAATGTAAGGAAAAATGCGTTATTATTTTCTTTTATTCCTATGGTATTTTATATATGGATATTAAGCCGGAAATCACTTGAAGAGTGGGATGAAATTGATATTTGAAACAAATACTATATGTCTAATCAATATCATTATTTATTAATAAAGGTTTGAAATTTTATAAAAACGGAAATAATATAAATCACGATATACTGTTAAAAGCTGGTGTTATATAAATGTTTTGAAATTCTTTCAAAAGACGAGGAGGTTTTTAAAATGTATGATAAGACGATAAAATTGTCAAATGGCATTGATGTCCCTGTGCTTGCCCTTGGTACTTGGCTAATAGACGATGATTTTGTAAGTGATGCTGTTAGGCAGGCGGTAAAAATAGGATATCGCCACATAGATACAGCTCAGGCTTATGGAAATGAGCGTGGAGTAGGCGAGGGAATAAGGACTTGCGGTGTAGACAGAAGTAAGATGTTTGTTGTATCAAAGGTGGCAGCTGAGCATAAGACTTACGAACAGGCAGCTAAGGGCATAGAAAATACACTTAAAATAATGAATATTGACTACCTTGATATGATGATAATACACTCTCCTCAGCCTTGGATGGAAGTAAATCAATCTGAAAATCGCTATGTAGAAGGCAATAGACAGGCATGGAAGGCTCTTGAAGATTCATATAAGGCAGGAAAAATCAAGGCTATAGGGGTATCGAATTTTCTTCAAGGAGATATTGAATCCCTGCTTGAGACTGCAGAGATAAAACCTATGGTAAATCAGGTGCTTTGTCATATTTCCAACACACCAATGTCGCTTATCAAATATTGTCAGCAAAAGGACATAGTAATGGAAGCTTACTCGCCTATAGCACATGGAGAAGCTATGAAAAATAACATCATAGGAAATATGGCAAAAAAATACAATGTTAGTATACCTCAACTTTGTATCCGTTACGACATCCAACTTGGAATGATTGTACTTCCAAAAACGGAAAACCCTGAACATATGAAAAGTAATGCGGATGTGGACTTTGAAATAAGTAAAGAAGATATGGAAGAGTTAATAAATATTGAAAAGATAAAAAATTACGGAGAGCATGGATTCTTTCCGGTATTTGGAGGTAAACTTTAATGGCTAAGACATTAGTGGCATATTTCTCTACATCAGGAAATACAGAAAAATTGGCAAAAAAGCTGGCAGACGTAATAAATGCAGACTTACATGAAATCAAACCTGTAGAAAAGTACAGACCGGCAGACTTAGATTGGACAAATAAGAAAAGTCGTAGCTCCATAGAGATGAATGATAGGAAGTTACGCCCTCAAATAGCAAACAAGGTTGAAAATATGGCTGATTATGATAAGATTTTTGTAGGTTTTCCAATATGGTGGTACATTGCTCCTACAATAATCAATACCTTCCTAGAACAATACGACCTCAAGGGTAAGGTGATTATACCCATAGCAACATCAGGAGGAAGTGAAATAGGAGATGCAAGCAAAGAACTCCAAGCCTCTTGTGTTGGTGCAGACCTAAAATTAGGCAAGGTATTCTCACCAAAGGTAGACGATGACAAGCTTAAACAGTGGGCTCAAAGCTTTTAGGATAAAATAAGAATTAGGTATTTTAACGTAAGATAAGCGTATACAACAATAAATAATTAAAAGCCATCACCTTTAAAGTAAGTAAATTAGGGCTTTGAAGGTGATTATACTTTACATGCTATTTTTTAAGATTAACAATAGTTTCAAGATTATAAAGTTTAATTTCTTTTGTGGTCTTTTCTAAGTCTTTGATTTTATAACAAATCACGATTTACTAATACTAAAACCTAATAGAATAGAGGAATTATTTTATAAAAATTGATGCACTAAAAGTTTATTAAAAAAAGATATACTAAAGAGTATAACAAGTATAAAATCCATAGTTTGAATAGATTTTAGTATAAATCAAAATTCGATATAATTATAGTATCAAATACATAAACTCAAGCAGGAAATTGCCTGTTATTTAGGCAATTCCCTACTTGAGTTTTAAATTTTAAATTATGTTAAATATTTAGAATTTTATATTTTCCAAAAATTTCTTAACTAATTCATTATCAAGCATCTTCTCTCTTGCTTCCGGAGTATTAGCTTTTTCATCGTTGATATCGGCGATAATATTTACAGTTATAAGGTTCTTGTCATCTATCGGAGCTACTATGATAATAGCTTGTCCATTATTACTTTGATTATAAACGATACCTTCTTTTCCATTTAATGTAAAAGGTTTTACATCGTAAATTTCTTTAGTAAGTTTAACAAGAGAATCCCAATTTTTAGGTTCATCAATTATAGGATAGCGATCAAACTCATAGTCTATGATGCTTGCACGCCATGGTTCACCTTCTTTCATAACTGCCCAAAATCCTTGAAATTCTGTAGCTTTGAGTCCTTCAGGAACTGCTACTTTTATTAGTTCGGTTACCTCTACTTCCTTAGCTGTAGTTTCGGTTTGAGCCGAGTTGCCGGCATTACCTCCGGTGTTTTCTGTATTACCTCCGCTTTTCGAGTCACCTCCTCCTGTGCACGCTGTAAAAAGCACTACACTTGCAAGTATTGCCAAAAATAACTTAAACTTCTTCATTTGTCTTGCCTCCCTTTCATAATAAAATAAAAACATTTGCTTATATCAATGAAAAAAATACGAAGTTTATTTTTCATATGATATAAAATAAAAAAACTTTTCATAAATAATCTTATATAATAGAAATATATACTTCTATCTTGTAAAGATTAAATTAAGTATATCACAAATTATTAATAAAATCAAATTTTAAGATTATATGCTTCACTTGCCTATACAACAATCTGATACGTATTTGAAATTCTTTTCTTAATAATAAATTACGTTTTCCTTTAAATTAAAAAATTTACAGCAAGAAATTCATATTAAAAAGCAATTAACAGTCATAAAAATATATTAAAGATAAATTGTTTGAAATAACAAAAATTATACTTTAAATAAATTTGAATATTTGACATTATAAATGGTGATTTGTATCAGTTTTACAAGTTATTCATAGAATTTTAAATTTTATAAAAAAAGAGCCGAAGTAAAATTCGACTCTTTATAATCTATGCTATGATAACACCAACTGTGATGCTATATTGAAATATATGACAAGTGCAAAGGTATCTACTACTGTAGTTATAAGCGGTCCTGCCATAATAGCAGGGTCCATCTTGAGCCTTTTTGCAAGTAGTGGCAATACTCCGCCAATGACTTTTGCAAGTATTACAATCAGTAGCATACTTATACAAACTGTAAGCGATACATTTAGTGACATTTTTTCAAAGAAATACAATCTTAAGAAGTTGATAGATGATAGTATAACGCCTACCAAAAGGCTTATGCGAAATTCTTTCCATATTATCTTCGCAAAATCTCTAAGCTGTAATTCTCCAAGAGCAAGCCCTCTTATGATAAGAGTAGATGCCTGTGAGCCTGCATTTCCGCCTGTATCCATAAGCATAGGTATAAAGGATGCCAATATAACCACCGAGTTAAGCACTTCTTCATAACGTCTTATGATTATTCCTGTAAAAGTTGCTGATATCATCAAAAACAAGAGCCAGTATATCCTTTTTTTGGCAAGGTCAACTACACTGCTTGATAGATATTCTTCGTCAGACGGAGCAAGGGCGTTCATCTTTGCAAAGTCCTCTTCGTTTTCCTCTTCAATTACTTCCAAGACATCATCTACAGTTATTATACCTACCAAGCGATGTTCGTTATCTACGACTGGCATTGAAAGATAGCCGTATTTTTTGAAAAGAGCTGCTACATCTTCCTGATCGTCAATAGTTTTTATATATACATAGTTGACATCCATAAGAGAGCTCACAAGTGCACTTTCATTAGTCAACAACAGTTTTCTTATTTCTATTATTCCCTCGAGTCTTCTGTTGTCATCTATGACATACATGGTATTGATAGTTTCTCTGTCGAATCCTATATGACGAATCCTTTCTATTGCCTGCTTTACCGTCAATTCTTTCTTCAAGTCTACAAACTCTGTCGTCATTATACTTCCGGCTGAAAATTCCGGATAGCTTAAAAGTCTGTTAATCAGCTTTCGTCTGTCAGGAGTTGTGTTTTTAAGCACTTTTTTCACAACATTTGCAGGCATTTCTTCTATGAAGTCCACGATGTCGTCCATGAAGATATTAGGTAGCATTCCCTCTATTTCCTTATCGCTCATTATTTCAACGATGTATTTTTGTCCGTCAGGATTCATATATGAAAATACTTCTGCCGCAATATCCTTTGGTAGTATGCGGAATAATATTATAAGGTCGTTGCCATGTATTGTATCAAAAAACTCTGCAATGTCTACAACATTGTATTTGAGCAATTCATTTCTTGCTTCTACCTTATTGCCTTCTTGAATAAGTTTTAGAATTTTTTCCATTTTTACCTCCTTTTTCTCGGCACACAAAAAATGCCGACAAAAAAGATGTACGGTATTTTCTATGCACTTTTATAATTCAATTTTTTCCCACTTCCGTTCGGTTTAGGATACGGGTCTACCATGACTTTCTCACCACTCCTTTGAAATACAGTCAAGTCATTAAAAAATCACCTTATACAAATTCAAATAATACTAAAAACCCATCAAAAAGCCTTGTAATATTAATTATTGATAATCTGCAAAACGAATAATTTGCTAAAACAATAATCTTGGCAGTATAAATGGTGATTAGTATAAAAATCAATGAATTAATAAAACTCATCAATAAATTGTTCTTCATTTATAGAATTTAATAATGTTGCAGATAGTTTATCCACTGTTAATATTTTTGAAAATTTAAAAATTATTATAAGTAAAGAAAAGCACTACAATAATTTATCAATAAAATTTACACAAATAGTAGGAAATAATATCAGTGCAACTTGCATTAGAAGAAAAATTAATGATATTATTCTAATAATAAGAAAATATCATTATTTGACAATTTGAATTTTTAATATTTTTGATATAAGATGAAATGTAATTTAAAATTAAATCAAGCTTATTATAGCATATTCAAAAAGTTATGGCAAATTCTAAATGAAAAATCCTTACATAATCCGTAAGTGTTATTTATGTTAAAAATATAGTACAATCTTCTTAAGAAAAATATAGTGAAAATAAAGATATAAAAAATTTAGTAAGAAATAGCAAGTAAAAGAACAAGGTCAAAAAAATATATGACAGCATAAAAATAGGGGGTTATAATTATGGAAACAGTATTAAAGGTTGAGTCACTTAAAAAATATTACGGAAATGAATCAAATCTAACGAAGGCATTGGACAACATTTCTTTTCAGGTGCTTAAAGGAGAGTTTCTTGGTATAATGGGAAGTAGCGGTTCAGGTAAGACTACTTTGCTCAACTGCCTTGCTACTATCATCGCTCCTACAGAGGGTATAATTAAGATGTCGGATGAGGATATAAGCAAACTGAAAGGAGATGAGCTCTCAAATTACAGAGGTAGAAAAATAGGCTATCTATTTCAAAATTTTGAACTTTTGGAGAATTTGACAGGAAGAGAAAATATATTGCTCCCACTTTCACTGCATGATGTTTCAGAAAGAGAAAGTATGAAAAGACTGATGATGCTTGTAGAGTATCTGGATATCAAGGATGTACTTGACAAATTTCCATCTCAGATGTCAGGAGGTCAAAAGCAGAGGGTATCTGCTGCACGTTCATTGATATTGGATCCTAAGATAGTGTTTGCTGATGAACCTACAGGAGCATTGGACTCAAAAAATGCGAATATCTTGATGCAAAAACTTTCAGAGCTTAATCAAAAGGAAGAAACTACTATTCTTATGGTTACACATGATATTAAGGCGGCAAGTTATTGCAATAGAATACTATTCATCCAAGACGGTAAGTTATTTCACGAAATAAGAAGGGATTTTCAAACTGAGAGCCAACAGGATTTTTATCATAGAATATTAAAGCTGATGTCTACACTTTCAGGAGGTGAAAGGGATGTTTTTTAAGCTTGTAGGTGCAAACAGCAGAAGAAATAAAAAGGACAATGCACTATATTTTTCTTCAATGCTTATTTCCGTCATTGCATTTTACATCATCTTATCAGTGTCAAATCAAGATGTCATGATATTTTTATCAAAGATGGAAAGCGATGCTGTACAAAGATTACTTAGTATAATACCTGTATTATATATTATTACCTTGATTATCTTATTTGTCTTGGTATACTTTTCAAGCAGTATCAAGATGGATAATAGAAAGCACGAATTAGGAATGTATCTGACCTTGGGCATGAAAAAAGAAAACTGTTTTTGATGCTCTATCTTGAAGATATGCGCAATGACTTGTTGGCGCTTGCAATAGGTCTTCCTGTTGCCATCATGTTGTCAGAGTTGATAAGTCTTGTTACATCCAAAGTTATAGGTATGGGGATTATAGGGCATAGATTTTCTTTATCCTTTAGCGCAATTTTATTTACAGTTATAGGATTTTTGACGGTAAAATCACTTGCTACAATTATAATAGCTATAAAAACACTAAGAAAAGAGATAGGTGACTTGCTAAACTATAAGCCTATAGCTGTAAAAAAACAACATAGTAAATTTGTCTACATTTTTTCACTGCTCATAGGTCTAATAATGCTTACAAAAGCATACTATTACGGTATTACAAAATGGGCATGGCAAAACTTTACTCAGATGATGATTACAGTTGCACTTGGAACAATGGGCACTGTACTTATATTTTACGGAATGAGACTAATCATAGAGTTATTTATAAAAATGAGAACTTCAAAAAGACTGCATAGCTTTAATTTCAGACAGATACAGGAGATAGTCATCAATCGTTCGACTATTATAGCGCTTTGTTCATTACTTATTTTTGTATCTCTTAGTCTGTTTTCAGTTGGGGTTGCCACATATATGGAGACTACAAAGGATACACCTCATATAATGGACTATACCTTTATCAATGACAGTGAAAACAAAGTGTTTAACGAAGAATCAGTAAGAGCTAAATTAAAAGAAAATAATCTAAACTCATATTTTACAGACTTGTTTGAGATAAGATGGGGGCAAACAGGAGAAAATGACTTCTCATATAAAGAGGTAGTTTCCTCTCTTGAAAAGGAAGAAAAGACCTTAGATGTGGAGATAATGGTGGATGATTTCAAACATATTGACAGCTGTTGTCTGATTTCACTTAGCGGGTATAACAGTATAAGGAAATTGGCAAATCTCCCTCCGGAAAAACTGGGAAATGATGAAGCAAATTTATATATGTGGGATAATATATTGTTAGACGAAGATGCGATTAACAATGCATTAAAGTCAAATCCCAAGGTAAAAGTAGTAGATAAGAGCTTAAAACTTGTGGGAGACGTACGGTCTCTACCTATAGTAACTGATCATGCAATAACTCTGCGCTTTGCTCTTGTTGTAAATGACGAAGTGTTTGATTATTTGACAAAGGGAAATGATGTTAAATATGTAAATGGAGTCTTGGATGCAAAGAGAGTAAAAGAACAAGGTTTGATGAGAGTCATTATGGACATCAATCAAGTGCTTGACAAGACAAGTCTGGAATATGAGAGCTATATACAAAATATAGGGAGGCAGTTGATTTACATCTTATCATACAGCTATATGACAATTTACTTGTCAATAGTATTTTTGGTAGTGGCTAATACTATAATCGGAGTATTGTTCCTTATGAGCCAAAGAACATCATACAAGAGGTATCAGTCACTTGTGTATCTTGGAGCTACCTACGATGTACTGTGTAAGTCATCACAAAAACAGATAAACAACTTCTTCGGCTTGGCGATTTTTGTTGCAGTTATAAACAGCTTTTTCGGTGTTATATCGCTTTTTAAAGCTACTTTACCATCGAGTGTGAGGGATGATATAGGCAGTTTAATTATAATTAGCCTGCTTCCTCTTGCCTTGCTTACGCTTTTTGAATTTATTTACATCCATGTAGTCAAAAAAAGCGGAAACAGTTTTTTGATGACATTGATGGAGCCCAAAAGAGAAGAATAGATTAGGAAAGATAAAGGGATGTGTCCGTATGAAACGTATATTGATAGTTGAAGACGAGGTTTTGATAAGAGATGAGCTTGCTTTGATGTTGGAGAAATCAGGATATAAGGTTGATGTGATAGTCTCATTTAACAATACCACAAGGCAAATCTTGGATTTTGAAACTGACCTTATTTTGCTTGATCTGAATTTGCCTGGAGAAAGCGGATTTCAGATTTGTAGAGATGTCAAGGCAAAAAGTTCTTGTCCTATACTTGTTTTGACTTCCCGTGATAAACTTAGCGATGAGATTTACTCACTTAAATTAGGAGCGGACGAGTATCTTACCAAGCCTTTCAGACGGGAAAAACTACTTGCTCGTATAGAAAATGTACTCAAGAGGTACGAGGGTAGGGCGAATTTGTTGGAGAGAGATAATTTTCTCCTTGATAAAAACACCTATACACTTTATGTAAACGGCAGTTCAGTAGTATTACCTCAAAATCAAGGCAAGCTGTTGGAGACATTCTTGACATCAGATAGGGACATAGTATCAAAAGAGGAGCTGAGTCAAAAACTGTGGGGCACAAGTGAGTTTATAGATGAAAATGCTCTACAGGTCAATATGACAAGACTCAAAAAGGCTATGAGCGATGCTAAGATGTCGCATAAGATAGAAACTGTAAGGGGACTTGGCTATAAATTGGTCAAAGGTGAAGATTTATGAAAAACAAGCTCAATTATCTTAGACAGTACATCCCTTGGCTATTGATAATTTTCGGGATTGAGGTATTTAGTGCTATCTTGCTGTGGGTAGCAGATGTTAGAGCATTTTATTCAATGCTTGTCCTGATGATTTTATTTACTGTCATTGCCATAGGATTGAGCTGCTATATACTGATAAGACTTGAGATAAAAAGAGAAAAGGCATTTGCTATATTTCTTTCAAGACTTGATGAAAACTCAAGGCGAGGATTATTAAGTGTATATGGAGAAACACATAAAAAAACTGTAGATATGATAATAAGCTCTGTTGAAAAAATGCAAGCCCAGATAAAAACAGAGAGCATAAAGTTAAGTGACTATGAAGACTATGTAGAGATATGGGCTCATGAGATGAAGATATCACTTTCTCTACTGACTATGATATTGGACAATAATCAAGACAGTCTGACAGGGGATGTAAAATTCAAATTAGACTATATAAGAAATCAGATAGGGGATAAACTTGCTCAGATTCTATACTATTATAGAATAAGGGGAGAAAAAAGAGACTTCCTCTTTGAAAATTTCAATGTGGCTGAAAGTATCAAAGAGATTTTGGAAGACTATATGCCACTACTGAGAGAGAAAAAGTTTGATATTAAGATAAGAGATTTGGACACTAATATCTACAGTGACAAAAGAGGCTTTGAATTTATAATAGCACAAATACTAAGTAATGCTATAAAGTATGCAGGAGACAGTCCAAGGCTTGAAATAGTGATTGAAAATCAAAACAACTATACAATGCTCAAGTTTACAGACAATGGCTGCGGTGTCAAGGAATGTGACATCAATCATATATTTGAAAAGGGATTTACAGGAGACTCCGGAGATATAAGAAAGAAATCTACAGGTATGGGGCTGTATCTTGCAAAGCACTTGGCTGATGATTTGAAAATTAAGATTGATGTAAAATCAAAGTGGATGAGGTACTTTGAGATTTCTCTTTATATTAGCTGTAATATCTGATGATAATGATTTTATGTTGTAATACCAAGCTCCTTTTAAAAAGTCATATAAAATATTTTATATTGCAATTTGCATTCAAATTGTACAAACTTTATAATCAAAATACTTATATGCTAATTTAAAAGTTTTTTAGTATAAAAAAATTGCTGATATAACAATCGCTATATCAGCGATTTTATGATAAAACATATTGTGTATTTAGACATATTTATTAAAAAATGAATTGTAAATATTTAATGAATTTTTATAATAGGAAAAATTGTTTAATAATTATAGACCTTGTAAATTCTTATTTTTCTTGAACCTACAGTGATGAGCCAACGTATGCCTGTAATTTTATCATATTCACGTCCGGAATGATTTCTCATTCCTATATTTTGTAAGCCTGTCAACTTATTTTTTAAAGTTCTACTATTATCAATGTATGAGTAGCTGTTGAAGTTTTACCATTATCAATAAAGGGAAGTGATTAATACTACTCTCTATATCCTTAGATTTATTTCTCATCTCTTTTTCACCGGCAACTAGACATTGTGAAATAAAGTTTACACAATCTGTATTCTTCCATATAAGATAATTTTTTTTATAATCCTTCCAGTATTGTTTTGAATAAGCTATAGCCTTCAGTGCATTTTCTTTCTCTTTCTTTTTTCTAAAATCACTTTCTTCTTCAAGCTTACTCATCTTTATATTTAACTCAATATCTTCAATATAAAATAAGGCATAGTCTTTTATATCTTCAGGTAGCTTATCCATATTTTCTTTTAATATAGCGACATTTCTCTCAGCAGTGCCATCACCGGTAGCATCATAATCCGGATTTAAATTTTCGTTTATATAAATTGCGATATATTCATATCCGTCGGGCTCATTGGAATGGGAAGTTACAGCTGTTGCACGATTATATTCTTCATCATCTACAACAAAGTCCAACTTAGATAGGATATTTGATGTAGACTTTTCAATAAGCTCCTTTTCAGACATTTCAGGATGATCTTCTTTGTACATCTTATAGACTGATATAAAATCATCCATATTTTCATTAACTTCTTTGATATCTCTTTCAGGTTCCTGAATTGCAGCCTCTTTTCTTATTTTGTCTTTTATCTCAGCTATTTGAGCATGTGTAAGCTCCAATGCGAAAACATTTGAAGTAAAGACAAAGAGCAGAGCAAAGACAGGTAAAAAGGTAAAAACTCTTCTTGTCATAACAGACCTCCTTTTCATCACAAATATCATAATAAACATCAATAAATACGAGTTAAGAACAGATTATACTTAACTTGATACCATTGTAATATTTGCTGAAAGAAAATTCAAGAAGAGTTTTCATTTTTTAATAAAAGAGTTATATTTTTGTGAAAACTTTATTAGTAAAATGAAAGATTTTTATAATAAATTTCAATTTGTAACAGTTAAAAGTTGCTCCATTGCATATTTTTCCTTTGTAGAGATGTCTTTCATAAGTTTTGATGCCTGTAGAACATATTTTTTATCTTGTGTTTGTCCAATATTTTCAAATAATTCTATTACATTTGACCAATCACTTGCAACTTGATTAAATAAGTCATGTGTTTTGTATACTGTCTCATTTTGTGTAATTTCTCCTGCCTCTTTTAAAAAATCTCTATAGAGATTTCTGAAAATAGATCCACCTGTACCTGCTCTTTCCATCAACATAGCTGATGTATTAAATTCTTCCCTTATATTCTTTGATGTGTCAAACCATTTGATGATTTCATCACTTGCCTTTATGATGCCTTTGTAAGTCAGGTTTTTAATTGGGGGATTAAGATAGGCAAGTGAATTGTTTTTGATTGCATTTATTACTGCGTCCTTAATTGTGACTATATCTTCTGTTTTATCTAATGTATAATATAGGTTTTTAGAAGACATTGGACCTTTTTCACTTCTTGCCTTTTCCAAAGATGCAAGTGAAGTCTTAACGGATGTACCTTGTTGAGCAGTATCTATTAAATAGGCGTAAGTTTCATCATATCCTATAATTGCTACATAATGTCCAGCAAAGTGTATAGGATTGCTAAAATATTCAAGATGATAACAGTCAAGTTTTAAGCCTACAGCTTTATTATTATCTAAAAGTTCTTTTACTGATGACCATGCCTTATTTGCAGAAGTTGTTTCTTTTACTATGAGCTTAAGACCTAAATTCTTTGCTATATTTTTAGTCACAAGGTCTGTCTTTATTCTTCCTCCTATAAAAGGGAAGTCCATAGTTTTCATATTCCAAATGATAAAGCCTAAACCTTCTCCAAAACCAAAGAGCATAGGCTCACTCATTTTTATACCAAGTTGTTCAAGCAAGGTTCCTGTTGCAGTGGTTTCACAGTGTTGTCCAATAAATGGGCTAATGTTCAATTTCATTTTTTACTCCTTTCCAGCTCTTTGTTTATCCATTTAAGTTCAGATTTGATAAGAGTTTCGCTTAAGCTAAAGAGTCTTTGTGCCAAGACAGGAAGTTTTTCATCATTTGACATTTTGACTTGAAGGCTATTCAAATCTTCTTCCAACTGTTTTTTTCTTTCTTTAAGTGAGTTTTTCATCTCATCTTCGGTTATGATATGACTGTTTGAAAGTCCTGTCATCAGATGTGTGTTTGATGGTTTGCGTATTGCAATAAGATTTTTCGTTTCATCTTGCAGTACTTGCATACCTGTCTTTGTGATATGATACAGTTTCTTCTCCTTTCCTATAGTATCTTCGCTTGTTGCTAAGCCTTTTTTCTCAAGTTTTTCAAGTACATAGTATATGGACGACAGCCCTATATCGGTCCATTTCAGCATACCTCTTTTTTCGATTAATTTTTCTATGTTGTAGCCATGTTGTGGGCTTTCTGATAGAATGCCCAATATCAATTGTTCAGTTAATGTTGTTTTCATATTTCTATTCTACTACTGGAATAGTAAGATGTCAAGAGAAATATTCCAGTACTATAATATAAGTCTAAAAAAAGTAAGAGCATTTGCCCTTACTTCACATGAAAATAATTTAATTATAAGATAAATTTTAAAGCTATATAGAACTATGACTGAAGTGTTCAAATAAAAATAATATTATAGATTGAAATTTTAATTATTGAATTGACCATATTTTCTAATTGTTTCATATACTTTATTATTTTGATAAGGAATACAATCCTCCACCCAATTCCACCAGAAATATCCTCCAACAAATCGCTTATGATATTTGGGCATGCTGTAATATTTTTCAGCCATTTCAATTTTACTCTTTTCACTTGCATTTTTTGCTATATTACCACATTCTCCTATACCAAGAGAAGCTGATGGGAAAATCTCTCCAAGGCTCTTAAATATACTTTTCCATTTGGGAACATAATCATTATTATCGTCTTCATAATAACTTACAAAACAGTAATCTACAGAATTTGCTATTTCTTTAGGAATATATTTCTTAGTCCAATCTATCATATCTTTTTGTGGTGAATCAGTACAATATAAGGTTAATGATATTTTTCCACCCTTACTTTTAATAAAATTCGATGCAGAAGATATTTTATCAATAATGAATTCCGGCTTTTGATTTATCCATTGTGTTCCGTTAATTTCATTTCCAATTTCCCAAATGCTTACATATGGGGATAAGTGCTTATAAGAATCTTTGAACCTTTGAAGATAGCTTTTTTGATCTTTAAAATTTTTCATTTCAAAAGAATCGACTGGGCATGCCATTATATCTGCATATGCTTTTATGCTTTTAAAAAGCTTAATATACTCTGATGGCTCTATTTCTTTTGACATAACTATTCTTACAGTTGGCTTTATTTTTAGGTTTTTTAGACCCTGTAGTACATCTTCTAATTCAGTAGTGTCGTACCATGCATCATCTATGGTTAATCCATATATCATATTGTGATTTTTCACATCTTTCTTAACAGCTTGTTTTCTTTTATCATTTCCCAAAGCGCAAAAGAAAATAAATGAAATAATTAGTATCAACACATAAGTTATTATTTTGTAAATTATAGGCTTTTTTAATACCATACTTTTATCTAACATAATATTTCCATATTATTACATTCAATTTTTAAATCATATTCCATCATATCATTTACTTCAAAGAAAATACAATAATGTTATGTTTTTTTGATTTTTACTTATTAAAAGACATCTCAATACTCTTTTTCATATCATCATAGTGCATTATTTCTTTAATGCATCTACTTATTTTACCATTCCTATCAATGAAATAAGTAGTAGGGTAGGTACGAATATCATAAGATTCAAAAACTTTTCCATCTTCATCCATAAGTGTGGGAAATGTATAGTTATTTTTCTGCATAAAAGCGGTAATTCCTTTTACATCTGTTTCTACCTCACGATTAGGAGTGTTTATTCCTAAAATAACTATATTTTCATTTTTTTCTAATTGATATTCTTTGTAAAGTCTTTCTATATCCGGCAATTCTTCCAGGCAGTCAGGGCACCATGTAGCCCAAAATATCAATATGACAGTCTTTCCCTTATACTTGGAAAGACTGTGAGAATTAGCATGTTGATCTTTAAGCGAAAAATCTAAAGCGAACAATTCTTTGGTGTTTTCAGATTTATTACTTATTTTTTTATCTTTTTTTATATTCTCTTGACTTATATCTTGTTTATTACAGGAAGTCGATGCTAAGATAAATATACTTAGAATTATAAGATATGAAAAAATCTTACTTCTTATCATTTTTCATGCTCTCTTCCTTATCAGCATTTAACTTATCTCCATCTTTTTTTGAATCTTCTATATTGCCACCCATTCCTGTAGCACTTACATAGTAATCACTATGAGGATTTACACGACTTGTCGTTGTGAAAAGAGCAATTTGTTCACCTTTTCGAGACTTTATCTCGTCTAAATATTTTTTAGACTCTGCTTCACGTTTTGCATATTCTTCTCCTAAGATTTGTTTTATCTTATCTCGTCTTTCTTCAATCTTTGCTTGTAGCTTTTTGTATACTCCATAAGAAATAATTTTCTCATTTTCTGCATAACGGACCGCATCTGATAAGGCTGAATGTTCATCTGTTTCAGATCCTGAAAATGCCATTTTATTATAGAAAAGAGAAGAATTGTGCCATGATGTTAATAAATTTAAATTAACTTGTGTAAGAGGCTCCCAGTTATAGGTATTGTTGCTAGCTTCTGTAATTTTGTAAAGTTCAGAAGTCAAAGTACCTGCATCATTTGCAATGGCATAATGACCGCCACCTGCCTCAGCTATTTTTTTAAGCACTGCATCTTGAGTAGCATTTACGTTAAAGCCTATGATTCCTAAGACTACATTTGTTCCACTATTTTTTAGTGTTTGTGCAGCTTCTATAGGGTCGCCACCACAAGTTTCTATACCGTCTGTAACAATGTATAGTATATTTACTGCACCTTCTTCTTTAAACTTACTTAGGTCTTCTCCACCATTTTTGATAGAGTCAGCTATTGAAGTCCATCCTGTAGCTTCAACAGATGATAGAGCCTTGCTTATAGCAGAAGTATTTAATGTTTCTATAGGATGAATAAGCTCATTTGCAGAGCAAGACTCAGTTTTTCCTGAATCGGTATTATTGCCCTTGTGACCAAATACTCTCAAACCTACCTTAGCATTTTTAGGTAGGTGTTTCAATACCTCAGTTATTGAGTTTTTAGCTATATTCATCATGCTTTGACCGTTAATTTGCTTTGCCATAGAGCCTGAGGCGTCAAGGACTATTTCAACGTTTACTTGCTTATTTTCATTGACCTTTTCACCTGTGAAAGGATCTTTCATATCTTTTTTGAAAATAACATAGCCAAAGCGATTGATATCTTCAACAGCTGAGTAATCAGAACCCACTATATAGAGTAACTGATTGAAGAAATGATCTATTTCCTCATCTGTAGCATCATCAGTCAGATGTTTTTCTATCTTTGCTACTTCTGATTGCATATTACTTCTCCACTCATTTGTGATATTAACCCATTGACTAACAGAATAACCTCTCTTTTGATGAGGACCTGGACACAGTCCTACAGGACCATTTACAATATCTTCATAAGTATAGCTTGGGGAAGGAATATCTCCATTTACACCTTGTCCGATTTGATTTTCTTCCTCTGTCTTGCTGTTTGAATCAGATGAATCCTTCGAATCATTATTGTCGGAAGACTTATCGGAATTAGAGTCTTTATCAGGTTGAACAATAGTATCGGTATTTTTAGGAGTAGAATTATCATTATTCTTGGAACCGCAAGCTGTTAAGGCACTTGTAGACAATAGCATACACATAACAAAGGCTAAAATTTTTCTTTTCATATTAAATAATCTCCTTAACTAAACTATCATAGTTTTTAATACACTTTTTAAAAAAGGTATTTAGTAAAAAATCAAAGATTAACTCTTTGATTTTTTACTAAATTATATATTCATTATAAACTATAGTTATTAAAAAAATCTTATAAATGATTAAATTCCATTTTCTTCGAACATTTTTTGAGTTCTTACATCCAAAAATGTATCCCAAAGCATAAATAAACTCTTAAATAGTGGTACTGCTAATAACATACCAAGAGGGCCTGCAAAACTTCCTCCAACTAAGATGGAGAAAATTATAAAAAGCGGTTTTGCTCCAACAGTATCCCCAAGTATCTTTGGACCGAGGTACCAACCGTCAAATTGTTGCAATACAAGTATGAATAGTGCCGCCCACAATGCCTGAATAGGGCTGTAAATCAAGGTGATTATAACAGACGGAACAGCTCCCATAAAAGGACCAAAATAAGGAATCATATTTAACACTCCTACTATGATACTAAGTAATAGAGCATATCTCAGTTTTAAAACTGACATACCTATGAAACAGAGTATTCCTATTATAGTAGAGTCTATCAACTTTCCTACCAGGAAGTTGTAAAAGTATGAGTTTACCTTGGAAAAATAATCGATTATTAAATCTGCTTTTTTCTTTTTTGCAAAAGCTCGGATTACTTTTTTCATATAGTCTATTAGCTTTTCCTTTTCATATAAGAAGTATATTGATACGAAAAGTCCAAGTACAAAGTTGAGTAATTTTGATGTAAAACTAAAGGCTGTACCTACTATGGAGCTTAGTGTACCATTTGAAAAATTAAGAAGCCACTTTGTAATATTGCTACTATTTTCTTCAAGCAATTGTTCTATTCCTGATATTCCAAGCAATAATTCCTTGTTAGGAATTTTTTCTATATATTCATAGATTGTTTTAGGAAAAGTAGATGATTTTTCATATAAATCTTTGATATTTTGCGTAATTACAGGTATTACAAAAAGAGAAAATACTGTCAATATACCGAAAAAAATAGCATATACTAAAAGTAGTGATAAGACTCTGTTTTTCTTCTTGCTTTTTTTCTCAATAAAAATCATCAAAGGATTGAGTATATATGCAAAACCAATACCCCAAAAAAATGGAGTTAGAGTATCTAAAAGTTTTTCTACATATTTGAAGAAAATGTCGTAATTTTCAATGAACTTGTGGAGTAACAGACAAATAAAAACGAAAAGTATCATTTTTCGGTAATCTCTATTTTTTAAAAAGTTGTTCAATTTAACCCCCGATATTTAAATTTATACATTTTTGACTATTTTATAAAATAATGGTAAAATACACCTTAATATTTAAAATTAATTATTGGTATGAATAACAAAACAATTTTAGCACAAAAAATTAATTTTTAAAATAAGAATAACAGTTTTTTATTAGGGAGTTTTTATGGAAAAAAAGGTGATGATACTTACAGTCTCAACAGGTGGAGGACATAATAAGGCATCAAAGGTTATACAAAATGAATTAAATCTTATGGGAATTGACAATGAGATAGTTGACGCCCTAAAAGATGTAGGCACTGTGGGAAAGGTGCTGGATGTATTTGTGTCTGGAGGATATGAAAAGTCTGCACAGTATATTCCTAAGGTCTACGGCAAGGTCTACGATGTAGCAGACAAAAAAATAATGAGGAAGACATTTGACTACAATTTTATTATCACCTATATGGAGATGACAATAAGAAAAAAGATAAAAAATGACAAAATAACCCATATAATTTCAACTCATCCTTTTACAGGTATTGCTGTTTCAAGACTTAAGGAAAAAGAAAAAATTGACATTCCTATATATTCTTTGATTACAGACTACACTGTACATTTGGCACATGTTACCAAGGAGATAGATAAGTATATTGTCGCCCATGAAGATACTGTGACTATGCTTGAAAATGCAGGGATAAGCAGTGAAAAGATATTTCCTTTTGGTATACCTACAGATATGAAGGACTATAGTGAAAAAGAGATTGAAGAGTTCAAAAGCAAAAACGAGATAGATGGCAGATTTACAGTATTGGTGGTAGGTGGAAGCTTTGGAGCGGGAGACATCAAATCAGTTTATAAGCAACTGCTCAAAGTCGATGATATAAACATAATAATAATTTGTGGAAGAAATGAGTCTTTAAAAGAAAAACTTGAACACAAGGTAAAAGATACTAATAAGAGCGATAGAGTAAAAATAGTTGGATTTACCAATGAAATAGAAAAATACTATCAGTCGTCAGACATCATAGTGACAAAACCTGGTGGTCTTACAGTTACAGAGTGTATTCAAAAGGGCTTGCCGATGGTAATACCTTTTTTCATTCCTGGACAGGAAGAAGGGAATAAGGATTTTGTTGTCAACAATCAGATGGGACTTTACTCAAGTAAGTACTATAGTGTGAGTTTGCTAGTTAAGACGCTGATGAAGGATAAGAGTAGAATTCAGGTTATGAAAGAGGCTATGAGAAAAAATCGCAAGGAGAATTCTGCGAAGAAAATAGCAAGTCTCATACTATAAATTAAAATAATGTTTTAAATTCTAAAATCTGAGTATAACTTATTTATTGATAATTATATTGAATTTAAGGAGACATCAATGGATAAGAATACAATTAACATTACATTTGCAGGTACACCTTTGACTTTAGTTGGAAAACAGGCGAAGGTTGGAGAAAAGGCTGAAAACTTTACACTTACAACACAAGATTTGCTACCTTATAGCTTGTCAGATTCTGCCGGAAAGGTAAGAATAATATCTGTAGTTCCTTCTTTGGATACAGGAGTATGTGAGTTACAAACTATAGACTTCAATCAAAGGGCGTCTAAACTTGATGATGTAGTAATAATAACTGTAAGCGTAGACCTTCCTTTTGCAATGAGTAGATTCTGCGCAGCAAAAGACATCAAAAATATAGTAGTTGCTTCTGACTATAAGGAAAGAGAATTCGGATTGAAGTATGGATTTTTGATAGATGAATTGAAACTTCTTGCAAGAGGTATAGTTATAGTAGATAAGGATGACACTATAAGATATGTAGAATATGTGAGTGAAGTTACAAATCATGTAGATTACGACAGAGCGATAGAAGAAGCAAAAAAACTTATATAATTCAAAAAAATAATGCAAAACTTACAAAAAGAATATTAAACTAAAAAACTGTTAAAAATCCATATATTCTTAATTAGTACTCATAGATGCTAATATTGAAGTATGAATATCTTTAGGGTATTATAAAAACAGTAATTAAAAATAATACAGATTATCTTAGTGATATATGAAAGTTTGCATATAAAAGGGGCTATTAAAAATGAAATTTCATTTTTAATAGCCCTAAATTTTATGCCGGTGAATGAACTATATTCTTAGCCATACAATGTGCAATCAACATACAAGACAGCATATTGACCGCTTCTATAGTACTTACAAAGTCATTTTCGTAAGATACTCCTCTTTTTTCATAATCCTCGTGTAATTTGTCAATCAAAGCTTTCACACTGTCATAGTTAAACTTATCGACTGAAGGTATTTCGATTTTTTTTGCACTCTTTTCTTTTGAAAATAATAAATGCAGTCTTGATTCAAATTGCATGTGTTCCATAAAGTGATTTTTATAATATGCTCTGTCATTATGTGGTGTGCAGAAAAAATCTGAAATATAATGGGTGATTATGCCTAACCTTAGAGAAAATTCTTTAATGCTTATTTTATGGCTGTCCCTATAAAGCTCTTGGATTTTATTTAAGATAAAATCATACGATACTGAAAAAAAGTGTTTTTGTCTCATATATTTTGGAACTACGTCAGGCAACACTGAGCCTATTACTATATTTTTCCTGTCAAGTTTGAATCCCATATTTAGATTTACCGATTTGAAGATGTTTTCGCCTATCAGTCTGTGTGTTTGGATTATCATTCTCTATCCTCTTAGTTTTATCAATAATTTTTCATTTTGAAACAACGATAGGGAGTTTATACCCCTATTATTTTAAAATATCGTCTAATTTTAAAAAAAATTCAAAAAAAGTTAAGAAAATTTATGACTATTATTTTAAAAAGAGGGTATCAACTGTAACGTTGTTTAAGAAATACCAAATAATACTGATAGATTCTAATTTTCTATATAGAAAAAGTTAAAGTTTTTTATCCAATTAGTATATATCGGTATAAAATAGATAATTTATGTTCTTAATACATTGTTTTAGCTTTGTATAGACATTGGGGGGATTTTTATTTTTAAATCAGATTGCTTATGTGACTATCAAGTAATAGATTTATCACAGAAAAAAATGATGAAAAGTTATTTTGACCTTGTAGATTATAAGGCTTGTGAATACAGTTTTATGACGCTTTATATGTGGCAACATATATACAACACTCACGTCATGGAAAAAGATGACACTATGTATGTGTTCGGCCATGATGATAAGGGATATTTTTCGATAGTGCCTGTTTCCAAGAAGAAGAGATGGGAGAGGGACTTGATAGAGCTTGAAAAAATCTTTCAAAGATGCTTCAACTCTAGTAAAATAGTAATGCGTGCAGTTCCGGAAGAGTATGCCAAGTTCATCGAGGAGGAACATCCAAACAGATTTAACATATATAAGGAAAGAGATGCCTTTGACTATGTATACGAGGCTGAAAAACTCAGAACCTTGTCAGGAAGGAAACTCCATGCCAAGAAAAATCACTTCAATTCATTTGTAAAAGAGTACGAGGGAAGATATGAGTATAAGAGACTGACTGAAAAATCACAGTTTAATGATGCTATGGATGTGATGAAGAGATGGGCAGAAAATAAGACCATAGATGACACTATTGAGATAGAAAGCGAAATGGTAGAAAAGATATTTAAAAACTACGAGCAACATAAGGATACTAAAATAGGTGGTATATACATTGACGGTAGACTTGAGGCTTTTACCTTTGCGGATATGCTTAAGGACGATATGGTATGTGTTCATATTGAAAAGGCAAACCCTGATATTAGGGGGCTGTATCCTGCTATAAACAAAATCTTCCTTAGTGAAGAGTTTCCTGATGTCAAATTTGTCAATAGAGAGGACGACTTGGGGCTTGAAAATCTAAGAAAGGCTAAGATGTCATATAATCCGGTGGAATTGATAGAAAAATATACACTTGTTGAAAAGTAGGCTAGATTAAGTTTATAGTTTTATAAATTAAGAGCTGAAAAAATACCATAAAAAATAATATAAATAAATTGTCAAAAATCCATAAATTCTGTATAATTAGTTGTACAAAATTTATGGATTTTTTATTTTCAAATCTATTTGTAATTTTAAGTATGGCTATAACTTATAGTAATTTGATTAGCTTATGCTATTAATAATTTTAAGACTTATACTTTTTTAAATTATAAATATATAACTTGTTTAATTACTTAATATTAACTTAGCAAGGATAATAGAAGGTGGGAAAATGGAGTTTTTGATTTCAACGAGCGAAAATGAGGAAACACAGGTTAAAAATCTGTGGAAATACTGTTTTGATGATACTGATGAATATATGGACTATTATTTCACTAAGAGATATGAATTTGAAAATAACTATATAATCAAGGATGATGACGAGGTAATAAGCTCTCTTATGACAAATAAGTATAGTCTTAAGATAAATGATGAGATAAAAAATGTATCATACATAGTAGGGGTGTCTTCTTCTGCAGTGCATAGAGGGGGCGGATATGCGAGTATCCTAATTAAAAGGACTTTAACTGAGCTGTATGAAAAGGGCGAAGATATTACAATGCTGATGCCTATTGATAGCTATATTTATACAAGATATGGATTTGCAAATATTTATAATATGTTGGAACTTGATATACCTATAGATAGAATTAAGATAAATAAGACAAATCTAAAAGCTGTTTATTATGAAGATGATATTATGGAACATCCTATTGAGATTTACAATAAAAGTATGTCAAGTATCGGTTCATATTTTGCCAGAGATGATTCGTATTTCCAAAATTTGATTGATGAGGTCAAACTTGAGGGCGGAAATATAATAATATGCTATGAGGATGACAGTCCGATCGCATATATGATATTTTATCCCAAATATGAAGGTGGTGAAACAGGATTTGTAAGAGAGATTTTTTCGCTTAAAAAATCAGGTTATGACAAACTTATGGAAATAGTAAAATCACACTATACTCAGATAAAAAATGTAATTGTCCATAGTTATGAAAAATCAAATGTTTTCTATTATTTCAATGCAGATAATAAAATCACATATAAAATTAAGCCTTTTATGATGAGTAGAGTATTAAATGCTAAAAAGATTTTCCAAGAGCAGATAAATGCCAATTTAAGATATGTAGCATTTGAAGGTGGAAATTTGAAAATTAAGCTTATTGATGAGATTATACAGGAAAATAATAAGGTTTTTGAGATAAGAAGTAATAAAGATAATGGTTTTATTTTGGATATTTCAGATTCAACAGAGGATTTTGAGATGAGTATATATGATTTTTCAAGGCTTGTCTTCGGATACATTAATTGGGAAATTTTATTATTTGAAAAAAATATTGAATTGTCTGATGCTAAGAAGTTCTTGCTAAATCTTCTTTTTCAGAAGAAAAATTCATATTTTAACGATTATGTATAAAAACATACTCAAAACGTATGTATTATATTATAGCTAAATAGTTTAAAATGCTTAGTAATATTAGTATTGGAAAGATAAAATGGAAGAAATATTTACCTTACAAGAAGATGAAAACTTAATAAGATTGGATGTTTATCTTGGCGACAAATTGGAACTGTCTAGGTCTAAAATACAGAGTCTTATCGAAAGTGGAAATATAAGTCTAAATGGAAATAAGGCAAAGGCAAGTGTCAAGCTGAAAACAGGGGATACTGTCTATGTCAATTATCAAGAAGAAAATAAGGCTGAAATAAAGGCGCAAGATATAGCACTTGATATAGTCTATGAAGATGATGACGTACTTGTGGTAAATAAGCCACGAGGCATGGTAACACATGTGGCAAACGGAAACCATGAAGGAACTTTGGTAAATGCACTGCTATATTATCTAAAAGATGATATTTCCTTACAAAACGGTATGTATAGAGCAGGTATAGTGCATAGGATAGACAAGGATACATCAGGGCTTTTGGTAGTAGCAAAAAATGACTTTTCATCCACAGAACTGACAAATCAGCTCAAAGACCATAGTATGACAAGGGTATACACCCTTATTTGCAACGGAGTAATAGATGAGGAGACAGTGATAGAGCAAAACATAGGTCGAAATCCCAAGGATAGGATGAAATATTGTGTAATCGAAGATGGGAAATACGCTCATACTACGATAATTCCACTTGAGATTTTTGAAAAATACACCTATGCTAAGGCTATATTAAAGACAGGACGCACTCATCAGATAAGAGTTCACCTAAGACATATCAACAGACCAATAGTTGGAGATAGGCTATATTCCAATTATAAGGAAAAGATTGACGGTCAACTGCTTCATGCAGGAACTCTTGGGTTCTTGCATCCTAAGACGAAAAAATATCTGGAATTTAGCGTGGAAGAGCCTGAAATTTTCCAAAGAGAATTAAAAAGACTTAGATCTATAGGATAGATGAATGATAAGTTATGCATATTTTGTCAATTAAATATAGAATTAATATATCATTACTAATGAACTGTGATTTTGCGGAGTAATTATGAATTTAAAATATATAATCAAGAATTTGAAAATAAAAAAAATATCAGGTCAAATTGATTTGGAAATAGAAGATATTGTATATGATTCCAAAAAAGCTGTAGAAAAAACTTTATTTACTGCTTTAATTGGTATGACTTCTGATGGACATAAGTATATCGAAAACGCATATTCAAGCGGAGCAAGAGTTTTTGTAATTTCAAGAGAAGAATTTTTGCAAGAAAAAGAAAATGTTGAAATAATACAAAACTCAACATTTATTTTAGTTGAAGATACAAGAGTAGCCCTTGCAACGATGTCAGCTGAATTTTTCGGTCATCCGTCAAAAGAGCTCACTATAGTAGGTATCACAGGAACTAAGGGAAAGACTACTGTTTCAGGCTATATAAAATCAGTCTTGGACAATTCTGATATCAGTTGTGGAGTCATAGGTACGAACGGAATATATTTTGCAAATCAGTATTTCAAGACTGTAAATACTACTCCTGAAAGCTATGAGATACAAAAATATATGAAGAAGATGGTAGATAATGGTGTTAAAGTACTTGCTATGGAAGTATCTTCAGGTGGAATAATGATGAATAGGGTGCATGGAATTGAGTTTGATTATGCTATATTTACAAACTTGTCGCATGACCATATAGGTGAAAAAGAGCATCCTACATTTGAACATTATAGAGAATGTAAGTCCATGCTCTTTGCTATGAGTAAATACAGCATAATAAATATTGATGATGAAAATTCAAAAGTCATGATAGAAAAGTCTAAGGATTATAAGACATATTCTATTGATTCAAGTTCTGATTTTCAGGCAAAAGATATCATCTATCCAAGTAATATTTCAGATATGAGGACTTACTTTGAAGTAAACGAAAAAAAATATGTAGTAAATTCATTTGGCAAATTCGGAGTATATAATGCACTATGTACAATCATGCTTTGTGAACAATTAGGACTTAGTTATCAAAGTATATATACAGGTCTTGAAAAAGCACATGTCAAAGGAAGATTACAGGTCATAGATGGATTTACAGATATAAAAGTGATAATCGACTACGCACATAATGAAGTCAGCTTGGAAAATGTATTACAAACAGTAAAGGAATTAAAACCTAAAAGGCTAATCGTTCTCTTTGGCTCAGTGGGTACGAGATCTCAAAACAGAAGAGAAGAGTTGGCGACAGTTGCATCAAAATATTGTGATGTTATTATAGTAACGTCTGACAATCCTGATACAGAAAATCCGCAAAAGATTATAGATGAGATAGTATCACATATATCGCAAGATAAGAAAAAATATACTTATTGTTATGCAGATAGGGCAGTAGCAATTCAAAAAGCTATTGAAATGTCACAAAAAGGCGATGTTATTGTACTTGCAGGAAAGGGACATGAAGAATATCAGCTTATAAACGGTGTTAGAGAGCATTTTTCTGATGAAGAAGAGGTGAAAAAATACATTTTCCCAAAATCTTAATAGAAGATTTATAGGTAGATATTGAAATAAAATAATAATATTCAAATTTATAAATATTTGAAATTTTTATATCAAATTTTTGAAAATTTGAAATTTAACTTTCATTTTTTATCAATTGAAATCACTAGATTTCAATGTTCTTTTCTTTCTTAAAGCTTTTTTAAAAACTTTCTATTGAAATATTTAATTTTTTGTATTATAATTAGGACGTAAGAAATGTTTTCACATTCTTTACATAGTTAGGCTTTTTTATGTACAATTTTTTATTTTTTATTTAAGAAAGGTGGAATTATCTTATGGATTATCCTATCACATTAGAGAGCTTTAAAGATGTCGGGCCTATTTTAAAAGAGCTCAACCTTGCTACTCACCAAAATGCACTTTATCTTGATGCCGGTGAAAAGATGACAACTCTTAAGCTTGACTTGATGCAAAGTTTCGCTGTTGCGTTGCTTGTGTATTACTTAGGAGTTTTATTGAAAAAGGTTATACCTCTACTTAATAAGTTTTGTATACCTGCTCCGGTTGCCGGAGGTGTTGTATTTGCCTTCCTGCATCTGATAGTAAGAGAAACTATGCACTTCTCACTAGGTATTGATACTACTTTCCAAACACCATTCATGTTGGTGTTCTTTACAACAATAGGTATGACTGCAAGTATTCAACTTATCAAAAAAGGTGGACTTGGTGTTATCATCTTCCTAATAGTTGCTTCTGTGCTTTGCGTAATACAGGATGCTGTAGGTATGGGAGTTGCTAAAGCATTAGGTCAAAATCCTCTACTTGGATTGATATGCGGTTCAGTTACTATGACAGGTGGACACGGTACAGGTGCTGCATTTGCTCCTACATTTACAGAAATGGGATTGAAGGGTGCAAATACATTTGCTGCTGCTGCCGCTACATTCGGTCTAGTTGTTGGATCTTTGATGGGTGGACCGCTTGGTTCTGCTCTTATAAGAAAAAATAACCTTAAATCAAAGGGTGCTGAATACACAGATAAGAAATTGGAAATGGAATCAGAATCTGAACAAGTAAACTTTGAAGAAATATTCAGAGCTACTGCTATAATAGTAGTTGCTGTTGCTATAGGTTCACTTATATCTATACCGCTTAAAAACGTACAATTACCTATAACAGGACCTACAGGAGATCCTATGAAACTTAATCTTCCTGCTTACGTTCCTTCAATGATTATAGCATCTATAATTCTAAACATAGGTGAAGGTACAGGTGCTTATCACATCAACCAAAAGGCTACAGGCGTAGTTGGAACTATAGGACTTAATGCGTTCTTGTCACTAGCACTTACAGGATTGAAACTTTGGGAACTTGCAGACGTTGCCGGACCAATGCTTATAATCTTGGGTATACAATCAGTAGTTATGTTCCTATTTGCATACTTTGTAACATTCAACGTAATGGGTAAGGACTTCGATGCGGCAACTATAGCCGGTGGACACTGCGGTTTTGGTATGGGTGCCACTCCAAACGGTGTTGCCAACATGACTTCAATACAAGAAGCATTTGGACCTGCTCCAAGAGCATTCTTCATACTTCCGATAGTTGGGGCATTCTTGATAGACTTTACAAATATGCTTGTAATTACAATATTCATGCAATTTGCAGGCTAAGATAATTATAAACTTATAAATATAAAGATTAAAAAAAGTATAGAGACTATCAATCTATACTTTTTTTAAAATATTTTTTTATTTGAGTAGAAACATCCTAAGTTGGATATGTATTACCTATACAAAATAAATACTGGTGCTAAAATTTGCTATAGTTATGGAAACGTTCTTTAATTTTTGAATATTAATTGAAAATTTTAATATTTAATAAAGTAAAAAAATGTTGTGACAATGAGTTTAAAGGATATCAGTATTAATCTTGTAGATGATTTTCTATAAGGAAAACCTAAATTGCAATATTAATAAGTCTTTGTATCAGTATTTTGGTATAATATTAAAAAGGGAGATGATTAGCTATGGATAACAGACCTATAGGTATATTTGATTCAGGAGTTGGAGCATTTTCAGTTTTAAACAAACTTGTGGAAGTAATGCCAAACGAGAACTACATATATTTTGGAGACAGTGGACATAATCCTTATGGTCAAAAGACGGCGGAAGAATTGCAAAAATTATGTAGTTGTATCGTCGATTTTCTTACTAGAAAAGAAGTAAAGGCTATAGTTATAGCATGTAATACTGCGACTGTGGCTGCACTTGACTATTTACAAGAGAGATACTATCTGCCTATAATAGGTGTGATAAACCCAGGAGCGAAAGAGGCATTAAGACTCACAAAGAACAATAAGATAGGTGTTTGCTCTACAGTCTTTACTGCAAAGACTCATGGTTATCTTAATGATATCAATAAGGTCTCAAATAACGATAAGTCGTTAAAGGTTTATGAAGAAGGAAGTGTCAACCTTGCGAATATAATAGAAAACGGCTTTGAGTACAATGATGAAAATGAAGCTATAATCAAGGAGTTAGTGGGAAGATTTACAGATAACATAGACACTCTTATCTTGGGATGCACTCACTATCCTTTGGTAGAAGATTTGTTTGCAAAGTATTTTAAGGGAAATATAGTCGATCCGGGTATGCAGACAGCTATAGAGGCAAGGAATATTCTTAAGGCTAAGAATATGTTGACAGATAGTAGTGATAATTACAAGGTTCAGTACTATGTGACTAAGGATGTACAAAATTTCAAAAATGTTGCAAAAAATCTAACAAAAATTGCAATAGATGACATTTATGAAGTTAGTATTGAAGCAGAGCTTAATAATTAGTATGTAAAGACAGAATTTACTTAATAGAGTCATAATATAAAGCTATTAGTGTAATTGATATTTAATAAAATAATGGAAAGCTTTCAATACATTGATTTAAAGAATATTAGAATAAATAAATCGAAATAATAAAATCC
>GL405246.1:921808-925933 GCA_000146855.1 [Eubacterium] yurii subsp. margaretiae ATCC 43715
AAAATCCGAAAAGCTTAGCTTTTCGGATTTTATTATTTCAAGTATACTGTTATTTCAAGTATACTGTAGTTATTTTATTTTTAATTCTTCTATTATTATTTCTACTCATTTCTTAAACTTTCAAGTGCTGAAAGCGACATTGCCTTTTTAGCAGGTATATATCCGGCTACTATTCCTATCAAAGTTGAGAATAAGATTCCAAATATTATTAGCCAAAATGGAATATATGATATATATGCCTCTACCATTTCACTCGCTCCATCCATAGCCATTCCTCCGCTAATGTAGCCACCATTCATACCCATCATAGAATCTCCGCCCATTCCGTTCATGTTCATACCACGATAGACTATATTTACTACAATGGACAATATTATACTTATAGCTGAACCTATAATTCCACCAAGCATACCTATGATTGCAGCCTCGTATAGGAACAGACTTTTTATATCTCTTAGGCTTGCACCAATTACCTTCATTACACCGATTTCTCTTGTACGTTCATAGATTGACATTATCATGGTGTTTGTTATACCTATTGCTGCTACGAGCAATGATATACCACCTATACCACCAAGAGCACCTTGTATCATTGCAAACTTTTGTTGTTCTCTCTTTATATCATCCATAACAGAGTAAAATTGAAATCCGTCTTCTTTAAGTACATTAGTAACATCAGAGACCTTGTTTACATCTTCTATATATATGACAAACTGATTATATTCTCTAGAATTAGAATACTGGTCATCTCTTTTTCTACCGACATCTGCTTCAGCCTTAGCATTTGATTTTTCTATTTCTTTTATAGTGTCAAGAGTAGTATATATGGAAAAACCTTCTTCCGACTCACTATTGATAAGACCAATGCTTTCTACTCTAAATACTTCATACTTAGGCTTTGTATCACTGCCACCGGGTTCTCCTCCGTTACCGCCATAACCATAAGTGTTTTTTGATTTTTTGTATTCAGTATCGGAAGTAAGCTCCACCTTATTGGATATAAGTTCAATATTGTACTTGCCATCAGGAGAGTAACGCATATATTGACCGTTCTTATAATTTTCCATCATAGCAGGAATTTGATTACCTACCATTATCTTCATCTTATCGCCGGATTTGAGAAAAGTTCCTTTGGAAAGTTTAATGCCTTTTTTTTGCAGAAATTCAGGATCAAGTCCTATGATGTCTGTAAAAGCAACATAGTCACCTACAATTAGCCTTGTGCTGACACGTTTCACAGGAGTCACTTTAGTGACTCCTTGAATATTAGCAATTTTTTTAACGGACTTGTCATCCATTTTGAGATTATTAGGTTTGTTTGGATTGCTACCACTCCGTCCTACACCAAATATTGTGATAATATGCAAATCCGGATTTTTCTTCATCTCGTCATCGAAGTTTTTACTCATCCCCAAACCTATGGATACCATGGTGATAATAGATGCAGTACCTATCAAAACTCCAAGTATCGCAAGTATGCTCCTTGCTTTTCTTCGAAAGAGATTCGTAAAAGCCATCTTAAATATTTCTATTTTATTCATCTAACTCAAGCTCCTGAAGTTTTTTCTTCTTTGCACGTATTTTTACTATTACTACAGTCAAAACTATTAAGGCGGCAACAGCTCCCCCTATAATAAGAGGTAGATTATTATTAGAATTTTTCTCTGGTTGCGGATTAACATCAGGTTGAGTCGGCATTGATATAGGATTGAGTTCAAAGTTAAATTTTTTCTCCATTGTATTTGTTTTGCCGTCAAGTGTTTCGTAGCTGAACATAATAACTCCTGATATTTTCTTAGTATCATTAGGTATTGCTGAGAATGAGAAGGAATCACTCTTTCCTGGCTCGAAAGTACCTAAGTAATAGTTGGCACTTCCTGAAGGTGTGAAATCACCTTTTGCAGTAACCTTTACATTTGATATCTGCGTTTTACCAAGGTTGTAAAAAGTAGTGCTTATTGAAACAGGTTCACCCTCCATTACATCTTGTGGTTGAGCAACATCATCAACTCTAAAGAGAGTTTTCTGCAATACAGGTATTGATATAGTGTCTTTTGCAGTAAGAGGGTTTGCCTTAGTATCTTCGTAAGAGTAGTCTATATTCATTCCTACAGTCTTTGTTGTAGCGTCAGGTTTTACTGAGAAATTAAGTGTCTTAGTAACTGAAGCTGACGGTCCCATACTGTCAATGTAGAAAGAATTTGATGAACCTACAGCAATAAATGTACCTTCATCTGCAGTAAGCGAAATTTTTATATTTTTTAGAGTCTTTTCCTTGCTTGTATTGACAAATGTCATTGATAGGGGGAATTGTCCGTTCGGTTGGACAGGATTTCCACCATAGCTATAGCTTGTTATCATAATCTGAGGGTTTTTTACACCGTCAGGTTTCTTATCTTCGTCTTCTTCCTTTGGAGGAGCATTGTAGAATATTCCTGTGTATTGCGTAGCTGTAGGTAGGATTTTTTGCGGTTCATTTTCTGTATTTTCTGAATTTGCCGGAGGAGTAGCTTCAGTGGTATTTGTAGGTTCTACTGTCAACTTTACTGAGTAATTCTTCTTTTCTGCCCCGTCTTTTGGAAATAGCTTAATATTATATGACTTAGTTCCCTTTGCAGGAAAATTATTTTCTACAAAGGTACCTTGACTTTGGTTTAATATTCCTTCATCAGGTGCAACTGTTACCTTAATTGAGTTTATAGCCTCATCATTAGGATTGGAAATGGTAAAACTCAAGTTTGCAATATCGCCCTTATTTACAATAGCAGGATGTTTAATATTGTAGATATTAAAAGGTTTATACTGTTTTTCATCCTTTTTCTTTTTTTCAGGTTTTACTATATTTACATAGAATGTTTTAGAATAAGTATAGTCTTTATAGTTATCGACAGAATATCCATATTTTCCTGTAAAATCAAAGGTAATAGGATAGTTACCTGTCTTTGCATCCTTTGAAACTTGGACTTCATAAGTTACAAAAACAGAGTCACCAGATACTTTGACAGCGTCCAAATTTTGTATAGGACTTGTATTTGATAATAGCGTAAGTTCTGCTGGAAGAGTGGCTTTTAAAGTAGGTTTCGCAATTTGTACCCCGCCTGTATTTTTTACTGATACTGTCAATTTTCCTTTGGTGTCTGCAGTTAATTCTGAGAAGTTGGCAGAAATATCAACTGCCACGTTAAAATCTCTTTCCTTTTGTTCTTGATCTTGCCTCTGTCTTTCACGTTCTCTTTCTTCTGCTTCTCTTTCATTTGTACTATCTCCTAAATTAGCATAGGACACTATTTCAGCCATTGGTCTTAATACAAACATCATCATGCATATAAGACATAATATCTTAATTTTAAACTTCATTTTTTTTCTCCTTTTGTACCACATTAATTATATTTCCGTCTTTAATCTCGACTATCTTGTCTGCATAGTCTGCTATTGAGTTGTCATGGGTTACAAGTATTATAGTTTGATTGTTTTTCTTACTTATTCCGACTATAAGATTCATTACATCCAAGGTCGTATTAGAGTCGAGATTTCCTGTAGGCTCGTCAGCGAAAATTATCTTGGCTTTATTTACAAGTGCCCTTGCTATACCGACTCTTTGTTGCTGCCCACCTGACATTTGACTAGGTCTTCTCATATAATATCCCTTTAGCCCAACGTCATCTAGGCATTTTTTTGCAGCTTTTTGAGCATTTTTCACAGGTATACCTCTAAAGACCAAGGGAAGTGCAACATTTTCCAAGGCTGTAAGTGAAGGTATGAGCTGATAAGACTGAAAGATAAATCCTATGTTTTTTTGCCTAAAAATTGTAATTTGCTCTTCGGTTAACTTTTCAATATGTATACCTCCGATTATTATCTCACCCTTTGTAGGCTTTTCAAGTCCTGCTACCATGTTCAAAAAAGTTGACTTACCTGAGCCTGACTTTCCCAAGAAACATACAAACTCACCACGATTTATGTCCAAAGACACGTCGTCAAGAGCAACTATTTTTTCGCTTCCCATTCTATATATTTTTCTAATATGGTTAATCTTAATAAATGGAGTATTCTTTACATTATCAGACAATATACCACCTCTTTCCTAATTAATATATTAATTAACTTACATTGTAATTAGAATAA
>GL405246.1:926266-937693 GCA_000146855.1 [Eubacterium] yurii subsp. margaretiae ATCC 43715
GAATAATTTATAAAAAAGTCATAATAAAAATTCAATTTTAAAAAATATATCAGATAATAAATATATTCTTTTTATCAGAGTATACTACTTTTAACTTTAAAAATATTTAATAAAAAGTTAAATTAGCGTTACAAATATTTACATAAATTTAAAGATGTGATAAACTACTTGCAGAATATTTTGCAAGGTTTGTGGTTGAAAGTCCATGCCAGACGCAGGCGAAGGGATCCACGTAAGCTGATATAAAATATATCAGTGAGCATAGTGCGTTTTAGATGTAAGACCTACCGCAAAAAGCGAGAGAATTATTAGTGAGGCAAACCCGAGCAAAACTTCCAGTAGGCGAGTGTGGGGGGAAAGACCAGTGTCAACTTGCAAAATATCGGTTTATATTTTCAAATAGAATATCTTAAAAGTTGGAATAGTTATGGAATATCTCTATAAAGGTTTGTATTTGGATAGGGAATGTGGAAATAACGCTTTTTCTTATAATAAGAGAAAGAATAAGAAAATCTACATACCACCAATGAAAAAACTTCCTTATAAGGTCGATGAAATATTAAACAATCTTATACAATCTGACAAGACAGCATTTAGTGAATATGATGAAATCTTGCAAAGGCAATATGATATCAAGGGAATAGAAAACTTCATTTATTGCGAGGATAATGATAAAAAACTATATATCTTTGATAATCACAATCATAGTTTTTACTTTATTGCTGGAAATGTAATAAGTGATGCGAGAAGATGTGCTAAAACGCCTGAACAGGAGCAGCTTTTGTTTGATTTTCTTGACAAAAACCTGAGGGTTAAGAAAAATCTAATGATACATTTTGACCAGCATAAGGACATGAGAGTGCCTGATTACACCTTGTCACAGGCAATAGAAAAAATCAAAGAAAATAAGGATATTTGCAGAAAAAAACCTGATGACTTTGATTACCATGTATTGTATGATTATACGAATTATTTTTTAAATGTAGGCAACTTTATAGTGCCACTATTGGAAAACGGCTTTATTAAAGACGTAGCAATAATAGATTCGACTTATTCTATGGCAAAATTGGAGAAGGATATTGATTTTTATGATGAGGTCATATTGGATATAGACCTTGATTTTTTTAGCCCTGAAATGGACTACATAGATGAGGATGAGAAGATTGAGCTCATCAAAAGAAGCTATGAAAAGGCAAAAATAATCACAATATGTACAAGTCCGTACTTTATAGACTTTGAGAGAGCTAAGAAAAAACTTGAAAAGATATTGAAAAACTGTATAAGGTGAGAGGGAAAATGACAGATATTATTAGGGTAGTGTTGTTATCATTTGTTGAGGGATTAACGGAGTTTATACCGGTAAGTTCTACAGGGCATTTGATAATAGTAAATGAGTTTATAAAATTAAAGCCGGAAAATTTTGCTAATATATTTAATATAATCATTCAACTTGGCGCTATAATGGCTGTTGTGGTGCTGTACTTTCATAAACTCAATCCTTTCTCTAAGGATGAGAAGCACAAAAAAGAAACTCTAAATATATGGAAAAAGGTGATTATAGGAGCTCTTCCCGCTGCTGTGCTTGGGCTTTTGTTTGATGATATCATCGATGCTCATCTGATGAATGCAAAAGTGGTTGCAACCATGCTTTTCTTATGGGGTGTAGTAATAATCTTAATAGAAAAGCGAAATATGAAAAATGAAAACAATATAGCAGGTATGACTTATATGACAGCCTTTATGATAGGTATATTTCAGTGCTTTGCCATGATACCGGGTACATCGAGATCGGCTGCGACTATCATTGGTGCAATGTTACTTGGTTTGTCAAGGGTGGAATCAGCAGAGTTTTCTTTCTTTTTGGCTATTCCTACAATGCTCGGTGCTACATCACTAAAGGTAGTCAAACTATTTATAAAGCATACTCCTATAACTTCTTTTCAAGTTATATTGATATTATTAGGTGTTGTCTTATCTTTTGTTTTTGCTCTCATAGTAATAAGAAAGTTTATGGATTATGTAAAAAATCATGACTTCATTGTATTTGGAATATATAGGATGATACTTTCGATAGTGGTTTTGACGTATTTTCTTCTAAAATAATATTAAACTTAACTAAAAAATATAGGTTAAATTTCGTAACTGTATTTTTTAAAATTAAAGGAAATTATTTTTAAGACATAGATGTCATAGTTTATTTTTTTAGTAAAATAGAATAAATTTTAAAAAAAGTCTTTGTATATTTACTATATACAAAGTTTTTTTACATAATTTTTGCAAAAAAACTCAGTTTGTTTTAATTATAAAAACATTGGGTAAAAGAAAATCGTAGTGAAATTACATAGTTTTGTGACGGTAGGGGTTTAAATGCAACATTCCAATTATCTTGATGAGAGATTTGTAGAAGAAGTCAAAAATGCCAACAACATAGTGGATGTTATATCTAAATTTGTGGATTTGAAGAAAAATGGAGACAATTACAAAGGTCTTTGTCCATTCCACAACGAGAAGACTCCATCGTTTGTAGTAAATGAAAGTAAGCAAATTTTCAAGTGTTTCGGTTGCGGAGAAGGTGGCAATATCATATCTTTCCTTATGAAAAAGGAAAATATGAGTTTTAACGAAACAGTGAAATACTTATGTGAAAATGCGAACATACCGTATAAGCAAACTCATACTTTCACTGAAAAAGATAAGATGGAGCTTGATGAGAAGAAAAAGATGTACAAACTCCATGTCGATTTGGCTAAATACTATTTTCAAAATTTACAAAATAACTTAGATAATTCTAAAAGCTATCTGTTAAACAGAGGTATTGACGAAAGGACCATGAAAAAATTCGGTCTGGGATATGAGGATAGAGTCTCAAGCTCGATAAATTATCTTAAAGAGTTGGGATATACTAAGGAAGATATGATACATAGTATGGTTTTCAGAGAGAAAAACGACAGGATGTATTCTATCTTTTTTGGAAGAATAATGTATCCCATAATTGACAGGAGAAATAGAGTCATAGCTTTTGGAGGCAGGACAATGAATGCCGGTGAGACTCCAAAGTATCTCAACTCTCCTGAGAGTATGATATTTAAGAAAAAAAATGAACTATATGGACTGAATTTAGCTAATAAGTACAATTCTAAAAGATTGATACTTGTTGAGGGCTATATGGACGTCATCAGTCTGATAAAAAACGGAATTGCCGGTGGCATAGCCTCACTTGGTACATCACTTGCCAAGGAGCATGTAGAAGTGATAAAAAGGCAAAATAAGAAGGTGTTTATCTGCTATGATTCCGATACAGCCGGAAGGAAGGCTACTTTAAGAGCCTTGGATATGTTTAAAGAAGAGGGAATAACTGCAAATGTAATAAGGATAGGAGATTATAAAGATCCTGATGAGTTTTTTTCCAGTAAAAAATCTTCAGATTTTATGAGACTTATAAAAAATGCAGTATCTCCTTTGACATTTATAATTGATGATATGGGTTTGAACTATGATCTAAGTGTACATTCTCAAAGGTTGGAATTTATCAACCTTGCCTGTGAGAAGATAGTTGAGTGTAAGGATGAGGTGGAAAAAGAGTATCAGATAAAAAGACTCTCTCAAATGACGGATACGTCTATAAAAGCTATAGGAGTCAAGGTATATGGGGAGTTTTTCTCTCCAAAGAGATTTAAGGAACAAGGTCAAAATGAGACAAGGTTTTTCAAAAGGCAGGATATACCTAAAAATGTGGTGAAAGCTAAGGATGTGGTGCTTGTTTCTAACAAAATATCAAATCCTAACGAAGAAAAACTCAAAATTATGATAATGGAAAATCCTTCATTTATTAAATTTGTGGATGATATACTGGAACTTGAAGATTTAAACGGAGATGACCTTAGGCAAATTTATTTTCAAAGATTTGAATATGAAAAAATGAGCATTGATGGTGAAACTGAAAAATTGCTTAGAAAACTTGCAAAGTCTGTTAAGTTTTCCAGTATTCAAAGTCAAATTGAAGAGATAGATATTTTGCTTAAAGATGAAAGAGATATTGAAAAGACTCTTAACAATGCAAAAAAAAGACTAGAACTTTTGAAAAAGATGTCTGAAATAAAAGAAAGTTTGAAGCTTGATGTTTAAAGTTAAGATAATTGTGTTATAAATTATGAAATAAATGTATAGATGTTAAGTATTTTACCCTATATTTTAAAAAAAAGAGGGATGAACTGTGAGTAAAGAAATAATAGATATTGATATTATAAATGGAGAAAAGCCTAAGAGCAAAAGAGGAAGAAAGCCTAAGGATAAGGGCAACGAAGTCTCATTGGCTAAAGATGAAAAAAAGAAAAAGTCTACATCTAAGGTAAAAGATGATGACGAGATGAGTAAAAAAGATAGCGACAAGACGAAGAAAAGTTCAAAAGCAGAGCTTTCAAACGACAAAGAAGAGCCTAAGGCAAAAAAGAAGAAAGCAAAGGATGAGGTTTCAGATAAGAAACTCGATAAGAAGTCTAAAAAAGCAAAAAAAGATGAAAATTTAGATGATGAGAGTTTTGATGATGATATTGATCAATACATCGGAGTAATAAATAAGCCTCTTGAAGATGATTCGGAGTTTTTTGATGATGATGTAAGTGAAGATGATATCGAGCCATCTTTAGAAGATTTGTCTGAAGAAGAGTTGATAGAAGATTTCGATGAAAATTCAGATTTGTCAGTATATGATGATAAAGAGGATATATTGAGTGTCATGGAATATGAAAAAGCTGTCCAAGGTCTGATAGAAAAGGGAAGAAGAGACGGATATATAGACTATGACACTATAATGAACACTGTAGACAACTATGATATCGGCAAAGAAAAAATAGAAGATATGTATGACAGATTCGCAAGTTTTGGCATAGATATCATAGACGATATGGATAAGGACACGCCACATGACGAAGCCAAAGGTGGAGAGCAAAAGAGTGAAGGTGACTTTGACCTCTTAAGTCTTGAACTTTCATTGACTAAGAACAATGTTGACGATCCTGTTAGAATGTATCTTAAAGAAATAGGAAAAATACAGTTACTTACAGTGGAAGAAGAGCATAGATTGTCTGAACTTATGGTAAAGGGTGACGAATATGCCAAGATGAAGATAGTCGAAGCGAATCTTAGACTTGTCGTATCCATAGCAAAGAGATATGTGGGTAGAGGAATGCTCTTCCTTGATTTGATTCAGGAAGGTAATCTCGGATTGATTAAGGCTGTAGAAAAGTTTGACTATACAAAGGGCTTTAAGTTTTCAACTTATGCAACTTGGTGGATAAGACAGGCTATAACAAGGGCTATTGCTGATCAGGCAAGGACAATAAGAATACCTGTACACATGGTAGAAACCATCAACAAGTTGATTAGGATAAATCGTCAGTTGGTTCAGGAACTGGGAAGAGATCCAAGACCTGAAGAAATTGCTGAACAGATGGGAATGTCACAGGACAAGATAAGAGAAATAATGAAGATTGCTCAAGAGCCGGTATCTTTGGAGACTCCTATAGGAGAAGAGGAAGATTCACATTTGGGAGATTTCATTCCTGATGATGATGCACAGGCTCCGTCTGAAGCTGCGGCATATTCACTGCTTAGAGAGCAGATTGAGCAGGTGCTTTGTACTCTTACTGATAGAGAGAGAAGAGTGCTTAAACTTAGATTTGGACTTGATGATGGCAGACCTAGGACACTTGAAGAAGTGGGTAAGGAGTTTGACGTGACAAGGGAGAGAATAAGACAAATTGAGGCAAAGGCACTTAGAAAACTAAGAGGACCTAAAAAGTCAAATAAACTTAAGGACTATTTGGACTAAGTCAGATATAGAATAAAATTAAAATAATAATCTAGAAAGTTCTTGTAGTATTTGAAAAGTTTTGATTTGGTGAAAGAAAAGTAAGGGAGGAATCTCTTACTTTTTTTAAATTTTGCTGGAATACTTTTTAATTATGTTATATAATAGACTAGATTGGTTTTCATTTATAGGATGGCAATTAGTTCAATGATGTAAAGGAAAATTATTATATATTTTGGAGTGTAGTTATGAATTATGAAATTATTGTAGGAATACTTGTGTTTTTATTTGGTGCGGTATTTGGAAGTTTTTACAATGTTGTAATATATAGACTACCTGCTGAGATGCCAATAACAAAGGGACGCTCGATGTGTTTTTCTTGTAAGCATACACTTGGAGTGTTGGATTTAGTTCCTTTGTTCAGTTACATTTTCTTAGGTGGGAAGTGCAGATACTGTAAGGCTAAGTTTTCTCCAAGATATTTCTTTGTGGAATTGCTTACCGGATTATTGTTTTTACTTGCTTATTATAAATATTCCATTAGCTTGGAATTCCTTTTGATGTGCATATTTTTTTCTATGCTTGTAATTGTAGGCTTTATAGATTGGGACACATTTTATATCTATGATGACGTCTTGAAAATATTTGCAGTATTGCTGGGAGTTGTACTTATAATATCTAAAAAGACAGATATAGTACCAAATATTCTTGGAGCTGTTATTGGAGCTGCAATCTATGCTGCAATTTACTTTTTGAGTAAAATAGTATTTAAACAGGAGGCATTTGGTCAGGGGGATATATATCTCAATGCTGTGATAGGTCTTGTAATAGGCAGCCCTTACATTGCAATTACATCTATTTTTTCTTTCTTTGTAGGACTTTTTTTTATAATAATATTTAGAATTTTGGGAAGAAAATTTGAGATGAGACAGGAGATACCTTTTGGACCTTATATGTGTATATCTGCTGTGATAATCAGCACTTTCGGTAATGAAATGGTAAGATTTTATGTAGATAATTTCTTATATGTGTAAGCATATTAAACGAAGTTATTTACATTTTGAGAAAGTATATGATTTAAAATATTGTAAGTTTGTTTTATATTGAAGAGATATTTTCAATTTTGTGTACTATTATTAAGTTTATTAGTTTTTATTGATTAGATTGAAATATAAGACTTTTAAAATCTATTTGGGGGCATTGTTTTGATATATTTTGAGAATGTATCCATGATTTATGACAAGAGTGAAACCTATGCCGTAAGTAACATAGAACTAGCCATAAATGAAGGAGAATTTGTTTTTTTGGTAGGAATGTCAGGAGCGGGTAAGTCTACGCTGATAAAACTCTTACAAAGCGAGCTTAGTCCAACCTACGGAAAGGTAGTGGTAAATGACACAGATACATCTACCTTATCTAGTAGGACTTTGCCACGTTATAGAAGAATGATAGGGATGATATTCCAAGATTTTAGATTGCTGACAAATAAGACTGTTTATGAAAATGTAGCCTTTGCCATGCAGATACTTGGAAAAGCAGGCAGACAGATAAGACAGGATGTACCTTATGCACTGCAACTGGTAGGATTGGAAGGCAAGGAAGACTCTTATCCGAATCAACTCTCAGGCGGTGAGCAACAAAGGGTGGCAATAGCAAGGGCGATAGTGAACAGACCTCCGATACTTATTGCTGACGAACCAACAGGAAATCTAGACTTGCAAAATTCTATACAGATAATGAAGCTCTTAAATGCAATAAATGATCAGGGAACCACAGTAATAGTGGCAACTCATGACAAGGAAGTGGTAGACGCCATGCAAAAAAGAGTAATAAGAATAGAGCAAGGTAGAATAGTAAGCGATATTCAAAGAGGAAGGTATATGAATGATTAAGATAGGATTTTATATAAAAGAGACATTTAAAAGTGTTTTTAGAAATAGGAATACATCCATAGCTACGACTATTTCAATGACATTGACACTGCTTATTTTGGGCATTACCTTACTTATGATATTAAATCTCGATAAGTTTGTACTTACTGCAAGACAGGAATTTAGTGGAATTCAGATATTTTTAAAAAACGAAGTGGATAAGACTCAGATGGACAGTTTTGAAAATATGCTCAGAGATAATCAGCAACTAAAAGATGTTGTTTTTGTGAGCAAGGAAGAAACTATGGAGAGTTTCAAGAGTAACATAGGTTATGAGACGGATATTTTTTCAGACTTGGAAAACCCATGTGAAAATTCATTTATCGCTTATCCTATTGATGCCAAAGACTCTGCCAACATAGTGGAAGAGTTAAAAAAGGATTTAAGAGTTTCAAGTATTTCATTTTATCAGGATACAATAGATCAATTGGTTAAAATATCCAATATTGCAGGAATAATAAGTATTGTAGTTATTGTAGTATTGTTTGTGCTTTCGCTCTTGATAATAGAAAATATGATTAAGATTACCATTTTTTCAAGGATGAGAGAGATAAATATAATGAAGGTAATAGGAGCTACCAACTGGTTTATAAGGTGGCCTTTCATACTTGAGGGAGCGTTGCTTGGCTTTATAGGTTCGTTCTTAGCTTTTTTAATTACGGACTTTGCTTATTCCAAGGTATATTCAATATTATCTAAGACGATATTTTTTTCAAAATACATTGTGGATAAGGCTACGATGTCATCGCTACTTCTTTCATTGTTTGTGCTTACAGGTATAGGAATTGGTATATTAGGCTCTGTAAGTTCTTTGAGAAAATATTTGAAGGTATAAAAAATGTCTAAGAAAAAAATTATTTTTTTTCTACTTTTCATCAGTTTTTTTTCAATTATGATTTATGCGGATAAACAAAGTGAGCTTGATGCTATAAATAGACAGTTGAAAGAGATTGAGCAAAAAAAGATAGAAAATAACAAAAAGATGAGTATCTTAAATCAAAATATTGTAATTTTGGATAATGAGATAGCTATAATTCAGGCAAATTTGGATTATACCAAAAGGGAGATTGACAAGACTCAAGCGAAGATTGATGAAAATACAAAGAAGATAATCTTTAAGGAAAAAGAGATATATGAAATTACTTCTAAGCTCAAGACTAGGATAAGGGTTATGAGTAAGATTAAATATATTGACTACCTTAAGATAGTTTTTTCCTCACAGAGTGTTAAGGACTTCTTTTCAAAGTATACTGTCATCAAAAAAATAGTAGATCAGGACAAGTTTGCAATAGAGTATCTTGAAAACACTAAGAAAGATTTAGTATCTATTTCTGATGATTTGGAAGAATCAAAATCTGTACTGGATACATTAAAAACTGACTATAATATACAAAATGATAACTTGGAGTCAGCAAAACTTATGCAACAAGCCAATCTTGCTAAGGTAGAAAAAGATAATGCTCAGTTACAGGAACTTGAAAATCTGAAACAACAAGAGGCGGCTCAACTTGCAGAAGAGATAAGACTGATGGTGATGACAAGTAACTATCAGGGTTCATATACAGGTGGAAGATTGGGATTGCCGGTGGCAAATGTGCGTATTACATCGCCTTTTGGATATAGGATACATCCAATACTAAATACAAAGATGTTCCACAGTGGAGTAGATTTTGCTGACTCTGCCGGTACGCCTATATATGCAGCGGAAGAAGGTCAGGTAATATATGCAGGACCTAAGGGTACTTATGGAAATGCTGTAATGATTGACCATGGTGCAGGAATAGTAACATTATATGGACACTGTTCTTCAGTAGCTGTACAGGTAGGTCAGATAGTAAAAAGAGGAGAGTTAGTAGCTTATATGGGCTCAACAGGAAGGTCAACAGGACCTCACCTCCATTTTGAAGTGAGATTAAATGGAGAGTTTGTTGATCCTATGCCATATTTAAGAGGAGAGTAAGATTATGAACGGTAATGCAAAATCAAGGATAATAAATATATTATTGGGATTTTTCATAGGACTTGCTGTATTTGCTGCAGGTGGAATGATAGTTGTAAAAGCTTCAGGATTTTCTTTTGAAGAATATATGGAAATCAAACAATTTGAAAATCTTATAAGACAAACCTATTACAAGGATACTGATGATATTGACTTTGTAGAAGGTATGAAAAAAGGGATGGTAGAACAACTTGGAGATCCATATTCAAAATATCTGAACAAAGAAGAGTTCAAAAGAATGATGGAAGATACTGCAGGTAATTTTGTAGGAATAGGAGTATATATAGCTCCTAATAATAACGGCGAAATAGTAGTAGTAAGCCCTATAAAAGGTACTCCTGCCGAAAAAGCAGGTATAAAATCAGGAGACATCATCTCTACAGTAGACGGACAAAAGTATGAAGCAAAGACAATGAACGATGCAGTCAAAGCTATGAGAGGGGAAAAGGGCAAGACTGTAGTAGTTGGAATACTTGATTCAAAGAGACAGTACAAGGAATACAAGATAGTAAGGGAAGATATACAGACTGAAACAGTATCTTCAAAGATGCTTGATAAGAATCTGGGATATATTCAAATAAAAGCTTTTGAAGAAAGAACAGCAAGTGAATTTAGAGAACATATCACAAAGCTTAAGAAAAATAATATCAAAGGTTTAGTTTTGGATCTTCGTTCAAATCCCGGTGGTTTGGTAGATCAAGTTACAAATGTTGCGGATCAAATTCTTCCTGAGGCTATGATAGTATATTCATCTAATAGAATAGGTGAAAAACAGTTTGCTAAATCAGATAACAAGGAAAGCTTGAAAATACCTATAGTAATGTTGGTAAATGAAGGATCTGCTTCTGCTTCTGAAATACTTTCCGGAGCATTGCAAGATAATAAAAAAGCGACTATATTGGGAGAAAATACTTTTGGTAAGGGAGTTATACAGTCTATAATGGAAATGGATAAGGGCGGATTGGTAATAACTACTGCTCAATACTTTACTCCAAATGGCAATGTTGTTGACAAAAAAGGTATTAAACCGGATGTTAAGGTGGAATACAAGAAAACAGGAGAAAATAAGGATTCACAGCTTGATAAAGCGATAGAAATACTTAAACAAAAAGTGAAGTAAAGATAATGAAATTATTGAAAAAGGGTGACATAGTAATAATATTTTTGATATTGATATTTTCTTGTGTACTTCTGTATTTTTTAAAAGAAGACATACAAGCTAAGGGACAAAAAATAGTTATTACTCAGGATAATAAAGTAATTGGAAACTATGTTCTAAACAATAGCCATACATCTAAATACATTGACTTTGATTTTTTTGTTGAAGGTAAAAAATACAAGGGTACCTTAGAGACAAAAGACTCTAAGGTAAGATTACTAAGACTACCTGAGGAAGTCGTGCCAAAGTCCATACACGAAGATATGTCATGGATATCCGACAGTAGCAAGATAATAGTAGCACTACCAGTAAAATTGGTAATTTCAATATCAGGTGGGACTGTAGATAGTGAAGTGGATACAATATCTAATTAACAGTTATGTATAATTGATAGATTTATAAGTTACAAAGAATTTAAACTATTATTTATAAACAATCAAATTGCTAATATTTAAAGTCAAATTATTAAATATATTATTATGTTACTAATTTTTTAGAACAATGTACAACTTTAATTTATTAATATTTG
>GL405246.1:937793-1005660 GCA_000146855.1 [Eubacterium] yurii subsp. margaretiae ATCC 43715
TAAATACACATTTACGAGCTAATTAAATAATTAATTAGTACAAAAATAAAAGATTGCAATATAAAAAATAAGGATAGGTATTTAATTGAAAAATATTAAAACCTATTCTTGTTTTATTTTTATAATTTTTAAACATCATTAAATGCAAAAAAAATTGTACTGTCTTTATATTTGTAGTATAATATTATTGTAAATTCAATATTTTATATAATATCAGGAGCAAATAATGGATATCAAACAAATTCTTATGAGTGAGTTTTCACTTAAGAATACTCAGGTGGATAATATAATAGAACTTATCAATGACGGCAAGACTATACCCTTTATTGCGAGATATAGAAAAGAGATGACAGGCGGTGCAAGTGACAGCTTGCTCAGAGATTTTGACGAGAGACTCAAGTATCTGAATTCGTTATCTGAAAGGAAAGAAAGTGTACTTAATATAATTGAAGAACAAGGCAAATTAACTGACAATATAAGAGCTTCACTGGAAGATGCCATGACTTTGCAAGAGGTAGAAGATATATACGCTCCGTTTAAGCAAAAAAAGAGAACAAGGGCAAGTGTTGCAAAGGAGAAGGGCTTGGAGGCTCTCAGCCTTGTTTTGCTTGAAGGTATTGAAAAAGTGGAAGACAAGGCAGGAGAGTTTATAAATGCCGAGCTTGGAGTTGAAAATGAGAAAGATGCGATTGACGGTGCCAAGGATATAGTAGCTGAGGTTATAGCAGATGATTTTGAACTCAAAAAGACTCTTAGAAAACTGCTTTTTGACACAGCTGTAATAATGACATCTGCCAAAAAAGACGCAGAGGAAAAGGAAGACTATCCTGTTTACAAGATGTATATGGAATTTAGCGAAATTTCATCAAAGATGCCGTCATACAGGATATTAGCTATAAATAGAGGTGAAAAGGACGACATCTTAAAAGTTAAAATAGACTATGATTTTGAAAAATTTGTAGAAATAGCAAAAAATTCCTACATCAAATCTGAAATTCATAGAGAAATAATGACAGATACCATAGAAGATTCATTGAAAAGATTGATGATGCCTTCACTTGAAAGAGAACTGCGCTCAGAGATGACGCAAAGAGCGGAGGAAAAGGCAATATCAGTATTTGGAGAGAATTTATCAGCGCTTCTTATGCAATCTCCTCTTAAAAACAAGGTGGTCTTAGGCTGGGATCCGGCTTATAGAACCGGATGTAAGATAGCTGTCGTAGATGAAACAGGTAAGGTGCTTGATACTACTACAGTATATCCGACAGCACCTCAAAACAAGGTGGAAGAAACAAATAAGGAAATTACAAAACTAATTGACAAATACAAGGTAAACATCATTTCTATAGGAAACGGAACAGCGTCAAGAGAGTCAGAGCAGATAGTGGCAGATATAGTAAAGCAAAAGGAAAATGTCTACTACACTATAGTAAGTGAGGCAGGTGCGTCTGTATATTCGGCGTCAAAGCTTGGTGAAGAGGAACTTAAAGATATGAACGTATCTTTGCGTGGGGCAGTATCTATAGCAAGGCGTATACAAGATCCAATGAGTGAACTTGTAAAAATAGATCCTAAGTCAATAGGTGTAGGTCAATATCAACATGATGTCAACCAAAAAAGACTAAGCGAAGTATTATCCAATGTAGTTGAAGACAATGTTAATAAGGTAGGTATAGACTTAAATACAGCGTCTTACAGTATACTTGGCTATGTAGCAGGGATAACACCGTCTATAGCGAAAAATATCGTCAAATATAGGGATAATGCCGGTAAGTTTAAAAACAAGGAAGAACTGCTTAAAGTTACAAGGTTAGGTCAGTCGTGCTTCGAACAATGTGCAGGATTCTTGAGAGTCAAAGAGGGAGACAATATACTTGATAACACAGGTATACATCCGGAAGCTTATGATAAAACATACAAACTTTTAGAAATTTTGGATGTTGATATTCAAAGTGAGGATTTCATAGAAGATTTTACAAGGAAGATAGACAAGACTTCTCAAAAAGATTTGTCAGACAAACTTGAGATAGGAATGCCAACACTTATTGACATAATAAAAGAACTTAAAAAACCGGGACTTGATATAAGAGATGAAAAAAATATTTCTCCTGTATTAAGAAGTGACGTTTTAAAACTTGAAGACCTTAGTGAAGGTATGATACTCAAGGGTACAGTTAGAAACGTGCTTGAATTTGGAGCATTTGTAGATATAGGCGTGAAAAATGACGGCTTGGTACACATATCACAATTAAGTGACAAATTCATCAAAAATCCTATGGAAGTTGTTTCTATAGGAGATATAGTAAATGTCAAGGTTATAGGTATTGATTTAGATAGAAAAAAAGTTAGCCTAACTATGAGAGGAATATAAATAAAGAGAGATTTTATTCTAAAGTTTAAGTATAGATATTATGAAAAGGAATCTATTGTAAGTATTAAATATTAGAATTTTAAATATATTATTTATTGCTGATTTATATATTGGAATTTTTAAATCCCAATATATATCAGCAGTAAATAATATAAGATTTGAAATTATAAGAGAGGATCAATATGTTTATCAACAGTATAAAATCAAAAATAATATATAGTATTCAAATTGTTAAGATATTTTTTACTGCTTTACCTGCATTGGGTTTTACTTGGATGGTTTTTGCTGCACTGTCCGGAAATCCTGAATATTCAGAACTTACCGGGGGGTATATAATTTTAGCTCTGATTTTTGATTATATTTTTGTATCTTCAATTATGAAGATTATGCTATTATCTAAGGCTAAGGTATATGAGAAAGTATTTCTGATGGATAAAGAGGGATTTATAGAAATACAAAAATTAGCTCTAAATGTCAATACAAAAGAGGATAAGGTTATAAAAGAACTTACCGCTCTTATAAAAATGGATGTTATTAGAAAAATTGCTATAGATAGAAATGGAGTACCTAAGGTATTGCTTGACAACGGAATTGCACCAAAGAAGCTTGAGTACGAAACAGTTATTTGTCCATCTTGTGCAGCGAAAGTTACCAAGATAGTCGGAGAAATAGTAGAATGTGAATATTGTGGTAATGATATAGTGTAGGATATGGAAAAGCTATGAAGATTGAGATAGATAAGAAAGCTCGAAAAGTCATATCTATGCTTGAAAGTAAAGGCTATAATGCTTATATAGTTGGCGGTTGTCTAAGGGATATATTACTTGGTAGAAAATCTCACGATATAGATATTACGACTGACGCCTTGCCAAAAGAAATAATAGATGTATTTTATGATAGCTATAAGGTAGTAGAAACCGGAGCAAAATATGGAACCATAACAGTGATTATAGATGGTTCTCCTGTTGAAATTACAACATTTAGAAGTGAGCAAGACTATATTGACGGTAGGAGACCTGAAAATATAAGCTTTGAAAAAGACATCAAAGCCGACCTGTCAAGGAGGGACTTTACTCTCAATGCCATGGCATATAACGATAAGGATGGATTTATAGATTTGTTTGACGGTAAGGAAGACCTTGAAGATAAAATCATAAGATGCGTAGGCAATCCCAGAGAAAGATTCAAAGAAGATAAACTCAGGATGCTCAGGGCAGTAAGATTTGCAGCTACCTTTGATTTTAAAATTGAAGATGAGACTTTTGAGGCTATAAAGGAGTTTTCTCAAGATATAAATGAAATATCAATAGAGAGGATAAATGCGGAGCTTAGTAAGATGCTGCTTGTCCAAAGACCGTCTCAAGCCATAATTTTGCTCAAAAAAACAGGACTTCTTAAAAATATTTTGCCTGTGATTGATGAAATGTATGGATTTTCTCAGCAAAATCCCTATCACGAAAAGGATTTGTTCTTTCACACCATGGATGTGCTTGACAATGTGAGAGATGATATAGTATTAAGACTTGCTGCGCTTTTCCACGATAGCGGAAAGCTCTATACTAAGACCGTGGATGAAAACAATATAGGTCATTTTTACGGCCATAGTGAGCTAAGTTTTGATATAGCAAGAGATAATCTAAAAAGACTGAGATATTCCAATAATATAATCGAACTTGTAGCTCTTCTTTGTAAGAAACATATGATAGATACGAGGAATATAACAAAAAAAGGTATTAGAAAACTTATATCACTCTTTGGAAAAGAAAATATATACTATCTAATAGAATTGCAAAGGGCTGACTCTGCATCTACTACTCTTGGTGGAGATGACACACTGAAAAACAAGGTTGATGAAGTCTTAGCGGAAGAAGATGTATTTTCTTTAAAGGATATGAATATAGATGGAAATGATGTCAAAAACTTGGGATATAAGGGCAAAGAAATAGGGGATATATTGAGGTATCTCTTTGATAAGGTGATGGAAAATCCTCAGTTTAATGAAAAAACAAAACTTTTGGAAATAATTAAAAGAGAAATTGCAGATAAGCTTTGATAAGAAGATGTTTTTAAAAAATTCGTATCAAAATAGGTTTTATCAGCAGTTTCTCTTTTTTATATAGTGTTATTATACTTATTTTTAATACTTTTATCTATGGATAATTTTCATAAATGATTTACAAAGTAGCATATGATTTATCACTTTATTATAAATGTTATCCATTATTTTATTAGATTTGAGTATTAATAGTATTATTATCTTTATTTAGTAGAGTCTATAAAAAAAGTGCATATATGGTACTGTGTAGACTATTTCATGCGATACGCAGTGGAAGTTATAACCGTCTTCACCATAGCAAGTACCGTGATCCGAACACATTATGCAAAAAGTTTTGCCTCTCTTGGCAAATAAATCAAATAGTCTGTTAATATGAGAGTCCACGTATCTAAGTGCCATGGCGTGAGTTGTGACGTCGTCAAGTTTGGCATGATCAGAGTAAAAGGAATTAGGATAGTGGATGCTGTCGACATTTACATACATAAAAATCTTTTCATCCTTCTTTTTTTCAAGCAGTTTTTCTATAAAGTCCAACTGATTTTCAAAACTTTCCTTTATGTGGCAGGCAAAGGAAGTATTCCAATATGATTCCTTGAAAAAACTTGGAAGTATCTTATTTATAGGCGTTCTCTTGTTGAAAAACCCCACTCCACCTATGCAGACTGTAGTATATCCTACTTTTTCCAATCCTCTTATAAAGCTGTCTCCCTCAAAAACATAAGAGTAGGGATGTAATTTACCCAAGGCTCCGTTTTCTTTTGCTACGAAGAGCCTCTCTCTTTCATACAAAGGAACAGGTCTTGACGGTGACGGTAGATTGCCTATGAACATAGCCATATGAGAAGGGAAGGTGTAATTTCCAGGTGCATGGCATTTTTCCCACTTGCCATACTTATTTATATTTGGCGTATTGCCCAAACTTTCTTCCTGTGAAGCCACATCATATCTCAGTGTATCAAGACAAATGAAAAGTATGTCGTTATTCCCTACTACTTCATTCATATTTACGCTCATCTCAGCCTTTTTTGGATCGCCTATTACAAATTTAGGTACTTCAGTTACCTGTCTTGGCATTTTTTCTCCTTGTGTTTAGTGCTATTTATTAATAGTTGAAATTATTGATTGTTAAATGATTTAATGCTAATACCGATAGTTAAAAAACAATGGGAAATCTCACTTTAATATATTTCTAAAATTAGTGTAATCAATAGATAATCAAAGAGAAATTTTCCATTAATCCAATTATAATATTTTTATATATAGTCCTAATTATTGATATTCTAAATATATGGATTTACAATTATTTAATACTATAATTCAATGATTAAAGTATAATATATTATTAGAAGATTTAATGATGTCATAAATTATATACTATTTCAATTTAAGCTTTTCTACCAATATATTCATTTTTAATATCTGATTTTTGTAGATTGTATTTTTGTAAAATATATCCTTATACATCAAATCACCCTGTGAATTAATCTCGATTATATAAGGTTTTTTAGTATTTTTTTCAAGAAGTATGTCAAAGCCTGAAACATTTAAATTTGGAAACTGTTCCATGGCTTTTTGGCAAAGTGTATCTATATATTGTTTTATCCCATCTCTAAGATTTATACTTGAGTTATCAAGGGGCAAATTATTAAGGTGAAGATTTGTGATACTTCCATTTTTGCTACCCCTTGCTTGGATAAAGTCGAGACTTTCAAATTGATATACCAATCTTAAATCGTATATGATTCCGTTTACATCATCCTTAGGAACCCAACGCTCTACTATTGCTCCCTTTTTCAAGATAAAATTCGCCAATTTGCAAATCATATCTTTATCACTGATATTAAATAATTTTTTAGTATTTATATATCTGCCGTTTTCATAGTTCATGGAGGTCTGTATCTTCATCTTATCAGTCTTTTTATTGTATTTTAATGATATTACTCCGCAGGCACCTGAACCGAAATTTGGCTTTATAAATATCTGAGAAATATTTTTTTCTCTAAGATTATAAATAAGTTCATCAAAACAACTACACCTAAAATCAAGCATAGGTGTAGTTGATATATTTGCATTTTGCAATATTTGCTTACATTTAATCTTATCCAAGGTATTTTTTATAGACTCAGGTGAGTTCATATAAACCATGCCATCAATATTGGATAGAGAGGTCAAAATATCATTATATCTCTTGATATTGCTGTCTAATTCATCAACGTAGATACTGTAGTTTGAAATAGGATCAATCTTTATAAAACAAGCTTGATGAGAAAAATTTTCATAAAATAACTTTTCAAGATTTTTCTCAAAATATTCATCTATATCGAAGAATTCAAAATCAACATTCAAATCTGTACAAGCCTTTGAAAAATATTCATACCTCTTGTTTTTCTTGCCTAATAATACGGACTTCATTATTCTGTCAACATCGGATAATAGTATATTTCTCCGTCATATTCATCAGCGTCATTAGGTTCGTCAAGTATTACGTTTATACCTGTATTTTTAAGATTTTCCATCATCTTTTCAGAAAGGTAGTGATAAGTGAGGTCAAGCTTTTCAAGGTTTTTGAACATTGATATATTATCCAATATCATCTGTCCGCCCTTATCAGTAAGAGTACCGTTTGATAAATCTAAAGTCTTTATATTGTAAAGGTTCTTGCTTTCAACGATTTTTTCTACTATTTCATCTTGTAGCTCACTGTTTCCAAGCCCGAGATAAGACAAGTTTTTGATATAATCAGCTTTTAATATGCTTGCTATATCTTCTATGGTTCCGTCAAAACCATAGTCTTCAACACCGAAATACAGGTTTAGTTTTTTTAACTTAGGCAGTTTTGCAACAGCTATCTGTTTGATGACTGATGATGGAAGTCCTCCGCAGATGATTTCAAGCTCTTCAAGATTATCATGGTTAATATCGCCAAGAGACAATTCATTACTTCCCTTTATTGTAAGGCTTTTCAACTTAGGTAAGGCTTTTAGTAAGTTAGAGTAATCACCTTGTTCTATCCAAGAGACTTCACATTCTTCATAGTCCATATCCCCAATGAACATCTTGCTTATATGTTGGAGTTTATCCTTGTTTTCTACAAAAACATCAAGTAATTGCTGAATCGAATTGTCATAAGATTCTCCCCAACAACCTACTATAAGTTCGTCTAAAGTGGCAAGATCTTCATCAGCTATTATTTCATTTGCAAGTGTAAGACTGTCGACCTCTTGGCTGTCTTCCTCCCATATTTGTTCACCGGTGTAATAATATTTTTTACTCTTTAACATTTCAAAACCTCCTAAAACTTGAAATTTTAATTTAATTCTTATGTAAGCAAATACAGTATAAGCATACAAAAGTTTATTGTTAATTTTATAATTCTTACCTCGTTATTTATATCATAAAATGTTAAAAATAATCTGTAATTATATATTAATTGCTCTGTTTTTAATCTTATACTTTATCTTTTCAATCTATTGATATTATCATCAATAGTTAAAAAAATAATGAGCGGTGTTTAACTTGAATAAGAATATACAGAGGATATTTTACACATTATTTTTTTGATTTTAGTATTTGTTTTAAAATCTGAATGATATTAGTGGGATCGTCATTTGTTTAGCAAAAATATGACTTTTTCATTAAATATATTTAATAGTTATTGACTTATAAAAAAATAATGCTAAACTGAAACTAATAATACTACATATTTATTTGAAAAATTGAAGGGAGTTGAATTAATTATGGAAGGATTAAAGATTAAGAGAAAATTTTTATCTTTAGTATTATTTTTTATGGTATTGTTAATTATGACAGCTTGTAACGTCAGCGTTATAAAGCGTGAAAGCCAAGATAATACTTCTAAAGTTGACAAAGATAATGTAAGCTATAACTTTGTAAGAGATTTATCACTTGATAAATATAATGATAAAAGTCTTATAGATAAGGTTTTGAATACAAGCATTAGTGATGATGATAACAATAAAAAAGATACTGCAAGAGCTATAGGTTTTATTTCAGGTACAACCATTGGCGCTGATAGTCCTTGGATTTGCTTTGTAAACGATAATTATATAGGGGTTCTTTTTCTTAAAGGGATTTTAATTTATGAGAAAAGTACCGGTAATTTAAGCACGGTAATAGATACAGAGGGCTTAGGCTTTAAGTATACTCAGGGAGATGAAGCAATTTTAGAAAAAGCCGATAATGAATATTTAATTTTATATAAGGCTAATGAAAATAAGGGATATATCTATTCATTTAAAGAAAATGCACTATCTAAAATTAATGATATAGCTAAAGCAAATATAAATGACTTGATGTATAGTCAAGTAGATAAGGAAAGATTCAAAAAAATTCAGACAATAGTTGGAAACTCTTCTGTACCAGTTATATATAAAGACCATTATTTTTCATTAGAAATAAACTATAATGACTTAAAAAACTCCTATGTACATGTCTTAGATGAAAAATTCAACGAGATATTGAAGTTTAGATTGGGAGATAAGTAAAAAATCTCAAATTGTCTATTATAGTAATTTTGATATTGACTTATCAAACAAGTCTTTAAATATACTAATGTTTTAGAAATTCAAAAATAGATATAAATATCTTCGTAATAAAAAATCAAACAAGGAATGAAGATATGAATAGAAAAATAGAGATATTGTCTCCTGCCGGAGATATTGAAACCTTAAAGACAGGTGTCAATGCAGGAGCTGATGCAATATATATAGGCGGAAGTATGTTTTCTGCAAGGGCGTCCGCACAAAACTTTGACGATAAGCAGATGATAGAGGCTATAGATTATGCACATGCAAGGGATGCAAGAGTCTATGTCGCAGTTAATACCTTGATTAAAGATGTAGAAATAAGGAGCTGTTTGGATTATATAGGCTTTTTGCATAAGGTGGGTGCAGATGCGATTATTGTGCAAGACTTGGGATTGACAAGGCTGATAAGGGAATTTATCCCAAATATCCCGCTTCATCTTTCAACTCAATCTGCGATATCTACGGTAGATGATATAAAAGCCTTGGAAAGTTTGAATGTTCAAAGACTTGTCTTGCCAAGGGAGACTACTGTAAAAGAAATAAGCGACTTTTCAAAAAATACCGACTTGGAACTGGAAGTCTTCGTTCATGGAGCCTTGTGCGTTTCGTACAGCGGTAGATGCCTTTTTTCAGCATTAAATGGAGGTCGCTCAGGAAATCGTGGACAGTGCACTCAAGCCTGTAGGAAAAAATACGACTTGGAAGTGGACGGCAAGATAATAAACGGCAAGGAAAATATGTATGTGCTTTCTCCGAAGGACCTTAACACTTCAAATGAGATAGATAAGATAATAGATTCAGGTGCACATTCGTTGAAAATCGAAGGTCGTATGAAGAGGAAGGAATACATCCATGTCTGTGTAAAATCTTATAAGGCTGTAACTGAAGAATATATAAAATATGGTAAAATATCTTCTCAAACTCTAAATGAAGTGAACAGTGCCTTGAATAACGTCTTTAACCGCTCATTTACAAGGGGATATGTACTTGGGGACAAGGGAAAAAATATAATAAATACTGCCTACCAAAAACCGCTTGGAGAAAAAATAGCAACTGTACTGAATTTTGACGCTAAAAATAAGAGGCTGAAGATAAAGTTGACGGAGGACATTCAAAAGGGAGACGGGCTTAGCATAGGCGAAAATGTAGGTAGAATAATTCATAAGGACAGGTCAATATCAGATACTGCTAAAAAGGGTGAGATTATATCTCTTGACTTTATCAGAGCTATTCCTGAAAATACGATTATATATAGAACTTATGACAGTAAGTTTGAAAATTTGCTTGATAAAGAGCAAAAGATACTGAAAAAACTCCCCTTAAATGCGACATTGGAGCTTAAAATAGGTGAAAAGCCTAAGATGACATTAACTCAGGAAAAAAATGAGATAGTAGAAATAAAATCTCCTGCAGATGAGTTGAAACAAAGCTTTAATATTGAATGTGATGTGGACTTCATCATTGAAAAGTCACAAAAAATGCCTCTTTCAGATGAAAATATAATAAAGCAGATTTCCAAGACTGATACCTATCCATTTGAAATAGCTGATATTCAAATCCAAAGAGATGGAGATATATTCATACCTGTAAAGATATTAAATGAGCTGAGAAGAAAAGCTCTTGAAAGTTTATATGAAGAAAAGACAACTTCTTATAAAAGAGAGAGAGTTGATAAGATAAGCGATGATTTTTTTGTAAAAGCTGTAGATAAAAATGAAGACGAAAATAATGATATTTCATTTTTTGTGGATATTCAAGATGAAAAGCACTTAGCAGAAGCGATGAAAGTTCCAAATGTCAAGAAGATTATAAGTTCTGATATCACTTTGTACAGGAAAATATTTGAGCTTTCTCCTGAAAAAGCAGTGTTTAAACTGCCAAGTATAATCAGACAGGAGGATAGCGATTATATAGCAAAATTAATTAAAACTTTGGATAATCCCAAGTTGATGTCCTCGTCATATTCTTTCTTGAACTATGACGGCTTTGAGATAGCAAATTATCACTTAAATTGCTACAACTCCTTTACTCATAATTTTTATAATGAAAAAGCTATCTATACAGTGGCTTCTCTTGAAAATATCTTTGCCAACAATGATGACTATCTCTATCTAAAAGATAAATCCAAGGTAGTAATACCTATGTATATCTATCCTGATCTTATGCTTATGGAATACTGTCCTCATAAGGATGAAAAAGGAAAATGCAAGTATAACTACAATTGTAAATTGCCAAGTACGACAATTACAAATGAGCAAAATGACAGATTTTTATTTGAAAAATTCTTAGATTGCAAGGTAGCAATATTATCAGATAAGGCATATACTTTAAGTAAAAAGCAGGTTCAAAATTTTATAGATAATGGATATAGAACTTTCTTAATAGAACTTAAGGGAGAGGCAACAAGAGACATCAGTAAGATATTTGAACTTTAGTAATGATATAAATTAGAGATTGAGAAAAAACAGATTTACTAATATTTGTAAATTTAGCTTACAATATTGTAAAGCTGTTTTTTTTGTTGTATAATCTTAGCTTAGAGATTTATTATGTTTTAAGCATAGAATACGGAATTTATTTTATTTAGCATTAAAATATAAGTGCAACAATAAAAAATAGAGATAAGAAAAACAAAATTACTTATAATACATTATGAAAAGGAAGAACATGAATATAAATATAAAAAATATAAATGTAAACTATGTTGATGTGGGAGAAGCTGATAATACAGTCCTGCTCTTGCATGGTTGGGGCTCTAATATAGTGCTTTTTGACTCTCTTATATCAGCTCTAAAGGATAAATGCAGGGTGATTGCTCTTGATATGCCCGGCTTTGGTGGGACTGATGAGCCGTCTTTTGCTATGAATGTTGACGATTATACAGACTTTGTGGCAGAGTTTATAGAAAAATTGAATTTGAAAAAACTGTCGCTAATAGGTCACTCTTTCGGTGGTAGGGTGATAATCAAAATGGCAAACAGAAAGTTGAATTTTGACTTGGACAAGATAGTATTGATAGATGCGGCAGGTATAAGACCGAAGAAGAGTCTTGCAGTACAAATTAAGGTAAAATCATTTAAAATAGCGAGATTTATCTTTGAAAATACTGCTCTTGGCAAGATGTATCCGAATTTTATCAACAATATGAGAAAAAAGAGCGGCTCTGCTGATTACAATATGGCAAGTGTAAGAATGCGTGAGATATTGGTAAAGGTAGTAAATGAAGACTTGAGCAACTTACTTTCCAATATAAAAAACAAGACCTTGCTGATATGGGGTGACAAGGACGATGCAACTCCAATTTCAGATGCCTATCTTATGAATAAGCTTATTGCATACAGCAGACTTGTCGTAGTGGAAAATACAGGACACTACAGCTTTTTAGAAAATCCGACGCTTGTAAACACAGAAATTCAAAAATTTTTGGTCTGATTTTTGGACTTAAGGAGAAAAGATGAATATAATTTTATTTATTTCCAATGCTGCAGCATTTGCATTCCTGCTTATTTATCATATGCATATGTATCAGCTCAATTCATACAATAACATTGAAGAAAAAACATGGATGAGAGAAAATTCCTATCCTATATTTGGAAGAATATTCGGACTTGTAATATCATTGATACTTTTAGCTATTTTCAATAACTTTGTTCCGATTATAGGATATGTCTTAGCAATTATACTCAATATATTGACAGCTCTTGGTAATAGGGAAAGGGAAAGCAAGATAGCCCTAAAATACACTCCAAGGGTTAAGAGAATGATGTTTACAGCTACTCTTATATATATAATAATAAATTTGTTATCTTATTATATCTTGAATATATTGAATTTTGCTAATCTTTATAAATTTATCTTGCAAATTTCTCCTATGTTCAATCAATATTTGTTGATGACGGCAAATCTTGTCAATACACCAATAGAGAGGCAAATCAACAATAAGTTTATAAACGAGGCAAGGCAAAAGATAAGCTCAATGCAAAATCTTACTGTAATAGGAGTAACAGGAAGTTATGGTAAGACTACTGTCAAACAGATACTTGGCAAGCTACTCGGCAAAGATTTCAATGTGCTGATTACACCGTATAATTACAATACCACTCTTGGGGTTACCATTACTATAAGAGAATACCTAAGTCCACTGCACGATGTATTTGTATGTGAAATGGGAGCAAAGGGTGTAGGTGAAATAAAGGAGATATGTGACATAGTCAATCCGAAATACGGAGTTATAACTTCTATCGGAGAGCAACACTTGGAGACTTTTTTGTCAGTAGACAATATTATAAAGACCAAGTTTGAACTTGCGGATGCAGTACCTGATGACGGAATTGTGTTTTTAAACTATGACAATGAGATTATAAGAAATAAGAAGGTAGACAAAAATATAGTTTCCTATGCTGTAAACTATAAAAATGCAGATTTTGTACCTTATGACATCAAGGTAGATGAAAACGGCTCAATATTTTACTTGGATATAGATGGTGAAAAGGTAAAATTCGAAACTAAAATTATAGGACTGCACAATGTTTTAAATATTGCAGGATGTATAGCTGTAGCCTATAAGCTTGGAGTTACAAGACAGACACTGGTGCAAAGAGTAAGGCAGATAGAACAGGTAGAGCATAGACAACAGGTAATTAAGAAGAATTTTGGAATAATAATAGATGACGCATACAATTCCAATCCAAGTGGTGCCAAGTCGGCACTTGATACCTTGTCAATGTTTGATATGCTCAAGATAGTTATAACACCCGGTATGGTGGAGCTTGGAGAGAAACAGTCAAGCCTCAATCGTGAATTTGGAAGACAGATAGCAAAGGTGGCAGACTATACTATACTTGTTGGAAAAAATCATACCATACCAATCCAGGAAGGCATAAGAGCAGAAAATTATGATGAAGAAAAACTCTTCGTAGTTGATGATATCAAGGAAGCATTAGATATTGCATATAAGCTAAAGAGTGAAAAGCAAAAGGCTATACTTTTAGAAAATGACCTGCCTGATAATTATTAATGTATCATATTCAATCAGTGTTTCTAACATAAAATGATGTTGGAACACTGATCTTTTAATGCGTTTTTAACTGTAATTTAGTAAAGTTCAAACTAATGTTAATAAAATGATGAGAAAATTTACTTTTATAAACTTCTAATTTATACTAAAAAGCTATCAAAAAGCCTTGTAATTTTATTACATCAATATTATTGATAATCTGCAAAATAAATAATTTGCTAAAATAACAATCTTAGCATAGTAAATGGTGATTAGTATTAAGTGTAATTGCAAGACAAACATAGAAATATGTTTCCATTAATCAAATAGAAAATAGTATAAAAGTAAAATCTAATAAAGCATTTAATAAAATAATTCCAGAGCATATATAATATAGAACCATATAAACAATACTACATTATCTAAAAATTTCAAACTAAGGTAAAACGATTTTATAAAATAGCCAATCACTTGCAAATAATGGACTTTGACAAGAAATATAAAGACGTTTTGATTGAAAAAAATCATCGTTTGCATAATTAAAATTATCGTTTTGATAAATAATATAAAAAAATTACAAATAATACTTGACAGAAAAATATATTTTTGAGATAATGATTGCACAATAAGAAAAGTTATATATGCCCATGATATGGTTGGGCGTCTCTACCGGTTACCGTAAATAATCGAGCTATAGGTTTTCATATTTTCAGAATAGTGTTTTGGTATGCTTTTTGTGTTGCGTTTGATTGGACTATCTGTTATATGGAATCTTTGCTTGAGAAAAAGAGGTAACTTTTTTTATTGGAAAGGTTCAGATGTTACATAATTCAAGTGACAGGATCAAATTATTATAATTTGTATTATCAGGACTTGAATTGCCCTTTATTAAAAAATAAATGCTTGTAGATGTATTTTTACTAAGTTCGGACTAAAAGTATTTGTTTAATACTGGACAAACATTATTATATTTTCTGAAGTACATAATATATAATTTAATAATTGAATGTTTTACTTAAGTTTTGTAACATAAAACGTAGAAAAAAATTATGAAGGAGGATCCAAAAATGGACTCAAAAACAAATGGTTTTCTAAACAAGTTTTTTGAACTTGAAAAAAACAAAACAAACGTAAAAACTGAAATCATAGCCGGAATTACTACTTTTGTTACAGTAGCATATATATTGGCTATTAACCCTAAGGTATTATCAGAACCTTTTGAAATTTTAGGCAATCCGGAACTTGCGACAAAAATTTCAAATGGTGTATTCATCGGTACATGTCTTGGAGCTTTCATTGGTACCGTATTGGTTGCACTTTATGCTAAATTACCTTTTGCTCAAGCACCGGGTATGGGACTAAGTGCATTTTTTGCCTATACTGTTACCTTGAGTATGGGCTATACTTACGCTCAGGCACTTGTAATAGTATTTATATCAGGTATATTATTCATAGTCATAACTGCACTTGGTATAAGAGAGGCTATCATAAGGGCAATACCTGATTGTGTAAAGACAGCAATTACACCGGGGATTGGTCTTTTCATTACAATTATAGGTGTAAAGAGCTGTGGTCTTATAGTAGGTCATCCTGCAACATTGGTGAGTATGATAGACTTTGCTAAATGGACGGATCCTAAGGCTGATATGGCTTTGATAATGAGTGCCTTACTTTCCCTTATATGTCTTTGTATAATGGCTATATTGTTCCACAAAAAGGTGAGAGGCTCTATATTAATAAGTATGATAATTACTACTTTGGTAGGTATTCCTTTAGGCGTTACTCAATTAAATAAATTTGATTTAAATCTTGCAAATAAATTTGCTGATTTTGCAGAAGTTTCACTTTTCAAACTTGACTTTGCCGGTCTATTTGCAGGTGAAAATATGCTTAACAGTATATTTACAGTTACTCTTCTTGTTTTGAGTTTCTCTCTTGTAAATATGTTCGACTCTTTGGGTACATTGCTTGCAGCTGCAAAACAATCAGGTCTTGTGGATGAAAAGGGAGAAGTAATAAGAATGAAAGAAGCCTTGATGTCAGATGCCATATCTACAGCTACAGGCGCACTCGTAGGTACATCTACAGTTACAACTCTTGTTGAATCAAGCTCAGGTATAGCTGCAGGTGGACGTACAGGACTTACTGCTCTTACTACCGCTTTGATGTTCTTGGCGTCAATAATATTTGCTCCTATAGTTACTATAATACCTAATGCTGCAACATCACCTGCTTTGATTTTCGTAGGCGTATTAATGCTTTCTAACGTTAAAGATATTGACTTTTCGGATATTACAGATGCAGTACCGGCATTTTGTACAATAGTATTCATGCCATTTACTTACTCTATAGCTAACGGTATAGCTTTGGGTCTTATAACATACTGCATATTAAAAATATTTACAGGTCAAGGTGAAAAGATTAAGGCGCTTACTTGGGTTGTATCGATAATATTTATTTTGAGATATGCATTTATTACTCTTGGGTAATTAGGAGATGATTATATGCAAAAACAGTCATTTGTCTTAAAAGGAGACATCTGTTTCAGCAAGAACAAAGATGAGATAAAAAATATTCATGACGGATATGTCGTGTGTATAGATGGAATTTCTGAGGGAGCTTATGAAAAAATCCCTGAAGAATATAAGGATTTGGAAGTTATTGATTACTCAGGCAAGCTTATCTTGCCGGGACTTATTGACTTGCACGTTCATGCACCGCAGTTTACTTATCGTGGACTTGGGATGGATTTGGAGCTGATAGATTGGCTCAATACTTATACATTCCCACAGGAGGCGAAATACTCTGATATTAATTATGCAAGAGAGATGTATCAGAGATTTGTAGATGATGTAAAAAATGGACCTAATACAAGAAGTGTAGTATTTGGAACCTTGCATGTGGAATCTACTATAGAGTTGATGGACATATTTGAAAAATCTGGAATGGTAAGCTATATCGGTAAAGTAAATATGGACAGAAACGGCAGTGAAAACTTGCAAGAAGAAAGTGCAAATCAAAGTGCCAAAGATACTATAAGATGGATAGAGGCTGTACAAGACAGGTATGAAAGGACATTTCCTATTATTACACCGAGGTTCACTCCGTCTTGCAGTGATGACCTTATGCGACAACTAAGTATAATCAGAAAAAAATACAATGTAAAAGTACAATCACATCTTTCTGAAAATCAAGGTGAGATTAAATGGGTAAGTGAGCTTTGTCCTTATACAGAATTTTACGGACAGGCATACAGTGAATTCAATATGTTCGGCGGAGACTGTCCTACGGTAATGGCTCACTGTGTATGGTCTTGTGAAGAAGAACAGGAGCTTATCAAAAAGCAGGGCGTATTTATAGCACATTGCCCTAATTCCAACACTAATTTGTCATCAGGTATAGCACCTGTAAGGAAATATATCAATGACAATCAAAATATAGGACTTGGCAGTGATGTGGCAGGTGGAACACATACTTCAATTTTTAAGGCTATGGCTGACGCAATATCTGTTTCAAAATTGCGTTGGAGATTGGTTGATCAGAACTATGCACCTATTACTGCTGCTGAAGCGTTCTATCTTGGAACGATAGGAGGTGGAAAATTCTTTGGAAAGGTCGGATCTTTTGAAAGTGGATATGAGTTTGATGCAATAGTGGTAGATGACAGCAGATACACACCGCAAAATCAGTGGGATGATGTGCAAAGACTCGAAAAGACTATATATCTATCTTATGACTCCGATGTAATCCATAAATATGTACAAGGCAGAAAATTGTTTTAAGAAAGTAAAATTTTTAAGTAAAACTAATCAATAAAAAAATTTAATGTAAAACTTGTGTGTTAAAGGCTGTATCTTTTGTGATACAGCCTTTTAAAGTTAATCTACAAATTCTTCCATTAATTCTTCCTGTAGCCTTTTTGTTCTACTAAAAATATATACTGTAAATATAAAAATCAGAAAGCTTACAATAATCAAAACAACAGATGAATAAAAGATATACGATGTTCTATATGATACTTCAGACTTAATCATTGCAGAATATTTCTTTATATCAGATAAGAAAGAGATTTGCTTTGTTAAGTAGTCTATGTTACTATTGTAAAAATATGGTAGGAGTACATCCATAAAAAATTTAAAAAAGATAATATTTGATATGAAAGTTATTATTATAAAAATAATATTATAGAATGTTGTCAAATCATATTTTTTTGAAAAATAATAATATACTCTTTTTGGAATAGATGACATTAGCATCAAAGTCCCTATAGTAAAATAGTGAGAATCTGACAAAGTCGAAAATCGTTTAATTATAGCAGTGTCTTTAATTACTGAATATCTTGAATGAAGATATAAAGTTGAAAAAATATTAAATATTACGAAAAGTAATATTATAGGGATGAGAATGTGTGAGAATATTTTATTTAATCTAATTATCTTTGATGAATATTCATAAACAATTTTTCTTTCTTTAGGGTTTTCAGGCAAATTTCTTTCTATATACGCATTACAATTTGGGCATATCATATATTTTTCTTCCATTTCAGAAGGCTGGTAGTCACATTTATCGCACCACATATCATCACCTATAAAAATAAATAATCAATTTGAAAACTCATCTAATAATTCTTCATTTATTTTGTATACTTCATTATATTTATAATATCTTACTACGCAGTCAATACATTTAGCTATAAACAATAAGAGTATATAAATAAAAAATACTTTATTGCAAAAATTTATATGCCAATTCATATCAGTATTTGGCGGTGCATTGTCGAAGGTCTTGCCAAGTAATTCTTCATCGACAAGAGAAGTAAACATACCGTAGAATTTGAATAAGAATAGCGAGTATATCAATATATTGAAAAATAGATTAATTACTAATGAAAGAAACTTAGATTTAATCTTAGAATAAATGCTAGTCATATACACATTAACAAAGGTAAATACTAAACTTAATATCATTATACCACCAAGAGAGTAAGCAAAGATTTTTGTAATAGCTAAGTAATAGCTTGTTGGAGCAGAAAAAGGATATCGTCCAAATTTAATATTACCATTATACATGATGACATACATTATAATATAAAGAAAAAATAAGAAATATAAAAATTTAGAAATTATATTAAGTTTACTTTCTATATTATCTTTTATGACACTTGAAATCCTATATAATTCTGCTTTTTTATCCTTATCATTTGGTAAATTATATTCAATAAGCTCAAAGCAATTAGGGCAAATATAAAGTTTTTCTTCATCTTCAGTTAATTGATAAAAACAGTTTTTGCATTGCATAGTATCACCTTATTAAGAATAATTAATTACTGAATTTTTCCAATAAACTTTCTTGTAATTGAGATACTTTTTTGTATTTATAATAATTTAATATTAGATTAATTGAATTATATAAAAAAATAATAAGAATAAACACAAAAAAAGTGGTATTGTGAAAATTGATTTGCCAAGTAATATCTGTAAGGGGTGGTAAGTTTTCAAAAGTTTTTCCAAGGAGTTTATTATTAACATAATTTTTAAATATTTTATTGAATGTCAATAAAAACAAAATATATATCAATATATTGATAAGCATTTTTAATAAAAACATAAAAAAATTGGATATAGTATTATGAAAAAAACATGATAATAATATTTCAACAAAAATCAAAAGAAATATAAATACAAATAGACTGATAAAACAAACAAAAAGTATATCTCGAGTAGATTTATAAAAGTCGGATTCAGGATATGCCGCAGGAGTGCTGATGAACACGAAGCCTTGATATACAAAAAAATATATGAAGTTATAAACAAAGGGCAACAATAATATATATCTATAAAAATCAATTAATTTATTATATAACTTATCTTTATAAACTAATGAAATTCTATATACTTCAACTCTTTTTCCCTTATCATCAGGCAAGTTTTCCTCTATAAGTTCCAAACAGTTAGGGCATAAATAATAATTTTTTTCTTTATCTTCAAATATATATTTACAGTTTTTGCATTGCATAGTATCACCTGATTAAGAATGATTAATCACTGAATTCTTCTAATAGTTCTTCTTGTAATTTTGAAATTTTACTATATTTGTAATATATTAACAGGCTGTCATAACATCTTGCTAAAAAAAATATAAGCATAAAAATAAAAAAAACACCATTGTTAAAGTTAATATGCCATAATACATCTTTGGGGGTATTATCATAGCTCTTATAAAGTAGCTGAAAATTAACAAAATATTTGAACAAGTTAAAGAATTTAAATAAAAATAAAAAATATACCAATGTATTGATAGACAGATTAATAATCAAAACAAAAAATGGAGATTTAACATCATAAAAAAGTCTTGTGATAAACCTGTTAACATGAGAAGACATAACAGTTAATATCATTAGACTAAAAAAAACTATAAAAAATATACTTGTAATAGCCCTATAAAAATCAGGAAAAACATTAGATGAAGCAATTCTGCTTAATCTTAAATTACCTCTATAAACAATAATATATAAAAATAGACAGTAAATTGGCAACCTATTTAAGAATTTTGAAATATTGTTATAAATATCAATATGATTGTTTTTTAAAATGGATGATGTAGTATACAAATTCACCCTTTTTCTCTTATCATTTGGCAAGTTTTGTTCTATAAGTTCAAAACAATTAGGACATAAGAAGTAATCTTCCTCATTCTCGTAAAACATATAGTCACATTTTACACATTTCATACCATCACCTAGAAATATAAAAATTAAATATAATTCAATAAGCGAATATGTTGAAATCAAGTTAATATGGTAATTCTATCATAAATTTATAATGCTTTCAATACCAAAAACAAGAATAGCAATAGATAATATATTAAAACTTATTTTTTTAGAAATTTTTTATATAAATACCAAGTATAAAAAATATATTTTCAAAGATTATATCGTCATTGATAAATAGAGGGAGATATTCTTTGTCAGTTTCGTATAATATCATAGTGTTTTCTTCTTTTTCAAGGCTTTTTGCAACTATTTTAAGTATTACTTTGTTAGAGTTAAGAGTCAGTTTTTCTCCATTTTCCAAGAAAAAATCACTGTAGCTGTATTTTTTGGAAGTGATAAATTGTAAATTTACTATATCTCCAACTATATCAAAATCATCTAAATAAAAGCTATCACCCTTTATAATGCTTTTTTTACACTTTTTTATCTTATCAAATGCATGGTACATTTCAATCAGTGTTTTTATCTCTTCTTTGCTATGTTCTATAAGGTCATCACTTACAATAGATTCTTTTTTCATTGATTTGACTATCTTGTGTATATCATAGTATCTTTCTTTACTAATATCGAAGTAGTTTTCAATATTTTCCCTTGAAAATGAGCTTATTTTCAGGTATTTGCCGAAGTGTCTTATATTTGACTTTAAAGATGTAAAGTCAAATTTAAAATCCATCTTGTATTTTCTCATCTTTTCAGATAAAAATTTTTCTTCGAACTCATCTCCGTTAAAAGTCAGTAATATTTTACTTCCTAAGGTATCTGTTATAAATTGATTTATTAGATTTTTCTCATCATTTTTTATATCTTGTGATATAAGTTGGACTATCTTACATTTCTTGTCGTTAAAGTATGTTGCATAGCTGATAACTACAATTTCGTTGTCAATAGGAGACAGTCCTGTAGTTTCTATATCTAAAAATAGTCTGTTATTTTCAAAAACATAGGGTAAAAAATATTCTTCTCTAATCATTGTTTACATCCATATAGTTTGGTATTTGTAAAGGGGAGTCGACAATTATCTTTGCTCCGCTATTTAGAAGTTGCTCTCTTGAGCGGAAACCCCATGATACACATATACAGTCAAGCCCTGAGTTTTTGGCTGTTTCAATATCTACCTCACTATCGCCGAGATAGACAGAATCATTCTTGCTGATGTTCAGATTTCTTAGGGCGTATTCTACCATGTCAGCATGAGGTTTTTGACGTATCTTTTCATTTTGACCTATGGATATATCTACATAGCCTCTGAAGAAGGTATCAACAAGATTTTTGACAAAGGCATCAGCCTTATTGGAAACTATTGCTATCTTACAGTTGTTTTCTTTGAGTATGTCAAGCATGCTAATTATATTTTCATAAGGCAAAGTACAGTCTATGAGGTGCTTGTTGTAATATGTCATAAACTCTTGCAGTATATGGTCAAAGTTTTTGTTATCTACTCCGTTTGGAACGGATAGCTCCACGAGTCTTCTTATACCGTTACCTAAGAAGCTCCTGACTTCGTCATAGGATTTTTTGCCATAGCCGTATAGCGAAAGAGCGTAGTTGATTGAGTTTTGTAAGTCAGTTACGGTATCAAGAAGAGTTCCGTCCAAGTCAAAGATAAAGTTTTTATATTTCATAATAACCTCCAAAGTTGTATTAAATTTCTTAGTAGTCATAATTAATTTAAATTTTTAAATGAAATTATTGATAATATCCTTTTGATTTACTATCTTAACACTATTATTCGTTTAATTAATATATGTCATTAAGTATCTACATATAGTGTCTAAATTTATTATAAATATTACAAAGACATATAATTATAATTCTATTTAGTTTTAATATTAGTATTTTACTATAAATCACTTGTATTATGTTGTAATATCAGTGCTACTTTGTTGTGAAAAGTAGTCAAAAAGAGCAGATGAGAATATGAGGACAATACCTATAATACTGTAAAGTCCGAGCATTTTACCAAATATTGTCACGCTGTAAAGCGATGAAAATATTACTCCGGTATAGGAGTATATACTTACCTTGCTTGCAGGTGCGTTCTTATAGCCGTATGTTAAAAATATCTGTCCCATACCTGCAAACAAACCAATGCAAAAAAGAAGCAGTGCTTCTCTCAAATCCGGTAAGACGAAGTTCATCATCATAAAAGGAAGTGAGCAGAGCGTAGAGAAAAGTGAAAAGAAAAATACAATGGTGTATGGTTTTTCGTACCTATTGGCAACTGTAAGTGCCATGTGTGACATGGCGGTAAACATTGATGAAACAAGAGAAATCATAGCCGGTATACTTTCTGAGCTGAATTTAGGTCGAACTACCAGAATTGCACCGAAAAATGCCACGCAAATACTTATTATTTTTGCATTAGTAGGCTTCTTTCTTAATAGTATTGCAGTGAAAATACTAATAAATATTGGCGAGCTGTATTGGATGATTGATGCATCTGCAAGGTACATGTGATTTGTTGCATAAAAATAACCTGATACACTTGTAAATCCCAAAAAAGCTCTCCAAAATAGATACTTTCTATGTTCTCTCTTTCCAAAAAAACTACCTTTTTCTTTGAGAATTATAAATGTAGAAAGAAATAAGGTTATTAAATTTCTAAAAAACATCTGCTGCATCAAGGGTATGGTAGTACCGGATAGCTTGACACAAAGTTGCATTACAGAAAAAGAAAAAGAGGACATAAGTATGAAAAATACAGCCTTTTTTAAGTTTAAAGTCATGAAAAATCACCCTTTGAATTTAAAAATATCAATTTGATACCGATATATTTGTGCATTTAAAATTTAGTATTACAATTTTATGTAGTAAATAATAAATTTATATCCACTATGTAATTAAAATAGTCATAATAATTGTAGAAAATGTGTAATTAATCAAGTTAAAGATTATGATATCACAAATATTGATGTATTACAAATATGATTTAAAGTATAATGTTTTGATATAAAGATTAATTTATGACTAAGGCATGAGATAAAAGAATGTATATTTTACAACTTAATCTTTGTATGGTACAATTTAATGATGGTTTAAAAAAGCATTATATTAAGAAAGGAGCTTTTAATAGATGGAAGACTTTATAAAAAAGATATTCGAGATTGATGACGAAGCTGAAAAATATGAACAGTCTCTTGAAGAAAAAAAGAAACAGTTGATACAGGACAGACAAGATAAATTAAATAAAATAGATAAAGATTATGAAGATGCAATAAAGGCTGAAAAAGAAAATCTGAATCGTAGGCTTAGTGAGATAGAAAGCTCTGATAATCTTAAGCTTGATGACTTTAGGAAAAAAGCGGAAGATATAAGAAGGATGTTTGAACAAAAAAAGGAAATGTTGATTGAAGAGTTTGCTGATTCCCTTTTATAAGGTGGTGAATAGATGTCAGGTTTTAACGCACTCAATGCAAAGATAGGTGTATTGAGAAAGGGACTGTTTAACAGTTCAGATTACGAAAAAATCTTGTCATTTGACAAGAGGGAAGATCTAGTTGGATATATTAAGGAAAATCCCATATATAAAGATGAGATGCTAAAAATGTACCAAGAGGTCGTAACTTACAGATATGCTACAGAGTTTATGGTTAAAAAGACGGAGGTCGATATTTTCAGAAAACTCGAGCATTTTTTATTTGGAGAGGATAAAAAACTGCTTTCAGCTATGTTGGTAAGATATGAGTTTGAAGATATTAAGCTTATATTGAGAAGCATAGTGGAAAAAGAAAATTTAGACCTTGAAAAAGATACTTTGATGTATGGTATGGAAAATCATGTGGACTATGATAGACTATACAGATGCGACTCAATTGGACAGGCTCTTGATCTGCTTAAAAATACGGCCTTTAAGAGGGCATTTTTTGGATTGGCAGATGAGGATATGTTGAGGCTACACTTCCATGTTGAGATGAACCTTGATAACTTGTATTTTGCCATGGTGAAAAAAGCTTATGTGAAGCTTAAGGCTGTGGATAGGAAGATAGTTGAAGATTATTACACTTCTCTTGTTGATGCGATAAACATCCAGTGGATAATAAGGGCAAAAAAATACTATAATCTCTCTAATGAAGAGATATTCAACTATTGTGTAAGATTTGGGAAATATATCAAGGGAGAGTTTTTAAAAGAATTGGTATACAGTACCGGTGTGGACGATGTAATACAAAAGATAAGTGATACAAAACTAAATAAACTTTTTTCGGGTGAAGGTTCAAGTGCGTATAGAGATATGCAGGCAAGAGCCTATGTAAGACAACTTAATCATCTTAAAAGTTATCAAGATTCAATTTCCACTTTTTTGAAGTTTATAATACAATTACTGATTCAAAATGAGAATCTTGTGAGAATATCTGAATCTAAAAAATATGAATTACCTAAGGAGGAAATAAAAAAATATTTAATAACTACTTAAAAATGCCGGTTTTAAACTTGTAGAAGGAGGTGTAAAATGGCGGTAGAAAAAATGAGGATGATGAATCTTGCAATGTTGAAAAAGGATGCACACGACATACTTGAAGAGATAGTGTTGGACGGTTCTTTTCATATTACAAATTCATCGAATTCGCCAAATTTTACCTTGAGATATATGGACTCTCAGATTTCTAAATTCAGGGAAATGGGAATAGATATAGGCAGAGTTTTACCCTATAACGGAGATAAGATATTTAAGAAGAAAAAATATAAAGACTTGCTTGAGCAGATGTTTGAATTTTTTGAAATTAATGAAGAAAATTTAAAACTCGAGACCTTTAAATATGTAGATTACCATGAGAAGTTGAAGGTCTTGGACGAGCTTTCTCAAAAGATGTTGGAAATTAAAAACAGGGAAGAGGCTAATAGATTTTCTAGATCAAAGATAAAGATATTGCTTAAGGCAGTAAAGTATTTTAACGACAGTGATGTAAATGTTTCAAGGTTTACGAATCTTCACCATATCAATATGGATATAGGAGAAATAAGCAAGAGTGCTTGGATGAAACTCAAGGCAAACTATGAAAATATAAAGGCTTTGGTAATACATCTTGACAGCAATAGTTTCGGTGAGACAGTAATGGTATTTACACCTAAGATATATGAAGATGATACACTGCACTTACTTCGCTCGATGTCTTTCAACGAAATTGAATTTCCAAATGTAGATTTTTCATTCAAAGATTTGATAAGTAGTAAGATGATTCAACTCAATGACTTGGAAAAAGAACAGGATGAGATTAAGAAGGAAAAAGAAGTTTTCAAAGAGACTTATATGCAGGAAATACTGTCTTTATATTACAGGTATAAGATAATTGAGAAGATAGAGATTGTGGAATCTCATATGGTAATGAGTAAGAATTTTGCAATGCTCAGCGGATTTGTACCAGAATCTAAAACTGCTCTACTTAAAAGTAAGATTGAAAAGATATCTTCTGATGCCATTGTGATGTTCAACGACAGTGAAGACGTACCTGAGATGTTTAAAATACCTACTATGCTTAGGAACAATACGATAATAAGACCTTTTGAGGCACTTGTAAAGATGTATTCCGTGCCTAATTATAAGGAGTTGGATCCCACTCCGTTTTTTGCCTTAACGTATTTGATACTTTTTGGTATGATGTTTGGTGATATAGGACAGGGACTTGTATTTGTGATTGCAGGTACTCTACTTACTTCCAAGATAGGTTCTATTGCTAAGATAGTGCAAAGAATAGGTATTTCTTCGATGATTTTCGGAGTATTTTATGGAAGTATATTCGGCATGGAGGAACTGATACCGGCACTTTTGATAAGACCTATGGAAAATATCAATACTATACTTTTGGTAAGTATAGGAATAGGTGTAGTTTTTATGACTATTTCCTATTTTATAGGATTTTATAATCTTAAGCTTAGAAAAGAATATGCAAAACTCTATTTTGATAAGAACGGAATTGCCGGTTTTGTCTTTTATATAGGATTTTTGCTTTTGCTTGTAAATATTGCTTATTTAGGTGGCAAGGTAGATGTCAACGTATCTTCAATGCTTACTATAATAAGTGTGGCAATGATGATAATAACTTCGGTATTTATGTTTATGAAACCGAAGTTGGCAGAGAAATTTGAAGAAAATTCGCCTACAGACTCTGTTCACAAGGAAGAGTTTTCTCCGGTTGAAAGCGGATTTGAGCTTTTTGAGACAGTAATGGGATTTTTCTCAAACACACTTTCTTTTATAAGAGTTGGGGCGTTTGCTATTAACCACGTTGGGCTATTCATGGCTTTTCATGCTCTTGGTCAGATGATAGGTAATAGCATAGGTAATGTGCTAATGATAGTGCTTGGTAATATTGTCATACTTGTACTTGAAGGACTCATTGTCTTTATTCAAGCTATAAGATTGCAGTACTATGAGCTTTTCAGTAAGTATTTTACAGGAGAGGGTATTGATTACGATCCTATCCATGTTGAAATAAAAAGTGAAAATAATTAATTTATTTATTTTATTAGGAGGCAAATAATGAGAGTATCATTGATATTGGTAACTTTAGGAATATTGGCTACAGTTTTTAGCGGAGTTATAATTATGAAAAAAGGAAAGAAAGTTTCAAAGTCAGGAATGAGAAAAGCAATAATTTCAAATGTACTTGCTGTTGCAGGACTTTTCCTTGTAGGTCTAGTGCCTGATATTGCCTTTGCAGATTCAGCAGCAAATACTGCTGCAAATTCAGCTTCAGGACTTGGATATTTGGCTGCTGCCTTGTCTACAGGACTTGCTGCAATAGGTGCAGGAATAGGTGTTGGTCAAGCGGGTTCTGCTGCAATAGGTGCTATATCAGAAGATTCATCAATACTTGGTAAGACACTTATCATACTTGGTCTTGCAGAAGGTGTGGCAATATACGGACTTGTAATTTCAATAATGATAATACAAAGATTATAATTAATATAAGGAGTAATTATGATAAGCTACCTTATTTCAGATAACAGAGATACTTTGGTAGGCATGAGACTTGCCGGTATAACGGGAGTATTGCTTCGTGAGAGAGATGAGATGCTCAAGGAGTTTAACAGATGTCTAAATGATAAGAACATCGGGATATTGATTCTTACTGAAAAAGTATTCGACTTGTTGCACGATGAAGTAATGCAGGTGAAGGTCAAGTCTAAATTTCCATTGATAGTTGAAATACCTGATAGATTTGGACTTAAGAGAGATGAGGACTTTATCACTAAACACATCAACGAGTCGATAGGAGTAAATATTTAATATAGATAAAGGGGGGATAATGTGATAACTATTGATGACAAGATATTAAGTTTCCAAAAGATAATTAACGAAGATATCAGCGAAAAGGCTCAAAAAGAAATAGATGAGTATGTATTGGAGACTGATAAAATGGTCTCAAAATACAAAGAAAAAAAATATGACGAGATAAACAGGATAAAAAGAGAGTACAAATCAAGACTTGACAGCAAAAGTGAATCAATGCACTCTAAAATGGAAAAAGAAGGACAGGATATTCTTTTAAGTACAAATAAAGCAATATATGAAGAGTTTTTTAAAGGCTTGAAAGAAAAGTTAAAAGAAAAATATTCCTCACAAAAAGGCGAACAATATCTTGAAAATACACTTTTAAAAATAAAGGACAGCCTAAAAAATAATGATACTGTTTATCTATATGACGCTAGCTATGACAGAGATAGAGCCATAGTCGAAAGAATACTGCCTAATATCAGTATAGATGTATCAAAAAATATAAAACTCGGAGGTTTTGAGGTGGAAAATTCCGAAAAAACTTGCAGAATAAATTACTCATTAGACAGCATTATAAGTGAAGAATATACAAATATACTGACTAAACTCAAGAAAGAATTGGACATTATATAAGAGTAAGGGGGAACTATGGTAGGTTTACCTAAAATAACAGATATTAACGGACCTGTCGTAAAAGCGGACAATATGAGTATCTATAAGGTAAGAGATATGGTAATAGTCGGCGATATGAAACTGATAGGCGAGATAATATCTATAGATGAAGATGTAGCTACTATTCAGGTGTATGAAGAAACACAGGGACTGAAAGTCGGCGAAAGCATACAAAGTACAGGAATGCCTCTTTCTGTGACGTTGGGACCTGGAATTATAGGCAATATATTTGACGGTATACAAAGACCGCTTCAAAGAATATATGATATGACCGGAGACTTTATTGCAGAAGGTATAGGACTTATATCAATAGATAAGGAAAAAATATGGGATGTTGAAATTCTGGCAAGAGCTGGGGACAAATTAACTGCCGGACAGATTTTTGCCACTGTTCAAGAGACAAGTTTCATCAATCACAAGGTGACAGTACCACCAAATATAAGCGGAACTGTAACAGAAGTCTTACCTTCCGGAAAGTACAGCATAGATACTGAGGTTTTGACCTTAGTTGATGAAAATAATCAGACACATAAACTGAAATTATACCACACATGGCCAGTCAGAGTGCCAAGACCTGTAAAGACAAGAATGCCTATATCAAAGCCGCTAATTACAGGACAAAGGGTAATAGATGTATTCTTTCCTATAGCAAAGGGCGGAACATCAGCCTTACCCGGAGGTTTCGGTACAGGAAAGACTATGACACAACATCAGCTTGCCAAGTGGTCAGATGCAGATATAATCGTATATATCGGATGTGGTGAGCGTGGAAATGAAATGACAGATGTTTTGGAAGAGTTTCCGAAATTGATAGATCCTAGAACAGGCAAGCCACTTATGGAAAGGACTATACTGATTGCAAATACGTCTAACATGCCGGTTGCAGCTCGGGAGGCGTCAATATATACAGGTATTACTATAGCTGAATATTACAGAGATATGGGTTACCATGTGGCGATAATGGCAGACTCCACATCAAGATGGGCTGAGGCACTTAGAGAAATCTCAGGTAGACTTGAAGAAATGCCTGCTGAAGAAGGCTATCCTGCATATCTGCCATCTAGGATTGCACAGTTTTATGAGAGAGCTGGATACGTCAAGACACTGTCTCAAAATGACGGCTCTATTACGGTAATAGGTGCGGTATCTCCACCAGGGGGAGACTTTTCTGAGCCTGTTACTGAAAATACAAAGAGATTTGTTACTGCGTTTATAGGCTTAGACAAAAACCTAGCATATATAAGACACTATCCTGCAGTGAATTATCTTACAAGCTACAGCGGATATACTGCAATGATTAAGGAGTATTATGATGACAATATATCTCCTGAACTTCTCAAACTTAGAGCCAAGATGATGACATTATTGTCTGAAGATGACAAGCTTAATCAGATAGTTCAACTTGTTGGCGAGGATGTATTGCCAAACGATCAGAGAATATTGATAGAGATGGCTAAGGTATTAAAAAAAGGATTTTTGCAACAAAATGCTATGCACGAAGTCGATTCGTATGTACCTTTGGATAAACAATATAAGATGTTACAGGTAATAGATAATCTTTATGACAGTGCTGAAAAAGCTGTAAAAAAACAAATAGCTCTGACAAAAATTAAAAATGATGACTTATTTGAAGAAGTTATCAAGATGAAATACAATATTCCTAATGAAAATTATGATGAAAAATTTGAAGAGTTGAATAAAAAAATTAAAGATTATTTTTTGAAATTGACGGAAAATAATGAGCAAGAGTAGTCGGAGGTGGCTATGCAAAAAGAATATTTAAAATTAGAAAAAATAGAAGGTCCGCTCATAGTCCTCAAAGGTGTTGATGACGTAAGCTATGATGAAATGGCGGATATTAAGATAGAAGGCGAAGAAAATAGAAGAGCCAAGGTAGTCAGAATTCAAAATGACAGGATTATAGCTCAGGTATTTGAAGGTACGAGCGGTATATCTACAAATAACGTAGCTGTCAGCTTTACAGGAAGACCGCTTGAAATCTCGCTTTCAAAAGATATTTTGGGTAGGACTTTCAACGGACTTGGAGAGCCTATAGATGGTAGTGATCCTATAATATCTGAAAAGAAATATAATGTAAATGGCAGACCTATGAACCCTGTTGCAAGAAAATACCCAAGAGACTATTTGGAAACAGGTATTTCTGCAATTGACAGCTTGACAACACTTATAAGAGGTCAAAAATTGCCTATATTTTCTTCAAACGGTTTGACTCACAATCAACTTGCAGCACAGATAGTAAGGCAGTCAAAGTTGAAAGACTCTGATGAAAAATTTGCCATAGTATTTGCAGGCATGGGAATAAAACACGACGACTACGATTTTTTTATGAATGCCTTTGAAGAATCAGGAGCACTTTCAAGAGTTGTATCATATATAAATTTGGCAGATGCACCTATAGTTGAGAGAATATCAACTCCAAGAACTGCACTTACTGCAGCAGAATATCTAGCCTTTGAAGAAGGTATGCACATCCTTGTCGTAATGACAGATATTACCAGCTATGCTGAGGCACTAAGAGAAATATCTTCAGCAAGAGAAGAAGTGCCAAGCAGAAAGGGATATCCTGGATATCTGTACTCAGATTTGTCGACACTGTATGAGCGTGCAGGAATGGTAAAGGGCAAAAACGGTTCTATTACTTTGATACCTATACTTACCATGCCAAATGATGACATAACTCATCCAATACCTGACCTTACAGGCTTTATCACTGAAGGGCAGATAGTACTTTCTAGAGATTTGTTCCAAAGAAATATATATCCTGCAATAAATATTTTGCCGTCATTGTCAAGACTTATGAAAGACGGTATAGGCACAGGTCATACAAGGGAAGACCACGATCAGGTACAGTCACAACTTTTTGCATTATATTCAAGAGTTATAGAAGTGCGTTCACTTTCTCAGATAATCGGTGAAGATGACCTTACACCTATAGATAAGATTTATATGCAGTTTGGTAGAGATTTTGAAGAGCATTTCCTCTCTCAAAAATTTGATGAGGCAAGAACTATAGAAAGCTCTCTTGACATAGCCTGGGAACTGTTTAAAATTTTCCCTAAAATTGAGCTTGACAGATTGGAGAGTAAGTATATAGAAAAATACGGAAGGTGGTAAAAATGATACAAAATATAGCACCTACAAAGTCCAATCTCTTAAGAACAAAGGATAATTTGAACTTATCCAGGACAGGATATAATCTTATAGATAAGAAAAGAACAGTATTGATTAAGGAAATGATGCAACAAATTGAAAAGGCGAAGGAAATACAATCTGACGTAAAAGAACTGTTTGAAAAAGCTTATAATGTACTGCAAGAGGCCAATATAACTATGGGAGTAAGGCAGGTACAGGATATTGCACTTTCTATAGACAAGGCAGAACATTTCGACATAACTTACAAGTCAATAATGGGGCTTGATGTTCCCTCAGTTAATTATGAAAAAAAGGTACTAAGACCGCATTACAGTATGTATATGACAGGTGAGGCCATAGATGAGGCTATAATGATATTTCAAAAGATAAAGAGGCTGACATATCGTCTTGCTGAAACTGAAAATACTGTGTATAAGCTGTCTATAGAGATTAAGAAGAACCAAAAAAGGGCAAATGCACTTGAAAAAATGCAGATACCTAATTTGGAAGAAACTGTAAAATATATTTCTGAGTCATTGGAAGAAAAGGAAAGAGAAGATTTCTACAGACTTAAGAAGATTAAGAAAAGAAAAGCATAAAGTAAAAGATAGACTTATAAATATTTTATTTAAAAAAGCAGACAAAACTTTGAAAGTTGAGTCTGTTTTTTTATGAAAATGAAAGTCTAAACATTGACACAAGGGTAAAGTTGATATACAATATTATTAAAATAGAAGATTAATTTTAAAGAAATGGAGGTTAATACTTATGCTAATATGGATTATAGTATTCTTTTGCATTGCACTTATTTCTCTCATAGTTCTAAGAAGTTTTTCTGATGAAAGAGATAGGGAATTAAAAGACGAGTATGGTGAGAGTATATATTATGGAAGACATCACAGCAAATTTTATTGTTTATTAGAAGATTACGCTTATCGTATTGTAGCAGGTATCATCTCTGTTATAATAATAGGAGCAATATTTGCACCGTTTTTCTATGCAACTACTTTAAGATATCAGGAATATAATAAAGCTTATGAAAGGTTAAATAAATAATGTGGTATAATTTTACAAGATGACTGAATTATATAGTTAATCAGTCATCTTTTTTTGAATAATTTTTATTAAATTAATCTATTTAAAGTTGACTTTAATTACATCAAATATAATACATAACAAGTATTGAAACTCTTTATTTTAGCAAAATTAAAAGACATAGTTCAATACATAGAGTTTTAAATATCAAATATTTTTTAATATCTGATAAATAGTAAATGATTTTGAATTTTTGCTTTAGGAGAAATGAATTTTCTTGTGAAAACTTATATATTTATTCTAATGCAAAGAGGAAATGTCATTGCTATAAATAATATTTAATTATCAATTTAGGAGGAAAGCATGGAATACAAACAATCAGGTAGTTTTTTAAAAAGCGGATTGATGACAGCCTTGGCTTTTACCATATTATCATCACCCTTTGCTCTGTCAAATCATTCTCTAAGCTTTGAAAAAGCAAAAATTGGCACTACAAATAAGGTTGTGGAAAAAATTGATGAAACATTTAATAGAAAATTAGAAGGAAAACAAAATAATTTTGACAGTGCATACTATGGTGTTATAAAAATAGAAGATAAAAAAGAAAAATATGAGGATAAGAATAGTGAAGATAAAGTATGATAGTTGAAATTAGCATAAATATGACAGTACGAAAATAACATAGATTAGACCCACAATGTCAAAAAACCCGAGTTATACATCAGACTCGGGTTTTTTGCAGTATTTGATTGGAAATAGCACCTTAGATATAAACATCTAAAAATAATAAATAATTGAAAATTTATTTTATATTTTGATGTTAACATCTAAAAAATTTATTCTAATTTAAGTTAGAGTTAATTATTTAGATTTATATGGAACAACTTCAGATATAACATTCGTAAGGCTCTTAGAATCAACCTGATAATGTCCCGTTTTTAATTTATTTACAGTTAAGGTAATAGTTCTTGAGTCTTGAAGATTTATTGGTTTTTTGCTGATTTCAAAGAATTTTTCCAGACTTTTGTTCGTAAGTTTCTTATTAAGTTCAGTCTCAGTACCTTTTAGTTTACCGGATTTATAATCATTATTCATTTCAGTAAGTATTTTATTAAATTCTTCTTCAAATTCAATCATTGTGTTTAAAGGTTGTAATTCTACTGAAACTTTTATAACATTGTCTTTCTTTTCTGACTTTACTACTTTATAGTTAGCATTGGCATAAATTCTGTTAAAAGCCTCAATAAGCTCAGGTTCTTTTTGCTTTCTAATTTCATCATCAAATCTAAAATAATTAAAGAAGTATTTTATTTCTCCTAAAATATCTTGTCTATGAGTTTCTTTTATAGTTTCAGCTGATCTTTTTTCTGACAAAACATCAAGGTATTTTTGAGTTACTGTACCCTTGAAAGTAATATCAAGTTCACCTTGTGCCAGTGTTCTTGATAGTTTTTCTGGATTGCTACCTCCATTTCCTGTAAGTTCAATTATTGCAAAAATTGCAAGTGCAACTACTAAGGAAATAAGTCTCCATAAAAGTCTTTTTTTCATAAGTTCCTCCTTAAAATATTTAATAACTTAAATATTTTATCATAGAAAAAATCAAATAAAATATTATAATTATATTACAATTTGTATTAAAAGTAAGAAAAATACCATTAAAATTGCAAAAATAAATAAGTAAATTACATAATAATTAGTTATTTAATCATATATATCATTATTAAATATATGGAAATTCAAATTTTTATCTATAATTTCATTTATAAAAATGTAGTGAAATATTTTACAATTATATTAAAAATGAAAGGGCGGACTTTATTTTATGATATAATTACAAAAAAGTTTTTAAAAGACCAGTATTAATTTATTATAAGTATTATTAAAGTATAAGTGTTGAAATTACAAGAATTTTCGATGAATTTAATTCTTAAAATACCTTATTATACTAAGCACCATTTGTAAAAAATCTTATTTTAATAGTTATTGTCTGGGATTTATATTAATGAATTTGAATGATTTTAAGAGGTGAGAGTTATGAAAAAGAAGGATGTCTTAGTCATACTTTTCTTGATTTTAAGTATGATAGTGATTTATGGTTGTTCCAACGATAAGGCTTCTACAGATACTAATGTAAAAGTCACTGATAACAAAGAAGATAAGGATAAAGAAAATACTAAAGATAGTTCAAAAGATGAAAAGGTTAATGATGAGGATAAAGATAAAGAAGATAGTGAAGATGATATAGAGAATAAAAAGACTGAAAGCAGTGGAAGTGCAGATATTAAATTTGCCGTACCAGGTTATAAGGTAGGAGAGATACCGGCTATTGAAATGCCTGTATTACCGGATCTTTTGATTACTGAAAAACCGGAAGCAAAAATAAAGCTGGATATTACTAAGGATTTAGCATCTGTACCCGGAGTTACAGTTACTCCTGTAAAAATTGAAGACGGAACTATAGTAAGTGGTAATACAGTTGCACAAACAGGTTCAGGCGGAAGTGGTCAAATGACAAAGGCAAATAAGGTGGTACAAACTGACGGAAGTGGTGGAGGACAATATACAGATGGAAATATTAGAATCCAAAATGATGGTGATGGAAGCGGTCAGTATTTCAATAATAAGGCAGGTATAAGCCTTCAAGTTGATGGAAAAGGCGGAGGCCAATATAAGGATGAAAAAAATGGTATAGTCTTGCAAGTAAGTTCAGATGGTACAGGTCAGTATAAAGATGAAAAAAGAGATATTTCAATTATGGTAACTTCTGAAGACTCTGCAACATACAATTATAAATCAGGAGAACTTATAATATCATATGAAGGTGATGGTGTAGGTTCATATATTAATAAGGCTTTAAATTTAACTATATATAATGATGGTCAAGGTAAGGCAGATATAACTTTGAATGGAGAGTCAATTACTGTTGATGCTGAACCTTTGGAAAATCCGGGTAGACTTCCAAAACTCAGTCCGGTTCCTGCTGTACCTCCTATTGAGGCAAATAGTATAATGATAAAACTTGACTCAGGTGTATTATTTGATGTTAATAAATATAATATCAGAGCAGATGCAAATGATGTATTGATGAAACTTATAGACGTCTTAAAAAAGGGAAAAATACAAAAGTTTGAAATTTACGGTCATACTGATTCAGATGATACTGACGAATATAATCAGGTATTGTCTGAAAACAGGGCAAACTCTGTAAAAGATTTTTTAGTTAAAAATGGAATAACAGCTGATATAACGACTAAGGGATTTGGTGAAAAGAAACCTATAGCAACGAACTCAACTAAGGAAGGTAAGCAACTCAACAGAAGGGTAGAGATAATAATACCTACTATGTAATCTGAATAATTATGCGATTGTGGATTTACCCGGTCGCTTTTTATATATAAAATTATATTATTATAGATTGTCAATATTAAGTGTAAAACTTTGATAAAATTACTTAAGAGTTGCACATGTATTGTAAAGCTAAAGCTTAAAAAATTAATGTTATCACACATATTTTTGATAGATTTTTTATAGAAATAACTTAGGTGTTTTTTATAATGAATTAGAATGAATTTTAAGAGGTGAGAGTTATGAAAAGAAAGAATTTTTTAGTCATACTTTTTTTACTTTTAAGTATGATAGTAATTTACGGTTGTTCAAATAATAAAGCTTCAACTGATTCTACAGATACAAATGTAAAAGTTTCAGATAATAAAGAAGATGAGGATAAAGAAAATACCAACAACAGTTCAGAAGGTGAAAATAAAGAAGATGGTGAAGAGGATACAGATGATAAAAAAATGAGTAGTGATACTGTTGATAGTAAATTTATTGTACCTGGTTATAAGGTAGGAGAGATACCTGCTATTGAGATGCCTGTATTGCCTGATCTTCTGATTACTGAGAAACCCGATGCTAAGTTTAAGATAGATGTAACAAAGGATTTGGCATCAGTACCTGGAGTTACAGTTACTCCTGTAAAAATTGAAAATGGTTCCATAGTTAGTGGAGATACTGTTGCACAGACTGGCAAGGGTGGAAGCGGTCAAATATCAAAAGGTAATAAAGTGCTTCAGACAGATGGAGACGGTAGCGGTCAATATTCAGATGAAAATATAGTAATACAAACTGATGGAAAAGGTGGTGGCCAGTACATTAACAATAAAACCGGAATAACTCTTCAAGCTGATAAAGACGGCAGCGGTCAATACAAGGATGAAAAAAATGATATAGTTTTGCAAGTTGATTCAGACGGCAGCGGGCAATATAGTGACGGTATTAGAAAAATATCTATTATGGTAGGTAAGGACGGTTCGGCAACATATAATTACAATACAGGAGAAGTTTTAATAAGAAACCATGGAGACGGCACAGGTTCATATAGAAATGAAACTTTAAATATGATTATATATAATGAGGGTAAAGGAAAGGCTGATATACGTGTTAATGGAGAAAAAATTTTAGTCGATGCAGAGCCTTTGGAAAAAGCCGGTAAACTTCCGACACTGAGTCCTATTCCGGCGGTGCCACCTATAGAAGCAAATAGTGTAATGATAAAACTTGACTCAGGTGTACTTTTTGATGTTAACAAGTATGATATCAGGGAAGATGCAAATGATGTTTTGATGAAACTTATTGATGTGCTAAAAAAAGCAAAGGTGGAAAAATTTGAAATCTATGGACATACTGATTCAGATGATACTGATGAGTACAATCAGGTATTGTCTGAAAACAGGGCAAACTCTGTAAAAGATTTTTTAGTTAAAAATGGAATAACAGCTAACATAGCGACTAAGGGATTTGGTGAAAAGAAACCTATAGCAACGAACTCAACTAAGGAAGGTAAACAACTCAACAGAAGAGTGGAAATAATAATACCTACTATGTAATTTATATAATTATGCGACTGCGGATTTACCCGGTCGCTTTTTTATACTATAATCTAATAAATGATGCATTAAAAGTTTATTAATAAAAGAAATTTTAAAGAGTATCATTATTATGGAATTCATAGTTTAAATAGAGTTTAGGATTATATAGCAAACTTATAAATAGAAGGATAATTAAAACAAGATGATTTAATAATATATTTAGCTTTTTTACGAAAAAATTATATCAGCAGATTCAAGTTATTAAAGTTTTACAAAAATTTCAAAATAGAGTATAATTATTAAAGTGTAAAATGTAAATATATTGCTAAAATATACTGTGATAAAAAAGCTGATAAAGAATTAAAAATGACAGTTTTATATACAAAGCGGAGGATAAAATGAAACAGCTTGAAATGAGAAGAAAAGATAGACAAAAAGATGAACAATTTGCCTTGGAAGTAGTGGATAGCTCTCAATTTGCCAATATATCCATGTATGATGGTAAAGAGCCTTACACTGTAGTTATTTCCCATGTAAGAAAGGGAGAGTCCATATATTTTCACTGTGCCAAGGCAGGCAGAAAGATAGATATACTTAAGGAAAATCCGAGGGTTTGTGTAAGCTTTGTTTCGCAAAATATACCGACTTATGAAACGGATAACTTTACTACCTTATTCAAATCAGCGATTTTCTATGGAAATGCTGTATTTGTTACTGATGAGGATGAGAAAAAAGATGCTCTTAAGATACTATGTGAAAAGTATCTTCCTGAATATATGGAGAATTTTGATTCTGCAATGAAGAGAAGTTTTGCAGTTACACAAATAATAAGAATAGATTTTGAGTCTTTTTCAGCAAAAGAAAAAAGAGGAAAAGTAGGAGAATAATGATAAAGTTAGTAGTTAGTGATTTGGATGGAACATTGCTTGACAGCAAGAGTGAGGTAAGTGAAATTACCGTAAATACGATTAAAAAATATATAGACAAAGGCATTGAGTTCGCGTTTTGTACAGGTAGAGCCTTTGCTGAAATGGATCATATCTTGGAAAGTATACCATTTATAAGATATGCCATAACTGCAAATGGAGCATATTGCTTTGATACCTTCACTAAGGAAGAAATATACAAAACTTTGATGTATAAAAAAGATATAAAGAAAATTTATGATGCCTTAAAAGATGAGGACTTACTCTTTGAAGCCTATATAGATGATAAAATATATTGTAATAAGAAATCTGACGCTGAAATTATAGAATATATACCTATAGAGTTTTTAAACATGGTGAAAAAATCAAGAGTCTTGGTAGAAGATATGGAAAAGTTGATAGATGAACTTGACGAAAAAGACGGAGCTATTAAAATTCACATATTTTTCTCTACAGTAACAGATAGAGATAAGGTATATCAAAGAATAAAAGATATGCCCTACGATATAATTTCTCAGAGTTTCAATGAGATAGAAGTAAATGCAAAAGATGTAAATAAGGGAAATGGAGTCCTTGCCCTTGCAAAAAAATTAGGTGTAAACAAGGAAGAAAGCATGGGATTTGGAGATAATTTCAACGACATCAGTATGAGAAACGGTGTAGGTACCTTGGTAGCTGTAGAAAATGCAGTTGAGCCTTTAAAGGAGATAGCGGATTACATTACAAAGACCAATACTGAAAACGGAGTGGCATTTGGCTTGGATAAATTTTTAGGGTAGACTTATGCAAAATGTTATAAAAAAATTAGATGACAACATAGTAAAACTAATATCAGCAGGTGAAGTTATAGAGTCTCCTTGCAGTGTAGTTAAAGAGTTGGTAGAAAATTCCATAGACTCTAAAGCCACATCAGTGGTAGTAGAGATAAAAAACGGAGGTAAATCATATATTAGGGTCACAGATAATGGTTGTGGCATAGGTGAGGAGTATGTTATAGAGGCTTTTAAGAAGCATACTACAAGTAAGATTAGCACATTTGACGACTTTATAAACATAGGAACTAACGGTTTTCGTGGAGAAGCTTTGGCAAGTATATCTGCTGTGGCTAAGATATCCATGACTACAAAGACAGCTGACAGTAACTATGGTATTACTGTTGTTATGAATAATGATAAGCTTTTGGAAAAGACAAAGACAGGAGCAAAAGATGGCACTACAGTAATAGTGGAAGAACTGCTTGAAAATGTTCCTGCGAGGAAGAATTTTCTTAAATCTGATAAGGCTGAAGGTGCTAAAATCACTGACTTTTTAATCAGATATGCTCTTGCCAATCCTAATATAAAGATAAGGTATATCAACAATTCTAAACAGGTGTTTGCAACCTATGCTACAGGAAAAGTAATTGATGTTGTAGATATTATTTTTGGAGAAAAGCATGGTGACAAGATAATAGAAGTTGATGAAAAACTCTCTGATTTTTTGAGCATAAGAGGAATAATAGGAAATAATTCCGCCATGTATTCCAGTAGAAAGATGCAATATATATTTGTAAACGGTAGAATAATAAAGGATAAGAATATTACTGCATATATTGAAAATGCTTATAAGAAGTTTATACCTTCCGGAAATTATCCGCTTTTTTTCTTAGATATAATAATTAAGCCTTCAATGGTGGATGTGAACATCCATCCGAATAAGCTTGAAGTGAAATTTTCAGAAGAAAAGTTGATATATTCTTTGATAGAAAATGCGATATCCAATAAACTTGACAACCATAATATGATACCTACTGTAAATATTGCAAAGGAAGAAAAGGAAGAAGAAAATATCTTCAATGATATATTAGTAAATTACAAAAATAGGGTGCAAAAAAAAGAAGAGAAAAAGATTAGACCTATAGAAGAATATGAAGAACAAAAGATAGTAATTTCTAAACAAAGGCAAGACGAAGAGTTTGTATATAAGGTTGATGTGAGTGTCTCTGAAGCTAAGGTAGAGGAAGATAAGAAGAAGTACAATAGTGAAAATGAAGATAGACAAAAAGAGGAGATGGTATCAGCTGAGGAGCAGGTAAGAAATAATGTATCTGAAATTACACCTTTAGAAGTAAATACTCTATCCATACCCAAAAGAGTTGTTGAAAAAGAGATAAAAACAAGTGACAAAAAAATCAACTCTGTGGACTTGACCTTGCTTAGCTATGGTGGAAGAGTGTTTGACACCTATATTATGCTGTACAATGATGAAGATATGTATATCATAGATCAGCATGCAGCTCATGAGAGAATACTTTATGAGAGATTTTTAAGAGAATTTTACTCTAATTCCATAGTTCAACAACAGCTATTGATACCACAAAATGTAGTGATACCGGTAAATCTGGTGGATTACAGCCAAAGCATAATTGAAGAGGCAAGTTCGTTCGGTTTTGAATGTGACTTATTTGGTGACAATATTATCTTAGTTCGTGCCATACCTGATTTTTTGGATATGGAAGCAAGTCTTAGGTTCTTAGATGAGGTCTTTAACATCTACCTTGAAGAAAAATTAAGTCTTGAGCTGATTAAGGATAAGATTGCTACAAAAGCCTGCAAGGCTGCTATAAAAGGTAATGATACTAGCATTAAGGAAGAAGAGATTGAAAAAATCATCTATGATTTGGAACATTGTGAAAACAAATTCGCCTGCCCACATGGCAGACCTGTAATTACGAGATTATCCAAATATGAGATGGAGAAGTTTTTTAAAAGAATATTGTAAAAGAGAGATTTATGAAAAAAATATACTGGACTATCAATTTGACGAATTTCAAAATATATTGATAGAAAACGGCTTTGAAAAATATAGGGCAAAGCAGATTTATCCACTTGTTTACAAGGGAATAAAAACATTTGACGAGATAAATAACATACCTAAAAATTTAAAAGACTTTATGCTTGAAAATTTTGTCGTTAATTCTGTAAGTATATATGAGAAATTGCAGTCCAAAAAAGATTATACTAAAAAATATCTGATGAAACTTGAAGATGGCAATATAATAGAATGTGTGCTTATGAAGTATAAGTTCGGACTTTCAGCCTGTATTTCATCACAGGTGGGTTGTTTGATGGGATGTACTTTTTGCGCATCTACGGTTGGCTCAAAAGTGAGAGATTTGAGCAGCGGAGAGATGATAGGTCAGATACTTGCGATGAGCAATGATGTTGGTGAGAAGATTTCTAACATTGTTATCATGGGAAGTGGAGAGCCCTTTGACAACTATGGGAATCTACTCAAGTTTTTTGATTTGGTAATGTCCAAGGATACATTAAATATTGGAGCAAGGCATATTACAGTATCTACTTGCGGACTGGCAGATAAGATAATTGACTTTGCAGATAGGAAATTGCAGATTAATCTTGCAATATCACTACACAATCCTAATCAGGAAAAAAGAAGTCAAATTATGCCAATATCTAGAAAGTTCAAAATAGATGAATTGATGAGAGCTGTAGAATACTATATCTCAAAGACAAACAGACGTGTTACCTATGAATATGCACTGATTAATGAGGTCAATGACAGTGAAGAGGATGCGAAGTTGCTTGTACAACTTGTAAAAAATCAACTTTGTCACATTAATCTTATTCCGGTGAATTCTACTGAGCACAGTAATTATAAGAAGCCTGATAATATTAGAATACAGAAGTTTATGAATATTTTATCTAAAAATGGGATAAATGCAACTATAAGGAGGGAAATGGGTACGGATATCAATGGAGCCTGCGGTCAGCTAAGAATATCCGCAATTTCAAAGGAGAAGTTATGAAATATTTTTCACTTACAGACATAGGAAAAAAAAGAGAGAAAAATGAAGACAGCTACTATTCACAAATAAAGGATTATTCCGGTACTACAGTAGGGCTTTTTGCTATAGCCGACGGAATGGGCGGATATGAAAATGGAGAGTATGCGAGTAAAAAAGCTATTGAGGAAGTCATAAACTATGTGAATGAAGCATTTCAAATGCTTGATTTTTCAAATATCTTTGATGATGACATGAGAAAAATACTCGAAAAGGCTTTAGACATTGCAAATAACGTCATATATGAAAAGTCGAAAGAATCTTCTCCTATGGGTACTACATTTGTTGCAGGAATAATTATAAATGACAAGATATTTATTGTTAATGTAGGTGATTCAAGGGCATATATGCTAAATGGTGACAACTTTACTCAGATAACCAAAGATAATTCATATGTACAGGAACTAATTGAAGAAGGTATCTTAGATGAAGATAAGGCTAGAACTTTTCAAAATAAGAATGAGATAACAAGAGCAGTTGGATATTATGAAAGTGTTGAAGTTGATTTTTATGTAAGAGAAGTACAAAGGTCAGATAAGATATTAATATGCTCAGATGGTCTAACCAATATGGTAGAAGATAACATTATAAAGGATATTTTTCAGCAAAATAATGAACCTGAAAATATATGTATGGAACTTGTTTTCTTGGCTAATGCCAATGGTGGAAAAGACAATATTACTGTAACTGTCATTGAAATAGAATAAATCTTGGAGAGTATTATGGAAAAAATAATTTTAGGTGGGAGATACGCTCTGCTGGAGAAAATTTCCGAAGGCGGGATGTCCACGATTTACAAAGCATATTGCAATGTACTTAACAGAGTTGTGGCAGTAAAAATTCTGAAACAGGAATTTTCAAATGATGAGGAATTCCTTAAAAAATTTAATAATGAGGCAAAATCAGCAGCGGCTCTTAACCATCCAAATATAGTAGGAGTATATGATATAGGTAGTGATGATGATGTATCTTATATTGTCATGGAATATATAGATGGTAAGAATATCAAACAGATAATCAACGAGAGAGGCTGTTTTGCAGAAAAAGGCGCACTTGAAATACTAAGGCAGATATGTTTAGCATTAAAGGCAGCTCACGATCAAGGTATTGTTCATAGGGATATAAAACCTCATAACATAATGATAAACAAATTTGGCATAGTAAAGGTTGGAGATTTTGGTATAGCAAAGGCGACAAGTTCAGCTACTATTACCAAGTCTGAGAGTATAATGGGCTCAGTCCACTATATCTCTCCTGAACAAGCAAAAGGTGAATATGTCGATAAGAGGAGTGACATATACTCATTGGGTATAGTTTTTTACGAAATGCTTACAGGAAAAGTACCTTATGATGAAGAAAAAGCAATAAATACAGCACTTAAGCATGTAAACTGTCAATTGGAAATACCCGAAAAATATAAACATATACTATCTTCCTCAGCACAAAATATATTGTTGAAAATGGTTCAGAAAAATCCAAACGATAGATACCTTGATGTTTCACAAATAATATCAGACATAGATAAGATACAAAATGAAAATGAAGAGGTAAGCTATTTTGTAGAACAAGACTATCATACAAAGATAATGCCTTCTGTAAAACAAAATAATGTTCAAAAAGAAGAGCTAAAGCCTAAAAAGAAGAAAAAAAGAGGATATAAAAAGTATTTTATCTTACTTGCAATAATAGTAGTAGCTTTGTCATCTGCATATTTGATATCAGCAGGAAATATTTGGGATGCTGTCGTAGGAAATAATGTTAAAATACCTGATATAGTAGGTAAAAGTCTAAAAATAGCTACAAAAGATTTGGAAGCAGTGGAGCTTAAAATAAGGGTAATGTCTGAAAAAGAGGATAAAGAAACTGAAAGTGGCACTATACTTTCTCAAAATCCTGATGCAGGAATAAAGTTGAGAAAAGGAGAAGAGGTGTCGGTTATAGTTTCAAAACAACCTGATAATATCACTGAAATTCCTGATGTAGTAGGAAAGAGTTTAGATGAAGCAAAAAAATTAATTGAAGAGAAAAAACTTAAACATATTGTTAAACATAAATTTTCTAAAGATGTAGAAGAAGGATTTGTAATATCTCAGTCTCCTGCAAAGGAAGAAAAGGCAAAATTTGATGATGTGGTTACCATTGAAGTCAGCAAGGGTGAGGAAGTAAAAAAGGAAAAGATACCTAACTTGGTAGGTGCTACCCTTGATGATGCAAGGAAGATAACAGGTAATTTTTCAATCGGAAGTATAAGCTACAAGGAAGATACTTCAAAACCTGACGGCAGAGTCCTTTCCCAAGAACCGGCAGCAGGAAGTCAGCAAGTAGCCGGAACACAAATAGATATAGTGATAAATAAGATTGAACCGAGGAAAGAGCCTGAGCAAGAAAAACCTAAGGTAGAAGCTGAGATAGTTAGCAAAAATCTGGAGGTTGTATTGCCTAAGGGTGAAAATGTCTTACTTACATTTATAGATAAGAGTAATGGATCTATAGCTTATAGCAACACCATAACGGTGCAAGAAGGTGAAAATGTAAGTGTTCAACTTAGCGGACACAAGGGAGAGTCCAAGGTGTTTGATATCTATATCGGCGGTAAGTATTTTGCAACAACAGGCACAATAACATTTTAGCGATTTGCAAGCTGTTGTATATTAATATTGATGAAAAGAGGGGTATATTATCAAAGGATTGGTAGTAAAAAAAATAGCAAATTTTTTCTATGTGGAATGCGATAATGTAATTTATCAGTGCAAGCCCAGAGGGACTTTTAAAAAAGAAAATAAGTCCATAATAGTAGGCGATTATGTAGATATTACAATAACAGATGAAATTGACAATGAAGCAGTAATAGACTTTGTATATGAGCAAAAAAATATGCTCATTAGACCAAGTGTTGCCAATATTACTAAATTAATCTTAGTATTTTCTGTTATGGAACCTAAGTTGAATTTGTATATAATTGACAGTTTCTTAGTAGTAGCAAAGAAAAATAATATAGATGCTGTGATTTGCTTCAGCAAGACAGATCTTGATGAAGACCAATCCTACAAAGAAGCCGTCAAAATATATAAAGATATTGGATACGAAACTGTTGAAATAAGCAGTGTAAATAATATAGGCATAGAAGAACTCAAATCTAAGATAAGTGGAAATATTAATGTAGTGGCAGGTCCATCCGGAGCAGGTAAGAGCAGTCTTATCAATGAATTATCTGCAGAGTTCAATCAAGCCATATCGTCAATAAGCACTAAATTACAAAAAGGAAAAAATACTACTACCTATGCTACACTTTTGAAGATGCCTATGAAAGACTCGTATATAGCAGATACACCGGGCTTTACTTCAATAAAAGCAACAGATATAAAAATAAATGAACTTAAGGATTATTTTGTTGAATTTGAAAATTACAGTGAGGGCTGTAAGTTTAAAAATAAGTGTTTACATGATAACGAGCCCTCTTGTTCAGTAAAAAAAGCATTGGAAGAGGGCAAAATATATAAAAGTAGATATGACTCTTATATAAGAATGTTAAGTGAAATAAAAAAATATGAAAACGGGGGAAGGTATTGATGAAATCAATAGCGCCGTCTATATTGTCGGCTGATTTTTCAAATATAGGAAGGGATATTAAGGAAGTTGAAGATAATACAAATTGCAAGTATCTTCATATTGATGTGATGGACGGTATGTTTGTTCCTAATATCTCTATAGGGCAGGTGTTTATCAAATCCATAAGGAAGGCAAGCAATATGATATTTGATGTTCATCTTATGATTGAAAGACCTGAAAGATATGTAGAAGATTTTCAAAAAAGCGGGGCAGATATATTGACTGTCCACTGTGAAGCTACAAATCATCTGCATAGGGTGCTTGCACATATAAGGCAGTGCGGTATGAAAGCAGGAGTGACACTAAATCCTGCTACGCCTATAGAAAATATCATCCCTGTACTTGACATGGTTGACTTGGTTTTGGTTATGAGTGTAAATCCAGGTTTTGGAGGTCAAAGCTTCATTAGAAACAGCTTAACAAAAATTGAAAAGTTAAAAAAATGGAAGGAAGAATACGGATATAACTATATAATAGAGATAGACGGTGGAGTAAATGAGTCTACAATATCGGAGATATCTAAGGCAGGTGCAGAATTATTCGTTGCAGGCTCAGCAGTATTTAATAATAAAGGAATTAGACAAAATATAGAGAATTTAGAAAAACTGATGTAAGCTAAATTTTTTAATTTATGTCTGAGAATATAGAATATGAAATAAGGATAAAAAATGAAAGATTATGCTGTACTTGTAGTAAACGGCTCTATAAAAGATATTGATTTTTATAAAGATATTTTAGACAATGCAAAGATAGTGGTGGCGTCAGATGGTGCCGCCAATATCTTATATAGATATTCTAAGGATATAGACTATATTATAGGAGATTTAGACTCTATTTCTGAGGGAGTCCTTCTCTATTATAAAAATAAGGATGTTGTGGTTAAAAGATATCCTGTAAAAAAAGATAAGACAGACTCTGAGATTTCAATTGATGAAATATACAATATGGGTATTAAAAAAATAGTAATGATTGGTGCAAAAGGTGATAGAACAGATCATTTCATGGCTAACTTAAATTTATTGTACTATGCTGATAACATTGGAGTAAATTTAGTCATACTCGACGAAAATAATGAAATTACTCTAGTCAAAGAGGGTCAAAATTATATTGATGTTAAAGTAAATCAAACAATTTCATTTGTAAGTCTTGTAGGTGAGGTACAGGGGATTACTCTCAAAGGTTTTGAATATGAACTGGAAAACTATGACTTACACTTCGGTTCAAGTATACTTACATCCAATGTTGCGAAAGATGAAAGAGTTTTTGTTGAAATAAAAAAGGGAAGTTTACTTTGTATTAAGGTCAACGAGGATCAATAATCTTGTATATGATATTTAAGTATATGTAATTAGGAATATAAAAAATATTGTAGTATGCTATGTATATATGAAAAAATAATATATGGATTTGAAGCAAGATTTATGCAAATAATTGAAGGGATAAGGAATTTATTTTATATCAAATAGAATTAAGCTGAATCAAGTTCAATTATATTACCTAATTAAATGGATATTAGTATTAAAAATTACTTTGAAAGGTAAATTAATGTATATAACAAATCCGTCTGAAATAGAAAAAAAGAGTTTTGAAATTATTGATGAAATAATAAAATCTGAGTATAAGGGTTATGAATTCAAGAGTAGTTTCGAAGAAAAAATAATAAAAAGATGTGTCCATACATCTGCTGATTTTGACTATCTTTACAATCTTAAAATCTCAGAAAATTTTGAAGAGATAATTAAAAAAGCTATTGAAGAAAAAGCAACAATATACACTGATACGACCATGGCTCTTTCAGGAATTAATAAGACAAGCTTGAAAAAATACGGTATGGAAGTAAGATGTCTTATAGCTGATGAGGAAACAAAGCTCCTAGCTGAAAAGTTGAAAATTACACGTTCAATGGCAAGTGTTATCAGAATATTTGAAGATGAAAATCCTAAAATAGCAGTAGTTGGAAATGCTCCTACATTTTTGTACAAGACCTTAGAGATATATGAACAGAAAAAATCTAATTTAAGAGCTATAATTGGTGCACCTGTAGGATTTGTTGAAGCTAAGGAGTCTAAGGATAAGCTTTTTGAAACTAATATTCCTCAGGTAGTGGCACTTGGCAGAAAAGGTGGCAGTAATATTGCTGCAGCTATAGTAAATGCAGTCTTATATGCCTTGGTGTAAGAAATGGATGAGTTGAAGGAGAGACTTCAAGATTTTTATGAAGTACAACTGGGTTTTATCAATGTAAACAACAAGAAGATAAGGAGAGGTATAACGACAGGAACGGTAGCTACTGCAGTATCAAAGGCAGGAGCTATGTTTATTTGTGATGGAAAAAAAAGAGATTATATAAATATTAAAACTACAGGTGGAAAAAGTCTTGATGTAATCATAGAAAAGTATGAAGAAAATGATGACTCTATACTTGTATATGCCAGAAAATATGCAGGAGACGATATTGACGCAACTAATCTTGCTCTTATTTACGCAAGGGTAAAAAAAAGAGATGACTCTGAAATAAATATAACAGGCGGAGAGGGAGTAGGAATAGTCACAAGAGCAGGACTTGATATAGACGTGGGTCAAAGTGCAATAAACCCTAAACCGAGAGAAAGTATAATAAGAGAGATACAAAACTTTACTACCTTTGGATTTGATATTACAATATGTGTAAAAGATGGAGAAGTTATAGCTAAAAAAACATTCAATGAAAGACTTGGAATAATAAAGGGAATATCTATAATTGGAACTACCGGAATAGTAGAGCCTATGAGCATAGAAGCGCTGAAAAGCTCTATAGAAAAAGAAATTAAGGTAAAGTCCAAAGAAGGTGACAAAATTGTCCTATCTTTTGGAAATATGGGAGAAAAAGCCTTAAATAAACTTGGAATATCATCAGATAAGATATGTATTTGCAGTAATTATGTAGGTGATGCTCTTGAGTATATATCAAATCATGATAATGTTACAGATGTATTGATAGCCGGAAACTTTGCAAAGGCGGTAAAACTTGCAGGTGGAATATTTAATACACATTCACATGTAGCAGACGCTAAAAATGAGATTATAGCAGCAAATCTGGCAGTTCTTAAAGCACCTTATGAACTGATAAAATCAGTAATGGAAGCCAATACTACAAGACAGATAACCCAATATATAAGTGCCGATAAGTTTGAAAGAGTATATGATGTATTAGCAAGAAGAGCTGAAGAAAAATGTGATATATTCGTAAAACATAAATTTAAAAATCATATTTTGATGTTCGACTATGATGATGAGATGTTAAATAGTGTTGATATTTCTCTTTTTATTTAGAGGACAAAATATGTAAAATATTGAAATTCTAATAAATAAAGTGGCTGTATTAAATGAGTTTTTCTCATTTTACAGCCACTTTTCTATAAGCTATTAAGGTTTGTTTTCTGATGGCGGTTGATTTTCCACAGGTGGTGTCTGATTATTATTGTTATTATTATCTAAAATCAGATTTGCATCATTTTGATTATTATTGCCTTGGTTACCTGAGTTTTCAACTTGTCCTTGTCCGTTACCGCCATTTGCATCTGGAGGATTAGTATTTCCATCAGTAGGTGGTGTAGGTTGAGCGGGTTGCGTATTATTGTTATTTGGATCAGTCGGTTGTTGAGTGCCATCAGGTTGTTGTGGATTAGCAGGAGTTTGTCCTTGATCCGGATTTGTAGGAGTAGTTTGATTGTTTTGATTTGGGTCTGTGGTAGGTGGTTGACCTTGGTTTTGATTATTCTTATCCCCTTCAAACAATACCCCATCAAGGTTTTGATTTTGATTTGGGTTAACCGTATCATTATTTACAGGAGGAGTAGGTTGTTCCTCTTGAGTAGGTTCATCTGATATAATGTCGTTAGGCTCAATTTTAGTAGGTAAATCAAAGGCCTTATAAGAAAGTTTAAGTGCATATTTTATCCTGTTCATGACATTTCTCCACAAAGTTGCTGGGACTGCCGAAGTATAGCTAAGTTCAACAGGATTATCAGCACCAATCCAAACTGCTGCTGTATAGTAAGGAGTGTATCCAACAAAATATACATCCTTTTTCTCATCAGTAGTACCTGTTTTTCCTGCTGCTGGCATTTTGTCAAGAATTGCAGCCTTTCCAGAGCCGCTTGTTACTACGCTTTCTAGTATTGTAGTCATCTTATAGGCATTGGATTCATCGATCATTGTAAAAACTTCTGGATTATTTTCATATATTACAGAGTCATTTCTATCTACAATCTTAGTGATAAATGTAGGTTTAACTTGCTTTCCAAGATTGGCAATGCCTGAATAAGCTGATGCCATCTCAAGTGGAGTTACACCATGAGTAAGTCCACCTAGTGCCAATGCTAGATTTTCATCATTGTTTACAGGATCATCTTCACGTCTCACCAGATGTTTAAAGCCCATCTCCTCAAGATAGTCAAGTGAGCGAGTTACAGCTTCTGCTTTTGTTTTTCCAAGCGATTCCAATGTTTTTACTGCTGCAACATTGGCAGATACCTGAATCAATTTTTTCATAGTAGCATTTCCATAATAAATATTATATATATTGCTTGGCCAATATCCTGTAGGGCTTGTTGAATCACGACGTGGAGAGTCGTTGATTATAGAATTTGGAGTCATACCGTCTTTTAATGCTAGTAAATATACAGCTAGTGGTTTAATAGCCGAGCCTGGTTGTCTTGGATTGTCAGAACGGTCGTAGATAAAACTTCCGGCCTGTCCACGTCCACCTATGAGAGCTTTTACATAGCCTGTCTTTTGGTCAATTACAACCATTGCTGCCTGTGGTTGTATATTATTATCCTTGTCTGTAAATGAATTTTGAAAGTTTTCAGTGAGTGAAAATTCATATTCTAAAATCTTTTGTATTCTCGGATCTAGTGTGGTATAGATTTTCAAACCACCAAATTTAAGCATTTCATTTGCAGCTTCTTCAGTATTTCCCTGACTTATCAAAATTTTTATTACTTCTTTTTTTACCTTATCATTGAAATATGATGAAATACCACTATTGTTTCTTGGTGGGAATTTTATAGTTATCGGAGTTGCTAATGCTTCGGTATATTTAGCATTGTCTATAAATCCAAGCTCCAACATCTTCTTGAGTATTATCTTTTGCCTTGATATTGAGTCAGGATTCAATTCAGCTTTTGCAACAACTAGAGAACCTTGTTTAAGCAAGATATATTCGTACTGATCTATTCTGCCAATATTTCTAAGCCTTCTGAAGATGTCCAATTCAGCTTCAGTAGGAGTATTTTTTTTCTCAGATTCAAACATTTTTAGTTGGATAGTTGTTAAATCATCACCCTCTGTAATATCCAATAGTTTGTATGGGATATACTTTACAGGATACTTAGTAATTCCAGCGAGCACAGCTGCCTCTGCAAGATTGACTTCTTGTATATTCTTATTAAAATAAGACTTAGCTGCCGCTTGTACGCCATTGACATTACTACCTAAAAAAACAGAATTTAGATAGGCATAGAGTATCTGTGTCTTAGAAAATCTCTTTTCAAGCTCCATAGCATATACAGCATCAGTAATCTTTCTCATAGCAGATTTTTTTGAACTTGTGAGAAGATTTTTAGACAGCTGCATTGAAATAGTCGATGCTCCCTGTTCCAAAGATCTTGCTTTAATATCGTGGATAATCGCACCAAAAACTCTCTTTATATCCACTCCGTTATGTTCATAAAAACGCTCATCTTCAATAGCGATAAATGCTTTTTGTACATCTGACGGAATGTCTTCTATAGGAACTATAGTTCTATATACATTACTTTGAATTTTTTCAGTTATCTTACCTGAGTCATCATATATGAAAGAAGTCTCTTCTAATAACGAATCAATATTTTTTGCTGTAGAGCTTGGAAAATTACTTGATATCGATATATATAAGGCGACTAAAACTGCACAGGTAGCTATAATAGAAAAAATCAAAAAATAGAAAAGGAAGTTGAATATTTTCCTTATTATTCCCAATTTTTTCTCTGTCATAATTCCTCCTGATTTGAAAGAAAATAAAATTAAAAAAATTTGTACTTTATTATTATATCACAAGATAGTATAATGTTAACATAAATTTTATAAAATTGTAACATAGGAATTTATAAATTTACAATGATTTAAATGATTATAAATTAGGGAAACGGAATAAATATGAGTGACGAATTTACAAGACTTAAGACTATGATAGGTCAAGACAGTTTTGATAAGCTGACAAAAAAGCATGTTGCTATATTTGGACTTGGTGGAGTCGGTGGATTTGCAACGGAAACATTGGCAAGGAGTGGCATAGGTAAGTTGACAATTGTGGACTTCGACACTGTAGATATTACAAATATAAATAGGCAGATTATAGCTGACAGTCAAAGTTTAGGAAGTTATAAGACAGATGTTTTTGAAGAAAGACTAAAAAAAATTAATAGGGACATAGTGATTAACAAAATAACTAAAAAATATCTTCCAAACAATAGTGAGGAGTTTTTTGACAGCTATGACTATATTGTGGATGCTATAGACATAGTTACTAGTAAGATATACCTTATCAAAACTGCTTATGAAAAAAAATTAAGAATAATTAGCTCAATGGGTATGGGCAATAGACTTAATCCATCTAAAATTATACTTACTACATTGGACAAGACTAGTAATTGCTCCCTTGCAAGAGTTATGAGAAGAGAACTTAAAAAATATGGTATAACAAAGTTGAAATGCGTATATTCAACAGAAGATGTAATTATACACGAAAAAAAACTGGTAGGCAATAAGATGGTGAACGGTTCAAGTGCTTTTGTACCTTCTGTTGCCGGTATTACTATGGCAAGTGAGATTGTACGCTGCTTTCTAAATGAATGATACATTGTTTATAAAATAGAAGAACTAATAAATTTTTTAAAATTGATATTACATTTTTTCATTGTAAACTAAGGTAGTTACTTTTTTATTAAAATTAATGAGATATAGGTAACAAGGCAATTTTATAGAATAGAAGTTATAATAAATGGGACATATTATAATAAATTAGTATTTTAAAATGGGAGAATTAGGGTTATGATTAACAACGAGATATTAAAGATTCTATATGAAAACAAGGATGATTATGTGTCAGGTGAAAATCTTGCATCCGTATTTTCTATATCAAGAGCGGCAATCTCAAAGAGGATAGAAAAATTGAGATTAAAGGGTGTAAATATACACTCAGTACCAAATAGAGGATATAAAATAATATCAATGCCGGATTTTTTGATAGAAGAATCAGTTACTATAGGTGTACCTGAAAGTCAGGCAATAGGCAACACTATAGAAGTTTTTGACGAAATAGATTCTACAAATGAACAGGCGAAAAAAATAGCAAAAAATGCAAGTGACGGAACAATAGTTGCAGCAAATGTTCAAACTAAGGGAAAGGGAAGAAGAGGTAGAGAGTTTGAGTCAAAAAAAGGAGGAATGTATTTTTCTATTATACTTAAACCGGATGTAGCAATAGAAGAAGTGCCTTTTATAACTCAAATGACAGCTTGCAGTATTAACAAGGCTCTAAGTGAAATGGGAGTCGACACCTTGATAAAATGGCCTAACGACATAATTCTAAATGACAAAAAGCTTTGTGGTATACTTTGTGAAATGAGCTGTGAAATAGATTATCTTAGCTATGTAGTCGCAGGTATAGGCATTAATTTGAAAAAGGTAGATTTTGAAGAAGAGGTTGAAAAAGTAGCTACATCTTTAGAGCAAGAAGGTTATGAATTGGATAATTTAGGCCTCTTTTGGAATATATTAAAAAACTTCGACTATTTCTACCAAAAATATATTATGCACGATTATGATGAAATGCTCGATATATTAAGAGCAAATTCATATATCTTGAATAAGGATATAGAGATACTTACTTCTAATGAGATAAAAAAAGCAAGATCTAAGGACATAGATGAAAAAGGATTTTTAGTTGTGGAATATGAAAACGGAGATATAGAGCATATCAACTATGGAGAGGTAAGTGTAAGAAAGAAAAGATGAGACAAGAGCTAAGGCGAAAGGAAAGAATATATGAAAAATCCCAAAAAATTGTATGATAAGAAGATTACCTGTCTAAACTGTCATACATATTTTGAGACAAAAAAACCTATTTTAAACAGACTTAGGATAATAGATTCAGAAACTGACGGGCATAAAATATACAAGGAGAACTCTCCTATGTTATATGAGGTAAATGTCTGTCCGATTTGCGGATTCGCATTTGATGATAGACTCAATAATCCATTATATGAGGATGATATAAAAAAATTGCTGTCTTATTTTCAAACTGTAAAAAATTTTGAGCAATATTGTCAAGAGAGGACTATACAAGACGCAATTCGGATTTCTAAGTTGGCTATTTATATAGCAACTACTATAGATGAGCCAAAGACATTAAGAGGAGCGCAGTATCTAAAGACATCCTGGTTATATAGGGAGATAAATGACAAGGAAAATGAAGAGATATATCTTAAAAAATCAAAGGAGTTCCTAGAAGATGCGTTTGAAAATGAAGATTTTGAATATTTTGGACTGAGGCTGCATGTACTGTACAACATACTTTCAGAGACAAGCAGAAAGCTGGATTTGTATGAAGATGCGGCAAAGTATTATTCAAAACTGTTTCGATGTTCAACTACGCCCAATTACATGAAACAAAAGGCACAAAATAATTGGCTGGACTATAACAACAGGTAATAGTTAAGTTTGGAGGTAATTTTTTGAAAGTATTGATACTGACCAACAAGGTAGGTGGAGGGCACAATACGACTGCCAACGCCCTTAAAAACGAGTTCGAAAAATATGATAACGTGGAATGTAGGACTATAGATTCTTTTGAATACATCTCTCCTATATTACAAAAAAGTGTAGCAAATGGATATTTATGGTCTACTGCAATATTTCCTGGACTTTACAAACAAGGATATAGGTATCAGGAGCTTATGGATGAAGCACCTGATGCTGATATGTCTGACAACCCTGCTTATTCATTTTTGACTCAGAAATTACTAAGCTACTTTGACAAAGAATTTTATCCTGACATTGTTATTAGTACACATATATTTTCAGCCCAACTTATTAATATAATGGTTGAAAAATCACTCATAGATGTCAAATCTGTGGGTATAATCACTGATTTTACCATACATCCACATTGGTGCAAGCTATATAGTATGGATTATTTTGTAACAGCCAGTGAACTGCTTGACTATCAAGCAATTAAAAAAGGCATACCAAAAGAAAAAATCCTTCCTTTTGGTATACCGATAGATGAAAAATTTTCGAGAGTAATAGAAAAAAATCTTGCAAAAAAAGAGCTTGGTTTAGATGAAAATAAAAGCACAATTCTTGTAATGTCAGGCTCTATGGGATACGGGAAGATTGACAAGTTGGTAAAGAAAATAGATTCAATGGCTGAGGAGTTTCAGATAATAGTAGTTTGTGGAAATAGCATAAAAAATAAAAAAAATCTGGAAAAGTACAAATTTGTACATGATATTCATATATATGGATATGTAGATAACATTGATGTTATGATGAGTGCAAGTGAGCTTATTATAACAAAACCTGGTGGACTTACAAGCTGTGAAGTGCTTTGTAAGAAAATACCTATGATAATGATTAATCCAATACCTGGTCAAGAAGAAAGGAATGTAGATTTTCTTATTAATAATGGATGTGCTATGTATGCAACAAAGACTTTTCCTATAGATGAAGCATTTTATCAGATGTATATAAATAAGGAAAAGTTTGATAATATGAAGAAAAATATAGATTTGATACGAAAACCAAATGCTACAAAAGACGTTTGTGAATTTTTGGTAAATTTAAATAAAGGATAGCTTACAAATAAAAAATATAAAAAAAATATAAAAAATAAGTTAAAAAATTCTTCGAAAATAGTAAATGAAAGAAAAGTGAAAAAAACTACCAATTTTGTTAAAAACCTTGAAGTCTTGGTAGTTTTACATTGGATACCAAAAAAGTGTTTTAATTACAAATCGAAAAATATTTCAAAAAAATAGATATAACGTTCAATTTTATTGCAAAAAAACACTTGACTTTATTTCAAAATTCAATATACTATGTGTATATAAAAATTTAATGACCATATGAAATAACAACTCTTAAACAAAGTTTTTATAGAGCTTAAAAATCTAAAAAAATGTATAATCTATAATAATTGTTTTAGTATCATTGAGACTTTAGTATTTTTTACATTTATCTTATGATAATGTTTAATTGTATCATATATCATATATCTTTTTTACATTAATGAAATACAAGCTACAGATTTTGTTTTCTATGGTTATTGTTGTACTTAAAAGAATTTTTAGAAAGGAAAGTGAAGTTATGCCTGTATCAGAAGCACAAAAAAGAGCCAGTAAAAAATGGAGCCAATCAAATAAGGATAAGATAAAGATAATTACTTACAGAAGCTGTGCTAAGACTTTTATCAAAAAGATAGCTACTGCTGAAGAATTGGATTCTTTGATGGAAATGATTAATGAGAGAAAAAAAGAATTGGCTAAATAGTTTTTTATCTTCAAACACCCTACAAAATGAATAGTAGGGTGTTTTTTTGGGTATTTCATGGTTAAGGAGTTCTGTTTTGCCCTTATAGTATGAATTTTTAATAAACAATAATATAAAATTGGAAAATATAATCTGTTAGATATTGACAGAAATTATTGAGAAACTTTAAATTGACTATAATAATGAGTAACTAAAATTTTATAACATTTATTTGACGCTTTGTTTAAGGGGAAAGTATGCAAGAGTACAGACACATTGATGAATGGGTATTTTCTATACTTTTAAATGTGGAAAAAACGGAAGTATCAAGGCTTAAGGAATATAAAATTTACGAATTGATGAAACTGCTTAATCATGAAAATGACAATTACCATATTGATACTTATGATGAATATTATGAAGATGTTGACGAGACATTAAAAGAGAGCAACTGGAATTTTTTTGAAGAGCTTTATACTGAAGATGACAGATTATTTGACTGTGGTGGAGTGTTGGATGATGATGATTTAAACGATTTTGATAAGTTGATAGTAATTAATAAATAATGTTATAAACAAGAGGGATAAATTGAAATCATACAGTACGGTTTTATCAAATGCAAGCGCTGAAATTGTAATTGAAAAATCAAGGTTTATAGGACAATCTTTTCATGTTGAAGACTTAGAAGAGACTGAAAATATAATAAAAGAAGTTAAAAAAAAATATTATGATGCAACTCATAATTGCTTTGCCTTTATTATGGGAGAGGATATGAGTATTGCAAAGGCAAATGATGACGGAGAGCCATCTTCAACTGCAGGAGTTCCTATGCTAGAGGTAATGAAAAAGCTTAATCTAACTAATACATTAGTGATAGCGACAAGGTATTTTGGTGGGACAAAATTAGGTGCGTCAGGACTTATAAGAGCCTATGCAAAGACCGCAAAGATTGCCCTTGATGCAAATAGCATTGTAAATAAAAAGGTATATAACAAGCTTATCTTGAATATTGATTATGGTTTGGTGGGAAAGATCCAGAAATATCTTGAAAATAACCAAACAATATATGATGCACCCATTTTTACTGAGAAAGTTGAGTTTATTTTGTATGAAACGGAAGAAAAAATAAATGTTTTACAAAAAGACTTACTTGACCTAACAAATGCGAATTGTAAATTGCAGGTAGGGGATAAGGTATATCTTGACTTTGTCGATGGGAAATATTTGAAAAATTAGTTAAAAATAAGTATATATCTTTTTAAATATGTCATTTATATATAAAAATAAGATAGAGATTACCTTTTTATTACAAATGAATAACTTTAGAAAAAAAGGATAGAAATAATTCTAAGTGATGACTAAAGTTATAAGTTTAGTCTAAGTCATCTGGAGGACTTATTATATTTCAAAGATTTTTGTTAATGCAGAAAGGAATTTATATGGGATTTGTAAAAGAGTTTAAAGAATTTGCAGTTAAAGGTAATGTAATGGACATGGCAGTAGGGGTAATAATAGGTGGAGCATTTGGTAAGATAGTTACATCTCTTGTAAACGATATAATGATGCCTCTAATTTCAAAGATAACAGGTGGAATTAATTTCACTGATTTGAAGATTGTGCTTACTCCTGCGGATGAAGCTAATAAGGTAGCTGAAGTTGCATTTGCTTATGGTAATTTTATACAAAATGTATTTGACTTCTTGATAATAGCGCTTTGTATATTTGCAATGGTTAAGGCTATAAATTCTTTGAAGAAGAAAGAGGAAGAAAAGCCTGAAGAACCCCCAAAACCATCAAATGAGGAACTTATTCTTACTGAAATAAGAGATTTGCTAAAGGAAAAGAAATAATTTTTTATTGAAAAAATTTTTATTTGTGCTATAATAGTCATACGGTTGTAGATTTATAGTAAAAAAATACTATTTTACAACTGTTTGACTTTAAGCTGTTTATTAATATTTATATCTAAGTAATTGTAATCTGTTTTTCTTGTCGTATGCAGGAAAACAGTAATTATTTTTAGATATATTTTTGCCTATATGATTGAGTGTTTTTAAGAGAGGGAGTGTTTGTGTGGAGGAATTATTAGCAAGGTCGTTTCTTGTATCTTTTGTCTTATTTGTTTTGTCCATGATGTTGGGCTATTCAAAAAAGATATTTTACAACATTGACAGCTCCGATATATACTCTAAAAATGCTGAAAGACAATCTGATGAGAGTGTATCTTCTTCAAGAAGAAGGGCTGTTCATTCAAAAATAAATGATAATAAGTCTCAAAAAAGCAGAAAAGACAGATACGAAGGAAGATACGCAGATTATAAGGAATACAGAAAATATAAAAAAATATAATAATTTTGAGATATTGCCAAGGTAATATCTCATTTTTATACTTATTTTGCATCTATAGTTTAACGGATAGAATACTTGCCCCCGAAGCAGGTGATATAGGTTCGATTCCTATTAGGTGCACCATTATGTTTGGAGATGTTGATTTTTCAGCATCTCTTTTTTATTGTTACGAAAATTGTTCATATAAAGCTATAGTTGTAAAAACATATTGACAAAACAAGGCTTGTAATATAAAATTAAAATGTAAATAATATTTTTGAAATGCCTTGCATTAAATTACTCTTCTTATTCAAAATAATTTATATTACATAAATACAAAGTTTTAGTAGGGAAGAGTTTTGTTAATGCAAGAAATGGAGGGAAAAAATGAAGAATAAATTAGCACTAATATTTGCCGCAACCTTGGTAGCATTTTCGCTTTCTGCATGTGGCGGTGGCGATAAACAACAAGCAGATAATAATGGGCAGAAACAACAAAACGCTGCTACTCAACAACAAGGTGAAAACGACAAGAAAGACGAAGAAAATAAGGCTAAAGGCTCATCAGACTCAGCTTTTGACATTGAAGTTACTGATGATATGAAGGCTAAGGCTAAAGAATTTTCTGTAGGTATGGTAACAGATACAGGCGGAATTGACGACAAGTCATTCAACCAAAGTACATGGGAAGGTTTGAACAAGTTTAAAGAAGTGACAGGAGCTAAGGTAGGCTATGTACAATCAAATAACGAAGCAGACTATGTACCTAATCTTACAACAACTGCAGACGAAGACAATGACTTGGTTATAGCTACAGGATTCTTGTTTGAAGACTCTGTAAAAAAGGTTGCTACTGACAAACCGGATACAAAATTTCTTATAATAGACACACCTATAACTGATAAGCCAAATGTCACAAGTGCCAGCTTTTCAGCTGAAGAAGCATCTTATCTTGTAGGTGTTGCTGCTGCTGAAACTGCAAAGGCTGCCGGAAAGACAAAGGTAGGATATTTGGGAGGTGGAGACTTCCCACTTATTCAGGCATTTGAAGCAGGATATGAAGCAGGAGTAAAGAGTGTTGACGACAAAATGGAAATAGCAGTAGAGTACGTTGGCGGTTTCAGTGATGCAGGTAAGGGACAATCATTGGCAAGTAAGATGTATGATGCCGGTGCATATGTAATATTCCATGCTGCAGGTGGAGCAGGTAACGGTATGATAAAAGAAGCTAAAGACCGTAGACAAAACAAGGAAGAAGTATGGGCTATAGGCGTTGATAAAGATCAATATGCTGATGGTATATACGAAGGAGATAAGTCAGTAATACTTACTTCAATGGTAAAAAGAGTTGACGTTGCAGCATTTGATATATCTTTGAAAACTCTTAAGGGTGAATTCCCTGGTGGAAAAGACAATCTTTACAACATAGCTAACAACGGTGTTGGAATACCTGAAAATAATCCTAACCTTTCTGAAGATGTGTTGAAGAAAGTTGAAGAAGCAAGAGAAAATATAAAATCAGGAAAAGTAAAAGTACCTACAGTTCCTAGCAGATTACAAAAGAAATAGTATAAATATAAAATATCCACCTTTAATATGGTGGATATTTTTATAAACTTTGTAATTTATTAGTATCTTTATAAATGACTTTTATGGTATTGCGTTTTTAATTTAAGGAAATGATATTAAGAATTTAATCAAATGTCATAATGCATCAGTATAATTATTTTAAAAATGTAATATCTATAATTTATTTTAATTTTAGCATTAATTATAGTCTACAATATCAAAATTTTAAACTCACTTATAAAGAATGTTTGGTTTATATATGTTTAATAATATTTTTGCTAATATAATTATTATAATAGTTATTTTTCAAAATCTATTTTAAATTTTTAAGGCTTAAATACGAAATTAACATTAATATTAATATATACATAATCTAAGGAAAAATATTTATAAATATACTGCAAGTAAATTTCTTTCATAATACAACCTATTTAGATTGATATGACTATTTATCTGGTCTTTAGTAATAAAAACGGAGGAATAAGATGGAGAATATTAAAAACCGCTTGGACGAACTGGAGCTTAGATTGCAGAAGCTAGAGCATGAGATTCAAATCTTAAGAAATGAACAAAAGAAGGAAATGAATAAGGATATGCTCTTTTCCAATGTGAATCAAACAAGCCAAGCTGTATTACAGGCTAAATCAAAACCAGAGATACAGTTGAAAGAAAAGTTTGAAAAAGCTGATGATTCGGATAAAAAGTTCTCCAAAAAATCTTCTCTGGAGAAAGAAATAAAATCAAAACCATTTCTAAAAAAATCAGAGGATAATGAATCGTTGGTTGGAAAATATCTTGTCGGTGCCTTAGCATCACTACTGATATTTATTGCAGCTACATCTTTTGTTGCAATAGTTTGGAATAAAATAAGCCCTGAAATAAAACTTTCAGTTGTAGGTATTACTGGCTTAGTATTGACTGTATATGGATTTAAGATGACTCTCACAAAAGCAAGTAATATCAGCTCGATTGTTTTGGGTACAGGGATTGGATTAGTTTATATTGCTATAGTTTCTGCAAGTCTGGTATTTCTTCTTATCAGTCATGAATTATCTGCCTTGCTTAGTGTGATTTGGTCTTTGATAATTTTGTTTTCATACCGATATACAAAACTATATTTTACTATTATTATTTCAGCAATTGGAAGTTTTATCAATCTTTGCTTTGAACTTAATTATATTGACAGTCATCAAGACATTATGCTCATCATTGTCCATACCACTGTTGTTATAATGATGTTATTATATATGAGCAAATCTCTTGATAAGAATCGCAATGCTCTTAGCATCTTCTTTGCCTTTTTTAATTTTGCTTTGATATTTATTGTAGTCTTTTTTACTTGGGATTTAGAATATTCTTTTGCTTTAACAACTATTACTATAATTATGTTGATTATTTCAAATTGGATGTATCGTCTAGCAAATAGAGAAGGAATGAAGGGTGTTTATCTTATTTTTACAATTATTTCTACTTTATTTTTATTTTTAGATGTATATTTTCGTCTTTCATATGCACTTGATTTGACATCCCTACAAAAAGCGTTCATCTTATTTATCATAATATTGACACAGATATTAATAAATAATATTTTTTATCCAAAAATAGAAAATGCTATGACCATGTTTTATACAATTCCACTGTACTTCCTACTCATAAGTATCAATGGTAATTTATTTGATTTTCGTGGGATGGGAGCTTTAACTATTATGCTATTGTTTATTTTACGCAAAAAAATAACAAAAAAGCTTATAGTTTCTTTATATATGATAGTTCTGGTATTTTTTGATTTTTGTCTATCTTACGGTCAAAATAATGTATTTACACTGTTGTTTATGATTGGCAATTTGATATTAATGTTTTATATTTTACATTATGAAGAAACGGAGAATATCATATACAAAAATATAGCAGTTGCCATCTTACTTTTAAGTTACTACAAGATTTCCGGGATTATATTTCATTTGATAGATTTGAAAGATGAGAATTATGAGATTCAAGATGTTGTTGCATATTTGTTAAATGTGATTACAATTATTTTTCTTTACAAAATATCTTATCTAGAAAGCAAAGATGAAAAGAAATCACATCTTCATAAACATCTAGGCCTTTATATTTTTTCTATTTTATTATATTTATTTGGAATGGGAGAAATGCTGGAAGTCAAATCGACAATTTCCAGATTTATTGTGGCAATTATAGCCCTTGTAATTTCAATGTTTCAAACTAATTTATTACTTAAGGATTACAAGGAAATTCCAAATCATATAGGTATTTGGATAGTAGTAAAATATTTCATCTTTTCATGGGTTACATTGCGTGCATTTTCAGAGCTTCCTTTTGAGTCTGTATCATACAGTGTTGTAGGATTATTGCTTGCTATTGTTGCAATTTATGCAGGATTTAGACGAAACATCAGAGTTATTAGACAATTTGGACTTTGTATTACTATGCTGATGGTAGCAAAATTTATCTTTGTAGACCTCCAAGGAGAAAATTCTATAACAAGAGTAATTGCATTTGCAATAGGTGGGGTACTATGCTTTATTATAAGTATTATCTACAATCGCTTAAGCAAGGAATAATAAGATATAAAAAAGAGACAGTTTTTAAATATATATTGATTATTTTAGGAGAATTTCAATATTATCAGATTGAGTATATAAGTTATTATATAGAAAAGCACTAGATGATTTTTATGATTTTAGCAATGTTTGTCTATTTTTAAAGTGATTATAAATATAAGATTTATATTTTATACTAAAAACCAATTAAATAGTCCTAAAAAATATATTAAGGATATGTATTTAGATTTTGTTAGTATGCTTAAGAAGGGAGCGATAAATATGTCTGATAATATTAAAATTGCTACTATTTATTTCTCAGCTACAGGAACAACAAAAAAAGTCATTGATTATATTATTAAAGGAATTGGCGGGGAAGTAATAAGTTCTATAGATTTAACTAAAAGAGATAATAGAGAAAAAAAACAAAATTTAAGTTTTTTAGATGTAGATTTGATAATAATAGGAGCTCCAATTTATGGAGGATTTTTATATAAGGAATTTAGAAACTATATTAAATACTTGGATTTTCAAGGAAAATATATAATTGGAATCACATTATATGGTAATGCAGCAAGAATGTTTGCAACTAAAGAATTGATATCTATAATAAAAAAGGGTAACGGAAGGCTACTTGGTTATGGTGAATTTGTAGGAGAACATTCATATTCTAGTAAAGATATTCCAGTTGCTAAAGGTAGACCAAATGATGATGATTTACAAACGGCTTTAATATTTGGAGAAAATATAAGAAAAATATTATTAGATAAGGACAATCAGCACTTTTATTATAAAGTAAGTCTATTTGATAAAATTATAAGCTTTATCGCAGATATTAAACCAGTGCATACCGGAAAAGGAATTTTTACCATACCTTATACAGATAAAGAAAAATGTATTAACTGTTATAAATGTGTAAAAATATGTCCTAAGAGTTGTATAGATGATAAGATAATGACTAATAGAGATGAGTGTATAGTATGTATGGCATGTGTTAAAATATGTCCAACATGCGCAAGAATATCTTATCCCCAAAATACAATTGTAAAATTTGGCTTAAATATCATCAACAAAAGGAAGCATAAATCACGTTTTGTAGTGCTAAAATAGAATAAAATGTAAATTTAAGTATTATAATGTTGAGTTCTGTCATATCGCACTAGAGTACTGCAATTTTTAAAAATTAAGATAGGGTTTTCATTGAAAAGTAATTTTAACCTGTGTAGTGATGATATATAGAGCTTTAAAAATAAAGTTAAGAAAATATTTTATCAAGAACTATGAAAGAGATATGTTTAAAAACTTATATAATACTATTATCTATTTAACCTTATAGGTGCATTTACTGGTTTTTCCAAGTAGGAGGTGTTTAAGACGGGATATTTTATAGTAGGACTTATTTTTTTTATTGCAATGCTATCGACAATGCTTTTTACGATATTTCTATATGTACATTTAGTAATTGCAGTTATAAATAATAAGGATGTCCCTGCTTGGATGTATAAAGTAGGTCATGCTCTAAAAGGAAGAGGAGCAGATATTTATGAAGATATTACTGATAAGTCTGCACTTAATGAAGTCAACCTATATGTCATTTTGGTAGTAATAGCAAATATAATTACATATAATGTATTTTATGAAAGATACTTAGAAAATGATACAGTTAGATTTTGGTTATTTGCCGAATTTTTTATCATAATTATAATGAGAGTCTTCGTTGATTTATGTAAAATTCTTTTAGACTTTATATTTTCAGCAATTGGAAAATTAAAATATAAATGTTCTTTTTCAGCATCTGCAAATGCAGTCATATCAATGTTTATTATATTATCATCTACTTGTATGCTCACTCTTATCATGACTGGAATACCGGTAAAAGCACCAGTAATTCAATTAGGAGATTATAATATTTTTGTAGGTCATACTACAGCAAATGATTTACTTTCAAATGGATTTTCTTTTTTGGGTAAAACGCCTAATGATAAAGTTGTAAATAAACGAGACAGTCATTTTTATTTTGGTGAGACAGTGGAACTTGTTAAGGATGGTAAAGGCTATGGCTATGTGAATTTAACGCCAAAATACGAAGATGAGGCAAGACTCAAAGATTGTATTATAAGCTACTATGGTATTACCTCAAAAAGTAATTCATTTTCTGATGTTAAAATATGTGATAAAAATATTTCAAAATTAACGCTCACAGATTTTGAAAAAAAGAATATTAGAGATGTTTTCTCACTCTCTCCCATAACTTATGAAGAAAGTAAGGGACATGAACATTTTTTGTTAAGAATGCAAATTTATCCCTATATGTTATGGAAGAGATACTCAATAGAAGTTACCTTTTTTGGAGAAGATAAGTCAAGCCAGTTTGAAGTTTATGTTCAGCACATACTTTGGGAATAGATTGGAATTTAGCAAAATTTGAAATATAAAGATAACATAAAAGTTCTTCTTATTAAAAATAATAGTGCTTAATATGAAAGAAGATAGAAAATTTATGGATGACATGGATAATAAAATAAAAAAGCAATATATTAGATCAAAAAAATTTAGTGGTGAAATAGAAAAACTTAAGTTACTGACATATTCTTTTGGTTTGAATATTACAGCTGGTTTGCAAAAAGATATTAAACAAAATTTAACTATAAATGATGGTGGAAAAGTTCAATTTACCAGTTATGTATTTGCTGGTAATGACAGTGGGAATATACACCAAAGAGAAGGAACTAAGGATTTTAAGATTGAAAAGACAAACGTTCATAAGATATTTTCAGCTTTTTCTTACTTTTTTATAAATATTGACGAGCATAGGATTGTAAGTGATATAGGTGGATGGGAGTTGGAACTTACTAACACAGAGGGTGATACATACTTTTTTTGCGGAAGTATAGATAAGGTTTTAAACTACAAGGGTATTGATTTATCAATTCTTATTAGAGATGCCTTAGGTATGGATAATTTATTAGTTTTTGACGGAAATTATAAAGAATATTTTATCAACAAAATATCTATTGAGTATTATAGATTTTCAGGTAAAAACTATGATAAGGAAGAAGAGGGATATTTACCGTTCCAATATTCTGAACATTTTGTTATATACAAAGCATCCGAAAGCATTACACATATTCAAATAGTAGGTAGAGGGTGTAAGATATCTCATAAATACGAATATATAGAAGAAATTCATAAACTTTTTGAAGATTTTAATCAAATTGATTTATTTTCCTATATTGAAGGAAATCCAAGTGATGTAGTAGAAAATTTGGACCAAAGTAAAAAATATAAGATTACTATTGATTATGACAACAAAGAACCATATATTATATCAGGAAGCTTTGATAAAAGAGGGCTACCATCAGATTTTCCATATTTTGTAAAAAGCATTTTTGAATGTACGGCTACTTATCCGTTAGGGGAAATACTCAACCCGTTGAATTATGAGAAAGTAAGACGACGTAGTACAGAGTATATCTATTGCAGTGTAGAATTTAAGAATGGATACAAGTCTTATTACTATCTAACTGATGACGACAGTATAGAAGTGGGGGATTTGGTAGTTGTACCGGTAGGAAGTGACAATCACGAGATGATAGTAGAAGTTGTGAATGTAGAGTATTTTTCAGTAAATAATGTACCTATACCTATTGAAAAAACCAAAAGAATAATCCGTAAATATTAGTTATTTACTGAAGTAAAAATTGTGTAATAGTTATATAATGCCTTTTAAATCTTAAGTTTTGTATAATTATTTAATATATTTTAATACTAATTTTTGCTTTATTAATAGATAGATTTGTATATGCAGTTTTTAGATATAATATTGATATTATAATAATTACAGTAATTGTTATAAGGCGAAATTATAGTATTAACCAGTATTAATTATTGCTTGGAAAGTTGAGATATATAGCATTCAAAGAAAATAATTATGGAAAATATACATTAGTAATACGAATATTAGAAAAAAAAGGGGGAGCTCTCCCCCTTTAATATTTTGACGTCTATTAAGATTATAATGAAACCTTAGATAGTATTTCTTTTTCTATAGCATCTACCTTTGTTTCTATTTCTTGCATTTGTTGTTGAGCGTCTTTTACAAATTCTTCATCCTTTATAGAGCCAAGGTTGATTTTTACATTGTAAAATGCTCCATGAACAGCTGTTCTTGCTTGCATTGCCGCAACAGCTCCGTCAGTTACTGCATTTTGATTTCCTTTTAATACTACTGTTTTTGCTAATTCAAGAAGTTCAAATGCATCTTTACCTACGTTTAGCGGTACATTAGCTGCTCCTTTAAATGCAAGTTGTACAGTTTTTGTTCTTAGAGCCTTTTCTTCTTCAGTTTCTTTAGGAAGTTTGAAAGCATCCATTATTTTGTTGAAAGAATTAGAGTCTTCATCAATATAATTTATAAATTTTTCCTTATATTGTTTTGCAGTTTCCTTTACTTTTTCCATATCAGCTGTTACTTCCTCATAGCCTTTTTTTCCTATAGTAAGGTTGGCAACCATTTCTATCAAAGCCGCAGATGTAGCTGCACTTAGGGCTGCGACACTTCCGCCTCCAGGAGCTGGAGAGTCTGAACTTGTTTCATATACAAAATCTTTTACACTTAGTTCTCTTAACATCTATTTTCCTCTTTTCTATGCTTATACTGATATCTAATAAGTAATTAAAAATTCAGTGAAGTTTTTCTGAGATAACTGAAATGAATTAATTCTATATTATAATTAAAGAAATATCAGTATCAATATCAATTTATAAAATGCTTATTATGAAAGTAA
>GL405246.1:1006059-1009168 GCA_000146855.1 [Eubacterium] yurii subsp. margaretiae ATCC 43715
TAAAAATATTGAAATAAATTCTTGTATATTCTTAATCTATTGAAATTTTACTTAATTAATTTATATTTCAGCTGAAACATAAGATAATCAAAATAGAAATTTATACTAAAAACCTTTTAAATCACCATTTAAATATTCTGTTATGAATGTCATACAATTTAAAAGTAATCACCATACAAAATACTTTGTGTGACTTTTTAAATGGAGATTAGTATTAATAAACTTTTCTAGATAATTAAATTAATTTCATAAAATACTATAAGAACAATCAGCTCTTCTTGTATAATCAATAGTTATTGAAAATTTATAAAAAAGAGCTGATTGAATAAATATTATAATGATATTAGAATAATCCTGTTATTACTCCATTTTCATCTATATCCATATTGTTTGCTGACGGTACTTTTGGAAGTCCAGGCATTACCATTATATTGCTTGTTTGGCAAACTATGAATCCTGCACCTGCAGATACTCTAACATCTTTGATTGTTATTACAAAGCCGCTTGGAGCACCCATTATATTTGGATTGTCTGTAAATGAGAATTGAGTTTTTGCCATACATATAGGCAATTTATCAAGATTGAATTCTTCAAGTGTCTTGATTTGTTTTTTAGCACTGTCTTCAATTACAACTTTATCAGCACCATAGATTTCTCTTACTATCTTGTTAAGTTTGTTTTCGATAGTGTCTTCAATATCATATAATGGTTTGAATTCAGATTTTTCATTATCAAGGATTTTAACAAGTTTTTCAGCCATTTCAATTCCACCTTCTCCGCCTTTTGTAAAGCATTCGTTAAGTGAAACTTCGATGCAGAATTCTTGACATTTCTTAGTTAGCAAGTCTATTTCTGCTTGAGTGTCGTTAGCAAATTTATTTATTGCAACAAGAACAGGAAGACCGAATTTTCTCATATTTTCTACTTGTTTTTGCAAGTTTGCAAATCCTTGGTTAAGTGCTTCTAAGTTTTCTACTCCAAGATCTGCCTTTTTAACTCCGCCGTGCATTTTTAGAGCTCTTATTGTAGCAACTATTACGACAGCATCAGGTTTTAAATCAGCGTATCTACATTTTATATCAAGGAATTTTTCTGCTCCCAAGTCAGCGCCGAATCCTGCTTCAGTAACTAATATATCTCCAAGTTTCAAACCAAGTTTTGTAGCTATTACAGAGTTACAACCATGAGCTATGTTAGCAAAAGGTCCACCGTGGATAAATGCAGGTGTGTGTTCCAATGTTTGTACAAGGTTAGGCTTGATAGCTTCTTTAAGCAACATTGCCATTGCTCCATGAACACCTATTTCTTTTGCTGTAACAGGAGCTCCGTCAAGATTGTAAGCTACTATTATTTTGCCAAGTCTTTCTTTTAGATCCATTAGGTCATTAGATAGGCAAAGTATAGCCATTACTTCTGAAGCAACAGTAATCATAAAACCGTCTTCTCTTGTAAATCCGCAAACTTTTCCGCCAAGACCTACAACTACATTTCTAAGTGATCTGTCATTCATGTCTATTACTCTTTTCCAAACTATTTGTCTTGAGTCTATTCTAAGAGTATTTCCATGATGTATGTGATTATCTATAGCAGCTGATAACAAGTTATTTGCAGCAGTAATTGCATGCATATCGCCTGTAAAGTGTAAGTTGATATCTTCCATAGGTACTACTTGAGCATATCCGCCACCTGCAGCTCCACCTTTTACACCAAATACTGGTCCCAAAGATGGCTCTCTAAGTGCTATGAAGGCTTTCTTACCGATTTTATTTAATGCTTGTCCAAGACCTATAGTAGTTGTTGACTTTCCTTCTCCGGCAGGAGTAGGGCTTATAGCTGTTACCAAAACCAACTTTCCGTTTTCTTTTTTCTCCATTTTTTTAATGAAGTCAAATGAAACTTTAGCCTTGTACTTTCCGTACATTTCCAAATCATCTACATCAATTCCAAAATTTTCAGCAACCTCATTTATAGGTAACATTTTAACTTGTTGAGCAATTTCTATATCTGTTAGCATATTTTCACCTCTAAATTTTCTAAAAAATGTATTAATCTATTTTATTTTCATTATAAAAACGTCCATATTTATATCTATTTATTATACCCTTCTGATTAATATCAATATGTTGTATTTGATATTAATCACAGGCATGGGTATAATGTATCACTTCAATTTATATATTAGTCAAGAAGTCTTTTTTCAAGTATTTGGTTGATGTCGAAATTTTCTATTTGAAGATAGTATTCTGCAGCATCAAGTAGAGATTTCATAGGTACTGTACCTATTACTTCACTACCTACTACGTTTACGCCATATCTCTTAGCTTCCATTTTTACCATTTCAAAAGCTTGATATACAGAAGATTTTTCGTAGTTTACAAGGTTCATTGAAACTTGAGTTTGATTTCTTTCTTCAAGTTTAAGTCCTATAGCTTTGACAAATCTTAGTCCGCCACCTATAAATCTTATCTTCTTTGCTATTGCACTTGCTATATCTACATTATCAGTATCAAGGTTTACGTTGTATGCTACCAATGCAACTCTTGCTCCTACAGCTGTACAACCGCTTTTTGCATTCATTTCAGCTTTTCCGAAATCAGGTTCCCAACCAGCTTCTTTTATCTTATCAAAAAATCCTTCATATTGTCCTTTTCTAACATCTGCAAGATTTTTTCTCTCAGGTTTTGAAGCGGCATCTTCATAAAGATATACTGGTACTCCAAGTTTAGAGATTTCTTCGCCAACTTCTTTTGCAAGTTGAACGCATTCGTCCATAGTTATCTCTGATACAGGTGTAAAAGGAACAACGTCCACTGCTCCCATTCTTGGGTGAGCACCACTGTGTTTTGTCATATCTATGAGTTCTACAGCTACTTTTGCCATATTTAAGACGGCTTCTTTTATCTTTGATGGTTCGCCTATCATAGTTACAACTGAACGATTGTGATCTTCGTCTGATGAATAATCGAGCAATTTTACTTCCTTAATCTTTTTTGCTTCATTAACAATTTTTTCAACAAGAGCCTTATCTCTTCCTTCACTAAAATTAGGTACGCATTCTACTAATTTTGCCATCTTTTTTTCCTCCGATTTAATCTAAAAATTTAAGTAA
>GL405246.1:1009268-1052082 GCA_000146855.1 [Eubacterium] yurii subsp. margaretiae ATCC 43715
TTATATAATAATTTTTTATTTACTATACATTGACTTAAGTACTGCTAATATTATATTTGCTCAGTAAATTTATGTATATTAAAAAATATTATCAAATACATTGGTATGAAATAGAATATGAAGAAACGGTGATAACATATATTTGATAATCAATCATAAATCTTACTTATAATATTATGATACTATTTTATAATTGCTACATAAAAAAAGCGTCAAATTTTGACTTATGTATAAATATTAAAGTCAATTATTTCAAATATAATCTCATTTCAAATTAAAATTTAGTATAAATACTAATTTTTTAAATAACTCTAATGAATATATAAATACCCTTATTATGTTAAACTTTGCTTACATTCTTAACAGCAAAGTGATAATATTCAAAAATATTAGACTATTTTTAACAGTCACAAATTAAAAACTATCATAAAGGTGACACATTCAGATAATAAAAAATGTGGTCTAAAATCTAAGATATTTACACTTATTGAAAGTAGGCTATCGAAGCATTTTAATATAACCCTACTTTTCAAAAAATAAAATTTTTCTTATCTATGAAATTAAAATAACAAGACTTATAAAAAAGCTTATAAAAAATTTGAATTTATGGTATAATCTAGAAAAATAAAAATTTTAATCTGGAGGTAGAGTTATGTTTGGATTCAAGAAAAAGGAAAAAGCAATAGAAAAAGAGTTTAAATCTGTAGTTACAGGTGTGGCAAAAGCACTTGAAAATGTTGAAGATGAAGTGTTTTCAAAAGGTTTCTTGGGCGACGGAATCTCAATTACACCTACAGACAACAAGTTTTATGCTCCTATAAGCGGTATCTTAAGTTCAGTATTTCCTACAGGTCATGCCTATGGTATCAAGGGGGATGATGGTGTTGAAGTACTTATCCACATAGGTATTGATACAGTAAAATTGGAAGGTAAGGGCTTTGATGTAAAGGTGAAACAGGACGATACTGTAAAACAAGGCGATTTGCTTGTAATGTGCGATCTAGATGTGATAAGCTCTGCCGGATATAAGACAGATACTATAGTAATAGTTACAAATGTTGATGAGTTTCCTATAGAAAAGGTAGCCCAAGATGGTGAAAATGTGGTGGCTAAAGAAACAGTTATAATTAGAAAAAAATAAGTTTTTGGGATCGGTAAAAGCTGATCCCTTTTTTTTATAATGATTGTAGCTAAAAATCTAATGTATTCTGATATCTTTTTAAATTAATAGAAATAGTATTATTTTGATTTTAATCACTATTTATAATGTCATATATTTAAACTTATTTTTAAACGTATTAAAATATATTTTTTGTAGTTTTTAGTAACTAAATATTAGTATGTTTTTAGGATAAATTAATTGGTCTTTAGTATGAATATGTTTTTAAGACTTAGATTATATTATGAACAATAAATCAGTGCTAACTACAATTCTAATTAATATGGTGGAAGATTAATATTTCAGCAGAAATTAATAAAAAACAGATAGACAAACAATTTGATTTCAATTTAAGATTTTTGGTACGATTATTTTTTACTTTGAAATACATATAATTTTCAAAAAAATATTTATCTGAATATAATAGTTATTTTATTTTATAATATTCGAACTTTACCGATTTAAAAGAGTAATTTAAAAATTAATCATAGTGATTTTATAGAACGATAAGATTATCAATATGATAATTTTTTGTTGTTATTTCAATATTGATACGGATTTTTCCTTGACTTATTTTCTAAAACTACTTATAATCTATAGCAACACAAGTTTTACATAGTCAAATCTAATAATCCTATTTTGTAAGATATTATTGAACTTTAACCGAGGTATTTATCGGATAAATTCCTTGATTATGTTTTGAAAAAGAAGATTGTTTGAAATTTATCTAATTGTGTTCTTGGCTTAGTAAGACATATTTTATGAATAAATTATTTAGGTTTGTAAAAAGGAGGGGCAATATGATAATTGGAAAGAATGTTGCACGTGTGGATGCTTATGATAAGGTAACCGGACAGGCAAAGTATACCGAAGATATTGGTGTAGCAAATTTGCTAGTAGCAAAGTTGGTAAGAAGCACAATAGCAAACGGTAGAGTAGTAAAAGTTGATATAGAAGAAGCTATGAAGGTAAAGGGCGTAGTAAAGATATTTACATGTTTTGACGTGCCTAAACATAATTTTCCTACAGCAGGTCACCCATGGTCTGTAGAAGCTTCACATCAAGATATATCAGACAGAAGATTGCTCAACGAAAGAGTAAGATATTACGGTGATGATGTTGCTGTGGTAGTTGCTAAGGATGAAGTAGCTGCCAAGAGAGCTGTAGAAAAAGTAAAGGTAGAATATGAAGAGTATACGCCTATTTTAAGTGTAGATGACGCATTAAGTGAAGAAGCGACAGTTTTGCACGAAGATGTCAGACCTACAAATACTATAGTAAAATCCAATTATAAGGTTGGAGAAATAAATTTTGAAGACTTGGAAAAAGAAAAAGATTTAGTATATTTTGACAAGAAGTATGCTACTCAAACTGTACAACACTGTCATATAGAATTACCTGTTTCAAGAGCATATATGGAACATGGCAAGGTAGTGATAATATCTTCAACTCAAATACCTCATATTACAAGACGTGTATGTGGACAGGCTCTTGGCATTCCTTGGGGACAGATAAAAATAATCAAACCTTATATAGGCGGGGGATTTGGAAATAAGCAGGATGTACTGTACGAACCACTAAATGCTTGGCTTACTTATGTACTTGGTGGGCAACCGGTAGAGCTTATTATATCAAGAGAAGAAACTTTCACATCTACAAGAACAAGACATGCTATAGATGGACATATAAGAGCTTATATAACAAAGACAGGAAGACTCGTAGGAAGAAAGTTCTATGGTAGAGCAGATAATGGCGCTTATGCATCACATGGACATGCTATAATGGCAAACTGTGCAAATGCTATAAGAATGATGTACCAAGATGAAAAAGTAATTGAAGGTACAGCTCATACAATTTATACAAACCATGCTTCAGCAGGAGCAATGAGAGCTTATGGAATACCTCAGGCTGCATTTATCCAAGAATCATTTATGGATGATATGGCAAGAGAGCTTGGAATAGATCCAATAGATATAAGAAAACAAAATATGATGAAATTGGGATATGTTGACCCGGTTACTACTATTACTTGCAATTCGTCAGGACTTGAAGAATGTATAGAAAAAGGTAGAAAATATATAAATTGGGATGAAAAGAGAAAAACCCTTGGAAAAGAGCCTTTAAATAGAAGACGTGGTGTAGGTATGGCTATATTCTGTTACAAAACAGGAGTATTTCCTATATCACTTGAAACAGCAACTGCAAGAATAACTTTAAATCCTGATGGAAGTGTTCAGTTACAAATGGGAGCTACAGAGATAGGACAAGGAGCTGATACAGTATTTTCTCAAATGGCTGCTGAAACAATAGGTCTAAGTCTTGAAAATGTACACATAGTATCTACACAAGATACAGATGTTTCACCATTTGATACAGGAGCTTATGCATCAAGACAAACTTACGTAAGTGGGGGTGCTGTTAGAAAAACAGCTGAAGAATTTAAAAGAAAAGTATTAGATAGAGCAGGAAGAATGTTTAAGGTAATACCTGAAACTTTAGATATAGTTGATGATTGTATAATAGAAAAGCATTCTAAAAAGAAAATATCATCAATGCACGACTTTGCTATGGAAGCAATATACTCATTGCAAGAAAGTCAACATATATCAGCGTCTGAAACTTATGATTGCAAGAATAACACATATTCTTTCGGTTGCACATTTGCAGAAGTTGAAGTGGATTGCCTTTATGGAAAGATTAAGATAATAGATGTTATAAATGTGCATGACAGCGGTGCTTTAATAAATCCTCAGCTTGCAGAAGCTCAAGTGCATGGCGGTATGAGTATGGCTATAGGATATATGATGGGGGAAAACTACATCTATGATGCTAAGGGTAAGCTATTAAACGGTAATCTTCTTGACTATAAGATGCCTACAGCAATGGATCACCCTGATTTGCACGTTGAATTTGTAGAAACATACGATCCTACTGGACCTTATGGAAACAAATCACTTGGAGAGCCACCAACAATATCATTGGCGCCGGCAATTAGAAATGCAGTATTACATGCAACAGGTGTAGGTATCAATACCTTGCCTCTCAGTCCGCAAAAGTTGATAGAAGAGTTTAAGAAAGCAGGATTAATAGACTAAGGTAAGTACAATACCAAAGGTAAATATAATATAAATTTATTTGACAAAAAATATCATATATAGGAGGCATTATGTACGATATTAAAAGGATATATGAGCCACATACTGTAGAAGAAGCTGTCAAATTTCTTGCAGAAGATAATGAAGCCATAGTAATAAACGGCGGTAGTGACGTGCTCATTAAAAATAGAGAAGGACAACTAACAAACTTACCCTTTGTAAGTGTATATAATATAAAAGAACTTAAAAATATTTATATAGACGAAAATGAAAGTATAATAATTGGTTCAGGAGCAAGCTTTACAAGTATTGAAAATAATGAGATAGTAAACAAATACCTTGATTTCTTAGCCTTTGCTGTTGGACAAGTAGGAGGACCTCAGATAAGAAATATAGGTACTATGGGCGGCAATATCTGTAATGGAGTGCCAAGTGCTGATAGTTGTACAAGTGTAATGGCTTTAAACACAAATTTACATCTTCAAAGTGCAAGAGGTAAGAGGGTAGTTCCTGTATCTGAGTTTTATGTCGGAGCAGGTAAGACTGTAAGAGAAAGAGATGAGTTACTTACTCATTTTGAAATAAAGAAAGAAGATTATTTGGGATATACAGGTAACTACATCAAGTATGCTATGAGAAATGCAATGGATATAGCAACTCTTGGATGCTGTGTTATGACAAAATTGAGTGATGATAAGAAGACTCTTGAAGATATAAGAATTACCTATGGAGTTGCTGCTCCTACTCCTATAAGAAGTCCTAAGTTGGAAGAAAAGTTAAAAGGACAAAGAGTGGACGACAATCTCATAAAGATAATTGATGAAAACTATACTTTGGATGTAAATCCAAGAGACAGTTGGAGAGCATCAAGAGATTTCAGACTTCATATAATAAGAGAGATGACAAGAAGAAATATAAACGAAGCTATAATAAAAGGCGGTGGACAAAGTGTTTACAGTTGTAGAGTTTAATGTTAACGGTGAAGGTGTGTCTGTAGGAGTAGACGAAAGGGAATCTCTACTTGATACGCTAAGAAACAGACTTGGTCTTACAAGTGTGAAAAGAGGCTGTGAAGTTGGAGAATGCGGTGCCTGTACGGTGCTAATAGATGGAGAGACGATAGACAGCTGTATATATCTTACAGTATGGGCAAGAGGTAAGAATATTACTACTGTTGAAGGCTTAAAAACCGGAAATAATACCCTACATCCGGTGCAACAGGCATTTATTGAAGAGGCTGCGGTTCAATGCGGATTTTGTACTCCAGGTCTTATAATGTCAGCTGTTGCTATTGCAGGTGAGAAGAAAAGATATACAAGAGACGAACTGAGAAGAAAAATATCAGGTCATCTATGCAGATGTACAGGTTATGAAAATATATTGAAGGCTGTAGAAAAAGCTATAGAAACGAATATAAATATGGATTAGTTTTACAAAAAGGAGATACTGTCTATAAAAGAGGCGGTATCTCTTTTTTATGGAAATTTGAAAATTTTTTATTATTTTTTAAATACTTGTAACATACTAAAAATCTATTAAAAAGCCATATAATTGTATTAAAGTAAAATTGTTGATAAATCAAAAACTATAATATCATTAGTCATAATACTTAGAATTATAAAAGTGATTAGTATCAGTCTATAAGTCATAATTTTCATCTTTATGATGTTAGACTTAGAAACTACAGCTATAGAGAAATAGATGAGGATATTGAAATAATAAGATAAGTAATTTACTTTATGGAATAGTATATTTTTGAAATTTTGTTCAAAGGTCATGTTGGGTTTTTTATATAGTAGTTTTATATTTATTAATATTTAATATCATTGTAAATATAATGGTTTTAAAATTTATAGTTTTATGTTACAATTTATGGCAATAATAAAATTTACACAATATTAAGATGATTAAAAAGTTTTTTACTAAGATTGAAAGACACGATATAATAAGAAGAGTATTACTTATATACAAAATATAATTTTGATAGAATAATTTGAGGAATATAGATGAACGAAAAATATCTTAAAATATTGGAATTTGACAAGATACAAGATATTTTATCCACTTATGCAATTTCTGAAAATGCAAAGGATAAGATAGAAAAGTTAAAGCCAAGTACAAGAAGAGAAGTAATAGAGCTTTTGTTGGAGCAAACAAGTGAGGCTCAAAAAATGATAGTTACAAAGGGAGCAATACCTTTTGGTAGCATCTATGATGTGCGTTTACAGGCAAAAAAAGCCTCTATAGGTTCTATATTGGATGCCAAATCATTAATAAAGGTGAAAGAAACTCTAAGAACTGCAAGAATAAGCAAATCTTATGTAGAACAGTTTGAAGATATACCTGTGATAAGCTCGATTTCAGATAATATAAGAGTGAGCAAGAGTATTGAAGATGAGATAGAAAGAGCCATAATATCGGAAACAGAAATATCAGATGATGCCAGTACTGAGCTTAGAAGAATAAGACGTCAGATGGCAAATGAAAAACAAAGTATCAAAAATAAGTTAAATGAAATAGTAACATCAGCTAAATATGCTAAAATTTTGCAAGATACAGTGGTTACAGTGAGAAATGATAGATTTGTCCTACCTGTTAAATCTGAAAATAGAGATCAGTTTCCAGGAATAGTCCATGATACATCATCATCAGGTGCAACTCTTTTCATTGAGCCTATGGCAATAGTAAATATGAACAATCACCTTTCAGCCCTAAAGCAGGAAGAATATAGAGAAGTTGAAAGAATACTTGAATTTTTGACATCGATGGTGGGCGAATTTTCAAATGAGATAATTTACGACTGCGAAATGCTTGAAGAACTTGACTTTATTATGGCAAAGGGCAAGCTTTCAGTCAGTATGGACGCTATTGAACCTAAGATTAATCAAGATAAGTATGTAAGGTTTGTAAATGCGAGACATCCTCTTATAGAAAAAGATAAGGTGGTAAGCTCGACTATTGAAATAGGCAAATCTTACACTACTCTTGTAATTACAGGTCCAAATACAGGTGGAAAGACAGTAACACTCAAAACTTTGGGGCTTTTGTGTATAATGTTGCAATGTGGATTACACATACCTTGCGACATAGGAAGTAGCGGATATATTTTTAATAATATATTTGCAGACATAGGAGATGAGCAGAGCATTGCACAGAGTTTGTCAACTTTTTCGGCGCATATGACTAATATAGTAGGAATTATGAACGAGGTGGATGAAAATTCGCTGGTGCTATTTGATGAGCTTGGAGCAGGTACTGATCCTGTAGAGGGAGCCGGACTTGCGATATCAATATTGGATACACTTAAAGAAAAGGACATATTGACCGCAGCAACCACTCACTACAGTGAGCTTAAAAACTACGCCCTTACAGTAGACAAGGTTACAAATGCAAGTGTGGAATTTGATGTTAATACCTTGTCTCCGACATATAGACTTATAATAGGAATACCGGGAAAGTCAAATGCCTTTGAAATTTCACAAAAACTCGGTCTGTCAACAGGGATAATTCAAAGAGCGAGGGACAGCATTCATACTGAATCAATCAAGGTAGAAGATGTAATAACTAAGCTTGATAAGATAAAAAACGAGTATGAAGAAAAAAAGCAAAGGCTTGAAAAGGAACTGGAAGATGCTGAATTTATAAGGCTTAAGCTTGAAAATAGAGAAAGACGAGCTCAACAAAATAGTGAAAAAATTCTTGAAGAGGCAAAAAATAAGGCAAGGTCTTTGGTGGAAGAAGCCAAAAATGAGGCTGATGAGATAAACAAAGTTCTAAATAAGTTGAAGAAGTCGTCAGATTATAAAAATATCGACAAAAAAATGAACGAAATAAAGGGAAGGATAAACACATATAAGGATAAGTATGCCAAGAAAAAGGAAGAGCTTGTAAAGTCAAATGAGAAACCTATTGAAAATGTTGGAGTCGGAGATACAGTATATGTGAACAGCTTTGCCCAAAATGCCAAGGTGTTGTCTGTAGACGACAAGAAAAATGAAGTTGTAGTACAATTAGGTGCTATTAAGATGACCTTGAAAAAAGAAAATATATCTCTTGAGAAAAAAGATAAGGATACAAAGAGCTCAAAAAGCGGAAAGATAATGAAAAGTAAGGCTCAAGGAGCAACCACATCTGTTGACCTTCGTGGTATGGATTTGGAAACGGCGCTTATGGAAGTAGATAAGTATATAGATGATTCATACTTGGCAGGATTGGAGCAACTTACTATAATACACGGTGTAGGTACCCTCGTGCTTAAAAAAGGAGTACAGTCATATTTGAAGAAACATAAGCATATAAAAAATTATCGAGATGGTCAATACGGTGAAGGAGGAATGGGTGTTACAATAGTGACACTCAAGTAAAATGAATATTTTTGCAATAGGAGATCTTCATCTTAGCAATTCCTTGCCTGAAAAATCTATGGAAAAATTCGGTTGGATAAATCATCAACAAAAGATATTTGAAAACTGGGAGCAAAATGTGGAAGATGAAGACATAGTGCTCCTTGTCGGTGATATATCGTGGGCTATGAAACTTGAGGATGCATTCGTAGACTTAGCTGAGATTGCCAAGATGAAGGGGCAAAAGATACTGATAAAGGGAAATCACGACTTTTGGTGGCAGTCTATAAATAAGATAAAAAACTATGATGAGCATATGTTTTTTATGCAAAATAACGTATATGAAATCGAAGATTATGTTATTTGCGGAACGAGAGGGTGGCTTTGTCCCAATAGGATAAAATTTGATGAGCAAGATGAAAAGATGTATAAAAGAGAGGTTTTAAGACTGGAAAGAGAGCTGATTGAAGCAAGTAAGTATAATAAAAAAATAATCCTGCTCTTACACTTTCCACCTACTAATGATGAAAAACAGGAGTCAGATTTTACAAGATTGATAAAAAAATATAATGTAAAAACTGTAATATACGGACATCTTCATGGGCAGGAGTCTTTTAATCTCAGTTATAATGGAATGATAGGTGATGTAAACTATCACTTGGTATCTGCTGACTATCTTGATTTTAAGTTGAAAAAAATAGAAATTGAAAAATAATTTTAAATTAAAGAGGTAATGATGATTATTTATTATGATAAGAAGAAATACGAAGTAGATGATAATATCACTGCTGAAGAATTTGTACAAAAAAATGAAATTAAGACTAATTATACAACTTGTCTGGTATTGATAAATAATGAAATCAGAGAATTGACGAGAAAGCTAAATGATAATGATGAGATTTCTTTTTTAGACTTGACTGTAAAAGAGGCAAGAGATGCCTATATGAGGACTTTGTCATTCATATTTATCTCAGCCTTAAAAAAGACGAATCCAAGTGCAAAATGCACGATAGAGCATTCTCTGAGCAATGGTATATACTGCTATATCGACAACGGTAGACAAGTAAACAGAGCTGTAGTTTCCAAAATCTATGAAAAGATGAAAGAGATAGTAAAAGAAGATATAAAGATAAAAAAATTAGAGTTTACAAAATCTGAAGCTAAAAAGATATATATAGAAGAAAATTTTGACGTAAAGTTAGGCTTACTTGATTATAAGGATGATAAGAAGAAGGTCACTCTTTATGAGTTATGCGGACAAAAGGATTATTTTTACGGATATATGCTGCCTTCTACAGGATATGCAAAAATTTTCAATCTAAGACTTTGTAATGGTGGTATAGTATTACTTGGACCTGATATAAAAAGACCGGACAGAGTTTCGGAGTTTAAGCATGAACCAAGACTTTTCTCAGTCTATGCGGAGGCAAAGTCTTGGGGTAAAGCCATATCTATAGAAAATGTGCTTGATTTAAATAATTCAGTGAAAGACAATTCATACCATGATTTGATAAGGTATGCTGAGGGCTATCATGAGAAAAAAATATGTGAAATAGCTGATGCAATTTGTAGAGAAAATAAGAAAATCATCCTTATTTCAGGGCCATCATCATCAGGAAAGACAAGTTTTGCAAACAGACTTAAGATTCAGCTTTTTGCAAGTAAGAAAAGGCCTATTTCCATTTCTATGGACAATTACTTTATAGATAGAGATAAGATTCCTGTAGACAAGGATGGCAAAAAAGATTTTGAGTCACTAAGAGCTCTTGATGTAGAGAGATTTAATGATGACTTGGATATGTTGATTTCCGGAGAAGAAGTAAAATTACCTACATTTGATTTCTTAACAGGAAAAAGAAAAGATGAAACCAATACTGTTCCTACCAAGATTGACGATGACCAACCTATAATAATAGAAGGAATACATGGTCTTAATCCTGCTCTAACAGAGTCTCTGTCATCTGCATACAAGTATAAAATCTACGTTTCAGCACTTACAGGACTAAATATTGATTCTCACAATAAGATATCTACTACAGATATAAGATTGATGAGACGAATAATAAGAGATAACTCTCACAGGGGTTATGATGCGGAAAATACTATGGCTATGTGGGCATCTGTAGGTGAGGGAGAAAGAAAAAATATATTTGTTTTTCAAGAAAATGCAGATATAATGTTCAACTCCGCTCTTATATATGAAATTGCAGTGATAAAAAAACATATCGAAGCTCTTTTGAAAAAGATAGATAAAGATTCAAATTATTTTAATGAAGCCAAAAGATTGCTCAAGTTTTTAAAATATTTTACAAGCATTGACGATGAAAGCGACATACCTAATACATCCATACTAAGAGAATTTATAGGCGGAAGTAAGTTGGTAGATTGATTTTTTATAGTTATATTTGACAAATTTATTCAAAAGTAATATTATATCACGATATAATTATAAAGAAATTTTGTTATATTTAGAAAAATATATAAAAATATGCAATAAATTATTGATAAATAATTACTGTAGAGGTGAAGTTATTGAGCAATCTTATAATAGTTGAGTCTCCTGCCAAAGCCAAGACCATAGAAAAGTTTTTGGGAAAGGGATATAAGGTCAAGGCATCTGTAGGTCATGTAAGGGATTTGCCTAAATCAAAATTAGGGGTGGATATAGAAAATAATTTTGAACCTAATTACATCACTATAAGAGGTAAAGCGGGTACGGTAAACGAGTTGAAAAAAGAGGCAAAGAAATCAGACAAGGTATTTCTCGCTACCGACCCTGATAGAGAAGGTGAAGCCATATCGTGGCATTTAGCTTTTTTACTCGGACTTGACGAAGAAGAAAAAAACAGAATAGAATTCAACGAAATAACAAAAGAAGCAGTTAGAAATGCCATAAAAAATCCAAGAAAAATAGATAAAAATCTAGTCGATGCACAACAGGCAAGAAGAGTACTGGATAGACTGGTAGGATATAAGATATCACCTATTTTATGGTCAAAGGTGAGAAAGGGACTAAGCGCAGGCAGGGTACAATCTGCTGCTACAAAGATGATATGCGACAGGGAAGAAGAAATTGAAAAATTCATTCCCAAAGAATACTGGAGCATCTTACTTGAAACTCAAAATTCTAAGAGAAAGAAAATAGAGTTTGAGCTTTCAAAGTATAAAAATAAAAAAATTGAGATTAATGACAAAGAGCAGTCTGACAAAATTGTATCTGAGATAGAAAATAAGGACTTGCTTATTAAAAGTATAGAAAAGAAAAATAGAAAAAAATCAGCATACAGACCTTTTATCACAAGTACCCTCCAACAAGAGGCATCAGCAAAATTAGGATTTACCACTAAAAAAACTATGCAGATAGCTCAGCAACTATATGAAGGGATAAATATAAAAGGTAGTGGTACTCAAGGTCTCATAACTTATATGAGAACAGACTCACAAAGAATATCAACTGAGGCACAAAATTTTGCAAAAGACGCAATAATTGCAAAATATGGCAAGGAATACTTCAAGGCTTATGGATACAAGGCTGCAGGAAAAAATGTTCAAGACGCCCATGAATGTATCAGACCATCACATATAGATATGGATCCTCAAAAAATTGAAGATTCCTTGAATAAGGACCAATATAAGCTATATAGGCTTATATACAACAGGTTCCTTGCATGTATGATGCAAGATGCGGTATATGAACAACAGACAATAACAGGGATAATAGATGATTATTCATTCAAAGCAACAGGTTCCAAACTTCTCTTTGACGGTTTTTTAAGAGTGTATGATTACAGCTCAAGTGAAGAAAATATCTTGCCTGATGTTGAAGAAAATGAGCTTTTGAAAGTAAAAAAGATAAATCCTAAGCAACACTTTACTCAACCGCCTGCAAGATACAATGAGGCATCATTGGTAAAGGCACTTGAAGAACTGGGTATAGGTAGACCAAGTACCTATGCGTCAATTATCACTACTATTCAGGACAGACAGTATGTGGAGAAAAAACAAAAAAATCTCTATCCGACAGAGCTTGGCAAGGTAGTAACTAAACTATTGGAACAGTACTTTGAACAGATAGTAAACTTGGAGTTTACTGCAGATATAGAGAGTAAGTTGGACGTAATAGCTGATGGAAACAATCAGTGGAAAGAAATAGTATCAAATTACTATGAGCCTATAGAAAAAAATCTTGAGGTGGCAAGTAAAGAGATAGAGCATATAAATATGGATGAAGCTACTGATGAAATATGTGAAAAATGTGGAAGTCCAATGGTGATAAAACATGGAAGATTTGGAAGATTCCTCGCTTGCTCGAATTACCCTGAATGTAAAAATGCAAAGCCTATACTGCAAAAATTAGGAATGAAATGTCCAAAATGCGGTGATGGCGACATCATAGTAAGAAAGAGTAAAAAAGGCAAGGTCTTCTATGGCTGCTCAAAGTATCCTGAATGTGATTTTGTGTCTTGGGATAAGCCAACTGGTAACAAATGTCCTGACTGTGGATCACCACTTGTAGAAGCAGATAAAAAATCAAAGCATAAAGAAAAATGCAGTAACAAAGAATGTAAGTATAAGGTTTAATCATGCTGTATAACACCTATTCGACATATTTGAAAGAAAAATATAAGCAAAGAGTATATAAGATACCTATAAATCTGCCTGTATCATGTCCCAACCGTAAAGACGGTATGGGAGGATGCACCTATTGTTCTGATATTGCAGTTGGATATGAGATGCTTTCCAATGATATGGGTGTATCGTCACAACTGTTAAAAAATATAGACTATATAGGAAAAAAATACAAGGCTGAAAAATTCATAGCTTATTTTCAAAATTTTACCAATACCTATCTTAAATTGGAGGATTTTGCAAGATATATAAGCGATGCTGTGAGAGATGATGTAGTAGAGATAGCTGTATCTACAAGGCCAGACTGTGTAAATGATAGATACCTTGATATACTTGATGAAATAAAAGAAAAAACAGGGATAAATATATGTATTGAACTTGGACTTCAAAGTGTAAATTACAATACTCTAAAGCTCATCAACAGAGGTCATAGCTTAGCTGAGTATATAGATGCTATGATAAGAATTAAAAAATACGGCTTTGATGTATCTACACATATGATATTGAATTTGCCTTATGATAATTTGGAAGATGTAATAGAAGCCGCAAAGATACTCTCAGCTCTTAAAACAGATTTTGTCAAAATGCACAGTCTTTATATAGCAAAAAATACTGTTATGGAGCAAGAGTATAGCTTAGGTAAGCTGAATATGGGAACTATTGAAGACTATGTTCAAAGAGCAGGAGAATTCATAGCCTATCTCTCAAAAGACATAGTAATACAAAGACTAGTGGGTAGGGCTCCCAAGGAAGATACAGTATTTTGCAATTATGATACTTCCTGGTGGAAGATAAGGGATATGATTGATGGATACTTGATTTCCAACAATCTTAGCCAAGGTATTAAATGTGATTACCTCAACGGAAAAGAAGTAAAAAAGTTTTTATAAATAAATTAAGTATCTGATGTGAAAATCAGGTGCTTTTTTTATACTTTTTTCAAGAGTATGAAACTGAAAAGTAATAAAAAAAATTAATGTTGATTTATCATATTAGAGAGCAGAATTTTAAAAAGTTAAAAAAAAATTAATATTGAATAAAAATTAAAATATGATAAAATATAAAACACAATATGTAGTGTTTTAAAATAAAGATAACACCAAATATAGTAGTTTTTCAAATATTTTAAAGTAATGTTCATCGGAGGGTCTAATGCAAACAGTTGTAATCAAAAGAAACGGTAAAGAGGTGGATTTTGATAAGCAAAGAATAGTAAGAGCTATAGAAAAGGCTATGAAATACGGAAGTGGGATATATTCGTATCAAATAGCAGTTGATATAGCTAAGGAAATATATGAGGAATGTGAAGAAAAGCAGACTGACAAGATATCAATTTTCACCATTGAAGAAAAAGTATTCAACAAGCTGATTGCCCATGGCCAAAATGATACAGCAAGAGCTTATGAGGCATATAAGGCTATAAGGACTTATCAAAGAGAAAACAATACTACAGATAAGAATATAATGAGCCTTGTAGATAGGACAAATGAGGTCTTAATCAACGAAAATTCCAATAAGGATGCGATTTTAAATTCGACTCAAAGGGATTTGCTTGCAGGAGAAATATCAAAGGATATCGCCATGAGAAAGTTGATTCCTACTCATCTTGTACAGGCGCATAGAAACGGAGCAATACATATCCACGATATGGACTATATCTTGCAACCTATGACTAACTGCTGTCTAATAAACATAGGAGATATGTTTGAAAATGGCACTGTAATAAATAAAAAGCAAATAAAAAAACCGCGTTCTTTCCAAGTAGCTTGTACAGTGCTTACACAGATAATAGCACAGATTGCAAGCAATCAATACGGAGGACAGTCCGTTGATTTGAGACATCTTGCTCAGTTTTTACCTATCTCTTACGAAAAATATTACAATACCATAATTGAAGAGGTACAAGACGAAGAAATAGCAAAAAAAATAGCTACTAAGATGACAAAAAGAGAGTTGCAATCAGGTATACAAACTATACAATACCAAGTAAATACCTTGCTTACAACTAACGGACAAGCTCCCTTTGTTACGATGTTTATGAACATAAAAGAAGGTATGCCTTATGAAAAAGAAATGGCGATGATAATAGAAGAGGTGCTCAGTCAAAGGATAGAAGGAATAGAAAATGCGGTAGGCGTGAAGATAACTCCGTCCTTTCCAAAACTTGTCTATGTCTTAAATGAAAGTACGACAAAAGGCGGTAAGTACTATTATCTTACAGAACTTGCAGCGAAATGTACAGCAAAAAGAATGTATCCGGACTATATATCAGAGAAGAAAATGGCTGAAATTTACTCAGGCAACTGCTTTTCTCCTATGGGATGCCGTTCATTCCTACCTGCATGGAAGGATGAAAATGGAAATTATAAATTTGAGGGAAGACTCAACATAGGAGTGCAGACACTTAATCTTCCTCAGATAGCCATACTTGCTAATAAGGATAAGAATCTATTTTACAATATCCTTGAAGAAAGACTAAAACTTATAAGAGAGATGGGGATGCTCAGATATAATCTCCTTAAAAACCAGCCTTCAGATGTTTCGCCTATACATTGGCAGTATGGGGGAATAGCAAGACTAGGACAGGGTGAAAAAATTGGTAAGTTGTTCTTGGATGGCTATGCTACAATTTCAGTAGGATATATAGGATTGCATGAGGCTGTATACGCAATGCTTTCAGAGTCTATTACTACAAAGGAAGGACATGAGTTTGCGCTTGATATACTCAACTTTATGAAGTCAAGAGCTGATAGATGGAAGGAAGAGACAAGACTTGCCTTTACACTCTACGGTACACCAAGTGAGTCTACAGCAGGTAGACTTTGCGAGATAGATGCTGAGACATTTGGAGATATTGAGGGAGTTACTGACAAAGGTTATTATACAAACTCATATCATGTTACACCATCAGAAGATATAGACGCATTTTCAAAATTAAAATTAGAATCACAATTCCAGACAATATCTACAGGTGGCTGTATATCATATATTGAAATTCCGAATATGACTAATAATATTGAAGCTATTGAAACAGTAATAGACTTTATGTATAACAATATAACCTATGCTGAATTTAATACTAAGTCAGACTATTGTCAGGTGTGCGGATATGATGGAGAGATAATGATAAATGACGACTTGGTATGGGAATGCCCTCAGTGCCACAATAAGGATATGCAAAAGATGAATGTTGTAAGACGTACTTGCGGATATTTAGGTGAAAATTTCTGGTCAAAAGGCAGAACTAAGGATATAAAGGACAGGGTAATGCACCTGTAGTACAGTTAAAACTAAAAACCCCAGTAAAATGGGGTTTTTTCTTGCAAAATAAATTTTCACATTAATAAATATTTGATTAAGGAAAGTGTATTAAAATATATTTAGTTAAAAGATTGAATTATTTTGCATAAGTATTCTTTTAATTTTATAAGTTAGGTGAAAATTTTTTGTTTAATACATAAAACCACAATATTAATTTTACAAGGTGATAGTATGAGAGAAAATAAAGCATATTACAAGAAAAAACTGTACCTTATTTTAGTTATAGCAACAATTATTTTTGGGATACATGGTCTATACGAATATTATAAAATAAAAATAGACAATCCCTTTCAGCTTATATCAGCAGTATTATATGGAAATATAAAGCTATTTTTATTTGCTCCACCCATATCTCCAGAGGCGAATGTCAGTATAACATATGAGCTTGCTAAATGGTTGGCTCCAATACTTACATCAGCCTTTGTATTTACCAAAATATCACTTACTCTACTTCATCTTAAAAATATGACTGTAAACAGATTTAGCAAGAATCATATAATAATCTTTGAAAATACTCTTATGGCAGATATGTTGATAAACAATTTGACAAATCAAAAAAATCCTTATAAGATTTCGCTTATTTCAAAACATTTTTTTGATGACAATTGGAAGAATAAGTATGAGAAAAAAGGCATTGCAGTCTATCAAATGGACTTTGAAAATAGTGATAAAAATGAGATAAACGAACTTATGTACAATATCAATATAAATAATGTGAAGTATATGTTTTATTGCTCTGAAGTTGATTTGGAAAACTATGCCTTATATACAAACATTATAAAGAGAATAAGACCAAAAAGGCATATAACTTGCTATGTAAATTGTGAGTCTGCTACGATTTCTACTTATCTTGAGGATATGATAAGTCAGGAAAGTGAAAAAGAAGAAAAGTTGAAAAATATAGATACCGTGCATTTTGACAAGATAGATTTAACTGTCAGAATGTTGCTTTCAGATGAGAGTGTAAGTAAGAGTATTTCAGATAAAATGGATAATTTATCTCTAATTGTCGAAGATTTTTCAGTGGAAAAAATAGATGAAAATATTGGCGATTTTCACATTTTGATGATTGGAATAAATGAGCTGACTACTACTTTTTTAAAGCATATTTCCAACGATATAACTCTGTCTTTGAAAAAAAATACTAAGGTCAGTATAATAGACAGTGATGCTAAGAATTATATGGATGAGTTGCTTTTTGATAATGAAGGGCTGAAAAAGTCGCTTGATTTGGAAATGTTAGATTTAACATTTGAAAAGGGAAGATTGCTTAAATATCTAAGAGAGGTTAAAAAGGAAAATCCACCTTCTTTAATTTTTATACTAAATGAAAATGTACTTGTGAATCTTGAAATGCTCAAAATACTCGACAGATACTTTTCAAACATTCCTAAGATAGTAAGAAATATATCTGATGTGGATTTAAAATATATATTACCTAAAAACTATGATAAAATCAAGATTTTTGGAGATGTTTCACAAATAATGACACAAGAAGTAATTATAAGTGAGAAGCTTGATAATCAAGCAAAAAAATTCAATGATAATTATAATGATGCTTCCAAGGCTGCAGGTATGGGAGAAGGTAAGGAATGGAATCAGCTATCAAATGTTAAAAAGTCATCTTCACGATCTTCGGCAACTCACGCTAAGATAAAAGAAATGATGATAGCAAAAATATTTGCAAATAAAAATAAGGACGAAATAAAATCATATTTAAGTGAAAAATTTGAAGAATTCACTAAATTGCAAAACATACAAAGAGATGATAAGGAAGAATTTAAAATACGATTTCGCAAATATCTAAAAGAAAATCCTCTACTTGATTTTTTGTCGAGATTAGAGCATAAGAGATGGTGCAACAGCTATTATGCAATGAATTTTAGATATGGAGAAGAAAAGGATGAAGCTATGAAAACTCATCCATGTCTAATAGATGATTGGGAAATTGTGATAGGGGAAAAATTTGACATCTGTCATCCGGAATATGACTTGCTTTCTGTATTTATTCTTTTTCAAAAGGAGAACTGGTAATGGAAAATGAACAAAAACATAGAATAACAACTGATGATATGCAAAAGGCTGCTGATGAATTCAAGCAAATTAAGTACAAGTATGATGCCTTTATCAGCTATAGGCATGTAGAGCCTGATCAGAGCATAGCAAAGCAAGTACATCAGATGATAGAAACTTTCAAAGCTCCAAAGGAGTTTTATGTAAATGGTGAAAAACCTACATTTAGAGTTTTTCGTGATAGAGAAGAATTGGCTGCAAGGGATCTCAGTACCTCAATAGAAGACGCCCTTGCAACAAGTAGATATCTGATAGTTATATGCTCTAAGAGAACTCCGCTTTCTGATTGGTGTGAAAAGGAGATAGAGACATTTAGAAGAATGCATGGTGATGAGAGAATAATTCCTGTATTGATAGAGGGAGAAGTAGACGAATCATTCCCAAGAGCCCTTAAACAACTTAAAAGAAAAGGCGATGAAAACTTACAGGATATTTTGGCTGCAGATATAAGACCTGATATGGTCTTAAAAAATGACTTTGTAGGCTATGAGTATCTGCAAGATAACCATAGTCAAAAGCTAGGGGAACTAACTAAACAATCTTTAAATTTGTTGAAAACTGAAAAATACAGAATAATGGCTACCATACTTGGCTGCACTTTTGGAGATCTCAAGCAGAGGGATAAGGAGAGAAAAAATAAGCTGATACTTGCTATTTCATCATTATCAGGAGCAGTATTTTTGATATTTGGTATATTTATGGCAAATGCCTATCAAAAAGCTGAACTTGCAAGACAGGAGGCTGTACAGTCAAATGCAAGTATATTGATGAAGACGTCCAAAGATTTTCTGAAAGAGGGTGACTACATCAAGGCTGTGCTTGTGGCGAAAGAGGCTATGAGTCCTATAACTAAAGATATGAAGGACTATGATGTCTTAAAAGCTGAGGAAATGTCAGTGTTCAACGATACCATATACCATACGGGGGCATCAACCCTTACAACTATATCCACTAAAAATAAGCTTACTTTTATGGCAATAAGCAAAGATGAAAAATATGTAGCTTACGGACTGGACAATAACGACACTGCAATAGCAAGAGTGCAAAATGGAGAAGTGATAAAGAGATTTTCAGGTCACAGCCAACAGGTAAAAATGGTAGATTTTTCAAAAGATGGTAAGTATTTAGCTTCATCTTCATTTGACAATACATGTATCATATATGACATAGAAACAGGAGAAGAAAAGACAAAACTGGAGATTGATGGTGTACCTATGATGACCAGGTTTTCAAAGGACGGTTCTAAACTCTTCTATGCTACACTTACAAACAACGCTACAAATTTTTATGTATATGATACTAATACATGGCAAAAAGTAGGAGAACTTATTGTTAACGAGTCTGTGAAATATGCTGATATAAAAAGTGACGGTACTGAGGCTCTAATAGTTCTAAGTGCAAATACAAATGAACAACTTACAAGGAGAAGTTTAAAAGATGGAAAGATAATAGATGTCATTCCAAGAATAAAAGCTAATGGCATAGATAATAAACCATATTATAAACCATATAAATTAGCAAATTATTCTAACGATGGGGAAAATCTGATTTTATTGACGGATTCGCAGATTATGAAAATATCTATAAAGGATAAAAAAGAGATATTTAAGCAAAATATGTATGTAAATTCCTATGACTCAAGACCAATATCTGAAAGTGAAAATGGAGAGAAAATTGCTCTAAAAGCAAATGTTCAAATTTATATTTTGGATGGAAAAAACGGTAAGATAAGTGATGAAATCTATTTTAATGATATTGATATGAAATATTTTTCTTATAATTACAAGACAAATACAGTAGTTGGTTTTGGAGAAAGTGGAAATTATTCAATATGGAGGGATAAAGTCATAGTGGAAAATAATTTGAGCTATGGCGGAGGTGTGCCGGTAGAATTTATCTTCTTAAAAGATGGTAGCAAGATACTGGCAAACTCACATGAAAGTCAGGCAATAAAGATAATAGACTTAAATTCAAGGGTAACATCTGAACCCGTATATGCTAGAATAATTGCAAATTCGAATGATAATTCACAGATGCTCCTATTTGACGGAGATAGTTACTCTATTTCAAACGACAACGGAAAAACGAGCAAAAAAATAAAGACTGATGAAACAACCTTATATGGATTTATGCCAAATTCTAAGTATTATGCAATATCAAATGACGGTAGATACTATGCGACTGTAGTTATGATGGAAGATACTTCATCTAAGCTTTCAAAACCTACACTAAAAGTTTATGACCTTCAAAGTAATGTAAAAAAACATATAGAAATAAATTCAGCATCATCTTCATTTACTTTTACAAACGATTCAAAACAAATAATAGTATTGGATGACGTAGAAGGGCTTAAAATATATGATATCCAGAATTTTAAATTGATAAAAAGCTACGAGGATATAAAGGATAGTTCAGGAGAAATAATGATTTCAAATGACTCTAAAATTCTAGCTATAAATAGATTTTCAGGCATTGCTTCTATTTATAATTTGGAGGAAGGAAAGCATGTAGATGACATTGCAGGTGAGGTGCTAAATATCCAAAATACAGGAGATGAGATAAAACTTAAAGGTATCCAAAATAATGCAGCATTTAATTGGAGTAGTAAAACAGGAATGAATACATGGGAAATGGATGAGGCATGTAATCAGACTCCGTTAAGCTTTGAAGATATAAATCTCTACAATGAACAAGGGGATATATTGCTGATGATAAGAAATAATGAGACTGACAGAAAATGTTATGTTGTTGACTTTTCTACAGGAAGGCTGATGATGACCCTCAATCCTTCAATTAAAAGATATACTGTAAACGGTCATATATCTCCTGATGGAAAGGTTATAGCCATAGATCAAAATTACTATACTAATTATGACAGCAATAATTCAAAATCTATATCTTATATAACAACAGCAGTTTATAAGATATTGAGTGAAGATGAAGTATTACAGGAAATAGATAGAATCCTGTCTGATAGAACACTTTCAAAAGAAGAAAAGGTTCAGATAGGTATAAGTGCAAAATAAGTAACGTAAAAAGAGCTCCTTAGATGAGCTCTTTTTATATATAATACAAATAGTATATATATTTATTATTTGACTAATTGATACACAGTTAAGATTTATAATAATTAGAGAAAAGTTGCATAAATATAATTTGAACACTACAAATCTAATAAAAAATCTCCGTCTTTTAATATCTCTACAAAATTGTTTAATATCTTTGCTGTAAGGCCCCATACTATGCAGTTTTTAAATTCATAAAAGTAAGTGACTTCATTTCCGCTAAAGAAATTATAATTTCTTCCATTTTCGATTAAATGATAGGGAAAGTTTTCATCACGCTCTACTGTTATCTTAGACTTGTAAGATGAAGGGTGTGTACTAATTATTTCCTCTAAAGGCACTGCAATTAGCTTTTCAACCTCATCATTACAGTCTATGTCTTCAAATTTGATATTTGTAATTTCGCATACGAAAGTATGGACAAAGAGAGAGTTGAAATTAATAAGATAGTCAGACTCACCTATAATATTTATGTTGTCTTCTGATAAATTACATTCTTCTTTTGTCTCCCTGATTGCAGCTGATAGTGGTGTTTCATCTTCTTCTATATGACCTCCTATAAAGGATAAATCACCTGATTGGTTGACACTTCCTGAGCGTTTTTCAAAAATAAGGTGGAGTTTGTCGTTGATATTCATAAAAGCAATAATTACACTTACTTCTTTTATTTTTTTTATACTTGTAGGTTTTCTGTTTTCGAATATATTCCTTATTTTTAAAACATCGTTCATTATCCGATTTTTCCTCCGCTTTTGCTGCCACCTAAGTTTACAAGGCTAAGTATGTTGCTGTCAAACGAAAATATTATATCTTCCTGTTCCCTTGTCCTTTTTATAGCAAGTTGTATTAATTTTTCAAGTAAGTTTGGATAATCCATACCTACAGCCTTCCATAGATAAAAAGAGAGCGAACCAGGTATGGTGTTAATTTCATTGACATATATCTTATTTTCTTCTTCATCTATAATAAAGTCTATCCTTGCTACTCCACTACATCCTAGAGTCTTAAAAGTATCCACAGCCATCTTTCTTATAGTTTCCCTTGTAGTTTCATCAATATCTGCCGGTAATTTTCTGCTTAGGGATTCCATTGTACCTTTAGCATTTGATGTGCCTGTTTTTTTCCCGGATGAAGATTCGTATTTATCCTGATAGCTCAGTATTTCGCCTGAGCCTATAGGTTGTTCACATTCTGATGCACTCGCCGACTCCATATCGCCAAGTACACTGCAATTTACTTCTTTTATTGACGTAATTGCTGGTTCAACTATTAACTTATATGAAAAACCAAAAGCATAGTCCAAGGCATCTTTAAGAGAAGAATCATCCCTTGCTATCTTTATTCCTACTGAAGAGCCGAGGTTAAAGGGCTTTACTATTACAGGATAGTTAAATTTTGATTTTATGTTCTCTTCAACTTCATCACTGTTTTCAAGATACTTGAATTTGTTTACTACTAAACAGTCCAATACAGGTATGTTGTTTTCTTTTAATATGCATTTCATAGCATACTTGTCCATACCTACAGCAGAAGAGTATACATCACAGCCTACATAAGGTATACCTAGCATATTTAGCATACCCTGTAAAGTCCCGTCTTCTACATTTGTACCGTGAACTATGGGAAATGCTATGTCAATGTAGTCGTAGACTTTATTACCAAAAACCTTAAATGGGTATTTCACCAAGTCTACCTTTTTTCCATTTTTTACAAGCAAAATCTGATTACTTTTTTCAAGTAATGACTTTATGTTTTTATATTCTTCAATTTTTCCTGTAAATTCGGAAACAAAAAATCTATTGTCTTTTGTTATATATATAGGGACAATATCGTACTTTGACTTATCAAAAAATTCTGCCGCCTGTAAAGCTGATACTATTGACACTTCGTGTTCTGTAGAGTTGCCGCCAAAAAACAAACCTATTTTTATATTCATAAAATTCACTCCATATTTAAAAATTTTCTCTCAATATAATAAACTTTTTTTATCATAAATACAAGTGTTAGGATATATTTTATCTATAAAAATTAATTTAAAGCTTAATTTTTTTGTGAATAATAAAAAATATGAAAAACATATAAGTTAGGATTTATAAATAAAAAATAACTATTTTATTATATTTATAATATTAACTATAAACAAAAAAATCCATTAGTATTAGCATTAATAACTATATTGTGTTATAATTATGTTTGAACTTTTTTATAATTATTTTGGGAGAAGATTGTGAATATAGGGATTTTGGGAGGCACGTTTAATCCCATACATTACGGACATCTATTTATTGCGCAATATATACTAGATTTTATGGATTTGGACAAGATTTTGTTCATTCCTTCTGGCAATCCTCCACACAAAAATGGAGTTATTGATAAAAATCACAGATTGAATATGACTGTATTGGCAATAAGTGACAATGAGAGATTTGAAATAGATGAGTTTGAAGTTCAAAAAGAAAACTATTCTTATGCCTATGATACATTGAACTATCTAAATGAGAAATATTACAATGACAAACTGTACTATATCATAGGTCAAGATGCTATGATTGATTTTGACAAATGGCATAGATATCAGGAAGTAGGTACTATGGTAGATTTCATAGTAGTTACTCGTGGCGGGATTCTTACTCAAAAATTGAAAGATTTATACGCAGATGTAAATATGATTTTTATTGATACTCCTGTTATAGAGATATCTTCTACAGATATAAGAAACAGAATATTAAATAAAAAATCTATAAGGTATTTTTTAAGTGAAAAAGTAGAAAAGTATATATGCGAAAATAATCTTTATGAGGTAAATAAAATGACTTTGGAAGAGAGAATAAAGGAAGACTTGAAAAAAATTCTGGATGAAAAAAGATATAGGCACACCTTAGGTGTAGTAAAGTCAGCTCAAGAACTATGTGAACTTTATGGCGAAGATAGTCAAAAGGCTACATTGGCAGCCTTGCTTCACGATGTGGCAAAACAGCTGAAAAAAGATGAGGTACAACAAAAGATAGAAAAGTATGGCATCAAATTAGATGAGGTGGAAAAAGAAACTAATCAGTTGAAACATGCAAAGATTGGCAGATATATAGCTCAATTTGAGTATGGGATTAAAGATGAGGATATATTAAACTCTATAGACTACCATACAACAGGTAGAGCAAATATGTCCAAACTAGAGATGATAATTTGTCTTGCAGATTATATAGACGATACTAGAACTTTTGATATGGTGGACGAGATAAGGAGACTTTCTAAGTTAAACCTTGAGTATGCATTATATTATGCAATTAACGGTACTCTTATTAATCTTGCCCAAGATAATAAGCAGATACACAAAAATACTATAGAGTGTAGAAATTTTTTGCTTGAAAAGTGCAAAGATTGCATAAATACACTATAAGTAGGAGATAATAATGAAGATTTTTTTAAAGATATTGCTTACAATTATTATTTTAATTGGGGCATCAGTGTTAGCTTTTAATGTTTACATCAATGTAAAATACCCTAATCAGGTGAAAAATGCATCAATGACTTATGAACAGCTGACAAAGCTTGCAAAAAACGGAGATAACGAGAGGGTAAATATTTTGCTCCTTGGTGTGGACAACTTAAGTGCAGATGATAACAAAGCAAATATGCGTACAGATACTATGATGGTCTTTTCTATAGATCCTAAGACAAAGACAGGATTTATACTGTCTATACCTAGAGATACAAAGGTAAATGTAGAAGATTACAAAGGAAGAATTAATTCAGCATATTCACTTGGTGGAATAGAGTTTACCATTAAGGCTGTGAAATCTCTTTTAAATATTCCAATACATCACTTTATGGAAGTCGATTATCAGGCGCTTTCTAAAACTGTTGATGATATTGGAGGCGTGGAAGTCAACGTACCTATGGATATGATATATGACGATCCTTATGCGAAACCACCTCTTCATATTGAACTTAAACAAGGATTACAGATGCTTAACGGTGAAAAAGCAATGCAATTCTTGAGATTTAGACATGGATATGCGGATCAGGACCTTGGAAGAATAAAATCTCAACAAGCATTTATGAATGCTGTAATAAAAAAGGTTCTTTCATCAGAGTCCATTAAACAAATACCTAATTATTTAGATACATTTTATACCTATGTTAAGACTGATATGAGCTTGACTGAAGTCTTTCAAATAGCATCAAAATTCATTGATATTAAGCCTTACAATATAAAAAGAGAAACTCTAATTGGAGAGGCAAAGTTACAACATGGAGTAGCTTATTATATACATGATGAAGAGAAGATGAAAGAGCAGATTAATACACTAATGCAAGGGAAGTATTTTGTAGAAGAAGATGTACAAACTGCAGGTGTGCCAGAGCAACAAGACAAAAATTCTAAAGAAGGTGTAGTAAAAAGCGAAAACAAAAGCAAAGGCGGACAAAAAGAGAGTCCTAAGATACCTTATGTTGTAGTGTTAAATGGAGTGGGCTCTCAAGGCTTGGCACAAAGAGCCAAAGATTTGCTCTATGTCAACAATATTGATGTGCAGGATACGTCTAATGCAGATAATTTCGATTATACTCAGACATATATTTATTATAAAGATGATGCGACTCTTGCTGATAATGTACAGTCAATACTTGGTACTGGAACTATAGTACAGGAAAATAAGGCATATTTTGGTAAGGCTACAGATATATTGATAGTAATAGGAACTGATTTTAAAAAGTAATTAAATCCATTATTAGCATATTAAAAAAGAAGAAATTTGTTTGTCAATAATGATATAAAAATAATAAATTGACTTTTTTAAAAATTATATTATAATTTTTAGTGTTTGAAATTTTTATAAGGAGAAAAAATGAATACAATTGAAAAATTGAAAAAAATACATGAAGTACTTGATAAAAAATTGGGAGAAGATATTGTAATCTTAAAGATTGAAGGCATTTCAACGATTACGGATTACTTTGTCATAGTATCTGCTCCAAGTGAAAGACAGGTAAAGGCTCTTGAAGAGGCGCTTGATTACGAACTCGAAAAAGAAGGAGTAACAGCAAGAGCTGTTGAGGGAAGAAGTACAGCCAAATGGATATTGGTAGATTATACAGATATAATAGTCCATATATTTAAAAATGATGAAAGAGAATTTTATAATATTGAAAGATTGTGGAAGGACGCACTTTTAATAGATGTCAATGAATTATAGATTTTAATGCTAATATATTCGTTAAACTAGTGGATAAGTTTAGTATAAAATATATGGAGGTAAGACTTTGAATTTTTTTAATTTTTTGTCTTTAATTGGTGGGTTAGCATTATTCTTATATGGTATGGAAGTTCTTGGAGAGGGTTTGTCAAAACTTACAGGAGGTAAGTTAGAGAAAATACTTGAAAAATTGACAAGCAATCCTATTAAGGCAATACTTTTAGGTGCAGGAGTCACTGCGGTGATACAAAGCTCATCAGCAACTACAGTAATGGTTGTAGGTCTGGTAAATTCTAGTGTTATGAAGTTACAACAGGCTGTTGGTGTAATAATGGGCGCAAATATAGGTACTACATTTACATCATGGATACTGAGTCTTACAGGCATTCAAAGTGACAGTTTTTTCATTCAGATGATAAAACCGAATAATTTTTCACCTATAGTAGCAATAATAGGTGTAGGTATGATTCTTTTTTCAAAGAAGGAAAAAAAGAGAAACATAGGAAAGATAATGATAGGCTTTGCCATACTTATGTTCGGTATGGAATCAATGAGTAGCTCTGTAGAGCCACTAGCAGATATACCTGAGTTTAGAGAATTGTTTGTAATGTTTGAAAATCCTATTTTGGGTATGTTGGTTGGACTTGTGCTTACATCTCTTATTCAATCATCATCGGCATCGGTTGGTATATTACAAGCACTATGTATGACAGGTACTGTTACATTTGCATCAGCTATACCTATAATCCTAGGACAAAACATAGGCACTTGTGTTACTGCAATAATATCAGCAATAGGAGTAGGAAAAAACGGTAAAAGAGCAGCCTGTATACATCTTTACTTCAACTTACTGGGTACTATGCTATTTCTAGTAGTATTCTACGCACTCAATGCAATTTTTAAATTTTCATTTATGCCACATGCAGCTACTGCTGTAGATATAGCTATCGTCCATTCAACATTTAATATCTTTGCTACCATCTGTCTATTCCCATTGAGAGGTTTATTGTTGAAATTAGCAACAATTACAATAAAAATCGATGAAGAGGAAGATGCAGAAAAGACTAAGTTTGAAAAAAATATAGCCTTACTTGATGAATTATTCTTGGAAAGACCGGCTTTTGCCCTGGAACAATGCGATCATGTAGTAAATGCAATGGCACAGCTTGCAAAAAAATGTATATTCAGGAGTGTTGAAATAGTAAAAAACTATACTGAAGAAAACTTTGAAAAAATAAAATCTATGGAAAAAGATACAGACTCTTATGATGATGCAATAAGCACTTATCTGGTAAAATTAAGTACAAAGGACTTGGCTGATAATAATAGAAAGTATATAAATGTATTATTTCATATGATAGGTCATCTTGAGCGTATGACAGATCATGCCTTAAATGTTGCAGAGAGTGCAAAATCATTCAATGAAAAGGGAATGGTTCTAACTCCTGATGCATACAAAGAAATAGATGTGTATGGAAAGGCTATACAGGATATAGTAGATAAGTCAGTTCATTGTCTCCAAGATAAGGATTTGGATTTAGCAAAGGATATCGAGCCTTTGGAAGAGTTGGTTGATAATCTTACTAAAGAACTAAAAGACAGACATATCAAAAGACTTACAAAAAATCAATGTAGCGTGGATGCTGGTTTTGTATGGACAGATTGGATGACTGACTTTGAAAGAATTTCAGATCACTGTAGCAATATTGCGCTTTCTGTAATTGAAACAACTAAGAATGATGCAAATATGCACGAGTATATTGAACATCTCAAGAAAGAAAAAATGGTTTGTTCATGGAGAAATATAACATTTACAAGGAACAATATCAATTACCTTCGGAATTTAGTGCATAATAAATCTATAAAAATAAAAAACTCTTAACATTTTAATATCATCTGTTAAGAGTTTTGTGTTTTTTATAAATTATATACTCAACTTTCCCACTAAAATTTTCTTAATTTTAGTTGAAATTTAAATAGTTATTGATTTTTTAATACACTACTTGACACAGAATTTTCTGAATGATATTTATTGTAATTTGCACATTTATTAAAAAAATGAAAACACTGAAAAAACTATGTCAAGTATAATTTGGTATTTTTAAAACATACTCAAATTTCAATATCTTTAATGTGTTTTTCATGTGGGAAAGTTGAGTTATATAGAAATTTATAGAGCATCATCCAATACTTTTTTTACTATTTCTTTTGTTGGTGCGCCTTCAAAAACTTTTTCGCTGTCTGCATAAAAAGTAGGAACATAGTAAAAATTCACATCTACCAATTTTTCCTGTTCATCATCTATATCTATCTTTTGTATGTCAAGTTCCTTATACTTGGGATTTTCTTCAAACAATTCTTCAAGCCATTTACTTGCATTGTTACAATGTGGACACCATGATGCTTTAAACATTCTTATTTTCTTCATCTTATCTCCTCCAATTATTTTGAAAATTATATCTTGTAGATACCTAAAAAAATCATTAATAAACAAAAAACACTAATGAATATTTATGTATAAAAGTTATTATTTTTAATGTAAATTTACAATAACTATAATGATGAATAAAAGTGGTAGATTAAAGAGTGTTTTAAATGTCTAAAACAAGTATGATATCAGCATTTAAAGTTTAAAAAATATATATTGAAAGTTTTATAAAAAAAGCGTATAATATACTAAAAGTTACAAAACGATTACAAATAGAGATTTCAGTATTAAAAATAAATATATTAATATTAAATTAACTATAATACATATTATGTAAGAAAAGAGAATTTTATGAGTGATAGTGATTTGTTAAAAGATTTATCAGACAAATTTTTTGATGTATGTTTGGTTTATGGTGAAGAAAGATATGAGATAGAAAAATTTATAGAAAATATGAAAGAAAGTCTTTCTGAAAGTTTTAGACAACTGAACTTTATATCTGTAGATTCAGAGTATGATGTTGAAACAAATATAGATTTTTTAATAAATTCTTGTGAATCAGTCCCTTTTATGGATGAAAAAAGAGTGGTGCTTGTAAAAAATTCTAATTTATTTCAGACATCAACAACTAAGATTTATTCTAATGATGATATTATAAAACTTAAGAATTATCTTGAAAATCCTCTGCAAAGTACCAGACTTGTATTTGCTCCTACTAAGGTTGATAAGAGAAGTGAACTATATAAACTAATTAATAAAAAATATGAGGTAATAAACTGTGACAGGCTGGATAAAATCAGTTTTTCAAGGTGGGTTTCAAACAGGTTTAAGGAAAAAAATATCACAATAGACAATCATACTAAGGATTATTTTATACAAAGATGCGGATATTTGAATAAAGATTCTCAGGTAATGCTTTTGGATGTAGAAAGTGAAATAGAAAAACTTAGAGTAAATAAGACTCAAAAGAATTTAAGTATAGAAGATATAGAAAAGCTAAATTTGCTTATTGAAGAAAACAATGTCTTCAAATACATTGATTATTTGTTTTCTAAAGACATAGAGAAAGTCTATAATACTACAAAACAGATAATATTTTCGTTTAACTCCATATTAGTTCTTTCCTTAATAGGTAGACAAATATCCTTACTTATGAAAATTTATATTTTAAGAAAAAACGGATGTTCTCAGGAAAGTATAGCAAAAATTCTATCTTTACAGGCGTTTGTTATAAAAAAAGATATGATACAGCTAAAAAAATATACTTTTGATGAGCTCTTATCGCTTTACAATTTATGTAGTGAACTGGATTACAGGATAAAAAAAGGACTTATAAAAGATAGCATAGGATTAGAAGTAATGGTAAATAAAATTTGTAAAAATTAATCTTAAATCTTAAATAAATTCAAACTAAAATAAATTAATCTTAAAGAAAAATAAAAAAATTAAGAAAAATTAAAAATTTTTCGTTGATATTTCAATAAAAATTCAATATTCTTAAAATAAATTTAAAAAAATTTCTATTTTATTGTAGAAATTTTTTGTTTTTGTGATAAGATATATTAAACTTAATTTAAGGAAGTGGAATTTTAAAAAATATAAATTATAAAAGAGGTGTTTTTATGGCCTTAGGTAAAAAATCTAATAAGAAATCAGACGGTATGATGTCAAAAGATTTAGGAAGTATATTTAAAAAGAAATCTTCACCAGCTAAGAAAAAAAGAGGTAAGTCAAAAACTTTTATTTCCTTGGATATTGGAAGTAGCGATATAAAGATGGTCGCAGGAAATTATAATAATGACGACATAGAAATATTGTCTTTCGATTCAATCAAACAGGAAAAGGGAGTATGCGTAGCAGGTGTTGTAAATAATGAAAATGCGGTTACTGAATATCTGTCTAACTTGGTAAGAAGATCAAGGGTAAAGGAAAGAGATGTAATTGTCAGTGTTGATACACCTGAAATAATGAGAAGAGAAATGGTAATACCGGCGATGGAGGAAAAACTCATCTTAAGTACAGTAAGGTTTGAAATAAGTGAGTTTTTGCCTATAGATATCGACAAGTATATAATTCAGTATTCAGAGATAGATCGTTATGTTGAAAATGATACTGAAAAGATAAATGTAATGATATATGCATTTCCTGAGATTGCCGCAAGACAGTATTTTGATATAGTAAGATCTGCAGGACTCAATCCTGTAGCCTTAGACATTCAGTCAAACTGTATTAGAAAACTGTTATATAATAGGAATATAAATAATTATTCTCTTAGAGATCAAACAGTAGCTATAATTGACATAGGTAATGAAAGTATGAATCTTACTATTATTAAAAATGGAAGACATGAGTTTAACAGAATGGTAAGAGGCAATGTTTCAATATCAAGTGTATTTGTTGAAAATGGTATATGTTCTGAGTCAAATGTAGATAATATAATTGACAGATATACAAATCAGAACTTGTTTACAACAAACTTAGGAATGGATGAACTTAGAATACAAGAAAGTATAATATCGCTTGTTGATATATGGATAGCTGATATATTAAAACTTTTCCAATATTATACAAGTAGAAGCAACAAGAACAGTATAGATAGAATATTTATCTATGGTGGTGGATCAAGAATTAAAAATGTGGATCATTATATAGGTACAAGGATAGGGATACCAACAAATACTATTGAGTCTATACAAGGTGTTAAGTTCCCGCCTTCAGCTAGAAATAGAGAATTGGCAAAATATATAAACTGTATCAGTGCCATAATTGAAAAGTAGGGAGTGATAGTATGGAATTAAATTTTTTAACCCGTTTTTAGTTTCAAAAAGAGAAAAGAAAACCGGTGGTAGCGGCGGTGGAGGAGGATTATCATTTATCTCCATCTTAATTACAGCCATTGTTATAATAGCATTAGTAGCGTATGCTGTGTACAGTATAACTTCAATACAGCTTGCTGAAAAAACTATAGTTGATTTACAACAACAACTTAACGATCCTACGTTTGCGAAACAATTAAAAGAAGCACAAAAGAAGGAAGAAGAAATAGCAAGTATTCAAGCTGAAAGAGCTTTTCTTGAAAAAGTTGATATAGGTATAAAAGATATAGATACAGTTACAACAAATCTGTTGAGTCTTATAGCCAAAAATATTACTAGCGATTTATACCTTACTGATATAGATGTTAAACTTAACGAAATTACACTTACAGGTAAATCAAAATCTAAGTTAAGTATTGCTCAATTTGAGTACAATATAAGAACATCTGAACTTTTTGACAATATCTATGTAGATTCAATCAAATTAGAAGAGGAAACAAAAGCTTATGATTTTGTTATAAAGTTTACTGCAAAGAAGGAAGCGTATCAAGGTAGTGCTAAACCTGCAAATGCAGCAAAAACCGGAAATGCAAAACAACCTGCAAATAACGGTACAAAGGGGGGTAAATAGATGAAAATTACAAGTAGAGATAAGAAACTTCTTTTAGGGATATTTCTTATATTAGTTTGTGCACTGTACTATCAGTTCTTTTTTACTCCTCAAAATGCCAAGTTAACTGAGCTTAAACAACAAAGCGAGGACTTAAATACAAGGCTAATAAATGGACAAGCAAAGATTCAAAAAATTAAGATTCTAAATAAAAATTTGGAAGATGAAAAGAAAAAAATATTAAAGATTGCTCAAAAATATCTTGTAAAAGTTAAACAAGAAGATATAATATTGATGATAAATGAATTTGAAAATAAGAGTTCTGTGGGAATTGAAGAAATAACATTTACAGATCCTGAAGATAAGGGTATAATATTACCAGCAGATGAAAAGCCAAAGGATGGATCTGCAGATGCAAATCAAGCTACAGATGCAAGTCAACAACAAGCAGATAGTAGTGCTGAACAACCTTCTGAAACAAATCAAGAAGGTGGAGAGACTTCAACAGAACCTGCTAAACCTGACCTTAGCAATATAGATCTTACAGTTGCCAAGATAAAATTTAAGGGAACTTATACAGATTTGGCAAGTTTGATAAAATTGGTTGATGAAAACAGTAAGAATATAGTATCAAATGAGCTTAAGATTAAAAAGAAGAATGTTGAAGACCAAAAGGAATATCTATTCTTAAAATCAAAGGGAAAGACAAATCTTAGTGATGAATATATAGAAGGAGACTTGGAGCTTAGATTCTTCAGAATATCTTCTATAGAAAAATATGTTCCTACTCCAGACAGCAAGCTTAAGGCTCCGCTTGTAAGCAAATCAACTAAGAGAACACCTGTAACAGGATATGACTGGGCTGCAGTTGCAATTATAACTTTCAACAGCACGACAGGTGAAGTAATAAATACTGTTACTAGAAATGAATTCGGAGTATTTGATTATTCAAATAGTTCAGGAAGTTCTTCAGGTTCAGGAGGATCTTCAAGTTCAGGTAGTGGAGTATCATCAGGTACAGGCGGTGTCGTAGAGCCACCTAAGTCAAATGCAGTGGTAAAACCTGTACAACCGGCTCCTGCTCCTGTATTTAATAAGCCGAAAAATGTTGAGCCACAAGTACCTGTAAAAGACTTCGTTTCTTATACTACACCTATAGAACTTGTGAGATTTGACTCTCTAGCAGATTTCTTTGGTAGAGGAGAAAATGCTGGAGATACTGTTACTCTAGGTATGGATGAAATATCAAGCAAGAAATATAAGATAATTAAAAATGTAATTAACTTTGCTAAAAATTCACCTATAGGAAATAGAGCGGTATTTGATGTAACTAAAAAGGATATCAAATTAAATGAAAAACCTGAAAATATACAACTTAATATCTATACTGCTAATCCGGTTGAATATGAAGTAGGTCTTGTATTTTCAGATAAGGAAGGAAAGAAATATATACCATTTAGCAAAAGACTTTCTTTCACAGGATGGGAAAAGATAGAATTGACTCCAAATACAGTTTTATTCCCTGCCACATTGGAAGGAATATACTTTAGAAGAGCTAATGAAAGTGCTCCTTTAAATAGTGAAGTATATATTGACAATTTAAGTGCGGTTTATGTACAAAAAAGATAGTATTTAATGCTAATATATAATAATTTAAATTATGTAAATGGTTGGGATAAATATGAATAGAAAAGACTCAAACAGCAAAAAAATAAATAAGAGAGATAAGATAGTTAAGCCACAGGGGAAATCTATCTTCTCAATGTTTGGAAAAGGCAGAGATTCCAAAAATGATGATATGCAAAGCATAAGTGACATATCTCAAAATAGCTTCAGTTCATCAGAAAGTCGTATGGACTCAAGTTTTGAAAATGATGATATGCTTAGCTTTATAAAGGAATATGATAGTAAAAAGAATAGTAAGGATGCAGCTAATAACCTGCAAAATACTCAAAGTGATCCCGTTGCCCCACAAGGTGGCAACGGTCAAGCTCACCAGGTATACAATACTATGACAGGTATGCCAGCTAATGATTCAAATATAGCAGATTCTTTTGGAAGCGGTGCGTCTCTAAGTGGTACAGGCTCAGATTCAGTCTTCGGAGATCTTGGTGATCATAGTTTTCCGGGTTACTCGGATATGACTCATGAAGAAAATAATTTTCAAACTCCTGATTTAGGTCATGTAGATAGTCCTATAGACTTTGGTCAAAGTAACGAAGCTATGAACACCGAGCTTGGAAATTTTACATCTGAAGAAACAGTAGAAACTCCAACTGTAGATACTTTTGACAATGCAAATGACGATATATATGCAATGTTAAATACATCAAGTCATGTGGATACTGAAGATGGCTTGATAAATGATACTACTGAAGTTGAAAACCCAAGTTTTGACTTTGATACTCAACAGTCTGTTGAAAGTACAGATGTGAGTACTGATGAAATGCCTATAACTGATAAAATTGAAGAATTTTATTCAAACAGCATTTCAGACACTCAAGAGGTTGATAACTATAGCGATGAAAGTGAAGATATCAATATGGAAAGTTCAATAGACTTGGATAAGTATCTTGAAGAATTTGACAAGATTGATGAACAAGATGAGCATGATGATAGCGAAGATATATCTACTTCATCAAAGGAAACTGATGAAGAAAGACTTAAGAGAATTAGAGAAAAGAGAAAAAGAAGAAAAGAAAGAAAGAAAGAAAAGATAAGAAAGTATATTGAGGAAGGTAAGAAAGTAGAGGAAAGAGCAAACTCATCTCTTGTTGTTACAAACAGTGGAGATGACGTGTTTGGAGACATTGAACATTTTTATTCAGAAAAAAATGAAAATAATGGTTTAAAAAATGAAAATTTGGATATACAACCAAGAATGGATTTGTCTGCAGACGAAAATGACGTTAGCAATTCTAATATAGTTAATCTAGAAAAAATGATGAAAGAACAAGAATTGAAACTGGAAAGACTACAAAGGGAATTGGAAGAAAAATCTAACGTATCTGACTCTAAAGCCGGTTCTCAAAATGATGAGCTTTTTGAAAGTGTAACTAAAAAGCAAATCCAACTTTTGAAAAAAGAGTTGGAACTTAACTCAAGAGAAAACGAGTTAAAAAACAAAGTTCTTAATGTGTCTTCTAAAGATATAGCACAATATAAATTTGATTCGGTTAAGTATAATAAAAGTTATGATGTTGAGACTGCACTCAAACATTATGAGACTGATCCGAAGACAGCTATAGAAGAATTGAGAGATATGGCTATTTATTCTCGTAGCAACAAAGAGTATATGGTTGCTTATTTAGCACTTAAGAAGCTTATCAATGATAACAGCGAGTTTCTTGAACTTATTAAAGAGATAGAAACAGCAAAAACTAAACAAAAATTGGAAATAGAGAGGTTTATCAGCACGTTAAATGTTGAAAAAAACAAACTATTGTAAATTTTAGGGAGGCTATCAAAATGAAGGATATTAAGGAAGTTTTAGGATTGCCGATAATCTCCATCCAAGACGGAGAAGAGGGGGCAATAATAAAATCTGTTATTATTAATTGTAATAACAAGTCTTTAGAATATCTAATAGTGGAAAGAAGAAATGATAACCGCACCGTACTGGAAGCTATACCTTATACTGCTGTAGTGGGGGTTGGGTACTATGCTGTAACAGTGGATTCGTTTGCGTCGGTTATTGATTTTTCTACACTAGATTTGGAAGAAAAACAATTCAAAAAGTATGATGATATGCTATATCAAAGAATAGTAACTCAAATTGGAGACTTTGTAGGAGTTGTTTTAGGATTTTCTTTCAATGAAAATACCGGAAAGATTGAATCAATCCTTTATAAGGATGATGCAAGTCATAACAAGAAGTTGCAAAGAGAAAATCTACTTACAATAGGATACAGATTGTTAATCGTATCTTCAGTAGATGAGAAAGTTGAAACAGAAAAGGTTTCAGCAGTTGAAAGCGTGAGCAGATATGTAATGCCTAGCAATCAACAAAAAGCTATTGCATTGGAAGAAGTCAAACAGCCAATGAGCGCTGTAGATACTTTCTTGCTTAACAGTTTGAATGATGCTATGGGCAAGGTGCTTTTAAGCGATATTTATGACTATGAAGGCAACATACTTCTTCATGAAGGTACAAAAATATCCAGAGAACCGGTAGAAAAAGTCAGAATGGTTGACGAAAACTTAGTATACGAAATACTGGCTAATATATAGTCATCTCTCTAATTTAAATAGTGAGAAAAGTTTTTTAATAGCAAAGTGTAGTAAGAGTAAATAATATTCTTATTGTACTTTGCTATTTTTTATATTAATTTTAATTTAATACATAATAGAAATTTTGTATACAATGTGGTATAATACTTTAGTAAAAATTAAAGAAGAATAAGTGAAGGAAAAAATATGAAGATTTTTTTTATAGGAATAGGCGGGATTTCAATGAGTGGTCTTGCCATGATATGTAAGAATTTGGGTTGGGAAGTCATCGGCTCTGACAGAGAAGACTCAAATGTAATCCACCAACTTGAGAGAAAAGGAATTAAAGTATATATAGGGCATAATAAAGATCATATTACAAGTGACATAGATAAGGTAGTATTTACGGCGGCAGTAAAGCAGGATAACGAGGAAATAATAAAAACTAAAGAATTAGGAATAGATTTAGTTGAAAGAAGTGTTTTTTTAGGTAGTATAATGAAGGAGTATGAAAACTCTATTGCAATTGCAGGTACACATGGGAAAACAACCACGACTTCAATGATTACTCTCGTATTTGACAAGGCGGAGAAAAATCCAACTTCTCTCATAGGAGGAATGTTTAAAAATATAGGTGGTAATGTGGAGATTGGAAATTCTGATATTTTTATCTCTGAAGCATGTGAGTATGTTGACAGTTTCTTACAGTTTTATCCTAAGGTTGCAGTAATCACGAATATAGAAGAGGATCATTTAGATTATTTTGAAGATTTAAGTCAGATAAAAAACTCATTTTTAAAATTTGCCAATCAGGTAAAAGAAGGTGGATTTGTAATTGCAAATGGCGATGATGAGAATGTCAGAGACACTTTAAAAGATTGTAAGAGAAATGTATATTACTACGGATTTAACGAAGGTAACGACTTTATTATAGATAATCTTGAATTTGATGACTTTGGATATCCATGCTTTGATATCTTCTATGCAAATGACGGGGTGTTGATTGATAACTATAAGTTAAATGTCTTTGGTAAGCATAATGTATATAATGCTACAAGTGCAATAGTATCTGCTTGTATGCTCGATATAGAAAAAGAAGATATAAAAAATGCCATTGAAAAATTCACAGGTGTAGGAAGAAGATTTGAGTATATAGGAGAAAAAGATGGAGTTAGAGTATTTGATGACTATGCACATCATCCTACAGAAATAAAATCTACCTTAGATGCGATAAAGTCGTTGAAAAAAAATAGGTTTTTTTCAATTTTTCAACCACATACTTATACGAGGACAAAGGCATTGTTCAAAGAGTTTGTAGAATGTTTTGATGAGACAGATATAGCTATATTTGCAGACATATATGCGGCAAGAGAACCCATTGACGAAACTGTAAGTTCATCTATGCTATGTGATGAAGTTAACAGAAGGGGAAAAGATGCCTATTATTTTGACAGTTTTGATAAGATAGTGCAGTTTCTTAGAGAAAATGCAAATGATGGTGACTTGATTTTTACAATTGGAGCCGGAGATGTTTATAAGATAGGAAAGATGTATCTCAATCCATAATAATTGGAAATTTTTCCTAAGGTAAGGAGAGCGATTGATGAAATATTACGAAAATGTTCAACAAATCAGCGATTTTTTGTTGGAACATGATATAAAACCTTCTTTTCAGAGGGTAAAAATATTGGAAAGATTGAGTTATTTGGAAGATCATCCAACAGTAAATGAGATATATACAGATCTTGTGGTGGATATTCCTTCCTTATCCAAAACTACAGTGTACAACACTCTCAATCTCTTTGTGAAACATGGAGTAGCAAGGACTGTAGGTATTGATATTACAGAGGCAAGATACGACCTTATCACACATTTTCATGGACATTTTATATGTAGTGAATGTGGAAGAATAAGTGACTTGGAATTAAATGATATGGTAAATTTTGACTTTCTAAAAGATGACGGTAGAGAGATAACAGGTATAGATTTGACTGTAAGAGGAATATGTGAAAAATGTAAGTCGGAAAAAAATATGCAATAAATTACATTTAAAAACATAATATAAATAATTGAATATTAATTTTTTCAATGACAGTCTCATTAAGACTATAAGTGAAAATTTATATAAATTAATGATATGAATATGAATAAGATAATTATATTTATAATAATGTAAAAGGGTATTACTTAGTATAGAAATCGGGAGAAAAAATGGAATTTAAGTTAGAAATTGCAAATATTTTAGATGATAATATAGATGTGTTAGAACAAAAAGAGATATATGATATACTGGAAGTACCGCCAAATTCTGAGATGGGAGATTTTTCATTTCCATGTTTCAAATTATCTAAAGCCTTAAGAAAAGCTCCACAAGCTATTGCTGAAGAATTATGCAACAAAATAGAAAAACCGGCATTTATAAGACAGATTAAAGTTGTTTCAGGATACTTAAACTTTTATTTGGATTCTCATACTATTATAAAGCAAACTTTAGATAAGGTTTTGCAAGAAAAGACGGATTATTGTAAGAAAAAACCTAATAATAAGAATATAATTGTGGACTATTCATCTCCTAATATTGCAAAACCATTCCATATAGGGCATATAAGAACTACTGTTATAGGTCATGCCCTATATAACCTGTATAAATTTATGGGGTATAATGTTATAGGAATAAATCACTTGGGAGATTATGGTACGCAATTTGGTAAGTTGATAGTTGCATATAAAAAATGGGGAAACGAGGAGCTACTCAAACAAGAGCCAATTAAAACCTTACTAGCACTTTATGTTAAATTCCATGAAGAAGAGGAAAAAGATTCATCTTTAACTGATGAGGCAAGGATGTGGTTTAAGAATCTTGAAGATGGTGATGAAGAAGCAAAAAAACTTTGGTCGTTCTTTAGAGAGGAGTCATTAAAAGAATTTTCAAAGGTTTATGATATGCTTGGTATCAAGTTTGACTCTTACAATGGAGAGAGTTTTTATTCTGATAAGATGCCTGCAGTACTTGAGGAGCTAAAAGAAAAAAATCTCTTGCAATCATCTCAAGGTACAACTATTGTTGATTTGGAAGAATATGGACTTGGTGCAGCACTCGTGCAAAAAAATGACGGTTCTACCTTATATTTGACAAGGGACTTGGCTGCGGCAAAATACAGAAAAGAAACTTATAATTTTTATAAGACCTTATATGTAGTTGCTTCTCAGCAGATGTTGCATTTTAAACAGATGAAACAGGTATTAAAACTCATGGGCTATGACTGGGCTGATGACTGTATACATGTTATGTTTGGTATGGTTTCTCTTGAAGAAGGTACACTTTCTACAAGAAAAGGAAATGTGGTATTTTTGGAAGATGTCTTGAACAATGCAATCAACAAGACAAGGGCTATAATAGAAGAAAAAAATCCTAATTTACCTGATATAGAAGAACTTTCAAGACAAATCGGAGTTGGAGCGGTAATATTTCAGGAGCTCGCAAATTCAAGAATAAAGGACTATGTTTTTTCGATGGAAAAGACGCTCAGCTTTGATGGAGAAACAGGACCTTATGTACAATATACCTATGCAAGAGCTTGTTCGGTCATAAGAAAATCAAACGGGTTCGACTTTTCTACTGCGAATTATGAATCTCTTGCAGAAAATGAAGAGGCAATGAATATTATAAAAATTATTTCTACTTTTGATGAAGTATTGATAAAATCAGAAAATAAAAATGAACCTCATCATATAGCAAGGTATGTACTTGACTTGTCTCAAGCATTTAACAAATTCTACCACTCAAATCCGATAAATGTAGATGAGGTAGAGATAAAGAAAGACAGACTTGCACTTACTCTTGCTGTGACATATGCAATAGAAACAGCAATGTCAATCTTCGGTATACAAACTCCAAAACAGATGTAGATATAAACAATCTTAATCTTATGAATTACTTGTAAGGAGAGAATTATTTGAAAAAAATAGATAATACAAGAAATTTTTGTATAATAGCACATATAGATCACGGTAAATCCACTCTTGCAGACAGACTTATCGAGGAAACAGGAGTAGTCGAAAAGCGTGATATGAAAGAGCAACTTCTTGACAATATGGATCTGGAAAGAGAAAGAGGAATTACTATAAAATTGCAAAGTATAAGATTGGTTTATACTGCAAAAGATGGGGAAAAATATAATTTCAATCTAATAGATACTCCAGGCCATGTTGACTTTGGCTATGAGGTGTCACGCTCTCTTGCAGCCTGTGAGGGTGCAATACTTGTAGTTGATGCGGCTCAGGGTGTGGAGGCACAGACTCTTGCCAATGTGTATCTGGCTCTTGATCAGGATTTGGAGATAGTACCTGTAATAAATAAGATTGACCTTCCAAGTGCAAGACCTGATGAAGTGAAGGCAGAGATAGAAGAGATAATAGGACTTGATGCATCAGATGCTCCTTTAATATCTGCAAAACAGGGGCTAAATATTACAGATGTGCTTGAAGCTATAGTTAATAAGGTGCCAAAACCAAGAGGAGAAGTAGATAAACCTCTTAAGGCACTGATATTTGACTCATACTATGACGCATACAAGGGTGTTATAGCCTATGTAAGAGTATTTGACGGTAAGGTGAAAAAAGGCGATCAGATATTGATGATGAATACCAAAAAGACTTTCGAGGTTACAGAGGTAGGTATTATTTCTCCAACTCATATAGCTGTTGATGAACTTGAAACAGGAGATGTTGGATATATAACCGCATCGATTAAGGATATCAGAAGTTGTAGGGTAGGCGATACGATAACTCTTGCCGACACTCCGACAACTATGCCTCTTCCCGGATATAAGAAGGCGACACCTATGGTCTATTGCGGAGTATATCCGGCTGAAGGTGAAAAATATGAAAATGTGCGTGATGCTCTTGAAAAATTGCAGGTAAATGATGCAGCTCTTGAATTTGAGGCTGAAACTTCAGTTGCCTTAGGGTTTGGATTTAGATGTGGATTTTTGGGACTTCTCCACATGGAAATCATCCAAGAGAGACTTGAGAGAGAATTTGACCTTGATATAATTACTACTGCTCCATCGGTAGTCTATAGAGTGACAAAACACGACGGTACTGTGATGATGATACAAAATCCTACAAATCTTCCTACTGAACAGGAGATAAGTATGATAGAAGAGCCGATTGTAAACTCTAATATTATAGTGCCTAAAGATTATGTGGGAGCTGTTATGGAGTTAGCACAAGAGCGTAGAGGAATTATGATAAATATGGAGTATCTTGATGCTACAAGAGTAATGCTCCACTATGAACTTCCACTTAACGAAGTTATATATGACTTTTTTGACTCGTTAAAATCAAGGACTCGTGGATACGGCTCTCTTGACTATGAATTCAAAAACTTTGTAGAGTCAAAACTGGTAAAGTTGGATATATTGATAAATAAGGAAAAAGTAGACGCTCTTTCATTTATAGTACATGAAACTACAGCCCAAAATAGAGGTAGGGTAATGTGTGAAAAGTTGAAAGATGAAATTCCAAAACATCAGTTCCCTGTGCCTATACAAGCGGCAATAGGTGCAAAAATCATTGCAAGAGAAACGATAAGTGCTTATAGAAAAGACGTACTTGCCAAGTGTTATGGTGGGGATATCTCAAGAAAGAAGAAACTCCTTGAAAAACAAAAAGAAGGAAAGAAGAGAATGCGTCAAATAGGAAATGTGGAAGTACCACAAAAGGCATTTATGGCAGTGTTAAAGATTGATAATAACTAATATTATATAACAAAAATTTAAATAAATAAGAATTTATTTTTAACTCAACTTTCCCACTAAAATTATGGCAATTTTAGTTGAAATTTAAACATAAATTTATTTTTTAATA
>GL405246.1:1052150-1055840 GCA_000146855.1 [Eubacterium] yurii subsp. margaretiae ATCC 43715
TACTACTTGACACACAATTTTCTGAATAATATTTATTGAAATTTGCATATTTATCAAAAAAATGAAAATACTGAAAAAACTATGTCAAGTATAATATCGTGTTTTTAAAATATACTCAAATTTCAATATTTATAATGTGTTTTTCATGTGGGAAAGTTGAGTTTTTAATATTTATACTGGAATTAAATATAAAAATGGATAATATTTTTTAAAATACCTGTAATTATATAATAAAGCATACTATTTTAATAAAACGTTCAACGAAAATAATCCATATATTAAATAGATTATAGTATTAATATAAATAAGATAACTATAGCTTTTGTGTTATAGTTATTTTATTTTGGAGAGAAAAATGTTTTTGGTAGATTATAGGATAAATAAAGATGTCGAAGAATATTTCAAAAAAAGAATTGGGACTACATTAAAACTATTGAAAATAAAGATTTATATGAGGAGATTAGTGGCCATCCTGATATAGTTGCCTGTAAAATAGGTAATGTTACAGTATTGGAGATGAATACCTATGACTTCTTGGCTGAAAAACTGAAAGGTCACAATATTGTAAGGGGAAAAGCTAGTCTAAGTTCTAAGTATCCGTTTGACATAGCATATAATGTAATAGTCACTGATAAATATCTGATAGGAAATCTAAATTTCGTTGATGATGTCGTAATAAAAATTGCAAGGAGTCAAAATCTTGAACTTATTAATGTGAAACAGGGTTATGCAAGGTGTAGTACTATTGTTGTAAAAAATGATGTCTTTATAACATCTGATATAGGTATATATAGAGAACTTATAAAAAATGACATTCATATATACTATGTGCAAGCTGATGATATTGTACTAAGTCAAAGATATTCCGGTTTTTTAGGTGGAGCATGTTTTTACTTTAATGATGAGCTTATATTTTTTGGAAATATAGTCAAAAATAACTTTTATAAAAAGATAAAATCTATACTTGAGATAGAAAATATAAAATATGTAAATATATTTGATGGGAAACTTACAGATTATGGTTCTGTTATAGAACTTATCTAAAAATCAGATGATAATATTTAATCATACGAATATTATTTTCAAATAAAAAATTTTCTTCAATTAATAATACAATCATAATAGAAAATAATGATATAATCTAAAAAAATTAATAAAAATTTTGATTTTGTATTTACAAATGAAAAAATAAGTGATATAATATCGCCATAGTTAAAGTTATCAATTGAAGATAAAATATTAGGAGGAAATAAAAAATGGCATATGTTATTCATGATAATTGTATAAGCTGTGGTGCTTGCGAACCTGAATGTCCGGTAGGAGCAATCTCTCAAGGAGATACTCAATATATAATAGATGCGTCTGCATGTATTGACTGTGGAGCATGTGCAAGTGTGTGCCCTGTTGATGCACCTCAACCAGAATAATAATTACTTACTATTAGAGATTAAGTCGACTTTAGAGTCGGCTTTTTTACATATTAAAAATATTTTATAGACAATTTAGGGATTTTATGTTTAAATTATAGTTGTATTATTAAGTTCTGTATTATGAATAATCTTTAAAGTTTATTTTTAAGCCTTAATTTTGTGCAAATTCTTTTAAAATGGGTAAATAGTTACAGAAAATATAATCAATACAAATCTAATAATATGGAGAATAAGATGAATAAAAATATAGCAATTTTATTTGATAGCGGTCTTTCAGTACCACAAGAGTGTATAGGGAAGGATATGTATGTAGTCCCTTTGTATATACATTTTAAAAATGACTCTTATAAAGATACTGTCAATATAACATCACAGGAAGTCATTGATAAACTTCAAAGTGAAGGAGTGGCAAAGACTAGTATTCCTTCAATGGGTGATATAAAAGAGGTAATTGAAAAAATAAAAAATGACGGCTATAAAAACATAATTGCCATTACCATATCATCAGGACTAAGCGGAATCTATAACGCTATGAACATAGTTGCAAGTGAAGAAAATAGTATTAATATTAAGGTAATTGATACAAAAAATATAAGTCTTTCTGCAGGTTTTTTTGCCATGCACGCACAGGAGATACTTAAGGAAAATCCTGATATTTCATTGGAGGAGATGTATGAAATATTGCAAAGTAATGTAAAGACATCTAAGGTATATATTTATTTGGAAACTCTTAAATACCTAATATCAGGTGGAAGAATAGGTAAGGTAATGGGTTCTATAGGTACATTACTCAAAGTTTTACCGATTATAACTTGTGATGACGATGGTATATATCAGACACTGTCAAAGGTTAGAAATATTGATAAGGCTGTAATGGAGATGACAAATAGAGTCAAGGAATTCATATCACAAAATTTAGATAAAAAGTATTACCTTGCTGTTGTTTATAAGCGTGATATTAAATTGTTAGAAAAGATAAAGGAAATTTTAAAGGATGAAATAGCAAATGCACAAATGTTTATCCAATGTGACGTTGTCACTCCTGCTGTAGGAGTTCATTCAGGCTTTGGAGCTTTGGGAATGTGTGTATATGCATTTAAAGGATAAAAAAGTATTTCTAATTAAAATGAAACTATACAATTACTACGAAATAAATATTAATATAAATTTTATGAAATCTATAAATGTATAAAATAAAAATTAATTTGATTTTTAACTAGTACTATAATATCATTTATAATATTAATATTATTTTAGGTTGACTTTTAGTACTTTAATATAGTAATATAGTAGTTGAACATATTGAAGATGTTCTCAAATTAAGATTAACCATTTTTATTTACATTGTATATGGTTTAGTATTATTGGAGGGAGTATTATGAATAATATACCTACGCCTCATATAACGGCGGAATACGGGAAGATAGCAAAGAAAGTTTTGATGCCTGGAGATCCACTTAGAGCAAAATTTATTGCAGAGGAATATCTGCAAGAAGTAGAATGTTTCAATACAGTAAGGAATATGTTTGGATACACAGGTATATATAAAGGCAAAGAAGTATCTGTAATGGGTAGTGGTATGGGTATGCCTTCTATAGGGATTTATTCTTATGAACTTTATAAATTTTATGATGTGGATTCAATAATAAGAATAGGCTCCGCTGGTGCTTTTAGAGATGATGTTCATGTTATGGATATAGTGGTTGCTATGGGTGCTTGTACAAATTCAAACTTTGCATCTCAATATAAGTTAAACGGTACTTATGCTCCTATTGCAAGTTATGATTTACTTTCTAGAGCGGTAGAAGTGGCTGATAGCCAAAATAAGAAGGTAGTTGTGGGTAATGTACTTTCATCAGACACTTTCTATAATGATGACGATGATGCTAGCTTTGCATGGAAAAAAATGGGAGTAATCTGTGTGGAAATGGAAACAGCTGCACTTTATATGAATGCTGCTAGATTAAATAAAAAGGCACTTGGTATTTTTACTATATCAGACCATATATATCTTGACGAGATATTGTCAGCAGAACAAAGACAGACCGGTTTTTCTAATATGATTGAGATTGCACTTGAAATGTAATTTTTACTTAAACCAATATATTGTATACTTATAAAAATATATCTATATATATAAAATATCTAAAAGCAAAAGTAAATAATGTCATTTGAATATTTTATATAATTATTTAATATTATATATAAAAATATGTATAGAAGTAAAACTTGTATTACTTTTTAAGATATATATAATATG
>GL405246.1:1056153-1100967 GCA_000146855.1 [Eubacterium] yurii subsp. margaretiae ATCC 43715
CATAAAATATAGGAAATAAATAAGAGCCGATACTTAATAAATCAAGTAAAGGCTCTTTTTTAAATCTATTCATCTTCCTCATTTTCTTCTTTAACATAATTTTGCATTGACTCTTTATTTGCCTGATCAGAAATCTCATCATAGGTAAATACATATTTATTTGCCCACGAAACGGATTCAAAATATAGATTAGGCACACTTGCAGGATTGATACCAAGTTTCTCACAGGACTTATCAAGATTATCCCAGTCTGCCTTTTCATAAGATAAAATTACATCATAAATATAATAAAGAGGAGAAGTAGGCTTTAGCATTATGGCATCTTTTACATCTGTATTCATCGGAATTTCTCTGAATATTCTGTTAAGTGACTTTCCAAGCACTACGTCAATCATAGAAAACAGTCCTACCAGAGATGCCTGGTATTTTCTTGTTGGTTGATTTGAATTTTCAGCTATAAGTTCAGCAAATCTTGAACGTATAACGGACATTCTAACGACTTCATCTTCATTTTCAGATATGAAGTCTGATACCATTATGAAGTTTATCCACTTTTCTATTTCTCTTATTCCAAGTATCGCCAGAGCATGTCTGATGGAGTTGACTTCGTTTACAAGAGAAAAAGAATTTACAAGTCTTAGCAACTTATAGCTTATTCCTACATCACTTTCAATTATCTTTGTTACTTTGTTAAAATCAACTTCTTCTTTGTTCATTTCTTCTTTCAAACGAATGAAATGTACGTTTATAGAGCTTGCTGACTTGCCTGTAATTATCTCCGGTTTAGAAAAGAAAAAACCTTGGAAATAATCATATCCTAATTCGTAAGCTATATTAAATTCTTCTATTGTCTCAATTTTTTCAGCTAAAAACTTTCTCTTGCCGTTTGAGAATTTTTCAATTATCTTCTTTGCTCCCTCCACTCCGGCAAGCATGAAGTCAACCTTTATTATATCATAAAGTGGTAAAGTGTTTTGATATGGATAGTCCAATGTGAAGTCGTCAAGAGCTAAGGTATATCCTTTTTTCTTCAAATCAATTAGATTTGATAGAAATACCCTGTCTGGCTCAACAGTTTCAAGGACTTCTATAATTACTCTGCTTTTACTCAACAATGTTGGAATGTCGTTATTTATAAGAGTTGCATCAAAATTTATAAAAGCAAACTTATCTTCAACGAGATTATCCATACCTATGTTGATGTGGCTGTTAGTTATAAGTATTGAAGTGGCTTTTGTAGAACTTACCGTTGGATCAAAAAAGTTTTTCAAAGAGTTTCTATATAGTAGTTCATAAGCCATTATTTCTTTGTTTCTGTCAAAAATGGGCTGTCTAGCAACAAATACGTCCATGTATATTAATACGGCATAAAAATGCCTTTCCTTTCAAATGAAAATTATTCGGTTTATTTGACTTTCAAACTTTTAAATTAGTAAAATGCTTATAAAATATAATTAATATTAAAAATAAGAAAAATATATAAAAACTGTGTAATATATATCACAAATTTGTAAATTTTAAACATAATAATCGAATTATAGCATAATAATAAATCTCTTGCAATTAAAATATTAGATATTTTAAAGATTTTCAATAATAATATATATAAGTATAAAAATGTAAGTTTAAACTTTCGGATATTTATCTCCTATTAGAGATTAAGATAGTAGACAATAAATTATATTTTTGAAAGCAATACTACATTTTCAATATGTGTACTGTGGCAAAATAAATCAAAAGGAGTAACCTCTTCTAAAATATACTTACCGCTATCAAGTAATATCTTCAAATCTCTTGCTAAAGTAGATGGATTACATGATATATAAACTATTTTTTTTGGAGATACCGATAATATGGTATCTAATACCGTGACTTCACATCCCTTTCTTGCAGGATCTAACACTATGATATCGGGACTTTTTGCTTTTTTTATTAGGGCTTTTATCTCATTTTCTACTTTTCCACAGATAAATTCAACATTTTCAATATTATTTTCTCTTGCGTTTTCTTTTGCACTTGTTATTGACTGTTGCACAACTTCTATACCATAGACATATTTTGCTCTTTTTGCCAGGAGTAGTGATATTGTACCTATACCACAGTAGAGATCATATACTACATCGTCTTTATCTATACTTGCATAGTCTAATGCTTTATTATACATCTTTTCCATCTGAGTATAATTTACTTGAAAAAAAGAGTTTGGATAAATTTTAAATTTCAAATCATCTATATATTCAGTTATATAATCATTTCCATACAATAGTATATTATCTGAAGATAAGATAACATTGGTGTTCTTTTTATTGATATTTTGTATGATTGAAGTTATGTTAAGATTATTTTTCTTAATTTCTTCTACTAAATATGAAATATCAAGTTTTTTATCAGTATTTGTCACAAGTATGAGCATAATTTGGGATTTATCATTTGAAATCTTAGTGACTATGTGCCTAAGTACCCCTGTAGAGTCTTTTTCGTTATACGGAATTATTTTAGCAAACGACATATAATTTTTTATCATCTTTATAATTTCATTATTAATCTCATCTTGTATAATACAGTCTTTAAATGGAATGATGTCGTGAGTTTTTTGCCTGTAAAATCCAATCTTTACATCACCTATTGTACCACCTACCGGTAGTTGCACCTTATTTCTATATCTAAAGGGGCTATCCATTCCAACAACATCATTGATTTTTGGGTTATCTATCTTCCCAATACGAGTCAACTTTTGAAATACCATGTCTTTTTTTATCTTAAGTTGATTATTATATGAAATATCAAGTATCTGACAACCACCACAAAAATCTTGAATTTCGCAGACTTTTTTTTCACTTCTTAAATCGGATTTTTCCAATATTTCCTTAACATTTGCTACAAAATAATTTTTTTTAACCTTAATTATTTGTGCTAAAACGACATCTTTGACTACACCCTTATCACAAAAAATCGCAATATTATCTATCTTTCCTACAGCAGAGCCTTCATCTGTCATATCAGTTATTTTCAATTTTATAATTTGATTAATATTCATATCTATCCTTATTTAAAATATTGATTAAATTAATAAAAATATACGGCTAATATTATAACATAAAGATGGGTAAAATAAAAATATTGAATGACAAAGATGTTTTGATTTTAAAGTCGCCTTTAAAAATATAATTGAAAAATAGCAATTTTTTTGATAAAATATAATGAAGTCTTTGAAAAGAGGCATATAAAATTAACTTTTGTTTTAAATATACAAGATGATTTTAAAAAATTAGAATTTTTTTCCTTACATATAATCAGGAGGTAGTGATGTATCTCAAACAGGAAAATAGAAGAATAGAAGTAGTAAGTATAAAATCTGAAAATATTTTTGAAGATGTCTATGAATTTACAATTAATAGGGCAGGTTATAAAGAAGAAGATGATTCAATAACAGTACCTACTTATTTTACTCATATACAAGGTAGTTTTGAAGATTATGAGAAAAAATTGCTTAAACTTGATGAGAGACTTTCCCAAGAAATAAAGGGTTATACTAGGCTTACAAGTTTTGTAAATACGGTAGATGAAGAGTTTACAGAAAAGTTCAACCAATATTGGAAGGATATTAGAATTCCAGATGTTAAGGCTATTATGACTAATCTGGAAGAGATATTTATATATATCTGTGAAAATGAAAATCTAAGAAAGACATTGAAAGAAAAATTTGAGACAGTTCTAGAGATGTATCTCAAACAACAGCTGAATATGAATCTTGCCAAGGAGTCTGTTAAAAAACTGCTCTTTATATGCAAGAAGTATTATTTCAGCATAATGAATGAGTACTATCTACAAGAGGGAAACCCTAAGATACTTTGCTACGGACAGATATACAGAGATGACCTGTACTTCTTATTACTTATGTATTTTTGCGGAGTTGATATTTTGTATTTCAACCCGACAAAACAGGAGAAGTTTCCTTTTCCAAGAGAGGTCGTTCCATATATTGATGTGCAAAAGCATGGCAGAACATCTAATATTACAAAGTTATTCGTAAGTAATAAGGATAATGAGACAAATAGACAAGAAACTGTAGCCTACAAAGCATCTCAAGAAATAAATATGGTGCTTCATGAAGATAAGGGTGGCATGTACGGAAGTTGGCAGTTTGAAAGATACATGGTGGTAGCAAATACAATTAAGACCTCTTATGATGAAATATCTCAGCTTAATACAGTTGAAGCTAGGTTTAGACAAGGCTTTGAAGTGGAGGATGGCTGTGTTTACATTCCAAATATCTTTTCAAAGGTCAGTGGCATAACTATAGACAAAACAGAATACTTTGACTTTTTTGATACAGCATCTGCAGGAGCACTCATTATAGAAAATGTTCCGTTCAGTGTAAATAGAGAACATACACAAGTTCAAAATCTTGTATCAGATGAAGGTCTTATTGACAAGGACGTAATAAAAAAACTACCACAATATCAATTTTCTCATCTTAAGGAAAGCGTACAGGACTATATCTTATCGACGATACAGGAAATGGTGACGAAAAAGGATGTGTTATTTAGATTTGCTGATGATGAGAATATAGATAATTTCATTGTTTATGAGTCATTGACTCTGGAAAGAAGATATCAGGATTTACTCCAAAACTTCGACTTTCCGTATAAGATACCAAGAATTGTCATATTCCACGACAATCAGGAAGTATTTAATAAAAATGATGCAATAAGAGTGGCGTTTTTTGTCTTATCCGGATTCGATGTTGTAATTTTTACACCGAGCGGATATAATGATATAGAGGTGGTACTCAACGATTTTATCTATGATGTTCACAAACTTGAAAGTTATGATTCAAATATCAAACTCAAAGATAGGGGCAAATATAGAAAGACAAAAAAGAAAGGCTTTTTTGAAAATTTATTTGGTAATTAATTTATTTGGAGGTAAAAATGAACGAAGAAATTACAATGCAAGATACAAAGATGGAAGAAGATCCGGTACAAGAGATGCAAGTGATAACTACACAATTGCAGACATCTCCGGAAGTTACAAGAATTGCTGATTCTCTTGATGTAAGCAATGTTCAAAACATTATGAAATTTGGACAGGAAACTGCAGTTGAGATTTCCAAATTCAGTGATAAGATACTTTCTACTATCAACAACTCTCAGGTAGAAGATAGTGGAAGGATGATGAAGCAACTTTCAAATATAATGGATAAGTTTGATCCAAAAGACTTTGAGGAAGAAAAAAACAAGGGATTTTTGGCAAATATATTTGGTAAGGCAAAGGAAAATATCCAGTCTCTACTAAAAAAATATGAAACTATGGACAAAGAAGTGTCACAAATCTATGTTGAGATAAAAAAATACGAGTCTGAAATTGGCAGGACTAATGATATGCTCAGCACTATGTATGAAAAAAATATCGAGTATTACAAAGAACTTGAAAAATATATAATGGCTGGGAATGTGGTAGTAGAAAAGATGAAGAACGAAATAATTCCACAGTATGAGAAAAAGGCGAGTGAAACTAACAACGAGTTGGATAATTTCAATTTGCAAAATGTTAAAGAATCTCTTGAAATGTTGGAACAAAGGGTATATGATCTTGAACTTGCCAAGATGGTAGCTATGCAATCTGCTCCTCAAATCAAACTGATTCAAAGAGGAAACTACAACCTACTTAGAAAAATAGGAAGTGCCTTTGTAGTGACTATACCTGTATTTAAGACAGGTATGATACAGGCAGTTGCAGTAAAGAGACAAAGGGTACAAGCAGACTCTATGAAGGCTCTTGATGAAAGAACTAATGAGATGCTTATGAAAAATGCTGAAAATATATCTAAGCAATCTATTGATATTGCAAAACTTTCAGGTTCTTCAAGTATAAAGATAGAAACACTTGAAAATACATTTAACACTATAATGAACGGCATCGAAGAAACTATGAGAATAGAAGATGAAAACAAGCTTATAAGAGAGCAAGGAAAAGAGAGAATATTGCAATTGCAAGACGATATGAAAAATAAACTTAAGTCAATACAAAAGTGATTATAAATTGATTTTGAGGTGTATAAAAGCTGTATAGAAAATATTTTTCTAAACTATACATTTAAGGAGATTTTTGCAATGGAACATGTAATAACTATAGATAACAGGGCATCTGAAGAATTAAAGAGTATACTTTCATCAATGGACATCTCAGCAGATACCATAAGAATATTTATTTCTGGGATGGCTTGCCATGGTCCTATGTTCAATATAGCAAAGGACGAAGAAAAGAAAAATGACTATGCAATGGAGTTTGACGGTATCAAATACGTTGCAGACAAGGCTTTGATGGAAGAATTCGGAGGATTTGAGATACAATATTTGGAAGAAGATTCATTCCATGGTCTTTTTGTAAAACCACAGCTTATGCCTGAAAATGAAGGTGGTTGTAGTTCTTGTTCAGGTTGTCACTAATAGCTAAAAACTTATTAATATTTTTAAAACTAAAGGGGCTGATTTTCAGCCCCTGTTTTTTTCTTCGAGTTCAGCTATTTTTAGTTGTAATTCGTAAAATCTACCTTCTAATTCACGATTTATGTCCATCTGCTCCTTGAGTTTTTCCTCATACTCTTTTTTAGTTTTATCCAACTTTGACTGCAGTGATTGACTGTTTACATCTGTCATCTCAAGGCTTTTTATCTGTACGTCCTTTTGCTCTAATTGCAGATTTAAACGTGCAATTTCCTTCTCTTTTTCTTTAATTTTTTGACTCAATTCAGCCTCGTTGGATGCTGATGACAATTGGTCGTAATACTTTTCTGCTATGTTGTTACAAGCTATTATGACCATGTCTATCTTAGAAAGATTGTCAGCATCTTTTTCAACATTGGATATTTCATCATTTACTAAACTCGCAATTTTGAAGATGTCTTCATTGTTTTTCTCACTAACTAAAGTGTATTGTCTTCCAAAAATATTTACTTTCAGTTTATTATTCATCGCTAAATTCTCCCTGAAATTAGATAAGTATATCCAAAATTTAATATAAGATACTGAAATTATACTATCATAAACTAAGCTAAAAATCAATGATAGTAATTAATAAGATTAAGCTAAGGTTTGAAATTGACTAATTTTTTAATATGTTTATATATTTATTATTTTCTACATAATCAGAACTAATACTAAGATTCAATATAATGATGGAATAATTCTATTTATCTTTAATGGAATAAATTTAAAATGTCTGAATTATACTTCAATTAATTAAAAGAATATTAGTATAAAAATGATTCAAATTAAAAGATAGTTTTAAGCAAATTTAAAAAGTTAAAACTCAAAATATGGTGGTAAGTTTCTCTTATGTTCAGATTTTTTATGAAGAGAAAGTATTATTTTTTCTTCATTATCTGATACCCTTTCTCCTGTAATATATTTTTCTATAGAAGAGTAGCTTACGCCCATTTCAGCCTCATCAGTTTGATTTTCCCACAAATCTGCTGATGGAGCTTTTTTGAGTATACTTTCAGGTACACCCAGCACTCTTCCTATTTCATACACGTCTTTTTTAAGTATCTTTTTTAGTGGCATCAGGTCTACTGCACCATCACCATATTTAGTAAAATATCCGGTATAAGTCTCATCGGCATTGTCAGTACCTACTACCATGTATCCGAGATTATTGGCTATGGAATATAAAGTTGACATCCTAAGTCTTGCTCTCAAGTTAGCATCTGTAATTTTAAGATAATCTTCTTTAAAAAGTTTCAAGCCTTTGATGGTATCCATTGATTTATTAAGTATCATTTGGTGTTCAACGCTTAAGTCTACCGTTACTGACTGAATATTACACTGTTTTATAAGTAAATTTGCATCGTCCAAACTGTTTCCGCTGGAATGAATAGGTATAATTACACCAAGTGAGGAGTTAGGACAAGCTAACTTTATAAGATTGGCTACAACAGCGGAGTCAACTCCTCCGGATATGCCGACAAGCAATCCTTTGGAGTTTGAACTTTGCACCTGCATTTGTAACCATGAAACTAATCTGTCTGCTACATATTTGTGATTCATGACTTCCCCTGTTTAATAATAAGCTTATTTGCTTATATTTTCAAAATATTTGTAGAGCATTAAAACACTGTTTCCAGTTCCACCCTTCGTATGGAGTACATCACCTTTTTCACTCCATGCACTACCTGCTATGTCAAGATGTGCAATAGGTGTATCTTTGGCAAATTTTGTCACAAAAAGCCCTGCAGTAATTGAACCTCCGGCTCTTCCACCTGAATTTTTCATATCTGCAACGTCAGATTTTAGTAATGACATATACTCTTCATGATATGGAAGTTGCCAAATTTCATCCAAGGTATCTTTTGATGCCTTCTTCAAATCATCATAGATGTCATCGTACTTTGTAATAACACCGGTAATATCATCTCCAAGTGCTACAATTACAGCACCTGTAAGAGTAGATAATTCGATGATTTGAGATACCTTTTCTTCTTCTATTGAATAAGTTACAGCATCAGCAAGAGTAAGTCTTCCTTCTGCATCAGTATTATCTACTTCGATGAAGGCTCCGTCCATAGTACCAATTATATCTCCGGGTTTATATGCGTTGCCGTCTATCATATTTTCACAAGCAGCTATAACAGCAGTTACATTGACCTTTAGTTTATTTTTGGCTATAAGAGCCATTGCACCTATTACTGTAGCACTTCCGCCCATATCACTTTTCATATCAAGCATTGATGAAGTAGGCTTTATAGAGTATCCGCCACTATCATAGCATAGTCCCTTTCCAATAAGACCATAAACTTTTTCATCTTCCATATTACCTTTATATCTCAACACTATAAGTTTAGGTCTGTTTACGGAGCCCTTAGCTACAGATAAAAATGCTTCCATTTTCTTAGATTTTATATAATCTTCATCAAAAATTTCAGCTTCAAAGCCATATTTTTGTGAAGTCTTTAGTGCTTCTTCAGCCAATGCCTCCGGAGTAAGTACATTCGCAGGTTCATTGACAAGATTTCTGGTATATGATATAAGTTCAGACTCAAGTAAGGCTTTTTCCACTACATCGTCTCTCATTTCAAAGACTTCATTTGAGATTATATTAAATATTATCTCTTCTTCTTTTTTATCTTCAGGTTTTTTATACTTATCAAATTTATAATCTGTAAGAGCAGTATGTCTTATAACAGTCCTCATATAAAGTTCATAATCTATGTGTTCAAAAGGTCTTATAGCTAAGAAGATGTTCTTCATATTTAAAGAAAGAGCTTTTTTTTACAGCTTTTATAAAAGAAGTTGTATAAGTTTTTAAACTGATGTCTTCTTTTTTACCAAGACCAGCCAATATAACATTAGTAATTTTTCCATTAGAAACAAAATTAAAAAAATAAACTTCTCCTTTTTTTGATTTGAATTTTTCTTTTTTTATTAAATCATTTGAAATAGTTAAAATTTCAGGAGTTATATCCAACTTTTTAAAACTTATCATCTCATTTTCAAAAGTAGGAAGTATTATAATTCCGTCACTAAAATTAAGTTGATTGTTTTGAATTATATTAAATTTCATATCTCACCTCTTAAATTTTTAATTAGTACAGTCTTTTTATACTCAAAATTAAATAAATTTAAACCAAAACTCTTGACAAACTTTATAGTATATAGTATTATTTAGTCAAATAAACAAATTAATAATTGCTCATATGTAATAGGAGTAGTTTATGGAAGATAATAAATATTTAGCTATTGCATCTGATGTTTTGGAAAAGATGCAGGAAGATATGCCAATAGAAGAGGATATATGTGACTTGGCTGACTTATTTAAGATGTTTGCAGATTCTACAAGGTTGAAAATCCTTTGTATCTTATGTGAAAGTGAGATGTGTGTCAATGACATAGCAAATCTTATTTCGATGTCACAGTCTGCTGTTTCGCATCAGCTTAGGATATTGAAACAAAGTAAGTTGATAAGGGGTAGAAGAGAAGGTAAGATAGTATTTTATTCGCTTGCAGACAGCCATATTAACACTATTATTAATAACGGTTTGGAACATATACAGGAATAATTTTTTAGGAGGATATAATGAAGAAGAAATTAAAAATGAATAATCTGGATTGTGCAAATTGTGCAATGAAAATGCAGGAAGCTATATCAAAATTGGATGGAGTAAATGATGTTCAAATTAATTTTATGTTTCAAAAAATGACAATTGACGCTGATGATGAAAGGTTTGATGAGATAATAAAATTGGCTGAGTCGGAATGTAAAAAATTTGAAAAGGATGTTTCAATACTCTACTAAAGAAAGGATAATTATGGGCAAGGTTGAAAAAATAATACTCTTTAGAATTATACTTACAGGTATCTTATTACTTACAGTCATATTTACTGATATTTTTAAGTCGATTGAAATAATAGTTCATCTTATAATATTCCTTATAATAGCCTATGATATTATATGGAAGGCAGTCTTAAATATAAAAAAGGGGCAATTTTTAGATGAGAACTTCCTTATGAGTTTTGCAGCAATAGCGGCGTTTATCCTTGGACAATATGATGAAGCGATAGAGGTTATGTTGTTTTATCAAGTAGGGGAACTATTCCAAGATATAGCTGTAAATAAATCAAGAAAGTCAATTTCGAGTATGATGAATATGGTTCCGGAATTTGCAAACATTGAAAAAGATGGGCAAATTATACAATGTGATCCGGATGATGTCGAGATAGACGACATACTTGTGATTAGACCGGGTGAAAAGATACCTGTTGATGGAGTTATAGTCGAAGGATTCTCAAGCATTAACACATCCGCCATTACAGGTGAAAACAAACCTAAGGACGTGGAAGTTGGTGATGAGGTTATAAGCGGCTGTATCAATAATAATAAACTAATAAAAATCAGGGCTGTAAAGAAATTTGAAGATTCAACAGTTTCAAAGATACTGGAACTTGTGGAAAATGCTGCTGATAAAAAGGCAAAGTCTGAAAAATTTGTAACTAAATTTGCCAGATACTATACGCCTACTGTTGTTGGATTAGCAGCTTTACTAGCGTTAATTCCACCTATTCTTACAGACTTAAATTTTACTATGTGGATAAATAGAGCTTTGGTATTTTTGGTTTCATCTTGCCCATGTGCCCTTGTTATTTCGATTCCTCTAGGTTTCTTTGGTGGAATAGGAGGAGCATCAAGAAACGGTATATTGATTAAGGGGGGGAACTATCTTGAGACTCTCTCAAAGGTAGGCTATGTGGTTTTTGATAAGACAGGAACTCTTACCAAAGGTAATTTCAAAGTTGTAGACTTAATTATAAATGAGTATTCAAAAGAGGAACTACTGGAGTATACATCATTATCAGAGGCATTTTCTACACACCCTATAGCAGTTTCAATAAAGGAAGAATATGGTAAGGAGCTTGATACAAGCAGAGTAAAAGACATACAGGAAATAGCCGGTATAGGAATATCAGCTGTGGTTGATGATAAAAAAGTATATGTAGGCAATGAGAAGATGTTGGCTAAGTTCAACATTAAAAATGAAATTATTACTACAGGTACGGTGATAAATACTGTAATAGATAGTAGTTATGCAGGTAGTGTGGTAATATCAGACGAAGTAAAAAATGAATCAAAACAGGCTGTAGAGCTTTTGAAAAATAATTACAATGTAAAGACTATAATGCTTACAGGAGATAACTTTGCTGTTGCCAAGGAAGTTGGAGATGAGCTTGGAATTGACGAGGTGAGGGCGCAGCTATTACCTGATGAGAAAGCGGAAATAGTTCAAGAGATAATAAAATCAAAGGATGTTAATAAGAAAGTTGCCTTTGTAGGCGACGGTATAAATGACGCTCCAGTGCTTTCCATTGCTGATGTGGGTATAGCAATGGGTGCCATGGGCTCAGATGCGGCGATAGAAGCTGCAGATATAGTGCTTATGGACGACAATCCCAAAAAGGTTGTGTCAGCAATAAAAGTTGCAAAGAAAACTATGAATGTAGTAATGCAAAATATTATCTTTGCAATAGGAGTTAAAATCTTGGTCATGGTGCTTGGAGCATTTGGAATTGCAAATATACAGGCAGGTATATTTGCAGATATGGGTGTATCAGTGATTGCAATTTTAAACGCATCAAGGACATTGATGGTAAAAGAATAATAAAAGTAATAAAAAATGCTTATTCATATTAAAAGTGAATAGGCATTTTTGTTGCTAAGCATAAATATATTGTTTAATCTCTAAATGTATTTCTCGATTTCCAAAGTTCTTCAAAACTTTCAAACTTATTTTTTACCTCTTCTCTTTTTTTAGATGCGACTGCTACAATAAGAGCGTTTATAACGCTTAGAGGTGCGACAAGTGAGTCGACTATTGAGCTCATATCACTCATGGCAATTAAGACATCGTCTGACAATTCTCCTATAGGAGAGTTCAAAGAGTCTGTAATTGCAACAAGAGATGCACCTTTATCCTTAGCGTATTTCATCAAATCACTAGTACGTGAAGTGTATCTCGGAAGACTTATACCTATAACAACATCCTTTGAAGAGATATTTATCATCTTTTCAAACATATCAACATAGTCATATTTTATCAACTTCACATTGTCCAACATAAGTTCAAGATAATAAGACAAATACTCAGCAAGTGATGTGGATGTCCTAAGTCCAACTATGTATATACAACCTGTGCAATTCACAATCTTGTTTACAATATATTTGAATGTACCATGATCTATTTTTGTAAGAGTTTGTTTTATATTATGAGAGTCATTTTTAAGCACATTTTCTAAGATTTCACCTTCGTTTAAGTTTTCAAAACTCATCTTTGCTCTTTGAATTATTGTGAGTTGAGTTTTTATCACTTCTTGAAGTTCTTTTTGTAATTCAGGATATCCGTCATACCCCAAGGCGTATGCAAATCTTACTATAGTGGATTCACTTACATCCGACTCCTTAGCAAGGTTGGATGCAGTCATAAATGCGCATCTGTCATAGTGTTTCATAATATAGTCAGAAACTTTTTTGTGGGCTTTGCTCAGAGAGTCATACTCATTTTTTATATTACTGAACAAGTCGATACTTTTTTCCATAAAAATCACCTTACTGCCTAGATTTGCAAATACCATATAATAAATTAACTGTAAATTTAAGTATATTGCAAATAAATTTTCAATATATTAAGTAAAAATAACTACTAATATAATTATATAACAACTTATCTAAAAAGTCAAAAAAAAATCAAAAATCGCACTGCTTACAAGATATAATATTTTAAAAATCTTAATTCAGTGCGATAAAAACAAGATTAATTTTTAGAATAAAATTTACATATCAAATCTAATAATTCATCATAAGTCGATTTTTCAGCGACTAGGGTTTTAAAACCAAATTTTTCTGCCGTTTGTTTAGTTTTTTCGCCTATACAAAAAGCCAACTTTGAAGTAAAGTGGTTCTTTTTGTAGGATTCAACCAGTCCTAAAACTCCATAAGAACTTGTGAAAACGAAGATATCATCATCTTCTTCATTATACAGTCTCACTTTTCCAATTGTTGATGAATATATATCCAGTCTTTCGACTTTTATATTATGTTTATGCAATAAATCATATAAATCACTTTGCACCTTATGCGGTAGAATACAGACAACATTTTTAGCATCTAACTTAATCAGTTGATTAGCAAGTGTTTTAGCATCATAATTTTGTGGAATTAAATCACATATAATATTTCTATTTCTAAGGGTATTGGATGTTGAAGGACCTACAGCACAGATTTTAACATTATATAAATCTCTTATATCAAAGTTATTTTCAGATAGGATTTCAAAGAAGACATCAACTGCATAAGTGCTTGAAAAACATAGATAGTCATAAGCTTTTATACTTTTAATTATATTTGTAAAATGCATCTTGTCGTAATTTTTTTCCAATAAATTTGTGGAAAGATTTACTACCTGTGCTCCGTTTTCTCTGAGTTTTCGTATTAAATAATCATTTTTTTTTCTTGGGATGTTTAGTATAAATCTTTTATTAGTCAATAATTTTGGGGTAGGGCTTAGCTTTTCAGATAAACTTACAACATCTCCTACTAATAAAATAGATGGAGTTTCAAAAATGCTCATATCTTTAATATTTGACAAATCCAAGAGTGAATATTCGAATTTCTTTGCCTTTGCAGTAGTACCACGACTTAGAATTACAGATTTTGTATCAGGACTTTTACCTGCGTTTATAAGACCTTTTGCGATTTTATCATATATATTTGTAGACATCAAAAATACGAGAGTTGTATTTTTCATATTTGATAGATTGATAAAGTCATTTTCATCTAATGTCTTACTATTTTTCTTTCTTCCAGTTACTATATAAAACGAAGAAGATAAATCTCTGTGGGTAAGCGGTATGCCAAAACTTGCAGGTACAGAACCTATTGAAGAAATTCCAGGCAATACTTCATAATCAACATTGTTTTCAAAGAGGTAAAGTGCTTCTTCACCTCCTCTTCCAAAGATATAAGGATCTCCACCCTTAAGTCTAAGAACTATTTTATATTTTTGTGCATATTGCACGAGGAGACTATTTATCTCATCTTGTTTTAGTTTATGATATCCTGAAATTTTGCCTACATCTACAAGTATTGCAGTTTTTTTTGAAAGTAGGATTATTTCATCAGACACTAGATTGTCATAGAGGATTACATCAGCATTTTGTATTATTTCATATACCTTAACCGTAAGATTGCCTATATCTCCGCTACCTGCTCCTGCTATATATACCTTATTTTTCATAAAATTCCTTATATATGACTTGTTTTATTTAGTTAAAAAAAGAAGTTATTAAGTAGGCTATATTCATTTTTAAAAAATTAGTTACAACTTTGTTAAATAGAGTTTTATAACAAATCTGTTTAATTTTGATAAACTTACTTTAAAATTACCTTATAATAGTGGGCTTAAGTCATCGGATACCTTTCTGCTTATTGATGGCAAAAACTTAGCTGATGATTTTATCTTATCTTCGTTTAGCCTTATTATAAGGAATGATATAGCCATACATACAAAGGCGGTAATAGTTGCAATCAATGTATTATTCTTAGCAAAGACCATGTAGCTTAGACATATCCCTACAAGCATCATAACAAGTGGAAATCCATACATAATAAATGCACCTAGTAATATATCAGTGGATTCCACATCAAGCTCAACTAAGTCTTTTTCCTTCGCATTTACAGTGTTTATTACTTCTAAATCTATGAATTGTCTGTTTTCTAGTCCAAGACTGCAAGCATGGCAATCTCCACAGGCACCATGTCTGTTTACTCTGACAGTTGCAATATTTTTATTTATTTTAATTACTTCTCCTAATTCTTTCATTTTTTCACCTTTTATTTTACAACAATTAATTGACATTAATTATAACTTAATTAAGAAAATTATATCATAATATCAAAATATTAATCAATAACAAGCAAATAAAAATATTTAAAAATGCTATTAAATAATTCTGTTTAATGTGATATACTATTAAAAAATAAAATTTCACATTATTATTGCGAGGGTTAATATGCTTTACATTTGTCCCACGCCAGTCGGCAATCTTGAGGATATAACCTTAAGAACACTCAAAGTTTTGCAAGATGTTGATGAGATATATTGCGAAGATACTAGGAGAACAATCAAACTCCTCAATCACTATGATATAAAAAAACCACTTTTTTCTCTGCATGAGCATAATGAAAAAATAAAAAAAAGCGAAGTGCTAAGTAAACTTATTCAAGGGAAAAATATCGCCTATGTCTCAGATGCAGGTATGCCTGGAATATCAGATCCGGGTAGTGAACTTATATCTTATGTCATTGAAAATAATTTGGATGTTACTACATTACCAGGAGCCTGCGCTATGGTTGTGGCACTTGTAAATTCAGGTCTTTCAACTAAGTCTTTTTGTTTCATAGGTTTTTTGGAAAGAGAAAACGGCAGACAAATTAAACAATTACAAGATTTATTAGAGAAAAAAGAAACTCTTGTAATATATGAATCTCCACATAGAATAAAAAAAACTTTGAAAAATATATATGAGACATTAGGCAATAGAAATATTGTGATAGCAAGGGAGATAAGTAAAAAGTTTGAAGAATATATAAGAGGCTCTTTGGAAGAAATTAATGATAAGTTAAGAGAAACTGAGCTTCTCGGAGAATTAATAATTGTAGTTGAAGGTAATAAGGAAGAAAAAGATATAAATATAAGTGATGACGAAATAAAAATTCAATTGTCAAAGTACATGCTTGAGATGTCAAAAAAAGATGCTGTCAAGCTCTTAAGTAAAGAGTTAGGCATAAGTAAAAACATGGTTTATGAATTATCTTTAGATATATGAGATAGTATTTTAGAAGATAAAGTATTTTAAGGGTGAAAGTAAAATTTATAGTAAGTTAAGAAGAGTTAAAAATGCAAAGAATATTTTTGTTAATGATAAAAACATATTTTTGAAAATATGCTTTATTAATTTTTTAAGGAGTCTATTATGAAAAGTTTGTCGCTTGGAACAGTTTTAGAAAAAAATTTTTGCTCTAATTTGTCAAACTATCTGAATGTTTTTTTTGAAGAGAAGAGATATTTTAAGGGTGGAATTGACAGTCTTAAAATTTTAAACAAATATATCTTTAATAAAAATAAGGTGTTGCCTATATATAGGAGCTCTCTTATAGATAGGATATATAAGATGAAGGCTAATTATTTTTTCGATGTGATAAATGTTGAGGAATATGAGGGCGAAAATGATGTAAATCCATCTTCATACAATACTTCTTTTGGAAGTTTTTCTTCATCTTATTCAAGTAGTTTTGTGTCTTACAATTCATATTCTGGCAGTTTTCTATCTACTTCTTTTTCTTATGACTCATTTAGTTCCTATGCTTTAAGAAGCAGTTATCAGGGTTCTTATGCTTCTTCTTATGGGAATATAGGCTCGTTTAGACATTATGGGAGCTATATCGGAAGCTATATGATGTATGGAAGCTATAGAGGAAGTTATGGTTCTTTCGGCAGTTATGGCTCTTATGGAAGTTATAATTTTTATAAAGTATATTCAAATTCAGAGCATTATAAAACTTTTGACAATGAAAATATTGATGACAGCGAAAATAACAATACTATGGTATTTAAAAGAAATATCGGTTATCCAAAGTCAATAGGTATCAAAAAAAATGAGTATAAGAATAAAGATATGATAATACTAAGTCAAATTGAAGATAAAGACTTTGTGACAGGTTATGGTTTGGAGTTAATATGAGGAATTTGAATGCTTTTCACACACTTTGCACAAGGAAGATGCAAGGAAGCAGTGATTTTAAGATGCAAGATTTCGATATTTTGACTATGATATTATCTGCCTTATACTGGAGAAAAAATAACGGAAGTATAAAACTTATAGCTGATAAAGAAGTTATATCTTATGTGGAAACTATGAAATTGGAATGTATTTGGGATGATATTCATGAGATAGAACCTTATGATATAAATCGTGATATGTTTTGGGCTGGAGGTAAGATATTTGCTCTTAAAAGACAAAAAACTCCAATAGTAATGCTAGATACGGATATGATAGTATGGAATGACATATCTTCAAAACTTAAAGAGAAGGTAGTTGCAATTCATGACGAACCTATAATAACTGAAGTTTACAGAAAAAAAGAGTATTTTAAGATGAAAAAAGACTATGAGTTTGATAGTTTACTGGATTGGAATGTACATCCTTCAAATACAGCATTTTTATATATTGGAGATGAATATTTTAAAGATTTTTACTGCGATGAAAGTATCAGATTTATGAGTAGCTCTCAAGATGACAGTGATACACTTTCATATATGGTTTTTGCAGAGCAAAGGCTACTTTCAATGTGTGCCAAAATAAGAGGTATTAATATCGGATATATGATAGATTATCCTAAAGATTTGGGAAATCAGGATGATTTTACTCATCTTTGGGGATATAAAAAGGCTCTTGTTGACAATGAAAGAGAAAGCGAAATATTTTGTAAAAGATGTGTTAAAAGGATTTTAAAAGAATTTGCAAGAGAGAGTTTGTTATTTATAAATGAAGATTTTTTCTATAAATATATTTGATTCAATAATTTTCAGAATTTATTTTAGTTTAATTACAGAAGTAGAAGCTTCTGATTTGATTTTATGGGGAAGGTTATGAAAGAGGTTGAAGCTTTATTAAAAAAATCCATTCTATTTGAAAATATAAGTGATGAGGAATTAAGCGAGATACTTGAAAAGTCAAATTCCAAAGTTGTATCTGTAAAAAAAGACGAATATCTGTTTTATCAGGAGGAAGAATCTAAAAATCTATATATCTTACTTGAAGGAGTAGTACAGATAGAAAAGGTCGATGCAAATGGCAAGAGAATGATAATGAACAGATTTGATGAAGTTGGAACTATGTTTGCGGAGGTATATGTGTATTTTTCCGACAAACTCTACGATTATTCCTGCGTGGCTGTGAAAAATTCCAAGATTCTTGCCATGCCGAAGGAGTTTTTATTAAATATAGATGACCTAACTCAAAAATACAATTATAAACTAACTCAAAATATGCTGAAAATTTTGTCAAGAAAGGCATTTTTTCTCAATCAGAAAGTCCTTATACTAAGCAGTTTTACCTTGAGACAAAAGATTGCAAGTTATCTTTTACAAAGAGTAAGAGAGTGCGGCTTAAACGGAAAACCTCTTGATTTACTGTTTAAAAGAGAAGAACTGGCAGATTTTATAGGGACAACAAGGCCGTCATTATCAAGAGAAATGTTACAAATGCAAGATGACGGAATAATAAGACTCAATAAAGACACTTTTGAAGTGATTGATTTAGAAAAATTGAAAGATTTGGTATAATTTATACTTGACACTCCTGTGGATTTGTGTTAAATTATATGGGTATATTTCCGCTCACAAAAAGGTATTAATTGCCAAAAGGCAACCTTGAGGTGGCGAGACTTGAAAAAACAGGAGGTGTTTAAAAATGTACGCAATAGTAAAAACAGGTGGTAAGCAATATATGGTAGAACAAGGCAACAAGATATCAGTTGAAAAACTTAACGTTGCTGAAGGTGATACTGTAAGTTTGGAAGTTGTTGCTTTGTCAGAAAACGGAGCTGTGAAAACAGGTGATGCCGCTGCAAATGCTAAAGTAACTGCAAAAGTTCTTTCTCATGGAAAAGGTAAAAAATTGATAGTTTTCAAATATAAACCTAAAAAAGACTACAGAAAGAAAAAAGGTCATAGACAACCGTACACTCAATTGGAAATAGAATCAATACAAGCATAGTAATATGATTAAGATTGAGATGGTGAAAGTAAATAATAATCTCGAAAGTGTATCTATAAATGGACATGCAAACAGTTCTGAATACGGAAGTGATTTAGTATGTGCTGCTGTTTCTGTTTTGTCTCAAGGTGTAATTAATGGAATGATAAAGTCGTTGGATGGAAGGGAAGATTTTTTTTCCTTAAGTAATGACGGAAAAATCAAAATTGAAATACCTAAAGATGTTAATGATATACAAAAGATAAAATTACAAGCTCTTGCTGATATGCTTGAGATAAACTTCGATGATTTATCCAAGACATACAGCAAATATATAAGATTAGAAGTGAAGGAGGTAGGGTAAGATGATAAAAATTAATCTCCAATTATTTGCCAGTAAAAAAGGTGTAGGTTCTTCTAAAAACGGTAGAGATTCAAGAGCTCAAAGATTGGGCGTAAAAACAGGTGACGGTCAATTAGTTACTGCAGGCTCTATAATAGTTAGACAAAGAGGAACTAAGATTCATCCAGGAAACGGTGTAGGTATAGGTAAAGATGATACTTTGTTTGCACTTGTTGAAGGAAGAGTAAAATTTGAGAGAAAAGATAAGTTCAGAAAAAAAGTAAGCGTATATGCTGTTTAATTTTTTTGAATACTAAAAAGGGTTGTAAAAAATGATATATCATTTTTTACAACCCTTTTGTATAGGCTATATTATTTATAGTTATTCATTGTAATTTAACAACATCTGTCTTATTTCTAACTGTTTTTTCATCTGTGAAAGTATATTTTGAGTGATTTTGGCATCAGTATCATTGATATTGTTTTTTGTAGTTACTCCCTTGTTGTACAAGGCTATATTTTTTCTATTTGTATTTTCAAGTATGGATTTATTTATCTTTTCAAGAGCAATCTCATTTGACTTAATTAAGATTTGAATGTAAATCTTGTCATAGTTATAAAGAGTTTTTCTTTTTAGCTCGCTTATATCTTCTTTTTTCTGTTTTATAAGTTTCTCCTGCTTTTCAACACCTGTTGTATAGTTTGAGCCTGTATTTACAACAGAAATCCACTTTAAATCATCGTTTAACTCCTTGAGGTCATCCTGTAAATCTTTAAGTGATTTTTTGTCATCCAATTTTGAAATCATATCATTTGGAAGTAACATATCCAGCTTAGGTTCTACTAATTTCAAGGAAATAGTGTCCTTTTCAGAAATATTCATATGATTTTTCAATTTGTTTTCATTAAGTGTTACCTTATTTTCAATGACTTGAAGTTGTGATTTGAGATTATCAAGCTTCAATACTTCGTTATCGTACTCAAGCTGAATTATCTTTCCTGTTTTGAGTTTGGCTGATGCCTGTTTTACAATATTTTCCTGATTTGATATCTCAATTTTTTTATTTTTTACATCATTTTGTTCATTGATTATATCTGAGAAAAGCTGCATAGTAGTTTGTTCATTTGATATAATCATATCTCTTTTTGTTTCTTTTGCATTTTTTAGTAGCTTTTCATAGTCAAAAGTCTGATATGAGCTATTATAAACTGGAGTCTTTGTAACATAATTATATTCATAATCAGGTTTATTTTCTCTTGGATTATCTTTTTGCAGACTATATTTTTTTTCAAGAGATTCTATCAACTCCTGCTGTAACTTTATCTTATCTGAGTTATTTACTGCTTTTTGCCTCGCATCATCAAATGTCAGATTGTAGGTAGCTGCATTTGATACAGAAAAAAGCATGGCGAAAATAATCAGTAACGGTATTTTTTTCATCTCTTCTTCCTTCTCTAATAGTTATAGTAAAATCTCTAATAATACTGTATTTATAGTAAATTACAAATTGACTTTTTTAAAAATGGAATAATGTAGTTAAGTGTCTTTTAAAACATTAACTAAACTATATATGGAATTTATTTATACTGTCAATATAATATTAATAAATTTTATTATCCTTAAACACCAAGCAAATACGGCTTTTTAAGTCTTTCAATCATTACTCCATGATTTAATTTGGCATTTTCCAGTTGTAATTCCATCTCTTTGATTTGCAAGTTGAGATTTTCAAGATCAATCTTAGTCTTAAAGCCTAAGTCTACAAGTTTTTTAAGGTTTTTAGCCTGTCTTTTAGCATTGGCTATCTGAGTTTGAAGATTTTTCACATTTGTTTCTATATTTTCAACAGAGTTTACAGAGTCTAGAACGGCATTTTTAATATTTTGCTTTGAAATTCTTAAATCTACGTCCTTAATATTTAAATCTGTGTTTGACTCTTCTTTTGGAAGAGAAGAATTGCTATAATCTATAAGTGAGTATCTTATCCTTTCTTCCAATTGTTTAATTTGAGAGTTTTGTTGCATTATTGTAGGGGCTTGTGAAATGGCACTACCTACTATATTTTCTTTTGATATTCCATTTTGAGAAAGTGTCTTATAAGGTATTGAAATGTACTCAATCTTTGTGTTTACTTTTGTATTCATGACATTTGCAAGATCTTTATAAGACATTTCAAGTTGAAGTTGGTTTTCTTTAAGTGAGTTTTTCAACTGTTCAATCTCGACTTCTTGATTTTCAAGGTCAATCTTGCTTATTACTCCCTTTTGATACTTTACTCTAGATATTCCTATATTAGTATTTTTATTAGTAATTTTTTCCTTAATCAACTTGTCGTTTTCTTCAAGATTTTTAATTTTAACAAAGATAGCTTTCAAGTTGACTTCTATCGCGTCTTTTTGAACTGCAAGACTTTGTTTAGATATCTGTTCATTATCAAGAAGAGTTTGATATTGAATACTTTGATTTATTGAAGATACAGGATTAGGTTCATTTTGGTGGTTCTGACCATATTGCCCCTGATATTGTGAACTATTTCCGGCTGACTGTGCAGGTACTCCTGTTTGTAGAGTATTTTGTATATTGTCAACCATGTCGCTTCCTCTTTCGATGGATAGATTATTATTGATTGAAGTTTTCAGTGCTTCATCATAAGTGAGCTTGCCACTTGCAAATGAAAGTGAAGGTATTAGGGAAACAGCAAGCAAAAGCGCTGTAATTTTTGATTTCAAAAAAATCATCTCCTTTTATTATAAAGTAAATTATATTTTTAAGTAAATTGGTTTTTATTAACCTGTGATTTCATTATATCACAATTTTCATTAAAGTTAACCTAAAATGGATATGTTTAATAAAGATTTAATAAAATGAAATAAATTTAAAACTTTATTAATATATTTAAATATTTGAAGTTTACTATTCAAATATTAGCATTATACAGATGTTTAGATAAAATAGATTAGAATTTTACTTCACTAAATTTAAAAACTTGAATTTAAAATGAAAGGTTAAGAAATAGAAAATCTACAAAATTATGAATAATTAGTATAAAAATAGAAAAAATGCAAGAAATGTGAAAAATATATTTCTAAATTGGCATTTATCAGAAAAATACGGAACTCTTAAGTAATTTGAAGTTAAAGTTTCATCGAAATTTAAACCTCACTAAACTTTGAAATTTCAAATATAAATCAAAGATAAGAAGCTAAAAAACAGTATAAAACAATAAGAATTAAAATTTACAATATTATATCAAAATAGCTTGACTTTTATTTATTTTAGATTTAATATAAGTACATCACAATAATTTTTTAATGACCGGCAGATTTATTAAGTTGAAGTTTGTTACTTAATTATTTTTTATTAACTCTTACTTAAATTTATAATTTGGAGGATGAAGGCAATATGAATAATTTATTAATGCAAGTAGAAAACGAAATAGCGGTTGTTACAATTAACAGACCTAAGGCTCTTAACGCCTTGAATTCTGAAACTTTGGCTGAATTAAATGAAACTTTTAAAGAAATTCAATCAAGAAAAGATGTAAAAGTTGTTATTCTTACAGGATCAGGTGAAAAATCATTTGTTGCTGGAGCTGATATATCTGAAATGGTAAATGCAACTCCTGCAGAAGGTAGGACTATGGCGTTGTTAGCTAAAGAAGCATTCTCAAGATTGGAACAAATGCCTCAAGTAACTATAGCAGCAGTGAACGGATTTGCCCTTGGTGGCGGTTGCGAAATATCTATGTCTTGTGATATAAGAGTTGCAGCAGAAAATGCAATATTTGGACAACCTGAAGTAGGTCTTGGAATAATTCCTGGATTCGGTGGAACACAAAGACTGTCAAGACTTGTTGGTAAAGGAAGAGCTAAAGAGCTTATATTTACTTGTGATAGAATAGATGCTAATGAAGCCTATAGAATAGGACTTGCAAATAAAGTGGTTCCTCAGGCAGAACTTTTGGATTATTGTAAAAAGATGGCAGAAAGAATTCTTAAGAATGGAAGCTTTGCTGTAGCTATAGCAAAACAAGCTATAGAAAGAGGTTATGACTCTGATTTGGATACAGCTTTAGTTCTTGAAGCAAATTCATTCGGACTTACATTTGCTACAAATGACAAAAAAGAAGGAATGACTGCATTCTTAGAAAAGAGAAAAGCAAAATTCACTGATTTTTAATAGCTAATATCAATACGGGCGTATACGCCCGTTTTTTTAATATCATTTTTGTCTAAAAAGTTTTTTTACTGTAAAAATCAAAAAAAGTATTGACATAATAGCAAAAATAAAATAAAATATAACAGCTGTAAAGTTATTTTACTTTACAGTCGTAAAATCATGGGGTAGATTGATTATGGAAATAGATAGAATTGTTTATGTCAATGAATTGCTTGATTTATATGGCAATCTCCTAACTGAAAAGCAAAGAGAAGTGATGTCTTACTATTTCTCAGACAATCTTTCTTTTGGTGAGATAGGACTGGAGTTGGGTATATCAAGACAGGCGGTAAGTGATACGGTAAAAAAATCCGAACAGCTTTTATACTTCTATGAAGATACCTTGAAAATATATAAAATGCAGGATAATATTTTAAATATTAAGGTGAATATTATAAAAAATCTGACTGATTTTAAAGATAAATATATTCTTACCAATCAACAGTTGGATGATATTGACGAGATAATAAAACTATGTGAGGAGAGTAAATCAATATGATATTTGAGGGACTTGCCGAAAAACTTCAGAGCACTATGCAAAACTTAAGAGGAAAGGGAACTCTTTCTGAAAAAGATGTCGATCTTGCAATGAAACAGGTCAAGCTTGCACTGCTTGAGGCAGATGTAAATTACAAGGTTGTAAAAGACTTTGTAGCAAAGGTCAAAGAGCGTTCTGTTGGTGAAGAAGTAATGAAGAGTCTTACTCCCGGACAACAGGTAATAAAAATAGTAAATGATGAACTCAAGGAATTAATGGGTTCAGTTCAAAGTAAGATAAACATATCTTCAAAGCCACCTACAGTTATTTTGATGTCAGGCTTGCAAGGTGCTGGTAAGACTACAACTACAGGAAAACTTGCCTATCATCTCAAATCGCAAGGTAAAAATCCAATGCTCGTAGCATGTGACGTATATAGACCTGCAGCTATAACACAATTACAAATCTTGTCTGACAAGGTAGGTGCAAAGTTTTATAGTGAAGAGGGAAATAAAAATCCTGTAACCATAGCTCAAAATGCTGTGGAAAGTGCAAAGACTCTCGGCTTTGATGTGGTAATAATAGATACTGCAGGTAGACTTCACATAGATGAAGAACTCATGCAGGAACTTAAGAATATAAAATCTACTGTAAGACCAAGTGAAATACTATTGGTAGTAGATGCGATGACAGGACAAGACACTGTAAACATAGTTAAGTCATTTGACGAGGCGCTTGGAATTGACGGAGTAATACTTTCAAAACTTGACGGTGATACAAGAGGTGGGGCAGCACTTTCGATTAGAGCAGTAACTAATAAACCTATAAAATTTGCAGCGATTGGCGAGAAAATCAATGACTTGGAGCCTTTTTATCCCGACAGGATAGCAAGTAGGATTCTTGGCATGGGAGACGTAATGTCTCTTATAGAAAAGGCACAAAATGCTGTTGATGAACAAAGTATGAAAGAGCTTGAAAATAAAATCAGAAATCGTGATTTTAACTTTGAAGACTTTCTAAAACAAATGCAGCAGATAAAAAAGATGGGACCATTGAAAAATATAATAGAAATGATACCGGGTGTGCCTAAACAACTAAAAAATGCTGATATAGACGATAAGGAACTCCTAAAAATTGAGGCAATAATTCAATCTATGACAAAACAGGAAAGACTCGATCCGTCTATAATAAACGGAAGTAGAAAAATAAGGATAGCAAAGGGCTCAGGCACTCAAGTAAGTCAGGTAAATAAACTGCTCAAACAGTTTGAAGAAACAAGAAAAATGATGAAACAGATGACTAATATTAAGATGGGCGGTAAAAAGTTTAAATTTCCATTTGGGATGTAGTATTAAGAATTGATAGCATAAGTTCTTGATGATTAAAGGTAATTAATTATTTTTAGAATAATTTTTTATAGATTTCAAATTTAAAGTTTAAATTTGAATAAAATAAAAACTGAGGAGGTGAAAAAATGGTAAAGATAAGATTGAGAAGAATGGGTGCTAAGAAAAGACCTTTTTATAGAATAGTAGTAGCTGATGCTAGATCTCCAAGAGATGGAAGATTTATTGAAGAAGTAGGCTTTTATAATCCTATGGGAGCTAAAGAAGTAAAGATTAACGAAGAAAGAGCTAAGCATTGGTTGGAAACAGGAGCACAACCCACAGATGTAGTAAAATCTCTTTTCAAAAAGAACGGGATAATAGAAAAATAAAGTGGAAATGAAATAAGAAATGAGAGGTATTTGAATAATGAGAGAATTGTTGGAAACTATAGTAAAATCATTGGTAGAAAAACCGGATGAAGTACAAATTACTGAAAATCATGGTGAGTACTCAATGATAATAGAACTAAGGGTTTCTCAAGACGACATGGGTAAGGTTATAGGAAAACAAGGAAGAATAGCAAGAGCTATCAGAACTATCCTAAAAGCTGCTTCTGTAAAAGAAAATAAAAAAGTTACTCTTGAAATAATAGGATAATTAAAGGACTGCTACTCAATAAAGTAGCAGTTTTTTTTAATATAATTTTGTTTTTTGGGTATCAATATTCAAAAATATAACAACAATTTCTTGTGGTGTTTTGGAGGAAAAATGAAAATAAGTAACCTTATTGAAATACAAAAATTGATTATAAAAAGTAATCTTGAAGATGTTAAGATAGCAATAGATGCAACACTTGGAAATGGAAAAGATACTATTACAATTAGAGAAACTTTTGGGAAAAAGGTTAAGATTTATGCTTTTGATATACAAAGAGATGCTATAGAACGCTCAAAGAGAAATATACCTGTTGAATACCATGATAATATTGAATTTATCCAAGACTCTCATGAGTTTATAGACAAGTATGTTGAAGAAAAGGTACAATTGGTAATGTTTAATCTTGGATATTTGCCAAAGTCTGATCATGTAGTTAAGACAAATCCTTATACTACCCTTCACGCACTTGAAAGAGCGCTTGAATTACTTGATGTAGGTGGGCTTATAAGTATAATGTTTTATGTAGGTCACGACAATGCTAGAGAGTACAATTCACTTCTTGAGTACATCAGAATACTGGACGCTAAGAAATATAAGGCGATACACATCAATCCCATCAATCAGTATGAATTTGCACCTAAGATGGCTATAATACAAAAGTTGGAAGATTAGGTGATATATTGAGTAGCATTAATTTACCAAGCTCCTATATAGAGGAGATGAAAGAACTCTTGAATGATGAGTTTGATGACTTCATATCCACTTACAACGAAAAGTCTTACAAGGGCACAAGTCTTAACACTAAGAAGACCTCAGTGCAGGAATTTTTAGATATAAAAAGTGACTGTGAATATGAGAAGGTTCCTTGGAGTGAAGATAGTTTATATGTAAGTGAAGGCAATATTTCAAAAAATCCGCTCTATCATACCGGAGCCTTCTATATACAAGAGCCTTCAGCGTCATCTGTAGTAAACTTTCTTGATGTGAAAAAAGGTATGAAGGTACTTGATATGTGTGCTTCTCCTGGTGGCAAGACTTTTCAGATATCGCAAAGACTTTCAGATGATGATATTCTGATATCAAATGATGCTAATAATTCGAGGGTGCCACAACTGCTTAGAAATATTGAATATCATGGGTTAGCAAATGTTATGATTACAAATGAGACTCAAGATAAACTTGCGGAAAACTTTCCGAGCTTTTTTGACAGGATATTGCTTGATGTTCCTTGTTCTGGAGAGGGAATGTTTCGTAAAGACTCAAAACTAATGTCGTCATACGAAAAAAGTAAGAGCCAGCTTGTGCCTGTGCAAAAAGATTTGTTGACTAAAGCATCCAAGATGCTGAAAAAGGGCGGAAAACTGATTTATTCAACCTGTACATTCAATAAACGAGAAAATGAATTAAATATAATTGAATTTTTGGAAGAAAATAGTGATTTTGAAATAATAAATATAGAAAAAAATTTTAATTTCACATCTTTTGATGAACTCAAGGAATCTGCCAGGCTTTTTCCTCATAAATTACGAGGAGAGGGACATTTTTTAGCCTTAGTTCAAAAAAAGGGTGAGGAAGAAGATATAGAATTACCACAAAACAACATATATATCAGTAGAGAGAAATTGCCAAAAGCATACCTTGATTTTGAGGGAAAATCTTTAAATATAAAAATAAAAGGGAATTTTTTGATAAAAGAAAATAAAATATACCTTGAAGTTTTTAATAAAAAAGTAAAATCTAAGATGAGAATTATAAGAAACGGACTTTTCTTAGGGGAGATAAAAAATAATAATTTCAATATCAGCAGTGCTTTTATAAGACATTTGAAGTCGGAAGATTGTAAAAATATCATTAATTTTTCTCTTGATGATGATAGATTAATAAAGTATCTTAAAGGAGAAACTCTATATATTAATGGTATAAAAGATGGAGATTATATCATCTGCACTGAAAATATGACTGTAGGGCTTGGAAAAATTAAAGATGGCAAGATGAAAAATATGTATAATAAAAATTGGAGAATGATATAGGAGAAGATAATGAAGGCACTACTTACGATAAAGTACCCTGAAGAACAAATAGAAAAATTGAAAGAATTGGGATATGATGTAGTGGTAAAAAAAGGTGAACTTTCAGATGAAGACTATGATTGCGATGTATTACATTGTTTTAAAACCCTTAGAGTGGATAATGTATCAAAGTTTAAAAATCTGAAATTTGTTCAGCTTGCTTCAATTGGTTTTGAACACTTGCCTAAAGAGGAAATATTGAAGACAGATATAGTAATTGCTAACCAAAAAGGTATATACTCAAAGCCAATAGGAGAATGGATAGTTTTTAATATCCTTGAGATAATTAAGAATTCAAAGGTTTTACATGAAATTCAAAAATCAAAAGTTTGGGATTTTGTTAGGAATATAGATGAACTTGAAGGTAAGACTTTACTGTTTTTAGGAACAGGAACCATTACTATGGAAGCCGTAAAAAGACTGCAAAATTTTGATGTAAAAATGATAGGTTTAAATAGCGATGGCAGACTCATAGAAGGCTTTGACGAATGTCATAAGTTAAGTGATATAGACCTATATTCAAAAAATGCCGACTTTATAATAAATGTACTTCCTTCTACAGATAAGACCAACAATTATATCAACAAAGATGTTATTTCAAAATTCAAAAAAGGCGTAAATTTTATAAATGTTTCCAGAGGAGCGGTGGTCAATGAGAAAGATTTATACGAGGCTCTTGTAGATGGGACTATTAAAAATGCCTGCCTTGATGTATTTGAGACAGAGCCTTTAGATGAAAACTCACCATTTTGGACTATGGATAATGTCTATGTTTCGCCTCACATCTCTTGGAGCTCTTCAAAAAAAGTTGAAAGAGTCTTTGAAAATCTCTACGATAATATGAAAAATTTTATCGAAAATAAACCATTAAATAATATTGTTGATTTGAACAAAGGATATTGATATGTCTGAGATAAGGTTGGATGTCATCACAAGAAGGCCGGTGATTTTCACCAATACAAGAGAAAATAAACCTACTGATTTATGGGACGGTAAGGTTATGAAGATGTTTGAAAAGTTTGACGATGTTGAATATTCTCCAAACTGTCCATTTTGCGTTGGAAACGAGTCTATGACTCCTGAATGTATATATGAGAATAACAATGGGAATTCGACAGTAAAAATAATACCTAACCTGTATCCTATAATACAAAATGAAATAGAGATAATGTCTGTAAACGACTATTGCTACTTTTCTACCGGAATGCATGATGTAATTGTGGAAAGCTCTTTCCACAATGATACATATTTTACCATGAGCAAAGAGCAGTTTTATGAAATATATAAGACTGTTCATAGAAGATATGTAGAGCTTATGAAAGATGAGAATATAAGCTATGTAAGTTTTTTCAAAAATTACAAGATGCTTGGCGGAGCATCCATGCAACATTCCCACAGTCAGATGCTTGCTATAGATGCCACACCTCTAAAGCTCAACAATGAAATAGAGTGTGCAAGAGCAAGTTTTGAAAAGAAAAAAAGCTGTCCTTTTTGCGATATGATAGAATTTGAGATGAGAAAAAGAAAAAGGGTTATATATGAAAGTGAGAAATTCATTGCTATAGAGCCATACGCCGCAGCTTATAAATATGAGACACATATTTACCCTAAAAGGCATATTTCATCTTTTGAACACGAAGATGATATATTAGAACTGTCACAAACAATACATAAGGTATTTAATATGCTTTACAACGTGATAGGTGATTTTCCTTTTAATTTATATCTCAATTCATTGCTTAAAACAAAAGAAGATTGTAAAGACTCATACCATTACAGCTTTAGGATTATACCGAAGATTACCGGTAGTGCCGGTTTTGAAATGGCATCCGGTATAAGGGTAAATTCAGTCTATCCTGAAGATGCAACTAATACTATATTAAGCAAAAATATGTAATATTTAAATATATGCTTTAATTTATACGATGCTTAAATAAAAATAGTATTTATAAATATCACCAAAAAAACTGTTATTACTGAAATAATCAATAATAACAGTTTTTTTGACTTATATTTAGTGGAATTATTTAAAGTATTTTACAGCAGATTCAAAGAGCTTCATATCATAGTCACCCGGTAGGTTTTTGTACAAGCCATAGCCTATACGCTCACTATGTCCCATCTTTCCTATTATTCTTCCATCAAAAGATGTGATTGATTCTATAGCGTACATTGAGCCGTTTGGATTGAATTTTATCTTATCTGTAGGATTTCCTTCGAAATCTACATATTGAGTAGCTACCTGACCATTTTTGAATAATTCTTGTATTTCATCATCACTTGCAATAAATCTGCCTTCTCCATGAGATATAGGGACATTATACACCTTTCCTAATTCTGCTTGAGAAAACCAAGGAGATTTATTTGATATAAGCTTTGTCCTTACTATCATTGCCTGATGTCGTCCTATTTTATTATATGTTAAAGTAGGGCTTTCTTCATCGCTATCCATTATCTTCCCATAAGGTAGTAAGCCAAGTTTTATCAATGCTTGAAAACCGTTGCAAATTCCTGCCATCAAATTGCCCTTATTGTCAAGAAAATCAGTTACCTTATCTTTTATTAGTTCATTTCTAAAAAATGCTGTAATAAACTTGGCACTTCCATCAGGTTCATCTCCTGCTGAAAAGCCTCCGGGTATCAAAATTACTTGAGATGCGTCTATTATTTTGGCAAAGTCTTCTATTGATTTTTTTAACATGTCGGAATTCAAGTTTTTAATTACAAAAATTTCTGCTGTAGCTCCTGCTCTTTCAACTGCTTTTGCTGTATCATATTCGCAGTTAGTTCCCGGAAATACAGGTATGACTACCTTAGGTTTAGCAACTTTTATACCGGCACTTGACCATGCATTTACCTTGTATTCAGGAGATATCATCTCTTCGTTTTTGCTTTGATTTATATTGCAACTATAGATACTTTCGAGTTTTTCTTCATATCCCTTGGACATTTCATCAAGTGAAATTATCTCATTTTTATATGATATGTGTGGAGTGTCTACAATTTTTCCTATTGCTACTCCAATTTCTATATCATCTTCTACTTCAACCAAGAAAGAAGCAAAGTTTTGTTTGAAGATATCTTGTATATCGAGAGTATCATTAAATTCAAAGCCAAGATAATTCCCGATAGACATCTTGTATATTGCCTCTGCAACTCCACCCATTCCTACAGCATAAGCTGATATAATCTTCTTTTCTTTGATAAGCTTTGATATTTTATCAAATATTTCTCTTAAATTTTCAGCTTTTGGTAGATGATTATCGTCAAATTCAGCTTTTATAAAATATACTGAATTTCCTGATTTTTTAAATTCAGGAGAAATAATATTGTCTATTTCTTGAGTTGTAACAGCAAATGACACCAAAGTAGGTGGCACTGTCAAGTTTTCAAAGGTTCCGCTCATTGAGTCTTTGCCACCGATAGCTGCAAGCTTATAATCCATTTGCGCCTTGAATGCTCCAAGTAAAGATGATAAAGGCTTGCCCCAACGCTTTTCATCTTTTTCCAAGTTTTCAAAATACTCTTGGAAAGAAAGGTAGATATTGTCATATCCGCCACCTACAGCGACAATCTTGCAAAGTGAATCTACTACAGCCATATATGCACCATGAAATGGACTTTTTTCACTTATGAAAGGATTGTATCCGTATGACATGATAGAGCATGTGCTGGTGTCATCTTTTTCCACGGATACCTTGTGAACCATTGCTTGAATAGGGCTTAGTTGATTTTTACCGCCAAAAGGCAATAATACTGTATTTGAACCTATATTTGAATCAAATCTCTCATTTAATCCTCTCTTAGAGCAAATATTTAAGTCAGAAAGCATATTTATATAATCTTCTTTAAAATTATAACTTCTCTTTTCTTCTAAGAATTTAGGACTTTCAGTAGTAATCTTTATATGTTTTTCAGCTCCGTTAGTATCCAAAAAAGAGCGAGATATGTGAACAACCTTTGTATCATCGTAGTACATAGTCAAATAAGGATCTTCCTTTACTGTTGCAACTACAGTTGCCTGTATGTTTTCTTCAGCTGCAAGTTCCAAAAATCTTTCTTTATCTTTATTTTGTACTACAACTGCCATTCTTTCTTGTGATTCACTTATTGCAAGTTCTGTAGCATCAAGTCCCTCGTATTTTTTTGGAACTCCATTTAAATTTATATCAAGGCCGTCAGTAAGCTCACCTATTGCTACTGCGACTCCTCCGGCACCAAAATCATTGCAACGCTTTATCATCCTGCAAGCTTCTTCGCTTCTAAATAGCCTTTGTATCTTTCTCTCTTGTGGTGCATTTCCTTTTTGCACCTGAGCACCGCAAGTTTCTACAGAGCTTTCATCATGTGATTTTGATGAGCCTGTGGCTCCACCTATACCATCTCTTCCTGTAGCACCTCCAAGTAAGATTACAACATCACCGCTTTTAGGTTTTTCTCTTACAACATTTTTTTCAGGTGCAGCTGCAATGACAGCGCCTATCTCCATGTGTTTTGCAAGGTAGCCGTCATGATATATCTCATCTACAAGCCCTGTTGTCACTCCGACCTGATTACCGTAAGAAGAGTATCCGGCTGTTGCTCCTGTCACTATTTTTCTTTGTGGGAGTTTGCCGACTATTGTCTTATCTATAGATGTGAGAGGATTTCCAACACCTGTTACTCTCATTGCAGCATATACATAGGCTCTTCCTGAAAGAGGATCCCTGATGGCTCCACCTATACATGTTGCAGCTCCACCAAAAGGTTCTATTTCTGTAGGATGGTTGTGTGTTTCATTTTTAAAGAGTAATAGATAAGGTTCTTTTTTGCCGTTGACATTTACATCAATTTTTACAGTACAGGCGTTTACTTCTTCGGATTCATCCAGATTTTTCAATATTCCGGTTTTTTTAAAGTATTTTGCGCTTATCGTTCCTATATCCATTAATGTTATAGGTTTTTTAATATTAAGCTCATCTCTTAATTTTAAATATTGATTGTAGGTCTGCTCTATGAGTTTATTTTCAAATTTTACCTCATCTATTATTGTATTAAATGTTGTATGCCTACAGTGATCTGACCAATATGTGTCTATAACCCTTATTTCTGTAATTGTAGGATTTCTCTTTTCACCTTTAAAATAATCACGACACATCATCAAATCATTGATATCCATAGCAAGGGAAAGTATTTTATGGAAGTCTTCTAACTGTTTATCATCAAAATCTATGAAATTGTCAATTACTTCCACTGCTTTTCCGCTTTCATAGTGAGTGATTATAGACTTTGGTGTATCAAGGCTTGCCTCTCTTGATTCTACAGGATTTATCACATACTTTTTGATTTTGTTGATATCTTCCTTCGAAATATCACCATAGAGGCAAAATATCTTTGCAAAATTCACTATAGGCATCTGTCCATTTGAGATTATCTGTATACACTGCATGGCAGAGTCTGCCCTTTGGTCAAATTGTCCGGGCAAGGCTTCCACTGCAAAAACAAGGGAAGTATCTACATTTAAATTCTTGCTGACTATATCCAACTGAGGCTCAGAAAATATTGTCTTTATTGAATATTCAAAGGACTGTTCACTGATATTTTCAACATAATATCTATTTATTATTCGTATTTTTTCAAGATTTTTTATTCCAAGAAATGTATGGCAATCAGATAGTAAACTCTTTGCTTCGCTTGCAAATTCTTCTTTTTTTTCTACAAATACCTGATAAAGCATTATTTTTCCTCCATTTCTTTTTTCAAGGCTTTCTTCCCTATGTCTTTTCTATAGTAAGAATTTTCAAAATCTATTTGTTTAAGCATATCATATGATTTTTCTATTGCGGCTTTAAGAGTTGTGTCTACCCCTGTTACTCCGAGCACTCTGCCTGAATTTGTATATAGTTTGCCGTCTTTTTCTATTGCTCCGGCAAAATATACATTATCCAGTATTTCATCAGGTACATTTATTTCAAAGCCCTTATCGTATTTTTCAGGATAACCGTCTGAAGCCATTATTACACAACAAGCACTATTATCAGAAAATCCCACATCTACATCTGAGAGATTTCCCTTTGTTACAGCTTGCATTATTGTTAGTAAATCGCTATTTAATAGCGGGAGCACTACCTGAGTCTCAGGATCTCCGAACCTACAGTTGTACTCTATAACCTTTACACCATCATCAGTTATGATAAGACCGAAGTAAAGACAGCCTTTAAAAGTCCTGTTTTCACTATTCATTGCATTAATTGTAGGTATGAATATTTTTTCCATACACTGCTTTGCAATCTCTTTTGTGTAACATGGATTAGGGGCGATAGTTCCCATACCTCCGGTGTTTACACCTTTGTCATCATCCTTGCTAAGCTTGTGATCCATTGATGAAATCATAGGAACTATTGTTTTTCCGTCTGTAAAAGTCAATACAGATACTTCCACACCTGTCAAAAATTCTTCTATTACAATATTCTCTCCACTTTTACCGAATTTTTTGTCAAGCATTGAGGCTTTTATTGCGGATATAGCTTCTTCTTTATCTTGAGCTATAGTTACTCCCTTACCAAGCGCCAAGCCGTCAGCCTTTATTACAACAGGCATAGCCATAGTTTCTAAGTATTTTAAAGCAGATTCATAATCAGAAAATGTCTCATAGCTTGCAGTAGGAATATTGTACTTTTTCATAAGATTTTTGGAAAATATCTTGCTACCTTCAATTATTGCAGATTTTTTTTCCGGACCGAAACATTCTATACCACTTTCTTGTAGTATGTCCACAAGACCAAGCACAAGAGGATCATCAGGAGACACTATACAATAGTCAATCTTATTTTCAATAACAAATTTTTTTATATTTTCAAGGTCAGTAGGGGATATATCTATGCAAATTGCGTCTGCTTTCATTCCGGCGTTTCCCGGTAGGGCATATATTTTTTCTACAGACTTATTTTCTTTGATTTTTTTGATGATGGCATGTTCTCTACCGCCACCACCTATTATTGCTATATTCACAACAGCCTCCTATCAATGGTGAAACAATCTCAGGTTTGTAAATACACTGACCATATTATATTCATCGCAAGTTTCTATTACCTTATTGTCATTTACTGAGCCTCCGACCTGGATAATGTATCTTACTCCGCTTTTTTTCGCCCTTATAATATTGTCTGAAAATGGGAAAAAGGCATCTGAGCCAAGTATTACATTATCAAGATTTGACAGATATTCACTTATTTCTTCTTGAGTTAGGACCTCAGGTCTTTTTTCAAAATACTTTTGCCATATTTTGTCTGCACATACATCTTCTTCATTTTTATTGATATAATTTTCAATTACGTTATCTCTTGTAGCCCTTGATATATCGGATTTAAAACTTAAATTCAAAACTTTGGGGTGCTGACGCAAAAACCATGTATCTGATTTTGAGCCTGCAAGTCTGGTACAATGTATCCTTGACTGCTGTCCTGCCCCTATGCCTGTAGTTTGTCCTTCAAAAGTAAAACAAACAGAGTTTGACTGAGTATATTTCAGAGTAATCATTGAAAGCAAAAAGTCTCTTTTTACCTTATCAGGCAAATCTTTGTTTTTTGTAACTATATTTTCAAGCAAGCTTTCATCTATAGGGCAGTCATTTTTATCCTGTTCAAATATCACACCGAAGACCTGTTTAATTTCTTTGGATGAAGCCTTGTAATTCTCATCAATTTTAATAATATTATATCTTCCTTTTTTCTTTGCTTTAAGAATTTTAAGAGCTTCATCATCATAAGATGGAGCAATTATACCGTCTGAAACCTCACGAGAGATAATCTTTGCAACTGTAACATCACATTTATCTGATAAGGCTATGAAATCTCCAAATGATGACATCCTGTCAGTGCCTCTTGCTCTTGCATAGGCACAGGCAATAGGAGAGTCATCGAGATTATCTATGTCATCTACAAAACAGGCTCTTTTCAAGTTTTCATCAAGCTTTATTCCAAGTGCTACCGAAGTAGGGCTGACATGCTTGAAAGAGGTTGCGCAGGGCAAGTTTAACGCTTGTTTGACTTCTTTTACAAGCTGATAAGCGTTAAAGGCATCTAAGAAATTAATATATCCTGGATTTCCGTTTAGGATTTCAAATGGTAAATCAGCATCATCTTTCATATATAGTCTCGCTGATTTTTGATTGGGATTGCATCCGTATTTAAGTTGAAATTCTTTCATAAAAACTCCTAAAGATTTTTATTTATCATTTTATTTGTAAATGTATTATTTTTTAAATCAATATATCTGACATATAGAGCTATCTTATTTTCAAAATTTAAGCTTTCCCATATTGAATTTGCAAAGTCATTAATGTCATTAGGAATACTTATTTTCAAAGGTTCACCTGTGAATGAAATAAGAGGGTTTGCGTCCATATAGGTGTGTATGAAATGACCTGTATTATCAAGAGCTTCATAATTATAGAAAAATCTGTCACAAGCAGCCCCTTGCGAGTCAGCACTTTTTAATATACTTAATTTATAAGTAATTTCGTCATCTTCTATATTCACAAGTCCACTTATCCTTGGTGTGAAGTTAGGAGAATCAGGTTCAAACTTTCTTAAAAAAAGTGAGTCTTCAAAACTTCTATTATTTTTAAGTCCGTCATAAATAGTATCTGTATGGTCTCCGTTTGTAACAATTATAGATTTTTCAAAGGTTTTGATTGCCGGATATATTATAAGCCTTGGATCTTCAACCTTGCTTTCATCAAAGGCTCTAGTAAATACATCTCCATTTCTTTCTTCTAATATCCTGTTTCTGCTGTTTTGACTTCTTCCACTTAGGAAATAAGCTAAGCAAAGCTTGTTGTTTCCGCTTTTTCCTATGATTATTCCTCTACCGGGATAAGAGTTAGTTTTTAGCAGATTTTCTATCTTAGCAATATTTTTCGTCTGCAATTTTATTCTCCTTTAAAATTTGCTTGCATACTTTTTCAACAGAAAGAGGTAATATCTTCCATTCAGCTTCTTGCATTACTCTTTCTTGCAAGGATTTTGGCGTATCGTCTTTTTTTACCTTTACGCTTTTTTGCATGATTATTTCTCCGCCGTCAGGAATCTCGTTTACAAAATGTGTAGTTGCTCCTGTTACTTTCACGCCTTTTTTCAGTGCAGCCTCATGTACCTTGATACCGTAATATCCTTCCCCGCAAAATGACGGTATCAAAGAAGGGTGTACATTGATTATCCTGTCCTTGAATGTATGAATGAAGATATCATCAACTATAGTTAAAAAACCAGCCATAACTATCAAATCTATGTCGTTTTTTTTCAGTATATCTATCATAGATTGTTCAAAGTCGTCTGGGTGAGACTTTTTAGTAACGACATAAGTTGCTATATTATTTTTCTTTGCCCTCTCAAGAGCGTAGGCATCTTCATTATTGGATAACACCAGTTTTATTATTCCGTTTTTTATGACTTTGGAGTCTATCAATGCCTGAAGATTGGTGCCACCACCTGAAACCATAACAGCAATATTTACTTTTTTCTTTTCGTTTAGTTTCTTAGACATATCATATTCCTATATCATTTTTATTTTTTCTTCATCTTTTATTATTTGACCGATGACATAAGCATTTTCGCCGTTAGATTTCAAAATTTCAAGAGCTTTATCCACGTCATCTTTTCCAACTATAACGGTCATTCCTACTCCCATATTAAAGGTATTAAACATATCTCTTATATTAATATTTCCTTTTTTGGAAATTAGATTAAAAATAGGGAGAATATTAATTCTATCTTGGACTATTTCAGCGCACAAAGCATCAGGTATAGAACGGGGTATGTTTTCGTAAAAACCACCACCGGTTATATGTGATATACCTTTGACATTTACTTCTTCAATGAGCTTTAGTATAGCTTTTACATATATTTTTGTAGGTGTGAGCAGACAAGAAGCTATAGATTGACCATTTAATTCATCAAGAGGAGATATTATATCAGAGTTTTCTACATCAAAAACCTTTCTTACCAAAGAAAATCCGTTGGAATGTACTCCACTTGAAGGTAGAGCTATGATAACATCACTTTCTTTCATCTTTGAATTATCTATTATCTTGTCCTTATCTACTATGCCTGTACAATATCCTGCCAAATCATACTCTTCATCAGGATAAAATCCAGGCATCTCAGCAGTTTCCCCGCCTATGAGTGCACAGTCCGACTCTACGCAGGCATCGCAGACTCCCTTTACTATTTGCTCTATCTTTTCAGGAACATTTTTGCCACAGGCTATATAGTCAAGAAAATACAGCGGTTTAGCTCCACAGCAAATAATGTCGTTGACACACATTGCTACGCAGTCAATTCCTATTGTATCGTGCTTATCAAGTAAAAAGGCAAGCTTCAGCTTTGTGCCTACGCCGTCGGTTCCACTCACAAGGACAGGTTTTTTTATACCCGTAAGATCCAGCTCAAACAAGCCTCCAAAACCGCCAACATCTGAAAACACTCCCTTGGTAAGTGTTCTTGCAATGTGAGTTTTCATCAGTTCTACAGCCTTATATCCTGCAGTTATGTCTACTCCGGCATCCTTATATGCCTTAGAATATGAATTTTCGCTCATAGTTTACTCCTTTTTATTCCAACAGTAGGTACATAATTTGTCCTTATCCAAACCTATTGCCCTAATCAAGCCATCAAGAGACTGAAAAGCAAGAGACGCAAGGTGTAATCTCTTGCAGATTGCGTCAAGCATATTTTTTCCTCTTTGAGTAGATGAGTCTGAATACTCATCAATATGATTAAATCCTTCCTGTCCTTCCAATTCAAAAATTACCCTTCTTGTTATCAATTCCATGTCACTGTTAGAACGTGAAAAGTTGAGATATTTACAAGGATACATTATTGGTGGACAGGCAGAGCGAATGTGGACAGATTTAGCACCCTGCTCATACAAAAATTCTACAGTTTCTTTTAATTGAGTACCTCTTACAATGGAATCATCTACAAATAACAGGCTTTTATTACATATCAATTCCTTTACTGGTACCTGTTTCATCTTTGCTATCTTACTTCTGTCTGATTGATTGGTAGGGGTAAAACTCCTCGACCATGTTGGAGTATATTTAATAAAGGCTCTTGCAAAGGGTATATTACTTTCATTTGAATAGCCTATAGCATGCGGAGTTCCGGAATCAGGGACTCCACCGACATAGTCAATATTGTTTTTGTTGAATTGCAATCTGTCATACTCAGCAAGTATTATTCCATTTTTGTATCTCATCATCTCTACGTTTATACCCTCATAATTGGAAGTAGGGTATCCGTAGTATGTCCACAAAAAGGAACATATTCTCATCTTTTCAAGTGGTGGAGATAGTTGTTTTATGCTTTCGTATGATATTTCAACTATTTCTCCAGGGCCAAGCTCTTTTTCATCCACATACTCTAATTTTTGGTAAGCAAAGGATTCAAATGAAACACAGTATCCATCTTCATTTTTTCCTATGAGTACAGGTAGTCTGCCATATTTATCACGTACTGCAATTATCTTTGCATCATCTTTAAGAATCAATATATTTGCAGTTCCTTCTATCTTGTCTCTCATAAACTTAATTCCGTCAACAAAATTATCTTTTTGGCTTATAAGAGAGGCTATAAGTTCAGTGGTATTTACTTTTCCCCCTGTCATAGAATCAAAATGTCCACAAAAATTAAACAGGTACTCATCTATAAGTTGCTGGGCATTATTTACTATACCTATTACACAAATAGCATAAGAGCCTATTTTTGAGCGTATAAGTAGAGGTTGCGGGTCGTTGTCACTTATACAGCCTATGGCAGAGTTTCCTCTCATTTCTTCAAAAATTTTTTCAAATTTTGCACGAAAAGGAGTGTTTTCAATATTGTGAATATCACGTTGCAAGCCTTTTTCACTGTCAAATACCGCAATACCTGCTCTATGTGAACCCAAGTGTGAGTGGTAGTCAGTGCCGAAAAATATATCTGAAATAGCACTCTGTTTGCTTGCTACTCCAAAAAAACCTCCCATTATTTTCCTCCATTGCTTTAATAGACATTTTTTTAATATATTATAACTATAGATATTTTAAGATTTGCTTTCTTGTCTTAATTTATTTATAAAAAGCAATAGAATAAGCATATATATCAATATTTAAAATATTAAAATGTTTATAATTTTTAGTATGAGTAACTTCAATATGTTAAAAAAAATTAATAAAAAAGTCTAATATAAGAAATAGTTATTAATTAAATCTTTGTGCAATATCTCTGTCTTTTTCAAGCACCTTTTTTTTGTCAGATAATCTGCGTTTAAGCAATTTATCGTAAAGTGTTTCATCTTCTACAGATAATATCTGTATTGCGAGTAGTGCGGCATTAACTCCACCATTTATTGCTACTGTAGCTACAGGTATACCCGGAGGCATCTGTACAGTGGAAAGTAGGGCGTCCATACCGTCAAGATTTGTAGATTTGCATGGTATACCTATTACAGGCAAAACAGTATTTGCAGCTATGGCTCCAGCAAGATGAGCAGCCATACCTGCTGCACAAATTATCACGCCAAAGTTGTTATTTCTTGCATTTGATGAAAATTCGAGAGCTTTTTCAGGCGTCCTATGTGCAGAGTATACATGTACTTCATAGGGCACATCAAAATCTTTCAATGTTTGAATACTCTTTTCAATTATTGGTAAATCACTATCACTACCCATTAAAATTCCAACTTTTTTCATAATCATCTCCTAATTATAAACTAACAAAAATATATAATAACATCAAAACTAATCTATGAAAGAACTGTAAATTTATTTAATAGTTGGTGCTTTTTCCTTTTGTATAACATCATGAGCACCACCTTCAACTATACTTGTAGCCGATACAAGGGTAATCTTAGCATTTTTTTGTAACTCTTCTATATTTAGGGCACCACAATTACACATGGTTGATTTTATCTTGCTTAGAGTTAAATCAACATTATCTTTTAAACTACCGGCATAAGGAACATAAGAGTCCACGCCTTCTTCAAAGGAAAGTTTCTTATCTCCGCCAAGATCGTATCTTTCCCAATTTCTTGCTCTTGCAGAGCCTTCTCCCCAGTACTCTTTGTAGTATGTTCCGGCAATACTTACTTTATTTGATGGACTTTCGTCAAATCTGGCAAAGTATCTGCCCAGCATTACAAAGTCAGCTCCCATGGCAAGCGCAAGAGTGATATGGTGATCATAGACTATTCCGCCATCTGAGCAAACAGGTACATATATTCCTGTTTCTTCAAAATACTTATCTCTCTCCTTACAAACTTCAATTATGGCTGTAGCCTGTCCTCTGCCTATGCCCTTTGTCTCTCTTGTGATACATATAGAGCCGCCGCCAATACCGACTTTAACAAAATCTGCACCACAATCAGCCAAAAATCTGAATCCTTCAGCATCAACTACATTTCCTGCACCAACTTTTACTCTGTCACCATATTTTTCTCTAATCCATTTTATAGTCAGCTCCTGCCACTGAGAAAATCCCTCAGAAGAATCTATACAAAGTACATCTGCTCCTGCATCTACCAAAGCAGGCACTCTTTTTTCATAATCTCTGGTATTGATTCCTGCTCCAACTATATATCTCTTAGAGCTGTCAAGTATTTCATCAGGATTGTTCTTATTACTGTCATAGTCCTTTCTAAAAACAAAGTAGCATAGATTGAAATTATCATCAACTATAGGAAGAGTGTTTAACTTATTATCCCAAATTATATTATTAGCTTCTTTTAAAGTAATGCCTTCCTTTCCATATATCAGCTTTTCAAAAGGAGTCATAAATTCAGAAACTTTCATATCAGTGCTCATACGGCTTATACGATAATCTCTACCTGTTACTATTCCAAGTAATTTTCCATTAGGACTGCCGTCAGCAGTCACAGCTACTGTAGAAAATCCTGTTTTTTCCTTGAGATTTAGTATGTCTTGGAGGGTATTGTCAGGCGAAACATTAGCTCTACTTGTGACAAAACCTGCTTTATGTGTTTTTACCTTCCTAACCATTTCAACCTCATCTTCTATGGATTGAGAGCAGAAGATAAATGAAATACCCCCTTGTTTAGCAAGAGCAACAGCAAGTTCATCTCCGGATACAGATTGCATTATTGCAGAAACAAGAGGGATATTAAGAGTAATAGGGCACACTTCACCTTTTTTGAACTTAATTAACGGAGTTTTCAAATTTACATTTGCAGGAACACACTCAGTAGATGAGTATCCCGGTATCAGCAAATATTCGCTGAAAGTGTGAGACGGTTCATTTATAAACTTAGCCATCGATTTCTCCTTGTAAAAACTAATTAAAAAAAGATAATGATAAATAAAAAAATATAAATGTTCATAAATATAAAAACAAAATTAAGTAATAATAAAAAAAACATCAAATTAAAAATCCCTAAATACATCATTTTCTTTTATGATAGGAATATACCATAATTTAATAAAAAAATCAATATAATAAAGAATAAATCATAATTTTATTAAAAATAAAAGAACTTTGTTTTAATAGTAAATATAAAGTAAATAATTTAAAATATCATAAAATAAAATATGAACTTTATTTTTAATATAGTAATAATAGTTTTGAAAATTATAAAAAATCCACCGATTTCTCAGTGGATAATAAATTTTTAAATTAAATTATTCGTCTTCAGGAATAAGGTCGCAGTTTTCTCTATCGCTTGGCATTAACAAAGTAAAACCTATAAAGAAGATAAAACTTGCAATTAATCCTGGAATTATAGGGTCTAAGTCAAAGAAACTTAAAAATTTTCTTTCAACAAGAACTACAACTATACTACCCGCGATAAGAGAGGCAATTGTTCCTTGAAGTGAAGATTTTTTCCAATAAAGCCCGAAAACATAAGGGAAAAATGCTCCGGCAGCTCTGAGTGTAAATGAAAACATCAGAATAGTTATAAGGTTACCTGTATTAGTAATAGCTATTACCCAACCAAGTATTCCCACTATTATCATAGTTATCTTAGTAGTCTTCATTACTTGATCGCTTGTAGCCTTAGGATTGATATATATCTTGTAGATATCATTGCTAAATATTGATCCTGCACCCAAAAGGTCAGAGTCAGCTGAAGACATTGTAGCTGAAATTATACCTGAGAACAAAAGTCCCACGATTATTGCAGGCATAGTATTCATGGCAAGGTGTGGCAGAGCATATTTTGCACCGTCTTTCATTATTACAGCGCTGTCAAGCTTATTCATATTTACCAAGGCTAATGTTGTTATACCAAGTATTGTAGGTATAAACGCATAAACAAAGTTAATTACTGCAGAAATTATAGAACCTTGTACTGCTACCTTACCGTTTTTAGCTGCATAAAATCTTGATACAGCTTCCTGTCCTACTGTAAAGGAAGCTATGTACATAATTACAAGCCCAATAATAGTAGAAACTTTAATACCGCTAAATAAACTCATAGTTTCAGGTGGGACGTTGGCTATTACCTTATCCATTCCACCGGCTAAATTTAGTGAAAAAGGTATAGCTAAAAACATTCCGATTACAATTAAAAATACTTGAACAAAGTCAGTAAGTGCAACCGCCCAAAGACCTCCCATTATAGCATAAACAGTTACTACTAATGCAACTATGGTAACAGCAATCTTAGAGCTTACACCAATCATAACAGAAACAATAGTAGCAGATGCTATAAATTGAGAGGCTGTAAGACCAATAAGAGGAAGCAACATTATTATTGATGTTATAAGACCTGCTGAGCGACCATACCTTCTTCTAAAATACTCCGGCACAGTCTTTACCTCTGCCGCTCTAAACTTATGTGCGACAAATGATAAGATTACAAAAGCTATACCCATAGTGGTAACATACCATGAAGCTCCTAATCCCCAAGTTCCATAAGCTTTTTCAGCAACACCGAGTGAAGATCCTCCACCTATCTCAGTTGCTGAAAGAGTACCTGCAAGCAGTATAGGTCCTAAATTTCTTCCTGCAACCATAAAATCTTCATTGCTGGTTATTTTTTTGGAAGAGTAGTAGCCGATAGCAAGCATTACAAGTAGATAGATGATTACAACTGCAACAACCGTTACATTTACATTCATAAAAACAACTCCTTTTTGTTTAGTGCAGATATTTTATAAAATTACAGAGTGCTTATCACAAATCTATACTAAATTAATTATAAATAAGGAAACGTTACTTTATTTTTTATATTTATTTTGATTTTAAAGCTTTAAATCAAAAATATGTATCGATTTCGCTCATACATCCTATAAATACTAAAAATACAGGCAAAGTAAAAGTGTTTCAATAATTAAAAAATACAAGTAAAAATAATAAGTAAAAATATTGTAATAAGTACATTAGCAATTAAACTCAATATCAGCATAAGATTAAAAAATATACCTATAATAATACT
>GL405246.1:1101144-1184341 GCA_000146855.1 [Eubacterium] yurii subsp. margaretiae ATCC 43715
TGATATATAAGCATATTTAACAATAATGGATGGATTTTTATACTCCCACTATTGATAAAGATCCTTAAAAAATAATGTATATCTAAATTTCAACTAAAAATACGATAATTTTAGTAAGAAAGCTGAGAATATAATAAAAGAAAGGATTAGTATATGAATAATAATGAATCTGAATTAAAAAAATTTTAAAAATAATTACAGCTTACTTTATACTATATTTAATTCATTTTGTGATTTATCCCAATACACCTTTTTACACTAATTCTGACACTGAAAGGTTTATACAAGGATGGTCTTTATTGCTATTTCCATTTTTTGATATCTTTATATTAAAGTCAAATTTTTTTTATGGTTGTATAGGTATAGCAATTTATGATATTTGTGTATTTGTCTATAGTGCTGAAGGAGCTTATGATATTGGGCGTTTAGGACTTTTTGACAAAGGTCCATTTGCCCAAGACGCTCTAATATTTGACATTAGTTTTTTTACTATAATCTACTTAGTAATACACTTTTTGTTAACTGTAATAGTATTTGTTGTCGAGACAATAAAATACAATATGAAAAGCAAAGAAAACAAACAAGAAAGACCTTAAATATTCTACAAATACAATCAAAATAAGAATATATCAAAATAAAGTTATCCATTGTTTTATTAAATTTATACCAACATCTAATAAAATAATGGATAAAATATTTTTAATGCAGTTATAATAGGTTCATAAATTATATACTATTTTTTAAAATATTGATGAATATTATCCATAGATTAAATAGATAGTAGTGTTAGGTATTAAACAATAAAGAATCAATCAATATTTTGTGCTTGATACATATCGTAATACTTGCCTTTTTTCTGTATTAAGCTTTCGTGATTTCCTTCTTCTATTATCCTTCCTTTTTCAAGTAAATATATCTTGTCAGCATTTTTGATTGTTGATAGTCTATGAGCTATTATAAAAGTTGTTCTTCCTTTCATAAGAATACTCATAGCATTTTGGATTATCTCTTCTGTTTGAGAATCTATGGAGCTTGTAGCTTCATCAAGTATGAGAATCTTAGGGTTTTGAGCTAAGGCTCTTGCAAAGGAGATAAGTTGTCTTTGTCCTGATGATAGCATTGATCCATGGTCAAGTATTTTTTCATCCATTGCGTTGCTCTCAAGTATGTCTTGTGCTCCCACCATTTCAAGAGCTTTTAACGCCTCTTGCTTTCCTACATTAGGATTGCCCAAGCCTATGTTATAAAACAAGGTATCGGAAAAAATATATGGATCTTGTAAGACTATGCCCATTTGATTTCTAATAGCTTGATTTTTTAAATCTCTTAAATTCATACCATCTATCAGTATGTCTCCTTTTTGAGCTTCATAAAACTTCAAAAGTAAGTTCATAATTGAGCTTTTGCCTGAACCTGTATGACCTACAAGAGCAACTACCTGACCTTTTTTAGCCATGAGATTAATATCTTTTAAGACGTATTCTCCATCTTTATAGTAAAAACTTACATCTTTAAATTCAACATTGCCTAATATAGGAGCAATTGTCTCATCACTTATAGGAGTTCCAACTTTGTCTATCATTTCAAACACATGAGAAGATGCAACAGCAGACTTGGAAAGATTAGCTAATTCTCCAACTATAATGTGAATATTATGAAAAAGTACATCTATATAGTCCACATAAATGTAGAGAAAGCCTATTGAAGTAATTGAAATATTTTTTAGCAATCTGCTCCCAAAGTAATATATCATAACAGTAAAGACTATATTCTTAAAAGCTCCTATTATCGTATAAGAAGTTAGGGAATTTAGTATCAGAAGTTTATAACGTTCGTCTTGTTTCTTTATATTTGCCTCATCAAATTCTTTTTTAATACTTTTTGTATTGTTAAATGACCTTATTATACTTATACCTTGTACTGCTTCGTTAAGTATTCCGCTTAATACACTAATTTTGCTTCTTATTATGTCATTATATTTTCTTGCTTTTTCGTTGTAAAACCATATAGTAAAAAGTAGTAGTGGCATTAGTAACAAAGATATGAGAGCAAAATTGAAATTAAGTCTGAAAAACATTATATATACACCTATTATATATACAGTTCCTTTGACCAGTTCTCCAAGCACTTTTACATATAGACTCTGTACAGCTTCAGTATCGTTGGTTATCTTTGATACTATACTGCCTGCGGGCATATTGTCAAAAAATGATACATCAAGTTGTTGAAGTTTTTCAAATATTTGAAGTCTCATTTTTTTAACTATCTTAAGGGCCATGATTTTAAGCTGAATACTGCTGAAATACTTAAATAAGGCTGCTGTTATATTATACAGCAAGTAAAATGATACGAGTTTTAATATTGAACTTTGACTTATTGGAGATTTTATTAGTTCCTCATCAAGTATTTTTCTAATGGAAAAAGGTGCCAAAAGTTCAAAAGCTACAGCTGTGAGCAAAAGTAAAAGACCTGTGAATAAATTTGACTTGAACATCAGAGCGTAGGCTGAAAGTCTCTTAAAATCTTCTTTTTTATTCTCATTTTTAGGAGTTTGATTTGTATCAGTCATTTTGTTCATCCTCCTTTAATTGTTGGGTTTGATATTGAGCTGCATACCATCCGTTTTGCTCCATGAGATTCTCATGATTTCCTCTTTCCACAATCTTGCCGTCATTCATTACTATTATCTCCTGAGCATGAGAAACTAAAGATAGTCTATGAGAGACTATTATGGTAGATTTATTTTTTCTTATGTTCCTAATGTTTTGTATTATATTCATCTGAGTTTTGGAGTCTACTGCTGACAAAGAATCATCAAGTATCAATATGTCAGGTTCTTTGAGCAATGCTCTTGCTATGGAAATCCTCTGTTTTTGACCTCCTGAAATAGACACTCCACGCTCTCCGACGAGAGTATTAACTCCTTTAGAAAAATTGCTTATATCTTTGGTTAATCCTGCAAGATAGATAGCTCTTTCTATTTTTTCATCATCTGCGTCATTTTTACCAATCAGTATATTTTCTTTTATAGTCTTTGAAAATAAGATACTATCTTGAGGTACATAGCCTATTTTAGACATAAGGCTTGATACTTCTATATTTTTAAGTGAAAGATTTCCTAGTAGGACATCACCGCTACCATATTCATATTCTTTAAGGACTTGCTTTATAAGGGTTGACTTTCCGCTACCTGTCTTACCAACTATGCCTAAAGTATTGCCTTCAGGTATGAATAAATCTATATTTTCTAAATTATTGGAAGATGAAGTAGGGTATTTGAAAGTATAGTTTTCAAATCTTAAATCACAAGGTACATCTTCTTTTAACTTGACTTCATTTTCTTGTGTGACATCATCCTTTTCTTCAAGAACTTCATATATTCTCTCTATTGAAGTGGAGGCTCTTTGAGCAATATTTATAAAATCCCCTATGCTAAACATCGGCCATACTAAGAATCCAAGATAAATATTAAAAGATATAAGTTCCCCAAGAGTAATTTGACCTGATGCTATAAGACTACTGCCATACCAAATGGCAATTGCATAGCTAAGTGACGTAAAAATCTTTGAAGATGGCCAGAAAATATCAGCAATTATCTCTGTTCTTAGTGATTTTTTGTATACATCTGTAATACTTTTTTCAAAGTTAGCAATGCTTTGATTTTCAAGAACATAGGAACGTACAACTCTAAGTCCGTTGATATTTTCAAGTGCTACATCACTCATTGTAGAAAAAGCCTCTTGTTGTTTAGTATATTCGTTATGAATATGATGGCCGAGATAGTTGGAAAATAAAACAAGAAAAGGAAGTGGTAAGATACTGAAAAAAGTCAGTTTCCAAGAAATTATGACTCCCATGGCTATTATAACTGTAGAAAGATAGCATATGCCGTCAGAAAAAGCCATAGTACCATATCCAAGCAAATCACTTATGGTGGTTACATCACTTGTAGCTCTCGACATCAAATCTCCTGATGAAAATTTCTCGAAAAAAGGTCTGGGCATAGACAGGATTTTGTTCATTATCATATTTCTCAAGTCAAAATCTATAACTATAGCATTTGAAAATACGTTGTACGACCATGTAAAGTTACATATATACTCTGAAGTAAATAAGACTACCATAAAACCAACATAAGTCATTAATTCATTCCAAGTAATAGTACCTTTGGCAATGGAATCTATAGTTTTACCTATGATAATCGGAGGAAATATAATAATAAAATTTGCCAATTGTAATACCAAAACTCCAATTATATAGTTTTTTTTCCTTTTTTTGAAAAACCAGAATAATTTTTTTAAAGTTTTAAACATAAATATCACCGATTTATTTTAATAATTAAATTATCTATTGTTGGGTAAATAAGAAGCACTAAGATTATACATCAACAATATCTATTTAACAAGTTAATTAATAATTACATTTAAATGCAATACTGATATTTGTTTACTTAAATGAGACTAACATCTTATATTAAAAATTTATTTTTTTACTATGATTATTATTAGTTTTATGAACTTAATGATGCTACTTTTAAAAATCTGATAAACTAAGTCTGATTAAATAAATATTTTGTGATTTTTTATGGAATTTATAAAGAAGTTTATATATATATTTTTCAAAAAAATAATTAGACATATAATAACTAAGAAATTTATTGGGTAATGAGTGATTAAATAATATTTTATGTATGATATATAGATTTTTCTATTAAACAAAGTATCAGAGCTAATAAATATGGAGGAAGTTATGAGTGTTAAAGAAGAAATGCTTGCAAAGAAAAACTGGGTAGTGTATGGAATTACAGATGATGTAGAGAAATTTGGCTACAAGATACCTATGGTAATGGTGCAAAAAGGCTATAATGTGGTCGGAGTAAATAAAAAATATGCCGGCAAAAAAATACTTGGCATTGATGTATACTCTTCTTTGGAAGAAGTACCGATGGATGTGGATTGCGTAGATGTAGTTGTAAATCCTAAAATTTCGTTAAATGTAGTGGATGAAGCTGTAAAAAAAGGCGTAAAAAATCTTTGGTTCCAACCACATACATTTGATGATGAGGTAATATCTAAGACAGAAAAGAATAATATCAACTATGTAAATGACGACTGTGTATATGCTATATTAAAAGGACATCACTAAAACGAATGATAGTTTAAAGAATACAAAAACATATGAATTTAAGATTATATAGGACTATTTACTATTAAAAATTCATGTAATTTTATTCTTAAATTGATATTTACCTGTTATTCTGTTGAATTTTAGGATAATAATACTAATAACCGTTTATAATGTCATATTTTTGAACTTATTGAAGTATTATTTTTTTAGTTTTTAATAACGCATCTTTAATATTTTTTTACGACTGTTTAATCGGTTTTTAGTATAAACAAAGTTTTTTAGATTTATCAAAAAAATTGGTATAGAATATGGCTGTAGTTTAAATTATTTATCAGCATAAAAAAGTAATTGAGAGTAGATTGTTAATTAATGTACTCTCTTTATTTAATTATTACTTGACAAAATATACCCAAAGTCATATGATTGTATATGTTAAAGAATCTAATGAAAAACTTTAAATGATAAGAAATTTATTACATAAAATATTAAAAAATCAAGTTATTCAAGAAATTTATAAAAAATTTACATAAAAGACAATATTTGTCTATTTAAGGTGATAAAATTATATTAAGATAAGAAAGACTGTTGAAAGTTTTGAAAAATACTGACACTTTTATTAAAAAAATGGAGAGAGGGCTTTTCCATTATTATATTATACTAATCACTATTTATAAAACCAAGTATCTATTTTAAATTGAATTATACATTATATCAATGTTCCATAACATTTTTATTATATAATTAAATGACTCTTTAATGAGTTTTTAGTATTAAATATTAATATAAAGAAAATATGGTCTAAGTAAAATGTTAAATAATCAAATAAATGGATAAATGTGGATATTTATAAACAAAATAATAAAAGAATTATGAAAGGAGAAGGGAATGTTCAACATAACTTCTGATATACATGTTGATTTATATTATCAGACTAATAACTCACAAAAGCAAAACTATGACTATATTATGGGAAATATGGATAAACTTTCTATGGGAATACAGGAAGAGATATCGACAAATGTAGATGAATATATAAATCAGATGATTAGAAATACTAAAAAACTAACAGATACATTGATATTAGCCGGAGATATTGCAAATAACAATTCATATTCAAAGTTGTTTTTGAAAAAGGTGTCATCAATATGGAATAATGTTTGGTATATAGACGGTAATCACGAATACTATTTCCAAGACAAAGATACAGGAGATAACAGATTATATAAGTTAATAGAAGATTTGAAAGATTATCCCAATATAAAATATGTAGCAAATACTGTGCAAGAAATACAATGCAAAGAAAAATTGCTTAAAATTGGATTTTTACCAATTATGTATAATATGAATAATCCTGAAGTATTGAATATGTTTAATAATAGAATGAACGACAAATATTTTATAACTCCAGATTATATGTATGAGTCATATGAAAAAGGAAGGGAATTTTATGAAAATGAAATATACAACAAATGCGATATTTGTGTAAGTCATGTACCACTTTTAAGGCTGGAAGGGACAAGTGAAGAAGAGACAACATACTATACCAAATTAAAAATAGACTCTAAAATAATATATTTCTTCGGTCATACTCACAGAAATGAAGAGGTAGATGATTTTATAATAACAGAAGATGGAAGAAAAGAAAGTGTAAAAGGCTATAGCGTCGGAGTCGGCTATCCAACAATTTATGGCAGAGGGATAGGAATACCACATACACAGACATTTACATGGTATGAGGAGAAAGATACCTTACTTGAGTTAAGGTAAAAGATTTTAAGTTAGGAGAACTTGTTATTATTTATATTCTAATTTTTATTAAAATCAAATACTTAAAAAGCATATAAACTACCATCAAATAGCTTGCACAATTATTTAATGAAATTCTTAGATTTTTTGTATAACTAATAAAATTTGTATGACTATTTAAATGCTGATTAATAATTAATGTGATTTAAAATGTTTGCTTTCAATAAGGAGGATTATATTTTGAAAGACAGTTCAAATAAATCAAATAGAGTTTTGGATATATATACCAAACTTATAGCGGGAAAGATTGTTAATAAGAGAAAAGAAGCAAAAAATCATGGTGTAGATGAACGCAGTATACAAAGAGATATTGAAGAAATAAAATGCTTTTTAGATGAAGATACTTCAGCTACTGGTTATAGAAATAAGGTAGTTTATGACAGGGGGAAAAAGGGCTATAAGTTGGAGAAAATTTATGATACTAAGCTTACAAATCCCGAAATATTATCTATCTGTAAGATAATCCTAGAAAGTAGGGCTTTTATCAAAGGAGAGATGCAAGAAATATTAAATAAGCTTATAACAAGTTGTGTTCCACAAGAAAATAGAAAGATTGTACAAGAACTTATTAACAATGAAGTATTCCATTATATACAACCACGACACGGAGTATCTTTCATGGAAAATCTATGGACTGTTGGACAGGCTATAAGAAAGAAGAAAATGATAAAAATAGACTATTTTCGTCTAAAAGATAAATCAGTAGTTACAAGAAATGTGAAACCATTGGCAATAATGTTTTCTGAATATTATTTTTACCTCACTGCAATTATAGATGATGAAAAAGTAAGAGAAAACTTTGATATTGTAAATGACTCTTTCCCAACTATATACAGGATAGACCGTATTAAAAGTATAGAAGTTTTGGATGAAGACATTAATATATCCTATGCAGATAGATTTCAAGAAGGGGAGTTTAGAAAAAGGGTACAGTTTATGTATGGTGGAAAACTTCAAAAAATTAAGTTTAAGTATTATGGAGCCGATATAGATGCTATACTTGATAGACTACCTACAGCACAGGTATTGTCAGAAGAAGACGGAATATACACTGTTCAGGCAGAAGTGTTTGGAAAAGGTATAGATATGTGGATAAGAAGCCAAGGAGATATGATAGAAATGATGTAGGAAAATATATTTAATATAGAGTTGGAAAGTAAATAACTCAACTTTCCCACATGAAAAACACATTAAGACATTGAAAATTGAGTATATTTTAAAAATACAATATTATACTTGTCATAGTTTTTTTTGGTGGTTTCTTTTTTTGATAAATATACACATTTCAATTATTTGAAAACTAAAGTTGATTATAAAAAGAAATTTAAATATTGATTTTTATGCTTAAATTATAGAATAAATGCTAAGTTGTTTAAAATTATAAAGAAAAATTTAAGTGGAGGATTCTATTGATGGAATGTAAATATCAAGCAGAAGTTGATGGTTTGAGAGTCCAATATTCAATTACTAATTATGAGAATGAAGATGAATTATTAAAAAATGATAATTTTTTGGAAAAACTATCTACTGTATATTCAGAAATTGATAATTTAACAAATCATGCAGATGGATATGATTATGCATTAGCTGTAAGTAGTGGTATAGTTAGTGGTCTAATAGATGTATTTATAGTTGGGGAATGGGATTTTTTAAGAGGAAAAAATAAAGCTAATATTAGTGTTAATAATAAAATTACTGAATTTGCCAAGAAACAACCAGATTATATAAGATACTGTAATTTTTCTTTAGAAAATTCTGGTGGGCAAAGAATAAAACCTAAAGATCCAGATAGGTTAGAAACTGCTGTTCAATTTCTTGAATGGAAATTTCCTCTTCCTGGTGATGCACCTTGGCTACAAACCGGTTATGATAAAGAAGGAAATATTATAGAAAATAAAAAGATTAGTCCTGCTTCTCATCACTTAGATGATTTGTCTCATCATCCTACAATTGTTGGACTCATAGCATGTATTATTTCCCAATATACAAAGGTAGGGACATATGTAAATTCAGATAATGAAGTCATAAAAATCCCGTTTATTGTAGATGAGAATGGTATGATTGAAGGTAAAACTCCTGTTGCGAAAGTAGGAGCTGGAATAATCAATTGGTGTTTTAATGTGGCAAAACATAGATATGGGCATCTTATGAGTGATATAGGTGGTAGTAATAGTAATGCTGGTAGTGGAATGGGATTACCAGGTTCTATAGTATCTACTTTAAAAGAATTATCTTGCTTACCTTGTTTTAATGACAAAGAATTTTCTAAAAAATTAGCAAATGCTTATAAAAATGGAATAGGAACTAATAAAGGACAAGTTAATTTAGGAATATTTAATGCTTTATTTGAGGGTGCAGACTCGAAAGTAGATTTTAGAACAGAGAAAGCGATCAAACATGAAATAGGTAGACAGGTAATTCCAGTTGCTATAAATGAAGTGGTAGTAAGGTCATTTTATTTTGTTAGACATTTTATAATAGAGATGAAAGAAAAAAAATATATAGAACTTATTGACTTTAAGAAAATAATACCATTAAATAATAGAACAATTGTAAGAATGATAAGCATTGCTTCTGCTACATTCACTGCTATAGATATAGCAGATGCTACAATTAGAGCCACTGCAAAATCTCTTGGTAATCCAGTGGAATTTGGTCGAAATTTTATATTAAGAGTAAATTTTGTTGGAATAGGTAGATTTACTCTGGCTATAGGAGTAGATGTATTTATGGGAGTTAGAAAAGGGAGGTTAGAACTTGCAGTAGCTTGCGGTGAAATCGCTAAAACAGCATTAGAAGAAAAAATACTTATAGAAGAAACTATTAAAATAAATAAGTATACTGATATAAAGATTGAAAAAATGAAAGAAATATCTGATAATATTTCTAATCTAAAATTTTGATATAAGAGGTGTTATAATATGATTGAATTCAACGTTGAAGAAATTACAGAAAATGATTTAATAGAAGTAGCAAATAAAATATTTTCGGATGAAGAGAAAGATTTTGAAAAAATAAAATCTGAAAAGTGGTATCAAACTTTTTTTCACGCTGTTACCTTTAATCAAGATGGAAAAAAATATATAGTAAATGGTGTTCGCTCATTGGCAAAATTACAACAACTTTTTATGACGATCTATGTAAAAAACTATAAACGAACTAATAATCAGATAAATGAAATAATTGAAGTAGTAACTAAAAATAGTGAAGTTATAAAAAAATTTTATGGCACTTGTGTATTAAAACTTGAAGAGCAATCTTCTTTGATTGAATTAGATGATTATGATGCAAAAATTTTAGCGTGGTTTTTGGGACAGTATCGTAATTCAGACGGCAATGTTCCCACTGAGGTTCAAAAATATAATCGTACAGTTTTAAATGCTTTATCTCAAAAAGTACCGGAAAAAATGGAGTATAGAAATCAAATTGGAAAATTAAAAAATCCTAAAGTGGTTTATAGATGCTTTATTGAGCAAAGTGCTATTGATGGTACAATAGAAACAAGAGAATGGACTGAGGATATTTACAACTTTTTAGATGATTTTGAGTTAAGTATCAAATCAAAAAAACAAATAGAAGAGTCTGTAAAGTATGAAGTAAACATGGCAGGTACAGAATACCTTATTAATAAATATGCAAAAGAAGATTTAGATCTAAGTGCTACTGATTTTTTATTCAATATTGAAGAATCTTCAAATCAAAAAAATAATAAACATGCAATATATGACAATATGTTAGATTTAGATAAAATTAATAATATTCTAACAGATTTGGAAGAAGAATTTTTATCAAAAAATTCATTTTCTTTCTTATATATATCTTCTCTATCTAAAAATGATTTATCGGAAGAAATTGTAAAAGAAAATATTAGACTTCCAATTTTGATTGAAAGTATTGAAAAATCTTTTAAACATGGAAATGGTTTTGTTAAGGCTTTTAGATTTTGTGAGAAAAAAAATTTATATGATTTTTCTGAAAAAATTAATGAGATCATAAAAGAAAAAGAAAAAGAAGAAAAAGAACAAAAAGAAGAAATAGAAGAAATAGAAGAAATAGCAAAAGATTATTTTTTCATTGCAACTATTGACGGCTTATTCTTTTTTATAGATGACAAAATTGCATTTGTTGAATATGATTCAATAATATCTATAAATAAATTTCCTTATAATTTTTTTGAAAATTGCATTAGTATTTTAGCTGACAAAGTAGATTGGTATACAGAAAATGGTGACTGTATACCTGGAGAAAATGAAATAGAAATTGCAGATATTTATGTATCAGAAGATTATTTTGCTACATTAAGAAAAGGTATAGAAAATATTATAGATTTATTAGGTGTATATGTTGAGTCTAAATTCGATAAAATAGAAAGAATTGTAGGAAAATATATAAAATATATAACAACTTCCTCATTTTCTGAATATATAACAACTTCCTCATCTTCTAATGTGTACTTAGTTAATGAGTTTCATTATGGAGACTATGAAAAAAATAATAATCGTCTGATGAAAGCATTATCAAAATATGCGTTAAAGGTAAGAAAAGATGAGGTAATAGGTTTTATAGATACTTCTATACTTAATAATGGTGGAGATGGTTTGCTATTTTCTAAGTATGGAATTGCATTTGATTGTGCATTTGAAAAGATATTTATAAGATATGATGAAATAAGAAGTATGTCAATAAAAAAAGCATTCTTATTTGGGAAAGAATTAGTATTTTATGGTCATTTTTCAGAAAGAAAAGATAATAGTACCAATCCGAGCATACAAGATATAAATTTTAACTTATATAGACTCAAAGATTGTTTAAAAGAAATTATGTATATACTATAACTTAACTTTTCAACATGGAAATAGACACTAAATCACTTAAATTAAATGGAAGAAGTGAAATAAAAAAATTAGATTTAAAGGAGAAAATTATGAAAAAGATTTTAAAATCTGTTGCAACTATAATATTATTTATAGTTGTCAGGCTGAAGACAAACCCACAAAAACATATTTTTGTGGGTTTAATTTTTTGATTAGAATTTTGAGGGAGTGTAAATAGTTTTGTGTATAGCCTTTCCTTCTTATGGTAAAACTACACTTAATTTATTAATTTTTTGATAGATATTTTAAACGGTGATTAGTATTAATTATTTTATTAGATTATAGTAAAAACTGTAATTTTATAAAGATGAATTTTATAACCATCAATATTATTACAAACTATATCATCTTCTCAATATCTCCATTGCTTTTTTATATTTTTTGACTCTCTCCAAATCCTTTTCTGTTGGATTTTTTAATCTTTTTAAATTGCTATTATGTTTTAAGTCACTTAGTTTTACTTGTTTTGCTATGTCATCACTTTTGATTTTTTCTATATAGTCAAAATATGATTCATTCTTTTTATGAGTTAGTAATACTAAAGAGTGTTTTTGCTCTTCTGTTAGAAAATCTAAATCTTCTATGGTGTAGTTGCTATCTTCTAAGACATCATGTAATAGGGCTACAATTTTAGCGTCTTTTGTTTTTACACCAAAAGATACTGCAAGTGGATGAAATATATATACTCTACCTGCCTTGTCTTTTTGCCCTTTGTGTGCTTGGAACATTATAATCAATGCCTTTATATAATTTATCATTGTGTGTTACTCCAATTATAATAATTAAATTATAATTCATAAGAGAATGAGAGTATAAGGTTCATACAACTTAATATAGTGAAATTAAATTTTATATGAAACAATAAGATGGTATATGTAATTAATTTTTTAATTTGAGATGGCTTTATGACTTATTACAAGCTACTCCACTTTATACAGTTTGGTTTGTCACAATCTATAAAAAATTGTTCCGCACATTTTATTGCATCATCAAGAAGAATTACGGAATTTGCCGGCATAGTAATTTCATCATTGTTAAGTTTAAAAGATATATCTTCATATCCGTATCCAACGGATTGAAAGACAGTACCCTTATCATCTATGAAAAAATGCAAGCATGCATAGTTGTCATTAATTAAAATAACAAGGATAGGATAATCATTCTTATCTTTGCTAATCCATAGTTCATCAAATACATTTTCTGCACATTTTAGAATATACCTTTTCATTTCATCAATAGTATAACATTCATAGTTGCCAATATTACTTGAAATATACATAAAAATCTCTCCACTTTCTTATGATACTAATCGCCATTTATGATAATAAGTATCTATTTCAAACTGATATTATATATTATATGTTTTACAATGACCTTGTTATGATGTAATTACATGGCTTTTTAATAAGTTTTTAGTATAAGTTTGAAAATCAAAACAAAAAATCAATTAAATACATATAATTTCTAATTTTACAAAGCATTTCTAAAATACAATGTCCTACTTAGCTTGATACTTTTTTAATCTTTGAATTAGTTATTAATGCTATTATCTAATTAATCTATGGATAATATCAATAGTTTTTTTAATAGTATATGATTTATTACTTTATCTATTATCTTATTGGATTTTAACATAAGTATTTAATTCAAATAATATAGGATTTTTAAATATATTACATATGCTTATAAGATTAATTATCCATTATTCTACTAAATATATGTCTAAGTATCTGAAAAATCAATTTTTTTAAAATATTTTTAAATTCAATAGTAGCTTAAAAAGTAATCATGAGATATTAAAAAACTTTTGTTAAATAAGCTTTAGCAGACTCAAGGAAAATACCCACATAAAGATGGTAAAGCAAGAGATTACAGTGGAAAATACCACTAATTGTGTGGAAAGTTCACTGTCACATCCCATTTGTTGAGCCATAATTGCTGAACTGACAGCAATAGGTGCGCAGTACATAGCTATCAGTGCGACTATTTTTTCAGAAGAAAATCCGAGTGATATAGCAAGACTAAGAAAAATCAACGGTACAATTAATAGTTTTGCACTAAGTGTGACTATTAAATCCTTCATATTAGAAGATACTGATGAAAAGTCAAGATCTGCTCCCAGTAAAAACATAGGTAATACTCCACCTAATTTTGACAGATCTATGACTGCCTTGTCAATAAAAATAGGAAGATTAATACCTGTAACAGATATCAATATACCTGATAATGATGCTATAATCATAGGATTTTTAATAACTTGAAGAGCTATTTCTTTTAATTTTATCTTACTTTGTCCACCATAAATAGATAATATAACAACAGCAAAGAAATTATACAAAGGGATAACAACCATTATCAATATTGCAGCAGTTGCTGAAGCTTTTTCTCCGGCGATATGTGATGTTAGAGGTATTCCAAGAATTACAAAGTTGCTTCGGTATATTCCTTGTATCATTGAGCCTTGTTTTTTTCTCTCTTTTTCAAAATATGGAACTATAAATATACTTATACTTATGATTATAACTATACTTATCATTGCATATATCAATAATTTTGCGTCAATTATTTCTTTTACATTAGTATGGATTATATTACTGAAAGTGAGAATAGGTAGAAAAAATTTGAAACATAGAGAGTTCATATTTTTAATAGTATGCTTATCTAAAAGCTTATATTTTTTCAAGAGATAACCCATTATAACTATTAAAGTTATTGGCACTATAGCGTTAAATGCAATTTTGAAACTATCCATATCTTTCTCCTTGATATTTTCCATCTTAAAGCTTTCGAAATTTGTATTAAATTCTTGTATATAAAATAGAAAGCGGCTTTTAAATTTATTTGAAATTCAATATTTAAAGTAAAGATGTTAAGTTATTATGTCGAAGAATAAATATATTAAATAAAGTAATAGAATTTAGTATATTTAAGCGAAATGTAAAAAAATGATATTTAGACTTTTTCTTGAAATTTAAATAATACATTGATTTTATGACATATTACTAAAAATATAATTATAATACCCAATATTTGTTTTATAAATGAAAAATGTGGAATAATAAGAGGGCGGGAGTTTTCAATTTTTATAACACGTTATGTTTTAAGATTATAACATAACGGGGAAGATTGTAAAACATATATAAAAAATATTTATTTATGAACTATAGTTTTGTTTTTTAACAATATTTCTGAAAAAAATTTATTATCACTTGACAAAAGCATACTAAAAAAGTTACAATTAGATGTTCAAAATAGTTATTAAATTAAAGAGGACGAGTATGTACCAAATATTCGGAGATGAGATATACAGTAGCTTGGATATATCAAGTTTGCTGAAAGAAAATTACGATATAGATACTATAACTGATCTTACAAAATCAACTTCAAGAGAAGACACTATTGCCTTAAAGTGCAGTATTGATATTGGGAAGGTAATGGGCTGTGGTTTTGATATGACAGATATTAAACAATTTGAAGATGTTATGACAAAGTGTGAGTCCTATGTGGATGAGTCGATGACTTCTTTGAAGGTAAAATATTCACTTCATAAAATCAGAGCCTATAAATATGATCAAATAAGTCAAAAGATAGTTTTTATAGTGTGTATTATGTACATTGAGTCTGCGAGAAAAAAGATAAATGATGTATTTAAGAGATTGTTGAAAAATAATGATTAAAAAATTTTCATTAATATATATAATTTAAGAAAGGAAAATATATGTATAAAATAGTAGCTAAAAGAATGTTGCAAAGCAATATATGTCTTATGGATGTTGAAGCCAAAAGATGTGCACATTCTTTTTTACCGGGTCAGTTTCTTGTAGTAAAAATGGATGAAAAAGGAGAGAGAATTCCTCTTACCATCTGTGATGTCAATAAGGAAAAGGGATTGATAACGATAGTTTTTCAGACAGTAGGTGATTCTACAAATAGAATGGCGCTTTTAGAAGTAGGAGATTATTTTGAAGATGTCGTAGGACCTCTTGGTAATCCGTCGGAATTGGTGGAAAAATCAAAAGAAGAACTTCAAAAGATGAATATAGTATTCATAGCAGGTGGTGTTGGTGCTGCTCCTGTATATCCGCAAGTAAAGTATCTTCATGAAATTGGGGTTGACTGTGATGTTATTATAGGTGCAAGATCAAAGGATATATTGATACTTGATGAAGAAATGGGAAAGGTCTGTAAAAATCTATATTTGGCAACAGATGATGGTAGTCTCGGATTCCATGGCAATGCTTCTCAATGTCTTGAAGATTTGGTTAAAAACAAGGGAGAGAAGTATGACCATGCTGTGATTATAGGGCCTATGATAATGATGAAATTTACTACAATGATGACAAAAAGTCTTGGTATTCCTACAGTAGTATCATTAAACAGTATAATGGTTGATGCTACAGGTATGTGCGGTGCATGTAGAGTATCTGTCGGTAATGAAGTAAAATTTACCTGTGTAGACGGTCCGGAATTTGACGGATATGAAGTAAATTTTGATGAAGCAATGAGAAGACAGACTATGTATAAAACTGAAGAGGGCAAAAAATTGTTGAGGCAAAAAGATAAGGGTACTCATGGTAAAAATCCTTATTGTGATTGCAAGGAGGAAGAATAATAATGGGAGAAGTAAAACCTTTAATTAAAAATACAAAACCAAAATCTTTGAGAGTTCCTGTAAGAGAACAGGATCCGCATGAAAGAGCTACAAACTTTGATGAAGTTTGTTACGGATATAATCTTGAAGAAGCCATAGAAGAATCAAAGAGATGTCTAAGTTGTAAAAATGCAAGGTGTATAGGTACTTGTCCGGTAGGTATAAATATACCTGAATTCATTAAGAAGATAATAGAAAAAGATATAGAAGGTGCAGGTAGAGTAATAGCTGAATCTTCAGCTTTGCCTGCTGTATGCGGTAGAGTTTGTCCTCAGGAGTCACAATGCGAGATGACGTGTATAATGGGGATAAAAAATGAACCTGTATCAATAGGTAAGTTGGAAAGATTCGTAGCAGATACTAATATGAAAAACGGAGTAGTATTTGGTGAAAAATTACCTCCAAAAAATATAAAGGTAGCAATTATAGGAGCCGGCCCGGCAGGACTTACTGCTGCAGGAGATTTGGCGAGAAAAGGCTATGATGTAACAATTTTTGAGGCTCTTCACAAAGCCGGTGGTGTACTTGTCTATGGTATACCTGAGTTCAGACTACCTAAGGAAGATATAGTAAAAAATGAAATTCAAAATATAATAAACTTAGGAGTGAAGATAGAAACTAATGTAGTTGTTGGTAGGACTGTAACTATAGAACAACTTATGAATGAAGAAGATTTCAAGGCTGTATTTATAGGTTCAGGTGCCGGACTTCCTAAGTTTATGGGAATTCCTGGAGAAACTGCAAATGGAGTATTTTCTGCAAATGAGTTTTTAACAAGAGCCAATCTTATGAAGGCTGTTGATGACAGCTATGATACACCTGTAAAAAAGAGTGTGCATTGCGTGACTGTTGGTGGTGGTAATGTTGCAATGGATGCTGCAAGAACTATATTAAGATTGGGTTCTAAGTCTACAATAGTTTATAGACGTTCAATGGAAGAGCTTCCTGCAAGAGTGGAAGAAGTACATCATGCTAAAGAAGAGGGAGTAAACTTTGAGCTTCTTACAAATCCTGTAGAAATATTGGAAGATGAAAAAGGAAATGTAAAAGGTATAAAATGTGTTAGAATGGAACTTGGTGAACCTGATGAATCAGGAAGAAGGTCTCCTAAGGTAATAGAAGGTTCTGAATTTGTAATTGAATGTGATACAGTAATAATGTCGCTTGGAACCTCTCCTAACCCTCTTATCAGTTCTACAACATCAGGTCTTGAGATAAATAAGCATAAATGTATAATAGTTGATGAAGCTACAGGAAAAACTTCAGTAGAAGGTGTTTATGCCGGCGGAGATGCTGTTACAGGAGCTGCAACGGTTATTCTTGCAATGGGAGCAGGAAAGGTAGCTGCAAAAGCTATGGATGAGTATTTGGTAGAAAAATACAATTTAAAATAGATTTGTGTAGATAATAATTATTTTAATTGCTGAATTTATTTTAACAAGCAAAAAAATAAATATAAAAATATAGATTAAGGCACTCTACATAAAATAGGGTGCCTTAATCTATTAAAGCAATTTACTAATACTTTGTTGATGTTGTTTCTTTATATATTCAAGCAGTTTTGAATCAAGTAGTAAGTCTAATGCTGTGTATGCAAGTGCTTTTGAGTAAAATCTAATAGATTCAAGTCCGTACTCACTTCTTGCAGCTTCTTTAAATCCTTGAGTATGACCTATAATAGGATCTGCGGAAATCTTAAAATTAGGCTGTATGGTTGGAACTACATATGATACATTGCCTACATCGGATGAACCTATACTTTTTTTGCCAATACGGTCAATTTCATAACCTAATTCTTCTACATGTTTGGCATAGATATCATCTAAAAGTGGAGTTATAACCATGTCGTCAACACTGTTTCCATACTGTTCCAGTTTAAATGTTGCTCCTGTTTGTAGTGCAGCGCCTTTTACTATATTTTCAAATTTAAATCTTAATTCTTGTACCTGTTTTTTAGTATTTGCTCTGAGATAAAACTTTGCTTCAGCAAATTCAGGAACGATGTTGGGAGCGTCTCCACCTTTTGTAATTATTCCGTGTATTCTTACATCGTCAGTTACATGCTGTCTTAATGCATTTACTGAGTTGAACACCTGTATTACAGCGTCGAGGGCGTTGATTCCATCCCAAGGTGATGCTGATGAGTGAGCAGGTTTTCCAAAAAATTGTACTACTACAGGATCAATTGCCAGTGAGCTTGTACTTACGCTGTTTCTATCAGATGGATGTGCACAGAGTGCAACGTCCACATCATCAAAAAAATGTTCCCTTACAAAACTTCCCTTAGCGCTTCCGTTTTCTCCGCCTTCTTCTCCTGGCGTACCGTATACCCTTACTTCTCCGCCTACTTCATCAATTATATTTTTAATTGCTGAGGCTGAGATGAGACTGTTGGCTCCAAAAAGATTATGACCGCAGGCGTGTCCAATTCCTACAAGTGCGTCATACTCTGCAAGATATACTATTACAGGACCTTTTTTGGCAGATTTGTAAGTTGCTGTAAATCCTGTCCTATGTCCTGCTACATCTACCTTTACATCAAAGCCTTCTTGTATAAGTTTATCTGATAAAATTTTGCAAGACTTAAATTCATAATTGCTCACTTCCGGATTGTCATGAATTTCCAAAGCTATTTTTTTATATTCTTCAATATTTTCATCAATAAATAAATTGATTTTTTCTTTGAGTTGTTCCATTATTATCTCTCCGTTTTTTACCAAACAGGTATTGATTGACCGCCATATTGTTCTTCAAGCGCTTTTTTAGTTTCTTCAGTTTGATATACTTCAACTATTTTTTTGAAGTCTTCTTTTTGAGCGTCATCCTTTTTAGCAGCTATTATATTCCAATAGTCTTTCATTCTTTCCTCTTTGTAATCTTCATATGCCAAAGCGTCTTTTGATATTGTAAGTCCTGCTTCATAAGCTACGCCATTGTTTATTATTGCAAAGTCAAGATCAGGCAAAGATGCAGGTATTTGATTAGCAGCCATTTCAGTTATTTCAAGATTTTTAGTATTTTCTTTTATGTCAAGTAATGTTGGAAGATTGCCCTTTGACGGATCTAACTTGATATATCCAAGTGATTCCAAAAATTTCAATGCTCTACCACCATTTGAAGTGTCGTTTGGAATTGCCACTTTCAATGCTCTGTCTGTAGGTAATTCTTTAAGGTCTTTGACTTTCTTAGAATATGCTCCCATAGGTGCAACTACCGTATATCCGATAGGTGTAAGATTATCTATATTATTTTCTTTTATAAAGTTTTCAAAGTATATTTCAGTTTGAAATGCGTTGAGGTCTATGTCACCTGAAGAAAGTGCCTTATTAGGTTGGATATAGTCTGCAAATTCTACAAATTCCAAATCAATTCCGTCATTATTTAATCTTTTTCTAATATTTTCCCAAACTCTGTGGTCTGTACCGTTAAGTCCTAATTTATACTTTCTTAACGTGGCAGTCTTATTTGAGTTTTGAGTATTGTCCTTATTTTCACTTTGAGTGTTGCTTGTTGATCCGCAAGCTGTCAATAGTAAGATTGATGATAAAGCTAAAGTTAGTATTTTTTTAATATTTTTTTTCATGATTCCTCCAAAAAAATTTAATATATAGTATGAATTGTATACTCCTAAATTAAAATTTATGATTTAATGACAGAAAGTGAAGTTTTAAAAAAATTAATATGATATTCTGCCATTATTGTAATAAAATTAATCAAGATTATAGTGGAGTATAAAATTAATAACAAAATAGTTTTTTAAATGTTTTATTTTAGTATAAATGTTATAAATTAATTATGCGATAATCTCCTGTAGATATCATCACCTATAAACTGTACAATAAATACAAGTAAAATTATTATTACAAGTGTAAGGGTCATAAGATGTGGGTTAAACATATTATATCCGTATCTTATTGCAAAGTCTCCAAGACCTCCTCCGCCGACTGTTCCTGCTATTGCTGAATATCCTATAAGCCCAACTAAGGATAGGGTAATTCCTTGCACTATTCCTCCAAGGCCTTCTCTAAGCAATACCTTTATAATGATGTCAAATTTTGAAAATCCCATTGCTGTATATGCTTCGATGACTCCCTTGTCAACTTTTAAAAGGGCAAGTTCTACCTGTTTAGCCATAAAAGGCGATGAAGCTATTATAAGTGGGATTACAGCACCCTTTACTCCTATCGTAGTATGAACTATTGCTCTAACCAGCCAAGGGATAGACGCCACCAATATTACAAATGGTATAGAGCGAAGAATATTTATTATTTTTGACAATATAGAGTTAAGAATTTTATTTTTCATAAGTCCATCTTCACCTGTAACTGCAAGAATAATTCCTATAGGTGTGCCTAATATTGTAGCAAATAGGCCGGATATTCCAACCATTATACAAGTATCTTTTAAAGCTTTTATAAGTGAAGGTCCATATCTTATTAAATCTTCGTTAATTTTGCTTATCATATTTTATCACCTCCACTATTACATTATTATTTGTAAGATAGTTTATAGATAGGTTTACATTATCTTTTGCTCCATCTATAGTTACTATCAAGGTACCATATGTTGTATCGCAGAGTTTTTCAATACTTGCAAATAGTATGCTTGTAGTAACTCCAAATTTACTGAAGAGTCCTGCTATAAAAGGATCATCAGCCTTATCTCCGATAAAATTAAGTTTGTAAAAGTCTTTTTTTAATTCTCTTTGTTTTTCGGATACTCCGTCTTGGTGAAGACTTTGGGAGATAAATTCCTTTGCTATTGAAGTTTTGGAATTGATAAATACATCTATTAGATTTCCTTGCTCTACAATTTCTCCGTTATCCATTACTGAGACCTTATTACAGATATATTTAACTACATCCATTTGATGGGTGATTAGCACTACTGTAATCTCAAATTCTTTTTTAATTTTCTTCAACAAATCAAGTATAGACTTTGTAGTGTTGGGATCAAGGGCTGATGTAGCCTCATCACATAGAAGTATAGACGGATCGTTTGATAAAGCTCTTGCTATTGCAACTCTTTGTTTTTGTCCACCACTTAGTTGATTGGGATAGACATATTTTTTTTCTTCTAAATCGACTAATTTAAGAAGAGAGTCAACCTTTTTCTCTATTTCTTCTTTGCTTAAATTTTTTTTGTTTTTTAATGGTGCCGCTATATTTTCATATACGTTGGCACTATTTAATAAATTAAAGTTTTGGAATATCATTCCTATTTTTTTTCTTAAATTTCTAAGAGACTTTTCATCCAAAAGGTTTATATCTGTACCATCTATTTTTACTGTACCGCTGTCAGGTTTTTCTATAGAATTAATCAGTCGTATAAGTGTTGACTTTCCTGCACCACTATAGCCTATTATTCCGTATATGTCACCTTTTTCAATTTTAAGTGAAACATCCTTCAAGGCTTCGACTTTTTTATCTTTTAGATGAAATGTCTTGCTGACATTGTTAATTTCAATCATTTTTTCTCCATATAAATAAGCTTTAAGTCTAAAGTATACTAAAATAATTTAGTATTAAAAAAAACTATATCAAAAATTAATATGGTGGATATTATAATTTCTTTTTTTAAAAAAATCAAGAAAAATATTGAAAATACAATATACTTAAAAGCTATATTCAGTTATAAGGATAACTTATAATAAAGTATGGATAAAGAATAAATTCTTTACTTATTTTCATAACAGAGTTATAATAACGGTGTTATATATGATATTTATTCGCATATAATTTCTATTGGCTTATATAAGTAATTTTAATTTTTTTATTATTTCTAATAGCTTGGCTTTAATCTATTACTAAGATTTATTACATATTTTGATTATTTTTTATTATTGAGGTAGTTGTATTTTACATATGATATTTTTTAAAAAGAGGTGAGTAAGGTGAAAAATACTTTATGTGAAAAAATTATATGGTATGGACTTTCTCCAACGATATTTAAATTTATAAAGGAAAATTGGAAGGAAGTAGACATAAGTCAAATAAAAAAGCTTTCAAAACTAAATTATAAAAATATGATATTAAGGACGCCTGACATAGGAAGTCTTAGAAAAAATTCCCTTAGAATTCCTTTAGCTGGCGGTATATTATGGCTTTCCATATATGATGCTATGAATGGCAAGATGGACAAAGAAGGCTTTGAGAAAATGGTAGAGGCGACTATACAAGCACCTATGCTTAAAAAAAGTTTTCAAAAAAGTAATCCTTTTATCTTGGAAAATCAAAAAAAGATGATGGAGAAGAGTAAAGTCGCCAATTCAGTCTCAGATAGTGAATTTAACTGGAATACAGAGATGATATATGGGAGAGACGAAGATGAATATACTATCTTATATCATAGGTGTGGGCTTTGTGCACTTGGAAAACAGGAACATCATGAGGAATTGATTCCTTATATGTGCAAGATAGATTATGAAACTTTCAAATTAATGGGGGCGGTGTTACATCGTTCAAGTACATTGGCAGAAGGTGGAGATTGCTGTGATTTTCACGTTTGTAAGAAAGGATCTAAGTGGGATGAAGGAAGATAGGAGATATGGATGAAAAATACTATGATTAAAAGCGAAAAAAAATTATAAAAAATAATCAGATAGAAGATAAGATATTAAAAGTTGCAAAATCAGAGTTTTTGGAGAAAGGATTTATCAATGCTTCAATGAGGATAATCGCAGAAAAGTCCGGATTTACAACAGGTATGCTATATAGTAGATTTACAGATAAGGATATGATTTTTACAAGGTTGGTAAGCGAAGGGGCAGATAAATTTTTGGATTATTTTGTCAAAATGCAGGAAAATTTTGAATCTCTAAATCCTGATGATAAGATCCATACTATGGATGACTATTCTACTGAATTTGATACTTTATTTGAGATAATTTATGATTATTTTGATAGTTTTAAGCTTATAGTCTGTTGCAGTGCAGGTTCAACATATGAGAATTTTGTAGCTAAGATAATAAAAATAGAGTCAGACAACACTTTGATAACATTTCATAAGCTATATGAACAGGGATTTATTGAAAATTATATTCGTGAGGATCTTTGCCAGATGCTCTGCACTGCCTTAGTAAACGGAATGTTTACATCAGTTGTTCATGACTTTTCAAGAAAAGATGCGTATGAGTATATGAAGAGTCTGCAAAAGTTCTTTACAGCAGGTTGGAGAGAGATAATTGGAGTCAAAAAAAATTTTGATAAAGGGGGAGAAAATGAAGAAGAAATCTAATATTAAATGGTTTTTTGAATTTGCGAGTATGAATAAAGGACAATATATAGCTTCTATATTTTTTGCAATTTTAGGAGTTTTTTGTATGATATTGCCATATTTTATAATGGGGGATATTGTGGCAAATCTTTTATCCGGAAAAAAAGAATTAAGTATCTATCTTAATAAATGCTTACTTATGGTTGTAGTGTGGATATTAAGAGTTTTATTTCACAGTATTTCTACTGGATTGTCACATAAGGCGACATTTGGTGTATTGGCGAATATTAGAAGAATGTTATGTGACAAGCTTTATAGATTACCACTTGGTTATGTAAAAGATACTCCTTCAGGCTCACTCAAAAATATAATAGTGGAAAGAGTGGACTCTATGGAAACAGGACTTGCTCACGTTGTACCGGAGTTTACTGCAAATATGTTAGGACCTATATTAGTAATTATCTATGTATTTTCCATAGACTGGAAGATGGGACTTGCATCTCTACTTACAGTGCCCTTTGGTGTATTGGCTTACTGCGGTATGTTCAAAGGATTTAGTGAAAGGTTCAATAATACAATAGTTAAGACTAAAAAACTAAATGATACAGCTGTGGAATACATAGGGGGAATAGAAGTAATAAAGGCATTTGGAAAAGCGGACAGCTCCTATGAAAAATTTGTTATAGCAGCTAAGGAAGGAGCTGCTTGCTTCGTTGATTGGATGAGAAGTTGTCTTTTTTATTCATCTGCATCGTCAACATTATTGCCTGCTACTTTGACAGGAATGTTACCTATAGGCGGTATGCTTTATAAGGCGGGTAATCTGCCAGCTACAAATTTTATATTGCTGATAATCTTATCCTTCGGTATCATTGCTCCGCTTATGAATGCGTCAGCTCATGGTGAAGATATAGGTAAAATTGGAACCATAGTATCAGAAGTTGTATCTATTCTTGAACAAGAAGATATGAAAAGACCTGAAAATATAGAAAAGAATATTGAAAACACAAATATAGAACTCAAAAATGTACACTTTTCATACCATGAAGATGAGGTATTGCATGGTATAAACTTGCATATTGATTCCGGTACTGTCAATGCTTTTGTAGGACCGTCAGGTAGCGGTAAGTCAACTATAGCTAAACTTATAGCAGGGTTGTGGGATGCAAATTCAGGAGAAATATTAATAGGAAATGTCAATACAAAAGAAATGCCTATTGAGTATCAAAATAAGATTATTGCTTATGTTTCGCAGGATAATTACCTATTTGACATAAGTGTAAGAGAAAATATAAGACTTGCAAAGCCAAATGCAAGTGATGAAGAAATAGAAGAGATTGCCAAAAAAAGCGGTTGTCATGATTTTATTTCATCATTAGAAAATGGATATGACACCATTGCAGGGGGTACAGGCGGACATCTTTCAGGAGGAGAAAGACAAAGAATCTCAATAGCAAGGGCTATGCTCAAAAATGCTGATATAATTATTTTGGATGAGGCTACAGCCTATACTGATCCTGAAAATGAAGCCTTAGTGCAATCAGCAGTTGCTAAATTAGTTAAAGGAAAGACACTGATAGTAATTGCACATAGACTCAGTACAATTGTTGACTCAGATAATATTTTTGTAATTGATAACGGCAATATAATAGCAAAAGGGACACATAATGAATTGCTTAGGGAATGTAAATTGTACAGCGATATGTGGGAATCACATATTTCTTCAAAGGATAGTGTAGGGGGTGAAGTAAATGCTTAGCATATATAAGAAGTTTTTTGATTTTTGTGGAGAAAAAAATAAGAAGAAATTTAAAATATCAATATTTTTTGGCGTTTTAAAAGCTTTTTTTGAGGCTCTTCGTGTACCTGCCACCTTTGTAATGATTAAGGCTGTAATAGAAAACAATGTTACCCTAAATACCTGCCTTACCTCTCTTGGGATAATGCTTATAAGTATTGTAGGGGTTACCTTACTTAGGAGTAAGTCTATGATGTTGCAGACAGAGGCAGGATATGAGACTGCTGCTAATAAGAGGATAGAAATTGCTGAGCATCTTAAATATTTGCCAATGGGATATTTCAATGAAAACTCTCTTGGATATATAACTTCAGTTACTACTAATACCATGGAAGTATTGGGGGATACAGCTACAAAGGTAATAATGATGACTACTGAAGGTCTGCTTACAACTATATTGATAATGTGCCTTGTATTTACATTTGACATAAGAATAGGCTTTGTAATATTGATTGGACTCTTAGTATTTATGTTAGTAAACACTAAACTAAGAGCAAATTCATCTTCCGTTTCTGAAGAAAAGGACATAGCGGATAGAAATATGGTATCCAATATATTAGAATATGTACAAGGAATGGCTGAAGTAAAATCATATTCACTTTTCTCAAAACAGAATAAGAAGCTTGACGACAGTATTAATCAGGCATCTAAAGTAAATATAGATATGGAACTTAAGCTTTTACCTGCTATGGGTATGCAAAGTCTTGTTACTAAGATTACAGGTGTGTGTGTCATTGGATTTTCTATTTATTTCTACTTGGATGGCAGTATGGATTTGCCAAGTTGTATAACAATGCTTATTTGTGCTTTTATGATGTATTCAAGCCTTGATTCGGCAGGTTCATTCACAGCTATTTTAAGGTGTATAGATATAGGTGTAAACAAGGGTAATGAAATATTAAATATCAAGTCTATGGATATAGATGGAAAGGATATAGTACCGCCAACTTATGACATTAGCTTTGAAAAGGTTGATTTTTCTTATGAAAAAAGAAAAATTATAAATGACTTATCTTTTGATATAAAACAAGGTACAACGACTGCTATTGTAGGTCCGTCAGGTGGTGGAAAGACAACTATATGCAGACTTATGGCAAGATTTTGGGATGTGAACAAAGGTGTGATAAAATTAGGTGGTATTGATGTAAAAGACTACAGTATAGATTCTTTGATGAAGAATTTCAGCTTTGTATTCCAAAATGTTTATCTCTTTGAAGACACTATTGCCAACAATATAAGATTTGGCAAACCGGAAGCAAGTGATGAAGAAGTGATTGAGATAGCAAAAAAAGCTTGTTGCCATGAATTTATACAAAAACTGCCTAATGGATATAATACAATCATAGGAGAAGGGGGTTCAACCTTATCTGGTGGAGAAAAACAGAGAATATCAATAGCAAGGGCTATGATGAAAGATGCTCCTATCATAATATTGGACGAGGCAACGGCAAATGTAGATCCTGAAAATGAAAAAGAATTGATAAGCGCAATAGAAGAACTTACAAGGAAGAAAACCATAATAATGATAGCTCATAGACTCAAAACTGTAAGAAATGCAGATAAGATATTGGTCATAGACAATGGTAGTATAGTTCAAAACGGAACACATGACGAATTGATGAAACAAGATAATATATACAGAAAATTCATCAATGCAAGGGAACTTGCAGTAGGATGGAAGATATGATATGATAATTCAAAAATACTTGGGAGCTTAATCAATGAACAAATTTTTTGAAGCCTTGGTAGGGGAAAATACAGAGAATAAAAATATATTCACTCCTCTTTTGGGAGAGTGGGAAATTGAATGGGTTGATGGTAAAGGGACTGAAAATGAACGACATGTAATAGGAGAATGGCTATTTTCAGAAATATTAAACGGAGAAGGAATTCAAGATGTCTTTATCTGCCCTTCAAGGACAGAAAGAATTATTAATCCCCAACCTGATGCTGAATATGGTACAACTATTAGGATATATAATCCTAAAAAACTAAAATGGGATATTTGTTACGCTTGCTTAGGAAAGATGGTGTATCTTGAGGCAGAAAAAGTAAATGATGAAATCATCCTTACAAATAAAAGCGAAACTGAAAATCTTAATCTATGGATATTTTCAGATATAACAGCTGATACCTTCTATTGGGAAAATAAAACATCTTTTGATAAAGGTGCGACTTGGATAATAAATGGAGAGGTATACGCTAAAAGAAAGATATGAGATGAACATTATTTTTTATAATGTATTACCACTAAAAAATATTAAATAGTCAAGTGAATCAGTACTATTTTAAGGTTCGTAATATATGGAATTTTATGTTGTAGAATATATAGATTTCTTGACATTATAAATAGTAATTAGTACAAGTATGTAAAATGATAAGGTGAGATTTTGTTTAAAATTCAGCCTTATCATTTATTATTTTGCTATATAGTTATAGTATTGGATTACAAATTAAAAGAGCTATTTTTTTATTTCATATTCATTATTATGAAAAAATCTAAGTTTATTTAAGCACATCCTTAAATTCCATATACCTTGTCCACATACTCACCTCAGAAAGTGAAGGATGTGCTACCATAGTGTTATTAGTAAGTTCCAAGCTATTTGACTTTCTCAATATACGGTAATTTTTGTCATTTCTATATACATCTGTAGTTTTTGATGTTATATCTTCGTTTATGACTTTCAAAGTCTTAATACCAGAGTTCATAATCTCTACATAAGCTTGCAATAACAAAGATGCTTCCTCTCCGATGATATGCACTCCCAAGATTTGACTGTCATTTTTATCTACAATTATCTTTATAAAGCCGTCATTTAAATCTCCGGTATCATAACCAAGTGAATATCCCTTTGCTGTCTGCGAATAAAAATGTTTTGCTACTTTTATATCATAGCCTTTTTCCAAAGCTTCTTTTTCTGTCAAACCTACATGGGCTACTTGTGGAAAAGTGTAGGTTACAGCCGGTACTGTATCATAATATACAAATTCATGGTTTTTATTTGTTGATTCTTCGTTTTCTTTTTTTAGCTTAGCATCAAATAAGTTATGTGACAATGTTTCAGCTTCGTAATTTGCCTTATGTCTGAATTGATACATTCCATTGATATCGCCTATTGCATAGACATCAGGAACTGTAGTTTCTAAAAACTCATTTGTTCTTATATATCCGTTTTTAAGTGAAATATCTGTATTTTCAATATCAAGCAAGTCTGCATTGCTCTTTACTCCGGGGCAAACTATTATTTCTTCTGATTTGACACTTTGTACTTCGCCTGTAGTAATGTCTTTAAATTCTAATACTTTCAATCCGTCTTCTTCATACATTCTTATCGTATCTTTGTTAGTAAATATATTTATTCCATAAGATGAAAAAATTTCAAGTGCCTTTGTAGATATCTCTCTTTCTTCCTTTGGCAATATATACTTATTATGTTGTACAACTTTTACTTCACTTCCAAATGCTGAAAAAATATGGGCAAATTCCATTCCTATATATCCTCCTCCTATGACAGTTAGAGATTTATAAGGTTTTTTAGGGAATTTATCTCCAAAAAAAGTTTCGGAAGTAATGTATTTTACTTCTTCCATTCCTTCAATCTTAGGTATCTTAGTTCTTGCTCCTGCTCCAATTACAATTATTTGTCCTGTTATTATTTCTTCGCCCTTTGATTTATCATTATATATTACTTTTATCTCTTTATTAGATACAAATTTGGCTGTGGCTTTATATACATCAACATTTTTTTGATTTGCATAATATTCGTATACTTCATTGCTTTCTACATTAATCTTCTTTTCAACTCTTTGTTTTATCAAGTCAAAATCCACATCTATATCATGAATTTTTAGACCGATTTTTTCAACATGTTTCGCCTGTCTTATAAAGTCAGCTACACTCACCATTACTTTTGTAGGAATACAACCACGAGTTAGGCATGTACCACCGAATTTCCCCATTTCAATCAAAGCGCATTTTTTTCCGTGAGAGATTGCTTCATCAATCACTATATTAGCGCTACCGCTTCCAATAACAATTACATCATAGTTTTTCATAAATTCACCTACTTATTCAAATTTGTCATATATTGATGTTCATCAAATATTTCAAGCAACAAATATTTCAATAGCCATTTTTCATTGCTTTCAGTTCTTGCAGATGTTATAGGTCTTGCAACAAGCTTTGACTTAAAACTGTAGAGTAAATCTCTTATGTCATTTTCACCATCAAAACCTTCTATTAACATAAATTCATTGTTAAATACACTATTTTCATCTTTGTTATCTTTTATATCAATTTCATCTCTGTCAAAAATATCTCCTACCATGACTTCAAGATAAGATTTATCAATATATTTTATAGTTATATCATCATTAAATAATGATTGTATTTGATTTTTTCTGTCGTCATTAAGACCGTATAGTATTATTTTTTTCAATTTATACTCCTTTATCTACTTAATCAAATGTATAAAAATACAATAGTCCTTATACCCAAATATACTTAATAATAAAACAACTATGCTGTTTTAAAGAGATATAAAAAAAGTATTTTAAAAAATTTTTAATTTTGTAACTAATGATACGGAATTAAAATTAATTCTATTGTAAAATCTTAGCATAACAATAAACAAACATAAAAAAAATAAAAAACTATTATTTTTAGGAGACTATGGAGGTATAATATGGGAATGTTTTGTTATCAATGTCAAGAAACTGCTAAAAATACAGGATGTACTGTAAAAGGTGTCTGTGGTAAGACTGCAGATGTAGCTAATTTACAAGATATGCTTGTATGGCAAACAAAAGGTCTATGTATTGTAATAAATAAACTTAGAGCAAAGGGAGTTGCTATTGATAAAAAAGTAAATCATGTAGTTACTAAGAATCTTTTTGTTACTATAACAAATGCGAATTTTGACCAAGATGCAATATTAAGAGAAATATACTACACAATGGATGTCAAAAATGAATTGATATCTAAATTGTCAGAAGAAGAAAGAAACAATCTTCCACAAGTTGCACTTTACAACGAAAGAGATGATGCGAAAGTATTGGAAAAATCAACTCAAATAGGTATATTATCTATTGCAGATGAAAATATCAGAAGTCTTAAAGAACTTGTAACTTATGGACTTAAAGGACTTTCAGCTTATATGAAACATGCTAACAACTTGAAGCATGAAAATGAAGAAGTAGATATATTCATTCAGGAAGCATTGGAACAACTTTTGGATGAAAGCAAAACTATAGACGAGTTGGTAGCTCTTACTTTAAAAACAGGTGAGTTTGGAGTTAAGGGTATGGCGCTTTTGGACGGAGCTAATACTTCAACTTACGGACATCCTGAAATTACAAAGGTAAGTATTTCTGCCGGAAAAAATCCCGGAATATTGATATCTGGTCACGACTTGTTTGACATGAAGATGTTGCTTGAACAAACTCAAGGAACAGGAGTTGACGTATATACTCATAGTGAAATGTTGCCGGCAAATTACTATCCTGAACTTAAGAAATATCCACACTTTGTTGGTAACTACGGTGGAGCATGGTATGCACAAAAAGAAGATTTTGAAAACTTCAACGGTGTTATACTAATGACTACAAACTGTATAGTGCCTCCAAAAGACAGCTACAAAGATAAGATGTATACTACTGGAGCTGCAGGATACCCAGGATGCAAGCACATACCTGGAGAACCTGGAGAACATAAGGATTTCTCTGAACTTATTGAACATGCAAAGAAATGTGAACCGCCAAAAGCTGTAGAAGATGGATTTATCGTAGGTGGATTTGCACATAACCAAGTAATATCACTTGCTGATAAGGTAGTAGATGCAGTAAAATCAGGAGCAATCAAGAAATTCGTAGTGATGGGCGGATGCGACGGTAGACATAAAGAAAGAAATTACTATACTGAATTTGCTAAAGCAATGCCAAAGGATGCTGTAATTCTTACTGCAGGCTGTGCAAAATACAGATATAATAAGTTAGATCTTGGAGATATAGGTGGAATACCAAGAGTTCTTGATGCAGGACAATGTAACGACTCTTACTCACTTGCAGTAATAGCTCTTAAATTAAAAGAAGTATTTGAACTTGAAGATATAAACGATTTGCCTATCGTATTTAACATAGCATGGTATGAACAAAAAGCTGTAATAGTGCTATTGGCTCTACTATATCTTGGAGTTAAGAATATTCACCTTGGACCTACTCTTCCTGGATTCTTATCACCAGCTGTAGCCGGAGTACTTGTAGAAAACTTTGGTATAGCACCAATAGGAACAGTAGAAGATGATATAAAGTTATTCTTTGAATAAAAAAAATTTAACAGTACGGCTCCTAAAAATATATAATAAAACACAAGGTTGTTGCAGACCTTGTGTTTTTTTGATATTATAAATTAAGTAAAAAAATTTATAATATTTTATATTCATATTTAAATTTTAATAAAATAGATAGCTAAAAAGTTCCAGTGAATTTAGGATGAAGTTATAAATAACATACCTTTTTTTAAAAAACGAATAACCTTAGCTAAATATTAAATAGATAATAGCATAGGTTTAATTTGATAAATACAAATCTTTATTTTATACATAAAGGTAATAAATCCAAGACTATTGATTGTCAAAATAATTTTAAGGCAGTTAAAAGTTCTTATTTGTATAAGTTTTATTAGTTTTTAATTATTAAATGTAACTACATTACAATCATAGAGGATAAATTATGAAAATATTACTTACAGGTTTTGATAAGTTTGGAAAAGATAGCATTAACCCCTCAATAGAGGCAGTAAAAAGACTGCCTGATAAGATAGATAATGCTATAATAATTAAGAAAGAAATACCTACAGTATATAAGAAATCAGTAGATATTCTTCTAAGGACAATTGAAAAAGAAAAGGTTGATGTGGTTCTAAATGTTGGACAGGCAGGAGGAAGAGAAGGTATCAGTATAGAAAAAGTAGGAATTAATATAAATGATTTTAGGATACCTGATAATGAGGGCAATGTAATAATAGACGAAAAAATAATTCAAACCGGAGATGACGCCTATTTTGTAAATATTCCCGTTAAGGCGATAGTAAAAAACCTAAATAACAATGGAATACAATCGTATATCTCTTATTCTGCAGGGACATTTATATGTAACTATGTCTGCTATTATATGGCTTATCTTACAAGGATGAGATACAAAAATATGAGGAGCGGATTTATCCATGTGCCATATATGGATGAACAGGTAAAGGACAAAAATACTTACTCCATGCCTTTAGATACTATAGTGCAAGGACTTGAGATAGCAATTAAGACTATAATAACTACCAAAAAAGATATAAAATTTTCTTATGGTACATTAAAATAATGATTTTAATTTCTAACTTTTTATGTTAAAATGAGTATCGTAAGAAGTGCTAATTACTTTTTAAATGTTTAGAAAAGGAGCGATGCTTATGGCAATTGTAAAGGTACCTTTTGGTAAAGAAAAGATTGAAATAAATATACCTGATGAAAGATATAATGGTTCTTTGGTTTCAGGAGCGCATAGTTTTAAAGTTGATAAGAGTGAAACTGAAATAGTAAAATCTGCTATGGAAAACCCTATAAATTCTCAAAGACTTAGAGATTTGGTAAAAGGTAAGAATAATATAGTTATGATTGCCAGTGATCATACAAGACCTGTACCAAGTAAGGTAATAATGCCTGTAGTTCTTGATGAGATAAAAGCAGGAAATAAAGATGCAAAATTGACTGTACTTATTGCTACAGGATTTCATAGATTAACTACAAGGGAAGAGCTAATTTACAAATTTGGGGAAGATATAGTAAATAGAGAAGACATAAATTTTGTAATACATGAGAGCTGGAAAGATGAAGATATGGTGGAAATCGGAGTATTGCCATCAGGTGGAAAACTTATCATAAACAAATTGGCTGTAGAAGCAGACTTGTTGATATCTGAAGGCTTTATTGAACCACACTTCTTTGCAGGATTTTCAGGAGGAAGAAAAAGCGTACTTCCAGGAGTTGCAAGTCAAGTAACTGTTATGGCAAATCACTGCTCAAAATTCATAGATAGTGAGTATTCAAGAACAGGAATATTGGAAAATAACCCTATACACAAGGATATGCTCTATGCTGCAGAAAAGGCTAATCTTGCTTTTATAATAAATGTTGTTATTAATGAAGATAAGAAAGTAATTGATGCTTATGCAGGACATTTTAATGATGCTCATATTAAGGGTTGTGCCTTTGTAAAAGAACTTTCTGGTGTGGATGCTATACCAGCAAATATTGTTATATCAACAAATGGTGGTTATCCTTTGGATCAAAATATCTATCAATCAGTAAAGGGTATGACTGCTGCTGAGGCAACTTGTAAAGAAGGCGGAGTTATAATAATGGTGACTGACTGTAGTGCTGGTCATGGTGGACAATCACTTTATGATACTTTTGCTAATGAAAAAGATAAGAACAAGATAATGAAGACTTTCTTGGATACTCCAATGGAAGATACTGTAGCTGACCAATGGGAATCTCAAATCCTATGCAGAATACTACTTAAATATAAGGTAATAATGGTGACAAATGCACCTGAGCAAATGGTAAGAGATATGCAAATGGATTATGCTAAATCAGTGGATGAAGCTATAAAAATGGCTGACGAATATCTTGGCAAGCCAAATGAAAAGATAACAGTAATACCTGACGGTGTATCTGTAATAGTTAGAAATTAATATATAGCTAAAAAATATTTTCTAATATATAAAATAAAAACCCATAGAATATAAGCAGATAGCTATATTTTATGGGTTTTAAATTTTTGCTCTACAATTATAACTCAACACTTAATACGATAAACATTATAGATATGCACAAATTAAAAGCGAATAATTTGTGGTAAATTTTATGATTATTTAGATTCTTTTGTAAGGTAGTATTTAGGATAGAAATCTTTAAATTTATTAGTAAATGCGACAAATATTGCAGGTAATATGGAATTTACAGCTCCTGTAAATACTGCTAAAGGTGAGTTTAGCAAAGCATAGGTCCAAATAGGTGTAAGTATATATAAGATGGCGAAATATCCTGTAATTATACGATTTGTCCTTAAAAAAAGTCTATTTTCCAAAGGGTTTGTACCTTTAAATTCATTTAATGAATAATAAGCAGTCAAAGGAACTTTTAAAAATAAGGTTATAAACCAAAGTAAGCCAAATGATAGATAAGATAATGTAACTAAAATTTTAATATCAAAGTTTAAAATAGATAAAATGCAAAATATATTTATCATTACTATGCTTATATATTCAAAAATTACCGGTTTATATCTTAGATACAAAAACGGTAAGATGCTACATGTCAGTACACCAAGTATGCCCCCAACTAAAGGATTTATAGAAAGGGCAACCCACACTATAATCCAAGGTGTTAAAAGTAAATTCATATTGGTTTTTTTGTCATTATTCTCAGTAGTTTTTACAGCTGAAATGTCATTGTTACTTCCAATACCGAAGTAATCATCCCAGTTCATCATAAGGCTGAAGTCTCCTTTGACGCTGTACATACGTTCCATTAGAGCCTGTTCACCGCTTAATTCTCCTTTGCTGATTTTTTCCCATACGCTAAATGGAGTCTCTATTCTCGTAGTATAGTCTAAAAAATTTTCATCAATAACAGAGGAATCTTCTTTTCCCATAATAATTTGGTATCTCTTGTCAATATCTGTATAGTAAAATTCCAAAACCCTGTCTTTACCATCCCACGATTTTGGATTATATAGATATGACATCTGTCTTGTAAAAATTAGTGAAGGCTCATCTTTTTTTACCTTATCTTTTTGTTCATTTTTATTATCATCATTTTGTGGAATCTCAATTCCCCAACTTGCATCAGCCATTCTTTCATATATTTCTCTAGGTAAGAAATTTTTATTTAAACTCTTCTTTGTATCTTCTGAAATTTCTCCAAATTCTACCAATTCAGCACCTGCATTCCTTACGTTTTGAAAGTAAGAACTTGTAAAGTTGCTCATTTCTTTAGTCCTAAGAATTTCTCCTTGAGCACAAAATATCGAAGTATAATTGCCTTTACCAAATATTCTGTCAAATTGTGCATTAACTGCAATATAATTATTTTCAGTAGTATAGAATCCGCAAGATGATATAATCACATTTTTTTGGTGTGAAGAGTCATATCTTTTGGGATGAGCTCCACCTAAGACGTTTTTATCCATAAAAGGTAACATCAAAGGAAGTTGTCTATCCATAAATGCCTTTATTCTTGAAGGAAGAGAAAAATAATATAGTGGAAAACTCCAAATAATAATATCTGCCGACTTTATCTTCTCAAGCATTTCCTGCATATCATCTTTGATACAACAAACTCCGGGTGTATCCTTCCAGCATACAAAACATCCCTTGCAGTCTTTTATGTCAAGTTTATTCAAGTTAATATTTTCTATATTAGCATTTGTTTTTTCTATTATTCCTTCGCAAAATGCCTTTGAAAGATGAATAGTATTACCATTTTCGCCCCTGGGACTTCCGTTTATAAGCAGTATATTCATAATTGTTCTCCTATTTCAGTTTTTCTAATTGTTTAATACAATCTTGTGCCCATTCTATATTCAGCTTTGTCAGTCTAAGCCCAAAGTCTGCAGTAAATTTCCAATATAGTGATTGTATAGGTTCAACAAATTTTTGGTATTCATCAATGCTTGATGGTATGGCATCCATACTTTCAATGTATTTATTGCAGTCATCTATAAATTTTTTAAACACTTCAATGCTCTGGTCTATAGTTCTGGAGCCTGAAAAGAACACTCTCATCAAAAATTCATTTTTACTTTTTTGGATATCGTCAGTATTTGTTGCAAGCCAGCGTAAAAATTCTTTTTTACCCTCATCTGTTATATGGTATAGCTTCTTATTTGGTTTATCCTGCTGGACTATATATTCACATTTTACGTAAGATTTTTTTTCAAGTTTTGTCAATTCTAAGTAAATATGATTTGCTCTCGCATACCAGAAAAATTTTACCGATGAGTCAAATATCTTTGCCAAATCATATCCGGTCATATTGCTATAAGATAAAAAACCTAATATTCCATGTGATAGAGACATTTTTAAAACCCCTTTACTCTAAAATTATTATATTCTAATATTAGAGTATCATAATATTAGAATACTGTCAATATAAAATATAAAAAAATATTATAAATAAAACTGTTAACTGACTTTAAAATAAATTTTATGTTATAATAGTAAAAATAGTTTTTTTAATTATGGAGAATTTTATGGAAATAAATAAACTTAACGAAATGCAACATCGTGCTGTAACAACTACAGATGGCGCAATACTCATACTTGCAGGAGCAGGATCAGGCAAGACGAGGGTTATTACGAACAAGATAGCCTATCTTATAGAAGAGAAAAATGTAAATCCTTATAATATATTAGCAATAACTTTTACCAATAAGGCTGCCAAGGAAATGCTATCGAGAGTAGAGGAGATGATAGGGGAGGATTCAAGGAGAGTCTGGATTTCTACGTTCCATGCTTTTTGCTCAAAAGTATTAAGAATAGAGGCACATCATCTTGATTACGACAATAACTTTACTATTTACGATACTACTGATAAACAAACACTGATAAAGAATTGTATGGAGGCCTTGGACTATAGTAAACAAAGTATTTCACCTTCACTTATTGCATCTGAAATCTCTAAGGCGAAAGACTCTATGATTGACGTTCAAGAGTATGAAAACACATATGAGTCTGATTATATAGGGAGTAAAATTGCTAAAGTATATTCTTTGTATCAACAAGAGTTGAAAAAAAACAATGCCATGGACTTTGATGATTTGATATATAATTGTATACGATTATTTAAAGAACACAAGGATGTATTGGAAAAATATCAGTTTAAATTCAAGTATATAATGGTGGATGAATATCAGGATACAAATTACAGCCAATATCTACTTATTAAAATGTTGTCAGCAATGCACAAAAATATCTGTGTGGTAGGAGATGACGATCAGTCTATATATACTTGGCGTGGAGCTGATATAAGAAATATTTTGGAGTTTGAAAAAGACTTTGATAATGTATTGCAGATAAAGTTGGAGCAGAACTATCGCTCCACATCAAATATTATAAATGCTGCCCACTCAGTAATTAAAAAAAATAATGAGAGGAAAGAAAAAAAGATTTGGACAGACGCTAATGATGGAGAGAAAATAAAGCTTTATAGTGCAGCAAGTGAAAGAGATGAATCTAACTATGTAGCAATAAATATAAAAAAAATGGTAGATAATCAAGGATATGATTACAAGGATTTTGCTGTACTATATAGAGCAAATAGTTTGTCGAGAACCTATGAAGAAGCATTTATGAAGTATGGTATACCTTATAAGATTTTTGGTGGACTGAAGTTTTACGATAGAATGGAAATAAAGGATATTTTGGCATACTTCAGAATAATAGACAATAAGTTTGATGATATCTCACTAAAAAGGATAATAAATGTTCCGAAGAGAAGTATAGGCACAAAGACTATTGAGAAAATTGAAGCTTATGCAAAGGAAAACAATATGTCTATTCTTGATGCCATGGATGAAGTGGATGATATAGTAAGTACAACTAAGACAAGGGAATCTGTTAAAAAGTTCAAACTCTTAATATCATCACTTAAGACTTTGGCAAATGTGCTACCTGTTAGCGAGTTATTGGATAAGGTTTTGGAAAATACTAATTATAAGAAGTTATATTTAGAAGAAAACTCTGTTGAAAATCAGTCAAGGTTGGAAAATATAGACGAATTGAAGTCAGTTGTCAAAGAGTTTGAGTTAAATTCTGAAGATAAGACTTTGTCAGCTTTCTTACAGAATGCATCATTGTCAACAGATATGGACGAGAAGATACAAAATGACAACTATGTTAGCCTAATGACAATACACAGCAGCAAAGGATTGGAGTTTAGAGCTGTATTTCTTGTAGCACTTGAGGAAGATATCTTTCCATCATCAAGGTCAATTCTTGAAGAATCAAAGCTTGAAGAAGAAAGAAGGCTTTGTTATGTAGCAATCACAAGAGCAAAAGAAAAACTTTTTATGACAAGATCTATTATGAGATTGCTTTATGGCAAGACTAATTGCAATATTGTCTCAAGATTTGTTGGTGAGATTGATACTAATTTTATCGAAAGTGACAATAAGGATGTAATACAAAAAAAGCTTCCTAAGGAAAAAGAAAGTTATTCATTATATCAAAAGTATGTAGAAAAATATAAGATTATAAATGAAAAGAAAAAAGATGCACCACAAGAATTGTCTGTAGGTGTAAAAGTAAGTCATAAGACATTTGGCGTTGGTACAGTTGTAGGGAAAACCGGAGGTAAATTCACTATAGCCTTTGATAAAGTAGGGGTTAAAACAATAGATACTACTGTTGTGAAACTTCAAGTATTATAAAAAATACTGGTGTTTGATACTGAAATTTAGAATAAACTTTTATTCTATTATTTAAAAATTTAGTAAAAATCTCAAAATACTTGCAAAAAAATAAATTTTTAATTATTTTATAAAGATATAATTAATATATGCAACTTTTATAGAATTGAATAAGGATAATCAAACCTTGCTATAAGATTAGATTATCCTTATTTTCATATAAAATATTATTTTCCGAAAGCACCTTTCCAGTCATTCATAAAGCTTTCTATTCCCTTATCTGTAAGAGGATGTTTTACCATTTGTTGTAGCACTTTCATAGGTATTGTTGCTATGTGAGCACCGGCAAGTGCAGCGTCAACAACGTGGAGAGGATGTCTTATACTTGCAGCTATAACTTCTGTATCATAGTCATAGTTGAAGAATATTTCAACTATAGTCCTTACTAGATCCATACCTTGTGAGCCTACGTCATCAAGTCTTCCTAAAAATGGGCTGACATAAGTGGCTCCGGCCTTTGCAGCTAAAAGAGCTTGATTTGGAGAAAATATCAAGGTTACATTTGTCTTTATGCCTTCTTTTGACAGCTTACTTACCGCCTTGAGTCCTTCAACGGTCATAGGAATTTTTATAACTATGTTTTTGTGAATTTTTACCAATTCTCTGGCTTCGTTTATCATGCCTTCGCTGTCTTCAGATATTACTTCTGCAGATATGGGACCGTCCACAATGTCACATATCTCTTTTACGACTTGTTTAAAATCCCTTTTTTCTTTAGCAATTAGTGAAGGGTTAGTAGTGACTCCATCAACTATACCCCAACTTGCACCTTCTTTGATTTCATCAATGTTTGCAGTATCAAGAAAAATCTTCATAATCCATCTCCCTAAAGTTTTAAATTGTGATATTAATTTTTGTACTAAAATCCAATAAAATTATAGAAAATAATTTATATCTTTTTTTAAATACTAATAAAGTTGAATAACTGATTAAAAATATAAGATTATTTAACTATAAGTTTAAAAGATTATCAGTATAATTACAAGTTTATAATTTTATTTAATTAGCAATCCATACTTAGCTAAATATTCACTATTACTCTAGTAACGTTGATATTTCCACCTTCCAAAATACCTATACCTGTAACTGTATCATCTGCGAGGATTTTTTTGGCATCAATTACAGCACCATTAGAAAGTTGTTCTATTTTTGTCTTTGTATCATAGTACATCTTTATACTTTTTCCGTCGTTTTGTCTTATTTCGATATACTTGTCTACTACATCTACAGATAAGACTTTGCCAGTTACTGTAGTTTGCTTGAATTCACCACTTGATATTATCTCTTCAACCATTCCGCCTGATGCGTATACTTCTACGGAATGACCTACTTTAAGAGAATAGATGTTTGTTCTCTTATCACCTATCCTTATTATAGCATTGTTATTTATAGTCAAAGTTCTTTCTTTATTTGAATTGTCTACTATGACGATTTTATTGTAGTCACTGTTAAGCTGAATGCTTTTTATATAGGCTGATCTGTATTTTTCGCTTTTTGCTTCTATAGTAACATCTGTTATCTTTTCTGCGTCTGTCTTAATAGTAGCCGTATCTCCTACAGCGATATCAGTTACGCTTACTCTTTTGTCATTTCTATAAATTTTTATATCGTCTGCGAATTCTTTTCTTACTATTCCTAAATCCTTATCTTTTATAGTGATGGAGTTGTTTGTATAGTCGGTAATTTCTCCTGTAAGCTCAGATTTTTTATGTGTTATAGCTGCTTTTACTATGAGATTGTCTGTATAGTATGCGTCTATATCTGTACCCAAGGGTAGTTTGTTTACAGGAGTCAATACGTCATTAACATAAATTTGAGTATCCTTATTATATCTTAGTACCTTATCTTCACTACTTACCTTTATAGTTATAGTAGTGGGATCAGAAGTGGTAAAGCTCACAATCTTTCCTGATACTCTCTTTTCTTCAGAATCTGCCATTATTTGAATAAGCTTTCCTTTGCTTAAAGTAAGAGTAACTTTTTGACCAACCTTTAAATCATTTATTGAAGTAATGGCATCGCCTACTTTTATGGCAAGTTCATTTTTCTTTGCTGAATAATTTTGTATCTTATTGTCATCAGTAGTTAGAGAAATGCTTACATCATCATTTGTAAGAGTAATCAAATTTATAGTTCCTGAAATATTTTGTACTTCAAGTGTTTCAGGTGTTTTTGGTTGAGTTGGTTGAGTTGGCTGAGTTGGTTGAGTAGGATTGTTTTCAAGGCTAGCTTTTTGAGAATACTTATAAGCGTTTGAAAGCATTACAGCAGTTTCGGCTCTTGTCACAGAGTTATTAGGTTTGAAAAAACCAGTTCCATCGCCTTCTTTTGAAAGAACGCCCTTTCTTTGTAATAGCTCTATATAAGGAACAGCATCTTTGATTATAGAGTCGTTGTCTTTGTACGACAAAGTTGCGCTTTTATTTATTTCACCTTCAAGTCCTAGTCCTCTTACTAAAAATACACAAACTTCAAATCTCTTTGCAGTTATAGATTTTTTAGAATTTGAGTCTACAAGCGCTGCTATCATTTCGTCTCTGTTAGGAATTATCTTTTTTTCAAGTGCAAAGACTACATAAGGTTTTGCCCAGTCTTCTATCTTTGCTTTCTCAAGTCTGTCATTATACTTTGATATATTGTTTTTGTATGTTATATCAATTTCAGACTTTGAATATAGATTTGAAATCATAATTAGTGATTCAATTCTTGTTACAGGAGAACCAGGTCTGAATATTCCATCAGGATATCCAGATATAAGCCCTTTTTCACTTGTGTCTTCAACAAATTTTTCAGCCCAAGCATATCCCTGCATATCTCCAAATTTTATTGCATGGGAAGTATTTGCAGATAAAACAGCTGAAAAAATTAGAGAAAATGCTAAAATTTTACGAAATAACTTAAATTTCAATCTAATACCTTCTTTCTTATTTAATGATATAATAGTTAATATTTATTTACCAATTCCTTTAAATAATTTAAAAACTCATCCTTTAATTCGTTATTTTTTAATGCGAACTCTACAGTTGCCTGTAAAAATCCGAACTTTTCTCCAACGTCGTATCTTTTGCCTTCAAATTCATAAGCGTACATTGCTTGTGTTTCGCATAAGGTTTTAAGAGCGTCTGTAAGTTGGATTTCATTATTCTTACCGGGTTTTTGATTTTCAAGAATTTTGAAAATATCAGGCTTGAGTATATATCTTCCTAGTATAGCTATATTTGATGGTGCACTTTCAATATCAGGTTTTTCAACAAGGTCTTTAATGAGATGTATGTTTTCATCAATGTATTTTCCTTTAATGATACCATACTTATTTACGTCATTTTTGTCAATCTCCTGTACACCTATTATAGTCGTATTATACTCATAATATATGTCAAGCAACTGTTTTAAGCAAGGTGTTTTAGAGTCAACTATGTCGTCACCTAGAATTACTGCAAAGGGTTCATCACCTATGAAACTTTTTGCGCATAATATCGCATGCCCAAGTCCCCTTGGTTCCTTTTGTCTTATATATTGGATGTTTATCATATCACTGATATGCCTTACCATCTCCAACATTTCGGTTTTACCACTTTTTTCCAGTTCAAGTTCTAGCTCTATAGACTTGTCAAAATGATCTTCTATAGATTTTTTATTTCTTCCAGTTATTATCAATATCTCTTCTATACCTGAGTCGATTGCTTCTTCAATTATATATTGAAGAGTAGGTTTATCGACTATAGGCAACATTTCTTTGGGTTGAGCCTTTGTTGCCGGCAAAAATCTCGTACCCAAGCCGGCAGCAGGTATTATAGCTTTTTTTACTAAGGGCATATTATTACCTCACTTAAAGTATTTTCTATAATTCTACCATAAAAAATTGAAAAATACATTAATTGTAAAATAAATTTAAACATTGTTATAGTTTTTTTAAACATTTTCTTAGATTATGAAAAAACTAAATTGATTTGCAAATATATTTAATTTTTTGTATAATAATAGCGATTTAAGAAATTGTTTAATTAATTACGGTATTTCAGGAGAAAATATGCTTTTAGTTTCAGATAAATGGAAAGAATATGAGATTTTATATGCAGGTAAAGGTGCAAAGACGGAAAGATGGGGACAGTATGTGCTTAAGCGTCCTGATCCTCAAATTTTTTGGGAAATGGATGAAAAATCAAATGTTAAAAATTTTCCTGATGCTATATACCATAGAAGCAATAAAGGTGGAGGAAGTTGGGAATATATTAAAAAGTTACCTACAAGTTGGAATATAAGTTATAGAGATTTGATATTCAATGTAAAACCTACAGGATTTAAACATACAGGTATCTTTCCGGAACAGGCTGTAAATTGGGATTATGCAAAGGAAAAGATAGAAAATAGCGATAAAAATATTAAGGTGTTAAATTTATTTGCGTATACAGGTTGTGCTACTTGCAATGCGTCAAAGTCTGGTGCAAAAGAAGTTGTGCACGTTGATGCCTCTAAGGGCATGACTCAGATTGCTAAAGAAAATGCAAAACTATGTGGTATAGAAAATAATTTTATAAGGTATATAGTAGATGACGTATTTAAGTTTATTGAAAAAGAGATAAGAAGAGGTAGAAAGTATGATGCTGTCATAATGGATCCTCCGTCTTACGGTAGAGGCACAAATGGTGAGATTTGGAAGCTAGAAGATAGTCTGATAAAACTACTTAGTCTGATAAATCAAGTGTTGGTGGAAAAACCACTATTTCTTATTGTGAGCTCATATACTACCGGGATTTCTTCTATATCTCTTAAAAATGTAATAAATACATCATCTTTGAGAAATAAATTTAAAAATATAGATACAGGAGAGCTTTCACTACCTATTAAAGACAGTGATTTGCTTTTGCCTTGCGGTATTTATGCAAGATGCGACAATTGTTAAAGTATATTTAGTTGGGAGTTTGGAATGTTTGAATTGATAATAATAGTGCTAGTGTCATATCTGATAGGCAGTATTTCTCCATCGTATATATTTGGCAGGATACATCATATGGACATCAGAAAGACAGGTTCAGGAAATGCCGGCACAACAAATACTTTGAGAGTATTAGGAAAGAAAATTGCTCTTGCTGTATTTGTAATTGATTTTTTTAAGGGCTTTTTTGTGGCTTTTTTTGTGAGGAATTTTTTTTCAATGGATTATGCACTAATAGCTGCTGTATCTGTTGTACTAGGTCATATTTTTCCTGTTTTTTTGGGATTTAAGGGTGGTAAAGGCGTGGCTACTACACTTGGAGTTTTATATTGTCTTTTTTTGAAAGAGATTTTGATATGCTCGGTGATAGGAATTATCTTATTAGTTTTATTCAGGTATGTTTCCTTTGCAGGACTAGTTACTCTATTTTTAGTCAATATCGTGATCTTGATATTTAATCAACCACACAAATATCTCATATATACAGGGTTTTTGTTTGTATTAATTGCCATAAAACATAAAGAAAATATTAAAAGATTGATAAATCATACCGAAAGAAAAATAGGGGAAAAGTCATAATAGGAGGAGTATATGAATGTATCTGTAATTGGAGCTGGAAGCTGGGGTAGCAGTCTTGCTCTTGTTTTGGAAGAAAATAAACATAATGTATGCTTGTACATGAGAAGGGCTGAACAACTTGAAGAACTTAAAAAGTTTGGCACAAATTCCAAATATCTTAAGGATGTGAATTTTCCTAAAAGTATAGCTTATACTACAAACATAAAAGATGCTATAGACTTTGGAGATGTAATAATACTTAGTGTAACTACACAATCTACTAGAGAATTTTTGGAAAAGATAAAACCTTATTTGACTGACAAAAAAATAGTAGTTAATGTATCAAAGGGAATAGAGATAAAGACAAATTTGAGAATTTCCCAAATCTATGATGAGATTATAGCTAACGATAATTTTGCGGTGCTTTCCGGTCCATCTCATGCAGAAGAAGTATCTAAAAAAAATGCCAACTACTATAGTGTCTTCGTCAAAAAATAAAGAAATTGCGGAAACCATACAGCATATATTTTCAAATGACTATTTTAGAGTATATACAAATAGCGACTTAATTGGAGTAGAGCTTGGTGGAGCGCTCAAGAACATAATTGCTCTTGGAAGTGGAGTTTGTGATGCTGTAGGTTATGGAGATAATACAAAGGCAGGAATAATCACAAGAGGAATACATGAGATTGCAAGATTGGGAGTAAAGTTAGGAGCAAATCCTCTTACATTCTCTGGACTTACGGGAATAGGAGATTTGATTGTTACCTGCACTTCATCACACTCAAGAAACAAACGAGCAGGAGCATTTATAGCTCAAGGATATGATATTGATACAGTACAGGAGAAGGTTGGAATGGCTGTAGAAGGCATATCTACAACGTTGGCAGGATATGAGTTGTCTAAACAACATGATATAGCAATGCCAATAACAGAAGCTATTTACAATGTAATATACAATTCAAAGGATATTAAACAATGTGTAAAATCACTTATGAACAGAGATAAAAAATCTGAACTTATGTCTGAAGACAACTTTGTATCATTTTAATGTTTTAAAAAATTAAAAGAAAAATAGTCTGTTATTATTTAAAATGATTAACAGACTATTTTTAATAAAAAATTTTACAAGCAAATCTATAAAATTATTTTTAAATTGTTTTTTTTAGTGTATAAATTTTAAGAATAGTATTTAATAATTATTTTGAGGAGATGGGGTATGAAGAGAATAGCCGTACTCACAAGTGGTGGAGACGCTCCTGGCATGAATGCTGCAATTAGAGCGATAGTGAGATATTCCATTTATAAGGGTATTCAGATTTTTGGAATAGAAAGAGGATATAAAGGTCTTATAGAGGGTGATTTGAAAGAAATGAAGATACCGTCTGTAGGAGATATTATTCATCGTGGTGGAACAATGCTTCGTTCTGCAAGGTGTATGGAATTTTTGGAAGAAGAAGGAAGACAAAAAGCGCTTAATATATTGAATGTATTTAATATAGAGGGATTGGTGGTAATAGGCGGAGATGGTACTTTTAGAGGTGCACAAAAGATATCTAATGCCGGATTTCCTGTTATAGGTGTTCCTGCAACGATAGACAATGACCTTGCATACACAGATTTTACAATAGGTTTTGATACTGCCCTCAATACAGTGCTAGATGCTGTTTCAAAGCTTAGAGATACAACTTCATCACATGAGAGAGTAAGTGTCATTGAAGTAATGGGTAGAGGTTGCGGAGATTTAGCTCTTTACGCCGGACTTGGTGGCGGAGCTGAAGAGATACTTGTACCTGAAAGAGATTATGACATTGATAAGATATGTCAAAAGATACTTGCTTCTACAAATAGAGGTAAGACTCAAAGTATAATCATGGTGGCTGAAGGTGTAGGCTCTGCAGAGAGTATTTGTAAACAAATACAGGAAAAAACAGGACTTGATTCAAGGACTACAGTACTTGGACATATCCAAAGAGGAGGTAGCCCTACAGCAAAAGACAGAATACTTGCTAGTGAGTTTGGAGCTCACGCAGTACAGTGCTTAATTGATGGAAAATCTTCAAGAGTTGTTGGAGTAAGACAAAATAAGGTGATGGATATGGATATCGATGAAGCCTTGAGTATTAAAAATAGTTTTGATGATGGAATATATGAACTTACAAAGATATTGTCAATATAATTTTTTGATAAATTTCAATATAATCTATATTTGCTAAATAAGTTGAAAATAATTTAATATTAGACTTTAGTAAGAAAAATAAAAAGTTTATATTGGTTTGAATATTGATATGTAAATAAGATAAATTTTGACTAAGATTGAAAGGGTAATTTATGTTAAGTAATTATAAAAAGACTAAGATAGTTTGTACGATAGGACCTGCATCTGAATCTGAAGAAATATTGAAAAAATTGATTTTTGAAGGTATGAATGTTTGTAGACTTAATTTTTCTCATGGATCTTATGAGGAACATAAGGCGAGGATGGATACCATAAAAAAAGTAAGAGAAGAATTAGATAAACCTATAGGTATACTTCTAGATACCAAAGGTCCTGAGATAAGAACAGGTGATTTTTCTCTTCCTGAAGTTCAGTTAAATGCTGGAGACAAGTTCACCATAACTATGGACGATATAGTGGGAGACAATACAAGGTGTACAGTTTCTTATAAGGAATTGGTCAATGACGTAAATTCCGGCGACAGGATACTTATTGATGACGGTTTGATAGAACTTGCTGTAATTTCAAAAACTGACAAAGATATCCTGTGTGAAGTTATAAATTCAGGAATTGTAAAAAATAAAAAAGGTGTCAATGTACCAAATGTTAAGATAAATCTTCCTGCTATTACTGAAAAAGATAAATCAGATATAATATTTGGTATAGAAAATGGTATAGATTATATAGCTGCGTCATTTGTCAGAAAGGCTTCAGATGTTCTTGCGATAAGAGAAGTTCTTGAAAATAATGGTGGAGATTATGTAAAGATAATATCTAAGATAGAAAGTCAAGAAGGTGTTGACAATATTGATGAGATATTGGAAGTATCAGACGGTATTATGGTTGCAAGAGGTGATTTGGGTGTAGAGATACCTACCGAAGATATACCTATGGTGCAAAAAAATATTATAAAAAAATGTAACGACCTGTCAAAATATGTAATAACAGCAACTCAAATGTTGGATTCAATGATGAGAAACCCAAGACCTACGAGAGCTGAGGTTACTGATGTTGCAAATGCAATATTTGATGGTACGGATGCAATAATGTTGTCAGGAGAAACTGCTGCAGGGAAATATCCTGTTGAAGCTGTAAAGATGATGACAAAAATAGCAAGAGCCACTGAGGAAAGTTTCGACTATGAACATATTTTGAAACAAAAGAAAAGTCATATGCAAACAACTATCACAAATGCTATAAGTCACGCAACTTGTACTACAGCTATGGACTTAAAGGCAAAGGCTATAATAACAGCTACATCAAGTGGATATACTGCCAGAATGGTATCAAGTTATAGACCTATTTCTCCTATTATTGCAACTACAAGCGATCCTATTACCTATAGACAAATGTCTCTTCTTTGGGGGGTATATGCTCTTTTAAATAGAGATTTTAATACTACAGACGATGTTATAGAAACTTCAGTTCAACTTTCGTTAGGTAAAGACTTAATATCTATAGGTGATTTGGTAGTAATTACTGCCGGAGTTCCTGTTGGACAGTCTGGTACTACAAACCTTCTTAGAGTTCATGTTGTTACTAAGAATTTGGTAAAAGGTATAGGTGTTGGATATTCAAATGTATCAGGAACTGCAAGAGTCTTGTTTGATGCTCAAAAAGATATAAACGAAGGAGATATAATAGTAACTACTTCTACAGACATAGATATGATATCTCAAATTAAAAAAGCTGCAGCTATTATAACAGAAGAAGGTGGACTTACTTCTCACGCTGCTATAGTAGGACTTAGTCTTGGTATACCGGTAATAGTTTCTGCAAAAAATGCTACAAGACAAATTAAAGATGGAGATACAATTACAGTTGATGCTGCTACAGGAAGTGTATATAAGGGTGAAATAAAAAATCTTTAATTATTAAAAAATATGCTCTAAAGTAAATTTTATAAAAACACAAAAGGTTATAATTATTGAAATTATAGCCTTTTTTTATATTCCTAAATAATATAATATTATGATTTTTTAAGATTGGAAAAAATTAAATATTACATTTTAAATTATTTGTAAATATATTGCTATTGACAATATAGAAAAAAATAGTTAAAATAATTTATATAAAAATTTTTAATTAATTTTAAAAGGAGAAAACAATGTTTGAAAAAATACAAGATATAATATCAGAAGTTTTAGGAGTAGAAAAAGACGAAATAACAATGGAAAGTAACTTAACTGATGATTTGAATGCAGACTCATTGGATGCGCTTGATATAGTAACTGAAATAGAAGAAAAGTTGGCAGTAAAGATACCGGATGAAGATTTTACTAAGTTTGCGACTGTTAAAGATATAGTAGAATACATTGAAAGCAACCAAAACTAATATTTAAGCAAATTATTTTAAGCCGCCATAATAGACAGACAATTACGTTTTTTCTATTTATGGCGGTTTGGTAATTAAGTATTTGTTTTTTTAGGATAAAGTATTGTGTGTTTTTATTGTTCTAACTTATGCTTGGTATGAGAAATAAAAAAGGGAAATTATATGAAATTTGAATTTATAAGCAAAACATTAAATGCGTTTAAAGGCTATAACAGTGCCACTTGCTCAAACTGTAAAAAAGAGATAAACAAGACTGTATTAAAAAACAACGACTACATCTGCCCACATTGCAATTCTTATATAAAGATGTCTTCAATAGACAGGATTAACTACATCCTTGAAGATTATGAAGTAATCTCTAGAGAAGTAGTTTTTACTAATCCAGTAGACTTTCCAAACTATATGGAGAGTCAGGAAAAGATGAAGAAGAAATCAGGTATGCACGAAGCTGTGATGAGCGCAGTAGGAAGAATTAAAGACGAAAGAGTCGTAGTATGTGCTATGGATGCCAACTACTTCATGGGTTCTATGGGTAGCTATGTAGGGGAGGAAATATCTAACGCCTTTGATTATGCTACAAAAAATAGATTACCTATTATAGTATTTTGTGCTTCGGGTGGAGCAAGAATGCAGGAAGGGATTTTTTCTCTTATGCAGATGGCAAAGACCACTATCGCTGTAAATGAACATAATGATGCAAAATTGCTATATATTTCCTGCATGACAAACCCTACTACTGGAGGGGTACTTGCAAGTTTTTCATCTATAGCAGACATTGTTATTGCTGAGCCAAACGCATATATTGGTTTTGCAGGTGCAAGAGTAATCAAACAAACTATAAGACAGGATTTGCCCGAAGGTTTTCAAAGTGCTGAATTTTTATTGGAACATGGGTTTTTAGATGACATAGTTAAAAGAGAAAATATGAGAGAATACCTCTATACTCTTTTAAAATTACACAAAGATCCTAAGGCTCTCTAAACAGTTTAGCAATATACATTATTTATGTAATTATAAACAACTATAAAATATAAAAGATGAAAAGTTTTTACTTGGGGGAAATTTATGGAAAACAATAGAAACATTGGAAACTCTTATGCTTATGAAACTGTGACTCGTGCGAGAGATAAGGGAAGACCTAAGGCGCAGGAGTTTGCAGAAGCGTTGATAAAAAAACAGGTGCTTTTACATGGAGACAGAGCCTTTGGAGAGGATCCTTGCGTTTTTGGTGGTATAGGTTTGTACCATAGAATACCTGTAACATTTTTAGGAATGAGGAAAAGTAAAGAAATATCAGAAAATATAAAGTTTAATTTTGGTATGACTCATCCTGAAGGATATAGGAAGGCCATAAGATTGATGAAACAGGCTGAAAAGTTTTCAAGACCTGTCATAACATTTGTTGATACACCTGGAGCATATCCAGGAATAGGAGCTGAAGAAAGAGGTCAAGGTCAAGCTATAGCATCTTGTATAGCATGCATGGCTTCACTTAAAGTTCCAAGTATTGCCATATTTACAGGTGAAGGCGGAAGTGGTGGAGCACTTGCTTTTGCTACTGCAAATAAGGTGATAATGATGGAAAACAGTATTTATTCTATACTTTCTCCTGAAGGATTTGCAACTATACTATGGAAGGATGCAAATAGAGCAAAGGAAGCTGCAAGTATAATGAAACTTACTGCAAGAGAAATGTATGAATATAAGGTTGCTGATGATATCGTAAAAGAAGATGATTGGTCTGATGAAGATGCCAAAAAGAGAAATTTCCTAAGATTGGATAAAATTGTCCAATATCATCTTTTAAAACTCATGGATTTAAGTGAAGAAGATATTTTAAAATCAAGAAAAGAAAAATATTTTAAAATGGGAGAGATAAATGGCGTTAGAAATTAAAAAGACATCATCTTACTTGCCTGAAAAAATTATAAGCAATAAACACTTTGAAGAATATCTAGATACCTCAGATGAATGGATAGCATCAAGAACTGGAATTAAATTTAGGCATTTCTTGGATGGAAATGGTACTTCGTATATGGTTGAACAGGTTTGTAAAAACTTTTATTTGACGGATGAAGAGAGACAAAAGATAAAAGCTGTAATTGTTACTACTCTTTCTAGTGACTATGCTATGCCAAATTTGGCTTGTTTTGCTCAAAGCTATCTCAATCTTGGAACAGATGTTTTTTCAACTGATATAAATATGGCTTGTAGTGGCTTCGCAGGTGGACTAAAATTGATTGAAGGACTCTTGCAAGATGGGCAATATGGCATTCTTATATCAGCTGAACATTTATCCAAGGTAATAGATCAAAATGACCGTTCTACTGCTGTGCTTTTTGGAGACGGAGCTGGTGGAGTATTGGTAGAAAAGAATAATAAAGAGAGTTTTTGCGACTTTGGAAGCAACTTTTCTAAATCAGCCTTGTCACTTCCTTCTACGCAAAATGAATATGACTATGTTGGAATGGATGGAAAACTTGTCTATAGATTTGCTGTTGAGACTATAAGTACAAGTATTACAAGAGTGCTTGATAAACTTGGTAAAACACCACAAGATATAGATTACTATATTTCTCATCAGGCAAATGAAAAGATACTTAGATCAGCTTGTAAAAAGTGGAAGGTATCAATGGATAAGTTCCCTACGAATCTACAAAATGTTGGAAATACATCATCTGCCAGTATTCCCTTGTTGCTTGATGAAATAAACAAAAAAGGGATGCTAAAAAAAGGAGATAAACTTATATTTTGTGGTTTTGGTGGCGGACTTACGTGGGTTTCGTATTATTTGGAATGGTAGTTTTAGTACAAAGCTTAAAAATTATACATCATAAAACTGGAGAAAATAATGATAAATAAACTATTAGGTATAAAATACCCTATACTTCAAGGTGGCATGGCAAATATATCAAATGGGGAATTTGCAAGTGCTGTCTCAAATGCTGGAGCACTTGGAACAATCGCAACAGGCGGTATGGATACACAGACACTTGTAGAACAAATAAGAATATGTAAAAGTAAAACAGATAAACCTTTTGCAGTCAATCTTATGCTACTTCATCCACAGATAGATGAGTTTGCTCAGATAGTGATAGATGAGAAGGTACCTGTTGTAACTACAGGAGCAGGAAACCCATCAAAATATATGAAGTCATGGAAAGAAGCAGGTATTAAGGTAATACCTGTAGTACCAAATCTAACTCTAGCAAAAAGAGTGGAAAGTAATGGTGCTGACGCAATAATAGCTGAAGGAAGTGAAAGTGGCGGACACATAGGTCCAATGACTACGATGACAATTCTTGGTGAAATAGTGGGAAATGTTAATATCCCAGTCATAGCTGCTGGAGGGGTATGTAGCGGTAGGCAGATGCTTGCAACTGAAGTCCTTGGAGCGTCAGGAGTGCAGATGGGTACGGTATTTTTAGCATCTTATGAATGTCCTATACATGAGAACTACAAAAATGCTGTTATTAAAGCATCAAGCAATCAGATTACAGTTACAGGTTATAGCATTTCTATGCCTGTAAGATTGATTAAAAACGAGATGTCTAGAAAATATCTTGATATGGAAAGAAAAGGCACTGATAAGATGGAGCTTGAAAAATATACTTTAGGTTCTCTAAAAAAGGCGGTATTAGATGGAGATGTAAAATCTGGATCCGTTATGGCAGGTCTAGTTGTAGGTCAGATAAAGGAAATAAGACCTGTTAAGCAAATTATTGAAAATATAATAGCTGAATATAAGGCTGAGTGGGAGAATATAAGTGAAAAGTCAAGGAATAAAGATTGGGAATTTTAGTCTTCAACACCCTATAATTCAAGGTGGTATGGGCGTAGGTATTTCTCTTGGGAATCTTGCCGGAACAGTAGCTAAAAATGGTGCTGTGGGTGTGATTTCTATGGCTGATGTAGGATATTTGGAAGAAGATTTCAACAAAAATCCTATGGAAGCAAACAGGATAGGTTTTAAAAAAGAAGTCGAAAAAGCCAGAAACATAGCTCAAAACAACGGTATTATTGCCGTAAACATAATGAGAGCTTTAAGTAATTTTGAAGAGTATGTAAAGATGGCTGTTGAAGAAAAAATTGATGCCATAATAGTTGGTGCAGGTATGCCACTTAATCTTCCTGAATTAGTGAAAGGGAGTGGAGCACTTATAGCACCAATAGTGTCTTCTGTAAGAGCTTTAAAATTGATTTTAAAGAAATGGAAAAACTCATATCAAAGATTACCGGATTTCATAGTATTGGAAGGTCCAAAAGCAGGTGGTCATTTAGGTTTTTCAAGACAAGAGTTAGATGATGAGAATTTTAAAATAGAAAATCTCACTAAACAAGTGAGTGATTTTTTAAATAGTGATGAAAATTTGAAGAATAAAATTCCATTTTTTTCTGCCGGTGGAATTGATACTAAAGAAAAAATAGACGAGATAATTGAGTTGGGTGCAAGCGGAGTGCAGATTGCCACACCATTTATATTGACTGATGAATGTGATGCATCGTTGGATTATAAAAAGGTAATTCAAAAAGCTACAAAAGATGACATAAAGATAATACAATCACCTGTAGGTATGCCGGGAAGAGCTGTAAAAACTCCACTTCTTGAAAGATTGACCTTGGGAAGAATAGCTCCTAAAAGGTGTATTGATTGTATTAGTCACTGTAATCCTAAGGATACTTTGTATTGTATAACTGATGCACTTATAAGTGCAGTAAAAGGTGACTATGAAAACGGGTTGTTCTTCTGTGGAGCTAATGGGGGCAACAATAAAGCTATAAGAAGTGTTAAAGAAGTAATTGAAGAACTTGTATACGGTAAAAAACAACAGTAGGATACAAAATAGGAGAAAAATATGAAGATATGTTTTTTATATGGTGGTCAGGGAAGTCAAAAAACAGGTATGGGAAAAGATTTATATGAAAACTACCCTGTATTTAAAGAATTTTACGACAGTTTATCTACCAACTTTGATTTAAAAGATTATTCATTCAATCAAAGTGATGAAGAAATATCAAAAACTCAGTATACACAACCCTTGATGGTAGCTTTTCAAATAGGAATAACAAAGATACTTAAAGACAAGGGAATAAATCCTGATATTGTTGGTGGACTGAGCATAGGTGAATACTCAGCCCTTTATACAAGTGGTGTAATTACAGATAAAGATGCCATACTTATAGCGGAAAAAAGAGGTATAGCTATGTCAAATAGCTCTGATGTAAAATGTAAGATGATGGCTATTGTAGGTGCTCCTGTTGATTTGGTAAGAGATGTATGTGAAAAAGTCAGCGAAAAAACAGGATATCCTGTGCAAATTTCAAATTTGAATTGTCCAGGACAGATAGTTATAGCAGGAGAAGAAAATGCTATAGATGAAGTCGTTTTAATCTTAAAAGAAAATAAGATTAGAAAGATAATCCAACTTAATGTAAGTGGAGCATTTCATACCTCATATATGGAAAAAGCATCTTTAGAATTAGAAAACATATTTAAAGAGATTGAATTTTCTGCACCCAATATTGACTTAGGACTTAATGTTGATGGAAGAATATATGATGTAGATGGATATACTCAAGATGATATAAAAAATATAATGGTAAAACAAGTAAAAAGTACAGTATATTTTGAAGAAGAATTGAGGAACATGATATCAAAAGGAGTTGATGTCTTCGTAGAAATAGGATTTTCTTCAGTAATAAAGGGATTTTTGAAGAAAATTGATTCTGATAAAAAAGTCTACGAAGTATATTCCGTTGAAACATTGGAAGATTTCGTTAAAGAGATAAATAATTAAGGTTGCAGTTTTTGTACTTATTGTATTTTGTAAAACCTTTCATGTAAATAAATATTTTAGAGGAGTCTTATGGAAAATAAAGTTGCAATTGTTACCGGTGCAAGCAGAGGAATTGGAAAACAAATAGCTTTGCAATTGGCAAGTGAAGGATATAATCTTGTAATTTCATATCAAAGTAATGATGAAAAGGCAAAACAGGTTCAACTTGAATGTGAAACTTATAATGTAAAAGTGAATATATATAAGGGAGACTTATCTATAGAAGAAAACTGTAAGTCGCTTATAGATTTAGCTGTTACAAGTTTTGGAAAAATAGATTTATTGGTAAACAATGCCGGAGCAATTAAAGATAATCTAATCTTGAAAATGACATCAGAAGATTTTATGAGTGTTATAACTACCAACTTACTGTCTACTTTCAACTGCAGTAAATATGCTTCTAAAATTATGGTAAAGCAAAGATATGGAAGTATAATTAATATGTCAAGTGTCAGCGGAGTGTTTGGAAATGCCGGACAGGCAAACTATGCTTCAGCAAAGGCAGGTATAGTAGGATTGACCAAAACACTTGCAAAGGAGCTTGGAAAGAGAAACATAAAGGTGAATGCAATAGCTCCTGGATTCATATCTACAGATATGACTAATAAATTTACTGATGATATGGTCAAAGAAATTGAAAAACAAATTCCTTTAAGTAAAATTGGTAGTGTGGATGATATTGCAAAGACAGTATCGTTTTTGGCAAATTCCGCCTATATAACAGGACAAGTAATAGTAGTAGACGGAGGGTTGAGTTTATAATGAAAAGATATGTTGCTATAACAGGTATGGGAGCTGTATCACCAATAGGTAACAGTTTGGAAGAGATTTCTAAAAGTTTGCAAAATGGGCAAAATGGAATAGACTTTATCAAAGCTTATGATACTTCTAATCAACAGGCAAAACTTGCAGGAGAAATTAAAAATCTCAAGATTGAAGACTATATAGATAAAAAGACGATGAGAAGAATGGACAGAGTTAATCAACTTGGATTAATTGCTGGAATAATGGCTATAAACGATAGCGGTATCAATCTTGAAGAAGTAGATAAAGATAAGTTTGGTACTATAATTTCATCTGGAATAGGTGGACTTGACACTATACAAAAAGAAGTTGAAAAGGGTAAAGAAAAAGGATATGACAACATATCTCCGTTTTTTGTACCTATGTCAATAACAAATATGTCAGCGTCATATATAGCTATGAAATACAATTTACATGGTATATGTAATTGCCCTGTTACAGCTTGTGCAGGTGGAACAATGGCTATAGGAGAAGCTCTAAGACTTATAAGACATGGATATTTGGATTATGCACTTGCAGGAGGCAGTGAGTCTTGTATAACTCCACTGGGGCTTGGTGGATTTACTGCTATGAAAGCATTGAGTTTCAGTGATGATCCCAATAGAGCGAGCATACCTTTTGACAAGGAAAGAAGTGGATTTGTAATGGGTGAAGGTGCTGGAGTTCTTATGTTGGAAGATCTTGAACATGCAAAAAATAGGAGTGCCAAAATTTATGCAATTCTTGATGGATATGGAACAACTTGCGATGCTTACCATATTACTTCACCGAACGAAGAGGGTAAGTTTGCTCAAAAATCGATGGAAAATGCCATAAAAGATTCAGGAATAGACAAGGATAAGATCGTTTATATCAATGCACATGGTACATCTACAAAGTTAAATGATATGTGCGAAACAAAGGCAATCAAAAATCTTTTCGGTGAAAAGGCTTACGAGATTTTTGTAAGTTCTACAAAATCAATGACAGGTCATTTACTTGGTGCAAGTGGAGCAATTGAGGCTATAATTACTGTACTTTCAATGAAAAATAGCTTTATACCTCCAACAATCAACTACAAGGTAAAGGATGAAGATTGCGATTTGAATATTGTACCTAATGTTGGAATAAAACATAAGATAGATTATGCGATTAGCAATTCTTTCGGATTCGGTGGTCATAATGGTAGTATCTTATTTAGAAGTTTAGAGACACTTTAAAGGAGAGTTAAGTATGCAGCTTGATATAAATGAGATAAAATTAATTCTTCCACATAGATACCCATTTTTATTAATTGATAAAGTGATTGATTTTGAAAGCGGAAAGTTTGCCATAGCTCAAAAAATGGTAAGTGTAAACGAAGAGTATTTTAACGGGCACTTTCCAAATTATCCTGTAATGCCTGGAGTTCTTATTCTTGAAGGAATGGCACAGACAGGTGCTGTTGCTATACTGTCATTAGATGAAAATAAGGGCAAGATTGCACTTTTTGCCGGAGCTGACAAAGTAAGATTCAAAAGACAGGTAAAACCTGGAGATGTTATTACATTTGAGTGTGAACTCTTGGAGCAAAAAGGAGTTTTTGGAATAGGAAAAGCAAAAGCAACTGTAAATGATAAGGTTGTTTGTCAAGCAGAACTTAAGTTTGTGATAAATTAATACTGCTTTTTTACAATATTTGTGATAAGTGTAAAGGTCGGATAGATTTTTTTATTGATAATCCGACTTTTTCACTATCGTAATATACAGTTATAAAGGGAGGTAAGTCTTGGCTATTAATGAGAATGCCGTATTAGTAGATTTATTTAACGAAGTATATGATAAGTTCAAAATGAAATTTTATAAAAATATATTCAAAAGATTTGAGGATAGAAGTCCTACTTTAACAGTTCTTGAACTTTTTTGTGTTGAGATAATTTATGCCTTAAGAAGACCTACAATCTCTCAACTTACAGAATTTATGGAAACATCTCAACCTAATACAGCATATAGGGTGGCGTCACTGGTTAAAAAAGGATATGTAAAAAAAGTTCAATCAACTGATGATAAGAGAGAATTTTACCTTGAAGTAACGGATAAATACTATGGATATAGCGATATAAAAGAACAGTATATCAATGTAGTTATAGAAAGATTGAGAAACCAAAGTTCAAGGCAAGAAATTGAACATTTTGAGAGATTGCTCAGAATGATGACAAATGAACTTATGACTGAAATAACAGACGAAATGAAAAAAAGTACAAAGTCTTTATAATTTTATAAAAAATACGATAAATTTGTGAATTTAATAAAATATAATTTGAAAAAAGTTTTATTTAGTGGTAAAATATAAATGCGAAGTGTTAGCTCTAATTAGATTTATTTACGTTATTTTTTATATTTTATTTTTTTTCAACTAAAATTATACTTTTTATTGTATAAAAAAATCGAAATTTCATCTATGAATTATCTTAATTTTTATCTGTAAAAATTTTATTTTCATATAAATTACATATTTGAATTTTCAATTTCATTTTAGCAATTCTTATTCAAAATTATATTTATTTTATTCACCATTTCTTGATGGTCTTTTAATAATAATGAATTTATTATGAAGGTTTTAATTATTTTATAAATTTTTGACTTTAAATGATATATTCTTTAAATATGTTATAATAAGTAACATTTATATGTCAGGCAAATATGATACAAAATTATTTACTATAGTTTATAAAATATGAAAAAATTTAGTTTAAATGACTGTATTCAATGGTGATATTTATTAATAATAAAATGATTGAAAATTATTATATATTATAAAATTTCATTTATGGCATAAACAGTTAAAATAATAATTTGTTCTAATTTTTCTATTGCTTGAAAGAAGAGTTAGAATAAATGTTTGAAAAAGTTTAATCATTCTATGCTAAAATTAGTTAAAAAATTTAATTAAAAAGAAAAAGAATGAAATAGAGGATGTTATGATAAGCAAAAGATTACAATATATAGTAGATATCGTCACTTATTTTGATACTGTAGCTGATATAGGTTGTGATCATGGGTATGTTTGTTTTGAGCTTATCAAAAAAAATAAGGTTAAAAAAGCTATAGCATCTGATGTATCCTATCCTTCACTGAAAAAAACAATAGATTTTGTTAAGTTAAATAATATTGAAGACAGAATTGAAAGCAGAGTGGGAGACGGTCTTGATGTGCTTAAGACTGATGAAGTTGATGCTGTGATTATAGCCGGTATGGGCGGAGTACTAATATCAGAGATTCTTAAAAAGAATTATGAATTAAAATTTAAAGAAAAAAATCCGGTTTTAATTTTACAACCGGTTCAACAAGCCAAAGATTTGAGATATTACTTATATGAGAATCAGTTTGAAATAATAGATGAAGACATAATATTAGATATGGGAAAATACTATAATGTAATAGTTGCTAAAAAAATTAAAGAAGTATCTAATACTTATAAGATGGTTCAAAAGTGTAAAGATGTCTATATGGAGTATGGCATCTTAAATATTGCAAAAAAAAATATATTGTTAAAAGAAATTTTAGAAGAAAAGATTAAAGGTTCTAAGAAATTGTTAAATTACATGGAACAAAAACATGTAAAAAAAAGCGAACTTAATATATTGTATCAAAAAATCAAAGAAATGGGGGAAGTGTATGAAACTTTGTGATTTGAAGGATAAACTTGATAATCTTTTAAATATACAACTGGCGTGTGATTGGGATAATGTCGGACTTTGTATTGGAAGTTTGGATGAAGACATACACGCTATTACTATTTCTTTGGAGTTATGCGATGAAGTTATAGATGATGCAATTAAGAATAACTCTAATATGATAATTCTTCATCATCCACTTATTTTTTCAGGTATAAAAAATATAGTCGACGATAATCATAAGCAAAAGATGATAATTAGATTGATAAGAAATGATATAGCATTGTATGTAGCTCATACCAATTTTGACATAATTGAAGGTGGATTAAACGACTATATAATAAATTTATTTTCAGTTAAAAAAGTACAACCTCTGACGGATGAATACGATATTAATACCTTGGGGAGAGTAGGAATATTGAAAACACCTATGTCCCTGAAAGATTTGGTATATCATGTTCAGGAAAAGTTAAATGCTAAAAATATAAGAATAATAAGTAAAGAAAATAAGATTATAAGGAATATAGCTCTGGTTACAGGTTCAGGAGATGAATTTACAGATATAGCATTGCAAAAAGCGGATGTATTTATTACAGGGGACACTAAATATCATTTTGCTCAGGACTCCTATCAAAAAGGAGATTGTATTATTGATGCAGGTCATTACGATACGGAGAAATTTTTCCCTGATGCTATGAAAAAGTTCCTTAAAGATAAATTGGACAATATAGATATTCATATTTCTAATAAACTTAAAACCCCATTTAACTATGTGGAGGACTATTATGAATAGTGGAATAATACGGATACAAAAGGGATATTTGTTAATAGAAAAGGCGAAAGATACCATTAAATCACTATATGAAACTCAGGAGATAAAATTTGACAAGGATCAGCTATCTCTTATGAGAGAAAAAGAAGAACTTATAAACAATGATATAAATGATGTTAAAAACAAAGTTTTTGAATATGAAGAAGAAATTCAAAAAATAGAAAAAGAAATTGCAAGTATAATAAAAAAATCATTTAATAATCAAAAAAGAGATCCAAAGAAAGTTTTGGAAATAAAGAGTAGAAAAGAAGATTTGGAAGAAAAAAAATCCGAATTCAAAAGAGAAATTATGGTATTGTTCTTACAAATGGACGCACTTAAAGAACAAATGCAAAATCACAAACTAATGTACAATGACATGGAAAAGAAATTATTACAGAAGATGTCAAAACAGAATAAGATAATAGTAAAATACGAAGATAAGATTACAGAGATGGAAAAGAAAATAAGAAAGATAAGACGTGATATAGATTCGAAGGTATTGACATTGTATGATAAAAAAAGGCAAAAGAATATAATAGTAATGTCTAAGGTTACAGATGGGAAATGTGGTCAATGTGGTTTTAAACTTAGTGAAGAACTTATAGAAGAAGCATCAAAGAAGAAAATAGTTGAGTGTCCATCATGTGCCAGAATACTCTATACAGAAGAAGATATTGAGGAGAATATAGATTAATGTACAACTTAGTAGCACCATGTCTGTTCGGACTTGAAAAGACAGTATCTTATGAACTGAAAAACTTGGGAGCAACTGATATTAAGATAACAGATGGAAGAGTGCATTTTAAAGGTGACGATGATACTATTGTAAAGGCAAATATCTGTTTGAGAACTGCACAAAGAGTGATGATAGAACTTGGAAAGTTTAAGGCAAGTACCTTTGAAGAACTATTTCAAGGGATAAAATCCATCAATTATTCCAAATATTTAAAAAAAGATTATAAGTTTACAATTGCAAAAGCAAAATCTGTAAGTTCAAAACTGACGTCAATTCCTACAATTCAGTCAATTGCCAAAAAAGCAATGGTAGAAAGATTGAAGTTATTATTTGATACAGACATACTACCTGAATCTTCAAGTATTGAAGTAGCTTTTAATATTTTGATACAAAAAGATGTAGCTTCACTTTATATAGATACTACCGGTGCTTCAATGCATAAGAGGGGGTATAGAGAAAAAACAGTACTTGCGCCTATTAGAGAAACAATAGCTGCATTTATGGTAATGGCAACTCCATGGAATGAACAAAGGGCGTTTTATGATATTACATGCGGATCAGGTACTATACCTATTGAAGCGGCACTTATTGCTGCTAATATACAAGCAGGAATCAACAGAGATTTCTTAGGAGAGAGTTTGCCTTTTATTGATAAGAATCTATGGAAAAAATATAGATCTTATTATATTTCTCAAGAAAAGGACATAGAGTTTAAGGTAAATGGCTTTGATATAGACGGCGAAGCAATTGAAATTGCAAGAGAAAATGCTAAAATAGCCTGTGTTGATGCATTTACAAACTTTGAAAGAAAATCTGTTTCAGAACTAAATATAACAGAAAAAAATGGATTTATTTTTTCAAATCCTCCTTATGGAGTAAGAATAGGTGAGGAAAAGGAAATAGAGAGTTTATATAATGATATGAGAAAACTGTTTTCTAAGCTTGATAACTACTCTTACTACCTTATCACTACCGATGAAGAAATTGGAACTAAGATTGGCATTAATTTTCAAAAAAATAGAAAAATATACAACGGAAAGATAAAAACTCATTTCTACCAGTATTTAGCACCAAAACCAAAGATATAAAGTTATAAAAGGCTCCTCTTATTGGGAGCCTTTATTATCTATTAATTAGAGTCTTTTTTTCAACCTTTTTTCCAAATCAGTTCTTGAAAGCCATATCTGAGCATTACATTTTGTACATTCAAGTTTTATATCCATGCCTATTCTTTTAATATCAAATATATTGCAACCACAAGGATGTGACTTTCTAAGTTCTACCTTATCATTTACCCAAAAAGGTATAATCAACTTTTCGTAAGCTTGTCGTTCTTCTCCACTTTCCAAAAAGATGACTCCACATTTTTTGTATCTTCTCTTTTTAAGGACGGACTTAAGTGGAAGGTTCATATTATGAGTATCAATTCTTATGGAACGAATATTTTTTTCTTTAGCAAGATTTTCAGCAAAGTCAAAAAGTAGCTTAGAGAGATTATTCCCCCTATATTTATCAGACAATGCCAATCTATGGATTGTCATATAGTCAAAGTCGCTTTCCCATTTCCCGTTTTTTATTACTTCATAGCACTTTTCTTTTTCAAGAGATATATACATATATCCTGCAATGTTTTCGTCATCTTCAAGTACATAAGATGATGATGAATTAATATCTTCAATTACCAAATCTTCGCTTGGATATTCATCACCTTGCCATTGATCGGAACCGTAGCTTGCAATAAATTTTTTGGCTTCATCAAATAGACTCATTATCTTTTCTATATCTTTATTATCAGACAGTCGTATTTGCATTTTTTCTCCTTGTTACTATTACTATATATTATTTATAAAGTCATACATTCATATTTTTAAAGTATTATACTGTAGTTTAAACTACAAATTTTTCTCCAAGGTATCTCCTTATGTCGTACTTGCTTGAATTTGGTGTTATTTCTATTACGGTGTCAGTTTCCTGATTTACAATGACAATTACTGTGTCTTCATCTGATTTAAATGTTTTCAAAACTGTAGCTTCAAGTATAGGTCTTTTTTGTATCTTATTTTTCTTTGTCTTCTCGTAGTCTTTGACAAAGTAACTTCCTTTTAATGTCAAAATTTTAGTGTAGATATTCATAGATTACTCCTAAGATATATAGGTAATTTAAAATTTTATTTTCACCTATATAATATCATAAAGTATTGTGAAATTTCAATAACTCTTTTTATAAATATTAGCTGAAACAGTAGCTTATAATGTATAGAATCAAATTTGACAAATTAATAAAATTGTGATAGAATTTCGAAGATTTGAGATAAAGTAATTTGTAATATCTTTTTCAAAGGAGCACTTTTATGAAAACATTGCTTAAAAATGGAAATATATTTACTTCTAACGGTTTTGTTTGTGCTGATATTATTATTGAAAATTCTGTTGCAAAGCTATCTGAAAATGATAGTTCGTTTTTGTCTTTTGATGAAATTATTGATTGTACAAATTTATATATAACACCCGGTTTTACAGATGTGCATGTGCATTTTCGTGAACCGGGCTTTTTTTATAAGGAAAGTATAAAAACAGGATCAATGGCTGCTGCAAGAGGTGGTTATGTCAATGTATGCACAATGCCAAACCTAAATCCTGTCCCTTCTGACTTGGAAAGCTTAAAAATTCAGCTTGAGTTGATAAAGGATACTTCATGTGTCAACATAATTCCTTATGGTACGATTACAAGAAAAGGAAATGGAAAAAGTGAACTTTCACATATGGAAGACCTTGCAGATTTCACAATTGCATACACAGATGACGGTAAGGGAGTACAGACTCAAGAATTGATGCTTGAAGCTATGGAAGAGGCAAGAAAATTAGATAAGATAATAGTTGCACATTGTGAAGATGAGACCTTACTAAAAGGTGGATATATACACGATGGTCAATATGCCAAGACTCATAATCACAAGGGGATTTGTAGCGAAAGTGAATGGATACAGGTAAAAAGAGATGTAGAACTTGCACAAAAGCTTGGAACTAAATATCATGTATGCCATGTTTCTACCAAAGAAAGCGTAGAGATAATAAGAAATGCGAAGAAAATGGGAGTAGATGTGACTTGTGAGACAGCTCCACATTATCTTATACTTACAGATGAAGATTTAAAAGAAGAAGGTAGGTTCAAGATGAATCCGCCTTTAAGGGGTGTATCTGACAGAGAGGAACTGATAAGAGGCATAAAAGATGGAACTATAGACATGATAGCTACAGATCATGCACCACATAGTTTGGAAGAAAAGTCAAAAGGTTTGGAAAAAAGTCCATTTGGTATAGTAGGATTGGAAATTGCATTTTCCCTGATGTATACACATTTGGTGGAAAAAAATATAATATCTCTTGAAAAACTATTGGAACTTATGTGTATTAATCCAATGAAAAGATTTGAAATAGATAAGTATATAAGTATTCAAAGACAACTTTTTGAAAATAATTTTGACTTTAAGAAAAAATATATTCCTCAAAGAGATGAAAACTATTATATTCATGACAATATGAATGCAAATTTTAATATCATAGATTTAAACAAGGAGTATATCGTAGATACAGATACATTTCTTTCAAAAGGAAAGGCTACTCCTTTTGAAGGGGAAAAACTAAGAGGAAAGGTAGTAAGGACAATATTAAATGGGAAGACTATTTGGAATGATTAGGAGAAGATATGTCTAAGATTTCGGATTTTACTATATTGGAAAATAAGAATATTGCTAAAAATGTATTTCAACTTAAGCTTAAGGGTGATACAAGTTTGATAAAAAATCCTGGCCAGTTTGTCAATATTGCCATAGATAATTTTTATCTGAGACGTCCAATTTCAATATGCGATTATGATGATGAAACTATTGTATTGATTTACAAAGTCGTGGGAAATGGAACAAAAGAGCTTGCAAAAAAGAAAGTAAATGAAAAACTAAATATTCTATATCCATTAGGAAACGGATTTGATATAGAAAAATCCACTTTAAGTCCTGTATTGATAGGTGGTGGTGTAGGAGTTCCACCACTTATAGGATTGGCGAGGGCATTGATTAAAAAATTTATATATCCTCAGTTTGTCATGGGATTTAATACTCAAGATGAGGTATTTGGCCTTGATTTGTTGAAAAGTTTAGGTATTGTTCCATATATAGTTACACTTGACGGTTCTTTAGGATATAAGGGACTTGTAACTGATGTACTTGACAAGATAAGTTTTGATTATATATTTACCTGTGGTCCGGAGCCAATGCTTAAGGCTCTCTACAATGTGGATGTAGACGGTCAATTCAGTTTTGAGCAAAGAATGGCTTGCGGATTTGGTGGATGTATGGGTTGCTCTTGTAAGACTAAATACGGTTATAAACGTATCTGCAAAGAAGGTCCGGTTTTATTTAAGGAGGAGATATTATGGTAGATACTAAAGTAAGTCTAAGCGGACTCATACTTGATAATCCTGTAATACCTGCAAGTGGAACGTTCGGTTTTGGCCAAGAGTATAAAGACTTTTATGATATAAATATCTTAGGTTCAATTTCTATCAAAGGAACGACAGTAGATTACAGATTTGGTAATGAGACTCCAAGGATAGCGGAGTGTACATCCGGTTTGATAAATTCTGTCGGATTGCAAAATCCTGGAGTAGATAAGGTAGTAAGTGAAGAATTACCTAATCTTGCTAAGATTTACAAGAAGAAGATAATAGCAAATATTAGCGGATTTTCAATAGAAGAATATGTTGAATGTGCAAAAAAAATGGATGTAGTAGAAAATGTAGGAATAATAGAAGTTAATGTGAGTTGTCCCAATGTACACAACGGTGGAATGGCGTATGGTGTAAGTGCCCAAAGTGTATCTGAGGTTACTAAGGCAGTAAAAGATGTTAGCAAAAAACCTGTGTATATAAAACTAAGTCCCAACGTAACTGATATAGTTGAGATAGCAAAGACTTGTGAAAGCTCTGGAGCTGATGGTCTCAGCCTAATAAATACTTTATTGGGAATGAGAATAGATATAAGGAAGAAAGCACCTGTTATTGCAAATAAAATGGGAGGTTTTTCAGGTCCTGCAATTTTTCCTGTAGCGCTTAGGATGGTATATCAAGTGGCAAATGCAGTAAAAATACCTGTAATCGGAATGGGTGGAGTAAGCAGAGCTCAAGATGTTATAGAGATGATGATGGCTGGTGCTTCAGCAGTACAGGTTGGTTCTGCAAATCTTGTCAATCCTTTTGCATGTAAGGAGATAATAGAAGAACTTCCACAAACTATGGAAGAACTTGGAATAAAAAGTCTAAGAGAGATTATTGGAATAGTAAAATAATTTAATAAAGGAAAGATTATGAATATATCAAAAGACACTGAATTTGTAATATTGCTTGAAGAGATGAAAAAAATAAATAGGCAGACTAAAATCATAGGTTCAGACAGAAGGGAAAATGATGCAGAGCATTCTTGGCATGTTGCCACTATGAGTATGTTCTTACAACATTATTCAAAATCAAAGGTGGATGTAAATAAGGTTATACAAATGTTATTAATCCACGATTTGGTTGAGATTTTTGCTGGTGATACATTCGCATATGATACAAATGGATACCAAGATAAATTTAAAAGAGAATCAGATGCCATGGAAAAACTCAAGACATATCTTAGCAAAGATATGGGAGATATGCTTGAGAGTTTGTGGATGGAATTTGAAAATATGGAAAGCAACGAATCAAAGTTTGCGAATGCTATGGACAGACTTCAACCAATGCTTAGTAACATATGTTGTGGTGAGCACAGTACTTGGGTTGAAAAAAAGATTAAAGTTTCTCAAGTATTAAAAAGAATGGAGATAATTAAGGAGTTTTCTCAAGATATATATGATTTCTTATATGAAAAACTGAAAGAACAAGTTGAAAAAGGTTATTTGATTGCTGATTAATTTTTAGGAGGATAATTATGGGGAAAGATGTAATAATTGCTTTAGATTTTCCAAACAAGGAAAAAACTTTGGAATTTCTTGACAAATTTGAAGGAAAAAAACCTTTTGTAAAAGTAGGAATGGAACTTTTTTACAGTGAAGGTCCTGAAATAATTAGAGAGATAAAACAAAGAGGACATAAGATTTTTTTAGACTTAAAACTTCATGATATACCAAATACTGTAAAAAGTGCAATGAAATCTCTAGCTAAACTTGATATTGATATGGTAAACGTCCATGCTGCAGGTACAATAGAAATGATGAAATCTGCATTAGAGGGACTTTCTGATAGTAAAAAAAGACTTTTGCTTATAGCTGTAACTCAGCTTACGTCAACAAGTGAAGAACAAATGAAAGATGAACTTCTGATAAACAAATCATTAAACTATACCGTAGTTCACTATGCCAAAAATACAAAAATAGCCGGGCTTGATGGTGTAGTATGCTCTCCAAGAGAGGCAAAACTAATACATGAAAGTTGTGGGGACAATTTCCTGACTGTGACTCCAGGAATAAGATTTACAGATGAAAAGACCGATGATCAAACGAGAATCACTACTCCTTCTGATGCGAAAAGAATAGGTTCAGATTATATAGTAGTAGGTAGACCAATAACAAAGGCTGAGAATCCTATGGAAGTTTATGAGAAAATACTATCTCTATTTTTAGACTAATATATTGATTTTTAAAATAATATTTGATTTTGTGGAGGTACTATGAAACAAGAAATTGCAAACGGATTATTGTCTATTCAGGCGGTATTTTTAAGACCTGATCAACCTTTTACTTGGGCATCAGGAATAAAAAGCCCAATTTATTGTGATAACAGGCTAACTCTGACAGCTCCTGAAGTCAGGACATTGGTAGAAGAATCCTTAGTAAAAAATATCAAAGAGTATTTTCCAACTTGTGAGGTGGTAATGGGCACAAGTACAGCAGGGATAGCACACGCTGCAATAGTAGGACATCTCATGAATATACCTATGGGCTATGTAAGAGGATCAGCCAAAGACCACGGAAGAACAAATCAGATTGAAGGCAAGTTAATACCTGGTCAAAAAGTTGTTGTAATAGAGGATTTGATATCAACTGCAGGTTCGTCTGTAGATACGGTTAATATCTTGAGAGATGCCGGTGCAGATGTACTTGGAATAGCAAGTATTTTTACCTATAATATGAAAAAAGCTACTGACAGATTAAAAGAAAATAATGTGAAAAATGTAAGCCTTTGTGACTTAGATGCACTACTTGATGTTGCTGTAGATAAAAATTATATAAAGCAAGATGATAAGTCTAAAATATTAAAATTTAGAGATAATCCTCAAGACGAGACTTGGATGAAAGGGGAAAAATAATGGAAGATATCAGAAATCTAATCAATATTACAGATTTGACAGTAGATGAGATTAATGATTTGATAAAAGTTGCAGACGATATAGTTGCTAATCCTGTAAAATATCAGGACAGCTGTGCTCACAAAAAGCTTGCTACATTATTTTTTGAACCAAGTACAAGGACAAGACTTAGTTTTGAAGCTGCAATGTTGGAACTTGGAGGCTCTGTTCTGGGATTCTCATCAGCAAATTCAAGCTCTGCCGCAAAGGGAGAAAGTGTAAGTGACACCATTCAAACAGTTGGATGTTATGCGGATATAATTGCAATGAGACACCCTAAAGAAGGTGCACCTATAGTTGGAGCTCAAAGAACTACAGTACCTATAATAAATGCCGGGGACGGCGGACACTTCCATCCTACACAAACTCTTACTGATTTACTCACAATAAAACGCAAGAAGAACAGACTATCAGATATGACAATAGGAGTGTGTGGAGATTTGAAGTTTGGACGTACAGTACACTCTCTTATTGAAGCAATGCTCAGGTATGAAAATATAAGCTTTGTCTTGATTTCACCTCATGAGTTACAAGTACCTGATTATATAAAAGAGTCAATGAATAAAGCCGGAGTGAAATGGAGTGAAGTTGAGAGTCTTGAAGAGGCAATGCCTACTTTGGATATATTGTATATGACAAGAGTACAAAAGGAGAGATTTTTCAATGAGGCTGATTATATAAGATTGAAAGACAGCTACATTCTTGATTTGGAAAAATTGGAAAATGCAAAGGAAGATTTGACAATAATGCACCCATTGCCGAGAGTAAATGAAATATCTGTAGAAGTTGATAATGACAAGAGAGCTTCTTATTTTTTTCAAGCACTTTGCGGAAAACATATAAGAATGGCATTAATTTTATTTCTTCTTGGAATAAAACCTCAATAGATTGATAAGTTTTAAAATGTTAATATAACCGAAATAGGAGGGGTAAAATGAACATTGACGGGGTAAATAACGGTATTGTGCTTGATCATATAAGAGCCGGAGCAAGTATGAGGATATATAAACTATTAGGACTTGAAAAGCTTACTTGTACAGTTGCTATAATTCAGCATGTTGACAGTACAAAATATGGGAAAAAAGACATAATAAAGATTGATGAGGACATACCTCTTGACTTTGATGTTTTGGGATATATAGACAGCAACATAACCGTAAACAAAGTAAAGGACGGAAAACTTGAAAGCAAGGTTCACCTTTCACTACCTAAGATATTGAAAAATGTCATAACTTGTAAAAATCCTAGGTGTATAACATCTGTTGAGCAGGAGATAACACAAACCTTCAGACTTGTGGATGAAAATAAGAAAGCATATCGTTGTATATATTGCGATGCTGAGAGAACTGCAAAATAAATAGATTCTTGTAAAAAATATATTAATACTAAACTTTCTTATGAATTATAGAAAATATTGTTTTCCTATTTTTCTACAAGTGTTGTATAACGATAGTTAGATTATAGTATTTAATAAATGGTATTCATTAATTTAACGGATAATAGTATAAGAGGGTTATAAAATATTTAAATAATGAGTTGAAAACAATTTAAGATAGAATAAAATAAGGATTTTTAAAGTTAAAAACTTTGAAAATCCTTATTTTATTTTGGGAGGTATTAGTTTCAATTAAGTTATTGATTTCAATATGATGTATTTACTGATACTAAAATCTAATAGAATAATGGATTATTTTATAAAAAATAAAGGGCTAAAAGTTTATTAACAACAGATATTATAGAGGATATCACGAGTATATAATCCCTATTTTAATAGAGTATAGTATGAAAACAGAAATATTATCTCGTAAACTTAGGTAGTGATATTTTTTACATTCTTAATTACTATTGATAATGTTCCATTTTCATCAGGTATAAACTGTATTTTGGAATCATCACCATAATAGTCTATAGGAACATTGATTTCTATTCCTGTCTCAGTTGTTATTTTTTGCCTTTGAAATTTGCTCTTTAGCACTCTATCCGGGACAGTTATAGACTCAGTTTTAGATATTCCTGATTTTTCAAGAGTAGATTCGTATATGTTTTTAAGTTGCTCTGCATCATCAAATGCTTTTTCCATTACATAATCTACCCTTACGGTACCATCATCAAGAACACAATCCTTGACAGCTTTTTTTATCTTCGCCTTCTTTTCTATGTCATCGCCTATATATTTTTCTTCCAGATTTTTAGTCACCTTATTAAATACATCAAGTTTTTCTTTTTCAGAACGCTCAGACTTCAAAAGCAGTATTACATCTTGAAGGATGAATAATTTTTCAGAATTTATCTCATATTTCTTATCTATTATAGCTATGTCAAGTGCAGGAAGATTTATAATAAAGCCTTCGTCAGCCTTGCATTTATTACTTGTAAATAAAGATGTTCTTTGAGAAATTGTTATATTATTAGTATCGTTTAGTCTTTCAACATTTGATACAAGCATAGTCTTATGGTTATACTTAAACATCGCAAGATATGGTAAATTATCCATTTCAAAAAGCGACACTATCATATTTCCGGAAGTAACTCCAGCATTGTCTTTAATAAGGTTGAAATACTCATTAATTATATCCTTGCTTTTTTCTTTAAAAGAAGATAGATTTTCTCTTATTTCAAGTATGTCTTTATAAGCCTTGCTACACATCTCTTCATCTTCAATAAAGTAAGACCACTTCATATCAGCAGAGATTAAAAAGTTATAGATAGTATTTTCTATAAATGTAAGAGAAGTCGAGTCATCCTGTTCGACATAGTAATTTGATATAATAGGAGAATCATCACAAGAATTTAGCTCACATATATATGATGATATAAACTCCATCTTTGAAATTTCAAACATTTTTTAATCCTTTATACTACTCTTGTAGTCCAATTGTATTTATCTTCTATTCTTCCCCATTGTATACCTGTGAGAGTATCGTAAAGATGTTGAGAGATAGGACCTATTTTATTATTGTTTATTTTCATAACCTTATCTTTAAATTTTAACTCGCCTACAGGGCTTATTACTGCTGCTGTTCCTGTGCCGAACACTTCTTTTAAGCGATTATCATCATACGCTTTTACAATTTCATCAATAGATATTCTTCTTTGAGTAATCTTTTTACCCTCTTTTTGTAATAATTCAATCATCGATCTTCTTGTTATACCATCCAAGATACTTCCTGATAGTTCAGGAGTTATTACCTCATCATCAACCACAAAGAAGATATTCATTGCTCCAACTTCTTCAATATACTTTCTTTCTACTCCGTCAAGCCATAATACTTGTGAGTAATCAATATCGTGTGCATTTACTTGAGATTTAAGGCTTACTGCATAGTTACCACCGGTTTTTGCCATGCCCATTCCACCTTTTACAGCACGGACATAATTATCTTCAACATAAATTTTTACAGGGTTAAGTCCAGATGCGTAATAAGAACCGCTTGCGCTACAAATGATAAAGAATCTGTATAATTTTCCTGCATTTGCTCCAAGAGCTGGATCAATAGCTATTACAAAAGGTCTGATATAAAGGCTTGAACCTGCGCTATGTGGAACAAAATCCTTGTCAATTTCCAACAATTTTTTAAGTGCTTCCAAACAAAATTCTTCATCTAATTTAGGAATACAAAGTCTTTCGTTTGATATATTAAGCCTTTTAAAATTAAGTTCCGGTCTGAATAATAGTATTTCATCGTTAGCAGTTCTATACGCCTTTAGTCCCTCAAAAGTTGTTTGACCGTAGTGAAAACAAGTAGTAGAGGGATAAAATAACATAGGACCGTAAGGAATTATCATAGGATTATGCCATTTTTCTTCTTCATTATAATCCATTACAAACATATGATCAGAAAAAGTTTTTCCAAATCCAAGTGTAGACTCATCTTTTGGGAGCTTTGAAGGTTTTTCGTTAAGCTGAATTTTGATTTCTTTCATATTAAAGCATCTCCTTGTTTAATTTATTTAAAAGATAGCAATATACATATTTTAGATAAAAATCTATATTAAATACTTACTATATTTACACATTCATATATTTTCTGTATTTGAGTGGTTAGTATACTACTTTATTTGAAAAAATTCAATAAAAATCAAATAATATTTTGACTTTAATAAAAAATATTTGTGCATTTGATAGAAATAAAATTTTTTTTATGTTATAATAATTCGAACAAATTTTGAAAATATATATATTCAATTTATGCGATTGTATCATACCGTTTTTATTTCAAAATTTTCAAATTTACTTTTTGGAGGAGTATATAAATGAATACCAGTGGCAGTGAGATTAAGTTATTTTCGGGTAATTCAAATTTCAAACTTGCAAAAGACATCGCCGAAAATCTTGGTGTGGAATTAGGTAGTTGTGAAATTAAAAAATTCAGTGATGGGGAAATATCTGTAAACTTTCCAGAGTCTGTAAGAGGAAAGGATATATATATTATTCAGCCGACGTCTGCTCCCGTAGATACGAATCTTATGGAATTATTGATAATGATAGACGCTCTGAAACGTGCATCAGCAGGAAGAATCAATGCTGTTATTCCTTATTATGGTTATGCAAGACAAGATAGAAAGGCGAAATCAAGGGATCCTATTACAGCTAAACTTGTAGCTAACTTGATTACAGTATCAGGAGCGGATAGATTGGTAACTATGGATTTGCATGCGCCTCAAATACAAGGATATTTTGATATTCCTGTAGATCATCTCTTGGGTGGTCCTATACTTGTCAATGCCTATAAAAAAGAATTTTATGGAAGAGATGATGTTGTTGTTGTTTCTCCTGATTTAGGTAGTGTAACAAGAGCAAGAAATTTTGCAGATAGATTGGATGTTCCTATTGCAATAATAGACAAGAGAAGACCTAAGGCAAATGTAGCAGAAGTTTTAAATATAATCGGAGATATAAAAGGCAAGACTGCAATAATTGTTGATGATATGATTGATACTGCAGGGACTTTGACAAACGGAGCATCAGCTTTGATTGAACTTGGTGCCAAAGAAGTATACGCATGTTGTACTCATGCTGTATTATCCGGGGAAGCTATAGAAAGAATACAAAATTCTCCTATTAAAGAAGTTTTGACACTAGATACTATTGCAATTCCTAAAGAGAAAATGATAGATAAGATAAGAATAGCAAGTGTTGCACCTATATTTGCTCAAGCTATAAACAGAATATTTACTAACAAACCTATAAGTGCCATATTCCCGTCAAACTGATCACTTAAAAATTGAAATAAAAAAAATAGAAATAGTATAAAAATATAATAACATAAGGTAGCTTGTTTCAGGCTACCTTATAGGTGTTTGAAGAAAAAGAGGAATAATGTATATAATAGTTGGATTGGGAAATCCAGGTACAAAATATCAAAATACAAAACATAATGTCGGTTTTATGTGTTTAGACCTATTGTCTGAAAAATTAAATATAAAGATTGACAGAATTAAATTTAATGCTCTTATTGGTGAAGGAAATTATAAGGGTGAAAAAGTAATACTGGTAAAACCACAGACCTTTATGAATTTAAGTGGTCAAGCAGTAAATCAGATAATGAATTTTTACAAAGTTGAAAGACAAAATCTCTTTGTACTTTACGATGATATAGATATAGATATCGGAAAACTCAGGATTAGGAAAAAAGGAAGTTCAGGTACTCACAATGGCATGAAAAATATCATATATCTACTTGGCTACGATGACTTTCCAAGATTTAGAATAGGTGTATCAAAACCGCCAGCATATATGGATTTGGCTAGTTATGTCTTATCAAAGTTCACGGATGAAGAAGTTAAGAAGCTCATACCTGTACTTAATGATACTGTGGATGCTTGTCTTTATGCGATAGAAACCGATGTTGATAAATCAATGAATAAATATAATGTGAAATAAGGGGGACTGCATTGGAAAAAATATTGGATTATTTATCTGATAAAGAAGAATTTTCTCAAATTAATAATGCTATATCCAATAAGAATACTCCGTTATTAATAAACGGTATCTCAACTGATGCCACTGCTTTCTTAATAAATTATATTCACAAAACTCAAGGGAAAAATGTGGTGTTTATAACTCCAAGTGATATTTCATCCCAAGATATATATAAGGAATTGAAAAAATACTCAGAAAAAGTATTGATATTGCAAAGTGATGAACTTAAGTTTTACCAAATAGATGCAACTAACAGACAAAATGAATTTTCAAGAATAAGGGTACTTAGAAAAGTCTATGAAAATGACTATGATTTTCTTATACTAACTCTCTCATCATGTATGAGAAGATATATGCCAAAAAAATACTATGATGAAAACTTTATTGATATAAGCCTATCTTCAAAATTCGACCTTAAAGAATTATCTGAAGTTTTGATAACTCTTGGATATGAAAGAGTCAAAAAGGTAGAAGGAATAGGACAGTTTTCTCTTCGAGGATTTATATTGGATGTCTTTACTCCTGACAACTCTAGTCCGGTAAGGATTGAGTTTTTTGATGATGAAGTGGACTCTATCCGGATTTTTGATCTTTACACTCAGATATCTACGACTAAGATTAAAAATGTAAGAATTATTCATGCTAGGGAGTATCTATATCCTAAAAATGTAAAAGAAATTGCAGAAACTCTTTTTAAACAGATAACAAAAGATGCTAATGACGATATAAGGTATGACATAGAAAAGATACAAAACAACTCTTACTTCAAGGGGTTGGAAAAGTATATCAACTTTCTTTATCCAGATGAAGATACTAGTATATTTGACATTATTTCAAAAGATATAAACTTGGTTTTTAGTGAACCAAACAGATTTTTTGAAAAAAGTGATAATATATTTTATGAGTTTTATGAAAACTATAAAACAGCTTTTAAAAGAGGATTTGCTTTAAAAGGTCAAGAGAAGATATTTTTTGACAGGGAAGAGATATTATCACATATTTCAAAACATAGTCTCATACTTACATCTCAGTTTTCTTCAAGTGTAAAAAAACTTAAGCCTTTATCAATGGTGAATATGGATGTTACACCTTCTCCAAAGTATAGAGGAGATGTTGAAAATCTCATTATTGATTTACAAAATTATCTAACTAAAGATTATAAGGTAATGTTATGTATCAATGATGAAACAACTATAAAAAAACTCTTATCTGAATTTAAAGAAAATGAAATACTAGTTAAGTATATAGAAAAAAATGAAGATATTGACATTAGTTCGTACAACATTTTTTTTAATAAAAGATGGAAGAAGTCAAGGTCTTATATTCAGAAACGATAAATTTGCTTTAATAACTGAAAACGACATATTTTTTAGGATATCTAAGATTAATTCGTCAAGAAAAGTAAGATCAAAGGTAAAAACAGAAAAGATAAATAGCTTTATAGAATTGAAAATTGGAGATATAGTAGTACATGAGGTTTACGGAATAGGCAAGTTCTTAGGTATAGAACAAAAAGAAAATAACTCGGTAAAGAAAGACTATATCAAGATATCCTATAAAGATGGAGACACAATATATGTACCTATATCACAGATGGATAAGGTTCAAAGGTATATAGGTAATGCATCGGATAAAGTATCTCTTACAAAATTAGGCTCAAGCCAGTGGAAGAAACAAAAGGCTAAGGCAAAAAAAGCAGTAGAAGAAATAGCAAGATACCTTGTTGATTTATATGCACAAAGAGAAAATCAAAAAGGGTACGCTTTTTCAAAAGATACAGTATGGCAAAGAGAGTTCGAATCATTGTTTGCATTTGAAGAGACTCAAGATCAGATAAGATCCATTAAAGAAGTAAAAAAAGATATGGAAAATATCAAACCAATGGATAGATTACTCTGCGGTGATGTAGGATATGGGAAAACTGAAGTAGCAATTAGAGGAATATTTAAGGCGTGTATGGATTCCAAACAGGTTGCATTTTTAGTACCTACAACAATACTTGCTCAACAACACTATAAGACTGTATCAGAAAGATTTGAAAATTTTCCACTTAAGGTGGAGGTATTGAGCAGATTCAAAACGAGAAAAGAGCAAAATGAGATATTGGAAAAACTAAAACTTGGCGAAGTTGATGTTATAATAGGTACCCATAGAATATTGTCAAAAGATGTAATATTCAAGGATTTGGGACTTCTCGTAATAGATGAGGAACAAAGATTCGGAGTAAAGGATAAGGAAAAAATCAAAAGTCTTAAAACCAACATTGACGTGCTTACTCTTACAGCCACTCCTATTCCAAGGACACTGAATATGTCACTTTCAGGTATTAGAGATATGTCAGTCTTAGAAGAACCGCCTAATGACAGGCTATCTGTCATAACCTATGTTACTGAAGCAAGAGAAGGCATAATAATGGATGCCATCGAAAGAGAAATTTCAAGAGGAGGACAGGTATTTTTTGTATATAACTCTGTTGAAGACATCGATAAAATGAGTGCCAATATCAAAAAACTCGTTCCAAATGTAAGATTGGCAGTAGCTCATGGGCAGATGCAACCTACAGTGCTTGAAGATATAATGATGGATTATCTTGAAAAAAAATATGATTTATTATTGTGTACTACAATAATAGAAACCGGAATGGATATTTCAAATGCTAATACTATCATAGTATATAATGCAGATAAGATGGGACTGTCCCAGCTTTATCAGCTCAGAGGCAGAGTAGGGCGTTCATCAAGACAGGCATATGCTTATCTTATGTATGAAAAAGACAAGGTCTTAACAGAAATTGCTCAAAAAAGATTAAAAGCTATAAGAGATTTTACTGAATTTGGTAGTGGTTTCAAAGTTGCGATGATGGATTTAGAGCTTAGAGGTTCAGGTAATTTACTTGGAGAAACTCAAAGTGGTCACATAGAAGAAGTAGGCTATGACTTATATATAAAGATGCTAAATGACAGTTTTAATAGATTAAAAGGAAATATCCAAGAAGAAAAAGTCATGACGGAAGTATATATAAAGGTAAACGCCTATATACCGGATACTTATATAGAAGATGAGATGCAAAAGATGGAGATATATAAAAAGATTGCATCTATATCATCCGAAGAAGACTATTTTGATGTTCAAGCTGAAATAGAAGATAGATTTTCTGATATACCTTTCCAGGTAGAAAATCTCTTGAAGATAGCCACTATAAGAAGTTATGGAGAAAAAATAGGTATAGAAAAAATTACACAAAAAAATAAGATTGTAATTTATGAAAGTTCTAAAGATAAGATTACTCAAACCTTAAGAGCAAAAGATGAAAATGACATTTTAAGCGAAATATTGACCTTTATGAAAAAAATTGTCTGAATTTTAGCACTTAATGTTTAATTAAGTTAAATGTTGTAGTATAATTAATATGTGGTTAAGACTTTTATGTGAAAAGAATTGACTTTTTTAAAATAACATTGTTATAATACTAAAAATTAATAAACAAAGAATAGTAAAAATGAAATAGGAGATAGTTTAATGAAAAGATATTTGAAAATACTAGGAGTTGGTTTGCTGTCTTTTACTCTTTTAGTAGGTTGTTCTGATAAGGGTGATAAGACTTTGGCAAGTATAGATAATCAAAAGATAACTTATGGAGATTATCTGAAAGAAATGGCTATGTATAAACTACAGGTAGATACTACTTTTGCTTCAAATCCTAAGTTTTGGGAAGAAAAAGTACCTGCAGACCAAAGTGTAAGTGGAAAAGAGACAACAGTTCTTGAAAATTTTAAGACTGAATTGTTAGAAAATATGATAGAAGATAAAATTATAGAAAAAGAAGTTAAAAATCTTTCTTTGACAGTAGATGATTCTTCAGTAGATGCAAATGTAAAACAATATACTCAAATTTTGGAATCTGCTCCTGATATAAAAAAATATTTTGCAGACAATAAGTTGGATACTAACTTCATAAAGGCAATGTCTACAAAGGATTTGGTAAAGGCGGCACTTGAAAAAGATTTTACTGATAAGAATCAAGTAACACAAGCGGAAATAGATGCTTATTACGAAAAGAATAAGGCTGAGTTTAGTAATGAACAGATAAGAGCATCTCATATTTTGATAAAAACTGTAAATTATGACCTTAGTGATATGCCTAAAGATAAGGTAGAAGCAGCAAAAAAACAAATTGATGAGATTTATGAAAAAGCTATTGCAGGTGAAGACTTTGCTGAACTTGCAAAACAATATGGACAAGATGGCACTAAAGATACAGGTGGAGATTTAGGATATTTTACAAGAGATAGAATGGTAAAAGAGTTTTCAGATGCAGCTTTTGCTCTTAACATTGGAGAAATTTCAAAACCTGTAAAGACTCAATGGGGATATCACATAATAAAATTAGTAGATAAAAAGTCTGAAAATGTTGATGTTGCTCAAGCTAAAGAATATGTGAAAAGTCTTCTTCAAAAAAACAAATTCAATGATTACATCAAAGAATTAAAAGAAAAAGCTAAGATTACCAAAGATGAAGAGCTTTTGAAAGGTGCTGAAAAAGACATAGTTCCGCATGATACAAAGGCTAAGGAACAAAATAAAAAACCTGAAAATGCAACAGATAAAACAACTAATGATGGAGATAATAAAGAGAAAAAAACAGAAGGTGACTCAACTTCAAAGTAATATACAAAAATAAAAACAAGGCGTTATTTCACCTTGTTTTTATTTTTTGTCAAAGAGATATTTTTTTTTTGAAACTTCTCTTATTTTCATACATGCGTATATCTGAAAACCTAAGTGCATCATCTATAGAGTAATTTTCAGCATTATTTACATAATAATTGAAATAACCTATTGAAACTGTCACATCTATTTTCTCAGAAATATCTTTGATATAGATTTTCTTTTCTCTTACACAGTCAATATATGACTGTTCCACTATTCCATCATAAATTACAACATATTCATCTCCGCCTATACGATAAATCTTAGAATCTTTAAAATTTTCCTGTAAAAATTTACCTGCTTCAATAATAGCTACATCGCCATAGTTATGTCCCAAATTATCATTAATTAGCTTCAAGTTATCAAGATCTGCTGAAATAAACGCAGTATTCCTTGGAGAATGTCTTAGATTTGCAATATGTTCTTCAAAAGAATGCCTGCTACCCATCAAAGTCAAAGCATCATAGTTTACTAATGACTTGTATCTTTCGGTTTTTTCATTTTCCTGCATTACATTTGCATACGTTGAAATTAAATTTGTCATTTGAATAAGTATGAACATCATAGCCATTAGTAATACAAGAGAACTAATCTCAAAAAGTCCGAAAAAGTTATACGCACCAATTCCTATTATCAAAATTATCAAAACAGGAACTAGTGAAAATAATATACCTTTTTTTTCCTGTAGCTTGCTTTTAGATATAAATAAGACTATTAAAGGAATAAGACAAGAAATAATTATTAAAATAGTAGAAAAGGGAAGCATATCCTTAAATTCAATTATCTTATTTGATGTCATAAAAATCTGGATTAAGCAATTTATTAAAATTGTATTTTTCAAGATAAAAAGCAAGAATTTATATCTTGTATCGGAGTAATTCTGTATAAGATTGATTATAGGTAGAGGTATTAACAGTAAAGAAATATACTCCATATAATATATTATAAATCTGTATTTACTAAAAAAATATAATACACTGTGATAACAAGAGAAAGAATATAGTGCAAAAAGCAATGAAAGTAATCCTATATTCAATGTAATGCTTTTACTGACATTTTTTTTTGCAAAAAAGAGCGCTAATATCACAGATATAAAGAATACAAAGACAAGAAAAAGTGATATACCAATACTTATAAGCTCATCTTTAACTAATATGGGTGTAAAAAAATTTGTCCTATATCCAACTGATATAGGATGGATTAAAATATTCTTATTGTATTTAAGTGTGGGGATATATCGTATTGTTAGTACTTTGTTTTTAATATTTTTTGGAAAATCTATCACATAGTTTACAAGTGTTCCACTACTGTAAAGCAGGGGAGAGTTAGAGGTGTAATTGGAATAGAATATCTTACCATCCATATAACATTCAAAATCTGTATATGAAGAAAGTATGTTGAATGATTTATCTTCAAGATTATGAAAATCCTTAAGATTGACAATTACACAAAAAGAATCATCTGTATTTATTTCATAAGGCAAAGAATGTGTCAAAATTTTCATACATTTATCTGACTTATCTGCGTATCTAATATAGGCACTGCTTACCTCAACAGGTTTTTGAAAATCAATTGTGTTTGAAGATCTTACGCTTGGAGAAGAAATCATAACTATAACAGTGATAATTATGGCAATTCCATATATATAGTTTAAAATATTCTTGAAACTTATATTCATAAAATTTCTATCTCCGATCACTTGAGTTACTTTTTAAAGAATTCTTCTCTTTATACATATTATTATCAGATATCTGTAATGCTTCTTCTATAGTCGTTTCTAAATCAGGTATATAATATGAAAAGCCTAAGGAAAATGATACATCAATTTTTTCTGATATTCCTTGGATAAATAATTTTCTTTCAAGAGTAGTAAAAAATTCTTCTTTTATTATTCCAATGTGAATTACTATAAACTCATCTCCACCAATTCTATATACATCAGAATCTGGTATATTTAATTTAAGATAATTACCTACAGATTTTATAGCTACATCTCCCATGGCATGACCAAGTTCATCATTAATGAGTTTCAAATTATTGACATCAACTGTAACTATAGTAGTAGAATATCTGTTTTCAGATATTTGTTTTAAGCTCTTCTCGAAAGCATATCTGCTACCTAATGAAGTAAGAGAGTCATAAAGAAGTAAATTCTCATAAATATATAAGCCTGTATTTTCATTTATTATTTTTTTATATACATTTATAGACTCGTAGATTTTATATGTCAAGAATATCAACATAGCCAACCCTGAGTTTAAGTTCAAAGATACTTGAGAAGAAGAAATATAGTTAAAGACGCATGTAATAATAACTATTGCCATAAGTGTGAAAGAAATAAGAATATTCTTTTTGTTTTCGTATTTTACATCTCTTACATAAAAGCAAGAACAAATAACCAATATAGTTACAACAAACATTAATATATTATCTATTTGATACAGTTCTTTAAACTCCACCACATTTAAAAAAGTAAATGCTAATCTTATTACATAGATGATAAGAATGATATTCTTAATGATATTAAGTAATTTAGCTAATTTTGGAGTAACTACTTCCCCGATTATCTTCAAAATGGAATATAGAATAAGTACAAAAGTGAAGTATTGTGTAAAATATAAAACATTCCTATAGTCTGTAAAAATATATGTTATAGTCTTGTATCTTGAAAGAAAATACAAGGCGAAAGTAATTGAAGCAAGACCTGTGTTAATCAGTTTCTTGAAAAAATAGTCATTTTTTCTCCCAATATAAGCCATTACAAAGCTTAAAATAAAAATTATAATATATGTGAAAGAAAAGATAATGCCACTTGAATCCTGCATCAACATATCTATGAAAAAACTGTTCCTATAGCCAATGTCGATTTTATTTAATTTATAGTCAAATTTCATATTTAAGTTAGGAGTTATGTGTAGTACTACTAATTTTGACTTCATATCTTTAGGTAAATCAACTATATAGTATCCGTATCCCCCGCCACTCTTAGGAATGTAGATTTCAGGTGTATCAAGTTCAAAAAAAATCTTTCCATCAGTGCTTATTGTTAAATCAGCATATTTTACCTGTATTCCTATAGATTTATTTGATAAATCACTATATTTATTTAAATCAACCAATATGTCAAATTCCTGTTTTTTTTGCACATCTTTCGTGGTATGTGGAAGAGTAATATTTACTTGTTCATTAGAATTATTTATTAAATATACATCTTTTTCAATGGTTTCAAGATTTCTATATGCGCTTGAATTACTATCATCTTTTAAGGATACGGTTATTTTTGGCATTACAACTAGAAATGATATTAAAAATAAAAAACCATAGAGCATATAAATGTATGTTGAAATAGAAAATTTATTTTTCATGGCTCTAATTTGTTCCGATTTCTGTATTATTAATTTAATATTTAATTTTTAGATATTACCTTAATTTTATCATATTTTACAAATATTTCAAGATTTTAAAGATTTTTTCACTCTATTTAAAAATTTGTACAGTATATTTTATATAAAATCATTTAAAAATAGCTTACAATATGATAAAATAAATAAAATAAAAAAATTATACTAAAACCAATTATATTATTAGCAAAGAAGAGGGAATTGATGAAGAAAATAGGAATAATAGGAGCTATGCAGGAGGAGATTGATACTCTTATACCAATGATTGAGGATATGAAGGTAGAAAATATTAGTCATCTGACATTTTATATAGGAGCATATAACGACATAGAAGTAATAGTAGTAAGATGTGGCGTAGGTAAGGTTAACGCTGCGATGTGTACACAGATATTAATAGATAGATTTAATCCTGAGTATGTAATTAATATTGGAGTAGCTGGTGCAGTATCTGATGTGGTTAGTATAGGAGATATTGTATTGTCAACATATCTAGTGGAGCATGATTTTGACTGTACTGCTTTTGGATATGAAAAAGGAATAATCCCAAGACTTGAATCAAGCAAATTTATCGCTGATGATGAACTGTTAAAGATTGCTGAAAAATCAAAAAATATATTAAGTGACATCAACTTTTTCAATGGAGTAATAGTATCTGGAGATGTATTTGTAAGCTCAAAAGCTATGAAGGATGATTTATATACAAGGTATGGTGCAATGTGTACTGAGATGGAAGGTGCTTCTATAGCTCATGTTTGTCATCTAAACTCTAAACCTTTTTTGGTTATAAGGTCAATGAGTGACAGAGCTGATGGTGATGCTCCAGAAAATTTCAATGATTTTGTATTAAAATCTGCAGAAAATTCTAAACTATTTATCCAGGAAATGATAAGAAATATATAAATAACAATTTTTATAG
>GL405246.1:1184441-1219331 GCA_000146855.1 [Eubacterium] yurii subsp. margaretiae ATCC 43715
TGAACTAAAAGATATAATGATAAATCTGTAAAATAATTATAATTAAATATTAAATTATAATTAAATATTAAATGAATAATAAGGGGGATAATTTTGGAAAATAAGAATATAATCTTTTCCGGTGTTCAACCATCAGGAGAACTGACAATTGGAAATTACCTAGGGGCATTGAAAAACTGGGTAAAACTTCAGGATGACTATAAATGTTATTACTGTATAGTGGATGAACATGCAATAACTGTACCTCAGGTACCAAAGGATTTAAGAAAGATGACGCTTGATGTACTTGCAAAGTATATTGCAAGTGGAATAGATGAAAATAAGTCTTGCCTTTTTATTCAGTCTCATGTAGCAGAACATGCTCAACTTATGTGGGTATTAAATTCCATAACATATATGGGAGAGTTATCTAGGATGACACAATACAAGGATAAATCTCAGAAAAAAGCTGAAAACTTAAATGCTTCCCTTTTTACTTATCCAGTACTCATGGCTGCTGATATACTCTTGTACAATGCTAATCTAGTACCTGTAGGAGAAGACCAAAGACAGCATTTGGAAATTGCAAGAGATTTAGCGGAAAGATTTAACAATAAATATTCTGAAACTTTTGCCATACCTGATATCTATGTTTCTAAAGAAAGTGCAAGGATAATGTCTCTACAAGATCCTAGTAAAAAGATGTCAAAGTCAGACGAAAATCCAAATTCTTATATATCAATGGTCGAAGAAGATGATGTGATAAATTCCAAGATAAAAAAGGCTGTTACTGACTCAGTTGGAAAAGTAGCGTATAACGATGAACAGTTGGCTCTTAAAAATCTTATCAATATATACTGTGCTTACTCAAATAAAACTCCTGATGAGGTAGTAAAGGACTACGAAAGTAAAAACTATGGTCAATTTAAGGCGGATTTATCAGAAGTAGTAATAGAAGGAATTAGACCGATTAGAGAAAGATATAAAGAATTGATAAATAACAAGGACCACCTTGAAAAAATTTACAAAAAAGGTGCTGAGGAAGCAAGGTATACTGCAAGAAAGATGATAAAAAAAGTTTATAGAAAAATAGGTTTTGTAGAAAATGAATAGATTTAACAAGAAGGACTCAATTTATTTGATAATTAGCTTACTAATAGTTACTTTTGATTATATAATAAAATTAAAGGTAAAAAATAATATGAATGTAGGAGACAGTATAAAAGTAATAGGTAATTTTTTCAAAATTACTTATATACAAAATAAAGGTGCCGCTTTTGGAATGCTACAGGAGAAACAGGCTTTGTTTTTAGTTGTGGGATTAATTACAATAGTATTTTTAGTTAATTTATTTTTAAAGACAAAAGATAAGATAACTAAACTCTCAATATCCATGGTGGTTGGAGGTGCTATTGGAAATATTGTAGATAGACTTTTGTACGGATATGTCGTAGATATGTTTGATTTTAATGGCGTCTGGTCGTATATCTTTAACTTTGCAGATGTATGTGTTGTTTTAGGTGTAGGTCTACTTACTCTTGGAATAATAAGACAAAAATAAAGGTAATTTTCTGATAATGTTAAAACGTCATATATAAAATGAAATATATGGCGTTTTAAATAAAAACTTAAATAATAACTTTTTCTACAAATTTTATCTTATCATTAGTTTTATACTAAGTGTAGCTATTATATACAAAGACAGTAAATTAAGTCACTTTTTATTCAAGGCAAAAACTCACATAATAATCATCAATTAGATAGGCAATTTTGATTTTATTTCGAGCTTAAAAAATATAGATAAAGTTTTAAAGAACTAATTTATAAGATAATCTTGAAATTATAATTACATGTTTAAACTACCACACAAATTACATAATAAGGGAGTGAATGTGATGGATAATAATGAAGTTATAAGAATAGGAGATTTGAAAGCTACAGGGAATATATGGAAAATTAATCTAATGAGACTTATAATAGGTATCATAGTAAGAATCATAATTTTGTTTTCACTTATTGGACTTAAGATAGAAAATGCTATTGTAATATATTTTATGTCGTATGGTCTATATAATTTTTTTGAAATGGGGATAATAATATCTTGTCTTAACTATGTAAGAGATGAAACTAATGGAGTAAATTTATCGGATATTGCCTATCCTCTTAATTCAAGACCTGTAAGATGTATAATAATAGCTTTATTAAGCGTAATTGTGCTTCCGGTATTTTACTTATTATATTTATTTCTATTATCTATAGGATTGGGATTTCTTGAGCCTCTTTTAAATGTACTTGCAATTATCACTTTGGCTGTATATAGGTATGTATTTTTTATAATTCCTTACCTTGTTATAGATTATCCAGAAGAAAGCCTCATTGATATAATAAAGACAGGATTGTTTTTTGAAAGAAAACTTGACTTTCTAAGAATAGTTTTTATTAAACTTCCAATTCCTATTATATATACTTTTATAATGACATTAAATGGACTTACTCCTAATGGATTTTTACCAGAAAGTTTATATTATTTTATATGGATAGTTGGAGGAACAATATCTTTCGTATTACTTCTCATTAATATACCAAGAGTTGATATGGCATTTGCTGTACTCTATAATGATGTGATATATACTTACTATGAAGACGATAATTATGAAGATGAAGTTGTGAATCCATACATTAAGGAGTATGAAGAATCATATCATGAATACGGGGATTTTAATTCTGATGATTTTTTAGATTAGATTTGATAAAAAAAATAGTGTAAGTAAAGATTTTTTGCTTGACATACTAAAATAATTGTGATAAATTATTACGAGTAATGTTTATACACCAAAACCAATCTATTTTATATTAATGCTCCTTCTGATTAAACATTTTAGGAGGTTGACGAATAATGAGAGTAAGAGTAACATTGGCTTGTCAAGAATGCAAAAATAGAAATTACAATACTACAAAAAATAAGAAAAATGATCCTGACAGGATAGAATTGGAGAAATATTGTAAGTTCTGTAAGAAACACACTGTTCATAAAGAAACTAAATAATGTAAAGGGTGTGAGAAGTTGACAGGAGAAGGAAAACAAAATAATGGTGGGGGTAATAAAGCTCCTGCTAATCAAGAGACGGAGAAGAAATCCATAGGTCAAGCTATAAGCGAAACAAGAAAAGAACTAAAAAAGGTTCAGTGGCCTAAAAAGGAAGAACTCCAAAAATATACCATTGTAACACTGATGACAGTGGCTTTTTTCAGTGTAGCTATCTACATTATTGATTCCGGTTTGGGTTTTGTAATATCAAAACTTGTAAATTAGAATAGGAAGTGATATTTCATGTTAGATAAAGGCGAGTCTTTGTGGTATGTGGTTCACACATATTCAGGATATGAAAATAAAGTAAAGACATCACTTGAAAAAACTATTGAGAATCTTGGAATGCAAGAATATATACAAAATGTTGTAATTCCTGAAGAAAATGTAGTGGAAAATAAAAAAGGTATAGAAAAAATTAGAAAGAGAAAGATTTTTCCGGGATATGTTTTGATAAAGATGGTAGTTACGGATGATTCTTGGTATTTGGTTAGAAATACTAAGGGAGTAACCGGTTTTGTCGGTGCAAATTCAAAACCTATACCTCTAACTGATGAAGAAGTTGCCAAGATGCGCCTTGAAGAAGAGATATATGTAGGAAATGTCAATTTTGAAGAAGGTGACAACATTATTATACTTGGCGGACCTTTTGACTCTAGAGAGGCTAAGATAATCAAAATTATGGAAGATAAGAGTATGGTCAAAGCTCAGATGAGTATGTTTGGTAAAGAAACTACCATAGAGTTAGGATTTTCTCAAATCAAAAAGATATCCTAAGAAAAGAAAAATGAGGAGGTGTAAAATATGGCTAAGAAAGTTATAGGTAATATAAAATTACAAATACCTGCAGGCAAGGCTACTCCAGCACCACCGGTAGGACCGGCACTTGGTCAACATGGTGTTAATATAATGGGATTTTGTAAAGAGTTCAATGCTAAAACTGCTGATCAAGCAGGATTGATAATTCCGGTTGTTATTTCTGTATATCAAGACAGATCATTCAGTTTTATAACAAAGACTCCTCCGGCTGCAGTATTGATAAAAAAAGCATGCAAGTTGGAAAGTGGATCAGGAGAACCAAACAGAAAGAAAGTAGCTAAGTTGACAAAGAGTCAATTAAAAGAAATAGCTGAACTTAAGATGCCGGATTTAAATGCTTCAAGTGTTGAATCTGCAATGAGCATGATAGCTGGTACTGCAAGAAGTATGGGTATAACAGTAGAAGATTAGTATTATTTATATAGATTGGTGGGAGGAAATAATATTATTACCGTTAATACCACAAGGAGGAAAAGATGGCAAAAAAAGGTAAAAAATATCAAGACGCTTTGAAAAAATATGATGTAAAAAACTTTTATGACGCATCTGAAGCTCTGGGAATAGTGTGTGACGTTGCGACTGCTAAGTTTGATGAAACTGTTGAAGTTCATATAAAGCTTGGTGTCGATTCGAGACATGCTGACCAACAAGTTAGAGGAGCTATAGTCTTACCTCACGGAACAGGAAAAACTAACAGAGTGTTGGTTTTTGCAAAAGGTGATAAGGCTAAAGAGGCAGAAGCTGCTGGAGCGGATTTTGTAGGTGCTGAAGAATTAGTTCAAAAAATTCAAGGTGAAAACTGGTTTGATTATGATGTAATAGTTGCAACTCCGGATATGATGGGTGTAGTCGGAAGACTTGGTAAAGTATTGGGACCTAAAGGTCTTATGCCAAACCCTAAATCAGGAACTGTTACTATGGATGTATCAAAAGCCATATCTGAAATAAAAGCCGGTAAAGTTGAATATAGACTTGATAAAACAAACATAATGCACGTTTCTATCGGAAAGGTGTCATTTGGAAAAGAAAAGTTATTTGATAACTTTAAAGCTTTATTGGACGCTGTTGTTAAAGCTAAACCGACAACTGCAAAGGGACAATATCTAAGAAGTGTTACTACTGCTAGTACTATGGGTCCTGGAGTTAAGGTTAACCCTTTGAGAGTAAGCGAATAATTTATAACTTAATATGCCATAGACGGCAGGTACAAAGGTAAATCCTGCTTAGGCGAATAATCTATATGTTATTAACCTATTTTTGTCTATGAGCATTAAATAGGTTTTTTTATGTAATAAAAATAATATAAGGAGGTGCAGTCAGTGGGTGAAAAAGCTATAGCATTAAAATCACAAAAAGTTGATGAAATAGTGGAAAAAATTCAAAACTCACAATCTTGCATAGTAATAGACTATAAAGGATTAACCGTTGAAGAAGACACTGAGCTCAGAAAAAAATTCAGAGAAGCTAATGTTGAATATAAGGTTTTAAAAAATACCCTTGTCAGAAGAGCTGCCGAAAAAGTAGGCAATATGGAAAAGTTTGACGATGTAAATCTTGTAGGTCCTAATGCATTTGCATTTGGAATTAGTGATGCGGTTGCTCCGGCTAAGATAGTGAAAGATTTTGCTAAAACTCATCCTAAAGTAGAATTGAAGATGGCTTATATAGAAGGAGAGTTCTATGATGCTGCTTCATTGGAAAAAGTTGCAAGCATTCCTTCAAGAGAAGTGCTTATTGCAAAATTGCTTGGAAGTTTCAAAGCTCCGCTATCAAATTTGGCATATCTGCTTGACGCAATTGCTAAGAAAAAAGCTGAAGCAGGCGAAGAATAATATTAAAGTAGTTCAATATTTTTAAATATAAAATAAAATAAAATAAAAAATATGGAGGAAATAAAAATGACTATAGAACAAATAATAGATGCTATAAAAGAAATGAAAGTTCTTGAACTAAACGAATTGGTAAAAAAAGCTGAAGAAGAATTTGGAGTATCTGCGGCAGCTCCTGTTGCAGTAGGTGTTGCAGCAGGTCCTGCAGAATCAGCTGAAGAAAAGAGCGAATTTGATGTAATACTTGCTGAAGCTGGAGCATCAAAAGTTGGTGTTATAAAGGTTGTAAGAGAAGTTACAGGTCTTGGTCTTAAAGACGCGAAAGATCTTGTTGATGGAGCTCCAAAACCTATAAAAGAAGGCGTTTCTAAGGATGAAGCTGAAGAAATTAAGACTAAGTTAGAAGCAGCTGGAGCAAAAGTAGAAGTAAAATAGTTTTAAAAAACTTTATAAAAATAACCTGGCATTCAAAAATTTGATTGTCAGGTTATTTTTTTAGGCTGTATTTTCCACTAATTAGATATTTTTCCTCAAAATCTTTACCGTTGGTAGGTTTTCCATAATAAAATCCTTGTATTTGTCCACAGCCTACATCTTTTAATATATCAAGCTGTTTCTTTGTTTCAACACCTTCAGCTATAGTATTAAGATCAAGACTGTCAGCCATTTTTATTATAGCGTGAACAAGGTTGCTGTTTTTATCCTGATATGAAAGAGTATCTATAAGTTCCTTTGCTATTTTTAATCTATTTAATTTAAAACTGTTGATGTAGTTAAGTGATGAATATCCGGTACCAAAGTCGTCAAGACTCACATTTATGCCCAAGTAATTTAATTTTTCGAACGTATCTATTGTAGAAGAATCTATATTTATCATTGTCATCTCAGTAATTTCAAAATCCAGCCACGAAGGCTTTACATTAGTTGTCGAAATAAAGTTTGCTATTTCTTTTATAAAGTTGTACATGCAAAAATACTTAGGAGAAATATTAATTGACATAGACAGATTTGAATTGTATGTTACATTCCACTTTTCTATCATTCTAAATGACTGTTCAATTGTCCATTTAGTAATCTTTACGATAGTTCCGGTATTTTCTGCTATAGGTATGAATTCCATAGGGGTGACATACCCTAGAATAGGCGAGTTCCATCTAATCAATGCTTCCATACCAAGAACTTCATCACCGTCTATAGAAAACTGAGGTTGAAATTCCATGAAAAATTCTTTATCATAATCTATAATTTTAAGCAAAGATTCAATATTTGCCATTCTTAACATATGTTGAGAAATTTCATCATCATAAAGTTTATAATTCTTATTTTCTTCAAAATCTTCCTTAGCCATCTTACATGCATATTCAGCATTTTTAAGAAGATTGTTATAAGAAGAGTCGCAATAACTACATCCGATTGCTACAGAAATCTTATGAATTTTGTCATCTAACTCTATATTTGAGATACTGTCACTAATTTTTTTAGCAGTTTTTTCTAATTTATCAACATCACAACTCTTATCTTTAATTAAAATCACGAATTCATTTGAATCGGTACGAAAAACCATGTCATGACAAAATTCTTTTCTTAAAGTATGAGCTATAGTTCTTAAAATATTGTCCGCAACTATATGTCCCGAGATATAATTGATGTTTTTAAATCTTATTACATCAATCATGTATAAAACGACAAAGGTCCCTTCTAAAGATTCATTAGAGTCTAAAATTTCAGTCAAATATGACCTTGAACCAATCCCTGTTAAAGAGTCTGTATTGATATAGTTTAATAGTTTATGATTCGTATTTTCAAGCTCATTTGTTCTTTCCGATATTTTTTTCTCAAGTTCTAAAGCCATTTCCTTATTAATTCTAAGCAGCTCATCTTTTTTTAATTTTTCCTTGTGTGACAAATTCAAAAACAGGTAAATTACAACTATAGTAAAAATAGTAAATGAATCATATCTGTTTATAATTCCTGTAGATGTCAAGATTATGTTCAATATGAACAAAATACAAAAGCTATACATTATAAGTTTATCACTACCATAGTTTAGTGCTTTCTCATTTTGAATTTTAAAAGAAAAGCCTCCATTGGAAGATTCCAAACTTACGGATAGAGCAAAAAACACATGTGGAATAATGTAGAAAAAGTCAAAAATTGCATCTTCATTATAAATTCCAACTATTTTTTGATATACATAAATATAATCTACAATTAAAAATATAATTATAGCAGTAATATTTATCTTAACGATAGGATTATCAAACTTTTGTCTAAAAGTATAAATAATAATTATAACTGCCATAGATATTATTGTATCTAAAAATAAGGTTATTGTCACCGTATTTATAGATTCAAGAGAAAAGTCAAAATCAGAAAATATTGACGACAATATAGGCCTTGCTATATAATACACTGTAAAAGACACGGCAAAAAAATCTATGGCAAATTGTCTCTTATCCATAAATTTCATATTCAAGAATATAACGGAAATTACAATTATGGCTACAAAAAATGACTCCATCGAATATGACAAATCTTTCAAATATCGTAAGTAAGTGAACTTAGTGTCAAAGTATTTTTGTAAAAGCCAAAAAATAGTAGAACTCAAGTAAGCTATATTATATAAAAGAACAAGAAAATACAAATATTTTCTATTTTTAGATATGTTTTTCATATTAAATAACGTAGTTATTGCAATCAATAGAATACATGTTATAGATGCAATAGTAGCTACTATATTTTTGTTAATAAAAACTGAAAAAGCATATACAATAGTCAATATAAAAATGTTAATCAGCATTAACTTTTTAGTTTTAAAATTCATAAAAATTTACCTACAAAATCTCAAAATAAACAATATTTAATAGATTATAACATAAATAATACGAAAATACCATACAAATTTTATATATATCTAAAAATAAATATTATTAGATATATTTTTGTTATATTTAAAATAAACTCTTATAGATATATTATCGTCACATAAGAGAAATAGTAAAAGTATATTTCTAAAAAAACTATACAAAATTACATTTTAAGTTTATAATTATACAAATATTTTCTATAGCTAATATTTCTACTTATAATTTTGATTATAATTAATTTGTGATAGTATCAAAATGATTAGTAAATTCAATTACTATACTTTTAAACTTAGTTTATATTTGTATATCTAATTTCATATTTAGATACGTTATAACTTTAATATTATTACCGAAATAATTTTTAAATTTTTTTAAAATATAGGGAGGATTACTATGATATCTGAAAAAGCTAAGAATATATCTCCATCTATAACTATGGAGATAGCTGGAAAAGTAGCTGAGATGATTAAAAACGGGGAAAAGATAGTCAATTTGACAATAGGAGAACCTGATTTCTTTACACCTGCATATGCAAAACTTTCAGGAATTGCTGCAATAACTAACAACATTACAAAATATGATGTTGCAAGCGGAAATATGGAGCTTAAAAAAGCAATTTGCGAAAAACTTAAGGAAGAAAATGATTTAAGTTATGATGTAAGTCAAATAGTCGTTTCAAATGGAGCAAAACAGGCAATAACAAATGCGGCTTTTGCAGTTCTCAATCCAGGTGATGAGGTATTAATACCTACACCTTGTTGGGTTAGTTATCCTGAGATTGTAAAGCTTACCGGTGCAAAACCAGTAATGGTAAAAACTAGAAAAGAAAATTCATTTAAACTCACTATTGATGATGTAAAACCATATATAAATCAAAAGACAAAGATGGTAATCCTAACAAATCCTAATAATCCAACAGGAGCTGTGTTTACAAAAGATGAACTTAGTACTCTTTGCGAGTTTTTTACTGAAAATAACATAACAATAATGTCGGATGAGATATATGAGTCTATAAATTTTGACTTTGATTTTGTAAGTGTAGCCTCATTGTCACAAAAAATATATGATAATACAATTTTGATTAACGGATTTAGTAAGTCAGCGTCTATGACAGGATGGAGACTTGGCTACAGTGCGACAAGCAAAGAATTGGCAAAGGCAATAGGAAGTATACAATCTCATTTGACAGCACACCCAAGCACTATTTCTCAACAAGCAGGTATAGCTGCAATAAGACAATGTAAAAATGATGTTAAGATAATGAGACAAACTTATAAAGAGAGAAGAGATTATATAGCAGAGTTTTTCAAAAAATGGGGAAAACTTGACATAATATATCCTCAAGGAGCATTTTATGTTTTCATTGATATTTCGCCATTAAAAGATAAACTCAAAGGTCAGTATTTATCTCTTGATTTTTGTAATGGAATTTTAAGTAAAGAAAATGTGGCGCTTGTTCCAGGGCAGGGCTTTTTTGAAGATAATTTTGTAAGACTAAGCTATGCGTCTAGTATGGAAACGATAAAAGAAGGTTTGGAAAGAATTAAAAAATATACTGAAAGTTTATGATTATTCCAATATATGCAATGTCAATGCCTATATTGACATATTTGTTTTTATTGACTACATCTTAAAATAAAAATATGAATTTTCGTGAAAACATTAAGTATCTAGATAGTTTAGCAGACAATTTTAAATTAAAGACTATAATTAATTAGTGTTTAAAAGGAAGTATATGACATTAATTTGTATTTACTTCCTTTTAGCGTTAAAAATCCTTAAACTTCAATTTGAATTTTATTACTAATTTCTAAAGTTTTAAAATCTTGTTTACATAAATAATTTTTTGGCTTTTTATTTAGTAGCTTGACTTAGAATTATTTTTAAAAAACTTTTATTTTTTTACATAATTGCAAATTGTTGAATTAAATTCAAAATTGAATTTTTACAAAAAATATGGTATAATCACAAGATATGTCCATAGGGTTACGTTTATAATTTTAATTGTAAACAACAAAGAAATAAGTATAAAACGAGGAATATATGGAAAGTAACAAACCTAATTCATTAAGAATAGTGGCACTTACACTTATAGCTACTATTTTATTTATTATATTTAGTCTGTTTCCTACATTAAGAATTATTGTTTTTTGCATAGGAGCGACTTTTATTTGTATATCATATCTGTCAAAGATGCCTCAGCATACTATCATATCTTTAATTATTTATACTTTAGTTGTATTTATATTAGATGGAGAACAAATTGCTGTAGTGCAGATAACGACTTTAATTATACCTTCTATAATTTTAGGATATTTTTTGAAAAATAATAAGTATAAAGAGATTGACTATATAATTCCTACAATGCTTACAGCTATCGCAATGATGTATTTTTTCAAAAGTAATGTTAAGCCTTCAGATTGGGAAAATATAGAAAAATATCTTAAATTGAGTATCAACAGTATGCCTGATTCAGGCTTAGTTTTAACTGATAGTTATATAAGTGACATGATAAAGACTATTAAGGATTTGATGCCTGCACTTATTATAATTTTTGCAATGACATATAATATTTTTAGCAAGTATATGGCAACTTCAATTATAAGGAGTTTTCAACCTGATAATATTGAAATACCAAGATTTAGACAGTTTTATGTACCAAGAGAACTTGGGCTTTTGTTTGTTGTAATCTACTTTGGGGTGAATGTTCTTAGTTTTACAAAGGTAATTACTGATACATCAGCTCAAAATGTAGTGCTGAATGTAATGTATGTACTGAGTTTTGCATTAGCGTTTCAAGGTTTGGCAGTATTGATATTTGTTGCAGGTAATCTTAGATTTAAAGTATTTAGATTAGTTGTGTTATTGATATCTTATATAATGTTCTTTTTTTTAAACCCACCACTTGTGATTATAGCTTTGTTAGATATTTTCCTTGATGTAAGAAAATTGGGATTTAGGAGGTCGAAATGACCAATAAGCTGAGATTCAACTTCCCTGAGATAAAGCTCTACTGGATTGTAATAGCGGTATATTGTGGAATTATCACATATTATGATAGGTATATTGGTATTTTTAGCATTGCATTACTAATTTATCTTATATATTACAATTCAAGAGTGATGATGTATAAGAATAATGATTTTTTGATAGATCTTAAAAATCTAAGTATAGACATGGATGAAATTACAAAACAGACCATGTTGAATTTTCCGGTAGCTTTTTGCATTATCAACAATGCAGGCAAAATACAATGGAATAATAGTAAGATGGCATTGGCTTTGTCAAATGACAATCTTATTGATATGGATATTTCTGATATCTTAGACGTGGATTTAGCAAAAAAGCTTTCAGAAAATACAGAAGTTTTTTTTGAGTATAAAGATTATGTAATAAATGATAAACACTATAAGATACAGGTTATAGATGTAAGTAAAAAGCAAAAGATAAAAAAATATGCCGTTTATTTTTTTGACATAAATGAAGAGTTTAATATATGGGAACAATACAACAATATTAAACCTGTAATTACATTTATTCAAGTGGATAATTTTGATGAGGTGCTCAACTCTTCTGCAGATGATTTCAAACCTTTACTTGAGGCTGATATTGAAAGAAGAATAAGGTATTGGCTTGAGAGGAAAGATGGGATTTTTACAAAATTATCAAAAGACAAGTACTTTTGTATTTTTCATGAACCAATGCTCAAAGTTGCAGAAGAAGAAAAATTCAATGTTTTGGATGACTTAAGAGAGATTGAGATGTCTAATACTATTCCTGTAACATTGTCAATAGGTGTGTCAACTTATGAAAAATCTCTTATGAATACTTATAAAAATGCTATATCTGCCCTTGACATGGCGCTTGGAAGAGGTGGAGATCAAGCTGTTTGCAAGTTGCACGAAAGAACCATATTCTATGGAGGAAAGACAAAATCAGTAGAAAAAAGAACGAGAGTTCGTGCAAGGATTGTAGGTAGATCTATGAGAGATTTATTTGAAAAAGCGGATAATATATTGATAATGGGGCATACTTATCCTGATTTGGATTCTCTTGGTTCTTGTATGGGTGTGTACTCTATAGCTCAAGTATTGAACAAAGAAGCAAAGGTAGTACTTGAAAAATCAAATAAATCCATAGAAACTTTATTTGATAAGATTAAAAAGACTGAAGGATATGAAAATATTTTTATAACTCACAATGAAGCGGATTTGCTCATAAATGAAAATACAGTGCTTGTTGTGGTCGACACTCATAAGGCAAGTATAAGTGAATATCCACAATTAGTTGAAAAGATAGACAATATAATGATGATAGATCATCATAGAAGAGGAATGGAATTTTTGGAAAAAGCCAATATCATATATCATGAAACTTATGTATCATCAGCAAGTGAGATGGTTACAGAGCTTATTCAATATGTAGAAGATGATGCCAAGATTGATACTATCACAGCTGAAGCATTACTTGCAGGTATTACTCTGGATACTAAAAACTTCGCATTTAAAACAGGAGTTAGGACATTTGAAGCGGCTGCATTCTTAAGAAAAAATGGCGCAGATCCTATTGAAGTTAAGAAATTATTTCAAGGGGATTATGAGAGTTTCTTACTTAGAGCAAATTGTATACAAAATGCTAAGATTATTGAAGAGAAGGTTGCAATATCTTCTTATGGCAAAAAAGTTGCAAATCCATCTCTTACAGCATCTCAAATAGCAGACGAACTGCTTAATATACGTGGAGTTCAAGCTAGCTTTGTAATTATTGAAGGACTTAACGATGTAATACAGGTATCTGCACGTTCATTAGAAAAGATAAACGTTCAGATAATAATGGAAATGCTAGGCGGAGGCGGACATATAGACATGGCGGCTACACAGATAAAAAACAGCACATTGGAAGAAGTTATAACAATGGTTGAAGAGGCTGTAGAAAAATATTTTGAAGAAGAGAATAATTGATAATGGAGGATAAGCATGAAAGTAATTTTATTAAAAGATGTAAAAGGAATTGGAAAAGTTGGAGATGTAAAAGAGGTATCAGACGGTTATGCAAGAAATATGCTTTTTCCTAAAGGTTTGGCACAAGAAGCTTCCAAACAAAATATAAACTTGTTGAATCAAAAAAACAGTTCTAAACAACATAAATTGGATATTGAAAAACAGGAAGCTCTTGAAATTAAATCAAAGCTTGAAAATGAAACTTTGGTAATCAAGGCGAAAGCCGGTGAAGGTCAAAGATTATTTGGTTCTATTACTACAAAAGACATAGAGGATGAATTAAAAAAGCAAAAAAATATAAGTATAGATAAGAAAAAGATAGATATGAAAGAGCCAATAAAAATGATTGGAACATTTACTGTAAAATTGAAACTTTTTACTGAAGTAAGTTGCGATTTAAAAATAGAAGTCGAAGAGATAAAATAAGTTTTTGAAGCGGGAGAAAATTGTATGGAAAATAATAGTCGAGTAAATCCGACTGAAATGGACTTAGAAAGTATCACAATCTCACAAAAGGCTGAGCAATCGGTACTTGGATCCATACTTATATCAAATGATTCAATAACTGAAATATCAAGTATACTAAACTGTGAAGATTTTTACTATACTGCTCACAAGACGATTTATTCGGTAATGTTAGAACTGTTTAAGGAAAGTATACCGATAGACTTATTGACATTGACAGAAAAAATAAGAAGTATATCAAATTTGGAAGATGTAGGCGGATATTCTTATATAGCAAAACTTCCTTCTACTACTGATTACACACAAAATGTTGAGTCATATGCAAAAATAGTAAAAGAAAAGTCAAAGTTAAGACAGATAGTCAATGCCTGTAACAAAATTATCGGGGAAGCAAACTCTGGAAAGACAGTTGACGAAGTCCTTGAGATGTCTGAAAAAACTATGTTTGATATTTCAAATGAAAGTAATACCAAGTCGCTAAGACATATCAAGAATGTATTGATGTCTACTTATGACGTAATTGAACAAAACTATAAGAATAAGGGTAGCATGACAGGGCTTGATACAGGGTTTATTGATTTGAACTATATAACAAATGGCCTTCAAAGGACGGATTTGATTGTAGTTGGAGCAAGACCTGCTGTAGGGAAAACAGCCTTTGCTCTCAATCTTGCAAACAATGCTGCAAAAAAAGGTGCAAAAGTTGCAGTATTTTCTCTTGAAATGGCAGATACTCAATTGGCATTAAGACTATTGGCTGCTGAATGTAAGGTAGAGCTTGGAAAGCTCAAAAGTGGTGAGCTTGAAGAAGAAGACTGGATGAAAATTGTAAATTCAATATCGGTAATTGCTGATAATAATATCTATGTCAATCAGACAGCAAACATCAACCTTGTGGAAATAAGATCTCAGTGTAGAAAACTTAAGATGCAACAAGGGCTTGATATGATTGTAATAGATTATATTCAGCTTATGCTTCCGGAGTCTAACTCTGAAAATAGGCAACAAGAAATATCAAAGATATCAAGAGGACTTAAGATACTAGCAAAGGAGCTAAACTGTGTCATTGTGGCATTATCGCAGGTATCAAGAGCGTCAGAAAATAGATCCGATCATAAGCCCAGACTTTCTGATCTTAGGGAATCCGGAGCAATAGAGCAGGATGCGGATATTGTAATGTTTTTGTATAGAGATGAGCTGTTCAATGAAGAAACTGAAAAGAAAAATATAACAGAAGTAATAATTGCGAAGCATAGAAACGGAGAAATAGGAACTGTAGAATTGGTATGGAACGGAAAATATCAATTACTTTTGGATTTAGAGAACTATTAAAGCGGTGATAATTACATGATATCCAATATAATTTTAATATTATTCTTAATATCTCTTGTTATTTGTATAGTATTGAATATTGATGTCTTATTTGCAATAACTTTTGGAATGTTTTTGTTTTTTATATATTCGATTATTATGGGTAACAGTTTTAAAAAAACTGTAATGTTAATGATTAAAGGTATATCAAAATCCAAAAATGTTTTGATTATATTTATTCTTATTGGAATTCTTACAGCATCATGGAGAATGTCAGGAACTATAGCATATATTATATATAATATAGTGCCTATTGTAAATCCTTCAATTTTCATTTTATCCACATTTTTACTATGTTCTTTAATGTCAATGCTAATAGGTACCTCTCTAGGTGCTGCGGCAAGCATGGGAGTAATTTGTATGGTTATTTCCAAATCGATGGGTATGAACGAGACGTTTATCGGTGGTGCCGTTTTATCAGGTATATATTTGGGAGATCGCACTTCTCCTATGTCTTCAAGTGCAACCTTGGTAGTTGCATTGACAAATACAAATCTATACACAAACGTAAAAAATATGATAAAATCAACAGTTGTTCCATTTATTATAACTTGTATATTATATTTTTTACTAGGACTTTCAAATAATTCAACTTCTATGGATATGTCTATACTGTCCATATTTTCAGATAACTATAATCTCTCTTTTGTGCTTATAATACCGGCTTTGATTGTTGTGATAATGTCACTATTTAAAATTGATGTAAAAATAGTTATGCTGTTAAGCAGTCTTATAGCGATGATTTTAGCTTTTTCGTATCAAAATATAGGAATTAATGATATCCTTAACGTAAGTGTCTTTGGATACAGTTCATCAAATGAACAACTTGCTATACTGATGAATGGTGGTGGTCTAGTCTCAATGATAAGAGCATCTTTAATGATTACAATATCTTCAACTTATTTTGGTATTTTTGAAGAAACTCCTATTTTGCTCCCCATACAAGATTTGGTAATCAAAATCAAAGACAAGTTCACACTATTTGGGGCTATGATATTTACCGGTATGGTTACCTCAGCTATTGCTTGCAATCAATCATTGGCTGTAATGTTGACTTATCAAATAACAAAAGATATGAAAACAGATGATTATAACCATGCATTGGATTTGGAAAATACAGCCATACTTTTACCAACACTTATGCCTTGGAATATTGCAGCAGCAATCCCTATGGCAACAGTAGGTTTTAGTTCAGCATCATGTTTGTTCGCATTTTTTGCATATATAGTTCCTATATATATTTTTATGAAAAGACTTAAATTCAGTAAATCTTCTTGATTACCAAGTAATTCTTATTTACTGTTTAGAGATTTGTGATTTTTAGTAAATTTCTGTAATATTATTGTGAGGGTTTTATGGACATTAAAACAATTATGCAAGATGACAAGGAAATAGTAGAAAGACATATTAAAAAAATTATGGACATAAAACTTGGTTATTCACAGAAAATAATAGAGTCTATGTCATATTCATTACTTGGTGGGGGCAAGAGACTAAGACCTGTTCTTTTTATTGAAACCCTTAAACTTTTTGATATAGACTTTGAACAGTATTTGAATATTGCCTGTGTACTTGAAATGATACATACATATTCGCTGATACACGATGATTTGCCTGCTATGGACAATGATGATTTAAGACGTGGTAAACCTACCAATCACATAGTATACGGTGAAGATGTAGCTATACTTGCTGGAGATTCACTTCTCAATTTATCATACGAAGTACTATTTGACTTTCTCTATAAAAACAGCTCACCTAACAACATACTTGCTTGTAGACTTATATCAAAAAATGCTGGTATATTTGGAATGATAGGTGGTCAGGTAAGCGATGTAATAAATGAAAATAAAGAAATAGATATTGAAAACTTGAAATATATTCACTATAATAAGACTGCAAAGCTTATAATGGCGTCTATTTTATCTGCAGCATATATATCTGATTGTAGTAAAGAATATATCACCTATCTTGAAAGCTATGCGTATAATATAGGAATGGCTTTTCAAATTTCAGATGATATCTTGGATGTAGTAGGTGATAAAGAAATAGTAGGTAAATCAATAGGCAAGGATGAGCAATATGGAAAAAATACTTATCCAAAGTATTTTGGGTTGGAAGAATCAAAAATAAAGTTGAAAAATTATATAGACAATGCAAAAAGAGAAATATCAAAAATAGATAGTAAGAATATAGAGTTTTTTGTTGAACTTGCTGATTATGTAGGAAATAGAAACTTTTAACAAAAGGGATAATTATGTACGAATATTTGGATAAAATTCAGGACGCCGGTGATTTACAGAAAATATCTCCAAAAGAGATGAGGTATTTGGCAAAGGATATAAGGAGATTTTTGATTGATAATGTATCAAAAACCGGTGGTCACTTGGCATCAAATCTTGGAACTGTAGAGCTGACTCTAGCACTTCATAGTGTATTTGATACAAGCAAAGACAAACTTATATTTGACGTTGGACATCAAAGTTATGTCCATAAGATTTTGACAGGGAGAAAAGAAGAGTTTTCAACGCTTAGACAGTTAGATGGTCTAAGTGGTTTCCCAAAGACAAGTGAAAGTTTGCATGACGCATTTAACACAGGTCATAGCTCAACATCAATATCAGCCGGCATTGGAATGGCAATAGCTAAAAAGCTGAAAAAAGAAGATTATGATGTAGTATCTGTTATTGGGGATAGCTCTATATGTAGCGGTCTTGCCTTAGAGGGACTTAATTTTTTAGGTCACTCTAATTTAGATGTCCTGATAGTTTTAAACGATAACGAGATGTCAATTGACAAGAATGTTGGAGGAATTGCGAAGCATCTTTCAAAACTAAGGGTAAATAAAAATTACAGAAACTTTGCTTTAAATGTCAAAAATGTTCTATCTTCAATACCTGTAATAGGTGAAAATACCACAAATATAGTTAAAATCATAAAAGATAAGATAAAAGACATAACAATTTCAAGTTCAATATTCCAAGAATTCGGGATAAAATACTTTGGTATAATAAACGGACATAATTATTTTGAATTAGTAAATGCCCTAAAAGAGATGAAAAAGATAGAAGGTCCTAAATTGCTTCATGTTGTGACTCAAAAGGGTAAAGGATACAGCTTTGCTGAAGAAGATCCTGCTACTTATCATGGAGTTGGGAAGTTTGATCCTTCGAAAAAAATAGAAGCTTCAAATAAGGAGACATTTTCAGATATTGTAGGAAAATCATTGACAGATCTTTTTGAAAAAGATGAAAAGGCAGTGGCAATATCTGCAGCCATGATAAAAGGTACCGGACTTGACAGTCTTTCCAAAAAATATCCTGGAAGAGTGGTAGACGTTGGAATGGAAGAAGAAAATGCGGTAACTATAGCAGCTGGACTTGCAATATCAGGTATAAGACCTTATGTTGCAATTTACTCAACTTTTTTACAAAGAGCATACGATCAGATTCTCCACGATGTCTGTCTTCAGAACCTACCTGTCACATTTTTAATAGACAGGGCAGGTGTTGTAGGAGAAGACGGTGAAACTCATAATGGAATGTTTGATATATCTTACCTTGCAAGTATGCCTAATATTGAGATATACTCACCAAAAGATGCTATAGAGATGGAAAAGATGATTTGTGCACTTAAAAGTAAAAAGTCACCTATTGCAATAAGATTTCCACGTGGAATAACATATAATTTAGGATTTGACAAAAACTCTAAAGATGTGACAAGTTGGGAAGTATTATCAGATGTAGGAGACATGAGTATATTAGCTACCGGAAAGATGCTCAATCTTGCAATTGAAGTATCAACTTATCTCAAGAATAGTCATGGTATTGATATTAAGGTGATAAACTCAAGAAGGTTAAAACCAGTTGACTCGCAAGTAATGGATAGATTATTAGATGACAAATATATATTTACCATAGAAGATGGAGTAAGACTTGGTGGCTTTTCATCAATAATATTTGACTATATAAGCAAGTCAGAAAAAAATCCTAAATTAATACCTTTTGCATTTCCAAATGAAGCTATACCACATGGAAATGTTGAAAAAATATATCATAGATTTGGGTTTACAAAGGAAAGTATAGCTGAAAAAATAATTGAGATTATAAGTCGTAAATAAGAATAAGGTAAAGTGATGAAAAAAAGACTGGATGTATTGCTTGTAGAAAAAGGCATGTTTGCATCAAGAGAAAAAGCAAAATCAAATATTATGGCAGGGAATGTCTTTATAGATAATATTCTTGTTGACAAGGTTGGGACAAATGTAGATGAAAATGCAGTTATAACTATAAAATCTGACGCTATTCCCTATGTAGGACGAGGTGGACTCAAACTTGAAAAAGCACTTAAAGAGTTTGACTTATCTGTTGATTGCAAAATATGTATGGACATAGGAGCATCTACCGGAGGTTTTACAGACTGTATGTTGCAAAACGGAGCTTCCAAGGTCTACAGCATAGATGTTGGTTACGGACAACTTGACTATAAACTTAGAATAAATGAAAAAGTAGTCTGTATGGAGAGAACAAATTTCAGATATTTGAAAAAAGAACAAATCTTTGATGAAATAGACTTTGCTGTTATAGATGTTTCGTTTATTTCTCTAAAAATTATTTTTCCAAAATTAAAAGAATTTCTTTCTAAAGAATTTGAAGTAGTATCTCTAATCAAACCACAATTTGAATCTCAAAGACATGAAGTAGGTAAAAATGGGATAGTACGAGATATTTCAGTACATCAAAGAGTAATAAAACAGGTGGTTGAATATGCAAAAGAAAGTGAGATTTATATAAAGAATCTCACTTTTTCTCCGATAAAAGGTCAAAAAGGGAATATAGAATATCTTGCATATTTTTCAAATAAAGTGTATAATTTTGAAGATACAAAAATAGATGAGATAGTAGAAATCTCTCATCAATGCTTGGATAAAAAATAAAGTCTCTTATGGAGGTATGAGTTGTTAAATCAACTGTATGTAGAAAATTTTGCGCTTATAGACAAATTAGAGCTAGATATGGAAGAAGGATTTACAGTGTTTACTGGAGAAACTGGCTCAGGTAAATCAATAATGATTGATGCCATTTCTTTTGCTATAGGGAAAAGAGCTGATAAGACTTTTGTCAGGAAAAATTGCAAAAAATCTATAATAGAGCTTACTTTTTTTATAAAAGACAATACTAAGAAGTTGTTGGAAAATATATTAGACGAAGAAGATATTGATATAGATGATAATGTGATAATATTAAAGAGAGAAATATATGCAGATGGCAAAAGTTTATGTAAAATTAACTCAAAGAATGTAAACATATCTTTTTTAAAAAAGATATCATCATATCTTATCAATATCCATGGACAAAATGAGTTTAACGAACTTGACGAAAGTAATCATATCAATATACTTGATTCATTTTTAGGTATAAGAAAAACAAAACAATATTTCTCTTACCAAAAGACGTATAGCGAGTATATTAAGCTGAAAAAAGAGTACCATGACTTATATGAGAACTATGATAAGGAAAAGAACGAAAAAGAACTTGATTTATTAAAATTTCAAATCCAAGAGATTGAAGACCTAAACTTAAAAATGGGTGAAGACAAGCAAATTGAAGATAATCTTCAAGTCATAGAAAACTCTCAACAAATATCAAAGTCGATAGATGGACTGTATGAAGACTTGTATGGCAAGTCTGATAACATACTAAGGATATTAAAAAAATATGTAGATGAATTTGAAGAATTTTCAAATCTTGACGAAAGTCTAAGTCAAATCTTTAAAAGCTTGACTGAACAATACTATATGCTCGAGGAACTTGCTTATCTGGTAAGAGACAATACAAATAAATTTGACTATGATGAACATTCTAAACTTATGCTGGAAGAAAGATATGATGAGATAAACAAAATATACTCCAAATATGGTGATGGGTACGAAAATGTCCTTGAATTTCTCAAAAAAGCAAAGAAGGAAGCGAGTTTTTATGAACAGTATGAAGAAAAAGTAGCTTTGATAAAAGAAAAGCTCAAAATTTTGGAAGAAAAGCTTTCAAAAGAGGCTTCAATTCTAAGTGAAATAAGAAAAAATGATAAAACAAAGCTAGAGAGTAAAATAGTGTCAGAGCTTGAGACACTTGGTATGAAAAATGTAAAATTCAAGATATATATAACTTCTCTTGAAAAATTCACTCCAAAAGGAATGGATGATATATTATTTCAGATTTCATTTAATAAGGGTGAAGATGTCAAATCTTTCAACAAAGTAGCATCAGGTGGAGAAATATCCAGATTTATGTTGGCTTTGAAAAACATCATCTCTTCAGAATATGAAAAGACTATGGTATTTGATGAAATTGACACAGGTATAAGTGGACTTGCAAGTGAGGCAGTAGGTAAAAAACTCAAGGATATTTCCAAGACTAGACAGGTTTTATGTATTACCCATCAAGGTCAGATTGCTTCCTATGCTCAAAATCATATTCAAGTATATAAAGAAGAAGATGATGTTGGAACCCATACAAAGGCAATTACTCTTACACAAAATCAAAGAGTGCACGAAATAGCAAAGATGATGGATGCAAGCACAAAGTCTGTTAAAGCTTTGGAACATGCAAAAGAATTATTAAGTAAAAACTCTTTATAAATTTTTGGAGGTGAATATAATGGACCTTGGAAATGTGGAGTCCACAGTATCACAAAAAGATATATATACAGGTAAATATATCTCACTTAAAGTATGCACTGTAGAAAAACAAAAGGGATATGCACAAAGAGAGCTTGTTGAGCACAATGGGACTTTGATGATAATCTCTCTTTCAGAAGATAATAAGTTGGTACTAGATAAAATCTATAGGAAATCAATAGAAAAATTTTCTTTAGAAGTTCCAAATAAAAGAATAGATTCTTCTGAAAATCATATTGACGTATTAAAAACTCAAATGATGGAAGAGCTGGGATATGAAATTGAAAACATTAAAAAAGTGTTCAGTTTTTATCCTGCAGTATCATACTCAGACGAGAAAGTTCATCTATACTTTGCAAAAGTGAAAAAAGTCGAAGAAAATATAGAGAATGATAGTTGTACCACCATAGAAGTATCTTTGGATGATGTAGTTGACTATATCAAAAATCAAGATATACTAGATGGAAAGTCAATAGTAGCAATTAATTTTCTTAAGAATAATATTGAAAATTTAGGAGTGTAAAAATGTCTGTTCAAGTGGTGGTATTATGTGCCGGAAAAGGCACTCGTATGAAATCAGAAAAAGCAAAGGTTATGCACGAAATAATGGGACAACCTATGTCAAAATATATTTATGATTTGGCGAAGGAAATTTCGGACAAAAAACCTATTTTTGTTGTAGGATACAAGAAAGAACAAATTCAAGACTACTATAAGGATACAGTTAATTATACTGAACAAAAAGAACAACTTGGCACAGGTCACGCTGTTATGATAACAAAGGAATTTCTTAATCCTGATGATGATATACTAATATTATGTGGTGATACACCTTTAGTTAAAAAAGAAAGTATCGAAAAAATAATAGAGAACAATACTGGTGATGCTGTGATAATTTCCAGTATAGTTGAAAATCCATTTGGATATGGCAGGATTATAAAGGATTCTCAAGGAAGATTTGAAAAAATTATTGAGGAAAAAGACGCTGATGATAGTCAAAGGATGATAAGAGAAATCAATTCTGGAATGTATCTTGTCAAAGGAAATTTGATACTGGAAAACATAGATAAACTTTCAAATGATAATGCAAAAGGTGAATATTATTTGACTGATTTATTTGAAATATTGAAAAAACAGGATAAAAAAATTAGCGTTGAAAATATTGATAAAGAAGAAATATTTGGAATTAATACTAGGGCACAGCTTGAAGAGGCGAGGTTAATAATACAAAAAAGAATAAATGCAAAACACATGGAAGATGGTGTAACACTTATAGATCCTCTAACGATATATATAGAAAAAGATGTGTCTATTGGTAAGGACACAGTTATTTATCCGCATAATGTGTTGACAAATGGCACAGTAGTAGGGGAAAATTGCATTATTTACTATGAAAATAAGATAATAAATAGCCAAATTGCTGATGATGTAGTACTTAAGTGCTCATTTATTGAAGACAGTTTTGTAGGTGAATCGACTACTGTAGGGCCTTATGCACACCTAAGACCTAATTCTAAGCTTGGTAAGAAAGTGAAAATAGGAAATTTTGTTGAAGTTAAGAACTCATCAATGGATGACGGTAGCAAGGCATCACATCTTTCTTATGTAGGAGATGCGGGAATAGGCAAAAAGGTTAATATAGGTTGTGGTGTCATATTTGTAAACTATGACGGCAAGAAAAAACAAAGGTCTGTAGTAAAAGATAATGCCTTTATAGGTTCTAACTCTAACCTTGTAGCGCCTGTAACAGTAGAAGAAAAAGGATATGTAGCAGCAGGCTCAACAATTACAAAGGACGTACCTGCAGGAGCGCTGTGTGTATCGAGAGCCCGTCAGGTAATAAAACTGGATTGGAGCTACAAAAAGGGATTGTTAGATTAAGAAGCAATGTTATTTATAATTAATAGTTTGTAATCTTATTTTTTTCATTATACAACAACAAACAAATTAAAATTACTTTCTCTATATTATATTTTTAAAACTAAGATTATTGACATATGTGTTGAAATATTAATATAAATCTAATCTCTACTATGCTACTTTACGTATAATATTAAATCTACTTTAGGTATGATTATTGAACGACATTTCTCAATATTTTTATATCAAGAAAAAGAAAAATCAGAAATAATATGTATATAATATTATTGTATTTTTAGAAAGTTATATTTAAATATCAGTCTTTTAATGTATTTTTTATATTGTTAAGTTGAGTTACTAATTGTATAAATTTTATTGAGAATAACAAACAAATTTTTTTTAGAATGGTGATTTGTGTGAAAGGAATAATTCTTGCAGGTGGTTCAGGTACAAGACTATACCCTGTGACAAAAGCTATATCCAAGCAAATACTGCCGATATATGATAAACCTATGATTTACTATCCTCTGTCTACATTGATGTTGGCTGATATAAGAGAGATACTTATAATATCTACTCCTCAAGACATACATCTATATAAAGATTTGCTTGGTGATGGCTCAGATTATGGGTTAAGCCTTCAATATGCAATTCAAGAAAAACCTAATGGTTTGGCAGAGGCATTTATAATTGGTGAAGAATTTATTGGAAATGATAGAGTATGCCTTGTACTTGGTGATAATATATTCTACTCAAGAGGCTTTTCTGAGATGCTCAAAAGAGCTGTAGATAACAAAATAGGTGCCACTATATTTGGATATTATGTAAGTAATCCTCAGGAATTTGGCGTAGTAGAATTTGACAAAGACGGAAATGTAATATCATTAGAAGAAAAACCACAAAATCCTAAGTCAAACTATGCAATTCCGGGACTATATTTTTATGACAATGATGTTGTAGATATTGCCAAAAATGTAAAACCTTCAAAAAGAGGAGAACTTGAGATAACATCAGTAAATGAAGAGTATATGAGAAGAGGCAAACTCAAGGTAGAGCTCTTTGGTAGAGGTATGGCATGGCTTGACACAGGAACACATGACGGTCTTTTAGAAGCAGCAAATTTTGTTCACACTCTACAAAAAAGGACTGGATTATATGTGTCATGTATTGAAGAAATAGCATATAGGAAAGGGTACATTGACAAAGAGCATCTGTTAAAACTTGCAAAACCTCTTATGAAATCTGAATATGGGGAATATTTAAATAAAATATCTGAAGAAATTTAAAAGGGTTGATGATGTTTAAAAGTAAAAAAAAATTAACTATGTTAATATTATTAATGATATTATCAAATATTCTTATTATTTATAAGGTGCAACTTAAAAATCCTACTCATATTGATTTGAAAATCTCAGTAAAATCAGATAAAAATGATACTTATCAGATTTTTTATTCAGAGGATTCTATATTTTCGAAAGATAAGTCACAAAAAGATGAGTATAGTAGTGTTGGAAAATTTAAAGAATTGAGTTTTACCATTCCAACAGATATTAAGTTATTAAGAATTGATACAGGAAATAACGAAGGTAAAATATTTATAAATTATATAAAATTTAGATATTTATATAAAGAAATTTCCATTCCATTAACTGATATAAAATTTAAAGACTCTAATGATATTAAAAATATTAATCATAATGATGGGGTTCTATCTTTAGAATCTACAGGACAAGATCCTAACATAGTTTTTGATGTTAAAGAACATATATATTTGATTACAAATAATGAAATAGTCAATTTTCTAATTAAGATAGTTTTTTGTGTATTAATTGATATAATGCTACTTGTTTTAATTAACAAATCGGGAAGCGTACTTCAATTAGTTACAGACCTTAATTCTAACAGGGTGTTGATATGGAATCTTGCAAAAAATGATTTTAAAACAAAATATGCTGGTTCTTATTTGGGAATAATATGGGCATTTATTAATCCTGTAATTACAATATTGATATATTGGTTTGTTTTTCAATATGGATTAAAAGCAGGTTCACCAATACAAGATACTTCTTTTATTTTTTGGTTGATGTCAGGTTTAATTCCGTGGTTTTTTTTCCAAGATGCTCTTATCAATGCAACAAATTGTATGATAGAGTATTCATACCTCGTGAAAAAAGTTGTTTTTAAAATAAGTGTATTGCCAATTATAAAGATAATATCTGCTATTTTTGTACATTTAGCATTTATTATTTTTTTATTAATTGTAGGCTTAATACAAGGCAAATATCCTGATGTTATTACCTTACAAATTTTGTATTACTCAGGATGTACATTTTTCTTAGTTTTAGGTCTATCATATGCTACATCATCAATAATATTATTCTTTAGAGATCTATCACAATTAATTGGGATTTTTTTACAAGTTGGAATGTGGATGACACCTATAATGTGGTCTTATTCTATATTACCGGATAGGTTTCAGTGGTTGGCTAAGTTAAATCCTATGTATTACATTGTTGAAGGTTATAGAGACACTTTAATAAACAAAGTATGGTTTTGGGATAGATACTTTCAAACAGTATACTTTTGGGTGTTAGCTATAGGTATTTTTGTTTTAGGCTCAATTATTTTTAAAAAATTAAAGCCGCATTTTTCTGATGTGTTATAGAAATTTATCAAAAAATATATATTGAATTTTAAGGTAACTATGACTGATATAGCAATAAAAGTAGAAAAACTAAATAAAATTTATAAACTTTATGATAAACCTATCGATAGAATGAAAGAAGCTTTTAGCCTATCAAAGAAAAAATACAGTAGAGAGCATTATGCTTTAAAAGGTGTATCTTTTGAAATAAAAAAAGGTGAAACAATAGGTATTGTAGGTGTAAATGGTTCAGGTAAATCAACACTTTTAAAGATAATAACAGGCGTTTTAACTCAAACTTCTGGTGATGTCCAAGTAAATGGTAAAATATCTGCTTTATTGGAACTTGGAGCAGGATTTAACCCTGAATATACAGGGCTTGAAAATATTTATCTTAATGGTACTATGATGGGTTATTCTAAAGAAGATATGGATAATAGAGTACAGCCTATAGTAGAATTTGCAGATATAGGTGAGTTTATAAACCAACCTGTAAAAACATATTCTTCCGGAATGTTTGCAAGATTAGCATTTGCTGTTGCTATAAATGTTGAGCCGGATATTTTGATTGTAGATGAAGCTCTTGCTGTTGGAGATATGAGATTCCAGATAAAATGTATGGATAAAATGAAATCTATGATGGAAAATAATGGGACTACTGTACTATTTGTTTCGCATGATATAAATGCTATAAGGAGATTTTGTAAAAGAGCACTTTGGATAAATAAGGGCGAAATGGAACTTATTGGCAATGTTAATTTTGTTTGTGACAATTATGTAGAATACCTTGAAAAAGGTACTTATAAAACTTCTGAGATAAGTAATTTTAGTAAAGTAAAAGAGTTTAAACATAGCGATTATAATATAGCTGAAATTGTTTTAGTTGAAGTTTTGGATGAAGATTATAGAATAGTTGATAAAATTCATTATTATGATAAATTATATATTGAAGTTACATACGATGTATATGATGTTACTTTAGATAATCCAGTTATAGGTATAGCTATTCATAAGGGAGATAAGCCGTATGTATGTGGTTTAAACACTCTTCTTGACAATTATACTATTCCATGGAAGTATGGAAGAAATAAAATCATTTTAGAATATAGCCAGGGAACGAGATCACTTGGTGGAGAATATTTTTTTGATATTGCAATTATGGACAAAACAGCATCAGTAGCAATTCAATATTTGACAAAAAATAATAAAATTTACGTAATAAGTGAATATAAAAGTGAGGGTAAATATGTAATTCCTCATAGGTGGATAAGTAGGTGATTTTTTATGTCTTTCAAATATGATGAAAAGTTAGATCTATATAGTTGGAACAGTCAAACAATTATTATTGAAAAGATAAAACCAAATAGTTCTGTTTTAGAGTTTGGGTGTGCTAATGGTAGACTTACAAAGCATCTCAATAAAGAAATGGGGTGTAAGGTAACAATAGTTGAAATAGATGAAGGGTCAGGAAAAGAAGCTTCAAAATATGCCAAAGAGTGTTTTTTAGGTAATGAAAGAGGTAATATTGAAAAATATTATTGGAGTGAAATAAATGAGAAATTTGATTATATTGTGTTTGCTGATGTACTAGAACATTTATATTCTCCTGATAAAGTTTTAGAACAATGCAAAAAAGTTCTTAAAGAAGATGGACTTATACTAATTTCTATACCCAATGTTGCTAATTATAGTATAATAAACCAATTATTAAAAGGTGAGTTTAACTATACTGAAGTAGGATTATTAGATAATACTCATTTACGTTTTTTTACAAAAAAACCTTTAAAAATATGATTGAAAAGATTGGATATTTTGTAGAATCAATTGTTGCCCTTCAAGCATATGTAAAAAAAACTAATGAAGTGACTTTGATTGATAATATTTGTAAAGTATCTTCTGAAAGTCAAACATATCAATATATATTTTCCATATCACTTTCAAATATAAAAGATTCATTCGAAGAGGTATTAGATAATAGATTGCAACATAGTTATTATTTTTCTAAAGAAATTGACAATTTTGAAATTGCTGAAGCAAATATAGACAAGTACAAATTGACTGATCATAAAGTTTCATTGAATATTGACAGTCAGACATCTTCTTTTTTCTTAAGGTTTGATCCAATTGAGACAAATTGTATTATAAGATTGGGTAAGGTATTTATACCAACTATTTTAGGTAATAAAGAAATTAAATTGATTGGAAATAATTCAGATTTCAATGACAATGAAGTATATTTCTTTTCAACGGAAGATCCACAATTTATTTTTGAAGTTGAAAATACCTATGATGAAAATGAGATTATTATTGAATTTGAACTTCTTAACTATGATTTGCAAAATTATATTAAATGCCTTTTTCCTTATTTAAAAACTGAAATAGAAAAAAATTTATCTTTATCATATGAACTTGATAGTAGAATAAAATGGTATGAAGAACAAATAATATTAAAAGAGAAAGATATCAAATCTTATGAAGAAGATTTTAAAAATAAGATAAAATGGTATGAAGAACAAATTCACATTAAAGATGAGAAAATAAAGTGGTTTGAAAAGCATATTGAACTAAAAGATGAATGTATAGAAAATTATAAAGATGAGATTTCTGATAAAATAAGAAAATATGAAAAGGAAATTGAATTAAAAGATATTGAAATAAGTGAGAAAAATAATAAACTAGAAAAAATATGTAATAATTTTATTTTAAGGTTATTTATAAAAGATAAAAATTGAAAATGAGGGAAAAATGTATTATTTTACGAGTATAACGACGAATTACTTACCAAAAGCAAGAGTTTTAGCAAGGACATTAAAAAAATATAATAAGGATGCAGTATTTATACTAGCAGTTTCCGATAATTTACCTGAGGATTTTGATATAAGTAAAGAATATTTCGATTATGTTATTTACACATTTGAAATGGATGTAATTGAAAATCCTAATGCCTTTTTTTTCAGATTTAATATTACTGAGGCATGTACTGCCGTTAAGCCAGCGGTTGCATTGGAAATAATGAAACAGTATAAAGCTGAAAAGGTCTGTTACCTTGATCCTGATATAGCTGTTTTTGATAAACTTAGTGAAGTAGATGATTTACTTGATTCATATAGTATGGTTTTTACACCACACACAACTATACCTGAAGATAAAGATTTTTTTATAGTAGGAAATGAAGTGCTTTTTTTAAAGAGAGGTACTAATAATTTGGGTTTTTTTGCAGTAAAAAATGACTTTGAAGGTAGAAAGTTTCTTGAATGGTGGAAAAATAGGCTATTTAAATTTTGTTTAGATGATAATTATGATTTAAAAGAGTTAATTGATGAATATGCATTATCTGGATTGTTTACAGATCAAAAATGGATTGATATGGTACCGTCATTTTTTGATAATTATAAATTATTGAAACATCAGGGATATAATGTTGCGACTTGGAATCTATCTCATAGAATAGTGAAAAAGAACGAGTCTGATGGATATACAGTAAATGAAGAACCACTAAAGTTTTTTCATTTTTCAGGTGTTGATTCTGGAGCACATAGAGAAGTATTAGATCTGCTTAATATAGAGTATCCACACACAAAATCAGTAAATGAAATAAGTAAGTGGTACGAAAATATATGTGTTGAGGAAGGGCAAAATACATTTAAGAAACAGGAATGGAAGTATGCAAGATATTCTAATGGAAATGTGATACCTAAAGAACATAGAAAGATTTTGCTTATAAGAAGAGATGCACATGATTATTTTAAAAATCCGTTTGAAATAAATGAAGGAGATTGTTTTTATAATTGGATAATTAGAGAATATAGTGAATATGTTGATAAAATAAATCTCACTAAAAACTTAAAAAAAATGGAATTGTTGCAAATTCTTTAAAAAAGTTTTTAATGCTTTTTTTAAGAAGAGATAGCAAGGTTTATAAAAAGTTAAAAAAATATATTCAGCAATAAAATATTGATGTTTTTGTATTAGTAATTTCAAGGAAGACAATAATATGAATTTTGAATTTTTAAAAATAAAAAGGAAAAACAGATAATTTTATTATTTTGTGCTATATTCTTATTATCATTGACTTATATTTTTTTCCTTTAAAAAATAATAATATCCATAATTTTGATAGAATAATTAGTAATGCATCTATTAATGATTTTGATGCAAATAAATTAATAAAAAAATTTATGTTATTTACTTTATTAATAGTACCTATATGTATGTTTTTTTTCTATAGGACTGTTTCAAATTTAGAAGCATATATCTCTAGTTTATCAATAGATTTTAAAAATAATTTAAGATTCTTTTCAATATTGATTGTACTAAATATGATTCTTTTAAATGCAAATAAATATGATAAGAATACTTCTTTTTTGTTTCCAACCATATTGCTAGGGATATTCGTTTTAATTATTTCTGTAATTTACTGTGTGTTTTATAACTTGAAAGTTTCTGAGGATACTTTTAAATGGATTTTAGTTTTTAGTATGAATTTCATATTTGTGTTACAAATAGCAAAAATTATTCCTAATATAGAAATACAAAAACATACATCCATATTAAATGTAAGCTTTATACTAATGACTATAATTAGCTCATTCTTGTTTTTTTTAATATCTATTTTTATTTTATTTATAATATCCAACTCTACCATTTTAGATATTGATATAATAAAAAAAGCTGGAAATCATATTTTTTTATTTCCTTTTTTTACTTGGTTTTTTTCAGAATTATTTCTTATACTTAATCAAAAAGAGATTATTCTTTTATTTAATAGAAGATTATTTTATTTGATTATATTTATAATACTGATATTAATTTGGATTGTTAGATACAAGTTTAAATACGTTTCTGATAAGTGGGAAAGTAGAACATATAGTTATTTTATAATATCATTAATTTTTATTTCAAAGACAATACCACAAAAAATTGTAGCCTATACAGATTTATTTGAACAAGCAAATATTGGTGTTTCTACAAGTAACTTTTTAGAATTCTCTAAGTTACCGCTTATAGAAACGCATGGTGCACATATGTTGAGTGACTATATATTCAATATAATATATGGTGTTTTAAATAACGATTATTATGGTGCTTTATTTTCTCCATATAGCATAATGAAAGAAATATTAGGAATTATTCTACTTTTTTCTTATTAAAGAAAGTGATTGGTTCATTTAACTCATTTTTAATTTTTATGTTTTTACCATTTTTCTTCTTAGATGGAAGTTTATTTATAACTGGAATAAATCTAATATCTTTTATTTTATATATATGGTTATATGAAAATCCAAATAGAATATTCAATTATTATATCTATTGGGTTGGCTTATTTTTATCATTGATCTATCAAGGCGATTTTGGACTTGCTTTTGGTCTTTCAACAATTATTCTTGTAATTATTGAATTATTAAAAAAAGAAAATAGAATTGATGGTAAGAAATATATAATTTCTTTTATTATAACTTCTTTAACAATATTGGTGTTTTTTTCATTTGTCTGTATGTCTCGTGGAATAAACCCAATAGATAAAATTCTTGAATTTTATAGTATAATGTTAAAGTCAAATCAAAATTGGGCAAGTCCAAGTTTAGGTGATGTAACAAAGTTGTATTATTATGTTACCTATTCAATAATACCATTAATTACTACTTTTTTGATAATTTTAATGATAAAGGAAAAAAAACAATATCATGAAAATGTCAAATACAATATAGTGTTGTGCATAGGAATATCATATATTTTAAATTTACCTCGAATTCTTGGTAGACACTCTGCTGCAGAAGGATGGATTTTAGCTAGAAACATAATTGCAGTACTATTTATCTCCCTATGTATTTTTCTTTTTTTTAAAAGTGTAGCAAAATTTTCTATTGTTTTATTCTTGTTAAGCTCTATGATTTTATTGATTGAGTTTGGTAATATTAATATTACCACTCAGTTCAATGTAATGTCAGCAAATTTTAATTATTCATACTTAGATAACTTTTTTAATGTTCCAAATTCAAAAATACAAAGATGTACTATATCTAATGATATGAAAAGAAGTTTTGTTTACATTGTAGATGAGATAAACAATTTATTAGATAAGGACGAAACTTATTTAGATTTTACAAATCAGAGTTTATTATATAGTTTATCAAAAAGATTAAATCCTGTTTATGTTAATCAAACTCCAGGTATGGTCAGTGGTGATTTTTCACAAGATATGTATATTAAGCAGATAAAAAATTCAGATTTTGATATTCCAATTGCATTATTACCTGCAAATAACAATATATTTTTTGCTCTTAATTTAGATAATGTTATGAATTCGTATAGATATTATAAAATTTCAGAATTTATATATAAAGAGTATGAACCTTTTGAAGTAGTTGGAGATTATGCTATATGGTGTAAAAAAGGTAAAAAAGAATATTACACTAACAAAAGCAAGTTCAATTATAGTAAAAATAACTTTCAAAATATTTTAAAGAAAGTAAATGCTGTTGAAGGAATGGATATAAATATACTATCAAATTATCCAAATATAACAGTGCATGGTGGACATTCAGATCCAAGTATTGTTAATTTGGAAAAGTATATAGACTTTTCAAAAGTTTCTGATTCTGATACTTTATATAAATTGACTTTGTACTATAAATCAAATATAAACGGATTTTGTGAATTATTCTATACAAATAACGAAGTTAAAACACATTTTGACTGTGAAAGTTTGAAATTTAATTGTTCTTTACAAGGAAGAGTTGAATTTATACTACCATTAAGTAAAATTTCTAATTTGAGGTTAGATATACCAAATGACAGTATTTTTACTATACAAAATATAAATTTAGAAAAGAAAAATGAAGATGTTTTCAATTATTCATATGCAAAAAATATTGAATATGTTGATAATTATGATTATGGAGATGCATCAGTTTTGCATGTATATAATTTAAAATTTCTTCCATATATTTGGGGGGAATATGACTATAAAAAATCATATTTAAATAAAAATATAGACATAATTGATATTACTAAAGAGTCAAATTTAAATAAAATTCCTTTTAATTTATCTAAAATAAACCTAAATGGAGGAGTATATTTATATTTAGTGTTTGACTCTAATGTTGATGATGAAATATCATTGGATTTTAAAGAAAATAATATTGAAAAATGTAAATTTATTTTTGATATTAAAAAGGGTAACTATAAATATATAATAAGACTAACTTCAGATTACGCTTTTTACACAAATAGCATAGATACACTGAGTATTAATCTAAAAGAGGGTATGAAAATTAGAGAACTTAAATTAAAAGAAGGAGATTAAAATTATATAAGAATTAATAATATTGAGTTTTTAATACTTTAATATTGTATTTTAAATTACTATTGCAAATAAAAAAGGAAAGAATATAATGCAAAAAAAAGAGTAATAGAGTATGATGTGTTGAGAATTATTTTGAGCTTACTTGTTGTTTTTGGACATTCAATGTATTTACAATTTTCTACAAGTTATGGTAATATGGATTATAGCCATGCTATTGAATTGTTAACAGACAATACAAGTATTATATATAATAAATTATATTTTTTCTTTTCATGGATTTATAGTTTTCATATGCCAATGTTTTTTGCTCTATCAGGTTGTGTGTTTTCTATAGAAAGAAAAAAGTATACTGATTTTAAATTTTTATTAAAGAACAAAACCATACGGTTAATAGTTCCTTACTTTATAATTGGAATTTTTTTTATGATTCCAATAAAATTTTTAGTAGGATTCTATAAAATTAATTTTCCTAATTTTCTATCTGTTTTTTCAAGTTATTTTTCTCTAAATTTATCTGAGAGTGGACAACTATGGTTTATAATGACATTATTTGCAATGTATCTTTTTATATATTTTTATAACTATTTATTTGTTAGCTATGAAGATACAAAGATACGAATAATTGTAATTATATCAGTTATAATAACAATTTACTTTCTTAATAAAGGTATTGACTTCCATTTTTTTAGTAACTTTGTAAAAAAATTTTGGAATAGAAATATATTTTATTTATTTCGTTTTAGGATATGTATTTGAATTTTTTAGAAATGATATAAATAATATTATATTAAATAATAAAAAATTGTCTATTGTGATTATGGTAATCTCTTTAATAGTAAGTATTGTTAATGTAAAATATGGCAATAAGAATCCTAATATAGATGTAGTATTAATGCCATTTATCTCGATATATATATTCTCTTTTCTTATAAGTAAAAACAAAAGGATAGTAAATAGCAAATTTTATAATTTTTTGTCTAATAAGA
>GL405246.1:1219431-1232843 GCA_000146855.1 [Eubacterium] yurii subsp. margaretiae ATCC 43715
TAGACTATTTAATTTTAGCTTTTTTCATCTATTTTAGGATTTTTAATTTACTATTTATCAAGAACAATTTTTAATATGATAATATGTGTGTTAATAAGCAAAGTATATTCAAAAATATTTAGAGGATTGATTAACTAAAATAAGTTCATATGAAATATAAATTAGATTTGATAAGGAGCAGTTGATGCAAGTACCAAAATTTAAAGAAAATAGATTTAAAAATAAAGAAAATAGATATTGTCTTATAATACCTTTATTTAATGAGGGGGAAAGATTCAAATCTCAGTTGAAAAAGATGATTGATAATGAAATAATGAATATAGTTGATGTAGTAATATGTGATGCTGGATCAACTGACGGATGTACAGATATTGATATGTTAAAGGAAGCAAATGTAACAACGTTATTGACAAGGATTGGGAAAGGAAGACAAGGAACTGATTTAAGGATGGGTTTTTATTGGGCTAAGAATTTAGAATATGATGGAGTTATAACTGTCGACGGTAATGATAAAGATGATACAATAGCCATACATGACTTTATTAATAAGTTAGATGATGGATATGACTACATTCAAGGTTCAAGATATGTGGAAGGTGGAAAAGGAATAAATACTCCTTTTATACGACATTGGGCTTTGAAGTTGATAAATGAACCCATAATGTCATTCTGTGCTAAAAGAAGACTTACAGACACAACTAATGGATTTAAAGCTTATTCAAGCAATTTTTTATTTGACGAAAGGGTAGATGTGTTTAGAGATATTTTTTATGGTTACGAACTAAGCTATTATTTACCAGTAAGGGCTTGTCAACTTTCTTATAAAATTATTGAAATACCAGTTACAAGGGCTTATCCAAAAAATGAAAAAACTCCAACTAAGATTGGTGGCATAAAGGGAAATATTTACCAAATAGGAATATTAATAAATATGATTAAGAATAAATATAACCCACTAAATTAAAATTTTTTTATGTAAGAGGTAAAATTGTTTTTTATTGACTCAACTTTTTTACTAAAATTACTGTAATTTCAGTGGAAGTTTAAACATACATTGATTTTTTAATACACTACTTGACACAGAATTTTCTGAATGATATTTATTTGAATTTGCACATTTATTAAAAAAATGAAAACACTGAAAAAACTATGTCAAGTATAATATGGTATTTTTAAAATATACTCAAATTTCAATATCTTTAATGTGTTTTTCATGTGGGAAAGTTGAGTTTTACAATATATGTACAACTCTTAATAAATTAAAAATTGTATATTTAATCAAAAACTGAAAAAACTATATGTCAAATATAGAGTTATATTTTTGAACTATATTCAAATGTCAATGCTTTTCATTCGATAATATTGACTTAATAACTGTTATTATACTAGTTACTTATTTTATAATTGTAATTTGGAGAGTTAATTTATGAAAATTGTTATTATGGCTGGTGGAAAAGGCATAAGAATATCATCTATCAGAGATGACATTCCAAAACCTATGATTGATATAAATGGAAAACCTGTATTACAACACCAAATAGAGTTTTTTAAGAAAAATGGGTATAATGATTTTATAATCGTTATTGGACATTTAGGAAATAAAATAATAGATTATTTTGGAAATGGAAGTAAATATAATGTTAATATAAAATATTTTTTTGAAGATACTCCTTTAGGTACTGCAGGAGCCTTGAAAAAGATTAAAAGTGATTTAGCAGATGACTTTCTTCTTGTTAATGGCGATATAATATTTGATATAGATTTAGACAGACTTATAGAATTTCATAAGAAAAAAAATGCTTTAGCGACTATTGTCACACACCCAAATTCTCATCCATATGACAGCAGTTTGATTTTTATAGATAATGATAGTTGTGTAGTTAAATGGTTAGTAAAAGAAGATGATAGAAATAATATTTATGGAAATAGGGTAAATGCAGGGATACATTTATTATCATCTAATATAATTAATTTTATTGATAAAATTGATAAAGAGAAAATAGATTTAGATAGAGACGTTTTAAAGAAAATTGTTAAAATTAGAGGTTTGTATTCTTATGATACACCTGAATATATCCATGATATGGGTACACCTGATAGATATACTCGAGTTTGCGAAGATTTAAAAAGAGAATTACCTAAGAAAAAAAATCTAAAAAATAGACAAAAAGCTATATTTTTAGATAGGGATGGCACCATAAACGAATACAAAGGATTTATAAACAAAGCAGATGATATTGAACTACTTGATGGTGTTTCTGACGCAATAAAGAAAATTAATTCTTCTGAATATCTTGCAATAGTAATTACAAACCAACCAGTTATAGCTAGAGGGGAATGTACTGTTGAAGAACTTAATAATATTCATGAGAAGTTAAAGTATCTTCTTGGCTTGGATGGAGCATATTTAGATGATATTTTTTATTGTCCACATCATCCTGATATTGGTTTTGATGGTGAGGTTAAAGAATTAAAGATTAAGTGTACTTGTAGAAAACCAGATAATGGATTATTATTAGAAGCAAGCGAAAAATATAATATTGATTTGGAAAGTTCATATATGATTGGAGATAGTATTGTAGATATTCAGGCAGGAGAAAAATCGTTGACTGGTAATATTCTATTAACTGATTCAGTAAATGAGTATAGTGAATCAAAATATAGATTTAAAATATCAAAGAATTTAAAAGAAAGTATAAACTATATTTTATCATAACAAGGAGTATTAAATGACAAGGGTACTAGTTACAGGTTCAAGAGGATTTTTGGGTAAGAAATTTATAGAAAAAATATGTGAAAATAAAGAGTATGAAGTTTATTCCCCTACATCACAAGAATTAAATTTAGAGGACTACGGGAGTGTAGAAACCTATTTTAAAAATAGAGAAATTGATATAGTTATCCATTTAGCAGCAAAATTAGGTGGAGTTGGCATTGTCTCAAGAGAATCTTTATATTTTTTTTGAGAAGAATTTAATTTTGAATTACAATATTGTTAATATTTCTTTAAAATACAATGTAAAAAGGTTTATAACATTAGGCTCTTCATGTTCATATAGCAGAGACGCTATAATACCAACAAAAGAAACTGAATTATGGAAAGGCGAACCTGAAAATTCATATGGTATATGTAAATTGGTTTTATTAAACCACTTAAAGTCTCAAGATAGAATGAAATGGGTTTATTTAATTCCACCTAATATATATGGTCCTGATGATCATTTTGATGAAGAAAATTCACATTTGATTCCTGCAACTTTTAAAAAATTTGATAAAGCGTTAAATTTTAGGGAAAATTCTATTGAGGTTTGGGGTGATGGAACTCAAATAAGAGATTTTGTATATGTTGATGATATAGTAGATATATTGTTACAAACAATAGAGGACGATAATTTCTTATTTAAAGAACTAAATTTATCTACTAATGTTGGGGTTAGTGTTAGAGAAATTGTTGAATTTATCAGAAGCAATTTAGAATTAGATAATATATACATTAGATATAACCCAGATAAACCTACTGGTGCTTTAAAAAAAATACTGGATAATAGTTCTATACTAAAGATAATTCCCCGTTATAAATTTAAAGAATTTTCTGATGGCATTATGGAAACTTGTCTTTGGTATAAAAAAAAATATTTTAGGGAGTAATTTAAATGTTAATAGTACAAACACCTCTAAGAATGTCTTTTTTTGGTGGTGGAACAGATATGAAAGAATATTATGAAAATTATGGAGGAACTGTAATATCTACTACTTTTGATAAGTATTGTTACCATAATGTAAGAAATTTTCCACCTTTTTTTGAAAATAGAAGCCAATTTACCTATTCTAAAATTGAAAGATTTAATAGTTATGATGAGGTTGAACACCCAGCAGTAAGAGAAACTCTTAAATATCTAAATATTAGAAATATTCAAATAACTTATGATGCAGATTTGCCTGCAAGATCAGGACTTGGTACAAGTTCTTCTTTTGAAGTTGGTCTTTTAAATGCTCTTCATTCTCTTAAAGGAGAGTTTATTGATAAGATGTCATTGGCTAAAGAAGCAATCTATGTAGAAAGGGAATTGTGTAAGGAAGAAGGCGGAGTTCAGGACCAGTTAGCTGTTTCTATTGGAGGATTAAATAAATATATTTTTAATTCTGATGGATTTTCATATAATCCTATTATTATTTCTAAAGAGAGAAAAAAAGAGCTTTGTGATAATTTATTATTATTTTTTACTGGATTTACAAGATTTTCTAGTGAAATATCTAAGGAACAGATTTCTAATACAAAAAATAAACTAAATGAGCTACATGAAATAAAGAATATAGTTAATGAAGCAGAAAAAATTCTTACAAGCAATTGTAACTTAGATGAATTTGGAAAACTCTTAGACTATAATTGGAGATTAAAAAAGACTCTTGCGAAAAGTATATCAAATTCGGATATAGATAATTTATATGAACACATAATAAGAAATGGAGCTGTTGGTGGTAAACTTCTTGGTGCAGGCGGAGGTGGTTTCTTATTAATCTATGCAAATAAAGAGTTGCATGATTATATAGTTGGTAAAACAAAGCTACTTCATATTCCATTTGAATTTGAAAGTAGTGGAACTAAGGTTATATACTATAAACCTGATAAATTTGATTATTTAAATAAGTAGATATATATTTAGGAGAAAATAATGAATAAAAAAGTACTGATTACAGGTATGACAGGAATGGTAGGCTCTCATCTTGCAGATTATTTATTAGATAATACTGATTGGGATATACATGGAATGCAAAGATGGAGAAGTCCTCTTGATAATATAAATCATTTAATGGATAGAATTAATTCTAAAGATAGAGTGTTTGTACATTATGGAGATTTAAATGATCAAGCTTCATTGATAAATGTTCTGAAAGAAGTTAAGCCTGATTATATATTTCATCTTGCAGCTCAAAGTTATCCTCTGACAAGTTTTACAGCACCTGAAGATACATTAAATACAAATATTATTGGAACAACAAGATTACTAGAAGCAGTTCGTATTTTGGAATTAAATCCTATTATACATGTTTGTGCTTCATCAGAAGTATTCGGAAGAGTTCCAAGAGAAAAGCTACCTATAAACGAAGAATGTTCTTTCCATCCTGCATCACCTTACGCTATATCAAAAGTAGGTACAGATTTAGTAGGAAGATACTATGCTGAAGCCTATGGAATGACTGTAATGACTACAAGAATGTTTACTCATACCGGTCCAAGAAGAGGAGATGTTTTTGCGGAGTCTACATTTGCGAAACAAATTGCTCTAATAGAGGCTGGATTGATAGATCCTGTTGTAAAAACAGGAAATCTTGATTCCCTAAGAACATGGGCTGATGTTAGAGATGCAGTTAGAGCCTATTATATGTTAGTAACTGTCAACCCTATTGCAGGCGAATATTACAACATAGGTGGATCGTTCAGTTGTAGTGTCAGGGAGATGTTGGATAAGTTGCTATCTTTATCTACTGTTAAAGATATAAAAGTTGAAACTGACCCAATTAGATTAAGACCTATAGATGCAGACTTGCAAGTGCCAGATACAACAAAGTTTAAAAATCATACAGGATGGCAACCTGAGATACCTTTTAATAAAACTATGGATGACTTGCTGAATTACTGGAGAGATAGGATTAAAAAAATAGGAAACTATATAGATAGATAACAGTTTCTAAACTTTTCAGACTAAGTTTATTAGCTTAGTCTGAATGTTTTAAATGGGAGAAAAAACTATGAAAAAATCAAATCTTGTTATGGATAGATATATTAGCAAGAATAATTTTTTAGAAGATTTATCTTTATTAGATAATATAAAAAAAGCATATGAAGTACTAAATGAATGTTATAATAAAAATGGGAAATTACTTATATGTGGAAATGGTGGTAGTGCTGCAGATTGTGACCATATTGTAGGTGAGTTGGTAAAAGGATTTACTAAAAAAAGACCATTAAATGAAGATTTGAAGAAAAAAATAAGTGAGTTTGGTGAACTTGGAATAGAAATGTCTGATAAACTTCAAGAGTCTTTACCTGCTATAAATTTATCAGCTCACATATCGTTGTTAACTGCAACTCTAAATGATATTGGTGGAGAAGAGGTATTTGCACAACAAGTATTAGGATACGGCGATAGTAATGATGTTTTAATAGGAATAAGTACGTCAGGAAATTCTGCTAATATTTTAAAAGCTGGTATAGTTGCTAAGGCTAAAGGAATGAAAACTATATCTTTTTCAGGAAGAGATGGTGGAAATATGAAAGATTTATTTGATATTTCTCTTATCATGCCATCAAATATTACCTCTGAAATACAAGATAAACATTCAGTTGTATACCATTTGTTGTGTGAAATGCTCGAGGCTGATAGGTGGGAAATATGATTGTTGAAATAATCAACCCTGATTTTATTTTTGAAGATGATAGAGGTAGTCTTGTACAATTAGTTCGTAGTGGATTTAATCAAGTCAACGTAATAACTTCTAAATCAGGCGTTATTCGTGGTGGGCATTATCATAATAAAAATGAAGAAGCTTTTTATATTATAAATGGTAGTTTAAAATTGGATTTAAAAAAAGATAGTATTAAAGAAACTCATATATTTAAATCTGGGGATATGTTTAAGATACCAAAGTTGGTTACTCACAGTTTTGAATTTTTGGAAGATACATTGCTTGTTAGTATGTATGATTTAGGCGTAGAATTGGAAAATGGAGAAAAGGATATAATAAGTGATTAGTTTCTATAAGAAAATTAAATTAGAATTAGAAAAAAAGGAAAAGTTAAATCAGTTTTATGAGTTATTAAGATATGGAATTGTTGGTGTATGCACAACAATAATAAACTTAGGTGCATATACATTTTTCGCTCATAACTTGAATATAAATTTTATGTATGCTAATGCTATAGCATGGACTATAGCTGTTATATTTGCTTTTTTTACAAATAAGATAATTGTTTTCAAAAAATTTGATATGAGTATAAATATTCTCATAATTGAGTTTATTGCTTTTACTGGAAGTAGACTTTTCACTGGTATACTTGATATGATATTCATGTATATAGGTGTAACAATACAAGGATTTGACGATTTTTATGTTAAATGTGTAGTTAATATTTTTATTATATTTTTGAATTATATTCTAGGAAAATTTTTAGTTTTTAAAAAATAGATATCACTTATAGTTTTTTATCTTAAAAATTTTAGAAAATTTATTTTTAAAAGGAAATAATTATGAAATACTTAATAACAGGTGCCAATGGGCAGTTAGGAAGAGAACTGCAAAAACAACTTAATAAAAGTGATCATGATTTATTTTTATATGATGTTGATACTATGGATATTACTGATTATAATCAGGTAGAAAAAATAGTTTCAAATATTAGGCCTGATGTCATATTTAATTGTGCTGCTCATACAAATGTAGATGGGTGTGAAAATGATATTGAAAATGCATATAAAATAAATGCGATTGGTGCTCAAAATCTTGCTATGATATCTGAGGAGATTGGTTCTAAGTTTGTGCATTTTTCTACTGATTATGTATTTTCAGGAGAAGATGAGATTCCGAGGATTGAAAGTGATTTTGTCAATCCTAAGACTGTATATGGAAAGAGCAAGCTATATGGTGAAGAGTTGGTAAAACAATTTTGTTCAAAATACTTTATTATAAGGACTGCTTGGCTTTACGGTGATGGTAATAATTTTGTTAGAACTATGCTTAAACTTTCTAAACAAAATGATAAACTAACAGTTGTAGGAGATCAGTTTGGTAGTCCGACATATACTAAAGATTTGGCAAAAGTAGCCATTGACTTAAGCAACACAAAGTATTATGGACTTTACCATGGGACTTGTCAAGGAAGTTGCTCATGGTTTGATTTTGCTTGCAAAATATTTGAGATTATGAATATTAATATAAAAGTTGAAAAAGTTACAAGTGAGCAATTTGTCAGACCTGCAAAAAGACCGACGTACTCAGTCATTGATAATTTTATGCTTAGGTTGAGAGGACTTGATGCTTTCAGACATTGGGAAGATTCTCTGAAAGATTACCTACAGGAGGATGTACAATGGCAAAATTCAAATTTGTAGAGACATTTATAAAAGGTATGTATGTTATTGAACCTGAGATATTTGGAGATAACAGAGGATATTTTATGGAAACATACAATGAAAATGACTTTAAAAATGCAGGAATAGACGTAGAATTTGTCCAAGATAACGAGTCATCTTCTAAAAAAGGTGTACTTAGAGGACTTCACTTCCAAACAAAAAATGTACAAGGAAAGTTAGTTAGAGTGCTTAGTGGCGAAGTATTTGATGTAGGTGTGGATCTTAGAAAAAATTCACCTACTTATGGCAAATGGTATGGAGAGATACTAAGTTGTGAAAATAAGAAACAACTTTACATTCCTGAAGGCTTTGCTCATGGCTTTGTAGTATTATCTGATATGGCTACTTTTGCATATAAATGCACTAACTTCTATGATCCAAGTAGTGAAGGCGGTATAGCGTGGAATGATCCTGATATTGCTATAGATTGGCATATAAGTGATGATATGGAGATTATATTATCAGATAAAGATAAGGTCAGAAAAACGCTAAAAGAACAAAAAATAGAATTTTGACAGTTAATGATAATAAAACAGATTCTATTATACAGATAAAAAAATACTTATAAAAATGAGAATACTATGGATAAATTAGTTTCAGTTATTATAGCAACGTACAATCCTAATATTATATGCTTTGAAAAACAATTGAACTCTATAAATAATCAAACCTATTCTAATATAGAAGTTATTTTATTGGATGATTGTTCAAAATATGAAAAATATTTTGATATTAAAGAGACTACAGGTATAATAAGAAGATTTCCACTAAAAATATATAGAAGTGATAAGAATTTAGGTTCTAATAAGACTTTTGAAAAATTAGTTAATCTTGCTTCAGGTGATTATATAGCTTTTTGCGATCAAGATGATATATGGAATAATGAAAAGACTGAAGTCTTAGTAAATGAAATAGAAAATAGTCCTAATACACTCTTGGTCTATAGTGATATGAAGATAATTGATGATAATGATAATATCATATCTAATAGTATGAGTACTTATAGAAAAAGGCATGTATTTCTTGAAGGAGACAATCTATTTAAACAGCTAATTTACAGGAACTTTGTTGTTGGATGTACAATGTTGGTAAAAAAAGATATAGTTCTAAAATCATTGCCTTTTTTAGACAGTATGGTGCACGACCATTATATAGCCTTATTTGCTTCATGTTTTGGAAATATAAAGTTTGTGAATAAAGCACTTATTTCTTATAGACAACATGCTAATAATCAAACAGGTGTATTAAAAGGAGTCTATAATAAGAAAGACTATGAAAAATTTCAAATAGATGTATTTAATAATCATATAAAAGATTTGGAAAATAAAAATGAATTAATTACAAATATTAAGTTTTCTAATGAGATTATAATTGCCAAACGATGGGGATTAAAAAGGAAAATATGGTGGAATAAATTTGATTTTAATTCTATGTTTACAATCTTCAAGCTTAGAAAATATAATCTTAAAACTTCGATTTTTGAATTATTATTTGCAAGAGTTCCAAATTTAATTTTTGAAAAAATAATATATACTATAAAAAATAGAAATTTATAAGAATTTTTTAGATTATTTTTTAGTTATTTTTAATGCTTTATACTGTATGTGTTGATAATGCATTTTTTGATTTGTACTTTTTTAAACTGTTTGGATAGAACAATTTTATTATAATATTCAACTAAGGGGATTAGTTTTATGAAAAATATATTGGTTACAGGTGGGGCAGGTTTTATAGGCTCCAATTTTGTAAAGCTTATAATTGATATTCACAATTATAATATAATAAACTTAGATTTGCTGACTTATGCGGGAAATCTTGAGAATTTGAAAGAAGTAGAAAATAAAGCTAATTATACATTTATTAAAGGCGATATATGTGATAAGGAACTTGTAGGAGAAATTTTCACAAAATATAACATAGATACAGTTGTCAATTTTGCTGCAGAGTCTCATGTGGATAGAAGTATAGAAAATCCGGAGATATTTTTACTTACCAATATACTTGGTACGCAAAATTTACTTGAACAAGCTAAAAAACACTGGAAGATAAAGCCCGATGATAAATACTCAAGAGAATACAAAGAAGGTGTAAAGTTTTTACAGGTGTCTACTGACGAAGTGTATGGTGCACTTGGAAAAGAAGGTATGTTTACAGAACTTACACCTCTTAGCCCTAATTCACCTTATTCATCGTCAAAAGCAGGAGCTGATATGCTTGTTAGGGCTTATCATGAGACTTTTGGACTTCCTGTAAATATTACAAGATGTTCAAACAATTACGGACCTTATCAATTCCCAGAAAAACTTATTCCACTTATGATAAATAACTGTGAAAATAACAAAAAGCTTCCAGTTTATGGAGATGGTATGCAGGTTAGAGATTGGCTACATGTAAAAGATCATTGTATAGCTATAGATACTGTTCTTCATAAAGGAAAGACAGGTCAAGTGTATAATATCGGTGGAAATAATGAAAAGGCAAATATTGAAATAGTAAAGCTTATAATTAAAACTCTTGGAAAATCTGATAATTTGATAGAGTATGTTCAGGATAGACCTGGACATGACAGGAGATATGCAATAGATAATACTAAGATAACAAGTGAGCTTGGATGGGCACCATCATATACATTTGAGCAGGGAATAGCTGAAACTATAGATTGGTATACTAATAATAAGCAGTGGATGGAAAAAATTACTTCCGGCTCTTATATGAAATACTATGAAAAAATGTATGGTTAGTATATGACAATATTAAATATGATTTAAAAGTATGGCAATGCAGATATAGAATTATTTTATTAATATATTTGCATCGCTATATTTTTATTTAAAATAGGTTGATCCACTCGTAATTCTAATAGGAAATAAGAATACTTTTATTAAAATAATTATGACTTTACAAATACTTACATAGCAATTATAATATGGAAAGTTATAAAATTGCACCTTAAATAATATCAAGCTATTTAGAGTTTGCTTAAAAATAATGGATGATTGTGTTAACTTAAAAAATTTTTTATAGATAGATTGTCAATTAAGTGTAAAGCTTTTTAAATTACGTACTAATTATCTAAGCAAGATAGGTAACTGATTTTATATAAAACATAGGATAATATTATGAAAAAAATATTATATGCAGCATCTAGGATGTCACATATAACTAACTTTCATCTACCGTATATAGATTATTTCAAATCTAAAGGTGATGAAGTCCATGTGTTGACACAAGGTAGTGGTAACTTGGATGTTGACAAGATTTATGATATTGATTTTGAAAAGAAAATCATGTCATTTAAAAATATAAGGACGATTTTGAAAATTAAGAAAATTTTGGAAGAAGAAAAGTACGATTTAATTATTACAAATACTACCTTGTGCAGTTTTTTAGTTCGAATTGCAAAACAAATTTCTAAAGTAAAAGAATGTGGTAAACTTGTAAATATTGTACATGGCTATCTTTTTTCAAATAATACAAAGTTTTTCAAAAAAACAATTTATATTTTAGTTGAGAAGATATGTAAAAAATCTACTGATAGACTTTTGACTATGAACAAAGAAGATTACGAAATTGCTGTAAAATATTGTCTTTGCAATTATGATATATTTAATATCAATGGTATGGGTATTCCTAAGCCTCCAACTTTTTCACAAGAAGTTCGCTCATCAGTTCGTTCTTTTTATTCTGTAGATGGTGACGAAATACTTTTTACCTATATCGGTGAGCTCTCAAAAAGAAAAAATCAAATTTTTCTTTTTGAAAAAATAGAGCAGATATCAAAAGTTTTTCCAAAATTTAAACTTATTTTGGCAGGAAATGGAGATTTATATGACTTTTATAAATCAGAGATAGAAAGGTTAAAAATTTCAGATAAGATAATATTGGCAGGTCATGTTAATAATGCCAAAGAGTTGATATACTCATCTGATATTATAATATCCTCAAGTAAAAGTGAAGGACTTCCTTTCAATATAATGGAGGCAATGAGCATAGGTATACCTGTAATAGCATCAAGGATAAAAGGTCATATTGATCTTATAACAGATGGATATAACGGATATTTATTTTATTTAGATAAAGATAGTTTTGCAAACAAGCTGAATAGTCTAAAAGAAAACAAAGATATTGAAAATTTAAAGAATAATGAAAAAACTTGCATTAAAAAATTTATGCTTGATAGTATATTTGATGATAATATAAAACTTATAGATATCTAAAGACTATTGATTAAACTTTCTTGCTACAATTTATTAACTATATTGCATAAGACTAAAAAAATTATGCTATAAAAAAATAAAATTACCTGAATTTTTGCAGTGTTAATAATATCACTATCTGTTTAATCTAATGAATAATTTTCACAAATTTTTTTTAAAAAAATATATATGATTTATAGATTCATTATAAATCCACTGAAAGTATTTTATCAATTTTTTTAGATTTTAGTATAAGTTTTTAAGTTGACAAATATTGTCTAAAAGCATGTAGGTGGTTCTATGGGAATCTTATTTCCTGAAAATATATACTGTATCAGTTGCAATGAGCCTATTAGTGACTCCAATAAATTTTCTCTTTGTAAAAACTGCTATGAAAATATAGAATTTTTATATGACAAGAATACTATTTTTGACAAAGAAGTAATGGAGTTGTTAAAAAATGATTATATAAGTAAAGTTCATATTACTACAATATATAATGACATAATGAAAAATATGATTCATGGGATAAAATACTCCAACAAGACTTATCTTGCAAAATTTTTTGCTTCTATGATGTGCGAATTGATAGAAAAAAAGTTATTAGATTTTGATTACATCACCTTTGTACCAATTCACAAGAAGAGACTGATGGAGCGTGGATACAATCAGGTGGAATTGATTGTTAAACATATTGGTAAATGGCTTAATAAACCTGTTATAAAAACAGCTGATAGGGTAAAAACTACAAGGAGTATGTACGAACTTAGCTTTCAACAAAGGCATATAGAGATGAAGGATGCTTTTAAATCTAAGGCGATAGACTGTCTACAAGGTAAGAATCTATTGCTAGTGGATGATATACTTACTACAGGTGCTACTGTAAAAAATCTATGTGAAGCTATATATACATCCAATAAAGATATTAATATTCAGATACTTTTGTTATCAAGAGGTTCATTGAAATAGTGTATTATACTTTAATTTATTGAATTATATTAGTTATAATTTTATTAATTAAGCTGTTGTAATACTCTTATATTATAATTTAATATGTTTGTTAGTGTTATACTAATCTCCATTT
>GL405246.1:1232943-1282000 GCA_000146855.1 [Eubacterium] yurii subsp. margaretiae ATCC 43715
AAATATTAAATAAGTATTGTTTTTGAATAATTTTACTTATTTTTATATTAAAATTTTAAATAAATTAGGAGAATTTAATGGAAAATAAGATTTTAGCAACTATAGGTGATATGAATATCACTGAAAAAGATTTGGATTATATGAAGAAAAATATGGATAAAAGAGTACTTTCTCAGTTTTCAGGAGAGCGTGGAGAATACTATCTTTTGCAAGAACTTATAAATCAAAAGCTTATGGCAATTGATGCAAAAACCTCAGATTTACTTAATAATGATGAATTTAAGTTTGAGTTTGAATCAATGAAAGATAACTTCATTTCTCAGTATGTTATAAAGACAGTATTGGATTCTGTTACTGTATCAGATGAAGAAGTAAGAGAATTTTTTGAGACAAATAAGAATGCTTTTGGAGAAAGTGAAACAGTAAGTGCAAGTCATATATTGGTTGGAGATTTGTCAAAAGCTGAGTCTTTATACGAGAAAATCCAAAATGGAGAAGACTTTGCTACTTTAGCAAAGGAAAACTCAACATGTCCATCTTCAGCAAATGGTGGTGATCTTGGATATTTTGGTAGGGGACAGATGGTAAAAGAATTTGAAGATATGGCTTTTTCGCTTGAAGTTGGAGCTGTGTCAAAACCAGTTAAAACACAATTCGGTTACCATTTGATACTTCTAAATGACAAAAAAGCTGATAAACCAAAGAGTTTTGAAGATATAAAAGATGAACTTAGAGAAAGTCTCTTTGCAAAGAAACAACAAGAAGCCTATGTTGCAAAAATCAATAGTTTAAGAGAAAAATATGGTGTAAAATAAGGATAAATATTGTGAAATAAGGTAGTGATGAATTTTCACTATCTTTTTTTATTGATTTTTAGTGAGTTATGTTGTATTATAGTTTGTGTATTTTGAAATTTTTTATTCATTGAAAGGTAATAAAATGAATATAATAATAGTAGGCGGTGGCAAAGTAGGAGAAACTCTATGTAGAGAGATTTCCTGTGAAGCGAGCTGCGATGTAACTTTGATTGAAAAAAACGAAAAAGTTTTAGAAAAGATGCAGTCCAAGTTTGATATTCAAGGTATAGCAGGTTCTGGAACTAGCGTTGATATATTGAGAGAAGCAGGTATTGAAAACTGTGATTTTTTCATAGCAGTATCTCAAAAAGATGAAACAAATATAATATCTTGTATAATGGCAAAAAAAATGGGTGCTAAATATACTATTGCAAGAGTAAGAGAAAGAGAATATTCAGCTCATATGGATTTTGTTAAAGAGTCACTTGGAATTTCTAAGATAATTAATCCTGATCTTGAAGCCTCTTACGATATTTATAGGATGATGAAATATGTGCATGCTACCAGTGTTGAAGTCTTTATGGACAATAAGGTAAGCATGGTAGGTATTGTCATAAATGAAAAATCCAAGATAACAAATATGTTTCTAAAAGATTTCAGAAAGATGTTTGATGTAATTGTATGTATTATCCAAAGAGATATTGATGTATTTATCCCTACAGGAGAAAGTCAAATACTTGATGGAGATATTATCTATGTTACAGGAAACTCTAGCAATATGCAAAAGTTCTATGTTCAAGTAGGATATATTGGAGAAAAGGCAATAAAATCTGCTATAATTGTAGGTGGTGGTAAGTTGTCTTCATATCTTTTGCCGCTTTTAAAAAGAATGAGCGTTGATATAAAGGTAATAGAGGTAAACTATGAAAGGGCAAAACAACTAAGCGAACAATACAGTGATGTTTCTGTAATATGTGGTGATGGAACAGATCAAGATTTCTTGGATGAGATGATGATTGAAAATCAAGATTGTTGTATATCTCTTACAGGCATTGATGAAGAAAATGCACTCATATCCATGTTTGCTGCCCAAAGAGGTGTAAAAAAAACAATAACTAAGATTAATAGATTGGCTATACTTAAGGTAATCAGATCAGAGCAATTAAAATCTATAATAACTCCAAAGAGAATAATTGCTGATGCTATACTAAGATCTATTCGTTCTATAACAAATGCACAAGGTTCAAATGTGGAGCAACTTTATACCCTTGCCGGAGATGAAGTTCAGGCCTTACAATTTAAGGCTCACCATAAATCTAAATTGATTGGTAGATCATTAGAAGAGATAAAGTTAAAAGATAATACGATAATTGCTGTTATTTCCAGAAAAAATAAATTGTTTTTTCCTACAGGAAAAGATGCTATCATGGAAGGAGATAAGGTATTAGTCGTAACTAAACATATTGATTTTTCAGATATGGATGACATATTAGAGTAAGATTGATTTTATAGAGGAAAGTTTATGAATTTTTCAATTATAGTATTTATATTGGGCAATATATTGAAAGTTGAAGGAATATTATTAGTATTTCCGATGATTATCAGCCTTATTTATAGGGAAGAGCCTAAAAACATATTTAGTTTTCTGATAGTAATACTAACTTTACTTTTTCTTGGAACACTATGTACCGCTAAAAAACCTAAAAAAATGGGAATGCAGGCAAAGGATGGCTTTATAATAGTATCTTTGTCATGGATAATCTTATCGTTTTTTGGTGCCTTACCCTTTGTTATATCAGGGGAGATTCCATCTTTAATAGATGCTTTTTTTGAAACATCAAGCGGATTTACCACTACAGGCTCCTCAATACTTTCAAGTGTAGAAGATTTATCTCATTCCATGCTTTTTTGGAGGAGCTTTACTCACCTTATAGGCGGTATGGGAGTACTTGTATTTGCACTTGCCATATTACCAGCTGCTGGATTAGAGTCAGTACATGTAATGAAAGCTGAAGTACCTGGACCGGTTTTTGGAAAACTTGTTGCAAAGATGAGAATTACAGCCAGAATTTTATATGGTATATATCTCGTTATGACAGCGATATTGATAGTATTGCTTATGATAGGTGGAATGAATCTCTTTGATGCTTCTGTTCATGCTTTTGGTGCTGCAGGTACTGGTGGATTTGGTATAAAAAACAACTCTATTGCTTATTACGACTCCACTTATATACATCTTGTATTGAGTTTTGCGATGTTAATTTTCAGTGTGAATTTCAACCTTTATTATCTTGTTATGATTGGTGAGATTAAAAAGATATTTGAATCGGAAGAACTAAAGCTATTTTTGACAATAGTATCAATATCAGTATTAGTAATATTTGTAAATTTGGGAATGGCAGAAGGATTTTCTCTTTTAAAACTTAGAGATGTCTTTTTTCAAGTATCATCAATAATTTCTACTACAGGATATTCTACAGTTGATTTTGATAAATGGCCTTTATTTTCTAAAACTGTACTTTTATCTATAATGTTTGTTGGTGGTTGTGCCGGTTCTACTGCAGGTGGTTTAAAAGTATCCAGAATAGGTATATTATTAAAGACTTCTTTTGCCACATTGAAAAAAGTAGTACAACCAAACAGAGTTCTTACTATTAAATTTGATAAGAAATCATTAGATGATAATATGATTTCTTCAATAGTACATTATTTTGTAATCTATGCTACAGTTTTTTTGGCAATATTGTTGATAGTAAGCATGGATATAGACAGTTTTGATACTGCATTTTCAGCGGTAGTAGCCACTTTTAACAATATAGGTCCTGGTATAGGAGCAGTAGGTCCTGTAATGAACTTTGGAGGATTTTCTCCTTTTACTAAGATAGTCTTGTCTTTTTCGATGATATTTGGAAGACTTGAGATATATCCTATGTTGATATTGCTTGGAAGCTTTTTCAAGAAATTGGATTTAAAATGATATTTTTAGAATCAATTTTAAAACTTGTTGAAGAATTAGAAAACACAGTGTGAGATTAACAAATAGATGATTGATAATTATAAAGGAGATAGTTATGGGAATTAGAAATTTGAGAATAGATGGAGATCCGTTACTTAGAAAAGTTTCCAGAGAAGTAACTGAACTTAGTGATAAAATAAGACTTTTAATAGAAGATATGATGGATACAATGACTGAAAATGATGGAGTGGGACTTGCAGCACCGCAAGTAGGAGTCTTGAAAAGAGTAATAGTTGTAGATGTGTCTGATGTAGATCCTGAAGTGCTTAAAGATGAAAATGCACCTGATGAACCTATAGCACTGATAAATCCTGTAATAATAGAAAAAGATGGTGAAGAAGTAGGGCAAGAAGGTTGTCTTAGTGTTCCTAATTTGACCGGTGATGTTAAAAGACCATCCAGGATAGTAGTAAAGGCTAAAAATGAAAAATTTGAAGATGTAGTTTTTGAAGCTAAGCACTTTTTTGCAAGAGTTCTCTGTCACGAAATTGATCACTTAAATGGAGTGTTATATATTGACAAAGCTGAAAATCTTAGAGAACGAGTTGAAAGCTAAAAATAAGGGGAACAATATGAAGGCAATTTTTATGGGAACTCCTGTTTTTGCTCTAAATTCTCTTAATACATTAATATCTTTGGGAATAGAGATACCTTTGGTAGTAACAAAAGAGGATGCAAGACAGGGAAGAAAGATGAAGACTGGGGAGTCCCCGGTAAAAATGAGAGCTCGTGAAGCAAATATTGATATTTTACAACCAAGTAGTCTTAAAGATGAAGATGTTATAAGAATAATCAGAGATATAAATCCTGATGTAATTGTTGTTACAGCCTATGGTAAAGTATTACCAAGAGAAATATTAGATATACCAAAATTTGGCTGTATCAATGTTCATGCTTCTTTGTTACCTAAGTACAGAGGAGCATCTCCTATTAATTCTTGTATACTAGATGGTGATACTATTACTGGTATAACAACCATGTATATGAATGAGAAACTTGATGAGGGAGATATAATTCTTCAAGATGAATTGGCAATTGAGCCTGATGATGATTCACAGACATTGACCGAGAAATTGGCAAAACTAAGTGAAAAAACTTTGGAAAATACTTTGAAGATGATGATGATGAATATAGAAATTCCAAGAATTGAGCAGGATGAAACAAAATCTTCATATTGTACCTTGCTTTCCAAAGAAAAGGGACATATAAATTATTACAAGACAGCTGATGAAATAATTAATACAATAAGAGGATTACAACCTTGGCCATGTGCTTATAGCTTTTATAATGAAAATAATATTAAGATATTCAAAGCTGAAAAAACAAATGAAAAATCTGTAAATCAGCCTGGAACAATAGTTAAATCTTTAAAAGATAAGTTGATAGTAGCCACATCCACTTATGATATTTCAATAAATGAGTTGCAACTTGCAGGTAAAAAGAGGATGAATATTAGTGATTTCCTAAGAGGAAACAAACTCTCGGAGGGAGAAATACTAAAATAAAAATTTAAATTAGTTATTGAGAAAGTTGGTATTTGTGGAAAATAACTCGGTTAATGTTGAAGAACTTATAAAAAAGCTCTTAAAAGAAGATGATAGCAAAAAAATTAAAGAGATAGTTGAAGAAATTCACCCTGTAGACTTTTTGGAATTATTGGAAAAGTTTGAAGATGAATTTTATGAGATAATAGATAAACTTCCTGACGACTATCTCGTTGAACTGATAAATGAAGCTGAAATTGAAGATAAACTTGAAATAGTAAATAAGATTTCTGAAGAAAGAAAAGATACGGTAATTCCTGATATTTCATCAGATGAACTTGTAGATATGCTAGAAGAAGCTGATGAAATACAAAAAAAGGATATTCTTGAGCACTTGGACGAAGATGACAAGGACGATATTAAAGAACTATTAGAGTATCCGTCTGATACTGCCGGCGGTCTAATGGCGACAGAATTCTTGGCAATAGATGAAGATATGACTATGGATGAAACAATCGCTTTTTTGAGAAAAAGTGCTCCTGACTACGAAACTCCATACTATCTTTATGTTGTCGCCAAAGGAAATATTTTAAAAGGTGTAGTTCAACTTAGACAGATTATCACTTGTGATAGCAATGTAAAAATCAAAGATGAGATGATTACTCAAGTAATAAGTGTTGATGCTTATACCGATCAGGAAGAAGTTGCTAACTTATTTGAAAAATATGGATTTGTAGCCATACCTGTAACTAACAAAGAAACTAATGAAATCCTAGGTATAATTACATTTGATGACATTATGGCCATAATTTCTGAAGAACATACTGAAGATATGTATCGTATGGCCGGACTTGATGAGGAAGAAGAAATTGATGGTAGCATTATTTCATCTGTAAAAAGTAGATCTATGTGGCTTTCAATAAATCTTCTAACTGCATTTCTAGCATCATCTGTAGTAGGCATTTTTGAAGGTACAATATCTCAAGTTGTAGCCTTAGCTACATTTATGCCCATAGTTTCCGGAATGGGTGGTAATGCTGCAACTCAGACACTTACAATAATGATTCGTGGTATAGCAACAGGCGAGCTAAGAGATGAAAATCAGAAGAAGGTTTTAAAAAAAGAACTTACAGTTGCTATAATTGATGGAATTTTAATTGGTATATTAATCATAACTATAACTTATATAATAGTTAGAAACATAATTTTCGCTCTGATAGCTGGAGTTGCATTGCTTTTGAATACCTTGATTTCTGCAATAGGTGGATTTTTTGTACCTTTGATTCTTAAAAAACTCAAAATAGATCCGGCAATCGCATCATCTGTTTTTGTTACTACTATGACTGATATGGCTGGATTTGGAATATTCTTAGGATTAGCTACTATATTTATGAGTCATATAAAATAATTTTCTTACTTAATAGGTTTTTATTTGATAAAATAGGGTAGAATATGGAATAGTTTTTAGTTATGAATACTTTACTAAAATAATTTTTATTTCATATTGACATGATTACAATTTTGCATTATAATTAATTTTATTGTAATATAAAAATACATATTCAATTCAAATCAAGTATTGAATATTAATTAAATTTATTTTATCAATTAGAACATGGAGGATTAATAATGTCACAAATAGGCAAAAAAGTTAGCGATTATACTACTAAAGCATATAAAAACGGAGAATTTGTTGATGTATCTCTTAAAGATACTCTTGGAAAATGGTCAATATATTTCTTCTACCCTGCGGACTTTACTTTTGTTTGTCCGACAGAATTGGAAGACTTGGCTAATAAATATGAAGAATTTGCAAAAGTTGGAGCTGAAATATATTCTGTATCTTGCGACACTCACTTTGTACACAAAGCGTGGGCAGACGCATCAGCTACAATAAAGAAGATAAAATACACAATGCTTGCTGACCCTACAGCAAAACTTGCTAAAGATTTTGAAGTGTATATAGAACAAGATGGTCTTGCTGAAAGAGGAACTTTCATAGTAAATCCGGAAGGTGAAATAGTTTCTTACGAAGTAAGTTCAGGAAACGTAGGTAGAAATGCGGACGAATTGTTCAGAAAATTACAAGCTTGTCAATTTGTTCATGAACATGGTGACGAAGTTTGCCCTGCAAAATGGCAACCAGGAGCAAAGACTCTTAAACCAAGCTTGGATCTTGTAGGTCAACTATAATATAATTATTTAATTCAGGCTACATCTTATTTGATGTAGCTTGATTTTTAGAGAACAATAATCATTTAATTTCTATTAACATTTTAATTTATTTTTATATATTTTAAAAAGTAGTAATTGATTATTAATACTTTTGTAAGATAGCTTAATTATTATTGTTTGAAACTATGATTATAGTCTATTATATTAATCCAGACAAAATGAAATCAAAATTTTAATATCGTAATACTTGAAAAGTAATGAAATTATATAGATTCTTATACATATCTTTTTATTAAGATATACATTATTGTTTAAAATATTAAAGAATATAAATATTTTTTAAATCACTATTCAATAAGTTGTACACGTTTAATTTTTATGAAAAATTTTTAAATTCATGTATAAATATTTGATTTCGAATTAAAAAAATTTTAGTAATATCCATAGGAGGGAACAATGCAACACAATAATCTTTATGATCTGATAGTTATAGGAGCCGGTCCTGCAGGACTTACTGCAGCAATTTATATGGCAAGGGCAAGATACAAGACTCTTGTACTTGAAAAGGCTGATATAGGTGGTCAAATTACTATTACAAGTGAAGTGGTAAACTATCCCGGAATACACAGAACTGACGGAAAAGAATTGACATCTCAAATGGCAGAACAGGCAAAGGCTTTTGGAGCTGAGATAAAATCTGATGAAGTTGTTGAACTTATACTAGAGGGAGATATCAAAAAAGTTGTTACAAAAAATAATACTTATGAAGCACTTACAGTAATAGTTGCAACAGGAGCAAATCCAAGGCAATTAGGATTTGAAGGAGAAGCAAAATACAAAGGACGTGGAGTTGCATATTGTGCTACTTGTGATGGAGAGTTTTTTACTGATAAAGATATATTCGTTGTAGGAGGAGGTTTTGCAGCTTGTGAAGAAGGTATGTTTCTTACAAGATATGGCAAGAGTGTTACAATGATAATCAGGGAAGATGACTTTACTTGTGCAAAATCAATAGCTGATGAAGTGAGAAATCATGTACCTAAGATTAATCTTCACTTTAATACACAGGTAAAAGAAATAACAGGCGATAATTTCCCTAAGAGAGCAGTATTTGTAAATAATAATACAAAGGAAGAATTCACTTATGAAGTCGAAGGCAATGATACCTTCGGTACTTTCGTATTTGCCGGCTATGTACCAAACACTTCACTTATTAAAGGTAAGGTGAAATTGGATGAACAAGGCTACGTTATTACTGACACAAATAAGTCAACGAATATAGAGGGTGTGTTTGCAGCAGGAGATCTTTGTGTGAAAAATCTGAGACAGGTTGTTACAGCAACTTCTGACGGTGCTATCGCTGCTACAAGCGCTGAAAAAATTGCAGCACAAAAACATATCAAATTAGATATCCCCAATTTATTTGACATATCAAGAATTTCTGTAGATAAGAACAACGAAATAAAGAAAGTAGAATCTTCTTCAGATGATACATCTTTCATTACTGACGAAATGAAGGAACAACTTGCAGGAGTTTTTGCAAGATTTGAAAGGAAGTTGGTACTTGTAGGAAATACAAATAATACAGATCTTGGAAAGGAAATCGAAGGATTTTTGTCTGAAATATCAGGCATATCTGAAAATCTCACAACTAAAATCAATAAAATTTCAGACGATGATATTTCCTTTATTTCATTACAGACTCAAGATGGAGCAGAAACAGGATATAGATTTACTGGAGTACCTGGTGGACATGAGTTCACTTCATTTGTGCTTACTATATACAACTACTCAGGCAAAGGACAGGCCATAGAACCACATCAAGCTGATAAAATAGCAAGTATTAAAGATAAGAAGAATGTTAAGATAGTAGTTTCTTTAAGTTGTACAAAATGCCCTGATTTAGTAACTGCAACATCACAGATTATGAGCAAACTGGAAGGTTCAAACTTTGAAGTTTTTGATATTGCTTATGCTCCGCAGCTTAGAGAAAAATACAGTATAATGAGTGTTCCTTGTACTATAATCAATGATGATAAAGTTGTGTTTGGTAAGAAAAATGTTGATGAAATCTTAGAAGTTTTATAGTAAAATATGTGAAATATATATGATTTTGCTGTATTTTCCTTGTTTTTTTACCTGTTTGTAAATATAATATTGACTTTTTCATTCTAATTTGTTTTAATATATCAGTAAAGTTATTTTGGAGATTGTAGTTATTAACATTTTGGAGGATATTATGAGTGAAGAGAAAAATAATCTTAATAATGATATAGAATATTTAGATGATGAAAATCAGACTATAGATCTTGTGCTCGATGACGGTACAAGTATGACTTGCGATGTTATAGGATTATTTGAAGTAGACGATGTGGAATATATAGCATTGGCAGAGCCGGAATCAGATAATATTCTAATTTATATTTATGAAGAGATAGGCGATGAAGTAAGTTTAAAAAACATAGAAGATGAGGATGAATACCAAGCAATAGCTGACGAATTTATGGAACTGTTTAGCGATTTATTTGAAGATGAAGAATAGAAAAAAGGGATTATATTCAAGTATGAGTATAGTCCCTTTTTGGATATTATATTATATTTTTCTATTTAAAATCTATTTGTTCTATTATATCTTTTAAAATTCTTTTAGATTCTTCTAATTGAGATACCTCAAGTTCAGAAAGCTTGGGGCATATCTTTATTATTTGACCACTCTTACCAACTGCGTTTGGAGCTGAATAATAGACATCATCAATTGAGTTGTAACTTGATATTGTAAGGATGGATTTTTCGTCTCTAAGTATTGCCTCAACTATTCTATTTACAGCTAATCCTATTGCATAATTGGTATATCCTTTTTTTGAAATAATCTCATAGGCTGCATCTCTTACATTTTTTGCCAGTTTTTCTTTTAAACTTTCAGCATCTAAATAATTCATCTCACAATAGTCGTTAAATGATAAAGCTCCAATAAATGCAGCTGACCATACAGGAAATTCACTATCACCATGCTCACCTATTATATAGGCGTGAATTGCTCTTGGATCCAAGTCAAATTCTTTAGATATTTCATACTTTAGCCTTGATGAATCAAGGACTGTTCCACTACCTATTACTCTTTTTGCTGGAAATCCTGAAATTTTATATGTTACATAAGTCAAAATATCCACAGGATTTGAAACAATCAACAAGACCGCATTTGGAGAATATCTTGTTATTTGTGGAATCATAACTTTAAAAATTTCAACATTTTTCTTGATAAGGTCAAGCCTTGTTTCTCCTTGCTTTTGATTTGCTCCAGCTGTTACTATAACAACATCACTATCCTTTGTATCTTTGTAGTCTCCAGCTTTTAATTCAACTGATTTTATAAATGCTGCCCCATGAGCCAAATCCATAATTTCTCCTTCGGCTTTTTCTTTATTTATATCTACAAGCACAATTTGTGAAGCTATTCCTGATTGCATTAAAGCAAAAACCGTTGCTGAACCTACAAATCCTGCACCTATTACTGAAATTTTATTATATGCGTTCATATCATTCTCCTTAAATCTATATTAATATTATTTTACAATTGATTATAGTATTTAATTACCCATTTATATAAAAATAAAACTATACTAAGAATGTAAAATATAACTGTAGAACTATTGAAAAAATAGGAAAAATATTGTAAAATTGTATAAGAAGAATTTTATTATTTATATTTTGGAGTATATTATGGAGAGAAAACGAGATTTTAAACCCTGTGTCTTGTGGGTAGGCGGAGACGCCTTTGTACAGATAGTGGATATAAAATTAAAAAACTTAAAATCAGAGTTATTACTTGAAATAAAAGTGATAAATAAACTTCATTTTACACTTACAAAAATAGAATATGAAGTGTTCTTTTATGACTCTAGTGAGACAAAAATCAATGATGAAGTAGTTAATGTGAACAGTGATGATTTAAGCATACATCAAGATGAGATATCATTAGCATCTTCTTATGATATAAGCAACAAGTTTCCAAGTGCCAGAAGGGCAGAAGTAAAGATTATAAAAGCATATTTTGATGACGGAAAATCTATAGAATTAGAGTATGAAAATATGGAAAAATTCGCCATCAATGATTTGGATGAAAAAGATTTAAAACTACTTAGAAAAGCTGCCGGAAATGATGCTATCTGTCTACCGGCAAAGCTGACTATGAATTGGAGATGTGTTTGTGGATATTTCAATGGCGATGAGTCAGTATTTTGTAATAATTGCACTAGAGAAAAAAATCAAGTTCTATCAGATTACAGATCAATGGAGTACATCAAAGAAAAGATAGAAAGAGAACTTCTTTCCCAAATAGATGCAGACATAGAAGTAAGCCCTATAGAAATACCTTCGGAAGTTAATATTAAAGAGGAGGAAAAGGAAGAAATAAAACAAGAGGTACAAGAGGAAATAAAAGAAGAGGTAATTCTTGAACCGGAAAAAAAGGAAGAAAATGTACCAAAAAAAGAAAAAGTTGATATTAAAGGAGAGTTAAGAGATTTTTTTGCAAATGTAAATAAGAAATTACTCTTATGTCAGGAATATTTCTTGCTTCTTCAATTTTAATATTTTTTTCCAGATTATAGATGATATTATGTTATTAATGTGAGGTTATTATGAGAATAACGCAAGAAACAGATTATGCACTTAGGATATTAGATTATCTTTCAGCTACTGACAAAGAAATAGTCGGTGCAAGTGTTCTATCAGAAGATCTTAATATTCCTGTAAGATTTGCTCTAAAAATTTTGAGAAAATTGAATTTGTATGGGATTACAAAAGCAAACAGAGGAGTAAGCGGAGGATATTTTTTGCTTATGAAACCTGAAGATATAAACTACAAAATGGTAGTGGAAGCTATAGAAGGTGAAATCTATATCAACAAATGTCTCCAAGATAGAAGTTGTTGTAATAGAAGGATGAAAAAGGATACTTGTATAATCAATAAGAATTTAAGAAGTATCCAAGAGGTACTTAATAAAGAATTGGAAAAGTACAATTTTGGTAACTAAGATGAAGATATTGCTTACAACTTTAAATTCAAAATATATTCACTCTGCACTTTCTTTAAAGTACATTTACAATAATATAGCAGACATAGAGGGAATATCAGTTCTTGTAAAAGAATATACGATTAATGAAAATCTACAAGATATATTTGCAGATATATTCTCAGATACATATGATTTAATTGCTTTCTCCTGCTATATTTGGAATATAGAATATATAATAAAACTTTGCAATGATATAAAAATTGCAGATAATAATGTAAAAATATTGCTAGGTGGCCCTGAAGTAAGTTACGAATCTTATGAATTTATGTCAAAGTATGACTTTGCAGATTTTATAATAAGAGATGAGGGGGAAGTGATTTTTAGAAAATTTATAAAATCTTATATTTCAAATAAGAATTTTTCCAATATACCTTCATTCTTGTATAGAAAAGATGAAAAAATAATAGAAAACACTTATGAACCTCCCATAGAAAATTTAGCACTTATTAAGGGAGCGTATGACATCTTCAATAAAGATGATGTTAAAGACAAGATAGTGTATTATGAGACATCAAGGGGTTGTTCATACAATTGTGCATACTGCCTGTCATCCATAACAAAGAAGGTAAGATTTTTTCCTTATGAAAAAGTAATTTCAGACATAAAAAAAATTGTTGATGCTGGTGCAAAACAGATAAAATTCGTAGATAGGACGTTTAATTTCGATAGAAAACGAACTATTGATATAATAAAGTACCTATGTAGTATAGATAATGGAAGTATAAATTTTCATTTTGAGATAACAGCCCATATTTTGCAGGATGACCTGCTTGATATGCTTAAAAATGTAAGACAAGGCTTGTTTCAGTTTGAAATAGGTGTCCAATCAACCAATAAACTTACTATTAAGAGTGTAAATAGAGTAGATAATTTTGATAAGATTAAAGAAAAGGTAACAAAAATCAAATCTTTTGGGAATATACATCAACATCTTGATTTGATAGTGGGGCTTCCTTATGAAGATATTACCAGCCTTAAAAAATCTTTTAACGATGTCATGAGTCTAAGACCTGATAACTTGCAATTAGGTTTTTTAAAAGTTCTTAAAGGCTCTCCAATTAAATCAATGACAGATGAATATTCCATAAAATATAGAGATTACTCTCCTTATGAAGTCATAAGTACAAAATTTATAACATACAAAGAGATAATAATGGTTAAGTCTATGGAAGAAATGCTTGAAGACTATTATAATTCAATGACTTACAATTATTCTTTGGACTATGTTTTTGATGAATTTAATGGAGATTTTTTCGATTTTTTTAAAAGATTTGCAGAATTTAAAAAGGAAAATTCCTATAACAAAAATCTATCTCGAGATACGAGGTTCTTATTATTATATGAATTTATTAAAACGATCTTGGATGTGGAAAAATTAAAAATATTCAGAGAATTCTTAAGACTTGACTTTTTATTGATGGGAAGAAACAGGAACATACCGGAGTTTCTTTCAAACAATATCATTGATACAATTACAAAAAAGGCAAAAATTATGGATTTTATGAATAGAGAAGATATTGAAGTAAGTAATAAAAATAACTTAGCTTTAGAAGCTTTTGAAATTGATATAGAGCTTTATAAAACTAAGAAGCAGATATTATATTCAAAGACCTATGTAATTTTTGATTATAACAAAGAGAAAAATTTTAAGAATATGTCAATACATTATTTTTTAAAAGACTGAAAAAGGAGCTCTAAATGGCTCCTTAATAGTTTTTTAAACTGTAAATTATACTAAATTCTATTTAAATTATGGATTTTATTATTTCTATACTTGTGATACTCTATAGTCTATCTTTAGTTAATAAATTTTTAGTGCATCATTTTTCATGAAATATTTCCATTGTTCTATTAGATTTTAGTATTAGTATAAAAATATGAGTTGAATAACTATATTTTTGAAATTGCATCCATAAACTCTTCGTATGTTATATCAAAGTTATTTAATCTAGACAAAAACTGTTTAGAATTACAATATCCTATTCCCAATATCTTACCCAACTTATCTCTTGTTTCAGAAGAGTTATCTTGCCCCTGCAATCCATGCTCAAACATATCTCTAACTGTAAATACATCTTTTTTTGTACTTCTTACACATCTTGCCTTAGTCAAAGCCTCTATTATGGCACTTTCATCTGCATTTTCCACACCAATATCTCCGTCTTTGGTACTTTGCTCTCTTGGGATGAATGCGTGTTTGCACTTTTGAGAACCTACGAGTTTCTCAACTCGCTTTCTTATTACTTCTCCTGCATAGTCGGAATCAGTGAGTACTATTATATTCTTTTTCTCGCTGGCTTTTTTTATAAGATTTCTTTGTTTTGCATCCAATGAGTATCCGTTTGTAACTAATATTTGTGCATCAACAGCTCTTTTTACTGCAGAAACATCATCTTTCCCTTCAACTACAATAATTTCTTCTATTTTTAACCTTTCCAATTTATACTATGACACCCTCTTTTTGCTTAAATATATATTTCCCGAAAGAGATAAAAAATGCTATGGCACTTATTATAAATAACATATAGAAATTTATTACTCTTGTAAGCATTACAGCCTCTGAAATAATATTTTTTGAGTATATAATCAAAAATAAAAACCTTAATAGTTTTTCGCTGACACCTATAGCTCCAGGTAAAGGAACAGAAGATACCGAAACATATGCCAATGCCTGCAAGAACAAGACTTTATAATATGGTGTAGCGTTAAAACCAAGTGCACGATATACTACATAGGAAATACTGTATAATGACAATAATTGCAATGTTTCAACAAAAAGTACCCTTAATATCAATAGTTTGTTAGATTTAATAAACATTGCGCTTTTTCTATATTCTTCCAAAGATTTAACTACACTTTTTCTCTTGTTATTCTTGTCTTTTATCAAAGACAATTTACCTATGAAAAAAAAAGATATTTTCTTGATATATATAACAAATCTTCTGGAAAAGATAACAAAAAATATAAATAGAAACACGATTGAGTTGGAAATCAGTCCTGCATATATTATCCAAACATCTACACCTTTTTTTGAAAATATATAGTCATAATTTAAGAAGAATCCTATTATAGCCATACATATACTTATAAGTTGAAAAGCACATAACTCTATCATAAGTATAATTGAAGAGTGAGATACTTTTATGCCATCTGTCTTCATTACAACCATTTGCATAGGTTGACCTCCTGTAGCAGAAGGAGTAAGACCACTGAAAAAATATCCGGTAAAAGCGTAATTTACTGTTCTAAAAATATTTGTCTTATATTCAAAAAACTCTAACATTGACTTGGTATTAAAACCTTCACATAACATATAAATCAAAGACAATACTATTCCAAATGCCAAAATTTGCTTATCGGCATTTAGAAAGGCATGGATTACTTCTTTTCTACTGAAACCACGCAATAAATATCTGAATGTTATATAAATAAGAATCACCATTATCATTATATTTCGTGGTATATTTTTTACAAATTTATTTTTCATATCATCCTACTTTAGTATTAAGGTGAAAATATTTTATCAATTAAAATAATAATATAAAAGTATTAAAAATCTCTTAATGATACTATAAATATGACTTAATATCAAGCTATTTTTGAATTTTATAAAAATTAACTACTTAAAACTCTAGATTGTATTAAAAAAGTTGAAAGTTTTTCCTAAATTGTGGTATACTATTATGGGAATTCATAGATTGTAGAGTATTATTTTTATATAATGCTTTTTTTAATACAACTATAGTAATTATAACATGAATTTGAGGTTTTTTTTAATGTATTTATTTTTTTTAATTTCAATTTTATTTATTTGCGGCTCATTTGCCTTGTACCACGGACAGAAATTATATAACCTCATAAAGAATAATCTGATATCCAGACTGTATTTTTTATTATGTATTTTATTTGCAGTTATTTCTCTGTTATCTGGAGCAGTCTATATATCAGGAGACAATAATCTAATCAATGAGTTATTTTATTTTGAATATTATTTTTATATAATTATTTTTTATATCTTATATGCTGTAGTATTTTTTGTTGAGCAAAAAAATGATAAAAAAAATATTAGAAATTTACAGTTGATTTTATTAATACCAATTTTTTATATAGTTTTTTTTTATTTCAACAAAGAGGCATTGTTAAACGAGAAATTTAAAAATAATATACTTTCATATGTTATTTTGTCTTCATATTTCTTCATAATCTTATTGTTAACAGTAAAAAAAATATTTGTAGAACATCGTGTTTTACTATCAGTAGAAGACTTTCCAAACAGACCTATATACCTAGTAATATCTTTGATATTATTTGTTGTTGGCTACATTCTCCACATAATTTTTTCAGGGAATATAAACTATGTTAATAAGTTATTGATAACTCTACCTTTATTTTCCTGTATTATATTGCTTGGAGAAATATTAAGTAAGATAATCAAGTATGATGCCTATTGCAAAGATGTATTGGAAACATCGATATACAATATGAATCAGGCACTTGTAATAACTGATTTTAATGGGAAAATTATATTTTCAAGCAAGAAATTTTCAGATCTTTTTGGAAAAAACTATATAGGTTCTAATATGAATGAATTCATAGTTTCAAGGAACTTCTTTGAGAATAAACCTTCTGAAGAAGAATACTACAGAGCTTTTTTAAATATAAATGATAAAACCGTAGAAGTCATGATAAAATATATAGATATTTTAAATAAGTTCCATACCCTGACAAATCGAGTATTTATAGTTCAATCAATAAAGCCTATAATAGAAATCAACGAAAGATTGAGAAAATTAAAGAGAAAGCTAGATAAAACTTTTAATGATGAACGTAAAAGACTTGAAAAAAGAAACAGAGAGCTTAATGAAAATCTAATTAATAAGGAATCTATAGAATATCAAATAAGAGATATCTTTTGTTATGATACCTTATCAGGACTCTATAATAGGGGATATTTTATGCAAAATCTGGAGCAGGTGATTAATGAAGAACCTAGTAAGATTCATGCTCTTATGTACCTTGATTTAGATGGATTTAAAAGCATCAATGACTCACTTGGACACAGTTATGGTGATGAAGTTATAATAGAAATAGGAAAAAGACTTAGGAATAAGTATAAATATAAAAATGTCATTGCATCAAGGTTTGGTGGAGATGAATTTGTACTACTCTTTAGAGATGTTCCAAATGATAGCTTTGTTTCGGGAAATGCACAAGAAATTATAGATATGGTAAAAGAGCCAATATACTTTGATAATTCAAAAGTACATCTTTCAGTTTCAATTGGTATATCAATGTATCCTAAGGATGGAGAAAGTATAGAAGATTTGACAAAAAACGCTGATACTGCAATGTATGAATCTAAAGAAAAGGGCAAAGGTCAGTATAATTTCTTTGATGAAAAATTTAAGTGGAGGATACAAGACGAATTTAACCTTACGAAAAAATTGGTAAGTGCGGTTCCAAATAAAGAACTAATTTTATTTTATCAACCACAAATATTGATTAAAGATGATATTGCAAATGTAATAGGTTTTGAATCCTTAATGAGATGGAAAAAGGATGGTGAGATTAGACTTCCAGGAACTTTTATTCCTGTTGCTGAAAAGACAAATATTATTTCAGATATGGGAAAATGGGCTATATCTGAGGCTTGCAGTCAATGGAAGAGCTGGTACGAAACTTATGGTAAGAAGATAAAGATATCTATTAACTTGTCTGCAAATCAATTAATGAATCCTATGCTTGAAGATGAAGTTGCTACAGCTCTTTTAAATTCACAAGCTGATCCATCATGTATCGAACTTGAGATAACTGAATCTGCCATAGTGAAAAATATGAAACAGTCAATTGCTAAATTAAATTCGCTCAAATCTTATGGAGTAAAAATATCTATAGATGATTTTGGTACAAAATACTCAACTTTTAGTTATTTGAAAGAACTTCCGGTTGATAAGATTAAGATAGACATGAATTTTATACATGGGATAGGTAAAAACAGGATTGACGAAGCAATAATTCTTTCTTTAATCAGTTTGAGTAAAGAGCTTAACATAGAAATCATAGCTGAAGGAGTCGAAACTGAGGAGCAACTTAATTTTTTGACTGCAAATGGTTGTAATATGATACAAGGCTTTTACTTTTTCTCTGCTTTACCTGTTGAAACAGTAGAGAGTGAGTTTGAAGGTGAGAGCATCATTAATTCTCAAAATATTTTTGAAATGAAACAAAGAGATTTAAAAATATAATATTTTTGTAATTTTACTTGAAAAAAATTATATTTTAAGGTAGTATAAAATGTCATTGATTAATATATTGAATGTGAATGTTTTGGATATTATTTGTAAATAAATTTATTTTGCTTTTTTTATAGTTATAAAAGGTTCATTTTTAATGATAGTTTCCATTTTATATGGTGTTATATTTTGAATTTTTTATTGTATTTTATAAAAATAAAAAGAAAAGAGGATAAAATTGGGATTTCTAGAAAATTTTTTCTCAGGTAGGGAAATTGAAAAATTAAGAAAAAGGGCTCAAGAGATAAATGCTTTAGAAAGCAGTATATCAAGCCTTTCTGATGCGCAACTTCGTGAAAAAACGCAAGAGTTTAAAAAGAGATTAGCTGAAGGTCAAACATTGGACGACATACTCAATGAGGCTTTTGCAGTTTGTAGGGAGGCATCTCAAAGAGTACTTAAAATGAGACATTTCGATGTTCAACTTATGGGTGGTATAGTATTGCACCAAGGAAGAATTGCAGAAATGAAAACAGGTGAAGGTAAGACTTTAGTTGCTACACTTCCTGTATATCTCAATGCCCTTGAAGGTAAAGGTGTCCATGTCATAACAGTCAATGACTATCTTGCAAAGAGAGATATGGAGCAAATGTCAAAACTCTATGGCTTTTTAGGGCTTTCTACCGGTGTTATAGTACATGGTCTTAAGGATGAAGAAAGAAGACAGGCATATAGAGCTGATATAACTTATGGTACTAATAATGAGTTTGGTTTTGACTATTTGAGAGATAATATGGTGACTTATAAAGAACAAATGGTTCAAAGAAATCTCAACTATGCAATTGTCGATGAGGTTGACTCTATACTCATAGACGAAGCAAGAACTCCACTAATAATATCAGGACAGGGAGATAAATCTACAAAATTATATTCTCAAGCTGATACATTTATAAAAACATTGAATAAAGAAACTGATTTTACTGTTGATGAGAAGGAGAATGCATCTTCTCTTACTGATGAAGGTTTGGAAAAGGCTCAAAAATTCTTTGGTGTTGAAAACTTGACAGACATAGATAATATGGAACTTTACCATAATATAAATCAGGCTCTTCGTGCGAACACTCTTATGAAATTGGATGTAGACTACGTGGTTAAAGACGGAGAAATCGTCATAGTTGATGAATTTACGGGCAGACTTATGTTCGGAAGAAGATACTCTGAAGGATTACATCAAGCTATAGAAGCAAAAGAAGGCTTGGAAGTACAAAGAGAATCTAAGACTCTTGCTACAATCACATTCCAAAACTATTTCAGAATGTACTCAAAGCTATCAGGTATGACAGGTACTGCTAAGACTGAAGAAGAAGAGTTTCGTGCTATATATAGGATGGACGTTGTACAAATACCTACAAATAAACCTATTAGAAGAGATGATTTGAATGACTCTGTATATAAGAGTGAAGATGGTAAATTTAGAGCAGTAATACAGGAAATAAAAGAAAGACACTCAGTTGGTCAACCGGTCCTTGTGGGTACTATTTCGATAGAAAATTCTGAAAAACTGTCAAATATGCTAAAAAGAGAAGGCATTCAACATGAGGTCTTAAACGCTAAAAATCACAAAAAAGAGGCAGAGATAGTTGCTCAAGCAGGTAGATTCGGTCAAGTTACCATAGCTACAAATATGGCCGGTAGAGGTACGGATATAATCTTGGGTGGTAATCCTGAATTTATGGCTGAAAGAGAAATGCTCAAGAGAGACTATGAAGAAGAGTTGATAAATCAAGCAAAAGGTTACGCAACAACAGATGATGAAGATATATTAAATGCCAGAAAAGTATATAGAGAGTTATTGGAAATAAAAAGAGAAGAACTGAAAGACGAGCAACAAAGAGTTATTGATGCAGGTGGTCTATGCATTGTCGGAACTGAAAGACATGAGTCAAGAAGAATTGACAATCAGCTCAGAGGTCGTTCAGGAAGACAAGGTGACCCTGGAGCTTCAAAGTTTTTCATTTCACTTGAAGACGACCTTATGAGGTTGTTTGGCTCTGAAAAAATGCAGGCAATGGTTGATAAGCTCGGTATGGATGATGACACTCCAATTGAGGCTGGTATACTTTCAAAATCTATAGAAAATGCCCAAAAGAAAGTCGAAGGAAAAAACTTTGGAATAAGAAAATATGTCCTTGAGTATGATGATGTTATGAACAAGCAAAGGGAAATAATCTACAAGGAAAGACGAAAGGTGCTTGAAGGTCAAAACATCAAGGAAGAAATTTCTGAAATGATAAAAAAACAAATTCAAAAAGTCATTGATAAAACAATACCTGACAACACAACTGCAGATGAATGGAACTTTGATAATATTAATCATAACCTATCAGTGCTCTTAAGATTTCCTCTAAATATTGAACGTGATAATAATTTGGAAAAGGCTGAATTATTTGATAAGGTATTGGAAATTGCAAATGAAAAGTACCTTGAAAAAGAAAATACTATAGGCGAAGTCAATATGAGAGAAGTCGAAAGAATGATTTTGCTTCAAGTGGTAGATTCAAAATGGATGGATCATATCGATGCAATGGATCAGTTGAAACAAGGTATAGGTCTGAGAGCTATAGGGCAAGATAACCCTGTAAGAGCTTATCAAATAGAAGGTTTTGATATGTTCGACCAAATGATTGATTCTATTCAAGAAGATACTGTATCTTATCTTTTCGGCTTTGAAATCAAGAAGGAAGAAAATCTTGTAAGACGTGCAGTGGTTGATATGGATGAACTCCAAGAACATAGCAGTGAAGATTTGGAAGAAGAAAAACAAAAACCTAAACAAGTAATAAATAAGAAAAATGTAGGGAGAAATGATCCTTGCCCTTGCGGTAGTGGAAAGAAATACAAAAATTGTTGCGGGAGATAATAATGCTCAATATTCAAGAACATAATGAAAAGATAAAAAATTTGGAAAGTGCAATATCTAAGATAGGGGTGTCTCTTTGACATCGATAGTATAAAAAAAGAAAGTGAAGAACTCAAAAAAATAATATCTAAGCAAGATTTTTGGGATGATATGGAAAATGCTCAAAAAATATTGAAAAAATCAAAAAGCTTAGAAAAAAAGATTGAAGAGTATGAGATGGTAAAAAATAAGTTTGAAGATATATTAGTCTTATTTGATTTTGCATCTCAAGATTCTTCGTTTGAGGAAGAACTTTCCAAAGAAACGGATAATTTGGAGAAGATAACCGACTCCTTATCTATAAGCATTATGTTAAACGGACAATACGACGCAAATAATGCAATTTTATCGGTGCACTCCGGTACGGGTGGACTTGATGCTCAAGATTGGACTCAGATGTTATTAAGAATGTATACAAGATTTGCAAGTAATATGGGATTTAAAATATCCTATATTGACTTGCAACAAGATGACCAATCTGGAGTAAAATCAGCTACACTTAAGATAGACGGAGAAAATGCCTATGGATACCTAAAGTGCGAGAAGGGTGTTCATAGATTGGTTAGGATATCTCCTTTTGACTCTTCCGGTAAGAGACATACTTCATTTGCTTCTGTAGATGTGTTACCTGAGCTCGATGACAGTATAAAAGTCGAAATTAATCCTAAAGATTTAAAAGTAGATACCTACAGGTCATCAGGTGCAGGCGGACAACATGTAAACAAGACAGAGTCTGCAATAAGAATAACACATATACCTACAGGTGTTGTAGTACAATGCCAAAATGAAAGGTCGCAAATATCAAACAGAGAAACAGCTATGAAGATGTTGACTGCAAAATTGATAGAATTAAAAGAACTTGAGCATAAGGATAAGATTGAAGATATTCAGGGGAAATATTCGCAAATTGCTTGGGGTTCTCAAATTCGTTCCTATGTTTTTCAACCATATACAATGGTCAAAGATCATAGAACTAATTATGAGGTAGGCAATATTGGCAGCGTTATGGATGGTGATATAATGCCTTTTATTAACGCATATTTGGTTAATAAGACTGTGTAATTTTATAATATTTTTCTGTAGAAAGAGTTTTTATGAATGTTGAAACAGAGGCTATAATAATTAAGACTCAAAAGTATAAAGAATTTGATGAAATTGTTACTGCTTTTACAAAAAAATTTGGAAAAATCAATATGTTTGCTCATTCGTCAAAAAAAGTAAAAAGCCCTCTATTATCAGGAACTCAACTATTTGGTCATGTCGATATGGAAATTGATTTAAGAGAAAGTAGCTCAAGGCTTTTTTCATCGAAGATTAAGAAAAGCTATTATAAATTCTCAGAAGATTTGCATAAATATTACCTTGCAAGTTATTTATGTGAGATGATAGAAAAAACTCAACAGGAGAATATTACAGATATAAGGCTATTTAAAACTACTTTGGAAATATTTAATTATATTGAAAACACAAAAGGTAAATTAAAGTTGATACGACTGGTTTTTGAGCTTATTTTACTTAGAAATCTAGGGGTATCTCCTCAATTGGACTGCTGTATTTTTTGTGATACTGACGATACGGAGATTTTAAGATATATAGATATATCCCAAGGAAGTGTAGTATGTGATAACTGCGTAAAAAAAAGTATGATTTCTCACCCATATAGGATGGACAGGAATTTAATAAGATTTATGAAATATGTATATTCTAATGATTTAAGCAATGTTTTAGAAGTAAAAATTGCAGACATACTTTTAGAGCAGTTAGATGTATTTATTCAAAACTATATAAACTATCACTTAGGGGCTTTGAATATTAATTCATATTCAATAGTAAAAGAGGAGGAAAAGATAAATGATAACATTGGAAAAAATTGATCAAGTCGTTGAAAGAACAGGCGTATCTTATTCAAAAGCAAAAAACGCACTGGAAAATGCTAACGGAGATGTAATAAATGCTATAATATTTCTGGAAGAAAATTCTAATTCATCTAATTTTTCAAAAACAGTAAAACTCAAAAAGAAGGAAGTCATAGCTACTTTGAAAGAATTAATCAGGAAGGGCAATGTTACAAAAATAATAGTTGAAAAAGAAGGCAAGACTTATCTGGAAGTACCTGTAAACATAGCTATATCTGCAGGAGCTCTTTCTATTTATATAGGTACAGTATTATTACCTGTAATAGCCCTTTTGGGAGTAGGTATGTACATCGGTAACTTTAAAATAAAAGTTATTAAAGATGACGGTAGTAAAGTGGATGTAAATGAAGAAACTCAAAAAAGAATCTTGCTTCTAAAAGGTAAGATAGACAATAAAGCCAAAGAAGAAAAGACTGAAGATGATGAAGTCATTGATCTTACGCACACTGTAGTGAATGATAAAGATGACAAAAATAATGAAGAGTAAATGATGAAATCACAACTATCAACTTATTTGACAGTTGTGATTTTTTAAGTTCTATAAATATTATATTGTCTATACTACAATCTTTGAGAAATCAGCAATTTCAAATATCATACTTTTTAAAGCATTAACCAATAACAACCTGTTATTCCTTATCTTATCATCTTCTACCATTATCATTACATTATCAAAGAAGTCATTGATGTCTTTTGTCATTGAAGATAGTTCATTCAAAGATTCTATATACTTTAATTCAGAATTTAAATTTTCTACTACAGGTAGTATTTTCAAATACTTAGAATATACTTGTTTTTCCTCATTTTGCTCAAATAATTGAGTGTCTATTTTCTCATTTGTAGCTATTTCCTTAGATATATTATAAACTCTTATAAATGTATTTAAATTCGGAATATTATCTGAATTAGATAGCCACTTTTCAAGCTGTACGGCTTTTTCAAAAGTTCTGAATACTGAAGAAATATCATCAATTACAGCATCCACAACATCATATCTTATCTTTTTGTCCAATAAAATATTTTTAAGTCTTAATTTCATAAAATCTAAGATTTCAAGATAAACTTCTTCCAGATTAAACTCTATCTTATCCTTATACTCATTCAGTGCTACTTTTATTAGTTCTTCCATTGATAATAAAAGTTTATTTTCTATTAAGGTATTTAGTATTCCAAGAGCAGTTCTTCTTAAGGCATAAGGATCTTGAGAGCCGGTAGGTTTTATTCCAACTGCAAAAAAACCGGCCATAGTGTCAAATTTATCCGCCAAACTCAATACTATACCTAATTTTGACTTAGCTACTTCATCCCCTGAAAATCTAGGTAAGTAATGTTCTACTATTGCATCAGAAATTTCTTCTTTTTCTCCTGAAATATTTGCATAATAATATCCCATTATACCTTGTAATTCTGTAAATTCAAATACCATTGATGTTGTAAGGTCAGCCTTACATAAATATGCTGCTCTTTGAGCGTCAGACTCATCAGCATTTAAAAGTTTAGCAAATGATTTTGAAATTGACTGTAACCTTTGCATCTTGTCGTGCATTGTACCAAGCTTCTCATGATATACTATAGTATTTAATCTTTCAACATACTCTTCCAATTTTTTAGATGTATCTTGTTCATAGAAGAACTTCGCATCAGATAATCTGGCATCAAGGACTTTTTCATTTCCTTTTCTGACATTTTCTATCATATAGTCGTTGCCATTTCTTACTGTAATAAATTTATTTACAAGATTTCCGCTTTTATCCAGAACAGGGAAATATCTTTGATGTTCTTTCATAGGAGTTATTATAGTTTCTTTTGGAAGTTTAAGATACTCTTCTTTAAACTGACCATAAAGAGCAGTAGGGTACTCCACTATATAGTTAACCTCTTCCAACAAATCCTCATCTTCCATGTAAATAGAATTAAGATCCTCAGCTATCTTTGTAATTTGAGACCTTATTAACTCTCTTCTTTTTTCATCATCTAAAATAACATAATTTTCTTCTAATATTTTTTCATATTCTTCTATCGAAGGAACTTCAATATAGCTTTTGCCTAAAAATCTATGACCTCTTGTAAGATTTGAAGCCTTTAGATTGAACATCTCAAGTTCAGGAACTTCATTACCATACAAACAAAGTATCCACCTTATAGGTCTGATGAACTTTATCTTATTTCCTCCCCATCTCATAGGTTTTGGAAACGATAGATTATCTATCATCTGTTCAAAAATTTCCTTTAAATATGACTTCGTATCCAAGGATTCTAATTTTTTTTCAACATAAACATATTCTTCATTTCCGTTTTTGACAAATTTTATATCATCTATTGATACATTCTTACTTTTTAAAAATCCTGCTAAGGCTTTTGAAGGATTATTATTTTCATCAAAGGCTATTTTTCTTGATGGTCCTTTTATTTCTTCCACACTTTCAGTTTGTTTGTCAGAAAGTTTATTTATAAATATTGAAAATCTTCTTGGTGTCGATTTTATATTTATAGTATCAAATGAAATTCTAAGTTCTTTTAATCTTTTTTCGAGGAAAGATTTCATTGATTTTTTCGTAGATGAAATAAATCTGGCGGGTATCTCCTCTGTACCAAGCTCTAAAAGTAAATCTTTATCCATCTATTTAACCTCCTCAAAAATTTTTTCCAACTTCATTAACGGATAACCCATTGATTCTCTTTGAGAAACATAGGCTGATGCAAGTTTTTTTGCCATATTCCTAACTCTTGCTATATATGAAGCTCTTTGACTTACACCAATGGCACCTTTTGCATCCAAAAGATTAAAAGTATGAGATGTCTTTAAAATATAATCATATGCAGGTAAGACCAATCCCTTGTCAACAAGTTTTGTAGCTTCTTTTTCATATGTGTCAAATAAAGTGTACAACATCTGTATATCAGACTCTTCAAATGAATATACTGAATGTTCATATTCAGCTTTTTTGAATATGTCTCCATATTTTATGTTATCAGTATAGTCTATGTCAAATACATTATCCTTTTCTTGTAAGAAAAGTGCAATTCTTTCCAATCCATAAGTAAGCTCTGCAGATTCTATCTCACAGTCTATGGCTCCTACTTGTTGAAAATAAGTAAATTGTGTTATTTCCATACCGTCAAGCCAAACTTCCCAACCTAATCCCCATGCACCAAATGTAGAGTTTTCCCAGTTATCCTCAACAAATCTTATATCGTGTTCAAGAGGATTAATTCCTATTGCTTCCAATGATTTTAAGTATAGGTCTTGTATGTCATTTGGTGACGGTTTTAGTATTACCTGAAATTGATGATGTTGGTACAACCTATTAGGATTTTCTCCATATCTAGCGTCAGCAGGTCGTCTTGACGGCTCTACATAACACACTCTCCATGGTTCTTTACCCAATGAGCGTAAAAAAGTATTGGGATTTAATGTTCCGGCACCTTTTTCGCTGTCGTAAGATTGCACCAATATACAGCCCTTTTCAGACCAATAGGACTGCAATCTTAACACCATATCTTGAAAATTCATCTTTTAATTCGTATGATAAAAATATCATACTCTCCTTTCTATGAAAATTAATTTAACTTATTCTTGTAGGTTGCTTGTAGTGTACACTATATAATTTTTGAAAAAGCTGATTATTGTAAAAAAGCTCAGTAGCATTTTCATTCGACAAAAAAACCTCTGCTAAAACAAGATTCGCTTCTTTCTTCAAACAATGCGTAAGTAAGCTAAATAACATTTTTGAGCTGTATCCTAAGCCTCTGTATTTTTTTGAAATTACAATATCTTTTATTACGACTACATCTTCCTGTCTTGTAAAAAATGCCTGTCCAATCAATTTTCCGCCTTCTACTAAAGAAAGGTACTGTTTCTCAAAAGGAATCAATTTAACAGCATTTTTAAACAGATACGCTTCTTCTCTTGAAAACTCCTTTAACATAGAATAATCTTCAAAAAAGCCCTCTTCTTCAAAGTTAATATCTTCAACATATATTCCGTTTTCATTGAAATCTGCATATCTAAACAGCTCTTCTTTTTTTCCGTTTAATGAACAACCTAAAACTATGCTTGTCTCAACCTTATCATAATTATTAGAAAACAACGTTCTGTCAAGTCTTTCATAATTTTCTTGACGAACTATCCTATATATAGGGAGATATTCACGTTCAAGCAAAAAACTGTTTATAGCAAGTATTTTTTCTCTTAAAATATCATCTTCTTTTTCATATAGCGGAAATATACAATTGTCATATAATTGCAATGCACCATACTTCATAATAAATCCGCATATATTTGTAGTGTAGGGTGATAATGAAGAATTTAAAAAATATTCTTCATATATTTCTTTTACTAACATATAGACCTCTTCGAAAATCAAATGTAAGATAACATTTAACCATTATACAACTTTATTCTATAATTATCAAATCTCTTAGTTATTTTTTTTAAGTCAAAAAACTCTAATATCAATACGGCATTATTCCTTGAAATATTAAACTCGACTTTAAAATCTGAAATGGTAAGCCTTTCATGATTTAAAAAGTGATTTTTAATAAATGATAAATAGGTATTGTACGTTTCTTTAGATACAATGTGAGTCTTGTCAATTATTACAATTAAATCGGATAAATCATTATATAATATCTCTCTAAGATTCTTATCATATCCTATCAAATCATTAACAGATATAATGGAAGTAGATTTTTTTATTATTTTAATCAAATCTAAATGACTTTTTGATACATCATCATTGCATTTGGTATCAGATTTTAAAATTATCATGCCGTTTTTTGAATTTATATTAATTATATTTAATATTTCTCTTATTATTGCAGGACTAATATAATTCAAATTTGAATAGATTATATCAAGACTCATTTTGGCTCTATATTTGTATTTATTTGTAAATTCAGATATAATCTGTCTAATCTTTTCAACAAGTTTTGTATAATAATCAGATTTTACAATGTAAAAGTTACTTATATTTTCAACTTGTCCAAGACAAATTATATATTTTTTTTCTTTAAAATAGCGTATAATTTCTTCTATTTTTTCTTTTGAAAAGCAAAGAATAGTTTCCAAATACTCGTTTTCAATAATTTTCTTTGTGTGTAATAAGGATAAAAAAATCAACTTATCAATATCTTTTAAACGTAAGTCATCAATCAAGTTTGAAGAGTTATCGTCGTATTTTGGAAATTTATAAGATAGGGGATTGATAATTATTCCGCCTGTCACAATATTTCCAAGTGTATTTAGAATAATCATATCATCCTTTACAAAGCAAAGGTGCTCCTCTTTTAATCTTAATTGTATAAGTTCATAATCTTTAGCATATCTATTTTTTTCTATAAAAACTAAGCTTGCATTTATTTTATCTGTACCAATTAACAGCTTTACTTTCTCATGATTTTTTAAATTTTTTAATTCTTTTGTAGAATGTACCCATACCTCTAAAACATCTCCACAATATAGATTGTCTGAGGTGCTTAATACATCTCCTCTGTTTATATCACCTACAGAAATTTTGGGTAAGTTAAAAGCTACTCTCGAATAACATTCAATTTTATCAAGATTTTTTTTATGAGACTCAATGATACGAATTTTTGACCTTATTTTTTTAGGATATATGGTCACTTCCTGCCCTAAATAAAAAGAGCCGTGTAATAGATTACCAGATACCACAGTTCCATATCCATTTATAGAAAATGAATTGTCAATTTTTACAATATTATAAGGAAGAACTCGTTTGAAACTTATATTTTGAGAAAAATCATAAATTACCTGTTTAAGCTGATCTAAAGGCTTAGAATAGTCGATATCAAGTAATTTTATATTCTTGATATTTGACTTTTCTATCAATTTTTCAACTTGGATAAGAGTTTGTCTTCTATTATCTTCTGTTGCCAAATCAGTTTTTGTTATTGCAATAATCAGATTATCTATTGATGAATACTCTATGATTTTAAAATGCTCTATTGTCTGGTGGCATACACCATCAACAGCTGATACCACAAGAATTGACATATTTGAATTTAATATACCGCAAATTGTATTTTTCAAATAGTCTTTATGTCCAGGAACATCAATAATGCTCACATTCAATTCACCAAGTGACATAAAAGAATAACCCAAGTCAATTGTTATATTCCTTTGCAGTTCTTCTTTATGGTGCATTGTATTTTTTCCAGTTAATTTTTCTATTAAATATGTTTTTCCATGATCTATATGACCTGCAGTAGATAAAATTATATTCATTTTCCCATCATTTAGTATTTAATATATCTATGATTGATTTACTAACATAGTCAATGTCTTGTTTTTCAATACACATTACGTCTAATTTTAAGTAGCCATCTTTAATATTTGATATTATTTTGCAATCTCTGAGCTTTTTTTGAAAATCTCCAATTTTAATATAATTGGGCCTAATACAAACAGTATAAGAGTCTTTTGTGATAACTGAGGAAGTTCCTCCACCTATATAAGATTTGGATTTTTCAATAAAAACTTCCATTTTTTCTCTATGCTCTTCTAAATCATCAAGCATTGTTTTTGATTTTTGATACAATTCTTCTTCACTTTGATACAATATTGAGATAAAAGGAATGTTATTTTCATCATTTTTCAAATACAGTTTTAAAGTCTCATATACTATAGCTATAGTATTTTTACCTGCTCTTAATGCTCTGTACATTGGGTTTTTTTTAAGCTCAACTATAAAATCTTTCCTACCTGTTATTATAGCCCCTTGAGTAGATGATAGGATTTTATCTGTGCTAAAGCATACTAAATCCACACCATCTTCTATAGAATCAACAACACTTCTAATATTCGAAAATCCATATTCATCTTTCATATTATTTGTCAATAATCCACTTCCCAAGTCTTCAACAAATAATATATTATTTGCTTTAGACATCTTAGCAAGTTCTCTACTTGAGACTTCTGATGAAAAACCTGAGATTTCATAATTACTCTTACTTACTTTTAATATTGCTGATGTATCTTCATCAATGTTACATTCATAGTCACTGATATATGTTCTATTAGTAGATCCAACTTCTTTTACAACTGCACCGGATTTATTTAAGATATCCAATATCCTAAAGCTGTCACCGATTTCTATAATCTCGCCCCTTGAAAGCAGTAAATTTTTTCCACTACAAAAAGTATTGGAAATTAAAAGTAGTGCGGCAGCATTGTTATTTAACAAAACTGCATCTTCACAGCCTGTAAGTAAGCCTAATAACTCTGATACAGCAAGATTCCTGTCAGTTCTTTTCCCTACATTGATATCATACTCAAGATTCATATATGAACTTGAAACTTTTATGGCTTTTTCCAAGACTTCTTGACCTATAGGAGCTCTTCCTATATTTGTGTGTAAAATTATTCCTGTAGCATTAATCAGTTTTGTATATTTATTTTCTATATTATATATATTTTCTTTAAGACTTAAATAAATATATTCTAAAAAGTCTTGCTTTGAGAAATTGCCAAATTCTTTTGATATGCTAATAGTATTTTTTATTTCTTCTAATATTTTATTAATCAATTTTTTCAATATCAAGTCTTTGTAAGAGTCAAAGTCTTTGCTTTTGCAAAAATCCAATATATCATACATGGAAGGTATGTTTTGATAAACTTTCATAGCTTTCCCCATACAAGAATATTTTCGAAATCTTTGGATATTTTAAAATATCCTCTTTTTCTTGCATACTAATAACCTATACTAATATTTAAGTTAATATAATATTTTTTTCCTGTTTTTTTATTGTTTTTCCTATAATATTGCAAGATATTGTAAAATCTTTTAATTCTTGAATAAGTGGAGTAGTCTTATCTTCATCAACACATATCAAAAGCCCTCCTGATGTCTGAGGATCAAATAAGACATCATAGATTGGATTATTCTTAATATAATCTTCACACAATATATTTGGCTCTACAAAAGATTTATTATTATATAATCCTCCTGGTAATATTCCCATAGAACTGTAGTCTACTACGCCTTTAATAAAATCAATAGAATTTACATATATTTTTACTGATATATCAGTATCTTGAGTCATCTCGTTGATATGACCCATAAGACCAAAGCCTGTAACATCAGTCATTCCTGTTATATTATATTTTTTTATCAATTCTTTGGGGTAGCGATTTAGGGTTCTCATGACATTTATTGCTTCATCCAGCTGGGATTTATCAGCCATGTTTGCTTTGGCTGCTGTATTTATAATTCCTGAGCCTAGAGGTTTTGTCAATATGATATTTTGATTTATTTTTGTAGCATTATTCCTGCATATAAAATTAGGTTCTACAACACCGCATACGCTGAGTCCATATTTTGGTTCGTCATCCTTTATTGAATGTCCACCAACCAGTACAGCACCTGATTCAATTACCTTATCTTGACCACCTTTGAGTATCTGATTTAAAACGCTCATATCAAGACAAGAAGGGAAGCCTACTATATTCAATGCTAAAATAGGAGTTCCACCCATTGCATACACATCTGATAATGCATTGGCTGCAGCTATTTGACCAAAAATATAAGGATCATCAACTACAGGAGTGAAAAAATCCAATGTTTGAATTATTGCTGTATCATCATTTATCCTATATACAGCAGCGTCGTCACTTGTTTCAAAACCTACTAAAAGATTTTCATCTTCAATTTTCTTCAAATTAGTAAGTGCTTTCGCCAAATCCATTGGCGACATCTTAGCCGCTCAACCGGCAGTTTTTGACATAGAAGTCAATTTTATATCTTCAGCCAAGTCATTCGCCCCCCCTTAAAAAAATCAAGTTTTAATCATTAAATATAATATCATAAATAAGACTAAAATACAAACCTATTAAACTTGAAATTCTTAGCATAAACGTGTACAATTTTATGTGTATTTGATTATTGATTAAGGAGTAAAAAATGAAGATATTCATTGTGGGGCTTGGACCTGGAAATATTGATTTGATAAGCAAAAAGGCATATGATTTGATTTTTGATAATAGTATAAAAAAAATATTTAGAACTAAACAACATGAGATGATAGATGAATTAACAGAGAAAAACATTGATTTTGAATCAATGGACTATTTATATGACTCATCTGAAAATTTTGAAGAAGTTTATGGCAAAATAACAAACTATGTAATTGAATCTGTTAAAAAATATGATACTATTGTATATGCAGTTCCAGGAAGTCCTTTTGTAACAGAAGAGACACCAAAAATGATAATAGAAAAATCTGAGATTGAAAAAATAGATGTGGAAATAATTCCATCAGTAAGTTTTATAGACTCAATCATCTGTTCTTTGAAAAAAGATCCTACAAGGAATTTATATATAAGCGATTATTTTAATATAGATATTACTAGAATAAATCCTCATGATAATATATTGATATCTCAAGTATATGACAGATTTAAAGCCTCTGATTTAAAAATAAAATTACTTGAAATATATGACGATGAACAGGATATATTCATAGTAAACAGCTCAGGTGGTAAAGAAGAGAAGGTAGAAAAAGTCAAATTATATGAGATGGACTATGGTCATATACAGTACAATCATCTTACAAGCATTTTTATTGAATCAGTTAAAGAAAAGAAATTCAAAGACTTTTATGATTTGAAGAAAGAATTTGAAGAAATATCAGATAATATAGATAAAATATATGATTTAGATTTTCTTTCTATAGAAGATAACGAAAGTATAAAAATTATATCCAAATTTATAAAAACAGAAGATTATGTAAAAATTGAAGATATTTTAAGTGAAAAAATAGTTAATATATTTTTGATTATTTCCTTATTGGAAAAAAGTGAGATATATTCCATTGGAGATATTGTAAATACAGCGTTCTATAAATTAAAAAATATAAAAAAAAAGGCTGAAAATTGAGTAATAAAGTAACAAAAAAAATAAAAAATATTGAAAAATAGCCAAAAAACTCTTGACTAAGTAAAAAAGTCATTGTAAAATAGACAAGTAATTAAAACTTATAAGTTACCGGGAGGATTTACAAATGAACAAAGCAGATTTAGTATCAAAAATAGCTGAAAAAAGCGGTCTTACTAAGAAGGATTCTGAAACAGCTCTTAATGCTTTCATGGCATCAGTTGAAGAAGCATTAGTAAAGCAAGAGAAGGTACAATTGGTAGGATTTGGTACTTTTGAAACAAGAGAAAGAGCCGCAAGAGAAGGTAGAAATCCGAGAGATCCTAAAGTTAAGATTAAAATACCGGCATCTAAAGCTCCTGTATTCAAAGCAGGAAAAGGCCTAAAAGAAAAAGTTAACGCATCTGCAGGCAAAAAAGTAGCTAAAAAGAAATAGTTAGTTTATAAAAATGCTATCATATTAATATGATAGCATTTTTAGAATATATCTTATTTTTATTACAATCATACCAAAAACCTTTTAAACTATCATTAAAAACACATTCTACATAATCTAATATAGTTTAAAAAAATGTATACATAATTAAACTAACACGACTGCCTAAATGGTGATTAGTATCAAATAAAAACATTATATTATTATTTTATATTTTAAGATAATAGGTCAGAAATATTATTGGTAAATTCAATAGGATCTTGAATACTTAGTCCTTCTATCAACAATGCCTGATTGTATAAAACACTCGTCAACTTGTTGAATTTTTCCTTATCATTTTCAAAATAATTCTTTAAATTTTCAAACATCTTGCTCTTATCATTTAATTCTAACACCTTTTCAGCCTTAATATTATTGTCTGTAGGCATAGAATTTAAAGTTTTTTCCATTTCTATACTTAAATTTCCTTTACTTGACAGACAAACAGGGTAATTTTTCAATCTAGCTGAAATCACCACATCACTTATCTTATCTTTCAGCAATTCCTTCATACTTTCAATCATATCCTTTGATTTTTCAAGAGTTTCTTCTTTTTCCTCTTTTGATACATCTTCAATGTCCAAATCAGAATTGAATATAGACTTAAAAGACTTTTCCTTATATTGTCCAAGTGACTGGATTGCAAACTCATCCACTTCATCAGTAAAGTACAATATCTCGTATCCTTTATCTAAAAGAATCTCAATTTGAGGCATTTTTTCAATCTTTTCTATACTTTCACCTGTTGCATAGTAGATATTTTTTTGATCATCTTTCATCCTTGATATATATTCATCAAGAGTTACATACTTTTCCTTATCCAATGATGACTTAAACATTATCAAATCTTGTAAATCATCTTTATTCATGCCCCAGTTGTCATATAGTCCAAATTTTATGCTTCTTGAAAAGACATCATAAAATTTCACATATTTTTCTCTGTCATTTTTGAGCATATTAACAAGCTCATTCTTTATTTTATCTTTTAATCTTTTTGCAATTAATTTTAACTGTCTGTCATTTTGAAGTATTTCTCTAGAAATATTAAGCGATAAGTCTTCAGAATCTACCATACCTGTTACAAAGCTAAAATAATCAGGAAGGAGTTGTTCACACTTATCCATTATCAATACACCACTTGAATAAAGCTCCAATCCTTTTTTAAATTCCTTACTATAGTAATTGAAAGGTAACATTGATGGTATATACATTATGCTCGTATATCTTACTGAGCCGTCTGCTGTTGTGTGTATATATTTGAGTGGCTTATCAAATCCATAATGCTTTTCATTATAAAAATTTATATAATCTTCTTCAGTCAACTCATTCTTATTTTTCCTCCATAGTGGAACCATAGAGTTTATGGTTTGAGTTTCAACATACTCTTCCATTTCATCACTATCTTGTTTTTTTCTTGATTTTGTAATATCCATCATAATAGGGTATCTGATGAAGTCAGAGTATTTTTTTATAAGTGATTGCAATTTGTAGTCTTGTAAGAATTCATCATAATTTTCTTCTTCAGTATTGTCCTTAAGATAAAGTGTAATCTTAGTGCCGTTTGAAGTCTTTGTTGCCTTACTTATTTCGTAACCGTCCAATCCTTCACTTTCCCAAACATAAGCATCATCGCTGAAAATAGATTTTGAAAGAACTACCACCTTTTTAGCAACTATAAACGATGAATAAAAACCTACTCCAAACTGTCCTATTATATCAAAGCCATCTTTTATTTCATTTTCTTCTTTAAATTGCAAAGAACCGCTGTTTGCAATAATACCTAGATTTTTTTCAAGCTCATTTTCATCCATTCCTATACCAGTATCTTCGATGGAAATACTCCTTGAATCCTTATCTACAGTTATTTTAATATAATAGTCATCCTTATTGAAGTCCATATTCTCATCCGACAAAGCCTTGTAATAAACTTTGTCTATTGCATCACTTGCGTTTGATATCAACTCCCTTAAAAATATATCTCTATTAGTGTAGATAGAGTTAATCATCAGATCCAAAATTCTTTTGGATTCTGCTCTAAATTCCTGTTTTGCCATAATTCCTCCTAAAATTAACAAAATATATTAAAATATTATCTTTGAATTTTTATGTTAGCACTCAGTATAAAAGAGTGCTAACATAAATCTAACATATTTTTTTTAATAAATGCAAGAAAATTTTTTAAAAAATGTCTTAGATTTATTAATTTTATTGATATTTTTTTCAAATTATGCTAAACTTTTATAAGTTAAGGAAGATAAGAATGTTTGTTGAGGAGTGATTTATGATGAAAAAAGTTGCTGTTTTTTTTGCTGACGGTTTTGAGGAAGTTGAGTCACTTACAGTAGTGGATTATCTTAGAAGAGCAGAAGTAACTGTGGATACTATATCAACTACAAACAAAAAATCTTGTTTAGGTGCTCATGGTGTAGAGATAGTCATGGATAAACTTATGAAAGATATTAAACTTGAATACGACGGCTATATAATTCCAGGGGGTTCAGATAATGCTTTTTCAATGAAAAATAATAAAGAACTCTTAGATATTTTAAGCAAGGAATTTAATAATGGTAAGTTGGTTTCAGCAATTTGTGCAAGCCCTACAGTATTGTACGAGGCAGGAATAACTCCAGGAAAAAAAATTACTTCTTATCCAGGAGTATTTAAAAATGGAGAATCTGGTTTTGAATATTTGGATGAAATAGTGGTAAAAGATAATAACTTGATTACATCAAGAGGTCCTTCAACAGCAGTTTACTGGTCTTTAAGTATAATTGAATATCTGACTTCCAAAGAAAAAAGAGAAGCAATAGAAAGTCAAATATTACTTAATCTCATATAGATGTTTAGGATTTAAATTTTAAAAATCAGGTATTAAAGTAGGGGGTTTCTTTTTATTTTTAAGAACTCCCTTAATTTTGTTTATTGTATTATTTTGAAAGGAAAGTTATGTCAGTAAGAGAAGATATCAGAAATATAGCTATAATAGCCCACGTTGACCATGGAAAGACTACTTTGGTTGATGCTTTACTAAAACAAAGCGGTATATTTAGAGAAAATCAGGAAGTTCAAGAAAGAGTGATGGATTCCAACGATTTGGAAAGAGAAAGAGGAATAACAATTCTTTCAAAAAATACAGCTATACATTATAAAAACTCTAAAATTAATATTATTGATACTCCAGGGCATGCTGATTTTGGTGGAGAAGTTGAGCGTGTTTTAAAGATGGTAAATGGGGTAATACTTGTTGTTGACTCTTTTGAAGGTCCTATGCCACAAACTAGATTCGTGCTTAAAAAAGCATTGGAACTTTCTCTACCTGTTTTAGTTTGTATCAATAAAGTCGACAGACCTGAAGCAAGGGCTGAGGAAGTTGTCGAAGAAGTCTTAGAATTGCTTTTAGAGCTTGATGAAAGTGAAAGATACCTTGATTCCCACTTTATATTTGCATCAGCAATTGGCGGATGGGCGACTGAAGATTTGTCTGTAAAAAAAGACAGTATGGCTGATATGTACGAGGCAATTTTGAAATATATTCCTGCTCCAAGCGGAGATATGGATGCACCTCCTAAGATGCTTATCTCTACAATAGACTATAATGAATATGTTGGCAGAATAGCTGTAGGTAAGATTGAATGTGGCTCCTTAAAAGTTAATCAGGAAATGATGCTATTAAATTATTTAGATCCCAACAAAAAACAAAAGGTTAAAATAGGTAAACTCTATGAATATGATGGACTCAAAAGAGTGGAAGTACAAGAGGCTAAGATGGGTTCAATAGTAGCTATATCAGGAATGGACGGATTTCAAATAGGAGATACACTCTGCGATCCTACAAATCCTGAAGCTATTGAATTTGTAAATATATCGGAACCTACAATAGCAATGAATTTCTGTGTTAATGATTCTCCTTTTGCCGGTCAAGAGGGAAAGTTTGTCACATCAAGACAAATCAGAGACCGACTTGATAGGGAATTAAATACTAATATATCTCTTAGAGTGGAAGAAACTGAATCTGCAGATGTGTTCAAGGTTTCAGGTAGGGGTGAGTTACACCTTTCTATTTTAATGGAAACAATGAGAAGAGAAGGATACGAACTACAAGTTTCTAAACCGGAAGTGTTGTTTAAATATGACAAGGATGGAAAAAAGTTAGAACCTATGGAAATTGCAATAATTGATGTTCCAGAAGAGTTTATGGGCTCTGTAATGGAAAAAATGGGCACAAGAAAAGCTCAGATGAAAAATATGATTCAAAGTAAGGGCGGATATGTAAGGATAGAATTCATAGTGCCTACCAGAGGTCTTATTGGATATCGTAACGAGTTTTTGACAGATACTAAGGGAAATGGAATCATCAACGCCTTGTTTGACAGTTATGGAGAATATGTGGGCGAAATAGAGACAAGAACAAGAGGTTCTTTGGTTGCCTTTGAAACAGGAGTAGCAGTAACATACGGTTTATATAATGCTCAAGAAAGAGGAATTCTCTTTGTCGAACCTTCAGAAAAGGTATATGCAGGTCAAGTTGTTGGTTCAAATTCAAGAGCAGAAGATATAGACGTTAATGTGTGTAAGAGAAAACAGGCTACAAATATGAGAGCATCAGGCTCAGATGAAGCCCTAAGACTTTCACCTGTGAAGAAGATGTCTTTGGAAGAAGCGCTTGAGTTTATAAGTGATGATGAACTAATCGAAATTACTCCACTTTCTATGAGAATAAGAAAGAAAATATTAGATAAGTCTCTAAGGGCAAAAGCTCGTAAATAAATAATTAGTTTTAGAAAAGGTAAGAATATGGGTTTGGAAAGTATGATTCATAAATATAAGATGAATGGGTTAAATATAGTTTTAGATGTAAATTCAGGTTCCGTTCATGCTTTTGACGATGTAAGTTTTGATATTATAGAAGATGCATATGATAAATCTCTTGAATATATATGCTCAAAATATGATTATAAGACTGAAGATATTAAAGAGTCCTTAGACGAAATAAATCAGCTTAGAAATCAGGGATTGTTGTACACAGACAATGATTATATCGACGATATCATGCTTGCAAATCACTCAGATATCGTGAAGGCTATGTGTTTACATGTAGCACACGACTGTAACCTAAGATGTAGTTATTGTTTTGCATCTCAGGGTGATTTCGGTGGAGATAAGGAGATAATGAGCCTTGAAGTTGGAAAAAAAGCTTTGGATTATCTTGTAGAGCATAGTGGAAATAGAAGAAATCTTGAAGTCGATTTTTTTGGTGGCGAACCGTTGATGAACTTTGAAGTTGTAAAGCAACTCGTAGATTATGGAAATAAGATAGCTGGAGAAAAAAATAAAAATTTCAGGTTTACAATAACTACCAACGGTGTCCTCCTCAGTGATGACAAAATAGAATATATAAACGAAAATATGCACAATGTTGTACTTTCTTTGGATGGAAGAAAAGAGATTAATGATGCAAACAGACCGCTTATAAACGGCAAGGGAAGTTATGATTTAATAGTTCCTAAATTCCAAAAGCTTATCAAAGATAGACCACTTGATAAGTATTACTATGTAAGAGGTACCTTTACAAGGGATAATCTTGATTTTTCTAAAGATTTAAAAACCTATAAAGATCTAGGTTTTTCATTGACATCAATTGAACCTGTAGTAGGTAGCGAAGATAATAAGTACGCCATAAGAGAGGAAGATATACCTACAATATTAGATGAATACGAAAAAATTGCTATTGACTATGCTAAAATGCAGGTCAATAAAGAAAATTTTAAATTTTTCCACTTTATGGTAGACCTTACTCAAGGACCTTGTGTTGTAAAAAGAGTACGAGGTTGCGGTGCAGGTGGTGAATATCTTGCTATTACTCCTATCGGCGATATATATCCATGTCATCAGTTTGTAGGGAATGAAGAATTTAAGATGGGGAATTTATTTGATGAAAATCTTGAACTACCTAAGCAATTAAAAAATGAATTTAAAAAAGCAAATGTTCTAACAAAAGATGAATGTAAAAAGTGTTGGGCAAGGTATTATTGCTCAGGTGGATGTCATGCCAATGCAATAAATTTTAATGCTGATATACAAAAACCTTATGAGATTGGCTGTATCATGCAGAGAAAAAGACTGGAATGTGCAATAATGGTTGAGGCATGTAAGGCAATTTATTCCTAAAAGATAACATCATATTATAATCAATACTTATATCTGTTTTAAAAATTATATAATAGACTTGTTCCATTTTCTTTTTAGATTCTGTTGAACAAGTCTAATCTATTTTAGATTTAAGTGTATGCTACTTTCTATCATTTATAGTTCAATAAATTCTATCCCTATATACAATGTAAAAGTTATAGTAATCTACGCTACTAAGCTACCTTTTAAAAAATTATTACACTTGAAATATACACCTATATTAATTGTTTTAAATATTATAAAAGTAGGTTTATAATGGAAAAAAACCCAATTTTAAATGAATTATTATCTTTTGAAGGTGAACATTATACTAAGTTTTTTATGCCTTCACATTTACAATTGACTTACAAAGATGATTTTTCGGCTACTCAAAAAAAAGTTTTTGAGTTTATGAAAAAATTTGAAAATAAAATCTTTTCTTTGGATGTAACAGAAGTAAATAACTTTGATAATTTGTCAAATCCAAGCGGAATAATTAAGCAATCCCAAGAGATAATGGCAAAGTCCTTTAATTCTAAAGATGCGTTTTTTTTGGTAAATGGCTCTACAGTGGGTATTTTATCTATGATATGTGCAGTAACAGAATTTAATGATAAGATAATAATTCAAAAAAAACTCTCATAAATCTGTGCATAATGCCTGTAAAATAAATAAATTAAATGTTGTCTATATTGAAAATGAGAAAAATGAATATTTTGATGTGGATAGAAAGCTTAAAATTTCACAATTTGAAAATTTGTTGAAGAAAAATTCAGATGCCAAAGCAGTAGTAATTACATCTTCAAATTACTATGGACAAGATTTGGATGTAAAAAAATTAGCGGAAATTACTCATAAATATTCGATGTATCTTTTGGTAGATTGTGCACATTGTGCAAATTACAATTACAGTAAAAAATTTCCGCACTTTCCAATTAATTATGCCGATATGGCAGTGACAAGTTTCCATAAGACACTTCCTTGCATCAACCAAACAGCAGTACTTTTTACAAACAAAAATCTAAGTAATAAGGTAAAAGAAAAACTAAGAGAGCAAATAAATATATTTCAAACTACAAGTCCTTCATATATACTACTTTCAAATATTGAAGTAACAAATTATCTGCTGAGTAGATATGGAGAAATTCTATATGGCGAATTATTTAAAAATATAAAAAGATTTAAAAGAAAGATTTTTAAATTATCTAGAAATAATCATATCATTAAAATTCTTCCAAATGATGATTTTTCAAGGCTTGTTATTTCATTTAGAGATGTAGATGTAGATATAAATACAGTTTACAGGCATTTAAAATATAAAAAGATACTACCTGAAATGACAAATGAAAAGAGTATAGTATTTATATGCAATATTTTCCACACAAAAAATGATTTTGACAATTTATTTTTTGCTTTAAAATCACTTATTAAAAATAAAAATATTATGAACTCCTACATTAACAATAATACTTATAAGAACTCTAAAAATAAAGAAGTTATAAAGTATGTTGAGCAAAATATTGGAAATAACAGTGATTACAATATCTACTTATATCCACCAGGTACTCCTTTTTTGACCAAGGGTGAAATTTTAACTAATAAAATATTAAAACATTTAAAAAAAATTGATAATAAAGAAAATATTGAAATAATTTTTTAATTTTTCTTTTTATACTTTTTATAAGAAATTTCAAGCTTTTTATTGACAATTTATAATATTTATATTAAAATAGTTCGCAGTGTATAGATAAGTTGTCCATTAGCCCCGGACTTATGATACAGTTTGTATTTTTTATTTATGCATTTTGAGGAGGAATTTTATAATGAAGTGTTATATACAAAAACCTTCAGAAGTTCAAAGAAAATGGCACTTAATTGATGCCGAAGGAAAAACTCTTGGTAGACTTTCTACTGAAATAGCTAAACTGTTGAGAGGTAAACACAAGGTTACTTTTACACCTCATGTTGACGGTGGCGACTATGTTGTTGTAATTAATGCAGATAAAATCGAAGTTACTGGTAAAAAGAGAGATAATAAGGTTTATAGACATCATACAGGTTATATAGGTAACCTTAAGGAGATAAACTTTAAAAAACTCCAAGAAAAGAAACCGGAAGAAATAATAAGATTGTCTGTAAGTGGTATGCTTCCTAAAAACAAACTTAGAGCTCCTATGATGAAAAGATTGAGAATTTTTGCTGGTTCTGAGCATACTCATCAAGCTCAAAAAGTTGAAAAATATGAAATTTAGTTTTAGGAGGGTAGGATTATAATGGCAAAAGTACAATATTTCGGTACAGGAAGAAGGAAAAGTTCTGTAGCTCGTGTAAGATTGTTGCCGGGTAACGGAAAAATAACTGTAAATAAGAGAGACTTAGAAGAATATTTTGGTGCAGGTTATGAGACTCAAAAAAGAGAAGTAAGAAGACCATTGGAAATAACTGATACTCTAGGTAAGTACGATGTATTCGTTAATGTTTCAGGTGGTGGATTTACAGGTCAAGCCGGTGCCATAAGACATGGTATTTCAAGAGCTCTTCTAGAGGTTGATGCTGAACTTAGAGGTTCGTTGAAAGCTGAAGGTTTCTTGACAAGAGATTCAAGAATGAAGGAAAGAAAGAAATACGGTCTTAAAGCTGCAAGAAGAGCACCTCAATTCTCAAAGAGATAGTAATATCGACTATTTTAAAAAACCTGAAAATATTATGTTTTTCAGGTTTTTTAATTGTGTATAATAAGTAATTATTTTTATGGTGATTAGCATTGAAAATAGAAATATTTTATCAAGAGAAAGAAGACAAGAATTATTCTTATATAAAACAGGAGTATATAGCTAGAATAGAAAAATACTGTGATTTTTCTATAATAAATACCTATCCTGTTAAGGATGAAAAGACGTTTTTCATACTTATTACAGATTTAGGTGAAGATGTATCATCTGATGTTCTTTCAAGAAAAATAGATTCTATACTTACTTGCGGTTACTCTAAGATAGTTTTTTTCTTGATTCAGAAAGATAAAAGAAAACTTGATAATGAACAGAAAATATATTTTGATTATAATTTAAACTTAAGCAGTATAAAATCAACTTTTGATATGAAACTTATCTTTTTATTAGAACAAGTTTACAGGTGTTTTAAAATTAATAACGGGGAAATTTATCATAAATAATAATTGTATTTATACGCTTTTTTTGATAAAATAGCCTTATTAGAGTTGATTTTTAGGAGAGGAAATAATGTTTGAAAATTTAGGAGCGGTAAAGGAAAAATTCTCGGAATTAGAAAAAAAGATATCTGATCCGGAGATAATAAATAATCAAGAACAGTGGCAAAAATTAATGAAAGAACACGCCGATCTTTCTCCAGTAGTAAAAAAATATGAAGAGTACCTAAAGGCAAATGATGACATAAAAGGTGCAAAGGAAATAATTGCCAACGAAAGCGATGAAGACCTGAGGGATCTCGCTAAGGAAGAATTATCTGGATTGGAAGAAGATTTGACAAAAATAATTGACGAATTAAAAATACTCTTATTGCCAAAAGATCCTAATGATGATAAAAACGTAATCGTCGAAATAAGAGGAGGTGCAGGTGGAGACGAGGCTGCATTGTTTGCAGGAGTTCTATTTAGAATGTACTCCATGTACGCTGCAAACAGAAGATGGAAAGTCGAACTGATGTCTTCAAATGAAACAGAAATAGGCGGATATAAGGAAGTAGTCTTTATGATTACAGGAAAGGGAGCCTACTCAAGATTGAAATTTGAATCTGGAGTTCACAGAGTGCAAAGAGTACCAGAAACGGAATCACAAGGAAGAATTCACACTTCAACTGTAACAGTTGCAGTTTTGCCTGAGGCAGAAGATGTTGAGGTCAACCTTGACTTAAATGATGTAAGAGTTGATGTGTTCAGATCTTCAGGAAATGGAGGACAGTCTGTAAACACTACTGACTCTGCGGTAAGACTTACACATATTCCTACAGGTATTGTTATCTCTATGCAAGATGAAAAATCACAATTAAAGAATAAGGATAAAGCGTTTAAAATATTAAAGGCTAAATTGTACGATATGGAATTGGAAAAGAAACAAAAAGAGATGGCAAGTCAAAGAAAGTCACAGGTAGGTACCGGTGATCGTGCAGAAAGAATAAGAACATATAACTATCCACAAGGAAGGGTATCAGAACACAGAATAGGACTGAACCTATATAAACTTGAATCATTTTTGAATGGTGACTTGGATGAAATAATAGATGCACTTATAACTACTGATCAGGCCGATAAATTAAATTCATTGGAAGAAAATTAATATGGACACCGAAGTAATAAAATTAAATGATGAAAACTATGATTACGCAATAAATCTTGCTAGCGAACACATTAGAAGAGGAAATATTGTAATATTTCCTACTGAAACGGTATATGGTATTGGTGCAAACGCCTTAGATGAAGAGTCTTCAAAAAAGATTTATATGGCAAAAGGCAGACCTTCAGATAATCCTTTGATTGTTCATATTGAAAATATGGATGATTTAAACAAAATATCCAAAAAAATAGATGAGAGGACAAAGAAAATAATTGATTGTTTTTGGCCAGGTCCTCTTACTATAATAGTGGAAAAAAGTGAAATAGTACCATCTTGTATTACAGGAGGGCTAAATACTGTTGCAGTGAGGATGCCTTCAAATAAAATAGCTAGAGATATAATCAAAAAATCAGGTATTCCTATAGCAGCGCCTTCTGCAAATATCTCAGGAAGACCGTCAATAACTTCTGAAAAATTTGTCACTGATGAATTTTTCGGTAAGGTAGATCTCATACTTCTAAATGAATCTACAGAAATTGGAATAGAGTCCACTGTTATTGATGTAACTGGAGAAAACATTGTAATACTTAGACCTGGATTTATTACAAAAAATGATTTGGAAAATCTTTTGGCTGAAAAAATCATATTTGATTTGAATATAAGTGATGAGACAAAAGCGCCTAAATCTCCAGGCATGAAGTATAGACACTATGCACCTAAATGTGAATTATACCTTATGTCAGGAAGTATAAATATGCAAATTGATACTGCTAAAAGCCAGATTGAAAACGATGTAAAAAATGGTGTAAAAAGCATTGTATTAGGACTTGATAATAACAGAGTATATTTTGAAAATTACTTGGAATTAGGAAATAGTGACATAGATGTTGCAAAAAATATTTTTACCAATCTAAGAATGTTAGATATAATGAAAATACAAAAAGCCTATTTTCTCTATGAAGTAAAATCAGACTTAGATTTTTCTATATTGGATAGAGTTAAGAAGGCTGCCGGATATAAGATAATATAAGTTTTTTTATTTTAAGTTTATAATTTAGGAGAAAAACTATGAAGATAGCTCTTGGCTCTGACCATGGAGGTTTAGAGTTAAAAAGAAAAGTTTTTGACTTTTTGAAATCAAAAAATTATGAATGTATTGACTGTGGAACATATGATGATAAGTCTGTAGATTATCCTGACTATGCAAAAGCTGTTTGCGATGAAGTATTATCAGGAAAGGCTGAAAAAGGTATTTTATTTTGTGGAACAGGAATAGGAATCTCTATTGCAGCCAATAAAATCAACGGTATAAGATGTGCTAACTTATCTGATACATATAGTGCCGCTAAATGTGTAGAGCATAATGATTGCAATGTTATTTCGTTGGGTGGAAGAATTCTTGGTGTTGAAATTGCCTTTGAAATAGTAGAAAAATTTTTGACTTCTAAATTTGAAGGCGGAAGACATAAGACAAGAGTTGACAAAATTATGAAAATCGAAAAAAATAACATAGGGAGGTAATTATGTCTAAGGTTGTAATATTAGATCATCCTTTAATTCAGCATAAATTAGCCATAGCAAGAGATATAAATACCGGTTCTGGACTTTTCAGGCAATTGGTAAAAGAGATTTCAATGTTAATGGCTTACGAAATTACAAGAGACTTGAGTTTGGAAGAAGTTGATATCCAAACACCTATGTGTAAAACTAAAGCAAAGATGCTCCAAGGTAAGAAAATGGCTATAGTTCCTATACTTAGAGCCGGTATAGGCATGGTTGACGGTATACTTGAGTTGGTACCACAAGCAAAAGTAGGGCACATAGGTCTGTACAGAGATCATGAAACAAAAGAACCTGTAGAATATTTTTGTAAGCTTCCACAAGATGTGGAACAAAGAGATTTCTTCTTAGTTGACCCTATGCTTGCAACAGGTGGATCTGCTGTAATGGCAATTACACTTCTAAAAAAGAGACATATTAATTCCATTCGTTTAGTATGTTTGGTAGGATGCCCTGAAGGGGTTAAAAAAGTTCAAGAAGCTCACCCTGACGTTGATATATATTTAGCAGCATTAGACGAAAGACTTAATGATGATTGTTATATAGTACCCGGACTTGGAGATGCTGGAGATAGAATATTTGGTACAAAATAAAGATTAATCTTCTCAATATATAGTTGGAAGATTTAATTATTCGGAGGTTTTCAATGTTCTCGTTGAAATATACGCTGTCTACAACGCAATTATTTATAGTTACGTTTATATTATCAGCAGTAATATCTTATTTCGTAACTCCACTTGTTATTAAACTCGCATATAAAATTGGAGCTATAGATGTGCCTAAAGATAATAGGCGTGTCCATAAAAAACCCATACCAAGATTAGGTGGATTAGCTATAGCAATATCATTTTTCATTACTTTACTTCTTTTTTCAACTGTAACAAAGGAAATACTTGTTTTATTCCTATCACTATCCATAATAATTATAATGGGGATTATTGACGATGTTAAAGGTTTAGGAGCAAAAATTAAGTTTTTGATACAGATATTAGCTGCAACGCTTGTTGCTGTATTTGCTTTTAGAATAAAATTCCTTGCAAATCCTTTTGAACCTATGCATTATTGGTTTTTAGGAAAATTCAGTATACCTATAACTGTATTTTGGATTGTTGGAATTACTAACACAGTTAATTTAATAGATGGACTCGATGGATTGGCTGCCGGAATATCTGCTATTTCTTCAATGACTCTTGCATTGATATTGTTTAAAAATGGAGATTATTTTTTTACTTTGATTCTAATAGCTCTGATAGGTTCTATACTTGGCTTTTTACCATTTAATTTTAATCCGGCAAAGATTTTTATGGGAGATACAGGCTCATTGTTTTTAGGATTTACCTTATCTGTAGTTTCAATGAATGCTACAATTAAATCAGCAGCAGCACTTGCAGTATTTATTCCTATAATTACACTCGGAATACCTATCTTTGACACTACCTTCGCTATTATAAGAAGGGCAAAGAACAACCAACCTATAATGCAAGCAGATAAAGGACACTTGCACCACAGACTGTTAAATAAAGGTTTGTCTCAAAAACAAACAGTTTTAATTCTGTATATGATGAGTGTGTTGCTGGGCTTAAGTGCTTATTTTATTGCAGAAACAGGAAGAAGATTCTCTCTTTTTATATTGGCAACAGATATAGTCTTAATTATCTTTGTAATTATAAAATTTAAAATTCTAAAAAAAGGATAATATTAATAGAGTTTATTTTTTAATGAAAGGCTTTATAATGGATAAAATTAAAATTATTTCCGTTTTCGGAACTAGACCTGAAGCTATAAAAATGGCACCATTAGTAAAAAAAATGGAAACTAATCCCAATATTATTTCTAAGGTCTTAGTTACAGGTCAGCATAGACAAATGTTAGATAGCGTTTTAGACATCTTTAATATAAAACCTGACTTTGACCTAAACATCATGAAACATGGTCAAACAATACAAGATATAACCTATAAAGTTATGTATGGAGTATGTGACATAATAAAAAATAACTTTAAACCTGATTTACTTTTGGTTCATGGAGATACTTCTACAAGCTTTTCTTCAGCCTTAGGTGCTTTTTATGAAAAAATCCCTGTAGGACATGTAGAAGCAGGGCTTAGGACAGGAAATATTTATTCTCCTTACCCTGAAGAAATGAATAGAAAGCTAATAGGTTCTTTATCAACTTATCATTTCGCTCCAACAATCAACAATAAAACTAACTTATTAAAAGAAAATATAAGCGAAAAAAACATTATTATAACAGGAAATACTGTTATTGATGCCTTACACAGTGTAATAGATGTCAATTATGATTTTTCTAAGGATGAAAATTTAAAAAAAGTAGATTTTAACAAGAAGATAATTCTACTTACCTGCCATAGAAGAGAAAACTGGGGCACACCAATGGAAAACATCTTTGATGCCATAAATAAGGTAGCAAGTGAGAATAAAGATATACAAATTATCTATCCTGTGCATATGAACCCTCAAATAGTAAAGTTAGCAAATGAAAAGCTTACTCAAGAAAATATCATACTTATAGAACCTTTGGAATATGTGGAGTTTGCTAACTTAATAAATAAATCACACCTTATATTAACGGATTCTGGAGGATTGCAAGAAGAAGCACCGTCACTTGGTAAACCGGTATTAGTACTTAGAACTGAAACCGAGAGACCGGAAGCAGTTGATGCAGGTACTGTAAAAGTAATTGGTGTAGAATATGAAAATGTCTATAAGGAAATAACGAATATATTAAATGATAAAAAAGAATATGACAAGATGTCAAATGCAGTAAATCCGTATGGAGATGGAAAAGCTTGCGACAGGATAATAGATTTTATAGAAAACTTAAGATAAATCTTGATAGTAAGAATATAAGAGAAGAAATAGAAGAAAGCTATAGAGAAATTTTTAAAAAAACTGGATAAGATAATTATTAATCACATTTAGTTTTAACTTAAATATTTTATAGAAGACTTTATAAAATTCTATTAATAGTTA
>GL405246.1:1282295-1309099 GCA_000146855.1 [Eubacterium] yurii subsp. margaretiae ATCC 43715
TCATTTTATTGCTGATTCAATTAAATTTTACATATTCTACTTCGCATAATAAGCATTATGCGAAGTAATGGGCCAAAATATTGAAAATACTCTACTCTTCTAATTTATTAATAATGTTTTGAGATGGTTTTAAAATATTATCTTCATTATGTTCATCTAAAAGCAGTAACGATTCATAATTATATATTTTTTTTGATTCAGGTTCATTTGTAGATATTATTACTATACTACTCAATACTTCCACAGAAAATTCATTCATAAGCTCGTGCATTCCCTTTATTGTGCCCCCACCTCTCATAAAATCATCTAAAATTATCACCTTAGACCCTTTTTTTATGCTTTTGATAGGAAGAGACATTGTTTGGATTTTATTGTTATTTTTTCCTGTAACATAGGTTATATTTATAGAAGGACCTTCAGATATCTTAGTATTTTTTCTTATAATCAGCAAAGGTAAATTCATAGCTTTTGCTGTCATTATAGCTACAGGTATACCTTTAGTTTCTATTGTAACCAAATAATCAGCCTTTGAATAATCTACAACAGTAGCGAATATTTTGCCTATTTTTTCCACTATAAAAGGATCATAAATCAAATCTATCAAATACAGGAATCTTCCTGGTAATATCCTTTCTTTTGAAGAGAGCTTTTCACAAAGCATATTTAAAAATTCTATGCAGTCTTTTTTATATACAGTAGGAATATATTTAACACCACCTGCTGCACCTGGAATTGTAATTACCTTTCCTAGCTTTTGGTCGTCAAAAATAAGTTTAATCAGTGATATGTCAGCACTTATTGTTGATTTCGCAGAAGAAAATTTTTCAGAGAAATAGTTAAAAGTTATAATCTTATTGGGATTATCTGATAATATCTTTGATATTGCAGCGAGCCTGTGTACTTTTTTTAATTTCATATTAACCCTCTCAAAATAAATAAAAAAAGTCCAACGTTTCAATATATAACTAATTAAATAACGTTAGACTGCATAGGAAATAATAACACCTATAAAAACAATCATAATGAATTTATACAGTTATTAATTCATTCTCTATCAAATTAACCAAATCATCTACAGCATCTTTTTCATCCGGTCCGTCAGCTTTTATTTCTATAGACTCGCCTTTTCCAACAGATAAAGCCATAACGCCCATTATGGATTTTGCATTGACTGTAGAATTTTCTTTAGTTATAAGTATGTTTGACTTATACTTGTTTGTGTGCTGAATAAAAATTACAGCCGCTCTTGAATGTAAACCAGATTCATTTTTTACAGTAACTTCTTTTTTTATCATTTTTCTTCTTCCTCCTTATATAGATTCATAGCAATATCTTCTATTTTTTTTAATCTATAATTAACTCCTGACTTGCTAAGTGGAACAGATAATTTCTCTCCTAAATCTTTTAGGCTATAGCACTCATTTGACAATCTAAGCAAAGCCAATTCTCTTAAATCCTCAGGAATATAATCTATTGAACGTTTGTTTATTATATATTCTATAGCTTTTTTATGCTTTACATAACCCTTTGTTATTTTCAAAAGATTAGCCGTTTCACAATTTACAATTCTATTTACATTATTTCTAAGATGCTTTTTAACTCTGACATCTTCAAACTTGAACATACTGTCGTGAGCACCTATGAAATTGAGAAAATCAGATATACTGTCACCATCTTTAACATATACTACGAAGACATCTTTTCTTTCAACAATATGAGATCTTATTTCAAACCTATTCAAAAAAATAGAAAGACTTGAAGCAAGATTCTTATTGTGAGTAGTAAACTCTAGATGATAGTTTTTTTCAGGATTAGTCAATGACCCACATACCATGTAGACTCCTCTTAAAAATATCTTACTATCATCCTCTGAATCTAAAATCTCAAAGCTTATATCATCATTTCTAAGAGTATATACATCTCCTTGAACTTGTATGATTGATAACTCTTCAAGTATATTATTTAAGTAGACTTCATTATCTTTTGGAAACTGTAAATTATACAAAAAATCTCTACCAAAATTATAATTGTTTTTTTGATTAATTTCAAGAGTTATTCTAAATATTTTTTTAAAAATTGTTGTGATTTTTTTTGCAACATCTTTTTGATTTATAGTTATAGAAAAAGTTTCAGCTTTTCCTTCATTTAACTTTATATTTCCGGAAAACAGGAGAACTGAATTTAAGAAAGAAAGCATCTCTTTTTTTGTATTTATCTTTATATTACAAAGTTCTTGTCTTATTTCATTAGAAAAAGTCATGCCTAACCTCTCTTAGATAAAGGACAGTTTTTTATCATATGTCCATTCATAAATTTCACTTATCAGTTTTGACACTCTGATATTGTCGTGAAATATAAACCCATCTTTTATAAAGACTAAATTTTCATTAATTGTTTTAATATTTTTTTCTAAAAAATAGCTTTTATCGCAATCATTATTTTTTACAATATCCTGCCCTTTTTTTCTATATCTGTCATGAATATCCTTAGGTATCTCCCCTACATTTAAAACATAATAATCAAAAAGATTTGCACATCCATTTTTACTTAATTCCTTGTGAAAATCTAATGATGAAAAATTATCTGTTTCTCCGTTTTCAGTCATTATATTAGTTATGAATATCTTTACAGCCTTAGACTGTTCCAATTCTTTTTTTATTCCCTCTATCAATATAACCGGAAAAATACTTGTATATAAACTTCCTGGACCAGCTATTATCATATCAGAATTTCTAATTGCTTTTATGGCATCTTCAGATGCACTTACATGCTCTGGTTCAAAATATACTCTATCTATCTTTGATTTTTGTTCTATTACTTCATTTGATATATTAGACTCCCCATACACGATATTTCCATTTTCAAGTTTTGCTAATAAGTTGATGTTGTCATAAGTTACAGGATATACATTACCTCTTACAGCCAATATCTTGGAAGTATATGATATTGCTTTTTTGAAATCACCATGTATATCTTGCATGGCAGCCAAAAACAGATTACCGAAGTTTTGTCCCTTTAAACTCCCTTTTTGAAATCTGTACTGGAATAACTTTTCCATTTCAGGCTCAGTATCAGAAAGCGCAAGAATACAGTTTCTCAAATCTCCAGGTGGTAAAATATTCATTTCGTTCCTTAGGATACCGGAACTGCCACCATCATCAGCCATGGTCACTATAGAGTTCAATACAACATCAAATTTTTTAAGACCTCTTAAGATGTTTGATTGTCCCGTTCCACCACCCAATATAGTGAAAACCGCCTTTGATTTCATTTTAACCTCAATTCAAATAGTCTCTGTGTTTTTTAAACACATTATACTTTTGCTCTTTTAAAAATTCATATATAATATTACTTACAGTCACTGATCTGTGTTTTCCACCTGTACATCCTATAGAAATAACAAGGTGATTTTTCCCTTCTTTAATATACATCGGTAGTAAAAAAAGAAGCATGTCTTTCAATTTTTCTAAAAATGTAACACTATCTTGACTATTCATAACATAGTCTTGAATCTCTTTTTCATTTCCTGTCTTTTCTTTCAAACTATCGACATAGTACGGATTAGGCATAAACCTTACATCAAATACCAAATCTGAATCTATTGGTACACCATATTTGAATCCAAAAGAAATTATTGTAACTAAAAACCCTGTATTTTTAATATTTTCATTAAAAATTGAAATTATTTCATTTCTAAGGTCAATAGGTAAAAAATTTGAAGTATTAATTATATACTTAGCCTTCTTTCTAACCTCAGAAAGCATTTGTCTTTCTTTTTCTATTACTTCTATTACATTTTCTCCCTTAGATAATGGATGTCTTCTTCTTGACATCTTATACCTATTTACCAATACTTCATTTTCAGATTCAAGAAATATTATATCATATTCAAATTTATTATCGTTCAAAAAATCAATCGCATTATTAATTTCTTTTAAAAATTGATAGCCTCTGATGTCAACACCAAGAGCAATCTTGTCAAGCATCCCCTTTGAATCGTTCCCTAACGAAACTATCTTTGGTATTATTTCAGGCGGAAGATTATCCACACAATAATAACCCAAATCTTCCATTACATTCATTGCTTCGCTTTTTCCAGAACCGGATATACCTGTTATTATTACTATTTTCAAAAAAATCACCACTTTTAATGTCTTTTATTGATATTTTATACTAATATTTATTTGACTAATGGAAAAATAGTTCTTTGATTATTTTTTCAATTACACTTAAATTTGAAGTATATAAAGTGAATTTTTCCACTGTTATACTAACTTTTAGTATTAAACTAACACCGTTAGAAGCATTTTATTATACATAGTTTTAAATAGCTAAAAAAAATCTAAAAGATATAAATTTCTTTTAGATTTTTCAATAAGATATTTTTACAATCCAAGCAATTCATCTATCTTCTCTTTATCGAAGCCTGTAACTTGAACATCACCTATATAAGTTGTAGGAACTCCCATTATTCTGTTTTTTATCAAAAATGCTCTAGCTTCAGGATCTTCATCTACATTTTTTTCTACAAATTGCACATTGTTTTCTCTCAAGTAATCTTTTATCATAGTACAGTAATGACAAGATGTGCTTGTATATACAGTTACGTTCTCCATATTTAATTTCTCTCCTTGCTTTTAAAATTAAAAATACTTCCTCATAGTCTTATATATCCACTTAAATTTTTTGCAATCAATTTATTTTTTAATTAGTGACAATAGCTCTTTTTCATCAAAATTATATTTTTTATTGCAAAAATGACATTGAACTTCTACTTTTTTGTCTTCGTTATATATATTTTCAATCTCTTTTTCCCCAAGTGATATAAGAGCCTTTTCAATTCTATCTTTACTACAGTCACACTCATAGCTTACCTGTCTCTTTGATAAGACTTCACATCCAAGTCCAGATAAAAGAATATCTGCAATATCTTCAGGGCTTTTCCCTTCTTTCATCATATCTGTTACTGATGATAAGTTATTAATATTATTTTCAATTCTTGATATTGTATCTTCGTCAGCAAAGGGCATTACATACACTATAAATCCACCTGCATGTATTACTGTATAATCAACATCTACTAAAACCCCAAGCCCGACAGCAGATCTTATCTGCTCTGAAGTAAGAAGATAATTTGTGTAATCTTCAGCTATTTCTCCACTTATAAGTTGACAGTTACCAATATATGGTTCTTTGAGACCTAAATCTTTTATAACAGTAAGAGAACCATTAACACCTACAGCTCCGCCAACATCAAGTTTATTATTATCTCTAATCGGTAAATCAACGTTATAATTAGTTGCACAGGCTTTAATATTACCTGTATGATTAGACACACAGGTAATGTTCCCAACAGGTCCGTCGCCTTTTATTATAGTCGTAATCTTGTCTTTTTCGCCTTTCATACCTACAGCCATGATAGAAGTTGCTGTCATACTTCTACCTATAGCGGCGCATACAACAGGAGTAGGATTATGAATACTCCTCATTGTATTTACCATATCTGTAGTCTTAGCAACAAAAACCGATAGCTCTCTATTTTTATCAGTAGCATTTATGATATAATCCATACCAAACTTTATGCTCCTTTTTTAGTGTTTTTAATTTTTATCAGAGGCTCAGATTTTTTTATTATACAATCTTTATTTATGAGTATTGCCGAAACATCATCTCTTGATGGAATATCATACATTATATCCATCATAGTTTCCTCAAGAATGCTTCTTAGCCCTCTGGCACCGGTTTTTCTTTCTATAGCCTTTCTTGCCACTTCTATCAAAGCCTCATCATCAATTTCAAGCTCGACATTATCAAGTTCAAACAATTTTTTAAATTGCTTTACAAGTGAATTTTTAGGCTCTTTCAATATCTTAACCAGTGCAGACTCATCTAGTGGATCTAATGAGGCAACTATAGGTAATCTTCCAACAAATTCAGGAATAAGACCATACTTCAAAAGATCTTCTGTTTGAACTTTTTTGTATATTTTTTCCTTATTTACATCTTCTTTTGACACTATTTCGGTTCCAAAACCTATGGAATTTTTGCCCATACGCTTTTTGATAATCTCATCTATACCTTCAAAAGCACCACCGACTATGAACATTATATTTGTAGTATCAATTTGAATAAGTTCTTGGCTTGGGTGTTTTCTTCCGCCTTGTGGAGGTACACTGGCAACAGTCCCCTCAATTATTTTGAGTAGAGCCTGTTGTACTCCTTCACCACTTACATCTCTTGTTATTGATACATTTTCAGATTTTCTTGTTATTTTATCTATTTCATCTATATATATTATTCCTGTCTGTGCTCTTTCAATATTATAATCAGAAGCTTGAATCAATTTGAGCAATATATTTTCAACATCTTCTCCTACATATCCCGCCTCTGTAAGAGTAGTAGCATCAGCAATAGCAAAAGGAACATTCATTATCTTTGCCAACGTCTGTGCCAAAAGAGTCTTGCCGGAGCCTGTTGGTCCAAGCAACAAAATATTACTTTTTTGTATATCAATATCATCTTTCTTGTTTTCAAGGTTATAAACTCTCTTATAATGATTATATAAGGAAACAGATAATACCTTTTTTGCACTTTCCTGTCCTATTATATATTCATCCAAGAAACTTTTAATCTCTTTAGGTTTAGGCAAATTAATATCATATGAATCTGACTTGTAGTTTTGTTTTTCTTCATCAATCATATCTTGACAAATTGAAACACACTCATCACATATATACACACCATTGCCATAGATTAATTTCTTTACTTCAGTTTGCTTTTTACCACAAAATGAACATCTTGCTATCTTATCATCTTTCTTATTAGACATATATACACCTTTTAATAATTTACAATACTACTTTCCTCTTCCAAGCATAACACTGTCTATTAGACCGTAGTCTTTAGCCTCCTCAGCAGACATAAAGAAGTCTCTTTCTGTATCTTTGTTTATTATTTCTATACTTTTTCCTGTTTGCTCAGCCATTATTTCATTTAATTTCTTTCTCAACCTTATTATTCTCTCAGCATGTATTTGTATATCTGTAGCTTGTCCTTTTGTTCCGCCAAGTGGTTGATGTATCATTATCTCACTGTTTGGAAGAGCATATCTCTTACCTTTTTTACCACTACTTAACAAAAATGCTCCCATAGAAGCTGCCATACCAACACAAATAGTCGAAACATCAGGTTTTATATGTTGCATAGTGTCATATATTGCCATACCTGCAGTTATTGAACCGCCCGGTGAATTAATATAGAAATGTATATCTTTATCCGGATCTTCTGATTCCAAAAATAATAACTGTGCAACTATCAATGACGCAGTTTGATCATTTACTTCGTCACCTAAAAATATTATTCTCTCTTTTAAAAGACGGGAATATATATCGTAACTTCTTTCTCCTCTACTTGTTTGTTCTATTACATAAGGAATAAATGCCATTTTCACATCTCCTGTTTTATAAAAATACAAATCTTAATATAAATCAATTTAATTAAAAATTCGTATTATTTCAAAATTGTCCCAAATAATCTTACTATTACAATATTTAACTTATAAAATATTATAAGAGTGTAACTAACATCTATTAGATACACTCTTATAAGCAAAATTAAACTCTTTTTGTTTGTTTATTAAGAAAATCTATAGTATTTTTTGTACGAATACTGTCTATAATATATTGTTTTTGCTCTTCAGGAAGTATTTCTTTAAGTCTGTTTACATCCATGTTATATTGCTTAGCCATTTTATTAAGTTCATCCTCAAGTTGTTCTTCCTCATATGAGATATTTTCTATATCTCTTATTTTTTCAAGAACCATTGATCCTTTTACTCTTTTTTCTGCCTCTCCTCTCATTTCATTTTTTACATCATCGGCAGTTTTATTTATATATCCAAGATACATATTAATATCCATACCTTGATATGCTAGACCTTGTGAAAATTCATTCATCATGTGTTCAACTTCAGAATCTATCATCTCAACAGGCAAATCCATAGATGTATTTTTTACCACTGTATCAATTATATCATTTTCAAACTCAGAAATAGCTTTTGCTTCTTTTTTTGAATGTATTGATTTTTTAATATCTTCTTTTAATTCATCCAATGTATCAAATTCACTTACATCTTTTACAAATTCATCATCTAATTCAGGAAGTTGTTTTTCTTGGATTTCATTTATCTTTACATCAAAGGTAACATCTGCTCCTGCAAGAGTTTTTTCCATATAATCTGAAGGAAAAGTTACATTTATTACCTTTTCTTCTCCTAAATTCATCCCTATAAGCTGTTCTTCAAATCCTTCTATGAAAGATTTAGAACCTATTATTAAAGAATAGTTTTCAGCCTTTCCACCATCAAAAGGTACTCCGTCCTTTTTACCTTCAAAATCTAGTCTTATTATGTCACCGTCTTTAACAGGTCTATCTTCTATAGTAACATATCTAGCGTTTTTATTTCTCATTGATTCCAATTCTTCTTCTATTTCGCTCTCAGTTACATCAGTTTTAGGGAATGCTATTTCCAATCCTTTGTAATTTTCTACTGTTATATCCGGTTTTATTACAACCTTAACATTTATTACTATATCTTGGCCCTTTTTTATTTCTTCAACATCTATTTCAGGTCTTGCAACAGGTTCTATTGAAAGTGCTTCAACACCTTCAGAATATTCTTTGCTGAATCCCATGTTAATAGCATCTTCATAGAAAAAGCCTTCGCCATAATATTTATCAATCATATTCTTAGGAACTTTTCCTTTTCTAAATCCCGGAATATTTATCTTACTTTTGTTCTTGTTATAAGCCTCATTACAATATTTTTCAAAATCTCCTGACGGTATTACTAATTTCAATTCGGCATTATAACCTTCTTTTTTTATTAAATCCAATGACATTTTATATCCTCCGTTTTTTATAAGTTAGTCCTTATATTATAACATAAGTTTCAAAAAAATCTATAAAAAAATTTTATATATTGTTTTTAATTTTCTCATCAATTTTTCTTGCAACATATACTCCACTTGCAGAAGCCTGAGACAATGAATGAGTTACCCCTGAACCATCTCCCACTACATAGAAATTATTTATGTTGGTTTCAAGATTCTCATCGACTTGTACATTAGAATTATAGAATTTAACCTCCACACCATATAGTAGAGTATCATTATTTGCAGTTCCCGGAGCTATCTTATCCAATGCTTCAATCATCTCTATAATTGAGTCTAATTGTCTCTTTGGAATTACAAGGCTCAAATCACCAGGAGTTGCGTCTAAGGTAGGCGTTATAAATCCCTTTTGTATAGAACTTTGTGTACTTCTTTTTCCTCTTTTTAAATCTCCAAATCTTTGGAGCAGGACTCCACCACCTAACATATTAGAAAGTCTGGCTATAGATTCGCCATATTCATTACTGTTCTTGAACGGTTCTGTAAATGTATTGCTTACAAGTAACGCAAAATTTGTATTTTCGCTTTGTAAAGCAGGATCTGAATACGAGTGACCATTTACTGTTACTACACCATTAGTATTTTCAGCTACTACATCACCATAGGGGTTCATACAAAAAGTCCTTACTAAGTCATTATATTTTCTTGTCTGATACACTATCTTACTCTCATATACTTCGTCCGTAATATGTTTGAATACCTCTGCAGGCAATTCTACCCTTACTCCAATGTCTACCTTATTTTTCATAGTAGGTATTTTTAATTTATCACATATTTCGCCTATCCATTTTGAGCCTGAACGCCCTGCAGCCAATATAAGATATTTAGCTGAAAAATCACCTAGTTTATCAGTGCTAATGTAAAATTTTCCGTCTTTATGTTCCAATGTATCTACAGTTGTATTATATATAACTTCAACCTTAGTTGAAATATATTCTGTTATTTTTTTAAGTATATTTATATTCCTGTCTGTTCCAAAGTGCCTTACTTTCGCATCTAAAAGATGTAAATCATTTTTTATAGCTAAAGTCTTTATATTACTGTTGCTTGTAGAGTATAATTTTACATATTGTCCATCAAAATCACATAGCACCCTATCTACATATTCCATATATTCCAATGCTTCATTTTTTCCTATGTGTTTGTATAAATCTCCGCCAAAATTATTAGTAATATTATATTTACCGTCAGATAGACTACCTGCTCCCCCAAATCCTTTCATTATGTTACAAGGTGAACACTTTATACAGTTTTTAACCTTTCCCTCGGATATTGGACATACCCTCTTATTTATAGGATTTCCTGAATCAATCATCAATATTTTTGCGTTTGTATCCATCTTAGTAAACTCATATGACGCAAACACACCACTGGCACCGGCTCCTATTATTATAACATCATAATCCTTCAAAAAAATTACCTCCTGATTAATTACAAAAATACCATACATTAACTATCAAATTATTAAAATAACTACAATTTTATATATCATCAAGCTGAATTTTACCGTATTTTCCACCTCTAAAATCGTTAAGTACAGCATTTGATAGCCTATAATAATCTATTTCCTTATTTTTTTTATATCCTCTCTTAGTGGCTATTTTATCAGATATCTTTTCAAAATCTGTTTCATTAATATCTATATCAAACTCTGAAAAAAGTCTCATCTGCTTTTTATTTTTTAATAAGTATTGAATAAACTCATAATATATATCTTCAATCTCCAAAACGGAATCTTTTATACTACCTAAAAATGATAATTTATTCCCAACTGATACATCTTCGATTTTAGGCCACAATATTCCCGGTGTATCAAGTAACTCAATATTACCCTTTATTTTAAGCCATTGTTGGGCCTTTGTTATGCCAGGAGTATCCCCTGTTTTAGCGCTTTTTTTACCGATAATTTGATTTATCAGTGTAGATTTTCCAACATTAGGTATACCTACAATCATAATTCTCAGGTTTTTATTTATTATGCCTTTATTCTTATTTTTGTTGTAGTTTTCTTCCCTTATGTTATCCAATAATTTTATCAATGATGATGTTCCAGCCTTATCAGTTGCATTGATAGCTATAACATAGTCATTATTATTTTTATAATAATCAATAAATTTTTTTAATGAATCCTCCGGTGTCAAATCTTTTTTAGTAAATACGATAATCTTTTTCTTGTTTGATATCATATTGTCTATATCAGGATTTTTCGTACTTATAGGAGCTCTGGCATCCAAGATTTCAATTACAAGATCAACCAATTTCAAATTTTTGACTATGCCTTCTCTTGTTTTTTTCATATGACCAGGATACCAGTTGATAGAATTTTTTTCTGTTATATCCATATAGCTATTATCCTTTTAACTAAATAAAAAGTAACTAAATAAAAAGTAACTAAATAAAAAGCTACCAACTTAGTAAAACATAAATTGGTAGCCTCAGCATAATTATTTGTTTCTTACAGCTTCTTTAACTTTTGCAGCTTTACCTGAACGTTGTCTCAAGTAATTAATCTTAGCTCTTCTTACTTTACCTTTTCTTGTAACTTCAATCTTTTCAATAGACGGTGAATGTAGAGGGAATATTTTCTCAACCCCAACACCGAAAGATATCTTTCTTACTGTAAAAGTTTCTCTGATACCACCGTTTTGTCTCTTGATTACAACACCTTCAAAAATTTGGATTCTTTCTCTCTTACCTTCTTTTACTCTTATGTGAACCTTAACTGTATCACCGGCACCGAAGTTAGGCAAGTCTTGTTTCAACTGTCTTTGTTCAATTTCTCTTATCTTTTCCATTATATCCTCCAAAAAATATGTTCTTAATGAAAACCCACCAGAGGAACACACTTATATAAATTAACCAATAAATTATATAAAATTTATTATATTTTGTCAACTGGATTTTCAAATTTCACAAATATTTCTAGCATTCTACAAAAAACACACAATTATAAATTATGGTTTTTAATTTACTACATTTATAGGATTACCCGAAACATAGGCGTTCAAGTTCTCTTTCAAAATTTCTAACATTTTTTTCCTTGTTTCGTATGCTGCCCAACCTATATGTGGTGTTATCACTATATTTTTTGTCTTAAGTAATACATTGTCTTTTTCTATTGGTTCTTTAGTAGTTACATCAATATATGCCTTTGAAATCTTACCTGAATTCAATGCTTGAGAGATGGCTACTTCATCAACTAATCCTCCTCTTGCAGTATTGATAAATACTGCTCCATCTTTCATCTTTTCAATAACAGTCTTATTTATAAATTTTTCATTATCTTTTGTCAAAGGAATATGAAGAGATATAATATCTGACTTTTGTAAAAGTTCATCAAGACTTACGAACTTTTTATCCGATGAATCTGATTTTCTTCTGTTAACTAATACGTTCATATCAAAAGCCAACGCTTTTTTCTCAACAGCCTTTGCAGTATTTCCATATCCTATAATACCTAAAGTTTTCCCTGCAAGATTATGTGTAACATGTTTAAACAACGTAAATATTTTTGATTGACTCCACTGACCATCCTTTACAGCTATATCATAATCTCTAATATTGTAAAAAGCATCCAACAAAAACGCAAATACCAACTCAGACACATTGCTTGACGCATAAGAAGGAATATTGCTGACTATAATATTTTTTTCTCTGCAATAAGCAACATCTATGTTGTTATATCCTGTTGCCAATTCTACTATAAATTTTATATTTGGACACGCATCTACAACTTCTTTTGTTATTTCACACTTATTTGTAAATACTATCTGCGCATCTCCAATATTTTTTATTATGTCCTTTTTTTCTGTAAAGTCATACGATATAACTTCATGATCTTCCAAAAAATCAAATGAAAGATCATTGTATAAGACACTATACGCATCAAGAATAACAATTTTCATAATTTAAAATTCCTTTCTAATATTAAAAATATTTAAAAGCAAAAAATATTTATCAAATTATTTAATCTAAAATAATGCGTCGACAAAGTTTTTATAGTCAAACTCCTGTAAATCATCTACTTTTTCTCCAACACCTATAAATTTTACAGGTAATTTATATTCATCCACTATAGAAAGTACAACTCCACCTTTTGCTGTTCCATCAAGTTTTGTAAGTATTACTCCTGTAAGTTCAACAGCCTCATTAAAAGTTTTTACCTGATTAAGTGCATTTTGACCTGTAGTAGCATCAATAACAAGTAATACTTCCTTTTTGGCATCTGGATATTGCTTACCTATAATCCTCATTATCTTACTAAGTTCATTCATGAGATTTACTTTATTATGAAGTCTTCCAGCTGTATCACATATCAATATATCTGTATTTTTCGACTTTGCTCTTTGTATAGCATCATAAATTACAGCTGACGGATCTGCTCCACTTTCATTATGTCTTACTATATCTACCCCTGCTCTAGTAGACCAGATCTCAAGCTGTTCTTCAGCTGCTGCTCTGAAAGTATCTCCTGCTGCAAGTAAGACAGACTTACCTTCGTTTTTGAATTTTGACGCCAACTTTCCTATTGTAGTAGTTTTTCCTACTCCATTTACTCCTACAATAACTATTATATTTTTTTGATTTTCAACATCAAGTTTCGAATTGTTATTTTCAAGCAATTCATACAAAACTTCTTTTAACTCAGGCTTTACCAAATTTACATCATTAATATTTTTTTTCTTGATATTTTTTTTCAAATTTTCTACTATCTTAAGAGTTGTATCAAAGCTGATATCACTTGTAATTAATATCTCTTCAAGCTCTTCATACAAATCATCATCAATTTTCAAATAACCCTTGAATAAATTGTCAAATTTTTCAGTAAAAGAGTCACTTGTCTTCTTAAGACCTTCTTTAAGCCTTGCAAACAAACCCTTTTTTTCAATAACTGCAGTTTCTATTACTTCTTGTATTTCTTCGACATCTTTTTCTTCATCAACTTCAATTACATCTTTGTCATCTGCTAACTTTTCAATATCTTTAACTTCTTCAACAGTTAAAGCTTCAGAGATATTGACATTTGAGTCTTCTTCAATGCTCTCGCCTATTATTTCATCATCTACCTGTGTATCTTCAACTTCACTTTTTAAATTTTCATCTTCATTTTTTTTACCTTGATCTTTTTTAAATAAATTTTCAAATAATTTTAATGCCATTATTAATCCCCTAATTATAAAGTTTAATAAAGATACTTGGACTTACCGCTTAATTGTGTATCTGCCACAATATCTTTAATCTTGAAAAACTCATGAACAGATTTCCCTGAAAAATCAACTATTATAACAAATTTAATAGAGTCTGTATAATCCAAAAAAGTGTATAATTTATAATCCACTCTTATATTTTCAACATCATGCCTGATAAGCAACTCTTCTTCAATTTTGTATATAAAGTTCCCAACCATTTTTTCAACTTCATGTTCTCTTAAGTTTATTTCATCCAAAGTCCTAATCTTTGTATCATAACCGTTATATTCCGCTATGGCTACTACATTGGATGGAATCATACGATCATAAATAAACATATCTTCATAGTCAAATTCATCAGTAATATCAAAACACGACAAGAAGCTTACCATCTGTTTTATTTCATTTAATACATCTTTACTGCTAAGTTTGTTTGACTTTTTTACCAATATATCACCTCTAATTTATTTTTCGTGTTTACAATCATCACACAAGCCTTTAAATTCAAATTTATATCCTGTGATTTCATATCCTTCAACGTTGTTATCGACAATCACAGCAGGAGATTTTTCCAAAACTCGCCTTTTTCCACAATCATCACAAACTATATACATTCTATTTTTGGAATTTTCTTCTTTGAGCCTATACCATCTCTTATCATCTTTTTCGATTTTTTCTAAGAATCCCATGTCACAAAATACTTCAAGATTTCTATATATAGTAGACATATCTGCGCCATGAACGAGTTTGTCTCTAAGATCATTTACAGTAATAAAGTCCTTGTTTTCTAAAAAAAACTCTATTATTTCTACTTTCGCCTTTGTAATTCTTTTATCATCTTCTCTTAACATATTCAAAACATCTTCCAGTTTCATAAAACCCTCCATAGTCAAAACATGAACTTAATTAAGCTTGATAAATACAAAAAATAACAATTTATAATAAATTATATAAATTACTCAAGGCTGTCAATCTTATTACTGAATACATCAAGCGCTTTATGAATAGTTTCTTTTTTTGTTATATCCACTCCGGCAATTTGTAGCTGTTCTATTGGATAATGTTTATTACCATCTTTTAGAAAATCAATATATTTTGATACATTTTCAAAGCCCTTTAATACACTTTGAGACAAGAATGTGGCACACGAAAATCCAGTAGCATACTTATAAACGTAAAAATCAGAATAGAAATGCGGAATTCTTGCCCATTCTAATGATATTTTATCATCAAGTTTTAAAGTAGGATAGTAAACTTTGTTTAAATCATAATAGATTTCATTTAAAGTTTGCGCCGTCATTACTTCACCGTTAGCTACTTTTTCGTGTACTATCTTTTCAAACTCTGCAAACATAGTTTGCCTAAATACTGTAGTCCTGAATTGTTCAATATTATATACTGTAAACTTCCTCTTTGCTTCTTCATCATCCGTATTTTTAATCATATGATCGAGAAGTAGCAATTCGTTAGTGGTAGATGCAACTTCAGCTACAAAGATTGTATAATTAGATTGAAAATATGGATTATTCTTCCTTGAATAGTAGCTGTGAATAGAATGTCCTATTTCATGAGCAATAGTAAATAAAGAAAACATATCATCAGTATGATTTAACAGTATATAAGGATTTGTATCGTACGAACCAAAAGAATATGCTCCAGATTTTTTACCATTCTTAGGATAAACATCCATCCATCTTTCATCAAATCCCTTTTTCAAAAGACTTTGATATTCTTCTCCCAATGGCAAAAGTGCGTCTAAAATTATCTTTTTAGAGTCGTCAAACGTATATTTTTCATTATTTTCTTCAGTAATAGGCACATATAAGTCATAGTTCGTTATTTCGCTAAGTCCCAACGCCTTTTTCTTTATATCTATATACTTACTTAACTTAGGTATATAATCATGAACAGCTTCTATCAAGGTATCGTAGACACCAAGACTTACATTGTCTTGAAATAACTCCTCATGTATATTACCATTGTACTTTCTTATTTTAGCTAATTTTTCTTTTCCTTTAACATGACCATAGTAGTCACTTGCAAATGTATTTATATACTTTGCATAAGTATCATACATTTTGTCAAAAGATTCTTTTCTAACTTTTCTATCTTTATCAAATTGAAGCGATGAAAAATTTGCATGTGTAAGCTGTCTTTTTTCCTTATCTGACTCAATTACTGGAAAAGACATATCTGCATAGGACAGCATATAAAAACTATTTTCAGAATCTGATGCTATATCTTGTGCTATACTTATAATATATTCTTCATTTTTAGATAAAATATGTTCTTTATTTCTCAGTATTCTCTTTATAACCTGTTTATAGTCGGGCTTATCAGTTGAATTTAAAAATTCATCAACCTTTTTTTCATCTAAAGAAAGAATTAAAGGGTTAAATGAAGAAAATTTTTCATCAACTTTAGAAGATAAATCTTCAACTTCGAGTACAAGCTTTTGATTTTGAGAAATTGTCGTATCCTCATCTCTCTTCATATTTGAATAAGCAACTAATCTTGATATTATTATCATTGTTTTTTCGATTATATCTAATAATCCTTTAATATCATTTTCATTTTTAACAACATCATATCCTTCCAACAATGACTTTACTTTTTTTATATCATCTTGAATCTGTTTGTCATCTTTGTATATCAAAGATAAATCCCAATTATAATTGTTCATATAACAGCCTTTCTCTTAATATAATAATAAATTATTTATTTTTAGCTATCTTTGTTCTAATTTAATTATTTTCTCAATATGATTTATCAAAAACAATGAAGATAGCCCTGTAAAAAATCCGGTTAAAATTGAAAACAATGACATATATGGTAGGTAGTAAAATATTTTTATATTTGACAATACCATTGCTGACACAACAAGTTGACCTATATTGAAAAAAAACGAGCCTACTATTGATATGCCAATCGGACTTACAGACTTTAAATTCATCATTTTAACCAAAGTCATAGATAAAATACTGAAAATACCACCAGTAAAACTGTATAAAAATGTCGACATACCACCATAAAATGTAGAAGATAAAAATATCCTCATTAAAAGAACAGTCATAGCGTCCCTAAATCCAAATATGAATAAACATGTCAACGAAAGTATGTTTGACAGCCCTAATTTTGCTCCAGGAGCCAAAATATTTAAAGGTGGCAACATACTTTCTATATAATACAATATCAAAGAAAAAGACAGCATTATTGCCAAAAAAACTATCTTAGTCGTTTTTTTCATTGTTATACCTATTTTAATCTTTTTTCCAATGTTGACTTTAATTCTTCATAACCTCTCTTACCTAAGAGAGCAAACATATTCTTTTTATAACTTTCAACACCTTCCTGATCAAAAGGATTGACATTATTGATATATCCACTTATAGCGCAAGCATATTCAAAGAAATAAATAAGATATCCAAGGTTATATGAATTAAGTTTTTCTATATTTACCACAAGATTAGGTACATTACCATCAATATGAGCAAGCATAGTTGCTTTCATAGCATTGTGATTTACAAAATCTACAGTCTTTCCTTCCAAATAATTAAGTCCATCCAAATCTTGTTCATCTTTTTTTATAGTTACATCAGATTTTGGAATTCCTATATTAATTACTGTTTCAAATATATTTCTATTTCCATCTTGGATAAATTGTCCCATTGAATGTAAATCTGTAGAAAAAATCACACTTGCAGGAAAGATTCCCTTTTGGTCTTTTCCTTCACTTTCACCATACAGTTGTTTAAACCACTCACTAAAAAACATCATCTGTGGCTCATAATTTACAAGTATTTCTGTAACCTTTCCTTTTCTGTACAAAATATTTCTCAAAATTGCATACAAAACAGCATCATTTTCCATTATATTTGTCTTTGCAAACTCTTTTTGTGCATCCTCTGCACCTTTCAAAAGACAATCTATATTTATCCCTGCAACTGCAATAGGAAGTAAGCCTACGGCTGTAAGCACTGAATATCTTCCACCTATATCATCCGGAACAACAAAAGTTTCATATCCTTCCTTTTCAGATAAATTCTTCAATGCACCCTTACTTTTGTCAGTAGTTGCAAATATCCTTGATTTTGCCTTATCTTTTCCATATTTACTTTCAAGTAAATCTTTGAGAACTCTAAAGGCAATTGCAGGTTCAGTAGTAGTTCCTGATTTTGATATTACATTTATAGAAAAATCCTTATCTTTCAAAAACTCTAAAAGTTCTGATAAATAAGTAGAAGATATTGAATTTCCGGCAAATATTATCTTAGGAAGATTTCTTTCTTCCCTAGTCATAAAGTTGGAGAAATTATTTGAAAGAGCTTCAATAACCGCTCTTGCACCTAAGTATGAGCCCCCTATTCCAATAACTACAAGATAATCCGAATTTTCCTGAATTCTTTTTGATGATTCTATTATTCTTTTAAATTCATCCTTGTCATAGTCTGTTGGCAGATTCAACCATCCCGTAAACTCTTTTCCTGCTCCTGATTTAGTTGCTAGAAGTTCCTGAGACAGTTTTGCTGTAGGTATCATATTTTCAATTTCATGTTGTTTTACAAACTTACTTGCTTTTGAATAGTCAAATCTGAGATTCTTCATAACTCCTCCATTAATCCTCATAAACATTAATTTTTCTATTTAAAAATTTCTCAAGCATATTATACCATATTTTGCTTATTTTTTCTGAATTTTTATTATTTAATCTATATTATTTGCAATTATATCATCATATAGCATATCAACTATTCTATCCACATCCCTATTTTCAGCGTCTATCCATTTAGAAAAATCATATCTTTTAAACCATGTATATTGTCTTTTAGCATATCTTCTACTATCTCTTTTTATTAGTTCTATAGCATCTTCTTTTGAAATATCTCCTTCTAAATAAGAAAGTATCTGCCTATAACCTATGGCTTTCATCGACTGATGCTCAGATGTTAAACCTTTTTTCATAAGCTTTTCAACTTCTTCAATTAATCCATCACTTATCATAGCATCTACACGATTGTTTATATTATTATATAAAATTTCTCTATCCATCTTAAGAACATACATATTTACTTTATAATTCTGAAATACCTTCACATCTTCAAATGCACGAATTTCGTCAGAATTATCAAGTATCTCCAATGCACGAATTACCCTTTTTACATTGTTTTTTTCTATAGTTGACGCAATTTTAGAATTTTTACTAACTAATATATCATATAGAAAATCAACACCTTTTTCTTCAAAAACATTTCTATATTTACTTCGTATTTCACAATTTTTTTTTGAAGAATTAAAATCCATTTTATAAATTAATGAGTTGATGTAAAGTCCTGTTCCACCTACTATTAAGGGAATTTTTTTTTAGAAAACAAATCTCCAATAATTTTAAGAGAGTCATTTGCATAATCACTCACACTATATTCATTACAAGGTTCAACTATATCAATCATATGGTGCTTGATACCTTGCATTTCATCTTTTCTTATCTTAGCTGTACCTATATCCATACCCTTATATATTTGCATAGAATCTGATGAAATAATCTCAGTATCGAGCTTTTGAGCAAGTTTTATAGATACTGCTGTTTTGCCTACTGCAGTAGGTCCGCAAATTATAACTATTTGTTTCATAAGCTTTAATAATTAAAATTATCCTCCACATATTTTTTGATATATAAATATAACTTATCGTTGTTTTCTCTATCTTTTACAGCTATTCTTATTGAATTATTATCCATATTTTTGTAATTATCCAGCACTCTGACAAGCATATTCCCATTTTTAATCAAGTATGACTGTAATTTTTTAACAGATATATTATCAAAGTTAATACAAAAAAAGCAAGTACTTGAACAACTAATTTTCAAATTATCTAACAATACATACTTATTATATAACCTATCAATCTCTGAAGTATAGTACTTTTTTGTAGAATCGTAAAAATTTTCATCAATTTTTGAGATTTCATAAGCTATGCTTTCTGCCAATATGTTGACACTCCAGGGTTTTTCAATCAGGTTCAACATTTTATTAAATTCAAAATTACTGCAAAAACAGTATCCAAGTCTTGCACCTACCATAGCAAAAAATTTTGTAATAGCATTTAAAATAATTATATTATCATATCTTGGAATGAATTCTTTCAAAGAATATTTATCATTATAACAAAAATCAATAAAAGTTTCATCTATTAATAAGAATATATTATTGCTCTTGCAAAAATCAACTAAATTCTTAAGCTCATAAATTTTCCCTGTAGGATTATTGGGATTACAAATAATTAAAATATCAGGTAGCTCACAATTTTTGAAAATATTGTCTTTTAAATAGTCAAAATTCATTTTACTTAGATTATCAAGAAAATTTATATCTAAATCTATTATATTTTTCTTAAAATAATGACAAGCCCTTTCGTATTCACTAAATGTAGGGTTAAATATACCGACATTTTTAAAAATATCCAAACTCAATATATCATATATAACCTCAGTTGCTCCATTACCAACGTAAATATCAGACGAATCAACATTATATATAGATGATATGGCTTCTTTTAATTTTGAGTAATTAATATCGGGATATCTATTGATATTATTTTTAATACTCTTAAGAATATAATTATAATCTATACTGGGAGAAAAAATGTTTATATTGCTACTGAAATCAACAATTTCACTTGGTTTCTTAGCATATTTTTTTGCAAAATATTCAATATTAGCACCATGATTACTTATGTACATAGTTTTTCTTCTCTTTCTAAAATATTTTTCTAAAAAATCTTTGTAAATAAATTCTATGAATAACTATTCATAAAAATACAATAAAAAATAGATATTAACCTATAATATTTTACTTAAATATTTAATAAGGTCAATATCCATTTTATAAATCAGTTATTTAATCTGTCTTTAGTATTGATAAATACCTTTACCACTCTTTCTTCCGAGTTGTTTAGAACGAACCAACTTTCTCATTAGAGGGTGAGGTCTATATTTAGGATCTGCAAATTCATTGTATAATACTTCCATTATAGCCAAGCATACATCCCAACCTATCAAATCTCCCAAAGCCAAAGGTCCCATAGGGTGATTTGCACCAAGTTTCATTGCAGTATCAATATCTTCAGGAGTTGCAAGTCCATCGGCATATATACCTACAGCTTCATTAATCATCGGTATCAATATTCTGTTTACAACAAATCCAGGTCCTTCATCCACTTCTACAGGAGTTTTTCCTATTTCTTTCGCCAATTCAACTATCTTATTTTTTACTTCGTCGCTTGTAAGTTGTCCCTTAATTACTTCTACTAATGCCATCATCGGAACAGGATTGAAAAAATGCATACCTATTACTTTTTCAGGTCTACCTGTAGCAGCTCCTATCGCAGTAATAGAAAGAGAAGATGTATTTGTAGCCAATATTGTCTTTTCATCACAAACTTTATCAAGTTCTTCGAATATTGCCAATTTTATCTTTTCATTTTCTGTAGCAGCTTCTATTATAAGATCGCAATCTTTCAAATCTTGAATATTATCAGAAGTTGATATTCTTCCCAAAGTAGCATCCATATCTTCTTTTGTTATCTTTTCTTTAGAAACAAGCTTTTCAAGATTCTTTGTTATACTTTTTTTTGCATTTTCAAGAGCTGCTGGTATAACATCACGTATTATAACTGTATGCTTCTTTGCTAAAACTTGAGCTATACCACTACCCATAACACCTGAACCGATTATTGCTATTTTCATAGTAATCCTTCCTTTCTAAGTACAAAATAGTATTAATAAGATTGTATGGCATAACATCTCAATGGAGATCATCATGTCACATTGTTAATATATTACAATAATACATCAAAATATTTAAAAGGATATTAAATTTATTAAAATTTTGAGTATTAATTGACAAAATAAATAAAATTTTTCAATTTTTTCAAAAAAATTATGATTCGAAAACACACAAATCATAATTTTTCAGTTTTATTCAACTTCTTTTTTTGCTCTTTCAGCTTCGATAAGTTTTGTCAATTCAGGAATAACTTTATTAATATCTCCAACTATTCCTAAATCAGCAGTTTGGAACATAGGAGCATCAGGATTTTTGTTTACAGCTATTATAAGATCTGATTCTTCCATTCCAGCAAGATGTTGTATAGCTCCTGATATACCAAGTGCAAAATACAAGTTCGGTCTTACAGTCTTACCAGTTTGTCCAACTTGTAGTTCTTTTTCCAACCAACCTGAATCTACAGCAGCTCTTGAACCTGATACTGTACCACCAATAGCCTTTGCCAAGTCATCAGCAAGCACTATATTTTCTTTTGAACCGAAACCTCTACCAGCAGATACAAGTATTTTGGCATCTTCTATCTTAATCTTTTTCTTAGTTTCTACAACTTCTTCAAGAATTTCAACATTGAAGTCTGCATCATTAAAATCAACTTTGAAACTTTCTACTTTGGCTTGTTTAGCCTTATCTTCTTCAAGTTTTTGCATAACCCCAGGTCTTACAGTAGCCATCTGCGGTCTGAATTCCTTACAAATTATTGTAGCCATTATATTACCACCAAAAGCAGGTCTTGTCATTAGAAGATGTCCTGTTTCTTCATCTATTTCCAACCCAGTACAGTCAGCAGTAAGTCCTGTATGAACTCTTGCAGATACTCTAGGAGCCAAGTCTCTTCCTATAGAAGTAGCACCAAACAGCATTATTTCAGGTTTTTTAGCTTGTACTACTTCAAAAAGAGCTTTTGTATATGGCTCTGTCATATATCTTTCCAATCTATCATCTTCTATTACTATAACATTATCAGCACCATAGTGTGAAAGGGTACTTGTAAGTGAGCTTACTCCTTTGCCAAGCACGACTGCCGTAACATCAGCACTTCTCTTTTCAGCTAACTCTTTTCCTTTACCTATAAGTTCAAGAGAAACATTTTGAATGTGATTATCCCTTTGTTCTACAAAGACATAAACACCTTTATAATCTTGCAAATTCATATTAGCACCACCTTATATTAAAAACTGTTCTTTTAGTTTATCCAAAATTATCTTTGCGCCTTCTTTTGCTTCTACATCAAAAACTTTTCCTGCAGTTTTTGCTCCTTTTGTAAAGCTCTTTTTAACGTTAGTAGGAGAACCTTTAAGGCCTAGGTTCGCAGGATCAACAACTATGTCATTTACATTCCAAACATTTACTATACCTTCTTCTCTGAAAGAATCATAAATTCTTGAAACTCTCATATATCTAGGTTGATTCATTCCACCAAGTGTAGTTATAAGACAAGGTGTTTTAACTTTTAAAATTTGATATCTATCTTCATATTGTCTTCTTACTGTTATAAATCCATCCCCAATTTCTTGTATTTCTTCAACATATGAAATACTTGGCAAATGAAGATGTTCTGCAATTTGAGGCCCCACTTGAGCTGTATCTCCATCTATAGCCTGTCTACCAGCAATAATAAGGTCATAATCCAGTTTTTTCAACAACCCTGCAACTGCTGAAGATGTAGCCCATGTATCTGAACCCGCAAAAGCTCTGTCAGTCAACAATATTGTCTCGTCAGCTCCCATTGCATAAGCTTCTCTTAGTGCTATATCAGCTTGAGGTGGTCCCATAGTAACAACAGTTACTTTTGCACCTGTAGTTTCTTTAATCTTTAATGCTTCTTCCAAGCCGGCTTTGTCATCCGGATTTATTATGCTTGGTACTCCCTCTCTAATAAGGGTTCCTGTTTTTGGATCCAGTTTTACTTCAGTAGTATCCGGAACTTGTTTTATACAAACAACTATATTCATAATCTATCCTCCTTATTTCAACAATGAACCTGATATAACCATTCTTTGAACTTCACTTGTTCCTTCATATATTTCAGTTATCTTAGCATCTCTCATCATTCTTTCAACCGGATAATCTCTAGTATATCCGTATCCACCGAATAATTGAACACATTTAGTAGTTACCTTCATTGCAGTTTCAGCTGCAAACAATTTTGCATGTGCAGCAGGAACAGAATAAGGAAGTCCGTTATCTTTACAAAATGCAGCCTTGTAAACAAGGAGTCTTGCTGCTTCTATCATATTAGCAAGATCAGCTAATTGGAATTGAGTATTTTGGAACTTAGATAATGATCTTCCAAATTGTTTTCTCTCTTGAACATAAGCTATAGTTTCATCCAAGGCACCTTGTGCTATACCAAGAGCTTGTGCAGCTATACCTATTCTTCCTCCGTCCAAAGTTTGCATAGCAACCTTGAATCCTTTTCCTTCTTGAGAAAGCAAGTTCTCAGCAGGCACAATACAATCTTCAAATATTAATTCACATGTAGCCGAACCTCTGATACCCATCTTCTTTTCATGAGGACCTGTAGAAAATCCTTTAAATCCTCTTTCAACAATAAATGCTGATATTCCTCTATTTCCTTGAGATTTGTCAGTCATTGCCATTACAATGTAAGTATCAGATTCATCACCATTAGTTATAAAAATTTTAGATCCGTTAAGTATATAGTGATCTCCATTTTTTACTGCAGTAGTTTGTTGCATTGATGCATCAGTACCTGCATTAGGTTCTGTAAGACCAAAAGCCCCAAGATGTTTCCCTTGCGCCAAAGGAACAAGGTATTTTTGTTTTTGTTCTTCAGTTCCAAATTTTTCTATAGGACCTGCTCCCAAAGAAGTATGTGCAGAAAGTATAACACCTGTAGTAGCGCAAACTCTTGATAATTCTTCAACAGCCATAATATAGCCTAGATTATCTCCACCTTCTCCGCCGTATTTTTTTGCTATAGGTATTCCCATAAATCCGGCTTTTACCATTTTTTCAACATTTTCTCTCGGAAATCTTTCCAGTTCATCAACTTCAGCAGCATTAGGTTTAATTTCCGTTTCTGCAAATGCTCTATACATTTGTTTAAGCAATTGATGCTCTCTTGATAGACCAAATTCCATTTATTTTCCTCCTTAACACAAAATCCAAATATCACAGTTTAACTAATGTCTAAATACTTGCATTTTAAATATAAATTGATACCAATATAACTTAATAAATTACAAGACATGAGTAACCCGAATAATAGCAAATAAAATGAATAAATATATAATTTTTTGAAACAAAAAATATATTTTAATTATATTGAAGATAAAAAATATAGTTAAAAATTTACACAACTCAAAGACATACAAAATTCACGAAAACATCGTAATTATATATGTATATTATCTTTTATTAAAGTCAAGTAAATAGCAAAATAGCTTATTTACTTGACTGAAAACCATGCAAGACTTTAAATATAACTATCTTTCTACTATTAATGCAGTACCCTGTCCTCCACCTATACAAAGTGTAGCAAGTCCTTTTTTCTTACCTGTTCTTTTCATTTCATAAAGTAGTGTTGTCAATATTCTTGCTCCAGATGCACCTATTGGGTGACCTATCGCTATTGCACCGCCATTTACATTTGTTTTTTCAGGATCCAATTTAAGTTCCTTAACAACCGCACAAGATTGTGCAGCAAACGCCTCGTTAGCTTCCACTAAATCTATGTCTTCTATTTTCAATCCTGCTTTTTCCAAAGCCTTAGTACTTGCAGGAACAGGTCCTATACCCATTATTGAAGGGTCTACACCTGCTGACGCATACGATACTATCTTTGCTAGTGGTTCAATACCTAATTCTTTTGCCTTATCCTCACTCATAACAATAAGACAAGCAGCACCATCATTTATACCTGATGCATTACCAGCTGTAACAGAGCCATCTTTTTTGAATGCTGGTTTAAGTTTTCCAAGCAATTCCATAGTTTGACCATATTTTATAAATTCATCTTTATCTATTACAGTTACATTACCTTTTTTATCTTTTATTTCAACGCCAACTATCTCTTCATCAAATTTTCCTGCTTTTTGAGCAGCCTCAGCCTTATTTTGGCTAGCAACAGCAAATTGATCTTGTTGTTCTCTTGTTTGATTCCATTGATCATTTATATTTTCAGCAGTAATCCCCATATGATAACCGTTAAAAGCATCAGTAAGACCATCTTTTATCATTATATCAACAGCAGAAGTATCCCCCATTCTTGTACCATATCTCATTTTTGGTAAAGCATAAGGAGCATTTGTCATTGATTCTGTTCCACCTGCAAGAACTATTTCAGCATCTCCAGCTTTTATTAGTTGTGCAGCTAATGAAACAGCTCTAAGCCCTGATCCACAAACCTTGTTAATAGTCATAGCCGGAACTTCTTTAGGTATACCAGCATTTATCGCTACCTGTCTTGCGGGATTTTGTCCCAAACCAGCTTGTAGTACATTACCAAGTATAACTTCATCGATTTTTGCAGGATCAATTCCAGCTCTTTTAATAGCTTCCTTTGCAGCTATTACTCCAAGTTCAATACCTGAAAGCGGTTTTAATGCTCCACCAAAGCTTCCTACGGGTGTTCTTACTGCACTAGCTATAACAACATTTTTCATAAGTTCCTCCTAAATTTTTAGATAGAATATGGCATTCATCATTAAATTTGAACATTTTTATTTTGATATAAAAATGACGAAATAAAATGCAAATAAACACCTAGAAAAACATAGACTCTGAAAATAAACATCTCAGATATCTAAATGATTATACCACACGCATTGTCAATTTTCAATATTAACTTGTAATTT
>GL405246.1:1309199-1325044 GCA_000146855.1 [Eubacterium] yurii subsp. margaretiae ATCC 43715
TATTTTATATTTCTTATTTTTCTAAATACATATATAAAACCAGATGTCTCTTATTTATAAAAGATGATTAATGCTAGTTCAAAGTATGACAAATGAAATAATCAATAGAATTAGTCAAAACATATAAACTCTTTTTTTATACAATGGTAATGATTTCTTTCTTCATACAAAAATATATACTTAACATCCTAATTTTATATATGAAATCCACCAATTTTTTTAGTACTAAGTGTAATTTTAATTTTTAACATAAGTATTGTTTTGATTTATATAGGTATTTAGACTTTATTTTTTAAAAATTCTTTTAAATCTTATTTAAAAAGTTTCATTTTTGTGTTAGAATATCTTGTATTTAATCAATTATAATTTTTTAAAAATGAGGTAATATGGATAATATTCAAAAACTTAGTGAAACAGAATTAATTGACAAAATAAATGAATATTCAAGGTTATCCAAAGCAGGAGGTCTTTCCAAAGAAGATGAAGAGATGAGAAATCATTATAGAAAAGAATATATAAGACGTGTGAAAAATTCTCTCTTATCTGGTTTGGGAAGCGTTAAATCTTAGAATTTTGAGGTATTATTTTATGAATAGAACTTTAGTTGTTTTTAAGGTAGCAGGTCAAAGTTATTGTACTGACATTTTGAAGATTAAAGAAGTATGTATGAAGCAAGATATTGTAGCTATGCCAAATTCTCCTTCTTTTGTCGAAGGGATTTCCAATCTTAGAGGAGAGGTAATCTGCATAGTAAATATGGCTGATAAACTGGGTGTTGTTTCAAAATCCGACAATAAAAATCAAAAAATAATTATCATTTCAATAAATAACTTTTCAATAGGTTTTTCGGTAGACGATATATCAGGAATTATACATGTTTCAAGCGAAGATATTGAACTTACTCCTGATATCCTTTCAAAAAGTAATGTATTTTCTGATGGAGTAGTTAAGACACAGGATAAGATAATGATATTACTCGACTTTAATCGTATACTCAATGAAAAAGAAATCGAAGAATTAGAGAATTTGAATAAGGATGTAAGCCTATGAAGAAAGAATCAGATCATAAAAAAAACATCAATCTTGCTTTGGACAGTATAATTACATCCATGAAGGACGGAAAAGAAGAAATATTTGCCATTACAGAACAGATAAATAAGGAAAATAGACAGGTAAAATCAGATATTGCTGAAGTAAGAAGAGAAATCAGATTATACAATGTTCAAATTGAAAAGTTAAAAAAAATGGAATTGGAAAGCAGAAAAACCTTGTTGATTGTGAGCAGTGATTTTGACAAGTACAATTCAGATGATATAAAAGATGCCTATGATAAGTCATATAATCTTCAACAGGATTTGATGAAGAAACAATTAGAGATAGATTCCATAATGAAAAAATTGGAACTTTTCGAAAATAGAATTCAAAAAAATAATGAATTAGTTTCAAAAGCTGACGAATTATTGAGCAGAATCGAAATTATGAGCGACTATATGAAACTTGACTCTTCAATTGATTCTGAAAGTGAAGACTTATTTACAAAATGGATACTTTTTCAAGAAAATGAGAAAAATAGGATAGCAAGAGATATACATGACGGTCCTGCACAGACTATTGCATCATTAGTAATAAGATCTGACATTATAAAAAAACTTATAGAAAAAGACTCCCCTAGCACAACAATATATAAAGAAATAGAACAGTTAAAATTTCAACTTAGGAGTGTAATAAAGGAAATAAGGAAGATAATGTACGACTTAAGGCCCACATCTCTTGATGAACTAGGTTTTTCATCCAGCATTCAAGGTCTAATATCAAAAACTGAAGAGGATTGTAATATAAAATTTTCTGTAAGTATTGATGAAGATAGTGAAATCAAAAACTCCAATCTTAAGATAATTTGCTTTAGAATAATTCAGGAGTCTTTAAACAATATTATAAAACACTCAAAAGCTGAAAAGGCCTATATATATGTAAAAATATCAAGTGATTATATTGATATGATAGTTCAGGATAACGGTGTTGGATTTGATACAACAAAGATTAATTCCGTCAATTCTTTCGGATTATCTTCTTTAAAAGAAAGAGTTGCACTCGTAAATGGAAATGTAAGTATAGATTCAAAATTTTCAAAAGGTACTGCAATAAATGTGAAAATACCTAATAAGGAGGATGTATATGCATAGCGATGCAATAAAAGTGATGATAGTAGATGATCACGAATTGATAAGAGAGGGGATTTCTAAAATTCTCGATATGGAAAATGATATAGATATTATATTTAAAGCAAAATCTGGAATAGAGGCATTAGAAGCTCTTAAAGATGTTAAGCCTGACGTTATCTTGCTTGATATAAATATGAGTGAATTAAATGGAATAGACACTCTTAAAAAAATTAAGGCATCTGGTTCAAAGACTAAAATAATTATGCTTACGGTATATGATGATGTTGAGTATATTTCCCAAAGTGTAAACTTAGGAGCAAACGGTTATGTGCTTAAAGACTCTGATTCAGATACTTTGATAAAAACAATTAAGATAGTAAATGAAGGAGGAAGCTATATACAGCCAACTTTAGCAACTCAACTCATAAAACATATGACTAACGAAAAGAAAAATACCAATGATAAAAAATTACTTGAACTCTTAACTAGAAGAGAATTGATAGTGATGAAAGAGATATCTTCAGGTCTAAACAATAAGTCTATATCAAAAAAACTCAATATAAGTGAAAAGACTGTTAAAAATCATGTTTCAAGTATTCTAAAAAAATTAGAGCTTCAAGATAGAACTCAAGTTGCTATCTATGCTATTAAAAACAAAATAATTGACCTTTAAAAAAGCTCAGTGTAGATTTTACTACACTAAGCTTTTTTTAAAATATACCTATAATTTTTTGTACTCCTATACTTACCAATATTATACCAATCCAACATGTTCCGCCAAGAAATATCGAATTTTTTCCACTTTTAATAAGTTTATCCAAGTTAGTATTAAGACCTATAGCCGTCATTGCCATAACTATGAAAAACTTGCTTAAATGCTTCATTGATTTAAAAAAAGAATGAATTAATTTAACTATCTCTTTAGAAAAAATATTTTGTCCTATCAATATCTCTAAAACTGTGGTAATAAGAGATGCCAAAATAAAATAAAGCACAAACATGGGAAGTATCTTTTTTATACTTAACTTGCTCTTATCATTGTTTTTATTTTTATTCATCATTATTGCCAAAACTGTAGTTATAGGTATTATAGCTAATGTCCTTGTAAGTTTAACTATAGTTGCACTGTCAAGCACTGCTCCATTTGTACCGTGTACACTGTCCCAAACAGATGCTGCTGCTGTAACTGATGAAGTATCGTTTATTGCTGTACCTGCAAAGAGTGCAAATCCCTCATTTGAAAATCCTAATATATCTCCTATTGTTGGAAATATAAGTGCTGCAATTAGATTAAATAAAAAGACAACTGATATAGACTGAGCTATTTCATCATCTTTAGCTTCTATTACAGGTGCAGTTGCAGCTATTGCCGAGCCTCCACATATGGAAGAACCAACACCGATTAAAATTGCAATTTTTTTATCCAACTCAACTACTCTTGACATTAGATATGACACTATTAGTGAACATGATATTGTAGATAAAATTACAGGGAGAGATACTGCTCCTACCTGTAATACGACTTTAAGATTTAAGCCAAATCCAAGCAGTATTACAGCATACTGTAATATCTTTTTAGATGTAAATGCTATTCCGCTATCCAAGTCTGACCTTTTTTTCAATATTAAACCTATCAATATTCCAAAAATCATCCCGAAAACAGGTCCACCTACAACTGGAATATAATTGCCACAAAAATAAGCCACAATGCCTATTATTCCACAAAATAAAATACCTTTAATATTTTTCATTTTATTCAAACTCCCAATGATAAGTATGGATATTAAAATTTTTCCATAAAAAATAATATCACAATTTTTTATTTTCGTCTAACATAACAAAAAAGTTTTTCAAAAATCCTTGTAATATTGCTTAAGTTTTTGTATTATATAAGGTATGATTTTTGTAAAAAATTGGAGGATTCAAATGTGTCAAGATAAAAAAACTTTTTATATAACTACACCGATTTACTATCCCAGCGGAAAACTTCATATAGGTCACACATATACTACTGTTGCAGTTGATGCTATATCAAGATATAAGAGATTTACAGGTTATGATGTTAGGTTCTTAACAGGTACCGATGAACATGGGGAAAAAATACAAAAAAAAGCTGAAGAGCTTGGAAAAAAACCTAAAGAATATTTAGATGGTATGATAGATGACATAAAAGCTTTGTGGGCGAAAATGGAAATATCTTATGATGATTTTATAAGAACTACTGATAAAAGACATACTGAAGCAGTTCAAAAAATCTTCAAGACTCTTTATGATAAAGGTGACATTTATTTAGATGAATATGAAGGTAAATACTGCGTTCCATGTGAGTCTTTTTGGACTGAATCACAGTTAGTTGACGGTAAGTGTCCTGATTGCCACAGAGAAGTTCAGACAAGAAAAGAATCTTCATATTTTTTCAGACTTTCAAAATACCAAGATAGATTAAAAAAATACTACGAAGATAATCCTGATTTTTGCTTCCCTGAAAGTAGAAAAAAAGAAATGTTGACAAACTTTATAAATGCCGGATTGGAAGATTTATCTGTTTCACGTTCTACCTTTGACTGGGGAATAAAGGTTCCTTTTGATGAAAAACACGTTATTTATGTTTGGATTGATGCCCTTTCTAACTATATAACAGCTCTTGGTTATGACAGTGATGATGATAGCTTATTCAAAAAATATTGGCCTGCAGATTTTCATATAGTTGGTAAAGAAATAATGCGCTTTCATACTATAATATGGCCTGCGCTACTAATGGCTCTTGATTTACCACTTCCAAAAAAAGTTTACGGACATGGATGGATATTATTTGGTGAAGATAAGATGAGTAAGTCAAAAGGAAATATAGTTTATCCTGAACCTATAATAGAAAGATATGGAATAGATGCTCTTAAATATTTCTTGCTGAGAGAATTTACCTTCGGTCAAGACGGAAATTATACAAACTCTGCATTTTTGAATAGAATTAACTCAGATTTGGCTAATGATTTAGGAAATTTGCTTTCGAGAACTGTTTCAATGATAGAAAAATACAATAACGGTATAATACCTATCATAAGCAAAAAAACAGCATTTCATGATGATTTGGTATCCACTGTTGAGCAAATGCCTGAGCTTGTAGATAAAGCCATGAATCAAATGCAATTTAGCATAGCTCTTGAAGAAATATGGAAGGTAATAAGAAGAGCTAACAAGTATGTAGATGAAACGATGCCTTGGAAATTAGCAAAGGATGAAAGTGCAAAAGAAGAATTAGACTGTGTACTGTATGATTTAGCTGAAACATTGAGAATTGTGACAATTATGATTAGTCCTATACTACATCATACAGCAAAACGCATATTTGCACAACTCAATACTCCTGATGAACTTAAAACATACGAAAATGGGAAAAAATTTGGTCTTACTCCTGCCAACATTAAGGTTGGAAAAAGTGAAATATTATTCCCAAGATTGGATGTAGAAAAAGAGGTAGTAATAATGAATGATATGTTTGCTCCAAAAGAAGAAAAAACTGATGATTTTGTAAGTAAAGCTGAAATAACTATAGATGATTTTGACAAACTTGATTTGAGAGTTGGAAAAGTCATTGAAGCAAAAAAACATCCTGAAGCTGATAAACTCCTAGTATTTATAATAAAATCAGGAAATCATACCAGACAAATCGTATCCGGTATTGCAAAATTCTACAATCCTGATGAACTTGTAGGTAAAAATGTAGTATATGTTGCCAATCTAAAGCCAAGAAAGCTAAGGGGGCTTGTTTCTCATGGTATGATACTTTCAGCAGCTACAAGCAATGATGAAAATCTGATAGTCTTAAATGCTGACGGTATAGATGATACTGCAATAGTATCATAATCTGTGAATATTTATTTGACAAATTTAAATAAATATTTAAGAACTTATTTTTAAAATAATTTATCTTGAAATAAAATAAGAGCAGTAGTATATAGATATTGCTCTTTTTTTATTTATAGCAAACTTTATATAATTTTAGATATTATCTCATTTATAGTTAATAGTAGTTAAATCTATTGTCTCTATTTAATTTATGACAAAGATATTTTCGACAATAAGTAATTACATCGATTATTTCCACATATAATTAAAATTTTCAATTTAATATTTATACTACTACAAATTAAATGATTTAATTATTTTACTATATTGATATAAATTATTATGAATTTTAGTATTTATTCGTTAATAATTTTAAAATTCGGTATAATAATACCATTATATTTTAATAGAAATAGGTGAACTTTATGATATTTGATACCCATGCTCATCTTGATAGTGAGCAATTTGAAGAAGATTTTGAAGATATAATACAAAATATTATCAACAATAATATTTCTCTCATAGTAAATCCAGGATGTGATCTTCCTACTTCAAAAAAATCTGTGGAATTATCTGAAAAATATGATTTTATCTATTCTGCTGTAGGATTCCATCCACACGAAGCAAAATATATGGATGAAGAAGCTATAAATGAAATTGAAAGACTTGCCAATTCTAATAAGAAAGTAGTTTCAATAGGTGAAATAGGTCTTGACTACTACTATGACTTTTCACCAAGAGATATTCAAGAAGATGTTTTTATAAAACAAATGGCACTTGCAAACAAATTAAATCTACCTTTCATCATTCATTCTCGAGATGCGTCCAACGATACTTTTGAAATGGTAAAAAAATATAAAAATAACGTAGACTGTGTACTTCATTGCTATTCACAAAGCAAAGAGATGGCTAAATTATACCTTGATTTAGGATGTTATCTATCATTTGCTGGACCGGTAACCTTTAAGAAATCCACAAACTTACAAGAAGTGGCAAAATATGCTCCATTAGATAGAATTTTCATTGAGACCGACTCACCTTATCTATCTCCTGAGCCAAAGCGTGGAAAGAAAAATGAACCCTCAAATGTAATTTACACAGGGAAAAAAATAGCTGAATTAAAAGGAATCAGTGAAGAACAACTCTTCAAATCAACATATAATAATGGTGTAAGATTCTTTAAATTAGATGAAAAATTTGGAATTAATCAATTATAAAAGTATAAGTAACTTTAAACTTGATAATGTATATTTATAAATTATTTATTTGATTAATAAATAATTTTTTCTTTGAATATCTTATAATTAGTACTATATTTGAATTTGTAAAAGGTAAGTTTTTCATTATTTTATTAAATACAGTACTAGTTATAAGTTATATATATAAATTAATACTAATATCACTTTCACTATATTAGACTTTAACATTATACTAATATTCAATACGATATTGGACTAATTTTATTCATTCACAATTAAATACATGAAATTAATTCTAATCATATTTCCATTAATTACAAGAATATTAGTATTATTTTTTAACAAGGAGATTTTAATGATACTAAATATGTTTTATGGCTTTTGCATGGCATTGGCTGACAGTGTTCCAGGAGTATCCGGTGGAACCATCGCTTTTATACTTGGCTTTTATGAGAAACTTTTGGACAATGTTCACAATATATTTTCCAAAGATATTGAAAAAAGAAAATCTGCCATTCCTTTTATAGCAAAACTACTTCTTGGTTGGGCTATAGGTATGGCTATTTCTGTAACTGTCTTATCGAATCTTTTTGAAAGCAAGATATATCTTTTGAGTAGTGTGTTTTTAGGACTTACTTCAGCATCAATTCCTTTCATAATACTTTCTGAAAGAGAAGATTTAAAAGGAAAATACAGTAATTTATTTTTTACCCTTATAGGTCTTGTATTAGTTGTAAGTGTTTCAGTATTAAGAGACCATATTTCAGGAGGTTCTTCTGTAGATTTTTCTAATCTTCAGATTTTTCAATATCTATATGTATTTATTTCAGGTATGGTAGCTATAACAGCGATGGTATTACCCGGAATATCAGGTGCAACACTACTTTTAATATTAGGAGTTTATGCTCCAACAATTACAGGAATAAAAGAACTGTTGCATTTTAACTTATCTGTTCTTCCAGGAATAATATCTCTTGGTCTTGGTATACTTACAGGTCTTGCCTTATCCATAGGATTGATTAGAATAGCATTAAAAAGACATAAGAGCAAAACTTTATATTTTATACTAGGATTGATGTTAGGTTCACTATATGCTATAGGAATGGGACCTACTACTCTTAAAACTCCTCTTCCTGCTCTAGGGCTTTCAACTTTTAGCATATTAGGCTTTATAATTGGTATAGCTATATTATTGGGCTTGGAGATGACTAGAAAAAAACTGGAAACTCAAGATCAAAAATAATAACAACAAAAAGGACTTAAGAAAAACCTAAATATAATTTTCTAAAGTCCTTTTTATTGTTATTCTTCGTCTAATATATCAGAAGCAAAATCACCTATTTCTTCAATCTCGTCATCAAGAGCATCGAATAAATCATCTTTTTTTGACTTTGCTTTTTTCATCAAATCTTTTCCTGTTGAAACAAGCTCATTTCTTAAATCATTACCACTTTTTGGAGCAATCATAAGTCCTACAACAAGACCTATAAGAGTACCTACTACAGAACCAAGTATTACAGCCAGTAAATTAACATCGTTATTTCTTCTCATGGAATTACCTCCTAAATTGATTTGTGGGTATTATACCCTTTTACAAAAAATTAAAAACACTATACTTCAAACTTCAATATTTGATTTTTCTCTTTAATATCAAATATCTCCGTATCTTTGAACGAACTTTGATATTTTTCTTTGAACTTTGTTGTAATATTATAATCCTCCCAAAAATGAATTGGTAGAAAAAACCTTGGTCTTAAATCCAATATCTGTCTTCCACCTAAGTCATACTGCCTCTGTTGTCTTGGATCAACTAAAAAATAAGCAATGTCTATATCAATATCCCTAAATTTATTAACTTCATTAACAAATCTCTTGTGCATTTCATCTCTTACTTCATCACTGTCTTCCATTTCCCAATACCAGTCATTGAGGTCTCCAGCGAAAAATATATTTTTCTCAAATATATTAATCATAAATGCCACTCCAGCATCTGTTGAAGTATATGTTTTTATCTTCATTTTATCAACTGTTACATCAGTATTTGGCTCAACAATCACTACTTTGGAATTTGATAACATCTTTTCACCCAAAATTACATCAGATGATATTATATATTTTTTTACCTTATCCATATAATCAAATATTTTATTACTGAAATGATCCCCATGGGCATGAGAAACAAAGAAGTAAACATCCTTATCATTAGGTAAGTTTAATTCCCCTTGAAAATAATCAAATACTAAGAAGTAATTTTGTATTTCCAAAGTATAACAACTGTGGTGTATATATTGTGTGTTAACTTTCACCAAATTATTCCCCCTTTCTATTTTTTTCAAGAGATTTTAATAATCTTTGATTAAATTCTACAGCAGCATTATATCCAGATGACTTAAGCCTCTTATTTCTTGCAGCAAGTTCTAAAATTGTACTGATATTTCTTCCGGGACGAACTGGTATTACCAATTGTTCTACCTTGGTGTCCAAGATGGATGTAAAATTTTCGTCCAACCCTAATCTGTCATAGTACTTGCCCTCATCCCAAGTTTCAAGATTTACAACCATATCAATTTTTTTGCTGTTTTTTACTGCACCTATACCATACAAAGACCTAATATTCACTATTCCAAGTCCCCTTATTTCCATGTAATGCTCTACTACTTCCGTTGACTTGCCAATCAATGTATCTTCATCTAACTTTATTATCCTGACTGCATCGTCAGCTACAAGTCTATGATTTTTTTTAATAAGTTCAAGTGCAGTTTCACTTTTTCCTATTCCACTTTCACCAGTTATAAGTATACCTATACCATCTATATCTACTAGTACACCGTGCATCAAAAGTTCTGGAGCAAGATTTTCATTTAGGTAATATGAGATTTTGGATACAGTCTTTGTAGATGTCTCCTTACTGCTAACTATAATCTTTGAATATTTTTTTGCAGATTCCAATATCTCAGGCAAAACTTTTTGTTTAGTTGATATTACCAATAGTGGAATATCAAACTGCATTAATTTATCAATAGACTCTACCCTCTGTTCATTGGTAAGTGATTTAAAATACAAATATTCAGTCTGACCTATTATTTGAACTCTTTCATATTGAAAATTTTTCAAAAAACCTGCCAACTGTAGTCCTGGCCTATTTATATCTGGAGTCTCTATATATGTTTCTATCCCTTCAGGTCTGTAAATGATATCTAATTTTAACGCTTTAATCAAATCTGATGTTACTACTTTCTTATTACTTAACTTCTCCATATATTCTCCTTAAACTCACCTTTTCATTTTATAACAGAATTTTTCTTGTAAACTCTAAAATCTACTGATATTTAAAGTATTCATATATAGAGAGAGCGCTTTTTTTGTCAACAACTTTTTCCAATTCTTCAATACTTGCATTTTTTATATTGTTTATTGATTTAAAATGTGAAAGCAGCGTTTTTTTTCTCTTCTCACCAATTCCTTTAATATTGTCAAGTTTTGAAAAACTAATTTTCTTATTTCTAAGAGATCTATGATAATCAATGGCAAATCTATGAACCTCTTCCTGAATAGAGGCTATGAATTTATAAAGTTTACTATGTCTATTTAACTCAAATAAGTCCATATCACTACACAAACCCATAGTCGTATGTTTATCATCTTTATACATTCCAAAAACAGGAATACTTATTTTTTCTCTCTCAAAAAGCTTTCTTATTACACTTACCTGTCCTTTTCCACCATCCAAAAGTATCAAATCCGGCAAGTCTTCGTGCTTAATTCTTCTACTTAAAATCTCCTCTAGTGAACTATAATCATCAGGTCCAACAACAGTCTTTACTTTATATCTCCTATACAGCTTGGGAGCCTTCTTGCCGTCAACAAACACTACCTGTCCACCGACACTATCCACACCTTGAATATTTGATATATCATATGATTCAATCTTGTGTATTTCTGTTTTTAAAGATAAGATGTCCTTTAATTGTTTCATAATTAAATCCATATTATCTTTTTTTGTCTTATCTACAGCTTCTTTTCTTGAGATTGTTTCAGCAGCATTCTTCTTGACAAGCTGAATCATATCTTTCTTATCACCTTTAATTGGGAGCTTTACTGACACTTTACTTTCCTTTTTTTTGCTTAATAGTTGTGCCAAAACATCCATATCTTCAAACTCATGACTGACATATATCTCTTTTGGAATATAGGCTGAATTTATATAATACTGCTTGACAAATGAAGATAATACTTCACTTTCATCTTTGTTGAAGTCAATATCAAATATAAAATTTTCAGTCCCTACAACCTTTCCTCCTCTGACAAAAAATATGAAAACACAGTAAATATCATCACCTTGCTCTACAGCCAAAAAATCTTTGTCCATAAAACTGTTAGTAGATACTATTTTTTGCTTTTCAAGCATTTCCTGCATACCATTAATTTTATCTCTATACATCATAGCTTTTTCATAATCAAGTTTTTTTGAAGCATCATACATCTTTTGTCTTAAAGACTCAATAACAACATCACTCTTAGACTCCAAAAAATTGATTACTTCTACTATTGTGTTGTCATATTCATTTTTATCAACAATTCCAAGACAAGGTCCGTTACAAATATTAATATAGTAACTCAGACAAGGTCTTTCTTTTTTTTCTATGGATTTTTGTATATTTCTACTACAAGTTCTCAATTTAAATGTGCTATGAATAAGATCTATTATATCATTTACTATAAACGCATTTGAATAAGGACCAAAATACTTTGCTCCGTCTTTTTCAACCTTCCTTGTTTTTAAAACTCTTGGATAATCTTCATTTAAAGTTATCTTGATATATGGATAAGTCTTATCATCTCTAAGTAAAATATTATAGGGAGGCTTATATTCCTTTATAAGATTATTTTCTAGTATAAGAGCTTCCATCTCTGAATCGGTCACAATATACTCAAACTCTTCTATATGGGAAACCATAGCCTTAACTTTTTCCTGCATATTATTTTGAGATTGAAAATACTGCCTAACCCTGTTTCTTAAAGAAACTGCTTTTCCTACATATATAATCTCATTATTTTTATTTTTCATTAAGTATACGCCACTACTATGTGGCAATTTTGATATAAGAGATTTTATCTTTTCAGTTATTTCAATCACACTTTCTAAACTACTTAAATCTAACCAACTATAACATTTAAAGCTTCACGCTTTACAGAAACTTTAAGAGGTAAGCTTGGTCCCTTCTCACCGTCCAAGCTAACAGCAAGATTCCTATTATCTGAATCTATTTCAAATGTTGACGCCTTTACCACTCGTATAAAACTATTTTTGGTAAAATCTTCCCCCCTTGCTACTTGAACTAGCAAGTTTGCAATATCTATAGGATTTTGAACCTCTTTTACAATTATTATCTCAAATAAACCATCTTTTAAGTCTACTTGATTATCCAAAATCCCTGTCATACTCCCTACATTATTACCATTTAATGCCAATACCATATAAGCAGTTTCTTCAATTATTTCACTTTCTGTCTTTATAACAAATCTATCTGCTTTTATATTAGATAGCTTAGTTATCCCTTGCAAATAATACGCAAGTGGTCCTAACCATTCCTTTAGATCAGAATTTGTTTCAAATGAAGTTTCGGCAAAAATTCCTACAGCTAGAGAAGAGAGAAAAACTTGACCACTATCTAAACATCCAATGTCAACATTTGATGTTTTTTGTTTTGAAATTTGTTCTATAGCCCTATATAGTGCAGGCTTCATATTTATATTAGAAGCAAAGTTGTTGCAAGTTCCAGATCCTATCACTGCATAAGGCTTTTGTATATTGCTTCTTAAAATATTTGAAGCTATTGTGGAAATACTGCCGTCTCCTCCAGAGCCTATTATAAAATCATAATCCAAAGATAACATCAAATCGCTAAGCTTATCATACACTGCACTGTCAAGCCTTATAACTGTAAGTATTATGTTATTTTTCATAAATTTGTTTACAATTTTACTTAGTTCAGAGGCAACTTCCCTATTTCCGGACTTTGGATTATAAATAAACAGTGCTTTTTTATAGCCGACCATAGCAAACCTCCTTAAACTTAGTTTATTGTCTTAAATTTATAAAAAATATTCTAAAATTTGGACAGATGTTATTTATATGTAATAATTCTTATCTATATAAAACTATTATGTAAGTAACATTTCTAATTTAATGCCAAACTTATTTTAAGAGCATTGTCTATTTTATCAATTATATATTCATCTACAGAGCCTAAAAACTCTCTCAATCTAACCTTATCAATTGTTCTTATTTGTTCCATCAGCATAACCGAATCTTTTTCCAAACCAAATTGTTTTGCTTTTATTTCAATATGAGTAGGTAATTTTGCTTTATTCAATTTAGATGTTATAGGTGCTACAATAGTAGTAGGAGAAAATTTATTACCAATGTCATTTTGAACTATTACAACAGGTCTTATGCCGCCTTGTTCCGAACCTTGCCCCTGAGCCAAATCAGCATAGAAAATATCTCCTCTTTTTATAACCTTATTATCCATGTAGCATCCCCCTTTCTTTAAAAATCAATTCTTCATCAAATTTCATACTCACGTTTTACTCTTTTATTAATACCGCATACTATTTCATAAATTATCGTATCAGCAAGCTTTGCAATATTATATCCGCTGTCGTTATCATAGCCGAAGATGTTAACTTTAGTACCAATAGCTACTTCTTGAGGTAACTTTATCATCATTTGATCCATACAAATATTTCCTACCGATATACCCTTTATCCCATTATCTAAAACAACATCAAAATTTTTACAAGATAAAGATCTGCTTATACCATCGGCATATCCTATAGGAATAGTCGCAATCCATTCATCCTCTTCAAGAGTATACTTGCCACTGTAACTCACCTTACATCCTTTTTTAAGTAACTTTATATTTGAAATTAAGCTCTCTAGCTTCATAGCCGGCTTTAAATCCAATTTTTCATCTTTCACATCATTATAAGAATAGCCATACATTCCTATACCAAGTCTTACCATGTCTAAATCATAATTGTTTTTTTCAGAAGCTGCAGAATTGGAGATATGCTTTATCCCCAAATCAATATTTTCACTTTCTATTTTTTTGCACATCATTTGAAATAATTCATATTGAACTTCATTAATTACATTTTTTGTTTCTTCAGCATTTGAAAAATGAGAAAAACATCCCACTATCCTTATATTGCTCAAATTATTGACTGTTTTTATTTCTTCGACATAATTATCTTGAGATAAAAAACCTATCCTTGACATACCTGTATCCAATTTAATATGCACTTTTGCCATCAAATTATTTTTTTTAGCAATTTTATTTATAGTGGAAGCAATTTTTATATTATATACAGTAAACTCTACATCGCTTCGTATCAAATTCTCAACTTCATTATCAAATACATACCCCAATATCAATATTGGCTTTTTAATTTGAGAATTTCTAAGCTCAATTGCTTCATCTCCTGTAGATACAGCAAAATAATCGACATATTGCTCAATGAATTTTGATACTTCGACACTTCCATGTCCATAGGCATCAGCTTTTACTACGGCACATATATTTAGTTTTTTGCTTTTACATTTCTTAAATTCATTTATATTATGTAGTATGTTACTCAATGAGATGCGCGCCACTGCTCTATTAGACGATATATGCATCATTTACTCACTTTCCGTTATTTAATATTATAATAAGTCAATTCTCTTAAAATATACTCAATAATCTTGAAAAATAAAAAATTACTCTCAATAAACAAAGAAGATTTTAAAAGAATTTTAAAAAATATATTATGAAGAGCATATAAAAGTATAAAAAATTTATTCCAGCATATGCTCATCAAATCTTTCTGTTTCCTTTCCACCCATAAATCCATGTATAAATGAATAAGTGGAATTTATCCTGCTTTGAAGATTATCTCTTAGTATTCTCTTATCTTCAAGCTCTTTTCTCATAACTTCAATCTCATCAAGAAGAGGATATAATTTCTTTTCATCACTATTTATTATATCATAAGATTCATTTAATGTCTTTCTTAACAGCTCAATATTTTCTTTTTCTTTATTTACCAATATTTCCTGAATTTCTATCTCTTTTTTCTCAATTTCAGTATTTATTTCAAGCATCCTTTCCTTTACCTTATCCATTTCTTTTTCAGCTAACTTATTACCAGAATTAATTTGACCTGAAAGATAAAGTACTGTTGGTGCAATTTTTGCCTTTTCTTTATGGAGATTATTTACTTCTAATACCTGTTTTTTTTCATCTCTAATTAGATTTTTTATATTCTCAATGGATGTATTTATTTCTTCATTGCGTATATATTTTATGAGTTCATTAAAAGGCTGATACTCTGTCAACATAGGTACTATTCTTTTTTCTATAATCTCTTTAAACGCCTTTTCACTTTGATTTTTAGACTGTTTAAACACTAAATATTCCTTTCAATAACAATAAAATTATTTACATAATTTCCAAAAATCTAATGCTAATAACTTTATTGTCTGGTTAAATTATATATAAACTTACAGTTTTTTTCAATACAATTATTAAATTTAAGTTATTTTTTAAAATTTTTACCTATAATACTAACTATAAAATGATGCTCTAAAGAA
>GL405246.1:1325144-1336505 GCA_000146855.1 [Eubacterium] yurii subsp. margaretiae ATCC 43715
ACTGATAAGTTATATTTAAGTAAAATATCTTAAAATATTAAATGTTTTCAAGATAATAATATTTGGAGGAATTATGGTAGCACATATTATTTCTGTGGGTACCGAATTATTACTTGGCGAAGTGATAAATACAAATGCAACTTTCATTGCAAACGAACTTAAAAATATAGGTATTTCCGTTTATCATATAAACACATTAGGTGATAATGAAGGTAGATTGACAGAAGAATTGAAATCAGCCTATGAAAAAAGCGACATAATAATAACTACAGGTGGTCTTGGTCCTACCAAAGATGACCTTACTAAAGAAACCATAGGAAAATTTTTGAACCTTGAAATGATACTTATTGATGAAGAAGTCAAAAAATTGAAAAATTGGTTCAAGAACAGGATGCAGGAACTTAATCAAGGAAATTTGAGTCAGGCATACTTTCCCAAAGGTAGTACAATTATAGACAATTTTAATGGTACTGCAAGTGGATGTCTAATAGAACATAACGGAAAAATTATAATAATTCTTCCAGGTCCTCCAAGGGAAATGAAACCTATGATGGTAAATACTGTAATACCTTATCTTCAAAAATTATCTTCAAAATATTTTGCACATAAGACTATAAACGTAATAGGTATCGGCGAGTCAAAGATGGAAGAAAAGGTGCTTCCTCTCATAGATAATCAAAGCAATCCTACCATAGCTCCATACTTTAAAGATAAGGGCTTGACACTAAGGGTAATGTCTTGTGCTTCTTCAAAGGAAGAGGCTGAAGGCTTGCTTCCACCAACAATATCTAAAATAAAAGAATTTTTAGCAGACGACCTCTATGCCATAGGTGATGACGTATCTGTGGAAAACAGTGTATGCAAATACCTCATGGATAATAATTTAAGTATTTCAACCGCTGAATCATGTACAGGGGGTATGTTGGCATCAAGATTAATAAATATATCGGGAATAAGCAAGTGCTATAAACAAGGATATATTACTTATTCCAATGAATCTAAGATTGATATCTTGGGAGTAAATAAAGAAACTTTGAAAAAATATGGAGCTGTTTCAGAGCAAACTGCTATAGAAATGGCAAAAGGAGCAGCACTTTCTTCAAATTCAGATATGGCAATTTCTACCACAGGAGTTGCAGGACCTGATGGAGGCACTGATGAAAAACCAGTAGGCTTGATCTATATAGGTTTATATGTTCAAGGTGATGTCTATGTAAAAAAAGTTAATTTACACGGAAACAGGCAAAGAATAAGAGCTTTTGCTACCAGTCACGCCCTTGATTTTTTAAGAAGAACTATAAAAATTCCGGTTTATGAATTTTAATATATTGTTTTAATTAGCTGTTATATAAAAAAATTTAAATCAATTATCCCTTTTAATAAAGTTTAATGTGCTGATATGACAATATTTTTAAATACTACTTTTTATTTTGCAAAATATAAAAGATATGTAATTATATGAATATTTATATTTAACAATATGAGTATTATGATATAGATAATTTTTCAGGAAGGAGAAAGATGTGTTTTCCGATTTTATATATCCACTGATTGATTTAGTGACACATATAAAGATTACAGATATAATAGATATACTAATAATTGCTTATTTGACCTATAAGCTTTATGAACTTATGAAAGAAACTCGAGCAGAACAGCTTGTAAAAGGTATTTTTATAATTTTTATAGCACTTAGGATATCTGAAATACTAAATTTGCGTACATTTCATTGGATACTCAGTAATACCATGACTGTTGGACTCATGGCTATAATCGTCGTTTTTCAACCTGAACTAAGAAGAATACTTGAGCAACTTGGTCGTACGAATATAATGAGTAGAGCCAACTCAGTTTCAAAAGAAAGTGACACAATAAATGAAGTAGTACAAGCATCTTTGTCTTTATCAAGACAAAAGATAGGTGCATTGATAGTATTTGAAAGAAAAACTGGCATTAACGAAATCATTCAAACAGGTACTAATTTAAACGCAGATGTATCAAGAGAACTGTTGATTAATATATTTATACCCAATACCCCTCTTCATGATGGAGCTGTAGTTATAAGAAGAAACTATATAAAAGCAGCCGCGTGTTTCTTGCCTCTTACTGAAAATAAAAATCTCAACAAGGAATTGGGAACTAGACATAGAGCCGCATTAGGAATAACTGAAAAATCAGACTGTTTATCTCTTGTAGTATCGGAAGAGACAGGAAGTATTTCCATCGCAATTAACAGCAAGTTATATAGAGACTTAAATGAAGAAAGACTTCGTAATATGCTGACACAAAATCTTATCAGTGAAAAAACAAAGTCCAACCCTGATGAAGGGAGTATGAACAATGAAACCGAGTAATACTTCAAATTTTAAAATTAAGGCTGCTTGTTTAATAATAGCATTCCTTGTTTGGGTTTATGTCATGATTGATATTGATCCGGTAGATACCAGAGAATTGACTTCCGTACAGGTCAAAATAACTAATATTGGAGAACTTAATAATCACAACCTAATCTTATCTCCTAACCAAAAACTTGAAGCAGGAGTAAAGTTAAAAGGCAGGCGTTCAATTATTGCAAGAAAAATAAAAGAAGGTGTCATTTTACAGACAACAATTGAAAATGCGAAAATAGGGGAAAATATCTCTAAAATAGCAGTAAACTCTGAAAATAATGATATAACTTATTCAATTACACCATCAACACTAAACTTGAATATTGAAGAAAATATTAGTAAAAGCGAAAAAATCCAAGTCTATTCAACAGGACAATTGGCAGAAAATACTATTATAGACTCTTTGAAGCTTTCAAAAGACTCAGTAACCATCTCTGGGCCTAAATCTCTAATAGATAAAATTGTTCGAGTTGAGGCTCAGATAGACTTAGAAAACAGTAAAGAAACATTATCTAAGTGGGTTAAATTGAAATTTTTGGATATAAATGGTAATGAAATAAGTGGTGTATTTTCAGATTTTTCAGATATACTAGTTACAGTCTCAGTTAAAAAAGAAAAATCAGTACCTATATATGCTGACATACTAAATGACAAACCTAATTATAATATGAGTCTTTTAAATTTGTCAGTTTCTCCACAAGAGATTAAAATATCAGGTAGTGAGGCTGATTTAGAAAAGATAGAGAAAATTTCTACAAAACATATAAGTCTTACAAAATTGTTGCAAGACCATTCTATAAAAGTAGAGCCAAACTTACCTGAAAATATACAAAGTAATATAAAAACAATTACTGTTTCAACAGATGTATCAAGCAATTAAGTTAATTGTTTGGTATCATAATTTCAAATTTTGTTTTTAAAAATTATTTTGTTTAATGGATAATATAATACTAAGGAGATAATATGAACAATTCAATAAAAAAAGAAATTATAGAGTGGATAAAATCTATTCTTTTTGCAATAGTAATAGCTTTTATAATAACTATATTCATAAGTCCCACTGTGGTAAAAGGCGAATCTATGTATCCTACTTTGCAAAATAATAACTATATTATACTTAACAAAACAGCTTATTGGTTTTCTACACCTAAAAGAGGAGATATTGTAGTTTTTAAATCTCATATTAAAGATGAAAAAGGCAAGGATAAAGATCTTGTAAAAAGGGTAATAGGTCTTCCTGGAGACCACATAGAAATAAAATATGGCAATTTATATGTAAATGATGAGTTGCAAAATGAAGCTTATATCAACGGAGATTACACTGATGGTGATATAGATTTGATAGTACCTGAAGGTAAAATCTTCGCTATGGGAGATAACAGACCTAACTCTTATGATTCTCGTGCTGATGAAATAGGCACTATAGATATAAATAGCGAAATTATTGGCAAGGCTTTAATTAGATTATATCCTTTTAATGAAATTAACTTTTTTTAAGAAGAAATCTCCCTACCTAAGTTGTAATATCACTTAGATAGGGAGATTTTTGATATTATTTACTTACTATTTCAAGTGTATCTCTTGCTATAACAAGTTCTTCATTTGTAGGGATAACATATATTTTTATCTTTGAATCTTTTTTAGATATAAGTTGTTCTTTTCCTCTTACCTTATTTGCATCAACATCTATTTCTATTCCTAAAGGTTCCAATCCCTTACATATCTCTTCTCTGGATTCAGCTGAATTTTCACCAAGACCTGCAGTAAATACAACTGCATCCACATTACCAAGTTCTGCCAGATAGGCTCCTATATATTTTTTTACTCTTGTATGGAACATATCAAGAGCTAGTCTTGCTCTATCATTTCCCTTTTCAGCTTCACCTTCTATATCTCTAAAGTCTGAACTTACTCCTGATATACCAAGAACACCTGATTTCTTATTGAGCATATTATCTATATCCTTAATAGACATTTTTTCTTTTTCCGCTAAGAATGAAATCACCGCAGGATCTATATCTCCGCTTCTTGTTCCCATTATAAGACCTTCAAGCGGAGTAAAGCCCATTGATGTATCTATAGTCTTCCCGTTTTTAATTGCAGCTACGCTTGCACCGTTTCCAAGGTGACAAGTAATTATATTACATTGATCTATCTTTTTACCCATCAACTCACTTGCCCTTTTGCTTACAAATCTATGTGATGTACCATGAAATCCATATCTTCTTATTTTATATTTTTCATAATATTCGTATGGAATAGCATACATATAGGCATAGTCAGGCATAGTTTGATGGAAGGCAGTATCAAAAACGGCAACCATTTTTACACCAGGTAAAAGTTTTTTACAAGCTTCTATTCCTATTATATTCGGTGGATTGTGGAGTGGTGCCAAATCTATGCAGTCTTCAAGTGACTTCATTACTTTATCATCTATTAAAACTGAATTTGCAAAATCTTCTCCGCCATGTACCACTCTATGTCCAACAGCATCTATTTCTTTAAAATCTTTTATCACACCATAGTTTTCATTGATAAGTGCATCCATTACCAACTTAAGAGCTACTTCATGGTTTGGCATAGCAGCAGATATAGTTTGTTTTTCCATTCCTGTTTTTTCATGTTTTAAAACAGAACCTTCAATTCCTATTCTCTCAACTAAACCTTTAGCCAAAACACTCTCATCATTCATATCAATAAACTGATATTTCAAAGAAGAGCTTCCACAGTTGATTACTAAAATTTTCATTTTAATGTTCTCCTTTTCTCAGATACATCAAAATAATAGGAATTTGTTAAAAACAATTCCTATTAAGTATCTTATATTAAAATTTAATTAAATAAGTAAACTACATAAAAAAACTGTTTACATAATTTTAACGCAATTTAAAATATTTTTCAACCAATTGTTTTACCAAAATTGTAGTAGTTATTACACCTACTCCATTTGGAACAGGGGTAATTTTGATATTTTCATAATCAATATTCTCAAAGTCAACATCTCCACATATTTTTCCATTTTCGTCAAAGTTTATTCCAACATCAATAACAGTTTGACCATCAGAAAAATAATCTTTAGTAAGATATTTGGGTCTTCCTATGGCAGATATTATAATATCTGCATTTACAGTTAGTTTGTGCATATCTACAGTCTTTGAATTACAGATAGTAACAGTAGCTTTTTCTTTTGCAAACATCATAGACAATGGCTTTCCAACTACTTGAGAAGCACCTGCTATAACTATGTTTTTAGAAACCATATCTATATTGTAAAACTTCAATATGTCAATTACAGCCATAGGTGTACATGGATAGTACAAACAATCTTCCTTGGCAAAGAGTTTTCCTTGGTTGTATAAAGTAGCACAATCTATATCTTTATCTGGAAGAATTACCTCAGTAACATTTTCTCTTTCAAGATGTTCAGGTAAAGGTCTAAACAGCATTATAGCATCAATCTCATTGTTATGATTTAATTTTTCTATTTCATACTTAAAAACATTAGCATCTATATTTTCTCTATATTCATAAGCTGTATAAGGTATCTTAAAACTGTTTAATTTCTTTTTCAATGACTTCTCATATGATATGTCATTACCGTTTTTCCCTACTCTAAGTATAGCTAATTTGGGTATTTTATTTTTTTCTCTAAGCAGATTCAATTTATCAATTATTGTTTCGCTTAAGTGATTTTCTACTTCTTTTCCATAAAGTATCTGCATAATATAACCACCTGTTGTTATTTCTATCCTATGATAGAATATAATTAATATTATTATTTACCTGTAATAAATTCTAACCATTATATATTATGTAAACAATAAAAACAAGAGTATTTTTTAAATCTTTCTATAATATTTATCGTGTAATATATCAATCAAAAAATCCCGGATTATACCGGAATTTTTTGATTTTTTTCATTAATTATATCATTGAGTGTACGCCAAGCAAGTATAGCACACTTTACTCTTGCAGGCATATTGCTTATATTTCTAAGTGCAAGAGCATCATCTAAAGTATCTAGTATATCTTCATCAGTGATTTCTCTTCTAATCATACCTATAAAAGTTTCACATAACTGTCTTGCTTCCTCTAAACTTTTACCCCTTAACAAATCACACATTATTGATGCTGATGCCTGAGAAATGGCACAACCTACTCCTGTAAAAGCTATGTCCTCAATGGATTTTCTATCATCTGAAAGTTTTAACTGTATTGTTATTTCATCTCCGCAACTCGGATTGTGTCCTGGTTCTTCAAAGTCAAAGTCCTTGATTTCATGTTTATTTTTTTTGATTTTGAATGTTCCAAAATAATTTGCTGATATATATCATTTAAGTCCATATCCCATAGTCCTCCTAACATCTTCCAAATGTGACAGGAATTCATCTATTTCCTGTTTTGTATTGTAGAACATCAACGAAGCTCTACAACTTGCATTTAATTTTAAATAAGCATGAAGAGGCATTGTGCAATGATGTCCACTTCTTACCGCCATATTATAGCTATCTAGGATTGATGCCGTGTCGTGCGGATGCACTTCTTTAACATTAAATGCTACTGCAGCACCCTTAATCTTTGCTTTTTTAGGATAATAAATATCTATATAAGGTATTTTTTTCATCTCTGAAACCAAATAAGAAGCCAATTCACTTTCTCTTTGATATATATTGTCAATACCTATTTCATTTATATAATCTATCGCTACTCCAAGTCCTACAGCTCCACCAACATTTACAGTACCTGCTTCAAATTTTGATGGTATGTCTGCAAATGTCGAATGTGTCTCATAGACATACTCTATCATTTCACCACCGTACATGAAAGGCTTCATATTATCAAGAAGTTGTTTTTTCCCATAAAGTACCCCTATCCCCATAGGTGATAACATCTTGTGCCCAGATATAGTAAGAAAATCACAGTCCATCTTTTGTACATCAACAGCCTTATGAGGTGCAAGTTGAGCGGCATCAACAATAGCTATTGCACCTTTATCATGAGCAAGTTTTACAATTTCTTCTACATCACTCATATAAGACGTAACATTTGAAGCTCCTGTAAAGGCGACTATTTTAGTTTTATCAGTAAGTTTATTTTTAAAATCTTCCATATCTAAACAAAAATCATCATTAAGATATGCAATTTTCAATAATGCTCCCGTTTTTTCCGCCACATATTGCCATGTTACAAAATTACTATGGTGTTCCAATATTGTTATTAAGATTTCATCGCCCTTATTTAAATTTTCAAGTGCATAGCTGTATGCAATTAGATTTAAACTCTCAGTTGTATTCCTTGTAAATATAATTTCTGCAGGTAATTTTGCGTTAATAAACTTTGCAACTTTTTCTCTTGCACCTTCATAAGCATCCGTGGCTTTTACAGTCAGATAATGAGCCCCTCTGTGAGGATTGGCATTTTCATATTTATAATAATTTTCTACTGTTTTAATAACGCTTATGGGCTTTTGAGATGTAGCTGAATTGTCAAGGTATATTATCTTTCTACCCATATTTTTTTCGTCCAGATACGGAAAATCTGAGCGAATTTTTTCAATTTTATCATCTAATAACATATTGTTTTCTCCAATTATCTAAGCATTTTCATTTTCAATTCTTCTAATAGTTCTTGTTTAATTTTTTCATCAGGTATCTTGTCTATTACCGGAATCAATCTAGCTTTTACTATGAGTGATTTTGCTTCTTCTCTTGAAAATCCTCTACTCATGATATAAAATACCATATCTTCATCCAGTTGTCCTGCACTTGCTGCATGATTACCTGTAATATTTTCTTCACTACAAAGAATTATCGGTAAAGATTTAGAACGCACAGTTTTATCAAGCAATGTTACATACTCTGTCTGAGAACCTTCTGAGGCTTTAGCACCTTTTTTAAAGTCAAGAACTGCTCTAAACACTTTCTTTGAATCATCTTTTTGTATTCCATTTACTGTTATATCAGTCTTTGTTAATTGACCAAATATATCAACATTATATAATACATCAAAATTCTCTTCTTTATCAGTAAAATATGAGCCCTCTATATTAAGTTTGGCTTTTGCTCCATTAAGATAAGAGTGATGAGAAAGAATTTTTTCACCTATTCCCATATCTACTACATAAAAATTAACTTCTGCATTTTTTTCCTGAATTATTCCTACACTTTGCCATGTCTTGGCAAGATAATCCTGTCTTGAAATTAAAAATATGTCAACAACAGAATTTTCTTTTGCATAAACATATAAAAAAGAATTTCTAAATGTCTTTACATTTTCTAAGTTTTTATAATCAATTATAAAACTACTTCTTGTATTTTCATTTGCCTGAATCTTTATATCATCAAGTAAGACATTATTTTGAGAATTAAACTCATATCTTATAAGTTTCAAATCCTGATCTTGTGTTACATTTATTATTTTTCTGGCATTGGATTTTTCTTTATTTAAATTTATAGCTTCTGTACTTATTCCTACCAATTTATCTTTAAAGGCATCATTAAGTTCGTTTACATCATCACTTTCCATGTCTAACCAAGGTTTTGGATCTATTTGTTCAAACTCTGTTTGTGCAAAATTACCGCCTAAATATCTGAAAGTAGGTGATGAAAGAAAATTTGCTTTCATTGTTCCTCCTAACCGTTAGTTCCTTCTAATTCCATATTTATAAGATTATTCATTTCAACTGCATATTCAATAGGCAACTCTTTCGCAACCGGTTCAGCAAATCCTCTTACTATCATTGCTCTTGCTTCCTGCTCACTTATTCCCCTTGACATCAGATAAAAAATTGATGTCTCATCAATCTTTCCTATTTTTGCCTCATGACCTATATCAATATCATCAGTGTACAAATCAATTACAGGTATAGTATCTGAACGTGATTCTTCACTTAGCATCAAAGAGTCACAATTTACTGAAGATTTACTTCCTGCAGCATTTTCAGAAGTTTTTACTACGCCCCTAAAAACACAGACTCCGTTTCCTGATGATATACTTTTAGTATTCATACTTGATCTTGTATTTGGAGCATAGTGGAACACTTGAGCACCATTATCCAAATATTGACCTTCTCCCGCAAAACTTATAGATGTAAGTTCACTACTTGCACCTTCTCCTATTAATATAGATGCAGGATAGAGCATTGAAACCTTGGAACCAAAAGATCCTGAAACCCACTGAATTTTTCCGTTCTTCTTTACAATTGCCCTTTTAGTATTTAGGTTGTACATATTTCTTGACCAGTTTTCTATAGTTGAAAATCTCATTGTCGCATTTTCTTCAACAAATATTTCTACAGAACCGGCATGAAGATTTGTAACATCATATTTAGGAGCAGAACATCCTTCTATAAAGTGACAATTTGCTCCCTCTTCCACTATTATCATAGTATGTTCAAACTGACCTGCACCTGGTGCGTTAAGTCTGTAGTATGATTGGAGTGGTATATCTACATTTACTCCCTTCGGAACATATACGAAACTGCCTCCGGAAAATACCGCTCCATGTAGCGCAGCGTACTTATGGAGAGTTGGAGGAATTGCTTTTTGAAAGTATTTTTTTACTATTTCAGGATAATCCCTTATAGCTGCATCAAAATCTGTATATATAACACCTTGTTCCTTTAAATAATCCTTCACTGAATGGTATACTTCCTCAGAGTCATACTGAGCCCCTACTCCGGCAAGCTTTTCTTTTTCAGCCTCAGGTATACCAAGTACATCAAAAGTGTTTCTTATATCTTCAGGAAGAGTATCCCAATTACTTGCAAGTGTAGCTCTAGGTCTTATATAGGTTGTAATTTCATCTATGTCAAAACCGCTAAGGTCAGGTCCCCACGGTGGATTTTCAGTCTTTTCAAATATTTCAAGAGACTTTAATCTTCTTTCCAATACCCAATCTGGTTCATTTTTGTTTTTTGATATTTCTCGTACAATTGCTTCATTTAGACCTTTATCTGATTTTAAAGAGTAGGTAAACTCATTTTTTAAATCATATATTCCTCTGTCTATGTCAGCAATCACACTCTTTTTCTTTGCTTGAATTTGCTCCATATATTTATCCTCTATAAATTATAAATTTGAATATCCATTTTTTTCAATCTCATCAATCATACTAGCACCTGATGTCTTAACAAGTTTTCCATCTTTTATTACGTGGACAAAATTAGGAACTATATTTGCCATGATTTCTTTATGGTGAGTAATTATGATTATCGCTTTATCTCCATTAAAATAATCTTTAATACTTTGAGATACTACTTTAACAGCATCCACGTCAAGACCTGAATCCGTTTCATCAAGCATACAAAGCTTTGGATCTAAAATAGACATCTGCAACATTTCGTTTTTCTTTTTTTCTCCACCAGAAAAACCTACATTCACATATCTTGTGGCGTAAGATGAATCAATTTTAAGTTCGTCCATCTTCTTTACCAATTCTTTGTGGAATTTTAGAGCACCTTTATAATCTTTATTTTGAGAATTAAGTGCCTCTTTGAGAAATTCTTCAACACTAACTCCTTGTATTTCTTCAGGATTTTGGAAAGACATAAATATTCCCTTCCTTGCTCTTTCGTCAGCTTTTTGTTCTGTAATATCCTCTCCTTGAAAAAATATACTTCCTGAATCTATTTTATATTTGGGATGTGCCATTATAGCATTCATAAGAGTAGACTTCCCTGCACCATTTGGTCCCATTAGTACATGAATCTCACCTGAATTTACAGTTAAATTTATATTTTCCAATATAGTCTTGCCTTCTACAGAAACGCATAAATCTTTGACTTCCAAAATTTTTGCCATTTTTTTCTCCTTTAGGATTTCATAAATGTATTTTTATAATAAATATTATCAATTAATATCAAAAAAATATATTTTTTAAAAAATAAATGTATAAAAATAAAATAAACATTGAATTTACAATGATTATAATCAAAATAAAAAACTTTAAATATTATATCACAATACTGTTT
>GL405246.1:1336608-1343193 GCA_000146855.1 [Eubacterium] yurii subsp. margaretiae ATCC 43715
TAATAATGTGGATTTTTTCTTGATGAAATAATATAAAATTGTGAATTTAAAAAATTTATAAAACTATTTTAAAAAAAATTTACTATGATATAATTACTAAGAAATATCGGATTTATATTATTTTATCAGGAGTATTAGTATGTTAAGGAAGATTAAGTGGTTTTTTTTATTAATCATTGTACTAATAATATCACCATTTTTGTTGATTTTTGGAAGTTTTAAAATAAAAGATAATCGGTTGATAAAGTTTCTAAAAAAAGTTATTTCAAAAAGATAATGTAAGAGGAGGAACTTATGGATATATCAAATAAAATACAACCCGTTCTGATAGGTGGAGACATCAATGCCTATTCTGTTGCAAGAGCATTTCACGAAGAATATGGCATTGAGAGCATTGCAATAGCTAAAATGAAACTTGGAGCAACAAATCATTCCAAGATAATTGATTTTTATGTAGATGAAAATCTTACAGACATCGACCACTTCATAGAATCTATGAAAGAACTTGGTACTGACTTAAATAATGAGGGGAAAATTCCAATATTAATTGGTACAAAGGATGATTATGTTGATTTGATAATTAAATCAAAGGACAGTTTGAAAGACATATTTGTCATCCCCTATATCGATGAAGAATTGAAAAATAAACTTATGAATAAAGAAGAGTTTTATGCCCTTTGCGAAGAAATGGGAGTAGACTATCCTAAGACAAAAATCCTAACTAAATCTATGGAAGTCTCTGACTTTGATTTGATGTATCCTCTTATAATCAAGCCCACAAACCCTGTTTTATTTTGGAGTGACAGATTTGAAGGAATGGAAAAGGTATATAAGGTAAAGGATAAATCAGAGTTCGAAAAAGTGGTAAAACTTATTTATTCCACTTACTATGATGATAATTTAATTATTCAAGAATATATAGAAGGCGAAGATACAGATATATGGACTCCAACTTTTTATTGCGACAGGAATAAAAAGGTAAAGATGATGGCAATGGGAAGAGTCCTACTTGAAGAACATGTGCCTACAGCAATAGGAAATGATGCTGCTATAATAATGCAGTATGTGGAAGAGCCTATGGAAAAAATAAAGGATTTTCTTGAAAAAATTGAATTTACTGGTTTTTGTAACTGCGACATGAAATACGATAGAAGAGACAATAAATATAAGATATTTGAAGTAAATGTAAGACAAGGTAGGAGTAATTATTCAGTTACAGCTGTTTGTCATAATATAGCAAAAATCTTGGTTGATGACCTGATACTAAAAAAAGATTTACCTCTTATTAAGCAGACAGAAGAATTATACTGGCATCTTATTCCAAATTCAATAGTATTTAAGTACGTTAAAGATGAAGAAGCTAAAGAAAAGGTAAGGCAACTAATACGAGAAAAAAAAGAAGCAAATACCTTTGATTATCCTTATGACTTGAAAGGAAATATAAAGAGAAGTATATATATCTTTTTATATAAGATAAATCATATTAAAAAATATATGCAGTATATGAAGGAGTAGGATATGATAGGAGTAACCGATATAATAAGCAGTAATTTAATGAAAAAGACGGACGCCTATGCTACTAATAAGCTCGGTATACCAAGCATTATATTAATGGAAAATGCAGGGCTTAACAGTTTTAACGTACTAAAATCTAAGCCTTATAAGACCTATACTATAATATGTGGTGTAGGAAATAATGGTGGTGATGGACTTGTACTTGCAAAGCATTTATTTGTAGATAGAAAAATGATTTATCTTAATATAATTGGTAATTTAAATAACCAAACTGATAATTTCAGAGAAAATCTCAATATATTAAAAAATATGGGATTAAATTACAGACTTATAAAAAATAGCGAAATTGACCTTGAGATACTGAAAAACCAAATTGAAAGAAGTGATGCTGTAGTTGATGCAATATTTGGAATAGGTCTTTCAAGGCAAGTATCCGGACTTTTCGCTCAAACCATTGACACCATAAATCAATGCTCCAAATACACAATTTCTCTTGATATACCTTCAGGTTTGGAGGCTGATAACGGCACTGTCCTTGGCACTTGTATAAGAGCAAATAAAACTATAACTTTTTACAAGGCTAAAAATGCACTTGTAAACGAAACTAAATATTGTGGTGAAGTTGAAGTTGTAAATATAGGAATCCCCTATGATTTGAATGTTGATGCCTAATTAAGCTTTTTGATATTTAATACTTATATCTATTTAATTAATGGAAAAACTTTCTTTAATTATCTTGCAATTTTAGTTAAATATGTAGTGAATTTCCTCACTGTTTTATTAACTATCAGTATACTATTTAAACTATGGATTATACATTTTTGATACTCCATAGAATATCTATTATTAATAAATTTTTAATGAATCATTTTTTACAAGATAATTCCATTATTCTATTAGATTTTAGTATAAATTAAACAGTTTATAGATATCATATTATTTTCTATAGAAAAACCCTTGATTTCTCAAGGGTTTTTACATAAGCATTTTGTAACTGGTATATTGTTCTTCTATAATTCTATCATTTTATAGATAAAATATTAATTTATAAGTTTTATATTCTATAATATTCCCTTATACAACTTTATATATTCTTCTCCCGGTTTATCCCAACTGAAATCCTCATTCATAGCCGATTTTATCATTTTATTGAAATCAGACTTATTATCATAGTATAATCCCACAGCCTTTTGAAGAGTAAATAACATTTCATGTGCATTATAGTTTTTGAAAGTAAATCCATTACCTTCTTTAGTATACATATTATATGCTTTTACAGTGTCATTTAGACCGCCTGTCTCCCTAACTACTGGTAGTGAACCATATCTCATAGCTATCATCTGAGACAGACCGCAAGGCTCAAATTGTGAAGGCATAAGATATAGGTCACTCGAAGCATATACTTTAGATGCAAAATAATCATCATATTTAATAATAGCTCTCATTTTATTTCTGTAAGCATATTCTTTTCCTCTGAAATTATCCTCATACATCTTGTTTCCGGTACCCAAAACTATTAATTGTACATCCATAGAAAGTATTTCATCAATTACTGCATTTACAAGATCAAGACCTTTTTGATCAGTAAGCCTTGAAACCATTCCTATTATCGGAATATTTTCATTTTGTGGTAAATCCATTTCTTTTTGGAAGGCTATTTTATTTTTGTATTTTCCTTCAATATTTTCCTTGCTATAATCAAAAGATAAGAACTTATCTTTTTCAGGATTAAAGGTATCATAATCAATACCATTTAGTATCCCAACCATCTTATACTCATACTGTTTTATAAGACCATGGAGCCCCTCTCCATAATATTCTAATTTTATCTCCTCAAGATAAGTAGGACTTACGGTAGTTACCTTATCAGCAAAGACAATAGCAGCTTTTAAGTAATTTGCATTTCCAAAATACAACATTTTTTCTTCAGTTGCATAATAAGAAGGAAGTCCCAGCATATCAAAGACCATACTAAATGGATAGATACCTTGAAATCTCAAATTATGAATAGTAAATACCGTTTTTAGATTTATATTATACTCCCTTACCAATGGAATAGTCATAGCTGTCTGCCAATCATGAGCGTGAAGTACATCATAATCCTTAAAATGTCTTACTATTGTCTCTATAACAGCCTTTGAAAAGAAAGTAAATCTCTCTCCGTCATCCAACTCACCGTATACTAAATTTCTATCAAAGTATTGTCTATTGTCAATGAAGTAAAAATTTATACCATCCATAACTTTTTTCAATACTCCAACGTATTGATGTCTATAACCAAGAGAAATATAAAACTCATCTATAAGTTCTAAGTCTCTGTTATCTTGTCTTATTCTCTCATACAAAGGAATTATAACAGAACATTCCTGACCTTTTTCAACAAGAGCTTTTGGAAGAGAGTAAACTACATCACCCAATCCACCGACTTTTACAAAAGGATAGCATTCAGCCGCACAAAATAAAATCTTCATCTATATTGTACCCCCTTTTTTTATTATCATAGGCATATTAAAATCACCGATGAGTTTTCTCGACCTTGTAATAGTAGCATTTTTATCACTTATCATATTACTTACATAAGCATTTTCTTCAATTATACAGTTTTGCATAACTATGCTGTTTTCTACTACAGCCCCTTTTGATATCTTAACTTTTCTTGATATTATGGAATTTTTAACTGTACCTTCTATAAGACAACCAGATGAAATAATGCTGTTTTCAACCTTAGAATCATTCGAAAAATAAGTAGGGGCTTCATCTTTAATCTTAGTATATATCAAGCCATTAGGATTTCTAAAAATCTCATCAGAAACCTCTTCTCTCAGGATGTCTCTGCTAAATTCTCTATAACTTCTTATATTATTAATACATTTAACATAGCCATTAAACTTGAACAAATTTACATCTGATTTTAAAAGCTGAGCATTAATAGCATCGATTAAATACATATGATCCCCTGATTCCACTGTGTCTAAAATCATCTTTAAAAAAGCATCTCTTTTCATAATTACACAGTCAAGTGAAATATTTTGTATATTTTTAGAGCACATATTTTTACCGATACTGCTAATTTTACCATTAGTAATGGTATATATATACGAACCATAAAAACTCATGTGAGCATCATCAATTTCTTTGTACATTGCTGTAATCTCAGCTCCAGAATTAATATGAGCATCAAAAAGAGTATTAAAATTGAAATTATATATCATATAAGGAGTTGTAACTAAAATATATTCTTGATTTGAACGAGAAATAAAATCAATATTTTCATAGATATTTTGTATATCGCCTCTTGCAAGCTTTTCATTTATCTCATAGCTATTTGAAAAAAGATACAACCCATCTTTTATTCTATCTAAATCCCATGGGGCTCCATCTCCCAAGTGCTCATTTAGAGAACGAACCTTTCTTTGAGCAAACATTCCTACATTAAAAATTCCGGAATTAGTTATATTAGATAAAATGAAATCTATTAACCTGTATCTTCCACCAATAGGAAGTGAGGCTAAAGGTCTGTCATCAGTCAAATCTCTCATATCTATATTATCTTCATTCAAGCTCATCAAAGCCATCAAATCACTCTTACTCACTTATTTCACCTCTCAATTCCATATTATTTCCTACAGAGTAAAGCCCTCCATCTTTATCGTAAACGTGTACACCTTCATATATCATCACGTTTTCTCCTATAATGGACTTAATAACTCTTGCATTTTTACCTACAAAAGTATTACTCATTATCACACTATCTTCAACTATAGCGCCCTCTTCAACTTCCACACTTGAAGATATAACGCTATTTCTAACTACTCCCTTTATTATTGCTCCGTCAGACACTATGGAATTATCTAATATGGCATCCTTTGAAATGTATAGCGGCGGTAATGATTTATTATGAGAGCGAATTTGCCAAGAGCTGTCAAAAAGATTGAGTTGGTTATCCATATCAAGCAAGTCCATATTTGACTCCCAGTATGAAGAAAGTGTTCCTACATCTTTCCAATAACCTTTAAATTTATAAGAAAACAGTCTTTTACCCTGTCCAAGCAGAGAAGGTATTATGTCTTGTCCAAAATCCACCTTAGGTCTTCCTTCTGTTTCACAAACTTCGAATTCTTTTCTTAAAAGAGCCCAATTGAATATATATATCCCCATTGATGCGAGATTACTTTTAGGATTTTCTGGCTTTTCTTCAAATTCATATATACTCCCGTCTTCATTGGTATTCATTATACCAAATCTTGGAGCCTCTTCCCAAGGTACCTCTATAACAGCAATTGTTGCATCAGCCTTATTTTTTTTGTGAAGGTCAAGCATCTTTTTATAATTCATCTTATAGATATGGTCTCCAGACAAGACCAAAAGATACTCAGGGTTGAAAGAATCTATAAACTCCTTATTCTGCTCGATAGCATGAGCTGTACCTTTATAAAAATTCTGTTCTTTTTCACTCATGTACGGTGGCAATATGTACGCACCCCCGTCTCTTCTGTTAAGACCCCAAGATGCACCTATACCTATGTGGTTGTGCAATTCAAAGGGTTTGTACTGCGTAAGAATCCCTACTGTATCAATACCTGAATTGGCACAATTTGAAATTACAAAATCTATTACTCTATATTTAGCTCCAAAAGGTACTGCCGGTTTCGCCAAGTTTTCAGTAAACATCTTGAGCCTGCTACCTTGACCACCTGCCAAAATCATAGCAATCATCTCTTTTTTATTCATATAGACCTCCTTTTTTAAGAAAAATAAAAAATACATCCTATTATTTAACCTAGGTACTTACTTAATAACTGATACATAATTTTTCGCTTTCTGACTCTACCACCTTTAAATGAAAATAATAAAATAGAAAAGCTAAAAAACACAAACCTCAATCCCGTTAATAACGCTTTCTGAAATTATACAAAAACCTTAAAAATTAAGTTAGCAAGTTAAAATGTTAAGGTATACAATAAAGATATCCATATCATAAAATAAATTTTAAATCACCTATCTTTATTTAAAAATTATTATAACAATAAAAAAATAAATATACAAGAGTTTTTTACTACAGTTTCATAG
>GL405246.1:1344326-1456339 GCA_000146855.1 [Eubacterium] yurii subsp. margaretiae ATCC 43715
CTACAGTTTCATAGAAAAAAATATTGAGATTATATAGAACTTAAGATATAAGAATACAATTTCATAAAATTTAACTAGTTTAAGGATTTTATATCATTATTGTAATTTTCTTTAAATGAAATTTCAAAAATATAATTTTGCTAAAAATTACTCATAACTTATTGACAATATTTTATAATAGTAATATAATTCAAATATAAAAATTTGATATGGAGGTGGTTTCATTGTTACATTTTATTCTGGCTTTGTTGCCTATAATTTTTTTAATTATTGTTCTTAGTTTTTTAAAAATGCCTGGTTTTAAAGCCTGTCCTGTTGCTCTCATTATTGCGGTACTTGAAGCTATTGTGATATGGAAGCAAAACGTATTGGATGTTTTTACGGCATTTCTTGAAGGTATGGTAATGGCAATTTGGCCTATATGTTTGGTTATAATTGCTGCTATTTTTGTTTATAACCTTGTAGTACATACAAAATACATGGAAGTCATCAAACAAATGTTGGCATCTGTGTCAAGAGACAAGCGTATCCTTGTGCTTATTATTTCATGGGGATTTGGTGCCTTTATGGAAGGTATGGCAGGTTTTGGTACTGCTGTTGCAATTCCAGCTGGTATACTTGTAGCTTTAGGATTTGAACCTCTTTTTGCTGCGGTTGTCTGTCTGGTAGCAAATACAACACCGGTTGCATTCGGTTCTATAGGAATACCAGCGGTAACTGCTATAAATATTACAGGCTTAGATCCGGTTATTACCGGGGCTAGTATAGTAGTTCAACTTACTATTATGAACATCTTGGTACCGTTCTTCCTTGTTGCAATGGTTGGAAAACATAGCGGTAAAAGCTTTTCCGAATCATTTAAAGGTGTAGGTATAATAACATTACTTTCAGGTATAAGTTTCTTAATACCACAATATCTGACAGCTAGACTAATCGGTCCTGAGTTGCCTTCAGTACTAGGTTCCGTAATTTGTATGGCTGTAACTATTGCTGCTACTAGGGCATTTAGTAAAGGGAAAACAGATTTTGACATTCCGATGAATGATTCAAATACTGAGAACATATCATTAAACAAAGCTCTTGTTGCTTGTAGCCCTTTTATATTAGTTTTACTTTTCTTGGTAATTACATCTTCAATATTCCCATTTATAAGAGGACCGCTTGCTTCTGTTAAATCATCTATAATGATATATACAGGAAAAGGAGCTACACCTTACACATTTTCTTGGTTGGTTACACCTGGAGTATTAATCATACTAGCTGGTATACTAGGTGGGCTTATTCAAAAATGCCCTTTTGGAGAGATAATGTCAGTATTAAGTAAGTCAGTAGTGCAAATGATTAAGACTGTAATAACTATTATTTCAGTTATTGCAACTGCAAAGATAATGGGATACTCTGGAATGACTCAGGAAATTGCTGACTTTATGGTTCGTGTAACAGGAAATATGTATCCTTTAATATCACCACTAATCGGTGCAATAGGAACCTTTGTTACAGGAAGCTCTACTTCAAGTAGTGTTTTGTTTGCAAAATTGCAAGCATCTACAGCAGAATCTCTTAAAATGGATCAAATTTGGTTGGTTGCAGCAAATACACTTGGTTCTACTGCAGGAAAGATTGTATCTCCTCAAAGTATAGCAGTTGCTACTGCTGCTGCTAATATAGTTGGTGAAGAAAGTAAGATATTGAATTCTGTAGTTAAATACTTTATCATTTTTATCGTAATATATGGATTGGTAGTATTCTTTGGCCAATCAATTTTTGTAGGGTCAATTTTTGTGTAATTTAAATAAAACAAATTACACTTTATATAAATTGAAAAATTAAATTTATAAAGGAGGAAATATATGAGTCAACAAAAATATAATAAAGTTACTCCGGAGCTTGTTGAAGAGCTAAAAAAATTAGTACCAGGAAAGGTACATACCGGAGAAGAAATCAATGAAGATTTTTCTCATGATGAAATGCCAATATATGGTAAAGCATTTCCGGAAGTTTTGATAGAAGCTACAAATACTGAAGATATAGCTAAGATAGTAAAACTTTGCTATGAAAATAATGTAGTTGTTATCCCAAGAGGTGCAGGAACAGGTCTTACAGGTGCAGCCGTTGCTATGTATGGTGGCGTAATGCTTGATATGACTAAGATGAACAGAATTTTGGAATACGACAAAGAAAACTTTGTTGTAAGAGTTGAATCAGGTGTTCTATTGAATGACTTGGCTGAAGATGCTTTAAAACAAGGTCTACTTTATCCTCCTGATCCAGGAGAAAAATTTGCAACTCTTGGTGGAAATGTCGCTACAAATGCAGGCGGAATGAGAGCTGTAAAATATGGAACTACAAGAGACTATGTGAGAGCTATGACTGTTGTTCTACCAACAGGAGATGTTGTTAGACTAGGTGCTACAGTTTCAAAGACAAGTACAGGCTACAGCTTGATAAATCTTATGATCGGTTCTGAAGGTACATTAGGTATAATCACAGAACTTACACTTAAGCTAATACCTGCTCCTAAGGAAACAGTAAGTTTAATAGTACCTTACGAAAATCTTGACGATTGTATATCAACAGTGCCACAAATATTCTTAAATCACTTGAACCCACAAGCAGTTGAATTCATGGAGAAAGAAATAGTATTGGCATCTGAAAGATATATTGGAAGAGCTGTTTATCCAAAAGAAGTTGAAGGAGTAGATGTTGGAGCCTACTTACTTCTTACATTTGACGGAGATGAAAAAGAACAATTAGAAGCTATAACTGAAAAAGCTGCTGAAGTAGTTTTGGAATGTGGTGCAGTTGATGTTCTTGTAGCAGATACTCCTACTAAGAAAAAAGACGCATGGGCTGCAAGAAGTTCTTTCTTGGAAGCTATTGAAGCTGAAACTAAATTACTTGACGAATGTGACGTTGTTGTTCCGGTAAATCAAATTGCTAATTACATGAAATATGTATATGATTTTGGTTCAAAATTTGACTTTACAGTTAAGAGCTTTGGTCACGCAGGAGATGGAAACTTACACATATATACATGTTCAAATGATATGGAATTGGGAGAATTTAAAAAACAGGTTAAAGAATTCTTTGATGACATATACAAAAAAGCCGCAGAAATGGGTGGACTTATATCAGGAGAACATGGTATAGGACTTGGTAAACGTGATTACTTAGCAGATTTCTCAGGTGAAGTATCAATGAGACTAATGAAAGGTATCAAAGAAGTATTTGATCCTAAGATGATATTAAATCCTGGTAAAGTGTGCTATAAAGTAGATTAATATTTGTTTATTTTTTAAATTATATTATTGGGGAGGATTATATTATGCCTTATATTATTTCTGAAGATGCAAAAGATTTGTTGAAAGATATCAAAAAATTCTGTGACAACGAAGTCAGAGAACAGTCAAAAGAGTTTGATAAAACAGGTGAATGGCCTAAAGAAATGTATGATAAAGCTATAGAACAAGGATATACTGCATTAGAAGTACCTGCAGAATATGGTGGCGTAGGCCTTTCCAGAGTTGATATAGCTGCACTTTTAGAAGAAATGGCTATTGCTGATGCAGGATTTGCAACTACTATTTCTGCCAGCGGTTTGGGTATGAAACCTGTTTTAATAGCTGGAAACGAAGAACAGAAGAAAAAAGTTTGCGAAATAATACTTAATGGTGGATTTGCAGCTTTTGCTTTGACTGAACCAGGTGCAGGATCTGATGCAAGTGCAGGAAAAACTACTGCTGTAAAAGATGGAGATTCTTATGTACTTAACGGAAGAAAATGCTTCATAACTAATGCAGAAGTTGCTGATGTTTACCTTATCACAGCTATGACTGATAAAGAAGCAGGAGTAAAAGGCATATCTATGTTCCTTGTAGAAAAAGGAACTCCGGGTTTAAGTACTGGAAATCATGAAGATAAGATGGGTATAAGAACATCAAATACTGCTGACGTTGTACTTGAAGATTGTAGAATACCTGCTGCAAACTTGGTAGGAAAAGAAGGCGAAGGATTCAAGATTGCGATGAAGACTTTGGATCAAGCAAGAACTTGGATGGGTTGCGTTGCTACAGGTATAGCACAAAGAGCTTTGGACGAAGCAATTGCTTACACAAAAGAAAGAAAACAATTCGGAAAACCTATTATAAAGAACCAAGCTATGCAATTTAAATTTGCAGATATGCAAATAAAGATTGAAACAGCTCGTCAAATGGTTGCTCACTCTCTTACTAAGATGGATATGGGACTTAACTTCTCAATGGAATCAGCAATAGCAAAATGCTATGCTTCAGATATAGCTATGGAAGTTGCAAGTGACGGTATCCAAGCATTTGGTGGATATGGATACTCAAGAGAATATCCTGTTGAAAAATTGTTAAGAGATGCTAAGATATTCCAAATATTTGAAGGAACTAACGAAATATTGAGAATAGTTGTTTCTAATAACATTATAGGAAAGATATAAACAGCCTTTTGAATAAACTCATATAGATTTTTATTCAGCTTTAAGTTGTTTGTAATATTGTTTTAAGTTTTTTTGAAGTTGATTTAGGGCATGAGTTTACCCTAAATCAACTTTTAATTCAAGGAGAATTTTATGAACATATTAGTTTGTGTAAAACAAGTTTTTGATGATTCTATAGAAATAGGATATGATGAACAAGCAGGAAAATATACTCCTGACAGTATTGAAAGTGTTGAAAACGCCTTTGATACTTATGCATTGGAAATGGCAGTAAGACTTAAAGAGCAATTAGGTGAAGGAGAAATTACTGCACTAACAATAGGACCAGAAGCGGCTAAAAATGCTCTTAAAAACTGTTTGGCTGTTGGAGCGGATAAAGCAGCTATAATCGTTAGTGACGATTATCAAAAATCTGATACTTATTCCATTGCAAATGCCTTATCACAAGGAATTAAACAACTTGAAGAAAAAAATTCTGGCAAGTTTGATATTATATTCTGCGGAAAAGAAACAACAGACTATACTTCTGGACAAGTCGGTATAATGCTTGCGAATGTTCTAAACACTGGAGTAATTACTGACTTGGTAGATATCGAGTATAAAGATGGCACAGTATTAGGAAAACACGAAACAGAAACTGGCTATGAAATGATTCAAGCAAATCCTCAATGTGTTGTCACTGTAAGCAAACCTCTTTACGATCCAAGATATGCAACAGTTAAAAATAAGATGGCTGCAAGAAAGAAAGAAATAAGCGAAATAACAGGCATATCAGTTGAAACCGGAAAAATAACTATAAATAAGACATACGCAAGACCAAAAAGACAAGCCGGTGTAAAAATTGTTGGAAAATCAGCTGAAGAAGCTACTTTGGAAGCTGTAAACCTAATGAGCGATGCTAAAGTGATATAATATAGGAGGAACATATAATATGAAAAATTCAAATACTTTAATGGTTTATGTGGAATGTGATGAATTTACTCCTATAAATGTTTCACTCGAAGCCTTGTCAAAGGGAGTAGAACTTGGAAAAACAAATAACCTAGATGTTATTGCTGTATTGATTGGAAAATTTGATGAATCTACAGAAAAGATTTGTAAGGACTATGGCGTACACAAAATAGTTGAAGTTGCCATCGACCAATATAATATTCAATCTTATGGAGATACTGTTGTTGAGTTAATTAATAAATACTCTCCTAAATTGCTTATCTCTCCTACTGCATCAATAGCAAAAGATATAATTTCTTATGCAGGAGCAAAATTATCTATATCTTGTATATCTGGTGTTTCTAAATTAGAAATACAAGACAAGATTCACTATACAACTTCTGTTTACGGTGGAGCCGTTTTACAAGATATATGCTATGATTCTGATAAAACTGACTTGGTATTCCTAGCTAATGGAGCATTTAAAAAAGAATTGTCTCCTGTAGATAATGTAGAGATAATAAAAGAAGATTTACCTAAATCTTCAGACCTTTTCACTATTATCAAAGAATCTGTAACAGAAATAGCTGAAACTGTCAATCTTGAAGAAGCTGAAGTAATCATTTCTTGCGGAAGAGGAATGGGAACTCCTGAAGGTTTGGCGCTTATCGAAGAATTAGCCAAGGTTCTAGGTGGTGCAATAGGTGCTACAAGACCTGTTACAGAAAGTGGTTTGGTAGCAAGAACACAACAAGTAGGTCAATCAGGCAAGATTGTTTCTCCAAAATTATATATAGGTTGTGGTGTTTCAGGTGCAACTCAACACGTTTCAGGTATACTTGGTTCAGATTATATAGTTGCAATTAATAAAGATGAAGATGCACCTATATTTGAAGTATCTGACGTAGGAATAGTTGGAAATGGTATGGATGTACTGCCTATTTTCATAGAAGAAATTAAAAAAGTAAAAAACAGTTAATTTAGAGCAAAAAAACAGACCTTTATCAGGTCTGTTTTTTTGTTTTGCTAATTAGCAGTTATCGAGTTTTATTTTCTCTTTTTTCTAAGTTTTACAGATAGAAGTATCATTAGCATTCCGCCTAGATAGTATACCATTTCACTATTATCATTTCCTGTCTTAGGCAATGTTGCAGCCCCTTTTGCAACAGGTTCATCCAATATTTCCAAAGTGTTATCTTTGTTTATTCTTGCAGTTCCCAAAGGTACTCTCTCATCATCATCACTTATGAAAGTGTATTTTCCATTTCTAGGATCAATTACAGCTTTTCCAAGTGGTGTACCATCTTCGTCCACAATATTGTATACCGGATTGTCAGTATTTGGTATTCTGCCTCCGTTTTCTATTGTTCTAACCGGTGATGGTGTTTGAGGATTAGTGTTCCTTGGGTTTACATCTGGATTTGTTGGTTGATTTGGTCTTTCTGGTTGGCTTGGTCTTTCTGGAGTCGTTGGTCTTTCTGGAGTCGTTGGTCTTTCTGGAGTCGTTGGTCTTTCCGGAGTCGTTGGTCTTTCCGGAGTCGTTGGTGTAGGTTTAGGATCTCTGTCTCTATCCCTATCTCTGTCTCTATCTCCTGAACCGCCGCCGGAATTTCCACCTCCGCCGCCGCCTCCGCCACCGCCAGAACCTCCACCAGAAGAAACTTCTCTTCTGTTGATGAAGCTTGCGTTGACGTCAGAATTAGCTATTATATTTCCTACACTTCCTGTATAGCTTGTTACATATCCATCAGGAGTGTAATCATCTTCTACCACGCTATAAGTTGTACCGCTTGGAATATCCTTTATTACTATTCTTTGTCCATGAGTTAATTCCACAACATCCCCACTTCTTAGAGTTCCTGTCTTAGAACCTTCGAAATTGTAGACTGCATTAGGATCATTTCCAATTACTATAGTAAATCTGAAAGGTTTTGTAGGGTCTCCCCCATTTCCTGTTACGGTATTATCTATTACTAAATTACCAAAAGGTGGTGCTGCTTGTTTATCATTTTTGAATATAGCCGAATTGATATCAGGGTGAACCATAATTGTTCCCGTTTTTACTGTTGTTTCCGGTGTGTAATCTGAATAATCAATTTCTTTAACAGTATATCCTGTTCCTTCTGGAACATTTTTTACTATAATATTTTCTCCAGCCTTAAGTTCAAAAGTATCTCCACTCTTTATCCTTCCGGCAGGAACACCATTTTTATCATAGTCATATTCCTCAGATGGATTTCCATTACCAAATTCTATTTCAAATCTGAATACATCATCAGCATTTGCACCGCTACCTGTTATAATCTTTCCTATTTGCAATGTTGTAGGAGTTGTTACACCAGGCATTGTTTCTTTGTGATTAATAAAATCGGCTTGTTTAGTAGTATTACTTTCAATTTGTCCATTAGCATTTGTAAATCTTGTAGTATATCCGTCACCTGAATAGTCGTCTTCTACCACTGTGTATTTTACTCCGCTTGGAATATCTTTTATCTCTACATTTTCGCCGTGTTTCAATGTTATTCTTTCACCGCTTGATATTGTACCTGTAGAACCATCACTCTTTGTATAATTGTATGATCCAGGTGTTGGTTCATTCATAAATGTTACAGTATACTCAAATCCCTTGTTAGGATCAGAATCATTTCCTGTTACAGTATTTGTTATTTTTAAATTTCCAGGTACTACTGCAGAATTTTTTGAATTTACATAGTCAGCTCTTTTTGTTTGATCTGCTACTATGCTTCCTGTAAACTCTCTTCCATCTGGAGTTGTAGTATATTCTTCAGAAGTATAGTCATCTTGTACTACCTTATAACCTACTCCACCAGGAATATCTTTTTCAAATTCTACACTTTCATTGTGTTTTAATACAAATGTTACTGTTGATCCAGTTACTGTTTGAATTCCTGAGACATTGCCGTCTTTATCAGTCTTCTTGTAACTATATGTCGGATTTGGTCTTGAATCATTTGTAAATGTCACTGTATAGTTGAAATCTTTGTCTGGATCTCCTGCTCCTGTAACAGTATTTGTTATCTTAAGGTTTCCTTCAGATGTTTGTGGTAAATACTTTTTGTTTTCATAGTCAGCTCTTTTAGTTTGATCTGCTACTATGCTGTCACTAAATACCCTTGTTCCAGGTATTGTTGTATATCCATCAACTGTATAATCATTTTGTTCTACCTTATAACCTACTCCACCAGGAATATCTTTTACAAATTCTACACTTTCATTGTGTTTTAATGCAAATGTCACTGTTGATCCAGTTACTGTTTGAATTCCTGAGACAATACCGTCTTTATCAGTTTTCTTGTAACTATATGTCGGATTTTGTCTTGAGTCATTTGTAAATGTTACTGTGTAGCTGAAATCTTTATTTGGATCTCCTGCTGTTCCTGTTACCTTATTTGTTACTATAAGATTTCCTTCAGCATTAGGTAATCCTTTACTATTAATATAATCAGCTCTTTGAGTTTGACTGTTTACTATGTCTCCAGCAAATTCTCTTGACGTTGGATTTGTAGTATATTCAGGACCATAGTTGTTTTGTACTACCTTATATTTTGTTCCACCTGTAAGACCTGCAAACTCAATTTTTTCACTGTCCTTTAATTTTACAGTTCCACCACTTGTGATTTCTCCAGTTGTCGGAACACCATCTTTGTCAGTTTTTGTAAACTTGTACTTAGTGCTTGCATTTGCATTAGGATCATCTGTAAATGTCACTGTATAATCAAAGTCTTTAGTCCTGTCTCCGGCTCCTGTTACCGTATTAGTTATTACCAACGCACCATCGGCAAGCTTTGAGTTTTCAACAGTTATCTTGTTTGTATCTGCTCCTGTCTTATTGTCGATTACTACTGAAATATCATTGCCTACTTTAGAGACAACTACAGTATGTTCAGTAGAATCAAGTTTGTAACCGCTTATAGTTGCTGTTTCTTTAAACTTATGAGTACCTATAGGTATCGCAGTAAATCTTAACGTACCGTCAGCCCCTGTAGTTTTTTCAACAACAGTTCCATTAGCATAAGTCAATTGGAATTTTACACCTTGTAGCGGATCATTTTGTTTATTTACCTTTTTAATTTCTATCCAAGAGTATTTTTCTAAAGTTGCATCTTCCATAGATCCTGAAATATCAGCATCTGATATTACATAGTTGTTTGAAGAAGGTGTTGAAACACTAGTTGAAACATCACCCTTAATAGTTACGGTATTTTTTATTCCTTGTCCTGAAGCTCCTGTAAGATCAGTCTTATAAGTGTATCTATATGACTTGTATCTATTAGGTATCATCATCTTCAACACTCTTGTTGAATCATCGTAAGATATATGTTGTTCAAAATCCGTAATAGGAGTAGAACTTACTACATTACCTTCCTCATCAAGAGTTGTTTCAGACATTGTAAAATTACCGTTTTCTAAGTTTAATTTGCCATCTGAGAATGTTCTTAGACTCATTCCAGGTCCAAGAGTATCTTCAAGCCAAACCCTATCTCCTGTTACGTTTGAGTTTGGTTTAAAATCAACAAACCATTCTAGTACTCCGTCCCCTCTTTTTTCATACTTCTTTTCAAGGTATTGCTTTTTCACAAATACTTTTGCATAAGAAGGTTTTGTTCTGTTTGTAGGTGTTGGCTTATTATCTTCCATAGATATTATAGCAGTATTAAGCTCTTCTACACCATTTTGATATTTTTGAGTAGCCAACTTTGCATCAGTTGGTTTTGCTTCAAGTAATATTACATAAGGTCCGTCAATATTATTAAAAGTAAATACAGCTTCCCCACCGTTGAAACTTGCATTGAAATTAGCAGGTTCGACCATACTACCTTCAGCTATGACAGCCTCATCAATCTTACTCATCTCATTGTCATCTGAAATATTGTTATCTCTTGCTGTTCCTTTAAATATTGCATATTTTTGACCGGCTTTAATATCTACAAACTCCCATCCTTCAGGAAGTTTATCTGTTACTTTTATAGGTTTTGTATATTGACCTATACCTTTTACACCATCAGCATTTACACTTAGTCTGTATACTACGCTGTTTGTCTTATGGTTAAATGCAGTAAGTTTAGAATCATCCTTTCCTACATTCAATTGTAAATTTGCACTATCTGCAGAGTAATCAGCCTTGAATTTTTCGGCATTTACTGCTGACAATGCACGTTTTTCAAGCATTCTACTATGGTGTCTTATCCACGCTTCATCGTAGTCCAATACATTTCCGCCTTGTACTAACTTAGCGTAGTTTGCTTCCCATCTTCCATTAGATACATTAGCATTATCATGTATCAAATAAATAGGATCAGTTATTCTACTTGAAATTGTAAATCTTATAGGATCTGCATTTTGCACATCTTGGAATCCACTTACTTCTACCAAGTCAGCTACATATTTACCATTAATACTTATTTTATGATGTTTATGCTCAAGACCTGCAGGTCCTGTAAAGCTTCCTTCTACATATTTTTGATATCTTATGCTACCGGGAGTAAGCTCGTTTATCTTAGCATTAGTAAGGAAAGAATCCCCAGTATCTACTGTTTTTTGAGCTTGTGTAAATTGATCATATGTGTATGAATCATCAAAAAGCATCAAATCATATATCTTAGTATCAGCAGTTCCATTAGCTTTTGAAATAGTTAAATTCCATTTCATTTCAGCACCTATAAAATTAGGTGTTGCTGAGCCTTTTGTAAACCTATATTTACCTATAGTAAATGAAGTAGATGCTGAAGCTCTATGATCTCCAGATACTCCATCCCATCCTGCATAAACTAAATTTTGAAATCTATTACCTACAGTCATGTCCAAGGTATCATCGATTTTTACTTTAATCTTTATTACTACATGATTATTTATTTGCCCAAGCTTAAATTTGAGTCTTTGATTTCCATCACTATCTATACTTGTTTCTGTAACTACATTTGGTATAGGATCAAAAGTATTACCGTTAAATTGTTCAAATGTAGCACTTACAAACTCCTGCTTTTTGTTTGTTAGTATTGATTTTTTCAATATATCTTCTATTACAACATTGTTTAGGGTAGCTTTTTCAGCTTCATTAAAATTTATAACCCAAGTAGCTGTGCCACCACTGGCTTGTTCAACATTTTCATATCCTTTTTTAATCCAAGCTGGTGACCATGTTGGTTCTCCGGTTGCACTTGATAAAGCTACATCTTGTGCATTTAGTATTTGAACCTTATTTACTTTAGAAAGTTTTGTATCTTTTGATCTAAATTCTAACGGAGTAAGCTGTGTTTTAAACATCACCGTTATATCATTAGATTGTTGAGTAAATGTATATCTTAGCTCTTGATTTGCCGCATTATAAGAAGGATTAACCTGTGCTCCGTTTACAGTAAAAGTACCATTAACATAAGGTCCTATTTTTTTAAGGTCATCAAGTAACTTAAATCCTGCTACATTTCCTCCATCAGTTTTAAACTTTACAGTCCATTGAACAGTTTGATCTTTTACATCAACATATCCTTGCTTTGTCAATGCTTTTACAGTTATAGGCACTATTCCCTTGTACACTTGGCCAAATACTTTGACTTCATAAGTGCCATCAGGTTTTTGCGCCTTCGAAGTATCCACCTTACAAGTGGCAACTAATTTTATTTTTACGTTCTTCTTTTCACCGTTGAAGACTTTGTCTTCTCCGTCAAATTTCAAATTTACTTTTGCCTTACCGCTGGCATCATTGCTAAAAGTAGCTGTTGCCACTTTAACTCCGCCAATTACTACATCTTTTACACTCGTTCCCTGATGAAAAGTGATTCCCTCACCGATTTCAAGATTTGCTTCATCACCTTTATTCACAACAACCGGTGGAACTGGTCTGTCACCTTTAACAGGAACCTTCATATCGAATTCTACCGAGAATGGTTGTGTTGTATCAATTTTTTCTCCAACATTTACTAATTTACCTCCTTGATAAACAGACTTGCTTATTATATTTAAGCTATCTGACACATCTAAAGCGAACACGTAATTGGAAAAAGATATATTGCTCAGAACGAGTGTAAACATGAGTACAAATACTAACCCAAGTCTACATATCTTTTTCAAGGTTATTTTCTCCTTTCAATTTTCTTATTAAATTTTTTTTATATAATTCTCCCATAATTTAATAAACTATAGTCTAATGTAATAAATTGTAATTTGCAAATTTCACGGCCTTTCATAAATCCAAAATAATCTACAAATACCTTAAATTCCAACAAATTATATTATCTTCATTTGGCTATAGTATTATTAATATATGAGTATTATAACCTATTAATTATTTTTTACAAGATGTTTTTTAAATTTACCTTAAAAAATTTTATTTTTTATGAATAAAAAAATTTTTTTGGTTATATTAGTATAAAATTGTAGTAAATATATACTACATATAGATGTGATTTAAATTTTTTACGTTTCATTAAATTTAATCGGTTTTATTTTATTTTTTTAATATTTATAAAAATAACTATAGACAAACCTCAATAAAATTGAGATAATGTAAGTGACATTTTTTAAAAATGAAATTGATTAGGTTAATGTATGTTTTTATGTGAATTTGTTTTGCGTTATTTGAATTTAATGTATAATTAATTTCACTTTTAAGATTTATGTTCACAAATATTTTTTGAGGAGTTGGAATTTATGGTAAATGAAAGTATGGAACAATTGTTAGCTGAACAAGATAACAATTATCAAGAAATTTATAAGGGTACGGTAGTGGAAGGCACTGTTATATTGGAAAAAGACGACGCCTTTTATATTGATTTGCAATATAAGACAGACGGATATCTACCAAAATCAGAAGTCTTTGAAGATGAAGACATTCATGTAGGTGACAAGGTAAGACTTTTTGTAATAAAGGTTGATAAAAATAACGGAGATATTGTTCTTTCCAAAAAAAGAGTAGACGAGATAAGTGCATGGGACGACATTGAAGTAGGTAAGATTGTCAGTGTTAAAGGTCTAGAAGTTAATTCCAAAGGTCTTATCGTTTCTTATAAAGGAAATGTTAGAGGATTCATTCCACTAAGCCAAATAGAACTTAAGTATGTAGGAGAAGAGGTAGCAAGAACATATTTAGGTAAAGAATTTGAAGCTGAAGTATTGGATGTTGATCCTAAGAAGAGAAGACTCATCCTTTCAAGAAAATCCATACTCCAAAGAGTTCAAGATGAAAAACTTAAAGAGCTTTCAGAAACAATTGAAGAAGGAAAGACTTTCAAAGGAATTGTAAAAGATGTTAAGGATTACGGAGTTTTCGTAGATATTGGCGGAATGGTAGGTCTTGTTCATGTCAGTGAAGTTTCTTGGAACAGAAGTAAGAAACTTAAGGATATGTTCAAAATAGAGCAAGAAATAGATGTACAAGTTTTGAATTTCTCTCTTGAAGAAAAGAGATTATCTCTATCTATTAAATCTTTAGAACCACATCCTTGGGATGAATATGTGAAAAATCATAAGGTTGGAGATATAGTAGACGGTGAAGTTAAGAATATCAAAGACTATGGAGTATTTATAAACCTATACCCTGTTGTTGACGGATTTGTTCACATATCAAATATCTCTGAAGATTTCGTAAAGAATCCGGGCGAAGTACTAAAGGTTGGAGATACTGTACAAGTTAAGATAATAGGACTTAATGAAGAAGATAAGAAAATAGAGTTAAGCATGTTGCTTGAAGAAAAACAGGAAGAAAACAGCGTTGAACAAGAGGACGTAGCTCAAGACAATGCTGAAACACAAGAACCTTCAGCTGAATAGTTATACAACTTTTCACACTTCACATATAAATATTTAACCTGTTAAACAAGGTTATTACTTATATGTGAAGTTTTTTTACAAGCATACAAGATTTTGTACTTATAAATTTAACAACTGTGAGGTGCATTAATGTCAGATATATATGAACAGTTTAAAGCCAAGGTTTATAAAAAAACATCTATAAACCTAAGCTCATATAAAGAAACACAAATGAAAAGAAGAATTATTTCTTTAGCTTCAAGAAACGGATTCACTGATTTGCTTGAATACTTTAATATGATAGATAAGAATAAGGAAAAATTTGATGAATTTATAAATTTTTTAACCATAAATGTATCAGAATTTTTTAGAAATCCTGAGCAGTGGAAATTAGTACAAGAGAAGGTACTGCCAACTCTTATGAAAAACACAAGAGATTTGAAAATTTGGAGTGCTGCCTGTTCAACAGGAGAAGAGCCATATACAATTGCTATGATTATGTCTACATTATTACCTCTAAATAAAATTACAGTTCATGCAACTGACATAGATGACGGAGCAATGGCAAAGGCAAAACTAGGCATATATTCTCAAACAAGTCTTAAGAATGTACCTCCAGCTTTAAAAGAAAAATTTTTCAAAAAAAATGATGATGGAAAATATGAGATAAGTAGCGATATTAAGTCAAGGATTGTTTTTAAAAAGCATAATTTATTAAAAGATACATTTATCAATAATTGTGATTTGATAGTATGTAGAAATGTAATGATATATTTTACTGAAGAAGCTAAAAACCAAATATATCAAAATTTTTCCAATTCTCTAAAGCCTGACGGAGTATTGTTTGTAGGCGCTACAGAACAGATAATATCTCCTCAACAGTTTGACCTTAAATCTCTAAAGACTTTCTTCTATGGAAAAAACAAGTCAAATATTAAATTATAATTTTATGATTTATTTAATTTTTTTGTTGTAAAATGTACATTGTAGCAATATATTATTCTGTATATCTAAATTATTAGTATTAAAATTTTTAATGATATGAATATTGCTAATTTAAGCGATTATTGTTTCAATTATTGATGAAATACAAGTAAACTATCTTATTTACTTTGAAAGGATGTTTAATGAACAGCGATACGGCACACACCGTTTATTTTTCTTTATTTGCTCTTATTGCTTTTATACTGGTAGGCTCTTTCCTATCAATACTTGAATCTACAATAACAAAGGTAAAGACTTTGTACAAGGAAGAGGAATATAAAGAAAATACAATAATATCAAAAATAGCTAATAATACCGATCACTACTATATATCAATTTATTTTTTAAAAATCTTGGTAGTTATATTAACGAGTTTTCATTTTTACAAAAACTTAATTTCATATTTAGATTTTTTAAATAATTTACAAGTGGCTGTATCGGCAGTTGTTCTTACTTTTATAATTATATCAGTCTGTGATGTCATACCTAAGAAAATTGCTTTATTTAACGAGAAAAAACCTTCTTTTATTACATTAATATATATTATTTCTTTAATTTTGTCCCCTATTTCCATATTTATCAACTTTTTCAATAATTTAATATTGAAAATATTTCACTCTAATTCAAAAGAATTTGAAGAAAAAGTATCTGAAGAAGAAATAAAAGCACTTGTTGAAACAGCAAGTGAAAAAGGGGTTTTTAACGATATTGAAAAAGAAATGATTAATTCAATTTTTTCTTTTGATGATATTACTGCAAAGGATATAATGATTTCTCGTAAGGATACTTACAAAATTGACATTGATGAACCTTTAAACGAATATATTGATGAACTCTTGGAAAGTTACTATACAAGAATTCCTGTGTATAAAGAAAATATTGATGATATAATTGGTATACTCAATATCAAAGATTTGATATTGGAAGCAAGAAATGTGGGGTTTGAAAATATTGATATAGAAAAGTTAATCCAAAAACCTTACTTTGTTCCCGAGATGAAAAATATCGATGAACTATTTAAGGAAATGCAGAAAAACAGAAATCACATGGCTATATTGGTAGATGAGTATGGCGGTTTTTCGGGTATAGTTACAATAGAAGACTTGATAGAGCAAATAATGGGAGATATTAACGATGAGCACGATGACGAAGAGGAAAGTATCCAAAAATTAAGCGATAATGTATATCTTATTAATGGTACTACTGAAATAAGGGAAGTAAATAAAGAGCTTGATTTGGAACTTGAAAATGAAAACTATGATACTATATCTGCACTGGTTATAGAAAATCTCGGTTATATTCCTGAAGAAGGTGAAAAACCAAGCGTTACTATTGATAATCTACTTTTTAAAGTTGAGCTTGTTTCAGATAACAGAATAGAAAAATTAAAACTTATAATTAAAGAAAATCCAGAAGAAGATATGCATGAGATAAAAAAATAAGATTAGGGCTGTAAGAAATGCATTTCCATTTTTTACAGCCCTTTTTTCTCTTTATACTGTTTACTAATTCTAAAAACTAATAGAAAAATGATAAAATTACCTTTGAAACACTCGTAATCTGAGTTTAATTGTAAGATAATTATAAATTTTAGTATATTATATATCTATTTGCATAGATTCATTTTTTTCTTCTAGTTCTTTAGTTTGTTCAAACTTGCTTTCTTCATTTTCTGTCTCTTCAATAAACGCAGGGAATACTATTGTTATTGTTGTTCCAACATTTACTTCACTTTCCAATGTCATCCTGCCGTCCTGTAGTCTGACCAACTCATCTACTATTGAAAGTCCAAGTCCGTTGCCTGGCATCGTACTGCTGCCCTTATAAAACTTTTCAATTACATGAGGCAGATTTTCTTCCTTAATGCCTATTCCATTATCCTTGACTATAGTTTCAATCTTATCATCATAACCTGTAGCAATCATTTCAATAAGGCCATTCTCTTCCTTAGTAAATTTAATAGCATTAGTCAAAAGATTGATATATATTTGTTTCAATCTGTTCGGATCTGCATTTACTATAGTATCTTTACCTGAAAAATCACACTTTATTTGAGCAGAAGTACGTTTGTTTGAAAACTGTCTATATACCTGAAACATTACTTCCTTTATATTTACAGGTTTTTTTATGACCTTCATACTATTGGATTGAAATCTTGAAAAATCGAGCAATTCTTCAACCATATTGCTAAGTCTCTCTGCTTCGGAGTAAATTATATTAAGCCCTATAGCAACATCAGAATCCTTCTTGTATCCCTCACTCATCTGTAAGGTCTCGCTCCAGCCCTTAATAGAAGTAAGTGGTGTTCTAAGTTCATGCGATATTGAAGAAATAAACTCTGTTTTTAATTTTTCAGTATTTTTAATCTCTTTCGCCATAAAATTCATCGTGTCCGCAAGTTTTCCAACTTCATCATTATATCTTTTTTCAGCCAAAGCCTCAAAATTCCCTTTGGCAAACTCACCGGCTGTCTTGTTTAGTTTTTGAAGTGGTACTATTATAGATTTTGATATAAGTGATAATGTAAATATAAAAAAACCTATTATCACCATACCTATAATCAAACTTCCTATTACAAAATTCCTTATTTCTACATCTATTTTTTCAAGAGAAACAACAAATCTTATAACTCCATCAGTTTTATTATACCTTATCAAAGGTCTACTTGCTGATAATATTCTCTCTCCGGTAAAAGCATTTTTCCCTCTATATAGCTCAATTTTGTTTTCCAAGGCGGCATTTACATCAGGAGTATTTATCTCCATATTGTCGGTAAATCCGTTGGAATCAATAATAAGATTTTTATCAACACTTATAAACTGTACTAAAAACTTATTTTCATAAGACGTCATCGAAGAAGAAAACATAATATTAGACTTTTCTTCTGCTGACGAATAGTTTGCAGTCTTATTTAAAAACTCGGCAGATAAATTCACCCTGTCTTTGAGTATCTGCTCGACACCTCCGTAATAATAACTGTTAATTACGGATATTATCACTATTTCTAAAAATAATACAGTTGCAACTATCATAAATGCAAAGTTTTTAAGCATTCTTGTCTGAATACTTGAATCTAGTTGCTCTTGTATCTGCAATATTCCTAAATCAATTTTCATCTTCTTCCCACCTGTATCCGTAACCCCAAACCGTCTTTAAGTAAGATGGATTTGATGAATCTTTTTCTATTTTCATTCTTATTCTTCTTATATTTACGTCTACTACTTTCAAATCACCATAGTAGTTTTTACCCCATATTCTGTCAAGTATCTCATCTCTTGACAGTGATTTGCCCTTGTTTTTCATAAAAAGCTCCAGTATTTCAAACTCTTTTGGAGTAAGCTCTATCTCCTCTTCACCTTTGAAGAACTTTCTTTCAGAAAAGTTGAGGGTAAATTCACCACTATGGACTTTTTCCACCTCTTCCTTGACCATGTCAATACTTGTAACCCTTCTTATTAGAGCTCTTATCCTTGCAATAAGCTCCTTAGGTGAAAAAGGCTTGTTAATATAATCATCTGCTCCATACTCCAGTCCAAGCACCTTATCTTCTTCGTTAGTCCTTGCTGTTAACATTATTATTCCTATGTTCTGAGATCTTGTTCTAATGTGTTTTAATACGTCAAATCCGTCAATACTTCCGGGCAACATTACATCTAGTACAGCTATGTTTATATCTTGATTTTTATCATATAGTTCTATAGCTTCCTCTCCTGAACCGGCTTCTATTACATCATAACCTTCTCTTTTTAAATTCAAAGTTACAAAACTTCTTATAGAAAATTCGTCTTCAAGTACCAATATCTTCATAATTCTCTCCAATTCTCATATTATATTAAAAATTTCTTTCCTTAGTAATATTTGAAAGTATTAATGCATCAGATCTCATCTGCAAGTAATCTTCCTTTTCTTTTCCTTTTAAATTTTCACTGTAATCTAATACTCTTCCTGCAACAACATAATATTGATTTTCAGTTATCATCTGCATCTGTTCTCTAATCTGTGAGTTTTGTTGCCAATCATATTTTCTAATGTACTTTATCTCAATGAGTGGATATTCTTTACCTGCAGAATCAATGAAATTAATATTAATATCCAATGAATCCTTAGGTTCACTTATTGTATACTTCCCTTTGAAACTTGCCGGAATATTTATTGAATAGCCGTTATCGTCATCATAAATTTCTCGAACAAGACTCAAATTATAGTTTTTATCCATCTTAAAATATCCATATACAAGCCCTGCTCTAAAATCTTGTACAGCTACCTTGTATGACGGCGCTTTATACTTGTATGCAAGTTCAATAACTCCATCATTATCTATATCTCTACACCTTATATTAAATACATAACCTTTATTTTGATATTCTTCAATTTCAGACAAAGGAGTATACATATTTGAATTTTTATTATAAATTATAATATCTGTATCTTCAAAGGTATTATTTTTCATATAGTCTATGAATACAGCCATTACATCATCATATAGCAAACCAACAGTGATATCATAAGGATTTTCAACCTTCTTTAATTCTTTTTTCTCCTTATTTACTATAGTATGTCCGTCAAATCTATCAACATTCATTATATATCCAGATTCTTTGTTACTTTTAGTCACCGAGAATATCTCTTTTATGCCGTCAGAATCTACGTCAAATATCTTGAGAACTATATAAGGTATTTCTTTTATAAATTCTATATTCTTATCTTCATTTATATATGCAATACTGTAGCTCTTAGTATTATATCCTGAATTATTTTCATAAGTTTCAACTATAACTTCTTTTTTGTTATTTCCGTTTAAGTCGCTGACATTTACGTTACTTATCTCGTAGGTATCAAACATAGTTTCAGCATATTTTACCCACAGTGAGTTTTCTTTCTTTAATATGAACATACCTATCTTATCGTCTGACTTGTTTTTGTAAAATGATATGATTTCACTGACTGAATCTTCATCCAAGTCACTAACTATCATATTTACAGATTTTTTATTTTCTGAAAAGTATACCGGATAGAGATTTGTATTGGCAGGTCTAAATTTTTCAACAGCCTCTTTCATATCCTTTTTTTCTTTGTTGAGTTCCGGTGCTATTAGCATATCTTCCGGAGTAGATATTTTTAGGCATCCACCCAAGATTAGACTCATGCCTATAAGCATAGGTATAAGTAAAAACTTTTTCATTTATAACTCCATAAATTAACATTATTAAACTATTTTTATACATTACTATGAGTTGGAAATAGTTGCAATATTATTAGAATAAGCAAATTTTATATTATGTTTATCAAACTCATCTTTAATACTTTTCATAACCTGATAATAAGCAGGAAGGTAATTATTTGTATCTATAGAAGATTTTGAAATTATATTTACACAGTGTAAGTTCAAATCACTTATTTCGCAAAGTATGGGTTTAGTATTTTTAACATATTCACAGTCTTGCAATATGTCTCTTATAATCTTCATCGCCAAATTGTGATCAGAATCATAAGTAATCTTAGTGTTAACCACCATTATTCTTTCATCATTTTGAGAATAATTTACTACATAAGATGAAGTAAGCAAAGAATTTGGAATATAGATTCTTTTATTATCTACGGTATCAAGCGATGTATTCATGGCATTAATAATATATACTGTGCCTGTTACCCCTCCTTGTATTTCGATGAAGTCTCCTGATTTGAATGGTTTAAACATCAAAATTATTATTCCGGAAGCAAAATTTGAAAGGTTGTTTTGCAATGCCAATCCTATGGCAACTCCTATCGCACCTATTATGGTAACAAAAGAAGATGACTGCATCCCCAACTCTCCAAGTGCAACTATAACAAAGCCTATAATGATGGCAGAAAATAAAACCTGAGAGAAAAAACTTACAACAGTTATATCTGCACCCTTCTTTTTCATAACTTTCTTAAATATGTTCTTTGTCTCTCTCGCAATTATATAGCCTACTAAAAATATAATTAACGCCAAAAAAATTTTCGGCATTAAGGTTTTTAGCTCATCCATAAATTTTTCTATTACATCTATTTTTTCTATTATTTCTTTTTTAGTTGCATCCATTTAACTTATATATCTCCAACAAAATTTTAGAATTTTACTTTCTAATATACTAAACATAGAATAAACAAACAGTATTAATAAAAGTATACTAATGTTTAACTATATTATTTTGAAAATCATACTTCTATATTTTATATTAATCATGGTATTTTTTCAATAATTTGTATAAATTTATATTCATTTTAAAGTATTTTTCAAATAATTAAAGAAAAATTGATAAAGCTGTGATATAATAGTTTCATAGATTTTATTATGATTTTTCAATGACTTTTAAAAAATATCAAAATATAGGTAATTACTTATTTAGAAGTAGGAGGGTTATTTATGTACGAGGAATTAAAAGAAGTAATTAAAAATAGTGATAATATAGTGTTTTTTGGAGGAGCAGGAGTCTCAACAGAAAGCAATATACCGGATTTTCGTTCATCAAAGGGTATATTCAATGAAAAAAACAAAATGACCTACTCTCCTGAGACTGTTGTTAGTCATAATTTTTTTATGAGTAATCCTGAATTTTTCTATGAATTTTACAAGTCAAAGATGGTATATCCTGAAGCAAAACCGAATAAAGCTCATATTGCCTTGGCAAATTTAGAAAAAGCCGGAAAGTTAAAGGCAGTGATTACACAAAATATAGATGGACTTCATCAAATGGCAGGCTCAAAAAATGTACTTGAACTTCATGGTACTATACACAAAAATACTTGTACAAAGTGTGCTAAAAAATTTGAGCTTGACTATATAATAAAGTCAGATAACATACCTAAATGCGATGCTTGCGGTGGAACAATAAAACCTGACGTAGTCTTATATGGAGAAAGTCTTGACAGCGATGTAATTGAAAAGTCTATATATTTTATAAGTAATGCTGATGTATTGATAATAGGAGGAACTTCCCTTGTGGTATATCCAGCTGCTGGCTTTATAAGATATTTTAAAGGTTCTAAACTTGTACTCATTAATAAGTCAGAAACTGCATATGACAGAGATGCTGATATAGTTATACATGACAGTATAGGACAAGTTATGGATTATTGTCAATGATGGTTTAAACACTAATCAGATTTTGAAATCTTATCAAATTCTGATTAGTGTTTTATCGTTTTGATTAAATTACACAAATAAATTTTATTCACATTCATCAAATAAATAATATAACTTCAAACTCCATATCAATTAATACAGAAATCTAATTAAACTATAGATTTTATCCTCGTGATCCTCTTTAGCATATATTTTATTAATAAACTTTTAGTAAATCATTTTTTATAAAATAATCAATCATTCTATTAGATTTTAGTATAATTAAAACAATTATAATATACAAATAATATTTACAATGTCAGAGTTATCTTGCTATGATTTAATTTTAAAGTTTAAGATTCTTATATAGACCTGCAACTATTATACTCCCAAGCTTTTGCATAGGCATACCCATTACTATTGAGAAAAACTTTGTTATTATTCTTGTATCTACTCTTAACCTTCCTTTTTCAAAAGCCTTAATTGTCTTTGATACTACATCTTCACTACTTTGCATTAACAGTCTCTTGACTATGTTTTTTATACTATTTTTATCTATTTCCATCACATCAAAAAACTCAGTATCTACAGGTCCAGGGCAAACTATACTCACTCTTATACCATATTTTTTCAGCTCATGAGCAAGTGAAACAGAATATGACAATACAAATGATTTTGTAGCTCCATATACTGCAAGATAAGGTTGAGGACAATATGCTGCCAATGATGCAAACTGAATTATACCACTTCCCTTACTCATATATTCCACGCATATACGAGTAAGAGAAAATAATGCCAAGACATTAAGCTTTATCATTTCTTCCTGTTTTGCCATAGATAGTTTTGCACTTTCTCCCATAAGTCCAAAACCTGAAGCATTTACAAGTATTTTTATATTAGGTTTTACTTCTTCCAATCTATTTATTATCTTATTTATAGACTCATCTTTTGTCAAATCAGAAGGTATTATCACACAGTTTATATGATAGACATTATAGATTTCTTTAGCCAATTCAACTAATCTATCTTTTCTTCTTGCAATTAGCCATATTTCATCCAGCTCGTATCTTTGAGCTATTTTTAAAGCTAATCCTCTTCCCATTCCTGAAGATGCACCGGTTACCACAGCTATATTTTTCATTATCTTATCCTTTCTTCTATCTCTCTTATAGTGTCTCTTAATTTTGCCGCCTTTTCAAATTCCAAATTTTCAGCACATTTTAACATTTCTTCTGTTAATATTATAACCCTTTGCTTTAACTCTTCAATTTCAAGAGTATCTTTGACTCCATATGCTGTAGTTTCTTCTGCAGCCTTTGTAGCCACTATCAAATCACGCACTTCTTTGTATATAGTAGTAGGTGTTATACCATGTTCCTCGTTATATCTTTCTTGAATAGTACGTCTTCTTAGTGTTTCTTCTATAGCTACTTTCATCGACCTTGTAATACTATCAGCATACATTATTACTTTTCCGTTAGAGTTTCTCGCTGCTCTTCCGACTGTTTGTATGAGAGAAGTTTCTGAACGTAAGAATCCTTCTTTGTCAGCGTCAAGTATAGCAACCAAAGATACTTCCGGTATGTCAAGTCCTTCTCTTAACAGATTTATACCTATAAGTACATCAAACTCCCCTATTCTCAAATCTCTTATTATCTTAATTCTATCCAAGGTATCAACATCTGAGTGCAGATATTTTACCCTTATCCCAACATTTTCCAAATAAGTTGTCAATTTTTCAGCCATCTTTTTTGTAAGTGTAGTTACAAGAACACGTTCATTTTTTTCTGCTCTAAGATTTATCTCTCCTATCAAATCATCTATCTGACCGTCAACAGGTCGTACCTCTATTATAGGATCAAGAAGACCTGTAGGTCTTATCACCTGTTCACCGAAAGATGAGGAGTGTTCCAACTCATATTTTGCAGGAGTAGCGGAAACAAACATTATTTGATTTATCATTGACTCAAATTCCTCAAATTTTAAAGGTCTGTTGTCAAATGCTGACGGCAGTCTGAAACCGTAATCTATAAGTGATTTTTTCCTTGAATGGTCTCCTGCATACATTGCGTGTAATTGTGGTAACATTACATGAGATTCATCTATAATTATTAAAAAATCTTTTGGAAAAAAGTCAATTAGTGTAAAAGGTCTTTCTCCAACCTTTCTTCCTGTAAGATGCAGAGAATAATTTTCTATTCCTTTGCAGTTTCCTATCTCTCTTAACATTTCAATGTCATACTTTGTTCTTTGAGCAATTCTTTGGGCTTCCACCAACATATTATTGTCTTCAAAGTATTGAATTCTATCTTTTAATTCTTTTTCAATACCTTGAATAGCCTTTTCCATCTTTTCTTTACTCGTCACATAGAGCGAAGCAGGAAATATTGATACATGCTCTCTTTGAGCAATTATCTCACCTGTAAGATAGTTAATCTCACAGATTCTCTCTATCTCATCTCCGAAAAATTCGACTCTTATACCTTTTTCATCAGTATTAGCAGGCAATATCTCAAGTATGTCTCCCCTTACTCGAAATGTTCCTCTTACGAAATTTACATCATTTCTTTCGTACTGAATATCTACAAGTTCTCTTATTACTTCATCCCTATCCTTTTGCTGATTTGGTCTCAACGACACCATCATCTCTAAATAATCAGTTGGATCTCCAAGTCCATAAATACAGGAAACAGATGCAACTATGACAACATCTCTTCTTTCAAGTATTGCAGCTGTGGCACTATATCTCAGTTTATCTATCTCATCATTGATTGCAGAGTCTTTTTCTATATAGGTATCGCTGTGAGCGACATAGGCCTCCGGTTGATAGTAGTCATAGTAACTTACAAAGTACTCTACAGCATTGTTGGGAAAAAACTCCTTAAACTCACTGTAAAGTTGGGCGGCAAGTGTCTTATTATGAGTTATAACTAAAGTAGGTTTCTTAGTTTCTTTTATGATATTTGCCATTGTAAAGGTCTTACCTGAGCCTGTAACTCCAAGTAAGGTCTGAAATTTATTTCCGCTATTTATGGAATCACTCATTGTCTTTATAGCCTTAGGTTGATCTCCTGTAGGCTGATATGGTGATATTATCTCAAAATCCATAGTCTACCTCTATTTCAAAAAAGCCCTATCATATTTAAAACGATAGGGCTGAATTTTTTAATCTTCTTTTGCTGTGATTATCTTCTTTTCTTCAATTTCTTTTACAAATTTTTCAATTACTTCTTCTTTTTTCATACTTCCAAGGTCGCCCAAATCTCTTGAACGTACAGAAAGTGTGTTATTCTCAACTTCTTTTTCTCCAATTACAAGCATGTAAGGTACTTTTTCAAGTTGAGCTTCTCTTATTTTAAATCCTATTTTTTCTGCTCTGGCATCTACATTTACTCTGATGCCAAGTTTCTTAAGTTCACTTTGGACTTCATAAGCGTAATCGATGAATTTATCAGATATAGGTAATATCTTAACTTGTACAGGAGACAACCATAGTGGAAATTTACCTGCAAAGTGCTCTATCAAAATACCTATAAATCTCTCTATACTTCCAAAAACTGTCCTGTGAAGCATTACAGGTCTTTGTTTTTCATTGTTGCTATCTATATAATGAATGTCAAACCTTTCCGGCATTTGGAAATCAAGTTGTATTGTTCCACATTGCCAAGTTCTTCCTATGGCATCTTGCAAGTGGAAGTCTATCTTAGGTCCGTAGAAGGCACCGTCTCCCTCATTGACAATGTATTTTATATTCTTTTCTTCTAGGGCTGCTATCAGTCCATTAGTAGCAATATCCCATTGTTCTTGAGTTCCCATAGAATTTTCAGGTCTTGTAGACAATTCTACATGATACTTGAAGTTAAATATGCTATATATATAATCTGCAAGCTCAATTACTCCTATTAACTCATCCTTTACCTGTGAAGGTAAAACGTAAAGATGAGCATCGTCTTGAGTAAATGTCCTTACTCTCATAAGTCCATGCAAGGCTCCTGAAAGCTCATGTCTATGCACCTGTCCCATCTCTGCCCATCTCAAAGGCAGGTCACGATAACTGAACAGATGAGTCTTATAAGTCAAGATTGAACCCGGACAGTTCATAGGCTTAATAGCATAGTCTTCACCATCAATCTTTGTAAAGTACATATTTTCCTTGTAATGATCCCAGTGTCCTGACTGATGCCACAAGGCTTCATTTAGAATTATAGGAGTTTTTATCTCATCATATCCTGCTTTTTCATGCTCTTCTCTCCAGAATTTTTCCAAAGTATTTCTAAGCACCATACCCTTTGGATGGAAGAATGGAAATCCAGGACCTTCTTCGTGCATTGAAAACAAATCCAATTCTTTACCAAGTTTTCTATGATCTCTAAGTTTGGCTTCTTCAAGAAGTTTTAGATATTCATCTAATTCTCTCTTCTTTTCAAAAGAAATACCATACAATCTTTGGAGTTGTTTATTGTTCGCATCAGCTCTCCAATATGCACCCGCAATAGAAGTAAGTTTAAATGCCTTGACATATTTTGTGTTTGGAAGATGTGGCCCTGCGCACAAGTCGATGAATTCTCCTTGTTGATATAGTGAGATAGTTGCATCTTCCGGCAAGCCGTTTATTATTTCTATCTTATAGTCTTCATTTCTATTTTTCATTATCTCAATAGCTTCATTTCTTGATACTTCTTTTCTTACAATATCAAGAGATTCAGAAACTATGTTTTTCATTTCTTTTTCTATCTTTTCCAAATCTTCAACAGTCAACTTTTCTTCCAAGTCTATGTCATAGTAAAAGCCATTGTCAAGTGCAGGACCTGTACCAAGCTTTGCATTAGGATACAGTCTTTTCACTGCTTGAGCCATTATATGAGTAGATGTATGCCAAAACACCATCTTTCCGTCTTTATCTGCGAATTTTAAAAATTCTATATCACAATCATCTGTAAGGGGAGTCATTAGGTCGCATACCTTGCCGTTAATCTTAGCTCCTACTACACTTCTGGCAAGTCCTTCGGAAATATCCTTAGCAACATCCAACGCCAATATCCCTTTTTCATAATTTCTTTCATCTTTACCTTGTAATCTTATTTTCAACATATATTTCTCCTTTATTATTAAAATACCTACAACATATTTTAAATTTAATTTGCTATTTAATCAAAAAAATGTCGATTAAAATATTAAATACTTATAAAGTATTGCGAAATCCCTGTATTTAAATAAAATTACCATAGGTTCGTTTAAATAATACTAACATTACAATTTCACTCTTTTCTTTGATTTAATGACACTACAAACTGCCATTAATACTTAAAAACTAAAATATATTAAAGATTTTATCATATTTTATCATAAATTTATATACATTTTTAGAAAATTTAAACGCTTAATTTCCTCTTATTAATATTAAATCAAATTTTTCTCTTCATCAAATTTAAACTCTTATAATGAAAAATTAAAGGTAAGCTGATTTGTATTTGACAAATTATCAATACAACCGCTGTTTGTCAATTCTTCAATTACAGTTTTCGATGCACCTGTCCTCTCTTTAAGGTCTTCAACGGATATAAATTCACTTTCCTTTGCTTCTTGATATATCTTTTCTGCAACGACATCACCAAGCCCCGGTATTGCCAAAAATGGCGGTATAATGGTATTATTTTCAGAAAGTTTGAATTTCTTGGCATCAGAATTATACAAATCTACTTTTTCAAGTTTAATATTCCTTTTACTCATCTCAAAAGCTACTTCCAATACCGTAAGCAAGCCCTTTTCTTTTACTGACGCATCATTGCCTAAACTGTTTATCTCTCTTATCTTTTCCAATATAGCGTCTTGTCCCTTTGAAATAATGTTAACATCAAAATCAAACACCTTAGTCGTAAAATATGTTGCATAGAATGCTTCAGGATAATGGATTTTATAATAAGCTATACGAAATGACAACATTACATAAGCTGCGGCATGTGCCTTTGGAAACATATACTCAATTTTCTTACAAGAGTCTATATACCACTGCGGCACCTTGTTTTCTTTCATATCATTTTCGTATTCTTCAGTTAGCCCCTTGCCTTTTCTGACATTTTCCATTATTTTAAATGAAGTCTTAGGATTTAAGCCTTTTAGTATGAGATAATTCATTATGTCGTCTCTCGTACATATCACTTCTTTGAGAGAAGCCACATTACCTCTTACCAAATCTTGCGCATTATTTACCCACACATTCGTTCCATGAGAAAGCCCAGAAATTCTTACAAGTTCTCCCAAAGTACTCGGTTTTGTATCTATCAGCATCTGCCTTACAAATTTCGTACCAAACTCCGGTATACCAAGAGTACCTGTAAGACAGTCAATCTCATCCAGCTTGCATCCAAGAGAATCAGTATTTGCAAACAACCCCATGGTAAGCTTGTCATCCAAAGGAATCTTAGTCGCATCAGTTCCAGTAAATTCTTCAAGTTGTCTTATAATAGACGGACCGTCATGTCCAAGAATGTCAAGTTTCAATATTCTTCCGCTTATTGAATGATAGTCGAAATGTGTAGTCAATGTTCCTGATTTCTTATCATTTGCAGGGTATTGTATAGGTGAAAAATCATATATATCTTTATAATCAGGCACTACCATTACTCCACCCGGATGTTGTCCTGTAGTTCTTTTTATCCCGGTACATTTCTTTTGAAGCACTTCAATTTGAGCAGAAGAAAATTTTTCACTTTTCAATTCTTCATATTTTTTTATAAATCCATAAGCTGTTTTTTCAGCTACCGTTCCTATAGTTCCAGCCCTATATACATAATCTTCTCCGAAAAGTTTCTGTGTGTACTTATGAGCATTAGGTTGATATTCTCCGGCAAAGTTAAGATCTATATCCGGCTCCTTGTCCCCTTCAAAGCCCAAGAAAGTTTCAAACGGAATGTCAAAACCGTCTTTATGATATCTTTCTCCACAAACAGGACAGTCTTTATCAGGCATATCTGCTCCTGTAGGATATGAGCCGTCCAAGATAAATTCACTGCTCTTACATTTTGGACATATATAATGTGGTGGAAGGGCATTTACTTCTGTAATATCACTCATATAAGCTGCAAGTGAAGAACCTACAGAGCCCCTTGAACCAACAAGATACCCATCAGATAATGATTTGGTCACCAGTTTTTGTGCTATTATATACATGACCGCATATCCGTTGTTTATTATTGAGTTTAACTCTTTCTCAAGCCTTTTCTCTACAATTTCAGGAAGATTGTCAGAGTAAATCCTCTTTGCCTTTTCATAGCACATATTTCTTAGTTCTTCATCAGAGCCCTCTATTACAGGCGGAAAAGTTCCATCAGGCACAGGAATTACTTTTTCTATCGTATTAGCTATTGCATTTGTATTTTCTACAACTATTTTTCTTGCTACATCTTCTCCAAGGTAAGAAAACTCTTGGAGCATCTCATCAGTTGTCCTCAGATATAAGTCATTATCAGGACTCTCATCTCTTTTTTTAATTGATGACTTGAGTATTTTTCTAAATAATTTTTCATCTTCATCCAGATAATGGGAATTCGAAGATGCAATGACTGTCTTTCCCATTTTCGTAGCAATTTGATATATAGTCTTGTTTATATTTTTAATTTCTTCAACATTTCTTACAGATTCATCATTAATCATTGAATTCATTGTAGTTACAGGGTTTATTTCTATATAGTCATAAAAATCTATAATGCTTTCAATTTCTTTTACAGGTTTATTTTTCAATATGGCTGAAAAAACATCACTTTCATAGAAACCACTACCTACAAGCAGATTTTCTCTATGATTTTTTATCTCAGACTTAGGTATGGTAGGAGTACCTGAGTAGAGATATTTGGTATGTGCAAGTGAAACCAACTTATATAAATCTTTGACTCCGGCTTGATTTTTAGCAAGTATTACAGCATTTACAGGTCTTATCTTACTTGTGTCAATACTCTTAATTTTTTCATTTATTTCATTAAAGTTTTCAATCTCCATAGCTTTTAACTTTGAAATAAAGTTCAAGAATATTTGTGCAGTTGCTGTAGCATCATCTACCGCCCTATGGTGATTTTCAAGAGAAACATTCAACTCCTTAGCTATGGTATTAAGTTTGTGATTTTTTAGATCCGGCATTAGAAGTCTTGACAATATTACAGTATCAATAGCATCAAAGTCATAAGGCAGATTATTTTCACTCGCCTTTTCTCTGACAAAACCTGTATCAAAGTCTGAATTATGAGCAACTAAGATGCTGTCCTTACAAAAATCCAAAAACTTTGGTAAAACTTCAGATATTGTTGGCTTATCAATCACCATTTCATTTGTTATACCTGTTAATTTTTGTATTTTTTCAGGTATTGGTCTTTCAGGATTTATTAGTTGTGAAAACTCCTCCACTATTTCTCCATTTTCGACCTTTATAGCCCCTATTTCTGTAATAGCGTCATTTCTATTGGAAAATCCTGTTGTTTCAAGGTCAAAAACTATATATTTACCATCAAATTTCGCAGTTTTTCTTACTTTTATATGCTCCTGAGTATCTTCCACAACATAAAACTCACATCCGTATATTGGCTTTATTCCTTGTTTTTCTGCCACTTCCATCACATCAGGAAAAGCCTGTACAACAGCATGATCCGTTATTGCCACTGCAGAATGTTCATAACTTTTAATCCTGCTCATTAGTTCCTTGACGCTTGTAAGACCGTCCATTTGTGACATATTAGTGTGAACGTGTAGTTCGACCATCTTTTCTTGAGCAATGTCTTTTTTGGCAATTTTAACTACTTCCTGAATTTTCTTCGCCATTATCACTAACTCATGCTTATAGCTGTCATGCTCTGCATTTCCACTTATCTTCACATACTGTCCGTTTGATAATACTACATCGTTTTGATTTAAGAATTTCTTGCAGTAGATGGCTCCACTGTCGTCACTTAATACAAACTCCATTAATTTCTTGTCATTTTTTACATCTTTTGTCGAACAAGAATATACCTGACCTGAGACTATAACATTTTCCATTTCTCCATTTATATTGGATATTTTTTCAGCATCACCCTTAATTTCAACCTTTCTTACTTGAGTCGTATTTTTCTTAGGTTTTTCCTCTATCTTTGGTTTAAGTGCATCATTTAATATATCTGAATTTTCACTTTTTTGATTTTTAATATATTCTTCCAAATCAACATTATCTTCTTTTAAAATTATTTCGCATTTTATATCTAAAGATAGTTCTGACTTAATTGACTCTTCTATTATCTGCTTGGCATTTTTGCTTATCAGCATATTGTATACTGGCGATTTTGTAATGATAATTTCATATCTGTCATCAATGTAGTCAATCTTAAGGCTTCCGTTTAATTCTTTTGTTGAAGGGAATATTCTGTTTATCTTTACTCTCAATATATTGGAGTAGGTCATAAGTTTTTCTTTTTCTTCTTGAGAAATTACATATTGTGGTATTATTTCTACATCATCTGTTTCAAATTTCTCACTTATAGTCCTGACTTTCTCATCCAAAATTTCCTGTTTTATGAACTCTTTTGACGTCAAATATATACGAATTTTTTTTGATTTCTTATAGTATTTTATACTTTCTACTTTTATATATTCAGGAAAAAAAGCTTCCATTTATATACTCCTATTCATTGATAACTATCAATATATACATTTCAAACTTATCATCTACTTTTATCTCATCAGCCCTTAATCTTATTATCTTCTCTTTAGGATAGGATAGATTTTCACCTATTATAAACTGTGGATTAAGCTTATTTTTTAAGTAAATTTGTGCTATGTCATACAATCTCGTCTTATTATCTGTGAAAAATGCTGTTTTTTTCGACTTTAATATCATCTCTTCATCAAGTTTTCTTCCATGAAAGGATGTAATATACAAGTCATTCATGGTTATTTTTAACTTTGAAAACAGATACTCCACACTGCTTATTCCGGAGATAATTTGTATATCTTCAAATGGTCTCATATTTTTAATAATAAAATCTGCAATACCGTAAAGACTTGGATTTCCAGATGCTAATACTGAAATTGTCCTATCTGTATTTTCTTTTAGAATTTTAATTATATCCGTTATCTTTTCATATTTTACTATATTGGCATTCTGATTATACTTTTTTGCAAGCTCCACTTGTCTTTTACTTCCAACGATTATCTCGCTATCCCTGATTATTTGCACTGCTCTTAGAGTAATGTCACTGTAATCACCAAAGCCTGTACCTATGCCTACTATATAAATCATACTCGTCCTTTTAAAAACGGATGAGGACATAATCACTTATTCACGTCCAACATCCGCATCTTTTATTTTTTCATCAAAAAGAATATTCTCTCACTTTTCTTATCATCATTATTAGATATTATATATTCTGTTTTTATATTTTGGAATCCCACTTTCTTAAGAACTTCTATAAGCTCATCTTCATCATACGCTCTTTGAGAGTGTTCCTCCTGATAGCGCTCATACAATCCATCTTGATTTTGCTTAAATATATCTATATACATATCTATTATTTTCTCATCTTCATCGTATGAGTTTTGCCATATCATACAATAGTCTTTATCTTCTTCAAAATACACATTATCAGAAAGTATATGTTCAATTTTGTATTTTGAACTTATGTCAAAAAGCAAGATACCGTCTTTTCTCAAGTGCTCATAACAAAAAGAAAAGAGATTTTCAAGGTCTAAAACATCTGTAATATAGTTAATTAAATCATTTACAGCCAATATCATATCTATTTCATATATGTCAAAATCAAAATCACAGACATCTTGTTGCATAAATATTACTTTATCAGAAAAATCGACCAGTTTTTCCTTTGCAATGCTTAGCATTTCACCGCTTATATCGACTCCCACAACTTCATATCCATATTCTAAGAGTCTTTGAGTTATATTCCCGGTACCGCAACCCAATTCCAATATATTTTTTATATCCTCTTTATCACTTCCAAGCAAATCCTGTATCTTTCCAAACCATTTGTCATAGTCAATGCCAGACAGCTCCATAGATTTGTCATAAATCTCGCTTAGATATTGATATTGCTCCATAAATTATCCTCTATCTATCTTCATTTAATACACAAAATACATAAGGAATATTCCTATATATGTCTTCATAATCCAAGCCGTACCCTACAAGAAATTTATCCGCTATTTCCATCCCTACATAGTCAGCCGATAATTCGACTTTTCTACCCGCCTGCTTATTAAATAATACACAGCTTTTTATAGAATTAGGATTTTTCTTGCTCAAATGCTTAATCAAATAATCCATAGTAATAGCTGTATCAAGCACATCGTCAACTATCAAAACATCGTAGCCCTCAAGTGAATAGTCTATATCTTTTAATATTTTTACTTCTCCAAGATTTACCTTTCCATCTCCATAGCTTGATGTCATCATAAAGTCTATCTTTGTAGGAATTTTTATATTTTTCGTAAGATCTGAAGTGAAGAACATTGCTCCCTTAAGTATTGATATTACAAGCAACTTTTTGTTTTCATAATCTTTTGTAATTTTTTCTCCTAATCTTAAAGCTATTTTTGCAAGTTCCGCTTCATCGCAAAGTATTTCCCACTTTTTAGTTCTTATATCCATATCTTTCTCCATTATTATTCTTTGATATTTTATATAAATTATCATAAAGCTAAAATTTATAGTAATACTAATTTTTATAATTTTAAAATGCTATTATAACAATAAGTTATTACTAAAATTTTATTTTTCTAAAAAATATTTTTCTTATATTTACTATATAAATCTGTGAGGTCACCAACTTTTTGAGACATAATCTTTTGCAAGTTTGACGCCTCTTCATACCTCTCTTCATCAATAGCTAAATCAATTTGAGAAAAAAGTGATTTTGTTTCAACAGTATCTTTCATCAGTTCCCATTTAATATTTTCTATCCTAGTCCAATTTACTATGTCCAAATCTGATATGCTTTGATGATCATGAAGTCTAACAAATTCTCTTACCTTATCCCTGTTTGACTCCACTATCCTACCCTTAAGTTCTTTAGCCCAAAATTCAAGAGTTGAAGTCTTGTATGAAAGTATAATTTCCTCTGTAAAGACATCATCTTTTTTCAATATTTCTACCTTGTCTTTATATTTGTCAAATGCGATAATATTTTCATATACTGTTGCAGGCGGAGTTGAAAAGAAACTATTTCTTTCTTCTTGTGTAAACTCTTCAAAGACATTTTTTTCAGTCCTGTATACTCTCTCTTTTTCCAAATATACTGCATCTTCATTCGCATCTTTAGACATTTCGTTTTGTATAAAGTCTATGTCATATTTTCCACAGTAAGCATTTATACCGTCCATCATACTTTGATATGTTGCTGAGATTACAAGATAGAGGTTTGAATTTGGGTTTGTCGCCCTTAGCTCAAATCTCGTCTGCTTGTCATTGTCATTATCCTTTATTAGTCCCACTAATATTGATCGATTTCTTGACGGTATAGTTGGTGATTTTCCAAGAGATGTCACTATACAAATAGGAGCCTCAAATCCAGGTTTAAGTCTGTTAAATCCATCAGTAGTTGCTGTAACAAAAGGATTTATTACCTCGTAGTTTTTGAGTATTCCCGCCAATGAACCAAAGCCAACACTGCTCATATAGTATTTTTCTTTGTCCACATGATTGAATATATTTACAATCTTTCCACTGCTTAGTCTTGCCATCATGCCTATATGAGTATGTTCTCCGCTCCCAGCCACCTTATCTACAGGTTTTGCGTCAAATGTCACTTCCAAACCGTAACTATTGAAGATATCCATGACAAGATTTTTAACTATATATAAGTTATCAGCTGTTGTGATAGGATCTGAATACTTCCAATCTATCTCTAGTTGCTCCATTATATGCACATGGTCTCCATTTTCTGTAAGTTTTGAGTGTACTCCTCCTACTTCCTTATGTCCCATTTCAGGCGCTAAGCCATACTTTTCCATAAGCAATAGACAGTACTCCATAGCTGTCCTGACATTACCCTCTGTTCTTTTCCAATATTGCTCTTTTAGAACCTGAGAAGTAGATAACTCCTCTATGTCCCTTATTTCCTCAGGGGTTTTCACCCAAAATTCCAATTCTGTAGCAGATGACAGCAAAACTTCTTCTATATTTTCATCAGCTATTCCAATCTCTTCTCTCACGCTCTTATTGTTGTTAAGTACATCTTTCATATGATTTTTTATACTATCAACCGCTCTTCTTAGCACACCTCTTGAGCAGACTATCTTGTCATTGTGCATGAGAAATGACGGCATTCTTAGAGTACCAACAGGCTTTTGAGTATTTTCATCCAAGTGATAGAAATTATAATCTACATGCCAATCACAGTCCATATCCGGAATTATAGTCACCTTAGCATCGTTGAGAGAAGCTATTTTTCTAAGCTCCACACTTGAGCCGTCTGTTTGAACACCATTTTTCAAAAAATTTTCTATATCATCTATTATTATGCTTACTGGTATCTTAGCGTCTGTTGCATTTCCACGCAAATCATAGCCTGCAAGAGAAACAAATTTTATCTCATCATGATTTTCAAAAATATACATCAATTTTTCAATACTGTGTTCATCTTTTTTTAAAGTATATAACAAATTATTGTTTTTTAATAGATTAATATCCATAAATATCTCCCTATATATTTTTAACGGCTTTATATGCCATCATAGCACCAATCTTTGAATGTTCATAAGTAAGTCCGCCTTGAAAATATACCGTATAAGGCTCTCTTATTGGCGAATCAGCACTAAGCTCTATGGATGAACCTTGAACAAAAGCTCCAGCTGCCATTATGACCTTACAGTTATATCCCGGCATATCCCACGGCTCCGGAGTTACATAAGAATCTACAGGTGCAGACTTTTGGATTGCTTTGCAAAATTCTATAACTTCTTTTTCTGTTTCAAAAACTACCGACTGAATTATATCACTTCTCTCGTCACTTGATTTAGGAAACACATTGTAGCCGTCGTTTTCAAAAAGCTTTGCAGTCAAAACTGCTCCTTTTATTGCTCCATTTACTACACTTGGCGCCATAAATAGCCCCTGAAGTGTAATCCTATTTGTATTAAATGTAAGTCCGCATTCTTTGCCTATACTGTTAGATGTCAGTCTTTTGGCGCATCTCTCGACAAGTGCTTGCTTTCCAACTATATATCCACCTGTTATTGCCAAGCCCCCACCAGGATTTTTAATCAATGAGCCTGCCATTATATCTACTCCAACATCAGTAGGCTCCAAATAATCTAAGAATTCACCATAACAATTGTCAACCATTACTGTGATATCTTGCCTTACAGGTCTGATTTCTTCAACTATTTTTTTTATGTCATTTACAGTTATAGACCTTCTTGTTGAATACCCTTTTGAACGCTGGATATATACCATTTTAATACTTTTATCTGCTACAAGTTCTTCCTTTATTTTGTCAATGTCGAAGTCTCCGTTATTAATCAAGTCAACTTGCTTGTATTTTATACCATATTCTTTCAATGACATCTCTTCATCGACTATGCCTATTACATTGTCAAGAGTATCATAAGGCTTGCCTGTTATTGCAAGCATAGTATCTCCCGGCATCAACAGTGCGTTGAGACAAATGGACAGTGCATGTGTGCCGTTTGCAATTGAAGGTCTTACAAGAGCATCCTCAGCATTGAAGACATTAGCAAATATCTCTTCCACCTTTTCTCTGCCTATGTCATTATATCCATAGCCTGTAGTTGAAGAAAAATGTATGTCACTTAACCTTGCCTTTTGCATTGCTCTTAATACTTTAAGTTGATTGAACTCTTTTATTTTATCATACTTTTCATACTCAGGTTTTAACCCATCTTCCACCTTTTTCATATATGTAAAATCTTCCTCATCTATATTAAAGAAACTATACATATCTAAAAAAGCCTCTTTTAACTCAAACATATATCTCCTAATACTATTTCAAATCTTTAAATTAATGATTTTTATTATACACTTTATAGTTAAATATTACAATATAAAAGAAAAGTTTATTAGTATAATTTTGTATATTTAAATCTATACGAATAAAGACAGACTGTAATACAATCTGCCTTTTTACTTCATGTCGATTTTTATTCTTAGTTATTGTTTATTTTAGTTATATTTATATATTATTATCCTATTATATATCAATAAACTATGATTTCACTAATTTAATTTTTTCTTCCCTTATATTTTCTCAAAGCAAATGCTGTTTTTAGATACATCAGTTGTACAAAAAATATTGAAGAATATAATATCTTTCTAATTTCTACTATTAGTTCCGAATATGCTCTTTAAAGAATTGTTATTTTTGTTGAGTTCTTCTTGGGACATCAGTTTCGTAGATAATTTTACCTCTTTACCGTCTCTAATTACTATCAATTCTACTGGTTTTTCAATATTTTGACCGTTCTTATAAAGTGAAGACTGTAGGTCGAGCATATTTTTTATCTCGTCATCATTCATCTTTATAATTATATCTCCTTTTTTAAGCCCGGCTTTACTTGCAGGAGATTCATCATATACGCTATATACATATACTCCTGTCTTAGAATCAATTTTTAACTCTTCCGAGCTTTTCAACTGATCTACAGATACACCTTTTATGCCTATTATAGGTTTTTCTTTGATTTCACCGTTTTCTTTGATTATATCTACGAAAAGTTTTGCAGTATTAATAGGAATTGAAAATCCTAAACCTTCCCCGCCGGCTGCCTTTATAGTGTTTATACCTATTACTTCGCCTTTTGAATTTAACAATGGTCCGCCACTGTTTCCTTGATTAATTGATGCGTCTGTTTGTATTAGGTTGCTCATTGTAGTAGTCGCATCAAGTTGAACAGTTCTATCCAATCCACTTATTATACCCTGAGTTACTGTTCTTTCAAACTGCAATCCTAGTGGATTTCCTATTGCTATGGCAATATCTCCAACTTCAGTTTTGTTACTGTCTCCAAGTTTTGCTACAGGATAATTTTCCCCTTCAACCTTTATTATGGCTAAATCCAAATTTGTATCATACCATTTTACTTGTGCCTCTTTTGATGTACCGTCGTTAAAAAGTACATTTACTTTTTCAGCCTGTCCGTCTTTTACAACGTGTGCATTAGTCAATATATATCCTGATGAATCTACGATAACGCCTGTTCCAAGACCCTGTCTTACTTGGGAGCTTTGATTTGAATCTCCAAAGAAAAATTCAAAATATGAATCTTGAGAAGTATTGTCCAAAAATACTGTCGTAATACCTACAACTGAAGGCATTGAAGTTTTTACCACGTTTTTATACAGATTTTCATAATCTGAATTCATAGTAGTTGACAATTGTTGAGTCTGTGTTTGTTTTATTTCGTTGTTACTTGTATTTGTAAGATTCATCCTATTTGCCTGTGGTAACACTACTGACAAAGTAATACCTGCTCCTATTATCACACCAAGCATTGCTGAAAAAAAGTTGCTTAATTTTGCTTTCATAAATTTTCCTCCTTTAAATTTATATTTGACTTACTGTTATTTTATGACTTAAAAATTATATAAATACGTCAATTGCAACATTTAAAAGTTTCTTTTATATAGCCTATGTAAAAATTATATTACTTCTACTTAAACTGAAACTTAAGTTTTATGAAAAACATTCGATACACTACTTGACATATATATAAAAAGTTTATTTAGGATTATATTAACAAGTTAATCTATTCAAAATATATTTAGGACAAATCTCATGAGAGGCAAAAATTTCAGCATAATAATTAAGTTATTAATAGGGTTGACATATATATCAATAGCATTTTTTCTGATTGTCATATTACAATCTAGAAATACAAGCTCTAATACTAAAGATTTTATACCTGTAGAAAAAATCACACAACATGTAAAACTGGAATATGATGACGATAGAATTGAGTACATCAATACGCCAAAGCAGATTTATACAAAGAAACCTTTTACAATTTATGTTGATTTAAAATATTTCGGTTCCTTACACAAAAAATCTGTTGCATTATTTACGGGTTCTACTGATTTTACTGTTTCGCTTGGCAATGAAGTATTCTTCGAATACAAAGTACCTAATGATTCATTGACTTATAATGGTGGCAGTTATAGTTATTCACTTATAGATCTTCCATCACAGTCATATAGCAGTCTATTAAAAATCCACTTTAGTCCTAAATTGAAACATAGCAACAGATATGTATTAAATGACATCTATATTGGAAATAGAATCAATTTTAATATATTTCTCATTAAAAATGAAATGTTTCATATTCTTACTTCCTTCATTCTACTTATATTGTCAATAATTTCATTTATAATTTTATCCGGAACTTTTTTAAGGAATGAACAACTGGTAGAAGATATTGAACAAAAGAAAAAACGAAATATATCGGTCTCTTGTCTCTAATTATTTCTATTTATTCTTTTTCAGGATATAAGACCTTCATATATTGGCTAAGTGATTATAAGGTATTGATTCATTTCTTCGAATATATTTCAATGATGTTTTTTTCCTATCCTTTTTTAAAGTTAATTGAAAATAAACTCAATCCTAAGTTTGACTTAGCAGTAAAATTAAGTATTATTGTGATTTTTGTAAACTATTTTGTGCAACTTTCACTTACTATATCAAAATATGCTGATTTTGAAGAAATGGCACCATTTACTTATGTTATACTTGCAATAACTTCTGCCATTGTTCTAATAGCAATTATTTTTTCAAGGCCTGAAAAATACACTGAAAGAAACAGTCTTTTCATACTATCACTGCCTATAATCTTTGCAGTTTTATCTTCTTTCATAATATTTTTCGTAGGAGCTGAGAGATATTTTTCTATTGTAATCCTAAGTTGTATCTTGCTACTAATAGGTTTTCAGGTGTATTTTTTATTTAATATCTATTTCAAGATACAGGAAAAATCAACAAGAATTAGAATATATGAGAAAATTGCATCCATTGATTCACTAACATCGTTGAAAAATAGATACTCTTTTGAGAATAATATGAATGTTTTAAGGGAACATCCAATAAAAACTACTATTATCTCAGTAGACTTAAATAATTTGAAGGAATTAAATGATAAGCTTGGTCACTCTTATGGTGATATTGCGATAAAGACAATAGGGAATTTTTTGAAGGAAAATATTGATGACTCCGATGTATACAGAGTTGGAGGCGACGAGTTTATAATAATTACAAAACATGAATTTTCGTATAAAGACGTAAATAGATTGAAAAAACAGACTGTTGAAATTGACGCTCCTGACGGCAAGATAAAACTTGACTATGCTATAGGCTATGATATATTTGATCCGTCTTCTACAATTAGTATAGACGATGTATTAAAATCATCTGATAAAAAGATGTACGAAAATAAGAGATTGTATAAACTAAGCAAATAAATAACTATAAACTAACATTACTATATAGTAAACTATTAAAAACAGATTATATGATATTTCGATTCAATCATTAACTCAAATATCATATAATCTGTTTTAATCTTTATGGATTATATCTATTACTCTATGATTTTTTATTTAATTTTCAAACTGTAGGTTGAGTTTACATTTACAGCTTTTTCCTGATTTATAGTATATTTTGTTGGAATTACATTGCCATTTTCATCTTTTTCGCTTATAGTAATTGTCTCCTCGTCGGTAAATAGTATGTCATTGTCTATAATATAGTATGCGATGTTTAACATTCTATTTCTTAATTTTTCAATATCTTCGCTTGACTCTACTATCTCAAGTTCGCATTTGTCAAAAAATTTCATACCCAAAGAATACGCAGATGTTATTATTTTGTGATTAACTTCATCTTCCCTTTGTATAAAACCTATATATATTAGATTTTCTATGGGTAGGTAATTATTTTTCAGATAATAGCTTTCTCTTATATATTCTGACTTTTCTATGACATTGTGACTGCAATATATCGCTCTTGCATTATTGGTATTAAGACAAGCTGATGCAATCTTGTTAAACAGAATTGCCAAATCTACATATCTACTGTCTCCGGTAACTCCTATTGTAATGTAAGCTACATTACTTTGGCAGACCTGTACAGCATTTTCAAAGTTGTAGTTCATTCTTGCCCTGTTAATCATCCATTCATCTTTGAGTTTTTTTTCAGAATAAAGTATTACACAATCTGCATTTTCAAATTCAAATCTAATCATATTTTCAGTTTCTTTGTAGTTTTTTGTGTCAGCATTTATATTTATCTTCCACATATTTCTAAGGTTGAAAAGTATTTCATTTTTTTCAAATGTGCTCATATCCAAAAGCACAAATCCCCCAAAAGCTTTCATCTTATCTCCCTTTAATTAGTTGCAAAATATTTATATGACTTAGTCCTAAAACCATACTAAACATCATAAAATAAATACTAGTGTACTCAACTTTCCCACATGAAAGACACATTAAAAAATCAATAAATACTTAAATTTCAACTAAAATTGCGATAATTTTAGTCGGAAAGTTGAGTTAGTGTTGAATTTAAAAAGTATTATTTATTAATATAGTTAATTTTTGTTAAAAATCTGAATAATTATTGTATTATAAGCCCCATATTTATAGCATCATAAAATAAGCCATCTATAAAAAGGCTTCTCTTTTCAACTCCTTCTACTTCAAATCCGTTTTTTTTGTAAAAGCTTATAGCTCTTGTATTTTCTTTTATTACTTGAACATTAATCTTACCTATTACATCAGACTTATAGGCATAGTCTATGGCATCTTGCATTAGTTTTTTTCCTATGCCAATATTTTCATACGACTTTAATACACCTATTCCAAGTGTTGTAGAATGGTAGTTGCGTATTCTGTTACCTCCGTATAGATATACTACTCCTACCATTTCATCCTTAAAATACGCTCCACTTATATATGAATTTTTTTCATTGTTTAATCTTTGGATGAAATGTCTCTGACTATCATCACTTACCTTATAATCGTCGGAAGTAAAGGGATAAAAATTACTTTCATCTGCCAATTTTTCTATAAGAGCTGTCAACTTAGAATAATCTTTTTCTTCAACATTCTTAAATTCTATAATATCCATCATCTCTTTTCTATATTTTCTAAACTATATCTACTTTATTTTACCTATTTTTTTCTTATATACCAATGTTTCCATCTCATATTTATTTTTTTGCTCTATATAATATACCCTGTCTTTGAGTTCATCAGGTAGATATTGTTGCTTAATATAATTATTTTCATAGTTATGAGGATATTTATACTCTACCCCTCTTCCCATTTTTTTTGCTCCAAAGTAATGTGCGTCTTTTAAATGTATTGGAATGTCTCCTACACTCATGGTCTCAATATCTGAAAGAGCCATATCAATAGCAAGTACAGTAGAGTTTGATTTTGGAGCAGTGGCAAGTAGGATTACTGCTTGAGCAAGTGGAAGTTTAGCTTCAGGTAAGCCCAAGAATAAGGCAGAATCAACAAGATTTTTAACTATTGCTGCAGCATTTGGAAATGCCATTCCTATGTCCTCACTTGCAATACACAAAAGTCTTCTGCAAATCGGTTTGATATCTCCTGCTTTTATCGCCCTTGCAAGGTAATGCAAGGCAGCATTTTCATCAGAGCCTCTTACGGATTTGTGGAATGCACTTAGCAAATCATAATAGCTGTCTGAATTTAAGTCATAAGTTAGTTGCTTTGATATGTTGAGAGATTTTAAAATCTCTTCATCAATTTTTATTTTATCATCTTCCAAATACAAATCTAAAATAAGCTCAAGTAAGTTTACAGAACGTCTTACATCTCCATTTGCATAAGATGCAATAAGCTTTACAGCCTTTTGACTTATATCTATTTTTATTTGCTCTTTTAACTTTTCCACAATATGATTTAGATTTTTTTCTATATCCTTTTCAGATACCGGATGAAATTCTAAAACTATCAACCTGCTAAGTAGTGCCTTATAAATATATTGGTACGGATTTTCCGTAGTTGCTCCAATAAAGCCTATTTGTCCCGTTTCTATATAGTCAAGTAGCATCTGTTGTTGCTTTTTATTAAAGTTTTGCAACTCATCTATATAAATCAAAGGTCTTTGTTTAAATATCCCATCCGTATACGATAATATTACCTTTCTTACATCATCCGTCTTGCAATGAGTAGCATTAAACATATGTATAGGCATAGTTGTATTTTCTGCTATTATCTTTGCTACGGTGGTTTTTCCTACTCCAGGCACACCATAAAATATCATATTTGGAATATTGTTTCGACTTATCGCCATATCTATAATCATACCTTTTGCAGTGATATGCTCCTGACCGAAAACATCTTGCAATTTATGAGGTCTTACCAAATCACTAAGCATAGTATTTTTCATATTATCACCCATAGCTTTTATCAGTCTCTTTTTATTATTTCATATATTATATAAATATTAGCTTCGTAAAAAATTACTTTTAATTTTTTAAATGTATTAATAACTATTTATAATTGTCTATATATAAATTTTATACAAAGTTATACTTAATTATTCACTTAAAATCCTAAAGCATTATGATTATATCATAATATCAAGAAAATTATAAGAATTAGAGGAAATATCATTGCAAAAAATATTATTTTGCTGTTTGAAGTTTTTCTATTTTTATGTTACAATTTCAATGTTTAAATAAGTCAGAACAATATAAAATTAATTTATAAATTAAGATAGGAGTCAGTCATGCCAAGCTCAGCACATGGAGCCAATCTTTTTTCTCTTTCAAAAAAATTAAACTGTAGTGTTGAAGATTTCAAAGATTTCAGTTCAAATATCAACCCTTTTGCCCCAAGTAAAAAGGCCATTCAGAAACTAAGAGATAATGTAGAAAAAATCAGCATCTATCCTGATCCACAATATAAGGATTTAAAATCTGCCATAGAAAAATATTGCCATTGTAATTATGAAGATATTTTACTTGGTTGTGGAGCAAGTTCTTTTATCTCCGGATATATAAAGATACTTTCACCAAAAAATGCGCTTATTATATCCCCTGCTTATGATGAATACAAGAATGAATTGCTTAACGTAAATTCCAATATTTTTGATTATGCACTTAAGGCTGAAAGTAATTTTGAAATTGATACTGATGATTTTGTCAAAAATATTAAATCAAAAAATATAGATGCAGTAATAATTTGTAATCCTAACAATCCTACTGGAACTGTATTATCTAAAGATGATGTAGAAAAAATCTTGCAAAATACTACTGCAAACATAGTTATAGATGAGACCTATGTGGAATTTACAGATATGAACAAATACAGTTCTGTAGACCTAACACAAAACTACGACAGATTGTTCATAATTAGAAGTACCAGTAAATTTTTTGCTTGCCCTGGTATGAGACTTGGTTACAGTATTACTTCAAACAAAAAAATTAAAGAAGAGCTTATAAGAAGTCTAAATATTCTTTGGGATATTAATATTTTTGCAGATATAGTGGGACAGGAGATGTTTCTAGATTATGACTTTCATAAATTAAGTTTTGAAAAAATCACAAATCAAAGGAAATATCTATTTGATAGTCTAAATAAAATTAAAAATCTTAAAGCATATCAAAGCTACGGCAACTTCATATTAGTTCAAATACTGGATGAAAGCAAAAACTCGAAGATGCTATATGACTATATGCTACAAAAAATGCAGATAATTAGAAATTGTAGTAGTTTTGAAACTCTTAGTGACAAATACTTCAGAGTTTGTATACTTGAAGATGAGGACAATAGAAAATTAATTTATAATATAAAGAATTTCTTTGAGAATTAGTTGAATATTTTAGTCTATAATTTTTTATAACTGAACTTGATTAAGTATGGAATCCAAAATATAAATGTTTTATTATTAATTTTTATGATATAATCGTATGTGTCTAATCCACTTAGACTATTGTATATTTAGATTTTTGCAAAGAAAAAAAATATAATGCTTATTTATTGTTTTTATTAATAATATACAGTGTTATACTTGTCATATTGTTTTTCAGGAGGAGATAATGGAGAGTTTAAAACAAAAGATATTAAATGAAGGTCGTGTTAAAGACGGAAAAATCTTAAAGGTTGACAATTTCTTAAATCACCAATTGGACATTGAATTTTTAAATGAAATAGGCAAAGAATTTAAGTCTTTATTTTCAGATGTAAAGATAGACAAAATACTTACAATAGAGGCATCTGGGATTGCCATAGCAAGTATTACATCACAACATTTCGACAATGTGCCAGTAGTTTTTGCAAAAAAAGCTAAGAGTCAAAACTTGGATGGAGATTGCTTTACCAGCACAGTACATTCATATACCTATGGTAAGGATTTTACAATAACTGTTGCTCAAAAATTCATTAAAGAAGGAGATAATGTACTAGTATTAGATGATTTTTTGGCTGAAGGTCAGGCTATCAGAGGCTTGATGGACGTGTTAAAACAAGCTAAAGCAAATATCCAAGGTGTTGGAATAGTCATAGAAAAGGGATTTCAATCAGGTGGAAAATACTTGAGAGAACAAGGAATTAGACTTGAATCACTTTGTATAATAGATTCTATGGATGGCAACAACCTAACTTTTAGAAATTAAATTAATTATAGTCTTTTTCTATTTTATATTGAGGGTAAAATAATAAAAATATATTTGATAATTTTTTTATAGTAGACGACATTTGTAAATTTTTTTGAAAAAAATTTGTTTTAAACTTGAAGATTTAAAATTGATTTTTCGCATAAACTAAAGAATATTCACATACAAAAAATTTTTAATGTTATTTACTATAGTTTAGTGGTGATAATATTGAAATATTTGTCATTGGATTATGTAAAAAATTTTCTCCCTGTTCGTAAAAAATCATCTCATAAAGGAGATTATGGTAAAATATTGATTGTTGGGAGCAGTCACAGGTATATTGGAGCTGGTTGCATTTGTGCAAGTGCATGTATGAGAGCTGGTAGCGGACTTGTAACCTTGGCAGTCGAAAACAAGATATTTCCTATAGTTGCTCAAAAGATGAGCGAAGTAATGGTGCTTGACATAGACTCTTATAAGTCAGATTTTGCAAATTTAGTCAAAACTTGCGATGTAGTAGCTATAGGTCCAGGTCTTGGTATAAGAGATTTCAGCAAAGAAACATTAAGCTATGTATTGGATAATTCCACATCTCCTGTAATAATAGATGCAGACGGACTTAATGTCTTATCTCAAAATATGAATTTTCTAAAAATGAGAAAAAATCTTTCGACCATAGTGCTAACTCCTCATCTTGGAGAATTTGCAAGACTATGTAATTGCAAAATTGAAGATGTAATAAAAAATAGAGATGTATTGGCAGTGGAATTTGCAAAAAAATATGATAATATAATTCTTGTTCTAAAAAGTGATACTACACTTATTACAGATGGAAAAGAGAGTTTTATATGTGATGTTGGTGTGCCACAAATGGCAACAGGTGGAATGGGTGATGCTCTTTGCGGTATGATTACGTCTTTCACAGGCCAAAATATTCCAGTACTTTACTCTTGTTTGCTCGGTGTATTTACTCATTCATACATCGCAAGAGAATTGTCAAAGGATATGAATAGCGTACTTGCTCAAGACATAATTGAAAATATACCTTATACACTTGCAAATTTTTCAAAAATAAAAGATTAGGTATTCGCCTAATCTTTTATTTTTCTTTGTAAAAATAACTTATATTATACTTATATCTAGTTAATTTACGAATTTAATTTACATATATTTTTAACCATAATTAGTAATAAATAGCGTATTAACCATGGGCATTTAAGATAGAAATTTCTTTAAAGGCTACATAGCTTTTTGATTTAACAAAAATATTAAATCAAATTTTAGCTTGGATTTTTTTCTGATGAATATACTGAATTAAGTTTCTTATCCTTAAATTCAAAACCTACATACCATTTTGTATATTCATTATCTGTTTCAACTAAGATAGTATTTACCCCATTAATACTTTTAATTGTAAAATTAGGTGCAAAGCCTCCATCGTTGTTGTTTGGCATTCTTCCAAGGTAACTTCCGTTTTTAGTACCTACTATCACATATACATGTTTATAATATGTGCTTGTATACTCTGGTTTTTCTCCTACAAGTAATACGCTAACAGACTCACCATCTACCAGATTTGTAACCTTATCCATTCTTTGGATTATTATCGGCCTTTCTCCTACATTATGATTGTCAGGATTTTTATAATATTCAAGTTTCATTTTTACAAAAGGGGCTGACTCGTCATATACCATTGCATATCTTACAGAATCTTTAACCCAGTAGGTAATTCTCATGTCCAAGTCTTCAACCTTACTGTCAAAAAATGTATCTACAACCGGTGTACCAAGTTGTAATTTCATCTCTTCATATACACTTTTTACATCTTCATTTTTCAATTTCAAATTTGTTTGATACATTCTGGAATAATCTCCATAATAGTATCTTGCCACAAAACTCTTTCCAAACCAAGTTTGAGAATAATCCAAGTACTTATTATCATAATCTGATCCATCCCCTACTTGTTTTGGCTCGCCAAGTTTTATTTTCAAATCATCTTTTGTCATTGAAAACACTTGAAATAACTCAACCGGCATATTATCTGTCTTTTTTGATGTAGTCTCTTCATTTTTCACTTCAAGAGTAGGCTGTTTTTTATAAAACATCCCGTATGAAATGGCAACAAATAATATTAGTATTAACATTATTGCCAAAACTAATTTTCTAAAAAATTTTTCCTCCAGCATATCTATCAACCTCTGTCATTCTATTCCTAAAAGTTTTACTTCCAAAACATTGTGTTTATTTTTTACTTTTGATATTAACTTTTCAACATCTATGCTCATCTGAGACATATCTAAGGTAATAGTCAACGTTGCTACATTATTAAGCGGTATGGTTTGATTGATTGTCAAAATGTTAGCCTTATTCTTAGCTAATATATCCAATATTTCAGAAAGTATTCCCTGAATATGTTCAAGTGATACCTCTATAGTAGCCCTTTTTTCATTTACCTGCTCTGTAGTATTGAAAACAAAGTCCTTGTATTTGTAATAAGAGCTCCTACTAATATTGGCTTTTTTTACAGCGTCACTAACACCCTTAGCCTTGCCAGAAATCAACAGTTGTTTTGCCATTACAACTTTGGAATACACCTCAGGCAAAACTTCACTGTCTACTAATAGAAGTTTTTTCATAAACCCTCATTTCAAATTATTCAAAATATCATAAATTATAATACTAATTCACACTTAAATTAATCATAATACTTCATATATGGCATCAGAATCAGGCTCAGTAATAGTAATGGTCTTGCCGTCTTTGATGAAAATCATATCTTCATCTGTAACAACACCAATCTGAGTGAAACTTACACCGTCTATTTCTTCTTCCAATATATCATCAGTTATTATCAACATACATCCGCTAGATATAAGCCTTGTAGCATCAATTTTATAATAGTCGCATACTTTTCTTGTTATATTATTAATCTTGATGTCGTTATAGTTAATGACACAGCCTTTGTTACAATATCTCATCATCTCATATATTGCACCAAATAATCCACCTTCTGTTACGTCATGTAGAAAAGATATGTCTTTGTTCCTCAACACATAAGCATCCTTTGCTACACTTAATTCGTCATAAAAGTTTTCAGCCCTTTGTATTTCTTCTTGAGATAGAACATTTTTCAGCTCTTCCTTTTTTTCCTTGACTATTATCATTATGCCTTCAAGAGATATACTTTTGCTCATATATATCTTTTGACCGGAATGCACCTTAGAAATAGAATTGAACTTACCTTTTTCTATTCTTCCAAAAGCTGTTATACTTACTATCATCTTATTTACTGCCGATGTTACCTCTGTATGGCCACCAATAATTTGCACTTTGTTTTTGATACATTCATCAGATATATCACTCATTAGTTTTTTTATCTCTTCCTGCGTTGTTCCAACAGGTGCTAAAATTGTAACTGTTATTGCTAATGGAGTGGCAAAAGATGTCGCTATGTCGTTAAGGTTTACTATTACAGCTAACCTTCCCATATCCTCTGACGTAGCAGTTATCGGATCTGAAGTTACTGTAATTATATCTTCATTTCCTAAAAAACAACCACAATCCTGTCCTACAAATGGTCTTGTAATGATGTCATCTCTTTCATATCCCAAATTTTTGAATATTATTTCTTCCAACTGATTTATACTTAATTTACCTGATTTAATTATCCCCATCTAAATGCCCCAAATTTAAAATATACCTATATTTTAAAACTCTCCTATTATTTTTACCTCTTCTTCCAACATAACGTTAAATTTATTTGATACAACCTGCTTAACAAAGCTTATCAAATTAATCACTTCCTCACATGTTGCATCTCCTGTATTTATTATAAAACCACTGTGAAGTGAAGATACAGCGGCATTTTTCATCACAAGCCCCTTAAGTCCGCTATCTTCTATCAACTTCCCTGCAAAATGGCCTTCAGGTCTTTTGAATGTTGAGCCTGCTGAATATGCTGATAATGGTTGCTTTGTTGTACGCCTATGAGTATAGTCTGTAATCTTTGCCTTTATATCATCGTAATTTCCTTTTTCAAGCCTTATTCTTACAGTGAGTACCACCATATTTTCTTTGGCAATTATCGAGTTTCTATACGCAAACTTCATATTTTCATTGTTTATCTTTCTTAAGTTCATATCTTTGTCAAGTGCAATTACCTCCGTCACCACATTACTCATCATAGAATCATAGGCACCGGCATTCATTGTAACAGCACCACCTAAGGTACCTGGAATTCCACACGCAAATTCAAAACCTGAAAGAGAGTGCTCCAAAAAATACTTGGACAGAGATGTCATTGACATACCTGCATCTACTTCCACAGTATAGTCGTCTATTCTTGTCAACTTATTGAAGTTATCTGTAAGTTGTATGACTATTGCTCTAATGCCCTTATCTGATACCAAAAGATTTGAACCATTTCCCATTATAAATACGGGATATGAATAGTCTTTTGCTATATTTAATATCTCGATTATATCAGCAACTGATGTAGGTCTTACAAAAAAATCTGCATTTCCTCCTATGTGAAAACTTGTCACATCTTTCATAGGATGATTGATTTTCAAGTCAAATTTACTTAATTTTTGACCTATTATTTCCTTATAATCTACATTTTTATTTATCATATATAGTATTGCTCCAATTTTTTCAGCTATTAATCTTAAGTTATGTGTTTCATTATATTTTCATACTACTATTTATCTTTCACTTGCTTTTAAACCCTATAATGCTAATATTCTTCTTATAATAAGGTATAGATTTAATTAATTCAAAATTAAACTCATTTTAATATTAGGAAGTCTATAATATCAAAATATATAACGAAAACCTCGTGTAATTATATCATATCAACACTATAATTACAATTTTATTTTTTAACTTTTGACCTATAGTAAATTAGATTAAAAAGTAATGTTCGTTTAATCATAAATACATTTTTTAAATCTATAGTTGATTAATGAAAGCAAAAAAGCACCTATGTCTAATAAGTGCTTTTTTATGATAAAATTTACTTTATATTTAGATAATCATTCTTATCAATTACTACATCATTCCCGGCATTCCACCACCAATTGGCATTGCAGGTTCGTCCTTTTTAACTTCTACGACTGCAGCCTCAGTAGTAAGAAGTATTGCTGCAATTGATGCTGCATTTTGAAGAGCCGAACGAGTAACTTTAGTTGGATCTATGATACCTGCTTTTATCATGTCCACATATTTTTCATTTAATGCGTCAAATCCTTCATTAGCAGAAGAAGTTTTTACATTTTCAACTATTACAGCTCCTTCAAGACCAGCATTTATAGCTATTTGTTTCAATGGTTCTTGAAGTGCTTTTGCAACTATTTGCATTCCTGTTTTTTCTTCTGCAACTTCCTTATCTATTTCTTTTTCAACAGCCTTCATAGCTTCTATAAGAGCTGTACCGCCACCTGCAACTATACCTTCTTCTACAGCTGCTCTTGTTGCGTTTAGAGCATCTTCTATTCTAAGTTTCTTTTCTTTAAGTTCTGTTTCTGTAGCAGCTCCTACTTCTATTACTGCTACTCCACCTGACAATTTTGCAAGTCTTTCTTGAAGTTTTTCTTTGTCAAATTCTGAAGTTGTTTCTTCAATTTGAGCCTTTATTTGTTCTACTCTTTTTTCTATTTCAGCTTGCTCACCAACACCATCAACTATTGTAGTATTGTCCTTTGTAACCTTTACAGAGCTTGCTTTTCCTAATTGATCCAAAGTAGTTTCCTTGATATCAAATCCAAGTTCTTCAGATATAACTTGTCCACCTGTAAGAATAGCTATATCTTGCAACATTTCTTTTCTCCTGTCACCAAATCCCGGAGCTTTTACAGCTACTACTTCAAATGTTCCTCTTAACTTGTTTACAACAAGTGTAGATAACGCTTCACCATCAACATCTTCAGCTATTATCACAAGTTTTCTTCCTTGTTGTACTAATTGTTCCAATAGTGGTAGTATATCTTGTATAGAACTTATTTTTCTATCAGTTATCAATATATATGGATCTTGCAATACTGCTTCCATCTTTTCTATATCTGTTGCCATGTAAGCTGATACATATCCTCTATCAAATTGCATACCTTCAACAGTCTTAAGTGCTGTATCCATAGTCTTTGATTCTTCAACAGTTATTACACCGTCTTTACCAACTTTTTCCATAGCGTCTGCAATAAGCCTACCTATTACTTCATCTCCACCTGATATTGTAGCAACTTGAGCTATAGATTCCTTATTTTCAACATTTTTAGAGTTTGCTTTCAATGTAGCTACAGCTATTTCTACAGCCTTGTTTATTCCTCTTCTCAAAAGTATTGGATTAGATCCTGCAGCGACATTTTTAAGTCCTTCTCTTACTATAGCTTGTGTCAATACTGTAGCTGTAGTAGTTCCGTCACCCGCTATATCGTTAGTTTTTGTAGCAACTTCTTTAACAAGCTCGCTACCCATATTTTCATAAGTGTCTTCCAACTCTATTTCTTTTGCTATAGTTACACCGTCATTTGTGATAAGAGGTGCACCGAAGCTCTTTTGTAGTATTACATTTCTTCCCTTAGGTCCAAGCGTAACTTTTACAGTATCAGCTAGCTTATTTACCCCTCTTTCCAATGATTTTCTTGCTTCTTCCGAAAATTTAATTTCTTTAGCCATTTATAATTCCTCCAATATAATTTTAAACTATTTTACTATTGCCAATATATCACTTTGTCTAAGAATTGTGTATTCTTGTCCGTCAATTTTTACTTCTGTTCCGGCATATTTAGAAAATAATACTTTGTCTCCCTTTTTAACTTCCATCTTTACTTCTTTTCCGTCAACTATTCCACCAGGACCTACTTCTACAACCTCAGCTTCTTGAGGTTGCTCTTTCGCACTACCTGTAAGTATTATTCCACCCTTAGTCTTTTCTTCAGCTTCAAGTTTCTTGATTACTACTCTGTCTGCTAATGGTCTTATTTCCATTGATAAATGCCTCCTAAATTTCTTATTATTTGATTAAATTCTACTGTTTGCCTAACAAACAACCTAAAATTCAACATTTTTCTTTTTAATGTTAGCACTCAATAGTATCGAGTGCTAATTACAAGTTATATTATATTACAAAAAAAATTTTTTGCAATAGTTTTTTAAAATTTTTTTGAAATTTTTCATCCAATCTTATAAATAATTCTACATTCTCATATTAAATTTTAGTTAAATTATTTTGAAAATATGAAAACTTTTCTCTATCGCCTCTACTGAAACTTTTGAGAAATTATTATAAAATAATTTACTTTTACTTTCCTTAACATTTGATATTATACTTTATTTATGCTAAAATTAGATATAATTTTTTAAAATTGTAAAGTTATTAAAAACTTTTAACATTATTTGGAGGTATTTTATGTGCGGTCATGGACATGGTAAAGGTCATGTAGAAAAAATGAAAGAAAGATATTATCTTAATAGGAATAATACTGTTTTACTTGGTATAGACATACAAGAAAAACTGATAAAAGCGATGTTTAATGCTGAAACATTTATGAAAAATTCTAAAGCCTTGCTTAACCTTACAAATATTTACAATATACCGGTTATACTTACTGAACAAAATCCAAAAGCTTTAGGTAGTACGAGCGAAGAATTACTCAGCATTGTTCCAAATGCTACTGTATTGGAGAAGATGGACTTCAGCGGATTTTGTCCTGAACTTGATGAAATTTTGAAAAAACAAGGTAAAACAAATGTAATAGTATTTGGTATGGAATCACATGTATGCGTTTATCAAACTGTGAGAGATTTGATAGTAAATGGATATAATGTAACAATAGTAAGCGATGCGGTAGCGTCAAGATTTAAGTTTAACTATGATAATGCTCTTGATATGATGAGCAAGATACACACTGTAATATCAAATACTGAAACAGTATTATTCGATATTGTTCACACTTCAAGCGATGAGCACTTCAAAGAAGCACAGAAACTTATAAAATAATTCTATAATAAAAAATCACCCTCACTATTAATTTGCACAAGTTGGGTGATTTTTTTATATTTTTTGTATTGTGGTAATTTTTAAATATTTATAAGACTTGATAACTATTATTCTATTATTTCAGCTACATATCCAAGCTGAGTTATCATCTCAATATCTTCTTTAATAGTTATACCTGTCGTAGTCAACATATCTCCTGATATCGCAGCATTAGCTCCAGATTCAAAGCATGATTTTCCTTTGTCTTCAAGCAATCCTCTACCTCCGGCAAGTCTTATAGCTGCGCTTGGATTAATAAATCTAAATATTGCAACTATCCTTCTCATATCGTCATTGGTAAGTCTTGTATTATTTTCAAAAGGAGTTCCTTCTATAGCGTTGAGCATATTTATTGGTATTGATTTTACTCCCAAATCTCTGATATCAAGAGCCATATCTATCCTATCCTCATAAGTCTCTCCAAGTCCCATGATACCGCCACTACAAACTTCCAGTCCAACTTTTTGAGCAGCTTTTATAGACCTTATCTTGTCATCGTAGGTATGTGTAGTACATATCCCTGGAAAATTTCTCCTTGAAGTTTCAAGGTTATTGTGTATCCTAACTATACCTGCATTTTTTATCTTTGCAAAGCCTTCTTCATCCAATAGACCAAATGAACCACATACCTTTACATCCAAATTTTCAAGTATGTCTTTTGTTGCTGTGCACATATAGTCAAGTTCACTATCATTTAATTTTCTACCTGATGTTACTATTGAATATCTCAATACTCCTTTTTCTTTATTGTATTTTGCAAGCTCAGTCATTTCTTTTATTTCAAGTAATGGATAGACCTCAACTTTAGTATCATAAAATGACGATTGTGCGCAAAATTTGCAATTTTCTGAGCATTTCCCACTTTTTCCGTTGACTATGGAGCAAAGGTCAAATTTATTTTCACACATTTTTTGCCTTATTTCATCCGCACATTTGCAGAGTATCTCCAAATTCTCATCAACAAGAAGCATTGCTTCATGCTTATTTATCAACTTATCATTTAATAATATCTCATCTTTTAGTTTAATTGCAATACTCATTATCTTCTCCATATATTAAATTAATGTACAAAACTTCATCTTCAATGTCTTAAAATTCAAACTACCACAAGATAAATCTTCTTATGTTATCAATAACTAGTTATATTTGTAAATTCACTTAATTTCTAATATTATAAGAACTATATATTAGAAATTCCAACTATAAAAACTTAACTTTTGACATCAAAAATGTATTTGTATATTAAATTTTCATAATTTATCATTTGTAAATTAAATAATACACTAAGAAATTAATATTGTCAATTAATAATATTATTATATTTACTATTTTAAAATTTCGTTATTAATTATAATTTAACTTTATCCTTAGAGTTTTATCAAAATAATAAATAAAATCTATTCTAAGCTTCTTTTTCAATAGGTATCCATAGCTCCATAACATAGTCATCACTATACATATCTCCCTCAAAGTATACCTCAAAATCAGGAGATCCTGAATGTTTGTATCCATTTTCCGGCAAAAATGTCTCCATAGCAAACTTCCATCCAAAGTGAATAGAATCAGGAACCTTTCCAACTAGTTCTATACAAGCGTATTTAGCTTGCGGTATCTCCATTATCTCAAGTCCAAGTTTTTTTGCTTTTTCAATATCTTCTACGTCAAAACCTGCCATATAGTTAATCTTATTTACATCTTGCACATCGTAGCATACACCGTAGTTCATCTTGTTTCCTAAACTTGAAAGCTCATTATAATCAGCTTTTGAAAAGAGTTCTTCCCAAACTTCAGGACATAATTTTGAATTTATATTTTCTTTTTTACACCTGCAACCTTAAATGCTTTTTTTACTTCAATTCTTGCATTCATCTTTTCTCCTCCTTGAATACTTAGACTTAATCTAAGCTTTGAAAAAACTTTTATAGGTGCACCTTTTCTAACATTAACCGGGGAAGTATTATGAAATTTTTTAAAGGCTGATGTAAAGGAATTTGGGGAATCGTAACCATATTTTAGAGCAATATCTATGATTTTTATATTGCTTTCACTTATTTCCATACCAGCTTTAGTGAGTCTTCTAAGTCTTATATACTCATAGAGAGTAAAGTCGGTAAATATAGAAAATATCCTGCTGAACATTGGATAAGAATAGCCGGTAATTTTAAGTATTTCACGCTCATCTACCTCTTGATCCAAGACTGTCTCCAAGTAATCCATAGCCATATTAAAACTCATTAAAAAATTCATTTTTCCTCCTTAATAAGTACTTATTAAAGATATAATAACATCAGAAATTTAAAATATCTACATATTTCTTGTACAAATAATATTTGTTTATTGATTTTGTATTTACAATGATGTATAATTTTCTTAAATAGTTGTCAAAGGTTATATTTACAGCAATACAACCTTTCAATTATTTTAATTATTATGTATAATTAGTTCATCAACATAGATAAATAATGGGAGAATTTAATGGAAATAATTATCAATACAGAATTTATAAAATTGGACCAACTCTTGAAATTAGCAGATATAACTTCATCAGGAGCTGAGTCTCATGCGCTTATCACTGATGGAAAGGTCAAAGTAAACGGTCAGGTTGAATTGCAAAAAAGAAAGAAAATAAGAGAAAACGACATAGTTGAAGTAAATAAAAAGGTAATACAGGTAATCTTTGATGCAGATAAATAATATAAATTTAAAAAATTACAGAAACTATGAAAATTTGTCGCTTGACTTTTCAGAAAATATAAATATGATTATCGGCCAAAACGGTCAAGGAAAGACAAATATAGTTGAGGCTGTTCACTTTCTCTCATTTGCAAAATCTTTCAGGACAAACAGAGATAAGGAAGTAATAAACTTTGGAAAAGATAGTGCATATATAAAATCATCCATCCAAAATATAGACGACTCATACACCATAGATATACGCATATCCAACTTGGATAAGAAAGCTGTCAATATAAATAAAAATCCGATAAGTAAAATAAGTGATTTGATGGGAATAGTAAATGTAGTTGTATTTTCTCCGGAAGACACAAAAATAGTATCTGATACTCCATCTTTTAGGCGTGGATTTATGAACAAAGAAATATCGCAAATCAAGCCTTTATACTATAATATATTGCTTGACTATAATCAGACTTTGGAAAATAAAAATTCTCTTTTGAAAACTCAAAATCCGGATACCATCATGCTTGATATTTATGATGAACAGTTGTCAGCCTATATGGAAAAAATCATAGCTTATAGAAAGGATTTTATCAAACAAATCTCTGTTATAGCAAATGAAACTCATGGAAAAATATCTTCTCAAAAAGAAAATCTTATAATAAACTATTCTCCAAATATAAAATATGAAAAAAAAGAAGATATATTTAAATTATTATCATCTTCAAGAGCCGATGATATGATAAGAGGTACATCAAGTAAAGGTATACACAAAGATGATATTGAGATTATGATTGGTGATATAGATATTAGAAAATTTGGCTCTCAGGGGCAGAAAAAGACCGCTACTATAGCTTTAAAACTATCAGAAATTGAGCTTATTTATAATATGAAAAAAGAATATCCTGTGGTAATCTTGGATGATATTTTCAGTGAATTGGATATAAACAGAAGAAAAATGCTTATAGAAAAACTGCTGAATATTCAGACCTTTATTACCACTACCGAAAAGATAGATATAGACAAAGAAATAAAATATTTTGAAGTGAAAGATAAAAATGTGAATGTATTGTAAATTTTTATCTTTTTAAAGAACAGTTAATTCAAAATTTCCATAATAGAAACATATTAAAAGAACTTATATTTGAATAAGTTCTATAAATACAAATGCTATATTTTATGTAATTTTTTGGTATTTCAATTTTTTAATAAATATTCAAATTTTAATCTATATTATTAAAAACATTGTATATCAAATACCAGATGAACAAAAATATATATTTAAATTTCAACTGAAATCACTATAGTTTTAAGTATAAAGTTGAGATATTCAAAATATATAAAAATATTGTAATCACAGTATTAAAAGGAGGTTATTATGGATTGTATATTTTGTAAGATTGTAAACGGAGAAATTCCGAGCAAGATTGTTTATGAAGATGACAATGTATTGGCTTTTAACGATATTGACCCACAGGCTCCTGTTCATATTGTTGTAATTCCGAAAAAGCACTTTGCAAATATATTGGAACTAAACGACAGTACTATACTTAATGCAATTTTTGACTCTATAAGAAAGATTGCAGACGAACAAAAAATGGAAAAGGGATTTAGAATCGTATGTAATACCGGCAGTGATGGCGGCCAGACTGTAGACCACCTACATTTTCACATACTCGCAGGTAGAAATCTTCAGTGGCCTCCAGGCTAAAAAAATACTCCGTATTTTTATACGGAGCTTTTTTATACTTATCTATAAAGATTTAATACTAAAAACCTATCAAAAAGCCATGTAATTCTATTACAGCAAGATTATTGATAATCTGCAAAACTAATAATTTGCTAAATTAACAATCTTGGCAATATAAATGGTGATTAGTATAAATTTCAAGCAATTATCTATTTAATTTATTGGATAATTTTCATCAATATTTTAAAAAAGTGTATGGCTTATTACTTTATTATAGATACGCTGAAAATATTTTATTTATTATTTTATCAAATTTTAGTATCAGTTTGTTCTTGTTGTTCTTGCTGATTATTGCTTACATCTGTTTGTGTAGACTTTTTCTCAATGTCTTTCACAATCATATCAGACAATCCTAAAGGTGATGACATTGCCATATGTTCTGCCAATCTTTCAAACATAAAGTCTGTCATTATATCTTTTCCTGGTGCCTTATTTTCCTTATTTTGATTGTCAAACATCAGTTTCTTGCTTTGTTTTAGAAAAATCTTTAGGAATTCAGCTTCCAAACCTTGAGATGCCTCTTTTAGTTTTTTATTATCTAAATTTTTTATCTTTTCTTTATCTATATTTTGAATAGGCGACATATAAGAATCATATGAAGTACTTATATCCATAATCTACACCTTTCTATCTCTTCAATTGATTGATAGTATTAAGCATATCATCAGCTGTTTGAACAGTTTTTGAGTTTATTTCATAAGCTCTTTGAGCTGTAATCATTCTTACCATTTCATCTACCAACTGAACATTTGACATCTCAAGATAGCCTTGATATATCTTAGATTCCCTTGTTTCATTTTCTTCCTGTACAGGTTCACCAGAGTTGTCTGTTGGTACATAGAAGTTGCTACCTACAGCTTTTAAGCCTTCAGGATTGACGAAAGTAACTGTCTTTAGCTGTCCAAGTTCGAGTAATTCACCCTCAGCAGATTTTGCGGTTACAGTTCCATTTTGACTCACTGCAAAGTCCTTACTGTTTTCCGGTATTTGCACATAGCCATCGTCAGTTGTAAGCACTTTTTCACCTTGTGAAGTGACTAAGGTAAGTTGATTATCCTCAACTGAAAATTTGAAACTTCCATCTCTTGTATATAATCTCTTTGCTTCTTCTCCAGGAGCATTAGGATCTTCCACCACGAAAAAGGCATTACCTTGTACCATTGCAAGGTCTGTTGGATTGTCTGTCTTGTCCGCACTTCCTGTAGTATATATCCTTGATGTAGCAACCGGCATTACACCGTGTCCTACTTGAAGATTTACAGGTTGCCCCATTTTAGCTTCGTTACTTACAGGATTTGAATATGTGTATAACAAATCCTTAAACTCTGTCTTTTGTGCCTTAAATCCTGTTGTATTTACATTTGAAATATTATTTGATATTACATCCACATTCAATTGTTGTGCTTTCATACCGCTTGCAGCAGTCCACAATGCTCTCATTTTTTATCTCCCGATTTATAAATAAATTAAATTTTCATAAAACTATATCTTACCTATTTCATTTGCAGCCTTTTGCATAATCTGATCATAAGCGTTTATAACTTTTTGATCCGACTCAAATCCTCTGTACATCTGTATCATATCCACCATTTCATCAATGGCGCTTACATTTGATTTTTCAAGATAGCCTTGCAATACTTTACCACCAAAAGGATGTTCTATTGCTTGGGCATTATTTGTCATCTGCATATAGCTATGACCGTATTTTTGCATATCTTCTTTATTGTATATATCTACCAACGCCAGTTTTGCAATCTGCTCTCTTTGTCCGTCACTATTCAACGACACTACACTTCCGTCACTTTTAAATTCAAGGGAACGTGAATTTGTAGGCACTTTTATTTCACTACCATCCTCAGACAGTACTATATTACCCAAAAAGTCTTTTAACACTCCTGAATTGTCCAAGGTAAATACTCCAGATCTTGAATATTTTATAGCATCTGTACTATCCAATCTCACCTTGAAAAATCCATTCCCTTCAAGTGAGATGTGCATTGGATTTTCTGTTCTTTCCTGAGCTCCCTGGTTGAAATTAATCATCACTCTATCAATCAAATTACCGGAGTTTATTGTTCCTATCGACTTTCTTGCCTCAGGTACTATCAATTTTGCAACCTGTCTGCCACCTGATACAATATTGCCGTTGTTATCTACAGTTATTTCGCCTTCTGGAACATTTATCCTATTTGAGTTCTCATCTAACAAATATGCTCCAAATTTTGTTATATCGTTAGAATTATATTCGTTATATACCGTTCTTAAATAGCCTTCATCATCTCTTACGACACTTGCAGACTTATAATAGCCCTTGCCATTTTTATCTTCAAGAGTTAAATATCCCCTACTTATTTCAATATCAGTTTTGACAAGTCCATTTTTCAAAGTCTTGTTACTTACCTTGACATTATTGGAGTTGGCTCTTAGATAACCTTCAACATTTTCTCTCTTCATCAGCAATTTTTCTGAAAATGCCTCAGTTACGCCAACATCTTTTTTAAATGCTGTAGTATCCACGTTGGAAATGTTGTTGGATATTATTTCTATTTGGTTTTGCTTTGTCTGCATTGCTGAAGATGCGGTATATATCCCTCTAAACATAATAACTCCTAAACATCAATGACTTCTAAACATAATTTTACATAATATATCGTCATTATATTGTAAAAATTAATACTATAATAAAAAATTAGGTATTTTTTTACAAAAATACCTAATAAATATTACTACCTTCTTCTAGAATTTGAAGTTTTTCCTAATTGTTTCAATGATTTTAAAGCCTCTCCTGTGCCCTTTGCAACACAAGAGATAGCATCCTCTGCTATATCTACTTTAATTCCTGTTCTTGCTTCTATCAGTTTGTCAAGTCCCCATAAGAGCGAACCGCCACCTGTCATAAGTATACCCTTGTCAGAAATATCAGCAGAAAGTTCAGGAGGAGTCCTTTCCAATACCGAATGGACAGCATCTGCAATTTGTATAACAGAATCCCTAAGAGCATCAAAAGACTCTTTAGAAGAAACTTTTACTGTTTCAGGAAGACCTGATAGTTGGTTTCTTCCTCTAACTTCCATGTATATTTCTTTACCTCTTGTAAATGCAGAACCTACAGTCATCTTTATCTCTTCTGCTGTTCTTTCACCTATAAGAAGGTTATGTTGTTTTCTCATAAATTTAATTATTGCTTCATCAAACTTATCTCCAGCCATTTTTATAGATGTACTTTCTACTATTCCACCTAGAGAGATAACTGCAACATCAGTAGTACCACCACCGATATCAACTATCATATTACCGCTTGGCTGAGAAATATCTATGCCTGCACCAATTGCAGCAGCAATAGGTTCTTCAATAAGAAATACATCCCTTGCTCCTGCTTCCATTGTAGCATCAATTACCGCTCTTTTTTCAACTTCAGTTACACCAGAAGGTATACAAACTATTATCTGAGGCTTGAAGAACTTGAATAATCCGACTCCTCCAGTAACCTTATGAATGAAATTTTTGAGCATCTTTTCTGTAGTATCATAGTCAGATATAACACCATCTTTAAGAGGTCTTATTGCAACAATATGAGCCGGAGTTCTACCTAGCATCCTTTGTGCCTCTTCTCCAACTTCCAATACTTTTCCTGTGTTAGTATCCATAGCCACTACAGATGGCTCTTGCAAAACTATACCCTTACCCTTAACATAAACTAATACTGAAGCTGTTCCTAAATCTATACCAATATCCGGTGAAAAAGCCATAATAAATCTCCTTAATATTTATAATTTTCTCAAATATTCTAAACTACCAAACTTAAATCTGTATTAATCTTCAACTCTTGTAATCTTGCCTCCAAGAGCTCTTATCTTATTTTCAATATCAACATATCCTCTATCTATATGATGTATATCAGTAATTTCAGTTTTTCCATTAGCAATAAGTCCCGCCAAGATAAGTGACGCACCTGCTCTCAAGTCAGTTGCCTTAACTGATGTGCCTTGTAACTCCTTAACTCCGGTTACAAGCGCTGACTTTCCTTCTATTTTTATGTCCGCCCCCATCCTCTTTAACTCATTTACATTCATAAATCTGTTTTCAAATACAGTTTCTGTAACTAGAGAACTGGCATCACCAACGGAAAGCAAAGTCATAAAAAGTGACTGCATATCTGTAGGGAATCCAGGATGTGGCATCGTCTTAATATCAGTAGCCCTTATTATATCAGGTCCGATAACTCTAAGAAAATCTCCCTCTTCACTAATCTTACATCCAACTTCAATCAGCTTTGCAATTACAGGACGCAAGTGATCATTTATAACATTTCTTACATATATATCCCCTCTAGTCACAGCAGCTGCGACCATATATGTTCCTGCTTCTATCCTATCAGGTATCACAGTATGTTCAACTTCGTTTAATTTCTTTACACCCGTTATTCTTATAGTATTGGTACCTGCACCTCTTACCTTACCACCCATTTCATTGATAAAATTTGCCAAATCAACTATTTCAGGCTCTTCAGCGGCATTTTCAATAACTGTAACTCCATCAGCCAAAGATGCAGCCATTATTATATTTTCAGTTGCACCAACAGAAGGGAAGTCCAGATAAATATGGTTAGCTATGAGATCAGTAGTATAGGCATCAATACATCCATGCTCTATCTCAACCTTAGTATTTAACATTTTAAAACCCTTTAAATGCAAATCTATAGGTCTAGTTCCTATAGGACATCCTCCAGGCATAGATACTGTTGCTCTCTTAAACCTCGCAATCAGAGGTCCAAGCACCAAAAATGATGCCCTCATCTTACCCACCAATTCATAAGGAGCCTCATTTTTTGTAATATTCTTAGCATCTATAGTAAGTGTATCATTTTCAAATTCAACTATGGCACCTAGGTATCTAAGCAAATCACACATTACGTTCACATCACTCAGATTAGGCACACCCTTTATAACACTCTTTCCTTCTACTAACAAAGTTGCAGCAATTATCGGTAGTACCGCATTTTTTGCACCGCTGACTGTTACTTCACCAACTAATCTATCACTTTTACTAACTATTAAACGTGCCAATATCGACATTCCTTTCGATTATTCGTTTTCTATGTTGAATATGACATTGTCATCCCTTACAAAAAAACTCAGCGACTTTCCCTCATAAAGCAAAATAATATTATTCTTATCGTAAACTATATCATAATTTTTATTAACAATACCCATTTTTAAAAGCAGATTGAAAGACTCTTCGTAAGTGATGTCAACTGTTAACGATGTAGCCAAAATCATATTTTCTATAAAAGACTTGTCAAAAGTTTCACTCTTATTATATCTTCCTAAGACTCCCACTCTCTTAATATTAGATTTGAATATACCTTGCTCATAAGTTGCTATCAAATTTTTAGTTTCATCTGAACTTTTTTGGACATAGGAATACTCAGTCTTGCTTTTCAACAATCTGTCAATTTCTTTGTCATATTCAAACTTATCTTTATTTTTCTCTACAAAAACTTCATATTTTTCTTTGAATTGGCTGTTATTAAAAGAAAAAACTTTGCTGTCTTTAAAAGAATAAATATAGCAAAAAGCCCAAAAAATCAGTATACCGAATATAATCATCTTATTACGTCTAAGATTTTTGGTATTTACGGTAGAAACCTTGCCTTCAACAATATCTGCCGCTCTCTTCATCCTGTTTACTCTGTTTTCTTTTATTCTTTCACTGCGAGTTCTTCTGTTCACCATATCCTCATATTATATATTTGTTCTATTTTATAAATTCATTATCTCTGATGAAATTTTCTTAATTTTAGATGCCCAAGCCTTGTCTGTAGAATAATTCTTATTGACCGAATCTATGGAATATCCTTCAAAATAAGATCCACCCTGTCTTAAATAATTGTTTGACAGGTGTCTTGCAACATCATAAATACTATCTTTTTTAGATGTGTATGACTTTGCAGACGCATACGGACTCGAATCGTATGCTCCAAATCCAAAAAGATTATTCTTTTCTTGAGCTATTTTACTCCTTCCAAAATTTGATTCCAACTTTGCCATAGCCATCAATACCACAGCATTTACCCCATACAAATCTTCCGCTCTCTTAAAATCTTCTCCAAGCCCTTCCAAAGGAGTATTTTTCAGCTTATTATCAAGATAAGAAGCCGAATAGTTAGTTTTTTTTCTTATATCATTAGTATCTATCAATCCGTTTACTACAACAGATGAAATATCTTTTACAAGTAGTTTTGAAAAGTTATCAAGTTCTGAAGACTCATCCATATCAAATATCAAAGTATCATCTTGATTTATCTTCAAATCTTGCTTTTTTGTAACCCCCAATTTGTCTTTTAATATCGAATCAAATCTGTTTGTTGTATTATAGTAATTCTGTGATGGTCCTGTATAATTTTTAATATAAGAATTTATTTTTATTTCCATAATCCCTCAAGTTTTCAAACTTAATAAAAATTATAACTATTATATATTCCTAATTTCTGTCTACGTCCGTGTCATATCATCGTTGTAATGTACTTTTATATTACTAAATTACAAGTTTTAACTTTTTAAATAAATAACTTATAAAGTTTTTTCGAAATATATTATAGTCTGTAAGCATTGTTTTGTCAATAATTTCAAAAATAAAATTATATTTGTTATATTATATGTCGGTCATTTGCCAAAAAATAAGAGAGGTTTCCCTCTCACTTAGCAAAAAAATTATTTTTCACTGTATTTTGTTTTATGGTTCAAATTTTTAATCATATCCTTTTGAAAATCAATCAGTTTTTTTCTCCTGATTAACTCATTTTCAAGTTGCTCTACCTTATATTTCAACAAAGTAACTTCTTCAAACTTGTTATATGCCTTATTAGAATAAGGATAGACGTTAATTATTGTATATCCGTATTGAGATTTTGTAACTACAGCCAACTTATCATCATACTCTATACATAAATCGTTAAATATATCCAAAAAGTCACTTTTTTCTATTATCTTTTCCAAAAACTCATCACCGAAGATATCGTTAATTGCCTTTAGATATGGATTTTCAATGTGAAAAAGTTCATAAACATTGTCTGAGTAATATTTTATATTCCATGTATCATCAACCATAAAAGTGGAATAAGGTTTAAGTTTATTTTTATTGAAGTTTACAAACTTCACATCATCCTCTTCTTCTGTTACTACATTTTCAACATGCTTAAGCATATTCATCAGTCTATCGTAGTTGAGTTTTGTACCAGTAATCATAACATAATTATCTTTTGTGTTTATCTCAAATTTTATTACTCCGTCAAAGTCTGGAGATTTAACGTAAGCTCTTCTTGTTCCTTCATTGCAGTCATAACTTAATACATTTTTTTCAAAATCTTCATACAAAAATACACTCTTAAAGTATTTATTAAATTTTTTATTTTTATGAATCAAATTACCCTTATCGTCAAATATACCAATCATATAGTAATTCTCATCAATTAGTTCCAAAAATTTACTTTCAATCATATACAATCTCCAAAAACAGCCTTTTTATTGCCTAACATCAATTGTATAGCTACCCAATTTTCAAAAGATAATTCAATTAATATTAGTCAAAATTAAAATAATTAGTATTGAATACTCTTTGATGTAAGAATAATATTTTGAAATACTTTTTCGACTTCTTTTTTATATGTATCTTTTTTTAAAGAGTCTATAGCATTTTTCATCACGATTTCATCTCTTTTTAAATCTTGAATAGGCATATTTTTTTCTCTTTTATAATCTCCTATCTTCGTGACAATCTCAAATCTTTTTTCCAAAAACTTAGCAATTTGCTTATCAACTTCAATTATCTCTTGTCTGTATGCTTCCAACTGTGTCATTCTTATCTCCTTTTTTTTATTTTCATAAAACTACATCATAAGATATATCATACCTTCAAGATTGTCATACTCGCTTACCGTAACATATTCAATATCGAGCATAGACATAATTTTTTTCATTATACAAACACCTGCAAAAATTACATCAGCTCTTTTTGGTTGAAGACCTGTTATCATCTTCTTTTCTTCAAGAGTCATTGTTTTCAGATTTTTATATATCCCTACTATTTCATCATAAAAGATTTTAGAATTGTGAACCTCATTAGAACAATATATCTCCATCTTTTGAATCATAGCTGATATGGAAGTTGCAGTACCACCAATTCCAATAAACTTACCTATGTCATACGTCTTAAGCACATCTATTGTATCTCCAATCACAGCTTCGATATACTTATCCATCTCATTTATTTCGATGTCGCTAGGTATAGCCGATTTTAAAAATCTTTCAGTAAGTCTTACTACTCCTATGTCTTCACTTTTTGAGAAAACCAAGTCTCCATCCCTGTTACCAAGTATGAACTCAGTAGAGCCTCCGCCTATGTCTATTGTGAGTGTATATTTTTTTTCATCCAAGATAGATTTAATACCTAAAAAGCCAAGATTTGCTTCCATTTCTCCGCTTATTATCTCAATATTTACACCTGTCTTCTCGTAGGCTTTTTTGACGAATTCATCAGAATTTTTTGAATCTCTTAAAGCGGATGTTCCTATAACCCGTATTTTTTCGCAATTTTTGCTCTTAGCCAAGTTTATAAACTTTTCCAATACATTGGAATTAAAATTTATTGCCTCTCCTGATATCATTCCTTTTTCGTCAACTCCCCTGCCTATCCTTGTGACTTCAACGTATTTTTTTCTGTTGAGAATCTCATTGTCTTCATAGTCAGCTATCAGCAGTCTCATAGAATTTGTGCCTATATCTACAGTAGCAACTCTCATATTTTCACCTAGTCTTCCTGAACGTTATTTTTTCTGTTGGTGTCTATAAATACTTTTTCGTTGGACCTTACCATTTTAAGCTTTTCTCTTGCCTGTTTCTCTACAAATTCGTCACTGTCAACAGTCTTAAGCTCATTTTGTACCTGTTTAAGTATTTCTTCCTTTTCTTTCATTTCCTCTTGAATTTCCTTATATGTCCCTTTGAGATACTCTATATCTTTTTGCTGATTGTATATTGAAAGACAAAAATAACCTATTATCAATATTATAAAAACTATTATAACCGTCATTGAGTGATCTTTGTCTTTATTTTTATCATTATTATTAGTAGACTTGATATTATCTTTATATTGACTCATTTTCAAGCACCTCATACATAGATTCAGCTTCTTCTTTCTTCAGGTGTTCCTTTATATCAAGTACTCTTACCCTATAAGAAGATTTAGGAAATTGAATCTCTATTATATCACCTATATTGACTTCTTTAGACGGCTTTGCCACCTTCCCATTTACGCTTATAATCCCACTTTCCCCTGCGTCTTTTGCTACAGTACGTCTTTTTATTATTCTTGTAAGTTTCAGGTATTTGTCAAGTCTCATATACTCTCCTTTCACGAGATATTCATTTTATCATACAACCTTAGTCTTATAGTTTTTATTTTCTCATCATCTAAGGTATTCAATACTTCTTGAGCACATTTTTGCGATAATTCAAGTATGTCCGCATTCTTTATGATATCAGCTAGATGAAATTCCGGAAGTCCATGCTGTTTTATCCCAAATATCTCTCCGGCTCCCCTAAGTTCCAAATCCTTCCTTGCAATTTCAAATCCGTCATTACTGCTCACTATGGTTTTTATTCTCTCCATAGTTATTGCGCTTGCATTTTCATAAAGAAGAACACAATAGGACTGCTTGTCTCCTCTTCCAACCCTTCCTCTTAGCTGATGCAACTGTGACAATCCAAATCTTTGGGCATCATATATCACCATTATGCTTGCATTTGGCACGTTAATTCCAACTTCTATTACAGTGGTCGAAATTAATAAATTGATTCTATTTTCCATAAATTCTTTCAGTAATTCTTCTTTTTCTGAGGACTTCATTTTTCCATGTAATTTCGCAATTTTAAGGTCATCATCAAAGATAGTTTGGATTTTCTTATGGAGTTCATCTACAGAAATTAAGTCCATATCCTCATTTTCTTCTACAAGTGGACATACGATGTAGGCCTGTCTTCCGAGTCTTATCTGTTTTTGGATAAAATCAAATACCTTATTTTCATTTCTCTTATTTTCAGCTATGGTCTTTATACTTACCCTGTTTTTTGGCAATTCATCTATTACCGATATATCCAAGTCCTTGTGTATTACAAGTGAAAGTGTCCTTGGAATTGGAGTCGCACTCATTACAATTACATCAGCAGGTTCTTCTGATTTTTGCTCTAATTCTTTTCTTTGATTTACGCCAAACCTATGTTGCTCATCTGTAATTATGAGTCCAAGATTTGAAAACTGAACTTTCTCCTGAATTAAAGCCTGTGTACCTATTACCACATCAACTTCTCTATTTTTTATTTTCTGATAGATTTTTTCCTTAGACTTCACACTCTTAGTGAGTAGCTCCACCCTTATATCTTCGCCATCAAAAAAATTGAGTGCTGATTCATAATGCTGGATTGCCAATACTTCGGTAGGAACCATAAGAGCGGACTGATAGCCGTTTTTTGCACAGTTATACATACTCAAAAAAGCCAAGACAGTCTTTCCTGAACCGACATCACCTTGAATCAATCTCCTCATTGGAGTCTGTCTGCTCATATCCGACATTATATCATCAAGCACCTTATTTTGGGAAGAAGTAAGTGTAAAAGGAAGTTTATTGATTATACTGCTTAAATCAATCCTTTTAAAGGTTATTCCTTTTTTTTCTACAACATTTTTTTTATAGTTTCCCAAAAATATATTCAAATCAAAAAATTCATTGAATATACATCTATATCTACTTTGTTTTAAAATTTCAATATCTTTTGGAAAGTGGATATTTTTAATTGCCTCATCACTTGATAATAGTCTGTATCTTTTTCTTATATCCTCATCCAAAATCTCTAAATCACTCAAATTCGTATTTTCAATAGCATATTTCACTATATTGATAATCTCACTATTTCTAAGACCTTTTGTAAGTGGATACAGTGGATATATAAGTCCTGTCTTCTTACCCTTACTGTCAAACTCAATCTCAGGTGAGTTAAACTGTAATATGTCGATGTTTTCCTCAGAGAGTCCATAAAAAAATATCTCTCTACCTTTTTCTAAATCAGGCAAAATAAAATTATTATTGAAAAGCTTGATACATGCTGTACCGGTGTCATCTTGAACATAGATGTTGATAATAGATTTTTTGAACTTATACATTACTTTTTCATATCTTATTATCTTAGCATGAACGCATACCTTATCTCTAACCTTAATTTCAGAAATTTTTTTAAATATTCTCCTGTCTTCGTACTTTCTAGGGAAATAATTCAACAAATCATATATATTGTAAACCCCCAGATTATTGAGTAATTTCTGCTTTTTTTCGCCTATCTTAGGCAGGTCTATGACATTGTCAAATAATTCCATTATATCTTCCTTTTATTTTATCAAATCCGGCCTTTTTTTCTTTGTCTCTTCCAATGATTTAATTTTTCTCCAATCATTGATTTTTTGGTGATTACCACTGATAAGAATATCAGGTACCTTAACTCCCATAAAATCATAAGGTCTTGTATATTGCGGATATTCCAGTAAGCTATTTTCAAAACTCTCATCACTCACATTTTCACTTGATGACAGTACTCCATCTATCTTTCTTGATACACTGTCTAAAAACACAAGAGATGCTAACTCTCCACCGGTAAGCACATAGTCACCTATTGATATTTCCTCATCCACTATCATATCTACTATCCTTTGGTCTATACCCTCGTAGTGTCCACATAACAAAGTTATATTATCAAACTTTGCATACTCATAAGACATACTATTATTGAGCGTCTTACCCTTAGGAGAAAAAAACAAAAGCTTAGTATTTGGATTATTTTTTTTATATCCATATAACAATCATAAATGGGTTGCGGTGTCATAAGCATTCCCCCACCACCGCCATAAGGATAGTCATCCACTTTTTTATGTCTGTTTTTGGAATAATCTCTTATGTTGTAGATATTTACTTGGATTATCTTATTTTCAATTGCATTTTTTATAATGCTTTCATTGATGTATGCGCTTATGATAGTTGGGAAAAGTGTCATAATATTAAAAGTCATATCTACATTCCCTTTATAAGATTTACAATCACTTTTTTATTTTCTATATCAATATTTTTAACGAATTGTCTAACATTAGGAATGAGTCTTTCATTATTTTCCATATCAATTACACAAAATACATCATTTGCTCCGTATAAGAGAACATCTTTTATCTCGCCTATGAGATTTTCGCCATCATAGACCTTCAGTCCAATCAGTTCACTTATCAAGTATTCTCCCTCTTCCATCTGCCTTTTTTCGCTGTAATCAATGAAAATGTCCTTATTTATCAGAGCAGGTAAGTCATCTATACTGTTTAGCCCTTTAAATTTTGCAATTAACACATTATTATTTTGTCTTACATATTCAAATGAATAATCGCCAACACCATCAACGTAAATATTCTTATAAGATGAAAAAGATGATGAGTCTGTAGTATAAGGATAAATTTTAAATTCACCTTTCAAGCCTTGAGTCTTTACTATTTTCCCTATTCTAATCCTTTTATTTTCCGGCATTTTATCACCTTTCTCCCAATATTAATTTTGCCTCTTCCTCAAGTTCAACAACATTGAATTTATAAATATTTCTTTTTTTGGCATATTCGTAATTATCAGCTTTTTTCAAGTCATATCTCACATAAGATTCAACATTCCTATCGTTCCATCTTGAATCATAATTAGTAATTTCTCTCATACTTAAATAAAATAGAGACTTTTCTTTATTTTCAGATTTAATGGTCATAAACTCATCTCCTACATAAATAGCTGTAACTGACAGATATTATATCACAGTTTTCATAGTTTTGTCATATAGATTTTAATATCAATATATAAAATTGACTTTTTTGATAATCAATATTATAATTATCTAACTAATTTTATTCTATACTGTCATATATTATATCTTCGGTATGGTAAGACGTCTTTGTAATATCTATAACATAGCTGAAATATATCTATATGACTATTCAATTGATTTTTAATATAAAATTTTTAAACAAATTATAAAGAGGCTCTAATGGTAAATAACAGCATCATTATAAAAAATGATAAAACTCTGCAGAAAATATTACTTATAATCCCCTTTGGTCTTAGCACTAATATTTTCGACTTTTTTTTGGATAAATTTGATGATTATTGCTTGGTTTTTTTTGACATGAACAGTGAAAATTACTTCAAACCATACTTATCTCTTAAAAAACAATCAGAAACAATTCTAAAAGTTCTAAAATCTCAAGAACTTGATAATTTTGAATTAATTTTTTCCCTTTCTTTAGGTGGAATTATAGCTGTTAATATCTTTTCAAATGAAGAAATATCAATTAAACACTGCATTGTTGACAGTACGCCCCTGCTAAAACTTGACAAGATAACAAGATTGATGGCAAAATCAAAAATAGTTGATATGATTGAGGATATTGACAAAATAAAAAACCAAAATCCTGATATTTTTCAAAAAATATCAGAAAAAGCTGTTGAAACAGTAAAAAACTCTTCTTTAACTTCATTAGTAAAATTATCCGATGATATACTATCATTTGATTTTCCAAAAATTGACAAGATAAAACAAAAAAATCTTATTATGAGATATGGAAAAGATGATCTTGCATATCAAAGTGTTAAAACCTTAAAGACAACTTACAGAAAATCAACAATCTATGTGAAGGCAAACTACAATCACTGCCAAGAATTTATAGAAGAAAACGACAAATACTTAGAGTTTATAAAGAGTATAATTAAAAATAACAATTAATCACTCAACTTTCCCACTAAAATTATCGCAATTTTAGTTGAAATTTAAACATAAATTGATTTTTTAATATACTACTTGACACACAATTTTCTGAATAATATTTATTGAAATTTGCATATTTATCGAAAAAATGAAAATACTGAAAAAACTATGTCAAGTATAATATTGTGTTTTAAAAATATACTCAAATTCCAATATTTATAATGTGTTTTTCATGTTGGAAAGTTGAGTTAATCATAAATAATATAAATCACCCTGTTACTTTTAAGTAAGTAATTGGGTGATTTCATCAAAAAAATAAATTTTAAAAATCTTATAATGCTATTAATATAATAAACTAAGTAGCAATTCATATAAAGGATTCAAAAAATACTTGCAAAAAAAGTCAATATTGGAAGAAAGTAAATAAACAATACCAACAATATTACGACTTGATGTAGAATGTATATTAATAATGATTTTTTAGATATTAAGGTTATAATTTTAGGCATATTAATACCTTTGAATGCTTCTTCCAATTTTTTTGCCATATTTGTACCATAAAAATAATATCCTGCCATTCCTAAGAAAATCCATGGAATTATAGGAAAATAATCTGATGAGTAAAAATTATTATTTGGAAAGCCCATAACAAAAGAAAGGGGTAATTTAGTCATAATGATATAAAATTTTCTATACAAAGGAATTGTAAAGAGTAATTTGCTCTTAAATAAAATAAAGAGCCCCATAAAAACCCAAAATAAAGCAGCATTATTTTTTTTACTCATATTTATTTTTTTTATAAAATGAAGTACTAAAGTGAGAACTGTCAAAAAATGTATTATTCCGAAATATATCGCCAACTCTTTAGATATTAAGACTGTTATAACTGTTATCAAGATACTTATAATCAATAATTTTTGAGCCTTTTTAAGTAACTTTTCGCTATAGTTACAGGAAAGTCCGGACAAAAAAATAAAGCTTATACATACATACTGTTGTAAGAAATACCAGAATTTACTTGCAAACACAGAATTATCAATTAAGAATATAAATCTTATATCATAATAAGCATGATATATCACCATATTTATTATTGCTAAAAATCTAAAAAAATCAATATATTTTACTCTTTCTTTCATATTCCTCCTATTCTCATTACATATAAAATAATTTTTTTAACTATGATATTATAATTATACATTAATTTTATCAATTATTCTATACAATATCAAAAAATATGATATAATATCACTGGTATTTTAAAAATTATAAGGAGTTAATCAAATGATAAAAATTGAATTAAATCCTAAAGAATTATATGAAGGTTGTATACTTTCGTCATTAACGCATGCTGTAGCTGTAGGTATGTATCCTGAGCTTAATTACGAGCATTCTTGGGATAAACTTAATTACAGTATGAATGATTCTGAAGGTTGCAGAGCTACTATTACTTTTCACAAAAATCACATTATTGCTGTTTTTCAAGATAGTAATTATATAGATAGTGGTTTAGAAGCATTAGATTATTTTGAAGGTGCTCCACAAGAAATAATTGAACTTGCAAAAAATGAAACATTACAATATGTTTTAGAAAATGTAGGAGATGCTGTAAAACCGCTAATTACCTCAGCATTTTGGGGGAACTGGAATGAACTTTACAGTGTACAGCCCTTTGATGAAATAGTGGATAAAGGTGCTCATATCCTAATGGTTCAACTACTTCCTTTTAAAGAAGCTATGGAAGAGTTAAGTGATTATTATGATTTGGATAAAACTCAAGTTAAGTTTATTAAGACTTTATTCGATAATAAGATAAAAGACAATGAAAATAGTATTATTCTAAATAAAGATGATAAAAAATACTTATATGGGGATGTACAGGAGTGTCTTGTTTCTTTGAGAGAATTGAATATTATTGTTGATGAATAGACTAATGAATATATAATTAAGAGGATGAAATATGGGAAAAAAGATTTTTTTCGGAAATCACAAGGGTGGTGTAGGTAAGACAACATCCGTCTTCCAAATAGGAATCAATATGGTGAAAAATCACAATAAAAAGGTGTTATTACTTGACTTGGACTCTCAAGGATCATTAAGTAAGATATGTGCAAAATCACTAGACATATCTCTTGAAAATATATCCTTAGAATATTCACTAAATTATCTTATAGAGCTTTATATATTGGCATACAGAAGATACAGCAAACTGGATATTCTAAAAAATAAGAGTGAAGATAAAGAAGTTAGTAATATTTTAAAGAAATCAATCTTAAAGACCAAGACAAAAAATTTATGTTTTATTCCTACTAAAATAGATATAGTAAACGGCAGATTAAATGATATAGCAGAGCAAATTTCGAGATTTTCAATGAGTATGGTAGGTATAGCAAAGATTTTCGATGACATTGACAAGATGGAAGAACATTTCGATTATATATTAATCGACTGCCCTCCTGGAATAAATACCCTTATCCAATCTGTATTCTTAAAGTCTGATTACTATATCATACCTACCATAGCTGATGATATAAGTAGCAGTGGTGTCACTGATTTTGTAAAATTAGTTGAAAGGACAATATTGCAATATACCTACGACTCAAACATAGGTGGAATACTTCTTGAAAAAATCTTTGGTAAATCTCCTACCTTACTTGGAGTTTTAGAGACTAAGCACAATCTTATGTCTAGCAAAAATACTGACAATTTACTGATAGCTTTAAACCAACAATTATGCTCTAATAACATAAATATAAATAAAAATCCTAAAGAATTTATGGTTGATTTTCAAAAATCACCTAAATCTTATGTATTTAAGTCTAAGATACGAGATCTTAATAATATGACTGATAAGAATAACTACGGTATACCTTATATGACATCTTTGGCACAATCTCACCAAGAGTATGACGAAATAACTAAGCATTTATTAAATATTTTGGAGAAGACTCAAAATGAAAAATATTGAAAAGATACTGAAAGACTTGATTAAAATCTATGGCGAACTCTACGAACATAGACAGATATTATCTTGTAGTAAATATTTTAGATACAATGTGGAAACTGTCGAGAAATTATCTGAATATCTTACAAATAATCATCTTTCTGACAAATCCAAGAATAACATTAAACCAAAGACTAAAAAAACTAAGAGTGCTTTTTCAGGAATAACTACAAGAGATGAGTTTGATGAGTTTTATTATGAAAATTTGGTTTATGACAGAAATGATGATACAAAAAGGAATGTAATAATAAAAAGATATAGTAAGGCTGATTTTCAGGAGATGTTTCGTATCATATTTGGTTCTATGCCAAACGGAACGAAGGAACGTATTTTTTCAGACATTCAATATTTCTATGATTCTTTGGAACGTTCTACGAGAATATAGTTATTAATTTGTTACAAAATCTTAATTTAAATTTTGAAATTTTATGATAGAATTTACAGGTATTTTTATTTTAATTTTTTAGGAGATTATTATGAACTTTAGTGTCCACACAATTCTTATGTGTTTTTTTGTTTTTTTTGCAAGAATATGTGACGTAAGCTTTATGTCTCTTCGTACCATACTTCTTACCAAGGGAATGCCCAAACTTGCTGCAGTATTCGGTTTTTTTGAGGTACTCATATATATCGTTGTTTTGGGAAAGGTAATTGATTCTTTAAATGAACCTATATACTTAATTTTTTATGGACTGGGATTTTCTACAGGAAACTTCGTAGGCTCAAAAATAGAAAGTTTGCTAGCATTTGGTGATGCACAGATGAGAATTGTACTCTCGTGCAACGAAGATACTAGAAATGCTGTAGACGAGCTTAGAAATTTAGGATTTGGTGTTACTGTATTTAGAGGTGAAGGAAAAGATGGAGAAAAGGCAATGCTCTTAATCAACCTTAAAAGAAAGAGAATTCAGGAAGTTTATAATTATTTCAAGAAGAAGAACTTAAAGGCATTTATCTCTACAAATGATATCACGTCTTATGCAGGTGGATATCAGGTTCTGCCAAAGAACGTATTTATAAGTATGCTAAAAAAATAAATAGAAATTAAAATTGATAAAAATAAGGGACTTGAAAAAATAATTTTTCTAAAGTCCCTTTTGTTTTACTCTACAGTATAAGGCAACAATGCTACTATTCTTGCTCTTTTTATAGCGTTTGTAAGTTTCCTTTGTGCCTTTGCAGATGTTCCTGTCACTCTACGAGGAAGTATCTTTCCTCTTTCAGATATGAATTTTTTTAGAAGAGCAACATCTTTATAATCTATTTGATTAATCTTATCTCCAGCAAACGGATCTACTTTTTTTCTTCTTTTTCTGAACCCTAAATTTTGAGTCGCTTGTTTTTTATCAGCCATGGTACACCTCCATTCAATCTAAACTAAAACGGCACGTCGTCATCCGACAATGCTCTGTATCCTTCGTCATCTAAACCTTCCGGCATAAATTCATCTTGAGCTTGATTTTGCGAATAAGATCCGCCACCAGCGTTAGCAGGTTTCTTACTATCGCCCCAATCGATAAATTTTACCTCTTCGGCTATAACTTCTACAGAATATCTTTTCACTCCATCTTTATCAGTGTAGTTGTTGTTTTGTAACCTACCTCTTAATGCCACAAGTCTTCCTTTTTTCAAATAGTTTGCACAAGTTTCAGCTATCTTTCCCCACACGACAACATTGAAAAAATCCGCAGTTACTTCAGCGTCTTTTTTCGCGAAAGTTCTGTCTACTGCAATTGAAAACCTTGTAACTGCAGTGCCTGTAGATGCAATATACCTAAGTTCTGGTTCCTTTGTAAGTCTTCCTATCATTATAACCGTATTCATGAGCATGCTCTCCTATTTATTGTCAGTTACGTTGATAATCATGTGACGGATAGCCTCATCCATTATTTTAAGATTTCTGTCAAGTTCTTTTGGAACTTGAGGACCAGCCGTAAACTTAACAAGGACATAGTATCCATCAGTTAATTTTTGGATTTGATAGGCAAGTTTCCTATTTCCCCAAACATCAAAAACTTCAACTTCACCATTTTCTTCAATGATACCTCTTAGTTTGTCTTGAATTCTTTGTTTAGTTTCATCATCTGAATCAGTTCTCAAAATATAAATTAGTTCATATTTTTTCACTTTTGTTCACCTCCCTCGGACTGTTGACTCTCTAAAAAGAGAGTAGAAAGTGCAATATAAAATTACAACGTCTTATAATAACACAATTTATTTATAATTTCAAGCATAAATTTAGAATATTTCAATTTAAAAAGGTAGGAGCATCCTCCTACCCGAAAATAATATTTTATTATTTTAATTGTATCAAAAGCTGTAGTATTTAAAAATCCTACTCTTCTATTATATATTTAGCTAAAGCTTTCTTTGCTTCTTCATCTTGTATTGTGGCAGAAACAATTACTTCAGTTTCAGTTCTATTAGCTATCTTTTCTATTTTTTCCAAGAACGGTAAAAGTTTATCTTCTCCGACATTTACTATCTTTAATATACCGTCAATATATATCTTTTGTATGTCATAATTTGCAGATGTAAGACCACAGATAAATCCATACATTGAATCAAATCCTGAAAGTTGGAATTCGTCAGTTGATACGAACCTTATCTTGCTGTTAAGTAATTTTGAATGTTTATCTGTGCTTTCAATATATACGAAAGTACCTCTAACATTTTCAATTTCCTTGTTTGCCTTTTCAATCATAATTTTTGTTTTTCCGCTTCCAGCACTTCCCGCTAATAGTTTAACCATTGCTTAGTCCTCCTTAAAATTATAGGTTATGAAACACCACAACCAACTTGCTCTTAAATATAAATATTCATTAAAAAGAGCAGTTTAATTTTTATTATTTTTATTTTAAAATCTCTTTAAGACTTTTATTTACATTATATTACCATATTTGAAATCTTTTTTCTATAGTTATTTTGTTAATATTTTTTATATTTTCTATATCTTCTTCTTTTATTTCTTCTGATATTAATAAATCTAATAGTAAATGCTAAGATTATCAAAAATAAAAGAATTGCTACAACTACTATTACCTTATGAATAAATGAGCCCTTATTTGCAAAAAGACTCTTAAGATATTTAAAAGTGAATATCGACTCTACATCATTTAGAGCTATCAAATCATAGTAATCTGTTTCGCCATCTATCGTAATGCCCAAGGTTCCAATCTTGTCACCTTTTTTTATCGGTAGTTTAAACTCATTTAGTTTTATAGTTTTTTCAAACTCAGGACTTCCGCCTTTTTTCATTAGATTGGAAACATCCTGCATTATAGCAAAATCTACCTTCTCCTGAATGGAATTTTTTATATTTTCACTACCTAGGACTTCACCAGCTGTTATTATATTTTGAACACTGAAATTATCAAATCCATAATCCAAAATAATTCTTGAATCCCTATACATCTCAAAGCCGTTAGAATTATACACTACGCTGATGAGTCTCATATCGTTTTTTATACCGCTTGCCACCAAACAATTACCACCCTCTAGGGTGTATCCTGTCTTTATACCGTCAATAATGTCATATTTAATCGGAATATATTGATTTTTATATATTATTTCTGAATTTGACCATAGGAATCTATTTGTATTATTGTATATTCTCTTTTCTGGTGTCTTTGGCGTTTCCGGCAATATGAGTGAACTTTGACCAACTATCTTTCTAAATTCATCATTTTTCATAGCCTCTCTCGCTATTATGGCCATATCATAAGCTGTAGTATAGTGATTATCGTCATGAAGACCATGCGGATTGACAAAATGTGTATTTGTTGCTCCAAGTTCTGCAGCTTTTTGGTTCATCAACTGCACAAAAGAATCCACAGAGCCTGATATCTCTATAGCTAAGAGTACACAGGCATCATTAGCTGAATGTATAAGAACTGCCTGAATAAGTTCTCTCACTTTAAATGTCTCTCCTGGTAAAAGATACATCGAACTTCCATCTACAAGTTGGAAATCCTCAGGAACAGTTATAGACTTCTCCAAATCCAAATTCTCTATAGCAAGAAGACCTGTCATTATTTTAGTTGTTGACGCAGGAAAAGCCTTTTGCTTGGCATTTTTATCAAATAATATCTTTCCTGTTTCGCTTTCAATCACGACAGCAGACTTGCAGACTATATCACTAGGCTTTATATCATAAGCATCTCCATAATATGTATTCCCACAAAAAAATATGACTATTATAAAAAAAATTATCTTATTTTTAATCTTGAGCATTAACTTCCTCCTCTTTCAATCCATCATCTCTATTTTTATTTAATTCAGGTAGTTCATCTAAAGAAGTAAGTCCCATATATTTCAAAAATAAGTCTGTCGTCTTATATAATACAGGCCTCCCTACAGTATCTAGTCTCGCACTTTCCTCTATAAGACTTGCCTCAAGTAATTTTGATATTGTTGTATCTGATTTTACTCCCTTTATCTTTTCTATAAAAGATTTTGTAACCGGTTGGTTATAAGCAATTATAGACAAAGTTTCCATAGCAGACTGAGTGAGATTTTTCTTCTTAGTCACTGTTATCACTTTTTCAATATATTTAAAATTATCTCTTTTTGTAACGAGTTGATACTTATCTTCTATTTTCAATATTTCCAAACCACTACTGTTTTCTTTATATTTTTGAGATAACAGTTCAAGTATATGAACTACATATTCACTGTCAATAAAAATTTCATTTAGATTGAACATCTCAATTATATCTTTTACATCTACCAAGTCAGAAAAGGTGAATATATATGACTCCACTATCGACATTGCTTTTTCATCATCAAAAAAACTCATACTTTCTCCAATTCCTATTGTTAAATTCGCTTATTCCTTAAATCTCACTTTAAAGCAAACATCCTGATTCCGACTTAAATTTATACTAAAAACTGCTTAAACTCCTATTCAAAAATCCTATACAATTACTTAGCTGAATTTTAAAGATTTGATAAGCAAAAAACTTATCTGTCTTTTTAAACTGAGTTTAGTATGATAATGGTTACTTATTTTAAATTCTATAGTTACAGCGTTATATAACATATCAATTATATTAATATTAAAATTTTAAAACAAACTTTAAATCAAAAAAATTGTCTTTTATAAATATCCGATTCTAAGATTATACCATATTTTTTGCATTTTTGAAATATAAAATCCCCTATTTAATGCTAAATCTTGTAAATATCAAAAAAAGCCCACCGAAAATTCGATGAGCTTTATTTAAAAATTCTTTTTTATTAATTTTTTTATAACTTGACTTAGTTGTATTTTAAAACTGTAAATATATAAAATTTTAGTTACAATTAAAATAATTCCCTAAAAATCTATTTTTATAATATATCTCAATTGTTCATAAATAAAGTTACAGAATTAAGTCTACAAATATGATTAATAAATATTATTTCTTAAAAATTACCACTTAAATTCCATATCTCTTGTGCATATCTCTTGATTGTTTCATCTGAAGAAAATACTCCAGCATTTGCAGTATTTATAAGTGACATCCTGTTCCACACTTTTCTGTCCTTGTACATATGTCTAATGTTTCTAGATGCTTCTCTATAAGAGTGGAAATCCTTTAATATGAAATATCTGTCATTTTCTTTGAGCAATGAATCATACAAGTCTATGCCATCATATCCAAGATAAGGTAAAAATCCATTTACAAGTGAGTCTACTACCATTTTAATATCTGAATCATTTTGGTAAATATCTGATGCGTTGTAATGTACTGCTCCGCTTTGCAAGTCAAGAACTTCTTGCTTATTCAAACCGAAGATTACCATATTGTCATCTCCTACCTGATCTCTGATTTCTATATTTGCACCATCAAGTGTAGCAAGTGTTATTGCTCCGTTAAGCATAAACTTCATATTTGATGTTCCTGATGCCTCTTTAGTCGCTGTCGAAATCTGTTCACTGACATTTGTAGCAGGGATTATCCTTTCAGCAAGTGATACATTGTAGTTTGGAATGAAAAATATCTTTATCTTTCCGTTTACCCTTGGATCTGAATTTATATGGTAAGCTAAGGAGTTGATAAACTTTATTACCTTTTTTGCCCTATGATAAGAGCTTGCTGCCTTACCACCAAATATAAACGTTGTAGGTTGAACCTTAAAATCAGGCTCTCTAAGTATCCTATGATACAAAAGCAAGATGTTAAGTGCGTTGAGCAACTGACGCTTATACTCATGTATTCTCTTTATTTGAACATCATAGATAGAATTAGGATCAATGTCAAAATTGTATCTCTTCTTCACAAAATTTGAAAAATTCTCTTTGTTTATATTTTTTACTCTTTCAATCCTGTCGAGCATATTGCTGTCATCTTTAAAGTCATTGAGTTTTGCCAAGTCTAAAGGATTATGTCTCCAAGATTTTCCTATTGAATCATCCAATAATTTGCTAAGCTCAGGGTTGCAAGATTCAATCCATCTTCTGTAAGATATTCCATTTGTCTTATTATTAAATCTTTCAGGAAATAAAAAGTATAAATCTTTCATTACTTCTGTCTCCAACAACTCCGTATGAAGTTTGGCAACACCGTTTATAGAATGTGACATTATTACAGACAGATTCGCCATTCTTACATATCCGTCCCTTATTATTGAGATATTTCTAAGTTGTTCTTCATTTAACTGTCCTGAATACTGCTCATTGAATCTTCTGTCAAGCTCTTCAAGAATCATATATATTCTTGGAAGTAAATTTTTGAAAAAGTGAGCAGGCCATTTTTCAAGAGCTTCCTGCATTATAGTATGATTTGTATAGCTTACTGTCTTTGTAGTTATATCAATAGCCTCTTCCCACTCAAGACCTTCTTCATCAAGTAAAATTCTCATAAGTTCCGGAACACAAAGAGCAGGGTGAGTGTCATTTATATGCACTGCAACCTTATTTGAGAAGTCTCTTATGGAAAGCTTCTTTTTCTTGAAATCTTTCACTATCCTTTGCAAACCGGCAGATACGAAAAAGTATTCCTGTTTCAGTCTTAACAACTTACCTTCATCTGTCGAGTCATCCGGATAAAGTACATTGGTAATCTTTTGTATCTCTAATTTCTTATCTTCAAGTTTGCTATATTCTATTGAGTTTAATTGACTGTCATCCAAAGACAGTTCAGCAGACCAAAGTCTAAGAGTGTTTACAGTCTTACCGTCATTTCCTATTAAAGGCGTGTCATAAGGTACTGCATGCACAATTTCATATCCTTCATGCACAGGTCTGAAATTTGTATCCATCCTTACCGTACCGCCGAACTTTACGACTTCCATTCTCTTTTCTTTTCTTATTTCCCAAGGATTTTTATTTCTAAGCCAATCGTCAGGCCACTCCACCTGATTACCATCAATGAATCTTTGTTCGAACATACCGTAATTATATCTAATACCGTTTCCATTTACGGCAAGCCCCATACAGGCACATGAATCCATAAAACATGCAGCTAATCTTCCTAGTCCACCATTTCCAAGTCCAGGCTCTCTTTCTTCTTCAAGTATATCATCAAGAGAAAATCCAAACTCCTTTAATATGTCTTTGACTATCTTAAGTGCATCTAATTTTATCAATGTTTCCTTTAAAAGCTTGCCTACCATAAATTCCATAGAAAAATAATATACTTGCTTTTCAAGGTTATCTTTTATTCTATCCTTATTTGCTATCCATGTATCTGAGATATAATATCTTATTATTTTTGCAAGTGATTGATACACCTCTGATGATGAAACCGTATCCAATGATTGCGAGTGATCTTTTTGTATCTGTTCTATTAAGTCTTTTTTAAACTGTTCTTTTTCTATTTGCATACTTCCTCCTGAAAGCAAACTAGTCTGTGCTCTTATAATTATCATTGAACTTCTTGTATACCCTGCCAGAATAAAAATAAACTTTTACTCATTTATTTTAAAAAACTGATTTTTATTTGTTGTATTTTATGATATAATCAACTAAAATTAGTAAGTTTACTTTTTCTACATAAATCATCGAACATTTAATATTTTTTTAAATAGTATTACTGAAATTTCATCTTTTAATTTAATAAGGTTTTACTTTCGCCTCGTAGGGAATGGTATATTATGAAAAAAATAAAATTGAAAAGAATTCATATATCTATAATTCTGGTTATCATTATGCTCACCATAAGACTGATAAGCCCTTCAGAAAAAAGATTACAGGGAATAGTCTATGTTTCCAACTACATAGTTATTTCCATTCTCTTGCTTATGTGGATAATGTCCATACAAAGGAGAATAATACTCCCGAAGACAAGAGCATTATTTTTATGTATAGGCATCTTGTTTCTATATTGGTCTTTTGCTCGTACTATGAGGTACACTGTCTTCTATGGAGATATTCCAGCAATGATACTGGTTTGGTATAGCTATTATTTTCCAATAATTCTAATACCTCTTTTTGGTTTTTATGTTTCAGTATCTATGGATAAAAGTGAGCATTACAATCTTCCCACTACATTGAAACTTCTTTTAATACCAGCTTTTGCACTCATAGCTTTAGTATTTACAAACAACCGTCACTCCTTGATGTTTGTAATCAATAGATATGACACGGTAATCAGAGAATACAAATATGGGATAATATACTATGTAATAGCCTTTTGGGTTTCATCTTTAATTTTGCTCACACTTCATGTCTTATTTGAAAAATGTATGCTAAAAACAAGGAATGACAAGATTGTCTTACCTTTCATAATAATAATCTTTGGGGTTATTTATACTGTATTTTACAATTCCAATCACAATCACTTTATAGTAAAAGTACTGGACTTAAATACTGCATTTACATTTTTTTATGTAGCTTTTTGGGAGGCCTGCATATATCATGGCCTTATACAATCTAATACACTATATCGTGAGTTTTTTACTTATTCCAAACAGGATACATCAATAATTGATTACCAGGGTAATGTCAGATACTGCTCGTCACCACTGACTTCCCCCGATAGAAAAACCATAGACGATTTAATACTTAACAGAACATATATATTGAAAAATAAAAGACAATATAATATTCAAAGTATAAGTGGAGGATATGTAATATGGCAGGAAGAGATGTCGGAAGTTATAAAGATGCTCGGTAAGTTGAGTGTTATAAACGAGGAATTAAAAAACGACATTAGTCTTATACAAACAAGGATGGAGCTCCAATCAAAAAAAGTAGCTTTTGAAGAACGTATTCGTATCTATGATTTAATCAACACCAAAACAAAAAAACAAATTAACTCCATAAAGCAGGATATATTAACTATCTCAAACAGGGAGTCAAATGACGGTGAAGAAAATATAGATTTATGGAAGAAGATAAATTTTACAGCAATATATGTAAAACGTTGTAGTAATATGATACTTATATCTCAAGATAAGGAGCAAAATGCTCCACAAAACTTCGAAATTCATTTTTATGAAACTATCAATAATTTAAGAGAAAATGGAGTCAGCTGCACTATAAATAATACCATTGACTCTGATATAAACTTTGAAACTGTCTTAAATATCTATGAGCTAATATATAATTTTATAGAACCGGTATTTTTTGATATCAATCAACTCTATATTTATCTATCCTCAAGCAAAGATAACTACTTTGTAAAATTTATTAGTGATGTAAATGCAGGAAAAGTTATAGACTTGAATTATTTTTCAAACCTTTCTTACAACATAGATACTGACGATGATTTATTTATAATGAAAGTAAATTTTAACAGGAGATAAGACCATGTATACCTTGTGTGGCAATCAAAGCATACAAAGAATTGTCCTTACCTTATATTTGCTGTCCATAATTTTAGAAATAATATATCTTACTATGAATAATATGTATAAAAGAAAAATCAGAGATTTCATTATTGTATCTCTATTGCTTTTTATCAGTATCAGTCAAATATTAGATATATCAAAAATTTTCCAAAACCAAAACATAAGTTTTAATAATGAAGTCATTTCTGAACAGTTAATGCCTAAGAGTACCTTATTTTCTTGTGTAATACTAAGCCTAATATATTTTGTCTGTATATTTTATATTATCAATTCATTAAAAAGTTATAAAAACGAAATTAAGAGTAGCTCCATAAAAGAAGCTTTTGACAATCTACCTTCAGCAATTAGCATAATAAATGCCAATCACATGCCTCTCTTAGTAAATAAGAGAATGTACCATCTAATCTATATGATAACTGAAGAATACAGCCCTAATGTACTAGAGATAGTAAATATAGTTGAAAACCGCATGAAACACAAAAATATCAAGTATATAGAAAATGGAAATGATTTTATAATTCAACTTAAAAACGGTGAAATATACAAATTTAATAAATCATTTTTAGAAATAGAAGCTCAGTTATATACGCAGATTTTTTTCAGCGACATTACCAGAGAATACAATCTATCAGTAGAGCTTGAAGAAAAAAATAATGCTCTTGAAAGTCAAAAAAAACAATTGACTATCTTACTGGATGACATAGTAAATATAAAAAAAGAAGAAGAGATTCTGATGCAAAAAATGTATATCCATGCAAAACTTGGTGAAATAATAATAGCAACAAACCTATACATCAGAGAAAGGAAGAATCAAAAATACTGTCTTGACCTATGGGAAGATTTGCTTATAAGACTAAGCGCTCCTGTTGAATCAAAAAATGAAGATACAAATTTAAGTCAGTTGGTAGACGCATCAAACGCTATGGGATGTGAAATTAATCTCAATGGCAATCTACCTGAAGACAATGATATGTCCTATCTCATAATTACAGCAATGAGAGTGGCTATTACCAATGCTGTAAAGCATGCCAAAGCTACTCAAATTAATGTAGATATTCAAGATGATGACAATAATAAGCTCATATCAATCTCTGACAACTCCACAATGATTACTGATTCTATACAAGAAGGTGGTGGACTTAGAGATTTAAGAACAAAAATAGAAAAAGCCGGAGGGAGGTTTGAAATCTTATGCAATCAGAAAGTTACACTAAAGATAAGTCTACCGATAAAGTCAATATACTCTTAGTAGAAGATCAAAAGATAGTACAAAGGATGCTAGAGAGTATAATCGAGAAAAATGAGAAATATAATCTCATATCTTCCATTGAAAATGCAGCTTTATCAGAAATGTATTGTGCAAAAGGTAATATTGATTTAATTATAATGGATATTTTTACCTATCAAAGAGAAAGCGGACTTGAAGCTGCCAAAAGGATAAAATACTACTATCCAAAAATAAAGATAATCATTGTAACATCAATGCCTGACTACAGTTTTATAGACAAGGCCAAAGAATATGGTTGTGAGGGATTTTGGTATAAGGATGGAGATATAGAAGAATTTTCAAATCTTATTGAAAAAATCTTAAAAGGAAAAAGAATTTTTCCAACTTCAACTCCGGTACTTCAGATAGGTCTAGCAAACAGTGATGAATTCACAAAAAAAGAGCTTGAGGTTTTAAAGGAGATGATAAATGGATACTCTCCAAAAGAAATATGCGAAAGACTCAACATCGCAAAAAGCACTTTTAACTATCATGTCAATAATCTACTTTTCAAAACAGGATATGACAATAAACTCAAGCTAATCATTGATGTAACCGACAAAAAGCTAATCATACCAGGATTTTAGTATCATTAAATTATAAAATCAATAGCTATTATTTACTCAATTTAGTTAGGTCTATTTTTCATTTTTTTACTTGACTACATTACAGTTATATGGTATGATTTTAAATATAACAAAATCAACGTCTTAAGCGAATTTACTCTGCTTTTTTTTGGCGTTGGATAAGTGCAATTATATAATTTTGTTTGCTAAATTTATCTTCTTTTGGGGGGTTTTGTGCGAACAAACGGAAAACGTATATATTTTTTCCCAACTTCTATCATTAATATTATATTCTTTTATAACTTTTTTATATAGCAATGTAATATCAAATAAAAGGTGGCTTATTCTATGAATAAAAGTAATTTCAAAGAATATATACTGATTTCAAACTAATTTTTTATTATATTTTTAGAAAGAGGTAAAAAATGAAAAGGTTGAAAAAAACTTTACTTGCTGCTTTAGCGGTTGTTGCTGCTGTTTCAATACTTACTGCATGTGGTGGCGGAAGTAATAATTCAGGTGAAAAACCTGCAGAAAATAATAATCAAACAGAAACAAAGACTGATGCTGCTAAAGGCTCAGGCAAAATTTACTATTTGAACTTCAAGCCTGAAGTTGAAGAAACATGGAAGAAGATAGCTGAAGAATACAAGAAAGAAACAGGCGTAGATATGAAGGTTGTAACTGCTGCAAGTGGTCAATACGAACCTACACTTAAGGCTGAAATAACAAAAGACGACGCTCCTACTCTTTTCCAAATAAACGGACCTATAGGCTACCAAAACTGGAAAGATTATACGCTTGATCTTAAAGATTCTGAATTATACAAACACCTTATTAATAAGGATTTGGCAGTAACAAGTGATGGCGGTGTGTATGGTATCCCTTATGTTGTTGAAGGATATGGAATAATATACAACAACGCTATAATGCAAAAATATATCGCTCTTCCTAATGCAAAGATAAAGAATGTTTCTGAAATTAATAACTTTGCAAAATTAAAAGAAGTTGTTGAAGATATGCAAGCAAAAAAATCTGAGCTTGGTATAGATGGTGTATTTGCTTCAACTTCACTTTCTCCTGGAGAAGACTGGAGATGGCAAACTCACCTTGCAAACTTACCTATATTCTATGAATACAGAGATAATAAGACAAAGGATATGGCTGAAGTCCAATTCAAATATGCTGACAATTACAAGAACATATTTGACCTTTATGTAGCAAACTCTACTGTAGATCCTAAGTCACTTACTTCAAAGACAGTATCTGACTCAATGTCTGAATTTGCACTTGGTAAGGCTGCTATGATACAAAACGGTAACTGGGCTTGGAGCCAAATATCAGGTGTGAACGGTAACGTAGTAAAAGCTGAAGATATCAAATTCTTACCTATATACACAGGTGTAAGTGGAGAAGAAAAACAAGGTCTTTGTATAGGAACAGAAAACTTCTTCTCAATAAACTCAAAGACTACTCCTGAAAATCAAAAAGCAGCTCTTGACTTTATCAACTGGCTGTTTACAAGCGAAAAAGGTAAGACTTTTGTAACAAAGGATCTTGGATTTATCACTCCTTTTGATACATTCAAAGCTGAAGAAGCTCCAAATGATCCACTTGCAAAAGAAGTTGTGGCTTATATGTCAAATAAAGATTTGTACAATGTTGACTGGAACTTCACATCATTCCCAAGCCAAACATTTAAAGACAGCTTTGGACAAGCTCTTGGACAATATACTGCAGGTGCTATGACATTTGACGAAGTAAAAAATCTTTTTGTACAATATTGGGCAGAACAAAAGAAGGCTGCACAATAATCATTCTTAATACAAGGGAGGCTTAGCCTCCTTTTTTTGAAATAGGAGAACAGTTATGGAAAAAGCTCTAAAAAAATATTTTCCGTTTTTTGTCTTACCTACTCTTATTGCATTTGTTACAGTATTTTTATTTCCTTTCATACTTGGTGTTTGGTTATCATTCACAAAATTCACTACTATCTTCAATGCAAAATTTGTAGGTTTTTCAAACTATATAACTGCATTTTCAAGCAGTCAAAAATTTCTTCGAGCATTCGGATTTACGACAATATTTACTATAGTAAGCGTAATAACTATCAATGTGTTTGCCTTTTCAATAGCTCTTATACTAACAAGAGGCATTAAAGGCACAAATCTTTTTAGAACAGTCTTTTTCATGCCTAACTTGATAGGCGGTATAGTTCTTGGTTATACATGGCAGGTAATGCTAAACTCAATATTGCTTAGCTTAATAAAGCAGGGATTCCTTTCCAGCGAAAAATTTGGATTTTGGGGACTTGTTATCCTTATGAACTGGCAGTTGGTTGGTTATATGATGGTAATTTATATAGCAGGACTTCAAAATGTGCCACCAAGCCTAATAGAAGCTGCTGAAATTGACGGTGCATCTAAGTGGACAATACTTAAGAATGTAACCATTCCTATGGTAATGCCGTCAATAACAATATGTACTTTCTTGTCATTAACCAACAGTTTCAAACTATATGACCAAAACTTGGCTCTTACAGCAGGTGCTCCACTTGATAAGACAGAGATGCTTGCTATGAACATAGTAAAGACCATGTTTTCAAGAGTAGGTTTTGAAGGTGTAGGACAGGCAAAGGCTGTAGTATTTTTTATAATAGTAGCAATAATAGCTTACGTTCAATTGAGATTTACAAGAAATAAGGAGGTGGAAGAATAATGAAAGAAAAGACTATTGACAGAATTTTATTTGTAATATTATTAGTTTTATTGATAATTTTTCTTTTTCCTATTGCGTTTATAGTGATAAATTCTCTAAAAGGAAAATTCTTCATCAGTGACTCACCTTTTTCACTTCCTGATGCAAAAACATTTGTAGGTCTTGAAAATTATTCTACAGGTCTTGCTAAGACAGGATTTTTTGTAGCAATAGGTTGGTCTTTTTTCATTACCATCTTATCTGTTGGTGTAATAGTATTATTTTCAGCAATGACAGCATACTATCTCACAAGAGTTAAAAATAAACTTACGCAGGTAATATATTATCTGTTTGTATTTTCAATGATAGTTCCTTTTCAAATGGTTATGTTTCCAACTATAAAGGTAGCTGATACACTACATTTGAACAATCCTGTAGGAATGATATTCTTATATCTTGGATTCGGCTCTGGGCTTTCAGTATTTATGTTCAGCGGATTTATCAAATCAATACCTATAGAAATTGAAGAAGCATCAATGATTGACGGTTGTAGCCCTATAAAGCACTTCTTCTATATAATTTTCCCAATCCTTAAGCCTACAGCTATAACTGTAGCCATACTTAATGCAATGTGGGTATGGAATGACTACCTACTTCCATATCTTGTAATGGGTGTAAGCACAAACTACAAGACAGTACCTGTAGTAGTGCAGATGCTCGTCGGCAGTAACGGTAATAGAGATATGGGTGCAATGATGGCAATGCTTGTGCTTGGTATAGTTCCTATAATAGTATTCTATTTGTCGGTACAAAAACATATAATCAAGGGTGTTGCTGCAGGAGCTGTAAAAGGCTAAAAGCATTTTGACTTAAAGAATTGGGGGCAAGTTATTTTATCTTGCCCTAACGTTAGAAAGAGGTAAAAATATGAGGTTATCCGGGATATTGATGCCAATATCTTCTTTGCCTTCTGACTATGGTATAGGCGATTTTGGAAAGGATGCTTATGAATTTGTAGATGTCTCTCGTGATATGGGTTTTAAAATTTGGCAATTGCTACCACTCAACCCTTTGGGCTATGGAAATTCACCATATCAACCCTACTCTTCATTTGCAGGCGAAGAATTGTATATAAGTCCATATCTTTTGTATGAAGACGGACTGTTAGACAAATTACCCGACAAGATTAAACAGAAAAATACTATAGATTATGGCAAGGTAAGGAAATATAAGGATAAAATTTTAAAAGAGGCATATACTAATTTTAAAAAGAAAAAATTATATGATGAACAATCATATCTAGATTTCTTAAAATTTGACTTTGTATATAACTATGCAGTATTTATGACTTTTAAGAAATTTAATAATCTGCAATGTTGGAACAATTGGAATTTAGATATGAAAAACTGGATAAAGGACAAAAAAGCTGATTTATCTAAGTTCGAAGATGACATAAATTATGAAATCTTCATTCAATACATCTTTTACACACAGTGGATGAAGTTGAAAAAATACGCCAACGACAAAGGGCTTAAAATAATGGGAGATATTCCTATATATGTTGGCTTAGATAGCTTGGATGTATGGCAAAATCAAAAATCTTTCATGCTAAATAAAAATGGAAATCCAAAATTCATAGCAGGAGTACCACCAGACTGTTTTGCCAAAAAAGGTCAAAGGTGGGGTAATCCTTTATATGATTGGGATTATCTTCAAGAACACGACTTTGAATTTTGGATTAAAAGAATTGACTACAGCTCCAAACTGTATGATATATTGAGAATAGACCACTTTAGAGGATTTGACACTTATTGGAAGATAATCGCAAGAAATAAAACTGCAATAAAAGGTCAGTGGATAGAGGCACCCGGATATGAACTTTTCAAACTTATACAAAAGAAGTTCCCAAATCTTGAGATTGTAGCTGAAGATTTAGGAGATTTGAGAAAAGAAGGTGCAAAACTTAGAGATGATTTTAATCTCAAGGGTATGAAAATTTTACAATTTGTATTTGAGCCGAAAGAAACAAACAATAATTTTGAAGACAAGAAAAATTTGATTATTTATACAGGAACTCATGACAACCAAACAGTTGTTGGCTTTTATCAAAGTAAGGATAATAATGAGCAAAAAGATATAGTTGAGTATTTTCAAAAACATAATTATGATACAAAGGATATATCTACCGGTTTTTTACAGATGTGTCTAGAGTCCATAGCTGACTATGCAATACTTCCAGTACAGGATATTATGGGTTTGGATGACAGCTGCAGGATGAATACTCCAGGTACATTAGGAGACCACAACTGGACATTTAAACTTACTGATTTTAAAGAATTTAAGAAAAGAACTGGTTATATCCACACTCTCTTAGAAAAAACAAATAGATTATAAGGAGGAGAAATGGCAAGTCTATCACTAAAAAATATAAACAAGATATATCCGGACGGAAATCATGTTGTAAAAGATTTTAATATGGAAATAGAAGACAAGGAGTTTATAATCTTTGTCGGACCTTCAGGTTGTGGAAAATCTACAACTCTAAGAATGATAGCCGGCCTTGAGGAAATTTCATCCGGTGAACTGAAGATAGATGATAAGGTAGTAAATGACGTAGAACCTAAAGACAGAGATATAGCCATGGTATTCCAAAACTATGCCCTATATCCACACATGAACGTCTTTGACAATATGGCATTTGGTCTTAAGATAAGAAAAGTGCCTAAGGATGAGATAGAAAAGAAAGTTACTGAAGTAGCAAAGATATTAGATATAGATAAATACTTGTACAAAAAACCTAAGGCACTTTCAGGCGGTCAGAGACAGAGGGTTGCCATGGGAAGAGCAATAGTTAGAAATCCAAAAGTATTTTTGATGGATGAACCGCTATCAAATCTTGACGCTAAGTTGAGAGTTCAGATGCGTATAGAAATCTCTAAGTTACATCAAAGACTTGGAGCTACAATCATCTATGTAACCCACGATCAAACTGAGGCTATGACACTTGGTAGCAGAATAGTTGTAATGAAAGATGGTATAGTACAACAAATAGCATCACCACAAGAGTTGCATGATAATCCTGACAATTTGTTTGTAGCAGGATTTATAGGTTCTCCACAGATGAATTTTATTGATGTGACTGTAACAGAGAAAAATGGAGATGTTTATTTAAAAAATTCTGTTCTTGATGTGAAATTACCTGAACCTAAGGCTTCAAAATTAAAGGAAACAGGGTACATCGGCAAAACTGTTGTAATGGGCATAAGACCTGAAAACATCCATGACGAACCTGTATTTATCAATGCAAGCGATAAAAGTAGTATCATAGATATGGAAATAAAGGTATACGAAATGATGGGTGCTGAAGTATTCTTATACTTTGATATAGAAGATGTAAACTTTACTGCCAGAGTAAATCCACGTACAGGTGCAAGGGTAGGAAGCATAGTAAAATTTGCTCTTGATACTAATAAGATACATGTATTTGACAAAGAAACACAAAAAGCTATAGTTCACTAAAATTAAATCCATAGACATACTTTGTTATGTTTATGGATTTTTTATTTTACTTGATTTTTAGTTGAATTAATTGTAAAATCAGTATGTTATAAATCCATACTATAATTTAACAAAACTTATACTAAAATCTAATAGAATAATGGAATTATTTTGTAAAAAATTATGCACTCAAAGTTTATCAACAAAAGATATTCTAAGAGAATCACATGGATAAAATCCATAGTTTAAATGGAGTTTAGTATTAGAATTTTTTTGACTATTTTTTAAAGATAATTCTACAGATATTATAGTCGAATTTTATATAAATTTATAATTATTCAGTCAAATACAGAAAATAATTTACTATAATCTACTTATGATTTACAAAAAAAGGAGAATAATAATGAGTCAAATCGCAAAATTAGACAAGTACTCAGTCTTTAAATATTTTGAAGAAATTTCTAAAATACCTAGAAAATCGGGAGATATGGATAGAATCAGCAATTTTCTGGTTGAGTTCGCCAAAGATAACGACCTTGACTTTATACAAGAAAGGTGTAAAAATGTATTAATAAGAAAAAAAGCAACTAAAGGCTATGAACATATAGAGCCTGTCCTTTTGCAAGGGCATATCGACATGGTGTGTGAGAAAAACGAAGATTCACTCCATAATTTTGACAATGATCCAATAAAACTCATTATTAAAGATGATTACATCTATGCAGATAATACGACACTTGGAGCAGATAATGGAATTGCTGTTGCTTATATGATGGCGTTGCTTACATCAAAAGATGTACAACATCCTGCAATAGAGGCTTTATTTACTGTAGATGAAGAAACTACAATGCTTGGAGCATTTGAAACTGCAGAGCAAAATCTAAGAGCAAGGTATATGATAAATCTTGATATGGAATGCGATGATGAATTACTACTAAGTAGTGCAGGAGGTTGTGATACTTTGCTTTCCTTACCAATTGAATACACTCCTGTAGGTGGAAAATTCCTTACTGCAACTATCAAAGTCAACGGACTCAAAGGTGGGCATTCAGGTGGAGACATCAACAAAAACAGGGGTAATTCTATCCAGATAATGGGAAGAATATTGTACGAACTCAATAAAAGAACTGAATTTGAAATAGAAAGTATAAGTGGTGGCTCCAAAGTTAATGCCATACCAAGAGAATGTGAATGTATAATAGCCTTTGATAAGGCTGAAAAATCGGCAATTGAAGATATAATAAAATTTGTTGAATGGGAAATAAAAGATGAACTAAAGGGAGTAGATGAAGATTTCAAACTTCAAATAAGTTATAATAATGAAAAAATCGAAAAGGTGTTCAACTACTCTACTCGTCAAAAACTGATAAATACTCTTATGATATACAATAGTGGTGTTATGCAGATGAGTTTGGAAGTCCAAGACCTTGTAGATACTTCCAACAATCTTGGAATTATTACTACAGATGAGAAAAACAAGAAAATTACCTTCCACTGCGGAGTAAGAAGCTGCATAGATAGTCAGGTACTTTATATAGCTAAGAAACACGAAGCTCTTGCAAATATCTTAAACGCTGATATTGATATTTTTTCTGTATATCCCGGTTGGAGATATAAAGAGACAACATTCAGCAACTTGGTCGCTGATACATTTGAAAAAATATACTCAAAACCTATGAAGAAAAAGGCTGCACACGCCGGAGTTGAATGTGGAATTTTCTGCAAAAAAATGCCGGACCTTGACATAGTCTCTATTGGCCCTACTATGTATGAAGTCCACACCCCTAATGAACATGTCAGCATAAACTCTGCTATCAGAACATATGAATTCTTAGTTAAAATCTTAGAAAACATGATAGAATTGAATAAACAAGCACTTTAACACTAAAAAAAGGAAGTATAGGCTATAAGCTATTTACTTCCTTAAATTTTTTTATCTTATTCTAACCACTATATTTCTACTTCGTCAGTCATTAGCTTGGCTATGTGTCTTGGAATCATAGACACCTGCATTGACATATCAACATGATAATTTTTATCGATACATTCATTCCAATATTCGATATGTTTTTTATCTATCCAAGAGTCAGATTCTTCCAAACTTATGCCGTTTTCTCCTTGTATAGAATACCAATAAAGATACTCAGCTTCATTACATTTTTCTCTGAAAATAGTTTCAACATACATCTTTTCTCCGTCTAAAGTAAGTAAGACGTCATCCATATTCTCATTTAAAAAATGCATCCACTCATCAACTATTTGAGACTTACCATCTTTAACGCGAAATCTAGTCAATTCTATATTCATGATACTGCCTCCCTAAGTTCGATATCCTAAGTATATTTTCAAATTTTCATCTTATAATTTCTCATATCTTTCCTGTTTCTATCAGTCTTTCTTCCATTTCTTTCTTAGACATCAGATTCTTAAGCCCAATTATATGTACTCCGGATGACTTGGCTTCTTCAAACATATCCACAAAATATAGCGGACAAAATACAATGTCATATTCTCTAGCAATATTCTTTCCCTCTGACAAAGTACAATGATATACCTTCCCTACATCGACATTAAGCGACTGAACGACTTTGTCCAAATTAATTTTCATCATTAGACTTGTCCCTGAGCCGTTAACACAACATACCAATATATTCAACATTACAAAATCTCCTTAAATATAAAATCTTTGATTTTGAATTATATCATAATTTTTATAATTTTTCACCTAAATTTCTAGAAAATTATCCAAAAAAAGTATACTATATTATAATGTCATACATTATAGCTTATGGACTTGCTTTTTTTATCTGTATTTAAGTATAGAAAGTATATTAATAAAAAGAATTTATCTTTTATGAGTCATTATTTTTTGATTAAGTCTTGCTCTTATACTATAAACCTAAACTATATACTTCACTTAGCTTACAATTAAACTTATATTACAAGTATTTAAAAGTTATTTTTTCCTTAATTTATTGGTTTTTAGTATAAAACATATACAAGTCAGATTTAAAAATCTAAACTAAAAATTATAAATTATATTTTTCTGCAAGCCTTAGCAGATCATTTTCATCTTTCACCTTATGCAAATCTTCCATAAGTTCTTCATTACTAAGTATCAATGATAGGTTTTTCATATTTTTAAGATGCTCTTTGTTATCACAAGATGCCAATGTGAAGAATAAAGTTACAAACGAATCCTTATCATCTTTATCAAAGCTAATAGGCTTTTCAAGTTTCATAAATGAGATTGCAGTATTGTTTACAAATTCTGAATTTTCTTGTGAATGAGGCATTACAACCCCGGGCATTACTATCATGTAAGGTCCGTATTTTTCTATATTTTTTATTATCTCAAAAGCATAGTCACCTTTTACAGTACCGTCCTTTACCAACGGCTCACATGCTTTTACTATAGACTCTCTCCAAGTATATACCTCATCTACAAAATTAAAGTGATTTTTCCTCACCAAATCTCTAAGCATAGCTTCTCCTACTCTTCATAAATTGCTACCCTATCATTTTTGCCATAGTCTTGTATTATTTTTACATCTGCTTCATATCCACAATTTTCAAATGAGTGTCTTATCATCTCTCCTTGATTGTAACCTATCTCAAAAAAGATATGGAATTTATCATTTAAAAATGTTCTTCCGCTTTTTATTATCTCATTGTAAAAATACATCCCGTTTTTTTTGCCGTCAAGCGCTGAATATGGCTCATAGTTTTTAACCTTTTCAGGTAAATCTGCCATGTCTTTCTCATCAATATAAGGTGGATTTGAAATTATAAAGTCATACTTACCTATCACATTTTCAAATAAATCTGATTTTATAAGCTTCAATCTGTCTGAAACACCCAAATTTTCAGCATTTTTTTTACTTATATCTATGGCGTAGTCATTTATATCTACAGCCGTCATACTCAGATTTTTCAATTTTTTTAGCAGGGTAATGGATATTATTCCGCTACCTACTCCTATTTCTAATCCTTTTAAATCTTTTTTCTTATTTTTTAAGAGATTTACAGCATTTTCTACCAGTATCTCCGTATCACTTCTTGGAATAAGCACATGTTCATCTACCAAAAAATCATATCCATAAAAATCTCTTTGTCCAATGATATAATGTATTGGCTTATGATTTTTCAGCTGTTGTACAAATAATTTTATCTGCTGTTCATCATCTAATGCAATTTTCTCATCAAGATTTGTCTTAATATAAATCCTGTCTTTTTTCAATACAAATGACAGGAGAAGCTCAGTATCTATGAACTTCTCCTGATTTGACTCCAATTCATTGATACAATATGAATAAATTTCTCTAATCGTCATTGAGTTGTCCTAATCTTTTTGTTTTACTATGCCCTTGCTATATGCCAAAATCAACATTTCAAGGTTATTTATTTTCTCTTTTATACTGCTTCCGGTATCAGTATCTGCCACCCTTTTTCTATCTATAAGAGTTTCTATTACCTGCTTAGTTGATTTTATATCAAAGCCTTCATTTATTACTTTTTCTACAGATTCAAAAGGTTTGTGACTTATGAGTGTCAAGCCGTAAGAGTTGTAAGTAAGTGTGTATCCGGCAATACCTGTAGTTTTCTGATAAGGCTTTGAAAATCCGCCATCTATTACCAGTTGTTTACCACCGGCTTTTATAGGTGACTCGCCCTTGTTCAATTTTACAGGAGTATGACCATTTATTATATGCGAGTCTTTGCCATCAAGTCCAAATTCTTCAAGTATCTTTATAGCAAGAGTACCATCATCTTCACCCATAAGTTTATAGTAAGGTGAGAGTTTTTCCTTGTGAGTGGCTTTGTCGTCTATGAAATATCTTTCAAATGTTGTCATCTTATCTTTTCCAAATAAAGTAGAATCTTCATTGCACCATAAAAACCAAAGAAAATCAACATCCTTTTGAGAAAAATAAGCCTCTCTTGCCATCTCATCATACTTGTCCATGAGCTCCTTGCCACTGTAGTACTTGTTGCCTATTCTTTTCTTTTTGAAAGTACCATCTTCATTTAACAATACGCAGGCATGGAAGAGCAAATTATTGTTAAATGTCAAATACATACTACCCTTTGCATACATAAATCTAATATGCTTTCTTAACTTTTCACTATTGATGAAGTTATCAGTAATTACATCTATTACCATCTTTTCTTCTTCAGTAAGCTTTGTAGGATTTTTCTGATCTATGGTAGGGAAATTTGTATCATTAATCTTATATGTCTTACCCTCTATCTCTACAGTAGAGTTTGCAAGATTTATTGTTTCCAGTATTCTTCTTTTATCCATATTAAATGACGGATTTTTTCTTATAACTTCTTCTTCAAGTTTAAACTGAATAATGCTGATTGCCTTGTGCATCTTTGCAAAAAGTTTTTCATCTATATCAAACTGTTTTTTGGAATTTTCCTTAGGAATAAACTTTTCGCAACTGTCGTTAGAATATGTCCTTGATGCAAATGTAGCAAGTGGAAGTAAATTTATACCATATCCATTTTCTATGACATCATGGTTTGAATATCTAAGTGCAATTCTTACCGCATTTGCAACGCATACCTGACTACCTGCACTTGCACCCATCCAAAGTATATCGTGATTACCCCACTGAATATCAAGATTTTTCTTAGTCATAAGGGTATCCATTACATCATGTGGAGCGGGCCCCCTGTCATAGATATCGCCTATAATGTGCAGATGGTCTATCATAAGTTTTTTTATAACTTCCGATATCTCGACTATGAACACTTCAGCCCTATTATATTCTACTATACTTTTAATTATCTGAGTATAATAGTCTTTTTTGTTAAATCTATGTTCATCTTCTTGTAATAGCTCTTCCATAATATAGGCAAAGTTTTTAGGCAACATCTTTCTTACCTTTGATCTTGTATATTTAGATGCTGATGCCCTCGCTACCTTTATCAGTCTGTATATAGTAAGTTCATACCAGTTATTCATCTTCCTACGTTTTTTGGAGTTTATCATCTCCAACTTCTGCCTTGGATAGTAAATCAAGGTAGTAAGCTCTTCCAAGTCATCAATGCTTACTGTAGAGCCTAGCTCTTCATACACCTTTCTTCTTACAGCTCCGGATGCGTTTTGCATTACATGGTTAAATGCCTCGTACTCTCCATGAATATCTGTTAAAAAATGCTCTGTTGCCTTAGGAAGATTAAGTATTGCTTTTAGATTAACCACCTCTTCTACAGCTGAAGTTATGTTGGGATAGGAATTTGACAAAAGTTCAAAATACTTAACATTTTTTCTAAGTTCTTCATTATTGCTCATAATAAACCCCTTTATATAAAAATACCAAGACTTATGTAGGATAAAAACTCTCATATTTAAAACTATGCTTAAACCCTTATTCTAAAATTGAAAATTAGCTTAGTCTGGAAAAACTCATATCTTTTTTCTGTTAATCAACTGATTATAAATATTAAATCCATTTTATGAGATTTCTTATCAATGATATATTACCACATTTTGTAAAAAAAGACAATTTCAAAATAAAAAAAGGTTTTGTACTTGAAAATTTGGTAAATTTCAAAATTTCCTTACAAAACCATTTGCTTATAACTACAGTATTTGTTATATATAACCATAAAAGCTCATATCTAAAACTACATTAAATAAGCATACAAATAACTATACAAAGTTATACGCTTTAATATTAAGCACAATAATTTAACCTTATGATTTGCTCCATCCATTTGAAAGTCATTTCGATTAATTTCTAGTAATTAATAATAGAACTCAGCTTAAAATAAATCAAAATCTAAGATTAGCATAATTCACTTTCTTCAGCCTTAGAAATCAGATTATATATATTTTTATAACCCAAACTTGCAAGTTTTTCTGCAAATTCCACTCCGTCATATCCATAACTTGAATATATTACTATATCCCTTTCTTTAGGCAGATTATCTATATTTTCTTCAATCTTATCAATCTGGATATTTATAGATTTTGGAACATTCCATGACTCGTATTCCTCTTTGCTCCTTGTATCTACTATTACAATATTATCTTCTTTAATCTTTTCTATAAACTGACTTACACAAAGATTGGTATGTGTTGTAATCAAATCATAGTTATATGCAGTAATTCCACCTACATTCTTAACATTTTTAAATCCAAAAAGTGAAAGTACCATCTTGGCATAGGCACTTCTGCCACCACTATGACAATGAACAAATACAGGTTTATCCTTGTAATTTACAAGTTTCTTATTATTTGTCATTATGTCAGATACTGGATAATTTATCGCATATCTGAAATGCCCTGAGTCATACTCTTCTTTTTCTCTCACATCAATCAATAGACATCCACTTGGATTTTCTTTTTCATACTGCATTTTTTGCAATTCTTCAGGTTTCATTTGCTCTCCTTGATTTTTATTTTAAGATTTTTTCACTTGGATTTGAAATAAGATTATATATGGATTTATATCCCTTTTTAGCAAGTTTTTCTGCAAACTCTACTCCATCATATCCATTAGAAGAATATATTAATATACTCTTATCTTTTGGCAACTTTTTCAAATTTTCATCAAGTTTTTCTACCTGAATATTTACAGAGTTTTTAACATTCGCTTTTGTAAACTCTTTTTTTGACCTAATGTCAACAATTAGCACATTTTTTTCATCCGCTTTTTGTTTAAACTGTTGCAAACTAACGTTTGTAAATGATTTTACCAAATCATACTTATAAGAATTTACACCACCTGCATCAGATACATTTGTAAATCCTGATTCAAGTAATATTTTTGCTGCCTGAGCACTTCTTCTTCCACTTCTGCAGTATACTATTACAGGCTTATCCTTATATTCACTCAGCTTACTTACATCTTTTGAAATATCATCAAGAGAGTAATTTATTGCATATCTTATATGACCTGAGTCATATTCCTCAGCAGTTCTAACATCTACTATCAATGTGTCTTTTTCATTCTTTTTTTCTGATTGTAACTTGTGCAAATCTTCCATACTCATTTTTTTCACTTCTGCTTTTTTTTCGATTTTTTGCATCTTCGTTTCAGTATTTACAGTTTTTGAATTATTAGATACATTCTTAGCATCACAAGCTACCATATTTAACGAAACAAAAGTCGTAATTATCAATGTTTTTAATATTTTATATTTCATATCTTCTCCTTAAATTTTTACTATTTTAGTATCTATTAGAATTTCATACACATTTTTTTAAAAACAAAACATAATTTAAAAAAATATTGAAAAAAAATATGCACTAAATAATTATTTCAATGTGTACGATATGATTTATAAGGATTTTTACAAATTATTACCTAAAAATCAGAGGTTTGAAATGATAAATAACATATACACTAAAAATGCAAATATTAATACTAAAATCAGAGACATATATGACACTCCTTCATCTTCAAATGTGACAATAAAAGGAACTGTACTTGAAAAAGACGGAAAAAATATAAGGATGAAGACTGATGACAATATGATACTGGATATTGTCACAAAAAATGATTTAACAGTAAGTCAAAGAGAGATACTTACTATCAAAAAAACGCAGATTGAATCTATGACAAAACTAAGTGATGAACAGGTCGAAGAGGAAAAGGAAAAAAGAGACGAAGAAGTAAAAGAGCTTGAAAAAGCTGATGTTCCGGTTACAAAAGAAAATCTTGATGCTCTAAAACATCTAAAAAACAGTAATATACCTGCAACTAAAGAGAATATATTGAAATTTGTTGCACTTAAAAGCTCCATAAATAATCTTGTAAATATAGATATAAACCTTATTGTTAATCTTATGAACAGTAATACTGACATTCGAAATGAATCTGTATTCGATGTTTTTAGCATGGCAAAATCTACCAAGTCTTCTCTTTCCGACAAGTTTACAACGATACTTGAAAACAAGGTCAAAACTCCAATTTCCTATGACAGGGCAAGAGAAATCTCCATGGAAATCTATGGTTCTAAGATGGGAAAAGACATCCAAGATATAATCATATCTCTTGAGCAAAATAATGTTGAAATAAGCAAGGAAACTATTGATTCAGTACACGATGTATTTTCAAAACTGTATAATCTAAAAGATATTAATGATGAAGATGTGGCAAAATCTCTACAAATAGATGAAAATGTATCGCTTAACACACTTTATAATGTCAAGAATTTTATTGCTAAATCAGTAATTACTTCATCAAGTGCATCTTATAACCAAAAAAATGAAATCCCTACCGACAAACAACTTGACTCAATAGAAGATGAAATACTAAATACCCTCAAAGACATGGGCTTTACAAGTGAAGAAATAAGTATTGCAAAGTCTATATTAAAACAAGGCAAGGATATAAATAAACAAGACATACTTGAAATAAAAGAAATTAGAGATGATTTGTCAACATTGCAAAATCTGCTTGACAAAGATATTGCAGCAATGCTGATAAAATCAGACATAGATATCTCTTCTATGGATATAAGACAGCTACTTAACGAAGTGAATAATATTATTCAATCTATGGAAAATATAGCTTCTGTAGTTATTACTGAAAAAGAAAATGAAATGGCAATCAGCCTGTTGGATGCTATTAAAGAGATAAACTCAAACACCATATTGTCAAATATTTCAGTAAAATCAATTCTTTCTTTATCTAATACAAATGATGACTTATATAATAAATTCTTCTCAGACAATCTAAATAACAATTTTGTAAGCTATGAAAATTCAATTTCGCTAAAAGCTTCCATAGTTTTAAATAAGATTGAAAGCATAGATTTTAGTCTTATAGATTATAGAAATGACAATATTTCATTAAATTATATTGCAAGTAAAAACTCAATATTTAAGCAGAATTTTGAAGATGAACTCAAATTTGAAAAATTAAATTATCAAACAACATACACTCAAAGCATTGATATAAAAGTTGAGATAAACTCTCACTACCAATATTTGAGAGCTAATATGAGAGCTACAAATGTAATTCAGATGTTAAATGACAATATTGATCCTATGTCAACAGACATTAGGACTCTTTCAAATATAATAAGTGTTCAAAATGCAAAGCAGAAAGAAATATTTGATATTTTCAATTCGATGGAAAAAAGAGAGGTAAATTTTGCTGTAGCAAATATAATCTCAAATGGTCAATCACCTACCTTGCAAAATGTAAAGAAAAGCATTGATATTTACAAAAATGAAGACAATTATATAGAGATATTGGATAAAATAATAAAAGACTCTGAAAAATATGAAATTGAAGAAGTATCAAGAGTAGCCAAAAATATACAAAGACAGCTTGAAAATCAGAAAAACAAGACAAAAGATGAACTTAGAGAAAATATTCAAAATATTTTCCAAGAGCTTTCAAATTTAGAAAATGCAATAAATTCTGATAAAAAACCTGAGAAATCAATACTTCAAACTCATATTAAAAATCTGTCAGAAAATATAAAACAAAGCCAAAAACTCTCTCAAAACAACGAAATGGTACAAATACCTTTTTATATGAATGGAGAGTCAAATAATGCCAATGTATTTGCAAAAAATAACAAGGGGAAAAAAGGCAAGATTAACCCTGATGATATGAGTGTCCTCATAGATTTAAACACTAAAAATCTTGGAAAGATGGGATTTTTTATCAAGGTAGAAAACAAAAAACTCTCTGTAAAAATTTCCGGAAATGATGACTCTATGAAGAAAATTAAGTCCGACGTATTGTCCTTGGACAAAAACTTAAGTTCTCTTGGTTACAGCATTGACCTTATAGACATCTCATCACCTGAAGAAAATGCAAAGCTGTCTTTTGTTGAAGATAATAGCAGTTCAAGAGGAAATATAGATTTTTTCATTTAATTATGTGTTTATTTAATATTTTTTAAAAAATGTCGATATATCTTTTATAATTTCAAGAAAGAAGCATTATGAATAACAAAGAAAAAAACAAAATTTTAAGTAAAAAAGCTGTAGCACTTGAATATGACGAGCAATACAACGCACCTGTTGTAAGTGCCAAGGGTAGTGGATATGTGGCTATGAATATGCTTGAAAAAGCAAGACTTGACGGAATATCGACATATTTTGATGAAGATTTGCTCAACTCTCTCATGGCACTTAGTATTGGAGATGAAATACCCTACCAACTGTACGATATAGTCGCAAAAGTGTTACAATATGTAGAAAGTATAGACTCTAAATAAATTTTATAATCTAAGTTAGAAAGGCAAAAAAATGAGACTTAATTCCAATCCTTATGCTATGTATACATTAAGACATCTGCAAAACACCGGCAATATGCAAAGCCTTGCAATGCAAAAACTCTCTTCCGGAAAGAGAATAAACAATGCAAAAGATGATGCTGCAGGATATGCCATATCTGAAAAAATGGCAATGCAAATAGCAGGGCTACAAAGAGCTTCAAAAAACTCTCTTGACGGTATATCTATGATACAAACTGCTGAAACTGCTCTTGACGAAGTACATTCAATGTTGCAAAGAATGAGAGAGCTGTCAGTCCAAGCAGCTAATGATACAAATAAACTTGAAGACAGAGAATCAATCCAAAAAGAGATAAATCAACTTACTTCTGAAATCAACAGAATAGGTGAAGCTACAGAGTTTAACAAGATGAAGATGTTCACAGCCGACAATGAAGACGGAACAGCAAAGTCGAATATGAATATACCTGTTCAACTTGGCGCAAATGCTAATCAGATTATGGATGTAAAATTCCAAACCCTATCTTCCACTTCACTTGGTATATCAGGTGTAAATCAGGGTGGTGAGGCATTTGACATCAACAAGGTATATGTTGGACATACTCATGGTACTACTATAGATGAACAGACAGGTGCTCCTGTCACTCCACAATATGTAAAAGGTGCTAAATACAGAGCAGTTGATGAACTACAAAATATGTCTATCAAAGAAAGAGTCGGCAATGTACCACAAAAAGATGCAAATGGAAATTTCGAGTATAAGAAGGAATATGCCTTAGATGTTACAACAGCCTCATCAGCTACTGCAGCAATACATGTATACGACAATGCTATCTCAAGAGTATCTTCTATGAGAGCATCTCTTGGAGCATCACAAAACAGACTTGAGCACACTATTAAGACTTTAGACTCATCAGCTGAAAATGTAACTCAGACAATGTCAAGAATCCAAGATACTGATATAGCTGAGCAAATGTCAGAATTTACAAAGTACAACATACTTCAACAATCAGGCACATCAATGCTCAGTCAAGCAAATCAACTCCCTCAAATGATATTAAAATTGTTGGAAAATTAATATAAATCAAAATAAAAACTCAAGATTTATCCTAATATGTGATAATTTCTTGAGTTTTTATTATTTACTAACAAATATTCTATTATCTTTAAAAATAATTCCATAATAAAATTTAATTTAAAATTAAAAATATTGTAATATTCAAATAATTTGTAATATAAAACTATTTTTGATATAATATATTTAACATATTAAACTAAGATAGGAGATTGCTAATGACAAAAATAATATCCGTATCAAATAACAAGGGTGGCTCAGGCAAGACTACTCTTACTTCCAACCTCGGCTATGCCCTATCGACTCTTGGAAAGAAAATATTGCTTATTGATGCGGACATGCAGATGAATCTTACACGCTCATACGATATTGCCCCTGACAAAGATACCAACCTTTACAAGGCATTGAGCGAAGAAAAAAGTCTCATTAACTTTATCAAAAAAACTCAATATAATAACATAGATATAATCGTTTCCGACTATATGCTATCTGCAATTGACATGCAGTTAGTCAATAAAAACTTCAAGGAGACTCTTGTGAAAAGATTACTTGAAGATACTGTTTCAAAAGAAATCTACGATTATATTTTAATTGACACCTGCCCTTTCTTGGGACTGCTAAATTACAATGTATTAGTAGCATCGGATTATGTACTTATACCTGTTGAGCTTTCAGCATTTGGCATAGAGGGTTTGGAACCATTATCCAACTTTATCAAAGAGGTAAAGCTATATAACAAGTCCCTTGAAATACTTGGAATAGTTGAAACAAAGGTGGATAACAGAGAGTCTACAACAAGAGAAACCAGAGAGTTGCTTAGGGATTTATTTTCAAGCAAGATATTTGAAAATAACATTCCTGTTGATATAAATATAAAAAAGAGCCAATTTCAAGGTATGCCAATATGCGAATTTGATAAGAACTCAAGAGCTTCAATTTCATATAACAGTCTTGCAGTTGAAGTCTTGGAAAAAACTTCTAATTAATTTGGAGGCCCCATGTCTGTAAAAAAATCCATAATAAATAAAGACAGATTTAAAAATCTTTCCAAAATCTCTGAAAATGAAGATGAAAAAGAAAATATAGTTTCGAGATTTGACATAGATGTCAAGCATGAAAGCGTAAGCTCTGTTGATGTAGATAAGCTCAAAGAAGCTCCAAGTAAGTGGAACTTTTATTCAAAGCTCGATGACGATAAGTTTTTGGAACTTGTGGACTCTATTAATAACAACTCCCTTTTACATCCTATAGTAGTATGGCAACAAGATGAAGACTATATGATATTATCAGGCCACAATAGAGTAAGAGCTTACAAAAAGTTATATGAGATAACCAAGGATGACAAATATCTCAAGATACCTGCCATAATCAAAAAAGACGATGAAATCACTGAAGATATGGCAAAGGAAATAATAATTGATACTAATTGGATACAGAGACAACTGTCAACATACGAAAAAACCCAGTCTATCTTGCAAAAATACGTTAAAATCAAACAATCTAAGAGCAAGGGAACAAAAACGAGGGATGTAATCGCCTCGCATCTTGGCATTACCGGAAGAATGGTACAAAACTACATCTCTTTAAATAATTTGAATACAGGTTTTTTTGAAATGTTGGACGACAACCTAATAAACATCAAACAAGCCATTGTAATTGCCAAGTTTGATGACTACATTCAAGAAGAAATATTAAAGCATAAAGATAGTATTTCATTTAATATACAATTGTTAAAATCTGCTCTAAGTATCAAAAATAAGGATAGAGTAATAGAAATACTCTCTGCAAGTGACAGTTTAGATGAAGAAAACTATATTAAGATAGTCTACAAGATACCAAAGGACAGGAAATCAGAATTTGATAAGATATATAAGGACTTCATTAAAAATTTATAAGTATAAGATTTTTTCTATTGGACTTGTTCGATAATATTTAAAACAGTCTTATTGATAAGTATAATTTACTTTTTGCTTTCTTAACTAAGTTCTACTACAGGTTAAGGCTAATCGGACAGGTTTATTAAGTAAAATTTATTAAAATTTGGAGGTTTATCATGAAAAAGCTGTTAAGATTATCAATATTTCTTATGATTATATCTATATTTATCTTCCCTTCTAATGCTGTAACAAAATTATATCCTAAAGCTACAATAAAACTTCCTATAAAGGCATTTGAGTCTGATATTGCAGTGTACAACAAATATATATTCTATAACATTGCTTATAGGGATTTAGACCACTACAAAACTTACTCGAAATCAGCCTTTAATAATGAAAAGGCTAAGCAAATCAACCAAGTTGGAGATCCATATGGAGTTAAACTTCCTGTTTTTAAAATCTTAAGCGACCAAAAGCTATATAGCATAGCTTGGGTTGGCGGAGGATTTATGGGTGGAATAAATATAAATCAATTGAATAAAGATAAGTCTATCTATATGAATACTTACGATAAAGGAACACATGAAATTAATCCATTTAAAAATAAGATAGAAAGTTTTTCAGATCCATTTTTTATGAATGAAGGAGTAAATGGTTCTTGGTATTGTCTTTTTGATAATGATATTGACAAGGATTTCTATCAAAGCAATAATATTTTGAAAATGGCTCCACTGTTTTCATCAATAGCAAAAGACTATACTTATGCCGTAAACTACCAATATAATAATCCAGGTGATTATGATGAGGAAAATCAAGACGATGATTCAAACACCATAAAAGCTCCGGGTATTGTAGCAATCAAAAATACCAACAATAAAAAAGAAATGCTGATACCTGATGTACAAAATATGGTAATGGGTGATGGCAAGATATACTACTATAAGAAAGAGGCAAACAAAGGTCTATATTCAATTTACTCTTATTCACTAAAAAACAAATCTACAGAGCTAATTTGTTCAAATGCGAAATTTGATGATAATATTCTTAGCAAAAATATTAATTATTTCCCTGTAAAAAATAATATATTTTTTATGGGAGATAAAAATTATTCTAAACTGTTTACAGTTTCTAACAAAAAGCCTAAACTACTTTACTCAGCTATGAAAAGAGTGGTAACAAACGGAAGTATAGTAGCTGTACTAAGTCAGTATAAAAATAATTCTGAGGTCAAAATTCTAAATGAAAAAGGTGTAGAAATAGCTAATATAACAGTACCTAACAATCAATCCGATATGTTCATACACAAAAATGAACTGATAGTATGGTCTTGGCAAGATAGAACAGTGCGTTATTATAATGTTCCAGTTAAGTAGCAAAAATTATAGGATATGTTTACACTTATATATCTAATGAGAAAATTAATTTAACTCAAAGTTATAAAATTTATTCAATTTGTTTGAAAACAATAAAACTCTTATATAAAAATAAGTTTATATAAGAGTTTTCTATATACTATTGCAAAATACTGATTAACTGTAGTATAATATCAGTCATCCTTATTTTGAATAAGATAATAAAGCTTAGAAATTTAGTTGTAGTTTAGATTATCTATGAAATAATATTTAATTATTTTTAAATCAACATTACAATTAATGATAGAATACAAATAATTAAGCAATGTGTTTTTATTTTAAAAAGATGAGCTATTGAAAGGAGTGTTTTTATGTCAAATGTATTTGACGTCTTAAAAGAAAGAGGGTTTATAGCACAAACATCTCATGAGGAAGAGTTAAGAGAGCTTTTCGAAAATGAGAGGGTGACGTTTTACACAGGATATGACGCTACAGCAGATTCACTCCACGTAGGTCACTTTTTACAGGCAATAGCAATGAGACATATGCAACTTGCAGGTCACCGACCTATTGTACTGATTGGAGGAGGCACTACCATGATAGGCGATCCTTCTGGTAGGACGGATATGAGACAGATGCTTACGCCTGAAGACATCAAAAATAACGGTGAAAGATTTAAGGAACAGTTATCAAGATTTATTGATTTTTCTGATGACAAGGCAATACTTGAAGACAATGCACATTGGCTGATGAATCTTGAATACATTCCATTTTTAAGAGAAATTGGAGCAGAGTTTTCTGTTAACAGGATGCTGACTGCTGAATGTTTCAAAAGCAGAATGGAAAAAGGACTTTCCTTCTTGGAATTTAACTATATGATAATGCAGGCATACGACTTTTACATGCTAAACAAGATGTATGACTGTAAGGTTCAATGCGGTGGCGATGATCAATGGTCAAACATACTTGCAGGAGCTGATCTTGTAAGAAGAAAATCACAAAAAAAGGCATTTGCACTCACATTTAATCTACTTACAACTTCAGATGGCAAAAAAATGGGCAAGACTATGTCTGGTGCCCTTTGGTTGGATAAAGAAAAGACTTCTCCTTATGAATTTTTCCAATACTGGAGAAATATAGAAGACGCATCAGTAGAAAAATGCTTGGGACTTTTAACTTTCCTACCTATGGATGAAGTAAGGCGACTAGGAGCTTTAAAGGACAGTGCTATAAACGAAGCAAAGGAAGTGTTGGCTTACGAGACTACAAAATTGGTTCATGGAAAAGAAGAAGCTGACAAGGCTTTAGAAGCTGCAAGAGCTATATTTTCTTCAAATGCATCATCTGCGAATGCTCCTACAACAATAGTTAATAAAGCTGACTTGGATAAAGGAATAAATATTTTAGAACTTTTAAAACTTACAAATCTAAGTCCGAGTAATGCTGAAGGCAGAAGGCTGATACAACAAGGCGGAATAACTGTAAATGATGAAAAAATCACCGATACAAACTTTATGGTAGATACTTCGATGATGAAAGACGACGTTATAATGATAAGAAAGGGAAAAAAAGTATTCCATCAAGTAAAAATTTAGTCTTGATTTTTGTTTAAAACTATGTTATGATATCTTTCGTTGGTTACGTGAAAAATAAGTATTGGAGGTATAATATATGGCATTTGTATGCGAAATATGTGGAAAAGGTACGACTTCCGGAAATAATGTCAGCCATTCAAACCGCCACACAAAGAGAGTATTCAGACCGAATCTTCAAAGCGTAAAGGCAATTGTTGACGGTACGCCAAGAAGAGTGAAAGTTTGTACAAGATGTTTACGTTCCGGTAAAGTTCAAAGAGCTGTATAATAAATTAGGCTGTGGATTCCACGGTCTTTTTTATTATACAACTACAGTTGATTTATAAGCTAAATCATAATAATATTATATCTCCAGTATTTTGAATTATTCTATTCCTTATCATTATGGAAATAATTTTAAACACTTGAATATTTTATATATTAAATCTAATGAGTAAATGAAAGGTAAGAAATGGCACTTGGCGGAAATTTTTGCAAGACTTTGGAAGTAAATCAAAATAAATCTTCATTGGACGAAATAAAAAGAAGTATAATAAAAAAGTATAGAAAAGAAATATGGAATAAGTTTACCAAAGCTATAAGGAACTATAAACTCGTAAATGAAGGCGACAGGATTGCTGTAGCAATTTCAGGCGGAAAAGACTCCATGCTGATGGCAAAACTCTTTCAAGAGCTCAAAGAACATGGTAATGTAAATTTTGATGCTGAATTCGTAGTAATGGATCCTGGATACCATAAGGATATTCGAAAATTACTTGAAGAAAACTGCAAATATCTTGAAATTCCTATAAAAATTTTTGATACTGATGTATTTGCCATAGCTGATAAAATTGCTGGTGACTACCCTTGTTATATGTGTGCAAAGATGCGAAGAGGTGCACTGTATAATATAGCAGAGCAACTTAAATGCAATAAACTTGCTCTTGGGCATCATTTTAATGATGTTATAGAAACTACAATGCTAAATGTACTATATGCGGGCTCTTACAAAACAATGCTTCCAAAACTTAAGTCAAAAAATTTCGACTCAATTGAACTTATCAGGCCTTTATTTTTGATTGAAGAAAAAAGTATAATAAAATATACACAAAATGCGGGGCTTCATATGCTTAACTGTGCATGTATGATTGCGGCCAAGAAAACAGGCTCTAAGAGATATGAAGTCAAAGAATTGATAGAAAATATGAAACGCACAAATCCTAACGTTGATAAAAACATCTTTGCATCCGCTCAAAATGTGTATACAGACTGTATACTCGGATATAACTTGGATGGAAAATCACACAGTTACTTGGAAAATTACTATTGATACAGGAGATTTTATGCAAAATACTGTTTTAAAATTAAATAAAGATGATAAATTTTTGCTTGCTTTGAAATGGAGACATGCGCAAAAAAGCGAAAAACCTGATATTGATTTGATGGCGATAATGTTGGACAAGAACAGGAAACTTCTCAGTAAAAATGACTTCATCTTTTTCAACAACCTAACTTCAAAAAACGGAGCCCTCTTCCATACGGGCGACAACATTAGTGGAAACAGTATTAATGATGATGAAACAATACTTGTAAACCTATCTAAGATTCCTAAAAATATCAAGTATATCCGTTTCTCAGTTTTAAACTCCTGTGACTCCGTATTTAGTGAAGAAATTTCATATAGAATAGCCAAAATGAAAGATATATTTGATAATCAAGGCTCTGATATTTATAACTACAACTTTGAAGACAATGACTTTTTCATTTTTTCTCTTGTTGAGCTTGAGAGGCAAGATGACGATTTTAATATCTATATTAAAAATGAAAAGATACATAGCACTCTTGCACAAATACTCAGCAGATATGATATCCAATTGGAATAAATAAGACTAGATTTTTCTTTTCATCACTTAAAAAATCAATTTTATACACAGATTTTTAAACTATCTTTAGTATTTATAAAAAAAT
>GL405246.1:1456439-1546157 GCA_000146855.1 [Eubacterium] yurii subsp. margaretiae ATCC 43715
TATCACAAAAACTTTGTCTTGTGATATGGATTTTTTTAGTTTTCTTCTTCAAGCATCATACTCAAGGTTTCCCATTTTTCATAGAGATTTTCTATTCTAGCTTGAATTTCAATTTTTTCTCTGCTGTATTCTTTCATCTTTTGTGCATCAGTATACACTTCTTCCTTACAAAGTTCCATGTCTATGTGCACAATTTTTTCCTCTAAGTTATGAATTTCATCAAGCAATTTCTTCTCGTCATTTTTCAGTTTCTTCTTTTCTTTTTCTATCTCCTTATCTTTCTTCTTCTGTAATTTCATCTGTGTCTTGGTAGGAGAATCTTCCTGTGATTTCAAAAAGTTGTTATACTCAGAGAGTTCAGCTTTTTTTTCCATCATATAATCATAATTCCCCAAGTATTGAGTAAACTTTCCGTCTTTGAGTTCAAATATTCTATCAGGCACCTTATTTAAAAAATATCTGTCATGCGATATTACAAATACCGTACCGTCATAGGCGCAAATGGCATCTTCAAGTATCTCTTTTGATGCAATATCAAGATGGTTGGTAGGTTCATCCATAAAAAGAAGATTAGCCTTTGAAAGCATTAACTTAAGCAATGATATTCTTGATTTTTCACCACCGCTCAAATCGTCAATCTTCTTAAATACATCATCACCTGTAAATAAAAATCCTGCTAAATAATTTCTGACTTGAACCTCTTTTAAATCCGGATAAGAATCCCACACTTCATTTATCACGCTATTTTCCATATTCAAATCTGTACGTTCCTGATTGAAATATTCTCTATTTACATTAGTTCCATAGCTTACGCTACCGCTATCAGCTGTTTCAATTCCAAGCAATATATTGAAAAAAGTGGTCTTCCCCGCCCCATTTGCACCGATTATAGCTATTTTTTCGCTGCGATATACATCCATACTCACATTTTCAAAAAGTTTTCTCTCATCAAAAGACTTGGATATATTTTCAACCTGCATTACATCCTTACCTGATTTTACACTGCTTTCAAACATTATATTGGATTTTAGTTTTTCTTTTACAGGTCTGTCTATAACTTCCATCTTATCCAAGGCTTTTTCCCTTGACCTTGCACGTTTCACCTGTTTTTCTCTGCCAAAGGCCTTTAGCTGCTCAATTATCTCTTTCTGTCTTTTTATCTCAGCCTTATTAAGCTCGTAGTTTTTCATCTCAAGCTCTTCATCTTTTTCTTTCTCAATTACATAGTTCTCATAGCTGAAGTTGTACATCTTTGCAGTTTTTCTGCTCATATCAATGGTTTTGACAGTAAGTGTATTTAAAAAATACCTATCATGAGAGATTATCAACACTGTTCCATTATAGTTTTTCAAAAAAGTCTCAAGCCAGTTGATTGAGTCCATATCCAAGTGGTTTGTCGGCTCGTCAAGTAGCAGTATATTAGGTTTTTTCAGCAGTATTTTAGCAAGCAAGAGCCTTGATTTTTCTCCTCCAGAGAGTAAATTGACATCCTTATTCAAGTCTTCTGACGAAAATCCTAGACCTATCAAAACACCTCTTGCAAGAGAATTGTATGAATAGCCGTCATTTTCAGCAAAATATTCAGTTTTTCTTGAATATAATTTTAAAAGTTCCTCGCTTTTTTGAACATCATCGTGATATAGACTTATCTGATGCTCTATTTCTCTTATTTCATTTTCCAAATTTATCAAGTCTTCAAATACAGTCAATACTTCTTCGATAACAGTTTTTTCACTTGAAATATTTACATTTTGACTCATATAGCCTACGCTTGAATCTTTTGCTATGAATATATCACCGCTGTCCGCTTTTTCTATATCTGCTATTATATTAAACAGAGTAGTCTTACCTGCACCGTTTTTGCCGACAATACCTACTTTTTCCCTTTCATTGACTGTAAAACTCACATTGTCAAATATGATATCGACTCCGTAAGTTTTCTTCAGATTACTGACACTTAAGCTTACCATATTCTTCCCCACTAAAAGATTAAAAACGCCTATGAATTAAAAATCAATTTCCAATCCATAGGCATATATTTATTTTAGATTAAATTTCCATCATAATACATTATAATTAAAATTCATTTATAAATCTATTTCATCAAAACTTCCAACAGCTCTTCCTGACTTGCAATACCTGCTATGGAACACATATCTGAAACTATGGAGTCTTTCAAAATCCTGAAATTTTCTATCTTATTATGTTCATAAGTATAGTCAAGTGCTTGTAATATAGCAAGCAAGTCCGTCTTTGACAATTGATCTATAGTAATTTTATTAAAATCAAACATGTTTATCCCCTTTTTATGATATAAAATAAATCTACCATGCTGATTATTATATCAAATTACGAAAACTTATACAATCACATTTTACAAATAATAAATTTATTTTAAATCATTTACTAAAGAAATAAATTCATCGCCTCTTACTTCGTAGCTCTTGTACATATCCCAGCTTGCACATGCCGGAGATAACAGAACTGTATCATTATTTTCAGACAATTCATACGCTTTTTGTACGCAATCTTTCAAATTATCAAAGATATGAATCTTATCAAAACCATATTTTAACGCCGTATCCCTTATTTTATACTTAGTTTCTCCAAATAGTAACAAAGATTTTACCTTACCATCAAAAGCCTTAATGACTTCATCAAAGTCAACATGTTTGTCATATCCACCGGCAATCAGTATTATATCTGTGTTTACTGCCTTCAATGCCTTTACTGTCGAGTCAACATTTGTACCCTTTGAGTCGTTGACATAGGAAACATCTCCAATTTTTCTAACCAATTGCAATCTATGTTTTACAGCTACAAAATTTTTAATACCCTGTCTTATAATTTCAACTGGTATATTATCAGATAGTGCTATTGCAATAGCTGCAAGTGTATTTTCAACATTGTGGTCTCCCAAAAGATTAATGTCTCCTCTTTTTATTATCTCTTGATTTTTACTAAATAAGCTACTTATTATAGCCTGTCTCTCAGAGTCGTAATACACACCGTCTTCCAATTTTTCCTTCATGGAAAAATATATTACTTTGGATTTTACATTCTTTATATCTATTTCTTTATCATCTTTGTTGAGAATTAGAAAGTCATCTGAGCTTTGATTCTCAGCAATGCGATATTTTGCTTTTTTATACTCTTCAAAGGTCTTATGTCTTTCCAAATGATCAGGAGTGATATTTAATATTGCTCCTATATGGACTCTTAAGTCCGTAATACTTTCAAGCTGAAAACTTGATAACTCTGTGATGAAATTTGCATTGTCATCAGCAGCAAGCACAGAGTTTAAGGCTACATTTCCTATATTTCCCACAACAAATGAATTTTTATCATAAAGCTTGTAAATATCTCCAACCATACTTGTTGTAGTAGTCTTGCCGTTAGTTCCTGTAATTCCAATAAATTTTGAGTTTTTAGCACAATCATAGGCAAGTTCTATCTCACCTGTAACTTCAATCTTTCTCACCTTGAATCTTTGCACATATTCATTTGACATATCTACAATTGGAGAAAGATATACCACATCAGCCTCTTCATCACCGGTAGGCTGTTCCCCCAATCTTATATTTACATTAGTATTTTTATATTTTTCAATTTTAGATTTATCAATATTTTTATTCATATCAAAGGCTGTAACATTTGTATTTGTATTTAAAAAATAGTCCAATATGGCTAACCCTGATATTCCAAGTCCAACTACTATTACATTTCGCTTTTCCATAACATACTCCTAAATCGTAGTAATTTAAAGTTTTTTTAATTATACTATCAAAAAAGTTAAAAGTCAAAGATTTGAAAGCTTATAGTAACACTGATACCATTTGATTAATGGAAAATTTTTTTTGAATTTCTTACTATTACTGTTTGATAAGGAATTTTTGAAAATTAACTTTTCCATTGTTTATCTACTATTAGAATACAATTCTTTTGAGTGTTCAAAATTTGTGAATAAAGCAAAAAAATGAGCTTAAAGTGTTATAATACTAATCACTACTTGAAATATCATATATTTATCTTATTTTTAAAAAAATAACTCACCTATAAGAGATGAGTTATTCTAAGATTTATTTTTAAGCTTGTATATTTTTAAGAAGTTCTTCTATCTTATTTGTCTTTTCCCAAGTAAAGTCTGCATCTTCTCTACCGAAATGCCCGTATGCAGCAGTTTTTTTGTATATAGGTCTTCTAAGGTCAAGCTCTTTTATTATCGCTCCAGGTCTTAAATCGAAAGTTTTAGCTATAGCCTCACTTATTTTTTCATCAGATACAATGCCTGTTCCAAATGTCTCTACAAGTATTGATACCGGTTGAGCCACTCCTATTGCATAAGCAAGTTGTATCTCACATTTCTTAGCTAATTTGGCTGCTACAACATTTTTTGCAATCCATCTTGCAGCATACGCAGCAGAACGATCGACCTTTGTAGGATCCTTTCCTGAAAATGCTCCACCACCATGTCTTGAATATCCACCATAGGTATCAACTATTATCTTTCTTCCTGTAAGCCCTGAGTCTCCATGAGGTCCACCTATTACGAATCTTCCTGTAGGATTTATTAGATATTTTGTATCCTTGTCCAAGAGTTTTGCATCTACTATAGGCTCTACAACGTGTTTAATCATATCTTGTTGAATCTGTTCTCTGCTCACATTTTCATCATGTTGAGTAGAAATTACAATTGTATCAACTCTTACCGGATTTTGATTTTCATCATACTCTATAGTAACCTGAGTCTTACCGTCAGGTCTCAAGTAATCAAGGACTTTTTCCTTTCTAACTTGTGTAAGTCTAAATGCAAGTTTGTGAGCGAGCGAAATAGGAAGAGGCATAAGCTCCGGAGTTTCATCGCAGGCAAATCCGAACATTATACCTTGGTCTCCTGCTCCAAGTCTTTCTTCACTATCTTTTGCATTTCCTCTACCCTCTTTGTCCTCAAGAGAGTCGTTTACTCCCATTGCAATATCTGATGACTGTTCATCTATAGCATTTAATACGGCACAAGTATCACAATCAAAACCGTATTTTGCTCTATCATATCCTATTTCACGAACTGTCTCTCTAACAGTTTTTTGTATATCCACATATGCTTGTGTTGTAATTTCTCCTACTACCATAATAACCCCTGTAGTTGTAACAGTCTCGCAAGCTACTCTTGAAAATTTGTCCTGTCTTATCATCTCATCAAGTATGGCATCAGAAATTTGGTCACATATCTTGTCAGGATGCCCCTCAGTAACTGATTCTGAAGTAAATAATCTTCTCATTTTGTCTCCTCCAACCGTAATATTAATAAACATTAACGGTATAACATATCTATATAAAAGTAAATTAGCAAATAAAAAACCTCGTATACACGAGGCTATAAGACAATCAAAAAAATTCTTATGTCCTCATCTGTCAAGTAAAAACTTGCAGGAATTGGCACCTTCACTTTTTGAAAAAGTTGGGTTGCCGGGTTTCACAGGGCCTTTCCCTCCACCTCTCTTGATAAGGTTTTTTATTTAAGCTTATTTTACCATAATTTTCCTTTTTGTCAAGAATAAAAATAATATTTTTACTATTTAAGTATAAAATTCCTACTTTTCAAATACTAATATATGATTGAATTTTTTCCTATATTGTGCTATCATTAGCAAGATATTTTCTGCTACATTGCGCTTAAATATCACCACAAAAGTAAATATATTTCGAAATACTGTAACTACAATATTATAATATTTGAAAGGTCTGTAAGATGAGCAGTTTTATAGATGTAAAAAATCTAATTTATGAATATAAAAATGTCGACTCTGTAAGAAGAGCTGTTAATAATTTAAATATCCAAATACAAAAAGGTCGGTTCATAGTCGTACTTGGTCACAATGGATCGGGAAAATCAACATTTGCAAAACACCTAAACGCCATATTTACTCCTACAAGTGGAACGGTACTTATAGACGGACTTGATACCAATGACGATAATAAAGTCTTTGAAATAAGACAAAAATGTGGAATGGTATTTCAAAATCCTGACAATCAAATAGTGGCTACAGTTGTTGAGGATGATGTGGCATTTGGTCCTGAAAATATGGGAGTACCCTCACAAGAGATAAGAAAAAGGGTGGATGATGCTTTGTCAGTAGTAAGAATGAGTGAATTTGCTACAAAGGCACCCCATCTTCTTTCAGGAGGTCAAAAACAAAAGGTAGCCATCGCCGGTATAATAGCCATGAAACCTGACTGCATCATACTTGATGAATCTACTTCCATGCTTGATCCTCGTGGTAGAAAAGAAGTTATGAGCACTGTAAAAAAGCTCAATAAAGAAGAAAATATAACCCTCATCCACATAACTCACTTTATGGAAGAAGCTGTAGATGCAGACTATATTTACGTCATGGAAGAGGGAGAAATAGTCCTTGAAGGCACTCCCAAAGAAGTTTTTGTAAATATTGAACAACTTCAAAACTTGGGCTTGGATGTACCGCCAATGACTTTATTGTGCAATGAATTAAAGAAACAGGACATCCATATAAGTCAAGATATTCTTACTGTCGAGGAGATGATAGATAGCCTATGTCAATTAAAATCACAAATTTAACTCATATATATGCACCTGACTCTCCATTTGAATCCAAAGCTATAGACAATGTTAGTTTAGAGATTAATGACGGAGAATTCATAGCTCTTATCGGCCATACAGGTTCAGGAAAGTCCACCCTCATCCAGCATTTAAATGGTCTTTTAAAGGCAAATGAAGGACAAATACTGATTAACGATTTTGATATAACTGCAAAGGACGTCTCGCTTGTAGATATAAGAAAAAAGGTAGGACTTGTATTTCAATATCCGGAATATCAGTTATTTGAAGAGACTATAGAAAAAGACATCTCTTTCGGTCCGAGAAATCTTGGACTCAGTGAAGAAGAGATAAATCAAGCAGTAAGATATTCCATGTCGCTTGTCGGACTTGATTATGAAAAATCAAAGGATAAATCTCCTTTTGATTTGTCAGGAGGTCAAAAAAGAAGAATTGCCATTGCAGGTGTATTGGCAATGAAACCTGAAATTCTTATATTGGATGAGCCAACTGCAGGACTTGATCCTAAGGGAAGGGACGACATCTTGTCCAATATAAAAGAAATCCATGAAAGAGAGAAAAATACTATAATTTTGGTATCTCACTCCATGGATGATGTAGCCAAACTTGCAGATAGATTACTCGTTATGAACAAAGGCAAGGTTGAATTTTTCGATACTCCTATAGAAGTATTTAAAAACGAAACAAGACTCAAAGAGATAGGTCTTGACGTACCCCAAGTTCTTCAGTTGGCAAATCAGTTGAGAGATAAAGGCTTTGAAATATCAAGCGATATTTTGACAATTGATGATATTAAAAATGAAATTGTAAAAAACTTAAAGAGGTCATAATGCTACAAGATATAACAATAGGACAGTATTATCCTACAAACTCTATAATACACAGATTGGATCCGAGGGTAAAACTCCTTTTTACATTTGTATTTATGGTGTCACTTTTTATAACAGATTCATTCGTATCTTATATCTTTATAATAGCTGTTTTGATGAGTATAATTTCAATTACAAAAATCCCGTTCCTTTATATTTTCAGAGGAATTAAGGCGATTTTCTACCTTTTGGTTTTGACTTTTATATTAAATATGCTCTTTACACAAGGCGGTAAGATATATTTTGAATATGGATTTTTAAAAATAACTCATGATGGTTTGGTACTTGGTTTTTTTATGTTGCTCAGACTTGTACTTTTAATTGTAGGTACATCTCTTTTAACCTTGGTTACAAGGCCGATACAACTTACAGATGCACTTGAAAAGGTACTTAATCCTTTTAAAAGAATCGGTCTTCCTGCGCACGAAATAGCTATGATGATGACAATTGCGCTAAGATTCATCCCCACTTTGCTTGATGAAACTGATAAAATTATGAAGGCTCAAATAGCAAGAGGTGCTGATTTTGAAAGCAAGAATATATTAAGCAGAGCAAAAAGCATGATACCTCTACTTGTTCCACTTTTCATAAGTGCTTTTAGAAGAGCAGATGAACTCGCTATGGCAATGGAAGCACGTTGCTACCATGGCGGTGAAGGCAGAACAAGACTTAAAGAGCTCAAATATGAAAAAATTGACCGTATTACAATTGTCCTTATCTTAATTTTTCCGGTAATTGTCATTGCCATAAGTTTTATAAAGTTGAGTTTTTAGCCATGCGTAATATTTTACTTGAAATTTCTTATGACGGAACAAATTACTCAGGTTGGCAAAGGCAAAAAAATGCAATTTCAATTCAAGAAAAAATCGAAGATGCTATAAGTCTAATATGTAATGAAGAAATAAATGTAATAGCATCAGGTAGGACAGATGCTGGTGTACATGCTCTATCACAGATTGCAAACTTTAGCACTTCCTCAAGTATAGATGCTAAAAAATTTGCAAAAGCCATAAATACCAAGTTGCCTGATGATATAAGAATTCTCTCTTCAAAAGAAGTAGATGAAGATTTTAATGCAAGATTTTCAGCAAAGAAAAAAACATATATCTATCATATACTAAACAGAGAAATAAAAAATCCTTTTTGGGATAAATACTCAATGCATATAAATAGAAAACTTGACCTTGAGCTTATGAAGTCTAATTCAAATATGCTAATTGGAACACATGACTTTACTTCGTTTTACACCTATGAAGAAAATAATCCAAAAAATACCATAAAGACAATATATTCATCCGATATTGTCAAAATCTACGAAGATATATTGACTTTTAGTATAACAGGAGATGGATTTTTATACAATATGGTGCGTATAATAGTAGGCACTTTAATAGAGATAGGCCTACACCAAAAAAATGACGACATAAGCCAAATCCTGATGTATAAAGACAGGATAAAGGCAGGCGCTACAGCAAAGGCAAAGGGACTCTTCTTAAAAAATGTAGAATACTAAAAAAATCTTATTAATTTAAGCTGATTAATTTTAGATTATTTTTTGAATAGTTGTCATTATAAAGCTATTTTACAAACTTATTTAAGAAATTTATTTTTTCTATTGACAATATGAAAAATTTGCAATATAATACAAAAATAGTTTTTGAAAAAGACTTTGAAGAGGTAAAGTAGCTTATAGTGTTTTTTCAGAGAGGAAATGGTTGGTGAAAATTTCCATTATGCTGTTTGTGAAGTGCACCTTGGAGTTTTGCACCGAAGTTTTGAGGCTGCAACGGGTTTCTCCCGTTATAGAGATAGGATATGTAAGTATCTGATAAAGTGGATTTTTTAATCAATTAGAGTGGAACCGCGGATTTTATTCGTCTCTATCATATTAGTTATGATAGAGATTTTTTTATTGATTTTTTTATAATTTTTATACTTTCAAACAATAAAATGTAATTAATTTTGATATGGTATATAAATTACTATTTCTATAATCTCAAACAATCTGAATTTTAGTGACTTAATAAAAAGCTGCCAAAAAATATAATACTGTATCTAAGCCATAATTAAGCTCTAAATTTTTTAAAATTCTAAAATACGAGACATTTTATTTTTCAGTATAAATTCAAATCACTTTATTTTGAAAATTTTATTATTTTTAATTCATAGTGAAATACTATGTTTTCTTAAGGAGGAAATATGATTTACAATAACATTACACAAACAATAGGAAATACAGCAATAATAAAATTGAATAATTTAGAACTTGGAGACAATGTCGCTGATATATATGCTAAACTTGAATATTTCAATCCGGCAGGCTCTGTAAAAGATAGAGCAGCTTACTATATGATAAGTGACTTTGAAAAAAAAGGTCTTATTAAAAAAGGTGATACCTTGGTAGAAGCTACTAGCGGAAACACAGGTATAGGGATTGCGATGGTTTCAAGGGCTCTTGGATACAACTGCATACTTGTAATGCCTGACTCCATGAGTATAGAAAGAAGAAAAATATTAGCTGCCTATGGAGCCAAACTTATACTCACACCAGCAGCACAAGGTATGAAAGGCTCTATAGCAAAGGCTGAAGAAATAGCATCTCAAGATGGATATATACTCACAAGACAGTTTGAAAATGAAAATAATGTACTTGCACACAAGAGTACAACAGCTATAGAAATAATCAATGACTTTGATACTTTGGATGCCTTTGTAGCCGGTGTTGGAACAGGGGGAACAATAACCGGTGTAAGTAGCGTATTGAAAGAAAAAAATTATACTACCAAGATAGTAGCTGTTGAACCTGAAAAATCGACAGTATTGTCTGGAGGAACTCATTCACCACATAAAATACAAGGTATATCGGCAGGTTTTGTTCCGGATATTCTTGATTTATCTTTGATAGATGAGTTTGTACAGGTAAGTGATGAAGAGTCTTATGAAAAAGTAAGATTACTCTCTCAAAAAGAGGGAATACTTGTAGGTATATCTTCTGGCGCTGCATTTGCCGGTGCAATTAAGGTAGCAGAAAAATTAGGAAAAGGAAAGAAAGTCTTATTTATTGCCCCTGATACAGGTATGAGATACCTAAGTACAGAAGGTTTATTTGATATATAAAAAAATTTTGGGTATTTAATAACAGTAAGACTATTTGATATAAAGGATTGGGATATGGATAATCAAAGATATGGTATTTTAAAAGATTTTATAGAAAATATGAAGGTTGTTAAGCAAAAGGATCCGGCTGCAACCAACTACTTGAATATTTTAATAAATACGCCGTCTGTTCATGCAGTATTTTGGCATAGAGTAGCACATTTTCTACACAATATTCACCTAGTTACCATAGCAAGAACCATATCCCAACTTGCAAGATTTTTTACAGGAATAGAAATACATCCTGCTGCAAAAATAGGCAAGAGACTTTTTATCGACCACGGCATGTGCGTAGTGATAGGAGAAACTGCGGAAGTAGGAAATGATGTGCTTATGTATCATAATGTTACATTAGGTGGCACAGGCAATCATCATGGCAAAAGACATCCCACAGTAAAAAATAATGTCGTTATATCATCAGGAGCTAAGGTCTTAGGTCCTATAACAATAGGAGAAAATTCAAAAATAGGTGCAAATGCTGTTGTCTTAAAGGACGTACCTGACAATGCCACAGCTGTAGGTATACCTGCAAAGGTAGTAAAGATTAATGACGAAAAGGTGAGCCCTAGTTAATAAACTTTGACTTCTATTTTTATAAAACGAAAGGAAATTAAAGAATATTTATGGATAAAAATATAAAGGAAATGTTGGACAAACTAAACAGAGAAGATGAAACCTTAAAGACTCTTGTAATTGAAGACATGAAAATAATAAAGGCTTATGACGGGAAATCTGAACTTAGTTTGAGAGTTACTGAGAATATGTTAAATGCACATGATATGGTGCATGGGGGCGTTATGTTTACTTTAGCTGACAGCGCTTCAGGAGCTGCCTGTGTATCTTATGGCAAGAAAATTGTCACTCTAAGCTCAAATATGAATTTCTTAAAGTCCATTGACACAGGAACAATGATAGCTAAAGGCGAGGTAGTGCATAATGGAAACAGCACTATGGTAGTGGATGTCAACGTAAGTAGACAGGAAGATGATAAACTTCTTGCAACAGCATCATTTACAATGTTTGTAATAGGTAAATATTAAAAAAAGTAGGAGTGAAGTGTGATTTTCATTCCTACTTTTTTGTATTTGAGTATTAAATACTAATATTCATTTGTTTAATAGACATTTTTTTATTAGACTCTATAACTTATCTTTTACCTTTGTCGTAAATCTCCCCTGCTGCCTTAGGTCCTACATCCTTACCACTAAATATTATCAAAGCTATAATTGTAATCACATAAGGTAACAATAGGTAAAACTCATTTGGCATTAGTCTTATAGCACTTATGTTAAACTTCTCAGCTATTGAGTCGGAATACAATGCGAATATCTGAGCAAATCCAAAGAACAAACCCGCAAATAATGTAGGGAAAGGTCTCCACTTACCAAATATCAATGATGCCAAAGCTATGAAACCTATACCGTGTATGCTTGTAATTGTATATTGTGTATCTTGAGTAAGCACCATAAGTCCCCCTGCAAGCCCTGCCAAAGCACCTGAAGTGAGAACTCCTATATATCTAAGCTTGTACACATTCATACCCAACGAATCTATTGCATGAGGATTTTCACCTGTACCTCTGAGTCTTAGTCCCAGTGTAGTCCTATACATTATAAACCAAGTTACAATAACAATTACATAAGTCAAATAGACAGGAACATACATCCTTTTGAAAAAGAAATCACCAATTATAGGAATTTCAGATAAAATAGGAATATTTGTCTTTGTAAATCCTTGTCTAAATGCCAAAGTTCTTTGTTGTCCAAAGATTATTCCACAAAGATATATAGTGACACCGCCTGCAAATATATTGATTGCCGTACCTGATATAGTCTGATCGGCACGAAGATTAATACAAAGATAAGCATGTATAAGTGAAACCAAAATACCTGCTATAAGTGCAACTACGAGCGAAATCCACGGCGCAATAGAAAAAGTATTTTCAAGAAATGCCAAGGCTGTCGCTCCTGCAAAGCCTCCAACCATCATTATCCCTTCAATACCGACATTTACTATACCTGATCTTTCAGAGTATAGCCCCCCTATTGCCGCTATAATTATCGGAGCTGAATAAATCAAGGTAGATTGAATTATTGATGCTAATAAATCCATTATTTCTTACCCCCTTTTATTTTTTCCAATATATCTAAGATGCCTGCTCTCATCGCAATAAATATTATTATCATAGATGAAATAATGACTGCTATTGCATCAGGTACATTCTTTGCACCCATTAAAGGTTGTGCAGCCTTTAAGGCAGCCAATAGCAAACCTCCAAATAAAGAGCCAAGCGCTGTATTACCACCTATCAGCGCAACCGCAATTCCATCAAAACCGTAGTTTTCAAAAGCAAGCAAGACTCTACCATATCCAAATGTGCCGGAAACGAGCAATACTCCTGCAAGTCCTGAAAAAGCTCCGGCAATAGCCATTGATTGAGCTGCCCTTTCCTTTACCTTCATGCCTGCATACTCAGCAGCAAAAGGATTGTATCCAACAGCTTTGAGCTCATATCCATAATTAGTCTTATTAATAATATAGTTAAAAAGATATATAGATAAAATCACCAGTATAAATCCGAAATGAAGCCTTGAACCGCTTGTTAAGTGTTTCAAAAACTCACTTTGAAGCAGTCCTCCACTATGTATGTCTACAGTCTTTACTGATGTACTACCCGGTAACATCTTCAAAAACATTGCTGACATATACATAGCTGTATAGTTGAGCATTATCGTCACTACGACTTCGTGGACATTGTACTTTGCCTTCAAAAATCCGGCAATATATCCCCAGATGGCACCTGCCAAAGTCCCACCACATACTACTATTGGAAGCAATAATATAGCAGGTAAATCTATAAGCACGCCAAGTATTGCAGATACCATGGCACCTACCATTACCTGACCTTCAGCACCTATATTGAAAAGCCCTGTCCTAAACGCAAAAGCAACCGACAAACCTGTCAATATTATAGGCATAGCATATACAAAGTATTCGCCTACCATTCTTGGAGTAAAAAAACCCTTCGATGAGCCTATTCTGTCAATATTTATTCCTGTTACCGCTCTTATTATAGACTTAAACAATATTGACGGATCCTGACCTGTAATTACCATTATTATGACTCCGGATAAAAATCCCAAAAATATGGCTATAACCGGAATAAGTATATTTTTATTTTTATCGTTCATCACTTGGCCTCCGTTTTATTTTCTTGCAATTGTTTCATAGCCTCTTCCTTGCTGAGACCTGCCATCATAAGTCCAAGAAGATTTTCATTAACCTCATGTGCTTCAACTATACCCGTTATCTTTCCATCATGTATTACGGCAATTACATCGGACAAGTCGATTACTTCGTCAAGTTCCAATGACATGAGCAATACTGCATCGTTGTTATCTCTTCTTTCCACAAGTCTCTTATGAATATACTCAATTGCACCTATATCCAAGCCTCTTGTAGGTTGAGCGGCTATCAAAAGCTCAGGCTTTCTGTTAATCTCTCTTGCAATAATCGCCTTTTGCTGATTTCCACCGGACATCTGCCTTGTGACTGTCTTAGAGCCAAGAGATGACCTAATGTCAAACTCTCCTATTAACCTGTCTGAAAGTATAGTTCTTTCTTTAAACTTGATTCTTCCCTTTTGTGAGAGTTCATCGGTATAGTAAGTTTGCAAAGCTATATTTTCTTCAAGATTAAAATCAAGTACCAGGCCGTACTTATGTCTATCCTCAGGTATATGACCTATACCTGCAAGAGTTTTTTGTCTGATTGTCCTGTCAGTTATGTCCTTGCCATCCAAGAAAATTTTTCCACTTTCTACCTTTGTAAGCCCTGTTATAGCTTCTATTATCTCACTTTGACCATTGCCGTCTATACCGCATATACAAAAAATCTGACCTTTTTTCACTTCAAAACTGACATTTTTTACAGCCTCTATATTTCTTGCATTTTTCACAGTAATATTATCAACTTTTAAGACCACATCTGACGGATGATACTCACCTTTTTCGACATTGAAACTGACATCTCTACCAACCATCATCTTTGCCATCTCATTTTCTGTTGTTTCAGCAACATCTATAGTACCTATGTACTTTCCTTTTCTAAGTACTGTACACCTGTCAGCTACCTGTTTTATCTCTTTCAACTTATGTGTTATGAGTATTATAGATTTTCCTTCATCTATAAGTCTCCTCATTATACTTATGAGCTCCTGTATCTCCTGTGGTGTAAGCACAGCTGTAGGCTCATCGAAGATAAGTATGTTTGCATTTCTGTAGAGAGTTTTTAATATCTCTACTCTTTGTTGCATTCCCACAGTAATATCTGAAATCTTAGCATCAAGATCAACGTTGAGTCCATATTGCTCACTGAGTTTTTTTACGACTTCTTTGGCTTTTTTCAAATCTATTCTGCCAAAGCTCTTCTTAGGTTCCATTCCAAGAATGATATTTTCGACAACTGTGAAGTTATCCACCAACTTAAAATGTTGATGCACCATTCCTATTCCCAATTTATTGGCAATATTTGGATTGGATATATTAACCTGTTCTCCGTTTATCTTGATTATTCCGCTGTCAGGTTGATACAAACCAAAAAGTATACTCATCAGCGTAGACTTGCCAGCTCCGTTTTCTCCAAGCAGTGCATGAATCTCGCCTTTTCTTAGCTGTATACTGATGTCATCATTGGCTTTTATACCTGGGAATTGTTTTGTAATATTAAGCATTTCTATTACATATTCCATAACAATACTCCTTGTGTTGATTTAATTGCCGTTTCCATACTAAATACGAAAAACGGCAATTATAATTATATTATCTACAACTTCATGACATAAGGAAGTTACGAAGTCAAAATAAAAATATAACTTATATGTTTATAGTAAATATATTTTTTATTCCCTTTTCTCTTGCATATTTTTCAAGATTTTCCACCTCTTGTCGTGTTGGCATACATGATGCAAGGGACTTTGGATCTCTTGCACCCTTTATATGCACTCTGATGAGTTTGAACAGTATGTCTTCCTCATCTTTTATGATTTCAGCTATCTTGTCCACGACAATATGCGCATCATAGAAATTCTTGATGTATACGAGCCTTACTTCTTCTACCTTTTTCATCTTCACAAGATTTGCAAGGTTTTCAAAATTATCGTAAGATTTATCATCACTTTCAAGCTTATATTCTGCTTTTAAAGCACCTGAGTGATTTTTCCTATCAAAGCAAAGATATTTTAATCCTGCTCCATATCCCTTAACATCGAATAAGAACTTGTCCGTATGTTCTACCATTTCCTTTTTTTCATCTATATCAAAGTATCCGTTGGTATCTATATAACAAGTTAGACCAAGTTTGTGTACCTCTTTGAAAAGTATGACCAATTTATCACTGTGAATAGTAGCCTCTCCTCCTGACATTGTAATCCCTCTGATGAAAGGCATATTATTTTTGATTTTATCAATCAAAGTTTCTATTGTCATATTATGCGTATCATCATTTGAAAATCCTATCATCTCCGGATTATGACAGTAAAGACAGTTGATATTGCAACCCTGTAAAAAAATACTTGTTCTATTGCCCTGTCCCTCCACATTTGAAAATGGTATTATCCTGTGAACAGGTAAAATTATATTTTTTAAATCTTCCATCTCTTAGGCTTCCATAGTCCTTAGTGTTCTGTCAAACACTTGTGCATTTTCATCAGTTCCACTACCAAACCATGTAGTATCTTGAAGTACAGCTTCTCCACGTCTTGCCTTTTCAACCTCGCTCTTTTTCACAAGGTAACCTGTAACTCTTATAAGATCAGTATTTTTCTCATAAGTCGTGATATATCTATATCCAAGTGCAAATGCCCCGTCAATTATATCAAGAAGAGCGTCAAGATGATCTTCATAAGTTTGGTCAAATGCGTATAAATCTCCTGTACCTGATGGGAAATACTTGTGGAAAGGTGCAGATTGTTTCAATTGTTCCAAAAGTGCAGGCTCCTGACCTACTTTAACCCTATGAGCAGGAGTGTTGTTCTTATCTTCTTCGTCCAATGATGCCCCAACCTGTGCATGTAGAAGATAGATGTCTCCTGTTCTTTCGCTGTAAACGCCTTTATGAGCATTATTTAACTCTTGCAACTTCTCCATTATCGCAGTTGCGATTTCGTCTCCACGTGAAGATTTACCAAATGTCTCATTTATTCCTTCTTTTTCAAGCAGATTGTTTACCGCATCTGCAAGGCCTACTATGGCAAACATTCCTGAGAAGTTTTCCCTCTTTAAAAATCCTTCATCAACCAAAAAACTTGACTCAAAGAAATTTGACTTTTCAACTATATATTTTATTCTCTTATCAATAGTTGAAAGTGCAAGATTGGCAACCTTGGGAAGGAGATTGTTTACCATATCATCCACTGTCTTAGCGGACTTAGCAATAGTTCCAAGTCTAAGTCTTGTAAGTGTATATGCCCCGCCACAAAGCGGAAGTGCATTATAACAGCTTGCAAGTGCATAATCTCCAAGGTCTTTAGTATAGTAAGGATCATTTGCAAAAGACGGCTTAGAAACCTTAAGACAAGCAAGAGCAGCCAACTTTGCAAACTCCCTGTCAGTTTTTTCCTTATCATACTTTATTGACATATTTGGAGTTGCATTTTCAAGTTCAATTATAGCCTTTAATATCATCTTTCCGGCTCTTGTACTGTAAGGTCCTATGTCAGCATGGCAAAAAGAATCTGTTATTACCTTATCTATATGATTTAAAAATCTCTTTATCTTCACATAGTCCTCTTCTTCATTAGTGATGAAAGGCTCAAGCAATGTGTCAATATGACCTATAAATACAGGGAATGACGTTATAGATGGCACATGAGAATATAAAATCAGCAAACCGTCCAAACATTCATCAAGATTTGTTGGTGGTTTCAAATCCAAGAATTTGCAACCGTTTTTTATATATACATCATAATCAGGAAGTATATATCTCGGTCTGTACATCGCATAGCCTTCGTTAAGGTCACAAATCATCTGATTGTTGATATATTCCATCTCTTCATCTGTATATCCCAAAAGCTCTCTTGGATCAAAAAGTCTTTCTGCAATATTTGCTATCGTATATAATTTTTGTTGATATGTTAAAGATTTACTTGTGACAGCTTCAAGTATATCTTCAATTTTAGAAACCATTTTTTCCTCCTGCTGTTACTCTAATAATTTATACAAAGAATGTATAAATTATTCAAAATCTTATGTGCTAAACTTCTTTAAAGTAATAATTCGCATTAATAATTTATGATTAAATATAATAAGACTATTAATACATCAAATTTTTTATAAGCAAAGCTTAGCATCATCTTTAAAATACAAAATCATTTATATTAATTTTTCATAGAAAATCTCATTGAAATATAATATCCTTGTATCATAATATTATACTATAAATTCAACCTCAATACTACTAAAATTTAAAAGAAAAATAATTAATTTACATTCTTATATTCATTGATAAAACTTAAGTCAGAATAAATTTTGCACTAACAATAAGTTTCTATTATCTTTTCAGCTATTTTCAGTCCATCTATGGCACTGCTGACTATGCCTCCAGCATATCCTGCGCCCTCTCCACAAGGATAGAGATTTTCCAAAGATAAGCTTGTAAACTTCTCCTTATCCCTTACTATTCTAAGCGGTGATGATGTCCTTGTTTCAATACCTGTAAGTATTGCATCTTCCATTGCAAAGCCCTTTACTTTCTTATCCATTTCAAGAATGGATTTTTTTATACAATCGTTAAACTCCTTTGGATATATTTCATTTAAATCAGCAAAACTGTAGCCTATCTCATAAGTAGGTCTTACCTTCCCAATGTTTTCAGACTTTCTTCCTACCAAGAAATCTCCAAATCTCTGCACTGGCGCTTGATAGTTACTTCCTCCAAGTTCGAAAGCTTTTTTCTCGAATTTCTTTTGAAAATACATTCCGCCCAATATCTTAGAATCAAAATCACTTTCTCTTACATTGACCAATATGGCACTGTTTGAATTTACACCGTCTCTTGCGTTATAACTCATACCGTTTACCACAAGTTCACCCTTAGACGATGAAGATGGCACCACATATCCTCCGGGACACATACAAAATGTATACACACTCCTGTTGTAATCATCCACTGCATTTGTGAGAAAGTATTCGCTTGAAGAAAGTTTTGGATTATTATAATCGCTCTTGTACTGCGCCTTATCAATATCTTCTCTCAAATGCTCTATTCGAAATCCTACTGCAAATGGCTTATTTAGCATAGAAATGCAGTTTTTTTCAAGCATCAAAAAAGTATCTCTGCTACTATGGCCTACTGCAAGCACCACCATTGAAACATCTATATTTTCACCATTTACTAAAGCAGAGCTTATTCTTCCGTCTTCTATTGCGAAGTCTTCAAGTTTAGTTTCAAATCTCACACTTACCTTATTTTTTATAATATCATTTCTCATATTTTTTATGACATTTTTCAATACATCAGTACCTATATGAGGTTTTTGCTTATACAAAATACTCTCATCAGCTCCATATTTGTAGAAAGTCTCAAGCACATACTGACCTCTCTTGTCCTTACTCCTTGAAGTCAGTTTTCCGTCAGAGAAAGTACCTGCCCCTCCCTCGCCAAACTGAACGTTGGAGTTTTCATTTAACACAGCGTATCTCCAAAACTTTTCAACATCTTCACTTCTGCTGTCTACATCCTTGCCCTGCTCTATTAATATCACATCATATCCATACAAGCCGAGTTTATATGCACAAAAAAGTCCGGCAGGTCCCATACCAACCACCAAAATTGGCTTTGTAAGTTTTATCTGCCCTTTTTTCAATATCTCCTGTTTTTCTTCTTTATACAGGTTTACATCCTTATCACTAAGTATGTTTTTATCAATATTTTTTTCATCTACATCGACTAACACCTGATATACGAAGAATATTTTATCCTTTTTCCTTGCATCTATGGACTCTCTTAAGATTTTGTACTTAATATCCTTATTTTTAAGCCTTAACTTCTTTGTTATCTTATCCTTGATATTATCCATATCTTCATTTATGGATAGCTTTATATTTGATAATGTAATCATTTCATTTCCTTTAAAAAAATCCTTTGTTATATTATTAAATCATACAAATATTAGATAATATGTCGTATATTTACACTCATCTTTATCAAATAAACTCAATAAATTGGAATTTATTATATACGACAATTAAAAACATCAGTATTAGATTATATAACAAAGGATGAAATATTTACTCTTACTATAGCTAAAAATATTTTATATTTTCTTATCAAAATGCGATTATCTCATAGTAAATAATATTGGATTTTTCTCTTAAATTTAAAATAGATTTGTAATTTTCAAAATACTAAGCTTTTTCAAATTCAAGAAAATAAGTTCATTAACTATAAGTTATAACATTACAATAATATTACCCTTATGAATATTATTTCAATAACTTTGATGCCTCTTCATCTACATATATAGTAACATCAGGGTGTAATCTCAAGATTGAAGACGGTACCTTTGGAGTAATCTCTCCATGAACAGTGTCATAAATAGCCTTAGCCTTAGCCTCGCCAGAAGCAATCAGTATTATTTTCTTAGACTTCATAATTGTAGCAATACCCATAGTTACAGCCTTAGTCGGCATCTTAATATCAGAAAAATACTTTGAATTTGCGTCAATGGTACTTTGTGTAAGCTCAACTACATGAGTCATAGGAGAAATTTTATCTGAAGGCTCATTAAATCCTATATGACCATTTGCACCTATTCCAAGAATTTGAAGGTCTATTCCGCCCTTATCTTCAATTAACCCTTCGTAAGATGCACACTCTTTATCCATATCACTTGCCAATCCATTTTCTATATGACAATTTTCTTCCTTGATATCTATATGATTGAACAAATTATCTCTCATAAAATAATAGTATGAATTTTGGTGTAATTTTTCTATTCCAATGTATTCGTCTAAGTTAAAGGCAGTCACATTTTTAAAACTCACTATATTTTCTTTATAAAACTTTATCAGATTTTCATAAATTACAACAGGAGACGAGCCTGTAGCAAAACCTAATACAGAGTTATTTTTTTCGATAAGCTGTCTTAAAATTTGCACAGATGCTTTTTTTGATGATTCTTCATGAGTCTTGCTTATTACAATTTTCATCTTTTCCTCCACAAAAAATTATTTAAAATTACTTGTCTATTATATTTTATTTTCGGCAGATTTTCAAGAATTTTGTATAAATATAAAATATTTTTAGATAATTTTAAATATTAATTAAAAATAATTAATAATTAGTATTGACTTTTTATTTTTTTGTGCTAAAATATTTCTTGTTAATAATTATTATCAATTAAATCAAAAAATTATATATCTTATTTATGATAAAAATATTATATTTTGACAGGAGATTATTATGAAGGCATTATTGGTCGGAGCTGATACGCTCGGTAAAATACCTAACACACTTAAGGACTTTGGTATTGAAGATTACATACATTGGCAAGGTCGTAAAAAAGGCATGAGAAATTTGAAGATGCCTGAGGTAGATATGGTCATTGTATTTACAGATTTTATAGAACATGGACTCACTATAAATGTTAAAGATAGAGCAAAAAAGGAAAATATAGAATGCATATTTTGCAAACGCTCATGTACGGACTTAACCTGTAAACTAAGGAACTGTAAACTGTGTTGTGAAAATTGTAATGAGTTTTGTGAAAATAGACCTGTTAAGTTGGTGGGATAAAAAATGTATTTATACTAAAACCTAATAAATTAATGGATGAAATATTTTCAGTGTATTTATAATGAAGTCATAAATCACATACTATTTTTTAAAACTCTTTATGATCATTATTCGTAGATTAAATAGATAATATCAGTATTTTTAACTTGATTAATCTAAATAAAATCAATAAAAAAAGATACCCTACTTTTAAATCTAAGGTATCTTTTTGATTTATTTCTATTTTCTAACTTCAAAATATGCTTGTGGATGCTTACATGCAGGACATAGTTTTGGTGCTTCTTTACCTTCGAAGATAAATCCACAGTTTCTACACTTCCATGCAACTATATCTTCTTTTTTGAAAACTGTTCCATTTTTCACATCATCAGCAAGTCTTCTATATCTTTCTTCGTGTTCTTTTTCAACTTTTGCTATCAATCTGAAAGACGCTGCTATTTCCTTAAACCCTTCTTCATCAGCGATTTCCGCGAATTTTGGATAAGCAACTGTCCATTCTTCATTTTCTCCAGCAGCTGCAGCCATAAGATTGTCATAAGTATTGCTCAATATGGCTGGGAAAGTACCTGTTATTTCAGTTTCTACAGGGAAGTTTTCACCTTGCATATTTTCTACCACATGTTTGTAGAATACCTTAGCATGCTCTTTTTCATTTTCAGCAGTTTCCATGAAAATCGCAGCAATCTCTTCAAATCCTTCTTTTTTTGCTATGCTTGAAAAAAATGTATATCTTGTTCTGGCTTGAGATTCACCTGCAAATGAAGCCATCAAATTTACCAAAGTTTTTGTTCCTTTTAAAGATGCCATGAATTTACCTCCATAATTTTTATTTTATTATCAATTAATATTAAATTATTTATTATTGATAATATATTCCATATATTTTCATGAAACATTATATACCCTAAAATTAATTTTTTCAACATTTTTTAAAAATTTTTTTATCTAATTTTATTTCAATTGATTTTACAATAATTACATTATGATAATAGTTATTTATTTTTTATTCTCTATATCTTTCTTTTAAAAAATTCTATTGTAGTTAAAAATTAGATGTGATAATATATGGAATATGAACCGATATTAAAAAATAATTGAAATATTCAATAATTTATATTATATTAGACTTTATTAAAATATTTTTTAGAAGGTCAAACTTAGATATAATAACATCAAGTATTAAGAACACATATTATTTTATGTTTTCATAACCACAAACTTTATTTCATGGTTTTAATTTAACATTTTAGGAGAGGATATGAGCTTTGTAATTAGGGATGTAATACATAATGATATCGAATTTGACGATAAGATAAAACAAATATTAAGTTGCTCTGAGTTTCAAAGATTGCACCGTATTCACCAATTAAGTTGTGAATACTTGGTTTTTCCTACTGCTACACATACAAGATTTTCACATTCCATAGGAACCTATCATGTTATGAAAAATCTCATAGCACATTTTACCTTAGAACTGAAAAAACTTGGCTATGAAGTAAAGGAAGACGATAAAAACCTAGCTTACGTGGCAGCCTTACTCCACGATGTCGGACATGGAGCTTTTTCGCATACATTTGAAAAAATTTTTGGAGTTAAATCTCACGAACAATGGACAAAGGAAATCATAAGTGACAAAAACACTTCATTACACAAAAAAATAGTTGAATTATATGGAGAGGAATTTATCAAAAGATTGATAAGCATTATCTCAAAATCATATAAGGATGATGAAAAAGCAAAAATTTTCGATATAATAGCAACTCTAGTAAGCTCACAGACAGATGCAGATAGAATGGACTACTTGCTTAGGGATTCTTATTTTACAAGTGTTACAAATGGAAGATATGACATACAAAGATTAATTAAGTCCTTTGGGGTTAAGGAAGAAGAAGATAAGTTAAAGATATTTATAAATGAAAAGTATTTATCAACCTTGGAAGAGTATGTAATGGCTAGATATTTTATGCACAAGGAAGTATATCAGCACAATATCAAGCAACATATGGAAAAATGTCTAAAACTCATATTTAAGAGAGCAAATGAACTTCTTAATCAAAATATTTATATATTTTGCGATACTGTACTTAAAAAACTCATATTAGGCCAAAAAATAACAGTAGGTGAATATCTGACTACTGATGACGGATATTTTATGTATCATATCATAAATTGGAGCAATCAAGAAGACAAAATCCTATCTTATCTCTGTAAATGTTTTTTAAATAGACAGTTATTTGAAAATGAAAGTGCTATCGAACAAGAAGAGTTGATAAAAAAAATTAATACCTTATTAGAAAAAAATAATTTTGACAAGATAAAAAAACTTGATAACGAATATTTCTACATCAAGACTGAAAAAAAAGTCGCCCTCTATGCAAATACTAAGGAGAATATATGGATAAAATCTCGTGACACCCAAAATCTCTACGACTTATCTGAAAAATCTCTACTTATAAACAGGCAAAACGCATCAAAGATTTTCATCTCATCAAACAGCTATATCAGCAGTTATCTGTTTAAGCTAAAATATGGTATTGATTTTAAACTATAAATTAAAATATTATAAACCAATAGTAACGAAATACTACTATTTAATTAACTTATGGTCGAATTATATTAATACTAATCACCATTTATAATGTCACATATTTGAACTTATTGAAATATAGTTTTTTGTAGTTTTGGACAACTAATCTTTAATATATTTTAGGACTATTTAATTGGTTTTTAGTATAAACTATTCTTTGATTGCATAAATTTTATCTTTTTAAAAAAAGGTAAAAATATCAAAAATTCGACTGAATTTTAGTATAAGTATAATCTAAAAATATAATTTTTCAAAAAATATCAGCATATAATTATATGCTGATATTCTTACCTACTACTCTATATCAAAAAGCAACTGTGTCATATTGTTGTTATCTTCAAATATGATACTTCTATCATTTTCGATACTTGTCTTTATTCTCAAAACATAGGCTTCTCTTATGTCAATTTTATTTATATGTCTGCTGGATATTACAACAAGACCTACATATATATCTTTTTTATTGAGCTCTTCAATCTTTTCTTGTAAGCCAAGTTGGTCTTCCACCTTATACACATCATCCAAGATTACAAGTTTTGTATTTGGCTTTAGATTATCAAGAGTAGCAACATCATCTGTGAACTCTACCATATCATCTTGTGAAGCAAGGAATTTTGCATAAGTTGACCTTCCACATCCTGTCTGACCTGAAATAATAACATTTCTGTCTATTAATACATAACATTTTTTTCCGTCAAACTTTTTACCTAAATCAAGTACTAAATGTTTCATAAACATTCTCCCTCCATAATTTATTTATATTTAAAAAATAAAACACGGCAATTTTAAAATCTCACTGAATGTTTTATACTAATTATAAGACTAGAGAAAAATATTCTCAATTTCTATTTTATAGCTTATTTTTCCTAATCAATAATTTTTTTCAAAATATGAATTATTTTAAGATTTTACACTGATAAAAGGATTAAATTTCTATCAATATAGGATTTAATTAAGTAAATCATTCTTTTATTAAGTGTTGCACTTACATTGTAAACCTAAAAATAAAAACTTTTTTAAAAAATAGAATATATTCCATTAGGACAGGTTTATTAGTTATAAACAGGAGATTATTAGTTTGATATAATAATATCAATTCTCATTCCAATATACTTGGATATTATCGTTGTCTTTAAGTACATCTGTAAAACCCGCATCTCTTCCGTTAATTTTCATAGTAAGACTACCATGCGGTCTTGACCTGTCAAAATCAATATAGTCAAATATGTCTACGAATATTATATCTTCCTTTTGTGAATTTATCTTTAATAATTTACCGTTACATATAATCTGTAGTGTCGTATCATAATTTTTTTCCTTTAAATTTTCATCTCTTTTCTTTTCTTCTATTTCTAAAGTATCTCCATCCATAATCGGCAAATTATACTTTGAAATATCTCCATTTACAGTTATTATTTTTTCATCAGAGATATTAAGACATTCTCTAAGTTTGTCTGTATTGTCAAGCACATCATAAGCTATGCTGTCTCCATTATTTAGGCTTTGACTTAGATCTGTACAAGTTTCACCATTTAAAGTGATATTGTAAAAATAAGATCTTTTTTCTCCATTTACTGTAATGAGCTTTTCTTCAACTATGTCTTTTACAGAAATATATGCGTCTTTTCCCTTTGTAGCTGATTGTACTACTATCTCATCTCCATCAGATATTTTGAAGTCGATATTTGCTGATAATTCATTTAGATATACCTTAGACTCTTCTCCAAACTCACCGTTATATATCTTTTTTTCACCATTTATATCTATCAACAGTGATTTGCCCCTTCTTGATATGAGCTCTCTTGGGTTAAACCCAGCCAAAAGAAGAGCATCGCTTATCTTCAAATCTACTGAGCGAAACATCTTGACTTTTTTGCCGTTTACTTTTACCGTTATAAAATCCTGTTTTTCATTTTTTATACTACAAGATAGTATTCCAACAGGTGTAACGCATTGTGGTCCTTGTAAAAGTGGATTGTTATTTTCAACATCAGCTATTGACTCTACAGATTTTATCACCACTCTTGCACTTGGTATCTGGAGATACTCTGCTATCAATTCCCCTATACCCGGTGTCAATGAGCCGCCACCTACTAAAAATACTGCACTTGGCGCTTTCTTGTTAAGCTTTATAATCTCATCAGCTATATTTTTTGCAACTAGAGATATAGAGTCTTTGATTCTATCTAAAATTTCAGCAGTTGTCATCTTGTTTTCAATGCCTACTATATCAGTAAAGACTTGTGTATCTTCATTACAAAGATTGCATTTTATTTTTTCAGCAGAGTTGAAATCAAGCAGAAAATTTTGTGATATACTTTCAGTAATCTCATCTCCCGCAGTTGAAGTCATTGCATATCCTGTAATACTTCCATCCTTAGTAACCGCAATATCTGATGTGCCTGCTCCTATATCCACCATAGCTATGTTTAACAACCTCACATTTTCAGGAACTGAAACTTCTATGGCCACTATAGGCTCAAGAGTCATATAAGAAACTGTTAGATTTATCCTGTTCATAACAGAATTAAGAGCCTCAACTACTATCTTTGGCAAAAAAGTAGCTATTACTTCAAGAGATATCTTACTTCCTTTGTGACCTACAGGATTTTTAATTTCATAGTTATCCAATCTGTAAGTCATCACCGTATGTCCGACATTGTAGTAAGATATATTGTCTTTTTCAGAGTCTTTGAGCATATTTGCAGCCTCTTGCAAAGACTTCGCCTCGATGTTTTTCATTATCTGAGCATCAATCTCTGTTACATCATCAAATTCCACATCCACACTTGCATTTATAGTCTTAAGAGAGCGACCTGCAGCTGCGATTGCAACTTCAGTCAACTTGATATTTGACTGCTCTTCAAGTTTATTTTTTACTCTTTCAGCTATCTTAGCAACTGCATCTATATCGTGTATCTGTCCGTCATACATTACCCTTTTTTTGTGCATTTCAAATGCAACATCTTTTATTATTATCTTTTCATTGTCCCTTTCTCCCAATATACCCATTATACTTCCGGTACCTATATCAAGAGCGAAAAAAACTTCCTTCTTGTCATCTTTCATAATTTCACCAATAATTAATTAACTTTATAAGCTTTTCGTGATATAATAATAACATAAATATTGTTTTTTATAAATACTTAATTTAAAAATAGGATGAATATGGAAAAAAAATTTTATGCAGTAAAAAAAGGAAGACAAACAGGAATATTTGAAACTTGGGAAGAATGTAAGAAAAATACTACCGGATATAAAAATGCCCTGTTCAAAAGTTTTAAGACCTTGGCTGAAGCGAAGTCATTTTTAAATGATGAAATTAAAGAAGATAACAATATAAAATACCATAGCAGCGAAGATGAAATATTTGTAAGTCTTGGAAAAGATGAAATGCTTGCCTATGTAGATGGTAGTTATGACAATGAAATAAAATATTTTTCTTCCGGAGGAATAATGTTTTATAATGGCGAAAGCGAAAGCTTCAAATTTGCTTCAAATGATGAGTCTTTGATAACTATGAGAAATGTATCAGGTGAAATAAAGGCAGCCATGTTTGTAATTCAAAAAGCTGTTGATATGAAAATGAAGTCTGTAACTATATATTACGATTATAATGGAATAGAAATGTGGGCAAACGGCTCATGGAAGACAAATAATCACCTTACAAAGGCGTACAGAGAATTTTGTATTGAAATGTATAAAAAATTAGATATTCATTTTGTAAAAGTAGAGTCTCACACAAATATAAAATACAATGAGCTCGTTGACAAACTCGCAAAAAAGGCCATAGATGAAGTTAGAGAATCATTAAAATAAATAAAAAGAGATACTTTTTACTCTTCTCTGCTGTCCTTTGCAATAATGTGGATATACTTATACTGAAATTAAATAGAATAGTTGATATTTCTATTCACTTAATATTCTTTGAAAAGTTGAAATTTATGACAATGAAAGAAAAGTTTTATATTATTTATCCACGAATAAAAAAATGTTAGAACTCTATTTAAACTATAGATTTAATACTCGTGATACTCTTTAGCATATCTTTTATTAATAAGCCTTTAGTGAATTATTTTTCATAGGATAATCCATCATTCTATTAGATTTTAGTATTAGCCTTTTACTGTAAATATGATTTTAACGCTAAAAATTAATATGACTTTAGAAAACAAGATAGTATAATTTCAACTTTTTAGAAATTATACTATCTTTAATGAATATCAATATTAAATTTAATAAATATACTGATACTTTTACCTCAAAATATTATTAATCTTCCTCGTCAAAATTTCCAGATATATCACTATAACGTATGTTTCCATCAGGTAGACCGTCAAAATCTGTATCTAATTCAGTAGGGTTAGAGTTGAATCGCCAAACGATTATTGATTTTTCACCATTATAAGTTTCTCTTGGAATGGAATGTCTGTCAAGCAGTAAGTTTATATAATCACTCATGTCTATATCTACACCTATGCCAAGTTCTTCCGCATCAGTCAAACCGTCCCTATCAGTATCATTGTGTTTGATATCAGTAATTCTTCCGTTTAATTTTATTTTACTGTAATCATCCAGTATAAGCCAATATCCCTCCTTTGGTTTTTTGAGCAATTTTTTCCTAAAACTTTTTAAATCAATCTCCTTAAACTCCAATTTTCCTCTTAGTTTTTCAATATTATAAGTCTTTTTATCCTTGTTTTCCAAGATATTTAAGAAATTTTGAACTATCTTAGTCTTTTCATTCATTTTACTTTTTGGTATGTCTTTCCATTTTGACATACCTGCAAATACATCTATACCATATTCTTTTAAAAATTTGTCTATGTCTATTACGAAATATTCTCCCTCATCCTTTATCATACCGTATATCTTCTTATTTCTTGTATCTATATTAGTATCTACTATTTTTAATTCACCCTCTATATATGATACTATGGTAAGATTTTTTATATCTCCTAAATAGTAAGTCTTATAGCTAAAAGTCAATTTAACAGGAATATCATAAGAAGTTTTATATTTCAAAATGTCACTTACCACACCCTTATTATCTTTAAAAGAAGGATATTCCACTAACTCAAGTCCTACATTATCTGATATATCATGATGTACTTTTCCAGAAATGGATGGAGAAAGCCAATTGTCACTCTCAAGAACATTTTTGCTTTTTATACTCTCATCTGCTGACTGCTCAAAAAGTCTTTCACTATCTATAGTAACTCCATCTGTCTTAGCCTTGTTCGGATCAAGACCTAATTTTATCTCTTCACTATCACTTAATCCGTCCTTATCTGTATCCGGGCGAAGAGGATTCGTATGGTGCTTATTTATCTCTTCATAATCTGTAAGTCCATCATTATCTGAGTCTACTGAATTAGGATCTGTACCTAATTCCTGTTCTTTTATATTTGATACTCCATCCTTGTCATAATCTTCATCAGCATCGGATATGCCGTTGCCGTCGCTATCTTTCTTCAAAACATCTGTATTCAGATACTTATACTCAAATCCGTCATTAAGTCCATCCCCGTCAGTATCTTTTTTATTCTTATCGTAACCCATAAGATCTTCCATATAATCAAGTAGTCCGTCTCCATCTGTATCTTTTTCCGAAATAAGTATAATTTTATCGTTTTCAATTAATATATGGTTTTTTCCATCATTAAATTCTTTTGTTTTAAATAATACATCATCTCCATATGTATAGGTTATTTTATCAATTTTATTTTCCTCAGTAGTATTTACTTGACTATCCTCTTTTTTACTTGTTTCATTAATGTTATTATTACCTGACTTACTATTTCTTGTAGTTTTAATACTTGCATTTCCTGTAACAATATTAGAATAAAAAATACCAATTATAACAAAAGTTATACATGCAATATTTTTGATTTTCTTACTTTTCATAATTAGACTCCCCTTCTTCATCATTTTTCTCTGTTATATTTTCTTCATCCTTAGATTTTTTATCATTTGCAAGATACTTCTTTATTTTTTCGACTAAATACATCACTCCTAAAATTATTATATATATAACGATATATACCACTGTCATAACTTTAAGCTCAATTATCAGCCACTCCATACTAAATGAAGGAGTATAGAAAAATCCAAAACATCCAATATCATAAGCACCATTAGCATTGTAAATAATCAAACAAACATCATATAAGAGTATACCTGCACAGGCATAAAGAAAATTCGACTCTAAAACTAATATATCAAATAAAGGAAATAACAAGAAAGAGAGAAAATATATTAATTGTTCCGTATCTGAATTTTTATATAATGGTGTGTTTGGATAAAATACAAACTGAAAGAAATATAACCCGAAGTACACCGCCATTACCTTTAGAAATTTTACTAGCTTTGTTTTCTTATCTTTGCTCATAAATCACACATCCCCAATAAATTATTTGTATGTAAATGTTGTTATCCTAAAGATATGTAATGCTAAACTTATAATCATTTAGCATTTTTATAGTCATACCCTACAAATCAATAATATATCAGAATAGCATATTCTTAATTATAATATCCATTCATATTATTATTGAAATGAATTTAACATTTTAGTTTTTAATAATATTCCAAAGTAGATAGAACTTTATCCATTAAGTAAAAAATTAAATTTCATAACATTTACAACAATTTATCATCGTGTTAGTATAAAGTATGTAACAAGTTCTACTATGTATATAAGCTATAGTAAGGTTATTATAGAGATTTTTTATCCAAAAAAACAATAAAAATATGGCGGGAATATGCAGGAATCGAACCTACAAGAGAATTTTTGATTCTCACAATGGTTTTGAAGACCACGAAATGCACCAACATTTTAATATTCCCATGTCATATTATATTATATATTACTCCAATTTATTATATCAATAGAGTTTTTTGCTAAAAATTCATTGCACTTTGAAAAATGCCTGCAACCAAAGAAGCCACCATGAGCTGAAAGTGGACTTGGATGTACGCTCTTTAATATCAGATGATGTCTATTTGTTACAAGTGCCTCCTTTTTTTGGGCGTTCTTTCCCCAAAGTAGATACACTACAGGACTTTGCTTGTCATTCAGCTTTTCTATTATTTTATCTGTCAATATCTCCCAACCTATGTTTGAATGTGAATTTGCCTTTGCTTTTTCCACTGTCAAAGAAGCATTTAGTAAGAGCACACCTTGATTTGCAAGATAGGTCAAGTCTCCATTTGTCATATCCATATCCACATTTAAATCACTTTGTATCTCTTTAAATATATTTTTCAGTGAAGGTGGTAGAGGGATTCCCTTTTTCACTGAAAATGACAGTCCGTTTGCCTGATTTTCTCCATGATAAGGATCTTGCCCCAAGATTACCACCTTTACATCTTCATATGCTGTAAATTTCAATGCGTTAAATATGTCGTTCATATGGGGATATATGGTCTTGCTAAAGTATTCTTTCTTCAAAAAACTCCTTATGTCAAGATAATACTGTTTTTCAAACTCCTCTTTTAACAACTCGTCCCAACTATTACCTATATTTACCATCTTCCCCACCTTATTACAAATCTATTAATGACAGTATAACTGTTAAAATTAATCTAAACTTTGTCTTCATCAGTAAATTATATTTAACTTTTCACTTCCAAAAAATTAATATATTCTATTCAAACTTTATACTTTTTCAAAAAATATCTAATATAATTTTCTATATAATATTTTAAAATCATATTTCTAAGAATTATAAATATATTAAATTTTGTTAAATTATATAGTATTATGAATTTATTTCTTCTTATTTCTTTAATATAACAGATATACTAAAAAATAAATATTTGAATAAATATTCAAACAGACTTATTTAATATCAAATACTATGCCTCTTTTTGTATCACTTCCAAAGATATAGTCTTTTGACACTCCTAAGAAACTGTCCCTGAAAAGCTCATATGCATTTATCTCAACTTCAAAATTTTCAACTCTCTCACTAAGATTGCCTTCTTCATACAAGTAGGCTTTTTTTGTGTTTATTAGCACAAGATCGTCTTTTAGCCTAATATCAGCTTGTTCGATATATACAGCTCCGTCTCCTGCAAGTTCTTTCAAAGTCTCATTGCTCGGATTGATATAGGCTCCCAAAAGTACACAATGAGGGAACTTATCTCCTACTCCATAAGAACAAGCTGTATTTTCTACCTGATATTTCGCAGCTAAGGTCTTATCTGCATAAGGTCTTTGTATTATTCCATTTTCTATAAGCAAGCTCTTACAATATACATTGATACTTCCCTCCCAATCGAAAAATGGAAGTATACCATACTTATCCGACTTTGTATCATCAAAGTCTAAAGATGTATATAGTGATAGCTTGTTTGAAAATATCTTTTTATTTATTAAGTCTTTTTCTATTACATTTTCACAAGATAGAAATACTTCAAAAAAATCGTAAATAGCATTTAAGTTTGTAGGAATAATCAGCTTTGTATATTTTTTAGAAACAGCTTTTTTATTTTCAAGTCTGATTAATCTTGAAATGTCATCTACTATTTTATCTACAACAATTTTCCTATATTCAAATGTAAATAAATTCCCCCTATACTCCACTTCAAATACATTTTTTGCATTTTCACTGTTTATGTGGAGTTTTTTTAGGTTGGTCAAAGTATGTCTTACATCTGTATGATAATATTTAATTACTATATCCTCAGAAAGATGAGAAATTTTTTCTCCTATCTCTTGCAAGAGGTCAAAAAGTTTTTTATCTGAAATTCTCTCTACATCAGCTATGATATTTCTTTGTATGTTTAAAGTATTGGCATTAAAATAAGGATGCTTATGATTATTTTCTGCTAAATAAAAACCATAATCATCATCTTCACTGTTTTCCAAGTAACTGATACTAAGAGCATCATTTTCATACAGCCTGAACATAACAGTATTTTTTCTGATATTTATAATCTCTTCAACTACATTATTTCTAAAATAGCCTATCTTTTGTTTTTTTTGTATCTCCAATTTTTCTTTCATACTACCACCATTATTGAAAATATTTTATATATAATGTTGTTTTCACTTTATTATTTTTCTCAATTATATCACTATTAGAAATTAATTGTCAATTAATCTGTTGGATTTTAAATGCTTGTTAGAATCACTATTATCTATGCCAAGAACAAATCACTATGATTTATACTATGACAATGACATATTGCAAGAGCAAGCCCGTCAGCTACATCATCCGGCTTTGGAATGGAATTAAGATTTAAAATTATCTTTACCATTTCCTGAATCTGCTTTTTTTCAGCTCTTCCGTATCCTACCACACCTTGCTTTACCTGTAAAGGAGTATATTCATATACCGGAATATTGTTATTTACAGCTGATACCATAATTACTCCTCTTGCATGAGCAACATCTATAGCAGTCTTGACATTTTTGTTGAAAAACAGTTCTTCTATTGCAAGAGCTTCTATGTCGTAAGTTCTTATAAGTTCATTGATGTCATCGTGTATTATCTTTATCCTGCTTGACAGCTTGGTCTTCGCAGGAGTAGTTATAGCTCCGTAGCTTAGTACCTTGAAGCTGTTGTTCTTGTATTCTATTATGCCGTATCCAACTATAGCAATGCCCGGATCTACTCCCAACACAATCATTAAATAACTGTTCCTCTCTTATAATATTTATAGCACAACAAATCTAATGAAAACAGTATATGACTTTTTCATTTTTTTGAAATTCTAATTATTATATTAAAGAATATTAAATTTTCCCTTTAATCAATATATATTTGTTTTTTTCAGAGGCATAACATTTTCAATATTTATACCTATTACTTATTTTTTTCTTTTTCCATTTTTTTAATCAAAGTCTTTCTTTCGTTTTGACCTCTGTCGTAAAAACTCTTAGTCTTTATATTAAATCTTTGACTTATCTTTTCTATCTTTTTTTCATCTTTTTCATCTATAAGACTTATAGCTATACCTGTTTTCTCTGCTCTACCGGTACGTCCTATCCTGTGGATGTAGTAATTGTAGTCAGTAGGTACCTCATAGTTGATAACGTGAGTTACTCCGTCTATGTCAAAACCTCTTGCTGACAAGTCAGTAGATACAAGATATTGGAACTTCATCTTTCTAAATTCATTTAATATATGCTCTCTTTTTTTCTGAGAAAAATCTCCGTGTATTATATCGCAGTCATATCCGCTTATGCTCATATACTCATTTAATTTTTCTGCGTTTTTCTTGGAGTTACAAAATATTATAGACATAAAAGGTCTGTATTCTTCAAGTACAAACTTTAGAGTGTCATTTTTAAATTTTTCAGTTGTATGGAATAAAATCTGTTCTATATTTTCCGTAACTGTCTTTTCCTTAGTAACGTCAATTTTAACTGGATTTTTCATCAGTTTTTTAGCCAAATCAATTATAGGCTTAGGCATTGTAGCTGACAATAACACTATTTGCAACTTGTCCGGCAGTTTATCCTTGAGCAATACTATATCTTCCAAAAAGCCATACTCAAGCATCTGATCCGCCTCGTCTATTATAAATCTTGATATGTGTTTCATATTGATATTACCACTTCTGATATGCTCCAAAAGTCTACCCGGAGTGGCAACAATAATTTGAGAATTACTTACAAACTTATTTTCCTGTTTTTTAAAGTCATGCCCGCCAACTATATTGGCACAGCTTAATTTCTTATCCACATTCAAGTCGTCAAAGACTTTTTTTGTCTGATTGGAAAGCTCTCTTGTAGGGCTGAGTATGACAGTCTGAGGTAATCTCAAGTTTTCGTCAGTCATTGTCATAATAGGAAGAAGAAAAGCAAGCGTCTTACCTGTACCTGTCTGAGCCTTTGCTATGAGATTTCTCTTTTTCAATATTATAGGTATTGCCTCTTCCTGTATCTGTGTAGGTGTACTTATTCTTAATTTTGATAACTGTGATACAAGTTCAGCTTTTATCTTTAAATCTTTAAATTCCGCCATTTCATCCCTCTTTACAATCCATTTTTAATAATCTTTTCCAACTCGTCTATATCTACGTATCTTTCAAATTCTTTTGCTAATTTGTCAATTTGTTCTTCTCTATATTCTGAAAAGTCAATAACTTCTCTATTTTCTTTTATATTCTTACTTATTCTTATATTATTTAGAATTTGATTTATAAAGCTTGTATTTTCAAATATCCCAAAACCGCAAAAAGCAACAGTATTGCCTTTTTGTATTGCAATTACTCCATCACCATCTTCATGCAAGACATCTTTTGTTTTAATATCAGATGTTTTTACATAATTTATTTCTAATTTTTCATCTATATTTTCAAGTAGTCCTGCTCTTTTTTCAAAAACAATTTCTTTTCTTACTATCTTTTCCTTGCAATGTTTCACTTTTGCATCAAAAATACCAAGCCCTCTTGTAATTATTTCTTCATTATTTATTTCTTGGCACAAAAACTCTACACCGTTACCAACAGCAATTATGTTTCCATATCGAACATAGTTTTTAATATTTTCCCAGCCACTCATTGACTTTATATCATCAGTCACATTTTTACTTGCAGGTATTATCAGCAAATCTGTCTTTTTATCTATTTCATAAGGCAGGACATAGTTGATATTAATGTCAGGCATTATCTTGAGCGGTGAAATATCTGTAAAATTTGAAAGGTTCTTAAGTTGTAATATGGAAATATTTATCTTCTCATCATCATATTTTTCAACTTTTTTCTTAAAATTTAAGGAATCTTCTTCTTCAATGTCCACATCTATGTAGGGCATAACAGAAATTACTTTTACTCCAAGCATTGCCTCAATTTGCTCTATACCGCTTTGCAAAATGCTTACGTCACCTCTGAATTTATTTATTATTATCCCCTTGTAGTTAGAACGCCACTTTGGCGGAGTAAGCATTATTGTTCCATATATTGAAGCAAATACTCCGCCTTTGTCTATATCCGCCACTAAAATAACAGGTGATTTTGCAATTTCACTCATACCCATATTGACAAAATCACCGTCAAGCAAGTTGATTTCAGCTGGTGAGCCTGCACCTTCTAAAACAATTACATCATTTTCTTCTTCCAGCTTCTTATATGCAAGCTTTATATGTGGAAGATACTTGGATTTTATTTGATAATATGTCTTTGCATCATATATTTCATCCTTTTTACCAAGCAAGATAACTTGAGATTTTCTGTCTGAATTCGGTTTTAAAAGTATTGGATTCATATAGACGGATGGATCTATTTTACAAGCAAAAGCCTGTATAGCCTGTGCTCTTCCAAATTCGTTGCCATCTTTATCAATATAGGAGTTGAGTGCCATATTTTGAGATTTATAAGGCGCTACCCTATATCCTCTATCAGACAAGACTCTACACATAGCAGTGACAAAAAGACTCTTACCTGCAGATGAGTTGGTGCCTACAAACATTATAGATTTTGACATTGTTGTTCCTTATTTATACAAATAGTATTTTTTCGTATTTTCTCTAAAGCTATCTGCTTGATTTCTATACATACTTTCTATTTCAATAGCAGATTTTTTAGCATCTATAGCCTGAGCAAATGCCTTGTTTCCTGTAATTTTGTAAAACATACTCGGTTTTCCGTTTTTTTCATAGAGATTTGTAACAAGTTTTTTCTGCTCGTTTGCAGTAGCTATTATATAATATCCTGTTTTTCCGGGGTTAAATAAGTGATAGTCATACACGTCCAATCTTACCCCTCCACTTTGCCCCTTTGTCTGAGCGACAAAGTTTACACCGGGAAGATTATAAGAATTAAGTCTTTGGGCAAGAAGACTTGAATTTATGTCCTTGCCTCCTGACCAATTGAAAAAGTCACTCATGCCTATACCCATATTTTCTGAAGAACCTGTAGCCATATATCCAAATGCCGATTTGATATCAGGTATATATGGTGAAGTCTGTTTGAATCTAAGCCCTGTATCTTGCCATATCATATCTCTTGAATAATTTTTCATTGGAATAACAACAAGATTTACCCCTATATTTCTATTGAAGTATCTTGCCAGCTCTCCGGCAGTCATCCCATGAGCCATAGGCATATTATCTATTCCTACAAATGACTTTGCTACATCTTCGAGCATAAAACCTTCTACATACTTACACGAAACAGGATTCGGTCTGTCCAAGACTACAAAGGTCTTATTGTATTTTTTACAAGCTTCCATTGATTTGTACATAGTTGAGATATATGTGTAGGTTCTTGCTCCGATATCCTGTAAATCAAAGAGCATTACATCTATATTTGCAAGCATAGCCTTAGAAGGCTCTCTTGTATCTCCATAAAGCGAATATACAGGTAGACCTGTCGATACATCTTTACGAGTGCTCACATAGTCACCGGCTTTGATGTTGCCGTCAATACCATGTTCAGGTGCATATAGCGATGTAAGTTTTGTATTTTTATAATTATATAGCACATCTTTGAGATTTTGTCCGTTGGAATTTACGCTTGTCTGATTTACAATAGCTCCAACTCTCTTGCCATCTATAAGATACCTATACTCGTCATTAAGTATCTGCTCATCACCAAGCACTACTCTTTGACTGTATAGATTTTGACCTTGAGATTCTGATTGAATATCATTTGAAACTTTCTCCTTAGACTGACTTTCAAAAGGATTTTCAAATGAAATTTCAAAAGGATTCTCATTTACATACTGAGCAATATACTTATCCAAGATGTCAAAGCTCTCAGCATGAGAAAAAATACTACTTTCCCTAATAAAAATAAGCATAATAATTACTAAAAATATCTTTTTCATAATTTTCTCCGATTTTAATAATAAGTATTAATTTTGTTGTTTCATTATATCATTTTTTCACACTTATAATCAACACCATAAAAATATTTCAAATTGTTTAGACATTTGAAAATTCAATGAAATTGAAGAAGATACTGATATATTAAATATTTTTGACAAATTTAACACTCTACGTAATTATTTGTAACAATGTTTATCTATTTAATATTTTGGATATTATAAGTTAAGTATCAGCTTTGAATTATAACAGGAGGATGGAGATGGGCTTATACGAATATTCTATAAAAGACGGCAAAGGTAATGATGTACCGTTGTCTGATTATAAAGGAAAGGTACTATTAATAGTAAACAGTGCTACAACTTGTGGCTTTACTCCACAATACAATGAATTACAGGAAATATACAGTAAATATAACTCACAGGGTTTTGAAATTATAGATATACCATGCAATCAATTTGGAGGTCAAGCTCCAGGTACAGATGAAGAGATAGCAGGATTTTGCTCTCTTAAATTCGGTACTACCTTCCCACAGATGCAAAAATCAGATGTTAATGGCGAAAACGAACTGCCTCTATACGGCTTTCTAAAATCACAAAAAGGCTTTGAAGGATTGGGTAAAGGAGCTAAAGCTATTGCTCTTACAGCGTTTTTAAAGACGAAATATCCAAATTTTAAAACAAGCCCTGATATAAAATGGAATTTCACTAAGTTTTTAATAGATAGAGAAGGTAATGTTATAGAAAGATTTGAACCTACTGCAGATATGAAAATGATTGATGAAGAAATTCAAAAACTGCTTTAATTATTAGCCTTTTAAAATTAGGATAAATTTAATTAAGATAGCTGATTAAACAGTTAGACTTAAAAATGAATTTTACTTTTTTCATAACTTATTACTATTGAATTTATTAATCATAAACAATTTTTATTATATTATTGTCTTTGGAGAAAAAATGGAAAATTATGATGTTATAATTATAGGAGGAGGTCCTGCCGGACTTACTGCCGCAATATATGCCTCAAGAGCAAGACTTAGTACTCTAATTATAGAAAAAGAATCATTTGGAGGCCAAATAGTATCTACCGATGGTATAGAAAACTACCCGGGAATAATTGAAGGTGATACAGGTACAACCTTAGTGGAGAGAATGAGAAAACAGGCGGAATCTTTTGGTACAAAATTTCTTCGTTCTGAGGTTGTAGATTTTGACTTTTCACAAAAGATAAAAACTGTAAAGACAAAGGATGAAACTTTCTCAGCAAAAGGCGTGATTTTATCAGTAGGAGCAAGTCACAGAAAGCTTGAAGTTAAAGGTGAGGATGAATTTGCCGGTGCCGGAGTATCTTACTGTGCTACTTGTGACGGAGCATTTTTCAAAGACATAGAAGTCTTTGTAGTCGGTGGAGGAGATACCGCTTTTCAAGAAGCACTTTTTTTGACAAAGTATGCTTCGAAAGTCACTATTATTCATAGAAGAGATAGCTTTAGAGCTACTAAAATATTACAAGACAAAGTCGAACAAAATGAAAAGATATCTTTCTTGCTTAACAGTAAAATCAAGGAAATAAAAGGCGATGGATTAGTCGGCTCAATTACTGTAGAAAATGTGATAACTGGAGAAGAAACACAGTTTTTCCCAAATAATGCTTTCAACACATTTGGTATCTTCGTCTTTGCAGGAAATATCCCAAATACAAAGTTATTTGAAAAACAGATAGAATTAAATCCTCAAGGATATTTTATTGTAGGGAAGGATATGAAAGTCATGGATGGAGTCTATGCAGCAGGAGATTGCATAGAAAAAGAATTTAGACAGGTAGTAACTGCAACATCAGACGGGGCTATAGCAGCTTTGGAATTGGAAAAATATATAGAGTTTGAATTTTAATATTTAAGGCTTTTTGCGAAAATATATTTTTTATCTTTGCAAATAGTCTTTTATTTTTATTCTTCATTTTTTCTCAATTATTGATTATTAAATACTTGTATGTTATAATTTGACAAATGAAAAGTTAATAGATTATGAAATTATTATGAATTTCAAAGGGAGGTGATTTTTATGAGTACAATCAAAGTAAAATTATTCGGTACACCCTTAGTTACTAAAGATAATGTAGAAGTTCTTTTTCCATACAGTAAGGTCAAGGCACTTTTTTATTATCTTGTTATAAATAAGAGAGCCAGTCGTGATGAGCTTTGCGGACTTTTGTGGTGCGACGATAAGGATGACATTGCCAAGAAAAACCTCAGAAATGCCATATATAAGATAAAAAAATCTTTCGATGAAGACATAGTAATATCACCGGACAAGTCCATGGTAATTTTAAATCCTGATATGGATATTACATCAGATACAGTTTTGTTTGACGAAGATGACGTTAATATATTTGAAGTCTATAGTGGTGATTTTTTGCAAGGATTTTTTGTAAAAGATTCTCAAGAGTTTGAAGACTGGATGAGAATGATAAGAGAAAATTACAAAGAAAATTTTGTAAGAAAGATATATAGCCAAATCCATTTTGACCTACAAAACAAAGATGTATCAAATATTGAGATGTACTGTAAGAAACTGATTGAAGTAAATGAGTTTGACGAAAAAGCTTACAGAACATTGATGAAGTTTTATAAGTCAAATAAAAACTACAAAAATGCAATTAACATATATAATAAGCTCTCTTCTGTCCTATCCAAGGAGCTTGGTATTAAACCTGATAAAAAGACAAGATTGATTTTCAACGATATACTTGACTGCGTCAACGATTCTTCTTACAATAATAATCAATCTTCAAAGGAGTTCTTCTTTGGTAGAGAAAACGAACTTCGTCTATTGGAACAAAACTTTGAAAAATTTACCAAAGGCAAGGAGTCAAAGTCTGTAATAATATCTGGAGAGGCAGGTATAGGCAAATCAAGACTAAAAGATGAGTTTTTGAGCAGAATAAATACAGATGATATACTTATATTTCAAACTAACTGCTATATTGGAGAGAAGAAATTCTTTTTAAAACCTTGGAATACAGTTATATCTCAGATATATGAGACCTTATTAAGTGATAAGATAAGCATCCCGCCTCTATGGGAAAATATACTTTCGTCTGTATTTCCTGATTACAATAAAAACGAAGGTATCAACTACACAAGTTTGATAGAAAATCTTGAAAATCTTAAATATGACATGATTGGTGATGTTATTTGCAACATATTTGACAAAATATCTGTCAATAAAAAGATAATTCTAATATTTGAAGACTTGCAATATGCTGACTCTATGAGTGTATCACTACTAAATACTGTTTCTCTCCATCAAAAAAAATCAGATCTTATTTTCATTGCGACTTATAGAAACGAATATGACCAATACGTTGAAAATCTAATAACTTCGTTGAAACTATACGATAAACTCCTGCATATTGAGTTAAAAAGGTTTTCCAAAGATGAGGCTGACAGTTTTATCAAAAATGCTCATCCAAAATATCAAGCTAATAGAAAAATACTTGATAAGATATACGTTGAAACAGAGGGAAATACTTTTTTCCTAACTGAATATATTAATATTCTAAAGTCAAATGGAAATATAAATATAATGTCATCAAAGATGCAGGACGTAATAAAGAGCAAGTTTTTATACCTATCTGAAGAAAGCAACAAGATATTAAATATTACCTCCTTATTTTTTGATGAGGCACCATTAAAAATCCTAAGTGACCTTACAGGATTTAACGAATTATATATTCTTGACATAGTTGAAGAACTTGAAAAAAAATATATTCTTAAGGAAATCAAAGATTTAGAAAATATCAGCTTTAAGTTTACTCACCAAAAACTGAGAGAATTCGTCTATATGAAACAGTCTGAGGGCAGAAAAAAATTACTCCATAACAAAATAGGAAATTTACTTGAAAGTTATCTAAAAAATACTCCGGTAGATACAGCACTTTATCATAAATTAATCTATCACTATAAAAATGCGGAGAATGAAGCCAAGGCACTCAAATACCAGATAAAAGTATTAAATTCCTATTTGAATTTTTCTCATGAGCTCTTCCCAATCCTTACTCCAACTGGACATGAAGATTATAAGTTCACCTACTTCAATAAGCAAGAAACTCTCTCTAACTTTAAAGAAGTGGAAAATATGCTCAAAATTGCCAAGAAAAAAGAAGGCGCTACACAGGAGATAATCAAGTTGGAGATAGCTTATCTTCACTTAAAGGGCAGATATCTTATACGAGAAGGAGACTATGAGACAGGTACGAAACTGATACAAGATGTGATATCAAAGGCTATTGATATAGATTACAAAGACTATACACTTGAAGGCTATAAACAGATGATATTTTACTATATTCAAACTTATCAAAAAGATTTGATGATTAAATATATAGAGCTTGGCATAGACCTTGCACTTGACCTGAACTACCATAAGGAAGTTGGTATTTTGCTAAGGTTAAAAGGTCTTTATAAGATAATGTGCGAAAAATATGATGAGGCTGAAAAGTTGCTCAATGAATCTATTAACACATTTAATATCACAAAGCAGGTTGCTGAAAAATACTCACTTAACATTGCAGCTGCATATAACTATATCGGTGAGATAAGAAGATTTGAAATGAAGTTTGAAGATGCAATTAACTTTTACGAAAAGGCTATAAATATATGTGAAAGCAAAAACTCGCTTATATCCCTTGCAGTATTCAGTATAAATGCAGGACAAGCCGCTTTTGACATGGGCGATTATGAGAAAGCTAAGGATTATTTTGAAAAAGCAGACGAGCTTTATACGAAGGTTGACTCTATATGGAGAAGATCAGTCGAAGAAGCCTTTATGTCACTTATACTTTGCAAGGAAGGTAATTACGCTGAGGCACTTAAGTATCTTAAAAATGCCGTAACTCATTCAAATAAGATTAAAAATCCTCATGAAATCGGAATAGTATACAGAGTAAAAGCCGAAATAAGTGTTGCAATGCTCAAAAATGAGGCCATAAATAAGGTTTTTTCAAAATATTTAAAAAATAAACCACAATATTATTGTAATCAGGCCATAAATAATCTCACTAAATCCAACGACGCATACGAGATAGAAATAATAAATAATTTGAATATTTCTTAAGAGTTTTAAAATGATAGATTGTCAAGTTAAGTGCAACACTTTTTTAAATTACTCAAAAAACTTACTTAAAACTTCTAATGGAGTTTTATAACCTAATCTCTTTCTTGGTCTGTTGTTAATCATATCAACAAACTCTTTTAGAGATTCATCAGTAATGTTTTTAAATGAACTGCCTTTAGGGAAAAATTGTCTAAGTAGTCCATTTGTGTTTTCATTTGTACCTCTTTGCCACGGTGAGTATGGATCACAAAAGTATACATCCATACCTGTATTTTGCTTTATGTATTCATGCATAGCAAACTCTTTACCATTGTCTACAGTAAAGCTCTTTTTGAGTTCATCAGGTATAGTTTCAAAAGCTTGTATGGTTTTATTACTAAACTCCGTGTCTGTTTTAGTTTCTAACTTAAAAGCTACAAGAAAACCGGATTTTCTTTCTACATGAGTTCCAAGTAGACCTGTTTTCCTCATACCAAATACAGTATCACTTTCAAAGTGACCGAATCTGCTTCTGTTAGTACATCCACTTGGTCTTTGAGAAATATTAACAGTGTTAGGTATTTTACCTCTATTATCATTAGTAGATTTACGTTTTTTATGCTTATTCATAAATCTCATTATCTTCTTTATCTCTATAGGTAAAATACCTGAATGAACAGCTCTGTAGATAGTATTATAAGAAATACTGAAAGCTTGTTTTTCTAACTTCGCTCTACCTGATATTTGCTCAGGAGTCCATCTTAATTTAAGTCTTTGTATAACATAATTTCTAATTTCTTGATTATGCTTTAAGACAGCTTTTCTGCCACAGTTAGATTTTCTTTTAAGATACTTTTTTTGAGCATGATGAGCGGCATAAGAGCCGTTGGCATAAGAGTTACGTTTAAACTCACGAGAAATGGTGGAAGGCGAGCGACAGAGTATACGTGCTATAGCACGTATACTCATGCCTTGTTCCAACATAACTCTTGACTTTTCTCTTTCTTCTATGCTAAGATGAGTGTAATGACTCATAAAATATCAACTCCTTGTATTATTTGTTTGCAAACTCTATCATACAAGTTTTTATTTTCTGAGTCATTATTTTTTTATTAAGTGTTGCACTTATATTGTAAACCTAAAATTATTATATTCTTACAGCATTTTTACGCCATTATTTTTATTTTGCAACTCTACCATATTTTTATAAATCCCATTTAAAGCAATTAGTTCATTATGAGTTCCTTGTTCTGCAATATTACCTTCCTTGATTACAATAATACTATCGGCATCTCTAATAGTATTTAATCTATGGGCGATAACTAATAATGTTTTATTCTTTACTAATTCACTGATTGCTCCCTGTATATAGCTTTCATTATCCACATCAACGCTTGCTGTTGCTTCGTCAAGAATTACAATTGGAGCATCTTTTAATATGCAACGGGCAATAGAAATTCTTTGTTTTTCACCACCGGATAAAGTTGCTCCTCCTTCTCCAATCATTGTGTCAAATCCATCAGGAAGTGCCATAATAAAATCATAGCATCTTGCTTTTTTTGCAGCTTCTATAACTTCTTCTTTCGTTGCATTTTCTTTCCCCATGGCAATATTGTTAAAAATCGTATCTTGAAATAAATAAACTCTCTGGAAAACCATACTGATTTCCGACATCAATTCAGATAGTGAAACATCCTTTATATTTACTCCTCTAATTAAAATTTCACCGGAGTCTACATCCCAAAATCTTGCCAAAAGATTTGCTACTGTGGATTTGCCTCCTCCGGACTGTCCAACTAAAGCCGTCATTGTATTCTTATTCATTTTGAAACTCATACCATGTAAGACCTCTTTTTCGCCATAGGAAAATTTAACATGATTAAAACAAATTTCAGGTTCTGAGGTATCAGATTTTGAAATATGTTTTTTGCCTACATCTTGTAATTCAGCTTCATTTAACACTTCTTCAATGCGATCCAACGCAGCGTTCATTACAGTAAGCCTTGTAGCTTCTCCATAAAGTGTCTTTAAAGGACTGAATAAGTCAAACACAAACAAAATAAGCCCCAACATATACGGAAGTCCCAAAGCTCCTTGATAATTAAGATATAGAGCCACTGCTAAAATAAATGTAATACCAATTCCATAAATAATATTTAGACCGGTTGTCCATGGTATTATTTTATTTTCAAATTTTATAGATGTGTCCTTTGAAGATACAAAATTATCTGTGAGAGATTTAGAATTTTCACCTAAAAGGTTGTAACTTTTAATAACACTTATCCCCTCAGCAAATGATAAAACTGAATCGGTGAGTTTTTCACTTTGTTCTTGTCTAATAGCCGCTTCCGATAAAGACATCTTATTCATGCTATTTGCAAGCAGTGTCGCAACCAATGTTACACACACCGCAATCAGTCCAATTCTGTAATCTAAAATAAACATGAATATTGTTAGTACAAGCGTTGATAATACATAGCTCATCATATTGGCAATCGTACTCATGGAAACTTCTTCAATAAAAGCCATATCCGAGCTTAAAACTGAATTTATTTTTCCTAAATTACCTGCTGTAAAATATCCCATAGGGAGCTTTCTAAGATGATTGCCAAGCTCCATTCTTTTATCAGCAAAAATCATAAATCCGGCTGCACTTTGTAATTTATCGCTTAAGAAGTGAACCACAGCTTGTAATAAAACCACTAAAACAAGTCCTACTCCTACATATAGAAAAGTTTTGGATGTATTAGTTTTTTCATAAAATCCAATCAAAACGGTAAATGCAATAAATATAGGCATTTTACTTAATATAGATTCAATAAAGGCAAATATAAATGCGGACTTTATTCTATTTTTGTATTTACCTGATAAATTTAAAATTCTTGAAATTAATCTAAACATTCATTTCACCTTCCTTTCTGCTGATTTTCCAATCTTTACTAAATAGTGTCGCATCCCATAATTTGCGATATTCTGCTGAAGATTCTAATAAGTCTTTATGTTTTCCATTTGCAACTAAATGACCATGATCCATAACTAATATCTGATCTGCATCTACAATAGATGGTAACTTGTGTGCAATAACAATTAAGGTTTTCCCTTTTACAAGTTCACGAATAGCTGCTTCCATTTTTTCTTCATTTTCAGGATCTGCATAGGCTGTCGCCTCATCAAGTACAACAATCGGAGCATTCTTCAAAATAGCTCTTGCTAACGATATTCTTTGCCTTTCTCCACCTGAAAGCATCTTTCCTGCTTCCCCGGCTAAAGAATAAATGCCATTTGGAAGTCTATTTAAGAATTCCATGCACTGAGCTTTTTTAGCTACTTCCATAACCTCATCATCGCTTGCAGCTAAATTACCAATACGAATATTCTCTAAAAGCGAAGTATTAAATAAATATTGGTCTTGTGCTACATAAGAAATTTGTTTGTTGAGTGATTCCAATCTTATATCCTGTATATCTTGTCCCCCTATACTTATGCTTCCATCTAAAACATCATAATAATGAATTAAAAGTTTAGCTAAAGTACTTTTTCCTGAACCTGATTCACCGACAATCGCTGTCTTTTCACCGGATCTTGCCGTAAAACTTACATTATGAATAACATTCTTAATATAGGTTTCGGGCTGTCCATTTTCTCCCATTTTGTTTAGCTGATAGCCAAAGCTAACATTATCATATAAAATAGTCTGTCCTGTTCCCTTAAAATCATTTTCTTCCTGCTTTAAAGGAGTCATATTTAAGGCTTGTTCTAAAGCAGAAATCTTATAATTTAACTGTGGCATAGTTGGTAAAAATCCAAGAGCTTTCAAGAGTGGCAATCCTATACTTAAAGAAAGACATAACACTAATATTAAGTTAGAAAGACTTGCATAGCCCATATACACAAAGTAACCACCAAGAGGCAATGTTAAAATAATCGTGCATGGAAGTAAGGCACTATATAACGCCATCCATGGCCATGCCGTCTTATACCAAGCAAGTGCATAATCTCTGTAATTACTGATATCTTTAGAAAGGCGTTCATAAGACTCTGTTTGCTTATTAAATACTTTTACAACTTCCATACCGTTTACATACTCAATGATGGTATTATTCATTTTCCCACTTGCCATATAATATGGTCCCATTTGTTTCATACCTACAGAGTACATAATCATCATTGCAAGAATGCTAAGCGGAATAGAAGCTAATGACATTAACGCAAATCTCCAGTCAACAAAAAACATTGAAATATAAACCATAATAGGAACAATTAGGTTCGCTATTCCTTCAGGAAGTGAATGAGCTAAAAGCACTTCTAAACTGCCAATATCATCCACGAACATTTTTTTGATTGTACCAGTACCTTTTTCTTCAACAACACCCAATGGCAGATCTTCCATTTTTTTCTGTAAGGATGTTCGAAGTCCAAGTAGCGTGTTGTATGCTGCTTTATGGGATACATTAAGACCTAAACCTCCTAAGACAGCTTGCAACACTAAACAAACTAAAATACTGATCAATAAAATAGCAAGTCTTTCAAATTCTAATTGCTCACCTAAAATAAGTGGATTGATAATCTGATATGCAAATAGAAAGGGTAGCACACCCATAATTACACTAATAAGCATAATAAAACTTGCTAAGTGAATTGATTTTTTATGCGAACCTGCATATTCAAAAACCTTATTTAACATAGTTTTTCTCCTTCAATAAATTTCCTTTTTTATCCATAAAATCCATGATTAACGCTTCATTTCCCTTTACAGATATTTTTTTATAATCCTTATCACCGAGCATTAAGACGGAATGACAGGTTTTAAATAACAACTCTAAGTCATGAGTAATTATTATAATTGGAATCTCCTTTGCTTTTTCTGTCATTAAATCGGACATAATTTTCATACTTTTATAATCAAGACCTGATGTTGGTTCATCCAAAATTATCAGTTTACGACCGAATAAAAACGAAGTAATAATCGCCAATCGTTGTTTTTGTCCACCGGATAATTTCTGCGGATGATTGGTTTTTTTATGCCATAGGTTTGTATCTTTTAGATATTCTCGTATTTTTTCTAAATCACTTTCAGAGTTTTTATCTTTACAAAATATCAATTCATTTTCTACTGTGTCTAAAAAAATCTGAGCATCTACATCTTGTAATACACAATATGAGTTTCTAAGCCTTTCTCTTTGTTTCTGTCCATAGCTGACATCTAAATATTTTTCAGATAATCCGCATAATGCTTTTGCTAAGGTACTTTTTCCAATGCCATTAGAACCAATCACTCCCATTATTTCGCTCTCTCCAAGCTCAAATGTTAATTCTTCTATCAAAGTTCTTTTACCTTGATGAATGCAGGCTTTATTTACTTTGATATAACTTTTAGCAACAATAAGTTCTTTTTCTGATATCAATTCTCTTTCATTAAGTGTTCTTAACTCAAGTTCCTTACACTTATCATTACTAAGACTCCCATTTGGAAAAATATCACATATTGTACCGTCTTTTATATAAATCAATCTGCTAAAAATCTCTTTTAAATAATAGAGCCTATGTTCCGCTATAATTATTGTCTTTCCTATTGCCTTCAATCTTAAAAGTATTTCACTGAAGTGTTTTATACTATCGTAATCAAGACTACTTGACGGTTCATCAAAAAAAATAATATCCGTATCATAGATAAGAGTTCCAGCTATAGCTACTTTTTGCCTTTCTCCTCCTGATAATTCAAAAATGGATTTTTTGCTAATGTGGCTTATTCCTAACAAGTCCATTGCTTTTTCAACTTTTTCTTTTAATGTATCCCTGTCTAATCCCAAATTTTCACCCACTAAAGCAATTTCATCTTCAACTACATTACAAAAAAATTGATCTTTAGGATTTTGAAATACATTGCCAATATATTTAGCTAACTCTCCCTTTTTATATGCCGTTATATCTTTCCCTAAAATCTTGATTTCTCCGTCCAAATCACCATCATAAAAGGATGGAATAAGCCCGTTTAGTAATCTTAAAAGTGTCGTTTTTCCGCATCCGGAAAGACCTGTTAAGACTACAATTTCGCCTTTCTTTACAGACATTTTTAAATTTTTTAATATCAAATCCTCTCCATAATGAAATGATTTGATTTCTGCCTCTAAGATATTTTCCATAAACTCGCCCCCAACAAAATCATCCCTCCGACTATCATTGAGATATCAATAAATGTAATTTTCACCTCATGAAAACTTGTTTTTTTTCCATCGTATTCAATTCCTTTTGATATAATTGAACAAGTTAAGGTGTCACTTATGTCTATGCACTTATACATAAGAGGAACAAAATATAATTCAAATGTTCTAATTGGTTTGAAAATGCTTGCTTTAAATCCTCTAATTTTCATGCCGTTGTTTATTTCCTTCATCCTAATAGAGATTTCCGGAATAAAACGAAAAAATACTGTGATTCCTATACCTATTCCACCATCAATTCCAATTTTTCTAAATGCAGCAATTAGATGCGAAGAGCTATATGAAGACAGAACTCTTCCCAAGATGAAAAGTGGAGCAAATTTCAACACTATAAGTAGCATTGTATATATAGAACCAATCAAAACATTTCCTAAAAGGGGTTTTAGTAAATAAATAAGTCCCCATATTATAAGCAATGAACATATCGTTCTAAATGCTTTTTTAATTGAAAATAAGGATAACAGTCCTAAAACAAAAATAAGTGAAAATAAGTATTGCGATTGTTCTCCTACTGTTAAAATAACTGAAAATAGTAAAATCAATCCAACTATAGTAAGCGGGTTGATTTTTTCTGATAGTTGGTACTTGTTTATATTATTTTTTTCATCTCTACAAAACACTTTTTTTCTTCCTATCGCTAAAAAATTTGTTGTAAATGTATGTTCCAAAATAAGCACCTATAAATGAAGTCACAATTGCAATCAATAAACAAATCAAGATATTTTTAGGTGTGTAAAAATTGTAAAGGAATGTTGCGTAATCGGCTGTAAACATCTTTGGAAATTGCTTTGTAAGTCCTTCGACACCAAATACAAAAGCAAAATACATAGCATGTAAGGAATATATGAACATACCTGTTCCAAAAGCAATTCCAACTTTCATATTTTTGTTTGTATAGTTCTCTTTTTTACCAATTACAAATTCCGCCAAAATTCCTGCAATAGCACAAACAGCAATTACCGGCCACATTCCCATGAGAACATAGAAAACACCCATCAATAGAAAGTATAAAAATGCTGTACCTCTTTGCCCGACCTGTTTACACATAATAACAAAGACCGGTGCTACAATAATTGTTGGCAGGGCTGATGATAAATATAAACTTGGAATCATACCAAATGATCCTGTCAAAAATCCCAATCCCATCGTCAAAACAAATCCAATAACAGAAAATACTGCTATTTTTACAATACCTTTTAAATTCATAATTTTGTCCTCCTTGATTTTTCAATATGATATATTTCTATTTTCATACAGAAACAATATCCGATTTTATTTTTATTCTTCTAGATTCTGAAATATAACTAAGTTATGTTTCAGGCAAAAAAATTTGTTTATATTCCTCGAATCTTTTTCCATCCCTCATTAAAGAACTCTGAAATCAAAGTTGCATTCAATTTTACTTCTTCTTTACTTTTAGAATGAACTGCTACTTCCGATAAAGCATAAAAATACGCATGGTTGATTAGATGAATTCCTCTATTAGTTATTACATCATTGACATGATCTGCTCCGTATATCATGCTTAAAATTTCAAAGTGATTTTTATCTTCTTTCTCAATAATCTCATCTAAAAAGTTGTTAAACTTTGTTCCATAAGAACCAAAAACCAGTAATTCAAATACATCTTTATGTTCAAAGAAATATAGAACCATTTCAATAGAACCTTGTGCTTTTGATTCCAAAATCTTGGAAATAGTTCCTTTCTTTATATGACTTTCTCTTTTATAAATATCAAAACTCTTATATTCATATATAGCATAAGAACTTTGTATCTGATTCACAATTGGTTCTACTAATTCGGAGAAAAGAGCTTCCTTATCTTCAAAATGACCATAAAAAGCACCGGTGGTAACCCCCGCTTCTTTGCATATTGCTCTTAAATTAGCTTTTTCAAAGCCTTGCTCTTTAAAAATTTTCTTGCCGCAATCTAATATCTTCTTATGTGTTTTTTCATAATCACCATTTGCCACTTTTTAATTCCTCCTTACCCCTAAATATAACTTAGTTATATTATACTACCTGCTATCTTAAAATTCAAGAACAAAAAGTTGTGATATTTTACTTTTATATGGTATAATATAGGGCAACAATCAAATATACGCTTAATGCTTGCTGCCTTAATTATTCTTTTGTAGCAAGCACAGTCTTTGGATAGCCAAAGACGGAAAAATTGATGAAGCAGGAAATCTTCCTTGCTTCTTTTTTTATCAATTTTTAGCTTGTTAGGGAGTACCCTAATACCCCGAAATACTTAAAAAGGAGAAAAACCATGGAAAATAGACAAAGAAATATCCAACTTATTATAAGACTTAATAAAGATAAAAAAGAGCTTTTTGAAAGAAAAATGAAACTTGCAAAGTGTAAAAACATGAGCCTTTTTATTCGCAAATGTGTTTTAGAAAAGGAAATTTATCAAGTAGATTTACAGCCATTTGCTGAGTTACAAGGGCTACTTTACAATGCCACAAATAATATTAATCAAATTGCAAAGCACATAAATTCTACAGGAATAATCTATCGTGATGATATAAATGATATGAAAAAACAGATAGAACATTTTTCAAAAGAACTTTGGCAAATACATTCTTTACTTTTAAACAGAACTAAAGAAAGTGAGTGAATTTTATGGCTATTACAAAAATACATCCCACAAAATCTACTCTTAATCTTGCTATTGAGTATATAACAAAAGCTGAGAAAACAGATGAAAAAATCTTAGTAAGTACAAATAAATGTCATATATCTACTGCTCATACTCAATTTATTAAAAGAAGACAAGAGTATAATATTAGAGGTACTGTTCTTGCAAGACATCTTATTCAATCCTTTTTTCCCGGTGAAACAACTCCAGAAACTGCTCATAAAATAGGTCTTGAATTATGTAAGAATATACTTAAAGATGAGTATGAATATGTATTATCAACTCACATTGATAAGGGACACATTCATAACCATATCATATTTAACAATGTGAATATGGTGACAGGGAAGTGCTATCAATCCAACAAAAAAAGTTATCATCAAATTAGGTATCAAAGCGACAAATTATGTAAAGAAAATACTCTTTCTGTAATTGATGAATATTATGAAATATTCAAGAAAAAATACAAGATTAATGGTAAATCTTGGTATGAAAATGAACAGTCAAAACATAGAACTTCATGGAAAAGTAAGCTACAATTTGATATTGATAGAATTATTATAAAATCTAAGGACTGGGACGAATTCTTAAAGAGAATGGCAGATCTAGGCTATGAAATCAAATATGGAAAACACATTGCCTTTAAAGCTAAAGAAAAGACAAGATTCACAAGAGTAAAAACTTTAGGCGAAGATTATACTGAAGATAGAATAAGAGAGCATATCTCAGAAAACAGCAATAAAGAAGACTATTCTATTAAAAAGCGTGTGGGAAATATTATTGATATTGAAAGCAATGAAAAGATAAAAGCAAGTAAAGGATATGAATACTGGGCTACAAAACACAATCTTCAAGTTGCTACTGATACGGTTATTTTAATGAGAGAACAAGGCTTTAAATCCTTTGCTCAGCTTGATGAGTATATAAAGCAAAGTGCAGATAAAAGACAAAATTTACAAGATGAGATTAAGAGGATAGAACAAAAAATAACTAATCTTTCTTCTACTATGGAGCAAATCTATATCATAAAAAAATACAAGCTTATTTATCAAGAGTACAAGACTAACTCTTCAGATAAGTCATTTTATGATGAGTATAAATCACAGATAACTCTATACAAAAATGCTCTTTCAAATCTTAAAAAACATTACTCTAAAATGCCTGATTCTAAGGATATTTTGAGAGAACTTGATTTGTTGCACGAAAAAAAGAATACCCTAATGCAAGAGTATTCTTCTGTAAAAGATAGTATGAATGAGTTGTATCAAATAAGAAGAAATTATGAGAAGTATATGGGGAAAGAGAGGGAGAGGTAGAAAAAAGCCTCATCTCTCTTTCTACAATAGATGAGTATCAATAGTAGTATTTCTCAGTCGCTTTGTGATCATAATTCGTTGACCATCCTTGTCTTTACGAGGTCTAACATAACCTGAGTTTATTAATGATTGTCCGACTCTTTCTTTATACTCATTATCTAATAACGGTTGTCTCCTATCCCAAACACTTGATAAATCGGAAATTTCCAAAACTGAAGATATATATTGTTTCAAAGTATTTATATCAGAGCGATTATTTATCTTTGTTTCAATCAATGATACCTTTGTATCTATTTTTATATTTGACGAGTTTAATACATACTTCATAAAATCTTCATTAAGATTTTCGTTTTCCAATTCTTCCAATTTGTCTTCATCATCTAATGACTCTATAAACTCATCTTTTAACTCAAACATCTTAAAGGACTTGCATATATAATCAATATTTACCGAAGATAAATCTCCCTTTATAATGGCTTCTATGATAGATTTTTTAGTCAGATTTATCCTTTCTACTAAAACAGTGTCCTTTATTGAATTTATTAAATTCAAAGCATTTTCATCTGAAATTCCACTGTTAACTAAACTATATATTAAATCGTCGGAAAGTTCATATTTTAATAGCGTATTAATAACTATGTCTTCTACCTCTTCATCACTATTTGCCAGCAAAGTCAATTCGGCATAATATGACTTATTCCATAACGCTTCGATATTCTTTTCTGTCACTTCAATCAATCTATGGTGAACTAAAGTATTAACCCTATTTTGCGTTAGATTATGATCGATATTACTTATTGATTCATCTGCGAAATTTATTAAGAATGTAAAAATTTTATCGCTTACCAACGGACTATTTATAAAGGTATTACAAATCGATACATTATTTCTTAATATATCTTCATAATTGGTTTCATCCAAGTTATTGCCGAGATATTCAATAAAATCATTACTATATTCTTCAACCATATTCAAATATGCATCTAAATTATCTGAACAGAACTTAATCTTGTTTTTACGCAATAAGCAATCCAGTATTTTTGTAGTTACGGAGCTATCCTGTAAATCAGTTAACTTTGAAATTACTGTTTCGTTTTTCTCTACATACTTAAATTTATGTTCATCAGAAATATTGGAATTTAATATTTTAAGCAGTATATCTTCGTTGTTAGTATAGTTTTTTTCACTCTTGTTTTCATTTATATAGTTAGATACAATGCTCAAAAAATTATCCTCTACATACTTTTTACTTGACGATAATTGCAACGATTTATAGATTTCATTAAATAAACTTCCGTAGTTTATCGTCTTTTCCAATATCGCTTCAGCTATAAATATCAAATTTCTAACATTCAGCTTATATGCCTGAATCTGCTCAACAGCTACCAATCTTACTTTATCACAATTTGCTTCTGACACATCTTCAAACTTGATACCCGCAGAATCGATATTATTAATGAAAAAATCAAATTGTCCCTCGGGTATTAAAGAAATTATGTTCTCGTTTTGTTCTATATATTCCTTAAATACAAATAAGTTATCTAAAGTTATAGTTTTATTTGTTACAACTGAAGCCAATATGTTTTTGAAAGTTTCAATGTTTTCATCCTCACAGCAATCTAAAGTATTGACAAGTCTATCCACATTATTTTCCAATAATATATTGGAATAGCTTTTTACTATATCAAAGTCAAATTCGTCTAAAATTTTAAGTAAGTCCTTATAATTTGCATTTGTATCAACGGAATCAGCAATAGCCACCACATTTTCAGTTCGTTTTTGCTCTAAACAAGACTTTAATACTTTTTTATTCAATATATTGAAACGATTAAAATCAGATAATTTTAAACGACTTATTATCTCATCAGGTGATTCAACATCTAAAAAAATATCCAGAAATTTTCCTTCCTTTAATCCTTTCATATATATTGTGTCATTACGCTTCAATGTATTTGATCTATCTACATTAAAGTTTCCTTTATAATACCAGTATGTCTCATCCAGTAATCCATCTAAAATCAAAACTCTAATCAATGGAAAATAATGGCTTTCTACAATATCAAAATCATCAATTGAAAACAATTCGTCTTTTTGGTCAGTTGTCATAATAGATATAAGCTCCTTGTAGCTATACATCTCAATATCTTTAATTTGTTTTTGTATTTTTTCCCTATCAGAATTAAGCTTGCTCATTTCAAGCGAAAAATCTTCCGGTAATCTTTCAACTAATGATTTCTTTTCATCATCGGTTAAAACATACTTTTCTATGAACTCATTATAAGTAAAATATTGACTTCCGTTTGGATACTTGATATTAAAACTATTCTCAGGTGTTTGACTCCAATCTTTTAGAAATTGTGGCATCGTTTTAAATTGATTACTATATGGTCTTACATCGGCAGAAATAATTAACGCCATTGCTTCAAACTTATCATTCTCAATTCTACTATTTATGAATTTAATATTCTCATTTATTTTTTCTAAATCTTTTTTTAAGTTTTGTGCAATTTCTCGCTTATTAGACTCTAATTTATCAAATACAGTTCTTATAAATCCTTTATCTTCCTGCAAAAGATCAAATTCATTGGGGAATATATTCTTTAAGGTTATTAGCGCAAATAGCTTGTCGCTCTCCAAATCAATCTGTCCTAATGGTATAATTTTAGAGTACACAATATATTCATTAACTATATTTTTAAGAAGTCTCATATCATCTACATATAAAGAAATATCCGCTAAAACGCTTCTATCTGGTGCATTTTCAACAGACTTAAAAAGTTCGATAAGCTCATTTTCTGATGTCTTTGAATCCACAATAGGAACAATAGGTAGAATAAAGTCAAAGAATTTAGTTCTGTTTTTAGAGAAAAACAGACTATCTTTGAGCATGTATATAAACCGGACAGGCTTCTTATCTCCACTTATTTTTACATAATGATTTAAGAGAAAATTTAGTTCTCTCAACTTCGTATAAATAGATGTGTTGTTATATCTATCTAAATCTTCAAAAACAACAATTTTTGTACCAGAGCTTCTTAGTAAATAAACTAATTCCTTTATGTCTCTATCTAACACCGATTCATCGTTCTTGTCATCATTTACATTTGCTTCTGCACCTTTGAATGTTATTTTAGAAATTCTAAATTTGTTATCTCTATAGAATATACACAAATAATAAAACATTGGTACAAACAACAATAGAGAACATAAAAGCATCAAAGATGTCCTATCGAATTTTTTATGTAACTCATTAACTAAAGGTACAAAAGTATCTCTTGTTAACCAAAGAAGTATTGAACATATTATTGATAGAAACGCCAATGACTGTAAACATATACGACATATGCTTTTATTTGATTTAAAGCCATACTTGCTAAGTGGTATTTTCTTTGATTCTATCTGTGATAAAATTTGATTGATAAGTTGTCTTTCTACACGATTGTCGTCATCTATATCATCTGCTTTTTGTTTTTCATTACTGTTCTTATCATAATCACAATACGAATCCAAATTGGTAGACTTAGTCAAAGATACTTCTCTTAGACTATCATCATCTTTAATATTATTATTATATTTTCCCAAAGAAACGGTAATTACATTGCTTAATCCTTTTTGATGAACATAAGTGTTCCATACTGTACTTTTCCCTGCACCATATATACCAGTAATAGCGATATTTTTTATATCGCTATTATCAAAAGCATAATCAAGTGCTTCCGTATATATTTGCTTATTTTCTTTCAGCACTTCCGGAGTAAGTGCGTTAAATTTATTTTTTTGCTCCTCCATAAATTACACCGTCTCCATCCATTTGTTAATTACTTTCTCAAATTCCCCCATCCTATTATCTTTGTTGAAGAATGGGAATCCGATTATTCTGTAACCATCTGCAAATAACCCTGTAACTGAATGCTCTTTTTCAATCTGCATTGAAAATGCTTCTTTCCAAGCATCATGATCCAGAAGTTGATTGCCTTTAGGTTCAACATATCCTTGATAAGTGAGACTACCTTCACTTCTTTGCTTTCTTACAAACAGCAAAAAGTCAGGTTCAAATCGCTCTCCAGCTTCAAAAGAATATATTGCCAATTCAGGAATTCTTTCATTCCTAACAACATAGTATTCCAAATTCTTCTCCTTTAATTTTGGTTCTATGTGTGTTTTAAAATACTTTACAAAAAGCTTTTCTTCGCTCGTTCCGTAGTTGTCATTAAATACATACCAGCTCTCATTTGTTAAGTCTAATCTATATTCTTCATTTGAGCAATTATTTTGAGAATTTCCTTTTCCACCATTTCCTTCAATTGACCCTAAGCTGATTTTCTTGTCTTTCAAAATCACTTTAAGCTGCTTAGGTTCAAATTCTTTAGAGCCTACATATTCAGGCTTGATAGCCATAGCATGCGATGCAACTTTTACTAAAGCGTGCTTCATAGCTGAAAATAAAATCTTTCCATTAACTTCATCCTGAGAATATGTTATTTCCACATTAGAGTTTCCGAGAAACTCATCTGAAGTTAAAAATTCCCTCATTGATTTTAGAGATGGATATTTCTCTTTAAGTATGTCAAAACGAAGCTCCTCAAAGCATTCTATAGCCCCGAGCAAAATATTGTAATCTATATCCTTGAATTTAACACTCTTCAGATTTGTCTTAATGGTACTTGTGTTTGCAGTATCATCGCCTATAAGATTTACAATATTTCCTTTGCCGGAAAGGGCTGTATAGTAATATGTTTTTGTCTTCATACTCGGTTCAAGGGAATGTACTTCATCTCGTCCCTTCAGCAATCTCTTATTAGAAAACACATAGCTCTTATTATAAAAATCACTCTCCTTAAACTCATCTTTAAGAATATATTCCAAAATTATTGGATTAGGTGCCTGCAATCCTGTTTCTATTAGAGCATTCTTCAATTCTGATATATATCTTGAGTCATTTTTACTGTGAAAGTACATTGTCTCCAAAATACGATTAGGATTCGATATATCGCCATCAAATTTTCTTTTAAATTTAAGTTCTTCATCATCTACAGCAAATGGACAATACCTCGCACCTCTTCCAATAAGCTGTGCTTCTTCGATTGTATACTTTCCTATCTTTCCACCTGATTTACTTTGTCTTGTATCATATAGACGGACTATATCAAAGAGATTAAGTACATCCCAACCTTCATTTAGCATATCTACTGCAAAGATAAGTCTAATTGGATTATCAAGGTCTTCTAAGGAATTAACTAATAACTGATTTTCCTTGTTATTATCCGAAGAACTATTCATTATTATTGAAGTATCTTTGGTAAAAGATGTTTTGATTGACTGCTCCAAAAGCTCAAGAGTATCATCCTTTTCCTTGAAATAATTTATCGCTTCCGTCAATTTTTCTATTCCAACTAATTTCAAGTTCTGAAGCTCATAGCTCGTCAATTCCTTTAATTTCTTATAAAATTCATCATAGAAACTCTTTGACTTCTCTTTTTTTTGTGATTTAAGCATAACCACAGGCTTAATATTGAGTTTTAAGTCAGCAAACAAAAACCTCCTATACTCACTCATTACGAGAGCCATAAGCGTTCTTGTCCATAAATCGGTATTCGTTGCGAAATTCTGAAAGTCTTTTGTATATCCACTTTCCCTAAAAGAAATAAGAGGATAGTTGAAGATGATTTTATCCTTATACTTTTGTAATACATTTAAATCTTTTAAATCACAAGTAGCAGTAAATTCAAGCATAATGCTATCCATATTTCGTGACATAGCATTTGTAACAGAGTATTCCCAGCTTTTAGCAGCTTCTTCTTCGTCTTTAGTAGGTTTCTTAGTTAGTGAATTGATATGATGGCTTTCATCAGAAATAAAAACCACTTTATTATTCTCAAAGTCATCATAAGTCAGCGAATTTTCCTTCGCTTCAAATAAATCCATATGAAGTTTTTGCGTAGTAGTAAACAATATTTCGATGTCGTCATCTAAAACATTACCACTAAAGTTTTCAACCCTTTTTATCTTGACCTTTTCCCCTAAGTACTCTACAACATCATTGAATAGATACTTATTTGAAATCGGATTAATAAAATTATCAATCGTTTTTTCAAGAACATTGGTCTGATTTACGAAAAATAAAAACTTTCTATACCCTTTTGTATATAAGTACAATATCAGACCTGCCATAATGACAGTTTTACCGCTGCCTGTCGCCATATGGAAAAGAGTATGGACTTGCTTATTTTTTCTTAATTCATCATTGTCAAAATATAAGGCAAAGTTTGTAAAAGCATCAATTTGATACTCTCTTAGAGAGATTTTCTTTGAAAGTCCACTTTTAATAATTTCAGGGAAATCAATGCTCGTACCAAATTCTTTTGCGGCATCTAATTTTTCGTATAAAAACTGTTCCGACATATTAGACCTCCGCATAGAAAGATTTTGTGAATGCCTTGTCCGACTCACTTATAGCATAGCTTTCATCATCCATATCCGAGTAATTTACATAGAGTTTGTTCTTATCGACTAAGCTGATAAGAGCTTTTTTCTTCTCTTCCAATTTCAATGAATTAAATTCTTCATCAGCTTTCTCTAACTCTTCCCTTGTGATATATGGAATAATACGCTCATCAACATATATTTCTTTCTTTATTTTAGAGATTGTTTCTTCTGAAGCTGCTTGAATTTTTTCAATAAGAGTGCTTGCGTTTTCAAGAAGCTCGCAATAGATAAATGAGCCACCACCTTGCCAATCGGCAGATTTTGATATACCTCCTTGTTCTCCATCTATCACTTTTTTCATTCTTTCAACAGTAATATTCTGGATATAGTCCATTTGCTCAACACCTATATATCTACGACCCATTTTATGAGCAACTGCACAGGTTGTGCCAGAGCCAAGATGAAAGTCAAGGACAATATCATTTTTATCTGCTGCTAATGATATTAATTCTCTTATCAAAAACTCAGGTTTAGTATAATCAAAAATATTTTTTATCCCCAGAAGTTCGGCATGTTTAGTTGCATTGTCATTTGAATATATATTATTTGTTAACTCAATTGTTGATAACGGTTTCGTTCTATCAATATTGACAATTGTATACTCTCCATTATTATCAACTATTTTAACTTTTTGATATGTCTTAGTGTAAATTCTTGGTCTATCTTTTCCCTCCTTGAGAACAATAAAGCCATTAGCAAGACCAAAATTAAATAGATTTTCACTCCATCTCCAAGCCCAATCAGCTCTCCTATGCTCGCCATTTTGCCTTTTTTGATACATGTTATAATCTCCTCCAGGATATAATGTTTTACCTTCAAGTTCTATAGGGTAATCCAATGATTTACTATATTGCAAGCTGTCATAATCAAGTGTTTGATTTAGCTTATAGTATCCTCTCTCAGCAAAATATTTGTCCTTTTGATTAAATTTATCATCGTCGTGCTTAGGAGCATATATTTTTACATTATGTTTATTTTTAGCACACATTAGAACATAGTCGTGATTATTTGCTATTACCGATGAAGATTTTCCACCTCTTTTGGTAACTCTAGGAAATTCTGCAACAAAATTATTTATTCCAAATATCTCATCCATTAGTACTTTAGCATAAGCTTGTTCATTATCATCACATTGAACAAAGATAACTCCAGTTTCTCTTAATAACCTTTTTGCAAGTTCAAGCCTATTTTTCATAAATGTAAGCCAGCCCGAATGATTAAACGCATCATTATAATTAAAGCTGTCTGAACCCGTATTGTAAGGTGGATCAATATAAATGCACTTAACTTTGCCCTCATATCGTTTTAGTAAGCTCGAAAGTGCAATCAAGTTATTCCCTTTGATAATTAAATTATCATTCTCATCAAAAGTAACATTGTCTTCGACTCCATCTTTTGTATATCTCTTTGCGTTCGTAAAAACTTTCGGAGCAAGCATTTTGCTAATTTCATCGCTTGCTATAGTCTCATTGTAGAAAATCTCTTTACGCTTCTGATCCTCCTTATCCTGACCACCTTCAAGGACACAATCTTTATATGGAAAGTCTAATACAACATCATTCGACTTTGAGATGAAGTCTCCGCCATTGGTTAATCCGATTTTATTTGTATATCTCGTATATGAATCTGGCAAGAATTCCTTAGACTCAATAAACCAAGCAAAACCTTGTTTATCGAAAATAAGTGTTCCATTTACATCCTCAAAAAATCTTTCTTTAATTTTTTCATTTGATAAAAGCAAATGCAACAATTCTTTATCCATTGTCATTACATCGCTATAAACTATCGCCTTGAGCAATTTACCATCATCAGAAATATACTTTGAATTTGTCTTTAATACTTCCTCGACTATTTCAAAAATGTTCTTATTCATTTATTTATCCTCCAAGATATTTTTTTCAATACAGATTAAATCCCCAATATCTGTTCCAAGTTCTTCGCAAATTTTTCCGATAATCGTAAGCGATACAGCATCTCCTCTAACCATTTTTGAAATTGTAGTAGGTGATACCCCTGTTTTATCAATCAGGTCTTTTTTCTTCATATTCTTATCTATTAGAGTCTTCCAAAGTCCATTGTAGTTGAATTCCATTTTTCTTTCGCCTCACTCCATAATATGGATTTTTCATCCATATTATTATAGCACATATTTTTTTATATTTCCACAAAAAGAAGCCGGTGCAGTCCGAAGACCACACCGACAATTCCTTATCTTTCTGCTTCTTTGGAAGCTTCTTTTTTCTCAGCAGGCTTTTCTTTATCTTCAGCTTTATATTTCTTTATTGCTCCAAGAACAGACTCTTTCTTTTCTTCTTGATTCTTCATTTGCTCTTTGGCTTTAAGAAGCTTAGAAGAAAGTATCCTCACATTGCTATACACCTTTCCATTTTCATCAATAGATTTTCTTTCCTGTCCGAATAACTTTACAAAGTCTCCTTTCTTAAAGTCTTTTGGAATATCTCCCTTATCACCATAAGCAGAACAATTGGTATAAGTTTTGTTTCCCTTATCATCTTTTGATACAACAGAGAAATTCACTACCTTAAACGTTTCACCATTCATGTTTTTGTTTTCTACCACATCTACTTCTCCGACTACATTACCTACAATATTTACCAAGTCATCATTTTCTTTTTCAACAACATCATTATCTTTAATAGCTCCATTTTCTTTAAGTTCGTCAATCATATAGTCAAACTCATCATTTAATAGACTCATATTGTCATTTTTCATATAATCTTTATATAGCCTATCCAAGGCTTTCATATCATTTATTCCTTTTTCAAAGCTTATAAATGCCTTTGTAAAGTTCTCATTATTTTCTTCAGACATTTTTTCCAACATATTTCTCATTTGTCTGTAATTCACAATACACCTCCATGTTTTTTGTGCAATTTAAAAAGGAGCTTGTTATAGCCCCTTATCTTTCAACATATTCCTTTAATTTACTTTCTTTTGATTCATTTTCTTTTTCTTCTTCCTGAAACGACTTGATTTGTCCCAAAATAGACTTTTTTTCATCTGTTTTAGTGTGAAAATTATCTTCCACATCATAGGTAGATTCAAAGTAATCACTATCTCTAATATCATTGTCGTATCTGTCAGCTATTCCGTCATTATCCATATCCTTTGCCAAAGGATCATAGATATTTCCCTCATCGTCCATTTCAAGTCCCAGTGAGTTTTTCAAATCTATAGGATTAACAGTTACAAAGTCGCTAAATTCTACATATTCCATATCTTTTCTTAAAAATTCAAGTGCTTTTTCCTCACTCCCAAATTCTTTTATATAATCAGTATTTGTAACAACTTGACCATTGATATACTGAGTGGAAGTAAGCTCTTCTAAGTTAATCTCATATTGAATTTCATATTTTTCATTAGGTGTCATAGTATAAGCTATTCCAATGTGCGAAAGATTAGGAAATATCTTATCGAATTTTTCATAGCTATAGCTATCATCCTCATATTCTCTCTTACAAAAATCAACTATGGCTTTTTTTACATCTTCTATAAGCGGATTGTCATTTTTCTTTTCTTCCACCTCACCCATATCAAGAAGTTTATTTAATTCTGCAAGTCTTAGAACCTTTGTCTTTAATTCTTCTGCCTTTTCAAAAGACTTTTTTAGTTCTTCTTTTGCATTTTCAAGTTGCTCCTTTGAACTGATAAGTTTTTCTTCAAGCCTCTTTAACTTTTCAGGCATCCTATCAATAACATTATCAAGTCTTATAATATTTCCGTCGGCACTTTTTCCAAACTCTCCTTTATGTTTAGTCGCACCATTTAGACTGAATATATGTTGATTTATAAACATATCATAGCTTACCTCCAAGTCCATATTCCTGTATTTGCCTATAAGCTTACTTTCATCAATTTTTACCGACTTTATAGCATCAAGTAACCTTTCACCTGCCAATTTCTTATCTATGATTTTTTCTTCACTTATAGTCATTGAAGTAAACTTCTCTTCTCCTATTCCTTGCGGTTCAACATTTTTCATATCTACCTTTACCGACTCGATCAATTTTTCCGTTCTTACTATTTCTTGAGGATAATCCTTTGCTACCTTATCTTCAAGCTTATATCTATTGGATTTAAAATTCGACTCAAGCATCTTAAGTTTTGTAACTTCATTATCTAAGTCCATCTTCTCCTTGATTCTCTTATCTCCTGTAGCAAGAGCCTTTATCTCAGCATAGTTCAAACTACTTTCATCAATATCTTCAGCTACTCTTACAGATGTTTTACTTGTCATAATTTGTGAAATAAATTTTTGCTTATTCTCTATAGTCTGCCATAAATAAGCATCAAAGGTGTTTTCAGTGACATAACGATAGATATTGACTTCCTCATTCTCATTACCTTGACGGATAATTCTCCCAGAGCGTTGCTCCAAATCAGCCGGTCTCCATGGTACATCAAGATCATGTAATGCAATTAACTTATTTTGAACATTTGTACCTGCACCCATTTTTTGAGTTGAGCCTATAAGTATTCTCACATCGCCTTTTCTAAGCTTTGCAAATAACTCATCTTTTTGTTTATCTGAATTAGCTTCATGTATAAAAGCAATCTCATCTTTAGGAATTCCTAAACTTACAAGTTTATCCCTAATATCATCATAGATATTAAACTCTCCATCTTCCTTAGGTGTTGACATATCAGAAAATATTAGCTGAGTAGACTTGCTATCTCTTGTTTTATCCCATATTGCAAAGACATTTTTCACGCATATATTTACCTTTGAATTTTCATCATCAGGAAGTAAGGAATTAATTAATCTTTGGTCAAGAGCCAGTTTCTTACCATCATTTGTAATTTTCAGCATATTATCCTCATCAGGCTCTACTGCCTTATTTCTCACCTTATCTGCTCTTTCAGATAGACTTTTCAGTATTTCCTTTTGTTCAGTGCTTGGCATAGTTTTAATGACTTCATACTTAGCCTTAGGTACAGGAAGATTAAGCATATCTGAAGTTTGAATATCTGCAACTTCCTTAAACATAGACATCAGTTCCGGCAAGTTATAGAACTTTGAAAATCTTGTCTTAACCCTATATCCAGTCCCTTCAGGAGATAATTCGAATGCTGATTGTGTTTCTCCAAATGTAGAAGCCCAAGAGTCGAAATGCTCCAAACCATTTTTCTTAAGGTCATCATACTGCAAATATCTCTGCATGGTATAAAGTTCTGTCATAGAGTTAGAAACAGGCGTTCCTGTAGCAAAGACTATTCCTTTTCCTTTAGTCAACTCATCCATATATCTACACTTCATAAACATATCTGATGACTTGAAAGCTTCACTTTGTCCTATTCCTGCCACATTTCTCATCTTAGTATACAAATACAAGTTTTTAAAGCCATGTGCCTCATCTACAAAAAGCTTGTCAACTCCTAATTCTTCAAAAGTTATTACATCATCTTTTTTAAAATCATCATTCAATTTTTCTAGCCTTACTTCTAATTTCTTCCTTGTCTTTTGAAGTTCCTTTACTGTAAAACTCTGATTTCTATCATGCTTATATTCTTCAACATAGTCTATTATCTCATCAATCTGATCTTGAATATGCTTTTGTTGATACTCCTTGGACATAGGAATTTTTTCAAACTGCGTATGACCGATAATAACTGCATCATATTCACCTGTAGCAATCTTTCCGATAAATCTTTTTCTATTTCTTGGTTCAAAGTCTTTCTTATGAGCAACCATAATATTTGCACTTGGATATAACTGCATAAACTCACGACCTATTTGTCCTGTTAGGTGATTAGGTACTACAAAAAGTGATTTACTACACATTCCCAGTCTTTTACACTCCATTGCACTTGCCACCATTTCATAGGTCTTACCTGCTCCGACCACATGGGCAAGCAAAGTATTGCCACCATACAGACTCCTTGCTATTGCATTTTTTTGGTGATCTCTAAGAGATATATCTGCACTCATTCCGTCAAAGGTCAAATTGCTACCGTCATATTCTCTATTACGAATTGAATTAAATTTTTCATTATATCTCTTAACAAGCCTATTTCTTCTTTCAACATCATTAAATATCCAGTTTTTAAACTCTTCTTTTAGAAGTTCCTGTTTTTGAACTGCAAGCATGGTTTCCTTTTTATTTAATACAGAAGTCTTTGAACCGTCAGGACTTATTACTTGGTCAAATACCTTTGTTTCTTTCAAGTTTAAGGCATCTTCAATAAGCTTATACGCACTTACTCTACTAGTTCCGAATGCCATTTCTGCAAGGTCATTTCCTTTGTCTTTACTCTTACCCTCTACATTCCATTCACTTGTCAAATGTGAAAATTTCACACTTATGTCCCACCTCGCATAACTTGGTGTTTTTAGAGTTTCAAACATAAACATTTCTATATCCTTTGTCGGTATCCATGTAGCACCAAGCCTAACATTAATTTCACTTGCCTCAAGTTCCTTAGGCATTATACTTTGTAATTCCAACTTTTGATATTCAAGGCTATTTAACTCTTTTGCTAATACTTCTTTTTCATTTTGATTATCATCTGTTAGCATTCTTTCAGCCTGTTTAAGTCTTGATATATAACTATCTACAATAGCTATCTTTTCTCTTATATTGCCACTTAGATATTCGTCCTTTGTGACATAGGCATACTTAAAGGAATTACTTCTATCACTACAAGCAAAGGGCAAGTCATTATCTTCTAAATCAAAGGAAAGTCTTTGATTATTACTTGTATTTTCTTCTCTTATATTTAAAAATATCTCTCCTCTTAACTCTTCAATAAGGGTATTTCTGTCTTTTCCTGTTAGACCACTCATATATTCAAAATCCACATATCCTTTTTGAGATACAGAAAGTACCAAGGCTTCAAGCGAAGTATCTGCATGGTCGATTATCTTTGCCTTTTTAATCGTTCTTTTGGAAAAAATATCTCCCTTAGCCTTAAAATTTTCTTCTTCATCAAGTATTTCTATCGATGAAACAAGTGGAAAGTTACTATCTTCTTTTAAGGCTCTCGTATTGCTTAGATTGTTTACAAAGCCATGTTTTTTTGAAAATCTGTCGTAGACTTCATTTAATCTTTTTTGTGCCTCTTTTATTTCTTCTTCGCTAAAATCTTCTTTTTGCCTAAATATAACATCTTTTAAAGCTGTATTTAATTCAAGATAGTCTTTGATTTTTTCTTTATTTTTATCATTTACATCCTTTTTTATAAAGAGTGAATTTTCTCTGTAATATACTTCATTATCAATAATTGTATATGAAAAGTTTTTGACATCATCTGTCGCCGGTATACTGCTTATCTCATCTTCTAAAAGTTCTATCTCATCATATCTAGCATTTGAAGATATTTCTTTGCTCGCTCTAGCAAGTAGCTCCTTTAAGTCAGTATCTTCTTTTGGCAAACAAGCTAAAGTATTTCCAAATCTTCCTGATATCTCTTTCATATCTCCAAGTATCATTTGAGGATTTTCTACAAAATACTTATTATATGTCAATCCGTTTTCATCCTTTGCCAAGTGTAGCCAGTTATCTTCTCTTTCTCTTATACCATCTCTTTTCTTTAGGAAGATAATATCTGAAGTTACTTCCGTACCGGCAACACCCTTAAAGGTATCATTTGGAAGTCTTATTGCCCCTAAAAACTCTGCTCTTGCATTGATATACTTTCTGATACTCTCATCTTTTTTATCCATAGTTCCACTTGACGTGATAAAAGCTATTATACCTCCGTTTCTAACCTTGTCTATGGACTTTGCAAAGAAGTAATCATGAATAAGAAAGTTATTTTTGTTATACTCTCTGTCATTTAACTTGAAATCCCCAAAAGGTACATTTCCTATTGCAACATCAAAAAAGTTATTTGAAAATGTACTTTCTTCAAATCCTTTTATCTGTATGTCACTATTGGGATAAAGTAGCCTTGCAATGCTACCACTTATAGAGTCAAGTTCAACTCCGTAAAACTTAGACCTTTCCATTTCATCAGGAAGATTGCCAATAAAATTACCAACTCCCATACTTGGCTCTAATATATTTCCACCCTTAAATCCCATGTCTGATAAGGTAGTATATATACTGTCAATTACAGATTTAGGTGTGTAAAAGCTTGTTAGTGTAGATTCTCTTGCTGATTCATATTCATCTTGTGATAGATTATCTTTTAAAAATTTTCTTGCTACTTCCCATTGTCCACTCTTACTCTCATCAAAAACATCAGAAAGTCCACCCCAACCAACATACTTTGCCAAAACTTCTTGTGCATTAATATCAAGCTGCCTATTTTCACTTTCAAGTCTTTTAAGCATTGATATGGCTTCAAGGTTATTATTAAGCCTTTCACTTGCTGTTAGGCTTTGTGGTAAAATATCCTCTGAAATTTTAAAATTTGATATTTTATCTCTTATTTCTTCTTTCTGTTCTTCGTGGTTTTGAAGATTAAACATTCTTAGCAAATCACTTTCAAGCCTATATACAATAACTTCAGAGCCTGCAATCATACCGCCAAGATACTCCATATTATCCTTGATTGTAATGGTCTTTAGATTGTTTCCCATATCATCAAATCTTGTTACAGTATAATTCTTGTCTTTGTAATGAACCACATCTCCAATAAGGAGTTTTGGTCTGTCAAAGCTTATTTTTTCAAAAAGCTCTTCCTTGTTATCAAATCTTATTACAGGTCTATAATTATTGTCTGCTCTTTTTGGCTCAAGTATCAACTCGCTATTACCAAGTCCCTTATTTATAGTTACTTCGCTTATTGTATATTCTTCATTATCCATATATACGCTTGTTCCTATAGATAGGTCTAAGTTTTTATCATCTAATACAACTGTACCTTGTTTCGTATAGTCTAAGATACTTGATTGTATAATCTCTTCTTGTATTTCATTTTCTTTTGATACAGAATAATCTTCTATCTTTAAAGAAGTATATTTACCACTATCAATTAATTCATCTACCTTTTGACTTTCTGCAAAGTTTATTCCTCTGTTAAGATTATATATCTCTCCGTCTACCTCTACTTTTCTTCCTGTATCCTCAAGGCGGATTGCAAAGCTGTCTGTCCTACTTGAAAGTATGAATTGAGTTCCAACCTTAATAGCTACTTTCTCATCATTATTTTTATTAGCGTAGTTTTTAAGTTTTCCAACAAATTCATTCATATCTAAAGAAGATAAATTTTCTTTAAATTCATCAATCTGATCGCAACTTATCTCATTTCTTACAAGATAGCCTTTAATTATGTTGAACTTTGCAATATCTACGTCTAAAGCCTTGAGATACTTTATCTTTTCAGAAGTTATTCCAAACTCAGCCTTTTTCATATCATCAATAAGCCATTTTAACTGCTCCATCTTCCATACAGGTATTTTAGTATTTGCTATTTCTGCAACCTCATTACTTGAAAAACCATATTCTTTAATGGAACTCATAATCTCTTCTAACTGTTCATCGCTAAAGTCATTTATACTGATATTTGTATGTTGCAAGGCTAATTCAAGTTTGAGTGTGGCAAGCCTACTTATAGCCTCATCTTTGGTTAACTTAAACTCTTCTACAGTCTTATCGACTTCATCTTCAAAAGTAGTATTAAGCTTTTGTCTAATATCTTCTGTTATTTCATTAGTCATAAGTTTGCTTGAATTATCTTTTGCATTGAAAAAGGGAGCCACATCTGCTCCCTTTTCTTCGACTTCTATTTCATTTTCTAAACTTCCACTATCTCCTTGACTGTCATCTCCTTGAGTGCTGACATCATCGTTTTGTACTGTTGATCTGCCTCGCTCTCTATCTTCCAAGCTTTCATCATCTTCACTTTTTCCTCCCTCATAAAGTGAATCGCCTGTCTTTGAATGTCCATTAGGTGATTTAGCAACTTCTTCTCCTTGTATAGATCTATTAACATATTGTACTTGCTCTCTTCCTGACTCTCTGATAGGTATGTCAATCTCATCACTGCGTATGTCGGATTGGGAAACTCTTTGATAAAGTCCTTCTGCTCTTCCAGTTGGTTTAAGGTCTTTTCCTTGATTGTATCTATTATCTCTTCCATACTCTCCATGTGTGAAAACTCGCTTACTTGTGTCATCATTTCCTTGCTCATTTGATCGAACAGCATTTTCATTACCTCCTAAATTTTTATCATCTTCATTTCTTTCGTTGTTAGCTATATTATACTCTGCACTTATATCTTTTGTCAGCACCTGATTTACAGATAGATTTCTCGTCATTTTCATAGCTGTTTCTATGATATTATTACAAGCATTAGAAATACATGAACCTATACTTATCAACGAAATTTTATCCAAGTATTTATAATTATCTCTCACATTTTCCATATCAATAGGGTAGTTATGTTTAAACCTATTTGAAACTGCGTAACTTACAGAATTTCTTATAAAGTGGATAAATGAATTTCTATCCTTATCTTCAATTCTTAGATTATTAGCAAGATCACTAATACTTTCATCTGCATATATTCTGCTAAGTGAATATATATTTGCCGTCATAGTGTTACTTACAACATAACCTTGTTTCTCTATCATATCTTTTAACGCTTTTTCATCTCTTGACCTGTCAAAAGACCAAAGCTCTACCTCATTGACATTATTATCTATAGATACCGTCTGGCTTATATCAAAGATATATCCTACTTTTTGGAAAGTGCTTGTACTATTTATGATAGGAATACCTCTTTGTCCCCTCATAACAGTTCTGTTAAATCTTTCTCTCCATACATCAAAACTCGCACAAGCAGTCGCATTTGGATTTTTGTCATAGATGCTTATCTGACTTAAAAAGTCATATCTTTGATTATTTCCTATTACTTTTAAAAGCCTAAGATATTCTTTTTCATTATTTAAAATATCACTTTTTATAAGCTCTATTATATTGTAAAAGTCATTTGTTCTCATCTTAACCTCCTTTATTGTGTTTATTGCATAAAAAAAGACGATATCGCTATCGTCTTAAACTAATGCTGGCTCACTTCCACCTCTTATAAATTTTTTTGCAAGTTTTTTGCAAGAATAAGCATTAAAATATTCTGAATGTTCTTCTGCTTTTACTTTCATAAAATCTTCATATGTCCTATATTCAAAAACATATTCAAGCAATGCAAACATTAGAACAGGATAATCACAAAAAACTCCATCATATCCTGTCCATTCATATAACTGATACTTAGAAAATATTATTTCAATCTCTTGGCACAATAGAAACTGTTCTTTAGACAGCTTAAACCACTTGGAAGAAAGTAATTTTTTGGATAAATAATCAATTTTATCCAAATCTTCCTTTACCATAATTTCACTCTCTTTCAACTCACATTCAAGCGCTATAATCAATTCTCCGAAAAAATGTGCCAAAATATCTGAAATTCTTATTCCAATAGACTCATGTGATTTTCCTTCATCACACGAATTATAATTTCCAATTTTTTTAGCTGCCTCAAGTGTACTATTTTCTTCATCAATCAATAGATTCACATCTGTTTGATTAATCTTTCTTTCACAAAGTAATTTATTAAATCCAATAAATATTGGTTCGTATCGCCAACTTAGCTGAGGTTGCTTGAAATTTGATACATATGCAGTATCTAAAACAATTAAAATCTGTTCTAATGCATTTGTTTCTATTACTTTCTTTTTAGATGATTTAGCTTTCTCAATAACATTTTGTATCATGATTTTCAAATCACTTAGCACCTTTTCTATATCTTCTTCATTCTTAATACTCATGAATTTTTTTAATATTTTAGGATTTCTATAATTATACAGGAACTTTATAATAGTATATAAAAATGATTCTTTATGAAAATCTATTTTAAAATTAATATTTTTTAGAAATTCAATCACTATTAATTCTGTCTTGCTAAACATACTTATGTGAAAAATTATTTCACTATCATCAAGAATTTTAAAAAAGTCTCTATAAAAATTAATTGTATTGTCTACAAAAGATGAGAAACCGTTTTTATAGTTTTTCTTTTTAATTATAGTAGCCTTAAATTCCTTGCCTTCATCAATTGTATATATTTCCTTGTATTTATTTTCGAATAAAATGTACCTTTTCCAAATCTCTGCTTTTTTAATGTCTTTATATCCACAAAAAAATCCTACATAAATATCTGAATTATTTTCTAGATAAACATTAATTAAGTCTTTCTTTATAGTTATATTTCTGTCATGAAAAGCTTCATCGTAGTAAAATTTCCACACACTATCCTCCTTTGCACAAAATGTACATATAACTTATAATATATCTTCTATTTTTTTGTATTTTTCTAAAATCAAATAAAAAATGCAAACATCATCTCATTTTCTTTACAAAATGCTTTAAGTTTAAATATACTATAGAATTTATAGTTTTTCAATCTCTATCATAATATTTCTATCCCTTTTATACCCCATAAAGTATATCTTCAAGCACATTCACCACAATACTATTCCCAGCTTGTTTATACAATATCGATGACATTTTTCCTTTCTTTTGTGGATATATTGTTCTTAGCTTATCAAAATCCTCATCATCAAATCCCATTAGTCTGAAACATTCTCTCTCAGTTAAATACCTGTACTTGCCGTTTCCTAAGTCTATCACTCCCGAATTAGGTACTCGTACTTGCTTAGTGGATATAGTATACACATATTTGTCTATTATCTTTAGTCTACCTTTATAATTTATGTTCTTTATATTTCCTTGTATATTACTTAGAATTGACTTTTGTCTTACTTCATAAATCTCAGATACTTCTTTTTCAAGAAATTCCGATATGTGTTTAGTAGGTATTTTTTCAAGTTTTTCAAAATCAAAGTTGTTTTTTCCCAATATACTTACTACAAATATCCTCTCTCGCTTTTGTGGTATGCCAAAGTCCATTGCATTTAATACCTTGTACTTGTTTTCATATCCAAGTCTTTCCATTTCGTCCAAATATTGAAAAAAGGAAGTCCTCATATTCTTATCAAGAACTCCCTTTACATTTTCCCAAAGTACAACTTTAGGTCTCATATTCATTTCTTCAATTATTCTTACCGTTTCAAATAACAGGCTGCTCCTTGTGCCGGTTCCCTTTACTCCTCCTTTCTTCTGTCCGATTCTACTGAAATCTTGACAAGGACTTCCATGCATTAGCAAATCCACTCTTTCATTTGGTGCATGATATTTAACAATATCCTTAGGTGTAAAATCAGCATTATACAAAGCATTGTAACTCTTGACACAATTTTTATCTATCTCTACATAATCAACTACTTTATGTGGTATCTTCTGTCTTATCAAAGCCTTTCTTAATGCTCCTATACCGCCAAAAAGTTCCAAAACATTTACTTCATCTATATAAACCACCTCCACTAAAATAAGGGAATAAGATTTTCTCTCATTCCCTAAATGTAAAACTATTTACTATAAAGTCTTATAGTATTATTTATCTCATCTTCAATATAATTCAAAAACTTCTCTTTGCTTGCTTTTCCACTTGCTATATCTGATAGTTCCATTTCCCACTTAGCAGTAGTTTCGGCTGATTTTAAATTATCTGCCACAATATCTATAAGACTTTTACCTTTTTCAGTTACAATCAGATTTTTCTTATCTCTTTCGATAAATCCTTTATAAATTAGGTTTTCTATTATACCTGCTCTTGTTGCAGGTGTTCCAAGTCCTTTTCTCTCAACCTCAATGTCTTTTTCCAAAGCATCATTTCCAGCTACTTCCATAGCTTTTAATAGCGTATCTTCCGTATAGTGTTTTGGAGCAGTCGTATATTTTTCCTTTATTTCTTTGTCATTTATTTCAAGTACGTCACCTATATTTACATTAGGCAAAACAATATCTTCATTTTTCTTTGACTTATACTGTTTTAAATATTTTGTAAAGCCGTCATCTGCAATCACCTTACCGCTAACTTTAAATTCAAATATATCTCCATGATTTTCAAATAAGGCAATAATCTTTGTTGTATTTTCAATTAAAGGATAGCCTACACTTGCATGAAGTTTATTTAATATAAGCGTATATAGTTTTATCTCACTTTCAGCTAGTGTTGATATGTCTTCTTTTAGCGAAACTACTGTAGGTATAATTGCATGGTGATCACTTACCTTAGTAGAATTGAAAATGACCTTAATACGCTCTGTATCAAAATCATTCTTGCCAAGAATGTTGTTTACAGTACTTGTAATCATATCTTCTGAAAGATAACGACTACCTGTTCTTGGATAGGTAATTAACTTCTTTTCATAAAGGCTTTGCGCATAATCAAGCGTCTGCTTGGCACTATATAAGAAATACTTATTACACTCTCTTTGAAGCGTTGTTAAATCATAGGGTAGATCAGGTTTTGTAATTTTCTCCTTTTTCTCAATATCTTTTACTGTAATTGTCTTTCCCACTGCTTTTACTAAATCTTCGGCAATTTCAAGCTTGTCAATTCTTTCTGTTGAAAGGGTAAAGTCATTAAGATTAAGCTCTACTGTATAGTATTTTTCTTTATTAAAGCTTGCTATCTCATCATCTCTCTTTGCTATCATAGCAAGTGTAGGTGTCTGAACTCTGCCGACAGAGTAATTTTGATTATACAGGCAAGAATATAGTCTACTGATGTTCATACCAACAAGCCAGTCAGCTATTGCCCTTACTTGTGCAGACTCAAAGAGATTGTCGTAGTCTTTTCCGTCTTTCAAATTATTAAAGCCGTCTTTAATTGTTGAATCTTCCATTGATGAAATCCAAAGCCTCTTCATTTTCTTTTTGCAATTTGCTTGATTATATACAAGTCTAAATATACTTTCTCCCTCTCGTCCGGCATCACAAGCATTGATAACAGTATCAACCTCATTATCATTCATCAGTTTTTTAATTGTATTGAACTGTTTTTTGGTTGCTTTTGATACTTCGTACTTATACTCTCTTGGAATGATAGGTAAGTCATCAATATTCCACTTTGCATACTTTTCATCATAAGAATCCGGATTTGCCATTTGTATCAAATGTCCTACACACCAAGATACTCTATATCCGTTGCCCTCATAATATCCGTCCTTTTTACTCCTTGCTCCAATTACCTTAGCTATTGATATGGCGACACTTGGCTTTTCTGCTATTACTAATTTCATTTATCTTCCTCCTGTTTATATAAAAAAAGGCGAAAGATCTCATATCATAATCTCTCGCCACTAATTTTGTTTATTATTAAATACTATTTAAATACTGTTTAAAGACTATTTCAATTAAGTTCATCATCTTCAATATCATCAGTTGTTATCTCATTATTTTCATCTGTAGCATCTTTATCTTCAAAATTTTCAACTTCCGGACTTTCATTTTCTCCGTTACTATTGGATTCAGAGAAGAAGTCCTCGTCATCATCTTCTTCAAAATTTTCTAATTCTTTTTCTTCTTTCTTTTTTAGAACCTTAAAGTAATATCCGCCTCCCAACACTCCTGATACAACAGCTATAAGTAGCAAATATGTTCCTGTATCACTCTTTTGATTATCTTTTTCTTCCTTTACTTCTTCTTTCACCTCTTGTTTTACAGGTTCTACTTTTACAACTTCTTTCTGTTTTTCCTTAATTTCTACCATATTTAGTAAATCATCTTCTGAAACCTCTGTAAGTAGCATTACATTTTCTCCCTTTTCATCGTGATTTATGATTAGATGAAAGGTCTTGCCACTCTTAGTCTTAAAGCTTACAAATTGCCTTGCATCTGCAGAATATTTATCTGTCTGTTCTCCGTTACTACCATGATAGATAGGGTACTTTTTATTTGTATTATCAACATTTTCTATTAGCGTTGCCTTTGAGTTTGACGGAGTTGTGGGTATACCTTTATTCCCCCCTATATTTTGCTTGTTATTAATATTTGAATCTTTTGGTGGTTCTTTAGCATTTAACTTATTGGGATACCTTATTTCAATATCTTTATTTTCCTCCCTTTCTTTTTCAATAATTTTTGTAATTATTGGTTTTTCTTCCTGTATATCATCTCCTTGGGCAAATACATTTATAGTGTAAAATATGTTTAACACAAGGCATATAAGCATGGTAATGATTAATTTTATCTTAGTAATTCTCATCTTTATTCTCCTCATTTTCATTATTATTTTGATTGATTAAAGTTGTTGTTTCTTGTATTTCATAATCAGATTTTTTTACTTCCACTTGCTTTTTCCTAAATTTTGACATTAAGTCTTTTATAGTTATGTTGTTTTTTCTGCAAATGGCAATAATCTCCTCATTTTCAAGTTCTTCCTCCCTAATAAATAAAGGCTCCAATTCTTCATCAATCTGAGCCTTCTTAGTTTTTAACTTCTTTATTTTATTTTTTACTGTTGTAAGTTCTTTTTTCACATTTTACCGTCCTTTCTAATGTTCATACTTTAAATATCTCTACTTCCTATTTACAAATTACTACTATTATTAATTTACTCTACCAAAAGCATAGAAATGTTCTTTCCAATAAGCTGTATTAATACTTACAAAGCGTATAGGATTGCCGGCATGTATCATCATTCCATTCCCAGCATAAATGCCCACATGAGAAATAGGACTTCCACTATTATAGGTGTTTTTAAAGAAGATAATATCTCCTGCCTTTGCTTCACTTGGAGATACAGGACTGCAATAATCTTTGTAAATTCCCCAAGCTGTAGTTCTTGGCATATTCTTTACACCTGAATGAGTGAAACTCCAACACACAAATGATGAACAGTCAAAGTTATTCGGCCCATTGGCTCCAAATACATATTTTTTACCTACATGTTTTTCTGCCTCATTAAATAGTGCCTTAACAGTGCTATCGTCAAAGGCAATACCTGGATTTGAAAAATCAGGATTGTTTACTATTTCAGATAAATCTCTATTTCCACTTCCAAAGACATCTCCCATATTTCCTTTTGTTGCAAGTAGGGCTTCATAATGTATAACATTGTCCCGATAATCAGAAAATATCTCCCTGATTACAGTATCCATTTCTCTTTTCTTTAGTGTTACTATGAGTTTCTTATACTCATAAGGTTCTTCATAGGTGTAAGTCTGTCTATTTCCCTTATCATCTATATAAGTTTCAGTTACTGTCCTATACCTGATTTCAACTTTTTCTCTATATGACAATTCATACATCTTTGCGAAAAGTTCATTTACTATGCTATTAACTTCACTGGAGTCTTTTACTTCTCCATATCTTGAAGTAATGTAGGATAGAAGTTCATGTGTATTATGTCCGATTTGCCCCTCTTTTTCTATGATATACTCATCATATCCTGGGTGATATTCTTCTATATTTTCTATCTCATCTTGTAAGCCTTCCTCCAAGTTTTCAAACTGCTGATTGACTTCACTTAGCACATTTTTATCTGAAAGATATGATGTTGCTAAAACTCCGCTTGTAGAGTTTATCATTCCCGTCATAGATGTGCCTGCGAAGTTAATTAAGAAAATCCCCAAAATAATAAGACCTATGATGATAATCATAAGTCCCTTTGCTTTTCGTTCAATTATTTCTTTTAGACTTTTTAAGACATTGACAATTTCTTCTTTAATCCTATCTCTAAGCCTTGATTTGTTTTGCTTTCTTATTGTATTTTTCATCTGCTTACGCTTTTGAAACTTTTTAAAAGCATTTGCTTTCTTGTATTCATCTGTTTTCTTCAGTTCTTCTTTGGCTTCACGAAACTCCAGTTTTGACTTACGCTTTCGTATCTTATAGTCTTTTTTGCTGAGATTGTAGCCTTTTTTGAGCTTTTTGATATTGGAATAGTTTTTTATTCCATGAAGTAATTTCGAATTGCCATCAGCAATCTTTTCTGCTGCCTCTACCCCTTGATTTTCATCACTTCCATTTGATAGATAATCTCTTACTAACTCACTACCTTTTGCAAGTCCTGATAAAGCAGATACTTTTATGGCACTACTATTTAGCCTTTGTTTTTCACCTTTAGAAAGCTTATTTCTATATATAGCTTTCTTTGAATTTGCACTGCTTTCAAACTCTTCTTTTTGCTTGTCTGCGTTTGAAATGTCATCTTGCTTTCTTGTATAAAGACTTTCGACATAGTTTTTCCTCTTATATAGTTTCTTTTGAGCCTTATGCTCGCTTATATCACCTCCAGTTATCTCTTGTTTATTAAGTCCGTCCACATCGTAGCTTGACTCAAAATAGTCGCTATCCCTAAAGTCATTATCATACCTGTCGATTATACCGTCATTATCCAGGTCTTTGCCTAAAGGATCATATATTTCTCCATTTTGACTATATCTTTTCTCAGTTCTTACCTCTTTTCTTGTTTTTTCAGCTATTTTTCTCTTTTTTTGTATGTCTATTTTTTCTTTATCTAAGCTAAGTTCTTTATTTTCTCCTATGCTTTTAGACATTGATACGATAGAGTTTAGCTCTTTGTTACTTTTTCTTGATACCAAGCTGTCGTTTGTTGTATTTGTGGTGTCTTGAACTTTGCTTATATCATATTCTGTATCAATTTTTCTGATATGTCTGCCATTTTTCTTAGAAGTATGTTGTACAGGCTTAGTATCGCAATTTCTCTTGTTTGACTTGTCGTATATCTTGTCTTGAAACCTGTCTTTGTCATGGACAATCTTCCCTCTATAATCATCACCATGCTTTAGTTTGGTACTTTCTTCAATATCTATATTTTCCTTACCTAATATTCTTGTTTCTTCCTTTATTTTCTGCCGTTCCATAAAGTCTTTTTTAGTTTTTTATCATAAGCTACCTCACTTCTTCAGGTTTTGTCGTCATCTTCTGATATAAAATAGTATCTTTAGGAAACTTATCAATAAATGGAACTATAGTATTTCCAAAAAATAACAATCCCTCACCGTCATTGGAATTAGTGACGTATTTTAATTGTGGCTTGGATATTTTTAGCTTTCTTGCAAGTATTTCTCTATCTCCGCTTGCTTGATTAAGCATTAGTACAAAGTCTGTATTATCAAAGATATTTTCTATTTCCATACTCATCAAAAGATCCTTGACATTTTGAGTAATACCTGTAGGAATACCTCCCCATTTTCTGAAACGCTTCCATATTTCTACGAAATATGCAGCTGTAAGTTTATCTTTTAAAAGCAGGTGAAACTCATCTATATAGTACCTTGTTGACTTATTTCCTCTATTTAAAGACACCTTATTCCATACTTGATCTTGAATGACAAGCATTCCAATCTTTTTAAGTTGACTTCCAAGTTCCTTAATATCAAAGCAAAGAAGTTTCTTATTTAAGTCAACATTTGACCTATGATTAAAGACATTTAAACTTCCGGACACATATATCTCCATCTCCGTCGCAAGTTTTTTCCCTACTTTTTCTTCTTGATTTTTCAACATATCATATAAGTCTTGGAGTATAGGCATATTTTCTTTTATAGGATTTTCAAAATACTTATCATAAATCTTTGGCAAACACCTATCTATTACAGACTTTTCTTCCGCTGTAAGTCCACTACCTCCTACGACAAGTTCAAGCATAGACATAATGAAATTTGCCTTATCTTTTAGCGGTGCGTCCCCATCACCATAGTTCATATTTATATCAAGCGGATTAAGATAGTCTTTTGATTTACTGCTAACCTTGATAACTTCTCCGTCAAATTGTCTTACAAGGTTTCCATATTCTCCCTCTGGATCACAGATAATAACATCATCATCTGTTACAAGAATGGCATTTGCTATTTCTCTTTTTGCTGAAAAGGACTTTCCACTTCCAGGTGTTCCAAGTATCAATCCGTTGGGGTTTTTAAGTCTTTTTCTATCTGCCATAATAAGATTATGACTAAGTGCATTTAGACCATAATAAAGACTATTACTTGAATTGATAAATAGTTCTTCTGTTGTAAACGGCATAAAAACTGCCGTTGAAGATGAAGTAAGCCCTCTGTTAATCTCAAGTTTATTTACTCCAAGTGGAAGTACACTGATAAAGCCTTGTTCTTGTGAATGGTCAAGTCTTTTAATCTTACAGTTATGCTTATTGGCAATGGAACTTATTTGTGCAATAGAGTTTTCAAGTTTTTGTATTGTCTTAGCAAAGTTCATAAAGACAATAGTTACAATGAACATCCTTTCATCCCTTTTCTGTAAGTCCTTTAAAAGGCTTTTTACATCTTCTCCATAGGTGATTAAGTCTGACGGTAAGATGTCCATATCATAACCCGATCTTACCGCCTTTTTATTTTCCTCAATCCTCATCTTATCAATATCAGTATTTTTTCTTTTTACCATCTTAATGGCCTCTGTCTGCTCTATAGCCTTAATATGGAAAGAAATATTGATATTATCATCAATATCTAAAAACTCTGCAAGCATACGATCTGAAAGTTCACTTGCAAGTATTTGAAAATGACTTGTCGCTCCGATGAATTTTCCAAACTTAAAGTATCTACTCGGTGTAAAGTTAAACTCGTTTGGGGTAATATATGTCTTTGTACTTTCTTTTCTTTGTAAGTCCTTGTATGAAAAGGAGAATGTCTTACTTGGATTTAAAATATCATGAAGTACTTTTAATCTTTCTTCTCCTGTAAGACTTTCAGCTCTCACTCCCATACTTTTAAAATTGGATAATATGTCTATCTCCAGTCTTTCAAGCTTTGAGATTGCCTGTTCCATATTATCTGCCTCTATACCAAAAGTTACATACTTTGATTTTTTTAATCCATTATTGCCTTTTAATATTTGACTTTTAAGCATTTCACGAAACTCAAGTCGTATATCATCAAATCCGTCATTTTTATCCGGTATTTGAATTGCTGACTGCATTTCTTCGTTTCTTCCAAGTTGATTTATATATGAAAGTTCAATACTTACACTTGGATCAAAAGAATTTAGGAAATTTGCAAACTGATTGAAAATTAAGTCCCTATCTTCATCTAATACAAGTTGATAGTTAATGTCCTCAAAGATAATACTTTTGTTGAAATGCCTTTCGTCTATCTGGCATATTCCACTTTTTAACATTCTAAGATATGGAATAGTATCTTCAACTGTATAGCGTTTTGGCTCTTTTTTTAAGATAAGGTTTATAAGTCTGTCTTTATCTTTTTTAATCTTTGTCTTATCTTGTTTTAAAGCCTGTTTTTGACTTTTTAATGCCTTTTCGTTTTGCATGAGCTTTAGCTGCTGATTTTTTCTTTTGTTGTTCAAGGTAAACCTCCTTTCTTACACGCTTTTGTGGTTGGTAAAACTTGTGTAAATATACATACTTGAAATACTTCTCAAAGGTCAATCCGTCTTTTTCAAATAGAGTTGCAAAAAATATCGGAAGAGTTGATATGATAAGGAATATTATGGCTATATCATTTGGAACAAAGCCTTTAATAAAGATATACACAGGTATTCCAATCATGGCTGCAAAAGTAAAGCCTATAAGCTGTCTTTGTGTGAGATTTAATGCAACCTTAGTCTTTACTTTATTCAAATCCTTTGGAATAGGTACATACGCCATATCTTACCTCCAATCTCCATCTATCTTTTTAATCTTAGATATCTGCTCATATACTCTTAAATTTTGACTTTCTTTGTTTTCATCAGTAAGCTTGTCCTTTGATTCTTCTATATTAGATAGTGCTTCAATATGTTGATAAATACTGCATATTTCATCACTTATCATTGACATTGCAGTATTATTGATTTCGTTATATCTCTCTTGCTTTAGACTTATTTCGTTATATTCGTTTCCAATATCTATCACCTTTTCTTCAAGCTCTTCTATTTTTTTGTTATTAGCAATTTTCTCCATGACAATTACAAGCCCTGTTACAAGTATTGCAATTATGTTTATTATATTTTTCTTTCTTGTATTTTTGCTCATTTTATCTTCCTTTCTCATTAATGTGAGTTCATTACACTCTTAGCAAGAGTTCCGCTCTTTAACATCATCAGTCCAAGCAAAACTGCATAGCCAAGTATTGAAAATGTACTTGAGTGTATATCACTAATTTTTATGGTCTTAACCAATACTGCATATATTCCAAGACAAACCATTAAAAAGAGACCTTGAAAACCTAAGGCGAATAAACCTTTGATATAGTTTGTTCCTATTTGTCCCCATTCTCTGTTTCCCATAGTTGCAAAAGGTATTGCCGAAACTGATGAATATACATAGATTTCAAACATTCTTCCGTAGACTACTATCATAATAACAACGGATATTCCTTGTATTACAATCTTTACTATAGAAGTTTCAAACAAAATCATCATCAATTCTCCAAGTCCCTTGCTTTTTAAAGTATCCATCATCTTTACAATCTGATCTGAGGTAACGGTAGCAGAGGTGTTTATTACCCCTGCCGCCTTATTTACCATATCTTGTGCAACATCAAAGACTGCCATTGAAAATTCAAAAGCGTGAGATACAAGCCATACTGCAATCCACATCTTTATGATATATTTGAAAAATTCAAAGCTTTCCGTATCGTTCATATTGTTCTTTTGCATGACTATATTAATAAGCTCTATACAAAAGACTGCAGTTATTATTAAGCCAGCTATAGGGATGATGACGCTGTCATTAATACTTTTAATAAAGCTAAACACTTCACCGTTCCACCCCATAGGTGTCTTTCCTACTTCAGTTGCAATATTATTGACCTGATTGTTAATGTCAAGAAACATCGACTCTAAGTTTGCCTTGATACCTCCGAGCAGAAGTTCTCTAAAAAATTCTTCTAACTTACCGAAAATATCAAACATAGCTATAACTCCTTATTTCAAAACATTTCCAAGTAAAGGAATAAGCTTTAGACCGATTAAGACTATTCCACCTCCTGCCATAAGCTGCTTTATTCCCTGAGATTTTGCTCCAGGATTGTCATTACCATATCCCTCCATAAGGTTGATAACTCCCCATGCTCCAAGTCCGGCACCCACTGCCATTACCAATACTTTCAATACTTCTATTGCTTGTGTAAAAAATTCCATATTATTTTTCCTCCTTATTTTTTTGTTTTCAATTTTATTGTATGACTTCACTACAAAGTTTTTATATGTTTTTTTATCTTTAGTTCTGTTGATGAAATATCCATAGACGTGGATACTATCCCCTTTCAAAAAGTCCTTAGCTATCTTTGTCTTTTCTCCATAAGCTGAACAATTTATATACTCCTTGCCTTTCCCGTACTTCTTTACAAGGGTAAAATTTACAACTTCAATCTCTTTGTAGTCCTTTGTAAAACAGTTAAATATAGGTTCTTTAATAAGGTTGGCATTGATATTAATCATTTCTTGTTTCATCTTAGTTTTTCTCCTTTTTCTTTTCAATAAAAAAGCGACTGGACTTATTACTTCTCCAATCGCTGATAAATTTAGATTTATTAAATTGTTAATTTTATTAAGTTGGACTTCTTATCCTCATCATATCTTCTCCTTTTTTGCATAAAAAAAGCAGTAAAATCACTTTTATTGACTTACTGCTTTAATTCTATACATCTATTCTCAATTCTTTTAGTAATCTTTTTAAATTATTTATCTCAGTATATAGACGTTCATTAGAAACTCTGTTTGTTCTATGAACAAATTCATTTCTAAATTTACTTAATCTATTAATTTCATTTAGATTTTTTTCATACAAATTATTATTCCTACTTACAAGAATTTTTACTCCTTGTAAAAATGATTTGAAATCTGTTGTATGTCTAACTTCTTCTTCTAAAATGTTCCACAAAGCTAAAAACTCACCTATTAAATTTTTATCAACAGCTTTATCATCTAAATAGTATTTTTTATCCTTAATAACGTCACAAAGATCTTTCATCTTATCTTCAATTGGATACAAATTATCTTTACTTATGGGGTTTTCAGAACCCCAAAATTTTTCATTATTCTCAAACTCATAAATTGCTACAATTCTTCTGTTAAAGTCTAATTCACCTTTGTTAATATCAGAATCAGAAGTAAATTCAGTTTGTACTAAATATCCTTCCTGAAAGAATGGTCTTTTAGAATAGCTACAACTTATACTTAGCAATCTTATATTCGTAATATAATCTTCAGAATCTACTGAAATTCTTCCTGTTATATATGGAAGTCCTAGTACATAAATATATCCAATATTATCTTTATTATCTAATATTGCAAATGAACAAGCTACTTTAAGCGATTGAGTCACATCTAGTAATGGTGTATTACATACTTCATAGTGTTGTAAGATTGCATATTGAAGTAATTTTATTTTTTTAATTTCTTTTAACTCATCTACATCAATGCAACTATTTTTTTCCAATTCTTTGAGCAATAAGCTTGTTGCGTTTTCTAAAAGTTCAAATTCAAACTTGATATTTTTCGCATTGTCTGGGCGATATATCGAAGGATATAGCGTAGAATACTTCTTTTTTATAAAATTATTAGTTTGTCCACGATAAAATAGCATGACATCAGGATTTTTGTATGAAAGCTCAGCTATTTCCATAATCAAATCATGAAATGTTTCAACTTTAATAGTGTTACTCCTTACAAAAGATGTAACAGTTCTAGAATCTTTTTCAGAAGATGGATATATATCTTTTATTTTTTTGTAAGATTATTATATGTTACTGAATATTCTCTCATTATTAATCCTTTTTTTATTAATATAGTTTACTATGCTCAGTACACTCATTTTATTCTATTCCTCAATTCTTACTTCCAAATCAATAGCTTTGAAAATCACATCTATTCCAAGCTCATTTTTTACTACTTTTTGAAATAAACCTGCTAATTGGAAGTTATTCAAATCTGTTAAATCATCAGCATCTGGATAATCCTCCATAAGTTGATTGAAAGTAGAGTCTTCATCATAAGCACATTTACAAATAGTTTCAATATCCAACTTTTTTTCTCTTGTTAGTTCTTCTTTGCTTTCTAAAATGAATCTTTCTCCTTTGATATCAAGTAATATAGTTTTTTGAATTGGATTTCCAAAATCAAAAAGTTCAGATAATGTGATTTCTAAAGCATTAGCTATCTTATATAAATTTTCTATTGATATATTCCTTTTCCCACGCTCAACTGCTGCCACATAAGTTCTATCTAAACCACATACAGTTGCGAATTTTTCTTGACTATAACCTTTACTAGTTCTCAATTTTCTAATCTCTTGTCCAACCAACTCTTTTATCATTTGAACCTCCTAACAAAAATATTTTTATTTAATTATACTATTTTTATGACTATAAGTCAACGGACTATAAGTCAATTTTTGGTTTTTTATTGTATATTTATCTTTGTTATTATGGTATTTGAAGTAAGTTTTACTTTATTTCTTGTCTTTATATACTTATCTATATCAAACAAATTTCTCTTATCGTAGTCTTGTAAAAGTTTGTAATTCTCATGTTTTGTAATATCATATTTATCAGATAGGAAAGGCCGAACACCTCTAAGCTGAAAGATACATTTCCCACCGTCCATAACAGTTATTTCATCTTGGCTCATAAGTTCTTTTCCTGTCTTTTGATAATTTAGTCCAAAAGAATTTTGATTTGATCTTGTTTCTGAGGTATTGTAAAGATCTATAGTTTCCTTACCAAGCGTTTCAGAAAGTTCTTTTAGTGTGGTCTTTTCTTTTCCACCTAAAAATAGGGTAGAGTCACAGTTTCCTATAATTGTATCTGCATGTTCCTTATAGATTGCCTTTAACTGAGATTGTGCTTGAAGAATAATACTTGCTGAAATCTCTCTACTTCTAATTGTTGCAATAAGCTTTTCAAACTTTGGAATTAAACCAATATTTGCAAACTCATCTAAAAGACAACGTACATGAATAGGTAGTCTTCCTCCATAAACATCATCAGCCTTATCGCAAAGTAAGTTAAATAATTGAGAGTACATAATTGAAACTACAAAGTTGAATGTATCATCTGTATCCGAAATTATGACAAATAGGGCAGTTTTTCTATCTCCTAATGTATCAAGCTCCAACTCATCTTCTTTCATCAAATCCCTTAGTTCTTGAATATCAAATGGAGCAAGCCTTGCACCACAAGATATAAGAATAGATTTTGCAGTTTTTCCAGCTGCAAGCTTATATTTCTTATATTGCTTAACTGCAAAATGGGTAGGATTCTTCTTTTCCAGTGCTTCAAAGAGTCTATCTATCGGATTCATATAATTTTCATCATCTTCTCTAACTTCAGAAGCGTCTATCATATCAAGTAGTGTTGCAAAGTTTTTTTCCTCCATTGGCGCTTCATACCAAATGTACGCTATAAGTGCAGTATAATATAATTTTTCTGCTTTTACCCAAAAATCTTCTCCGGCCTTTTCTCCCTCTCCCTTAGTGTTTGCAATTATAGTCTGTACAAGCTTTAAAATATCTTTTTCAGAATGTATATAAGCAAATGGATTGTATTTCATAGACTTTTTAAAGTTGATTGTATTTAAGATTTTTATCTCATATCCATTATCCTTGAGCATCTTACCACATTCCAATATTATCGTACCCTTAGGATCGGTAACACAATATGACGAGTGCATTTGCATTAAGTTTGGTTTTACATAAAACCTCGTCTTACCTGAACCTGAACCTCCGATTACCAACACGTTTTTATTTCTTGCATACTTTGGATTTACAGGTCTGCTATTCATTGTCAGTCGTTCTGTTCGTGTTAGCAAGATGTTGTTTTGAAACTTCTCGTCCATATATGGCTCGATGTCTTTTTTATTTCCCCATCTTGCGGAGCCATATTCTCTGCCATGTCTAAACTTCTTGGCATTTTTACCTTTGGTATAGACAATAAATTTTACTATGGCTACCATAGTTATCCCTGTCAGTATATCTGTAGAGTGAATGCTTTGAATAAAACTAATGGTACTTAGTTCCAATATACTCTTAAATATTCTATCTATAATATCTCCACCTATATAGCTTCTTACATGATGAGAAAAAATATTGCCTAAAAAGAAAAATACAAGATAGGGTATGTTTTGCTTTGCAAACTTTGCCTTATCTTGTACTTTAAACAGTCCTTTTATATTTTGTAATACTTCTTTAAATATTCCCGCTGTTATCAACTCCTTTCCTAATCAGAACTCAGAGAAATATCAGAAATTACTTCATTTCCCCATACATCCCATCCATACGTTTTATTTCTGGCAAATAATTCAATACGTTTCATATCTCCAACAAGTTCTACAATTTTATCTCTTACTATATCTGGCTTTTTACTATGACCTTCAATCGGAGAAAAAATGAGCTGATGAACTTTATTTGATTTCCTTTTTGGCATTCCTCTCTTTGCAAGCAAACATATCTCAGTATTGCTTCTTGTCCAATGTCCAAGCTCAAAGAAAGGAGTTTGCTTTTTTTTGTTTAATTTAACCCACACAAAAGCAACAGTTTTATACTCAAACCCCCAAGCATTAATTACTTTGAATCCCTCAGTCAACTGGGGAAATGTAACCCATAGGAACAATAAACTATCTGGAGATACTATTTCTTTAACAGGTAATGCACAAATGTCTTCAATCTCCATTGTTTTGTATTGTTCTTCTGCTATCCCTTGACCTATATTTTTTTCATATTTCCAAGGTGGATCAGCATAAACAATGCTATACCTTTCCAAAATTCACCCCCTTTCTTTCTAAGTAATAATTTCATACTTTTTATATTTTTTTATAAATACATATATATTTCAATTCCTTTTTTAATAAAATGAAAAAACTCACTATATTTAAAATTACAGTGAGTTTTATAAAACTTCATATCTTTTTATTCTCTTAATTAACTTATAAGCTTTGCTCCTTCTGCTTATTCTTAACTTTGTCCTTATAGACAGTATTTTTCATCATATCCTTAAACTTCTCAATATTTTTTCGAATAGATTCTTTTCTCTCAGCCTTCTTTTCTAATGTTGCAAGTGCATTTCTAAAAGCTTTATCCATTACTTTCATGTCTTTGGTTTGAAAAAAAACTGAGTATTTACCAGTTTCCTTATCTTTCATTACAGAAAAATTTACTCCATATTTGTTTAATTCCTTTTTTAACTCTTTTAAGTCTGTTTTTTCTATAGATATTTCCTCAAGCTGTCCTTTTTTGATTAAGTCTTTTAGCTTTAATTCATTTCCATTTTCTTTAACGAATTTTTCAAGTCCTCCATGTTTTTTTGCTTTTTTCATAAGTTTTTTCAACAAGTTTAAAAGAATTTTTGCTGTTAGTTTAGTAGTTTCAACCTCAAGACTTAGTGTCTTTCTTGCTATATCTTCGTTTACCATTAAATTCCTCCTCTCATATTGTAACTTACAAGTGCTGAGTAATGTGCATCTATTTCGCTTGGCGCATTATACGCTGCGGTTAGAATAAATGCTCTTACATTTCTAATCTTATACTCATTTTCTTTAAGCACTATGGATAAATATTCTAAATGCTCAGCTTTAAGCTTTTTAAATCTTTCTTTTACTATTTGTGACGGAAGCTTAGTCTGATTGATTTTTACTGTTTCCTTATCGTCAAGCACCATTACATCTGCTAATATCTTCAGTATATCATCAAATTCTTTTGCAATAAATTTGTTACCTAATTCAAGGTGTTCATAATATCCTACCTGCTTTCTTAATTCATTTAAGGATTGTTCATATATGTCTTTGTCCTTTCTTTTAACCTGTCCATCATTCCTCTCTTTATTTTGCAAATATTCTTTATCTATGATAGATTGGTGGATGGAATTATCTGTAGTATTATTTGTAGTAATCTCTGGTAATGCTTGTGGCATAATGCCATTTTGCATTGATAGATTTTGCTCTGATGCATCGGTGCATTTTGCACTTTTGGATTGGTAGATTTTGCTCTCTTCCATTGGTGCATTTTGCACTAATGCAGTAGGTATAGTTTTTTCTAAAGTTTTCACCTCCTCTATTTTCTTTTTATTTTGAATTTCAGTATAAAGCTCCTCTAACTTTTCTGTATTTATGGTATACCACTTTGTCTTATCTCTTGGATCTTTATTATAATTCCCTACAAGTAGAAAGCCCGCTTTTTCTAACTTTACAAAAGTTCTTTTTACGGTATCTACGCTCATATAGTCAAAGTCGTTTTCTTGCCAAGCTCTTATTGAGTTATATGTCCAGTATCTTCCGTTATAATAGTTATTACCTGACTTCTTATTAATTTCTATCCAATAGTTTATCTGCTGTAAGATAAGTGCTTCATTTAAACCTATTTCTCTTGCCAATGTTTTATTAGCAATTATTGGCTGTTCATCAAATAAATAAATACTCATCTAAAAGCTCTCCTTTCCATATTTTTTAGCATAGAAAAAGACGATAGATTTTTCTATCGCCTCGCATTTTTATTATAGAGCCTAAAATTTTTTAGATTGATTTTATTGCTTCATTGATTCCCTGTATAAAAGCTATTATTGCCTCTCCAATCATCGGTATCCCGTAAGGACTTAATAAAAATCCTAATATCAGGGCTTCTATTGCCGCTTTATTGTTGTGCAGCATAAAGAACGAACCTATTGCCACAAATACACACATTAGCATCATTAAATATAGGATTGCTGAGCCTATACTAAGCAAGAATGTAAGAAAGGCAGTTAAAATACTTAACAGTAAGCTGATTGGGAATAAGATTATTTTTATTATCCATCTCATTTATCTAACCACCTTCCCTAATGGAAGAAGTAATATGATGGATAGAAATATTTTATTACATATCATAAATTCCTCCTTTTTATATTGATTTTACGCTTTAAAAAATAAGGGACACAGTGCTGAAAGCTCATATTTATCAAACTTTTTTCTCTGTATCCCTATTATATCTCAAACCCAATCTGGTGATATTCAAATTGCATTGCTTAAAGATTTGAGAATACAGTATAAACAATTTACATTCCAATCTGGTGATATTCAAATCCACACAAGTACAAGCAAAATTAAGCAAATTAACTAAATTTACATTCCAATCTGGTGATATTCAAATTAAAAAACCTTATAGATATTCCTGCTAAGATATTAAATTTACATTCCAATCTGGTGATATTCAAATTTAGTGATTAGCACCGCAAGGCGACATCCGTGATGTATTTACATTCCAATCTGGTGATATTCAAATCATCAATCCATTTGCATTTTTCTGATATTTCCCTTTTGATTTACATTCCAATCTGGTGATATTCAAATCCGTACTTAATATTATCACATATTTACTGATTTTGAAAGTACTTTTTTGTCGACCTTGATATT
>GL405246.1:1547035-1585711 GCA_000146855.1 [Eubacterium] yurii subsp. margaretiae ATCC 43715
GTCGACCTTGATATTTTTAATAAATTTTCATGCCATTTATTTTTGAATTTTAAATTTTAATCTTATTTAAAGGCTAATTTTACACATTTGTCTATCCCCCTATATTTTACTCCTATCTTAGGTCGACAATTTTTTTAATGTTATTTGATAAATTAACATAGAGCTATGACAATTACAAATAACGTATATTTAATTTTTTTCTTTTACTAAAACTAACTTTTTCGCTAAAATTTTAGAAATTTTGTTGGAATTATATGATATATTAATCTTTTAATACATTAGTTGTGAAATATTTTTAAATAATATTTATTTAAAATTGAATATTTATAAATAAAATGTAAATATTGAAAAAAATTTCTCAAGTATAGTATCAAGTTTTTAAAGTATATTTAAATTCCAATATTTTTAATATTATTTTCGAGTGTAAAATTTATGTTAAATAATATAATAACTTCATTTGTCACAAAAAACTATATCATAAATGGATCATCTTGTTCTATTCCCATTATATCTTTATCAAGCCATCTCTTATTTCTGCTTTTAAATATAATGACAGAGTCACATTCTTTTTTTATTTCCTTTTCTATTGACTTTTTAAGTATCATCAAATCAGCCTCTGATATTTCTCCTTCAAATACTGATTTTTGAATGTGTACAAGATATTTTTTACAGAGTTTAAATACTCTGTTCCATCTCTTTTGACCATTTTCGTCCTTACAAATATCATATATTAATATTATATACATTTTTTACCACCACATCACAAAGGAATCGTATTTTTTCTCATCATATAAGTGTTTAATAAGCTTATAACATTCCAATCTTATCAAATATCTATAGCTTACCTCTCTTCCAAGTTCCTTATGAGAAATTGTCTGTTTCAATCTCTTGTCATATTCTGACAGTATGATTTTCGAGCCTTTTTCCGATAAATGAAGATAATCTAATCCCTTGGAAAAATGTTCCTCCTTAATTTGATTTTTATTTAATAAGGAGAAAATCAACCTGTCTGAAATCAAAGGCTTAAATATCTCTGCAATGTCAAGGCTAAGTGAAAATCTGCTCACACCCGGCTCATGTAGATAGCTGACAGTCGGATTTAATTGAGTCTTGTAGATTTCACTTAGTACAGTGGTATATACAAGACTGTTTAAATACGATATTAGCGTATTTATCATATTATCAGGAGGTCTTTTTACCCTTGTTGTAAAGTCTATTTCCTGATCTATAATCAAGTTCCACTGACTGTAGTATATTTTATGAATATTACCCTCAACTCCCATAAGCTGAGCAATATTATCGCATTTTTCAATTTCTTTTATCAAATGTGTTATTTCATCCATAGCATTTTTGACATCTTTACCTCTACCGTTGTAATATCTGAGATTCCTATAGATATTATTTCCTGCTGACTTTACAAATTCCTTTGCAAGTTCGATTCTTTTTGTATTATCTGTATAATGTTCCACCTGCTTTACAAGTAATCGTCCTGATATTTTGGTCTGTCTGGGAACAAGACTTGATGAATAAAAATCATAATAGTTAAAAAAATGCACTATAATATTATTTTGTGATAAAAAAGTTATCAGCTTAGTATTAATAGTTTCTTCTCCAAAGAAATAAATCTCTGAAATGCTGTTTATAGGTATGTCTTTCTTTTCTCCATCTTCATTTGTAAATCTCAAAGTATTGTCTTTTCTGCTAAGTTGACCGTTTTGATAAATATATAAGCTGTTTTTCATTGCATTCTCCTAAATCATACATAAATCAAAATACGCACATTTTTTACATATCTTACTGTTAATACAAGGCGGTATCTTCGTATTTTGTATTATCATCCTGATACTGCTTATTATCTCTACAATCTTAGCCTCATCTTCTGTTTCAAGGCTTACATCGAATGTTTGTTTTAACAAAGGATAGTCAATTTTAGCCTTTATATTATCCACTCCATATTTTTTGAGATAATACAAGTAATATTTAATTTGCCATACTGAGGCTTCTTCTATATTTCTGCTTTTTTTAATTTCATGGATAACACCTGAGTTCTCTACAAAATCAATATTTATCTCCTCATTTATCATTATATGTTTTCGCTTTGATGAATAGCTGTTATTGTCAATAAATTTACCTATCTGAACGAGCTCATTTTCTTCCTCCATAGAAATGTTATTGTAGAACAGCCACAATTTTCTTTTGCATACCAAATAGTAATATATCATAATCCCTGTAATTTTTTCTTCTGTCATATAAATTTTCCACCTGTATCTTCTTCTTTTTCTCTTAATAACCCGTATTCTTTACTATACTTCAAATTTGAAATAATTATTTTTTCGTTATCTACAACACAAATACCTCTATATGGACCAAGTTCATATAGACTGATATTTAAGGTAAATTGTTTGAATTTGTCTTTAAGCCGCAAGATATCAATTCTCAGTTTTTCTTTTTCTTCTCTATCTGCTTTTTTCCCGATTAATTTCCTTTTTTCTTCTATATCATCTATTATTTCTATGATATTTTGCTGCTTATCTTCATATATTGACATAGGTATGACTCTTACACTGATGATATTTCTGAATTCTTTTATCACATCGCTTTGTTTTTTTGTATCAGGCATTATATTTTCAAGATGATTGTACATCTTGTTGTACTCACTAAGGTAAGCTATATAATTACTTCCATATAGCTCATCATATTCTTTTATCTTTTCCATAGTAAAATACTTGTCAATCATATCATTCTTATCTTTTTCCGACATAAGACCATCTGTATTTTGATTTTCCCATTCCAATAAGGCAGACTTACTAAGCTCAAATAAGGATTTGAAAATTATTCTCTTACTTGAGTTTGCATTTTTTGTAGTAAATACCTTGAACAAACCATCATTTATTTCAGTGTAGACAAAACAATTGAACTCATTTGTAGATTTTAATCCCTTTCTGTTACACCTTCCAAGCCTTTGCAACAGTGCACTTACATCTGACAGTTCTGTAAAGAGATAGTCAAAATCTATGTCCAAACTTGCTTCTACGACTTGTGTAGATATCCATATAACCTTTTTTTGACAAGAAGTATCCCCATCTTTTAGTATCATATCTTCTTTTTCATTTCTATCTTGTACTGTAAATTTAGAATGTAATAAATTTATCTCTACATCCAAATCATTTTCATTCATCCATGATTTAAGGCTCCTGTATGTATCTTGAGCTACTTTGACTTTATTTAGAACAATTAAAATCTTCATACTTTCCTGATTGTATTTTTCTTCTATAAAGTTTTTAATTTCATCTATATCAATTGACCTATGATTTAATTTAACTTTATGCCTTATCTTATCATTTAAAAATACTTTTTCTACATATTTGATTGAATTCTCATGCCTATTTTGCAATAAGTCCTTGATAAATGGTGGCAAGGTAGCTGTAGTAATAGCAAATTTACCACCGACCATATCAATCATCTTCAAAGAATAAATCAAAGTTGCTAAAATATCAGGAGAGTATGCCTGTATCTCATCTATGACTATTTTTGAATAACTGTAAGTTGCAAGTTGCAGTTCGTATGAGCTATATCTAAAAGCAAATCTAAATATCTGATCAGGGGTACTGATAGTAAGCGGTAACGACATATTACGAGTAAGACTGTAATACTCCCAAAATTTCATACTTTCCTCAGTCTCTTCACTTGTATTTGTACTTTGACTATTTTCCAAATAAATATTTTCAAGTTCACCATGTAGTAGTCCAAGATTGCTCTCAAAATCTTGAGGAAATAAATCATATTTTATACGCTTATACATTGCATTTATTGCAGTTTTTAACGGTAGTACATAAAATCCTTTGTCATCACCTATCCACAAAAGTGACGCTTCTGTCTTCCCAAGTCCTGTAGATCCAATTAATATCATATTGCTGCCCGAATTTTGCTTTGCAAATTTTTGCATATCATTCCAATCGTTTGACTTACTATTATTCTTAAATCTTTCCTTTAAGATTTCAAGTCTGTTTTTAAGATGGACATTAGGAATTTCGACCTTGCTGTACGCACTGGCAGCATAATCGCACTTGTGCAAAAAGCCCTTTACTAAAATTGATTTTTTATTTGCTCTACTTCTCAAATCTCCTATTTTAGATAGTTCTCTTGCCCCTATATCTTTGAAAAAATCTGCTTGACTGTCGTTAAATATTTCTAATGCTATTTTTTTCAAGTTTTCTTGCAACAACTCTTTTTTCTCAGATATGGTCTCAAAATTATCCACGTAGTTATGGTGGTTTAATATGGCATATAATATTATATTTCTATCATTTGAATCGTAATTAGTCAAAAATTTCTTTGCTAAATATGTAGATATTATATTATGACCAATCTCCTTTGTATCATAAAATTTTTTCTTATTTTCAAGTCTTTTTTGAAAAAGTGGATTTATCTTACCCAAATCATGATAGATACATGCTTCCTCAATCAAGTCTTGATATTCTAAATTTATTATTTTAGAAAGTTCTTCAAGATTTTCAAGCAAGTTGACTGTATGCTCATATAAGGTCTCATTTTCTTTTGCCTTGTAATTTTTATAGAATATTGGAAGTTTATCATATTTTTCCATTTTGCCCCTCTTTTATAATCTGATACTAATCACCATTTATTATGCCAAGAATATTATTTTACCAAATTACACGTTTTGCAGATTGTCAATAATTTTACTGAAATAGAATCACATGGCTTTTGATAGCTTGTTAGTATTATATATCATTATTATTATAGTAGAGTTATTAGTATCAGTTATTGGTATATTAAAAAGAACCTAAGCCTAAATTAATCCATCTAAGCTCAGGTTCATTATAAGAATAAATGAATTATATCCACTTACTACAATTAATAGTTTAATTCAAATTTACTATATATCCTCCGTCTATGTCACAAAGTGCATTTTGTGAACTTTCGTCTATTGCTATATATGATGAATATAGGCATGGTATCTTGTTGAATACTCTTTTTTTAGCTACAATCTTATAATCTTTAGAAACATAGTATATAGTACCTTTTGCAGGTTTTTTACTACCTCCGCTTGTCAAAAAGTAATCTTCATCCCCGGTTTCATCAGTGTTTATTTTAGAAATATCCACATACATAGAATATCCGTCAGTAAGTTCATAGGTCTTATCTATATTGGAGCTTAGCTCCACTTCCTTTATCTCTAAAAGTTCGATAAAATCCTCACTTCTACCAAGACATACAAGGTTATTATGATTAGTAATAATATCTTGTAATGTATCATCATCTGCACTTACATGAATTACAAGCTCCACGTCATAAAGCACCTCTTGAGTCTGTACACCTTTTATTAGCAACTTATAATGATTTTTAGGCTCATCAAGTTTTTCGTACTTCTCTAATTTACGTCTATCTTCCATCTCCTTTATTTCATTGTCTCTTTTATAAATTGTCTTTTTCAGTTCAACAGCTTCTTGAGACTTTGAATCCAAGCTCTTTAGCTTGTCTTTAATTTTATTTTTCTCTTTCTTCCAAGCTTTTTCTATCTCATCAATTTCTTTTTTCTTATCAGATAAAGTTTTTTTGATAACCGTTTCGATATTTATATATTCCTGAAATTTTTCTTCATCATATACTTGAATTTTTTTCCTATGAATAAAGTTGCTTTCTCCTTGAGATCCTATAGCCTCTGCAACTCTTACAAAACCTGAACTCAATAAATTGGGATTTTTAAGATATATAAGTATACCTCTATCTTTATCAAACTTTTTTAGAAGCGTATGATTTAAATAAACTTCTCTCTGCATATTTCTATATTTACCTTGTACACTTACATTCATCTCATGGTATGACGTATAATTGCAAGCATTATGCAATGCTCCTATTATAGTAGAATATTGTGGCAAAGGATAGGTCATACGATTGTTTACTGTTTCTTCCCTTGTATACGACGCTTGATTTTGCCTTAGTTTAATTCTGACTGCTTTCATAGTATTTATCCACCTCTTCACTTAATTTTGCGAAGAAATTTTCTATTGAAACTGCTCCAAGTTCAGCTTCTATTTTTCTTTCATTTTCAAAATTATATCCCTTCAATAAGCCTGCTCCGTATCCTTCTTCACTTAGTTTTGCCTTTAAGTCTTCTTCTATTTTTAATCTTCCTGAGTCTATATGCACTACATTTTCAAAGTAGTGTGTCTTTTTTTCTCCTATTCCCCCTACAACAAATATCGGTTCAGCATTATCCATATTACCTCTTACTACTAAGGAAAGATTTTTTACCGCATTTACAAGTGCCTTGACTCTGTCTGCCCTTTCTTTGTCGTCAGCCTTTGTTTCATAATTTTCATCAATACCTACCTTATCAAGGTCAATGGTAATGCTATATCTCTTAAGTGACTTGTCATACTCATATTGATAAGGCATCAATCCTGCATTTTCAGCTTTTTCCTGTATATTTATACCCTTTTCTTTGGCATAGGTTTGAGCAAGGTATAGATTGTTGTGAAATCTGACTTCATTTACAAATGGATAACATGAAATGGCATCTGTCATATAAAAAGAGCTCTTTCTTATCTTTCTATCTCCTATGGTACTCATGTATCCGCCTTCCAAAGCTCTATTAGTAGCGACATTTTCTTCCTGAGATATATATTTTTGTGCTAAAGTCTTGTGTAGTTTTATTTTTAAATTATCATAAAATCCACTTTGTACCATTATTGCATTTTTCATACTTTCTCTTGATCGTATAGCATAAGCCTTACCGTTTTTATACACCTTTTGTACTGTACCTACATTTCCGAGTCCTTCTCCATAGTTAGATGTCATATTTGCAACAACAGTCAATGTCAATGCCTTATTTTTCATTAGTTATTCCCCCTTCTTTAGAATTGCTCTTGATTATTAGTGAATTTATAAAGTTATATGCCAGATTCTTATTACTTTCAAAATCTTCTATCAACTTATGCATAAAAATAAATGGTACCTGTGTATAAGAAGACAGTTGCAACATTATTTCAATAAATCTATTGTAATCTTTAGATATAAGAGTATTTGCAAGTCTTTGCTGATACCCCTTAATCTTATTTTCCTGTCCGTTTGCAATAAAGTATCTTGTAACTTCAGCTGCAGAGATACTTGAACCTATGAGTTCAGCTGATTTTTCCATATTATCCTCCATATTTTTATATATAAGTTCATTAATGTAAATAAGTCTGCTCAGGCAATAAGTATTAGGTTTTTCTTCATTTCTACCGTATTTATCTATTCTATTATTTTTTGCTTTATCTTTACTATCCATAGAATCTGATTTTTTACGATATTCTACTTTCATCAATACTTCAATCAAATTATCCAAGCTAAGCCCATTTAGTATACTTTTAGTGACTTCTTCCATTACATTAATGTCATATTGTTTATATACTTTGATATTTCTTTTGAATATATTGTTTAGAGATTCAGAAAATCTCTTGTTTTTTGCTATGGTCTTAAAGATTTCTATTGCAGCTTTTCTTATAAACATACTTTCATAGAAATCTGTTTTCATATTTTTTATTATGACTTCCACATCAAAATCTATGAATTCAAAGCCTCCAAAATAACTGTAGAAAATGGAATTCCATATCTTTTGATTTTCAAATTGCTTTTCAAGATAATCTTCCATCTCATTGTTAGAACTCATAAGATAATCAATAGACGTATTATTATTTATAAATATGGAAGTATCACTTCTTGAAAATGCAAAGGGTATAAAATCAAACTCTATTTCATCATTATAAGTCCTTGCGTTATCATCAAAACAAAATCCTATTGAATTTGTCTTTCTATCTGTATCAACATAGAAACCTTGCAAACGACAAACATTACCTTTTTTGCTCCTGTATTTTTTATAATTAATAAACTTAGAATATCCATTCTTAGAGTTACAAAAAGTATTTGATATAATTTCAAGCCTGTTTTCTTCTATCAAATCTTTAATAAGCATATTATTAGTTCCGTCAAATTTAACACCTTTAAAAACTTTTTCCATAACTGCTTTTTCTTTAAGTTTTTTATTTATTTCACTTATCTCACTTTTACTAAAATCACTTTTATTTAACCTTATATCAACTTCTTTATGGTGCATCTTATCAGAAAACCACTTCTCAACAAAATAAAGATAATCCCTGTCGTCATTAATATCTCCGCTTATATCTTCAAAATTGTAATATAAATATCTGCCATCTATTTTGTAAGTTATATTTCTATCTTGGAAAAACCTAATCATCCCAACAATTGCAGCAGAGTATCTCCAATCTGACGGCTCAATTTTTCTATTAAAAGAAATACTTCTTCCATCAATATCATATTTAATTTCTATTTCATTAATCATAACATCACTCCTTAAAAAGCCTGTTCCACTAAGCCAAAACCTGAGTTTCTTTTTGAACCTATGCCGTTTTTGAGTATATGATTTAATATTTTATTGTCTCCTGAAATCTCAAAACTACCTATGGTAGCAGGAATTTTAACTTTATATATAGGGACTATCACCTTTTTCAGCTTGCTAAAATCATATCTGAGATTGTCTATTTCCTCATCCATATAAGGCAAATCCTCTTTGAGTTTTCTACCCAGCTCCAAGCCAAATTCAGCTTCTTCAGATGTTAAATACTTATCCTTGTTATTTTCGGAATGATGTTGTTTTAGACATATAGGTGAAAAAATTTTGAATACTGTATAATCACCTACTATATCATTTTCGTTTATCGTCTTAATGCTTTTTAACCTGAGTTCATTACCATAACCTATAGGAAACACCTTATCCTTCATCAAAAGCATACTTGAATAGTATATAAGTGCTGTTTGCGAATCTCCAATCTTTAAAGTCATCTTTACATCTTTTCCTGCAAGTTCCATTTTATCTTTTTTAAAAATAGGTTTTTGAAAATTGACAGACCAAACAAGAGATTTTTTTATCGTTCCTGAATTATATAAATCATCAAAAAAAAGTCCATCCATATAAGAAGATATTGATTTCTTGAAAAAACTGATAAAAATTTCCCTGTAATTAACACGAATACTTGACTCTTTAAGTTCAAATCTAACTAAATATTTCATACTCCACCCTTGAAAATATACAAAAATATAAGTCTAACATAACAATTACAGATTAATTATAAACAATAGTATCAATTATCGACTATTTATACTGATATCTCTATAAAATATACTATATCAATAAATTGTGATAAAAATATCACTAAATGTTAAAAACAATCCAAACACAATAACTCTATACTATCAATTATTATGATACTTAGAGTTTAAAAAATATGTATTTACTAAGTTGTGACTTTAAGTAGCTTGTATTATAAAGAAAGTAAAAATATGATAAAATAATACTATTTTTAGAAAAATTATATACTATTTTCACTTGCTTGTAAATAGTCTATATCAAAAACTTTATCAAATCTCATACTAAAATTCAATAGAATATTAAATATCCAAATTTATAAATTTTTAATAATGTAATAAAACATAAAAGGTGTACTATAGTATAAAACAATAGTACACCTTTTATTTTAATTCATATTATTTAACATTGCCCTATAAAAATTTACTTTGACTATAGAGCAATATTATTTGTTTTGTTATTTTGTTGTACTCCTAATTCAACAAAGCCTATGCGTCTTGATTTTCCTTATTTTCTTTGCTTATAGGCTTCATAGTTGGGAATAGTATTACATCTCTTATGCTTGCTGAGTTTGTAAGTAGCATTATAACTCTGTCTATACCTATTCCAAGTCCACCAGTAGGAGGTAAGCCTACTTCTATAGCATTTAAAAAATCTTCATCAAGCATTTGCGCTTCTTCATCACCAAGTTCTCTTTGTCTTAACTGATCCATAAACCTTGCTCTTTGGTCAATAGGATCGTTCAATTCTGAGAAGGCATTTGCTATTTCCCAAGTATTAACAAATGCTTCGAATCTATTTGTTATTCTTGGATCTTCAGGGTTTCTCTTAGACAATGGTGATATTTCTACCGGATGATGAGTGATGAATGTAGGATTAATTAACTTGTCTTCGCAATATTTTTCAAATATACCTGCTATTACATGTCCTCTTTTCATTTCAGGTATTATTTCTATATTGTGTTTTCTTGCAAGCTCTACCGCTTCTTCGTCAGTCTTTATATCTTCAAAATCTATATTTGCATATTCTTTGATTGCGTCTGTCATTGACAATCTTCTCCAAGGCGGTTTTAGATCAATTTGCTTGCCTTGATAATTAATAAGTGTAGAGCCTGTTGCAGCTACAGCCATATATGCTACCAGTTCTTCTGTAAGTTTCATTATGTCTTCATAGTCTGCATATGCTTGGTATAATTCCATTGCAGTATATTCAGGGTTGTGTTTGATGTCCATTCCTTCATTTCTGAACATTCTACCCATTTCATAAACTTTTTCAAATCCACCAACTATCAATCTCTTAAGATATAGTTCATTAGCTATTCTTAGATACATATCAATATCAAGAGTGTTGTGATGTGTTATAAACGGTCTTGCAGTCGCTCCACCTGCTATAGTGTTGAGTATTGGTGTTTCGACTTCTATAAACTCTCTTTGTTCCAAGAATTCCCTAAGTGCCTTTATAGCCTTGTTTCTCGTTAAGAAAGCTTCTTTTACCTCAGGATTGACTATCAAATCTACATATCTTTGTCTGTATCTCAAGTCCATATCCTTAAGTCCATGATATTTTTCAGGTAAGATTCTAAGTGATTTTGAAAGAAGTTTCACATCGTGCATTTTTATTGAGATTTCATCTTTTTGAGTTTTAAATACAACTCCTGTAACGCCTATTATATCTCCTATGTCAAATTCTTTAAATGCTTTGTACAACTCTTCTCCAAGTTCATCTTTCTTGGCATAGCATTGTATCTTTCCGTCCTTATCCTGTACATCTACGAAGGTACTTTTACCAAAACTTCTAAAGCTCATCATTCTACCGGCAACTGATACTTCCTTGCCTTCAAAGTTTTCAAAATCATCCTTAATTTGTTTTGAATGATGAGTCTGATCAAACTTTTCTATTTTAAACGGATCTCTGCCTTCATTTTGCATTCTTACCAATTTGTCATATCTCAATTGCTCCATCTCGTTGAGAACTATCTTTTCACCTTGCATCTTTTTCTCCTTGATTTTAATTTTTGATATTATTTACGTTCTATGCTTACTATTTTTATCTTAGCTATACCATCAGGTACCTGCACATCGATTTTTTGTCCTTTTTTAGCACCTATCAAAGCCTTTCCTATCGGTGAATCATTTGAAATCTTTCCTTCGGCAGGATTTGATTCAGCACTTCCCACTATTGTGTAATCTTCCTCCTCTACTTCTCCATCAGGATATTTGATAGATACCTTTACCTGTGTACCAAGATTGACTATGTTCATCTTTAAATCTGTTTCAGAGATTATCACAGCTTTTCTAAGCATATTTTCGAGCTTTGCAATTCTCTCTTCAAGTTGTGCCTGTTCATTCTTTGCTTCGTCATATTCAGCATTTTCTGAGAGGTCTCCAAAAGAGCGTGCTTCTTTCAGCTTATCTGAAACTTCTTTTCTTCTTACGGATTTAAGTTCATCTAGTTCTTTTTCGATATTTTCGTATCCCTCTTTGGTAAGCAATATATCATTTTCGTTTGATACGGACATTTCATTCTCCTTTTATTATGTCTTTTCACTATGTTATATAATGATTTCAATTTTAATATTTGTCAAATAAGACTTTTAGCAAAATTTTCAAGCATTTCAATTACTTTTTCATAATCATTTTGCATATTTATTTGATTTTTTACTACACATGAGTTTTTTATCCCCTTGAGGTAACAGTTGATTTGCTTCCTCATCTCTCTAACAGCAATGGAAGTTTCAAACTTTTCCATTGACAGTTTATAGTGCTTTAATGCAATTTCAACTCTTTGACTATCTTGAATATCATCGTAGCTGCCATTTTCAAAATAATCATTAATCTGAGCAAATAAAAATGGATTGCCCTGAGCAGCTCTTGCTATTAATACACTGTCGCAACTTGTATACTCCATCATCCTTTTAGCATCTTCAGGAGATTTTACATCACCGTTTCCTATCACAGGTACTTTGACAGCTTGTTTTACCTCTGCAATTATATCCCAATCGGCAACACCGCTATAATACTGTCTTGTAGTACGACCATGTACAGTTATCGCGTCTGCACCGCTTTGCTCCAACATCTTGGCAAATTCTACAGCATTTATATTATGCTCATCAAAGCCCTTTCTAATTTTTACAGTTACAGGAATGGATGAGTTTTTCTTTGCCTCTTCAACAATTTTCGAAGCAAGGGAAGGATTTTTCATCAGTGCACTACCGTCACCGTTTTTTACAATCTTTGGAGCAGGACAGCCCATATTTATATCTATGTGAGAAAATCTTTCCAAATCATTTATTATTTTTACAGCCTTTCCTATATACTCAATCTCACTGCCGAATATCTGCACCCCAACATACTTTTTTTGTCCTGAGACATCAAGCATCTGAGTCGTCTTTTCATCATGATAGCATAGAGCCTTCGCATTTATCATTTCGGTAAATGTGAAATTACAGCCGTATTCCTCACAAATCAATCTGAAAGGAAGGTCTGTAAATCCAGCCATAGGAGCAAGTATGGCATGGATATTTTCATATTTGTTATTTCCTATGTTTAATATCTTATTTATTTTTTTCATATATTATTTTAAGTCCCTCTAAAGTGAGAGTTTTATCTATTATAATCTCGTGTATCGAGCCTTCCACAATCAACTGTGAAAGTCCACCTGTAGCAATTACCTTGTATTTTCTCCAACCAAGCTCTTTTATCATATCTGAAACTATCTTATCTACTAGTCCTACATAACCGTAATAAATACCGCTTTGCATAGCTCCCACAGTATTTTTTGCAATGACTGATTTTGGTTTTACTATCTCTATCTTAGGTAGCTTCGATGTATGCATGAAAAGTGCATCAGCAGAAATTTTAATACCAGGTGTGATAAGTCCACCCAGATAATCTCCTTCTTTGGAAACCGCACAAAACGTAGTAGCGGTTCCAAAATCTATCAGAATTATATTACCACCATATTTTTCATATCCACAGGTAGCATTTACTATCCTGTCTGCACCTACCTGTGCAGGATTATTATATTTTATATTGATACCTGTTTTTACTCCCGGTCCCACTATATAGGCCTTTTTTTTGCAAAATTTTAATGCAAAATTTTCCAAAGAGTGCATTACTTCCGGAACTACTGATGAAATTATCACATCATCAACATCATCAAGTGTATAGCCTTCATCTTCTATCAAAGTCTTTACCAATACACCATATTCGTCGGAAGTCTTGAGAGGATCTGTCCCAAGTCTAAAACTGTATTTGAGTATATTATCCTGATAAATCCCGAAAACTAAATTTGTATTACCTACATCACATACTAAAAGCATTAAATATCTCCAAAATAATTATTAAAGCAAGGTTAGTTTTACTCTTAAAAAATATATTTTTTCGTTTGTTCCAAGCGTTTTAATATCTTATCTTTTCCAAGCAATTCCATAGACTTGTGCATATCCGGTCCATGGCATACACCTGTTACTATTACTCTTACTCCCATGAAAAGATTCTTTCCTTTTATCTTTTGCTCCTTAAGTTTTGCAAATATGCTGTCAATCAACTCACTATCAACCTTATTGGAATTTGAAATTTCTTCCTTTACTATGTTGTACAAGGTAGGCATATGCTCCAATTTCATAAAGTCTATTGCATCTTGCTCAATAGTTTCCATCTCATCACTTAAAAATGCTTTTATTTCATCAGGGAATTGCTTTAGATAGCTTAGCCTTTCTCTTATTGTATCCATTGCCAAGATGAGCCAATCTCTCTTTTCTTGTGTTTCTTCAACTGTCATTAACTTATCTTCCACTACAAAAGGTATTGAAAGATCAACCAATTTTCCCAAGTCATACTCCTTGATATAGTGAGAGTTAACCCAGTTCAGTTTTGCAACGTCAAATACTCCACCACTACTTGACACCCTTTCAAGCGAGAAGTTTTCTATAAGTTCATCTAATGAAAATATCTCCTTGTTTTCTTCCGGCGACCAACCAAGAAGAGCTATATAGTTGATAAGACCTTCAGGTAAATATCCTTTTTTTCTAAAGTCCTCAACAGCGACGTCACCCTGTCTTTTAGATAGTTTTTTCTTATCAGAGTTAAGTATATTAGGCAGATGCACAAATGTTGGTTTTTCCCATCCAAACATCTCATACATCAACACATGTTTTGGAGTTGAAGTAAGCCACTCTTCTCCTCTTATTATATGTGTTATTCCCATAAGATGATCGTCTACTACAACTGCAAAGTGATAAGTAGGAAATCCGTCTGATTTCATAAGAACCTGATCATCTATAGTATCAGAGTTTATAACTACTCTTCCCCTTACTACATCATCAAATGCAATATCAGTGTTTTCAGGCATTTTTAATCTTATTACATATTCTTCGCCTGCTTCTATTCTTTTTTGCACCTCTTCTTTTGAAAGGGATTTACAATGTCCGTCGTATTTTGTATCTTCTCCCCTGCTCTTTTGCTCTTCTCTTAGATTTTCCAATCTTTCCTTAGTACAAAAACAGTAGTAGGCATGTCCTTTTTCGACTAATACATCTATATATTTCTTATAGATATCCAATCTTTCAGACTGGATGTAAGGACCAGCCTCACCTATTTGTATTATCTTCTCATCTTCATCTATGCACACACCCTCATCTGAGCTGATACCGCCCCATTTCAGTGATTTGAGCATAGATTCAATGGCACCTTCTACCAATCTGTTCCTGTCGGTATCTTCAACCCTAAGGATGTATTTACCTCCCATTTTTTTAGAATACAAAAAGTTATAAAGGGCAGTCCTCAGACTACCTATGTGAACGAATCCTGTAGGTGATGGTGCGAAACGAACTCTTACAGACATATTTATTTTCCTCCTCTATTTTTATTGAATATCCTAAACCAAAAGACACCAAGTACGACTATGGATAAAAAGCATAGGTAGCCTACAGGCATAAAATATCCATTTATTTGAGTATTTACTGCCAAACAAATCAAATATACAGCTTGGACAAGTATAAATATCTTATCTTTATACAAAAATAAAACTAAGATGCTAAGTGCTAAAATAAGGATTAACTCTAACGTTGCGATAATTACAAATGGCTTCGAATTAATCATCAGATTATCTGTAAGCATTATATTTACAGTAATTAAAAACAATGACAAAGACCAAGATACAAAGATTGAAAAAGGACATACATACATATTAATCTCATCATTGTACATAAATCTCTTCATAGCTTGAGCCTTTATATATATTATACTTGTCAATACCAGCAATATAAAGGCAAATATTGCAGATATCTTAAAGTTCCTTATATTTAAAAAGTATATATGAATTATCATACATAAAAAAGATGCAGGTGTTAGAAAACTATAATTTTCAGTCACCTTTTTCTTCATACCGTAACTACTTGAGCCTAATTGTATAACTACAAATATTGCCATAGCAACAAAGGTAATTGCATGAAAAATATAAGTAAGTTTGTACGGTGCCATGTAATAGTTTAAATCCAGATAGTTAATAAGAGACTTACCTCCATAAAAAAAAGAAAATCTCACAGTTACTACTGCCAATACAACAAAAAGCAAGGCGTTTAAAAGTCTGATAAAGACTTTATCCCTTGAATGATATTCCATTATATTCATCTCCCTGAAAGAAGTATTTTTTTTGTTTCTATAATTATTGGTATTTTTCAATTAAATTTATCTTTAATATTAGAAATATAAATTGTGTTATATTTCACTATAGTCTGTACTGATTGAATTTATACAATGTAAGTGGCAGATTAATAAATACATTTTTCTTATGTATTTATTATATACTTCAAATACATTCGATAGATTATAACATAAAACAGTTTAATTTTTAAGTATTTTTTTTAATTTTTGCCATTTTTTTAGTCTTATATATACATCAAAACCATAATTGATTATTTATATAAATAGTTAGTTTCATTTTATTTAAACTTTCTTAGTCTGATAACTTCAGCCATATTTTCCTATTTTTATTATTGAAATTTAAGTTAAGTCAAATTCCAAAGCCTTTTCTTCCAATAATTTAAAATTATTACAGCGACTTATAAGTTTTTTATGTTTTATTTCTCCGGCTAATACTATATTATACAGTATAGTTGAATTCTTTTTTATTATGGCTTCCTTTTTTGATATTTCATAAGTCTGTCTCAATAATAAGTTCTTATATTTTTCTTCTTGATTTTCTATATCAATAAGTGATAGACAATACCTTGGAACAGGCATCATATTATTAAGATTAATTACTCCCAGTTGTCCGTTTTCAAGTTTTATAAAATCTATACTTTCATACATTTTTTTATGCTTTTCTTGAGGATGCGAAAGCGGAGCAAAATAATCTTGTCCATTTATGCTAAACAAAATCCCAATATACGGTCTTTTCTCTTTTTTATTATATTTTATATTTTTTTCATCAGTATTTTTTATAAGATAGTCTATATACTCATCTTTTACAGTATATAAATACATATTTTTTTCTCCTTAAAAAATGGAGAAACAATTAAAAAATTGCTTCTCCTACTCTTTTAACTCCCACTTATAAGGCTCGGGTTCTCCTACTCTTTTAACTCCCACTTATAAGGCTCGGGTTCTCCTACTCTTTTAACTCCCACTTATAAGGCTCGGGTTCTCCTACTCTTTTATAATTACATTATATCACAATTTCTTATTTTGTCAATTTTGATTAAGCTAATTTAACAGATAAAACCATCATCTTTAATTACAACAGAAAATCAGAAAAAATATACAAATATTAGCTATTAAACTTTATTAATCAGTTCTATATTGTTTATAACAAAAAAGAGATATTGATTTTTCAACATCTCCAAGTTTATTGGTGCAAAGGAAGGGACTTGAACCCTCATGCCATATCTGGCATACGCCCCTCAAACGTACGTGTCTGCCGATTCCACCACCTTTGCACGACAGTAGATATTTTACCATATTTTTAAATTTTTTCAAGTCCTAAATTAAAAATATTTATAATATTTTATCAATAAAATGAAAATTTTTATTAAATCTCCTTACAAAATTGATAAATTTTTCTATTATTTCTGATAATTTAAAAAGAAGAATTCTATATTTTTCTTTTTAATTAAAGGCATTTCAACTAAAAATTATGATTCAAATTTTTATTTTCAAAAATTATTTCATTTATATTTTAAATTTAATTATTTAGGGTATATCAGAAAGGTATCAAACTTATTTGATTTATTAGTTGAGGTGAGTTTTATGAAAAAGATTCTCGTTCCACTGGACGGTTCCAAATATTCTTTTAAAGCTCTCGAAAAGGCAAGGATGTTTTGCGAAAAATTTGGAAGTGAGTTAATAGTTATGACAGTAGTTTCAGACATAGTTGCTCTAAATGTGGATTATAAGATTGATATAATCAGTCAAAATATAGCATCTGCTGAACAAATGTTAAAACAGGTAGAGCTAGATTTTAAGGATTCAAACATTAAATTGACTACCTTATATAAGGTAGGAGATATTACAAGGGAGATAGTAGAACAGGCTGAAAAAAACGACGTAGACTTAATTGTCATGGGTAGTCGTGGTCTTGGAGTACTCTCAAGGACATTCTTAGGTAGTATATCTCACAAGGTGTTAAACAATACAGACAAATCAGTTTTAGTCGTAAAATAACTTTTCAACTTGATAAGTTTTGATGTTCATCAGTTATTTTCTGCTTATAGCAGTTGATATAGTATTATTAAATCTCAAATTTTTGGAGGTATCAATTAATGAAAGTTGCAATTAACGGTTTTGGAAGAATAGGTAGACTTGCTTTTAGAAGAATTCAAGAGGTATCAGGTATAGAAGTAGTTGCTATAAACGACCTTACAGACAACAAGATGCTTGCTCATCTACTTAAGTATGATTCTACACAAGGAAGATTCAACGGAACTGTAGATTATACTGATGATAAATTCATAGTAAACGGTAAAGAAATAAAGACATTTGAGTTGGCTAATCCTGCTGAATTACCTTGGGGACAGTTGGGGGTAGACGTTGTTCTTGAATGTACAGGATTTTTTACAGATGAAAAAAAGGCTGAGGCTCACATCCAAGCCGGCGCAAAAAAAGTACTTATTTCAGCTCCTGCTACTGGAGATGTAAAAACAGTAGTATATAACGTAAATCATGATATACTTGACGGTAGTGAAAAAATAGTTTCAGGTGCTTCTTGTACTACAAACTGCCTTGCTCCAATGGCAAAAGTGCTAAATGATAAATTCGGCATAGTACAAGGTATAATGACTACTATCCATGCTTATACAGGAGACCAAAATACTCTTGATGCTCCTCATAGAAAGGGAGACCTTAGAAGAGCAAGAGCAGCTGCTGAAAATATAGTACCTAACTCAACTGGTGCTGCAAAGGCTATAGGTCTCGTAATACCTGAACTTAAAGGAAAATTGGACGGTTCTGCACAAAGAGTATCAGTTCCTACAGGCTCTGTTACTGAACTTGTAACTGTACTTGCAAAACCTGTTACAGTGGCTGAAATAAATGCAGCTATGAAGGCAGCAGCAAATGAATCTTTCGGATATACTGAGGACGAAATAGTATCATCAGATGTAATAGGTATCTCAGAAGGCTCTCTATTTGATGCTACACAAACAAAAATAGTAGATGTTGACGGAAAACAACTTGTAAAGACTGTTGCTTGGTATGACAACGAAATGTCTTACACTTGCCAATTGGTAAGAACACTTCAACTACTTGGTAAATAATTCTAAAGGCAATTAGTCATATCTAAAATATAATTAATTGCAAATTTAGCACTTAAATACAATTTAATAGGTAAACTGTATTTAAGTGCTTTTATTTTGTATTCAAACCATATTACTTATATCCATTCTTAATTTTTGATATTTTATTAGTAAATATTACTTTTATAGAATTTAAAAAATTATAACTAAAATACTGATAAATAGTTGCAAAAATCTATTGTCGATTAAGTTTTTGTATGATAATGTCATGAAAAATGACTATATGAAATTATAAGAGTAATTAGTATTAAATATTTTTTCAATATTTATGTATTTAATATGCTTTAATATGCATGAAAGTACATTTGATTTAAGAATTGGTATAAAATATCGAAAAGGACTGATAGCATGGCAAAAAAATCTGTAAAAGACATAGATGTAAAAGGAAAAAAGTAATCGTTAGATGCGACTTCAATGTCCCTATGAAAGACGGAGTAATCACAGATGATATAAGAATAGTAAGTGCACTCCCTACAATAAAGTATCTAATAGATAATAATGCTAAGGTGATATTGATGTCCCACCTTGGCAGACCTGACAAATGCTACGATGCTAAATATTCACTAAAACCTGTAGCTGAAAGATTGTCAAAGCTTTTAAATCAAGATGTTGCTCTTGCTGAAGATGAAAATGTTGTAGGAGAAAATGCAAAAAAACTTGTATCACAAATGAAAGAAAAAGACGTAGTCTTGCTTGAAAATGTAAGATTTGTAGCAGGAGAAACTAAAAATGACTCAGGCTTTGCAAAGGAATTAGCTTCTTTGGCAGACATATTTGTAAATGATGCCTTTGGTACTGCACATAGAGCCCACTCATCTACTGCCGGAATAGCTGATTACATTCCTGCTGTTATGGGATTTTTGATTGAAAAAGAGGTTTCTATAATGGGCAAAGCGCTTGAAAATCCTGAAAGACCTTTTGTAGCTGTGCTTGGTGGAGCAAAGGTTTCAGATAAGATATCTGTTATAGAAAATCTAATATCTAAGGTTGATACACTTATAATAGGTGGAGCAATGGCATATACATTTTTGAAATCTCAAGGCAAGAATGTAGGTACTTCAAGAGTTGAAGATGATAAGATAGATTTGGCAAAATCACTACTTGAAAAAGCTGAAAAAGCCAATGTGAAATTACTTCTTCCTATAGACCATGTTGTTGCAAAAGAATTTGACGAAAATGCAGAGTCTTTCAATACTGAAAATGAAAATATAGATGACGGATACATGGGACTTGATATAGGCGCTAAGACTGTAGAGCTTTATTGCAAGACTATAGCTGATGCAAAAACTGTAATCTGGAACGGCCCTATGGGAGTATTTGAAATGGCGAAGTTTGCTGTAGGTACAAAGGCTCTTGCAGAAGCACTTTCAAAAGCTAAATGCATATCAATCATAGGTGGTGGAGATTCAGCTGCCGCAGTTGAACAACTTGGATATGCTGATAAGATGACACATATATCTACAGGCGGTGGAGCCTCACTTGAATTTTTGGAAGGAAAGATACTTCCTGGAATAGATTGCTTACAAGATAAATAAACTAACAAAATATTAGTGTGAAAAAGTATTTCGGATTTACTTAGGAGAATAAGATGAGAAAACCGATAATAGCGGGAAATTGGAAGATGAATTTGACAATCAAAGAAGCTGTCCAATTTGTCAGCGATGTAAAAGAAAAAGTAGGAAAAGAACATGTTGAAAGTGTGATATGTGCACCTTTTACATTTTTAAAAGATTTGAAAGAAGCTGTAAAAAATACAAATATTAAAATTGCAGCTCAAAATATGCACTTTGAAGACAGTGGAGCTTTCACAGGAGAGGTATCTGCTCCTATGCTAAAAGAAATAGGCGTAGACTACTGTGTAATAGGTCATAGTGAAAGAAGACAGTATTTTGCTGAAACTGATGAAACTGTCAACAAAAAAATAAAACAGGCTTTCAAATACTCAATAGTGCCTATACTTTGTGTAGGTGAAACTCTAAGTCAAAGAGAAGAAGGTAAGACAAATGATGTAGTAAAAAATCAAGTTGTTTCTGACTTGGATGGACTTGACAAGGATCTTGCATCAAAGATGGTCATAGCTTATGAGCCTATATGGGCAATAGGTACAGGAAAGACAGCTACAAGTACACAAGCCAATGAAGTAATATCTTTTATAAGAAATACAGTAAAAGAACTATATGGTGAAGCTGTATCTGAAAGCATAAGAATACAATATGGCGGTAGCGTAAAACCTGACAATGTAAGCCAAATAATGGCTGAAAGTGATATTGATGGTGCTTTGGTAGGTGGAGCATCACTAAAAGCTGATGATTTTGTTAAATTAGTCAATTTTTAAGTCTTGAAATTAGCAAGCATAAGTAATATATAATTACAACTTATTATTATTTAAATTTAATTAACAAAAATTTTAATATAATATACCAAAATATATTAAACAAATAAATTTATAATTTAGTTAGAAACTAACTTTAGGAGGAAATAGTAATATGTGCTATATCGAAGATGTATGGGCAAGACAAATTTTGGACTCAAGAGGTAATCCTACTGTAGAAGTAGAAGTATTTTTGGAGTCAGGTGTAGTTGGAAGAGCGTCAGTACCGTCAGGTGCTTCTACAGGAATGTATGAAGCTGTTGAACTTAGAGATGACGATAAGAGCGTGTACATGGGCAAAGGCGTATTAAAGGCTGTTGACAACGTAAATGAAATAATTGCTCCTGAAGTAACAGGTATGAACGTATTTGACCAAGTGTCAATAGACAACTTGATGATAGAGCTTGATGGCACTCCTAACAAGGCAAAGCTTGGAGCCAATGCAATACTTGGTGTGTCACTGGCTGTAGCAAAGGCTGCTGCTGAAGAATTAGGGCTTCCGCTATACCAATATCTTGGTGGAGTAAACTCTAAGGTTCTTCCTGTTCCTATGATGAATATAGTAAACGGCGGTTCTCACTCTGATGCTCCTATAGCATTCCAAGAGTTCATGATACTTCCTGTAGGTGCAGAATCATTTAGCGAAGCACTTAGATGGGGTAGCGAAATATTCCACAACCTTGCCAAGCTTTTAAAAGAAAGAAAACTTTCTACAGCAGTTGGTGACGAAGGTGGTTTTGCTCCTAACTTTGAAGGCATTGAAGACGCTGTTGAAACAATATTAAAAGCCATTGATAAAGCAGGATTAAAAGCCGGAAAAGACGTATATTTGGGCTTTGACTGCGCTTCTTCTGAATTTTACAGTGACGGAGTATATGACTATACAAAATTCGAAGGAGATAAGGGAGTAAAGAGAAATTCAAAAGAACAAGTTGAATATCTTGCTTCATTGGTAGAAAAATACCCTATCATATCTATAGAAGACGGTATGGATGAAAATGACTGGGACGGATGGAAGTTGCTTACAGAAAAATTGGGCGACAAAGTACAACTTGTAGGTGATGACCTATTTGTTACAAATACTGAAAAATTATCTCAGGGAATAAAAAAATGTGTTGCTAACTCAATATTGATAAAGGTAAACCAAATAGGAACACTCACAGAAACATTGGATGCTATTGAAATGGCTAAGAGAGCAGGATATACTGCAGTAATATCTCACCGTTCAGGAGAAACTGAAGACTCTACAATAGCTGACATAGCAGTTGCTGTAAATGCAGGTCAAATAAAGACAGGTTCTTTATCTCGTACAGACCGTATAGCAAAATACAACCAACTTTTAAGAATAGAAGAATTCTTGGGAGACACTGCTCAATATAACGGATTGGATGTATTCTACAATATAAAGAAATAGTAGATTAATTTTTTTTGCTTATAAAATATCTGTTGGGGGAAACTCTAACAGATATTTTTTGTATAAAAAAAGCTTATGAAAAATGAAGTATTCATTATCATAAGCTTTTATAAGTTTATAGTATTAAAGTCCGGTCAATTATTTTTGTTTTTTATAAAGACCTGTAAGCATCAAGGCTATGGCTCCGTCACCTGTTACGTTACAAGCAGTACCGAAGCTGTCTTGAAGAGCAAATATAGTAAGCATTAGAGCTGTACCGCTTTGGTCAAATCCAAGCACTGAAATTATTATACCAAGTGATGCCATTACAGTACCTCCAGGAACTCCAGGTGCTCCTATCGCAAATATACCAAGAAGTAATATGAATACTACCATTGTTCCAACAGGTGGTATACTTCCTGTAAGTATCTTAGATACAGTCATAACGAAGAATACTTCTGTCAAAACTGAACCGCAAAGATGTATAGTTGCTCCTATAGGAACAGCAAAATCGACAATTTCCCTGTCAAGTACTGATGATTTTCTCGCACATTCAAGAGATACAGGTAGTGTCGCAGCAGAACTCATAGTACCTACCGCTGTAAGATAAGCAGGTCCATAGTGTTTTAATACTTCGAAAGGATTTGACTTTGATATTGTTCCTCCTATGCCATACAATACAGCAAGCCATATATAGTGCATTACTATAACTATGATTATCGCCTTTATAAATACAGGGAATTGGTGAATTATAGCTCCCTCGTATGCAAGAGTAGCAAAAGTTGATGCAACAAAGAAAGGAAGAATTGGAACTACTATTTTTTGTACGACAATCATCATTATATTGTTAAATTCTATAAATAGTTTTTCCATTAATTCAGACTTTGTCCATATTATTGCAAGCCCAAATATTATTGAAGTGACAAGAGCTGTCATAACAGGAAACATTGGTGGTATACTTAGCGAAAATAATATATCTGGAAGCTCTTTTGTACCTGCAACATCTGATACTATATCCAGATTAGGTATTATTATATATCCTGCTATCATTGACATAAACGCTGCACCTATAGATGAAACGTACGCTATTATCAAGGCTGTAGTCAAAAGTTTATTGGCATTTTGTTTAAGTCCTGTAATAGCAGGAGTAATAAAACCTACAATTACCAAAGGAACCGCATAAAATATTATCTGTCCTAAGATTTGCTTAATTGACATAAATATCTGTATACTTTTCTCATCGCATTTAAGACCTATTAACAAACCTAGTATAACTCCGGCGATTAATTTGACTATCAAATAATCTTTCTTTTCTTTTTGTTCACTCATTTTAAAAACCCCCAATATATTTTGTTCTTAGAATTATTTCATAATATTTGTAATTTATATTCCTATTATAAATCTGTTCTTACATTTACTTTAGCAGACATATAAAGTTCAATATAAAATCTCTTTTATTTCAATAAATTCAAAATTATAAAATTATAAATATAGATATAATTATCAACAATTAATTTTAGCTATATTATTAATTAAGTTATTTAATCAGTTCAAGCAATACGTCATCAGAGTACTTAAAGCCTTGATTGCAAAGTATCCCTACATTTTTTATCGTATTTTCCACGCTGTCAGATACTATGCCCACCTTATTTCTCACTATCACACCATTGAGAGCAAGATATGAGCTAACTACAGCCTCAGATGCACAAACTGAAAGTTTCAAAGAACAATTATCCTTTGCGCCGTCACATATCATACCTGTAAGATTGGCAAGCAGATTGTTGCAAGCACCCTTCATCTGTTCATTTGTACCATCAAGCATATATGTCATTCCTGCACATACTCCCACTCCTGCACCTATAGCACATCCGCACATTCCTGAGAGTTTTCCAGAATAGACTTTTACATACTTATTTATAAGATGAGCTAAAAATATCGCTCTTAGCATTTTCTCCTCATCTATATTCTCCTTTTGTGAAACCAAGTATATAGGTAGAATTACACCCAAGCCTTGATTACCACTACCACCGCTTGTCATGACTGGGAGATCCCCTCCTCCCATTCTCATGTCTGCAGCTGCAGAAGTGGCTATTCTTATTGTCGTTATAACATCATTTCCCATGATATTCTTATCTTGCAACGACTTTAAGGTCTTGCCTATATTTAATGCATAATTGCTGTTTATAGCTTCATTAAATACATTCATATTCAGTTTTATTCCTTCTTTTATGTATTCAAGTTCAGCTATGTCCACGTCTTTTGCAATTTCTACCAAAATATCAAAGTCAAGACTCTTAATCAAATCTTCATCCATAGACGACGATGTATCGCATACATTTTTTTCAAGCAAGGTCTTGCCATTAACCTTTATGAGAACTACATTGGTATGACCTGCAGATATAACCACTTCAATAGTTTCATTGTCTGTAAAAACTTCAGATTTTATATATATGCTATGACAGTTTTCCTCTATCTCTTGACTAATATCTGCCTCATTTATAAAATTCAATGTTTTTTTCAAACTTTCTTCAGTAATATCTGACAATACCAAGAGATTTTTTTTGTCATCTCCATTTAAAAGACCTAGGCAAAACGCCAATTTCAACCCCGATTTTCCATTGGTATGTGGCACCATAACCGACTTTCCGTTTTTGTATATGTTCTTACTTGTAGTAAGCACTATCTTATTTATACCGCCTGTTACATATTTTCTGCAAACACTACCTGCAAAAGCTATAGCAACAGGCTCGGTACAACCTATCGCCGGTTTGACATCTTGATAGACAAGATCCAAGAGTTTTTTAGTCAACTCTTTCATTTTAAACCCTCCTTTTTTATTCACAATTTCAACTACTGTAAGTATGAGATACAATCCCTACTTAACAATGGTTGAAAAAAATAATTTATATTATTATATTACAATATTTTTTCTAAAAAGAAAAGTAATTTTTTATTTTTTTACGTCTATTCCTAGTATTTTACTATACATTGACAGTTCCTCTTGCCACTATCTCCACTTTTCCGTTTAAGTTGATGTCACTTATAACTCCATATTTAAGCCTTGTTTGGATACTAAGCACCCCACCAGGTTGAGATATGTCCAAATTTAGCTCCTTACTATAGATATATGAAAGAGCAGCCCCCACCGCAGAAGTACCTGAAGCACAACTTCTCTCCCAAAACAGACTGTCTGTCGCCTTCACATAAACAAGCGGAGTTAAATAATCTATATCAAAATCATAAAACATTATTCCAAAAGCATCATAGTTTTCACTATCTATATAGTTTTTAATAAGATTAAATATCTGATTTTTATCTTCCACTGTCTTTACATCTATTATAAAATGAGAAATACCGTCAAAATCAACCCTGTACAATTTATACTTATCATCAAGTAGAAGTTCTGTAGGCATTTCACTTGGAAGAGGCATTGCTATCTTAGACATATAGGTAAAATCATCCAACTTTTGTACAGTGCATCTCAGCACTTTTTCAAGTCCTGAAGTTTCGACATCTACATAGTAGTTATCACCAATATTTCTGATACTCTTATGATCGTAGTGAACAAGGAGAGCCGCAAGAGACCTTGTGGCATTACCACAAAACTCTCCACCCATCATCTGTAGCCTTACAGCAATATTATCGTCATCAGTTTTCATCTTTTCAACAAATCCCACCTGCTCTGCATACAAATTGCTATAATCCATTAGTTTCTTTGCAATTTCTATATGCTTGGCTTTCTCAACCTCATCTAAAATAAAAACTGTCATATTTTCTACCGGATTCACCTTTACAAATTCCAGTTGCACAATGCTCTCCTCCTCTGTTTAAATATTATTCTCTATATTATACTAATACTCATTAGATTAATGGAAAATTCTTTCTTTAATAATTTCGCAATTACAGTTAGATTAGGAATATAAACATTAGCATTAGTTATCGCCCTGCTCATCATTTTGTTGTTCTTCTACAACTTGAGAGTACTCCTGTCCCTGTGATTCTTGATTGTCAAAAGCATCTTGACTTACTTCGTCATTTTTCAATACTTCTTCAGATCTTTCATCATCGTTTTCAAATGGTTCTTCCTCAACCACTCCACCATTTTTCTTTACTTCATCAACCAATATATCTATGATGTTAAAAGGAAACTCTCCCTTTTCAACATAGGTAAAATACGTGTTTAATATCATCTGATTATCTGTAGTATCAACTATCTCGATATTCCCTGTCTGTATATCATAGCCTGCGCTTATATTACTCCATTTGTAAAGTTCGTCATCATATTTGAGTCCGTCCTTACAGATAAAAAATTGATTGGCAAAATTCAAATTCTTTGCCATTCCCTTGGTATTGAATACCTTGAAAACTGTCTGTTGTCTACCGCTCATTATACCAAATCCAACCTCATATCCATGCTTTACCTTTTCGATTGTATCATCGGTAAAGGTAGCGATATAGTCTTTTTGGAATATGTCTACAAAGTCTTCTCCTACATACGAAACATCAAATATAAACTTGTCTTGATTCATCTTTTCCACAATGAGTGACTTCATCTTATTATCTGATGCAGGAGCGAAATAGTAAGTCGCTATCTCATTATACATTATTGAAGTCTTTTTTCTCTTCATAAATATACCTTTTTCATAAAGTGAAATTGGAATATTTATACTAAATTTGATGTAAAAAACTACTAGTAATGCAATATCTACTAGAATAAAAATATAAACTGTATACTGTGCATAATTAGTCACATCAGAAGTTAATTTTTTGAAAAATATCAGGTACTGCACCACAAAGGCAAAAAAGGCAAAAAGCACTATTAACAACCAGCTCCCGATAATTGACGAAAATTTCAATCCTATTTTTTTTCTAAGCTGCCCCATAAAATCTCCTTAATACTTATAAACTAATAACTAATACTGATATTTGTCTTATTATCAAAACAATTTACATAAATAATTTTACTAATCTTTGAATTATTAAAAATTAATTTTTCCATTATTTTATCAGTATTTAGTTTAAAACTTAAATTTTAATACTTGCAATTATAATTTTATCATTTTTTCATTTTAATTCAAGGATTTTTTTGTATTTCTCCATACTTTGGCAAAAATTCTCAGCCATATCATCATTTGCAAAATGCGTGTGTAGATATGTTGCAAGTGTCTTGTTTTTCAGATATCCACCACCCCACTTCTTCACACTTTTGTCAAAAAGTGTCTTTCTCATATCAAATACCGTATCAACTTCGCTTTGAAAGGTAGAATAGTGAAATTCATGTCCTCTTAATTCCTGACCTTGCTTTGAAATTGGAGTATCTATCTTACTTATTGCATTACAATAACCAAATCTTTGCAATTTTTCGCTCATAGTACTTACACCTTCAAAAATTCCTACCATATCATATTCCTTATCATTTAAAACTATCTTTTGTCCAAGATACATAAGTCCTCCACACTCAGCATAAATAGGCATATTTTGATTTGACTTTTCATATATATCCCTCATAAGTGATTTATTTTTGGATATATCCTTAGCGTATAACTCCGGATATCCACCACCTATATACACAGCATGGCAATATGGTAATTTTTCATCTTTAAATGTATCAAATTCTACTATCTTTACACCTTTTGACTTGAGGTGCTCAATACCATCTTCGTAGTAAAAATTAAATGCCTTATCCTTTGCAAGTGCCAAAACTACATCATATCTTTTATTTTTTTCATCGCTTTCGCAAAGTATATCTTTATTTTCTGAAAGTTCAACAAGTGATTTTAAATCTATGTTTTGCTTTATAACATCTGCAATCTTTCTAATTTTTTCTTCATTTTCAACATCTTCATCTACCAAATTCAAGCCTAGATGCCTTGAAGAAAATCCTATATCTTTTATTTTTGGTATATGCCCCAATACCTTTATATCACTTACTTTTTTTATTGCTGATTTTAAAATATTGTAATGACTGTCGGTATTTACATTATTTAATATAAGCCCTCTTATTTTCAAATCTTTATCAAAATCTAAAAAGCCCTTTACTAAGGCTGCAATTGATGTTGCCATCTTACCTGCATCTACAATCAGTATTATATTTGCATCTAAAATTTTCGCCATTGAAGAAGTAGAACAATAGTCATCCCTATCCTGATAGCCATCAAATAGTCCCATTACTCCTTCAACTATTGATATATCCCTTGCATTTTTGGAAAATATTTTTTTTATCTCGTCTTTGGAAAGCATAAATTCATCAAGGTTTGAAGATGTATTTCCTGTAGATAATCTATGGTATCCAATATCAATGTAATCTGCCCCCACCTTAAAGCATGAGACGTCATAGTTCATATCACTAAGAGCTCTTGCAATACCACAGCTTATGGTAGTCTTACCTATGCCGGAATTTGTCGCTGCGATTACTAATCTCCTCATATCTATCTCCAATTCATCATTAATTTTTCTTTCAAATTTCAATACTATCTATTTATAAACACTTAAAATTTTAAAAAAGTAAAATAATTATCTAAATAATTGTAATATATATCATAAGTATTGATCTATATTTATTTTTAATAATCAAATTACTCTCAAGTTTATCAAGCTGTATTATTTACATTTTCTACTTTCTATATTATCTCATTTTTACAAAAAATTGCAACTCTTCTTGCTCATGTAGTATTATTAGTTCTCAATATATAATACAATTTTAATTTGTACTTATTTTTTACTCCATTTAATCGCTGTTTTAAATACTTGAGTTCTAGTTTACGAGTTTTTAGTGAGAAATATTCCCTATTATGGAAAATTTAAGTTCACTATCTTAAGATAGAGCATAGTTTTAGTATTAAACAGGTATAATTTTACTTTAGAGAAAAATATTATAAAAATTTACCCAATAATTGAATGAATATAGTATAATATAATGAAGTAAATTTTTTAAATATTGGAGGTTTATTTTGAAAAACTCTCTTAAATATAAGATGATAATGATTTATTTCTTATTGGTGTTCGTAGCCATGGTAATAGTAGGTGTATTTATCAATTCAGAATTTGAAAAATACAATATGAACCTTGTAAGAAACGACATGATTAACATAAGTCAAAATATTATAGATAATATGAGTATATTGTCAAGAGATGACTTTTACTCTCATAAGAATGAATTACAAAGCGGTATACTGGATATGCCTATTTCAAAATCTTATGAAGTATCAATCATAGATCCCTTTTCCTATGATATACTTGCATCTACAAACTCTACTTTTGAATCTCAAAATGCCTTTTCAGTATTAAACGAAGGGGTACTACTGGACTTGGCAACTGAAAATGTGGTAGAAAAAGATATTTTGATAGAAAGTGATACCGAGCAGTATAGCATTAAAAATATGGCATTTGCCAATAAAAATGATGATGGGAGCATAAGGTATATTTTGTATGAGAGACGTAGTCTTGATGACATAGATTCTATGCTTAGAAATGTAACTTTGATGATAATAAGGGCGACTTTATTGGCGCTTTTCATCACCATATTTTTCGGTTACTTCGTATCAAATTCCATTACAATTCCGATTAAAAAGCTCACTCGTGTAGCTCTCATAGTTTCAAAAGGTGATTTTTCCACCAAGGTAAAGGTAAACTCTACCGATGAGATAGGACAGCTGGGCTCGACATTCAACTACCTTACAAAGAACCTTGAAAATATGATAAAGGAGCTTTCTTCTGAAAAAAGTAAGCTTAATGCCATTATATACCACATGCAAAATGGACTTGTAGCCATTGACAACTTTGGAAAAATCATACATTGTAATGCTAACTTTGTAAATATAATAAACTCTAATCAAAATGTAGACGCTCTTATAAACAAAAGCTATGACGATGTAATTAGCACATTTACAGATGAGCTGAGCTTTTCAATGATAATAAGAAACTACAGCAATAATAAAAGTGAAGACATTACTTTAAATATCAATGACAAATACTATACTGTATCTTCAGCAGTTTTTAAGGAAGAAAACGGAGCACTTGCCGGAATAATAGTAGTATTTCAAGATATTACAGAATCAAGGAGATTGGAAGAACTTAGAAGAGATTTCGTCGCAAATGTATCTCACGAGCTCAAGACTCCTATAACTTCAATAAAAAGTTATACAGAGACATTGCTTGACGGAGCAATAGATGACAAGGACACTGCAACATCTTTTTTAACTGTCATAAACAATGAATCAGACCGGATGAATAATATAATCAAAGACTTACTTCAACTTTCTCATATGGACTACAAAAAAGAAAGTTGGGATTTGGCCTTGACTGACATCAATGCTTTGACAAAAGACTGCATACTGAAGATGACACTTTACGCAGATATGAAAAATCAGAAGATAGTAGGTGAAATTTCCAATGATAAACTCCCTGTTATTATTGATAAGAGCAAATTTGAACAGGTAATAATAAATCTCGTATCAAATGCTATAAAATACACTAATGATAACGGAACAATAATAGTCAAAACTTTCGTAAATGACGGCAAATGTCATATATCCGTAACAGATGACGGCATAGGCATACCTGAAAAAGATCTGCCGTTTATCTTCGATAGGTTCTACAGAGTTGATAAAGGACGCTCAAGATCTCTTGGTGGTACCGGACTTGGGCTTTCGATATGTGAGAGTATCATAGCTGAACATGGTGGAACAATCAGCGTAACTTCCACATTTGGAGAAGGTAGTACATTTACAGTAATAATACCTATGTAAAAAAAATAAGCACTTGAACATTATAATTCGAGTGCTTTTTAAACTGCCATTCAAATATTTCCATAACATTTAAAAAATGCATAATAATTTATTAAAGTTTTAATACTAATTTTACTTTTCCACAGTATACCATGGACTAAATTCCTTTTGTTTATCTATATCTATTCCATCACCTGTAATAGACACCTTCATCATAAAGGTACGTTGTTCCTTTTTATTTGAATTAAGATTTCTTCTTTCAAGTCCCAAGATGTAAAAATAGTTACTGTCTGTAAAAATCAGATTAGGAGATGTCATTATATCATTACTTGAATATGGGTTAGTCTTCAAAAACATTGAGTAAACCTCAACCCTCTTATCTTTTGCTGTCTTAAATATGTTTTCTTTGACAACATCCCTGTTAAACTTTGCTGAAGGAATATTACTTAGTACAAAATCATACCTTTCTTTAGTAAGATACTCATCCGTCTTTGATATGTTATAGGCATCTTTTAGAGTCTTTTTTGAATTACTCATATTGTAAACTATAGCTATAGCCTCTTGCCTACTTATCTTCTTAGATGGAGAAAACATCTTATCAGGATATCCGTTGATTATATTGGTACTTGATAGATATTCCAAACTCTCTGTTGCCCATGAAGGAATAAATTTATAATCTTTGAATTTCTTAATATCTCCCTTTTTTAGAGAATTAATCTGCTTTTCGGTATTATAAACTATTACTGCAGCCTCACTGCGTGTAACAGGCATAAAAGGTTTGAAAGTACCGTTACTGTATCCGCTTATAATCTTTAAATGAGATGCCAAGTTTACATAGTTATCATTGACATCGCTGTACTTTGCCGCTGGGATATTTTCAGAATAATTCTTATTGGACATCAGGTAGAGCATCATTAGATGGGTAAACTCTATCCTTGATATATTATCAGTATAGTCTAAATCTGTTTTCATTATAGTCGGTAAAATCTTTTTATTATTCAGTTCGTTATAATACTGTTTTGCCCAAGAATCCATCTTTGAATATGAATAAATATAATTGCTAAATAATATGCACACTACAAATAAAAAACTCAAAAGTCTTTTCAAAAATACTCACTTCCTTTCATCTCCTTATTCAATGACACTTAGATTATATCATAAATTTTGAAAATTACTCAAAAATAACAAATTTGTAATGTGAGTATCTATATTATAAGTTCCCCTATTAGTCTACCATCTTCAAATCCGATTATCCTTACATCAATCAGTTTTCCGGATAAGTCATTTTCAGATTTGACATGTATCTTCACATAATTTTTGGTATAGCCGTGATAATACTGCTCTTCTTTTTGCTCAAATAATACGTCAAATATTTTTCCAATTAGATTTTGTTCAAACTCATTCTTATTTTTATTAGCAAGAGCTATTAATTTCTCTGATCTCTCATGTTTTGTATCATTGTCAATCTGATTTTTCATGTCATAAGCCTTAGTACCTGAACGTCTTGAAAATGGAAATATATGCATTTCATAGAGATTGATATCTCTTAGATATGAGTAAGTCTTTTCAAATTCTTCTTGAGTTTCTCCGGGAAAACCTGTGATTATATCTGTAGTTATCGCAGGTGAATCAAAATACTGTCTTATCTTTAATACTGCATTTTTATACTCATCTGTCGTATATCTTCTGTTCATCCTTCTTAGAGTATCGTCACAGCCACTTTGGAGAGAAAGGTGAAAATGAGGACAGAATTTTTCTATCTTAGTAAGCCTTTGCAAAAAATCATCTGAAATTATAATCGGCTCAACAGAACCTATTCTTACCCTGTGAATATCTTTTATCTTAGATACTTCTTCAATGACATCTATAAGTGAAATATCTTCTTGTATAAAATCATCCTTTTGAGAGTGTATAATGGGAATAAGTTTATCCTTTGATTTTTTCAAATCCTTACCGTAAGATGCTATGTGTATGCCTGTAAGCACGACTTCCTTGTACCCGTTATCTGAAAGGCTTTGCACTTCTTTTACAATGTCACCTATATTTCTACTTCTTATCCTTCCTCTTGTATAAGGTATGATACAGTAACTGCAATATCTGTCGCAACCGTCCTGTATTTTGACAAAGGCTCTCGTATTTTTGGTATAACTTGTGACACTTAAGTTTTCAAATTCAAGCTCATCCATTATATTGGTAACCCTTACTACTTTGTCATGGTTGGTTATTTTTTGTACTTCATCAAAAATCTTATTCTTATCCTTAGTACCTACTACAAGATTTACATCCTCTATCTTAATTATCGCATCCGGATCGTTTTGTGCATAACATCCCATTACGACTACAACTGCATCTTTGTTATTTTTCTTAGCACGCCTTATCACCTGCCTTGATTTTCTATCAGACATTGATGTGACTGTGCATGTGTTTATGATATATATATCAGACTTATCGTCAAAGTCCGTCAAAGTATATCCGTTTTGGGTAAATATCTCCTCTACGGCATTTGTTTCATATTGATTTACCTTGCAACCAAGTGTATAAGTTGCAATAGTCTTATTGTTCATCTACTCTCCCGCTTTTTAGCCTTCCTTTTATATTCCAAACTTAAAATAAAACTTTTTAAACTTTGTGTTATACACATTACATCTATATACTAAACTTATTCTATTAGTCACTTTGAATATTTCAAATCAAAACTTATATTAAGCACAATTTAAAAAACATAGAAGTTTAATTTTGAATACATATTTCAAAAATCCTTATCTAATATTTTCCAATTCATAAGTCAATATGCTCTTAGCAATAATAGAAGCTATTTCGGTACGAAGTATTCTATTCCCTAGAGATAGGATGTCTATATCCCCTTTCTTCATAACTTCAAGCTCTTTTTCATCTATTCCACCCTCAGGCCCTATTATTATTCCTATTCTTTTCATATCTTTTTTCTCTCTTATTCTTTGCACAAAATCCCTGATTGTATTATTTCTTTCGTCTTCATAGAACAAAATATTTGCATCATTTTCTTCTAAATCTTTCATCATTTCATCAAATGAAAGTGGCATTTTAATCTCAGGTATCTCATTTCTCTTGCATTGTTTAGCAGATTCGTCCATAATTTTTTGCAATCTTTGTATCTTTTTGTCATTTACATCTGTTGCTACACATCTTTTAAAACGTACAGGAATAATCTGATATATTCCTGCTTGAGTGGTGTTTTTGCATATATCTTCTAATTTACTGCCCTTAGGTATTCCTTGATACAGTATTACCTTTATCTCATCTTCTCTTTGAATATCAACTGAACTGACTTTTTCAAGACATATATTGTCGTTTTTTATATCGACAATCTTCATTATATATTCTTTTTTCTCCCTGTCCACTATTTCTACTTCATCATCTATATCCAGCCTGAGTACCTTTGAAATATGTTTGATATCTTCTTTATCTATAATATTGTTAGTTTTTCCTGCAACTTCATCAATAAAAAATCTGTTCATACATATCCCCATTTTCCAAACTTATACAATTTATTGACATATAACTGTACAGCAAATTTATAAGTAATTTCATTTTTTCAATATACTTTTAAATAGTTATCTGCTTTTTACTCTACATACTATACAGTTCCATTCTCCGTCATTTTTCTCCTCTACTATTTCAAAATTATTCTCTTTCAGCTTGCTAACAACAAAGTCCTTTTTATCGTTGATTATGCCGGATGATATGAAATATCCCCCATCTTTCATAAAATCAGCTATGTTCTCACTTAATTTTGCTATTATATCCGCAATAATATTAGCCACTATTACATCAGCTTTTTCATCTATTACATCAGTAAGGTCTCCGTATCTGACATCTATTGTATTAGAAAATCCGTTTAACTCCACATTTTCCTTACTTACTTTGACAGCCAACCTATCCAAGTCCACTGCAACAACTTTTTGAGCTCCAAGATGGGCAGCTGCTATAGATAGTATTCCGCTGCCACAGCCTATGTCTATTAAGCTGTCCCCTTTTTTCATATATTTTTCAATAGCATTGATACACATCCTTGTAGTTTCATGAGTACCAGTACCAAAAGCCATTCCAGGATCGATGTCTATTATCTTTTCTCCTGCTTTTGGAGTATATTCTTCCCATGAAGGCTTTATTACTATGGAGTTAGACACTTTTTGGACGTTAAAATACTTCTTCCATTCATTTTCCCAATTTTCTTGCTTTACTTCCTTCTTAAATATTTCAAGTGTTCCTGTATCTAATTTCAAACTCTTCACATAGTTAAGTCTTTTTTCAATCTCGGAAATCTTCTCATTTATATCTTCTTCTGATGAAAAATACCCTATTACTCTGACATCCTCATGTCCAAAGTCAAATACTTCCTTTTCCATATAATCCCATGCAAGAGGATCCTGACCTTGAAGGTGAAAATCACTTGGGTCTTCTATCATAACTCCCTTAGAGCCTAATTCTATAAATATATTTGATATTATTTCAACAGCCAAAGTAGTGGTAGATACCGATATTTCATTCCAATTCATAATAATCTTATGCAAATATTGCACTTCTCCTTTTCAAAAATTTTGTTTTATGTCAACATCTATATAATACCTTAAATCTTCTAACATAACAATACAAACTTATTAAAATTCATATTAAACAGTTATTCATCAAAAATATAGGTTTTATTACAAGCATTCTAGCAATTACTATATCTTGACCGTAGATTTTTACCTAAATTTTTCAATAAAATTCAAAAAAAATTACGAATTTTTTCAAATTTTTTTAAAAACCTGTACTTTTTATGGGGGAAATCAAAAAATTATTATGGTATAATTAAGTCATAAATTTATAAAATTATTTTACTATATTTGTACTTCTATCAAAGATACATATCAAATTTGGGGCAGAAAAATATAGGGGATAAAACTGAAATACTCCCAAATAGATATATCAAATATAGTTTATCAATTTTAAATTTTATCACTTTATATAATCTTTTTAATATGTAAGGAGGAAATGTCATGCGTTATCAAATCGAAGGCGGAAGTCTACCTGCAGCTGTTATTCAACTAGAAAAAGGAGAAACTCTTGTAAGTGAACTTGGTGGCCGTACATGGGCAAAGGGACCTATCACTACAGAAACAAAGGCTCCCGGCGGCATAGGTAAGAGTATAGGTCGTATGTTTTCAGGAGAAAATCTTTTTATGAGCTACTATACTGCTGAAGGACCTGTTGAAATAGGATTTGCTTCTTCTTTTGCAGGAAGCATTGTTGTAAAAGAATTGGCAGCAGGACAAAGTATTATTTGTCAAAAATCTGCATTCTTATGTGCTACAAGTCAAGTAGAATTGTCGATTTTCTTCCAAAAGAAATTGGGAGCAGGATTCTTCGGAGGAGAAGGATTTATAATGCAAAAGGTTACAGGACCTGGAACAGTATTCCTTGAACTGGATGGATATGTAAAAGAATACGATCTTGTGCAAGGAGAAGAACTGGTATGCGATACAGGTGTCGTAGCTTTGATGGATGAAACTTGTAGTATGGATGTTCGTATGGTCAAGGGACTAAAGAACAAACTATTTGGTGGAGAAGGCTTGATTGATACAGTTATCATAGGACCTGGTAAGGTATATATCCAAACTATGTCTCTTCCAAGACTTGGTGGAATGTTATCACCATTTATTCACATTGACAAGAAATAATGTGGTAAGATTACAAATTTAGAATAAATTTTTCAATTTAATCTTTGTGATGTTTTTAGACAGATTTAATACAATACTACAGGATGATTTTATTAAAAATATCAATAGTCAATTAACATAGGTAGGTAAATATTTAAAAATTTACCAATAAATTAATAAAAACTAAGTTAATACTATTAAGAAAAGTAAATTATACTATATATCCATTTTTATATCAGCTTTCACTCTCTTGTTTTCAATGACAACATGCTCTAATAAAAATGCAAAATTAGGCTATGCTAATATGACAGCTGAAGATTTGATAAAAGACTTTAAAGACAAGAAAGAATTAAGCGATGAAGATTTTGTATGGTTAGTATCCACATATCAATATGTACCTATCAATGAAGAATACTTGACTATGTCAAATGGATAGCACTCTCAAGCATAAGTAATATATCAAATTATAATTTTGATGAATGGAAGAAAAAAACCACATATTATAATGCTAAGGAAATTATAGTTGCAATGACTAAAATCCTAAAAGATCTTAAGGCAGACTTTATAACACTTAAAGAGACTTTGTTTGTAATCAAAACTCATGGCGGTAAAAAAGCATTAGAGGCACTTAAACCTGTTGTTGACAAACTATCAGATAATAATATGTTGTTCTAAAAGGGGGTACTGCAGATATATGTCGCCTTACCCCCCCCTAAATTTATAAGAGGAAATATAGGTAAAAATGATTTACTAAATTTTAATATAATTAATAAGGTTACGATTTCAATTAAAAATATACCTACATACTATACTTTTAAAATTGAGAAAGGATGTTTAATATGAGTAAAAGATCAGAACGTGGTCAAAGAAAAAAAGATAATATAAAGAAAGAAATCCGAAACTATTTCTTTGTTGTCGGAGTAGGTCTTATTTTTTTGATACTTGGCATAGTAGGAATAACAAGCAATCATAAACAATATAATGAATATAACAGCTCAAGCGATATTCTTAAAGTATCTGCTAAGGTTACCTACGTCAGTATACATCATAGAAAAGACAGTTATGGAAGACGTGAAGATTATTGGAATGCAGATCTTACTTATTCAGTAAATGGACAGGAATACAAAGGAAAAAAAGAATATATGACACCAACTAAAGTTGGGGATGTCAAAGAAATTGAGGTGTACCTTGCAAAAGACGGTAAATATAAGATTCCAGAAATAAGAAAAGGTGATACTCTTATCGTAGCAGATTTTATGCCTATAATTTCCATAGCATTTGGGGCATTTCTCGCCATTATATCCCTGTTTATGGCAAATGGTGCAAGGAAGGAATTGAAATAATTGAAAATTACTATATACTTTGTATTATGCTAGAATTTGTTTAATTATATTTGATAATTTTTTGTTTCTTATAAATTTAATATTAAAATAAATTGCTCAACTTTCCCAAACGAAAAATACATTAAAGACATTGAAATTTGAGTATATTTTAAAAATACAATATTATACTTGACATAGTTTTTTAAGTGTTTTCATTTTTT
>GL405246.1:1585811-1597045 GCA_000146855.1 [Eubacterium] yurii subsp. margaretiae ATCC 43715
AACGAAAAATACATTAAAGACATTGAAATTTGAGTATATTTTAAAAATACAATATTATACTTGACATAGTTTTTTAAGTGTTTTCATTTTTTTGATAAATATGCAAATTTCAATAAATATTATTCAGGAAATTCTATGTCAATTAGTGTATTAAAAAATCAATAAATATTTAAAAATAAAGCTTTCAACTAAAAATTGGGAGCTTTATTTTTCCAAATCCTTATAACTTAAGTTTAATAAAATAATATATAGTTCTAATAAAGCTAGGAATGATATTAATATTCACTTAAATCAATAATACAGATATAATTTGAAAAAATTTAAAAATTAATAATTTTTTTTAAAAACTGTACTTTTTATTGGGGATTTTTTAATTTTATTATGCTATAATAGCGACATAATAAATTTATGTTATTTGCTATACTTGTATTTTACAATATTACACATCGAAATTGGGACTGACTAAAATTGTTGATATATTTTGTAAAATATAAGTTAAGGCAAAAAATTAAAGGAGGAAGAATCATGGGATTAATTAAGGCTGCACTTGGATCATTACAGGGAACTTTAGCAGATCAATATAAGGAGTTTTTCTATTGTGACTCAATACCAAATGACATACTTGTAGTCAGAGGTAGAAAACGTACAAGCGGTCGTTCTTCAAATAAGGGCGATGACAATATCATTACTCAGGGCTCCATAATCGCCGTAGCTGACGGTCAAGCCATGATTATTGTGGAACAAGGCAAGATAGTTGAGTTTTGTAACGAACCTGGAGAATATACTTTTGATGCTTCAACAGAACCTACTATTTTTAATGGTGGACTAAACAAAGAAACTTTAATGAAAACTTTCAACGCCGTAGGTAAAAGATTTACTTTTGGTGGTGAACCTGCAAAAGATCAAAGAGTATATTATTTCAATATGAAAGAAATCTTGGACAATAAATTTGGAACTCAAAATCCTGTTTATTTTAAGATAATAGATAATAACATAGGACTGGATATGGATACTACAGTGAGATGTAATGGAATGTATTCTTATCAAATTACGAATCCTATGACTTTTTACACAAAACTTTGTTCAAATGTTACTAATACTTATGACAGATCTGAAATTGATGCTCAACTTAAGAGTGAATTTATGGATGCATTACAACCTGCATTTTTTAAGATATCTGAACTTGGCATAAGACCAAGCGGTATTCCTGCTCATACTAAAGAGCTTTCACAAGCAATGAAGGAAGAACTGTCAGAAAAATGGACTGAGCTTAGAGGAATCTCTATAATATCTGTAGCTATAAACTCAATTTCTATACCTAAAGAAGATGAAGACGCTCTAAAAGATGCTCAAAGACAGGCTATGTATGCAAACTCAAAGATGGCTGCAGGAAGTATGGTAAAAGCACAAACAGAAGCTATGAAGATAGCTGCAGGAAATGCCGGTGGAGCCATGATGGGCTTTATGGGAATGAATATGGCTACACAACAAGGCGGATTGAATGCACAAAATCTGTTCAATATGAACCAACAACAACAGATGCAGCAACAACAACAAACTGATGGATGGACTTGCTCTTGTGGCACTACCAACCAAGGAAAATTCTGTGCAAACTGCGGAAGTCCAAAACCTGCCAGAGCACCATTGTATAAATGCGATAAATGCGGTTATGAAATAAAAGATCCTACACATCCTCCAAAATTCTGCCCTGAATGTGGAGATATATTTGATGAAAATGATATTGTAAAATAGATATTTATTCTTATTTTAATACCAATATCTGATTTAGTTTGAATTACTGTAAATCCCCCTATCGTTTGGCTTAATCAGATTTACAAATATACTAAAAGCTTATCAGATATTGGCAACTTGATATAGACTTTATATCGAAGGTGGTGTAAAATGAGTGAATTATTAGATTATAAATGCCCTTCGTGCGGAGGTAGCATTGAGTTTAACAGTAGTACCCAAAATATGAAATGTCCTTATTGCGGTTCAGAGTTTAATGTTAACACGCTAAAAGATATGGATAAAGGCATATCAGAAGAAGTATCACAAGAAGATTTAGAATGGAAGAAAAATTTTAATGAATGGTCTGGAGAAGAAACCCAAGATATGTCTGTATATCGTTGTGAATCTTGTGGCGGAGAAATAATAGCGGATGATACTACCAGTGCCACAATGTGCCCATACTGCGGTGCAAATGTAGTAATAAAAGGACAGTTCTCCGGTGATTTGAGACCAAGTTTCTTAATTCCTTTTAAAATAGACAAAAAAACTGCTATAGAAGGATTACAAAGACATCTTAAAGGAAAGTATTTTTTGCCTGATGCTTTTAAGGATCAAAATCATATTGATGAAATCAAGGGAGTCTACGTTCCTTTTTGGGTGTTTAACTGTGATGCTTCCGGAGACGTTAAATATAAGGCAAGTAATATAAGATATTGGAGTGATTCTAACTATGATTATACGGAAACATCTACATATCTGGTATCAAGAAACGGAAGTGTAGGTTTTGAAAAAATACCTGTTGATGGCTCTACAAAGATGGACGACGAACTAATGGAATCAATAGAACCATATCATGCAAGTGATATACTAGATTTTCAAACTGCATATCTTGCAGGATATGTTGCTGAACGATATGATGTAACATCGGGCCAAAGTATTAAAAGAGCAAATGAGAGAGTAAAAGAAAGTGTTGAAGAGGCGTTTAGAGCCACTGTAACAGGATATGATAGCGTAGAAGTATCAAGCAGCGTTATAAATACACATAATTCAACTGTAGACTATGCTCTTTATCCTGTATGGCTCTTGCATACTAGTTGGAATGGAGACACTTATACTTTTGCAATGAACGGACAAACCGGTAGATTTGTAGGTGATCTTCCTATAGATAGAGCAGCCTATATGAGATGGTTTTTTACATTTGGGCTTGCCTTTTCAGCAATAGTCAGTATAATAATTACACTTGTATAAGGGGGGATTGTGATGAAAAATATGAAAAATATACAAATTTTAATATTATCACTTTTTATTTGCATAAGTTTTAGCCTCCCTGTGTTTGCAACATCAAATCCACCACTAGTAATAGACAATGCGAATAAAATCAGTAGTGCAGCTAAGGCAAATCTTATCAAAAAAGCTAAAGACATACAAAGCAAATATAATATTGATGTAGTAATAGTGACAATACCATCAACTGAAGGTGTAAGTGTTAAATATTACGCTGAAACCTTGTATTCACAAGGTGGCTATGGTAAGGGAGAACTACAAGATGGAATGATGCTCTTGCTTAGCATGGAAGACAGGGACTATGATTTTTATAAAAAAGGAAAAGTAAGTGATCATCTCACTATTTCATTAGAAGATTCAATACTTGACCCAACTCTAAGCAAACTCAAAAATAACGACTTTGATGGAGCTTTTGACACTTTCCTTACTAGGGTAGATGAAGTTTATTCCAAAGTAAATCCTGATGGATCTTTTCCAAAAGAACCTAAAGGATATTTCCCCTATCTAATTGGTATAGTAGGAAGTTTCATCGTTGCATTTATTATAGTACAAACTGGAGCAGGAACTTTGAAATCTGTAAGATTTTCCCGTACTGCTAACAGCTATATAAGACAAAATAGTATGGTGATAAACGAGGGCTTTGACAAATTCCTCTATAGAAACGTAACACGAAGGTCAAAACCTAAGTCAGACAGTAGTGATGGAAAGGTAAGAAGTAGTGGAAGTAGTTCACATTCCAGCCATACATCTGGAAAATTCTAATTAAACATCTCTTTATATTTCTTAAAACAGACTGTGCTATTTTAGACAGTCTGTTTTTATTATTTTGTTCCTAGTCAAAATATATAGATATCAAAACTTAAAAATATTTAAAATTTCAATATACTTTAGCATCAAATGAACTTTGTATACATCTTTACATTAAACACTTCTCATAAATTCATATCATACTTAATTATATACAAAATTCTTAATTATATACAAAATTTTTATATCTTAGTTATTTATGATTTTATAGAATTGGATACAATCTAATAATGCTATTGACATTATTGCTAAAAATCTTTATAATTGTAAAAAAATCTTAGAATAATGGCACTTAATCTTATCTTTAATATCAAGATTTGATTAGGTGCTTGATTATATCTTGTATTTAATATATCATTAAATAATTTTTCAATCTAATTTATATCATGCCTGTAATATCAATACCACCTGATATAAATTTTGAAAAGATGTAAAAATATATTGTGAAAAGAGGATTTTATGCAAATTAGAAATTTCAAAAAAATACTTGTAGCAAATCGTGGAGAAATTGCAATAAGGGTATTCAGAGCATGCAAGGAACTTGGTATCAGGTCTTTAGCCATATATTCAGAACAGGATAAAACTTCACTTTTCAGGACAAAGGCAGATGAATCTTATCAGATTGGAAAGAATAAAACACCTGTAGAGGCTTATCTTGCAATCGATGAAATAATAAAGCTTGCTAAGAAAAAAAATGTAGATGCCATACATCCAGGCTACGGTTTTTTGTCTGAAAATGCCGAGTTTGCTAAAAAATGTGAAGAAAATGATATAGTTTTTATAGGACCAACATCAAAGATAATATCATCTGTAGGAGATAAGATAAGCTCTAAAATCGTAGCACAAGCTGCAAAAGTTCCTACTATACCAGGGGTTGAACAGGCAATAAAATCTGATGTTGAAGCGGTAAATTTTGCCAATTCATGTGGATACCCTGTAATGCTCAAAGCCTCAGCCGGTGGCGGTGGTAGAGGTATGAGAATAGTAAAAAATGAAGAAGAGCTTATAAGAAACTTTCATGAGGCAAGATCTGAAGCCAAAAAGGCATTTGGAATAGACGACATATTCATAGAAAAATATATAGACTCTCCTAAACATATAGAAGTACAGATTTTGGGAGATAGGTATGGAAATATAGTTCATCTTTTTGAAAGAGATTGCTCAATACAAAGAAGACATCAGAAATTGATAGAATTTTGCCCTGCAATCTCATTAAGCGAAGAAAAAAGATTGGAAATTTGCAACGATGCAGTAAAACTTGCAAAACATGTAGGCTATATAAATGCCGGTACGGTAGAATTTTTGGTAGACAAGGATATGAACCACTATTTCATAGAAGTCAACCCGAGAATACAAGTCGAGCATACAGTAACGGAAGAGATAACAGGACTTGACATAGTCCAAAGTCAGATACTTATAGCCCAAGGATATAGACTTGATTCAAATGAGATTTCTATTAAATCTCAGGACGATATACATCCAAGAGGTTATGCTATACAATGCAGAATTACAACAGAAGATCCTATAAATAATTTTGCTCCTGATACAGGCAGAATCGAAGTATATAGAACAGGCTCAGGTGCCGGTATAAGATTGGATGGTGGTAACGGATTTACAGGCTCTATAATATCACCTTACTATGATTCATTGCTCGTAAAGCTAACATCAAGAGCTCGTACTTTTAACGATGCAATAAGAAAATCTAAACGTTCCATCAGCGAACTTAAGGTATCCGGGGTAAAAACTAACGCATCATTTTTATTGAATGTTCTGAATACTAGAGAATTTGAACAAGGTATATGCTCTACCTCATTTATAGCTGATAATCCTCAACTTTTTGAGATATCTCACAAGGGTGATAAGGAGCTGAAAGTTCTAAATTATATAGGAGAAAAAATAGTAAACGGAACAAAGGGAAATAAGAAAGATTTTGACAGTATTTCAGCATCAAAACCTAGATTGCCGGAAGACTTGAGCGGAACAAAGCAAATCTTAGATTCTCAAGGTGTGGACGGACTGATTAAATGGATAAAATCTCAAGACCGATTACTACTTACAGATACGACAATGCGTGACGCACATCAGTCCCTTCTTGCTACAAGAGTAAGAACCATTGATATGCTAAGAGCTGCAAAGTCTACTGCACTTTACGGCAAGGATTTATTTTCTTTGGAGATGTGGGGAGGAGCCACATTTGATGTTTCGTATAGATTTTTGATGGAATCTCCATGGAAAAGACTTATGGAGCTAAGAAAGAGAATACCTAACCTACTCTTCCAAATGCTCTTTAGAGGCTCAAATGCCGTTGGATACAAAAATTATCCTGATAATGTCATAAAAGAATTTATTTTGCAATCTGCCAACGCAGGTATTGATATATTTAGAATATTTGACTCTCTCAACTGGCTTGAAGCTATGAAACCTTCAATAGACGCAGTAAAATCTGTTGGAAAGGTTGCAGAAGGTACTATGTGCTATACAGGCGACATTACCGATGAAAAAAGAGATAAATATACTTTGAAATACTATGTAAATCTTGCAAAAGAAATAGAAAAATCAGGTGCTGATATATTGGGAATCAAAGATATGTCCGCATTATTAAAACCTTATGCTACACATAAGCTAATCAAAGCACTTAAGGATGAGATTTCAATCCCTATTCACCTTCATACCCATGATACATCAGGCAATGGTGTGGCAACAATTATAATGGCTGCACAGGCAGGTGTGGATATTGCAGACGCAGCTATAAGTTCAATGTCAGGACTTACTTCTCAACCTTCACTTAACTCTATCATTGCTGCATTGCAACACACTCCAAGAGATACTAAAATTGACCTTGAAAAATTGGAAAAAGTTGCAAATTATTGGAGTTCTCTAAGACCTATATACGAACATTTCGAGTCAGATTTAAAATCAGGGACTACTGAAATATACAAATATGAAATTCCGGGTGGACAGTATTCAAATCTCAAACCACAAGTTGACAGTTTTGGTCTGTCTGACAAATTCGGCGAAGTCAAAGAAATGTATAAGGAAGTAAATGAGATGCTAGGAGACATAGTCAAAGTTACTCCATCGTCAAAGATGGTTGGAGATATGGCTATATTTATGGTGCAAAACTCTCTAAATAAGAACAATATCTTTGAAAAAGGTCAAAGCTTGACCTTCCCTGACTCAGCAATTACCTATTTTTCAGGAATGATGGGACAGCCTGAAGGTGGCTTCCCTGAAAAACTCCAAAAAATGGTCTTAAAAGATACTAAGCCAATAACAGTTAGACCTGGAACACTTTTGGAAGATGAGGATTTTAAAGCTATAGCGACACATCTTGAAACAAAATTCGGCTACAAGCCAACTATGAGAGAATGTCTAAGCTACGCCCTATATCCGAAAGTTTATGAAGACTACAGAAAGTCACTCAATGAATATGGTGACCTCTCTCATATTAACAGTGATGTGTTCTTCCATGGACTTAAAGTAGGAGAAACTTCAGAAGTAGAAATAGAAGATGGTAAAATTCTAATTATCACCCTACTCGATATAGGAAAGATGGATAAGGAAGGGTATGTCAAACTTTCGTTTGAAATAAACGGAAATAGAAGAGACATTAAGATATACGACAAGAATTTTGGAGAAAGCAATACAGATATAATAGTAACTAAATTCGCTAATCCTAATGACACTATGGAAATAGGTGCATCAATACCGGGAAATATACTAAAAGTATATGTACAAGAAGGCGATACGGTAAAGATGGGACAAAGCCTAATACTTGTCGAAGCTATGAAGATGGAAACAAATATAGTTGCCAAGGAAGACGGAGTAATCGAAGAAATCTTTATAACTCAGGGACAAACAGTAAAATCAGGCGAATTGCTTATTAGAATGAAAAAGTAAGTTATTTTATAAATAGACTATTTAGGACATCTAAACTAAGTCAGATTCATCATAGACATATAATTATAAAAATAATAGTAGTTTAATTAAAAATTGTTTTAGCTATAACCTGTCAAATATAAACTATACTAAAGTATTTGACAGGTAACTTTGTTTTTTAAAAATTACGTCTTTTGTTTTGAAACTATACAACATCCCAGGCTTATAGTAAATAAATAATTAACTCATTTATAAATGAAAAATAGTGACTTCTCATTTTTTATGTATTTTAATTCACAATGACATTTTTTATAAAGGTGATGATTCCAATAGACAAAAAGTATAGGCTGGTATATGAAATAATATTTACTCTGCTTGCAATCATTGCAGTAATAATAACACTCTTAGACCTTACAGAAACTATAAATTTAAGCCATAATAATATTTTAAATACACTTGATGTATCCATATTCTACATATTCATATTTGACTATGTGATAAGACTGATAGCTTCAAAAGATAAAAAATATTTTGTCAAAAACAATATACCTGACTTAATTGCAATTATTCCTTTTAACTCATTATTCAGGGTATTTAGAATAGCAAAACTGTTTAGACTTGCAAAACTTGCCAAGATGACAAAACTACTAAAATTAATGCGATTTGTTGGAGTATTAGCTAGGCTCAATAAAAGAATCAAAGGAGTATTAAAAACAAATGGACTCAATAATGCCCTATGGCTTACTTTGATAGTTATATTATTAAGCGCTATAGGAATCTATGTAGCAGAGCCTGATACCGTAAAGACATTTGAAAATGCCCTATGGTGGTCGTTTGTTACTGCAACAACTGTTGGTTATGGAGACATATTCCCTACTTCTCAAATTGGAAGAATAATAGCAGGAATATTAATGCTTACTGGAATAGGAACAATAGGAATGATAACAGGCTCTATATCAACATACTTTATGACAAGACATAATACAACTTCAGAACATAACGATATAAGTGAGATAATAGTACAATCACAAGATTTGACAAAAGATGAGATAAATGAAATATTAAACTATATTAATTATGTAAAAACAAAAAGAACAGACAGCTAGTAATATGAAAAAATCAAAAATAATACCAAAATAAAGAAATATTTTTATAAAAATTGATGTTCATAAAGTTTAATAACAAAATATAAGCTAAAGAGTATCACAAGGATAAATCTATAGTTTAAATAGTATTTAGAATAATAATAAATAATAGTAAAATATTATTCAAGAATCGTTACAAAAAAAGTAACAACTACTAATAGAGTAAAAAAGAGATGTTGGAAAATCAACATCTCTATACTATTTGGTGTACCTAGAGGGATTCGAACCCCCGGTCTTATGGTCCGTAGCCATACGCTCTATCCAGCTGAGCCATAGGTACATATTTTAGATAAAAAAATGGAGACGACAATCAGATTTGAACTGATGATCAGGGAGTTGCAGTCCCACGCCTTACCACTTGGCTATGTCGTCTCAATTGGGGTGGATAATGGGATTCGAACCCACGGCCTCTAGAGCCACAATCTAGCGCTCTAACCAACTGAGCTATACCCACCACAAAATATTAAATTATAAGTAAATCGAGTTTATAATATGGTGGGCCTTCAGGGACTCGAACCCCGGACCTGCCGGTTATGAGCCGGACGCTCTAACCAACTGAGCTAAAGGCCCCTATAAATGGTGCCCAGAGACGGAATCGAACCATCGACACGAGGATTTTCAGTCCTCTGCTCTACCGACTGAGCTATCTGGGCAAATATGGCGGAGGGGGTGGGATTCGAACCCACGGCCCCTTTCGGAGTCGCTGATTTTCAAGACCAGTTCCTTAAACCACTCGGACACCCCTCCATAAGTATATGCTTTAATGAATATATCAAATAATATTAAAATAAACTAAAATTTAAAAAATGGTGACCCATCCGGGATTCGAACCCGGGACACCTTGATTAAAAGTCAAGTGCTCTGCCTGCTGAGCTAATGAGTCATATTAAATTAATAGTTAAAAATGGTGACCCATCTGGGGCTCGAACCCAGGACACCTTGATTAAGAGTCAAGTGCTCTACCAACTGAGCTAATGAGTCAACATAAAAAAATGGCTGGGGATACAGGATTTGAACCTGTGGAAATGCTAGAGTCAAAGTCTAGTGCCTTACCGCTTGGCTAATCCCCAAAATATTCAAGTCATAAATGGAGCGGAAGACGGGATTCGAACCCGCGACCCTCGCCTTGGCAAGGCGATGCTCTACCACTGAGCCACTTCCGCTTAAGTTTAAAATGGTGCGGATAGAGGGAGTCGAACCCCCACGGTTGCCCGCTAGATCCTAAGTCTAGTGCGTCTGCCAATTCCGCCATATCCGCTTAATTTAAAATTCCTATGGTATTTTACTATAAACCAAATTATTTGTCAATAATTTTTTCTATTTTTTTATGGAGCTGGCGATAGGAATCGAACCTACAACCTGCTGATTACAAGTCAGCTGCTCTGCCAATTGAGCCACGCCAGCATATAAAACCTTAATAAGTTTTTATAATACTATTAATTTTTAATGTTAATCGCTTTTAAAAAATGGCGATCCGGATGGGGATCGAACCCACGACCTCCAGCGTGACAGGCTGGCATTCTAACCATCTGAACTACCGGACCGTTTATTAAATGGTGGACCCAACAGGGCTCGAACCTGTGACCCCCTGCTTGTAAGGCAGATGCTCTCCCAGCTGAGCTATGGATCCAAAGATTATAGTTCTTTAAATCTAATTAATAAAAATGGTGACTCCTAGGGGAATCGAACCCCTGTTACCGCCGTGAAAGGGCGGTGTCTTAACCGCTTGACCAAGGAGCCAAAAATGGTTGCGGAGGAAGGACTTGAACCAACGACCTTCGGGTTATGAGCCCGACGAGCTACCAACTGCTCCACTCCGCGTCAATAAAATATTACTTGGTGCCGAAGACCGGAATCGAACCGGTACGAATATCACTATTCGCAGGATTTTAAGTCCTGTGCGTCTGCCAATTCCGCCACTTCGGCGTGGCTCCGAAGGTGGGATTCGAACCCACAACCTACCGGTTAACAGCCGGGTGCTCCACCTTTGAGCTACTTCGGATTAACAATTGGCTATGACCTACTCTCCCAAGACCCTTCGGTCTAAGTACCATCAGCGATGAAGAGCTTAACTTCTGTGTTCGGTATGGGAACAGGTGTATCCTCTTCTCTGTTATAACCATATTGTTCTTTTCGCATTTTAAACTTCGTCCTTCTTCGTTAGACTTCGTATCATTTCTCAGTCACGTATTTTTATACGCTCCATCGTCTTTCACTCGTCTGCCTCGAATTACTCGTTTTAAATGTGAAAATATTCTTTGATACTTCGCATAACTTCGTTAAGTTTCATATCGCTTGTCGGTCACGTAACTTTAGTACGCTCCCTCCTTACTCATTCACTTGCCTCGTTCTGCTCGTATCTGAATCAAAATAATTTTCATCTTATTT
>GL405246.1:1600807-1714966 GCA_000146855.1 [Eubacterium] yurii subsp. margaretiae ATCC 43715
CTATATCTCTATTTTTCAACAAATTTCTATTTAATTTTTTGTTTTTTTATTTCCTCACTTACTTAACTTTTTATTTTAATTAATATATTAATATTATAGTATTTTAAACTATTCATAATTACATTACTAAATTTTCAAAATTTTGCTTATTAAAATAATTACTAAATTCATTTTTTATTTTTTATTCTCTAATGTTATTTTTCAAAAATTATTGTTTTTTTTTAGTTTTGTGTTATCCTTTATAGGCATTAGATTTAGTTAGTGTATTATGTTACTTGTTTATTTAAAATATTGTTTTATACAATTTAAAATTTTTTTTAATATTTATATGCACCCATAGCTCAGCAGGATAGAGCTACAGTTTCCTAAACTGTGAGTCGGAGGTTCAAGTCCTCTTGGGTGCACCAGTAGTCAAGGAGATGTTGATATTTCAGCATCTCTTTTTTTATAAATTTGTATATCTTATTGTACTGCTTATAAAAACAAAAAACACTATTAAACTAATTTTTATACTAAAAACCTTATAAATCACCATGTAAATATTTTACTTATAAATGTCATACTATTTAAAAGTAATCATCATAAAAAAAATTTTTCATTACTTTCTAAATGAGATTAGTAATATAACATTTCACAAAACTAAAAAAGCGTTGATATCAACATATATACAGTTAATATCAACGCTTTACTTTTATGTATGGTGGAGATGATGGGAGTTGAACCCATGTCCAAAATCCATTCATATACAGCCTCTACGAGTGTAGGTATCAATATTTTATTCAAAATAAGACTGCCTTGTTACCACAACCATCTTATTTCTACAACCGAATTGTTGCAATACTTGTTCCGGTTAGCACCAAGTAAGGTTGCCTGCTCAATGACGCCTTATCTAAGTCGCAGGTATCTTAGTAAGACGAAGCCGCGCTATTAGGCAGCTAGTGCAAAACTAGGTTTTTTTGCAGTTATATTTAGTATCCCTTAGTTTAACGTGTGATTAAGAGAAAAAGTCCACGACTCGCTACCATATACTTCAAAACCCTGTCGAAACCGGTACATCCCCATATTTCATTTCAATAAATACTTTTCTAATCAAAAATCAATAATGTTATCCCTATCCATCATTTACTTTTGATTAAATTAGGTACTTTACTAAATATTATTCACTTATTTTTGAAAAAGTATATATTTTAGACCGCAATAAACACAAATCACTAAAAAGCGAATTTTCAAGTGACACTAATTAATTATAACTATTTGACTAAATATATAACTAATAATAATTTACAAAACTACACTTCTTCTTGAAATTCAATTTAAAAAAACTAAAATCTACAGATAAATCTCAAATAAATTAGTCGAACATTCGTGTTTAGTATAAAATACATAAATATATTCATACTATCTTAAGTGACAAAATCTAAAAGAACTTAGAAATCAAATACTCAGCACAAAAACTATAAATAATCTTTGTACTATTCAACTCTATCTCTTTACATTAAAAAATATACCATAGAAGTAAAAATAAATCAATATCTTTTGTAATACAATTTGTTTACAAATATTACAATATAATAATTTTAAGTAATATTCCAAAACTTTAATTATTTTATTGACTATGACATCAGAATTTTGTGATATAATGATAAAATATAATTTTTAATTTTATCTACAACCTATATAATATTTTTATAGATTATAACGGAGAAAAAATGAACCTTAGAAATATAACTTACAACATAATCTTTGATGTAAAGCATAATAAAAAATACTCTAATATATTAATAAATGAAGTATTTACTAAGTCAAAATTAAAAGATGAAGAAAAAAATTTCATTACTTATCTTAGCTATGGTGTCTTGGGAAATATTTACTTCCTGGACTATTTTATAAGAAAATATAGCGACATTTCCTTCTCAAAAATATCAAATAAAGCTAAAGTAATATTGGAAATGGCTCTTTTTGAACTGATTTTTATGAATTCTTCTCAAAACTATGCTACTGTAAACGAGTCTGTTGCCTTGTGCAAAAAAGTAGATTTTAGAGCAAAGAATTTTGTCAATGCAGTTCTTAGAAAAATATCATCTTCAAATCCCTCTAATCTAAGAAATTATAAATTTGATGATATTAAAGATAAGTCTGAGAGATTATCAGTCAAATTCAGTATAAGCAAATATATTTCTGATAGGTTAATTGAAAATTACGGCTTTGACTTTGCATACGAGCTTATGCTTTCTATGAGCAAGACTCCCGAAATTTTTATTCGTGGAAATTTAATTAAAACAGATTTTAATACTTTTAAAAACTTACTCGATGAAAATAAGCTGTGCTATGAAATAATTGACGAAAAAAATATGATATTCTCACTTAAAAATTTGAAGAATATTGCAAATCTTAATATCTACAGAGATGGGCTTATATCCATTCAAGACTATTCCAGCATGCTCTGTGTTATAGCAAGCGGAGTTAAAGAAAATCAAACTGTACTTGACATCTGCGCTGCCCCTGGAGGCAAGTCAATATTTATGTCGCAAATTATGAAAAACAAGGGCAGTATATTAAGCATGGATATTTCTGAGAATAAGCTCAAACTCCTAGACGAACAATGCAAAAGACTTGGAATAGATATAATTACTACAAAAGTCAATGATGCTACGATTTACGATGAATCTTATAAAGAAAAATTTGATGTTGTTCTTGCTGATGTTCCATGCTCAGGTATAGGTATATTACGTAGAAAACCTGAAATACGATATAAAAATGCTGATGAAATTGAAAGTCTACCGGAAATACAAAAAACAATTCTTGAAAACTCGTCAAAATATGTCAAAGAAAGCGGCAAATTAATTTATTCAACATGTACATTGGGAAAAGAGGAAAATCAAAACATAATAGAGAACTTTATTAAAAACAATACTGATTTTAAGATAAGCTACCAAAAAGAGTACTATCCCAATATAGATAATACTGACGGATTTTATGTATGTGTTATGGATAGAAATAATGATAAGAAAAACCAATAAGAATATTAATATTTCCGTCTTTTGTATCTTTATATAGTGATTTAATATTAACTCTAAATATATGCAAAATTTCAAAAATTTAATATAATAGTTGAACAAAAATTTATTGATTTTCATATAGGTGAATTAATCTTAAAATTCATTAGAATATAAGGATAGTACTTTTTGAAAATTTGCAATAAAGTCATTAATATTTATGTTATTTGAATTTAATAATTAAACAGATAATCTCATAACTCTGCATCAGATTTCTATCAATAAATTAACAGCTATATCTAATAAATTGAATATTTCCTTGATACCACTAAAAAAGGACTGATAGAATATGAGTTTCCATTTTCTAACAGTCCTTATATTATGCTTATGCTATTACAAGTATTAATTATTTTCAAAATACTCAGTTACATATCTCAGATTTTTATTATCGGTTATTACAGTTATCCTGTCTCCTGCTTTTAACACGGTATCCCCCTTTGGAATTATCTCTTCTCCAAGTCTTTCTACTGATACTATCAATGATTTCAACGGAAGATATACCTGTTTTAACTTCTTATTTATGATTTTGGAGTCATAACTTAAGACGAACTGATGTAGGACTTTTTCACTTAAAAAACTGTCCTTATCTTCCTGTAAGGAAGTACCCAGCATTCTTTCAAGCAAGGATTCATAAATAGGCTTACATTTCAACACCTCAGCAACCAAATACGACACTATCGAAATCATACAAAGCGTCAAAATATGCTCAAATGAGCCGGTCATCTCAGTAACCAGCATTATGGATATAATCGGTGAGCGGACGACTGCCGACAACATTCCCGCCATTGCCAAAACTATGAAATTGACAAAATAGTCATGACTTACATCTATGAGCACAAAATATTTTACTACATTATAATAAATAGCTCCACCAATTGCTCCTATGACAAGTACAGGTAGGAATATACCGCCTTGTGCTGTAGAGCCGTAACTTATTGCCGTAAAAATCAGATTTAAGACCAATATAGCAATCAACAAAACTGTTGATGTCCTATGCTCCACCACATCTTCTATTACAGGATGTCCGCCACCCAATACATAGGGGAAGGTAAAACCGAAAACTATTGCGAACATAAAGGCTATAACAGGTTTAAATTCATTTTTTATAGGGAGTTTCTTATATAAACTCTGAATGAAAAGTAAAGTCTTGTTAAAACTAACTCCCACTATGCCAATAATAACCCCTAAAAATATTACATGGGAATACTCACTCAGTGATAGAGGTACTTTGACTGAAAAGGAAAATACAGGTGACAATCCGAACATTTGTTTACTTATGTAGTCAGCTATTACACTGGCTATGATTGCCGGAATAAGTATTATCTGTGAAAAACTCTTATGCATTTCTTCAAGTACAAATATAGTCCCTGATATCGGTGCAGAAAATGCTCCTGCAAGTCCTGCACTTGCACCTGCGCTTATAAGTGCACGTTGCTCGTTTACATCTCTTCTTAAAAATTTTGATATAGCCTTTCCGCTACATGCTCCAAGCTGTATAGATGGACCTTCTCTTCCAAGTGACAAACCTCCGATTGCTGCAAGAGAGCCTCCTATATACTTTGCCACTATGGTTTTTTTCTCATCCATATTGAATATTCCCATCAGCTCTCCCTGCACCTGAGGTATACCGCTACCACTACTTAGTGGTGCCCACTTCACAAGGAAGCCTATGATAAGTCCGAATAGAGATAATAAACAAATAAGTCCTAATATATACAGTGGAGAAGGAGTAAAAGAGTAGATATATCTGCAAAGTTTCTCCAAATATTTTAATAAATATCTATAAGATACAGAAACTAAGCCTGCACCTACCCCCACTATAATACCATCAAATACCATAGTTTTTTTAATGTTTGAAAAGTTTGAAAACTTGTCCTTGCTATATGAACTCAAAATTCATCCCCCCTAATCTACTGTAACATACTCGATTTGTTGTGATGTTCTATACGTCATATTCAAATTTTCAATTGCCTTCTTCTCTATTATATCGCTTCTACTTGCCTCGTCAATCTTTGTTTTTTCCACCTTTATTTCGTTATCAATTTCTTGTATTTTTCTATTTGCACTATTTATCTCATATCTTAGGTCTGCAATTATTGAATATCTGTACATTATAATAGAAAACATAGCCATAGCAACAAATAACAAAGACATCATGGTAATACCCTGTTTAGTAAATACCCTCTTCAGCCTTTCTTTGAAGTTTCTATGTTTTTTTGCATATATCTTCTTCTTTTTATTTTCTTTCTTCTGTTCTTTTTTTAATTTCTTTTCTTCCTGTTTTCTTAATTTTCTTGATAACTTCTCCTCTTTTTCCAAAAGTTTTTTCTCTTTTTTAGCCAGTTCCTTTTCCTTTTTGCTGACCTTAGTTTTTTTTACACTACTCCTGCTTTTTTTTGGTATACTGGATACCTTGGATACAGTCGTACTTTTTCTTGACTGGCTCTTTTTTGCAGGAGCCTTTGCTGTTTTTGAGCTAGCACTTTGATTTGAATTATTCTTTTTTTGAGCGTCCTGATTCATTGCTTGCCTATATGCAGGCACTTTCTTCTTACCACCGTTTTTCATGACACTTATCCCCTATATCTTTTCTATTACTCTTAGCTTTGCACTTCTTGAACGCGGATTGTTCTTCAATTCTTCATCTGAAGGTACTATAGGTTTTTTAGTAATTATCGTTGCCTCTTCCTTCCTATTACACATACAGATAGGAAATTCCTTCGGACAGATACAGCCTCCTACCAGCTCTTTGAATATATTTTTTACAGCCCTGTCTTCTAAAGAATGGAAAGTTATCACTGACAGTCTGCCTCCTGAGCTCAAAAGTTCAAAGGCATCACAAAGAAATTTCTCCAATATCTTAATTTCGTTATTGACCTCTATTCTTATGGCTTGAAAAGTCCTCTTTGCCGGATGTTTATTCTTGTCTCTAAGTTTTTTGGGTATGGCTTTTTCTATGACATCCACAAGTTCGAAGGTTGTATCTATTGACTTTTGCCCTCTCCTGTCAACTATTACCTGAGCTATTTTATCAGCCCAGTTCTCCTCTCCGTACCTGCGTATGATATCTGAAAGTTGCTCTTTGCTGTAGTTATTCACAACATCATAAGCCGTCAAAGGTGAATTTTTATCCATACGCATATCAAGAGGAGCATCATTCATATACGAAAATCCTCTTTCAGCATTGTCAAGCTGATAGGAAGATACTCCCAGGTCTGCTATAAGTCCGTCTATCTTCGTAATTTTACGCTCATATAAGGCAGATTTTATATTTACAAAATTTGTATTAATAAAATGAATGTTATTATTCCCTGCAAAATTATTCATACCGTTTTTTATAGCTTCTTCATCCTGATCAAAGACATACAAATTAATATTATTTGCCTTGGATAAGAGATATCCGCTATGACCTCCACCGCCAAATGTCGCATCAACATAGGTATTGCCTTCTTTGACGTTTAGGCTGTCCACCGTTTCATATAGTAGAACGCTCTTGTGATTATATTCCATCTTACACCTGTTAAAACTCTTTTATTTTTACTAAATTTCCTATGAATAAACTCTTAGTCTCTTTTTCTTTTTTTACAAAATAGATATAGGCAGGCTCCTGATAATATCAAGATTATACTTGTAATTTGAGCTGTTCTCAACCCCATTATCATCAAGGCATCAGTCCTCAGATACTCTATGAAAAATCTTCCTACAGAATAGATGATGAGATACAATGATATTATCTGTCCGTCAAATTTTTTGCGTCTGAATAATCTCATCAAAAATATGAACAGCATAAAATTCCACAATGATTCGTACAAAAATGTCGGGTGTACCATGTTGCCGTTGATTTCTATCGCCCAAGGCAGATTTGTTGTAGTTCCGTAAGCTTCTGAATTAGTAAAATTGCCCCAACGCCCTATACTTTGTCCAAGTGGAATAGATACACATATTATATCGAAAAACTCCAGAAATTTCAGTTTTCTCTTTTTACAATAGAAATATGCTACCAATATTCCGGCTATAATTCCACCGTGTATCGCCAATCCGCCTTCCCTTGTATTTATTATCTTTAATATATCTCCCTTATAATACTCCCATTGGAAAAATACGTAGTACAACCTTGCACCTATAATACAAAAAGGCATAGCAATCAGCATATAGTCCGTAATATCATCAGCCTTAATATTTACCCTCTTTGCATTTAATATGGCTATATAGCCTGATATTAAAATCCCTATGGTTATTATTACTCCGTACCATCTTACACTTACACCGAATAAGTTGAAAGCTACCGGATTCATCATTTATCAACCTCTTTTTCACTTTTTTCTATTCTTACCAAAGTAAAATTATACCATATATGTCATAAGAAGTTAATAGCATATTTACAAAACTGTCTATTTATAAAGCAAAAAACTTACTTTACTTCCACATATTTCCCCAAACTTAGAAAGTATATATAACTTTGACTTACCTTCTTGCCAAATGCCTTTTGTATGGCATCCTTGTACAAGTCAAGCTGACTTTTATAGTACGACGCCCTGTTTGTCATCTCATATTGTGGAATATGATCTGTCTTGTAATCCACAAGCACTATATGATTTTCTTCTTCAAAAAACAAGTCCACTGTACCGCTTAAGACGCTGCCCCCATAATTCATTACAAAAGACTCTTCCTTGTAGATTTTTTGAGCATTTCTTATCCTCTGGCCAAATTCACTTTGTAAGAAATCATATATCCTGCTTAGATTTATCACTTCAGATTCTTCATTTGTGATAAATTCGTTGTCTATCATATAGATAAGTTGATTTTTCAAATCTTCTAAAGTATATGACTTTTCAAAATCAATATGTTGCAAAAACATATGGTTTAATGTTCCTATTTTTTCAGGAGAGAAATAGCTTTTGTCAATATACTCGCTGTAAGTCAGCAGTTTTTCAATCCTATACTTATTTTTTTCCTTTGACAGTGAAGTTACGTTAATTTTGATTTCTTTTTCAACATCATCCTTGTATTTATATTCAAAAAGATACTTTTCATCCAAGGTATTCTTCTCTTCTTCGCTCAAAGTAATATTATTCAGCATTTCGTAAAATTTTAATTTTACATCTTCTTTTTCCAATATATTATCAGTCAAACTGTCAATATTCACAAAGTTGACAGAAGAAATCCTGTTTTCCTCGCTATCTTCCACATTTTTTTCAAAAAATTCCATGTCATTTCTAAAAGCATATAAAATCAAATCCTGATAGTTGTCTATGGAATTCAGATTTTTCGGAAAAAGTCCTGTACCCATATATGAACGAGTTTTTTGAAGATTGCTGTTTACATGACCGTTTAATATAAGTTTTTTCTTCGCCCTCGTCAAGGCTACATATAATATACGTATTTCTTCAGACAGTATATTTTTTTTCAACTTTGCTATGATACATTTCTTTGACAAGGTCGGCAAATAGTAATTTTCATCGACATCCACATAGTCCACTCCTATTCCGAGATTAGAATCTATGATGACCTCACTTTTTGTATCCTGCATATTGAACTTTTTTTGGATATCATTGACTATCACAATAGGAAACTCCAGTCCCTTCGACTTGTGTATTGACATTATTCGTACTACATTTTGATTTTCTGACACCTTTTGTGGCTCTATCCTGTCAGATTTATTTTTGAGTATGGAATCAAGATATAGCAAAAAGTTAAACAGGCTCTTATTTTCGTTTTGCATAAATTCTGTAGCCTTTTCCCTTACTATGCTCAGGTTTTGTAATCTCATATCACCTGATGTAAGAGAAGATACATAGTCCTTATATTTGCTGTCAATTAAAACAAAATCGACAAATTCATCCAATCTCATATAGTTTTGAAGTTTGGCATAATCTTCAATTTTTTTTCTAAATTTTCTTATTTTTGCAGAGATTTCATCATCGTATTCTCTTTCGTAAGCAAAAAATACATTATAGAAAAATTTTTCATCCAAATTTGAAGATTTTATCTTCGTTATCTCTTCTATAGAAAATCCGCCAACTCCTGACATCAAAGTAGAAATCAAAGGCAAATCCTGCCTTATATTGTCTATTATCTTGAGCAAGTCTATGAATATCGACACTTCCAGTACATCAAATGATGAACTTTGATAATCTATAAAGACCGGTATGTTATACTGCAAAAATGCCTTAGAATAAGCTGATGTGCCGTTGGCAAAAGAACGCTTAAGCACCACTATATCCTTGAAATTTATAGACTTATCGTCTTCCATCATCTTTACTATTTGCTTGGCAGTAAGAGTAGCCATTATATCGTCATCACTTAAGTTTGACAACATTTCTTCCAATTTTTCGTCATCCTCGTCATGAGACTTGTCAATAAAATTAAGCTCTATATTTTTTTCATCATATGGAGTTTCATCATTAGTTCTGAGCATTGCGTCTTCATCATAGTCCATATCGGACGTGCTTTTCACCATTATATTTTCAAATATAAGATTGCAAAAATCCAGTATCTGTCTGCTACTCCTAAAATTAGATGAAAGATCTATTTTTGCATTATTTTCGGTATTTCCCTTGTAATCTTCGTACTTTTTGATGAAGATACTCGGATCTGCAAGTCTAAAGCCATATATCGACTGCTTGACATCTCCGACAAAAAAAAGATTATTCTCAGCTGCAATGCTTTCTATTATACTGTCATGCACTTCGTTGGAGTCCTGATACTCGTCGTAAAATATATAGCTGTATTTTTTTCTTACCTTTGTACGAATTTCCTCATTTTTCAGCAAATCTAAGGCAAAATGTTCCAAATCGTTGAAGTCAAACATGTTTTGCTCATATTTTTTTTGTCTGTAGACTTTTTCAAATTCCCCTACGAGATTGCATAATCCCCTCACTGCATTATATGACTTGTTCATATACTTGATATAGCTGTCTGATTTTACAGTGTATTTTTTCAAGTTTTTATCAATGATTTTTTTGATTATATTAGTTCGCACATCTTTTATAATATCTGTAACTTGGACATCATCAGTCTTTTTCTTCGCCTTAAGTCTTGAAAGTGAAAAAGTCTTTATTTCGTCAACAAAATCATCATATCCTTTATTGAGTGCTATATCCTTTAGATATCTCAATTTCTCTATGTCGTCAACGATATTTTCTTCGTAAGAAGTATCTATGCTCATCTTATAAATAGTCTCAGACTTTTCAATTAAATCGTCAAGAGTTGTCGCTATGTCTTCTCTTATCAAGGCAAAATACTCACTGTCAGCTGAGATGATATTGTACTTTTCCACCTGCTCCTTTAGCCAGTCCATAGGCTCTTTCTTACTTTGGATAAAGTTGTAGATTTTATATATAATATTTATCAGTTTACTGTCGTCATATCTGCTTGAATAAATATCTGTAAGGAGTAAAAAATCCTCATCCTGATTTTCGTACCTTTCTTCAAATATCTCACTAATGCTCTCTTGCTTTATCATGGCTACAGTCGCCGCATTAGCTATTACAAAATTAGGATCAATATCTGAAAAATTGAAATTTTCTCTGATTATATCAATGCAAAATGAGTGCATAGTGGAAATAGAAGCACCTGATATCATAGAAATCTGCTTTTTAATATGCTTATTATTCCTGTTTTCTTCCAGATATTCATACATCTTCTTTTGTATTCTGGCACTCATCTCATTGGCAGCAGCATTGGTAAATGTAAGCACCAACATTGAAGTGATGTCCACATCTTCCTTTGTTATAAGGTCTATTATTCTTTGAGTTAGGACTGCCGTCTTACCTGAGCCTGCAGCTGCTGATACAAGTATATTTTTATTTCTTGTGTCTATTGCCTCTTGTTGCTTGGGTGTCCAATTCGTCTTATTCATTTGTCACCTCTTCTTCTATTCTTGAGAAAAACTCAGACTTCTTGTCTCTGCTCTTAAACTTCACCTGTTTTTTGTAATCATAGCCCTTAATGCTTTCGTCAAACTTACAGATATTTTTGTAATCACAGTAAGTACAAGCATTGTCAGTTGGTCGTGGAATTATATTTCCGCTTAGTATCTCGCCTTGATTTTCCTTGATTATATCCAGCACTTTTTTCAGCAGTTTTTTCATCTGCTCATCGCTTACTACATTTCCTGACAGCTTTTGACCGTCAAATTTGACATCTGTATATTTCGACTTGCCTTCGATATCATTTTCAAACGCCTTTAAAAGATTTATGTCATCAGTTAAAAGCCCCCTCATCTTCATAGTTTGCTCTATTTTTTCCTCTAAGTTGGACATGTCTTCATCTTCAATTAAGACATTTTTGTCAATCATTGGAAAATAGAGTACAGCATAAGGCAAGTTGGAGTCTTTATTTTTTATAGTCAGCACATAAAGATAAAACAACATCTGTATATTAATTCCGTTGTATATATCTTCAAAATTTATGTCTTTTTCAGATGATTTGTAGTCTATTACTTGAATGTATTCTTTATCACCTATTTTTAAGGCGTCTATTCTATCCACCTTACCCTCATATATCACATCTCCTGCCTTCATACTGATAGATTTTTCAGTAGCTACAGTAGCAAATGAATTATAAGTCTTTTGTTTTATTATAAGGCTTGTGGCTTTTTTTGATATTTTCTTCAGCTTTTTTATTATGCTATACTGTCTTTTGGAATCTTCCACTATCAGCCTTGTATCTTCCTGCATTATATTTTGAGCATAAATTTTTTCTACGAAGTCATCCACCTTTTCTTTCGTGTCTAAGGAAAGTATCAGGTCATTTTGCAAAATCTCCTTTGAGAATTCTTCCATGTACTTGTGCATTACTATTCCGCTTTTTAAATTGTCTATGCTTTGAGAAACTCTCCTCTGAGGACTTATACCGTATTGCATATAGTAGGAAAAAGGACATTGGACGTATTTTTCTATCTTTGATATTGAAGATTTTATAGGTTTTTTGTAAATTACATCCACATATTCCTCAGGCAGTTTGTCTATTGTATTTTCCGCAAATACTGCTCTTTGCATTATTTTCATATCATCTTCATATCTTTCAATATTGGAAAAATACTTGAATTTTTTGATTTTTTCTTCGTCGAAAATGTCATTTTCAACCATCTGTCTAAGTTCATCTCTCATATTGTCAAAGGCTATGGCAAGAGTAGGACTGCTCAGATTTTTCAAATCGTTTGATGATAGGTATTTTTTTTCAATCTTTGGAAATATATATCCTATATCCGTAAGATACATGGACTTATTGCTACCAAGCCCATTTACATCCGTCATTGGAAAGGAGAAAAATATCTTATCTCTAATCTTTGACAACATCATGTAAATGGAGATTCTCTCCTGATTGATATTGTCAATCATGGTAGTATTTATATTGAGCCCTACTGATTTTAGAGCAATTTTTTCGTTATCGCTAAGCAATATATCATTGCTCTTAACCGAAGGCAAGAGTGTGTCATTCATTCCAAGCATGAACAAAACCTTACTTCCAAGCGACTTACTTCTCTTTACATCCATTACTATGACGCTGTCCACTGTCGGCGGAATCATTGCTATTTTTTGAGAGTTCAAGCCCTGATAGAGCATTTTTTTATACATGGCGATGTCTATGAGATAGTCGTCCACTACAAAGTTGACCTTGTCAAGCGTATCTATCAGTATATTGTACACCTGAGTAATCTCGGAAGCTGTTTCATATCTGCCGACCTTTTTGAACTCTTCCACCTCTGTCTCAAGCTTTGCCTTTATATTAAGTTCCTGTAAAAATCTATTTACTTGATTTGAAAATTCCTGAGGTCTATTCTTAGTATTAAATACCGGCTTATACTTTGTGTATAAATTTTTAACATACTCGTAAGCAGCAACTATCTCATCTCTATTTTCCAAAAATTCATCTGCAAAATATCGCTGATCTTCAAATATCTTTTCACTGACGTATTTTTTTTCAGCCATATTCCACTTTATCATAAAATTTTCCAAAAGTTCATAGATTTTTTTATCAATGTCGCTAAGATTTGACTTAAAAAAATTTATGATATTTGCATAATTAGGCACTTTTACAAACATATCCAAAAAAGAAAACACCATGCTTATTATGTTTTCACCGCTTACGTCCTTTTTACTGTCTATAAAAAAAGGTATTTCATACTTTGTAAACACTTCCTCTATAAGTCTTGAATATTTTACATCTTCAGTTATTGCTACCGATATGTCAAGATATCTGTAGTTATGATTTCTCACAAGATTGTTTATCTCATCAGCTACAAAGTACACCTCTGTTACAGCATTGTCAAAAGTTGTTAGAGCTATATCTTTTGTAGGTTTGTCATAGACTTTTATACTAAGCTTTCCAAAATTTTCTTCCAAAAATCTAAGTTCTTCATTTTCATTATAGCTTTTATCAAGATGAATAATTTCATATTTTTGACCATATGACATTGCTGTCTTAATAAGTTCTTCAAGACTGTCTTTTGTAACTTCGAAACAACTGTCTCCACTATTATCATAAGGCAGTGTTATCGTGATGTCTATATTATTTTTCAAGAGCTGAGCTATTACATTCATCTCAAGAGCTGTAAAGCTGACAAAGTTGTCAAAAAACATCTCAAAATCTCTAAGCTTTACATAGTCATCTATCTTTTCGCTCAGCAATGCCAATCTATACTCATTGTCTATGAACTTTTCAGCCGTTTTTTCTTCAAGCAGTGTATACATCTTTGACATCTCGAGCAATTTTGCCTGTAATAGTGCATCATCACAATTATTGGCAAAGTCTTGCAAGGAATTTGGAGATATCTCGTATTTTTTAAATTGAGTGAGCAAATCTACTATATTTTCCAAAAATCCCGTTTTATTTATGGCATTTTTGTACAATACGAAATCTTCCTTATGCTCCATAAGTATATTTTCTATGAGCATCAGCTTGCAAATGTCATCTATGTATTGCTTTTTGTTACCGCCTACCTTTGACAACACCTCCTGAGACAACCTGTCAAAACTCATAATCTTACATAGAAAAAGGGGCATGTCCATCTTTGATGTAAAAAGCCTTTCTCCTTCAAGTGTAAGTTGTTCAGGAAACATAACAAAGCTAAGTTTTCCATTTTCGATATTTTCTTTTATCTTTTGGATTATCTGCGTCGTTTTACCGCCACATGCGCGTGAAGTCAGAATCGTCAACATAATATATTACACTTTCTCTTTAATAAGCTATATTTTGTAATTTATTCTATTATCTATATTAATTTGCGGAAAATATTCATCAAATATTTATCTCAAATAACATAACTTTTCCAAACAAGTTATAATTTTTTAAATTATATTATCCATAATTTTATTGAACTTTGGTTTAATACTAATCAGCATTTATAATGTCATATATTCAAACTTATTGAAATATTATTTTTTTACTTTTCAACAACGCATCCTTAATATATTTTTTATGGATATTTAATTGGTCTTTAGTATTAGTTTTAATCTTATAGTAAATTATAGAAATATCTATCCAAACAATCAGACACTTGGTAAAATCAGCTATAAATCAAAACGAAAATCACCAAGTGCCTAATATCAAAAACTTTTTATATCAATATTTTTGCCTTTTCAAAAAGCAAAGTTATACGTCAAAATACTTTTTCTACAGTTTTCATCGTAATTTTATAGGAAATACAAACATTCATCCGATAAAAAGCTATATTAATTGTAAAATTCAAATTCAAATCCGTAAATCGATACGGTGTCTCCGTCTTGTATGCCCTTTTCTCTAAGCATATTAAATATGCCTATATTGTCAAGCACACTTTGGAAATGTCTCATAGACTCCAAGTCTTGGAAATTTACAGAGTAGAGCAATCTTTCGAGCTTGTCTCCCTCTATGACATAGACATTTTTTTCCTTTCTTATGACTATGTCATCTTTAGCATTTTTCACAGCTTTTTCATCATCGTAATATTCTTCTTCCTCGAAAATCTCCTCGTCTTCTATCTGAGAAAGCAAGTAACTACATTCATTTAATATATCCTCTATACCTCTTGTTGTGGCATTTGACATGGCAAATACCTTATATCCTCTTTCTTCTATCTCTTTTTTGAAATCTTCAAATACTTTTTCATCTTGAAGCAAATCCATCTTATTGGCAACAACAATTTGCTTTTTGGAAATCAACTTTTCACTATATCTGCCAAGCTCCTCATTTATAGCTTCAAAGTCTTCGATAGGATCTCTACCCTCGCAACCGCTTATATCCACTATATGGATGAGCACCTTGGTTCTTTGTATATGCCTCAAAAAGTCAAAGCCAAGTCCCACACCTTCCGACGCACCTTCTATCAGTCCGGGTATATCTGCAATTACAAAAGATGTTCCGTTTTTAAGACTCGCCACTCCAAGATTAGGCGTAAGAGTTGTAAAGTGGTAGTTGGCAATCTTAGGTGAAGCCTTGGTTACAATTGACAGGAATGTAGATTTACCTACATTTGGAAATCCTATAAGTCCCACATCTGCAAGCAATTTCAACTCCAAGACTATGTCAAGCTCCTGTCCTTTAGTTCCTGATTTTGCAAATGAAGGTGCCTGTCTTACTGAAGATTTGAAATTAGTATTTCCCTTTCCTCCACGTCCGCCTCTTGCTACTATTACCTCTTGCTCGTTGGTAGATAAATCAGCTATTACCAAGTTGCTGTCCGCATCCCTTATTATCGTACCGACAGGTACCTTTATTACCAAGTCTTCGCCGTTTTTACCGAACATATTGGAGCCTTTTCCATCTTCTCCGCTTTGTGCATTGTATTTTTTCTTATACTTAAAATCAAGCAAAGTTCTGAGGTTATAGTCAGCCTTGAAGACAACATTGCCCCCATGACCTCCGTCACCGCCCGCAGGTCCTCCGGCAGGTACGTATATCTCTCTTCTAAAAGCTACACAGCCGTTGCCTCCGTCTCCACCTTTTACACTTATCTTGGCTATATCTACAAACATAAATTCTCCTTTATATTGATATTTGCATAATTTGGGGATAAATTCATATAATACTTAAATTTAATAAAATAAACAACATTTTCTTAAACATTTATCAATGAAGTCGTAAATCCCATATTATTTCAATCAAATAGCAAATGAATTCTATACAAGAATCAAAAAGATAATAGTATAAGAATTTTTTTTGATTATCATAAGTTTTGATTTTACAATGAAAAATCAAAGATAAAGCTATAAGTAATTATTAAATTATAAGTCATTTTTTCTTAAATCATCCAATATTTTTGCAATATCGTCACTGATAAAATCTTCCAAGGTATTCTTCTTACTTAACTTGGTCTGTTTTACCTTATTGTCAATTTTTACCTTTGCATTTATTACATCTATATATAGTTGTCTTGTAGATATTCTGTTTCCGCCTTTTCCTGCGACTATATGTTGCTCGGAGATATCGTCGGTTGCTACAGTAATATCCAAAAACTTCTTCGGTCCCAAATCGGTTATAAATCTCTCTATATATGTGTCTGCAGTCTCATTTTCCTTGGTATATATTATCTCCAAATTTTTTATCTTTTCCTGTCTTGACTCGGAATTTCTCACTCTGTAGGCATCATATACAATTATCGTACTGAATCCACTGTACTGAGTATATTCGCTTATCATTGCATTAAGACTTTCCCTTGCCAGTTCCAATTTTTCCTCTGCAAGTTTTTTCAAGTCTTCCCACGCATTGATAACATTGTATCCGTCGATTATCAGTATCTTTCTTATTCTCTTCATTTTATCATCATTCTTTGCCTTAGTACTTCAAACATCACTATAGATGAAGCGACACTTGCATTGAGTGAATCAATCTTACCAAGCATAGGAATGGAGATGACAAAGTCACTGTTTTTTCTGATAAGCTCACTGACTCCCTTGCCCTCGTTCCCTACGATAACTGCAATATCTCCTGTCAAGTCGGTATTAAAATAATAGTCATTCCCCATATCAAGACAATAAATCCAAAGACCTGCTTTTTTCAGCTTTTCTATTGCATCATTAAGATTTGTCACCCTTATAATTTTCATATAGGAAGTGGCTCCCACAGATACCTTTTCAACAGTAGAGTCCACATTTGCCGAGCGTCTGTTTGGTATTATTACGGCATCTACGCCTGATAGATGAGCAGATCTTATTATAGCACCTAAATTGTGCGGATCTTCTATCTTATCCAGTATCATGACAAAGTTCTTTTTGGACTGCTCTTTATTGACTTTGATGTCATCAAGTAATTTTTCAAAGTCGTAATATTCATACTCTGATGCTGACGCTGCAACGCCTTGGTGATTTTCACCCTGAGCAAGAGCGTCAAGCTTTTTCCTGTCAACTTCTTTTATCAATATCTTCTTATTTTTGGCAATGGAGATGATATATTTTAACCTTTCATCTTTATCACCTGATTTTATATAGATTGTATCCAAATTCCTGTCTTTTTTTATTGCTTCAATGACGGAATTTCGCCCTATAATTATCATAATTCACCCTTAATTTTCTCGTTTATATCAGCTATTCTGCCTTTAGGTATCTCAGGATGTCTGCAAGACATTGCCCCTTCTTTACACTTGTTTTTAGATACACAAGAAGGTCCGCTGTTTTTGAATATATGCGGAGATACTTTCTTGACTTCTTCAAGCATTAGATAAGCCATCTCCTTAATCTCCCACTGAGCCCTCTCACATAGTCTATGCTCAAAAAAATTGAGCAAAGTCCTTGCATTCATAGTCACTACTATCTTTGTCTCACAGGCATTTGGGAATACATATCTCGCATCTTCTATGGATTTTTTCTCTGCCATGGACTTGGATTTCTTTTCATCATAGCCTTGACCTAAATAAAATCTTATATTATCTTCCATCAATGCGTCAACTATCTCATCATAAGCTCTTTGAGACCCTATCATTGACTTGATAAATATATCCTTTGCCTTCTCATTTTTTTCAATCTGAGGGGGAATGATATATTCAAACTGATTGAGCTTTACATATCTTTGAGACTGCTGAGAATAGCTTGCAATTCTATGTCTTACCAGCTGATGAGTACAGGTACGACTGATACCCTCTATAGCAAAAGTAAAGCTAATATGCTCAACAGGGCTCTCATGACCGATGGAAGTCAGATGAGAAATGAATTTTTCCACCTTTTCATCATCAAGTCCATCTTTTATATCTGATACACCAACCTTTGAATAACATAGTTTTGCCGACATTGCGACTACATAATCTGGATTTGGTGTATGTGCTATTAATTCAACCTTCATAAAAACCCCTTGTCTATATTGTTATACTAATTTATATTTTAATCATATATTTAGTACAATTTTTCTAAGTTCACACTAAAATATACAACTGTCTATCAATTCCTTGTTTTGCAAAATATCTATCCATTCTTTGGGTATGGCGTCAAATCCGTATATTATACCTGCAAGACCTCCCGTCACTGCTCCTGTAGTATCAGTGTCATCTCCAAGATTGACAGCCTTAATTACCGCATCCTTATAAGTCTTTGTATTTAGTAGACACCAAAGACTCGCTTCCAAAGTATGAACTACATAGCCGGAAGAATGGATTTTATCTTCTTCTAACTTATCAAGATTTTTTATGCGTTGATAGTCATCACTCACAGTTAAATCTTCTAAAATGCTCTTTAAATCTTGTTTTTCTAAAAGCTTTCTTGCAATAGTAACATATATTCTACAGCCCTCTTTGGAAATAGTATGGGAATGAGTTATGGAAGACACATTGTCAATATCATCTAAGTTGGCATCTGTAAATGCCAAGGGTAAGATTCTCATAAGTGAGCCGTTGCCGTTGGAATAGATATCATGTTCTCCACGTCCTTTTTTCAACGCTCTGATTGTAGTCCCACCAACATCGAACACTTTTCCAAAAGGAGTGTATTCACCATTAAATACCCAATCTTTAAATCTATCCGACATATCTTCAAGATTAATTTTTCCATCATTAGCTTTTAGAGAAGAACAAGTCGCCAAAATCATGCTCGTGTCATCCGACCAAGTACCTGCTACTTGGTTATGCGTACCATGACCTATCATATCAGTACATGTAAAACTTCCTCTTTCTTTAAACTCAAAGGGTACACCCAAGGCATCACCAATAGCTAAACCATATATTGCCGACTTTAATAACTCTAAATTTATTCCAGACATAATCACACATCCTATAAAATAAAAAATCTATAAATCGAAAACTTATTTTTTTAAACATAGCTATTTAATACTACTGTAAAGTATTGTCTACAATTCTAATTAATACTAAAATCTAATAGAATAATGGAATTATTTTATAAAAATTGATGCAATAAAATTTTATTAACAAAAGATATACTAAAGAGTATAAAAAGCATAAAATCCATAGTTTAAATAGAATTTAGTATAAGTTTAGCATCAATATCTCTATTTCTATAACTTTCAAAGCTTAGTATATTCCAATAACTTTCTACTATATTATATACTTTATCCTACACTTTATCAACAAAAAAGACGATATTTCTATCGCCTTAACAATTAATAATGTTACAGCATTTTTTCATAGGCATGCTGTATTCTTCGCACATCTTTCTTAAAAATCATATTGGAATATTCTAAATCAAATAATCTATAATCCCATTTAATCATTTCCATTAAATAAACATCCCATATTTCAGGAATAATTTCATTTTTATCAGTATTTTCCACTATTTCTGCAAGCTCACAAGGCGAGGTGTCTTCAATAATTCCCCTACCTTTTCCATCAACTATATATGGGTAATGTGCATGTGCTCCTTTTTTCATAGGATTTATTGACAATAGTTCTATTTCAAACTCCCAACCTGCACCATAGTCATATACCATCATCAGTATATCACCTACGGAAAGTTTTAAGTCTGAAAGTTTAGTTTCAATAGGGTCAATTACAACCTCACCTTCAAAGGCATCATCAAAGACAATTTCATACAAATCATCATTATACCTGATATTGAAAAGATGATTTGCCTAACTTTCAAATGAGGCAAGTACCGAATATCCAAGCTCTGCAACAGATGAAATGGAAGTTATTTCAATATCTCTCCAAATTATATCTTCAAAATCACAAAGATTGACTCTAAATTTATATACATCTGCCATTTTTTTCTCCTTATTAAAAATAACTTACATATCTTATTAATATTTCATTTAGCTAATGGAAACTACCACCTATTATTAATCAAACAGATGAAGTTGCTATCACAGACCATAGAAATATACACATCTCTTGCTATTTTATTCATTTCAAAAAATATCATATACCTAAGAATTTATCAACCTTTTTTATGTTTAGAGAAATGCTCTTTTAAAACTTCAAGACTTTCATCTCTCAATACACCTTCTGTAACCTCAGGTTTCCAAAACGAATTGTCAAATACGAGCTTGGAACAATTACAACCTTCATTTCCAAGAATATTTTCAAGTTCCATATTACTTGCTCCATATACGAGTCTACCTAACTTCACCCATACCATAGCGCCACTACACATAAAGCAAGGCTCGCAACTCGAATACAAAGTATATTCTTGGAGATTGCTAATACCTGTCTTTGCACAAAACTCACGAATAAGTCCAGCCTCAGCATGAACAGTAGGGGTCATGCTTTGTATATATCTGGTTTTCATTTGTAAAGACTATCTCATCATCTTTTACAAGTACAGCTCCAAAAGGTTCATTTCCATGCTCCACTGCTAATCTTGAAAGTTCAATGGTTTTTTCCATAAATACTTCATCTATCATAGTATTTCCACCTCTAAATCCTTTTTGCAATTCTAAATCCCAAGTCGTCAATTCTAAAATCCGGAAAGCTCTTTCTCCTTGAAGTGGCTCCACAAACTCTTTCTTCGCTTGCAAAACTGCCACCTCTGAAAATACGATAATTTCCATATCGACTTTCATCATATACATCAAAACACCATTCCCAGACATTTCCAATCATATCAAAAAGACCAAAGTTATTTGACTTCTTAGTCTTAACCATCTTCAAGCTTCCATTTGAATTTTCTTCAAACCAAGCAATCTCATCAATATCCCCATATCTATATCCTTTTTCTCCACCTCTACATGCAAACTGCCACTCGCAATCTGTGGGTAGACGAAATCCTTCTTTTGATTCATCAACAGTAATCTTCTCAGAAACAGAATTTAATGTATAGCATTTTTCCAACCCAAGCATTTCAGAAAGCTTATTACAAAAATTGACCGCATCTATCCAACTCACATTTACTACAGGATAGTCTTTGAGTTTCAAGTCAAACTCCACATTCATTACAACACTATACAGTTCATTTGTTACTGCAGTATTGAGTAATAAAAACGAAGTAATATCAACTAACTTTTGTTTAACAAACTTTTCTTTATTTGTCCCCGGGGCAGACATCTTATAGTTAGAACTTAGCCACTTGGCAGGATCTACAAAATCCCTTATCAACTCTTGACCATTAGGTATCACTACCATATTTTTACTTATATATTTTGCTACATCCATTTTATCTTCCTTTACTAAATGAACCTCCACCTCTGTAAGTATTTACAATACAAGTAAACTCCTGCTCACATTTTGGACATTTGATAACATGATAGATTATATCATCAATAAAGCAACCATCTTTCATATGTTCACCCAAAGGGCAAGTCCCCTCAACAAATATAAATCCTTCCTTTTCAATTAATTCCTTAATATATTCTATAGTCTTATCATAGTGTTTAGGCGATGAAAATCTCTCAACAAACTTAATTTTAGAACAATGATTACACATTTTTATCTATTTGGCTCCATTAATTTTAAAATTACAAAAATTTTATAGTACTATTAATCAGATAGTAACAGAAACTATTCATTAATTTATTATTATTCTTGAAATACTAATAATATATTTTCAATACTTATCTTGCTATTCACTACAAGTAATTAGACGCTTTTTTAAATATTAATTCACTATCTCAAATTATTCGATTTTATATATATTTACATATCGCTTAATTTAGATATATTATATCATGAATTATGTCAAATATCTATTGCAAAAGCCTTTATCATTAAGCTAAATTTATTTTTAGTATATATAAAAATTAAGATTTTTCTATATACTGTCAAATATAATTTAACACCATTACCTAAATACGTAATGAAAATGTAATCTTATTAAGCTCAAAATATATTGATTTTATCAATAAATAGTATTAAAATATTGCACCATATAATCTTAATGTATTTTAGATTGTGTGGATTTTTTAAATATATACGTATAAAGAAACTCAAAATCGTTTTTAAGTTCATAAAAATAGGCTTATTTTGAGTATAATTTGGAGGTATATTATGAAAGTTTGTGATATAAAAAATTTGAAAATTGGTGAAGGTATGCCAAAAATCTGTGTTCCCATAGTAGACGAAACTTTGGAGCAGATTATTGAAACCGCATGGAAAATAAAGTTTTCTGTCGCTGATTTGGTAGAGTGGAGAGCGGATTTTTTTGAAGACGTTAATGACTTTGAAAAGATTAAGGATGTCTTGAAGCACTTAAGAGATATTCTTGAAATGCCTATATTATTTACATTAAGAACTGCTACTGATGGCGGAAAGACAGATATTGATGTAAAAGACTATGTAAAAATAAATTCTGAAATATCATCATTGCAAATGACTGATATTATAGATGTGGAGCTGTCTAGTGGCAGTGAAAATGTGAAAGAGATTGTAGAGCTTGCACGCAAGAATGATGTAAAGACTATAGTCTCCAACCATAGAAAAGATACTCCATCTACAGATGAGATTGTGGAAATACTTAAAACAATGCAGGATTTCAATCCTGATATTGTAAAAATCGCCCTTACTCCTAAGTCTAACAAGGATGTAATAGCTTTACTCTTAGCTATGGATGAGATGACTGAAAATTTTGCCAAAATACCTGTAATAGCAATTTCTATGACAAATATCGGAGTGATAACAAGGATAAGTCAGGAGATGTTTAACTCTTCGATTACATTTGCCTCTTTAGATAAATGCTCTGCTCCAGGTCAAATAGGAGTAGACGATATGAAGAAAGTGCTTAGAATAATGAATAAGGCTTTTGATAAATAGCTGTAAAAAACCACCATATCATAGTGATATAGTGGTTTTTTTAAATTATTATTCATACATTTTATTTATATTTTCATTTTTTTCAAGCAATATATTGTCAAAGTTTCTATATTGCCTTGCTCTTATCTCATTTTCTTTCACAAGGTGTAATACACCAAGTATTGATACTATCTTCTCATCCTTGTCGTCCTGAGTTACTATGTCGCTGAAATTACATCTTTTGGCTACATTCACAAAATCCTGAATATACCTTATTTTCTTGCTGAGCGATTTTTGTCTCTTGGCATATTTTACTTGTATTTGCTCTTCTTTATTTCTTTTTCTTGCTATCTCAACTATATTTTCAAGAGTTAGCTTTGACAAATCAAGCTCTTGTTTGATGAATATCTCTTCCGGAATTTTTTCAAAATACATATAGTCTTGAGCATATCTATCTCTTAAAAATTGAGATATCTCTTTGTACCTTGCATACTCTTCCAGTGAAAATACAAGCTCTTCAATTTCATCATCCTCAGTCTTGATATATAGCATATACCTTGATTTTATCTCTATCAGCTTGCCAGATATATATATGAAGTCACTTATCATCTCAGGATCTTCAAACTTTGCCTTTGATACTATTTCTAAAAACTCATCTGCTATCTTACTTATTGATATTTCACAGATGTCCAGCTTGTTTTTTTGTATCAGAGAAAGTAAAAGATCTAAAGGTCCTGAAAATACTTCTGTCTCTACCTTAAACATGTATTCCTGCCAAAATAAATACAAATTTTGTTATCATCTCATACAAGGGTTGAATCAATATTGAAGTTGCCCCTGTCATAATGAGAACCAAGAATATTATCATCGAATATCTTTCAAGTGGATATAGTTTTACAGCTATATGCTCAGGTAATAATTGTCTGATAAAATAGTAACCTGAAAATGGCGGTATTGGTAAAAGTTGTATTGCACTATAGCCTATGTTAATGCTTACTGTCAGTTGCAATATATTGTATAAATTATCAAATCCCAGATTTAGTGAATATATAGTTTTTAAAATCCACAAGAATAATACAGCTGTAATTATATTTGCAATTGAGCCTGAGATGAAATAAAGAGCTAAGCCATATCTCTTATTTTTGAAATTATTAGGATTGACAACTACTGGCTTGCTCCAACCGAAACCTCCAATAAGCAGACATACAAATCCAAAAGGATCTAAATGTGCATTTGGTGAAAGTGACAGTTGCCCGTTCATCTTCGGTGTATTGTCCCCCATCAGATTAGCACAAACTGCATGACCATATCCACTGAATATGAGCGCTATCATTACTCCGGGTATTGACAAAAAAATACTTTCTAAATTAAACATCTATACTCCTTTGATTCCTAGTTCAAAACTATCGGAAGTATCATAGGATTTCTTCCTGTTTTTTCCAATAAGAACGCTTTGAGATTATCTCTTATCACATTTTTGATATAGTTAAATTGGCTCATATCTCTTCTTTCAAATCCTTCTATGCTATCTACAACTACAGACTTGATGTCGTCAATGAGTTCTTCTGATTCTTTAACATATATAAATCCTCTTGAGATTATCTCTATTTTATCTGCAATTTTTTCGCTTTCTCTAAGCGGTATTACAACAACTATAAGTCCATCTTCTGATAGATGTTTTCTATCCCTTAGGACTATATTACCTATATCTCCTACTCCAAGTCCGTCTACCAATATATTGCCAGATGGAACTTTTCCTGTTATTTTAGCCTCATTCTTATCTACTTCAACTACATCGCCGTTTGAAAGTAAAAATACATTTTCTTCTTTAAGTCCTATTTTCAATGACATCTCCTTATGTTGGATGAGATGTCTCTTCTCACCATGTATAGGAATGAAGAACTTAGGTTGTACCAGTGAAAGCATTAGCTTTAGTTCTTCCTGTCTGGCATGACCTGATACATGTATCTCAGATACAGAGTCATAAATAACTGTAGCTCCTATTGCAAAAAGGTCATTAATTACTCTTGATACCAGCTTTTCATTTCCAGGTATCGGATGAGCAGAAAATACTACCACATCTCCACGTCTTATCTCTATTTGTCTATGCTCCATCTTAGACATTCTTGTAAGTGCAGACAACGGTTCTCCTTGGGAGCCTGTAGTAATTATTACCAGTTCATTGTCATCGTATTTGTTGATGTCTCTTAGGTCTATATAGGTATTATCTGGAATTTTTAGATAATTAAGCTCTGATGCAACATCCATAATATTTGCCATGGATCTGCCGGATACAGCCACCTTCTTACCTGTCTTGTATGCTGCATCAATTATCTGTTGCAATCTGTGCACGTTTGATGCGAATGTAGCAACAAATATCCTGTTGTTGTCAACTGATGCAAAAATCTGGTTGAGTGTGTTCCCTACTGATGCTTCTGATTCTGTATATCCAGGTCTTTCTACATTGGTACTTTCTCCAAGCATTAGAGTAACACCCTTTGAGCCAATTTCTGCTATCTTGTTCAAATCTATTCTCACATCATCTACCGGTGTGTAATCCACCTTGAAGTCTCCTGTGTGAAATACTGTACCTGCATCTGTATAAAGTGCTATAGCACATGAATCCGGAATTGAGTGGTTTACTCTTATAAACTCTGCTGTAAATGAACCTAGTACTATCTTTTGATTAGGTTGGATTACATTGAGCTCCACTCCTGAAATATTGTTTTCTTTTAGTTTTAACGCTATAAGTCCCATAGTAAAAGGCATAGTGTATATAGGCACATTCATTTTTTTCAAGAAAAACGGAATTGCTCCAATATGGTCTTCGTGTCCGTGTGTTATGAGTAGCGCCTTTATTCTGTCCTTATTTTTGACCAAATATGATACATCAGGTATTACTATATCTATACCGAGCATCTCATCTTCCGGGAATATAAGTCCACAGTCTATTACTACTATGTCGTTTTTGTATTCAAGTACTGTCATGTTCTTTCCTATCTCGTTTAGTCCTCCAAGTAGGAATGCTTTAATTTTCGCTGATTTTCTTGGCATAATTTATCCTTAATATTGGTATATTAAGTTCTCCTTTCATAATTAAATATTTTATAAACTGTCTTCATATATAGCTGCATGCTATCAGAATTTTCAAAAAATAAATTTGATACAGTCCTATGTAAATTTACAAATGTTTTAAATTAATGTATAATACCTAAAATGACTTTTCAGGAGGAAAGATGAAATCAGTAACACATCTTGTAACAGGTGCCCTAACTTATACAAACTATCTCATGCTTTCAGGCAACAAGATAGACATACTTGACATCCCAATAGTATTGACATTTTCGGTATTACCGGATATTGATATAAGTAGCTCCAAAATATCTTCCAAATTGAGAAATATCCCACTAAACCTCATAACATACGGTATGCTCTCAATATTTTCACTAATCATACTATATATGTGTTTAGTGAAGCAAAATATTTCTTACTATTATATCTTATCCATTCCAGCAATGGTAGTTTTTTTAAAACTTTTTTCCAAGAATAAAATCTTAAAAAAAATATCATTGAGCTTATTTTTCGTCTTCTTGTATTATATATTTTACAAATACAGCAATGTAGGCTCAAGTAAGAATATATTTTTATTCCTTGCCACTCTGCCATATTTTACACATAGGGGGCTATCTCACAGTCTCTTAAGTGTAATTATCATAGGTGTGACCTTGTATCCGCTGTATGAGACAGATACTATGAAGAGCTATTATATTTCTGCTCTAATTTCTTATTCGTCGCATCTTTTCTTAGGAGATATATTTACTAAAAAAGGAATAAAGTTATTCTACCCTCTTTCAAAAAAGGATATTTCTTTCAATGTGTTTAAAAGCCCTAAGATTTACAATCACCTTGATACACCGTTTTTGATTATTTATGGAATGTTTTCAATTTTTGTATTTTTAAATTTTTTTGCAAAATAAAATTCCTAAGTATTATACCAAAATTATTTTTGTTCAATCACCTATAAACAAAAGTTATTTTAACATCAATAGATATATTAATACTTATGACAAATTTTTCAGTTAGTCATAGCATACTTTTGGTATAAAAACACTGTATTTTGACTAAATACCAGAAATATTTAATTCTAACAATATGAAAATTTGTTTCAAAAAAATTCAATTATATAAAACTTTTAAATTACTTTTAGAATAAGAGTTATGCTCCAATTTCATCTTAGTCAACTATATATTAATAAATAATAGTTGACTATCTTATTGTCGGCATAAAATAAATTATTTTTCTATCATTAGACATTTTAGATTAAAGTTAGATAAGTAACTATTAATATCATGAATTTTGGTTTAGGCAAAGTAATTTTTTCAATATCATACTTCACCCAACTTTGCAATAATATCATCGAAATTAGCCATATTATTGTAGGAATAAATTGCAGATTCTATAATCTGTGAATACAGTACAGCTCCATAGCCTTCTCCAAGACAAAGATTGATGTCTAATGGCGGATTGAAACCAAGGTACTCCAAAGCATAATTTCCTGCCTTTTCTCTGGTTCTGTGACTTACTATCATATAGTCTTTGGTAATAGGATTTATGAGATTTGCAAGCATAGCAGCAGAATAGGTAATTAGTCCGTCAAGTACGACAGGAATATGATTAGCACAACAGGAAAGTATTACCCCAAGCATTGCTCCGCTCTCATATCCTCCTATCTTTGAAAGTATGTCCATATAATCATCTTTATTTATCTTATGTCTTTCACTTGCTCTTTGTATAGCACTTATCTTATTTTCCAGATATTCATCATCTATTCCTGAGCCTCTGCCTGTTATCTCTCTAGGATTTTTTCCTGTTATTGCAGATATTATTGCAGTTGCAGGAGTAGTATTTGCAATGCCCATCTCCCCTATAAATATCATATTATATCCGCTTTTTATGATATTGTCAGCGTATCTTATGCCAATTTCAACAGCTTTTTGAACATTTTCAACAGTCATTGATCTATCTCTTGTCATATTTTTGGTACCATAGGAAATTTTTTCATCTATTATAGGTTTTTCTATTCCTTCACCTGAAAATTCTCCCTTAATACCTAAATCTATAGCAAATATCTTTGTATCAGTATGTTGACAAATAGAACCTATGGCTGAATAGCTCTGTGTTAGGTTGGGAAAATGCCATTTAGTAAGTGATTGCTTGTCCTTAGATACTTTTTCTTCATATACCTCGTTATCTGAGCCGAATATCAAAATTGCCTTTTTGGGCATAGTTAAGTTTTCATTTCTATATATACCACTGAGTTGGACTGTCAGCTTTTCCAAGATACCGAGGGAATTTGGCGGTTTTAAAAGCGAGTTTTGTCTTTTTTCTGCCTTTTCCATCGCAATATCATCTAATGGAAGTATTTTATCAATTGTTGAGTTTATTATGCTCATATCTTTTCTTTCTTGTAAATTCAATTTTTTCAAACTATTCGCCATTCAAAAAGTCATCTAATGCTATTATCCATTTAATTTATGGATAATTTTCATCAATAGTTTTAAAAAAGTATATGATTTATGACTTTGAAATAAATACACTGAAAAGACTTTATCCATTATCTCATTAGATTTTAGTATAAGTTTAATTTTGCCCACATTTTTTAAACAGCAAAAAATAATTTTGAATAGTATCGATGGCTATTAAATATTATCTTTTATCCACAAATAAATGCCCTGTAAAGGGCATTTATTTACTCTTAACTTTCTTTTATTTACCTTATTTTACAGTATCAAGCACTGCTAATACCGTCTTTCCTATTTCTTGCAATAAATCTTTTGACTTTTTCATATCTTCAGCCTTAGTATAGATGTAGAGCTTTATCTTAGGCTCAGTACCTGATGGTCTTAGAGTATACCAGCATCCGTCACTATACAAGAATCTAATCGCATTTGTCTTTTCCATATCTATCTTTTCTTTCTTTCCAGTCTTTACATCTGTTTTTTCCTGTATTTCGTAGTCAGTTATCTCTACTATATCAGCAGAGCCTATTTTTGTAGGATAGATTATTCTTATCTCTTCCATCATCCTTGCAATTCTTTGTTGACCTTCAATTCCTTCAAGTGAGATTGATACGGTATTTTCACTATAGTATCCGTATTGCTCGAAAAGTTCATTGAGTACGTCTACCAAAGTCTTGCCTTGTTTTTTATAATAACCTGCCATCTCTGCAAGTAGCATCGCTGAGGAAACGGCATCCTTATCTCTTACAAATACTCCGGCATTGTATCCTATACTCTCTTCATAACCGAAAATATAAGTATTTTCCTTTGTTACATCCCATTCGTTCGGAAGAGCTGATATATTCTTAAATCCTGTGAGTACACTCTTCATTTCCACCCCAAATTTTTGTGCTATCGCAGTACCCATATCTCCTGTAACTATTGATTTTACAATAGCAGGGTTTTTAGGCATCTTATTCTTGTCATTTAGAGCATTGATGATGTAATTTATCAATAAAACACCTGTTTGATTTCCGTTAAGTGCTATTATTTCACCATTGTGTACCACTTCTACTGCAAGTCTGTCAGAATCCGGATCTGTCGCTATCAATATCTCAGCTCCGACTTCTTTTGCAAGTTTTTCACTGTATTCAAAGGCTTTTGTATCCTCAGGATTAGGATATTTAATAGTTGGGAAAGTACCGTCAGGATTTTCCTGTTCTTTAACTACAAATACATTCTTATATCCTTTTTTGTCAAGTATAGTCCTAACCGCAACATTTCCGGCTCCGTTTAACGGTGTGTAGACTATCTTTACGCTCTTATCTATCTCGTCATCATCCCTTTGTGATAGAGACATAACTTTTTCATAATAAGCCTTGTCTACTTCTTCATTTATATAGATTAGCAGTCCTTTATTTATCGCCTCTTCTTCGCTGATAACCTCAGGTAAGTCAAAGACATCCATCTTATTTATCTCATATAGAACCTTGTCAGCGATGTCATCTTTTATCTGAGAACCTTCGCACCAATATACCTTATATCCGTTGTATTCTTTAGGATTATGGCTTGCAGTGATGTTTATTCCTGAGGCACATCCATAGTATCTTACTGCAAACGAAAGCTCCGGTGTAGGTCTTAATGAATCGAAAAGATATGCCTTTATGCCATGTGATGCCATAATCAGTGCAGAAAGTTTTGCAAATTCGTCTGAGCATATTCTGCAATCATAGGCAATTGCTATACCTTTTTTCACATACTCATCTCCATGGGCTTCAATTACCTTTGCCAAGGCATGAGTAGCTCTTGCTATAACGTAAGAGTTCATCCTGTTTGTTCCTGCTCCTAATTTTCCTCTTAAGCCCGCAGTACCAAATGACAGGTCTTGATAAAATCTGTCTTGTATCTCTTTTTCATCATTTTTTATGTCTTCAAGCTCTTTTTTGCTCTTTTCATCAAGTTTTGGCGAACTTATCCACTTTTCATAAATTTTGATATAATCCTGCATAATGCCCTCCGAATTAAAATTTTAATGTATGTTAATTTAAAACTGCTACAATTTTAAAATTATAACTTACTTTCTATGCCGGTGCTGTATTTGTTAAATAAACAAATCTAATATTCTAAAGCTAAATATAAATAAATCTAATTCTTATTTTTTTCAATCGTCCACATGTCAGTAGAAAGGATGAACATCTGCATTACCAAGAGAGTTTTGATATCAAGCTTGCTCTTGCTTGATAAAATTTGCTTCACTTCTTCCACATCATATAGACCTATCTCTATATCTTCATCTTCTTCAAGGTGTAGGTTTGATATATCGCCCTTGCATGTGCAAAACACTATGTCTACACATTCGTCAGTAAAACCCGGAGATACATATAGATTCTCATATACTTTGGTAATTTCTACAAGCTCAAGACCTGTCTCTTCAAGCAATTCTCTCCTTGCACTTGTAATCGCATCCTCACCCTTATCTATAAGACCTGCGGGTATTTCGTAGATGTAGTCGTTTAATGGCACTCTAAATTGCTTTACCAAGGCAAGTTTTTTCTCGTCTATATGATAGGCTCCTATAAGTACAGCGTCTTTTGAATTTACCTTTTCATACAGTCTTTTCTCATAGTCAGCTTTATCAGCCCTTGAAACTGCACTCCAAGACTTGTCTTTTCCTTTTTTATTCTTATAACTTAAATCATAATATGACAGAAACTTCGTTCCTGCAATTTTTTTCACATTATAAACTTCAGATTTCATATATCACCTACTTTGCATTTTCATAGTATTTCTTGGATTTTAACACCTTATCTATATAAACTCTGGTTTCTATATAAGGGATATTCCACTCCAAATATCCTTTTTTTGCATCTAAGAAGCCCTTTTGCTTCCAAGCTATGATATTTTCAGGCCCTGCATTATATGCTATAATCACATATCTTTCATCCTTGAATCTATTGAAGAGATAAGACAGATACCAAACACCCACCTTTATATTTTCCTCTTTATTGTAGATGTCGTCAGTTTTTATCTCTATGACTTTCCTCGCATGTTCAAAGGTCTCGTCTGAAATTTGCATCAGCCCCTTGCTGTTTGTCCTTGATTTGGCAAAAGGATAAAACTTCGACTCCGTGTTAATAATTGCATAGACGAGATTTTTATCCATCTTGTACAAACTGCAATACTTATCTACGTATTTTTCATATCTGATTGGATGATTGAAACTACTGAATATTTCGCCTCCATATAACTTAAAAAACAAAAAAGCTACCACTGCCAATATAATTGGTATTATAAATTTTATCGGTTTCATATCTCTCTAATTTGTTAAAATTCTCATAATTAAATCTGCTTTGAAATAGAATTTTTCTATATCGCAGTTATTATCTATAATGTAATTGCTGTGTTCAATCTTAAATTTCTTTCCGATTTGGCTATCTATAACTTTTTTAGCCGAATCATAGTCCTTGTTATCACGCAACTGAATGCGTGATATCTGTACTTCTTCGTCACAAACGACAAGGATAACCTCATCACACTTTTCATTAAGTTTGGTCTCAAATAGTAGAGGAGCATCCAAAAATACTGTTTTTTCGACTTTGTAAGAGTCTAATTGTCTGTCTATCTCTTGAAATATCAGCGGATGTAATGTGTCATTTAATTTTTTCAAGGCATTTTTATCATTAAATACTTTGTCTGAAAGTCTCGCTCTGTCAATTTCTCCATTTGATGATAAAATGTCTTTGCCGAATTTCTCGACCACTTTTTCATAGCCTATTTTATCTTTTTTTGTTATATCTCTTGATATGGTATCCGCATCAACAATCTTATATCCAAAAGTTTTGAGATATGATGACAAAGTGCTCTTTCCGGAAGCAATAAGCCCTGTAATTCCTACTATTTTCATATTATCCTTACTATATTTATCTATATTATTTATTTCAATTTGTCTTATTGTTTTTGGTATAAATTTTATAAACACTAAGATTATAACACATAAATAGACTTTTTTCCACTAAAAATATCCTAAGCCTTGTAATAATCTAAAATTTCTATATTCTTCTTTCAATACTTTGAACTTATACCAATATCTATTTAAATACTTGAAGAATTTCACCCATATAGATTATAAAAAATGACGTAATTTGGATTAGTTATACATTTTTAAAAGAATATAAGTTTAGATGCTAATACTAATCTCCATTTAAAAAATCATGCAAAATATTTTGTATGGTGATTACTTTTAAATTGTATGACATTCATAACCCAAATATTTATATGGTGATTTAAAAGGTTTTTAATATAAATTGAAAAAAGCTCTTTACAAAACTTGATATAGATTAGTATATCTTTTGTAAAGAGCATGTCTTATAGTTGTTTTATATTTCAATAAGCCTATTTCAATATTAAATTTAAAGCATTATTCATTTGATAATAAGAATTTTTTTATCTTGCCCTTATAGTTAGATTACTTCACAGACTTATTTATCTTAGTGATTCTTTTATCTCATATAAAAGCTCCAAGGCTTCACGGGCCGAATATTCATCGAGATTTATATCCTTGATTTTTTGTACTATCCTAAGATTATTTTCCTTAGAAAAATCTTCAAGACTCACCTGTTCTTGTGGCGAGTTCTTCTTGTAATTTGAGACTGATTTTTTCTCCTTGGTCTCAAGTCTGGACAAAATCACATTTGCCCTTTCGAGCACTTCATAAGGAATATCTGCAAGCATTGCTACATGTATACCGTAGCTCTTGTCAGCCCTTCCTTCTACTATTTTTTTTAGAAATTTTATCTCTGTAGTGTCATCTACCAACATACAGTAGTTTTTGATATTGTCAAATCTGCTTTCCAGTGAAGTAAGCTCATGATAATGTGTTGAAACCAAGGTCTTGGCTTTGATATTTGAGGCGATGTACTCCACTATCGCAAAGGCAAGACTCATACCGTCGTAGGTACTCGTACCCCTGCCTATCTCATCCAATATTACAAGTGACTTTTCTGTAGCATTTTTCAATATATTGGATACTTCACTCATCTCCACCATAAAGGTAGACTGTCCCATAGACAGGTCATCGCTCGCACCTATCCTCGTGTAAATTCCGTCTATAATGGGAACACTTGCAAAAGATGCCGGTACATAAGAGCCTATATGAGCCATAAGGACTATCAAGGCTACTTGACGCATATAAGTTGACTTACCTGCCATATTCGGCCCTGTTATTATATGTGTCATTTCATCATCTACAATAGTATCATTAGGGACAAATCCGTCATCAGTCAGGATTTTTTCAATCACCGGATGTCTGCCGTTTTTAATAATAAGCTTATTATCTACTGCAATCATTGGCTTTACATAGTCGTTTTCTATTGCCGTTTTAGATAGTGAGGTGTATACATCAACATCTGCAACGATACTTGCAAGTCTCATAATCCTGTCTATATATTTTTTTATCTCATCTTTAACTTGAGAGTAGAGGCTATTTTCGAGAGAGACCTCACTTTGCCTTGCAGATAACATCTCCTGCTCTATTTCTTTTAGACTTTGATTGATGAATCTTTCGCTTGATACCAAGGTCTGTCTTCTCTCATAGTCTTCAGGTATCTTAGCATTTTGGAGTGCTCCTTTGGAAATTTCTATATAATAGCCAAAAACCTTATTGTAATTGATTTTCAGATTTTTTATTCCTGTCTTTTCTCTTTCTTCAGCCTCCATTTTTATCAAAATATCGGATGAATTATCCATCAACTTCCTATAATAAGCAAGCTTTTCATCATAAGAGGACTTAATCTTATGCTTGTATTTTAGGTCTTCTCCCATCTCTTGAATTGATTTTTCAATCAAGGCAATGATAACTTCGTAGTTTACAGAAGATATATTCTCATATATCAGGGCGAAATATTCATTATCCTTTTCTTTGAAAATGTCTTCCAATTTTTTGATACAAATAAGCGATGACTTTAAATTCAACAAGTCTTTTTGGGAAACACTGTCATACACTATCCTATTGGATATTCTCTCCAAATCGTATATCTCCTTAAGTATGGAAGATATATTCATAGTAAAAGAGTAGTCATCTACAAAGCAAGATAAGACCTCAAGTCTTTGTTTAATATCACTTTCATTATTTAGAGGCTTTAGAAGATTTTGTTTGAGTTTTCTGCTACCCATAGAAGTATTTGTCTTGTTCAATACGTCAAATAGAGTATTATTGCTGTTTCTCCTTATGCTTTCCACTATCTCAAGATTTTTCAATGTATAGTAGTCGAGATACATATAAGCCTGCTTTGACCTTTGATAGAAGAAGTTTTTGTCGAAGAACTGTTGAGTGTCGTAAACATACTTATATATCCTACTTAAAGACTCAGATACATCTTCAATTGCATATTTTTCTTTAAATTCTTCAAAGTCTTCACTGTCTTGAGATATTACGTTTTGCACTATATTATTTTCATCTATAAGATTGCTTATGAGTTTGCTGTTTTTAAAGTCCTCAGAGCTTAGCTTTTTGTAGAAACTTTCGTCTGCAATTATCTCAGACGGATTGACTGCAAAAAATATGTTTGCAATCTCATTGTAATTACAAGTAAGATTATTAACTTCACCTGTAGTAATGTCAACGTAAGATATTTCAAGATTTTTGCCATTGCTTATAAGCGACATGATATAGTTGTTTGAAGAGCCTTGTATCATCTCATCTTCAAGCACTGTACCAGGAGTGATTATCTTAGTAATCGCCCTGTCCACTATTCCCTTTACTTCTTTGGGATCTTGAATTTGTTCGCATATTGCTACTTTTTTGCCATAGTTTATCAATCTTTGGATGTATGATTTGGCACTATGATAAGGCACTCCGCACATAGGTGCCTTTTCGTTGTTTCCGCAAGCTCTTCCTGTAAGAGTGATATCAAGTAATTTTGAAGTTTCAATCGCATCTTCAAAAAACATCTCGTAAAAATCGCCGAGCCTGAAAAATAGTATGCAGTCCTGATATTTATTTTTAATATCAAGGTATTGTTTCATCATCGGTGTAAGATTTTTCAATATATCATCTCCTTGTTTCAGACTTTTATTACACCTGTACTCCATTGAGAGAGAAGGATTTTACATCCGTTATCTTTACCTTTACCAACTGTCCTATCTTAGTTTCATCCCCTATAAAGTTTATCAGTTTGCTCTTTGTATTTCTACCTGAAAGGACAGATTCATTCTTCTTACTGAAGCCTTCTACCAATACTTCCTCTATATTACCAAGATACTGTTTGTTTTTCTTAGCAGCTATTTCGTTTGCGGTTTCAAGCAATCTGTTGAACCTGTCTTTTTTTATCTCTTCATCAATATGGTCTTCCATCTTTTCTGCTGCTGTACCCTTTCTTGTAGAATACATAAACATAAAGGCCGAGTCATACTCTACTTCTTTTACTATCTTGAGCGTCTGCTGAAAATCTTCCTCTGTCTCTCCAGGAAATCCTACGATTATATCAGTAGTAAGGGCTATGTCAGGCACTACTTTTTTTATCTTTTCTATCTTTTTCATATAGTCATAGGCAGTGTATTTTCTGTTCATTCTCTTGAGTACACTGTCGCTTCCTGCCTGTACCGGAAGGTGTAGATAGTCACAAAGCTTATCCAGTCTTCCAAAAGACTCTATAAGTTCATCAGATATGTCTTTTGGATGTGAAGTCATAAATCTTATTCTCCTGATATTGTCCACCTTATTGATATCTTCAAGCAACATCGGAAAACTGTATTTATCAGTGAAGTTATTGCCGTATGAGTTGACATTTTGTCCCAAAAGAGTAATTTCTTTGACATTGTTTTGAGCTAAGAGTTTTACTTCGTCAAGTATATCCTTAGGCAGTCTGCTTCTTTCTCTACCTCTTGTAAATGGCACTATACAGTAGGTGCAAAAGTTATTGCAACCATACATTATATTGACAAAGGCTTTGAAATCATATCTTCTAACTGAAGGCAGTCCTTCTACTATGTTTCCGTCTATATCCCAGACATCAACAACTGTTTCCTTGTCAATCAGCGAAATATATGTGTATAGCAACTCCGGAAATTTATATATATTATGTGTTCCGAAGATTATATTCACATGCTTGTATTTACTTGTAAGCTCCTTGACTATATGTGGCTCCTGCATCATACATCCGCAAGTAGCTATTATCATGTTCGGCTTGTTTTTCTTGATATTTTTCAATGCCCCTATATTGCCGAAAAATCTCGTCTCAGCATTTTCTCTGATGGCACAAGTATTATACAGCACAACATCTGCATCATAGATTTTATTTGTCTCTTCATAACCCATATTAGTGAGCATACCCTTGATATTTTCGCTGTCATGCTCATTCATCTGACAACCGAAAGTAACTATTATAAATTTCTTGCTTTGATTAGTTCTGACAAATTCGTCATCATTTATATTTTTAACCAAATCAACGTAATACTCCTGATTTGAAAAATTTTCCTTGCCTAATATTCCCTGTCTTTCCAAAATAACCTCTCTACTTTACTTTTATTTAATCTATAAAACCTCTATATACATTTACAATATATAAAATCTTTGTATATTTATATAATAGCTTTTTAATGTTATAAATTTAATTTATTAATAAATCTCATCAATAGTTTTAAAAAATAGTATTTGCTCTATAACTTTATTATAAATGCACCGGAAATTTTTTATCAAATTCTTTTATTGCTTTTAGTATTAATTCTAATAAACTAATAATTAATCAATTTTTTTCAGGTAGTCAATTACCTCGTCTATTACAAAGTCAGGCGTGGATGCTCCTGCTGTCACTCCAAGTTTTTGTACTCCATCAAACATTGTTTCTTCAAGCTCTGCAACATCTTCTATAAATATACTCTTTACTTTTTCGCTTGCAAGTTCATAGAGCTTTTTGGAGTTGGAGCTTGAGGTATCACCTATTACTATCATCATATCTACTTCCTCTGCTAATTGCAAAGCAAAGTCCTGTCGTTTTTTTGTGGCACTACATATGGTGTTGAAAATCTCTATATTTTTTATTTTTTCTTTTAATATCTCTACTATTTTTGTGTATTTTTCAATGTTAAAAGTTGTTTGAAACACTACAGCATAGCTTTTTTCATCATCTATATCAAGTCTGCCTGTATCTGCTATATCTTCCACAAACTGCGCCTTATAGTCACTCCAAGAATTTATACCTATTACCTCAGGATGCTTCTTACTTCCTACGATTATTATTTCATATCCTTCCCTATATTTTTCTTCTACTATCTGATGGATTTTTTTTACATATATACAAGTGGTATCTATTACATTCAAGTTATGCTTACTTGCGTAATCATAGTATTTTTTTTCCACTCCGTGTGAGCGAAAAATTATGTTTTTATTTTTCTCTTTAAGCTTGTCTACTACCTGTAAACCCTTATTTTTCAATTTCTCTACAGCTCTTTTATTATGAATCAAAGAGCCGAGAGAATAGATATCTTCATACTTGTCAATGCTTTCATCTGCCACAGAAACAGCTTTTTTCACTCCATAACAATAGCCTGAAAACTTGCTGAGTATTATCTCCATCTCTTACCTCTTGCTTATTGTTCCTTTTTAATTATTTGCATTACTTCATTTGATACCAACATATAACTGTCACTGTTTTTATTCTCCAACAGTTCACTTGGAACATAATAAGGTTCATGATATACAATCTTCACCTTTGAAAAAGGCTTGTAGTTGTTTTCTGCTATTATGCTCACAGGAATAACAGGTGTATTCGTCCTTATTGCAAACATTCCTATGCCGGCTTTTGCAGAGTCATCCTCATCATTTTTCACCCTTGTACCTTGCGGGAATATTCCAAGTATGTGATTTTCTTTAAGAACCTTATAGATTTTTTTAAGTCCTGCTATGTCATTTCTTTCTCTATCAATTGAAATTACAAAGGTATTGTTCAATATCCACCTAAGCACCGGATGGATGAAGAGTTCTTTTTTGCCTACATAGTGTATCTTCCTTTTTTTCAGTGCTATTATTACCAAGAGAGGATCGTAATTGCTCTTATGATTGGATGCTATAATATATGGTTTCCCATCTTCCAGTCTTCTGTTGCCCACAATTTCGAGTCTAAAGAAAATGTGAAAAAATGGTATTAAAATCGCTTTTAAAATTGTATATAACATTTTAAACCTCATTAAATTAAATTTTTGCTTTATTTTTTTTCAATAAATTGATAAAATTCCTTTATAATTGATAAATCTATTTTATATAGGATAAAATTTTTTCCAAGACCTGTTCAATGCTCATGCCACTTGTGTCTATCTCAATTGCATCATCTGCCTTCTTAAGTGGAGTTACCTCTCTATTGGAATCAATATAGTCTCTGTTTTCCATAGATTTTTTCACTTCGTCAAAACTTATATTAGTCTTTCCCTTTTGTAACTCTTCTTCGTATCTTCTCCTTGCTCTAACATCAACAGAAGCAGTAACGTAAAACTTATAGTCTGCATTTGGAAAAACTACTGTTCCTATGTCTCTACCATCAAGGACCACTGATTTTTTGCCACTCATCTTCCTTTGCAAGTCTACCATCTTCTCTCTTACAATTCTTATGGCAGAAACAAAAGACACATTATCATTTACATTTTTTTCTCTAATTTGCACAGACACATCTTTATTATTAAGATAGAGTTTATCATTTATAAATTCAAGTTCAATTTTTTCTAAATTGATTTTTACCTGATTCTCATCGTTAAAATCTACATTATTTTCTAAAAAATAAAGAGTTACAGCCCTGTACATGGCTCCTGTATCAAGGTAAGTTATACCCAATTTTTCAGATATTATTTTTGCGACTGTACTCTTGCCTGAGCCGGCAGGTCCGTCAAATGCTATTATCATTTTTTATACTCCAAATAAAATTGTTATTTTAAATCTAAATTTATAACTATTCTCTATTTAAGCTATAGATAATGCTTATAAATAGTTTTATAAAGATAGTATATAATCTATGGCTTGACTATAAATACCTAAAAATACTTTATTCGTTATTTTATTAGATTTTAGTATTAATAATGCAATCAAATTTAAAAAGTGGATAAAAATCCACTTTATAATAGTCCACCATGTCCAAATGATGCTATAGTTCTTTTATCAGTCTCTACATTAGCAAGAGCTCTTGGTAAGATTAAATCAAATACAGTTTTTTCGCAGTACATAACTGAACCCGGCAAACCCATAATGGGCGTTCCGTCTTCAAAATACGAAAGAGCAAACATTGCACCAGGCAGTACCGGAGTTCCGTAAGTCACATATTTCTCCGCTGTAATTGATATAGCTTTAGGAGTAAGGTCATCAGGATCAACACTCATTCCTCCTGTACAAAGTATAAGCTCACATCCCATATCTTTCAGCTTCCTTATCGCATTTGCTATCATTTCAGTATCGTCATAGACCGTTTCATGACCGATTACTTCCACTCCGTAGTTTGCAAGTTTTTCCCTTACCACTGGAGTAAAGTCGTCCTTTATCCTCTTATGATATACTTCATTTCCTGTTGTAACTATCCCTGCTGTCTTCCTGACAAAAGGCTTAATCTCAAAGAGTTTCTTATCTCCTATAAGGTCTCTAAGCTCTTCCATCTGACTTTTCTTGACAAATATAGGTATTATTCTCATTCCTGCAATCTTTGTACCTTTTTTTACTACAGAGTTACCTTGTATTGATGCAAGCATAAGGTCGTCAAGCATATTAATCTTATGAAGTAAGTGTGCATCTACTGTAAGATAGCCGTCAATCTCTGAAACTAGCTCCATCTTACCCTCTTTAACAGGAGTAAAACTCATATTCTCACCTATTGTAAGGTCTATCATATACTGTGCACAGTCATCTTCGTGCATTAAATCTTTGTCAGACTCTTCAAGTACATATATATGGTCTTTTCCTACTGAAAGTAAAATAGGCAGGTCTTCTTCAGTTACTACATGACCTCTTCTAAATACCGCATCCTTTACCTTTCCCTTAACTATCTGTGTTATGTCGTGACAAAGTGCATAACCTATTGCGTCCTTAGTTTCTATTAATTTCATTTTTCTCTCCGAAAATATATTTTAAAATTTCAACTATTAATTTTAAATATTTAATATGACTTGCTAAATACTTCTTTTTAGAGTAAATATAGTAATGTCGTCACCACTGCCCTTATTGTCTGTAAATCCAGCAAGCTCATCTTTTATAGCATCGCATGGATTTTCAACATTGTTATTAAGTTGATTTATAAAATAATTTGCAAGTCTATTTACTCCAAATTCTTCGCCCTTTTTATTTTTCGCTTCGATGACTCCGTCAGTATATATTGCAAAAAACTCAATGCCATTAACGCTTGTCACATCCTCATCATAAACAGTGTCTTCAAATATACCAATCGCTATGGCTGTATTGCTGTTTAGCATCTTATACTTTCTCTTACCGTTTACATCCTTATATATTGCTATAGGAACTGTATGACCTGCATTTGCTGAATAGACCTTATTATTTTGAAAGTCAAAGAAAATCATCTTTGCAGTTATAAATATATCCAGTTTATCAAGTTCCTTGAACAAGATTGAGTTAAGTTGAGAAAGTATCGTCGATGGTGATGATGTGATAGTTAGCAGCATATTTATGGCACCCTTCATCATTGCCACGAAATAGTTGGACATAAGTCCATGCCCCATAACATCTGCAATAAAAAATATATACTTATTGTCGTCTATTTTTTTGAACTTACAAAAGTCTCCACCAACATATTTATATGGTATGTTGAGATAGTCTATGCTGACATTGTCATCGCCTGACATTATCTCATCTTCCATTATCATCTGCTGTTGCTGATTAACTAATTCCAAATCCCTGTGAATAAATGAGTTTTCCAAGAGTTTTACATTGTTTAGGTAAATATATACAGATAAAACAATCTGAGTTGCAAAAATGCCTAGTATCCTAATGTCGTCAGTATAATACTTATCTGAATTTATTAAGATTATTTTTCCTATTTTTTCATCATTTCTCACAAGATTTTCATAAGCTATGGAATGTACACCACGTTTGAGCAGTTGCTTAGATATAGTATCTCCTTGGTATATTTTCTTGTCAGACTTCTTTGAACTTGAGATTATAAAGTCATTTACCATCTTTAAATTTTTGTTACTTCCAAAACTTTCCGCCACAGTAAGACCGGAAGTGTCATCGTCTACAAAGATAAAGGCAGATTTTGATGAAGTAATCTTGCATATATCTTCAGCAATTAGTTTGAAATAAGAATTAGGATTTCTATTTTCGTACAATGAAGTTGCTCTGCTTTCTATAGAGACAATGGCATTTCTGAATTTTTTGACCATCTCGTCAATCTCTTTGTTCTGATTGGTAATATCTATCGAAAGAGCAAGCAGTGAAGCAACAGAATTGATAAAATCTATGTCACCTTCTGTCAACTTCTCATCTTCTTCCACAAAGCAAGTTATAAATCCCTTAACATTGTTGCTAGACACCAAAGGTACTACCAATCTTCCCTTGTATCCTACCTTTTCAGCCAAGGCTCTCTCAGCCTCAGCCATGTCATCTGCAAAGATATCCCTTACATAGTAATAACGTTTATTTTTAATAGCATACCTAAAATACTCTGCAAACTGATCCATATGTATTTTCATACCTATATCCGTCTGTTCAGCCTCAAAAAATTTGGGAATATCTCCCAAAGTTTCTTTGCATACCAAATATGTGTATTCATAAGTATTATTTTTAAATATATTGACACACGCTCTCTTAGGTGGTACAACTTCAAGCATCTTATCTATGACTGAATCTTTAATAGCAAAAAAGTCTTTTGACGAAGTAACTATCTTGGATATTTCGACTATTGAACTTAGTGTATTTATTACATCACTCAAGACACACCTACCTTAAAAAAGTCAATAAAATTAATCAAATTTCTATTTGAATTTATCTTAAAAATTATAACAAAAAATCTCCTATATGGCAAATCTACTCCTGTACATAAGCAATATATGGTAGATTTCTGTATTTTTCCTTACAGTCGATGCCATAACCAACTATAAACAAATCTTCAATTTCAAAACCTACATAGTCTACCTTGACATCACATTTTCTCCTTGAAGGCTTGTCCAATAAAGTACAAATACTTACACTCTTAGCATTTTTACCGGTAAGATAGTCCTTTATATACTTTAATGTCAATCCGGTATCTATTATATCTTCAACTATGATGACATTTTTTCCAGTTAAATCCATCTCTATATCTTTATTAATCTTTACTACACCGCTACTTTCTGTAGACATACCATAGCTTGATACCGCAATAAAGTCTAGCGACAAGTCAAGATTAATATTTCTTACCAAATCCGAAACAAAGACGAAGGCTCCTTTTAACACACCAACTATCAATACTTCCTGATTTTCAAAATCTTTTTCTATTTTTCTTGCGAGCTCTGCAACCTTAGTTTCTATTTGCTCTTGAGATATCAGTGTATTGGAAATATTCATATATAACACCTTTCCAAATTTATATCAAAATTTTAAACAAAAAAATCTATTAATCTACAATATTTCTCTAAGAGAAATTTCATAAATCTTAGTAATAACTTTGAGCTTATTAATTTATTTTATGATTTTTATACTAAAAATCATTTTTTCGCCTTGCGTCATTATATCATCTTTTTTACAATATTTCTATAAAAATAAGCAATATTTATAATTATTCTATGTAATCTTATTTTTAAAAAAGCGGAGTTTATTATAACTCCGCCTAAGCACTAAAACTAGTCTCTTCTCCTACTGTTATTGTACAATATTACAAACCTAAGTATAGTCAAGACTGTTGCCAGTACACCTGCAACATAAGTAAGAGCTGCTGCATTCAATACTTTTTTAGAAGAATCTACCTCTTCTCTTGACAATATCCTTTGGTCTTCCAAAAGGTCAAAGGCTCTATTTGATGCGTCAAATTCTACAGGTAGTGTCACCAACTGAAACAATAATGTTGAAGAAAATAAGATTATCCCTATGGGAATAAGTGGACGCAATGTCGATATGAAAAAACCTATCATAATAATTGGAATTGAAATCCTACTAGCTATATTTACTCCAGGTACTATTGCAGATCTCATCAAATAAGGTTGGTACGCTACCGAGTCTTGAATAGCGTGTCCACACTCATGAGCTGCTACAGAAACCGCTGCTATGGAGTTTGAATTCATAACCGGTTCTGAAAGTGAAATGCTCTTTTCTCTCGGATCATAGTGATCTGTGAGCGAGCCAGCTATAGGTTTTATTTTTATATACGAAAGTCCGTTTGCATCAAGAATTTTCCTTGCAGTTTGAGCTCCTGTAAGTCCTGATGAACTCATCTTCCAAGAATATTTTTTAAATGTACTGTTTACCCTTGAGCTTGCCAATGAAGAGATGACTATTCCGATTAAGACAAAAATATAAGTCCAATCAAAATAATAATATCCGCCATAGCCTCCAAATCCATACATAATTAAATCCTCCGTTTTACAATAATACTTTATCTCTTATTCTTTATAGTAAAATCCATAAATAGATTCTTATTAGTATATTTACATTTTATAACATTTTAAAACTTTTTTTACAGTATTATGTCATTACTATTAACAAGATATATTATGAATTATATCATCGGTCTTCTCAACATTTCTTCTACAAATTTTCTCTTACTTCGATGAAGTTTGTATCTCTCATTGCATCTTTTAAGCCTTAAGGCAAATCTTTCATTGATAAATGAAAAACCTAATACTATAAAGACAAAGCCGGGCAATACCGGTAAGATACAACCCAAGATGCCTATAAAAATTAAAACACCACCTAATATCTTTTTTATAAAGTTGTTTTTTCTTATCATAAAAACACCTACTTTTTTAAATTTTCCCAAAGTCATTCATACTTCCACTTATATTAACATCTTTTTTACCATAAGTCACAGCATTGGAAATATTGGGATTATTCTTCTTGTCAAATACATTACCTGAAGCTGCTGTCCAAGCATCTCTAAGTTTAATAAAAACCTTTATAACTTCATCCAGCTTTTCTGTTTTTTTATCTATATAGCATTCTCCTACCGTTTCATTAATGTAAAGATAAAGCTCTATGCTTTTTTCCTTAAACTCAGTATTTTCCTCTCCCAAGGTCGCAATAAGGTGTGCAAGTATATCTCTCACCCTATCTGTCCTTGCATCCATATCCTTTTTATTTTCATCTCTAATGGCTATTTTAAGTTCTTCTACTTCTTCTATTAACGCCTGATACAACAATGCTACAAGTTCAAAAGAATTTGCTGTTGCAATCTTTTCAATCAAATTATCCTTATATGACATTATTTTATCTCCTATAAATTAAATTTACTTAAAGTAAATACTATGCAGTGATTTTTTAATATTTTATATATTTTTTTAACATAGTATTTTAATATTTAATATTACTCTTCTTCATTGCATTTACCAAGTCTTGCTTGTCTGAGTGAGTGTATATCTGAGTAGTAGATATGGAGCTGTGTCCCAGTATCTCCTGTACTATTCTCAGATTTGCACCGTTTTTCAAGAAGTGTGTGGCAAAGGTGTGACGCAGTTTATGTGGAGTTATCCTCTTGTCAATATTGGAATAGGCTATGATTTTCTTCAGTTCCATTTGGATGTATCTCTGAGTCAACCTACCGCCCTTCTTTGATATGAAAAGAGCATCTGTATTTGATTTTATAAATTTTCTATCATCTAAATAGACCTTTATAAGATTGTCCTCATCACCTAGTTCCTTGCTTAACTCATCAACATTTATTGGTATTATTCTCTCTTTGTTTCCCTTGCCTATGACGGTCAGATAGTCCGTTTTCTTAGTCTTTTCCATATCTTTGAAATCAAGGGATACCAATTCTGAAATTCTCAATCCGGTATGCAAAAACAAGTTGATTATAAAAAAATTTCTTGATCGTATAAATTCATCATCATACAAATCTCTAATTGACTGATTAATTTTTTGTATCTCTTCTATTTCAAGGTAAGTCGGTATTTTTGAATTATTTTTAATCTTGGATTTTATTACACTTTCCTTAGGAATAGGAGTTTTTTCCAAGATTTCCATCTCAAAGAGGTATTCCAAGAAAAGTTTTAGCACATATTTTTTTCTCTTTATTGATACGGCGGAATTTTGCTTATCTGCAACCAAGTAAGAATAATACATGGTAATATTTATAGGTTTTAATTTTTCCAACTTGTATTTTTTTAAAAGTGGGTTAGATTTTTTAAAATCAAAAAAAACCTTCAAATCTCTAAAATACGAAGAAATTGTATTTTTACTCTTACCTGAAGATACCAATGCTTCTAAAAAACTTTTTATATAAGCAAGCTCTTCTTCGTCATACTCATTTTCAATTTTTTCTATCAAACTTTTTATTTCCATCCATACCGCCTCACAAATTTATCTTATCTGAAGATTATACCACAGACTTTGTTTTACTTCAAATTAAATGTATCTTTCATAAATCATAAGATTTTATTAAATTTTTGTATTAGTAAAATATGACTCAAATAGTTAAAATTTTAGCATTATTCAAATATTCATATTAAATCATTAATTTATTTTTACTGTATTTACTTTTTAAGCTTTTTAATATATAATTTAGCAGATTCCAATTTAATTATAAATAAACCAATAAAAGATATTAGTCTTAGGTAGGTTAAGAAACTGTATAATTTGTAATCAGTATTAAATATAGATAAGAGGTGATTGTTTTGAGTTACGATTTGTTTATTTTTGAAAAAATTAAGACTTTTAGGACTTCCATAGATGTAAAATACTATTTGGAGGTTTTCATTGAGGATGACAGTGAAATAGATTACAATTCTTTGGATGGCTGCTCACCTAAGGTTGTAGAATTTGCAAAAGAGATGTTTGAAAAGTTTCCGCCCTTAAACGGTCCTTATGCTCCACCTGATGAAATTGCATTTGCATCTGAAGAATCAGAAAGTCACCTCACAGACTACTCACTTTATGAATACGGAATATACTGTTCTTTTGCCTGGTCTGTAGCAGAAGAAGCCCTTGATTATGTCTTATCTCTAACAGAAAAGTACGATATGGGTATTGTTGATTTTCAAGGTGAAAGACAGGTCTTTTGTGAAGGGATTGAGTTATTGAAATACTCTACGGAGTCAATGACTGATAGATATGGGGACTTTGAAGATATTAAAGAATTGCTGATGACTATAGACTCTCCAAAAAGGGGTACGGATAATACAGACTACGCCTTTGTAACTGTATGGTTTGAGCTTGACAGCGATGAGAAAAAAAGAGAAGAATTCATCCAATGTACTCCTTATTACAAATCAAAGAAGCTTTTACCGACAATATTTTCTAAGAATAAGGCGGTTGAAGTAGATGGATATGATTTTGAAGTGATGAAAAACGGCGTTTTATATAAAACTAATGTAGCTACAAAGGAAAAATTACTTGAGTATTTTGAACAATGGTGTGTAGAAAAAAAGGATATTGATATAACAGGCTTTGAAATAATCCCACTCTAAAAATGTTAATACTAAGACTTCTTAAGACACTAAGAGTTGACAAAACAATGGGAAACTTAACTTGTAAACATTTTTAATTTAACAGTAGTTGCAGGTTAATTAAAGGACTATTTTTACATTAATCTAATAAATATTAGTATAAATTATAGAAAAGACAAGGACTCCAAATCTTATATTCGATAATCCTTGTCTTTTTCATGGTCATATTTTTACAGCAAAAATATAATTTACTTTTCTAATATTTATTTGCTCTTATTTATTGATTCAGCTATTGCATCTGCAAGTTCGTCCAAATCACTTTCCTTGTCATTTTTGATAGCAGAGTTTATAGTAACAGCAGGATCTATAATGTTCATCATCTTCATTTCTTCATCCAAGAAGTCTGCTATTAATTGTCCTGATGTAGGAGCCCATGAGCCGTTTTCTATAATTGCTACCTTTCTGTTTTGTACGTTAAGAGCCTTCATATCATGCAAGAAGTTAAGCATCTTAGGATAGATACCCAAGTTGTAAGTTACTGATGCAAGTACCATATGACTTAATTTGAAAGCATCTGATATAAGATAAGACACGTCTGTATTTGAAACGTCATATAGATGAACGTTAGTTACGCCTCTATCGCATAGTTTTGAAGCCAAGGCTTGAGCTGTATACTCAGTATTGCCGTACATAGAAGCATAAGCAATCAATACACCCTTTTCTTCAGGTACATAAGTTGACCATTTTTGATACTTGTCTAAGATATAGTCAAAATTATTTCTCCAAACAAGACCGTGAAGCGGACATATATACTTAACCTTCGGCAACAAAGGTGCAACTTTTTTAAATAGAGCTTGAACAAATTGTCCATATTTTCCAACTATATTTGTATAATATCTTCTTGCTTCATCCAGCCAATCTCTGTCGAAGTTTACTTCGTCATTGAAAAGTTTTCCATCCAAGGCAATGAATGAACCGAAGGCATCAGCTGAGAATAACACACCGTCAGTTAAGTCAAAAGTAACCATTGCTTCAGGCCAGTGAACCATAGGTGCTTCTACAAATTGTACTTCGTGTTTACCGAATTTGAATTTGTCGCCTTCCTTTACTTGTATTTCTCTGCCTTCAACATTGTAATTGAATTGACGCATAAACATAAAAGATTTTTCTGTAGATATTATCTTACAGTTCGGATATATTCTTAGCAAATCTTCTATTGCACTGCAATGGTCAGGCTCCATATGGTTGATTACCATATAGTCCAACTCTCTGCCATTTAGTACACTTTGTATATTTTGGATAAATTCTCTTGCTACCGCCCAGTCTACAGTATCAAAAAGCACTGTCTTTTCATCAAGTAACAAGAATGAGTTATATGATACCCCTTTTGTAAGAGGGTGAATATTTTCAAAAAGTGCCAATCTGTGATCATTGCCACCTACCCAATATAAGTCGGGTGTTACATTTCTTACGCAAAACATTGTATTCCTCCTGATTTTTCTTTAATTTACATATTTTTCTTACAGTGATATATCAAATTTACAATCTAATTTGCATACGGGAATTCTAGTTCTATGAAACCTTCTTTTTCTTCACCGCATTGTGGGCAAGTCCATTCGTCAGGTATATTCTTAAAGTCTGTTCCCGGCATTATTTCACCTTCACTGTCTCCAATAGTTGGATTGTACTCGTATCCACAACCGTTGCACACGTACAATTTGTAGCTTGGAGCAAGTTTTTCAGGTTTTGAACGTTTCATCTTCTTCATAGGAGGAGCTTCTTTTTTCTTTCCTGTATCCAATGCTTCAGTCAATAGTGGCAATATTTCAGCAAGATCTCCAACTATACCGTAGTCGCAGTTTTTAAATATAGGTGCATTTGCATTTTTATTTATTGCAACTATAGTTGTAGCATTTTTTATTCCTTTAAGGTGTTGGCTTGCTCCTGATATACCACAAGCAATATATAGATTACCCTTAAATGTTTGTCCCGACATACCTACATATCTGTTAAGAGGAACATATTTCAATGTTTCAGCAACAGGTCTTGATGAACCTACTGAAGCTCCTACATTTTTAGCAAGATTTTCAATAAGTTTCATATTTTTCTTATCGCCTATACCCTTACCTGCAGATACTACTCTTTCAGATAATTGGATAGGAGTATCTATTGGAATACCCACTGTAAAGTCATATCCGTCTTTTTTAAGTGCTGCAACAAGAGCATCTACTTGTTCCTTTGCAGTACCTTCTTTAAATATTACATGTTTTCTGTCTCCTGTAACAGATTTTTTAGCACCTTCCACAACAGCTGCTGCAGATTTTTTATTTGATTTTGGAGGTCTTCCTACTATATGAGAAGCTATTACTACTCTCATTATTTCGTTTGTTCCCTCGTATATTGTAGTTATCTTAGCATCACGATAGAATCTTTCTACGTCCATACCCTTCATATAACCGCTACCGCCGTATATTTGAAGTGCGTCGTTACATACTTCAAGAGCTATGTCAGAAGCATATTTCTTAGCCATCGCAGCTTCCATAGAGTAATCTTCATGAGCTTCTTTCAAATCTGCTGCTGAATAAATCAACAATCTTGCAGCTCTAAGCTTAGTAGCCATATCAGCAAATTTGAATTCTATTGCTTGTTGGAATGCTATAGGCTTGCCAAATTGAACTCTTTGTTTTGCATAGTTAAGTGCAGATTCATAAGCACCTTGTGCTATACCAAGAGCTTGTGAAGCTATACCTATTCTACCGCCGTCAAGAGTTTGCATCGCTATTCTAAATCCTTGACCTTCTTTTCCAAGCAAGTTTTCCTTTGGAACTTTAACATTGTCAAATATCAATTCACATGTTTGAGATGAACGGATTCCAAGTTTGTCATAGTGATCACTGAAACTAAAACCGTCCCATCCTTTTTCAACTATAAAGGCACTTATACCCTTTGTACCTATTCCTGGAGTTGTTACTGCAAAAACAACATAGATGTCAGCTTTGCCGGCATTTGTGATGAAGATTTTTCCACCGTTTAAGATATAGTAATCTCCGTCCAATTCTGCAGTAGTCTGTGTACCACCCGCATCTGAACCTGCTTCAGGTTCTGTAAGTCCAAACGCTCCTATTTTTTCACCCTTTGCAAGAGGAACGAGATATTTTTTCTTTTGCTCTTCAGTACCAAATGCTGAAATAGGATAAGCTCCAAGAGAAGTATGCGCTGACAGTATAACACCTACACCACCGTCAACTCTTGACAACTCTTCTACTGCTATAGCGTAAGAAATAACGTCAAGCCCTGCACCACCGTACTCCTTGCCATAAGGAATACCCATTATGCCAAGATGCTCATCTCCCATTCTTTTTACTATTTCATCAGGAAATTGATTATTTTGATCCAATTCAAAAGTTATAGGTTTTACCTCTTTTTCAGCAAATTCTCTAATTTTCTTACGAAAAGCCTCGTGTTGCTCTGTTGTCTTATACAACATTTTACCCTCCTTGATTTTGTACAAATTTAGTATAATTTAAAAATAAAAAAAACAATTTTATCTACAGCCACTTAAATACCGCTGAGTAAAGTCGAAAAATAAGTCAAAAACATAAACCTAAAAAATCAACTTTTCTTTAATAGTGGTATCGGCAGTTTTTGAAAAAATATAAGAAAAAATTTTGTCCGTTTAGGAAAACGAACAACTTTAATGTGTATAATAATAGTACAGTTTTAGAAAAAAGTCAATATTATTTTATAAATTTTTAAATTTTTTAAATATTATTAGAACCAAAGTTGTATAAGACTTATTTAATTCTTTGAAATCACTTATTTATAGCCACTATAATGAATTTCTAAACTTCAATTTAAATTAGGTTTATATTCTCAATTAATATAGGACTTATTATTATTTTATAAGTTTTTTATATTTTTAGGACAATTTATCAGTTAAAATATTATGCAATCGTTACTTCTGTTGTAAATTCAATATTCATTAAAAAATTTAGACTTATACTAAAAAACTATCAAAAAGCCATGTAATTCTATTACAGCAAGATTATTGATAATCTACAAAACTAATAATTTGCTAAAATAACAATCTTGGCAATATAAATGGTGATTAGTATTAGTCTGCTACAAAATTTTTTTGCTGATAATTTATAAAAAACGGCATATTTATAAGATTATAACTTACAAATATGCCTTAATTTTTTTAACTATCTAAAATATTAAATTTATACTAAAAACTAAAGTTTAAATAGAGTTTAGTATTACATCATCAAATTAGATTTTTTAAGAGATAATGTAGTGTAAATATACACTTTATGAAATAAAATTACCATATATTTCTCGTCTTAAAATCTCTTAGTTTAATTTATTTTTCGTACATTGGCAATCTATATCCGTTATTTTTAGAGTTAAATACATTAATATAAGATACTGCATCTTCTTTACCAAAGTTTATTTCTATTCGAAGAAGTTCCGGAATTGAACAATATACTGTAATTCCTTTTTTATCCATATTTTCTTCAGCTTTATTCCAATACTCTATATTGTATGAGCTGTCACTTCCACCTGATATATATATAGGTTTTTCGTAAGCATGTATCATAAAATCTGATATCTTTTTATCTTTGCTACGTTCTTCTTTAAGTGAAAATACCTGTACCTTTCCTTGCATCTTATAGTCTTTAAGATTAACTCTGCATAGGTTGTACTCATCCTTTTTCTTAACAGGATCTGCATAAGATGTAAAATATAGGTATTCTCCCACTATAGTAGGACAAAAACCTGCACTTTCAGTCAACCTTACATCTATTCCATTTACTATATTACGAGCATGTATCCTCTCTTTATCTTTGTCATCCTGATATATCATCCATCCATCAACTATATAACAATAATAAGCATCGGCATCTTCTATAACAGTTTTTGAATTTTTAAAATCTGAATCTACAGATACTATATAATTGTTTTCATCCTTATAATAGAAACGATTATTGTATTTTTGTAAGTACTCTGTATTACCTGCCTTTTTCACCAAAACGTCAGCAGGGGACGAACCGTCTGTCTTCACTCTTTTTATAGATCTGTCATTACCTTTTTGGGCTACATAATAGATGTAATCTCCGTCTTTTATCAAACGTGTAGCTTTAACATCGTCCAAAAGTTTGACCTTATCTGCTTTTTTATATTCATTGTCAGGATAGTCATATCTCAATAATGCCCACTCATTTTTATTAAATCCTGCACCTATTATAAGCTTAGGTTCGGGCACAATAAACATACCTAAGTTCATCGCATTGGACATATCTTGAGTTTCTTCAGGACTTACATCAGCTATAAACTCTTCCTTTTGTCCATCAAGTTCACCTATCATCTCATCAAATTGGGCATAAAGCTTAGGTTTTTCCTTTGTTGCACTATACTCTAATTTTACCTTTTTATCCTTATTATCAAGTATGAGTTTATTTCCCTCTTTTACAAGTTCGAAAGTTTCTTTATCTGCAGTTACTTTAAAGCCCTTATCTGTTGCTTCCCACTTACCTTTTACCGGAATATTGATAAGAACAGCCTCAAAATCAGAATTGTCTTCAAAGATTAAAAACGGTAAATTACCATCCGGGAAAGATTCTTTGAGATAGCTATCATCAATTTTTTGTCCTTCTATCTCCCCACCTGTCAACAACCAATATTTTTCCATTTTGCTATCTTGACATCCTGTAAGTGTTAGACAAATTAAAAACATTGCTAAAAATAAAAAATTAATTTTTTTCATTTAAAAACACCATCCTTTTAAAATATATATTTTTTTATACTGTAATAGCTAAGTCTTAGAGTCAAATCTCCTAATAGTCCTATTATATCATAATTGTTTACAAAATTACAATATCTATCTTTACGTTTTCCTAATAATATATCGCTAAAATTATGTGTTAAATCTTTAAATCAGGATATTTTTGACTGAAAGCAGTCAATCAAATAATAAAGCATACTTCAAAAAAAGCCCATAAAACAGAATTTCTGTCTTATAGGCTATTTATTCTACTTCAAATTAAATTTAAAAATATCCGCATTTACCAAGTTACCTTCTTAACAGCATCGTCATACGCTTTTGGTTTTTCAGTTGTCTTGGTAAATTCATACTTAGTCTTGTCCTCAGGAAAATCCATTACCATCTTTTCTCCGTCAATGATAGCTTCTACTGTAGAACCATCTTTATCAGTCATTTTCACTCCCTTATCTGATGCTTCCCATTTACCATTTGATATCAAAGCATCACTGAAGTAAAAAATATACTTTGATTCGCCTTCAATACTAATAAAAGGCTCTTTTCCTTCTTGAACAAACTCTTTATCTTCAACCTTTTTCCCATCAACCTCTGTACCTGTCAACATCCAGTAACCTTCTGGTGATGACTTATTACCCTGGCAAGCTGTCAATGTAATGCAAACCAAAAATAATGCTACAAATAACAATCTTAGTTTTTTCATAAAAATACCATCCTTTCATAATATAATTAATTATGACTGTATAAAATTTTTTTTACAGTCAAACATCCTTCTGATAGCATTATAACATATTTCCCGATAAAAAATCAATATATTTAATAAAAAACTATAAAAATAATTTCTAATATTTTTTATAAAATTTACAAATTTCCCTATATATTTGTTTATATGCTAATACAGAAATTTAATTAAACAGATAATAATATAGCTCTATTAAATATTCATAAAGATATATTTTAAAATAGATACTGACACTTAAGTTCTATTATAAATCACTCAAAAACTCTATAGTCTAATTACTTACAATGACGATAATTTTTTCTTTGTAAAAATGATCAACATTATTATATTATAAAATGGAATAAATTTAATATAAAAACATTTAAAATGGTAAGATATTAGTAATCTAAGATTCAAACTATGATTTGTTGTATAATAAAAAAACCTGTAAAACAGTAATTTGTCTTACAGGCAATAATTTATAACTTATATTTAATTTTCAAAATTTCTACTATTTTACAACTTCATCATATACCTTAGGTTTTTCATTTGATTTTGTAAATTCAAATTTTGCCATACCTTGCATATCTAGTACCAGTTTATCTCCATCTTTAGTAGCTTCAACCGGTTTTTTACTCTTTTCTTCAATAAGCTTTACACCCTTATCAGTTTTTTCCCAAGTACCTTTTACAACTTCAGAACCTGTACCAAAAAATGCAACAAACTTTGAACCTGCTTCAAGACTCAAAAATCCAACTTTACCGTCCGGATAAGCTTTTTCAAGTTCCACCTTTTGTCCCATTGCTTCCATACCTGACATTACCCAATAGCCTTCTAATGAATCTTTAGCTTGACAAGCTGTCAATGTTAGACAAGCCATAAATACTGCAACTAATAATAATCCTAATTTCTTCATAAAAATATAGTCCTTTCAAAAATAAAAAATACACCAAATCTCTCTTAATCAGTCATATGTACGATATGCCCTATGATATAATAAAAATAAGGCTATAGTATATTAAAAGAAACAGTTTATGACATCTTAAGCTGAGATTAGTGATAAAATGAACATTAAGACACTTAAGTTACCTGTAGTATTATATCTCATAAATCTTAAAAATTAATTAAAATTCCATCATCTCTTTACTTTTTAGTAACTTCATCATAAGCCTTTGGTTTTTCCTTAGATTTTGTAAATACATACTTTGCTTCCAATTCAGGAATCCTCATCACTAACTTATCTCCTGCTTTTTCTATTTCTACAGATGTTTTAGTATTTTCATCTATTAATTTAACCCCTTTTCCCGTTTTTTCCCACTTGCCTCTTGTAGCTTCACCTACAAAGAAAACAACATAATGAGAATTCTCCTCAAAGCTAATAAAAGGATATTTACCGTCAGATGAAACCTTATCAATATTAACCTTCTTTCCAAATATCTCAGCTTCAGATATTACCCAATACCCCTCCAAAGGTGTATTATCTTGACAAGCTGTTAATGTAAGACAAAGCATAAATACAGAAACTAACAACAAACTCAATTTTTTCATAAAAATATAACCCCTCCAAATAAATATAGTAATTATATATTAAAATACTTGTAAACCTAAGTCATATATTTTGACACTTAATTATTATATCACAATATTATGATATCTGAAAATAAAATTTACTCTATGGTTACAAAATAAGGCATTACATTGAAAATTTTATTAATCTATGATAGAATTACAAAGTCAATTTTATCATTAAATACACTTGATAAGATTCCAGAAAAAAACTGATTATACCTATAACTATGATTTAAGATAAATTTTCTTATTTTTTTGATTGCTATTATAAATTTTGAATATTTCAAAAAATTTTACAAAAGTTTTAAAAATTACCTAAATTTCAAAAATTTGACCAAATTCAATCTTAAATTTTTCTTATTTTTACTCGATAATTAAAAGTCACATATTTTATTTTTATAAAGGATTGGCCTATGATTGAAACTATAGATGATAGAATTATAAATACTGCTTTTAAGAAGGAAGATGAGGGTGAAACTGACTTACGTCCTAAAACTCTAAGCGAATATATAGGTCAAAAAAAAGCTGTTGACCAACTCGATATATTCATTAAGGCTTCCAAGAGCAGAAATGAATCACTCGACCATGTGCTTTTGTATGGACCTCCAGGTCTTGGTAAGACGACACTTTCTCACATAATTGCCAATGAGATGAACTCTAATATAAAAATCACATCAGGCCCGGCAATAGAAAGAGCCGGAGATCTTGCTGCACTCCTTACCAATCTTCAAGAAGGAGATGTGCTTTTCATAGATGAGATTCACAGAGTCAATCGCTCTGTTGAAGAGGTACTCTATCCTGCAATGGAAGATTATTGTATAGATATCATAATTGGAAAAGGCCCGTCAGCCAGATCAATTAGACTGGATATACCAAAGTTCACCTTAATAGGTGCTACCACTAGGACTGGAATGTTGACCTCTCCTCTTAGGGATAGATTTGGAATAATATTGAACCTTGAACTTTATGGTACTGATGACCTTCTAAAAATAATTCTAAGGTCAGCAAATATATTAAACATTCCTATTAAAAAAGATGCTGCTATAGAAATAGCAAAACGTTCAAGAGGTACACCGAGAATTGCCAATAGAATGCTCAAAAGAGTAAGAGACTATGCTCAGGTCTTAGGTGACGGAGTAATAACAAATGAAATAGCTGACAAAGCTCTTTTGATGCTTGGTATAGACTCTCTAGGCTTGGATTCTTTGGATACTCGAATACTTAAGACCATGATTAGAAATTTTGACGGTGGTCCTGTAGGTATAGATACCATATCAGCAGCTGTAGGAGAGGATAAGGAAACAATCGAAGATGTATGTGAACCGTTTTTGATACAAAACGGCTTTTTAATCAGAACTCCAAGAGGCAGAATCGTATCAGATGCTGTCTACTCTCATTTTGGAATAGAAAAAAAATAAAAAAGGACGAGATTTTATGAAAAAAATTAAAATTTTCATTACTGCTTTTGTTTTCATAATTTTGCTTTCTAATGCAAGTAATGCAGCAATGCCGGAAAAAATAGGAATAGGACTGAGATTTGGAAGTTCAGCCGTTTCAACTGCAGACTTTAATACCAGTGGACTTGTAGTTTCAAACGATGTGTCAAATATAATGTTAAAATCCGGCTCCAACTATAATGTAAAACTTGCGGATATCTATGTATCTAAAGAAAACTATCAAAGTATCTCACAAGAAGGCATTAAAAAAGATGAGTCAGACTTTCCTTATTCGGACGACCTTACTGTATTTAAGTCTGCAAGTTTAAAAGCTAACGGTGGAACTAAGATTTCAAAAGCTGTAATAATATCAGATAAAAAGGGTAAGACAATATTTGCAACATCAGGAAGCGGGAATATATTCTTTACTTCAGCAGATTTTTCTCCTGTAGAGATTTTTGGCAATAGATATCGTGGAGGATTGAAATTTTTGAAAAATACTTCTTCCATCACTGTGGTAAACTATCTCAATGTTGAAGAATATCTCATGGGAGTAGTGCCAAACGAGATGAGCCCTTCATGGAATATAGAGGCTCTTAAAGCACAGGCTGTTGCTGCAAGAAGCTTTGCATACAGCAACTATTCAAAATTTACACCCTATGGATTTAATCTGACTCCTGATACTAGATCACAGATGTACAAAGGATATAATAGTGAAAACGAAAGATCAAATCAAGCCGTAGCACAAACTAAGGGAGTAGTAGGATATTACAATGGAAAAATAGCCCAACTCATATACAATGCAAGTTCAGGTGGAAGAACAGAAAGCTCAGCAAATGTATGGGGCGGAAACATCCCTTATCTTGTAGCTCAAAATGATCCTTATTCTGTCAACAATCCTTACCAAAACTGGACATTTTCTATGACAGGCACTGAAATAGAAAACTTGATGAGAGCAAGGGGTAAAAATATAGGTAAATTAGTCGGAATAAGACTGGATGAAGTATCTCCTAGCGGATATATTTTAAAGATTACTTTTCTAGGTGATAAATCAAATGTCACTTATTCTAAGGATAATATCAGAGCGTCACTTGGATATTCAAAACTCAAGAGCCTATATTTCAATGTAAGTGCGACATATAATAACACCTATATATTCACAGGAAATGGATATGGTCATGGTGTTGGCATGAGCCAATATGGTGCAAAAACTATGGCTGACTCTGGATACAATTATAAGAGCATATTGTTGTTTTACTATCCGAACATAAGTCTCGGACAAATATAATACTAAGGATTTTTATGAAAACTGAAGAATTTTTTTATGATTTACCGGAGCGTCTGATTGCACAAACTCCTCTTAAAGACAGGTCATCTTCAAAACTTCTCCTGTTAAACAAAGAAAGCGGAAATACTAAGCATGAGATTTTTAAAAACATAATTGACTATTTAGATAAAAATGATGTACTTGTATTTAACAACACAAGAGTACTACCGGCAAGACTCTATGGTCTAAAAAAAGATACCGGAGCAAATGTAGAGATACTACTACTTAAAAGATATTCAATGAAAAAATGGCAGGTGCTTGTAAAACCTGCAAAGAGATTAAAAAAAGGCTCTACTGTAAGTTTTGGGGAAGATTTACTATTAATGACAATACTTGAAGAGTATGATGAAGGCATAAGAGATGTGGAGTTTTCTTATGAAGGAGTATTTGAGGACATAATATCTCAAATAGGATTTATGCCACTACCTCCATATATCAAAGAAAAACTACAGGACAAGGAAAGGTATCAGACTATTTACTCCAAAATTAACGGCTCTTCGGCTGCACCTACAGCCGGATTGCACTTTACTAAGGAGTTGATTGCTTCTCTTGAAGAAAAGGGAGTGCAAATAGAATATCTTACTCTACACGTTGGTCTTGGGACATTTCGCCCTGTAAAGGCGGAAGAAGTAACTGACCATGTAATGCACAGCGAGCATTATGTAATAGATGAAGATACTGCCCAAAGACTGAATAAGGCGAAGAAAGAAGGTAAGAAAATAATAGCTGTAGGCACAACTACAGTGCGTACCTTAGAATCAGCTGTAAATAGAGATAATATTTTGGAAAAACTTGAAGATGACACTAGTATATTTATCTATCCTCCTTATGATTTCAAATTTGTAGATTCTATAATAACAAATTTTCATCTTCCGCAGTCAACACTGATTATGATGATAAGTGCCTTTGCAGGTAAAGATAAGGTATTTAATGCATATAAGGTGGCTATTGAAAATGAATATAGATTTTTCAGTTTTGGAGATTCGATGTTTATAGACAAGGATGTATAAAGCTAATTAAAGAAATATTTTCCAATACTTCAAATATAGTTTAATATAAAGCCCAAAAAATCACAACTACCTATTAAGTAGGCAGTTGTGATTTTTATGTGTTTTATCTATTTTTTACCGCTCCAACATAGATAAAATTGCCGTTTTGCAACCTTGCCCTGTAAAAAGGCAATAGTCTTATGGCTTCTTTCTTATCTGTGCTACTGACATTATCTTCGCCTATAAAGTTGTAACATTTATCCATCGATATTATTTTATCACCTTTCTTAAGTTGTGGAAACATCTTAGAAAGTGCCTGTGAGTTGGACATTACATCCATAGCAGCATCAATTTCATCAATTTTTTTTATCTTTAGTATACTGATATTTATATTGCCCTCAGGTGTATAGATGAATTTTATATAACCCTGCTCAATTCGAATACCCTTATATTGCTCTTCATACGTTACCATAAGATTTTCGCCTTGTTCTATACTTTCTTTGAGTATATATTTTTTTTCATTGAAGTTATCTTTTACAAAATTTCCAGCAAAATCTGACAGTTCATCCTTACTTGAAATTTTCTTATTAATATTCAAATTTAAGTAAACATCGTCTATTATATTTATATTATCTGAATACTTTTCATATATTTTCATATATATTTTATCATTTGGTCTTGCATACAAGATACTTATTGGATGTACAGCTGATGTATGGGTATCTAATTTTATTTCATATCTTATATTTTTTGTTTCCAGCAAAGTTTTGAGATTATTTAGATTTTTCTTACTGAATTCGTGGTTATATTGGGTTTTCTCCTTGAATATACTTATCAGCAAGACAAAATTCACCACGATAAAAGCAATTATTATATATGTCTTAGATTTTCCCCATTGCATAACTTTCTACATCCCCATTTATAGCATTAATAAAAAACACATAGTCCCCTATTTCATACTTCCAAGTTGGAATTGCTTCTTCATCCTGACCTTTCATATATACCAAAGATATGTCTTTAATATGAGAAATTATCTCAGAAACGTCAGTTTTATTCATGACCTTTTTTATATATCCTATCTTGGAATCCAAAGCCTTAGAAGGATCTGATACTGAACTGTCAATTCCTATATAATCTCCAACATTTCTAAGCATTATACTAGCAGATACTACATTGTCACCTACTACAGTTATGACTGCATCATTAGACTTGGATAACATCTCTACTACAACTCCATCTTTTTGATGTTTAATCACAAATTTATATAGTTTTTTTGAACCTGTATCTACTTTTTGTACTGATTCTATGGCTATGCTCCTATAATCAATACCTAGCTGATGCAAGAAAGATAACATTGCCTTTGTAGATTTTTCTATGTCGTCTTGAACGTGCTCAACAGACTCTTTCTTATATTCTAAATAGCCTTTTTTATTTATCTTAAGTATCTCTTGCCCATTGTTATAACTATAAAAATACACTCCATTTTTTTGTATTATGGAAGAAGAAAAGTCAAATCTATCCCTTAAGATATTATTGGCTATATTATTTATAGTATGCTCCTCTAAAATGGGCATTGTTCCAATATTTTTTAGTGTTTTATTAAAAGATAGAGGCAATAGTATGAAATTTGAATTCATATTTTCAAACTTAGGGTAGTATTTCTCATAGGCTGTATTTTCCAAGAGATTTACCCTATTTAATGATATTTCGCTATTGGTTGTTAGCTTGTAATAACCTTCGCTACTTTTGATATATATCTCTTTTTTTCCTAATATTAGACATATCTCAGACACATATCCCAAGTTAGATATCAGTGTATTTTTCATTCTCACTGATTTTTCTATATAAATCGAAGGTATATTTTCATATTTAAGTAGAACATTATTGTATGACTTTACCTCATCATATTGATTTTTCTCAATTTTTTTGATGCCTTCATTATTCCTAAGAGCTGTAGCAATACTTTGCTTTATTTCACCATAGTAGGAATTTTTTTCAAGCAAAATCTCAGTCATATCATATTGTCCGAATCTAATGCTGATATGTTTCGGAATTATGATATTCTCAAAGACGCTGTCATTATAAAAGCGAGATTCTCCTGATATTTGCTCGAAACTTATTAAATTATATCTTATTATAACAAGTGCTATGGAACTGATAAACAGAAACCATAGCACAATAGTCTTAATCTTCTCAATATTTTTTATCATATTGTATATCTCTACTTTTTAATTCTAGTATAATCCAATGTCTTAATCAAATTCATCTTTTTGTCATAAATGACCTTCTTTGTAAAATTATATTTCTTAAAATCTCTATTTACTATAATATTTATTTGATTAAGTCCATCTTTAAGTTGTATATCTTGAGCGAAAACTTTCAGGGAATCCACTTCTAACTCATAACTTTCAGTCAAAATTTTAATTTCCTTATTTTTGTTTTTCTTTACAGAATAAATATCAATATTTATACTATCAAACTCCTTACCTATTCCTGTCAACACCATATTGTCAGTAGTAACAAGGGTTTCTTCTTTTTCAGGAGTAGTTATTTCAAAGTCATCCAATTTCACCGCATTCTTACCTGTATTATCAGCAAAGCCAACAAGCGGTGAGATAAATAATATTATCATCATGGCTAAAAACAATATCTTCTTCACAACTAACCCCCTCTCTTAAATATTAATATCTTTATTTTTTTAATTAAATCAATACCACACTTCTTGCTAAGATTATACCACTTATTTTGAAAAAAGTATATTTCTTTTTTATTACATTTTTGTTTCTTTTTCAGTATCTAAATTATTTCTTTGGCAATCATATAATAATAAGAGAAGTACCAATTATAATTCTTATGTTTTTTATCTGAAATAGTTTTAAATACCTTACTTTGAAATAAATCTTACATTAAAATTAAATATATCAGGCATTATTAAAAAATAATAATTTATTCAAAGCCTTTTAAAATTACAAGCTTACCTTCTTTAAGAGTCCTTTGAATATCTATTATCCTTTGATTGGAGCTTCCTCTAAATTTAAGTCTTAGATTTCTGAGCTTCTCCTCGTATCTTCCGTCTACAAGTACATCGCAGTAAGATATGACTTCCATTTTTTTCTCGCATTTTGATATTTCTTCAAATGTATAACCCGAATATATCCATATACTTTTTTTTGTTGCATTTCTCACCTGTTTTAAAAAGTCTATCATATCGTCATAATTCTGCTGTAGTGGCTCTCCTCCTAGGATAGTTAGTCCCGCTATCTCATCTTCGCTCATATAGCTGATTATTTCATCAATTTGTCTTTGAGTAAATTCATTTCCGTATTCAAAGTTCTGATAGTCTTTGTTAAAGCAGTTAAAACAGTTGTGAGTACATCCGGATACAAAGACACTTGTCCTTATACCTACTCCGTTTGCTATATCATATTTTCTTATTTGAGCGTACTTCATAATAATTCTTCCCAATAGCTTTATCTTATAGTAATTGAACCTAGTCTACTAATAAAGCAGTTTCAATATCTGCCTTATCATAATCATCGCTACTATCACTAGTAAGCAGTTCTTTAAACATCAGCAACTTTTCTCTAAGAGTGCTGTTTCTTTCTTCTTCAAAGACATTGTCCACCATTTTTTTAATAGTATTTTGTGTGGCAATTATAACGAGTAATTTTTTTGCTCTGGTAATTGCCGTATATAGTATCTTCCTAGTGAGCAACATAGGCGCTGTATGGTGAATAGGCAATATGATACAAGGATATTCAGAGCCTTGTGATTTGTGTACTGTAAGAGCAAAGGCGTGCTCGAGTTCTCCCAGTTCATCAAAATTATATAAAGCCTTTTTCCCATCATCAAATAGAACTGTGAGAATCTTATCAGAAACATTTACACTTTGTATTACTCCTGTATCTCCGTTGAATATTCCACTACCTTCCATATCAGAATTATCTATCCACTTTTTTTCATAGTCATTTTTGACATGGATAACCCTATCATCTTCTCTATATATTCTAAATTTTGTCTCATATTCATTTTTCAAAGGGCTTTTTGGATTTAATGCATTTTGAAGAAGCTTGTTTAGATTTTGGGTGCCTATGTCTCTTTTTTTCATTGGTGTAATTATTTGAATATCTGATTTTTTTATATTGTAATGCTCAGGTAACCTCTTGGTTATAAGGTCAACTATCAAATCTTGAATATCTTGAGAACTATCTCTGCTCATGATGAAAAAGTCATTTTCCTTTTGATTGGCAAGTGGCATAAGCCCTGAATTTATCCTATGTGCATTTACAATTATATTGCTCTTCATCGCCTGTCTAAATATCTTACTAAGAGTTATACAAGGTATTAGCGATGATGCTATGATGTCTTTTAAAACATTACCTGCTCCCACTGACGGTAGCTGATCTTTGTCACCTACAAGGATAAGTCTGGTACCCTTTTTTATTGCTGACAAGAGGCTGTTCATCAGCAATATGTCAACCATGGATGTCTCATCTACAATTATCACCTCTGCCGAAATAGGTTCGTCTTCATTCTTACCGAAAAACTCTTCTTCAAGACTTGAATTATATCCTATCTCAAGCAGTCTGTGTATAGTACTTGCTTCTTTTTTAGTTGACTGTGTCATCCTCTTGGATGCTTTTCCTGTAGGAGCACATAATTTTATCTTTTTACCTATTGCTTCAAATACATCTATTATAAAAGAAAGTGTAGTCGTCTTTCCTGTACCCGGTCCTCCGGTCAAAATTAATATATTGTTATTTACAGCCATGTATATGCTTTGTATTTGCTCATCAGATAGTTGTATTTTATTATACTTTATCTTATCGCTTACTATCTCATTTAATTTACTCTGCTCTATTATTTCATCTTGATAAGTGAGTAATTCTATCAATTTTGATGCAACATTGGTCTCTGCCATTGCATAGGCATAGAGATATATTTTTATCTTTTCTCTCTCGTCTATACTGCCATCTATAATAATCTTCCTTTGTGTATAAAGGTCATAGCATACAGAGAGTATCTCATCTTCATCTTCTAAGTCTATAAGGTTTTTCAATTCATAAGACAGCTTAGCTAAGGTAATGTATGTATGTCCTTCATAGACTGACTGGTTTAGTAAATAGAGTATGGCCTGCATTTTTCTTTCTTCAAGATTGTCAGCAATACCTATTTTTTTTGCAATCTCATCTGCCTTTATAAATCCTATTCCTCTTATATCATCACATAATTTATAAGGATTGTTCATAAGTATATTCACTGTATTTTCATGATAGGTATTGTAGATTTTTATACTCAATGTCGTACTTAGATCGAACTTTGAAAGCTGAATAATCACATTTTTTAAATTCATCTTCTCATGATAGGATGTGATTATCTTATCTAGTTTTTTAGGTCCTATACCATCTATTTCAAGCAATTTTTCCGGAGTCTTTTCTATAATTTCAAGAGTCTTTTCTTGGAAGATATCTATTATTTTTTTGGCATACTTTTCTCCTACTCCTTCTATTACTCCCGATAACAAAAAATCATATATCTCCTCTACACTGTCAGGTTTTAGCGGAACGTATGACTCAACCTTAAACTGCTCCCCATAAATTCTGTGTTTTGTATAATTTCCTGTGATTTGAATTTTATCCCCAATGTCAAGCCCTGCCAAAGAGCCTGTAATTGTTATCTCATCATCTTCTTGAGACAGAAAAAGAGCAACGGCATATTCGTTATCAAAAGATACATATATTACATCAATTATCTTTCCTATAATGGTATATGACATTGCTCCCCCTTTTTTTCCTTGTATCTTACTTTAAATTCAATAACTAAAGTTCTTTTTTTATACTAATCACCATTTAACGCTATACATATTATCTATTTCAATACAATTTCAATATACTTAAGCAAATTTAAATATAACTTTTATGTCTATTAATTTGATTTTTAAGACAAGCTTATTTTTTTTAATTAAACTTTTACTAAGATTGAAATCTTACACATAGGTATTAACTTACAAAGATATTAAAATAAAATTAAACACTTGTCTACAATAACAACCTATAGTTTTAAAAGATATTTTAAATAAAAACTAAAGCCTATTTTTAATATTTAACTTCAAATTATATCATCATAAAATACTACATTTTCCAAGTATTGCACTTCCCTACATTCAAGTTCAAGTTTACCTGTCTTGATATCTATAATCCTGAAAAAACTCCTATTTTTATTTTCAACATTGGTAATAAGATACTGATTTAAGATAAAATCAAAGTATTTCTCATTGATACTTGCTTTCTTATAGTCATAGATTTGTTTTTTATCGTGAAGATCATATATTTTTATGTTTGAACTGTCTTGTGAAATTTTTACAGGTTCATCTTGTCCAATACAAAAGAAGTCTTCTAAATCTAATCTTTCTATCTTTGCCATTTCAGCCGTATTTTTATCTATTACAAAAATTTCCTGTTTTCCAATTAGCAATCTGTCATCAAAGTATTCGCTTTGCTTTAAATATTTATCGTATAAAGCCTTTTTGTAATAGATATAATCTCCGGTACTTCCTATTACCCTCATTATCCCCTTATCTCCTAAGGAATCAATAATGCGAGTTGGCTCTATATCTTTGTCTTTTTGCCTTGATTTTTCTAAAAAATCATTCAAATTATAGACTTTTATATTATTTTTAAAAGGATTTACATAGCTTCTTTCTATCTCTTGAGTATTAATCTCATACATATCCGAGTTCATTACATTGTACTCATGATCTTCGTCCATGTATACTTCTTCAACATAGAAATTTTTACTTTTCTTATCCATGCACATAAAGCCTGTTGTATACTTTGTGTAATAGTCGTGAACTTCATCAATTTGACTATCATATATATTAATCAAGTACAACTTATCCAGTTCTTTTTCTTCTTCACTATGTTTATTTCCAAGTTCAATTAGAGCATAGGTGTCTGATAACATTCTAAAACCTGAATACATGAACTCATTCACATTATATTTTATGGAAAATACTTCCAACTGTCTGTTTTTTTCTATGTCTATAGCATACAGTATTATATGAGCCATATCCTTTTCGTCTAAATATTGCACTATTGTGGAAAAAACTATATAGTTCATATTAGAAAAAGAAAGCAGGTCTTCATTTGATACAGGTACAAAAAGGTAAAAACTTTTCGGATCTTTGGTGTGAAATCCGCTATCTACTCTTATGATTTTTTCATCTGTTTTATAATAGCAGTATATACCTTCCAAATACTGTCTGTACTTGCCATCACTGACATATTTTAAGAAATATATCCTGTCCTGCATAACTTTTACAGGTTTTATATATACTTTTGGTAATTGTTGATAATTCTTAAGAACTTTTAAATCAATTTTTTCCAATTTTCATTCCTCAGTCTTATTTATTCAGTTCATCATAACTTAGTATATTGTCGGAATATATGCCGTATACTTTACCACTGTTTATGAAGTTTTTTGCCTTTTCCTTATTATTTTCAGTATGAATGTATACTCTTTGACCATTTTGTACCAAAAGAGAAGGTAAAGCACTATAAACTCTGTAATAATTGTCCATAGTAATGGCAAATAAGTCGTTAGATTTTGCAAACTCCAGTACATTATATGAACTTTGCTCAGTCCTGTACAAAGTATAGATGATATGCTTGTATCCCAAATCTCTTATTGCAGCATACTCAGATGTGTTGTATATTTGAGGTATCACCCTGTTCATAAGACTCGGATGATTTTGAGCAAACTCGCTAAGTAGCTTAAAGTTTCCGCTCTTCATATTATCTTCCTTTACATCTGTAATCACATAGGCATCTGTATGTTGTTTCAAAAACTCTGCTGTATCATCAATAGACATTTGTTGTAGATAGTAGATCATCTTCTTATTTTTAAACTCTTCATAATTCATATAATATCCACTTATAGATACATCACTGTTGGTCAACTTACTGAAGGTAGCCCAGTCATGCACTTGAACCGCCTTACCATCAGTGGTCCAGTCAAAATCTATCTCAAGGAGTCTATTTCCTCTTGAATATGAATTTTTCATAGATTGAAGTGCGTTAGTAAGCAAAAGCCCTGCATATTCTCCACCTGCATGAGCTATAAACCTGTCATTTTTTATAGCTGGTCTTTGATAGAAATTTGTTGCAACACTTTGAACTGCCTTGATATTCAAATTTACAGCCTGCTCTATAGAATAGATATATCCGTCTACATTTGCGTTATTATCAGCTTTTTTCAACTCATATATCTTATTTCCTGATTGTTTGATTATATCTATCTCTTCTTTTGAAGGTAGAACATTTTGGTATATGAAGATTATATATTTATCAGAATTTCTTGAAATATAGCTCCTGATATCACCTTCTCCTTTTAAGTCCACTATAGCTATGCTCTTTAGTGATTTATAGCTTGCTAGAGAGTCTGTAACCCCAATTACCAGCTTGTCCTTATTTTTAAAAGGAATGGATTTTATAATTTCCAAAGCTGAATTTCTATAATCAAAGGTTCTTACTATAAATCTTGCATCAGGATATCTGTCCAAGAATACATTTATATCTCCCAAACTCATCTGAGAATTTGAATTTACCATCTTATAGGTAAAATACTCATCAATACTAGGTATGTTTATCTTCTTTCCATAGTATTTTTCAAAATATTGAGAGAAATTGTCTGCCAATACCAACTGTCCGTCTCTTGTAAGGGAAACTGTAATCTCAAATACTCTAAATCCTCTATTATAGAGGCTTTGTAATTCCTCCTTACTTTGAGATGCAAGTTTTACTACAACATTTGAATTTTCAACTTTTTCCAAAAAATTATAATTTTTTATTCCATCTGTTGTACTTTGATTTGTTGTATTAGTTAAATTATTTGTATCAGTTTGAACATTTTGATTTGGCTGATTATTTGTATTTGCTTTGTTGTTTGTATTTGTTTGACCGTTAGAATTGTCAAATACTACAGTAGTATCAGTAGTAACCTTATTATTCTTGTTTTGAACTGTTGTTTTATTTTGCTCATTTGACTTAGTAATTACTGCGTCAACAGAGTCATAAGTCTTAGTTATTTCATCGTTTATATCGGCATAGGAGTTCATTGACACCATTCCGAAAATTAATAAAGCTAATATTAAATTTCTCTTCAACTTCACTTTCATGACGTGGTAAATCCGTCATTTCTCCTTTCTTCAATTCATCTAAAGCTATTTTTCATACTTATTAAACAAAATTCAAAAAGTATTTCACACCTATGTTTCTTCATTTTTTTAACTCTAGTAAATAATTTTATATAATACAATTGTCAATCAAATGATTTTTTAGTATAACACTTTATATCTCAACTGGCAAGTACTATAGCCTATATAACTTTCACATTATCCTTACCTGCAATATCCTGTATTTTTTAATGATATCAAGGTTAAAATCAATATTTTGATTATCTTTTACCATGGTCTTCCCACTTTTTTCATCATAAAAGTACAGTTTCGCATTTCCTGACGATTTTGTCAAGCGTTCTATCATTTGTACCTTGGAAGAATTGTGAAAATCACTGACTTTCACATATATTTTTTTATCTGACAGCACTTCTTCAATAGGAAGTATCTCCTCTGCAATCAATTTTGTATCTTCGTCTTCCTGTACTGATAATCTTGCACTTATATATACTACCTTGTCTTGAACTAAATCATAATATACTTTTTCATATATTTTAGGAAAAACTATCACTTCTACGCTTGAATACAAATCTTCTATCGTTATAAAAGCCATCATGGCATTTTTCTTAGTAGTGCTTATCTTCATCTTACTTATCATGCCTATTATCTTTACTTTGGTAGTTTCGATGACTTTTTGACTTGTATTTTCTTCGTTTATTTCTTTTATGGCAGTCGTAGTCATATTCGTTCTTTGTTTTATCAAATCCTGATATTTTTCAAGTGGATTCCCGCTTATATAAAATCCTAGTATCTCCTTTTCCATATTGAGCAGTATCTCATGAGAAAACTCTTTTATATCCGGAGCAATACCCACCTTATAGCCTTGAGAAATACTGGCATTGAAAAAACTTATCTGACCTTGAACCATATTTTTTTTCGTAGAATGAATACCTTCAATTATTCTCTCGTAATTAGACATGGCACTTGCCCTATTGACTATAATACTATCCAAAGAACCGGATTTAATAAGTGCTTCAGCCACTTTTTTGTTTATATCTCTTGAATCCAGTCTTTCCACTAAATCTTCAAAGCTTATATATCTGCCATTTCTTCCTCTTTCTTCAGCAATGTTTGACGCTACTGCAAATCCAACTCCTTTAAGTGCTGATAGTGGGAATCTTATCTTGTCATCTTCTATGGAAAAATCTGAAAAAGAGTGATTCACATCAGGTGCCAAGACCTCAATCCCCATTTCTTGACAGTCCATCTTATATTCCATGACCTTATCAGTATTTCCTATAGCCATACTCATAAGTGAAGCCATAAACTCAACCGGATAATAGGTCTTCAAGTATGCTGTCTGATAAGATATGACAGAATAAGCCGCCGCATGAGATTTGTTGAAACCGTAGTTTGCAAAATCTATCATATAGTCAAATATCTTATTGGCAGTTTTTTCATCTATGCCGTTTTTTACACAGCCCGCTATATTTTCACTTTCCATACCGTAGACAAATTTTTGGCGTTCTTGCTCCATCACATCCATCTTTTTCTTGGACATGGCTCTTCTTACCAGGTCCGCACTGCCGTATGAGTATCCGGCAAGATCTCTTACTATCTGCATTACCTGTTCTTGGTATATCATTATTCCCTTGGTTACCGACAGTATAGGTATAAGTTTTTCGTGAATGTATTTTATATTTTTCTCGTCTTCCTTGTTTTTTATATAATCTCCTATGGAATCCATAGGCCCCGGTCTATATAGAGAAATACCGGCAGTCAAGTCTTCAAGATTTTCAGGTTTGAGCTCCTTCATAAACTTTCTCATACCTGAGCTTTCTATCTGGAACATCCCCAAGGTTTTCCCTGTTGCTATATGCTCATATACCTTTTTATCATCATAGTCTATTTCATCAAGTTTAAGCGATATATTCCTATTTTTTTTGATATTGTCGATAGTTCTTTGGATGATAGTCAAGGTACCCAGTCCCAAAAAATCCATCTTCAAAAGCCCAAGTTCTTCTAAAGTAGTCATAGTAAACTGAGCTACTATATTGTCATCTTGAACATAGAGCGGAACATAAGAGTCTACAGAATTTTTGGAAATCACTACTCCTGCTGCATGGGTAGAGGCATGTCTCGGCATACCCTCTATAGTCTTTGCCATGTCTATGAGTTTTTTTACTGTATCATCTTCATCGTACAATTTTTTAAGCTCATGATTGATATTTAATGCTGACTCTATTGTGACTCCAAGCATTAGAGGTATCATCTTAGCTACTTTGTCCGCTATAAAATAACTTATACCCATAACCCTTGCACAGTCTCTTATCGCAAGTCTTGCCTTGAACGTACCGAAGGTTATGATTTGAGATACATGATCCTTGCCATATTTTTCCTTTACATATTCTATTACCATATCTCTCTTATCAGATGCAAAGTCAATATCTATATCCGGCATGGACACACGCTGAGGATTTAAGAATCTCTCAAAAAGCAGATTGAATTTGAGCGGATCTATGTCTGTAATATTTAAAAGATATGAAACTATAGAACCTGCAGCTGAGCCACGACCCGGACCCACGGCAATATTATTTTTCTTAGCAAAGTCTATAAAATCGTGAACTATCAAAAAGTAAGCTACATAACCCATCTGATTTATGACTTCAAGCTCAAAATCAAGCCTTTGTCTTATCTCATCAGTTACTTTATCGTATTTTTTCAGTCCGTCATTGCAAAGTTTTTTGAGATATTCATAAGCTGTATAGTTTTCAGGTACTTCGTAATTTGGGAGATGATAAGAGTCAAAATCAAATTCTAAATTACACATTTCTGCAATTTTTTGAGTATTGTAAAGAGCCTCTTCATCACCCTCAAAAAGCTCATACATTTCATCTTGAGACTTGAAATAAAATTCGTTGGTTAAAAACTCCATCTTCTGCTCATCTGCAAGAGTCTTTCCTGTTTGGATACAAAGAAGTACCTCATGTGATTTATTATCCTGCTTATCCACATAGTGTACGTCATTTGTAACTACAAGAGGTATACCTGTATCTTTTGACATCTTTCTAAGATAGATATTTACCTTTTTTTGCTCAGGAATATTGTGATTTTGCATTTCAAGATAGAAATTACCCTTGCCATAGATTTCTTCAAGGCTAAGAGCCGTCTTGCACGCCTTCTCATAATCTCCTGCTAAAATCTGTTGTTGTACATCTCCTGCAAGGCAGGCAGATAGACATACAAGCCCCTTCGAATATTTTTTGAGCAATTCGTAGTCAACTCTCGGCTTATAGTAAAATCCGTCTACAAAACCTATAGAAACTAATTTTATAAGATTTCTATAGCCTTCATCATCTTTTGCAAGCAAAATGATATGTCCTGATTTCTTATCTATATTCTCCTTATCTTTGTGAGTCCTTGCAGCAGTGTAAAGCTCACAACCTATTATAGGTTTTATATTGTATTTTTTTGCAGCCTTATAAAAATCTACTACTCCAAACATTACGCCGTGATCAGTAATGGCAATACTGTCCATACCTAAATCACTTGCTTTTTTCATCACCTTATCTATTACGGTAAAACCGTCGAGAAGAGAGTATTGCGTATGCAAATGCAGATGAGTAAATTTTTTTTCACTTGTAATGCTTTCTACCATATTTTAATACTCCACTTTTGTAAAAACTAAAGACATCCTAGACGATATTATACCACCATATCGTATTTTATCAAAGTAAAAAGAATGTAACAAAAAAAAGAATATTCATAAAAGAATATTCTATAGTTAAAAAGTATCAGTACTATATTTAAATTTTATAGAGAGATTACAAAACAATATCATAAATTCTTAATTATACGCACTATAGTAAATTCAATATTAATATATTATTGTTTTATCTCTATAAGTCCATAGTTATTTCTTATATCTTGTTGATAATCCTTGCCCTTTTGAGTTAGAATATATACCCCCATCTTATCATCCCTGTCTACATATCCTTCTTTTTGCAAACTGTTCATATATTTGCTTAGTCTAAGTCCACTCCAATTAAAATGGTGTTTCATAGATGAAATGCCAAGCTCCGCATACATATTTTCACTTTTTGAGTGATTGTCCATGTGAAGAATTATCATCTCTTTAGTAAACTTACCACGTTTTTTGTAATGCCTTATCTTGCTTACTATGATACCGTCAGGACAAAATAATAACGTCAATAAAAAACTGATTCCAAAAACTGTTGCACACATTCCTGATATAGAAAGGTTCCAAATCCATGCAAGATAAAAACCTATACAAGTATTTATCACAGCATAAATAAGAGTTAGAATAATAGTCTTCTTCATATCCTTACTAAGCAGATATGCACTTGCAGCCGGTGCAACGAAAAAAGAAATCGTCAAAATCGCTCCTACCGACTCAAATGACGCTACAGCTGTCAGGGAAACCATAGCCATAAGACAGTAGTACAAGATAGAAGTTGAAATGCCTACCATGCTTGCAAAAGTCATATCAAAAGATGATATGTTCAACACTCTGTAGAACAAACTGATAAAAATAGTGTTAGCAATTATTACAAAGGACATTATCCAAAGAGATCTCGGCAAATCCAGTCCAAATATTTCCAACCTATTGAAAGGAGCCATAATTACCTCACCCATCAATACGACATCAGTATCTATATGAACATTTTTGGCAAAAACGCTGATTAAGATTACAGCTATTGAAAAAAACATGGGAAATACTATACCGACTGAAGTATCTTGAGTGATAAATCTTGTCTTGGTAAGCAGCTCTATACATGCACAGGTAATTACTCCAAATATACTTGCTCCAACAATTAAATACGGACTATGCAAATCCTTGGTTATAAAATAAGCAAGAACTATGCCAAGCAAGATGGAATGCGAAATGGCGTCACAAATCATAGCTAAATTTCTAAGCATTACAAATACTCCCACAATGCTACAGGCTACAGCTGTCGCTATCAAAACAAATAAGCTGTCAGTCATCTTTCCTCATCCTCAACTTTCCAATTCTTATCTTCGATGCTATAATGCCGTACGGACCGCAAAGCACAGAAAAAAATGCTATTGCAGTCATACATAGTATGATGCTTGGTCCTGTAGACATGCCCTTTACGAGCGTACTTACGGATGTACCTATAAGCGCTGATACTGCTCCGCTTATAGCTGCTATTATGAGTACGCTCTCATACCTTTTGCTCCACTGCATACCTATAACACCGGGAGTAATGAGCATACTGCTTATCAAAACCACTCCTACAGCCTTTAAACCTGCTGCAATCAACAGCATTGTAATTATAATAATTAAAACAGAGATTATATTTTTTTTAATACCTAAAGTTTCAGCATAAGCCTCATCAAATACATGTATCTTAATTTCCTTAAAAAATATAAGAAAGAGTAGAATTGATATAATTGAAACACAAAAAATTATTATTACATCCTCCTTGAGCATATATGCAGCCTGACCGAAGATATAGTTTGCAAGTCCTGCTTGTGAGCCTGAAAAGGAAGAATTTCCTTGAATATAACTCTTTAAAACCATTCCAAAGCCAAACATCGCTGATAATATAATAGCCATCGTAGTATCAGCCTCCAACTTTGAGCTATTGACAACTGATTGAATAATAAAAAAAGCACATACTCCGGCAATTATCGCCCCTGTCATAAGTGTCAAAGAATCTTTTCTCCCTGCAATGATAAAAGCTAATACTATTCCGGGGAAAGAAGCGTGTCCTACAGCGTCTCCTATTAAAGACTGTCTTTTTAATATACTTATAGTCCCTACTATTCCGGTTGAGATGGCAAGACACATTGTCCCAAGCGCCACAACTATGAAAGAGTATTGAAAAATCAAAGTCATACCCATCACTCTCCATATGCTAATTTGATATTTTGCCTATTAAATACTTCATCAACTTTTCCTGCAGCAATCAATTGCTTATTTATCAAAATAACCTGTTCAAAATACTTGTCTACTGTAGATAAATCATGGTGCACAACTACTATGGTCTTCCCTTTTTTCTTAAACTCCCTTATCGTATCCATGATTATAGCCTCTGTCTTTGCGTCAACACCTTGCAGAGGCTCATCCATAAAGTACAGTCTTGCATTTTGTGCTATTGCTCTTGCTAAAAACACTCTTTGTTTTTGACCGCCGGAAAGTTGAGATATATGTCTATTACAAAACTCCTCCATACGCACTGTCCTTAAAGCTGAAATAGCTGTTTCCTTGTCTTCTTTGGAATATCTCTTAAAAGCTTTGGCATATACATATCTCCCCATCAATACCACATCTATAACAGTAGTCGGGAAATTCCAGTTCACGCTGCCTGACTGTGGAATATAGGCTATCTCTTTGTATATTTTTTTATATGATTTTCCAAAAATAGCTATGTCTCCTGAAATAGGCTTGATTATATTTAAAATACCTTTCATCAGTGTAGATTTGCCTGCTCCGTTCGGACCTACAATTGCAGTAATCTGATTGTCCAAGATATTTACATCCACATCCCAAAGCACAGGCTTGCTGTCATAAGCCATAGTCAAATCTTCTACATGAACTGCTACATTATTTTCCATCTCTATCTCCTGATATAAGTCTTATAACTCAACTTTCCCACTAAAATTATTCTAATCTTAGTTGAAATTTAAATATTCATTGATTTTTTAATACAATATTTGATAAACATTTTTTTGAATGATGATTATTAAATTTTCCATATTTATCAAAAAATAAAAATACTAAAAACTATGTTAAGTGTCGTATTTTAAAAATATACTCTAATTTCAACATGCCTAATATACTTTTAATTTGAGAAAGTTGAGTTTTATAAATTTAAATTCTAATTTGAAAGATTAGACACTATCAAATCTACATTATGTTTATACATATCGATGTAGTTATCACCTTTTTGACCTTTAGGAGCAAGTGAATCTGAAAATAGTTCATTCCCCTCTCCCTTTACTATCTTCACATCAGAGCCTTTGGCAACTACACCTTCTCTCAATTTTTCCATACGAGCAGGATCAGTTGTAGACTCTGCAAAAACTGCCTTAATCTTATGTTTTACAATAAAATCTATTGTTTCCTGAATATCAGCATTAGCTACTTCACTTGATGTACTCACACCTTGTGGCGCTTTTACTATTATGCCGTAAGATTTTGAAAAATAGTTAAATGCGTCATGTGGTGTGATGAGATATCTTTGTCCTTCAGGAATTTTTTGTATATTTTCTTTCACATAACTGTCAAGCTCTGTAAGCTCCGCTAAGTATTTTTCAGTGTTTTTCTCATACATCTCACTGTCTTTAGAATTAAGATTTGACAAAGCTTTTTGAGCCTCCGCAACCGCCATCTTATATAGACTGATATCAAACCAGAAGTGTGGATCTATTACAGTTTCCCCATCTTCTTCCATCTTCCCTATCTTGTCTTGTGGAAATTCTTTGCTTACCGGTGTGCCAAGTTTTTCCAAAACTTCCACCATTTTACCTTCAAAGTGTAAACCATGATACAGTACCAAATCAGCAGTTTGAAGTTTTTTCAAGTCTTCAGGTTTAGCTATATACAAATGCGGATCTTCTCCGGCTGGAATAATCAAATCTACATTTACAGTATCGCCTGCTATTTGTTGCACCATATCATACAAAAACGATGTAGTAACAACTACATTTTTCTTTCCATCGGTATTACCACCGCCATTATCATTTTTAGATGTATCTGCCTTATTTGAGCATGCAGACAAACAAAATACCAGACATATACCTAATACAAAATACCTTAACAATTTTTTCATAAAGCCCCCTGTTTTTATAAATTATTTTTCTTAGCCCTGTCTAAGATATTTCATATTATACATCAATATTAATTTTAAATCAATAATTATTTTTAATTAATTTTTATTATCGTTATATTTTCATATTAAATTTTGCACTTATATTGTAAACCTATAAATACATTAGACATAATTCTATCAGACTTTAGTACAGGTGGAAACTCATTAAACATAAAAAATCCGATAACAACCATTTTAGTAATTGTTATCGGATTCTAATCAGAAGTTGGTATTTTTTATTATTTCATCATTTGAAGATAAATTCATCAATTTTATCAACTTTTCCAATATATATATATTTTTATTTGTATCCAGATTACGTCTTAAGTTTGATGCAAACTGTCTTTCTTTTTCAGACTGTAAGAGTTCATCTTTTCTCGTCCCAGACTTCTCTATATCTATAGCCGGAAAAATCCTTTTTTGAGATATATTCCTATCTAAGGTCAACTCCATATTACCTGTGCCCTTGAATTCTTCGAAAATTACATCATCCATTCTTGAACCGGTGTCTATAAGCGCTGTTGCAATTATAGTCAATGATCCTCCCTCTTTCAGATTTCTGGCTGCACCGAAAAACTGTTTTGGACCATATAGTGAGCTTGGATCCAAACCTCCGGATAAGATTTTTCCGCTTGATTGAATAGTAATATTGTATGCCCTTGCAAGCCTTGTAATACTGTCAAGTAATATTACTACATCTTTTTTGAATTCTACCAATGCCTTAGCTCTACTTAAAACCATTTCTGCAACCTTTATATGGTTTGAAGGCAATTCATCGAAAGTCGAATATATGACATCAGCATCATCAACTGACATCTTTATATCTGTTACCTCTTCCGGTCTTTCATCTATGAGTAAGATTATAAGTTCCACATCTTGATTGTATTTTTTAATAGAATTTGCAAGAGACTTTATTAGTGTAGTCTTCCCAGCCTTAGGTGGTGCAACTATCAGTCCTCTTTGTCCCTTCCCAATAGGAGCTATAATATCAATGAGTCTTGACGCAATATCATCCGATTCTTGTAAATTAAATTTTTCTTTCGGATAGTATGCTGTCAAAGAGTCAAAAGATGTCCTCCTAAGCGATTTTTCCGGTAGTTCTCCATTTATCTTATGCACATATAATAAGGCTCTAAATCTGTCTCCTTCCTTAGGCGGTCTAACAATTCCGGTCACATAATCTCCGGTCTTCATCTTGAATCTTCTTATCTGTGTCGGTGACATATATACGTCGTTTTCTGTTGACAAATAGTTTCCACCACGCAAAAAGCCGTAGCCGTCGGGCAGTATCTCCAAGACACCGCCCGAAATCTCATGATTTTCGTCTACGTACAATTCACCTTTTTTTTTTGAATTTTCAACTAATGCCAAGTCTGAAACAACGACCTTAGCATTATCATCTTCTTTATTTTCATCTTGCTTTATTTTTTGATTATCTGTATTATCTTGAATCTTTAGACTTTCTATCAATTCACTTTTTTTCATCTTAGAATAATTGGACAATGACTTTTCTTTCGCCAATTCTCTAAGCTGCGCCAATGTCATATCCTCTAAAAAAGACATATTATCTCCTATTTTTTAACTTACTCCCATTGTTGACATATCGAACATCGGCAAATATACGGAAATCAATACTACTGCAACGATTCCACCTACTAATATAATTATCAATGGTTCCATCATTGAAGTCATTCTCTTGATTGCTTCTTCCAATTCTTCCTCGAAGAAATCTGAAGTCTTTTGAAGCATTGAATCTATAGCACCTGATTCTTCACCTATCTTAAGCATGGAAATCATCATCGGCGGGAAGATTTCAAGTTTCTTTAACTCCACTGACATAGGTGAACCTTTTTTGATATTATCAATTGCATAAGCCATATTTTTTTGAATAAATACATTGTTTGTAACCTGACCTGATGACTCAATTGCCTGAATTATAGGTATACCTGAGCTTATAAGCACTGATAAAGTAGACGCAAATCTTGATGATGCAATAGTTCTCAAAAGACCGCCAACTCCAGGTGCACGCAATTTATTGGTATCAAACTGCATCCTACCTACAGGTGTAGATATATATCTATTGATTAAGAAAACTACACCAACTACAACAGCTATAATAATATACCATTTAGATATCATAAAGTCGCTGAGATTAACTACAAATTGAGTTATACCAGGTAAGGCCTTACCTCTAAAGAACGATTTAAACATCGGCACCAGCTTTACTAGCATGAATACTGTAACACCTATCGCAACCATCAAGACTATAATAGGATAGATCATGGCACTTCTAATTTGAGCTTGAAGTCTGGCTTCTTTTTGATAGTGCGTAGACAGGTTGTTCAATACCCCATCCATATTACCTGTAAGTTCTCCTGATCTTACCATTGATATGAAAAGCTCAGGAAAGGCCTCACCATGTTTTTGTAATGCAGTTGAAAATATAGCACCTTTTTGCAAATCTTGATATATTTCTATTAATTTTTCTCTAAGCAATTTACTTTGAACCTGATCTTTAAGTGTTTCTATACATGTAAGTAGTGGCATACCTGCATGAAGCATAGTATACAACTGTTTTGAGAAAACTGACAAATCTTTAGATTTTATCCTTCTCTTACCTACGGTGATATTAACACCGCCAAGCCCTTTTATATCTTCACTAACTTCAATAGGCCTTGAACCTCTGCTTTTCATCAGAGAGATAACTTCGCCACTTGAGCCTGCTTCCATAGTTCCTTGAACTATATTGTCAGCAGAATCTATTTCAATATAATTATACTTAGGCATTTTCTACACCCCTAACTCTTTAGATATTGCTTCCTGATCAACCGCAAATTTTTTCACAGAGTCCAAAGTTATCTTATGTCTCTTGTATAGGTTAATCAAGCTTTTGTCCATTGTTATCATACCCACATTAGAACCTGTTTGTATTATGGTTTGTATTTGATGGGTTTTACCCTCACGTATTAGGTTCCTGATTGCCGGTGTGGCAAGCATTATTTCAAGAGCAGCAACTCTCGATTTACCATCTACTGTTGGGACCAATTGTTGAGATATTACAGCTTCAATCATACCTGCCAACTGAGTCTTTATCTGTTGTTGCTGATATGGCTCGAAACTGTCTATAATTCTATCCATAGTTTTTGCTGCACCTATGGTATGCAAGGTAGACATAACCAAGTGACCTGTTTCTGCTGCAGTTATAGCAGTAGATATTGTTTCAGGGTCACGCATTTCCCCTACCAGAATTATATCAGGGTCTTCTCTCAGACAAGCCCTAAGAGCATTGGCAAAGTTTTCAGTGTCCATTCCTATTTCTCTTTGATTTACAACACAAGTTCCATGAGTATGGATATACTCTATAGGGTCTTCTATTGTAATTATATGAGCATTTCTGTTTTGATTCATATTCTTCATCATAGAAGCAAGTGTTGTTGACTTTCCTGAGCCTGTAGGTCCTGTTACAAGTATAAGACCTCTCTTAAGTTCACAGAGACTTTTTATAACTGAAGGTAGACCAAGTGAAGACATATCAGGAATAATATTGTTTATAAGTCTCATTACTATACAATATGTTCCCCTTTGTCTAAATACATTTACCCTGAACCTTCCAAGCGTACCATAAGAATATGAAAAGTCTATTTCACCTTTTTCTTGCAAGGTACTGAACTTTGTAGGAGATAGTATCTGCCTTACAAGAGCCACCGTATCGGGAGGCGTCAATATGTTTCTACTTAGTGGAGTCAGTTTACCATTGACTCTAACTAGCGGAGGTGTACCAACAGACAAGTGCACATCCGAAGCTTTTAAATTTACGGAAACTTCCAGTATCGGATTGATATTATCATTAGATAACTGATAGTTTCCCGCAAATTCAATATCATTTACGTTGTTTAATTTTTCCATTTGAATATCCCTTTTACAGTTAAATTTTTTCAATAAAAATACTAATCTATACTATATGTTACTTTCAACATTTCACTAACACTTGTAACACCACTTAATACCAACTCTGTAGCGGTTTGGTTAAGTGTCTTCATTCCCTTATCAATACAACGTTGTTTTATTTCATCAATAGAGACTCTCTTATTAACCATAGCCTTTATTTCCTTATCCATTACAAGTATTTCATGTATAGCTATACGTCCGGAATAACCTGTGCCGTTACAATTATTACAACCCTTACCTTTATATAACTTTATAGGCTTTGAAAGTTTCATATTCGCCATTTCATCAGGTGTAGATATATATTCCTGTTTGCACTTAGGACATATCCTTTTTACGAGTCTTTGAGCTATTATTCCAACTACAGATGTAGATACCATAAATGGTTCTATACCCATATCTTCCAGTCTGGAAATACTTGATGCTGTGTCGTTGGTATGCAGTGTAGACAAAACCAAGTGACCTGTAATTGATGCTCTTGTTGCTATTTCAACAGTTTCATTATCACGTATCTCCCCTATCATGACTATGTCGGGGTCCTGTCTCAATATTGATCTCAGACCTGCTGCAAATGTAAGTCCGGCTTTTTGATTAACTTGAACCTGAGTTACACCATCAAGTCTGTACTCTACCGGATCTTCAACGGTAATAATATTTTTCCTTATATCATTGAGCTCTCTAAGTACTGTATACAAGGTTGTTGACTTTCCTGACCCTGTAGGTCCAGTAACTAGGATTATACCTTCCGGAGCTTGAATTATCTTATGGAACAAGTCCAAGTTATATGGTGTAAACCCTAACTGTTCCTTTGTAAGCATTATAGAATCTCTATACAAAAGTCTTATAACTATCTTTTCTCCATATACCGAAGGAAGAATTGATATTCTCAGGTCGACCAGCTTTCCGTCTACGGAAGTCTCGACTCTACCGTCTTGTGGTATTCTTCTTTCAGCAATATCCATTGCTCCCAATATTTTAATTCTAGTCACTATTGCAGAGTGTGTAACCTTTGACGGAGACATTATCTCTTTAAGGTCTCCATCTATTCTGAATCTTATGCGTACAACAGTGGCAAAAGGTTCAATGTGAATATCACTCGCCTTCATATTTACTGCTTGAGTAATTATTGAATTTACAAGTCTTACCATTGGAGCGTTGGCTACGTCTGCATCTTCGGCAATCTCTTCAATGGCATTAAGTTCTACCATTTCTTCCTTAAACTCTTCTACTGCTCTTTCAGCATCTTTTGTGGAATCATAGGTCTTATTAATAGCCCTCTTAATCTCTTCGCTTGAAGCGAGAGCTACCGATATCTCCAAACCAGAAAGTAACTTAACGTCATCTATAGCAAATATGTCGAGGGGATCAGACATTGCAAGAAGCAACCTTCCTCTGTTAACCTTAAGAGGTATGACATTGTATTTCTTTGCAACCTGTTCACTTATCATATTTGCAGCATTCTTGTCTATCGAAAAATTAGAAAGACTGACGTATGGTATTCTAAGTTGCGCTTCCAAGACTTTAAGTATCTGTTCTTCCTTTAAGATACCTTCCAAAACTAGTATTTCTCCTAATTTTTTATCCATAGTCTTTTGTTTTTGAAGAGCTGACATAAGTTGTTCTTGAGTAATTGCCTTGCTTTCTACAAGTATGTCTCCCAATCTCTTAGCTTTTTGCATTAAATCCTCCCAAAATATCAGTACTGCTGTCAAATAATCTTAAATTAAAATCCGTTTTTTTCATAATATAAACATAAAATCAAGGCAGAATTTAAGTCTGATTTACGAATTCTCTCAAAAATCTTCAAAAATTAAGCTAATCTAATGAGCTTAATAATGACAAATTTCCAATTTTATTTGTCTTATTATAACATATTTTTATATATTTTCAAAGGTTAATTTAAACTTTTATAAAAAAGTGTAGAAAACTTGTAAAAAAAATGTAAAACTCAAGGCAATAAAAAACACAAAAAATAAAATTTTTCTGAAAAAATCAAATCATTTATTTAAGATTAATTTAATAATACCACAATTCATATAATATAATCAAGTGTTATTTTAAAAAATTCTTAAATAATTTTTAAAAATTTTTTGAAACTTATTTTTTATGTTAATAAATCAAGCTCTTTAATTAAAATATATTTTATGAAAATTTTAGTTTTAGAATAATTTTCTTAAATTTAATATTTTAAGAATTTACTAATAGCTAATCTTATGAATTTGTAATTGGCATTATTTTAATGAAATAACCAAAGTTTAGAAGAGTACGCAATAATACTAATCTTGTATTCAAATTCCATAGTTTTAGTTAAAACGCTTTGAATATCATCAGATTATATATAGAATTCTTTAAAAAAACCAGATAAAATTTTAAGTTTCAATTGATTTTTTTTTAAAAAAATAGTATATTAGGACTGTAAAATCTGATTCGATGATAGATGTAAAGAGTTTATAAAAGCTTATCCTTCATTTCTCTACGAAAAAGATACCTAGGTATAGCTCTAAAGATACGAGATGTTCTTGTTTCTGAAGAAAAAGCCGATTTTATTTACGAGCCGTACTGTATTGTCCGGCTTTTTTTATTTTAACATAATTAAGGAGGATATTATGAAAAACAGAGTAGCATTGATAGGTATAATAGTAGAGGATAATTCCTGTACAAACAAACTAAATGATATATTGCATAGTTATAATCATATAATAGTCGGTAGATTAGGTATTCCTTATAGAGATAGAAATATAGGGGTCATTAGCATAATAGTAGACTCTGATATGGATACTATAAACGAGTTATCCGGAAAGCTTGGAAAACTCAAGGGGATAAATTCAAAGACTATGTATGCAAAGGTAAGTGACGATGAATAACATCTATGAAAGTCTGGTACAAAAAGCAGATATTTCACAAGATGACATTGTGTTCCTACTTGAACTTGAGGACTTTAGCAAGGTATTTGAATTAGCGGATAAGATTAATTTTGACAATTTTAAAAATAAGGTAGACATTAGAGCTATACTGGAATTTTCAAACTACTGTAAGAGAAAATGCGCCTACTGCGGTCTGAATTCAAACAATAAGAATCTCACAAGGTATAGAATAGCAGAAAAAGAAATACTTCAAGTCGCAGTTGAAACATATAAGGCAGGATACAAGACCATAGTCTTGCAATCAGGAGAAGATCCATATTTTACAGCAGAAAAAATCGGAGATATAGTAAGAAAGATAAAAGAAAAGACAGATATGGCTGTAACAGTCAGTTGCGGTGAGATGAGCTATGAAGACTATAAATACATCAAAGACTGTGGAGCAGACAGATATTTGCTAAAGCACGAAACATCTGATGAAAAGCTGTACTCGTCACTGCATAGTTGCGGTACCTTAGAAAACAGACTTCAATGCCTTAAGAATTTGAAAAAGCTAAATTATTATACAGGTAGCGGTTTTATGATAGGCTTACCGGGACAAAACTTGCGCACTATTGCAAAGGACATACTCACTCTTAAGACTATCCCCTGTGATATGGCAGGCATTGGTCCTTTCATAGCAAGTCAAGATACTCCACTAAGAGATATGAAAAACGGAGATACTCTTCTCGTTAAGAAAGCAGTAGCAATTACAAGAATCTTTCTGCCAAAAGCTCATTTACCTGCCACTACAGCCCTTTGTGTGATAGACTCCAAGGAAAAAGATAGCATCTTTTCTTGTGGTGCCAACGTTATAATGAGAAAGGTAACACCTCAAAAATACGAACAATTTTACAGCATTTATCCCAATAAAATCAAAGTAAATGACATTTTAAAAGATAGGCAAATCCTTGAACAACAAATTATTAATATAGGCAAGATACCAGTATAGGAGGAAATGATGTATAATGCAAAATCATCAGTAGCACAAGAATTTATAAATCATGAAGAAATTCTATCAACTATTGAATATGCAAAAAAAAATAAAAATAATTATGAAATGATACTTGAAATACTTCAAGAGGCGGAGCAAATGAACGGAATAAGTCACAGACAGGCTGCAGTCTTGCTTGAATGTGATGATGAAGAAATATTAGCTAAAATATATAATCTTGCCGGAAGAATCAAAGACAGAATCTACGGCAAAAGAATAGTTATGTTTGCTCCATTATACTTATCAAACTACTGTGTCAACGGATGTACTTACTGTCCATATCATGCTAAAAATACTACTATAACAAGAAAACAGCTCAGTCAGGAAGAAATAGCAAAAGAAGTCATAGCACTTCAAGATATGGGACATAAGCGACTTGCTCTTGAATCAGGTGAGGATCCTGTTAGAAACAGCATTGACTATATCTTGGAAAGCATCAATACAATTTATTCCATACATCATAAAAACGGTGCAATAAGACGTGTTAATGTAAATATTGCAGCTACAACTAAAGAAAACTACAAAAAGTTAGTCGATGCCGGTATAGGTACTTATATACTCTTCCAAGAAACTTATCATCAACAAACTTACGAAGAAATTCACCCTACAGGTCCTAAGCATAACTATGCCTACCATACGGAAGCAATGGATAGAGCTATGGATGCAGGTATAGATGATGTAGGTATAGGCGTATTATTCGGTCTTTACGATCATAGATACGATTTTGTCGGACTTATGATGCATGCAGAACATTTGGAGGCAAAATTTGGAGTAGGTCCTCATACCATAAGTATACCGAGAATCAGGCCGGCAGATGATATAAATGTTGATGAATTTTCCTATGCAATAGATGACGCCTTATTTAAAAAAATAGTAGCTTTGGTGAGAATATGTGCGCCTTATACAGGAATAATAATATCTACAAGGGAATCTCAAAAATCCAGGGAAGAAGTTCTTAAAATAGGAGTTTCTCAGATAAGCGGAGGTTCAAAAACCAGTGTAGGAGGCTATGAAAAAGACGAAAATTCTGATGAAAATTCAAAGCAATTTGACGTAGATGATAACAGAACATTGGATGAAGTGGTAAATTGGCTGTTGAAATTGGGCTATGTTCCAAGTTTTTGCACAGCCTGTTATAGAGCAGGACGTACAGGAGACAGATTTATGCGTCTTGCAAAATCAGGTCAGATAGTAAATGTCTGTCAACCAAATTCTCTAATGACTCTCAATGAATACCTCATAGACTATGCAAAGGATGAAACGAGAGTTCTTGCACAAAAGGTCATAGACGACGAGCTGGAGATGATACCTAAGGAAAAGGTAAAAAACATTGCTAAAGACTATATACTTCAAATGGAAAGCGGGAAAAGAGATTTCAGATTTTAATAATTATAAATATTTTGGAGATTTTTATGAATATGAATCAAACTCCACAAGGCGAAAGAGTGCATATAGCCTTTTTTGGAAGAACCAATGTAGGCAAGTCTTCCTTAATAAATAAGATAGTAAATCAGGAAATATCTATAGTATCAGAAATTAGAGGAACTACCACTGATCCTGTACAAAAAGCTATGGAAATTCATGGTATAGGGGCAACACTTATAATTGATACTGCAGGTTTTGACGATAACAGTAAGCTTGGAGAAAAGAGGATGGAAAAAACTTCCCATATCCTCAATAAAACAGATATAGCTGTTATAGTAACTACTCCTGATGATATAATTTCCGATTTTTCCAAGGAATTATCTTGGATAGAAAAAATCAAAGAAAAAAACATTCCTTATTTAATAGTAATCAATAAGATAGACCTGTCAAAAGATATGGAAAGTCTAAAAAAAAGAGTTACAGAACTGACTTCAAAAGAAGTAATTTTAATCAGCGTAAAAGAAAATATAGGAATAGAAGATTTAATCTCTTCTTTGGAAATAATATGTAAATTCAAAGATGAAGACAGCATTTGCTCTCATCTTGTAAAAAAGGATTATGTAGTACTGCTTGTTATGCCACAAGATACGCAGGCACCAAAGGGCAGACTCATACTTCCTCAGGTACAGACAATAAGAGACTTACTTGATAATAAATGTAGCGTTATATGCACAACAGATGACAGATTTGAAAAATCACTAAATATCTTAAAAAACAGTCCTAATCTTATAATTACTGACTCTCAGGTTTTTGCAAAGATTTATCCTTTAAAGCCTAAGGAAAGCAAACTCACATCTTTTTCAGTCTTATTCTCAAGATACAAAGGAGATGTTGATGAATTTGTAAGAGGAGCTGCCTTTATAGACTTACTTAAGGATAATGACAAGGTACTCATTGCTGAAGCCTGTACTCACAATCCTCAAGACGGTGATATTGCCAGAGTCAAGCTCCCAATGTTGCTTAGAAAAAAAACAGGCAAACAGCTTGACATTGATGTAGTAAGTGGAAACAACTTCCCAAGTAAGCTTGAAGATTATTCGCTTATTATACACTGCGGTGCCTGTATGTTCAACAAAAAATATGTACTAAACAGGATAGACTCAGCAAAGTCATCAAAAATACCCATAACAAACTATGGCATTGCAATAGCATATATTACAGGAATACTTGACAAGATAGAAAAATAGCTCCCATATTGGGAGCTATTTTTAAAATATAGAATGACTTTTCATACTTGTATTAGCCTTGGGATAAATACTTCTGTTCCATGTTCTTCCATTAGAGCCAACACCGTTAGAAGCCACACCGTTAAATTCTGTTCTTCTGGTAGCATTGACAAGCTCATCATCTGTAAGAAATAGGTATTCTTCAGAATAGTAATTCTTGTCAAAAGGCTTTGTCACAGGATCATTGAAAGTAAAGTCAATATGATACCAATTACCATTTAACTTAAGCATATTCCATATATGATCTGTATTTGCAACCAAAATATTATTCTCTCTTCCAAATTTTCTTGATAGGAGCTCATATCCAATCTTAGCATATCCGTCACAAACAGCAGTGTTTAATACTGCAGCATCATACAAAGAGTGTTTTTTTAGCGATGTATCATACTCTAATTTCAAAGCAATCGCTCTGTTTGCTTGTTTTACAAACTCCACTCCTTCATAATGTTTAATTGAATTATATATATCATCAATTACTTGATAAGATTGATTCAGTTTGGCAAGGTCAGCATCATATAGGAAATAGATGTTGTAAATGCTGTAATTGTAGTTTTCATTTGAAAAAAATGTAGTGTAAATACCGTAACTATTGTTAGGCAAGAACTTCAACAATACATCTCCAATAGCATTATTTGAACTGTTGAAATTGGCTGAATTTGAATTTTTTGTAATTATGCTTATACTTTCCTTGTTGGAATACTGTTCTTTTTTGAGCAGTTTATACAAATCCTCATACGAAGTACCGTCACTTATGTTGGCATAGCCCTTAGTAGATTTTATCTGATTTAAGTCATATACTATAGTATCTGTAAGGCTATAGTCGTTAGATGTCTTTACCCTATACTTTACCTTTCCACCAAGATTTATAGTCTTATTTACTACGAGATTGTTAATCTGACCGTTATAAATTACAGTCGGACTTTGTGCATGGTTGACCAGCTTATTTACATTAGCATTGATTGTCATCTTAGTACCTTTTTTCAAGTGCTTGGTCAATACTATGTTGTTTATAGTTGAATTTCCTATTTCTTTAACATTTGTGGCAGAACCGAGGTATACATTGTTTACTGTAGAGTCTGTTATATTTAATACCATCTTATTTGAAGCAGTAACAAGATAGATATCTCCTGTAATTACACTATTTTTAAGTGTTAGAGAATTAAGCTTACCTGCTGTTATTATAAGATCCTTGCTTATTATAGAGTTTTCTATTGTAATATCCCCAGCCACTGTATCCTGTACCATCAAAGAGCCTGCAACTGTTTGATTTGAAAATAGCCCTGCTGATGTCAAAACAAAAGGTATATAAGCCGGATCGGTCTTTGCGTATTCCATCTTTTTTTCTATTATTTTGTTTTTTTCACTCAAACTCAGATTTGAGTATATATCTGTAGCGCTTATACTTTGCGAGACAAAGCTAAAAAGTGTCGCACATATAAGCGGATATATCCATATATTTTTATTCAATCTCATTTTTATTTTCCTTTTCAAAATTAGCTATTACAAGTTACAACTTAATTTTAAATCATTAAGTCATAATTTGCAATTCTAATTCAAGATATTTAAACTGTTTGTAAAATAATCTATCTCTTCCTTTGTATTAAAATATGACAATGAAGCTCTAACAAAGCCACTCTCAAGTGTATTTAGGAAGCTATGTCCCAAAGGATTACAATGTAGCCCTCCACGCACCGCAATATCATATTTATAATTTAAGGTCGAGCAAATCAGTGACGAATCTCTATTCTTAATATTAAACGATACTATTGAAGAAAGTATATTATTATTTGGAGTATAGATTATAACATCTCTTACAGTTGAAAGCCTTTGTATAAAATACTTTGTCATCTCATTTTCTTTTTCAAATATAGCATCAATGCCCTCTTTTTTTATAAACTTTATACCTTCAAGCATACTCTTGATACCTACTACATTGACAGTACCTGTTTCCAATTTGTCAGGCATTATTTCAATCTCATTTATCTCATCAGAAAAACTGCCTGTACCGCCGTAAAGTATGGGCTTGAGTTTTACATTTTTACTTGCATAGATAAAACCTGTACCGCTTAGTCCAAACAATGCCTTATGTCCAGGTGCACAGAGTATGTCTATATTCATCTTTTTTACATCAATATTGATTTTACCTATGCTCTGTGCCACATCAAGCAAAAATAAAATATTATTATCCCTTGCAAGCTTTCCTATTTCTTCTATCTCATTTACTGTACCTACGAGATTATTCGCATGACAAAGAGCAATCAGCTTGGTATTTTTTTTGACATTTCCTTTTACGTCTTCAGCTCTTATTACCATGTCTTGATTAGGTTTTAGATAAGTCACAGTTATATTTTTTGTCTTTTTAAGATGTTCCAACACCCTTATTATAGAGTTATGCTCCAATACCGAGCTTATGACATCATCTCCGTCATTCAAAGCAGAAAAAAGCCCTATATTTAAAGCCTCTGTACAATTTTTTGTAAATGCGACATTTGAGATATCATCTCCATTTATAAGTTCACAGATAGCCTCTCTGCATTCATACACAGCCTTTGACGACATCACGCTCATATTGTGAGCTGAACGTCCAGGATTGGCACAGTGGTTTTTTGCAAAGTCAAATGTCCTTTCCAAGACTACATCCGGTTTTGGAAATGTTGTTGCCGCATTGTCAAAATATATCATAGTCTTACCTCTTCGTTTCGCCCTTTCCCTTGGTCCTGAGCATCAACTGTTTCTTTTCATATTTATCGTATTGTTTTATAATTCTTTGAACCAACTCATGTCTTACCACGTCTTTTTCAGTAAGCTCGTTTATAGCTATTCCCTTTACGTCTTTGAGTATTATCACCGCATGAGAAAGTCCGCTTTTTTTGTTGTCACCCAAATCTATCTGAGTGATGTCCCCTGTTACTACCACCTTTGAGCCAAAGCCGAACCTTGTCAAAAACATCTTCATCTGCTCACGAGTGGTATTTTGAGCCTCATCCAAAATTATAAAGGAATTGTCCAATGTTCTACCTCTCATAAATGCAAGAGGTGCAACCTCTATTACTCCAGTCTCAAGATGTTTTTCAAACTTTTCTGCACCGAACATATCAAAGAGAGCATCATACAGCGGTCTAAGATAAGGATCGACCTTATCTTTCAAATCTCCAGGCAAAAATCCGAGACTTTCTCCGGCTTCTACCGCAGGTCTTGTAAGTATAATCCTTGACACTTCTCCACGACGAAAAGACGCCACTGCAAGTGCAACGGCAAGATAGGTCTTACCTGTACCGGCAGGTCCTATGCAGATTGTAACATCATTTTTTCTTATGTCATCTACATAATTTTTTTGTCCAACTGTCTTTGCTCTTACAGGATTACCTTTTGATGTGAGTATTATCACATCATCCCCCATATTTGCAATATTGTTGGACATATCTTCCCTTATCATATCTACAGTATAATTTACCAACCTTACGTCTATAGCAGTGCCTTTTTTAAATAGTTTATACAGCTCTTCCAATACTCTTGTACAGATGTTTACATCAGTATTCTTATCACCTATTATAAATGTCTTGTCATCTCTAAGAATGATATTTACACTTAGTTTTTCTTCCAAAGCCTTTATATTTTTATCATAGTTGCCGAACAACTCTTTTTCAAAATCCGAATCTTCAAAATTTACTATATGTTCCAAAAAATTTTCCAAAAATTTTCTCCTATAATACTAAAAAATAATTACTTTTCAATTTTATCATAAATTTTCAAAAATGTTAAATTATTTTTATTGACTCATATTTAAAAAGCCATTATTATATAAACTATCTGTATAAGTCATGCTAAAATCCAATAAAATAATGGATAAAATATCTTCAGTTGCATTTATAATGAATCATAAATTATATCCTATTTTTAAAAAATAATGATGAACTTTATCCATAATATATAATTGTATCAATAACATTAAATTTATAAAAATACTTAATTTAAAAGAGGGAAAAATGAAGAAATGTCTTGTAATCGGCTCTACAGTATGTGATGTCATAATCCATGTAGACAAACTGCCCAAACGCTCAGAAGATGTCCATGTCAAAAGTCAAAGCCTAAGCCTTGGAGGATGTGCATACAATGTAGCTTCAGTCTTACATAATTTAGACATAGACTATGCATTTATCTCTCCTGTAGGAAGAGGAATGTACGGCGACTTTGTAAGAAAGGAATTAAAGAGGAAAAATATAAAAACGGGTGTATTTCTCGAAGAAGATAACGGCTGTTGCTACTGCTTGATAGATAGTAGCGGCGAGCGTTCTTTCATGTCATATCACAGATGCGAATACACGTTTTCGCCATCTTGGTTAAATTCATATAATTTAGACGACTTTTCCTACATCTATGTCTGCGGACTTGAAATAGAAGACAGGGATGGAGAGATACTTACAGATACCATATCCAAATTTTCAGGCACAGTTATATTTGCACCGGGTCCAAGAGTAAATATGATAGATGAAAAATTACTTGCTAAAATATATAAGAGCCATCCTATAATACATCTCAACGAAGAGGAGCTAAAAGACATTACAAAGGCAAAAAACATAGATGAAGCATTGGAAAAGCTATATAAGAAGACGCAAAATACAATAATAGTAACTCTTGGCGGTAAGGGTTCATTGTATTTTTACGGTAAAAAGTGTATAAAAGTAAAAGGCTATAAGGCTAATGTGCAAGATACAGTAGGAGCAGGAGACAGTCATATAGGCGCAATAATGTCCTGCCTTAGTAAAGACAAGACATTAGAGCAAGCCTTAGATTTTGCAAATCTACTTTCTTCAAAGATAGTGGAAACTCAGGGAGTAAATCTTTCAAAAGAAACGTATGACAAACTTAGGAAAATTTTAGCTTAGTTATCATACCAAACTGTATTTTTAACACAAATACCTGTCTTTTCATGATACCATATACAAGGTGCATATACTGCATGCTTACCGGCAACCCCTGAAGGTACTATTTCTTTTCTCTCCTCTTGCGCCTTGTCATAGTCCTTATTTTTTATGATACAAATTACTCCATCAGGTATATCATCATCAATTTCTCTTACATCTTTTTCATAGCCGGGTATCTCATTTTTCTTATACGAAAAGTTCTTAAGACCTTCTATTTCAGCATTTTTCTTAAGGTCTTCCATAATAATATCATACTTAGATGAAAAAGAATCTTGAGAACCCATCATTTTTTCTATAAGATTTTCATCATTTTCAGCCATCTCTCTTATTGACGGGATAAATCTATCTCCGTCTTCAACCTGATATTCCTTTACTATCTTAAGATCTAAGTCCATATCATATCTTATAGGAAACAAAGCTCCGGAATCATTATCAAAAATCCCATTATCAAACTTATATGTCATTTCAATTATATTTGCAAAAACACTGTAGCCATCACTTCTTTTTTTCAATCCCACTATATCTACAGCAACAGCAGGAATATTTTGTCCCGTTTTTTCTTCTTTTTTCAACTCTTTAATTTTTGTGTCATAGATTACAGCTCTTGCCTTTTCTTTTATTTCATCATCTTTACTTGTATTATCTACTACTTTATCAATCTTATTATCACTTTGACTTATATTATTTTTAGCTTTATCATCTGTATTTGTCTTCGAAACATCAGTATTTTCATTACAAGCTACAATAAAAGTAAGTAAACATATCACTGCTAATAACTTTACTACTATAGAACTCTTCTTCATAATATTTCCTCCATTCTTTTATTTTTCAGTACTTATATGACCTTCTTTATATGTATAAGATAACATACAAATAAGATACCGTCAACATTGATATTTATTTAAAATTTGGGAATAAATTAATTAGTATAATTCTAATGCAAAAATTTTTCTACTGTGCTATAATGATTTATACATCAATATATTTTTTGATTGCTGATTAATAAACTCTTACTTAATTATTGACATACTGATATTAATACAAATATTTATGATTCTTTGCAATTTTTAACAGCTATAATTTTTAACTTGTAACTGAGTTCACTACATATTTTAATTTAACTATTATTTCAGATAATTTTTGAAAATTGTAATTAGTTTTTTCCAAAAATCTATAAATAAATATTATATCAAACTTCTTTGAAAAGATTTAAAAACAGCCTTATTGATAAATAGGATTTACTTTATTTAATTTCTAAGAATTGTCATCGCAAGTTAATGGTAATCAAACAAGTTTATTAATCAAATTTTATTAAAATATTGGAGGATTATTATGAAAAAGTTATTAAAATTATCAATGATTCTTATGGTTTTATCCATACTCACCATTTCTTCAAATGCCATTACAAAATTGAATCCCAAGGCTACACTAATACTACCTGAAGAAGCGTTTAAGTCGGATATTGCGGTATATAACAAATATATTTTCTATACAATTCCTATAGATACTTCAATGGACTCCAAATTTAAAACCTACTCTAAATCTGTTTTTAGCAATCAAGTAGCAAAACAAATAAACAAAGTGGATGGGGTTGACCGTAGATCTTCCGTTTTTAAAATATTAGGTGACCAAAAACTATATAGCGTAGCTCATTATGGAGACAATATTTTGGGGGGCACTCATATAAATCAATTAAATAAGGATAAGTCCGTAAATATGAGTTATTCCGGAAATGCTTCATTCGAAATCGATGCTTTTAAAAATAAATTATCATTTATTCATGATCCATATTTCTTTTATCAAGGAAGATCTGGTTATTGGTATTGTAAGTTTTTTAATGATATTGACAAGTGTTACTATAATCTCCCCGGAGATATTGTAAAAATGGGACCACTTTTTTCAGCAATAAGAAAAGACTATACTTATGTTGTAAATTATCAATATGACACTAACAATGGTGGTAGCTCTATAGAAGGTGATTACCCTAATGTAATTGAAGCTCCGGGTATTATATCAATCAATAATTCTAACAATCAAAAGAAAATGCTGATACCGGATGCACAAAATATGGTAATGGGAAGTGACTGTATATACTATTACAAAAAAACAAAGGGAAAAAATCTATACTCAATCTACTCTTACTCCCTTAAAAATAAGTCTACAAAGTTGATTTGTGCAGATGCAAATCTTTATTATTCCGATGTTAATAATAGAAGTGACCACCTTCTTTTCCCTGTAAAAAATAATATATTCTACATGGGTGGTAAAAATTCATCAAGACTGTACACAGTATCCAACAAAAAATCCAAACCTGTACTCTCAGGTATGAAAAGAATAATGTCAAACGGAAATGTAGTCGTTGCCTTGATTCAACGCAACTATGATTCACAGGTGAAAATTTTTAATGATAAAGGTGTAGAAATAGCAAATTTAACAGTGCCTAACAATGATTCAGATATGTTCATATATAAAAATGAGCTGATAATGTGGTCAAAACGAGACAAGAAAGTTCGTTATTACAACATACCTGTCAAATAGAAAAGAATTAGATTATTTCAATCTAAATAGATATTTAATCCATTATTATTTTGTATATAGTAAACGTCATTAACAACTTAAATTAAAAAAGTATATGATATAGAAAATCATAAGGGTATTTTGGTTAAAGCAAAATAATGTCGTTTACTATGATTATATTGCCATATTTTTATTATTTTTGTTATTATACGAGTATCTGTTTAGTCTATGGGTATGTTATCGAAGATTTAATTAATATAGTATTTAGGACATAATTATTAATGTTCCAAAAATATATTATCCATAATTCTATTGAATTTTAATGTTATTGACAACTATGTCTATACATCTTACTTTTTATTTTTATAAGGGGGAGCTATGAAAAGCTGGAAATGTACAATCTGCGGTTATATACATGAAGGAGATGCACCGCCGGAGTTTTGCCCTGTCTGTAACTGGGGCAGTGATAAGTTTATTGAAATAGCCAATTATAAGAGAAAACTTAGATCCACTGCCGATAAAAAACAGGATGAAAAGTAAAAAAATAGGAAATCAAGGTTATTTTGCCATGATTTCCTATTTTTATAAGATTTTTTAAGTTATTGCAATAACTCAATATGTCTACCGTTTTTTCTTTTGTATCTTAGGATAAGGCAAATCATCATACATGGCAATAAGTAAATTCTTCAAATACTCCTTATCATTCACGTTATCTACGAGCAACATATCTTTTGCACCAACATAAGGCAATTCATATTTTACATCCGTCAAATAATTTACTGCCGAATTTGCAGACTTTATCAATAGCCTATCGTCATAGATTCCGCCTATTATCTTGCCTTTGTAATATAAAATATACTCACCCATCATAGCTCTGTAATCTATATCTTCCAAATCAGATAACTGCTCCATGATAAAGTCTAAATACTCCTTACTTGACGCCATTTCCCACCTCTTCATATCTACTTAAATCAATATCAATCAGATAAAATTATACATACGCCTTACTGTTATTCTAATACTGAAAATCTATTAAAAAGCCATATAATTGTATTAGAGTAAAATTGTTTATAATTCATAAATTGTAATGACATTAGTCATAATTACTTGGCATTATAAATTAAGATTAGTATTATAACATAAGCTTATAGCTCAATTATTTTAGTTGCAATAGTATCTACAAATTTTTTATCATGCTCAACAAATATCAAGGTAGGCTTGGAATTCAGCAAGATTTCTTCGATCTGCATCCTTGAAATTACATCTATATAGTTTAGCGGTTCATCCCAGATGAAAATATGTGCCTCTTTTGATAGACTTACAGCTATAAGCACCTTTTTCTTTTGACCGTCACTGTATTTTACCATATCAACATCAAATAACTCTCTTGAAAAATCAAGCTTTCTCAATATCGTTTTGCATAGAGTCTCATCAACATCATTTGACCTAATATACTCACTTAAATCTCCGCTTAGATTTGAAATATCTTGTGAAATATATGATATCTTCAAATTATTTACCTTTTGCAGTTCTCCTGTATATCTTATATCTTCTCCCAAGAGTATTTTCAATAGTGTTGACTTTCCACATCCGTTTTTACCGTAGATAGCAATTCTTTCTCCCTGCCTTATTTCAAGATTCACATTATTTAAAATTTGCCTGTAAGCATAGTATGCAGATAGGTTTTCTATTTTAAACAAGACATCCTTATGAGGTTTTAGACATTTCAATTTCAACTCTTCTATTTTCTCAACATCCTTTAAAAGATTTTCTTTATCTTCAATCGCTTTATTTTGCCTTTTTTCCAAATTCTTAGATTTTTTCATCATCTTAGCTGACTGATGTCCTATATATCCCTTATCGGGCTTTACACCTGATACTTTTTGACCAATCTTTGTCTTCTCAACATTATCAGACCATTGCTTACTCTGTCTTGCAGATTCTTTCAGTCTCCTTATATCTTTTTTGAGCCTTTCATTTTCATCCATTTCATATTGGTCTTTTTTCATCTTGTTTTCGTACCAAGATGTAAAATTTCCTATTTGAACATCTATTGAATTTCTGTTTAGAGAAATAACATGGTCTATACAGCTATCCAAAAAATTCCTGTCATGTGAAATGAGTAAAAATCCCTTTTTATCTTTAAGATACTTGGCAACTGTATTTCTTCCTGCAATATCTAAGTGGTTTGTAGGCTCATCAATAAGCAAAAATTCATTTTGAGTGGTAAAAAGAACAGCCAAGAGAATTTTTGTCCTCTCCCCTTTGGATAAGGTGTTAAGGGGAGCATAAGCAAGCGACTCATCAAGCTCTAATAGATTAAGCTCCTTGAAAAATCTCCATTCTTCAGCATTATGAATATATAAGTTAAAAAAATCTACGGCAGATAATGTCTCATCTTTTACATCAGGTGGAAACTTTGTACATTCAACACTTTTATTGATTTTTCCCTGATATTTTTCTTCACCTAAAAGCAGTTTAAAAAAGGTTGACTTGCCTATTCCATTTCTTCCGATTAATCCTGTTTTCCAATTAGTATCAAATGAAAAAGATACGTCATCAAAAACGTCGTTCAAATATCCATAATAGGAAAATGACAAGTTTTCAATCTTAATCAGAGACATAATATCACCTCCAATTTAATGCTCCACTATCTAATCCCCACTCATTTACCCTTTTTTTCATGCCTTTTACATCCAATATGCCATAGGCAAAGCCTTTTTGTATCAGCTCTTTGGGTACATATTCATCATATTTTTCAAATACAGGATTTTCATTAGGATAAATAAGTTCCAAATAGTCAAAGTCCTTGTTTATCTCCTCTTTAACTATTTCATAAAATTCTTCCTCACTGACATTCATAGTAAACTGTATATAATAAGGTCTTGACGGATTCATACCCTTTATTCCGAGCCTTTCTCCACATCTAAGCCTTAAAAAGCGTTCCAAGGCAAGAAAAGCATAACTACCAAGCCAGGGAAATAATGCCCACATCTTTCCGCCAAGATTAATCAGTGCTTTATTTGCCATCATAGATTTTCCAAATGTATTTCTTGCATCATCAAGTCTTGATACTGCATGACTCAGCAGATAAGGATAGCTCTTATCCTCGTCAAGGACTTGATACATCCTCTCCAAGATTCTTGTGTTGATGTCTCCTGCCACATCCCCAAAATATGCAGGTATATTGCCCTTTACAAGGCTACAATACACTTCCTTGCGGTTGTGGTCTACCTCTTCCACCACCCATACCCTTCCGGCAATTGCAATCTTATCACCTACAGGCGGCGGCTTTACTATCGTACCTAACTCTTCAGAGCCTGAGTGTACTTTGTACTCTATATTTTCCTGAAACACCGCATAAAATTTATAATTATTGACTATTCTCTCGCCTGTTATCCCCACTATCAATCCGCCGTTTTCAGTAAGGTTGATATGGTCGATATTTATAAGATGTCTAAGCAAAGTTCTAAAATCATCTTGACTTACAAGTCTAAAAACTGATAAGGGCAAAATACGAGATGCCAATTCAGCAGGAGTCATTTCACCACAGGATGCAAGAGTGCTCATAGTCTGATGATAAAGCAGTGAAAAAGGCAGCTTGTCAGTCTTTGGAGGCTCAACAAAGCGTTCTTCAATGTAAAGCTGAACAATTGCAATACCCTGAATTAGATACCAAGGTATCAAATCAGGAAACATTGCTCGTGGCTCCGGATGATCCTCCCTCATTACAAAGCACATCTCAGATGGAGTATTTCTTCTGCCTGTTCTACCCAACCTCTGCAAAAATCCTGAAACTGTAAAAGGTGCGTCTATTTGAAATGCACGCTCCAACTTGCCTATGTCGATTCCAAGCTCCAAAGTTGCAGTGGCACATACGCTCATCATGGACTCGTCATCCTTCATATCCTCTTCTGCACTCTCACGATAAGAGGCAGAAAGATTACCATGATGTATCAAAAATCTATCATCTTCATTATTCGCCTCGCAATACTGTCTGAGCATCTGGCAAACAGACTCACTTTCTTCCCTTGAATTCGTAAATACAAGGCACTTTCTTCCCTTTGTATGCTCGAAGATATATCCTACTCCCGGGTCTGCACCCTTTGGTGCTACATCGCTTGGCTCTTCAATTTTTACTTTCCCTTTTGCAACTACCTTGCCCTCATCTGCCTGCGGAGGAGTATTGAAAAAATGTTCCATAGACAGTCGCCAGACTTCTTTTCCTCCTTCAAACTTGGGTATTACAGTTTTTCTATTGCTACCGGCTGACAAAAACTCTCCTGCCAACTTAGGATTTCCTATGGTAGCAGACAGACCTATCCTACGAGGATTGCAGTTTGCAAGACGGCAAAGTCTTTCTATCAGACAAAAAGTCTGTCCTCCTCTGTCTCCACGAAGTAAGGAGTGAATCTCATCTATAACTATAAATCTCAAATCTCCAAAAAGCGACGATATTTCCATATGCTTATTTATCATCAGAGATTCCAAGGACTCAGGTGTAATTTGTAAAATGCCTGACGGTTTTTTGAGCAGCCTCCTTTTTTGTGATTGTGACACATCTCCATGCCACCTTGTTACTGCTATCCCCTCTTCTTCGCAAAGTCCGCTTATCCTCTCAAACTGGTCGTTGATTAAGGCTTTAAGCGGCGCTATATACAAAATTCCAACTGTTGTAGACGGATTTTCATAAAGTAGGCTCAATATAGGAAAAAATGACGCCTCTGTCTTTCCTGAAGCGGTAGACGCAGTTAAGAGGACATTGTCATCAGTGTTAAAAATAGCGTCTCCTGCAGCATTTTGAACTGCACGAAGTGACTGCCAACCTGAGTTATAAATATAGTCTTGTATAAATGGAGCATATCTCTCAAAAATATCCATAATATCTCCCAAAACAAAGTGAAAAATTTTGCTGTACTAATCTTATACTAAACTCCATTTAAACTATGGAGTCTATTCTTAGAATACACTTTAGATATATTTTGCTAATAAACTTTTGTTACATCATTTTTTATGAAATATTTCCATGATTCCATTAGATTTTAGTATTACATAGCTTTAAATATTTTTAGTATCAGAATTCTTAAAACAGTTCTTAACATATAAGCTCATGCTATAAGACATTAAATGGTAAATTCAGTATATAAATCCGATGTATCATTGGAAACTGCCTCAGACTTAGCATAAGAAAACTCGTTAGATGACAGTAAATCAGTTATAGACATATCCTTATGCTGATACATCAAATCCAATAGCTCAATAAAATCTCTAATTACCTCACGAGGAGTAATATTTAAATCTGCTCCCACTCTCTCAAACTTAATCTTTACAAATCCTGCCAGGTCATTTGTAGACAGCTTTTTTTCATAGTCATACAAATCAGCATGAATATCTGCAAGTTTCTCACATAAGATAAGCATCTCTTCAGCATTTAGAGCCTCTAATCTGATGACAGGAGCAAGCAAATCTCTCACACCCGGCTTTGAAAACTTGCCCTCAGATAGGCGTGAGCGTAAAGCCTCATAGCTGAAAACTCCACGACGCTTGTCCTCTATAGTCTGAGGTGTTGCCCCCATTATTATACCGATGTATTTTGCCTTGCCTTGCAGAGTATCGTTGTACATGGTAAGTATCTTTTCATAGTTGTTTTGCCTTGTGATAGAATTTGAAATCTTGTAGATGTTGACAAGCTCATCTATCATTATCATCATGCCCACATATCCTGCAAGTCTGAAAAAAGTAGCAAAGAGCTTAAGATAGTCGTACCAGTCATCATCACTTATTATTATATTGACTCCCAATTCTTCCTTTGACTCTCTTTTTGTGCTGTATTCACCTCTAAACCAACGGATTATCTTCATTTTAGTCTCATCATCTCCGTTTACATAGGCGTGATAATAGGCTGAGATTAGTCTTGCAAATTCAAAACCGTGCACCATTTCACTCAAAGATGAAGTGACTTCGTAGATTTTTTTGTCCACTATTTTGGTCAAGTTATCATCTCCGGGTGTAAGTCCGCTCTCAGCTACTGCACTACTTTGTACACTGTTTATCCATCTGTCCAATATAAGTGATAATGCTCCACCCTCAGGCTTAGTCTTGGTAGACAGATTTCCTATCAGCTCCCTGTAAGTTGCAAGACCTTGCCCCTTAGTACCTTGGAGTCGTCTTTCAGGAGAAAGATCGGCATCAGCCACTATGAAACCCCTGTCCATCACGTGATTTCTGATTGTCTGCAATAGAAAACTCTTACCGCTGCCATATCTCCCTACTATAAATCGAAATGACGCTCCACCATCTGAAATAATGTCAACATCATGCAAAAGTGCCTGTATCTCGTTTTTTCTCCCCACTGTGATATAAGGTAGTCCTATTCTTGGTACAACCCCGCCCTTTAGAGAATTTATCAGAGTCTGTGCTATCCTCTTTGGCACCTTTCTGTTTATTTCACTCATTTATTGCTCCTTTGATTATTCTTTCCACATCTTTCCTGTAATCTTCTATAAGAGTGATTTTTCCCAAATCACATTCCACCACATTATCGCCTATCTCTTCAAAGAAAACTTCGTTGATTTTATCAGCAAGCACCTCAGGTAAACTCATCTTCTTTGCTATAATATCATCTACAGATTTATCATTTAAAAGCAAGGATATTATTTGAAACTCCGTTTCTTCCAAAGCTATACTGCATTTATTTTCAAAAACCTCTCTCTTAGGCTTATCATCTATTGTTATATCTACTTCCTTCACTTCTTCAATAATATCTTTTTCTTCCTCTGATAAGAGAGAGTCCATAGTTATCAATGCATCTTGTCTTATCTTTTCCAAACTGTCAAAACTTATTGTAATCTTCGGTCTTGATTTTTCAAGCTTTTCTTTTCGGTCTATTTCTATTACCTTATCCACATGGGCTGACGCCCAACTTTCATCACTCTTGGCTGTTAATGGATGTCCTGTCTTGAGATACAATCTAAGTTTTCTATCTGCCTCATGTATCAGTCCGCAAAAAATTGCTCTATTAAAATTCATCTTGTGGTAGCTATTTTCGTGCCAAGAAGCATGTTTAAAGATGTATTTTCTACATTCATTTAATTCATATGAAGTCCATCTCGGATTAATATACTCCATGTAAATCGCATTGGAAAATGGATACCACCTGTAAGTTGAACGATGACCAAAGCATTTTTCAAATAAATTTTCACCAATTTCACTATACTCTTCAAAGGTCAGCCTCCAAACCTGAGCAAAGAGGTGAACTCCGTAACCTCCATGTTTTTTTATCACTGTTGATGTTGACAGCCTATCGCCATAATGCGCAAGTAAAGCATTAAAAATCTCTTCGTCGCTATGATTTTGAGGGCTTAACAAGGCGAGAGTAGACTCATCTTTTTCTATAATTTCACTGCTTAGATATTTTTTGGCAATCTTAGGATCTATCCCTTGTAACACTATAATTCCAAGCATCCACTGTCTTAAGTCCTTTTGTATCCTCTTATCTCCAATTCCTGATTCGATGAATTTTATCTCAAACTCCCTCATCTTGGATAGAGCCTCCTCATAGGATGATACACCTATGCGGTTAATAAGTTCGTAAAGGTAGAGATAGGCAAATGAAGTTGGTATTTTTTCGTAGTTTCCATTCCTCACTTGACTTCTCCACGAAAAATATCCTCTTAGCTGACGGATATTCATATCGTTGTAAGTAGGAAAATACTGATGAAATTCTCCATTCCAAGAAAAATCATCCTCGTAGTCCTCCATGAACTTTCCCTGCTTATAAAAGTTTTTCACCTTTTGATTGAAAGAATGGTCCCCATATCTATACAACTTCATCATTTGTTTTATCTTATCCGGTATAAATCTTTCACTGTCAATAGCATAGTCTTTGAAATTAATTACTGTATCATTATATTTTGAGGCTATTTTTTTATTAGCTGTATTTTGATTGATAATTATAGTATTATCTCGTGCTTTAGATATGGCTTTATTCGTATTTATTTTAATATTTGAAGTATTTTTCTGATACTTTGAATAATTTTTAGATTTTTCCATATTTCTATTGAAAATTATAGGAGTTTCAATATACTCCTCTTGCAATTCATAAGTATCAGGCTCGTATCTTATAGCCGTTTCGTCGTACTTTGAACTTGACACATCTGTCTGAGTTTTAAGACTGATTGTACTTCCTTTTTGATTATTATATATTACCGCCTTGTCAAAAAGTTCAAAGATAACTGCTCTATCAGTTGTATCGTCAAACTTTACTCCTACCCATTCTTCTCCCTTCATTCCAAAGGGCTTATCAATATATGACGACATATTGTCATAAATATTATCACTACCGCATTTTATATCGCAAAACTCAAGCTCTTTTTTGCTTTTAGCGTCGTATTTCCTGAGCATTACAGCTATCCACAGTTTGCTCTTACTATCTGTCAAAACTGAAAATCCGAAAAGTTCTTCTATAATCTTATCTTCTATTATGTCGTATTTTTCAGTCGCATAAGCAACTAATTCAGATAAAAACATATAACCTCCGTATTTTCATAGTGATAATAAATCCACTTTACCCCTTTATTATATTTATTTCCTTAGCTTCTTAATGACTAAGATATAATCAAATATTTAATTTTATAAGCATTGGCACATTACTGTTATTTAAAGAGCTACTTTATACTAAAAAGCTGTTAAAAAACAATGTATTTATGTTACAAAAAAGTTATTCAAAATCTCTACTATGTATAGAGTCATTTAAAATAACTACTTGCTACTATAAATGCTGATTAGTATTAAATAGCTATAAGTATATTAAATTTTACCCTTATTAGACAATGTTGTCAAATTTTTCAAGCTTTCTACAATATTGGTGATAATCATTTATAAAATCTAACTTAATGAATTACTCTATTATACTAATATCTATTTAATCTATGGAAAATTTTTATTAATATTTTAAAAAAATAGTATATGACTTATAACTTTATTGTAAAAATATAAAACATAGTTTATCCATTATTCTATTAGATTTTAGTATTATACTGCTGTTATTATTTAATTTATATGCCCAATTTATTGAAAAAAACATAAAAAAATTTTACAATATATGAAAATTGCTCCCATATATTGTAAAATCTATTAAACATACATATTATCCTATAAAATTTTAGATTTACATAAGAATCTGTTATATCATTCCTATACTCTTGAAAGATATTCTCCAGTTCTTGTGTCTATCTTTATTTTTTCGCCTTCATTTATAAACAGAGGTACTTGTACTGTTGCACCGGTTTCTACTGTAGCTGCCTTAGTAACATTTGTAGCAGTATCTCCCTTTACTCCCGGCTCAGTTTCTGTTACAAGAAGTTCTACAAAGTTAGGCGGATCTACTGAAAAAGCTTGTCCTTGATAGAATCTTATTACAGCTTTTTCATTTTCTTTCATAAACTTAATTGCATCTTCAACTTGTTCATAATTTAGAGGAACTTGTTCGTATGTCTCAGCATCCATGAAATAATAAAGCTCACCGTCGTTGTATAGATATTCCATTTCCTTAGTTTCAATTTGAGCCTTAGGAAACTTGTCATTAGGGTTGAACGCTTCTTCTCTTGTTGCTCCGGTTTTCAAATTTTTGTATTTTGTTCTTACGAAGGCTGCACCTTTTCCGGGCTTAACATGTTGAAAATCCACTATCAAATACGGTTGTCCGTCAATCTCAAAAGTGACACCTTTTCTAAATTCACTTGCACTGATCATATAAACTCTCCTTAGCTAAATTTATTTTCATCTTAGACTACTCCATTATATAGTTTTTTTCATTATTTGTCAATTTCTTTGTCTATTTTTCTATCAATACCGCTCTTATAGGCGAGGCTTCACTACCCCTTATATTTAGAGGTAAGGCGCTTAAAAAATATTGCCCTTGTCCTATGTTTTTCAGATACAAATCTTCAATTACCCCTATATTTGTACCCAAAATTATCTTATGTGATGGATGCTCTTTCTTATCCCTTTCTATGCTCATGGCATCAATTCCAACTGTTTTTATCCCTTTTTCAGACAGATACAAGGCGGCATCTTCTTCTATATAGACAAATTTCGGATTATATCCTTGGTCAAAAGAATTTTTCGTCTTAAAGATTACTATGTCATCTTTTTGAATATCAAGATTTTCTATATCTTTTTTTCTTATAGCCTCATCCACATCTGTAAGATCAAACAGTTTGCAATCACCGATAAACTTTGATAAATCATACTTTTCTATCGTATCTCCGCCTTTAATCATGTGTAGAGGTGCATCAATATGAGTGCCGCAATGCATATCCATATCCATTCTGCTCTCATAATAATCAGCCTTCTCATAGTCAGCAACTACAGTTCTTTTTATCTTCTTGCTTTCCCTATCTTTGTATACTGTCATATCTTCCGATATCAGCCTTGTCACGTCATGTATCTTCATCATTACTCCTGTGTGTATATCCATTTTCTTCCGTCTTTTTTCAATATTTCATCCGCCTCTTTTGGACCGAAGCTCCCTTGCTCATATTCATATAATTTATTGGAATGTTCCCTATACATCTTAAGCACTTCATCCATATATTCCCAGCTGACTTGTATCTGCTCCCAAGTTGAAAACAAGGTTCTGTTAGACTTTATAGATGACTCCAATAATCTTTCATAAGCCTGAGGGGTGTTTATCACATTTTCTGTCAGGCAACTTTGACAATAGTTGAGATTTGCTATATCTATTTCGTCAGTAGAGCCCGCTTTTTTCACATTGAATCTAAGATTTATCCCCTCATCAGGTTGGATTCTTATAGACAGATAATTATTTTCAAATATCTTTGTCAAGTCTGCATTTGCATAGTCTGCAGTCACCATTTTTATTGCATTTTTAGTAGGTTTGAACTGGATTATTATCTCTATCTCCCTTGTTTTCAGTTTCTTTCCTGTCCTCAGATAAAAGGGAACATCCATCCACCTTTCATTATCAACAAAGACCTTTGCGGCTACATAAGTTTCAGTAGTCGAGTTTTTATCCACCTTATCTTCATCCCTGTAGTTTTTATACTGACCAAGCACGATGTAGTCATCTATTTCCTCTTTTGGAAATTTTCTAAGTTGTTTGAAAATCTTAGTCTGAGCGTCTTTTATATTTTTTGTATCAAAATCTTCAGGCTCATCCATTGCCACTATGGAAAGTATTTGAAAGAGATGGTTTTGCAGCATATCTGCAATGGCACCTGCCTTGTCGTAATATCCCCCTCTGCTTTCCACTCCGATATCTTCAAACACATTGATTTGAATATTATCTATAAAGTTATTGTTCCAAACACCGTTGAACATGGAGTTGAAAAATCTTATGGTCATTATATTAAGCAACATCTCTTTGCCAAGGTAGTGGTCTATATAATATATGTTTTCGTCCTTGATATATGCCCTTAGTTTTTTATTAAGCTCTTCCGCAGATTTAATATCTTTTCCAAAAGGCTTTTCTATTATTATCTTGATATTTTCTATATCATCCACAATCTTGGACAAACCCGTTGTAATAGGCATAAAATATTCAGGCGAAACGGCATAATAGCATATTATATCTTTTGTAAGTCCGCTTTTTCCGAAATATTCACCCAATTCATTGTATTTATCCTCATCAGAAAAATCCATCATATAGTATTTGATTATTCTGCAAAATGATTCAAATTCTTCGTCTTTGTATTCAAGTCTCGAAAACTTTTTGACCCAAGGTCTTATTATCTCAGAGTATTCCTTATCGTCGTAATCTCTTCTTCCTATTCCCAAAATCTTGAAATCCTGTGATAATTTGCCTAATTTATATAAATCGTAAAGTGCGGGATAGAGCTTCCTATATGAAAGATCTCCCGTACCTCCGAATATTATTATTGCTTTTGAAGTCACTTTTGCCCTCCTTTCATTTTTTTATCTTTATCTTTTCTAAATTTATACTATATAATACTAAAATCTAATAAAATAACAGATTTTTTCAGTGTAATTATAGTAAAGTCATAACTAATATGCTTTTTTTTAAGAATATTTGTGAAAAGTACCCATAGATTAAATAGATATTAGTATAAGCTAATATATAACTTAGAATATTTCAAAATAATGCTATATATTTTTTACTTCATTTATCCAATCAAAGTGGAATTTTCCTTCTTTGTCAATTCTCTCAAAAGTATGAGCCCCGAAATAGTCTCTTTGTGCCTGTATCAGATTTGCACCTGTAGTCGAAGTCGAGTATACATCTATATAGGAAAGTGCGTTGCTCATGGCAGGTATAGGCACTTCATTTTGTGCAGAAAGTGATACCAACTGCCTTAAATATCCTATGTTTTGATTGATTTGACTAGCAAAAAAATCAGTGAACATAAGATTTTCCACCTTTTTATCCTGTGAAAAAGCGTCTGAGATGTCATTTAAAAACTTGGCTCTGATTATACAACCGCCTCTAAATATCTTGGCAATATTTGAAAAATCAAGCTCCCATCCATATTCCTTTTGAGCTGTATCCAATAATTTAAAGCCTTGTGCATAAGCCACTATTTTGCTTACATACAGGCTGTGTCTTACCATTTCTATCAATTCATCCTTAGCTATTGAAGATTTATTACCTTGCCTTTTTATTATTGAGCTGCCTTTTTGTCTTTCAGCTTTTAAAGTGGACATAAACCTCATATTGAGCGCAGACGCTATTGTGGAAATATCCACTCCAAGCTCTATAGCCTCAAGATTTGTCCATTTGCCTGTACCTTTTTGATTGGCAACGTCCAATATCTTGTCTATCAAGTAAGAATCCCCTTCTTTGACCTTGAAAATATCCGAAGTAATTTCTATAAGATAACTTTCAAGCTCCGACTTATTCCAATCATCGAAGACCTCATGCAATTCGTCATTTGTAAGCTTCCCTATATCTTTGAGTATGGTATATGCTTCACTGATTAATTGCATATCTGCATATTCTATACCGTTGTGCACCATCTTCACATAGTGCCCTGCTCCGTCAGTAGACATCAAGGCACTACAAGGATAGTCATCCACCTTTGCGGAAATATCTGAAAAAATCTTTCCAATCTTATCATATACTTCCTTTTTTGCCCCTATCATTATCGCAGGTCCAAATCTTGCTCCCTCTTCTCCACCTGATACTCCTGCTCCTACATAGTCTATATTTTTCTCAGCAAGATATTTTTCCCTTACAACAGTGTCTTTGAAATATGAATTTCCACCGTCTATTAATATGTCTCCGTTTTCAAGCAAGGGTATAAGCTGTTGTATCAGCATATCCACCGCTTCACCCGCTTTTACCATAAACATTATTTTTCTCGGTTTTTCCAAAGAATTAACCATTTCTTCCAGTGAATAACAATAGTTAAAATTATCGTGCGGCCTATTTTTTTTCACTTCATCTACTTTTGAAGTCGTCCTGTTAAATATTGACACCTTATATCCATTATCAGCCATATTAAGCGCCAGATTTACACCCATTACAGACAGACCTATCAACCCTATATTTGATTTCATCTTATCTCCTTATATTTATTAAAATTTATTTATACTAATCACCGTTTATAATGCCATATACTTAGATTTATCTTATCTTACCCACAAATTTTAGCTAATTATCAAAAATTTATATCATTCTATAAGTGTTTGCAATTTACTTATTTTGACTAAATTTTTCTATGATTTCATTTACCACATCTATATATTTTTTTCCTACGGATTTTACCTCCACATCCCTATAATCTTCTCCCTTGTAAAAAACTATTTCAAGATAGTTTCTTGGAAGCATATCTAAAAACTTATCTGCCCACTCTATAAGCATTATTGACTTTTTGTCAGATAGATAATCGTCAAAACCTATGCCAAAAAGCTCACTTTCATCTTCCAATCTGTAAAAATCAAAGTGATATATAGTCTGATTTTTATCCCTGTACTCATTTACTATATTAAAAGTTGGCGAAGAAACGTCCTGTATCTTCATAATATTTTTGATTATTGACTGTGATAATGTGGTCTTACCGCTACCAAGTTCGCCTATCAAAGCTATGATAATACCCTGGGGAATAGTATCAGCTATTATCTCTCCAAGTTTTACTGTCGAATTTTCGTTTTCTAATCTTATCATCTTCCACTCCTTTTTCATAAATCTTACCCATTTCAAAGCGGATTTTTACAAATTCTAATAATTATATTCAGATATTACTATAAATATTTGCCCTATATATTGACAAAGAAGCACAAAAAATATATTAAACTATTATATTTTTGAAACTTATTATTTGGGATATATTATAGATAATAATCATCTTGATTTACTTTATACTAAAGTCTATTTAAAACTATTGATTCCTTTCTTAGCATATCTTTTGCTAATAAACTTTTGCTGCATAATTTTTTATAAAAAATTTCCATTATTCTGTTGGATTTTAGTATTAATTGTACATATAAATTGATGATATTATCAATCGACACATAGCAGATATTAAATTATTGATGAGGATGTATCTAAATGGAAAAGAATCATTCTAAAACTAATAAAATAAAAAAGATATTTATGTCATTCATTAAACAAAACATATATACTTATCTATTTTTTATTGTATTAACTCTATTTTCGGAAATTGGACTTGTTTATTTAATATATAATCTTAAAATTCTTTTTAAATACGATTTTATAAATACTGTTAATTATGCTCAATTATCAAATCTGATAATATTTTTAGCCATTATTTTTAGCAGTAATTTTATTAAAGAACATTATGATTTTAAATTATCTAATAATGGCTTGATATATTTAGAAAAACAACAACTACATCATTTAATCCATAGTAAATTGGAAACTATTGATAAAGTTGACAAAATAGAACTATTGCAACAAATAAACAATGATTGTGTCGTTGTCTCAGACTTCTACATATCCAAAATAGTATCTTTGTTCGTAAAAATATTAAAACTTGTCATATTGATATATATGCTTAGTAAACTATCTTTAATATCAATGATTATGCTATTTATAGTTATTTCTTTTTATATAATTTTATTTATTTCTACTAAAAATATATATAAGTCTAAAAATTTTGAAATGCTTGACTCTCAAAAAAAGTATTTTTCAGTATTAGGTGGAGAATTATTAAATATTTTTCTTATTAAAGCCAATAGTTGGTATACTGAAACAATTAATAAGTTTGAAAAGGCAGGCTTAGATTTTGTAAAAAAATCAATAAGTTTTTTAGATTTTGATTACTTTATATCTAATTTTTTAGAAACTATTTCTATGATTATTATAGTTTTATTCCCTGTAGTTCTATTATTTTTTAAGATTGATATAGAATTGATATTTATAATTATTTTATTATCTGAAATATTTATAAAAACGTTCAATGAAATTTTTGAATTACTAAAAAGTGTTAATAAAAATAACATATCTATGAATAGATTAAATGATTTATTATCTATATCTGTTGATAATAACGGAAGTAAAACTATAGATGAAATTAGTAAGATAGAAATAGTAGATATATCATTTAAATATTGTAATTCTGATAAAAATATCTTTTCTAATAAATCATTTTTATTTGAAAAAATAATATTTATATTATATCAGGTGAAAATGGAAGCGGAAAATCTACTTTAATAAAAATAATGCTGAATTTATTGGATATTTCTAAAGGTAGTATGCTGATAAATGGCGAAAATATAGATAATTATGACATGGAATTCATTAGAAAAAATATTTTTTCTTTTTGTGAACAGGAGCCCTATTTAATAAAAGAAACTTTATTAAACAATTTAAATTACGCTTCAAATAATCCCAAAAATATTGAATATTATAAATCTAATGAACTATTAAACTTTGTGAATAAATTAGACAAAAATTTCTATACTGAATTAACTTTGACTAACAGCAATATTTCAGCAGGTCAAAAACAGAGAATAGGAATAGTTAGAGCCTTATCTAAGGATACAGCTAATGTATATATCTTCGATGAACCGACTTCAGCAATGGACAGAGAAGGTATAAAAATCTTTATTAATCTGATGAAAGAAATGAAAAACAATAACATTATTATTATTGTAACTCATGAAAACGAATTAAAAGAAATAGGAGATGTAATATATTCAATTTAGTTATTATAAGTACACGATTGATAATATTTTTAATGCTGATGTAAAAGAGAAAAAGGGAGTGTAAATAGTTTTGTGTATAGCCTTTCCTTCTTATGGTAAAACTACACTTAATTTATTAATTTTTGTTAGGTAATTTAACTAAATCTTTTGGAAGTTCATATTACTGCTTCCTACCCTTATTTTTGCACATATTAACCAATCTGTCAATTGTTTGTTTCAATTTTAATATATTTTAGAATCAAATGTTTGTATTTTCTAATTCTATCCCCCTAGAGGGATAGAATTTTGCGCTTTGCCCCTATACTATATCCTCCCTTCAAAATATATGCTTAATTGGGCTATTACCATATCCCAGTTTCTTATCCTTCCCGAGACTGTGAAAAATTTTGAATTGTATAGGGGATACCCCCCCCCTTAAACCTCTGTTGACTTTGTTTTTTCTTGATTAAAAATCAATAAAAAAGCAAAGTGTTTAAATTCTTTTTCACTTTGCTACACCGATTTTTTGTATTCAGTTTTCTTAAAATCCATTTGCTTAATCCTTATTTCTAATTTTTACTTTCAGAAAAATTATTTCGCATTTCTTCATCTGATTTTTTTGTTTCTTTACTTCCTACTTTGCCATTTTTATTATCAGGTTGTTCACTTTCTTCTGCATCAAGTTCTTGTTGTTGTAAATTAATTTCTGTAAGCTGTTTTAACTTTTCTCTATATCTGCTATCCGATAGGACATAGTATAAAAAGGCATATACTAAGTCTTTATCTGTAATTTCTTGATTGCCTGTAATCTCTCTTTCAAAGGCTTCAAACACTCCGCCTTTTTCTATTTTTCTTTTTGTTTCTACACTTCTTTTAAGTTTACTTATCTTTTGATTAAGCAACTTTGCTCTATTTTGTGCCTTTTCTATTTTGTTATTTTCTAATTTCTCTATTGCTTTTTCTAATTCTTTCATTTTTAAATTCTCCTTTCAAATTTTTACATATAAAAAAGCGACTAAGAGTTTTCTCTTAATCGCTTTTTTGAAAATACCAATTCCATCCATCTGTCATAAATATAGTTTCTCTTGCATACTATTAATTTTATTATCCTTGAATGAAATGATATAGAATCTACCTTTTAAAAGCTCTTCATCATCCTTATTTGCACTTACAAAGTCTTCCCAAGTTTTAAAAACATACCTTCTATCAGAACTATCTGTATACTTTTGTCTAATATCAAAAATAGATACTTTTGTATTTTCTATAACTTCACTACTATCCTGTATCCCAAATTCCTTTAAATAAACACCGGAAGGCATCTCACTAATAGGAACCTGCAACTTTTCAAGTTCTTTATTATCATTCTCATCAAAGCTATTTAAAAGTATAACTTTTTCATAAGATACTTTTGTTAATGATACATCTAAAAGTTTAACTGTTATGGAATTTTCATCTCTATTTTTCATCTCTTTATTTCCTGCATATAAACATTGAAAAACAAAATTAGCACAATAAAGTCCCCAATTAGGATAATCCGAATTATAGTTTTTCCAATATCTTTTTGCATATGAGACAGCTGCTGATGCATTTTCTTTTTCTGATTCTATTGATAACATATTAATTTTTGGACTCGCGTTTGAATGATTTTTTATAGAATTAGAATCCCCCTCCATATCTTCGATATACAAGGTTGCTAAATTTTTGGTTTTCTCAGGCATTTTATTCATATTCTTTTTTAAAATCTCTATATTCATTTCTGTGGTGTCCAGAGTTGCATCATAATTAGGATTAAGATTGTCGTTTATATAATTTACAATCCACTCATATCCATCAGGTTCATCTTTTAAAGAACTATATCTATACTTTCCTTCTCTGTACTCTGTTTCATCAACAGTATTTTCAATTTTATTTAATACATTAGTTGTGGCTTTTTCTATAATGGCCTGTTTTGTTTCGTTAGGATAAAATTCTTTATACAGTTTATAAATAGATAAAAAGTTATCGCTGTATTCATTAATTTTTTCAATTTCTATATTTGGTTTTTGAGATATAGACTCCTCAATAAAACTTTCAATCATATCATGCTTACTATCATTTACAATAACAGCTTGATTGTGATGCGGAAATTCGTCCAAAGCATAAACTAAGCTATTTCCAGAAATCAACAAAGCGGATGCAACAAGAATACTTGATATATTTCTTAAACATTTTCTTTTCATTTTAATTCTCCTTAATAGGTTGTTCATACATTTATAACTACTTCAACATCATCGTATTTTCAGATAAATCTGTAACCGCAAAAAGTATAGGTTCATTATATATTTAAAGTCTTTCCATAATCACTATACTTTAGTATAAAACACAAAATACACCTCGAGTTTAAATCAACAGTTTCATCAGTTCTTTCTTCCTTATGTTCGAAAAAATTAGGTAGTACTGAATTCAGCCTAATATCTTGTTCTACACCTTTATACTCCTGAATAAACTCCTTTCCATTTGCTTCATTCAAGATACACTCATTTGCAAAACTGTATTATTGCCTACTAGCATCATCACCGCAATAGAAGACAGTGCCACAAATTTTTTCATTTTGTTTATTTTTTTGAATCATATATCTTACTTATCTATTATATTTTTTCCATTTTATATAGCAGTATAAATATTTTTACTTGCATAGTATATCTATAGTTTAAAATTGATATTAATAGTATAAGTATCTTCTTTTACAGTCGCCACTTTGATTGGCATAGCTATAAACTTTTTCCTCTTTTATATCTATACTTGGCTCTTACTTTTTAGCCTAATCAATAATAGCAGGACCAATTAATCCAAAAGTTTCAAGACCTACATGGTCAACTATATCAGTATATTTGACTTCTAATTCTTCACAAAGAGCATTTATTTCTTCTTCTGTCTTTTTAGGAATTTTAATAACTATTTCGTTGAGTATATTGTATTTTCCTATAATTGTTCCATCTACATATTCAACAAGTTCTTGTATTCGTTGCTTGTTAGCATTACTCTTAAGAAAAACTGTAATCCTGTTATTTACAAATTTCCCTTTTGAAGGATCAGCAAAATCGGATGTTTCATCATCTCCAAATCCTGGTGCCTCAAATCCATAGTCAAACTTTGGCTCTTCTTTTACTGTAAATGTTGCACTCTTGCCTGATGAGTCTACTACCTTAAATACTATGGTATTTTCTTTTGGAAGCAATAAGACTCTTCCTTTTCCAAGTGTTCCCTTTGGCTCTATTATACCTCCACCCTTGATATATATATATTCATAAGTGCTATTATTTATGCTATAAGAAACTTCCGTTATTTCAGCTCCCTTACTTGGAGTAGCAGTGTATTCAACATCTATAAGGTTATCTTCTAATGTGCCTGTTGGAAACTTTGTAGATACTGTTATACTTGGCTTATTGTATCTATTGCCTTTTACAAGTTTTTTAGGTGTTTTATTCTTCTTTTTTACTGACTTTACTATCTTTTTGCCATTTGACTTTACTTTTGCAGGTTTTGACTTTACAGCTGATGAGATATTTACTTGAGTTATTATCAAAATTAGTGACAATATCAGAGTAAAAATTTTTTGTTTTTTCTTTTGATTAAGATTCATAACTATACCTCCGATTCATCTGCGAATGCAAAGCTGAAAAATAAAAAGTTTGCAATTTTATACTGCTTTACATAAGGCTTAAAATTTGATACCGAATTTTAAATAACACAACTTTATCCTATAAAACATTGTATCATAAAGTTTATAACATTTCACCATAGAAAATAGAGATTAATTAGATAAATTTAAAATCACTGTATAAATTATACTAATCACTATCTATAATGCCAAGTATTTATGACTAATACTAAAATCTAATAATGTATAATATATTTTCAGTACATTTATGATAGAGTTATAAATAATATACTATTTATTTAAAAACTATTAATGGAAATTAATAATAGATTAAATACTCAACTTTCCCCACTAAAATTATTACAATTTTCTTTGAAATTAAAATATTTTTAGATTTTTTAATACACTTTTT
>GL405246.1:1715066-1734031 GCA_000146855.1 [Eubacterium] yurii subsp. margaretiae ATCC 43715
ATAATAATTATTGAAATTTGCATATTTATCAAAAATATGAAAACACTGAAAAAACTATGTCAAGTATGATATTGTATTTTTAAAATATACTCTAAATTCAATGCCTTTAATGTGTTTTTCATGTGGGAAAGTTGAGTTAAATAGATAATAGTAAAAAAAGCTATACAGTTTCCCGTATAGCTTTTGTCTTACATTTTTTCTTATTGAATACTTTTTCTTAGTTATTAAAATATTCATTTACAGCAGATACTATCGCATCTGTCAGTGTGTTTTGATATGAGTCGGACATATTTTTTCTTACTTCTGCATTATTTGATACAAAGCCAAGCTCCAACAAAGTAGCTGGTGATGTAGTCTTTTTGATTACCACAAATCCTGCGTTCTTTGTTCCTCTATTTACAGCTCCTGACCTTGAGATTAGATGTCTCCTGATAGTAGAAGCGAGTTTCTTGCTATCCTCAGAAGCGTAATAAAATGTCTCTATACCACTGGCTGACGTATTGTCTGATGAATTGTGGTGTATTGAGATAAATATATCCGGATCGTTTCCATTTGAAAATGCAGCTATGTCATTGAGCGGTACGAAGCTATCGTCAGACCTTGTCATCATTACCTGATATCCTGCATTTTCAAATTTTGTCTTGAGCTTAGTAGCTACTTGCAGGTTCAATGCCTTTTCTGTAATGCCTATCTGCTTGTTTATAGCTCCTGCATCTTGTGCTCCATGTCCCGGATCGAGTACTATAAGCGGAGGTTTTCTATTATTTTTCTTAAGCGTTATAGTAGTTGTCCTTGCTCCTGTCTTGCTTATATTATAAGTTACTCTGTCAGAAAGCTCCATAGTTATATTATAGTCATTTCCACTTTCTTTTATCTCAACATATTTTACCAATCTATTTGATACATTGAGCCTTCCTACATTCAACTTAATCATATCCTTAGGTATTACAAAGAAAATTACCTTTTGATCCTGTGAATGGTTCGTTATATCGTAGCTTTCTTTTGTCTTAATACTTATTGCTCCAGAAGCTCTGTCAAATGAATAGCTGAATACCTCTTTTTGTTTTTCGTCTGCAACATATTGTTTTTCTATTAGCACTTCAAATACATTTGCCCTTATATTGAATTTAATGTCATTTGTATTTACTCCCTCTCCCAAATCTATGGTGTATCTCGTGTAATTTGCAGTATCATTTCTGGTAGATGTTGCACTTATAAAGACCTTACCATCCAGATTTGTCTGTACTGAATCATACATGTCTACAGCAGCATTTCTCACATCTATAACCAATTGTTTAGGGTTTTGAAGGAAATAGTAACTTACGTCAATATTTCCTGATTTTTGAGTAATTCTAAAAGTCTTATCTCCGTCTTTTTCCGAAAAACTTGAACTGATTTCATTAATCTTTCCGTTATTTGGCAATGTTCCTGAACCTGATGACGAATCATCTGCCAAATGAGGTGGAGGAGGTATCTCATCTTTTTTCTTAGGCTCTTCTACCTTAGGTGTATCAGTCACAGTCGGTTTTTCAGGTATTGTAGGTGCTGTCGGCTCAGTAGGTGCTGTAGGTTGATTAGGCTTTACGATAAACTTTTCCACGTCTTTAGGTACTGACGGATCGTCTACCTCTTCTGCCTTTGCAACCTTTCCTTTTTCCTCAAATATCAAGCCCTTTTCAGTATTTAACATTATTTTATTGTCTTTTGCATCGTAATTGATGTCAAGTCCCATGTTTTCCACTACAAATCTTATAGGAACGTAAGTGCTTGAGTTTATCACCATAGGCGATACATTATCTGTTATCTTTTTATCTACACCGTTTACCTTTGCATTAGCCTTACCGATTACAAGCTCAATCTTATTGTTTTGGTTTTCTATTGTAACCTGTTTTTTTGCATCTATCCATGATACCTTGTAGCCCATTTTCTCAGTTAAGGCTCTTACAGGTACCATGGTGCGTGAATTTATCACGACAGGAGATACTCCGGCTGTCTTCTTATTTATTGTGGCTCCGTCTATAGTAAGATCTGCCAATGCCAACTTGACAGTCTTGCCCTTGATTGTAAAATTGTCATACTCAATAGGCAGCTTTGCATAAGAAAATCCGCCACCGATTACTCCTACCAAAACTGCAGTCATCAAAATACTCTTCTTATTAATCTTCATACAAAACAGTTCCCTTAATATACTAATTTAAATTTAAGCTAAATATACTCATAAATCTTAATAACTTGCTTACATAGCTCATAGTGGAATATGTATCTACCTGCTTAAAAAAGTATAACATATAAAATTTAATAATTACAATACTTTTAAAAGTATTTTTTAATATATTTTCATAAAGCAGGTTTTCATATTCAAAATAAATCTCATCCTAATATACATATATAGGGTATCACTGATTTTTTATTTTAGCTTAAATAATTCTTTACATCTTCGATACAATTATTACATAAATATTTCTTTTTATAAAAATTATTCATATACAACTTCGTGTTTGCTCATATCTTCGTGTTTTTTTATCTTTCCGTTTTCCACATGTATTATCTCGTCTGCCAATATCTTTGCTTCCGTATTATTATGTGTAATCAAAATCATAGGTATATTTTCATTGGCTTTAATTTCCAAAAAATCCTGATAGAGACTTTGCTTCAAATCCTCATCCAAGGCTGAAAAGGGCTCATCCATCAACAAAATCTCAGGTCTTACTGCCAAAGCTCTTGCAAACGCCACCCTTTGTTTTTCTCCACCTGAAATGTCTGATGGGTATCTGTCGAGCAAATGCTCAATCTTCATCCTTTGGGATAAATCCATGGCATATTTTACATTATCTTTGTCTTTTTTATTTACTCCAAAGAGTATATTGTCCCTAACTCTCATATTTGGAAAAAGTGCATAGTTTTGAAAGACATAGCCTATATGCCTGTCCTTTGGTTTGAGATTTATCTTTTTTTCACTGCTATACATATACCTGTCATTTAACTTTATATATCCGCTGTCAGGAGTCCTTATCCCGCTTATGCAGTCAAGAGTCGTAGTCTTTCCTGAGCCGGAAAAACCCTGTACTGCGAGCAAGCCCTTTTTCAAGTTGAAACTCATATCCAAATCGAAGAAGGCGAGTTTTTTCTTAATACTTACTTCCAACAAATACTTATTCATACGTCACCTCTTATCATATAGGTCTTGTAATTATACCATCTTCCGACATATTGAAAGTGTCTTTTTTCGTAATCCTTATCACTTCGTCTTGGATTATATTTGCACTGTCAAGTATATGATTCAGCAGTACCTTAGGATTTAGATTTGCTGACGATGATGTAGATATTGTGCAACATATTTTTTTATCGTCATAAACTTCAATTTTCTGTATCATTTCTTTTATATTATATTGTATTTTATTACCGCTCTTACTTGTACGCTCAAGCATTATCTCATTTTCATTACTTATTTTTTCAATAGCTTTTGTTATTTTTTCAAAGTCATCCAAGCTGTAATATTCAAAGTCGAATTCATAGACTGAATTGGTCAAAAAGGCAACTATGGAGCCTGTACCATCCTCCATTTTTTTCACCTTGACAAACTCTATCCCCTCAACTGAGGCTTCATTGTATCTGTCCAGCAATTCCTGTAAATCTATGCTTTCATCTTCAAGTTCCAAATCCATATATTCACAAAAACTATGCGTTCCTACTGAAAGTGCCGGAGAAAAAGATGTCTTGGGATGTGGAGAAAACCCCTGTGAATAAGACAGCTTTATACCTGCTCTCCTTGAGACTCTCTCCATCAATTTGACTATATCAAGGTGTGATATATAGGAAATGTCTCCTGTTTTTTTATATAAGACTCTAATCATTTACTCCCCTATCCACATAGCCCTACAGCTATGTCTTTGTTTACCTTACATCCTGTACAACCGTATCTGCAATCTCTCGTCAAAGTTGCATTTTTTGCCTTTTCATTTTCCCTTATAAGATAGTTTTTATCCACACCGCAGTCTATGTGATCCCATGGGAATATCTCGTCATAGTCTCTGTCTCTCGTAGCGTAAAAGTCCATGTCAAGTCCCGTTTCTTCAAAGGCTTGTACCCACTTGTCATATTTGAAAAACTCTGACCATCCGTCCAACTTACATCCAAGTTCATAGGCTCTTAGTATAGACTTTGACATTCTCCTGTCGCCCCTTGCAAGTACAGCCTCTACCCTTGAAGTGAAAGGATCGTGATAAGAAAAAGATACATTCTTGTTTTTTATATTGTCCTTGATGTAATATTGCTTTGCTTTCATCTCTTCAAGTGTGTTTTGTCCAAACCATTGGAAAGGTGTGAAAGGCTTGGGAACAAAATGAGATGAACTTAGTGAAATACTTGTTCTTGCATTTAATTTGCCGTTATGAGTATCTCTGTAGATATTTAAGGCAGTATATCCGAGATTTCTTATCTCGTCCAAATCCTCATAAGTTTCATAAGGCAGTCCTATCATAGAGTAGAGCTTAACCCTTTGATAGTTACTCGAAAATATCTTCGTCATCGTATCTTGCAAATCGTATGATGTCACTCCCTTGTTTATGACATCTCTCATCCTTTGAGAGCCTGCCTCCGGAGCAAAGGTCATACCTGATTTTTTTACCTTTTGAACCTTTTCTGCAGTATCCAACGAAAATCCGTCAAGTCTTAGTGAAGGCAGAGAAATGCTCGTCTTTTCCACCTCATGAATCTCATTTAGCTCGTCTATCAGTCCATTGATGTCTGAATAGTCGCTACTGCTGAGCGAAACTAAGGAAATCTCTTCAAAACCGCTGTTTTTATACATTATCTTTGATATTTCTTTGAGTTTTTCCTTGCTTCTTTCTCTTATAGGTCTATATAACATACCGGCTTGACAAAATCTGCAACCTCTCGTACATCCCCTGAATATCTCAAGCATTATTCTTGAGTGTACTACCTCTATATTTGGTACAATCAGCTTTTCAGGGTAAAAAGACTTGTCAAAATCCTCAACTATTCTCTTTTTTATAATTTCAGGAACGCCTTCATATTTTGGAATTATACTATTGAAAGTGCCGTCTTCATTATAATTGACATCATAAAAAGAAGGTACGTAAATACCCTTTACATTCCTTGCAACATCAAGTAAAAACTTATGTTTTGAATAAGCTCCTGAATTTTTATGACGGCGGTATATTTCCAAAAACTCCACCATCATCTCCTCGCCCTCGCCGACTTGCACCACATCTACAAAATCCGCTATCGGCTCCACATTGTAGGCACATGGCCCTCCTGCTACTATGATAGGATGATTATCATTCCTGTCTTTTGAATAATATGGTATATCTGAAAGATTGAGCATATTCAATATATTAGTATATGACATCTCGTATTGCAGTGTAAATCCGAAAAAGTCAAATTCGCTTATATCTGAGCGTGATTCAAGAGAAAAAAGCTTTAAGCCCTCTTTTCTCATCAATTCTTCAAAGTCGTAATTAGGAGCAAATACCCTCTCACACCAAGCATATGGCAAGGCATTGATAAGATTATACAATATCTGTAGCCCCAAGTGACTCATACCTATCTCGTAGGTATCAGGAAATGCAAATGCAAATCTTACATCGACCTCATCCTTGTTTTTAACGACGCTGTTTTTCTCCTTGCCTACATATCTTGCAGGTTTTTCGACCTTATCCAATATTTTATAAAACTTTTTATTATCCATCAATTTTTCCTTAATAATTTCTATTATTTTTTCAACAATGCCAGTGAACTCTTAATCAGACTTTGTACATCTGCATCCTTATCAAGAGCATAGACTTTTTCTGCAGAACTGACAGCTTCCTTATTGCTAAAGCCGAGCATTGTAAGTGCTTCAATTACCTGAGACATCTTTTCATCCTCTTGTGGTATATCATCTTTTCTAATCTTTGCTATTTCTTCACTTCCTACAAAGATATCCACCTTGTCTTTCAGCTCAAGCACCAGTCTTTCTGCAGTTTTCTTGCCAAGACCTGATACCTTGCCAAGAGATACTACATCGGCAGATTTGATAAATGTAGCTATTTGTGTTGCTGTATAGGTCGAAAGGATCGAAAGTGCAATTTTTGCACCGATTTTTGACACGGAAATCAAAATCCTGAACATATCTCTCTCACTCATATTGCTAAAGCCTATTAGGCTCAAGTCGTCTTCCTTGACTATGAGATGTGTATATACTGTAGATATCTTTTCAAGCTCAAGCTCATAAGAAGTGTTTTGCGATACTAAGAGTTTGTAGCCTATGTTATTACATTCGACAACCACATGATTAAGCCCCTTTTGCACCACAGTACCGCTTATATAATCTATCATCAGTTCTCCTTAATCTATATTTATACTGTTCACTTTTTAATAATGGATATATTATAAATTTTGATTTTAGAGATTTTCAAATATCAGCTTAAAATAGAAAAATCAATAAATAAAATATAAATTATATATTACTATAAGTAAACGTCATATATTTCTTTCTTAAAATTTAAATTGCTATTGAGTTATGATAAATCAAAATAATACTTTAATTTAACCCATAAATTAAAGCATATACTTAAAATAACTATATAAAATTAAATACTGTTTTATTATATCAGATTTGGCAAAAAATATAAAGTAGCAGTAAAAAAACACCGGATTTAAGTTTTCCGATGTTTTTCTTGTCTTTATTCTTCATTTTTTATCTTTACTTTAAGCCCCTCTTTTACCTTTGTATCATTTGCATCAATGGCTATGATATCTCCCTCTTTAAGCCCTGATAAGACTTCATAGTCATAGTCGGATTGTCTGCCTATTTCAAGTTTGGTCTTTTTCAGCGTATCTTTGTCTACCTTCCACACATACTTGTCCTTTTCATCTTCAAAGACTGATGACTTTGCTACAGTTAGGACATTGTCTATGTGCATACTTTCAAAGATAAGGTCTATATCTGCTCCTACTATGATTTTTTCCATATTATCCATCGTAATCTTGACATCCACCCTCTGCTCTTCAAGTCCAAGAGAAGATATCTTTGTCTTTGCATACTTGGCTATATTTATTATCTTTCCACTTTTTTCGTAAGTATCTTCTCCCACTTTTTGCAATATCTTTACCTTCTGATTTTCCTTAAGAGCCAAGGCATCAGATGACAAGACACTACAAAGAACTATGATGTCATTTGACGGAGACAATTCCAATATTTGCATAGAAGCATTTGCAAATCCTCCTACTTTTCCCATAGCTTTGGTAACTATGGCATCAGATGGAGCATATACTCGTGAGTATGCCAAGTTGTTATCTATCTCTTGTATTTGTGCATTTATGCCTTGTTTTTGAGAGTCATAATATTGTGTAGTTCCCGACTTTTCCTTTGCAGTATCAAGCAAAACTTTTTTCTCATTTTCTTTAAGCTCCAGATTTTTCTTTGCACTGTCATAAGCCCTATTGATTTTGTCATAGTCTGTAAATGCTACAGCTCCGCTATCATATAGCTCCTTATATTTATCTCTATCATCTTTAAGCTCATCAAGCTGTTGTTTTGCCAAATTTATGGCTATATCAAGAGTTTTTAGCTGTGAATCGTAGATTTTTACCTTTGACATCTCTCTTTGACCTGACAAAGAGCCTATCTGAGCATTCAACGCATTTTTCTTGGCAGATAATTCGACATTATTAAGCTCCAAGAGCAAATCTCCCTTTGACACCTTGTCGCCTTCTTTGACAATGTAGTTTATCCTTGCATTGTATTTGGGAGTAATTACTATCTCATCATTTGACTTAATCTTTCCACTTTCTTTAAAGCTCCTAATTAAACTTTGCTTTTTTATCGTAGAAGTCTTGATTTCTATAGGCTTGTTCATTTGCACAAATCCATATACAGCAGCTGCTACTATTATGACAGCTATGAAAAATAACTTCGCCTTTTTTTGCACCTTTCTCACCCCGTTATATTGAAATTCTTATATATGATTGTGATACTAAAATCCATAGTTAAAATTTCAATTTTTATTTCCTTTGTTCAATCTTTTCTATCTTTCCGTCCCTTATATACATTACTCTGTCAGCCAGTTTTGCTATATCCTGATTGTGAGTTATCAAAACCACCGTCTTTTTATAAGAAGTGGTAAAGTCCTTGAGTATATCAAGCACCATGTCGCTCGACTTTGAATCAAGGGCACCAGTAGGCTCATCACAAAGTAAGATATCTGGATTTTTTGCCAAGGCTCTTGCTATAGCCACCCTCTGTTGCTGTCCTCCGGAAAGCTCTGACGGAAAGTGGTCAGCTCTGTCACTAAGTCCCACCTTATCCAGCATTTCTATCGCATCAAGTGGTGAAGATGATATTTCTCTTGCCAAATCCACATTTTCAAGAGCAGTAAGATTGGGCATCAAATTATAAAACTGAAATACAAAACCCACTGCGTCCTTTCGATACTTTGTCAACTTTGCTCTGTTAGCATCATGCAACTTCATATCCCTGTAGTAAATCTCACCCTTGGTAGCCGTATCCATACCACCAAGTATGTTTAAAAAAGTACTTTTCCCAGAACCTGAAGGACCTAAAATTACTAAAAATTCATTGGAGTATATCTCAAAGTCCACTCCACTTAGAGCCTCGACCTTGGTAAGCCCCATATCATAAATCTTATAGACACCCTTTCCTCTTATAAGTACATCCATATCTATTCTCCCGACTTTAATACATCCACTATTTCAATCTTATTGAGTTTTCTTGAGGCAAGTAGCTGTGCCGATACTACTGATATGACAAGCAAGACCAAGGCTATCAAAACAGAATTTAGGCTCATATCGGTCGGCATGGTAAATGTGTCTGTTATGATTGTCTTAGCCATAATAATTATAAATAATTTGCCTATAGGCAAGCCCAAGATGACTCCTATTATACTTGTAATATTTTGCTCCAAACTGATAATTGAAAGTACTTCCTTTTCTTTCATTCCAAGCACCATCAAGGTGGAAATCTCCCTTTGACGCTCAAGCAAGACCACTACAAAGGTATTGTATACTATTGCAAAGGTCATGGCAGCAGCTATTATAGCCATGAAATATATCATAGAGTACATTGTTTCCATTCTCTGTCTAATCTGAGCCATATTCTCCACTTTCGACTGTATACTGACTATTTTTTCCAAGTCTTGAAACTTTTCTCTCAAGTCATGAATGTAATTTTCATCTTCAACCTTAAGTAATATGCTGTTGCACATATCTTCATACCCCAAGATATTTGAAAGGTAAGTAATGTCCAGATATCCGTTCATTCCTATGCTTTGCTTTACTATCTTTCCTACTTTTATATAGTGCTTATCTTCCTTGTATTTAGAATAAGGGCTTTTGATACTTACGTAATCCCCTACATTTGTATTTAGTTTTTCTGCAAGTTTTTCTGACAATACTATCATTCCGCTTGGAATATCGACCTTATTTTTATCATCATCGACCACTGTATATAGTCTGCTGTCTTGTTGCAGTCCTATAGCTACTGTATCTTCCTTTACGCCTTGGTATTCTACAGTTACAGGCACTTCCAATATCCCTTGCTTATACTGTATCTTGGACATTGAGTTCAAGGCATTTTCACCACCTGGTTTAGACGTAAAACCGTTTAAAAATATCTTTATATCATATTTTTCGGTATATCGATACCTGTCAAATATCATTTTATCCATCAAATCCAAAAGTGACCAAGGCAATACTGATATAGCAAAGCCAAGAGCTATACCCAAGATTATGAAAAAACTCCTCTTTTTATTTCTGCTGATATTTCTTACCGACATCTTGCCCCTTGAATTAAATATAAGGTTAAATACAGGCAGTGCTTCAAGAAACATCTTCTTACCACTTTTCGGTGCTTCCTGTCTCATAGCCTCTGAAGGCATTATCTTAACAGCCTTAGTTGCTGCATTTATACCGGCAGCTACTGAAAATACCGAAGATAAGGCTATACCCATGGCAAAAAGTTGAGTTTGAGAGTGATTGTTTATAAATTCCATGTTGAAAAACATCTTATACGCAGAAAGCATGATATGACCGAATCCTACTCCGCAAACGCAACCTATAATGCCACCGATTAAGCCGATAACAAGGCAATACGAAGCATAGTGAAATCCAACTTGGAAATCACTGTAACCGAAAGACTTGAGTATACCTATTTGCATCCTCTGTTGCTCTATTATCCTCTTAACCATTATCCCCATTACAAGTATGGCAACACTTAAAAATATAATAGGCATTACTATCATCAAAGACCTCTGCTCATCAATTTCACCGTCAATCATAGTGTCGCTGATTTGGTCGTCTTGGGGGTAGAGATTGATAAGTCCGTAGTTTTCTATCTCCCTTTTTATGTCATTTTTGACATCTTCAAATTCCACATTGTCCTTTAAATCAAACAAGATTTCATTATAATAATTCTTCCCTGTCAATCTTTGTAATGACGCAATATCTGTAAAACCTAATGAAAATATGGAGTAATTAGGCATGATTGTGGAATTATCCCTTATACTGTAGATTCCTTCCGCTGTAAACATAGTCCCGCATATCTTCATATTTTTCTTGACACCGTTGGAAATTACGGTGATATCTTGGCCTATCTTGTAGTTGTTAGCCTCTGCAAACTTCTCATCTATCAATATTTCAAAAGCATTTTCTCTTGGAGCGGAGCCCTCTACCAATACATATTTTCCTATATTATATGTAATGCTCATCATCCTTATTGTCTTATTGGTATTTGCTATCTTGAGTTCTTCTACAAGTCTCGGCTCAAAAGACTTAATCTTATCTATATTCTGTAGTGAACTTATCTTTTTATCACTTATTGATATCAGTTTTGCATATACATCGGGAAAATTATTAATCTCGTATGCCGTATCTCTTGAGTCAATCAGAGTATTCAATGATATACTTGCACCTACAAATAGCATGATAGCAATGCTGACAACCACTATAGCAGCCAAGTTTGCTCCCTTGTTTTCAAGCAAATCTCTAAGTAACTTCTTATTCAAACTCAATCAACTCACCCCCTTGACTGATGAATATCTATACTTAGAATATCTATGTAATACTTTTAAAAATAATTCTGCTCTTTTATGATTATAATGACATTAACTTATTTAAAATAATATATTTGATATTTCGCTGATATTTAAGAAATAATCTTTATAGCAAATTATCAATTTATTTATCATTTAATAATTATTATTATTTTTTTCTTATATAAATTTTAATCCTAAAATACTTTTTTGTCAATACTTTAATTATAATGTACTTATGTAATACTTGCTTTTATGTAAATTATCTAAAATAAATACACGCCTAAAGTATGTAATACACATAACTTTAAACGTGTAAAAAATGTAGAAATTATTTATTTATCTCCATAGCTGGTAATCAAACGGAGGTATTATCGTTCCATTAACCGTTACTTCCCTACTTATGACCTTATATCCCCTTGCATCTTTAATTATACATCGGTAATAAGTTTCTCCTTTTTTTACTACTTCAAAAGTTAATCTTCCGGTTTTACTACCTTCTACTGTACAGTCTCTATAAAAACTACCTTTGCTCGTTCTATATTGCCATTGATACTCATATGGTTTTATACCTCCCGTTACTTGGACTTCCAATGTAACTGTACTGCCTAAATGCAAACTTATATCTTGAGGTTGTTTGATGATTGTAAGAACATCTCTTCCTACTCTTGCAGGCTTACTTACAGCACTATGGTAGGTTGAATCTGAAACCATACATTTGTAATAATAGACTTGATTTTCTACAGGTACCTTTAATACATTTGTTTTATTGCCTTCCGCTATACTATTCCTATAGTATCCATCTGATTTAGTTGCATACATCCATTGATATCTATATGGTGGTACAGCTCCATCTGCTATAACCTCCAATGTCACTATATCCCCTAGATTGCCTTTCTTATCTTCAGGCTGTTTGATGATTTTAACAGAACATACTTCCACAGCTTGCTGGGAACTTGTTACCTTATCACCCTCTGCATCAGTAACTACGCATTGATAATAGTAGGCGTCTTTTTCTACAATGGGTTTTAATACAGCTGTTTTATTTCCTTCTGCCGTACTGTTTTCAAAAGTTGATTCCATACGATTTCTACGTTTCCATTGATAGCTATAAGGTTTTTTACCTCCATCTGCTGCAACATCCAATGTAACCTTTTCTCCTAACTTACCTATTACACTCTTCGTTGGTTGCTTAGTGATTTCAAGTCTTCTGTACACAATTGCAGGATTACTTGTCACTGTATTTTCATTTGCATCTGTAATTACACATCTGTACTCAAATTTGAGGATACTCACAGTAGGCTTAAATATATTTGTTGTATTTCTTTCTACATCACTGTAATCTGTATCCCCTGAACCGACTACTCTTTTTTGCCATTGATAGCTATAAGGCGCTTTACCTCCTACCACTACGTAGTTATGATACTCATAAGAAGCATAAACATCATAATCAATGAAAATTTCTTAGCTTTTGTCATTGTTATCACCCCTTATACTCTAATTCATTTTTTAGTGAAAAAATTTTTTCCACTACTATTTTAAATTTATAATTAGATTATGATTGTTAGAAAGTGATAATTCGCATTGTCAATCATCCATTTCTACTCTTGCACTATTACTTTCCTCTCCGCCTGTTTCACTGTTCATAACTAAACATAGGTAGTCATAGGCTATATATTCTATAGTAGGTTTCAATATATTTGTTCCATTTCCTTCTACACCATAACATAATAAAAATTCTTCTGTTCCGTATTTTCTATATAGCTGTCGATAGCGGTATGATGGTAAACGTCATTATCTACACTAATATTTATTTGCTTAAATTTTAGTATTACTTCCTTTTGAAAACTTATAAGTCTTAGAAAACTTCAGTTTTATTTTAATCAAAGGGAAAATCGCAATGTCGTTTACCATATATTTAGTTCATAACAATTAATAGCTGTTTCATCATCTATAGTTTTATAACTGGGCTATTTTTTGATATAGTGTACAGTGATTGAAAGTAAGACTAATTTTTAGTAACTTTTATGTCGTAAGTTGCTCTTTTATCTCCCTTTGCATCAGTAATTGTACATCTGTAATATACCTGGTCATTTGTTACTCTTGGTCTTAGTATATTAGTTGTATAGCCATCTTCAAAAGTATCTCTAAATACCGGATCTATTGAGTCTGCATATTGCCATTTATAGCGGTATGGTTTTCTGCCTCCCTCTACCTTGACTTCCAATATTACTTTTTCACCTAAATTACCTGTTACAAAAGTTGGTTGATAGGCAATTTTAAGGAAATCCGGGCTTGTAATATCTGACACATTTGCCATTTCGCTTGTCAATTTATTGCCATTTGCATCAGTAATTACACATCTGTAAGTATTGACACCTTCAATAGGGACTCTCATTACATTACTTGTATTTCCTTCAGCTGTACTATTTGTAAAGAATAGATCATCGTAACCTCTTCGCTCCCATTGATAGCTGTACGGGACCTTGCCTCCCTCTACCTTAACTTCCAATGTAGTTGTATCTGGGGGTGTTCCTATTACATTATTAGGATGTTTAGTAATTTCAAAAGGTTTTATACTTGGATCTGTTCTTACAGTTACAGTATTACTTGTCACCTTATTACCCTTATCATCACTAACTATGCATCTGTAATAGACTACTCTGTTTAAACCTACAATAGGTCTTAAAATATTTGTATCATTTCCGGGTGCTAAGCTTTGTCTAAAGTTTGCTTCACCTTCGTGCTTACTTTCCCATTCGTATCTGTAAGGTGGCTTACCTCCCTTTACTCCTACTTCCAATGTTACGCTACTACCTGCATCAGCTATTACATCCTGTGGTTGTTTGCTTATAATAAGTGAAACTGTACTTGGATCAATTTCCAATTTTGCCGTATTACTTGTCACTGAATTACCCTTTGAATCGGTAACTATACAGTGGTAATAGGTAGGGATATTTGGTATAACTGTGGCTAATACATTTTTATTATCTCCTATCTTCATGTAAGTTACAACTGGTGGTATCAAATTTGAAAATTCCCATTGATAGCTATACGGCGGAGTACCTCCCTCTGCTTGAACTTCCAAGATGACCATATTTCCAAATGCTCCTTTTGTACTCATAGGGTGTTTGGTGATTTTAAGTGGAGATGTTACTACTTCTTTTTCCACCCTTGCTTCAGCACTTGTAAGCTTATCACCGTTTGCATCTGTAATCACGCAACGATAATCATAGGCGTCATTTTTTACAGTAGGTGACAATACATTTGTATCGCTTCCTATTGCACTGCTATTTGTATAATTTCTATCTCCTACTTTTCTTTCTTCCCATTGATAGTTATATGGTGCCTTTCCTCCCTCTACTTTGACATTCAGTATAAATGTTACACCTACTGCACCCTTTACACTTGCAGGTTGTTTGGTGATTTTAAGCGGATTCGTTGTAGATGGTGGTGGAGTTGTACCAGGTGTTGTGCCTCCACTCAAGCTAAATCCTAATCTGCGTTTTACATCCATCATCCTAATTAATATTGCGGCTACTTCACTTCTCTTGATATTAGATGCAGGAGAGCAGTTTTTCTTTTCATCTATCCCTGTAACTATACCTGCTCTATATAGCTTGTATATTGCCTGTGCACTTGGGTGTGTCATAGGTACGTCCGGTATTGAGCCGTCTGCCACACTGTTTTTCTTTGCCTCTTCATCTGTAAGTATCTGTGCGAAGATTTGCATATAGCCTGCTCTTGTTATATTCTTATTCCAATCCAAATCAGTAGTTATTAGATTTTTTTGCTTTGCATAGTCTACATATACCTTATACCATGGTTTTGAAGGAGTGAATTTTACAGCTCCCTGATTTTTTAGCATATGCATTGCCGCTGCAAGTTTTACCGCCTCTGCCGCCGTCATATTGTCGTTTGGTGCATATTTAGTCGGTTTTTTCCCGCTGATAAGATCTGATTCATAGGCTGACTTTACATCATCATAGTACCAAGATTTTTCCGGTACATCTGTAAATGGAAGCTTGGCAGCATAGACATCCATAGTGATAATACTTATAAGAAGTATGAATATAGTCAACAGTGAAAATTTTCTTGAAAACTTCTTTGTTTGTTTCACAAATAGTCCCTCCCTTATTTAATATAAATTTAAAAATTATATTCAATTCACATACAATTAATACTTTACTTTTTCTATTAGCCATGGTTGTTACTGAAAATGTACTCAACCTAATGTCATTGCATTTTTTTAAATGGAGTATGATTATAGGATTGTTTTAAAACTTTGGTGTAATTAAATTGAAATTTGTTAATATAATTTTTTTCATAAAGCTAGGTAGATAAAGTCTTAATTATTTGATTTGTAAAATTTTGCAACTATACTTTTCATTTAAAAAATATGTACTTCATAAACTAATATTTGTAGCTAAGTGATAATTGATATGAACTTTAATTAAAATTATCATAGCATATTTTTTAGAAAATTTCCCCCATAAAAAGTACAGGTTTTTAGTTTGTAATGTAAATGTAACAATGAGGTTAATATAGTGTAGAGCGTTAAAATTTCAATATTTATAAGCTGATTCATAGAAAATATTGAATATTTAGTTAAATATATTTTTGCAATTTTATGATTTTTATTTTTTGAAAAATTTTTTTAAAAAATTTATTTTTTCCTTAATATTATCATTTGAAAAGAAAATGCACTAAGTGAATTTTAGTCATATATTAAACAGATAATAGTATTGAGCCAAATAAATACACGCCTAAAGCATGTAACATACATAACTCTAAGCGTGTAATTATTTTGCCTGTATTATTGATAAATTACTTTAATGGAGTATAGATTGATTGTAAAATTTATTTTTTACGAATCATTATTTCTCTACTCTTTATCTGATTGCCATTCATATCTGTAACTACACATTGATAAAACACGATTGTATTTATTATAGTTGTTTGAATCCTATTTGTTGTACTTCCTTCTAAAAAGCTTTTATTGTAGCCTGCTGTTCCATCTAACTTATAGTACCATTGATATTTATATGGCGGTTTGCCTCCTGATACTTCGATTATCATTAGAGCAAAATCTCCTACATTGCCCATTATATCATCAGGTTGACCGGTGATTTTAAGTTCTTCCAGATCTTCATAAACGAATGTTTCTTGACTTGTCACCTTATTGCCGTTTGCATCTGTAATTACACATCGATAAAAATAGATTTCATTTTTTACAGGAGGGTTTAATATATTTGTTTTGTTTCCTCCAGATGTACTATCTGTATAATTTATATCTTTGCCATTTCTATATTGCCATTGATAGCTGTAAGGTTCCTTGCCACCCTTTACTTGGACTTCCAAGCTCATTAATTCCCCTAATTTTCCTTTTGCTGTATCAGGTTGTTTGATGATTGTAAGTGGATCTAAAACTGTTTCAGCTTCCACTCTTGCCCATGAACTTGTCACTTTACTGCCTCTTGCATCTATAACAACACATTTGAAATCTACGATGTTATTTAGTATCTCTGGTTGTGCTGTTTCTCCATCTCCAATGTATCCCTCTTCCACGCTTCCAGTTCCTTTACAATACCATTTATATGTGTATGGCTCCTTGCCTCCTGATACTTGGATGCTCAATGTGACCTTATCTCCTACCTTGCCTTTCACATTTTCAGGTTGTTTAGTGATTTTTAGCGGTGTTCTAAAATCATCTGCTTCTACTTTTGCCAGGTTGCTTGTAACCTTATCACCATTTGCATCTGTGATTACACATCGATAAAAAACTCCAATATCTACTGTTGGCTTTAATATATTTGTAGTATTGCCTGCTGCACTACTGTTTGTATAATTTGATTCTCTAAAATATCTATGTTGCCATTGATAGCTGTAAGGTGGCTTACCTCCCTCTACTGCAACCTCCAATGTGACCTTCTGTCCCCTCCTATTTACTGCATTTTCAGGTTGTTTGATAATTTTTAGCGGAGTTGTGTCTACCGGTGGAGTTGAGCCTCCCGGTGTCGTGCCTAAGCTAAATGTTACTCTATATTTTGCATCCATCATCCTTATCAATATAGCAGCTACTTCACTTCTCTTAATATTACTTCCGGGACTACAACTATTTCTTTCATCAATTCCGGTAACTATACCTGCTCTATATAGCTTGTATATTGCCTGTGCATTTGGATGTGTCATAGGCACATCCGGTATTGAGTCGTCTGCTACACTGTTTTTCTTTGCCTCTTCATCTGTAAGTATCTGTGCGAAGATTTGCATATATCCAGCTCTTGTTATATTCTTATTCCAATTCAAATCACTGCTTATCAGAGCTTTTTGCCTGGCATAGTCTACATATACCTTATACCATGGTTTTGATGTGGCAAAGTTTGCACTGCCTTCATTTCTTAGCTTATACATTGCTGCTGCAAGTTTTACCGCTTCTGCTGCCGTCATATTGTCGTTTGGCGCATATTTAGTCGGTTTTTTCCCGCTGATTAGATCTGATTCATAGGCTGACTTTACATCATCGTAGTACCAAGCTTTTTCCGGAACATCTGTAAAAGGAAGCTTGGCTGCATAGACATCCATTGTGATAATACTCATAAGAAGTAAGAATATCGTCAACAGTGAAAATTTTCTTGAAAACTTCTTTGTTTGTTTCATAAATAATCCCTCCTTAATTTAAGTTTGATAATTAAAGTAACCGTCATTATTTATACTACTGTTACTTTGATTGAATTTTAGTATTATTCCCTTTTGAAGCTTATATAATAGAAAACTTTAGCTTTATTTTAATCAAAAAGAAAATTGCAATTTCATTTACTGTATATTTAACTCATAACAAATTAATAATATAACTTTGTATTTTTTAAATCGAGTATAATTATAGGTCTTAAAATATTTAAGACTATATATTTAGAACTTAGGTGTAATTAAATTGAAATATGTACGTTTAAAAATCAATAGTTGTAACTAAGTGATAATTAATATGAACTTTTATTAAAATCATCATAGCATATTTTAAAATAAATTTCCCCCATAAAAAGTACAGGTTTTTACTTTGTAATGTGAATGTAATATTTTAAATATTTTCACTAAAAATATTAAATTTTCAATATTTATTCTTATTTTTACTCATTAAAGATAGATATTAATTTAAAACTCAACTTTCCCACGTAAAATAATATTATACTAAAAACCTGTTAAAAAGCTGTGTAGTTATGTTACAAAAAAAGTTATTGAAAATCTCTACAATGTATAGAGTCATTTAAAATAACTACTTGGTATAAAAAACGGTGATTAGTATTAATATAGCTTTTAAGTTTAGATTTCAACTAAAATTTCTATAGTTTTGTGGGAAAGTTGAGTAAATACTATAAAAGATAGAACCCTATATATCTACTATACTTAATATATGGGCTTACAGATATTATCTTAAATCACCTATAACTTAGCTAAAAATTTTATTTAAAAATATCATCAAGATTTATTACATTAGTCTCAACCTGTTCTCCATCTTTTTCGCATGTAATTACGCACTGTATAAGAGGATGAAGAAGAAGAGCTTCAGTGTCTTTTACCTTATAGAAAAATGTAGGAGTATTTGTGCCTGAGATTTCAATATATTTATCATTAATGTTTTCAATGTTTGGTCCACCAGGGTACTGCCATTGATATTTTAACTTATGACGAGGCAAGCCGTCTGCCTTAACGGTAAATTCTCCTTTTGAGCCTTTTACATCTTGAGTAATATAGTAATATACCGGTGGTTTATTACCTGCAGCTGTGCCTTGCGGATTATTAAATGTGCGACATATATCACTTGTTATCTTTTGAGAGCCTGACGTTACTACACAACAAAAGTCTACAGTACCCTTGCCTTGGTCACTTACAATCATCCTATTTGTATCTGCTCCC
>GL405246.1:1735437-1810724 GCA_000146855.1 [Eubacterium] yurii subsp. margaretiae ATCC 43715
GAGAATTTCTTTGAGAATCTCTTAGTCTTTGTCATGGTTATCCCTCCTTAATTTAATAATTTATAAATTTGTTTAAATAGCTCCACATCAAAAGATAAATATTTATTTGTTTACTCGTCAATTCTAAGGAGCTATTTTTTCCACAAACACCGGTTTACTTGTCACTCCATATCCATCAGCATCCATAATGACACAGTAATATGAATAAGTCTCATTTTCTATACGAACTTTTAGTGTATTTGTTGTATTTCCTTCTGCCGTACTTTTTATATTGTCCGGGCTTCCAGATTTTAAGTAGTACCATTGATAACTATATGGTTTTACTCCACCTTCTACTTGGACTTCCAATGTCACAAATTCTCCTACATTACCTTTTACATCAGTAGGTTCCTTAGTGATTTGAGGAACATCTACTTCAACTTTTGCTTCATTACTTGTCTCCTTATCACCCCTTGCATCTGTGACTACACATCTGTAAAATTTGATGTCATCTTCTACAGTCGGCTTTAGTACATCTGTTGTATTGCCTTCTGCCGTACTGTTTTTAAAATCCGCTTCTCCATCTTTTCTCTCTTCCCATTGATAGTTGTATGGTTTTTTGCCTGCCAATGCTATGACAAACAATTCCACTTTTTCTCCTCGTCTTCCTTTTATATCTTTAGGATCCTTGGCTATTACAAGTGGAACTGTATCCGGATCTAATATCACACTTGCCGGATTACTTGTCACTTCATTGCCGTCAGCATCTTTAATTACACATCTGTATTCCATAGAGACAGTTATTACATTTGGCTTTAATATATTTGTTGTATTGCCTATTGCTGTACTGTTTACATAAGCCGGATCTCCTACTCTTCTTTCTTCCCATTGGTAACTGTATGGTGGTTTGCCGCCCTCCACTTGGACTTCCAATGGAGCTGTAGTACTTAAAGCCCCTTTTACACTTTCAGGTTGTTTGGTGATTTTAAGTGAAATTACACCGGTATCTTTTTTTACTAAGGCTTCATTACTTGTCACCTTATCACCATTTGCATCTGTAATCACACATCTGTAAAAATAGCTTAAAGCCTCTATTTGTGGAGTTAATACATCCGTCGTATTTCCTGCTGCAGTACTCTTTGTAAAACTTAATTCTCTACGACCTCTACGTTCCCATTGATAACTGTACGGTTTTTTGCCCCCCTCTACCTTGACTTCCAGTGTAACTATATTTCCTTCTTTTCCTTTTATACTTAGAGGATGTTTAGTGATTTTAAGCGAAGATGCAATTACTTCTTTTTCCACTCTCGCATCAGCACTTATCACCTTGGCACCATTTGCATCCTTAATCACGCAACGATAATCATAGGCGTCATTTTTTACATTAGGCGACAATACATTTGTATCGCTTCCTCTTGCACTGCTTTTTGTATAATTTCTACCGCCGACTTTTCTTTCTTCCCATTGATAGTTATATGGTGTCTTTCCTCCCTCAACCTTGACATCCAATATAAATGTTACGCCTACCGCACCTTTTACACCTGTAGGTTGTTTGGTAATTTTAAGCGAATTTGTAGTAGCCGGTGGAGGAGTAGCACCACCACCCGGTGTTTTACCTTTTTCCGGTGTTTTTCCATCGCCTAAACTAAATCCTATTCTGCGTTTTACATCCATCATCCTAACAAGTATGGCAGCTACTTCACTTCTCTTGATATTACTTCCTGGTGAGCAATTTTTCTTATCGTCTATTCCTGTGACTATACCTGCTCTATATAGCTTGTATATTGCCTGTGCATTTGGATGTGTCATAGGAACATCAGGTATTGAGCCGTCTGATACTTCGTTTTTCTTTGACTCTTCATCTGTAAGTATCTGTGCAAAGATTTGCATATAGCCTGCTCTTGTTATGTTTTTGTTCCAAGCTAAATCATCTGTTATAAGGCTTTTTTGCTTTGCATAGTCCACATATACCTTGTACCAAGGTTTTGATGAACTAAATTTCACCTTACCTTCATTTTTTAGTTGGTGCATTGCTGCTGCAAGTTTTACAGCTTCTTCTGCCGTCATATTGTCATCAGGAGCATATATATTTGGTTTCTTACCGTTGATAAGACCTGCTTCATAAGCTGACTTTACATCATCATGGTACCAAGACTTTTCCGGAACATCGGTAAAAGGAAGCTTGGTTGCATAGACATCCATAGTGATGATACTCATAAGAAGTATGAATATCGTCAACAATGAAATTTTTCTTGTTCGTGTCATTGTTGTTAGTCCTCCTTAATTTAATAAACTAGTTTGTAAAAAAGACTGAAAATCAGTAAATTAAATAAATAAATTCATTTTCCCTAAATACCTCCCTTAAAAAATATTGTTTAAAAACGATGTATATCTTATCTTTTGATTAGAAATCTATAGTTATCTTAAAAAATATGTACTCTTATAATTAATAACTCCAAAAACTAATATCTATAACTTAAGTGATAATTGATGTAATACTAAAATTTAATAGAATAATGGATTATTTTATAAAAATTGATGCACTACAAGTCTATTAAAAAAAGACGTGCTAAAAAGTATCACTAGGATAGAATCCATAGTTTAAATATAGTTTAGTATAAATATGAATTTTTATAAAAATATAATATCAAATTTTAAGTAAAATTTCCCCCATAAAAAGTACAGGTTTTTGCTTTGTAATATGAATGTAATAATTCTATTAATATCATCTATATTGTTTAAATTTCAATGATTTTTAGCTAGTTAACTTCTGATATTAAAAAAGTTTAAAAATCTTGATATATTTTCCTAGATTAAATAGTTAACAATATAATACTAATCACCATTTATAATGTCACATATTTGAACTTATCGAAATATATTTTTTTGTAGTTTTGGACAACTAATCTTTAATATATTTTAGGACTATTTAATTGGTTTTTAGTATAAGTTTGAAATTTATAAGTAAATAAAGCTGAATTAAAAATTTTTAGTACAATATTGATACTAGACAATAAGAGAAAAAATACAACTTTTAAAAGCCAGTAATATAAATTAACACTAATCTTTAATTCTATTAAATTTTATATAGACATAAAAAAACATCGAGAACTTAATATTCCCGATGTTTCTTATCTTAGAAGTCCATATCTGTATCTTCTATTTCAATAGGATCTTCCATCTGATCGTACTCTTCAAAGTTATAATTCATATAGCTTTCTTCAAGCAAGGCATTTTGTATTGCCTGTTGCTGTCTTTGTTTCTTTCTTCGAAGCACCGAACCTGCCGGTATAAGCTTACCTATAATTACATTTTCTTTGAGTCCTCTCAAATAGTCTTTGCTACCTTTGATAGCTGCATCAGTAAGCACCTTTGTAGTTTCTTGGAAAGATGCCGCTGACAAGAATGAGTCAGTAGAAAGTGCCGCCTTTGTAATACCTTGAAGCATTCTTGTATACTGAGCTTCTTCCTTACCTTCAAGTCTCATCTGTTCATTTATTCTTTCAATTTCCCTTATATCTATCACGCCACCAGGAAGTAATTCAGTATCTCCCGGTTCTTCTACCTTGGCTTTTTGCATCATTTGGCGAACAATTATTTCGATGTGCTTGTCGTTTATGTCAACCCCTTGAAGTCTGTAAACTCTTTGCACTTCTTTGACTATATAGTTTTGTACACCTTGTATTCCGTTTACTCTGAGTATATCGTGCGGATTGATTGAGCCCTGTGTCAACGGATATCCGGCTTCTACTCTTTGACCGTCTTTGAACTTGAGTATTGAGCCGTACGGTATGATGTATCTATATTCATAGCCATTATCGTCGATTACTACTGCTTCTTTCTTTCTTCCGACTTCTTCAAGCGTTACTACACCTGCAACTTCAGTTATTACTGCGAGCCCTTTTGGCTTTCTAGCCTCGAAGAGCTCCTCAACTCTCGGAAGACCTTGGGTGATGTCTCCACCGGCAACCCCACCTGTATGGAAGGTTCTCATTGTAAGCTGAGTTCCAGGTTCACCAATTGATTGAGCTGCTATTATACCTACAGATTCACCTATTGGAGCTTTATTGCCTGTAGCAAGGTTTCTACCGTAGCATTTTGCACATATACCTTGTTTTGACTTGCAATCCATCGGAGTTCTTATCCAGACTTTTTCTATTCCAAGTTGTACTATTTTTTCAGCCAAAGGCTCTACTATCATCTCTCCGGCTTGTACCACTATGCTGTCATCTTCTGGATTTATCACATCCAATAGAGCATATCTGCCCACTATTCTGTCATAAAGTTTTTCGATTTCTTCACTACCATCCACAAATGCTGCTACTTCTATACCGTCAGTAGTTCCGCAATCTTCTTCATTTATTATTACATCTTGTGATACGTCAACCAATCTTCTTGTCAAATATCCTGAGTCGGCTGTTCTAAGTGCTGTATCGGCAAGACCTTTTCTGGCACCATGTGATGATGTAAAGTATTCCAATACCGAAAGACCTTCTCTAAAATTCGATTTAACAGGTATTTCGACAGTCTTACCTGATGCGTTCGCCATCAGACCTCTCATACCGGCAAGCTGTTTAATTTGGTTCTTCGAACCTCTGGCACCGGATTGAGCCATGATGTTGATATTGTTAAAGCGTCCCAATTTTGCCATCAAGACATTTGTTACATCATCAGTTGTCTTTGCCCAAGCTTCAATTACTTTTTCATATCTTTCTTCGTCAGACATAAGACCACGTCTGAAAGTTTTTTCATATTTTTCTATGAGTTTTTCAGTATTTTCTATCAATTCGTACTTTTCATCCGGTATTTCCATATCTGCAATGGAAACTGAAATAGCAGACTTGGTAGAGTATTTGTAACCCATATTTTTTATATTGTCAAGCATTATAGAAGTAAGCTCATTGCCATGTTTTCTATAGCACTTGTCTATTACTACACCTATTTGCTTTTTGTCTAGTACGAAGTCTACTTCCAATGAGTATGGATCAACTGTTCTGTCAACATATCCCAAATCTTGTGGTATGCTGTTGTTGAATATGAATCTTCCTACCGTACTTTCAACAAGTTTTCCCTCATCTTGTGGATTTTTCTTAACCTTTACCTTTACTCTTGCATGTAGACTCACCTCATTGTTTTCATAGGCTAGTATCATCTCATCATAGTCTTTATATACACTGCCTTCTCCCTTTACCCCTTCTTCATCAAGCGTTAGATAGTAAGTTCCAAGTATCATATCTTGAGTAGGAGTTGTAATAGGAAGACCGTCTTTTGGAGCAAGTATGTTGTTTGTAGATAACATCAAAGACCTGCACTCGTATTGAGATTCCACAGAAAGCGGAACGTGAACAGCCATTTGGTCACCGTCAAAATCGGCATTGTAAGCTGTACAAACAAGTGGATGAAGTTTTATCGCCTTTCCGTCAACCAATACCGGCTCAAAAGCTTGAATTCCTAGCCTGTGAAGAGTCGGGGCACGGTTTAACATTACAGGATGTCCTTTTATAACATCTTCCAATATAGGCCATACTTCTTTATCCAATTTTTCGACTTTTTTCTTTGCAGCCTTTACGTTATGAGCAAAACCTCTTTTAACTAGTTCATTCATTACAAAAGGCTTGAAAAGCTCAAGTGCCATCTTCTTAGGCAAACCGCATTGGTTGAATTTAAGAGTAGGCCCTACGACTATAACTGAACGTCCTGAGTAGTCAACTCTCTTTCCAAGCAAGTTTTGTCTAAATCTACCTTGTTTACCCTTAAGCATATCTGTAAGAGATTTCAACGGTCTGTTACCAGGTCCGGCTACAGGTTTACCCCTTCTTCCGTTGTCTATAAGTGCATCTACAGACTCTTGCAGCATTCTCTTTTCATTTCTTACGATTATATCAGGAGCACCTAATTCCAAAAGCCTTTGTAATCTGTTGTTTCTGTTGATTACTCTTCTATATAGGTCATTCAAGTCTGATGTGGCAAATCTTCCCCCATCAAGTTGTACCATTGGTCTTAAATCCGGCGGTATAACCGGTATTACATCAAGTATCATCCAAGTAGGATTATTGCCTGATTTTCTGAAAGATTCTACTATGTCAAGTCTTCTGACAAGTTTAATCCTCTTTTGACCTGTTGAGTCCTTGAACTTTGCCTTGAGTTCTTGTGACAAAGCATCCAAGTCTACTCTTGAAAGCAATACTTTGATAGCTTCTGCACCCATCATTGCATTAAATGAGCCATATCCGAAAGTATCTATTGCATCCTTATATTCTTTTTCTGTTAGTATCTGTTTTTCCAAAAGGTTTGTTTCACCTGCATCAAGCACTATATATGATGCAAAGTACAATACCTTTTCCAATTCCTTGGGAGATATATCAAGGAGTATACCCATTCTTGATGGAACTCCCTTGAAATACCATATATGCGATACCGGAGCAGCAAGCTTGATATGTCCCATTCTCTCACGTCTTACTTTTGAGCTGGTTACTTCAACTCCGCATTTATCACATATTACTCCTCTGTGTTTTAGCTTATCTTTTCTATATTTTCCACAATTACATTCATAATCTTTTGTCGGTCCAAATATTTTTTCGCAAAAAAGTCCGTCTTTTTCAGGCTTTAATGTTCTATAATTAATGGTTTCCGGCTTTTTTACCTCGCCCTTAGACCACTCTAAAATTTTCTCGGGAGACGCAAGTGCAATTTGTATTGACTCAAAGTTATTTAATTCAAACAAGAAAGTCCCTCCTTAATCGACCTAAAAATCAAAATCTTCATCATCCAATTCAAAGTTTTCTTCATCTATATCGTCATCACTGTCATCATCATCTTCAAAAGTTTCATTAATCATCTCGTCTTCACCCTCAACATAGACTACTTCTTCACCTATACTTTCCAAATTAGATTCAGTATCTTCATCCACCTTTATCTCTTCATCAGTTTCAGTAAGCACTTTTACATCAAGAGACAATGACTGAAGTTCCTTAATCAAGACTTTGAATGACTCCGGTATTCCCGGTTCAGGTACATTATCGCCTTTTACTATAGCTTCGTATGTCTTAACCCTACCTACGACATCATCGGATTTTACTGTCAATATTTCTTGAAGAGTGTGAGCCGCTCCATAAGCTTCCAATGCCCAAACTTCCATCTCTCCAAATCTTTGACCACCAAACTGTGCCTTACCTCCAAGTGGTTGTTGTGTAACCATTGAGTAAGGTCCAGTCGAACGTGCATGTATCTTGTCATCAACAAGGTGATGCAGTTTCAACATATACATATATCCGACTGTAACAGGGTTGTCAAAATATTCGCCCGTTCTTCCGTCACGTAACATCAGCTTACCGCTCTCCGGATATCCGGCAAGCTTAAGAGCGTTGAATATATCTTCTTCTATCGCTCCGTCAAATACCGGTGTGGCTACATGCCAGCCCAAGGCTTTTGCTGCAAGACCAAGATGGACTTCAAGCACCTGTCCGATGTTCATTCTCGAGGGAACACCTAGTGGATTAAGCACTATTTCAAGTGGTGTACCGTCAGGTAAAAACGGCATATCTTCTTCAGGTAGTACCCTAGAAATAACACCCTTGTTTCCATGACGTCCAGCCATCTTATCTCCGACTTGTATCTTTCTCTTCTTGGCAATATATACTCTTACCATTCTGTTGACACCAGGAGAAAGCTCGTCGCAATTATCTCTTGTAAACTCTTTTACGTCTACTATTATTCCTGATTCACCATGCGGCACTCTAAGTGAAGTATCTTTAACATCTCTAGCCTTTTCCCCAAATATTGCTCTAAGCAATCTTTCTTCAGGTGTAGTATCTGTTTCTCCCTTTGGAGATACCTTACCTACTAGGATGTCTCCGGATTTTACTTCCGCACCTATCCTAATCACACCGTTTTCGTCCAAGTCCTTGATTGCATCTGCACCAACGTTTGGTATATCCCTTGTGATTATTTCAGGACCAAGCTTAGTATCCCTTGCTTCTGAATCATATTCTTCTATGTGAATTGATGATAATCTGTCCTCTTTTACCAATCTTTCATTAATCAAGATGGCATCTTCGTAGTTGTAGCCGTCCCATGTCATAAAAGCTATCAGTGAGTTCCTACCAAGTGCTATCTCTCCAAGCTCAGTAGCAGGACCGTCAGCTATAACATCTCCTACTTTGAGCACATCGCCCTTATCTACTAGAGGAGTCTGATTTACACAAGTACCGCTGTTTGAACGTTTGAACTTTAGGAGTCTGTATCTGTCTATCTTTCCATCGGAATCACGCTTAATCAATATTTCGTCAGCAGATACCTTATCTACGACACCGTCATTTTTTGCTACCACGACAGCACCGGAGTCCTTAGCTGCCCTGTATTCTATAGATGTTCCAATTATAGGTGCTTCTCTTCTTACAAGTGGCACAGCCTGACGTTGCATGTTTGAACCCATCAAGGCTCTGTTGGCGTCGTCGTTTTCCAAGAATGGAATCATAGCAGTCGCAACAGAAACAACCTGCATAGGTGATACGTCAACATAGTCAACCAGGTCTGCATCTACAAGCTCCAACGCACCCTTTTCAACTCTACAAGCAACCTTCTTATTTTTGAACCATCCGTCTTCTCCGATTGGCTCGTTTGCTTGCACTCTTATATACTTATCTTCTTCGTCCGCAGACAAATAGTCTATTATATCAGTAACTTTCTTATTTTCCTTGTCAACTCTTCTGTATGGAGATTCAATAAATCCATATTCATTTATCTTCGCATATACTGAAAGCGAGTTGATTAGACCTATATTCGGTCCTTCCGGAGTCTCTATAGGACACATTCTTCCATAGTGAGTATAGTGAACGTCTCTGACCTCAAAGCCCGCTCTTTCTCTTGAAAGTCCTCCCGGACCAAGAGCCGAAAGTCTTCTCTTATTAGTAAGTTCTGAAAGTGGATTTGTCTGATCCATGAATTGAGACAACTGAGAAGAACCGAAGAACTCTCTGATTGCAGATGTCACAGGTCTTATATTTATAAGATTGTTTGGTGTCATTTCAAGCACATCTTGAGTAGTCATTCTTTCTCTGATTACTCTTTCCATCCTTGCCATACCAATTCTGAACTGATTTTGCAATAACTCGCCTACAGTTCTTATCCTTCTGTTTCCAAGGTGGTCAATATCATCGACACTACCTACACCATGAAGAAGGTTGAATTGATAACTTATAGAAGCAATTATATCTTCAAGAGTTATATGTTTTGGATAAAGTTCATTTCTTCTCAACTTAAGTTGTTTTCTTATCTCTTCTTCTGTTTCACAGCTGTCTAATATTTCTCTTAACACACTGTATTTTACTTTATCATTAAATTTTAAATCACTTATATCAAAATCTATATGAGCCTTTATATCTACAAAGGTGTTTCCTATTACCTTTACAACCTTACCTTCATTAATACCTTCTCTTATCTCAATAAATACATGGCTAAGACCTGTATTGTCAACTGTTATGGCATCTTGTTCAGTAAGTCTGTGGCCTTTTTCAAATAAAACTTCTCCTGTTAACTGGTCTACCACGTCTTCAGCAAGGTGTTTTCCTGTAATTCTATTTGATAAAGCCAATTTTTTATTGTATTTATACCTTCCCACCTTGGCAAGATCATATCTCTTATGCTCAAAAAACATCATATTGATTAATTGAGTCGCACTTTCTATCGTAGGTGGTTCACCCGGTCTTAATTTTCTATATATGTCTATCAACGCTTCATCTTTATTCTTCGTAGCGTCTTTTTGCAATGTAGGAAGTAAAAGTTCTTCTTCCATCAAAAGATCTTTTATCTCTTCATCACTGCTGTATCCAAGCGCTCTTAATAAAACGGTGATAGGTTGCTTCCTATTCCTATCTATTCTGACACTTACTATATCACTTGAGTCAGTCTCATATTCAAGCCATGCTCCTCTGTTAGGTATGACAGTTGATGATATAAGTCTGTTACCTGTCTTATCCATCTCTTGAGCATAGTACACTCCAGGAGAACGTACTATTTGGCTGACGATTACTCTTTCTGCACCGTTTATTATGAATGTTCCGCTGTCAGTCATCAGAGGAAAATCGCCCAAAAATACCGGTTCAGCATTTTCGTTTTTTACAATTTCCGTTCCGTCCTCGTCCTTGACAGTGAGTCTTACCCTTATCTTTATCGGAGTGGCATAAGTAACGTCTCTCTCTTTTGATTCTTCAATTGTATATTTAGGAATGTCTTCGATGATATAATCGAGAAACTCCAATTTGACGCTACCTGAATAGTTTTCTATGGGGAATATCTCTTCGAATACTTCCCTGAGTCCCTCTTGTATAAACCACTTGTAAGAATCAACCTGAAGTTCTATAAGATTTGGAAGCTGCGCAACAGACGGTATTTTAGAAAAACTCATCCTTGTTCTTCTTCCAATTTTTACGGGATGTGGATGTTGCATTAAGGATTCACCTCTTTAAGTTTATGAAATGATTTTATGAAAAACAACGAAAAAAACATAAAAATATATATATTATTATATATTTTACAGGACAACAGTCCCTATAGTTTTATATCCGAAATATTGTACACCAATTAGCTTTAAAAGTCAAGCTTTTATTTTATTTTTAGCCATATTTTTTTGATTTTTTTTCGAGAAATTTTTTATTTTTATTTTTAATTTATTTTGAAAATTTCTTTATACTTAATTCCAAATCATCAAAATAGGAAAAATTTATCCAAAAAAATTAATCCACCACTTTATTATTCATACATTAGAAAACTAATTTTATTAAATTTCTCTAACTTCCTTTAAATCAATTTTGTTTTCTTAACAAAATTTTAATATTTTTTTAATGGAATTTGTAGTATAATAGGTATCAAGTTTATGAAAATAATGCAACCCTACTTGATTAGGCTTAGAAGTCAAAGCTACCTAATCTCATAACCTGTAATTTATAAATACTAAGCTATTTAAAATATATGGCAAGTAAACTAGAATTTGGAAAGGAAGTATAATGAAGAAAAAGATAATATCATTGATTTGTGGTGTATTTTTAATCAGCTCCTCCGCTTTTGCTGCCCCCGAGACGGTAAAAGTAATTGTAAATGGTAAGGAATTGGCGACTGATACACCTGCAGTAATTAGAAATAGCAGAACCATGGTTCCTTTCAGAGCATTGTTTGACTCCTTGGGTGCTACAAACATCACTTGGGATGAGCCATCACAAAAGGTAACAGGAAGTGACGGAGCTACTACAATCAGCCTTACTATAGGCTCTCGTGAGATAACAGTTAATGGAAATACTGTACCTGTAGACAGCCCTCCTGTGATAATAAACTCCAGAACTATGATTCCACTATCAGCAGTATCTACAGCATTGGGCGGAAAAGTTGACTGGAATGGAGTGGACTATATAGCAACAGTTACAAAATCGGTAGCTCAATCATCTACAACTCCGGATGCTCCACAGACAGCTCAGGTACCTGACGAAGATATCAACAACTCTGTTGCTCCGATATTTGACGATATAACAAGCACAAATCCTAATCCGGACAATACACCTACTCAACCTTCCGTTCAAAATCCGGCAACTACTCCTACGACTCCAAGTCCGTCAAATCAAACACCGACTAATAATAACGGAAACAACTTTGACAATCTACTTATTCCAAACCCAAGTACGGACAAGGGTATAACAGGATACTACGCTATGGAGGACTTGAAGAGAAATAAATTTATGTTGAATCTCAAAGCTGACAAGACAGCAGAGCTGATTAACATATCTTCATCAGACAAGGTGCAAGGTACTTACTCTTACTCAAATGGAAGTCTGACATTGAACATTTCTACTTTCAAATCAGTATATACAAAGGAAAATGTATCTTATAACGGCTCTACTCTACTACTTATGAAGGATTCAAAGAGCCCTACATCAGGCTCAACATTCGTCTTGCTTAAGACTTCTGAAGAAGAGTACAAAAAATATACTAAAAAATAAGCTAAAGGCTCCTACTACAATAGGAGCTTTTTAAAATCAGTTTTTAAGTAATAAAAAAAATTAATCAATACTATTTTTTTAGATTAATGGATAAAGTATTAGTACAAGCTCGAAAGACATTTAATTAAGTATTCAAATAAACTATTTACAAGGAGTAGCTATGCGACCGATTTTACTTGAAATAGAGGGATTTAACAGTTTTGAAAAAAAACAGACCATAGATTTTGAAAAGTTGACTTCTATGGGGCTTTTCGGCATCTTTGGAAACACAGGAAGTGGCAAGACTACGATACTTGACGCCATAATATACGCACTATACGAAAAAACTCCAAGAGAATCAGACAATATCATAAATATAAATTCTAAAAAAGCAAGTGTAAGATATGTCTTTGAGATAAAGGGTAAGGGCGGAGGAATTTACGAAATACAAAGAAGCACCACCCTATCCAAAACAGGAGGTAAAAAGGCAAAGCTTACAAAGATAGAACAAGATACTCAAGTAGTGTTGGCATCTGACAAAAAAACCGAGGTAGACGCAAAAATACAAGATATCATAGGACTTGGTTATAACGACTTTGTCAAGACTGTGGTTCTGCCACAAGGGGAATTTTCCAACTTTCTCAAAGAAAAAAATAAGACGAGGAAGGAAATGCTTGAAAGACTCTTTGCCCTTCAAAAATACGGCGACGACCTCGACCTAAAGATAAGAAAATACAAACAAAGATACGACGAACTACAAAAAGACTATGACAAGCAACTCCAGGGCTATGAAGATATCGACGAAAACTCGATTACTGAATTAAAAAAAGATATAGAAAATACAAAGTCTGAAATTCAAAGGCTTGAAAAAGAAGTTATTGAGCTTGACAAACTCCAAAACGAGTACAATATCCTTGAAAAATTAAAGGATGATTTTGAAAAAGCAAAAGAGACCTATAATAACATAGTGAAGTACGATGAAATAATGAAGTCTATGAAAATCAAGGTCGAAAAATTATCAAAATTGACTATAATTCAAGATTCCATAGCAAAATACAGCCAACTTAAAGCTGACTTACCTAGCTTAAAATCTGATATTGAAAATCTGAAAACAAAGCTGAAACAACTTGATGATGAAAATACAAAATACATTAATCAGAAAACCGAAGTTGAAAAAGAAGTAGCCAAAATACCTGAAATTGAAAAATATATACAAGAGATAGAAAAGTCTATTTTACTAAAAAAAGAAATATCAAAGATAGTAAACTTACAAAAAGATAACGAAGAAAATATAAAACAAACTACAAACTCACTTAAGGAGGTAGAAAAAGAACTATCTCAAAATATCGAAGAATCTGAAAAACTGAAATCTTCAATAAGACAAATAGAGCTTGATATAAAAGATAAGACCTTTAACCACTCATATAAGCAGGATGTGAGATTTGCAAACTCCCTGTTGGAAAATCTCAATGTCTTAGATAAAGAAATAGAGAATCTGAAAAAAGAAAGTCTTAGCATTTCTAATAATATTCAAGTTATTTCAGATAAGATAAGCTCTGACGAAAAAATGGAAAAGTCTTGCTCTATAGAACTTGAAGGTATAATGCAAAGCTTCCAAGATGATATTTATAATGTAAAAGCCTATGAAATAAATGAATCTAAACTTATAAGACTGGAAAATACACAAATTCAAAGTCAAACTCAAATCCAAAATTTGGAAAATCTTCAAAAGAAGCTAAAAGAAAATGAAGATAATAAAGCTATTCTTTCAGAAAAAATTAGCATACTAAGCTTAAAAAGAAATACTTTAGAAGATGAGATAAAAACTTTAAAAATTGAAAATATAGTCCATGAAATAAGGCAAGGTCTACATGACGGAGACACCTGTCCGGTATGTAATGGAAGCTATCATCATATTGAGGATGTAACTACATTTTCTAATATAGATGATAAAGAGGAAGAATTAAATAAACTAATTAAAGAGCTACAAAAGACAGAAACCTCACTTTCTATAGTAGATAATGATAATCAAAATATCAAAAGCCAGATAGAGGAAATAAGAAGCTCTCTTGATGAAATAGACAGTGAAAATATGGAAAAAGAGCTTGAAAAATGCAGAAATTATAAGAGCAACTACAATATCTATATGGAGAAAAGATTAGAAAAACAGGCAAAAGCAGATAAGATACAAAAACTTATAAATACTGCAAATACAAATATTCAAGTAAATAAATCAAAATTAAACTCTCTTGAAGAAAACAAGAAAAATGCAGAAGAAAAAATTGAAAAAAATACTAAATCTCAAAATGAAATATCTGAAAAGATTCAAAGCCTAAGTGAAAAATTGGCCATAGACTCTTCAAACTTAGCTAAGGAACTGGATAAAATAATAGAAGCTGAAAAATCTATAGAAGAATGTAATATCAGCTTGTCAAAAGAAAAATCAAATCTTGAAAATTTGGAAAAGATATATAGGAATCTAAATGAAAATATCTCAGATTTGAATAAAAAATTAAATAGTCTGATGCTTGAAAAGGAAAGACTCAAATCATCCTATAGCTTAGAAATTGCAAAAATTGCAGATAAGACTCTACTGGAAAAAGAAAATTTAACTTCCCTACTTCAAGAAAAAAAGATTGAAATTAGAAATATTCAAGAAAAATCAGAAAATATACAAAAACTTTTGGAAAATATTGAAAAAGAAATAGCTCAAAAAAGCAATAATCTTACCAAAATTGAGACTGTCTACGAAGTGAACTTTACAGATTTCACATCCTATAGCGAAAAAATAGAGCTCTTTATAAAAAATAACGACTTTAACTCCATAGATGAAGTCTTTAAGCTCAATGAAGAGTATGACAAACTTGAAGATAAGAAGAAAAAGATACAAAATTACGAAAATCAGAAAAATGAAAGTTTGATACAAAAAAATTTGACCGAAAAAACTTTAAATTTACAGAGTGAAAAACTGAAAAAACTTGAAGAAACAAAAAAATATGACCGTGATTTACACAGCAAAATCAAAGAACAGCTAGACATAAACAAAAAGACCTTCGGATATTTGGAAAGCAGACTCGAAACTCAAAAAGCTAATTTTGAAAAGAAAAAAGATTTACTCACTAAGTCCAAAGAAAATCAAAAGATACTTGACGAAGTGACGCAGATTTTCAATTTGTTTAAAGGCAAGGCCTTTGTACAGTTCTTAGCAAAATATCAGTTGAATTACGTCTGCAAAAAGGCGTCTGAGATATTGCAAGACATCAGCGGAGGAAGATTCCACATAGAAATCGACAAAGAAGGGGATTTCCTAATCCTTGACTACAGTAACGGAGGTATATCAAGGAATCCTTCTACTTTATCCGGCGGAGAGACCTTCCTTGTATCTCTGTCTCTTGCTCTTGCCCTTTCTTCACAGATACAGTTGAAAGGCAACGCACCATTGGAATTTTTCTTCATGGATGAAGGCTTTGGCACTCTTGACAGCCACACCCTTGATATAGCGCTTGACTGTCTTAAGAAAATAAAAAATGAAAATTTATCCATAGGTATAATCAGTCACATAGACAAAATCAAAGAGTTCGTACCGATAAAACTTGAGATTACAAAGGATGATATATTAAACACAGGAAGCAGTATAAAGATAGTAACAGGATAAAAAATAAGGCGTTAGGAGAAAATGATATAACACTTTCTCTTAGCGCCTTTTAATCCTTATATAAGTTATTAATACCAAACTCTATTTAAACTAAGGATTTTATACTTGTTATACTCTTAGTATATATTTTGTTAATAAACTTTTAGTGCATAAATTTTTATAAAATAATTCCATTATTCTATCAGCTTATAGTTAATACTAAACTTTCTTAGAACTACGGAAAATACAATTTTATTATCCATAGTGCAAGCATACTAAGCCATCTGTAATACAATATATCTTATAGCATTGCTGCTCCTATTATTCCTGCATCGTTGCCAAGCGTTGCAGGTACAATTTTAGCAAAAGGAAGATTCTTAAACATTATCTTCGCCTTGACTTCTTCATACAGTCTGTCAATATATGAATCATAGGCACCGACAAGTCCGCCACCAATTACTATAACTTCAGGAGAAAAGATATTGATAAGATTGGCTATTCCTATAGAAAGATAGTAAACAAACCTGTCCACCACTTTTTTTGATACCTCATCGCCTTCAACCGCCGACTCAAATACCATCTTGGCAGTAATGCTGCCCGGTCTTACACTTTTTAACACTGTTTCTTCATCCGTTTCTGCAGCTAACTTTCGAGCATAGCTTTGTACTGCTGAAGCTGAGCAAAATGTCTCAAGACAGCCGTTATTTCCGCAACTGCAACTGTAATAATTTTCTCCCACTATCATATGCCCTATTTCAGAGCCTATACCCAAATTACCTGAATATCTCATTCCGTTTATTATTATTCCGCCACCTACTCCTGTACCGAGTGTCAACATTATAGCATTTTTTACATCCCTTATGCTTCCGATTTTATGTTCTGCCACGCAGGCTATGGTAGCGTCGTTATCTATGGAAATCTTTATATTTTTAAATTCTTCCCTAAGCACAGCTCCCAAATCCACATCGGTCCAAAAAAGGTTTGTAGCATAGTGTATCTTGCCGTTTTCATCAGCCACACCAGGTATGCCTATACCTATGGCATCTACCTCTTCTATTGCACAATTTGCCTGACTTAGCAAATCATAAATCATCTTTATAATATTTTGAGAAATCACACCAAAGCCTTTTTCAACTTCAGTTGGTATGTTATAAGAGTGAATTATATTCATATTTTCGTCAACTAATCCGGATTTTATACTCATTCCGCCAATATCTATACCTATTTTTTCATATATCCCCCCTGCAAAAATATCTTATTTTTGGTATAATTATTATATCATAAAAAAATTATATTTAAAGGAAAGATTATGAAAATAAAATTAAAAGTAAGAAGAGCGTCATTTTTCATCTTCGTCTTTGTTTTTTTGATGGCTGTTATTCTGGTAAATATTGACATCTCAAGTCATAAAAACATAGAAAAAGAAGTGAAAAATTTCATAACTAAGATAGAAAAAGTCGAATTCTCAAACGACAAAATCTACATATACACAAGCAATATGCTTATTAAATATTTCATATCAGACTTAGATTACAAGGTAGGAGACATTCTTGAAGTAAGCGGAAAATTGCAAGATAACCTGTCTTTGGAAAATAAATCTTACGGTCTCTACTTGAAAAGCAAGGGCTACGACTATACTATAAGTGCAAGTAAAATGAAGAAAATAGGTGAAGAAGAAAATTTATTCAGCCATATATTTGAGATAAGACAAAGTATCTCTTCATGGATTGACCTTGTCTTTCCAAAATATAACGGAATAATAAAGGCTCTGACCGTTTCAAACAGGCAAAATATAAGCGATGAAGATAAGAGTCTATTTTCAAAATCAGGTCTAAGCCACATCATCAGCATATCAGGCTTTCATATAGTGCTAGTAAGTTCGATATTTTTCAGCATGTTCTTCTTCTTGCCTAAGAAATACAGATATATAAGTTCTGCGATAATTACCTTTTTCTATGTTGCAATTACAGGATTTAATCCGCCGTGCGTAAGAGCGTATGTCTTTTACATCTGCTATATTGCATCAATCCTACTTCAAAAGAGATACGACATATTTTCAGTAGGATTTTTGCTCGTATCTGTTTATATGGCTCTCAATCCTTATATTATCTTTAATATAGGATTTTGCCTGTCATTTATGTGTGTATTTTCTATTGCTATGTTTTACAAAGGAATATTTACTTTTTTAAAAAAACGTATAATAAGATTTGGAATAAGATTTGGAGAAATACCAAAGGCAATAGTATCAGCAATCAGTGTAACTGTAGCTTCGTATGTATTAACTTTGCCATATTTGTACTACAATATAGGCGTCATAAGTTTTATTTCAGTGCTTTCAAATATCATAAGCATTCCTATTATATCACTTGCCTATCCCTTTATTATGCTAAGTTTGTTATTTATGAAGATTCCGTTTTTATGTACCGTATTTGCAAATGTAGTAAACTTTTTGCTAACTATATTTTATAAATCTAATGAACTTCTGATAAATCTACCCTTTGCCTATGTGGAAATAGAAGAGAGAAAATTATCATATGTACTATGCGCCTATGTACTTATACTAAGCGCTTATCACATCCATATAAAAAACAAAATTGAAAAAAATATATTTGTTGCAAAAAGATAATACCAAGTTTTTAAATTAAGCTTGGTATTATTTAAAAATATAAAAACTAAGTTTTTCATTGCTTTATTAACTAAATAGTATCAAAATAAATGTCTGAAAAACAAAAATACACATGATGCTATCAATTTTTAAAATTTATATGTTAAAGTTCATTTATTATCAATTTGTTCAAATTTTATAGTTTTTTGACATCTTCAATCCACTTGGCATAGTTTGTCTTATTAATAATTGAATGATTGAAAGGAAGCTGAATTTTGGCATTTCCTATTGACTCTTCCAAGGCTTTAAGAGTAGATTTTACATTTGTTGAGCCTGAAGTAGCAAAAGGAACTATCTTCTTTCCGTCCAAATCATACTTTTTCAAATAATCGGTAACTATAACAGGTGGTTTACTAAACCAGACAGGGTATCCTACTAAAATAACATCCACATCAGATATATCTATGACAGGTGCAAAATATTTTGCCACCTCACCTGACTTTTTTTCCTTACGAGATCTTGCAATAGCTTTGAAATAAGAGCCGTATGACACCTCCGGTTCTATACTTATCATTTCGCATCCAAGGTCTTTTTTTATATTTTCAGCAATTTTCTTTGTCTTTCCACTGTTTGAATAGTAAAATATTACTGCTTTCATCATCTAAACTCCTATTAAATTTGAAAAATATCCACTTGTAGAGCAAATTTCTTAAATTTACAAGCATTTTGGCTAAATACAGGTAAAAACTAAGTAGAATCTATCTTCCTTTATGCTTTTGCTTATGTCTGTTTTGTTTCATTTCAAATTTTCTTTGCTTTTCTAAATTTTTTTTCTCTTTATTTACCATTTTTCTCTCTAACTTTATTTCTTCCCTTTGTTTTTGAAGTGCAAGTTGCGATTTTGTACTGACTTTTAGCTGACTTGCCTGCTTTTGTATTTCTCTTTGCTTTCTCTTAGGATTTGAATGTTCAACTTTAGGTTTAATTTCTACTTTTGGACTGAATTGTAAATTGTTAAAATCATTCAAAATCAGTTCATATATCTCACTGACTTTAGGTTCAGCTCCAAACACTACCTTACATACAACAAGATTATTTTCTTCCACAGATTCGAAAATACCCACCCAAAAAGGATTTTCAAAAAATACGGTTAATTTATCTGTTATCTTATTCATAACAGTCCCTCCTTAATAATTTTTACCAAAGAAGGGACAACCCGGAGGGGCAGGTTACTTACCTAAACAAAGTTTAGACGACCGGGCTACCTACCGGTTCTAATACATCTTAAAATGTACATTGCGTTTTTATCTTTGAATTATCCACATTATACAACTTTTTATTCTATTTTTAAAGTAAATAAATTGTAATATGATATATCTCATTTTTTTACCATTACTGATTATTCCAGCCTAAGACTTTAATGGATAAAATATTTTCAGTACATTTAGATTGGAACATAAACCATATACTGTTTTTTTAAGAAAATTGATGAGCATTATCCATAGATTAAATAGATATTAGTATTAAACTAAAGCTTTAAATCACTCCTGCTTTTTCAAAATGTTTTTTAAGTATCCTTGTTGCAACAAATGCTCCTATACAAGCAAGAACAAAAGTTATCAAGCCAAATCCTACTGCCCACGAAACTTTGAAATAAGATAATGCTTCATTTATTTGTGCTTCGCTCATTTTCCATTTTGATGCTCTTTCCACAAAAGAAGCTGTCCCAAATAAAATCACAGGAATTACTGTTCCTAAAAAATCTGCTAATGCAAATGTCCCATATCCAATAATCATTCGTCCCTTACTCTCATAATTTCCTATAATCAAATCACATATAATTCCACCGATTACAGCAAAGACTGCATGAGGCAAATGTCCTCCTGACAACGCAATTAAGCCAAGAAGCGTTCCTGATATTGTAAATACGCCCTTCTTTTTAACTTTTACAGCCATAAGAATATAAACGGTGGCAGCTACCATAAAGCTAACTCCTGAAGCAATAAATCCTCCTATAACTGTTGTCGCCATAGCAAAACCAGCTGCCATGTATATGAAAATTCCAATTGCATTAAAAATTCCGATTGTAATAAAATCACGACCATTTAATTTGTTTTTCATAAAAGTCCTCCTAATAAATTTTCTGTATTACTATTACAAGAGCAATCATCAAAGCTCCTAATAGTCCAATCATTAAGTCTGTTTTTCTAAACCGCAATTCTGTTAATGTTACCCTCTTCTCATCACTATCAAGTCCTCTAATAAGTGCTGAAGCTGACAGTTCATCTGAAATCTTAATCATTCTCATTAAAAGCGGAACAAGCGTATATTCAATGTGTTTAATTGGATGTAGCAATGGGAAAAATCTGCTTGTTACAATTCCTCGAATCTTCATATTCTCTTTTAATGCCTTGAGTTCTATTTTTATAGTTGGTACAAACCTAAGCAAAACACTAAAAGGTATACCAATGCTTCTTGGTACTTTCATTCTATTTAACGCTTCCAGCATTTCACTTACACTTGTAGTCTTTGTTATATATCCGCCAAACATAGCGATTAAGGTCATTCTTGATGCAAAGTAAATAAACATATATATTGCAAATACGATGCTTGCTTGACAAAACTTTCCAAGCCCTAACTCTATGCAGTATAAAAGCACAAAAAACAAAATAAAGCGTAACGCTCTTTTCCACATCCCGCTATATAAATATAGAAAAAAGGCAAAAACAATTAGTACAAAAAGTAGAATTGTATCGCTTATAAAAAAACTCGTGAATCCAACAATTGGAAGTAGCGTAAGTTTTATTCTCGGATCTATGTTTTTTTTATCTGCCAATCTTTCTGCCTCCTCTCATCTTGTCTAATATGAGAAATTTATTACTTTCACTCATATTCAAAACCTTTTCTATTTTTCCATCTCCCATTACCCATAACTTGCTCACTGTGTTTGCTAAAAACTCAAAATCATGACTTATTACCAAAACAGTTGTCCCATTTTTTAATTGTTCTTCAATCAGTTTTGCAACTGAAAGCATTGAATCTTTATCACAACCTGATGTTGGTTCATCATAAATAAAAACTTTTGCCTGTTTCATCATTCCACAAGCTATTGTAAGTCTTTGTTTTTCTCCTCTTGATAAAGCAAACGGATGCTTATCAATATATTTATATAAGCCAAGTACATTCAAAATAGACTTTGCCTTTTGGGTATTTTCTTTTTTATCTTTACTTGAAAGACCAAGTAGCATTTCATCAAGTACGCTTTCCGAAAACAACTGATAGTCTGAATCTTGAAAGACAAAATATGACATATCCATTAAATCTTTATGATTCAATTCTTTATCTTTTCCCGCCCATATTGTTCCCTCTTTTATCTTCTCAAGTCCTGAAATCACTCTTGCAAATGTAGTTTTCCCGGTACCATTTAACCCAATAAGACCAATGGCTTTTCCGCACTCCACACTGAAATCAAGATGATTTAAGATATATTGGTTTTGCTTATTTCCAACCTTAGTTGCACTTGGGTAACAAAATTTCAAGCCTTTTCCACTGATGCTTTCATCATTTAATTGATATGAATCTTTCTTCTCACTTATCCTGTATTCTTCTAATTCAAGAGTTCTTAGTCCATTCTCATCCCAAAACTCTTGGTTAAGAGAAATAACTTTTTCACGACGCAAGTCCTGTGCAATTTCTCCATCTTTCATCAAAAGAAAACGGTCAAATAAAGACTTTACATAGTACAAACGATGTTCAATTAGAACAACCGTTGTTCCTTTTTTCTTTAATTTCTCCAAAATTAAAAATAGGTCAAATGTTGCTTTCATATCCAAATTTGCTGAAGGCTCATCTAAAATTAAAACTTTCGGATTCATTGCATAGATGCTTGCAATAGCTATCTTTTGTTTCTGCCCGCTTGATAATTCAAAAACAGATTTTCCTTTCAGTTCCTCAATATCCAATTCTGCGTATACTTCATCTACTCTCTGTTTGATTTCATCTCTTGATTTGCAGATGGTTTGAAGCCCAAAAGCTATTTCTTCATCTGTTGTTGTCGTGAAAAACTGACTTCTTGGATCTTGAAATACAGTCCCTACAATATGTCCTACTTCATGAAGCAATAGTTTGCTTATATCCTTTCCATACGCAAAGGCTTCTCCTTGCATTTTGCCTTTGTAATAATGTGGAATAAGACCATTCATCACGCTTCCAAGAGTGCTTTTCCCACTTCCACTTTTCCCTGAAATTAAAACAAATTCACCTTTTTCAATTTCAAGATTGATATTTTTTAAAGCAGTTCGTCCATCTTCCCATTCATAAGAAACATCTTTTAACAAAATCATGATTATACCCCATACTGTGCTTTCCATAATTTTTTGTAGTACCCATCTTTCTCTAAAAGTTCCCTGTGATTTCCTTTTTCCAATAGTTTTCCTTTTTGGAACACAAGAATTTGATCTGCCTTTTGAATGGTTCTTAAATGATGAGCAATCACAAGAACAGTTCTGTCCTTTGCAAGCTCTGTAATGGCATCTTGTATCAGCGACTCATTGACAGGGTCAACATTACTTGTCATCTCATCAAGAATTAAAATCGGCGCATCTTTCAAAAACGCTCTTGCAATGGATATTCTCTGTCTTTGTCCGCCTGACAATATTCCGCCGTTTTCGCCAATATCCGTTTCATAACCTTTTGGTAAACTCATAATGAAATCATGTATCCTTGCTTTCTTTGCAGCTTTAATGATTTCCTCTTTTGTAGCTCCTTTTTTACCTACTCTGATATTTTCTTCAATCGTGTTATCAAACAGTTGAACATTCTGCATAACAATGCTGATACGATCTAAAAGCTCATCATAAGGAATATCTCTTATATCAATTCCTCCGAGTGTAATTTTCCCTTTATGCACATCATAAAATCTTAGAAGTAAGTTGGTTATAGTAGTCTTTCCACTACCTGATTCTCCAACTAAGGCTGTCATTGTTTTTTCATCAATATCAAAACTTAAATTTTCCATTTTAAATTCATCTTTTTCATAGGAAAAACCAATGTTTTCAAAAGCTATATCATTATCTTTCGGAACAATTCCATTCACTTTATCCGGGATTACATCTGCATATAAAATTCTTGAAAGTCTTTCGTAACTATCTATCGCCGAAACATAGTACATATAGTGTTGTTCCATAGAAGCGAACGGCTTATAAAACTCTTTTGAAATTACTGCAAAGATAATAAAATGAAGTACATCAAGACTTCCCTTTGTAACAAGTATTGCTCCTGTAATTAAAAGAACTAAATATCCAATATCCAGTAAAAAACCAAATATAGATAGCTGTTTTGCCTTGAATCTTGAAGCTACTTTACTTGTTTCTCCAAACTTTTTTGTCTTATTCATAAGCTCATTATCCAAGCTCTTATTGTTTGAAAAACTCTTTAATACAGGTATTCCTCTAACATATTCAACAAATAAGCTAACCATATCAAGAAGTGCTGAATTGTTCTGATTTTCCATTTTTTCAGATTGCTTAATTGTCATATATAGAAAGGCAAGTGCAATTGGAACGGATACTGCCATTATCAGTGCCAACTTTATATCAATACTTGCAAGACCAACAAATACGACTGCACCTATCAAAAAATCGCCAAACATTCTTGACCACATGTGTCCTACAACAAGGGACATATTATCAACATCTTTGTGTAAAATTGTATTGATTTCTCCCAATCTTTCATTTGTATAAAAACCTAAGCTGAATTTCTTTAATTTGATAATCATGCGTTCTCTGATTTGCTGAACAATATCAAAACCTGCACTATGCTTTTTCATATCTGCGACCATATTACAAATACCTTTGAACACTACAAGTAATCCAATCGCAATAAAATATTTATATAGGCTTGCTAAGCTCGTTCCATCAAAGATTTGGAACAGTATAGAAAATACGATAACAATCATAGCTATGGAGCTTAGTCCATAAAGGGCAAAGAATATACTTGATATAATCAAATCTCTCTTCCCGGTTTTTGTAAGTAGTTTTAACATTTCTCTAAACATTTTCTGTTACCACCTCTTTCAAATTCCATCTATCTACCTTGTTCTGTGCTTCCACCATATCCTTATAAAACTCACATCTTTTCATCAGCTCTTCATGGCTTCCTGCATCAAGAACAACACCCTTATTCATAACTATAATTTGGTCTGAATCTCTAATCGTATTTAGATGATGAGCAATTGTAATGATGGTTTTATCCTTACTTAAATCATCAATCGCTTCACCTATTAGTCTTTCATTTTCACTATCAACAGCTGCCATTGCTTCATCTAATATCAAAATCGGTGCATTTTTAAGTATCATTCTTGCTATGGAGATTCTTTGTTTTTCTCCACCGGATAACTTAACTCCCATTTCACCTACTCGTGTTTCATATCCATTTGGTAAAGCAGAAATAAAATCATGGCATCTTGCTTTTTTAGCTGCTTCTATGACTTCTTCTTTTGTTGCATTTAATTTTCCGATTGCTATATTTTCAAAAATGCTTAAATCAAAAAGGATAACTTCTTGTTGCACACTACCAATCAGCATTGATATATTTTCTTGACTATATTCTTTTATGTCTTTTCCATTTATCAGTATTTGTCCTTCGTCTGCATCCCAAAATCCCATAAGCAAATTAGATACAGTACTTTTCCCACAACCGCTTGCTCCTACAAAGGCATTCAAACTATTTTTCTTAAAAGTCAAATTGATATTTTTAAGCTCAAATCCATCTTTTCCGTATGCAAAATTCACATCTTTAAATTCTATGTTTCCAAATTCTAAACCTTGTTCTGTCTTTTTGTTTGGAAGTGGAACTGTTAAAACTTTTTCAATCGCCTTTAATGCCTCCCTAAACACAATAGTAAAATGTTGCAATGTAGCTGTCTTACTTATAGATGCAGTAAACGCAGATGATAAAATAATTGCAAGGATAAAATTAGGCGTTGTAATATTTCCCTGATAAAGAAAGATACTTCCCAAAATCATGACAATTACCACTCCAATTTCCATAAATATGTCAATGAGTCCCATTGGAATTGTAATTGCTCCCATGCTCTTTTTAACCCAGTAAATATATTCTCTTGCCGTTTTTAATGTTCTTTCACTAATTTCCTCTTCTTTAGCAAAAGCCTTAATAACAGAAATATTTTTTACATATTCCATTAGCTCTTCTCTCATCTTGTTTTCATGGTTAAAGTAAATAGCAAAGTTTTTATCCATTGTTTTCTGTGAAAGAACTTTTACCAAATACATGAGTGGAACTCCGGCAATCATTCCAAGAGCAAGACGCCAATCCACAAAAATCATGGCTATGAAAATGATAGTAGGCAGAAGTGTAACTGACATTATTTCAGGAAGACCATGGGCAAGGTATACTTCCACTTGCTCTACATCATGCTGAACAATGTTCGTTAGCTCCCCGGTATTATGTTCTTTGAAAAATCCCAAACTTAGTTTTTTTAGATGCCCGATAATATCTACCCTAAGTTCTGTCAATTTTTCGTATGCTTTCTCATGAGCAACCTTTGTTGCAAAATAGTAAAACACGCCTTTTAATACAAACGATATAAAGATTCCCAAGAATATATACTTTAAATTCCCTTCATTAATATAGTTTGTGATTAAAGAACTAATCAAATATACAAGTAAGATTTGTGGTATCAAATCAAATACTATTTTTAAAGCAAGAAGTAAATTGGATAAGCCGTTTTTCCCAATCACTTTTTTTCTTAATTCTTTTTCCGGCATGAACAATTCTCCTTTCAAAATTGAATAATATTGAATTTTAATTCAATATTAAGCTTTAAAGTAAGACTTTGCTGATTACGCAAAGTCTATTTTTTAGTGCTGATTATAGAGATTCCACTCCCTTGTAATAACACCTTGCAATAAGTTTTAGCATATCTTTTGCCCACTTTTCACTTTGATAGTGCCTTGCTATTTCAAGAAGCCCCTCTGTAAAGTTACTGGCTAAAATATGGGCAAGCATTGGATCATATTCCTGTTTCGATTGTCTTTTTAAACTTACTTCAATATGAACCTGCATTTGCGATATGAGTTTTTGTTTTGCTTCTGTATGCTTTGTACCTGAGCTTTTATCCATTAAAATAATTAACTTCTTACGCTCTTTTAAAAGTTCATGAATATAATTTTCTCCAACTTCATCAAACCTTTCAGAAGCAGAACCTTTTTCCAAAGATTCTTCCTCATTAAAAGCTGACTCGAAGTTTATATAAACAGAACTTACTACTGCATCAAACAAAACTTCCTTATTTTTGAAATAGGTATAAATTAGTGCCACAGGAATATCTGCTTCTTTTGCAATTTCTGTTAATTTGGCACCTCTATAATCCTTTTTATAAAACACTTTTTCTGCTGCTTCAAGTATTCTATTTCTAACTTCTTCTTTTAATACTTGTGCCATAGCACACCTCTTTTTATCACAATACTGAATTTATATTTAATAATAAATTAAAATTCAATATTTGTCAAGTTAACTTTGTTTCCATATTTTCATACTCACTTATCGGTATCCCTGCTCTTTTCAAACTCCTTAGCCTTTCCTGTTTTTTCTCTTCTCTCCTTGCCTTATATCTGTCCTCATATTCTTTTTGCTTGCCATTTACTTTACACTTCAAATAATTTTGATGGAGTCTGTCCTTTCTCTCATTGATTTTTCGTTCTTTGTCATCAAGTTTTAGCCGTTCTTCTTCGGTTAATTCTTCTTTTGGCAGTTTATAATTTCCGATAAAGTTAAAATATATTTCTATCTTTTGTTTTGATGTAGCCCATATCTTAATTTTGTTGATGATAGGCAGGATCTATTTTTTCTGCTTTCAAAATCTTCGCTATTTTATATAGTGATGAAGTATCCTTCTTAATTCTATTACTCCTGATGTAGCTTTGAGAGTTGTAATGTGATGACTGAAAATAAATCTGCAGTATTATATCTTTGTTTGAGCGTTTAGAAAGTATCTGACCTTTTTGTGTACTCTTAAAACCTTGCAAAGTAAGAAGATTAAATATTTCATAACATCCTTTTAGAAATATATCCCTTATTTTTTCAATCATAACACACTCCTATATCTCACTTTATTATCTTATGATTTCAAACTTTAATAGAAAACTTAGCTTCTATCTAATACTAATCACCATTTATAATGTCATATATCTAAAGTTATTGAAATATTATTTTTTTAGTTTTCGACAACTTATCCTTAATATATTTTAGGACAATTCAATTGGTTTTTAGTATAAATTTTTTATAAACTTTAAATGCCATCTTTTTTGCATTTATCATTAGAAAATTTTATTTTACTAACTACGATAACATCTAACCCAAATGACAAAACATCTGCCACTGGTTGAAGCAAATATATTCCAAATTGCCCAAACATATTTGACAAAATATATAATAACGGAATATAAAATATTCCTTGTCGTGAAATTGAAATAATTGATGCCCAAAAATATTGTCCAATATTTTGCATTAGCATACTACTAATCGCAAAGTATCCTAAAAGCGGCAATGTAATACATTGCATACGCAGTATCTCAGAACCGACTAAAATAACTTCATTATCATTTGACATTGTTTTAATAAGCAGTTCAGAAAAAAGATATAACAAAATTGCCGCCATAATTAAAAATAAAGTACCTCCTACTACTGCAAATTTAAAAGCCTTTTTAACTCTATCATATTTCTTTGCACCGTAATTCATTGCACAGATAGGTTGAAACCCCTGCCCCCAGCCTATCATTATCATATATGCTAATGCTACTATCCTTGAACTTATTGTTAATGCTGCTATAACACCATCACCATATTTTGAGGCTACAACATTAAGTAAAATTAAAGCGATACTTGTAATAGATTGTCTTGAAAAATTAGGCATTCCTCCTGCCAAAATATGATATACTCTATCTTTATTTATTCTTGCTTTTTTTAAGTCAACAGCAATATTTCCATTTTTTCCTGATAAATTCGTTAATACGATGCACCCTGTAATTTGTCCTATCAATGTTGCATATCCGGCTCCAATAAACCCGAATTTAAACACAAACATCAATACAGGATCCAGAACCATATTGACAGCCATTCCTATAAGCAATCCTGTCATTCCATCTTTTACATTCCCACAAAGTCTTAATTGATTGTAAAGCGTAACAGAATAAAGACCAAATGGAATGCTGATAATAATTACCTTTAGATACTCCACTGTAAAATTCAACAAGTTTTTTGAAGCACTTGCTCCTATAAATTTCGACAATGGTAAAACTAAAAACCAAGATAAAATAGCTATTAAAATACCAATGACAATAGAAAAGAGAATTCCAATAGACGATATAATTTCTGCTTCCTTTTCTTCATTTTCTCCAATCTTTTTCGACATTATGTTTCCACTTCCATACCCAAACCAAAATCCAATAGCTTGAATAAAACTCATAAAGCTAAACACAATACCGATAGCAGCTGTCATGGATTTATTATTTAAAATACCGACAAAAAATGTATCAGTCAGATTATAAATTACCATGACGAGCATACCTATAATGGTAGGAATGGACGTTTTCACTAATAATAGTAGAACATCATCATTTAAAATAGCTTTTCTTCTACGTTCTTTTTTATTATTACTTGAGTTCATGCTACAACCCTCTAACTACACCTTTATTACCGTCTACTTGAATCATATCTCCATCTTTGTATTTTGTAGTTGCAAAGCCCACTCCAAGCACTGCCGGAATATTAAACTCTCTTGCAACAATTGCAGCATGGCTTAATGCCGCTCCCGTATCAGCCACAACTGCACTTGCCAGTTTAAATAATGGTGTCCACTCCGGATCAGTGAGATGGCAAACTAAAATATCGCCTTTTTGCATCTTATAAAATTCCTTGGGACTGCTTATTTTACACACTTTTCCAACTGCAATACCGGCACTTCCACTTACCCCCTTTAGGACATCGCCATTTGTTTCAAAAATTAACAATTTTGATGCATCCCATACTTTTATTGCTAAAGGAAATTTTTCATTTCTCCTATTTATTTTTTCCTTATCTGATTCATTTAGACAGCCCCTATTCATCGCTTCCAAAAGTTCTTTATAAAAAAGATTAGCAATCCCAAATTCATAATCTTCAACGCCAAGAAGAATGTAGTTGATTCTTTTGACACATTGTCTTACATAATAAAATAAGGTTTCCCAAATATATTGGCTTTCTTCACGAACCACATGAAAATATCTGAAATATTCTATTTGTTTTTCTATATCTTGATACTTGTTCCCATAAATTTCTTTTATCTTTATCATTAACTTGGAAAAATCTTTCCCTTGCTTAATTTCATCACTACTTTCATCCGTATTTAATATAGGTCTTAATATATTTATTAACCTATCAGGATCTTCAATAAATGTTTTTGCAGATAAACAATAGCAATTATAATCAGATTTAAATCCGTTATCTCGCATAAACTTATCTATTATTTCTCTAAAGTCATCATAATTTTCATATAATACTTTATAACTTTCTCCTGAAATAACAGCCCTTTTTAAAGATTCATTTTTTCTTATTTCACAAGCCATTTCATAAATATCATTTGTCACTACTGATGTTTTGTTGTCCAAATTCCAATAAAAATCAAATGATGAATAATTAGCATTTACTTTTTTGATTATTTTAGTGAATTTTTTATCGTTTAAAACGGATGGAAATAAAGCGTATTTGAATCTATCGTAAGCCAATTTTTGCAAAAGAATGTAACTATCTTCCATAAAATTTTTGCATTCTTCTAATGTCATATTTTCAAAATTTAAATGCTTAATTTTTTCTATTTTAGACTCATATATTTTCATAAAATCGTTGCACTTATTATAGCAACTGCTAAAATCTTTCATATTTTTTAAAATCTTAAAAAACTTAAATATATTTTTATTGATCTGTTTACCTGCATCAGAAAAAGTTTGTATTCCATCATCATCTATAATCGGATTTCTTGGTAAAACAATTCCGCCTTCTAAAAAAATATTAACTTTCTGATCATTGATTGCTGCCAGATAGTCAAAGTCAAGCACTCTATGTGCAAAAGGCATTTTTTCTAAAAAAAATGACATCACTTCTCGTGTAATTTTATTGATTTTTTTACCCTTTGTATATTTTTGTACTGAATTATCTTCAGATATGTGATTGGTAGAACTTTTCAATGTAGTAATAGCTCTTGCCTGTAAAATATATACTTCATCATCTTTAATTGCCCACTCAATATCCATTGGCATTTTATAATGCTTTTCAATATTTAAACCAGATTTTATAAGCTCTGATATTTCTCTATCATTTAATGCTCGTTTTTTTCTATCATCATCACTTACTGCTACCTCTACCGTATTTTTCTCGCCATATACAATTTGAGTTTCCTTGCTTCCAATAGCTATTTCAATAATTTTGCCATTTTTGTCAACAATATAGCTATCTGCTGAAACTCTTCCGCTTACAACGCTCTCTCCTAAACCATAACTTGCATTGATTTGCATCTCATTTTCTTTCTTACTTACTGGGTTTACAGTAAACAAAACACCTGCTTTTTCGCTTTCTACCATTTCCTGAATAACAATGGCAATTGAAACTGAAGCTTGGTCATAACCTTGATGTAATCTATAGCTCACAGCTCTGTTACCCCATAAAGAAGCGTAACAACTACACACCTTTTCTAATACATCATCTATGCCTCGTACATTTAAATAAGTTTCCTGTTGCCCTGCAAAACTTGCATAAGGCAAATCTTCCGCTGTTGCAGATGAACGCACGGCAACTCTTACATTATCTCCAAGATTAAAATAATTTTCTCTTATTGCATTTACAAGTAGTTTAGGAAATTTACCGGACTTTATCTTTTTTCTAAAATCATCAGCTGCATTTAATAGAGCTTTTTCATCATTCCCTGATTTTTTAATTTCATTTTCAATAAAAATATCAATGCTATTTTCCTTTAAAAAATCTCTATAGTCATCTGCCGTAATTATAAATCCTCTTGGAACATTTATTTTTGCAGAGGTCATTTCTCCAAGATTGGCACCTTTCCCTCCGGCAATTAACACGTCTTCCTTTTTTATCTCATCAAAATTCAGTATCATAATGATCTCCCTTTTTTAACTATATTTCTACATACCTGTTAACAAAACTCTCTATGTAGATATGTAGTACTTCCTCAAATGTATCTTCATTGAAATGAATATAATTTGAACATAGAACAAAACTGCCAACAAAAGCATTGGATAATCCTTGCTTGTCCACAGTTTTTACTGCATTATTTTTGTACCAATAGTCTATTAACCTATCTACAAAATCTCCATAAAGATTTTCTACTCTTTTTACTTTCTTTGAATCTTGACTTGCAAATATTTTAAATGCCTCTTGATAAATAGGCTGTGTTTTAGTTTTCTCAACCATATCTATGGCATACCTATAAATCACATCTGAAAGAAATTTTTTCGGATTTGTTAATGAATTTGAGAATTCTTTTTCTATGTCATTCAATTTCTGCATGGATCTATATGCCATTAAATCAATAATGAGAGATTCTTTGTCCTTCCAAAAATTATAAAAGCTCCCTTGAGCTATCCCCACTCTTTTTGTCAGTTCTGAAATACTAAGGGATTTTTTCCCTTTTTCATGAAACAAATCAAGAGCCGTTTCCATAATATCTTCTTTTATTTTAATCTTCTCTTCTTTTGTAAATGCTTTTGCCATTTCATGTCTCCAAATATTATAAATATTTCTATGAATTTTTAATCATTTATTCATAGATATCATAACACCATCAAGCATAAAAGTCAATGAATATTTTTATTTATATTCATTGACTTCTGAGATATATTATTTAACTCAACTTTCCCACTAAAATTTTCTTAATTTTAGTTAAAATTTAAATATTTATTGATTTTTTAATACACTACTTAACGCAGAATTTTCTAAATGATATTTATTGGAATTTGCATATTTATTAAAAAAATGAAAACACTGAAAAAACTATGTAAAGTATGATATTGTACTTTTAAAATATACTCAAATTTCAATGTCTTTAATGTGTTTTTCATGTGGGAAAGTTGAGGTATAAATAAAAAAACAGTAAATCCATATCAAGACTTACTGTTTTAACTAATAGTTATATTGTGTCAAATCACTTGAGCATTTTAATATTTCTCTTATTTTGACTTTACATATTCTTCAATGGCGTCACTTACATATTGGGCAGTTCCTTCACCAAACTTATCTAAATTATTTTTAAATTCGGCATTTTGGACATAGCCTTTGCCTATACTTGCAAAGACCTCTATCGAGCAATCAAAACAGTATTTGCAAAGATGTTTGTGCAATTTCTCAGCAATTTTTACATTTTCTTTTGAAGTAGCTTCCATGTCTCTTGTCATATTTTCGGAAAAAGCAAAGAAAACTTCATTAAATCCGTCTTCAATTTCCTTTTCTTTACCCTTTTGTTTTTCTAATGCTTCTTCTATTACTTCTTTACCATAGGTATCCATTGCCATTTGTTTGTATTTTTGATTGTCTTCATAGGTAAAACCCTTGAATTTTTCTTCTGTTGACATAGTTATTCTCCTTTCGTATGAATCAATTGTCTTTTTTAGTGTATTTATCAACGTTAGGAGTTTTTGTTTTTCATCCTGCATCAAAATCAGCTGATTTTTCAGATGTGTTAAGAGTTCACTATCTCCTTTTGTCAATAGTTCCTTTATCTGTTTTAGGGAGAATCCTAAATACTTGTAAAACAAAATACTTTGCAAAACAGACATATCCTCTTCACTGTAATATCTATATCCGTTTTCATCTTTTAAGGGAGATAATAAACCAATCTCATCATAATGGTGTAAAGTGCGCACCGATACACCGCTAATCTCACTGACTTTCTTTACCAAATACACTTAATCACCTCCTAACAATCTTAGTATAATCTATCACGTTACGTAGTAGTCAACAACTTTTTTAAAAATTTTTTATAGAACTGATTTTATTTAAATTTCATTAGAATTTCAATCTTATTCCTCGTCATTAGTTTTAAATGATTTTAAATCTTATCTTAAAAAATGATATTTATAAGTAATTTTTCTTGACTGTTTATTTCAAAACTAAGAATAAACAATATTAGCTACTATGTTAATATCTAAATTAAACATCAGTATTATACTGAAAAATTTTATTAAATATGGCAAGAATTTTGTAAATTCAAATTACAAAAAATAGTATTATCATTATTCCCGCTACATTAATAAAAATAATACCGGTATTAGAATTACCTTATCAATATTTAAAATTACCCCTTTTTATAATTTGCAATATTTGATATAATTAATTTGTTAAACAGCTTAAATTTGCATTGAAAAATGTAAATTTACAGCTTTACATTTTTACATAATCATCATTATTCTTTTAAAAAAATAAAATTAGGACGGTGGAACAATGACTAAAGAAGCTTTATATGATTTTGCAAGGAAAAATGCACCTTGCTATGTATACGAAAAAGATATAATTGAAAGTAATTGTAAGCAATTACAAAATGCTGTGAAAGATGCAGAGTTTTTATATTCTATAAAGGCAAATCCCTTTCTTCCTGTTGTAAAGACAATTTCATCTCAGGGTATAGGTTCAGACGCTGCGTCAAGCAATGAAGTCCTGCTTTCTGAACAGGCTCAAATACCTGCAGAGATGATTTATTACTCAGCACCGGGCAAGACTGAGCAAGACATTATAAAAACTTGGGGAAAATGTACTTTCATAGCAGACAGCTTTCACGAATTGGAATTGTTAGAGCAAAAATCAGCTCAAGAAAATACAACACTTGAAGTAGGTGTCAGAATTCACCCTAATTTTACAATGTTTGAAGGCAGTATTGTCTCAAGTAAATTTGGAATAGATGAAGACTTGCTTTTTGACACGAAATGGAACTATCCTCACCTTACACTTACAGGTATTCATGTTCACTTACAGTCACAGATTTTGGATTCAAGCATACTTTCAAGATATTATCACAATTGCTACAACTTAGCCGAAAAAGTAAACTCTCTACCTCATGCAAATATCAAGTTTATCAACTTTGGTAGCGGAATAGGTATAGTATATGATGAAATAAATGAAAAACCGCTAAATATTTCAGAAATAGGGCAAAGCATAGGCGAGATTGCTAAGAAAAACAAAGAAGGACTAAATGCAAAGCTATTTTTGGAAACAGGAAGATTCCTTACTTGTAATGCAGGAACTTACTTTACTCCTATAATAGACCGCAAGATTTCTCGTGGAAAGACCTATGTAGTTGTGCAAAATGCCTTGAACGGGTTTTTGCGTCCTACAATGTCTGAGTTACTCAAAAAAACTCTTGGACAAGACTCTTCGATAGCTCCTCAGGAACCTTTTTTTACCTCAGTTAATCAATGTAATTTCAGCATAATAGAAAATACAAATGAAGTAGAAGTAGTGGATGTAGTCGGAACACTTTGTACAGCACTTGACGTAATGGCAAAGGATATATCACTTCCAAAATCTGATATAGGGGATGTACTTGCAGTTTCAAATGCCGGAAGTTATGCCTTTACTCTATCTCCATTTGCATTTTCATCTCATGAACTTCCAAAGGAGTATTTATACTAAAAAGCTATCAAAAAGCCTTGTAATTTTATTACAGCAAGATTATTGATAATTTGCAAAACAAATAATTTGCTAAAATAACAATCTTGCATTATAAATGCTGATTAGTATTATTATAAAGCATTTTAAAATATCAAAATATCTTTAACTTTAATATAATAATGAGTGGTTATCTTAGACCACTCATTCATTTTTTATCCTAATTTTGATATGGATTCTTTCAAATATTTTATTGCTTCTTCCACAGTATTATTACCTTGTAATACGGAAAATATAGGTCGTGCCACAATATCCATCAATTCTGCATAAAAAGTTGTAATATATTTACAAGTAACTGTAGGTGCTACTTCCCAAAAATCGTAGTTTATCTTAGTTGAAAAAATAATTTCATTGCTTCCATCTTCAGCAAGATAAATACGTGATGTGTAGAAAGTTTGTGGTTCAACTCCTTCCTCCTTATCTGCATAAGATAATATTACTTCTGCATTTATATAATTCAACAATCTATATAATCTATTTCGATGTTTACTCAGTCTACATATTTCTATTCCTTCCGGACCATAAATTCCATGTACCTCAACATCATGTTCTCCATAAAATACTACATTTACCTCAATAAACTCGTCAGGAGTATTTTCCGCATCACATACAATAATATAAACAGGAATTCCATATTCATTATCACTTTCATCAAAATATTCAATATCATTTTCTTCCAAATATTTTGCAAAGCTTTTTATAGCCTTTCCTTTAGTCATAGTATTCGCCCATCCTTTTAAATATCTACAAATAAATTAATATCTTGCTCCATAACTTTCTTTTGCAATTTTACTATATTTCTTGATAAAATCAGTTTTTGAGTCGGTATATCCGTCTCTATTATGTTCAAATTTTCTCCAAAGAGATAATTTTAAACTTTCATAGTCTTTTGCGATATTTTCATTATCATTCAGATAATCCCTAAAATAAAGCTCATCATTGTCTCCCTTAATGCGAAGATGAAGATGAAATACTCTATCTGCAAAGCCCTGCTTTGTATAGCCTTTATTAAGTGAAATCCTGTTTAAATCCTCACTCATACACCGCCATCCATTATTTGTTAGAATATTTTTCACATCTTCAATTTGAGTTTCAAGATTAAGCTCAAGTAATATATCCACTATATTTTTAGCCCATATATTTGAAATAGCCGTACTTCCGATATGAGCAATTCTTATAATATACTCTTTTGGAATTAGAGAAGTAATTATTCTCTTTTCTTCCTCATACCACAGTTCCCAATCCTTACTATGCTCTACAAGAAATATAGGGAATAACTGCCATAGCTCTTCCAAGGACATTTCTTCCAATTTTTTACTCATCTTTGCAACTTATCCTTACTTATTTTCTTATACTAAAATCCATTAAATTGCAATTTACTACAATTTAAATTATTGTGTATACAGTAAAATAATAATTACCTATAAACTCTTTATAATTATAGACGTCAATGCTTAAATTTTCACTTAAAACAGTCTAAGCTTATCACAATCTATATAGTATAATTTTTAAAATGAAGTAAATTATATCTTAATTTAAAGATACTTATAACTCCAAGATATACAATTGCATAAATCTCTATTTTTTAGAAAACCATGGTATTATTCTATTTACACATCTGCAGTAACTCACATACTCTTCACCAAATTTTTCTAAAAGCCATTTTTCTTCTGTTAATTTTAATAAAACAGTCAGGTATATCCAAAACAAAATAGGTAAAATCAATAGAAATACATTATTTCCAATAATCAAAATCCCGGTAAATACAAAAGAAAATGCAGAATATATGGGATTTCTTACAAGAGAGTAGACACCTGTTGTAAGAAATCTACCGTTTTTTATCTCCTCACTAATCTTTTGAATAACTACAGAATATATCCAAAGTAAAACCCCTATAACTATAAATATAACGCCTACTATCATCATCGGTATTTTTATACTTGGAATATCTCCGGCACTTAAAAGTTTATAATTCTTCAATATAAGTCCTACAATAGTTAAAGCCAAACAACTGACTACATAGACAGGACCAACGCCAAATATCGGCAAAGCTCTTTCATTATTTTTCATGATTTTATCTCCGTAGTTTATATCACTCTTATTTACTTGAAAACTTAGATATAAATCTTAAAATCCAATACTAAACATATTGAAAAAAAGACATATATATCTAACTTAAATTCTCCAAATGAAAAACGAATTAAAAATCATTCAAGCTTATTCAACTTCAAGTGAACAACCAAGGTTCTATTCAACTTATCTGCAAAATACATATATATCCTTGTCTTAAGGCTAAGACCTTTGCAGTTTTTGAGTGCAGAGCCGAAAAATCCATCAACAGAAATCAATTTAGCACTACAAATATTTGCAAATTCACTTGGATTATCAATACTAAAATACATCTTTGCACTTTTATTGCCTGTTTTTTGGACGTATTTATTTGCCAATTTCAATCCTGTTGAATTAGTTGCATCAAATACTATATCAGCCTTAAGGAGTTTCTCTCTCATTCCTTTAATCATCTTAACAATCTTGTCTTCTTTGAAATATTGGAAAACTCCTGAAACTACAATCATAGTTGCTAAGGATACATCTACCTTACTTATCCAATCCAAAGTGAACATATCTCCTGCTATCAAATATTCATTTTCTCCACTTCCAAGCAATTCTTTTCTAACTTTTATTACATCTTCCAAGTCAATCTGATAAAAATTAGCAGTCTTATTTCCTATGCGGTTATAAGCTGTTTCCAAGCCACAGCCTAAGAAAACTACATTGGAATTTTGATTTTCATTTAGAAATTTTCTTATCTTTTCGTCTATTGTGCACTGCCTGCAAACACTTGCCATATAAAAATACTCTGTAGTATTGCTTTGAATATTATTTTCAGGTATATACTTTTTCAAGGACAGTGCTTTTTCATCATAGAAAAAATTAGAAAAATTCTCAGATGCGTATATTCTTGCTACAAGCGGAATGTATAATGTATCTTCCACGCCGCTTAGTATATTGTTCTTATCCATACTACTACCTCCTTTTCGTTAGGTCTTATGTAAAACTGATTTTTATTTCTATTTATACCGCACCATAAAAAATATAAAACTCTGTATATTTTTAAATAAAAATATAAGGGCTTGTAAATGATGATAATTCACCTTTTACAAGCCCTAAATAAAATGAAGATAATATCATTATAATTAATTTTTTTAAGCTTAGTATTTATACATATAATAACATTGCATAGTAATATACCCAATATTCATCGTAATCTCAAGTTGATGATTTTTGATTAATTTACTGATAAACAAGAGTCCTATTCACCTAAATATTTTATATAGATTTGGCATGGATTCCACTCATCCCACAAAGTCGGGAAACATTCCAGTTCCTTATATCCAACAGACATATAAAACTTATTGGTAATATCATACTCTTCATAGTGTCCCATTTCAACTGTCTTAACCTGAGAATATGTATATCCTAATTTCTTTGCCATTTTTTCGTAGGCTTCATTTAATTTCCTTCCTATTCCCTGTCTATGATATTTTTTCTTTATCCCCATTACAAAAATATCTGCACAATCCTTGCTTGTCGCATTAAGCACAACAAATCCGACCGCCTCATCTCCAATAAAACAAGCTAAAAAAGGCTTATCCTTTGAATCATCTATATATTCTTGAGTACTTTCCGGCATTCCAAACCATTCAGGAAGACTATTTAGTATTTCTTCTGATATTTGTTCTTTTTCCTTTTTATCTACTATTTCCCTTATATTTAATTCCATAATTCCTCCAAGCTCGATTTTTTATCTACACTTTAATAGAAATATTATACAACTTTTTATGTATTAATTAAAGGCATAAATAAGAGCTTGTATAAAGTTAAAGTTATAAATAAGAGCTTGTATAAAGTTAAAGTTATAATTTGCCTCATACAAGCCCTAAATAAAACAGTTTTATTTTTAATCATTTGTAAATTCAAACAGTTCCTCGACGCTCACACCAAACACCTTTGCAATGTCCATCGCCAACTTTAAGGACGGATTATATTTTCCGCTTTCAAGGTGAACTATGGTCTCCCTTCGTGCATTTACCATATCTGCAAGTTCTGACTGTTTGTATTTAAATTTTTCCCTATATTCTTTTATCTTAGTCACAAGAGGCATCTTAGACTCCTTTCGTGTCCATTATTATAAAAAGGACAGTTCTAAATATTGAAATAGCAATTATAGCAATCATTATAATCCATCCGACAGCAGTTGTAGAAATAACATTTACATGACCTAAAATTCCGCTGATATATGCAGTTAACAGCATTACTACTGTAAAAATTTTAAGACATATGGCATCACATCTCATTAGATTTTTTTCTGCCAACTCATCCATATTTTCTCTTTTGTATTTTTTTACCCTCATATAGTGAAAGAACAATACTGCTAATAGCAACATCCCTAATGTACCTTGAAAATGACGATATTCAGGTCTCCAATCCTCCCTTGACCACATCCAATAATTACCTGCTAATAGTAATGCTATTACTATCTTAGTTGCTATTACCTCTCTAACAGATACTTTCTTATTCATGACATTACCTCCTTAGATTTTAAATAAAAGTTATATATTTTTAACTTGATGTTATAAATATAGCACATCTAAAAATTAATGTCAATAGTTTTTTGTTATAAATATTTAACTTTTCTATTTCTTATAAGTCCATAAATTATAAAAGACTTGTCCTATCATCTGCTGATAATAAAACAAGTCTATTAATTTAACCTCATACTTTTACTAATAAAATTATATATATCATAAAATCAAATAAGACTACTTTAAAAACTTTATTACAACTATTATTCATAGCAAATTTTCATTATTCTACAAGACTTTAGTATTACACCTATATTTAATAGAACTATTGATAATATTTTTAAGAATATTGCATATAATGAAATAAATAATACTTTATTTCTATATATACACAATAAATATCATCCATAGATTACTCTTGATAATAATATTGCCATATATGTTGAAATAAAAAATTTATAAACTATATTACACTTACTTCTACATTAATTTAGCAAAATTAAAGCGTCTACCTACCTTTGTAGCAAGTAGTGCCAGTTTTTGCAATGTTTTAAGTTTACATATAAACATCAGATAACTGTCACTATTTATATCCATAGCCCCTATGCAATAATTTTTTTCTCTCCATTTTCCATCTAAAACCCTACACCAAGTTGGGATATCATCGTTCTCATCAAGGCATTCTTCATATAGTTCCAGATTATTTTTGTCAGCTAAGCCCTTCATTTGCCATACAAATTCGCTTAATTCATCCTTCCAGTCCAATTCAACGGCAAAGCCGCCTTCGAGTAGCTCATCAGCTATTGCAATCCAAGCAATAGTCTTAACATCCTCATCTTCATCTATTCCACGCTCATCATATCTTTCAGCATTTTCCTCAAAAAATCTGAGAGGATCATCAAAACAAGCCTTCAACTTGGAAATAACATCCTCGTCATCTATAAGTAATTTTGCTATCTCCATATATGTTTTTTTATCTATAATATTTTTCATAATCAAATCTCCCTGATTTTTTAGTAGAATCTTATTACTTCTTCCTTCGCATCTACTATTGCCCTTACTCCAAAAGGTATGATACATCTTGGTGTGGAATGTCCTGAATTAATATTATAGACTATTGACAAATCGCAGGCAGAAAGTTCTTCCAGCAAAATCTCCTTATATTCGTCATAATAAGTGTCATCTTGAGGTTTTCCCACCAAAAGTCCGGAAATTACATCAAATATCCCATACTCTTTTAAGGCTCTAATCATTTTTTTGTAAAAAGATGGCTCAGGTCTATTTTCGCTTGTTTCAAGGAATAGAATCTTATCTTTCCACTGCTCCAAACTTGGAAAAATCTCATATTTTTGGCATAGGGATACAGTATCTTCAAATCTGTAATTTTCAAAGATATTAAAGATAGTCTCTATACAGCCTCCTAAAATCTCCCCTTCAAAAATCGCCTTTCCTTTTATAAGCTCAAAGCCATTATTAGAGTAACTCTCCATTTTCTTGCCTATAGCTGCCTCACTGAAGTCCTCTCTCTCCTTATACCAAACATCACTTGGACGTATTTCACTTATCTTACCTGTAGTAATTAATTCTTCAAAATATTTTTTCGTATATGGTAGCATATCACTTGAAAGCTCGCAGACATCAGGCAAAAAAGCCTGTCCATAGAAAGTTTTAATCCCTAATTTATTTAACATAAGATGATTTATAGTGGTATCTGAAAATCCAAGGAAGATTTTCTGTTTTACAGAATTTTTAAGCTCTTCTTTATCAAATAAGTATGGCAAGAGTCTATATGTGTCTTCTCCTCCGATAGCACATAAAATCATATCAATAGAGTCATCTTCAAAGGCTGAAATCAAATCCTCAGCTCTGCACTTTGGATTGTCCCTGATAAAGTCCATACCCTTTAGTGCGTGTGGTAAAAACTCAAGCTCTATACCATAGTCGCTTATTCTTTTCTTTCCTATTTCAAGCTCATGTTTGATGAAATCTTCTCCAAGAATACCACTTGACAAACTTACAATTCCAATCTTTTTTACCTTCATAATATCATCCTCCTATTTCCTATATTAGTATTAGTCCTTAAGTTTATAGATAGATACACTCTTTACTACTTAATTATTCAATTTCAATTAAGTCTTAAAACTAATACCAAGCTCTATTTTAACTATGGATTTTATACTTGTGATAGTCTTTAGCATATCTTGTGCTACTAAAATTTTAGTTGACATTTTTTTATAGAATAATCCATCACTCTATTAGATTTTAGTATAATATATTAATTCTCGCAATTCTTATTTAATACTAAAAACCTTTTAAATCAACATATACGTACTATAATTACAAAGTGTATATAATTTAATAGCAAATCACAATATCAAATATTTTACATGACTTATTAAACGAAGATTAGTATAATATCTTTTTAAAAAATAAAAAAACTGCTCTACCATAATTGATAGAACAGTCTTCTTATTTAGAATTATATTTTTTCTATGATATACTAAATTGTATTGTCATTACTCTACTATATTTGCAAATATTGTAGCTAATTGCTCTCTTGTCAAATTGTCGTTTACACTTATCTTATTATTAGCGCCCTTTACTATTCCCTTTTCTACTAAGGCTGACACATATCCTAATGCCCAATTTGGCACTGAATCTACATCCTTGTATTTCGACAATACTTCCTTTGCCTTAGTTTGATTTAAAGGTTCAACTCCCTTGAATTTAGCTATTGCTACGAAAAGTTCAGCTCTTGTAATATCGCTTTGAGGTCTAAAATTACCTTTTGAATCAGGAGTGAATATTTTGTTTTCTAATACAGTTTGAACAGCTTTTGCATACCATTTGTTATTATTTACATCTGATACAGCTACCTTTGTTTGTGCTTTTTCTCCGATTATATTAGCTATTACTTGAGCAACTTCAGCTCTTGTCACGCTTTTCTTAGGCATGAAGTTTCCTTTGTTTCCTTGCATTATGCCTTTTTGCACAACTTTTACTACTGCTTCTTTACTCCAAGTAATTTTATCTGTATCTTTAAGTGAGTTTACCTTTGTTTCAGCTTCTTTTGTAGTCATTTTATCTGAAACTTTCACTTCTTTTGATACATCTTCTTGTGTTTTACTTGTTTGTAATTTTTCTTCTACCTTATTTTGAACCTTTTCTTGTTTTACATCTTTTGTTTGAGCTTGAGAAGGTATTTGAGCAATTTTTTGCTCAGATTTTGCTTTTGATGACGTACTACCGCCACCGCCTCCTCCGCCACCACCGGACGTGCTTGATTTACCACTTGATGATGAACCACCGCCTGATGAGCTTGAACTGCTGTTTTTATCATTTTTATTTGAGTTGTCTTTGCTATCCTTATCTTTTGAATCTGATTTCTTTTCAGAATCTTTCGCCTTGTCCGGCTCTTTTGCTTTGTCCGGCTCTTTCGCCTTATCTGGATTTTGAGCTTTGTCAGGTTCTTGTGCTTTATCCGGATCCTTTGACTTATCAGGTTCTTGTGATTTTTCCGGTTCTTGCTTATTCTCAGAATCTTTATTATTTTCAGGTTTTGGAGGCTCTTGAGGATTTTCTGGTTGAGGTACTATTGGAGGTGTTGGACCTACAGGTGTTTCTTCCTCTTCTTTAGCCTCTTTCAAATCTTCTTTTACTACTTTTACAGTTACACTTGCTGTCTTATCTAACGAAGTTGTTGCTGTTATTACAGTCTCACCCTTTGCTACTGCAGTTACTGTTCCTTTATTATCAACAGTTGCAACATTTGCTTTTGATGATGTCCAAGTTATGCTATCGTTGTATTGGTCAGGTGATATTATAAGTTGCACATCTGTTGTTGCTGTCGTCATCAGCATAGTATCTGTAGTTACCCTAATATCACTTATTTTTCCGTAGTCTTCATATTTAGCTGTAACTTTTACATCGCTATTAGGCATTGTAAAGCTTGCGTTTGTACTTGATGTAGGATTTGTTATTACTATATCGTCATTACTTTCCCACCTTACAAATTTCTTTCCTGCCAAAGTTGGTGCATTAAGTTTTATCTCTTCACCGTTTTTTGCAGAAATCTTATCTGATGAACCGCCTTCTACGGTAACATCAAATTCACGTTGCTCAAGTTTAAGGAATATATATCCCTTAAATTGAATATTTCTAACCGGTCCAGGTTTTGCATTACTATAAGTTGTTTTATTATAACTTAATATCAGTGTAACAGGACCATCTTCTACAAGTTTATCATAATTGTTAATTTTTATTTTTGAAGAATTGCTATTATCTATGCCACCTTTTATCTCTCTTATTTGTAGCGAAGGATCTGTACTAACACTAATCATAGCATCTGTACTTACAGCGAGCATAGCATCTGTACTTACGGCTACAGCCTCTCCGTTAATTTTTATTGGAACATCAATTATATCTTTTTTTATAATCTTATCTAAGTGTACATCTTGCACTATAGTTTCAATCTTTTGACTTCCTTGTCTGGCTTCATTAGACATTGAACTTAAAACAACTGAATTTCTTGATTTAAGTTCAACTTTAGTTAAATTGGGCAATACATATATTGCTTGTTTTAATTCATCAACGTTTATACTATCTGCTTTAATACTTAAAGTCTTAAGATTTCTAAATTCTGCAAGTTTTCCTATCCCACGTATACTTCCTTTATCAGGTGCTGATAAGTAAAGTTCTTCAGCATTTTTATACTGATTAACAAATTCATCACTAATCTCTGTAATACCTTCTGCTTTAACAACTTTACCTTGCTCTGATTGACTTACAACTACTGTATCGGCGTAAGAAGTTGTAGGCACATAAGCCATAGGCAGTATCAAGGCAAACGCAAGTGCGAAAGCCAATGCTTTTTTTCTTAACATAAATCCCTCCATGTTTTTGAAATAATATATGCAATACCTATTTTATAAAATTAGTGGAAAATAATATAAGGTATTTTGAACTACTCTTTAGTATCCTTCCTAAATTATAGTTCAAAGAAATAAGACTAAAAGACTATTTATTTCGCATATATTTTATTTGTTAATGAATGTTTTTTGTAATTTACTGATTCTTATTATACCATAAAAAAACAGAAAATAACAAAAAAGCAAAAATTTTTAGGTATTTTTTCCTACTTGTTTATTATCTAATACCTAAAAGCTATTAAACTATTATATTAACTTGCTTTTTTAATTAAATTGAAAGTAAATTAATATTAAACTGATATGTATATCGTCATTTGTTAAAAATGATTTAGTTTTTTAGTCCTATTTTTTATATTTAATTATAATGATTACAAATAGATAATTTTACTTAATAATATAGCTATAAGCGATAAAAATTCAAACTAAGATTTATACTAAAATCTAATAGAATAATAGAATTATTTTATAAAAAATATTACAATAAAATTTATTAACAAAAGATATGCTAAAAGGTATCGCAAGGATAGGATTGATAAAATCCTTAGTTTAAATAGAGTTTAGACTTATATTAATACTAAAGTTCTCTAAGAATTAAAAAAATACTATAGTTTTTAAGAAATAATACTAAAAACCTATTAAATAGCCATATAATTGCATTACTACAAAATTTCTGAAAATCTATAAAATGAATAAAGTCATTTAGAATAAATGCTTGGTAATATCAATGGTGATTAGCATAAGATAAAAAAATGCAGCTCTTATTAAAGAACTGCAATATTATATAGCAAAACCTATGCAATACTAAATTCACGCTTGCAAGTATTAGTTATCTTTTAACATCTTTAAAGCCATAGTTTCATCTTCAACAAAAAATATATCTTTTCCGCTATTGCACTCATAGATAAAATCCCTCAATGCCTTGCTGTCATACTTTGAAAAATCACCTATAATAGCTAATTTCATATTGTAATTTACAACCTTTTGTAGTATATTTCCAGCTATTTTGTTGCTTAGAATGAAAAAATCTTCAGTCAAATTATCCTTGTCTATTATAACTTTACTTAGTCCTATATCATAAGCTATAGTCATCAACATATCGAGCATTGACTGTTCATCTCTTATCAGTATTTTACCATCTTCCAAACGTACTACAAAAGGCTTATCGTCATTATTTATAATCCTATAATTCATAATATCCTCTTCTTTAATTGCTTTCTACTACCCTATCTCCATCCAATGCTTTCAATCCAAATCTCATAATGGAAACAATGATTGAAATTATTGTAATGCTCTCATTTATTACTCCACCCCATGATCCGAATATAATATCATAGATAAGACAACATGGTGAATTGATAAAGAGATTGTTAATACGAATAATCTTCGCATTATTAGTCCAGCATGCCAAAGTACCTGAAATGGCTCCAAGTCCCGGTAAAATACTAACAGGTCCGTCCCATGTCATAATCGTTAGGATTACAATAATCGCAGAGAAGATAATAGCCCATCCGTTCCACCTTACCCATTCCCACTTTTCATAGCGAGTAAGCATGATATTTCTAACTACAAGAACAGCAAGACTCATACAACCGGAATAAGCACCAAGCAAACCAAGCTGTACACCAAAGACAAAGCAACCTGCAATCTGCATAAAAAACAACATCTTATTAGATTTGACCTGATAAGACATCATAAAGAAAAATACTCCAACAAAACCGATGATTTGAATTATCAAATCTTTCATTACTCAATACCCCTTAATAATAAAATTTTAAAATCATAATTGCAATATCATACTGTATATAATATAGCACTTTTATTAATCCTAATCAATAGTCTTGTTTACTTAATTTCAGTATCAGTATATAAGGCACTACACTGATACTACATATGAAGAATTAAATGTCTATATAATCTGAAATAAAGCTTTTTTCAAGATACTCTCTTATTGAGCTGATATCTTCAAACTCAATATATCTTGGGAAGCCCTCAGCATTGGATTTAGAATATGTCAAATGATAAATCCTATATTCTTTCTTAGCACTATTTTCTATCAAAAATAAAACATCATCATTGGAATAACTTCTTGCAAGAGCAATCACTTCTGCATTTTTAACAGCATCAGCATTTGAAAGCTCAGATTTAAGCTCATTTATAAAATAATTTTTTGAATCAGAAACAATGCCCCAATTAAAATCCTCTCCATACTTTTCTTCCAATTCTTTTATAGCTTCTTCTATTGTCATATAATTACCTCTACTAAACTTGATATTTATTTTAGACTGCTTAATAAATCTTTTTTAACTATGAATTTTTTCATCATTTTTAAAAACTGTCCTACACCCCTTAATGCTTTGTAAGGGATATAGAACAGGTGATTATGCTTTTTATATTTAGTTGATAATTTACAAAAATGGCACTCTTTTTATTTTATAAAGCTTCCTATACCGTATATTTGCCATCTAAGCAGTGCTAATATAAACAAGTGCAGTGGATAGAATATATAAAAGAAGTATCTAAAATCCTTGCCTCTTTCACCATTGTAGAAAAGTATTGGTATTAGCCCAATATACGACATAGGATGGTGAAAATAAAAACTTACTATGCCTGATATTACTTGTTTTACTCTGCAAGTCCTAAGTATGTAGAAAAGCCCTATAGATATAATGCCCAATGCCTTTCTATCACACTTTATATTTTCTGCTATAAATGCAAATACCGCTATAATAACAGCATAGCAAATATAGCGAACTATGAAATTTAAGTTTTTTTGTTCAATTATTTCCATTATGCTCATCATTACTATAGCAAGCAAGAAAGTCCACATTACATTTCCAAATATAAATGCTATCAAAAACTTGCGTGTATATATAAACGCCTGACCAAAGGCTATATTATAAGCAGGAGTAGAGATTATTGCAAAGATAAGCATACGAAGAGCGTACTTTTTCCTATCCTTAGTCTTCAAGAAGCCTTCCACTACCAGAAAGGCAAATATAGGAAATGCAATCCTGCCTATACCTCTCATAAGGCTGTATTGTACTTGCATTGATTGCGAAAGAGATTTGATACCTGTTGCTGTAAGTATCATAACTGCCGCATAGTGGTCAATTAGCATAGACAAGACAGCTATAACTTTCATTTTAAATGCTGTTATCTTGAGTTTTTCCTGTAATTTAGCAAGTTGTTCCATCTCCTTACCTCCAAAAATCTTATATTTATCTGTAAGTAAGCTCCCCCGGATGAAAAATATATTGATAATCTTAGAATCTTAATATTTTTCAAGAACTTTGAGTAAATAGATTTACCAAAAAATCAATATGTACTTAAATTTTAATTATAATAATTTCAGCCGGGAAAGCTGAGAATAATAGCATAATAGACTTGTTCGATTATATATATTTATTAACTTTCATTATTAAAATGTAAAAAGCCAATAATCTTACCATATACGCTAATATTAAGCTAAAAATAGTCAAAACTCTTTGAAGATATCAAACAAGTCTATCTCTTACTTTATCATATCTGTAGATAAAAATTCTAATCAATTATTAATAATATTTCCATTTCTAAATTCTTTGCTAAGTAGAAAAGGTACAAATATTGCAAAGCCGACAGCTATTGCCATTATATAAAAACTGCTCATTGAAATATTATCAGTGCTGAACATAAGATTACGCAATACTATAAAAGCACCATTTAGTAAATTTAACATTGAAACTAAAATTATGCTCTTTGTCTTCATATAGCAAAGACCTATAAAAATTCCTATGAAAACATAATATACAAGCATTACAGCCAAGTCATAGATAAGCACTTCACTGTTAACCATAACAAATAGTGGAATATTAGATATCCCCCAAATTGCTCCTGTCATTAGCACACCGCCAACTTTTCCCATCATACTTTGAAGTCTTGGTTGCAAAAACTGTCTCCAGCCATACTCTTGTCCTATTACAAAGATTATATTAAACATAATAGTTGGAAGTGAAACTAATACAGCAAAATTATTTATAAATATATTGTGAAAATCTACATATCCCTTGATATACACACCCCAAACCGCAGCCTGTATACTAAGTAGTAGCAATAAAAGTGCTGACCATTTAACAAAATTTTTCAGACTTATCTTTCCTACCAGCTTCTTATCGTTCACAGTAAGCAAATACAGTCCCAGAAGCTGAGACATAAAAAATATAAGTTGAAAGATTGGGGCATTTTTTTCAGTTTTAAATACAAAAAATACTATTGCAATTGGGAAAAATGCCAAATAGGCTATGTTGAACTTACTTTTAAAGATTTTCTTAAAGTTAAATCCGTTTTCCACCAAAATAGCCGACACTGCAGGGCAAAGCATAATAAAAAATGCAAACTCAGCAAAAAATGATGAACTGTCACCTCTTATTGAAAACAAATAACATATTAAAAACATAAGTAAACTAAGTAATAACAAGTACAATGCGCATTCCTTAACATTCTTTTTCATGATAGACCTCCATGTAAATTACATACAAAGACAAAAAATTTTAGTACTAAAAAACTTTCTAATTATCTATAAAGAAATATAAAACAAGCATTTACTTACTTCTTTATATTTACCCTATTTTTACAAAGTATAAGCAAATCACTCCCCCCTTTTAAAGCTGTTAATTCTTACTTTATAGTCAAATCTATCTGTTGAAAAACTGACCATAAGTTCTTACAAATATTTTTAATACATCAAAACTTTTGATTAAGTTTTTCATCTCTTAAAGATGTTTTTTGCTAAGCTTCTATCACTTAAAAATACACTAAATATCATACAATTTTTTGAATAATATTTATTGAGATTTGCATAGTTATTAATAAGATTAAAATAATAAAAAAACTATATAAAATAGAAATATTGCATTTTAAATATATTGGAATTTAAATAGGAGAATTGCATTAAAAATAATTAAGAGTTATTACAAGAGCATATATACATTTCTCATATATATCAAATATTTCTCAGCATATTTAAACAGAACAAACGAACTGAGCAAATCTCCATTGTTATCAAGCATGTAAACTTTACCTAACATTTTAAAATCACTAACTTCTTTACTATTTACTATAGTAAAAGAATAATCCTCTTTCTTTTTTTCTATGTTTTCAATATCAGTCTGACTGATTTTTGAACTAAAAAAACTTTCAACCTTGCCAAAATCATCTAAATTTTTTTTAATTCTTGCACTTTCACTTAATTCTAATTGATATATCAATATAAAAGAAGAAAAAAGCACTAATAAGATGTACATTAATGTTTTTTTATTCATATTTAAGCACTCATTTCTAATGGTATTAAATATATTTTTCTATTCCTTTTCTCATAAGAGCTTTATTATCATCAAAATCATAATGTTGTCTTATATTTCCCTTCCTATACGAAGCATCATTATCTCCCAATAATACTCTTCCCTCAATTGTTTTTCCAGCTCTGTAAGGATAAATTGAACCTACTTTTACTTCTTTATTCCAATGTGCATTTGCTACATATTCATATGAATTAAAACTATTAAGTAAGCTAACAACCCCTGTTGCAGTTGTATAAGTAGCACAGATGCTTGAATTACTTTTACAGAACATGAAAGCCAAGTAGCAACTATCCCTATAGCAGTACCACTTGTTAACCAGCAACTATTATATTTGTAACATTCAAAATGCAAACTTCCAATTTTTTAAATTGTTATGGTCAATTTGTTTATTTACTTCTTTAAGCAAATTAGGAATATCATTTTTCGTTGTGCTGTTAGTAAATGTAAATGAATTTACTTCAAACGAAAAATATATTTTTATCATAATGGACTACTTTTTAATAAAAATACAGAAACTAACAAAATATAAGTAAAAAAATAAATATAATTAAATTTAATACCATATTTATTATATTTTTTCCTTAATGTAATTCTCAAGACTAAATATATAAAAAAATTAAATACGCCGGAAAATATAACATAATATGAGTTTTTATCATTAAGAAATATTGCTATAATCGTATTTGAAGAAGCAACAATAATAAAAAAAACTGTAAATTTTAAGAATTTATATAAATAGTCATTCATAGTAAAAACCTCAAATTATACTGTACTTTAAAGTAGATTTAGCAAAGTCATTTTAATGGTCATTATTTATTTCTTCATCTGATAAACCTTTGTACTGTTATCTGAAAACTTTAAAGGTCTAAAATCAATATTTTTTATAGATGGATTAAACTGAAATATCTCACCATCATAAAAACAACATAGTGTATTATCATCTACTACATATTCTTTTATATTTGAATCTTTCAAATTTAACGATTTAATATAATTTACATTTTTATCGCTATCTTCTCTCAAAAGTTCATTGGAAAAAATCAAAATATTTCCATCTTTATCTTTTCCCAAATACTCTACTCCTAATAGTGTATTATTAGTTACTACAGGAATTTTATCTACTACTCCGGAAACGATATTTTTTATAGATAAAACTCCGGAACTGTTTAATGTATCATCATTACTTGCAAAAGAATACACTTCATCTCCATTGATTATTCCTTCGATTTCACTTTCATATACGAATTTATCATTTGAAAAATTAAAAATCAAAGTAACATCTTTATCATCCTTGTAAATTGAAATATATGCTTTGTTTCCGGAAACGCTGAAATTTGAAACTGATTCATCGTCTAAGCCAATTATTGGATACTTTTCAATTTTGGATTTATCTACAACTTTTGCTATTAAGAATTGTGATAAATCCAAGATATATGGAATATTGCCATCAATAGCTATTTTATCAGGATTTATATCATCCAAGAAAATATTTGAAATTACTTTTCCATCATTAATTATGAATATCTTCTTAGAAAAAGTATTTAACAGATAAAATCCGTTACTTGTTCCTATAAATTCTTTTGGTCCATATATATTTCCTTCGGCATCTCTACTAACAGCAAATATATCTGATTTTAAGCTATCGTGTTCTTTTTCTTCTAATACTTCTCCAATAACCCCTTTTTCTTTTTTTAATTCTTTAGTAGCTGAATTAGGATGATTTTCAGAAAACAGCACTATAAATAAGCAAGAAAGGATGATAAAACTAATTAAAATTATAGGACCATATCTTTTCATTTCAACTTCTCCTTTCTGATATGGATAACATTAAATAAAAGACTTAAAGCCATTAATATTATGTTATACTCATATCTCTATTCTTCTACCTCTGAGGATTCATATAGCTCATAATCTCCAATTCCTTTTATTTATCTTTTATAACTGTTTATTCTTATTCTATAATCTAATGAACTTGTTGATTGATTATTTATAATAACTATATAGTTACTGTTGTTATTTGCTTTGACTGTTAATGTCTTTGAACCGCTAAAATTCTCTTGATAAATATCATTACCATTTTCTTGAATAATAATCGTATACTTTACTCCTTTTCTACATGATACTTCATTCACTTTTACTGTAAAGCTGTCATGATTGGTCTCTTTCCATAATATCATATTAAAAGCATATGATTTATGTTCTAAGCCACTCAACGTAGCTTTATCATCTATATTTGCAGCTCTAAGTTCGTCCAACTGTATGTCACCAAGTGTTAATTTATCGTATTCTTCATCACTTATTTCTTTTACTTTATCCTTTTCATAAATCCTATCTTGTGATATTACTTCTTCATCAACCTCATCTTCAATAACATCAGAAACAGTCACCCTGTCTTTTTCTGCTATAATAACATCTGCAAATACTGTCATTGACAAAGCCATCACTATTACTAAAACACAAACTCCAGAAAAACTTTTCTTCCATTTTTTCATTATTATCATTCTTTCTTTAGTTGGATGTAGTTTTAATACTGTTTCTCTCTTTTTTTCTTTTTGTTCAATAAGTTTTAACATTGATAGACAATACTGCTTCCTATTTTGCATTGTATCTCCCACTTTTTGGATAACTAACTTATCACAAAGCACTTCTATATCATCTTCTATATATCTCGAAGCAACAAGGATAAATATGTTAAACCAATGCAAACAGGTTATAAGATTTTTTATATGATTAAACACAATATCGAATTTTTTAATATGTGTCATCTCATGGATAAGTACAAATTTAAGCAGTTCTTCATCTTTTAATATATGGCTTTGTATTATTATTTTGGGATGGATAACTCCATAAGTTATAGGTGTTGATATATCGTCATTTACAAATACTTGCACCTTTCTTTTTAAGTTGAATAAATCAATGTATTTTTTTATTTGCTTGTTTTGCTCCATTAATATGGAATTTTTCATCGCCTTATTTCTTTTGATTAGTTGTACTATAACATAGGTAAGGAATAAACTCGCAATAAACAACCTATTAATTTTTGATAAAAGACCTCCCCATTTTATTTCAAGTTCTCCTGCAAGTTTGCTGAACAATATCATAGGCTTTAATATAAGCTGTAATAAACCGTACTTAGCTAAGTCTTCAACCTGGATAAAGAGCGAATAGGGAAAGAGCAGATATATGAAAAGTATAGACCATAAGATGATATTTGCCCATTTCGTACTGTTGATATTTAATCTTCTTCTTAGCAAAAGTATAAGACCTGTTACAAATATACTCCGTACACTTTTTTCTAAGCCTAAGACCAAGACAAATGATACTGTCATAGGATTATTCCTCTACATCAAAACTGTCAATTAAAGCTTTCATTTCTTGAAGTTCTTTCTTACTTACACTTTTCTCACTTAAAAAAGCACGACATAGGTTTATGATTGAGCCTTGAAATAGCGTATCTATTGCATCTTTTCGTTGTTTTTTTAGTGCTTCTTCTCTTGAAACAACAGGCTTTAATGTATACTTCGGATAACGTCTTGTAATTGCACCTTTTTCAAGTAATCTACTAAAAAAAGTATAACAAGAAGTTTTGCCTAAGCCATGTTTTTCAAATAATAACTTAGATAGTGGTAAAGCCTGTATTTCTCCGTTTTCATCCAAACACTTACCTTCCCAAAGCATTTCCATCACCATCAGTTCTCCCTTTGATAATTCGATTTTAATCGCCCCCCATTATATTAATTATTATAAATTTTCTTAAATTAAGTTCTTATTTTTCTACAAAATTATATTCATAAAATATTTTTATTCTCATCGTGAGTATAAATCTTTTTTTATGTTTTGTCAAGCATTCTGCTATTTTTGTAATATTTATTTTTTACTATTTATGCTATAAAGCAATAATATAATTTTCAATTCTCTTTTAGTATCAAAATTATTATGAATTTTTATTAGATTTTCTTACTTATGACAGACAAATTTAATTTGACTTATGCTATTTCAGACATTATAATAAACAGATATAAGTAGTTTAATTAAGAGCAATATTTTATTCAGATTTAAATATTTTTTATTAACATAAATTTTAAGTTTATAAGTTATAATAGTATAGAAATTTATTAATTCCTTTGGTAGGGCAATATTTGATATAATTATTGCGTAATTTGGGGAGAGAGAATTGATTAAGGAAAATCAGAAAATTTTAAACAGCGCTAATGTCTTAATTGACTCCTTCATCATTGTATTTTCATATATCTTGGCGTACAAGGTGAGAGTTAAAAGCGACTTTATAATATATGTTGAATCAGTGAGTTTTTCAAGCTATATGAGATTTTTGGTACTGATAGTGCCGACTTTTCTAATAATGTACTATCTTTTCAAAGTCTATACGGCTCAAAGATTGAAAAGTTTGCTTGAAGAAGTATCTAAGATAATCAGAGCAAATATTGTAGCTACAGCAGTTTTATTTGTAGTCTTGTATTTCAGCAAGGAAGTGGACTATTCAAGATTTATGATGGCTATATTTGTGCTTTATAACATCATTTTTACTTCGATTTACAGAATAGCTCTCAGATATATGCTGAGATACGTCAGAAAAAAAGGCTTTAATATAAAACGTGCTTTTTTGATAGGTACGAGCGACACCGCCATGGATTTTCTGCAAAAGACACACAAAAATCTTCATTGGGGCTATAAGGTAATTGGTATTTTTGAAGAAAAAATCAACCCTCAAAAGCAGGATAGATTGAAAAAAATCCATAAGAACAACTATATACCACGCTATGAGTTTAAAAAATTGGAAGAGATACTCACTCAAAAGCTGGTAGACGAGGTAGTCATAGGTATAAGACTGAAAGAATATGAACATCTCGAAGAGATAATAAGAATATGTGAAAAAACAGGAGTAAAAACTCAAATCATCCCTGATTATCTTAAGCTTATCCCGTCAAAACCTGACGTTGAGCAGATTGAAGATATCACAATTATAAATATAAGGCATATACCTTTGGACAATCCTGTCAATAAGTTTATAAAACGTGCTTTTGACATAGTCATGTCTTTACTTGCCATCATCATCTTATCACCAATTATGATAATAACTGCAATAGCTATAAAGCTTGACAGCAAGGGCAGTGTTATCTACAAGCAGGAAAGAGTTGGATTTAATAGAAAAAACTTTTTTATGTATAAGTTTCGCTCTATGAAGGTACAAAGCGAAGAAGATGAAAAGGACAAGTGGACAACAAAAAATGACGACAGAAAGACGAGGGTAGGCAATTTCATAAGAAAGACAAATATCGACGAGTTGCCACAGTTTTTCAACGTGCTAAAGGGTGATATGTCCTTGATAGGTCCAAGACCTGAGAGACCTTTTTTCGTTGACAGGTTCAAGGAAGAAATACCTAAGTACATGATAAAACATCAGGTGCGTCCCGGTATAAGCGGATGGGCTCAGGCAAATGGTCTGCGTGGAGACACTTCTATTAAAAAGAGAATTGAATATGACATCTTCTATATTGAAAACTGGTCACTGTCGCTTGATATTAAGATAATACTGCTAACTTTAAAAAACGGATTTAAAAACGCATATTAATTAGTATATTATTCGTTGTAAGCTAAATAATTCAATAATTATTAGATATTATCCATAGTTTATGTAACAGTAAGCCTAAGTTGAAATATCATTTATAAGCTACAAAAAAACAAAGATAATACCTAACAGTATATATTTATACTAAACTTTGTTTGAGCTATGGAAAATTATTTTTTGATTATCTTGCATTTACTTTTAAATTGAGCTTTTATACAATTGAAAAAACTGGTGATAAGATGGATAAAATAACTAAGCAACTCATATCTCTATCTGAAGAAAAATACAAGCTTTTTCAAGAAAAACTTGTACCTGACAACAAATATGAGATATTAGGCATAAGAGTGCCTATTTTGAGAAATTTTGCCAAAAAAATGGAAGAAGATAACAAGATTAATTTTTTGCATTCTCTACCCCATAACTACTATGACGAAAATATACTACACAGCATATTAATTTCAAATATGAAAGACTATGATGACATCATTGCAAATCTTGAAACATTCCTGCCTTTTGTGGATAACTGGGCGGTCTGCGACTGTATATCGCCTAAGATTATGAAGAAGTATCCGGATAAATTCTACTCATTTATAGTGCAGTGTACAAAATCAAAGCATACTTACACTGTGAGATTCGCAGTAGATATGTTGTTACAGTTTTATTTGGATGAACAATTTGACGAAAGTCATCTTAGCCTTGTAAAAAATATAGTATCCGAAGAATATTATGTAAATATGGCAAAGGCATGGTATTTCAGCATAGCACTGGTAAAACAGTATGATACTGCGATAAAACTGATAGAAGAAAAATCAATGGACAAATTTGTCCAAAACAAGTCTATCCAAAAGGCAAGAGAAAGCTATAAGATAGATGACGAAACTAAAAAATATTTGTTAAATTTCAAAATTTAAAAATTAATTTGGAGCATTAATTATGAAAACACTGATTAAAAACGGAAATATAGTTACATCTTCTGAAACTTTTAAAGCAGATTTGCTGATAGAAGATGAGATAATAAAGGAAATAGGCATAATTGACGGATCTGTAGCTGATACAGTGATAGACGCCACAGGAAAATTTGTAATGCCGGGTGCAATAGACGCACATACTCATATGGCTCTTAGACAGTCTGAGCAGTTTACAAGTGTTGACAGTTTTTACACAGGAGGAGTGGCAGCAGCATGCGGAGGTACTACAACTATAGTAGACCATATAGCATTTTCACCTGCAGGCTCTCCACTTCATACAAGTATCAAGAGATACTATGAGCTTGCAAAGGACTGCGCTGTAGACTATTCCTTCCATGGAGTAATCCAATATGTTGATGACGAAATAATAAAAGAGCTTGAAAATCTTGTTTTAAACGAAGGAATTACAAGCTTTAAGGCATATAGTACCTACTCTTATCCAATGAATGACGAAGGATTTTTGAGAATACTTAAGAGTATGAAAAAAACAGGCGGTATACTTACTGTTCACTGCGAAAATGACGGAATAACAAACTATCTTCAAAAGAAGTTTATAAGTGAAGGCAATACATCAGCAAAGTATCATCCGCTAAGCAGACCTAACAATGCAGAGGCTGAAACTGTAGCAAGACTTATACAAATAAGTGAGCTTGCTGACGACTCGAATCTATATATAGTGCATACATCTGCAAAAGAGTCTCTCGATCAGATAAGACTTGGCAGAAAAAGAGGACTGAAAAATTTAAAGGTAGAAACTTGCCCTCAATATCTCTTGCTTACAGATGAAGAATATGACAAGGACAATGCCGAGGCTCTAAAGTATATAATGGCTCCTCCTCTTAGAAAAAAAGAAGATAATGAAGCTCTCTGGACAGCTGTACAGGATAATACTGTAGATGTGATAGCAACTGACCACTGCCCTTTCCACCATAGTCAAAAGCTTGAGGGCATGGACGCATTTAACAAGGCTCCCGGCGGTGTAGCAGGAGTTGAAGAAAGAGTAAGACTTATGTTTACTCATGGAGTATCTACTAATAAGATAAGTGAAAATCAATTTGTCAAACTGCTTTGCGAAAATCCTGCAAGGATATTTGGCATGTATCCTAAAAAAGGAACTCTTGCCATAGGAACAGATGCCGACATCATGATAATAGATCCTAATGAAAAAGATACTTTATCAAAACAAAACCTACACTCTGTTTGTGACTACAGTATATTTGAAGGTTTTGAAGTAAGTTGTAAAATACCTTATGTCTTACTTCGTGGAAAAGTCCTTGTAAAAGACGGCAAATTCTTAGGTGAAAAAGGATATGGCAATTTTATAAAGAGAAGTCCGAAAAAATAGGATAAACACTTATACTAAAATCTAGTAGAAAAATGGATTATTTTATAAAAATTGATGCACTACAAGTCTATTAAAAAAAGACGTGCTAAAAAGTATCACCAGGATAGAATCCATAGTTTAAATAGAGTTTAGTATTGAGCAAATCAAGGAGAACCATAGATGATAAATAAATGGATGAAAAATATCCGAAAGTACAAGTTGATAATAATAGCAGTTATAGTATTTTTGGTATTGTTCATAAGTCTGGCAACTTCAATGAGAAACAACAAAAGCGGTGCTGTCCAAAAGGGCGGATTTAATATAATATCATCAATATCAAATAAATTCGTCTCAATTAGAGACAGTTTTTCAGGTAGTGCAAAGCAAAAGGAAATAGAACAACTGAAGGCTGAAAATGCAAAACTTAAGACTCAGCTTATAGAAAATACCATCTCAAAAGACAATCTTAAGCAACTCCAAGCTTTGCAAAAATCATTGAAATTTGTAACAGACAAAAATTCGAGTGCCTTCGTATCGGCTGATATAGTGGCTAAAAACTCCGGCAACTACTACAAGACTTTTACCATTTCGGCTGGTTCAGCCCAAGGAGTAAAAACTGACTCAATAGTGGTAAATGGTGAAGGACTTGTGGGTAGAGTGTACGAGATTTCTAAAAACTACTGCAAGGCAATATCTATACTTGACAATAGAACTCCGATAAGCTTTGAAATAGTTGGCAGAAATAATGATACCGGAATGATAATGCAGGATACTAAAGTGGTACAAATCAGTGACGAATCCCTTGTAAAAGGATATATGTTCGACTCCAACTCACCTGTAAAGGTCGGAGAAATGATTACTACTTCAGGTCTTGGACTATATCCATCAGGAATACCTATAGGTAAGATAGAACAGGTAATACCTGATGATAAAAACATACTCAAATACGTTGTTGTCAGACCTTTTGTAGATTTTACAAATCTGAATAAGGTGATGATATTCAACAAAATAGATACGGAAAGTTAAGTTTATGAAAAATATACTCAGCCTGATAACAGGCATAGTTATAATTATTTTTTCAAATGTAATATTGAATTTTGCCAGCGTCTCCCCAAAAATAGAACCTATAGTAATATATGTTATAATGCTAGCTATATTTTCCGAAAGTAATAAGTACTATCTGTATTTTTTAGGATTATTTTTCGGATTTTTGCAAGATGCGTCTGTAGGAAGATATTCATCCCTGTACGCAATAGCATTCCTGTTTATAATGATAGGTGGAGAACTAGTAAAACATAAGATTAGAAGAGAGTATTTTTTGGTATCTTTCTTCACTTGCCTGATTTTCGTGCTTTCATCGACATTGTATTTCTCACTTCTTTCAGGCTCAACACTCTCACTAATGGAAATGACAAAGATAAATTTCATATATATAATAAAAACTATGGCTGTATGTAGTATCATACTACTCATACTGTGTAAGATAAAAGGAAGAGATAGAATATGAAACCGGCTGATATAAACAATAGATTCAAATATATCTACGGTTTTATAGCCTTGGTATGTATCTTGATAATAATGAGAATACTTTTTTTGGGGATAGTAGAAAAGGAAAACTATAGAAGTATTGCTGAAGAAAGTATATACAAGGACATAACCATACCTGCCCCTCGTGGAGAGATTCGTGATAAAAACGGAGTCCTCTTGGCAGGAAACAAGCCTATATTTACCGTAACTATATTAAAAAATGAAATAGAAAATTCAGTAAGTAACGCTAAGGAAAGAAAGTTAAAGATTAATGCGGTGTCTAAAAAAATATCAGACATCCTAAAGAAAAACAATGAAAGTATAGAGGATAACTTTCCTATAAATATCACAAATGGAGCCTATACATTCATATTTGATGAAGACATCAAAAAATGGAAAAAAGACAATAATATTGACGAAAAAATGAATGCCAAAGAAGCTTTTTATAAAATTGCCGATAATTTCTCCAAACAATCCGGCACTCCTATAGATAAAAATTCAAGCGTATTTGAAATTCAAAAGAGCTTAAACGAGAATGGAATATATCCTCCTATATCTGTTACAGGCAGTATGGAATATACAAGGGCTCTTGACAAGGAACAATGGCTTGGCAACTATGGCATTAAAGATACAAAAATTTCTGCCAAAGACGCCTTTGCAAAGATAAGAAAAAATAGGCTCATAGATGAAAAGCTGACAGATGCACAGGCAAGGGATATACTCATCATAGTGGATGCCATGCTGTCTAAAAAGTATCTCCAGTATGAACCTGCCCTAATTTCAAGAGACATAAGTCAAAAGACGGTAGCAATAATCGAAGAAAATATTGTAGCTCTTGATGGTGTAACAGTCCAAGTCGAACCTCTTAGATACTACCCTCAAGGCAATCTTGCTTCTCATATATTAGGTCAGATAGGAAAGATATCATCAAACGATGAAGCCTACCTTGAAGATGAAAGATATTCAAAATCAGACTATGTAGGTAAGTCAGGAATTGAATATGCCTTTGAAAAGCACCTTAAGGGAACAAATGGTTATGAAAGAGTGCTTGTGGACTCCGCAGGTAATAAGATAAAGGATATAGAGTCAAAAGAAGGTACTGCAGGAAATACCGTATATCTTTCAATTGATGCAAAACTCCAAAAGGTTGCAGAAGCTTCACTTGAAAAGACACTCAAGACTCTCCAAGTCGGTGGAACATACGACAGCAAATGGGGAGATATGAAGATGAGAGGGGCTACCAAGATATATAAAAATGCGAATGCAGGAGCAATTGTAGCACTTGATATAAAGACAGGAAAAGTCCTTGCCATGGCAAGTTACCCTTCTTATGATCCAAATATGTTTACGGATGGTCTAACACAGGCTCAACTAAAATCACTTGAACCTGAAAATCCTAATGACCCACTTTCTCCAAAACCTATGTTCAATGCAGCAACCATGACAGCAGTACAACCGGGCTCAGTATTTAAGATGATTACGGCACTTGCCGGACTGGAAAATGGACTTGACCCCTACTATTCTATAGAAGATAAGGGTTTTATAGAAATAGGTGGAGTTCCTTTTGGTAACTGGCTTTGGAATCAGGAGAGAAAAACACAGGGCTTTGAAAATGTCGTAACGGCACTTAAAGACTCTAACAACTACTATTTCTACTGTATTTCAGTAGGATATAACTATGCTACTGACAAGAATATCCCTATGGGAGATATGAAAAACGGTACAACAATACTTGATATGGCAAGAAAATTTGGTCTTGATAAAAAGACCGGACTTGAAATATATGAACTTAGCGGAAAAATTCCGGATCCTAAGACTAAATATCTTCAACAACAACAATATATGAAGAGGGACATCACTTCCAAAATGGCTAATTATTTCAAGGATATTAATGCCAAAGCCAATGAAAAACAGTATGAAGAAAGAATAAAGACGATAATAAGCTGGACTGATGAAAATCCTTCAAGAGCAGAGATAATCAAAAGACTTGCAAATCTCAAGGTAAGATCTGAAAAACTTGAAGAAGTGGCTGACCTGCTTAAATATACCTACTTCAATCATGCCAACTGGACTACAGGAGACATATTCAATATGGCTATAGGACAAGGTGAGCATCAATATACACCTGTCCAAATAGCAAACTATATTTCAGCCATAGCAAATAACGGCTACCTAAATAAAGTATCCTTAGTCAATAAATTAGTCGAAAAACAAAGCGGAAAAGAGACAGTAATTCAGCCTGAAAGAGAGAAAATAGCTATATCAAATCCACAAAATTACTACTATATCCAACATGGTATGGTTGACGTTTCGGATGAAGGTACTGCAAAGGACATATTTGCCAAATTCCCTATAAAAGTTGCGGCAAAGACAGGTACAGCTGAAACTCAAGGTAAGATACCTACAAAGGACGAAGTGGCTTACTATATGTCACATCTTGGATACTATGATGTAAAAAAAGATGATGTGCTTGCCCTAGCGAAAAAACTTAAAGCGCAATCTACAACAAAATACAAAGAAGAATACTATATCAAGTCGGCAATCTTGTCATTAAACAGAAGCTTGACTATAAATGACCTTGATACTTTCAAGGAGACTTATGGTGACTACTCTTGGTTTGTCGCCTATGCGCCTTATGATAAGCCAGAGATTGCAGTTGTTACCTTACTTTTCCAAGGTGGCTCCGGTGGACATGCAGGCCCTGCTACAAGGGACGTAATAGCTCAGTACATGGGACTTAATAAGGAAGAAGTAAAGCTGAACGACGAAAAAGACAACTTGAAGATAAAAGTTGAGCAAGATCAAAGTAATACTCAGAAAAAGACTTATAATTACGAAAACACATATACTCCAAATCAAAATAACTATTTGCAACAAAATCCTAATCCGTCTTATACTACTCCGGTAGAAGAAAAACCAAAGGTAGTAAATACTCAACCTAAGAACAATACAAAGGTACAAAATCAAAACAATAATCCTCCAACGGTGAATACACCAACGGAAAAGAAGGAAAATACAAATCCACCTGTGCAAAATAACAATACCCAACCTGCACAGGAAGACAAGGCTCCTCCTGAAACAAAACCACCTAAGCAAGAGGAAGATCCTTCCGACAAGACTTACGATGGTGATGGTAATGGAGACTCTGTAATATTTTAATTATGAAAAGGTGATAATGCAATATGAAGAAAAATAATCTAAAAAAATATATTATTTTAATATTGTTATTATCATCTTTTTTTTACACAGTTTTTTCCTACGTTCAAAAGAGTTTTTTTCAAGTCTCAAATCACAATCTCCGGTTTCACTTCATTGACGTAGGACAAGGTGACAGCTCACTTATAATAACTCCAAGTGGCAAGACAGTCTTGATAGACGCAGGAGATGAGGCCCATGCCAAAAAGGTAGTAAACTATATAAGAGAACGAGGTATAGAAAAGCTTGATCTTGTAATAGCCACACATCCCGACGCAGACCATATAGGTGGAATGGACAAGGTGATTAAAAACTTTGATATAGATGTCTTTGCAATGCCTGATGTTTCAGCAAAAACAAATCAATATAAGCAGATACAAAGGGAGCTTAAGACAAAGAAGATGAAGGCAACAAGGCTGTATCAAGGAGATGAAGTACAAATTGATGACAATATCGACTTTGAAATACTCTCACCTGTGCGAGGCAAGAAATATGATGATACAAATGAATATTCCATAGTAGCAAAAATAGTTTACAAAGATACAAGCTTCATACTAATGGGAGATGCGACTATGGAAAATGAGGTAGACATTATAAACAAGGTCCCTGATATTGATATAGATGTGCTCAAGCTAGGTCATCACGGCAGTTCCACATCTTCGTCAGACTACTTCATCACCAAGACATCTCCAAATATAGCGATTATTTCCTGTGGAAAAAACAACAAATACGGACATCCACATCAGGAAGTAATGAGAGTGTTGAAAAAACATGGAGTAACACCCTATCGTACAGATGAGATGGGCGACATCGTAATAACAAGTGACGGCAAAGAGATAAAATATATTGATTAAATATTTGTTTTAATATCAATGCTCTCTCATTAATGGAATAATTTTATCTTTCAATCATAGTTATAGCAAAGCTAATTCTTAAATTTTTTCAAAAAAATATTTGACTTTGCACTTTGTGCATTTGTTCCTGCTTAACTGTTCTTGAGATACATTTATTCAAAATACCATAGATTATAAATAATAATATCATTTATTGACATTATCATTTGATTTTTTAGCCAAAAAAATATAAATACTCACTATAAATTTTGAAACCAGCAATAATATACAAGGTATATGGAGGTGATACATCATGAATATAGTAAAATACAAGAATAATCAAAGTCTTGAAGAAAAGATACAGATACTCTCTGATTCTGCCAAATATGATGTATCATGCTCTTCGAGCGGATCTAATAGGCAAAATAAGGGTGGACTTGGAAATGCACATGTTTCCGGAATATGCCATAGCTGGACAAGTGACGGCAGATGTGTATCTCTACTGAAGATTTTGATGACAAATAAGTGCATATATGACTGCTCCTACTGTATCAACCGTAGCTCCAATACTGATATCAAAAGAGCAATATTTGACGTACAGGAAATTGTGGACTTGACGATTAACTTCTATAGAAGAAACTATATTGAAGGCTTGTTTTTGAGTAGCGGAGTATATAAAAGTCCAAATTACACTATGGAACTTCTGTATCAAGTCGCATACAAACTTAGAGAAGAAGAAAATTTCAACGGATATATACACATGAAAGCCATACCGGGTGCAGATAAGTTGCTAATAGATAAAGTTGCTTCTCTTGTGGACAGAATGAGCGTAAATATTGAACTGCCTTCAGAAGAAAGCCTCAAAAAACTCGCTCCGCAAAAAGACAGGCAGAGCATATTCTTGCCTATGTATCATATGAAAAATCACACTCTTATGATAAGTGACGAGAAAAAGCGTTTTAAACACGCACCATCTTATATCCCGGCAGGTCAGACAACTCAGATGATAATAGGAGCAAGTAATGAAAGCGACCTTTCCATACTCAAACTTACTGAGGCTCTCTATGACAAGGTAATGCTCAAAAGAGTGTATTTTTCCGCATATATTCCTGTAAATGAAGGCTCTAATCTACCTGCAATAACTTCTGCTCCCCCGCTTAAAAGGGAAAACAGACTATATCAGGCTGATTGGCTGCTCAGATTTTACGGTTTTAGGGCGGATGAGATTTTGAACGAAAAAAATCCTTTCTTTGACCTTGAGCTTGATCCAAAGAGCAACTGGGCATTGAACAACCTCCACCTCTTCCCTGTTGAAATAAATAGCTGCAGTTATGAAATGCTACTTAAAATCCCCGGTATAGGCGTAATTTGTGCTAAGAGGATAATAAGGGCAAGGAAATATGCGAGTGTAAGCTTTGAAACCTTGAAAAAATTAGGAGCTGTAGTAAAAAGAGCAAAGTATTTTATCACTTGCAGGGGCAAGTTCTACGGAGATATAAAGATGGACGAGATAAGCATTAGGCAAAATATAAAGCCTAAGGCAAAAAAAGAAAGCCCTTATGAACAGTTGACTTTTGACAGCTTTATCAATGTTGTATAATAATACTAAAATTCAAAACTTATATCTTTTAATAACTTGTAAAAAAATTAATTTCTATATCAAATATCTATTAAAAAATTTATAGCAAAGCAGTAAAATATAGCTATATACACCATTTAAATATATAGAGGTAAATATTTTGAAAAATGAAGATATTACAAAAGAAAAATTCATCTATGTATATGACGGCAGTTTTGAAGGCTTTTTGTCCTGCGTCTATACCTTTTATAAAGAACGTGATATCATAATGGACATTAGGTCAGACGATGAACAGATACAATTCTTCACATCTTTTAAAAATATAGCTTCAAACAAGGAACATTTTGACATTGTCTATGACTCCATTCAAGACAAGATGTCCTTTAACTGTCTAAACACAATATACTGCGCATTTTTATCAGATGAGGATAAAAAAGAGCTAAAGATACTTGATTATATAATGCTTGGTTTTAAAATAGGAGCAAAGGTTGAAAATATGCTGGCAAACCATTCAGTTCTTGATGTTTTGAAAATGGCAAAAAAGACCTCTGCTGAAAAACATAAGTTTTTAGGTCTTGTACGATTTAAACAAGTAAAAAATACTCTGATTTCCTTTATAGAGCCGACTTGCAACATACTCCCCCTACTTGGCAATCACTTTGCAAAGAGGTATGCAGGAGAAAACTTTATGATATACGATTTGAAAAGGGAGTATATGTTACTTTACGACAAAACAAAGATTTCCTTTTTTTCAATAGCAAAAAATCATATACAGGAGTTTATAGATTATCCTGATGAATTTGAAAATTTTTGGAGGACATACCATAAGACCATGGGTATAGAATCAAGAAAAAATGACAGATGTCAAAAAAATCATATGCCTGTAAAATACTGGAAAAACTTACCTGAAATGAATTAATAAAAAATAAATTGCATTATAATACAACTTTTTACTAACTTTGCAATAAAAATTGCAATAAATATTTATTTTTTCACTTGATTAATTAGATAAACTATGTTAGAATGTGACAGTAATAAAACGTGTTTGGAAAGAAAAAGAGTTTGTGTGTTGCCCTTAAGTAATATAATTAGTAAAGGTTATACGATGCTTTTTTATTAATTCCAGAGTTTTAGATTTACTATTATTATATTTTTAGGAGGCAGTACAATGACTGGTAAAGTAAAATGGTTTAACGCTGAAAAAGGATTCGGATTTATCGAAAGAGAAGGCGGAGATGATGTATTCGTGCATTTCTCAGCTATCCAAACAGACGGTTTTAAGACTCTTGATGAAGGACAAAACGTTGAGTTTGAAATAACTGACGGAGCAAGAGGACCTCAAGCAGCAAACGTAGTAAAACTGTAACAAATTGATGACCGAGGATACCGGGTATTCTCGGTCATATTATTGTTCAAAAATATAATAATAGACAAGATCCAAGTTCTTCATATTTTCTTTTAAATTTATGCTGATATTGATACTATACTAATCGCTATATGTAATAGCAAATTCCATACCGTAGCAAGATAAATACCTTGAGAGATAATCATCACTTAATAGGAATATCAAAGTATAGGCATCATATAGATATAAACTGCATAATAATACTAAAAATTCATATAATTATGGATATTATTCACATTATAACTTAATCATTTAAAATTTAATTATACTGTGAATCATAAAAAGGGAATTATCCGAAAAACAGAAATGATTAAACGGATTAACAACGACTTATGCAAAAAAATGACGAATAATTTGGATTTTCACTCACTCACCCTTCCGTAAATTTAAGGAGAATATATGAAATTTAGAGAACTGACGGATATTAACGAAAACATACTCAAGGCTATTGATGCCATGGGATTTGAGGATATGACTCAAATACAGGAAAAGATAGTGCCTGTAGCAGTCAACAAATGCGATGTCATAGGACAGTCACAGACAGGAACAGGAAAGACAGTGGCATTTGGTATTCCTTTAATACAAAACCTCGACTTTGATGAAGAAAAAATTCAATCAGTAATTATGACTCCCACTAGAGAGCTTGCCATTCAGGTGACCGCTGAAATAAACAGATTGCTCAGATTCTTACCTACAAAGGCTGTGGCACTCTACGGTGGAGAAGAAATAACTAGACAGATAAAAAGACTCAAGGATAGACCGGCAATCATTGTAGCAACTCCGGGTAGATTGATGGATCACATCAGAAGAAGAACAGTAAAGACAGAATACATCAATACTGTCGTGTTGGATGAGGCTGACGAGATGCTTTCTATGGGCTTTGTCGAAGATATAGAAGAGATACTTGAGCAGATGCCAAATAGAAGTATTACCATGCTTTTCTCAGCAACAATGCCTGACAGAATCAAAAAAATCAGCGAAAAATTCTTAAAAGATCCCCTATTTGTCAAGGTTGAAAGAAAGACTCTCACAGTGGACTCAATAGACCAAAAATACATTCAAATACAAGAAAGCGATAAATTTGATGCACTTTGTAGACTACTTGACATATATCAACCACCACTTTGCATAATATTTGGTAGAACAAAAAGAAGAGTAGATGAACTTATATCAGGACTTCAACTTAGGGATTACAAGGTTGAGGGTATACATGGTGATATGAAACAAGACAGAAGAGAAAAGGTACTCGAAAGATTCAAAAAAGGAAATATTAGAATCCTTGTAGCAACAGATGTAGCTGCAAGAGGTCTGGATATTTCTGGAGTAACTCATGTAATCAACTTTGACCTACCACAAGAAATCGAAGGCTATGTTCACAGAATAGGAAGAACAGGAAGAGCCGGCAAGAGTGGAGTATCATTTACCTTTGTACATCCTAAGGAAATGGAATTTTTGCAAGAGATAGAACATCATACTAAGAGCAAGATGGAGAAATTCAAAAATCCTACAGTATCACAGGCAAAAGAGGCTATTTACCTAAGAGCTACTGATAAAATAGTAGATTTGATGGATTTGGATAATGAAAAAGAAGAAAAGCTTGAAAAGATAGCACAAAGTCTACTCGAAAGATATGATGCAGTAGATATAATATCAGCTGCACTTAGAGTCATGACTAAGAATGATAAAAAACAAGCGTATGTCAAGCTCACAAGCGAAAGACCGCTTACACTTAGCAAAAAATACAGAAAAAATGTCGAAAAGAGGAATAATCCTTACGGTGACGGAAAGAGAAAGTTCCATAAAAAAGGTGATAATAGAACTTTTGACTATAAGAAAGACAAGAAGAATCGTGACGGAAAGAGATACGATGACAAAAATCATGGAAGTAAATCTTGGTCAGACAAAAGAGATGATAGAAAAAAAGAATATAGAAAATTCGACAAGAAGAAATAATGTTAAAAAGGCACAGTACGTGCCTTTTTTGATTATATTTCCACGACATTACAATTTATTTGCAAATATAAGTTTTCCATTGTTTTATTATACTAAATTCTAATAGAACAATGGATAAAAAATTTTCAGTACATTTATAATAATGCCATAGAGTGTATACTATTTTTTTAACTACTGATGAAATTTATCGATGGATTAAATAAATAAGAGTATTAAATATCACAATTAATATAGATTTCAACAGTCTTTTATCAATCCTGTCTATTAATAAGTTCTATCCTCGGCTCGTATGTTGATATAAGATCTATTATCCAATTTGAACAAACAAAAGAATAATGAATGGCATCTTCCTTTTTTAAATGAGCTGATTTTTCTTCGTTACAACAAAAGTTAAAAAAATCTGATGATACACTTTTATAAAAACACCAAACTTCTTCGTCATCTCCTATCCATGTATCGCTCCTATAAGACTCATTGCTTATCATATTTGAAACTATGTTTTTCCAAGATATTTTTATATAAGGAATATTATCGTTCTCAATCTTATAGTAGTCAGGCAAAAGTGTTACAAAAAAATCTGTACTATCTTTATCAAAACCAAAATCAAATAAATCATACATAGGAATGACATCTTTGTGAGGAATCCACCTTGTATATTGATTTTTAATCATTTTTGCACATCCTGTACTACCTCACCTTCGGAAGATGTAGATTATACTTTTCAGATATTATCCTTATCATAAATATTACGAAAGCTCCTAGCAATATCCTATAGTTGTAGCTAAGTATATTTCTTGAATATATATATATCAAAGCTCCTACAATACTTGATACGGCATAGATATTTCTGGTAAAAATCCCCGGTATGCTCCCAGCCATCACATCTCTCATCACTCCGCCCCCTACTCCTGTAAGTACGCCGACAAGCACTAGCAAAAATATATTATCCACATGTCCTCTCATTACAGCCACATTGATACCTACTACTGTAAATATACCTAGTCCAATAGCATCGGTAATTACTAACATTTTCTTATAAAGCTGTCTATATTTCAATTTGTAGAGTTTTTTCCTAAATCTAAATAAAAACATAAAAACAAAGGCAGTAATGCTGGCAATAAAAATAGAAAAAGGATATTTGATACTTGTAGGCGGTGTAATTCCAAGTAGCAAATCCCTAAGTATACCACCACCGACAGATGTTATGATAGCTAGTACCCAGTTGCCGAAAATATCCATCTTTTTGTAAATGCCTACTACAGTTCCTGAAATGGCAAAGGCGATAGTACCTATAATCTCAAAATAAAAATAAAGTTTTACAAACTCCATAATTCCCTCTTATACAATAAACTAGAACTCCATTAATCTACATATTTTTTATTATATACTTTTAATTTCTTATCGTAAATATAAATTTTAAATTAAACCCATATCACATCTACCCTAAGCAATGACTTTTTAAAATTTTATTTATACTTTTTATAACAATATTTACAATTTCATCCAATAATTTTGAAAATTCTATTTCCAAATAATATGAAGTATTGATAAATAAGTTAATACTTTTTCATTTTTACACTTAAGATTATTAAAAAGCCTATGAATTAATCAGAATACATTGAAAAAATTAACAAGGTTTGTATGTATTTACAAAAGCTTTTTTAAACAGCAATTATACTATTATTTAATAGAATACTGGAAAAAATTTACTCCTATACATTAACAGTTTTAATAAAAATTATATATGGATGCATTAAAGTAATATTAGCATTATATTAAATTTCAATAGATTAAATAGAAATTATAAATCAAAAAAGTGATATCCTAATAAAATTAAAATATCACCCATTAATAAACCTTATTTATAAAATTCAAAATCAAAAATCTTTACTGTAATATTAACCCATAGACTTCTCTTCTCGAAATACCTTTCTGAATTCTCCTGATTTACTCAATAGTTTTATTAGATACATAAATATTACAATTCTTAGCGGTATGTCTATAAGATTTTTTACAATTCTTGGACCTGCTACTGCAAAAAAAGCCTTACCTGTAGTAATAGAAGCCCATAGAGTATTTAAACCCATATTCAATAAAACAACATTTATAACTGTCGCCAACACTACTCTTTTGAAAGTTACTTCCTTTTTGTAAAGAAATACTGAATACACAAAGCCTGACAAAAAGGCAGTGAGCGTATATCCGTAAAAATATTCTCCCTTAGGTGCAATAGCAAATCCTATTATATCTGTCGCAGCTGCTATAGCTCCTGATATCAATGGATTAAACAACATCCCTATCATCATTGTCGGTATAAATGAAAGCGAAAATCTCATCGTCGGAAGTTGAATAGAAAAAAATCTTGTCAAAAGTATTTTTATGGCGGTAAGAAGTGCTCCATATATTATTTTCACTGTTTTCATACAAAATCTCTCCTTAAAAATCGGATTTAATGTGATATTAAATCTTAAATAATATACTACGTTTCCAAATATTGAATTTTATAAATGTTTATCTTGACGAATCCTATCCATCAATACATACCAAATACACTGACACTTTGAATATGACATATATTTTTATCATCTACAAGTTTAATTGTTTATAATTTAAAATAAATAAGTCCAATCAGTTGATATATCTAATGTATATCATACATATTTCACAGTCGAAACTTTACTTGGTATTATATAAGATATTTCGCATTTTTCATTATACCCTCACACAGTATAATTTTAGTCTATTTTTTAAATTTTTATCTAAATTTTTTTTGACTGAATTTAAAAATCAATGAAATATAAAAGTGAAAACAAAGGATAGATAGTTAAAAATCTTTTGTTTTCACTTATAAATTGCAGTTTATATTTTCTATTAATTAGTTTAGATACTAATTCTATTTTAAATTCAAAACTTTCAAATCTATGAAACTTATCCTTTATACAGAAATGAGAATATTTTCAATGAGCCTTTAATCTATCTAGAATAGTATGCAACTTTTTTTGAATTATCCGCTTCTATGCTGTTTTTTATCTCTTCCCCTGCATCTTTTAGGCTCTTAGCAAACTCTATCTTCTTACAATCATCACAGAGTCTGCCTGATTTTATCGGCTTGCCGCAGCTTTTGCATTTGAGTATACTATTTTCTTCATCCACCACTTCTATCCTATCTTGTCTAAGCAGTTTGAGTATTATCTTTTCTTCAACTCCGGTCACATCAGATACTTCCTTAATATCAGCTCCGGGATGGTCATATAGATAGTCCCTTACTTTTTTGAAATCATCTTCGACCTTTTTATCCAAACATCTCTTACAAAGTTTTTCTCCGTCTTTTGACGCAAATGATCTACCACATTCAATACAATTTTTCAAATCCATTTTTATTCTCCTATCAATTAGTTTTACACTTATATTAATTACTGAATAATGTCATAAATTAGTATCTCTTACTACTTCATCACTACTATTATTTGTAGTAATTGAGATAGTTACTTTATATTACTGTTTAATAGTTTTTTGCATTAGCTATATCTTAGGCTTGTATTAGTTTTATTTTTGTAAGCCACCTTGTCTTCGTACATTTTTTCATCCGCTATTTTAAATGCTTCGTATATGTTGATTTCACCATCATGATAAACGTCGCACTTACCTATGGATATTTTTACAAGAACCCTTTCTTCTGATATTTCTATGAAAAACTCTCTGTACTTAAAATTTTCGACATAAGAATCTTCTAAGATTTTTTCAGAAATTACAACATATTCGTCTCCTCCGGTTCTGTAGACATTGGCTCCTCTAAAATAATTTTTCAGCACATCTCCGGCTTTTTTTATCATAGCATCACCATATACATGCCCCATAGTGTCATTAACCTTCTTCAAATCATTGAGATCACAAGATATTATTGTTGCATCTATAGGTGAGTTTTTTATTTCCTTCATCTTTTCTTCAAAGGCAAATCTGCTTTGGAGCCCCGTCATTATATCCTGATAGATGTATTTTTTGTACAAATTTGTTCTGGCATTTTCATTTTTTGACTGAATATACGAGATTGTACCTTGAGCTATCTGAAATATAATAAAAAATATGAAACCCCATAAAATGAAGCCATACATCGTATATTGACCATTGCCCTTGAATGTTATTATTACAAATAACAATGACAGAAAAATATAAGTAGAAAAGATTATTGCAATACCCCTTCTGCTTTTCTTATTGTTATTTGATATGAACAACACTCCTATTCCACCTATCATAGATGAGCAGATTATAATATGAGAAAATATTAATATATCTTTAAATACAAATATCCCCAAAAATGTCATTATAACTTGGGAAATATAATTTATTACCACAATATTTTTTATCCAAAATAAAATCTTTTTCCCCTTTTCATTTGCTCCACTTTCCAAAATTTTGAGCATTGGATAGGGCAGGAGCAATAAGGATGTGTACTCTATAAAGTACAAAAACTCTATATTAGGTGAAAACAGATATGACATCACCTTGAAAGATGTCAGCGAATATACACCCCCAAACAATGAAATCAAGCCGACATTGTAAAGTTTTGATATCTTTGACTTAAGCATTGCTGATATAAGGTACATAAGAGTGGATATGAAAAATATAAATAGCAAGATGGCAGATATTGTCATACCTACGAAACCGTCTTTCATTAAATATGTGTAAAAATTAGCTTTTTTACCTATTTCTATCGGTCTTATCGTGTAAGTATGAACCAATTTTAACCTTGGTTTGACCTTTATCTTGACTATCGGAGTGGTGATGTTCTGTGGAATCTTGATTATCCTGTAAGGATAACCCCCACTGTAGGTGAAATTTTTGTTGTCAACATGATCTCTATATATCACCTTACCATCAACTATCACATCCACGTCACAATATCCAATAAATAATCCAATGGATTTTTCCGGAAGATTGCCCTCTCCGCTTATATTTATCTTGAGTTCGAACACATCAGTAACATCAAGTAAGGTCGGTAGATTTATATAACTATCCTTGCCCTTATAAGTTAGTTGTGCCTTGTCTATTACACTTATAGGCTTAAAGTCTACAAGATTTGCATTTTCGCCTGTATAGTAAGATTTTACTGAAAAAGTGGAAACTAATATTGCCGTTATTAAAATTATATATATTATATCAGGTATTTTTCTAAAATTAATTGGCATAGTATTGTATTTCCTTGTTAAATTTATCTTCTATTTTTTTTCTTCTTCATTTTCTGCTTGTCAGTGTACATATTCTTATCTGATATCTTGATTACTTCTTCCAAACTCAGTTCTCCTTTCGGATTGTATATCTCATATCCTATTGAAAAAGTGATTTCTATCTTATCAGAGACAGTGGGAACATTAACTATCTTTTTGATATTATCTATAATAGATGTATCATAGTTACCGTCGCATATTACCATAAACTCATCGCCACCTGTACGATAGACTGTTGAAGAAGGTAAATTTTCTTTCAAATGTGAAGATACTCCTTTTATAGCCTTATCTCCTGCGTCATGACCGATAAAGTCATTTATCATTTTAAGATTGTTCAAATCAGCTGTTATTATTACATACTTTTTTGGTTTTTCTTTGATTTGCTTTATCTTTTGCTCAAAAGAGTACCTATTGTTTACCGATGTCAATGCGTCAAGTTCCATCATCTCTCTATATACTTCAGACTTTGTATTTTCTTCTCGGATTTTTTGATAGCTTTTAGTAAACATATATATCTGCAATATAACGAAAATCAACGTATTTACTATCAATATAGAAGTAAGGTTTATGGTGTTGATTGTATTAAAAGCAGTAATACCTACTGCCAAATTGGCAAATAGCGGAATAATAGATAACGAAAGTAGGATTGTTTCCTTATTCTTCATATCTATGGAAAAAATCAGCGACACTACCACCAAAAGCCCATAAAAAAAGTTGAAAATGAGATTTGATGATAGCAAATCCTTAAAATCTGAAAACCTTGTAACTGTCAGTATCAACTCAACAAGATAAGTAATTTCAAGTATCCTTACAGCTACTCCAACTATCTTGGAAAAGATAGGTCTTATCTTATGTTGAATAAGCTTTAATACAGGATATATCATAAACATAAAAGGTCCATAATCCAAGAAGTATATTATGGCTCTTTTATCACTGAGCAAATATATTAAAGTCTTGGTCTTTGTAAAAAAATACATCCCATTTAACAAAAGAGACATTCCCACATAGAAGATACTGTTTTCAAAAACCCCACTGGCATAGCTGGCTATTGATATTACCATTGATACTAAAAACAGCATAAACATAAGGAATACCAAGCTCAAAACTATAAAGTCTTTTTCTACCATATATACAAAAAAATCATCTCTGTTTCCTATATCTATAGCTTCTATACTATATTTTGTCTCAAAGTTTAGTTTGGGATAATAGTTAATAGTCATTATAGGATTTTTGATTTTTTTAGGAAGACTTATAACTGTATATATCTGACCTCCATTGCTTTTAGGCATAGTAATCTTTGGAGATTCACTTTTGTAAAATACTTCACCATCTATAGAAATATCGTAGTCGGTGTAGTTTGTCATCACTCCTATGGCCTTACCTTCATAGTCGTACTTTGCCAGCACTACCTTTATGCTAAAAGGCTTGTCTGTTCTTATCCTTTCCGGTAAAGTTATAAACTTTTTTTCACTTCCGCCATTAGATGTCAACACTATATCTTTTTTTATAGAAATAACATTTTTTGCTCTTAATGTATTGTCAGGATCGATATTAAAATATAGCTTGGGGAATATTACACAAACGAAAAATAAGATGAGTAATATATATATCTTATTCAAAAAAATTTGAAAATCTTTATTTATTCCTCTCCCCCCTCTTATTTTAAAGTCCATATATTTCATTTGATATAACTTTTTTATTTTAACGTCCATTTCTCTAAAACTTTCTAAATTATGATAATACAAGTTTAAAAACATATTTATAATTATCTTATTATTTATCGTACAGTTGCAGTGGTTTTTTTATCTTAATATCCAATATTATCTTTAAAATTTTAAAATATATTTCTAATATATTCAAAACAAGCTATAATTCAGTTAATATTTTTATGTCAATTAAATTTTTTTGCTAAATTTTTATAATTTC
>GL405246.1:1810824-1825933 GCA_000146855.1 [Eubacterium] yurii subsp. margaretiae ATCC 43715
TACGTAGACTTATTATAAATAGTAATAAATTACATTAAATAATTTATATTGAAAAGAAAAATAATTAAAAATTTTTTTAATTTAATTGATAATCATAAAGAATTTTGATATAATATATTCGTAAAAAAATTGATTATTTTTTTGCAGATTTAATTTCAAATGATAATTTATCACCTAAGGTACAGAAGAGTTTAAAAAGTATGCGAGCATTAGAAAATTAATACTGGCAGCATTTTAAAATTTTTATGAGTATAATTATCATTTAATATAATATGTATCATCTCAACTTTCACTATAGGGTATGTTAAGGGTACATATTTTAAGTTTATTAATTATTTTTATAATAAATTATATTATTAGGAGGATTTAATAATGGCTAAAATGAAGACTATGGACGGTAATACCGCTGCCGCTCACGTATCGTATGCTTTTACTGAAGTGGCTGCAATATTCCCGATAACTCCGTCATCACCAATGGCTGAAGTAGTTGACGAATGGGCTGCAAACGGACTGAAAAATATCTTCGGTCAACCTGTAAGAGTAACTGAGCTTCAATCAGAAGCAGGTGCTGCCGGTGCCGTACACGGTTCACTTTCTACAGGAGCACTTACTACTACTTATACAGCATCTCAAGGACTTTTACTTATGATACCGAATATGTATAAGATTGCAGGTGAATTGCTTCCTTGCGTATTCCACGTATCAGCCAGAGCATTAGCAACTCATGCTCTTTCAATTTTTGGTGACCATACTGACGTTATGTCTACAAGACAAACAGGATTTGCAATGCTATGTTCAGGCTCTGTTCAAGAAGTTATGGACTTGGGCTCAATAGCGCATCTTGCATCAATAAAATCAAGAGTACCTTTCTTGCATTTCTTCGATGGTTTCAGAACATCACACGAAGTTCAAAAAGTTGAAGTAATGGAATTTGATAAATTAAAAGATTTGGTAGATATGGAAGCTGTCGCTGCATTTAGATCAAGAGCACTTGATCCTAACCATCCATATACAAAGGGTACTGCACAAAACCCTGACATATTCTTCCAAGCAAGAGAAGCTTCAAACGTATTTTACAATGAAGTTCCCGGCATAGTTAAAAAATACATGGAAGACATATCAAAAATAACAGGCAGAGAATATAAACCATTTAACTACTATGGCGCAAGCGACGCTACAGAAGTTATAGTTGCTATGGGTTCAGCTACTGAAACTATTGAAGAAGTGGTTGATCACCTTAATGCAAACGGAAGAAAGGTCGGCGTAGTAAAAGTCCATCTTTACAGACCGTTTGTAAAAGAATACTTCTTGGAATCTATTCCTAAAACAGTAGAAAGAATTGCTGTACTTGACAGAACTAAAGAACCTGGAGCTCCTGCTGAACCTCTACATCTTGATGTGGAATCAGTATACTTCGGCGAAACTAAAAAACCTCTTATAGTTGGCGGAAGATATGGTCTTGGTTCTAAGGACACTACTCCTACAGATATATTGACAGTATTTGACAACTTAAAATTGGATACTCCTAAGAACCACTTTACAATTTCAATAGTTGATGACGTTACTAACCTTTCATTACCTGTATCAGAAAAATTGGCTATAAGACAAGCCGGTACAGTAAGATGTAAATTCTGGGGACTTGGCTCAGACGGTACAGTAGGCGCCAACAAACAAGCCATAAAGGTAATAGGTGACTATACTAATAAATATGCTCAAGGATACTTCTCTTATGACTCTAAAAAATCAGGTGGTGTTACAGTATCACACTTGAGATTTGGTGACAAACCGATACGTTCAACTTATTTGATAGTTGAAGCTGACTTCATCGCATGTCATACTCCATCTTATGTTAAATTGTATGATGTAATAAAGGGACTTAAGGATGGTGGTACTTTCGTACTAAACAGCCCTTGGGAAGTAGATCAATTAGATGATGAGTTGCCGGATTCACTTAAGAAATACATTGCTGACCACAACATAAACTTCTATATAATAAATGCTAATAAGATAGCAAGTGAAATAGGTCTTGGCTCAAGAATAAATATGATAATGCAATCAGCATTCTTCAAATTGGCAGACGTAATGCCTTATGACGAAGCTGTAAAACACTTGAAAGACTCTATAGTTAAGTCTTACGGTAAGAAAGGTCAAGAAATACTTGACAAGAACTTCAAAGCCGTTGACATGGGTGCTGACGCTTTAGTTAAGGTTGAAGTTCCTGCATCATGGAAGGATTTAGCTTATTCTAAGATTGAAGTAGCTAAGGATGGCGATCCAGACTATATCAAAAATATATTGAGAGTTGCAAACGCTCAAGACGGTGATTCTCTTCCTGTATCAACATTCAAAGGCTATGAAGACGGTAATGTTCCATCAGGTGCTTCAGCTTACGAAAAACGTGGTATAGCAACTCACGTTCCTGAATGGAAGATAGAAAATTGTATACAATGTAACCAATGTGCCTTTGTTTGTCCACATGCTGCTATCAGACCATATCTATTGGATGAAAAACAAAAAGCAGATGCTCCTGAAGGTTTTGATACACTTAAGGCTGTTGGTAAAGGTCTTGAAGGACTTGAATACAGAATCCAAGTTTCTCCTTATGACTGTACAGGTTGCGGAAACTGCGTGGACGTGTGCCCTGGAAAGAAAGCTCAAAAAGCTCTTGAAATGAAATCATTTGAAGAAATGAAAGACTCTTATGCCCCACTTTTCGAATATGCTAACGACAAAGTTGGATACAGAGATGATATTCTTGAAAGAACATCAGTAAAAGGTAGCCAATTCATGCAACCACTTCTTGAGTTCTCAGGTGCTTGTGCAGGTTGCGGTGAAACACCTTATGCAAAACTTATAACTCAAATGTTCGGTGACAGAATGATAATAGCAAATGCTACAGGTTGTTCTTCAATCTGGGGTGGTTCTGCTCCTACATCAGTTTATACGACTAACTCAAATGGTAGAGGACCGGCTTGGGCGAACTCACTATTTGAAGACAATGCCGAATACGGATACGGTATGGCTATGGGTGTAAAGGCTCTAAGAGAAAGATTATCCGAAGAAATAACTGCTCTTATAGACAAAGATATACCTCAAGACGCAAAAGATGCCTTGACTGAATGGCTTGATAAAAAGGATGACGGCGAAGGCACTTTGGAGAGAAAAGACAAGGTTATAAATGCATTGGCTAAGATAACTGGCGACGGAAAAGAATTAGCTGATTCTATAAAAGCTCATCAAGATTACCTTGACAAGAAGTCCGTATGGATCTTCGGTGGTGACGGTTGGGCTTACGATATAGGTTACGGCGGTCTTGACCACGTAATAGCATCAGGAGAAGATGTGAACATCATGGTATTTGACACAGAAGTTTACTCAAATACAGGCGGTCAATCATCAAAAGCTACTCCTACAGCAGCTATAGCAAAATTTGCCGCAGCAGGTAAGAGAGTAAGAAAGAAAGACTTAGGTCTTATAGCGACATCTTACGGATATGTATATGTAGCTCAAGTTGCTCTTGGAGCTGATAAGAACCACTTGCTAAAAGCATTGAAAGAAGCTGAAAGCTATAAGGGACCATCTCTAATCATAGCTTACGCACCTTGTATCAACCACGGTTTGAAAGAAGGTATGGGTAGAACTATAGCTAATGAAAAACAAGCTGTAGACGCAGGATACTGGCATCTATACAGATACAATCCTATGCTTGCTCATGAAGGTAAGAATCCGTTCACTCTTGACTCAAAAGAACCTTCAGCATCATTTAGAGAATTTATTGATAAGCAAGTAAGATATACTTCACTTAAGATTACTTTCCCTGAAATAGCTGAAGAATTGTACGACAAGGCTGAACAAGAAGCTAAGATAAGATACAACAACTACAAGGCTATGGCTGAAAGAACAATATTCTAATAAGCTTAACATTGTTATAAATATTAGATAGTTATAAAAAACCTCGGAAACTTAATCCGAGGTTTTTTGTTTTTATACTAAACTCTATTTAAACTATGAATTCTATCCTTGTATACTCTTTAGCATGTTTATTTAACAAGCTTTTAGTGTATCATTTTTTATAAAATAATCCATTATTCTATTAGATTTTAGTATTATACTTGTTTCTTTATTAATTGATGTAGAATTCTAAAATTTTATATTTTACTCTTGTTATACATAAGTTATAGTATAAATTGCAAAATAATATTTTCATATTCTTATTATATTTTTGAATTAATTTCATAATTCTTTTAATAATTAAGGAAAAAGTCCAATATATATATTATGTCATTAAAACGTAACTTGACTCTGTTAAAATTCCATGTTAAAATCTCAAGAAAATATTTTCTTAAGTTAACTTTACAATTTTTTATGATTTTTGCACTTAATACTAAAAACTAATTAATTTTTCATAAAAATATATTAAAGATGAGTTGTTAAAAACTACAAAGATAATTATATTCCAACAATTTTAAATATATAACATTATAAATAGTGATTAGTTTGAAATTAATAATAATATTCCAACCCATAAACTTAAACTATTGAAGGAGGCTCTTATGAAAAAAAAGATATATCTATCTATAATAATCTTCTCTCTTCTTATAGTCATCTTCTCTATATATACTTCTTATAATACTGAGGATGAAAAAATTATATCATCATTTTTAAATGATTATTTTAAGCAGACGGTTCTAACTGATGAAGGTTGGACAAAGCTGATAGAATCTCCAGAAAATCTAAATAATTTCGTATCAAATTTTGATAAATATGTAGTAGAAAAGGAACTTAACAGACTCTCATCCAATAGACATCTGCCATGTCCATATTTTAAAGAACTTCCTGATGATTATAATTATACAATCTTGAGTATCAGCAAGTTGTCCCCTGGTAATTATGAGGTAACTATGGATATTTCAGAACAAACCACAACCTTTTCAGTACGTATGACAAATACCCAAAAAGGACGGAAAATAGAGTATATTGATATTGAAAAATTAATTGATAAGTTAAAATAATTATAGATAAAAATAGTGATACCTCTTGGATATCACTATTTTTGTATTATTTAATAAAAATTTAATATATGTTTTATAACTTGTCTTTTACAAATGCCATATATCTTCGTTATAATCGGCTATAGTCCTATCTGATGAGAAATATCCCGCCTTAGAGATGTTTATCAGCATTTTTTGTGCCCATTTTTCCTTTACTTTATAAGATTTAAGCAACTTATCTTTTACAGCTATATAATCCTCCAAATCTATAAGTGCCATAAAGTAGTCTTTTGTGGTTATATCTCTATGCAATCTTGTAAGAGATTCCTTATCTCCTGTACTAAGCATAGGCTTTGATATCAAGAAGTCTACAGCATTTTTTATGACTTCACTGTTTGAATAATAGTCCTTAGGTGAGTAAGATGACTTCTTGTAGAGTCTTATTATCTGCTTACTTGACTTACCGAAGATGCTTATGTTCTTCTTGCCTACAAGCTCTGCAATCTCAACATTTGCTCCATCCATAGTACCAAGTGTTATAGCTCCATTGAGCATCAACTTCATATTACCTGTACCTGACGCCTCTTTTGACGCAAGTGAAATCTGCTCTGATATATCAGCTGCCGGTATTATCTTTTGTGCATAAGAAACATTGTAGTTTTGCACCATTACTACCTTGATATATTTTTTTACTGTCTCATCCCCATCTATTATCTGTTGCAAACATAAGATAGCGTGGATTATATCTTTGGCAATAGTATAAGCCGGAGCAGCCTTGCCTCCGAATATAAAGGTTATGGAGCTTTTCGGATATATGCCCTGCTTTATTTCAAGATACTTGTTGATGATATAGAGCAAGTTCATCTGTTGTCTCTTGTACTCGTGGATTCTCTTTATCTGTACATCAAATATCGAGCGTGGATTGATGTCTATTTTTTCATGCTTTCTTATATAATTTGCAAGCTGCGTCTTTCTATGTTGCTTAATAGTTTGCAGTTGTTTTAGCACTACCTTATCATCTATGAACTTTCCAAGCTCTTCAAGTTTTGTAGCATCTTTTTTGTAGTCATCACCTATTAGAGAAGTGATGTAGTCAGCCAATTCCTTATTGGTGTGAAGTAACCAACGTCTAAATGTTATACCGTTTGTCTTGTTGTTGAACCTTTCAGGATAGATGTTATAAAAAGGTGCTAACTCCTCTTTTTTGAGTATGTCTGTATGGAGTTTTGCTACACCGTTGATATTTGATGAAAAATGTATGGCTATATTTGCCATGTGAACCTTGTGTTCCTTGTCTATTATATATACCTTTTTATCTTTTACCATCTCTTTGACATAGGTATTGAGTCTTTCTATTGTCATCATCAACTGAGGCACAACTTTTTTCAAAAATGCATAAGGCCATTTTTCAAGTGCTTCTGCCAAAATTGTATGGTTTGTATAATTGACTGTCTTTGTAACTATATCTACAGCATCTTCAAAGCTGACGCCTTCTTTTTCAAGGAGTCTTATAAGCTCAGGAATTATAAGTGTAGGATGAGTGTCATTAATCTGAATTACTACATATTTGTGTAAATCCTTGACATCGTGACCATTATCTTTGAGTTCTTTTAATATCAGCTGTGCTCCGCAACTTACCATGAAATATTGCTGGTAAATTCTTAGTAGCTTGCCCCTGTCATCAGAGTCGTCCGGATATAGAAATAGAGTAAGGTTTTGAGAAATATCGCTCTTGTCAAAGTATATACCCTCTTTTACTATCCTCTCGTCAACTGTGTCTATATCAAAAAGGTGAAGGTAATTATACCCTTGATTGTAGCCCATTACCGGAATGTCATACATATGAGCGTTGACTGTATGCTCTCCAAATTCCACTTCAAACTTTACATTGGTATCTGTGAGAAAAGTCTGCTTGTTCATCCAAGGATTTATCTCTTCATACTGCTTGTTTTCTATAAACATCTGTTTGAAAAGCCCGAAGTGATAGTTAATACCTACTCCGTCACCGTTTAACCCAAGTGTGGCAATAGAGTCCAAGAAACATGCAGCCAATCTTCCAAGTCCGCCATTTCCAAGTGACGGTTCATCTTCAATCTCTTCTATATCTTCTATCTTAAACTTATTCTCTTCAAGTACCTTGCATACCTCATCATAAATACCAAGATTGATAAGATTGTTTGACAACAGCTTTCCTATGAGAAACTCAGCTGATACATAGTAGAGCTTTCTATTTCCTGTAATCTTTTTCTTTTTTTCAATCTCTTCTTTGGTAAAAGCCATCAAAGTTTCAAATACCTGACTTTTGCTTAATTTTTTAAAATCTTTTTTGTATTCGATATTAGCAAGGCTATTCAGTCTTTCTCCTATCATTAGTCACCCCTGTAGTTTTAACAATACCGTTTTTTATTTTCGGTTTATTTTTTATTTGGAAAAATTGAAATATCCAAAATTTTCAATCAGTTCTTTCAAGTATACCACAAAAATATATTTTAAAACTTTAAAAATATAAATTCGGATAACGAGCATAAGATTAATTATTTTAGATTTTCCAATAATTTTAGTGTAAATTGCCACATTCTTTCGGCAGATGAGATGCTTATCTTCTCCCTTGGCGAGTGCACGTCATACATAAAAGGTCCGTAGCTTATCATATCGCAGTCACTTAGGACTTTTTTGAGTAATCCGCACTCAAGTCCGGCATGGATTAGGTCAATCTTACCCGCTTTGCCAAAAATCTCTTTGTAAGTTGAAAGGGCTATGTCTCTTATCTGACTCTCACGTTCAAATTGCCATGCAGGATATCTGTTTTTTAGTTCAAATTTTGCATTTAAGACTCTTGCAAGTGCACGAAGATTCTCTATCATCATATCAAGTTGACTTTCTAAAGATGACCTTATAGATGTCAAAAGCATGATTTTAGAGTCTTCTCTTTTTAATATTGCGTTGTTTAAAGAAGTCTGCACCAAGTTTTCTACGTCATTGGACATCATTACTACCTGATCTTTTACTATTATAAAATAGTCTATGAGCCTGTTAGTCAATTCCTTTGTAAATACAGTTTCAACGTAGCATTTACTCATCTCAACCTTTAGATTTTCATCTTTTACCTTATACTCGTCTTTTATCTCTTGTATAATTTTTTCAGCTACTGTAGATGCCTTGTCATAGTCTGATACGGCAATTTCAGCTGTTGCAAGGTCAGGTATGGCATTGTGTTTTATACCGCCTGAGATACTTGATATTTTAACATCTGTATACTCTCTGATTTGGTTTATTATTCTAAATATCACTTTTATTGCATTGGCTCTTTGGTATTTTATCATCATTCCTGAATGTCCGCCTTTTAGACCGCTAACTGTAATCTTCATGGCGTCTTTCAAGTCGTTTTTTTCTTCATCAATATCAAAGGTAGTTTCAGCCATTACTCCACCGGCACAACCTGATAAAAATACTCCTTCTTCTTCTGAATCAATATTTATCAGCCTTTTACCTACTAGAGTTCCTTGTTTTATATTTGCTGCTCCTTGCATACCTGTCTCTTCGTTTGTTGTGATGAGCACTTCAAGTGCAGGATGTTTATAATCTCCATCAAGTATTGCAAGTGCATAGGCTACTGCTATTCCGTCATCTCCTCCAAGTGTAGTCCTGTCAGCCTTTAAGAAATCTCCATCGACTATCATCTTAATAGGATCTTTTCTAAAATCATGGTCACTGTCGTCTTCTTTTACGCAAACCATATCCATATGTCCCTGTATTATGACAGGTTTTGAGTTTTCATAGCCATCTGATGCCTTTTTTTTGATTATTACGTTGTATTGCTCATCTTGTATCACTTCAAGATTTCTATTCTTGGCAAAGTCTACCAAAAAATCTGAAACTTCCTTTTCATGTCCTGACTCTCTTGGAATTTGATTTATCTTATAAAACCAATCAAAGACTTCCTTAGGTTCTAAATTCAATGACATTAAACTTCTCCTTTTACTAAGTTTACTGCATAATCCACTAATGTATTTTTAAATATATCTGTTTTTTTGATTAATTAATGAATAGATAATTTAATATAATTTCATCAGATAATAAAATTCTAATTTGGATTATTTTATTAAATATCGGATAAATTCATATAATATTTTGATTTTATTTATATAGCCACTTACATAAGAAAACTAAGATAAGCTTTCTATTTCACTGTGGAAGACCCATCACGTTTTAATTGAAATAAGCTTATATTTCTAAAAAATTTAGCTATAGTACGCTTTAGAATAACTTACAAAGAATTTTTCTGTTGAAAACACATTGATTATCTTCATACCTACAAAGCCGAGAGCTATTACTTCTTTTTGTCTTTCTATGTCTGTATTAAGCACGCTATACTGCTCAGGTACATCTTCTAATGTCTTGCCTATCTCTAATTGCACCAAATACCTCATTACAGGATTGTAAGTCTCATTTCCGTAAAGCTCCTGTACATCAAAAATGGTATAGTTAAGACCTAAATAGTTTTGAATTGAATGATAATTCATGGGAGAAACTGTTGATAACATATATTTATAACCCTCTTGCAGGTACAGATACTCACAGATTAACATCAGCTTTCTTTGGAGCTGATTACCCCTATATTGTGGTAAAACGCAAAGTGTGTCAAGAAGTACAGTTTTTGCAACATCTTCTCCTTCAATATTTGCAAATTTTATCATATAGTTGTCTTTATCGCATAAATCTGTAATTGTAATGGCTGCGAGATTACCATTTTCAAATACTCCTATGAATTTCCCACCACGAGAGTATATGCTCTTATTTTCTTCAAGTGAGTTTCTAGCAAAAAGCATACGAGTCGTACTCTTACTCATTAGGTTGAGAAAGTCTTCAAGTTTTTCTATATAATCTTCATCTAAGATATAGTATTCAAATACCTCATCTCTTTTGAATTTAATTTTTTTCATCTTGAAAAAATTTTGCTTTATTTGTTCTATATCAATTTTTTCCATAATTACCTCTTTATTTAAAATAAATTTATCTCTTGTCTATAACATCAACTATCTCTCCTATATATTGAAAATGTGGTTCTTTACCACCAGTATAAATATTTACCAATACATCAGGAGCTATATTTTTAACGTTAAATTGTTCATAGTAGATTTTCTTACATATAAATGTAAGATTTGCCTCTTCAAATATTACAGTATTGCTTTTTTCGACAGGAGTAAGAGATGTGAGCGCAAACTTATCTCCGTCTCTTTTTGACTTAGTTCCTAATATCCCCAAATCAGATTTATAATTCTTATCAAAAAAAGAAACAGAGAAATAATCATTAGATTGCAGATATTTATGTGTATATCTGTCAGGATGTATATAAATAGTAACTATGTACCTGCCGTTATCTATTTCACCCCATAAATCTCCAAGTGAACCCCAACTTATAGTGCAACCGTCAAAATCTTGTATATTTCCAGCTGTAGCCAAGCCCCACTGCCTATTGAACATTTTGAAAATTTCATATTTCTTATCAAAAAATTCCATAATACACCTCCAATTTTATTTATAGACGTATCAACTTAATCAGATTTATACTACAACTAAATAGATTAAAAAATAATCGTACTGTAAAAATCCAGATTAAATATCAAATAATAAGCTTTTTATTACTACAGCATATTGTCAGGATTGACATCCACAGATACAGATATGCTGTCATTTGTAAGAACTACTTTCCTTTTTTGTGTGAGTACATAGTTTATCATAGTCTTACACTTAAACAAGTTCTCATTATCCACTCTTATTACTATCTGATATCTGAATTTATTATCTATCCTTGTAATACTGCAAGTGGACGGCTCGTAGATTTTAAGTGCAAGATTTAGGCGGGTTTCATTGTAGAATTTTATTGCGTCTCTTATCTTATACGAAGTCTTCTGTGCTTGTTCATCATCTGTAGATGAGATTATAAGCCTCATTATATTGCCAAAAGGCTCGTATTTGAATATCTTTCTTTTTTCTATCTCATCTTCATAAAAATCTTCATAGCTATGAGTTTTGAGATAGTAGAGCAATGAGTTGGTATTTGAGAAGGTCTGAATAATCACAAATCCCTCTTCATCTCCTCTTCCGGCTCTTCCACCTACCTGTTCCAAAATATTGTATGAACGTTCTAATGCCTTGTAATCAGGTGCATATATCCCTTGATCTGCATTAATTATTCCAACCAAAGATACATTTGGAAAGTCGTGTCCCTTTCCTATCATCTGTGTGCCTATCAGCACCGACCTTGGTGTATTGCGAAAATTTGTGAGTATCTTTTCATTTTCGCCCTTTTGCATAGTGGTATCTCTATCCATTCTAAATACCTCTGCGGATGGAAAGAGGTTTTTTACTTGGGTTTCTATTTTTTGAGTTCCGCTACCCATGTATATGAAATTACCGTCATGACATTGTGGGCAAGTTCTATATGCTATAGTCTCAAAATTACAATAGTGGCATTTGTAGCTATTTGTCGTCTTGTGATAAGTTAGCGATATATCGCAGTTTTCACACTTCGGTACATATCCACAATTATCGCAGGTAAGCTGGTTGGAATAGCCTCTTTTATTCAAAAAAAGTATTACCTGATTGCCCTTTGCGAGTTCCCTTTTCATCTCAAGTTGTAATTTTGTACTTAATTCTAACTTGTTACCGCTTTTCATATCCTCGAGCATATTTACAATTTCCACTCTTGGTAGCGGTTTTTCATTTGCTCTTTTTTTCAATGAGAAAATATCATAACTACCTTCCCTTGCTTTGTAAAACTGTGAAATTGATGGTGTGGCACTTGCAAGTATGAGATAAGAATCATATTTTTGGGCAATGAAGTCCGCCACTTCCACAGTATCATACTTTGGCGACATCTCCGACCTATATGCATCATCATGACATTCATCTATTATTATTATGCCTATATCTTCAAGTGGTGAAAAAAGAGCTGACCTTGCTCCAATTACAATCCTTGATACCTTGTTTTTTATCTTCAGCCACTGCTCGAATTTTTCTCTTTTTGTAAGATTGCTGTGTATTACTGCTATGTCTTCGTCAAACTCATCCACAAATCTCTTGATTGTCTGCATTGTAAGCGAGATTTCAGGTACTAGGATGACCGCATTTTTCCCCTGTTTTAAGACCTGTTTTACAAGATTGATATATACCTTTGTCTTTCCGCTACCTGTGACACCATGCAAGAGTATAGGTCTTTTTTCCCTTTGTGATAGTATCTCATTGTAGACATAGCTCTGCTCTTCATTTAAGGGTATTTCTTCAATTTTTTCTCTTATAAAGTTATTTTTTGCATATATCCTTACTTTTTCAAGATAAATTATATTTTCTTCTTCCAATTCTTTGATATATTTATCTACCTTTACATCCAACATTTGAGATAGTATTTTTCTTTCAATTATTGGATATTTTTGCAAGGCTTTTAAAAACGAAAGCTTAGTTTTTGCATTTTTTCTTGTACTTTCTATAATTTTTTCAAGTTTTTCTTCGTCTTTTACTTTAATGATTAAATCAAAATTTTCAGATAATTTTGTATAATTTGAAGGAGAAGTAAAGAGTTTAAATGACTCGTAGTAAGTAGACATATAGTTTTGCCTTATAAAAAGAGCTGTATCTATTTGAATTTTATTTAAGCTGTAAGTATTTTCAAGCCTTGATATTATCTCCTTGGTCTTAGGATTTGAAGGGTTATGATTCTTGCGTACAACTATGCCTTCAACTATCTTTTTCCCCATTCCAAAATCTACAAGTACAATATCACCTATGTCAAACTCTTCTTCTGACTTGTATGTGTATAAATTATCTATATATTTTGAATTTTGCATCAATGATAAGTCGTATGTGTTCATAAACTTCCCTATATTTTACATTAAAGGTGCCAATAATTTCAATATTCTCGCCGTATATTTTTTAATTTTAGACATATTTTTAACCTCATCAATAGTTACTTTTTTTGATTCAGCCATTGTCTTTTCAAAGTCGTCATTTATTGTCTTTGCCAAGTCCTTATTGTAGAAAAATACGCCGTTTTCAAAATGCAGATACAAACTGCGATAGTCCAAATTCACAGTACCTACTGTACTGACTACATCATCTGAAACAAAGACCTTTGAATGAACAAAGCCTTTTGTATATGTGTAGATTTCCACTCCATATCTTAAAAGTGGTAAAAAATAACTCTGAGCAATAAGATACGGTATTTTTTTATCAGGAATCCCGGGAAGTAGTAATCTTACACGCACCCCCCTGCTGGAAGCATATCTCATAGCCATCATAAGTTCATCGTCAATAATGAGATATGGTGTCATTATGTTGACATATTTTTTTGCATAAAACAAGATGTGGATATATATTGCCTCTGCAGGATTGTCATTTTCATCATCAGGATAATCTGAGTAAGGTATCAGAAAATTATCATAATGTTCGTATCTTTTTTCCTCTTTCACAGTTGTAAGGTATTGCTCATAGTCACCTATAGTACCTTGCTTGTCAATATTCCAAATTTGCAAAAACTGAGTAAGAATAGAGTAGACACCTTCTCCTACTATCTTAACACCACAGTCCTTCCAATGACCGAATCTTACTTTTTATTCACATATTCATCAGCAATGTTTATCCCACCTGTGAATCCAACCTTACCGTCTATTACAACTATCTTTCTATGGTCTCTGTTATTTTGATATGATGACAGTATGGCTGTAACAGGAGAAAATATCTTGCAGTAAATTCCTTTGGAGCAAATATAGTCATAGTAGTGTTTAGGAAGTGAAAACATATTTGAACCGTCATAGAGCAGTCTTACTTCGACTCCCTCTTCAACCTTTTTCTCCAACATATCCAGTAATTCATTGAGTAATTCACCTTGAGAAACTATGAAAAACTCCATAAATATATAGTCTTTAGCTTTTAAAATCTCCTCTTTTATAGCGTCAAATACCAGCTCTCCCAAAGGATAGTATGTAACATCCTCATTGGCGTAAATTGGAAAATACTCCTGTTTAAAAAGGTAGTTAGCCATACCTGAAAATTCCGGATGAACCTTTGCAAATTCTTCTGCTGTTATTTTATTTTGAGATAGATACACTCTTGATTTTCTAATCTTATCACGTAACATCAAGGTCAAAAGCTTACTACCTGAAAAAACTTTTATTATAACATAAAGTATCAGACCAACAATAGGAAAGATACACATAGGCATTATCCATGCAATCTTATAAGCTGAATTTTCATTTTCTTTGTTAATGACGAAAATAGCCGCAACAACAGAAATAATATGCCAAGAAATATTGAATATATCCTGTAAATCCTCCATATAAAAGTAGACACCTATTAGTATCAAAAGCTGTACTATTATAAGAAAAATCGTAATTGACAATGGTGGAATATTCATCTTCTCATGTTTTCTGATTCTACGCACAACATCCTCCGTGATGATAAATACTAAAGCCAAATACTAAACTGTGTAATTATTGCTAAAAAGAAACTTTTATACATAAAAGCCATACACAGATTATATCACATGGTGAAAATTTTTCCAATAATCATTATTTTAGAAGTGCAAAGTTATAAGTTATGTAAAGAGATTTAATTTAAAAATTCGTATAAATTAAGCCAACAAAAAAAGTAAATTATAAATATCTTTATTTGAAATTTTAGAAATATAAATTTTTGCTATTTTGGAAACTCATCTTTAATATATTTTTAGGACTATTTAAATGGTTTTTAGTATAAGTATCAATAGTTGAAAAATACGCAATTAAATTTTTAAAAATTATTTAAAAATACAATAAATAGAACAAAAAAAGACGAGCATACAATGCCCGCCTTCTTTACAATTGGCTATGACCTACTCTCCCAAGACCCTTCGGTCTAAGTACCATCAGCGATGAAGAGCTTAACTTCTGTGTTCGGTATGGGAACAGGTGTATCCTCTTCTCTGTTATAACCATATTGTTTCTTTGGATTTATATACTTCGTATTACTGCGTTAAACTTCATTTCAAGTTTCAGTCACATAGCTTAAGTATGCTCCTTCAACTTTCATTTGTTTGCCTTGTACTACTCGCATCTAAATCAAAATAATCTAAAATGTTTTTT
>GL405246.1:1829521-1864425 GCA_000146855.1 [Eubacterium] yurii subsp. margaretiae ATCC 43715
AATTCTTTATAAATTCATTGTTTTTTCAATGTTTTTACACTGTATATTTAAATTATATTCCTAAATAAATTCTATTCAATATTTAGCAAAATTTTATTTTATTTTTATATTATTTTTGTAAAAAAAGATGACTTTTCAGCCATCCTTTTAAATACAAGTATTGATGTTTATTCACTTTTTATTTACAAGCTTATAATTCTAATACTATTAAAAACATATTTAATATAATCTGCTAAGCAATATCTCTACACTAACTTAGTATGCAGAACTTATATCCCAATGATTGATAGTACTCTATTATACTTGGAAGTGCATCCACGCTCTTTGCCTTAATATCGTGCATTAGCAAAACAACTACCTTAGGAGAACCACCATACATTGCCATATCTTCTTTAACATTTTCAAGTGCACCTTGGAGATCTCTTCTAGAGCCTTTTGCCTCAGCATCCCCTGTAAGCACATTCCAGTCAATATTATATATATTTCTTTGTGCAAGAGCCTCATCAGCTGGTCCCATTTGCTTCCATGACATATGTCCGCCTGGATATCTTAATATAGGAGTATTAAAATCTTCTCCAAGTGATTTTCTTATAGAATTTAGATTTTTATCTACTTCTGAAACTATATTATTAACATTTGCTACCCTATGTGGATATAAGAATGAATATTCATGACTATAAGAGTGTAGACCAACACCGTGTCCTTCGGCAATTTGTCTTTCTAACAAAGGTTTCGCATGATCTCCGTCAGCTGCTCTTCCCACTATGAAAAATGTTGCATGAACTCCATAGTTTTTAAGTATATCCAACACTGTTGCAGTGTATATTTCAGACGGACCATCATCAAATGTCAAGAACACTAGCTTGTCTTCGCCTGTATAAGTTGAAGGTTTAAGTATCCATTGATTTACATCCTTAGTACTATACGCCCAAGCAGTAGCTTCGTTATTATGTGATGTTCCCGGTTTATATTTAGTTTTTTCCTCTTCTTCTTTTCTTAGTCTTTCTTCTTCTTCTTTTTTAGCTAACTCCTGCTTTTCCTCTTCACTGAGTTCATCTTTCTTTTCGCCATCTTTAACATCTTGTGTCACCTGCGTATTTTTCCCAGAGTTATTTCCCATGTTAAATATATTGAAAATTCCAAATGATATCTGTTTTCTAAAGAAGAATATCACACCTACTATCAAGGCGACTATTATTGCAATCACAATAACCTTATATATACTACCTTTTCTGCCTCTTCTATATGAGCTCATTTTTGTTCCTCCCTATGTTGCTCACAACAAAAAACCACTCAAAAATAACTATATGCATGGTATAGCCGACAATAATCCAAACACATCACACATAAAAAAATTATAAACTATAAGTGGAATTTACGCATTGATTTAATTTTATTGAATTACAATATTCAGTATAGCACTTTTTATTCGATAATACAATTAAAATTTAATTAAGATATAGTTACAATTATTCTTCAAATACTGAAAAGCAAAAATTTTATTGAATAAATATACTATATTTTGTATAATAAACGTGTTAAATATTATATTTGAAAAGGGAGGCTATATTATGAAAAAGACATTTTCAGATCTCTACTCACAAATAGAAATCTTAAAAAGTAAAAATCTTAACATAGTTGATGAACAAAAGGCTATAGATATATTGGCAAGACATAATTATTACATAGTAATCAACGGATACAGAAAGCCGTTTTTAGATAAGACCAAGGCTGAAGAAAGGTCAAGGTATATAAACGGAGCAACATTTGAGGAAATATATGCACTATATAGCTTTGATAGAAATATAAGGATAATTTTCCTAAAATATATTTTGATGCTTGAGCAAAATTTTAAATCTGCTATAAGCTATGAATTTTCAAAGCTATACGGTCATGAAAACTATCTTAATTATGAAAACTTTGACTATGAAAATGAAAAGAATATCAGAGATATATTTTTCACTATAGGTAGTGTTCATAATGCACTTTCCAAAGCCATCGGTAAGAATGACTATATTACCTACAATATTGAAAAATATAACAACGTACCTTTTTGGATACTTACAAATGTGATGACACTTGGCGGTATTACCAACTTCTACAAAGTCATGAAAGAAAATGAAAAGGAATATATTGCAAAGAAGTATTTTAGAATAAAATCTGTAGATTTAGAAAATTTCATGGAGATAATGAACTCATTTAGAAATATCTGTGCTCACGATGAAAGACTTTATGACACTATCTCCAAAATATCAATCCCAGATAATGACATAGTTGATTACTTCAACCAACAGCTTAGATGTAGTGTCAACAAAAAAAGTGTGTTTTCGCTTCTTATAGGTCTTTGTTGTCTTCTATCATCAAGTGATTCTAATGACTTGGTAGATGAGCTTGAAAGAGAATTTGATGTCTTGGAAAGCAAGCTCAAAAGCATAAAGATAGATATTATCTATGAAATCACAGGCTTTAATAAACATTGGACTCAGATAAGAAACATTTAACTATAGTAATATAGCTAATTAAAATCTCACACTTATATAAATGATGGTGTCACATTGGTATAATAAATATTTAAGTATTCTTATAATTTCATTACAAAAAGTAAACAATTGACTTTAAAGGATAAATATTGTGGAGATATTATGATAGAGTATGAATTTGCAAAACAAAACAACATAGTTGAAATTTCAAGGAAAGACGGAAAAAGATGTATCTTATCCAAAAATTCCTTAGATGATGATGTCGTAAGCAAGCTAAGGAAAAAGCTTGGTAATAATATTGAATTTACCGTTGACAAGAGATATAACTTCAAAAAGATATTTGAAGAAACATACTCTATCACTCTAACTGACGAAAAAATCAAGGCTGAATTTAAAGATGTATTAACTAAGGATATCGAAAGTCTATTTGCCTATATAATGAAAAAAGCCTACGACTTTTTATCAAGTGACATACACATCATAATAGAAGAAGAAAACTGCACAATAAAATTCCGTATCAACTCCTTACTTAGAACCTTTGCCAAAATCGACATTAACAGGGCAAACTCTCTAATTCGTGTTATAAAATTAAAGTCAGACATAGAAATCACCAAGACCTTATCTCCTTTAGAAGGGAGATTTGACTATGAAAACTTAAGCTACAGAGTATCTATCATTCCTACCGTAAACGCTGAAAAACTGAGCATTCGTGTGCTCGGAAATATCAAAGACATCTATACTTTTGCAGATTTAGGTTTAAATGAACATCAGATAAAGATTTTGACTGAAAAGATAACAAAGTCCAAAGGCTTTATCATTGTAACCGGAGCGACAGGTACAGGAAAGTCTACGACTATGTTTACAATCCTACACTATCTAAATGATGGAACTAAAAACATAATCTCAATAGAAGATCCTGTGGAATACAAGATTGATGGCGTTACACAAATACAGGTATCACAGGAAAAAGAGATAGATTTTCAAAATATACTCAAATTCGTACTGAGGCAGGATCCGCAGATAATAAATATAGGCGAGATTAGGGATGAAGATACTGCAAAGATTGCTGTACAGTCAGCAAATACAGGTCATCTAGTATTTTCTACGATGCACACGAACGACAGTATATCATCAATTTCAAGACTATATGACTTAGGCGTGGAAGCTTTTGAGATAGCAGACGCACTATCACTTATAATATCACAAAAACTCATAAGAATACTGTGCCCACACTGTAAGAAAAGCATAAACTTAGATGAGAGTATACTTGAGCATTATAAGCTTGATAAAGAAGGAACTTATTATGAAAAAGTGGGATGTCCTAATTGCTTCCACACCGGATATATGTCACAAAAGGCTGTATTTGAATTTTTGGACGTAGACGAAAATGTCAAAGAAATGATAGCTAAAAATGAGTTAAAACTTGAAAATATAAATTTGATAACCATTGAAGATGAAATAAAAAAACTTGTGCAAACAGGCCTTACAGATATTGAAGAAATGGTGAAATATATATGAAAAAACTTTCTTATTACGAGAACTATGTATTTTTCGAGAGCCTTTATGAGCTGACAAAATCCGGAATACCACTCCTAAAATCCATGGATATAGTAAATACCAAAAACAAAGCTATGGTACAGGAAGTTAAAGACCAGCTTAACAACGGTGAATTACTGTCAAAAGCCTTGTCAGATACAGGGCTTTTTTCTGACACTGCTCTTTCAATCATAAAAACCGGAGAGTGGACAGGAAACTTTGAGCTTTGTTTTGAAAAACTTTACAAGTATTACGAAAGAATGAACGAAACTAGAAAAAATATAATAATCTCGCTCTTTTATCCGGCAATCTTAGTTTTTTCCATATTTTTTCTGCTTATTTTCATTAATTTTTACTTCATTCCACAGATAAGCAGCTTGTATGATATGAATAAAAATACAAGTGCTTTTGTAAGCCTTATGTTCAACTTTTCATCATTTTCAAACAGGTATAAATTGGAAAGTGTAATATTTTTCATAAGTTTATTTATAATAATATATCTCATAACTTCCGAGTTCTTCTCAGATAAAAACAAACTTGTATATGTCCCTATATTATCAAGTCTAATCAAGGACTATGCTGTATCAAACATAATATGGTCATACTATCTTATGCTTTCTTCAGGAGTGGATATTATCAAGTCTACAGATATACTATATCATCAGTCCAAAAACAAGACTATTAGGGTAAAGCTCAAAATTTTCTTGGACAATATAAGAGAAGGCAATTCCATATCCACAAGTGTCAAAAATATGGAAATCAATGATGATGACATATACTATTTTGTAAATTTAGGAGAAGAAACAGGAAATATAGACCAAAATCTTAAAGTCTTATCAGAGATGTACTCTAAAAAGCTCAACAATGACATAAAGTACATCGTACAAATTATGCAACCTGCCCTGATTATTTTTATAACGGTAATAGTCGGTGGTCTGATGTCAGGTCTAGTCCTACCAATGCTTGACTATTCTAAATTCATTTAGATCTGATTTAAAGATAAAAGAATAAAAAATAGATAAACTAAATTTTATATACTTAAGGATAGTAAAATGAAAAAGTTAATTAAAATTTTTCTAATTTTTTCCAAAATAGGTGCAACTACCTTTGGTGGTGGATATGCGATGTTGCCTATAATAGAAAGAGAACTTGTAGAAAATTCCAAACTTATATCGTCAGATGAGTTTGTAGACTTCATCTCCATTGCCCAAAGCTTTCCCGGTCCTATAGCTGTAAATATTTCTCTGCTTATAGGATACAGATTATCAGGCTTTATAGGCTCTATCTTTGCACTACTTGGCACTGCAATGCCTTCATTTTTGAGTATAGTTGCAATAGGATATTTCTACAGTAAATTCAGAGAAAACAAGGCTGTACATGGGTTTTTCTCGGGAGTAAATGCCGTCGTACCGGCACTACTCTTGGTTTCTTTCCTATCAGTATTTAAAAAAATCTCAAAGAAAACATTGATGTATATAATATTTGCTCTTTCATTTATTGCAGTATTCTTCTTAAATATCAACCCTATCTTGATTATACTTACAGGAGGTGTCTTAGGTCTATGTATGAAGTATTAAACATGTATCTTGTATTTTTTAAGATAGGTGCTGTGAGTTTCGGAGGTGGATATGCTATGCTCCCTTTAATAGAAGAAGAGGTCATAGAAAAAATGCACTATCTCACTGACAGTCAATTCTTGGATATACTTGCAATATCACAGATTACTCCGGGTCCTATAGCTATCAACTCTGCGACATTTATAGGTCTTAGAGAGCTTGGTCTAGTAGGCAGTATATTTGCTACACTTGGCATAGTATCAGGACCTTTTATATTTATGAGTATAGTAAATAAGTTCCTGACAAAATTTAAAAACTCAAAAGTTATAGAAAGAATCCTGCTCTACATTAGACCTGTAACTGTGGCTCTAATACTTTCAGCCTTTGCATCAACTTTTAAAAAATCTGTTATTGACATAAAAACAGCAGTAATTTTTGCCATATCTTTGGCTATATTACTCTCTAAAAAAGTTCACCCCATAACAGTAATATTTATCTTCGGATTTTTAGGAATAGTAAGCACATATTTATTCAATGTATAAAATATACAAGATTTTTAATTTTTTTGTAGTTGAAAACTATTCTTGGGTATAAAGATATCAAATAGTTTTTTGAAAATAGGAGGTACAAAATGTTTGGACTTTTTGAAAAAAAATATGATAATACAGTTACAATAAAAATAGATGGAATGATGTGCGGTCACTGTGAAGCACACGTTGCAGACGCACTAAGAAAGGTGCCTGGGGTTGAAAAGGTAAATGCCTCACATACTAAAAAAACTGCTATAGTGCAATCAAATTCACCTTTGGATAAAGAAGCATTGAAAAAGGCTGTGGACGACACAGGATATATAGTAGTCGGCATTGAATAAGAAAAGAAACGGGGTGAACTTGCACGACTACAGTGCATAAGCTATGAAAAATATAATTAATATTGAAAATGTAAGTTTTTCTTACGGAAACTTCAATGTGCTAAATGACATCAATCTAAAGATTAGCAAATCAGAAATCGTCGGAATAATAGGCTCTAATGGTGCCGGTAAGACCACCTTGATAAAGTTGCTCATAGGTTCACTAAGTCCTGACAAGGGAAATATAGAGATATACGGCTCCAATGTTAAAAAAATATGCAAGTCACACACTATAGGCTATGTATCCCAATCACAGGATAAGAACAAGATGGTTTTTCCTGCTACAGTCTTTGAGATAGTGATGATGAACCTCTACATGGATATAGGCTTGCTAAGATTTCCAAATAAGACACATAAGCAAAAGGTAATGGAAGCACTAAAGCTCGTAGGAATGGAAGAATATAAGGACAAGATGATACACAATCTGTCAGGAGGTCAAAGGCAAAGGGTGATGATAGCAAAGTCTATAGTAAGTATGCCTAATATCTTGATACTTGACGAGCCTACTACAGGAGTGGATGAGGCATCTTCAAAGATGATATATGAATTGCTCCAAACTTTAAACAAAAAGCTGAATCTGACTATAATAATGATAAGTCATGACATTAAAAATCTGCGAAAATACTCAACTAATATGTACGAGATAGAATACGGCAGACTAAATAAGGTGTAAATATAATTTTTACACTGTTTATATTATTTGAAATTATAGACCTTAAGTATAGTAAACATAATTATTTACTTTATTTATGGAAGTTTATATGAAATATAGTAAGTTTTTAAATTAAAGACTAAATTTTTACTGCTGTTTGCAGATATACATCATATATGATTTTTAAAAATTAAAAGGAACAACAATGTTTGAATATGAATTTATGAGAAAAGCATTTTTAGTTGGAATACTAATATCTATTACCATTCCGCTAATAGGCTCAACTGTAGTTTTAAAGAGGCTGTCAATGATAGGCGACGCACTGTCTCACGCTTCTCTTGCAGGTGTTACAGGAGGTATCTTACTTGGAGTCAACCCTGTACTTGGTGCAGTCATCACTTGTATATTGGCGGCACTTAGCATAGAGTCTATCCGCAAGAGGATGTCCAACTACACAGAGGTATCAATAGCTATAATCACATCAGCTGGTGTCGGACTTGCCGGAGTTTTATCCGGATTTATAAAAAATATCACTTCATTTAACAGTTTTTTATTTGGTAGTATAGTTGCCATTTCAAATACTGAAGTACTTATAGTAATCGTGGTAAGTGTGACTGTCGTGCTTACCTGTATTTTTTTGTATAAGGAACTGATGCACATATCCTTTGACGAAGAAAGTGCAAAGCTCTCAGGTATCAATGTGGAAGTTGTCAATTTCATCTTCGTATTTCTAACTGCCATAACAGTATCTATAGCCTCAAGGACAGTCGGAGCATTGATAGTGTCATCACTGATGGTAGTACCTGTAGCCACATCCATAATTATAGCCAAAAGTTATAAGTCAATGATGATAATAAGCGTGGTATTTGCCTTTGTGGAAGTAATATCGGGAATAACTATATCTTATTATGCAGGGCTAAAGCCTGGAGCCACTATTGTATTACTCGCAGTGATACTTTTTATAATTACAAGTTTTTTTAGAAGAACAAAATAGAAAATATTTGATAAAAAGTTTTTATTAATTTTAGTATGCTAAGTATTCGTTAATCTTAAGGATAGTATTAATTCGATATATTTGAAGTCAAAATATATCTTTTAAAAATTAAATTATCCGTTATTTTATCGAAATTGCATACTTTATTAAACTCTCAAGATAGATATAAAATAGATAGAAGGAAAGAAAATGGAATTACAAAAATTTAACTTTCATACTCACACCTATAGATGCGGACATGCTATAGGAGATGAGCACGACTATATAAAATCAGCCATAGACAATGGATTTACAACACTTGGCATATCAGAACACTGCGGATTTGAAGACTTTGACGATCCAACTCAAAGAATAGCCTTTCTTGAAATGGATAAGTACAAAGAAGATATAGATAAAATCAAAGACGAGTATAGTGAAATAGAGATATTTACTGGGCTTGAATTTGAATATTTCGACGATTTGAACTCCTACTATGATGAGCTGAAATCAAAGTACGATTACCTTATTATAGGTCAACATGCTAAGGACAGAAAGGGATATTACTATCACGACCAATGTACAGATAAAGACGTAAGATATATGGCATATCAGATATGCACCGCTTTGGAGCTTGGCTATTCCAAATATGTAGCACATCCGGACTACTTTATGATTGGGCGAGAAGACTATTCCAAAGAATGTGAAAAAGCAATGCGTGAAATAGTGCAGACTGCCAAAAAAGTCGGAGCAGTGGTGGAACTTAATCTAAAAGGAGTAAGTTACGGTAAAAAAAGGGAATATAATGGCAGACCTTCTTTTAAATATCCTCATACAAGGACTATAGAGATATACAAGGAAGAAAATGCCGAAGTAATCTGCGGTTACGACGCACATAGACCTGAATTTCTCTCAATGAGAAACTACGAAGAAGATATTAGAAAAATGGTAGGAGATATGAATTTTCTAACAGACTACAAAAGGTTATTATCTAAGAATTTCTAGACTATTACACATTAACATCTTCTATTTCTAGTATTAAAATAAATAGACAAAATTTTACCCGTAATACATTTATCATCTACTTGTATTACGGGTAATTTATTGTTTTGCATCTTAGATTTTAAAAATCTCATTATATAGCCATATACTGATTAGCTTTTAAAATATCTTATAATTCATAATTCATACAACATAATACATATATTTTTATGAGTAGTTGTAATACGGATTTATTTAATATTTTACGGTTTTTCAATATATATCTTTTCTACGGTATAAGCTCAACTACTGTAAACTTCGATGCTTCTTCTTGCAATTTACTTGACACATCTGCCAAGTTGCTACTTTCATTAGCAATGCTTGTTATAGATTGAAGTTGTGCTTCCATACTAGCTGACACTTCTTGACTTGTTGCAGCATTTTCCTCTGCTATTGCTGATAGATTCTCTATTAGAGAAACTACATTGTTATTCTTCTCTTCGATCATCTTTGATGAATCTGAAAGCCCTTCCACCATTTGATTTGTATATTTCAAATTAAGAGATATCTGTCTGAACTTTTCTCCTGTTTCTTTGAGTTTTTCTTCCTGTTTATCTGACATTATATCAAGATTTTTTGTAGTTGCAACTGCCTCATGAGATTTATTTTTTAATACTTCTATTACCTTTCTTATCTCTTGAGTAAATCCAGCTGATTGTTCAGCAAGCTTTCTTATCTCTTCTGCAACTACTGCAAATCCTCTACCTGCATCTCCCGCTCTTGCTGCCTCTATTGCGGCATTAAGTGCCAGTAGATTAGTCTGGTCAGATATAGATTGTATCATCTCACTAGCCTTTGATATTTGTTCAGTGCTTTCATTAGTTTGAATTATCATATTTTGAACGTCAATTTGAGACCTTCTGTTTTCGTTTGATGCTTCTATAAGTTCTTCCAATTTCTTATCTCCTTCATTTTTATACTCGTTCATCTTATCAGTTAGAATTGTCAACTTTCTCAAGTCATCAATCATACTTTGTATAAGCTTATTTGATTCCTCTACATTTTCTGCGGCATTTTGAGTATCTTCAGCCTGTGCAGTAGCACTTTGTGAAATGCTGTCTACGGCGTGTGCTATATCGGCAACCGATCTGTTAGTGTCATTTGATATTTGGCTTAGGACTTCTGTTGCTGATGCTACATGCTCAGAGCTATTGTTAAGATTCTTGAGCAAAGCAATTAGATTTTTAACCATCAAATCTACAGAACGCACCATTGAACCTATCTCATCTTGTGATTTTGCATATTTTTTTGTATTGTCATACTCTTCTTGCAAATCCAATTTGTAGTTTGCTACCTTCTTCATAGCTGAATCCACATATTTTATAGGAGTTCCTATCATAGTTTTTACTAGATAATTGATTAAAAATACAAGTAAAACTACAAATATTATTCCTACGATTATCTCTTTCTTCATATTGAAGTTTGCATTGGCAGTAAAAGATGACATTGAATTAAGCTGTCCATAAACCCATTTTGTATCCAACTGTCCGATTTTTACCGGCACCAATATCATATTAAACTTCCTATTTGACTTGTCTTTTACAGTTTCTATTACTTCCTTGCCTGAAAATGCTTCATCTATAAGCTGCTTATCATTTGGAAACATATCATAAATGCCTGTCATCCTTGTTTCTGCATCCTTTGAATTTGCCACTATGCTTTTGTCATCGGCAGCAAGTACGACGTATTTGTCGTCAGATTTTCCTATAGATTCTTCTAACTGAGATTGAAGACTTGTGACCTCAATATCGGCAGATACTACTCCAATAGGCTTATCTCCGTCCATTATAGGCATTGCAATAGTCATCATTATCAAATCTTCATAGGCATAAGGTGGAATTACATATATCCTCTTTTCAGTCATTGGCACTGTGTACCATTGATTTCGTGAAGAATCGTGCATACCTGACGGTGTTTCCACCTTTATAGGTCCTTTTTTATTGTATATATATGACAAAAATCTTCCGTTTTCTGTAAATCGTGGATCATTTTTGTATTTTTCATCCGCATTGTCAAAGGCATTAGGTTCAAAATACGCACCCATCGAGTCTATGCTAGGATTTGTAGACATTATGTTTTTTATGCTGTTAATTACAAATTCTCTTGATCTTTTTTCTTTGGGAACAGAATTTATATTTTGCTCAAGTACAGTTTTCATATTAAATATAGCAAAATACATATTAGAAAATCTCTCTTCTAATTCATCTGTTAAGTTCCGTGTTTCTGCCAAAGATAAGTCTATTCTATTCTTTATATCTTCATTATATGACCTATAAGTGTCAACAGCAGTCTTAACTCCAAGAAATATAACAAATACCAATGTTACAAAAAAGCTCAGCTTAAATGCAATCCCTGCTTTTTTTAAAAAATCCAGTTTTAAGTTTTTAAATTTCATTAACTCTCACCCTTACATCAAATTTTTAAATACATAATTCCACTTGTCAAATCAATTTAGACAAAAATTGTATACAATTTAATTAAGCGATTAAAGATAGCACAATATGTAAGTTTATACTGTTCTAAATCTCTAAAAATCCACTTTGATAAATCAAATTACTCCAACTTTGCTGCATGACTGATATGTCATGATGAAATTAATATTTCAATTATTTTCAGAATATAATCTTAAACTTTTTCTTGTATATTTATCGGCAAAATGAATATATACTTAAGAAAAAAGTCCTATATTTATAAATTAAATGTAAGTACATTGATATAGCTATTTATAAGCTTTGTCAGTTATATCCTATGCTATATGGTCTGTTATAAAAAAATATCAAAGTCTATCTCCAGTCATAAAATTTCTAACTGTTTTTTAAGAGAATATTCTTCATATAAAAAAAATATATCCTATCAATTTTTTTCAAATATACATATATTTTTTAAAAAAGACTTTTATTTTATCTGATAAACTGATATAATTAGATGTTGTTGTAAATATACATAAAGTTTTGTATTGTCAACGAAGAATAAGATAAAAAATATATAATATAGATTTAAACATCTCTACAAAAGGAGAACGTATGAGTGCAAAAGTATCAGCCGTTATCATCTCTTTAATACTGTCCTTAGTAATTATATTCCAAAATAGCGCAATGATTACAATGAGTTTTCTCATATTTACTTTCAGTATACACCTTGGAGTTTTGTTATTTATAGCATTTTTATTAGGCTGTATATTGGTTTTTAATCTCTTCAGTATAAGAGAGGATAGTTTTAAACTCTTATTGAAGAGCAAAAACAGACAAATAGCAAATTTGAAAAAAGAAAATTCAAAGATTAACGTTGTAAATTTTGGCAAAGATGTAAAAATGGATTCTGAAAATGAAGAATTATATGACAAGTTCAAAGAGGCTGTCAAGACGGAGAGCTTGTCTGGAGATAACTACGAAGATTTTGAAAAAAAGGTAGATGACTATTTCACTACTAATCAAAGCAACTTTGATTATGACGATTTTTTTAAAACAAATAATGAGTCTCAAGAAGAAGTAGATAGTAATAATATTCCTTTGAGTAGCTTTGACAAGGAAACTTTCTCATTAAAATCGTCATCTAACAGTGATACATCATCTGATGAAGCAAATGAACCTTGGTATATGAAACCATTTTTTAAGCGTGGAAAAAAACTGGAACAAACTACAATCAAAGTAGATGTAGAAGAAAGCACAAAGAAAAAATCTCTTGATGATTTGATAAAACTTGATCTTGATGATATGTCGAAAAATATGGGTATAAAACAGCATACCAAGTCATCAATAGCTGATAATATTCCTGCTTTAGATAATGCTCCTGTTGATAATCCTGTTGTCCCAACAGAGGATGTAAAGGAAAATATTGAGTGTCAAGTATCAAAAACTGATGATTCTGAAACATCTAAAAAAGCTGAGCATTTAGAAAAAGATATAAAAGATAGCAATATTGCAAATAAAGAAGATAGTAAAAAAGTTAAAGATACAAAGGTTGAAACTAAAGAAGAAGTAGTAAAAAAAGTTGAAGATGTGAAGGTGAATGAAGAAAAGGCTGAAAATAAAAAAAGAAAGTCAAAGATAAAATCAAAGAAGAAGTCAGCAAAAGTTAAAAAGAATATTAAAAAATTAAAAATTAAGTCAGCAAATAAAAAAAGCAAACAACAAATTTCTGAGCAACCTATTTCTACAGCTAATCCACATCCTGAAAATTCAAATGAAAGCTTGAAAGAAGACAGTTCACTTAATGAGTCTTTGAAAGATGAAGGTCCCAAGACTGAAACTTCAAAAAATGATAATGTAAAAAAATCATTTTTTGGAAAAATCAAGTCTTTTAAAATCTTCCCTAAAGGCTTCAATTGGAGGGAGACTTTTAAAGCCGATGAGCAAGATGATGAATCACTAGAATAATAGTTTTAACTAAAATTAGTAGGCTGTCTTGGCCTACTATATTTTTTGGTGCTTATAAATATTATATCAATAACACTTTAAAGTGATATTGCTGTGTTTTACTAAAGTTTAAGAGAATTTATGTCTTATGCTGATATTCTTAAAATGATGAGTATTGATTTCAAATTTACTCCAGTATTTTTAAATAAGATGAATAGAAATTTCCTATAATTCTATAAAATATCGGTATAAAGCAGAATTTTAAAAAAATTTCATAAATTTTTAAAAGGGGTTGAAAAATGTACATTTTTTATTGCGTTTTTATGTCAACAGTCATGTCGTTGATATATGAATTTTCCGGTCTTAACGGTATCAAACCGGCAAATGTCTTTTTGTCTTTCTTACTTTTCCTATTTATAAATATGACTATAACAAGTCCTAATGTAAGATACAAAAGACGTATAATTATTTTCTACTTTATCATTACGGTACTTGCCATTTGTAATGCAGCAAAGGTAAGATTTCAACTTGCGGAGATAAGTTTCTTCGATGTCAAACTTGCAAAGGCTGCCGGTGATATAGCAGGATTATTCTTAGATAAGATACCTTATACTCAAATTGCAGTAATACTTGTAACCTTCATAGTCATATTTATACTTAGCTTGAAGTATACTGTAATTTTTGACAATTATAAATTCTCAAAAGAGATATATCAGCAATATGAGATAGAAGAAAGATGGGAGCACGTTGACGGAATGTTTTCACCTATATTTGTAAGGATAATTACTCTCTTACTTTTCATATCTTTCTTCGTATTCACAGCTTCAATTTCAAAGTTTATGTCTACATCAAGTTTTGGTAATCTCCTAATTTCCGGTAAAAGTATGGCTGAAAACTACTATCTTGAAACCTTTGTGGATAAAAAAGATGCAGTTGCAGGTCTTATAAGAAAGATAAGAAAGGATGAATTGTCACAAGTTGAGGTGAATGATCCACTCTTAAAGGGCTATCCTTTTAATAAACAGACAGATATGGACGTCATAGTCATACAATCAGAAACTTTCTTTGACATATTGAAATATCAGGATAAACTTGAGAAAAATGGGCTTGTAATTCACGATGACACTATAACACAATATTTCAGACAGTACCAAGATGAGGGTATATCAGGTCAATTATATGTGCCTACAGTCGGTGGAGGTACTGTAAACACTGAATATGAAGTCTTAACAGGCTATGGGGCAAAGTATTTTTCAAAAGGAAGTATAGTCTTTACTTCAGTATTAAAAGATGCTACCAACTCGTTGCCGGCTTATATGAAAAAATATGTAGGTAATATGAAGACTATGGCTATTCACAATCACAATGCAGACTACTGGGATAGAGACAGAGTATATCCACTGCTTGACATTGATGAGTTTGTAGATATTACACAGTTTACTCCTGAAGAACAGGCAGACCTTGTAGGTGCATGGATGTCAGACAAGACTATATTCGATATGACGATTAGATTACTTGAAAAAAATCCAAATACGAATAATTTCATCCTACCAGTGACTGTACAAAACCATGGACCTTTCCTAGGCGTTAAGGGCAGTCCTATAGAAGTGGATAATGTCACTCAAAAAGACGGTTGGGAAATTAGAAACTACGTCGCAAATATAAAATATTCTGACGAACAGTTGAAAATATTCATGGACTATATAAACTCAAGAACCAAGCCTACAATGATAGTCTTCTATGGAGACCACAAACCAGATCCTAACTACGATATGTTTAAAAATTCGCCATATTACAATGAAAACGAAAGAATTAACGTGTTTTCTACAGACTATTTCGTATGGTTCAATAACGCTGTACAAGATCCTAAATTGCTTGCACTTAAAGGAACTAAGGAAAATATCTCATCAGCATCATTAAACAGATATATACAAATGTTGCTTGGAGATGACTCTCCTATATCTATGTACATCTACAACTACGCCAAAAATCCTGAAAACTACTACAACAAAAATGTGATAAGTGGTGTGGAAGACAGCTTGTACAGACAGATTTCAACAAGATTTATAAATAACTTAATAGACTATACAAAGCTTGAAAATACAGAAAATAAATAGACAAAAATAAAGAGTCGGACGAAAATTTCCGGCTCTTTTTATAATTTTTCCCATTTTATTCTCAAATAATATATAAGATAAACTGTAGAGCTCATAGTCCACGTTATGGGATAAGCCCAAGAAATTGTGTCCATACTTGGAAAAATAGGCACTACTATATTGAGATATGTCACTCTTACCACACACCAAAATGAAAGCATTATAAACATCGGTACATACGCCTTGCCGATTCCTCTTAATATCCCGCTCATAATATGCGAAAATGCAAGCAAAAAAGAGAATAAAGAGCATATCCTTGCCTTACTTACACCATAAAAAATTACACTTGAGTCTGTGCTGAAAAATGTAATGAGATGAGGTATGAAGATATATATTATAAGACCTATACTCTCAGCTAACAACACGCCGGTAAATATTGCAAATTTTGCTCCATTTTTCATCCTATCTATATTTCCAGCTCCTAAATTTTGACTGATAAAGGTTGAAATTGCAAGAGAAAAACAGGTAATAGGCAGGAATGTAAAGCCTGATATCTTTTCATAAGAGCCATTACCGGCTACAGCATATTTACCGAAATGGTTGACATTTGACTGCACTACCACGTTTGCAAGTGAGATAATAGATCCTTGAATTCCGGCAGGAATGCCGTTTTTAAGTATCTGTTTGAGATAGTATTTTTCTATTTTTATCTTAGATATCTGAATTTTATAATTCTTATCTATCATAAGTAAATGTCTAAGGCATAAAAATGCACTTATAAACTGCGATATAATAGTAGCAAAAGCCGCAGCACCAACCCCCATCTTCATTACACCTACCAAAATATAATCCAAAGCAATATTACTCAATGACGCAATCGCCAAAAATTTAAGCGGTGTAACACTATCTCCAACAGATCTTAAGATACTTGCAGACATATTATACATTACAAAAAATAGAGAGCCCATAAAATATATACGAAAATACGTAATGGACTGTGGCAGAACATCAGATGGAGTATCCATAATCACTAATATATGTGGCACCAAAAAAATACCGCTTATCGTAAGTAAAATCCCTACAATCAAGGCAAAGCCTATGCAGGTATGAATAGTCCTTTGCATCTTCTCAATATCTTTATGTCCATAATATCTCGCTATCACAACTCCGGAACCTATACTAAGTCCATCAAAAAAGCCTATCATTAGTAATATAAGAGCAGTGGATGAACTAACCGCAGCAAGTGAACTCTCACCAAGATATTGCCCGACTATCAAAGAATCCACTATGTTATATAATTGTTGAAATAAATTGCCAATAAATATGGGTATCGCAAAAAGCAAGATACCCTTAGCTATAGGACCATTTAATAATAAATCATTATTTTTTTGTAAAAAATTTTTCATAAACATCTCCTGACATCTGCATATTTTACAACATACATAAGTTTATTTCAAGATGCCTTACATATTCTTTAAGCTAAAATAATTTTTAAATCTCAATAAGCTTGCTATAACTACTATTACAGCAAGATAAAATACTAAAGTCACAAATGAAGTATAACTTGCCACATAGCTGTTGCTCGGGAACAATAGATATATCCACCTTAGATTTTCTATTCCTGTCATAAAGACAGAAATTGCTGACATCATCACCACAATCGGCATAGATTTGATAAATATATCTCTGTTTAATACAGACACAATTATAAATGCTATAAGTAATAGTATAACATTGTATATAGCAAAGTTCAAAATATTTATAGAATTACCTAATAAGATTGTAGGAAAAAATACCAGAAAATTGACAGTCATACCACCAAGTACAAATATTGCCCTGTTTTTCCTACCTGCAAATGTCGCAAAAAACTCGCTCCTATCAGTAATAATAAAGTAATCTAGACAGACCAATAGCATTGCTATAAACATCAGTACTGCAGATGATTCCCTTAGCGGAAATATCTTTGAAATATCGCTATCCACATACTTAAATTTATAAGTACGGCCTATCTGTGAGTTAAACATCTTTTGGTACTCATTTTTATTCAATTTTAGTAAATCCAAAGTGTATTTTTCAGATAAAATCTCAAAATAGGTACTGTAAAAATCTTCCTTTGCCACTTCGCTGAACTTGTCATCACTTCCATAGATGGTAAAAGGCACATCTTTGCTCAAATCTATGGAAAAGCCATAGGAAATTTTCTTTTTTTTCACATTATCCTGTAAAGAAGAAAGGTTGTCATACTTATAATACTTGAAGTATGAATTTTTTGCTAATAATTTTTCTATTAGACCATCATCTACGCCTTGAGCATATACGCCTATTTTTATATTTCCAGGCACAGTCAAGTCGCTGTTTTGGTATAAGAGGCAGATAATAAGGGAGCAAAGGCAAACTATGACAAATAACGGAGTCCTTATATATCTTTTAACAAAAATTAAAAATTTCATATTTCACCTCGAATCTTATACTAATCACCATTTATAAAGTCGCATATTTAAACGTATTGAAATATATTTTTTGTAGCTTTGATCAACTCATCTTTAATATATTTCTAGGACTATTTAATTGGTTTTTAGCATTACTAAACAATATAAAAACAGTTTAATTTCAAATTTACATAACTCTCCTTAAATTCTAAAAGGGATCTATTCTCCGCAGAGAAAAAACCCCTTTTAATGACTAATTTTAATGTTGTCTGCCAACCGTCTGTCTCATTCGTACAGCATTAAGTTCAAGTTTTAATGTTGTCTGCCAACCGTCTGTCTCATTCGTACAGCATTAAGTTTCAGATTTTAAGGTGTTAGCCCACCTGTCTATACTTGAATTCTATCATAAATATTCAGGTTTGTCAATTTGCACTTTTGTAACATAAATTATCAAAAGAAACAAAACAATCTATCGTATTCAATTACTTTTTTCATTTTTCATAGCCATTATATCATATTTGACTTAGAAAAATCAATAATGGCAAGAATAATCTCACCATTATTGTTAATTTAGCGCATTAATCGTTCTAAACAATCCTGTATTTAATCCTTGAAACAAAGCCAAGTACAAGGCAGTATATCAAAAATACAGACCATGATATGATGCTGTCTGCAAGTATCAGATTAATTGGCGAAAAGCCCATACTAGTAAAAATTGACAGTCTGGGTATGAAAAGCCCGCAACTTAAGGTTGATACCATACACAGTATCAGTATCAAAAAACTGCTAAATCTGTCTAGATACGAATACGACGCCTCTAAAACAAAGGATGCAAAAATACAAAGTATCATTGTCTTAATAATAAAAATAAAAGACAGCTCCAGCCTTAGTATTACCATACCTACAAGACTTATAATAAATAAGATGACAAAGTTTGAGCAGACCTCTGATATTATCATTGACATCACATTCTTACCCCTTACAATAAAGTGTGAGTAGAAATTGCTCTTATTTTTGATTTTCAAACTTGCCATTATCATAGTCATAATAAGTATGCAAATATAGACTTGCATTATAAGGTTGGACTCATCATTTTTCACTTCTTCAAAATTATCATATCTGCTTGATACTGCAGACATAAAGTAAGAGTTCAACTTTTGATTCCTACTTGCCACATCCGCATCCCCCATAGCATCCGAGATGTAAATATTGCCCTGTGTGTATGAGAGCATGTGTGCCGAGCTTTCAGTTAGTGATGTGAATATCCCCTTTTGTAATTGAGAGATATTGGGCGAAAACTCAATTACAGCACTTTTATTCTCACTGTTTATAATACTTTGATAAAAGCCTTCCGGAACAGATATAAGTATGTCTATCTCACCATTTTTCAACTTTTGTCTAGAGAGTTTTTCATCATCTGACGTTGAAAGTATGATATTTTTCCCTGTACTTTTCGTATTGTTTATCAGCATGGTTATAAGATAGTTTTTTTCGTCCTTATCTGCAAAATATATCTCCAGTAATACCTTAGAGCTTTGCAAATTTTTAAAAATCATATAAAAACCGCCCATAAATATGAGCAGTATGGCACATATTATGGGCATTATTTTTATCTTTGATTTTAATGAAAATATAAAAAATTTCATCATTAATCACCGAGTCTTATCTCATTGAATTCATCATAGACATCAATCCGCCGTAGTTGTTTTGTAAGTTTTTATTAACATCTTGGATGAATTTCATCAATTCAGTTTCATTAAGTTTAAGCACTTCTATAGAATCGCCTACATTTTTAATATCCGGTTTTGATGCAGATGTTTCGATAGCTCCACTAAGCTTAAGCGGTTCTCCTGATCCTTGAGAGAACTCCAAGCTTTCAACATCAAGTTTATAGCTTTCGCCCTTTTTCACATCAGTATATTTACCTTTAAGAGTCAAAACTACACTTGATTCATCTTTTATATTCATACTTAATTCTTTAGAGTCTTTTTTGTAAGATGAATTGATTTCAGCAACACCAGCTAAATCAAACTTTAGGGTATTTTCCTTATCACCTGTCTTCATATCAAAAGTTATTTTCTCATTAGATGCACTGTCTCCAGACTCGTAGAAAACAACTTTATCTGTAACATTTTTATTTCCCGCTAATACAATGTTTGCAACTCTATTATCAGTTCCAGGGAAAGAAATCACTACAGGTACACCCTTGCTTGATACTAACTTAAGATTGATTTTTTCCGGCATTTCAGCTTTTTCTATATCTTCTTTAACATTCTTAAAGCTGTTTCGATAATCTTCTTCAGGAAGTCCTGAAATTTGAGATTTTTGTACCATTTCATAGAAATCAATAACTTTCAAAAGTAGAGCCTTAAAATCTTTTGAGTCTACTTCGATATTTACTTGTTCAAGATCTGCTCTTGTAGAGCCTTCTTCCTTCAACTTATCTGCAAATGCCTTTTCAACGTCTACCTTTTCAACTTTTGCATTTTTCTCCAAAGCTGAAATTTCAGGGCCGACATGCTTTTCAAATTCTACCTTAGCCTTTGATGGATTTGAATAATCTGAGAACAGATTAATTTTTAAATCCTTATATTTTTCAACTGATGAATTATCAGCATTTCCTGACATTTTTTTAAATGTATCACTTTGTAGATCCTTACCCAAAGTTTCAAAGTTTATCTTTATAGGTTTTTCATACATTGTAGGGATATTTAAAAACATTTCATTATTGATAGCTGTCAGTGTCACATTTAAAGCTGCTCCAATTGCTCCAACATCAAATTGCATCTGCATCTTCTTGCTGTTTGGATCAGATTTCAAATCAAGCCCAAATTCAATCTTACCAGCAGGTTTCACATCCCCTGCCAATTTGACATTAGTTGAATAAGTACCGTTTTTTTGTATCTTTTCATTAAATTCCTTCACTCCCATGTCAGGCATAAAGTCTTCTATAGTGTTTGTAAATTCATTTCCTATTATATCTAGTGTCTTAAACACTCCACTGTTACTTCCTGACTTACCGCCTCCACCTTGTGAAAAAGCGAATACCAAGCCTAAAACTGCAAGTACTGCAACTACTATGCCGATTAGCTTAGCATTTGCAGCTCCTAATCTTTTTTTCATGATAACTCCTCCAAAATTCCATTTTTCAAATTAAATTTTTTCTTAGCCATATCGGCTGCATCACTCAAATGAGTCGTATATATGATACTAGCTCCTTTATCCACCTTCTCACTGAGTTTTTTTAAAAACACCCCCCTGTTATCTACATCCAGACCCACAAAAGGCTCGTCAAGCACCAACAAATCACAACTTTGAACCAAGGCTATAAATAGCGATATCTTCCTCTTGGTTCCTCCGGAGCAATTTTTGACCTTGACATTTAAAATATCAGAGATGGAAAATTCATCCCTCATATCATTATCCACTTTTTCATCATATTTGTCAATAAAAAGTCTAAGATTATCTTTTACACTCAGCTCATCAAGCAGTATATTATCCTGAGGAAGATAAAATATCTTCAAGTCATCCTTGCATTTAATCTCTCCACCGCACTTTTTGAGTTTGCAGATGCACTTCAAAAAAGTAGACTTTCCTGCAGCATTCTCACCAAGTATACAGATGCTCTGTCCTTCTTCTATTGTAAGGGATATTGACTTAAGTATAACATTTTTTTTATAATTTGCACTTAAATTTGAAATGCTCATATACATACACATCACCTGTGACTTATCATATCATAGATAATATAAAAAAACCTGTAAGAAAAATTTTCTTACAGGTTTTAACTATACTTGTATTTAATCTTTGCTCATTTAACTTAATAAAAAACACTAGTCATCTATTCGAATAATTTGAATAGAAAATTACCACCAATTTTTGATATTTTATTTATAAAGAAAGCTAGACGTTTCAGGAAGCAAATAAAATCCAGCCTATAATTCTTTAGATCTTGTTTTTAACGAGATATATTGCATAGTTTTTTATTTGCAATTAGTATTGATTTTGCTCTAATAATAGCCAAAATATTAATCTTTAAGAGAAAATTATAGCTATGCTATAAAGTACTGATTTTTTCCATTGACCTTTGACTTGTACATTGCCTCGTCAGCCAGTTTATACATCTTTTCGTAGAGATTTTTCTCACCAGTATCTGAAAATACTATGCCTACACTTGCCGATACCTTGACGCTAATACCATTTTTCTCCATCGTTATAGGGAATCTCTCCATAAATCTCCCTACTTCTTCCAAAAAATCATCCCTATTATCTATATAAGCTGAAAATAGTAAAAACTCATCTCCACCCAATCTTGATATACATCTTACATCCTTGAAACATTCCCTTAGTATGTCTGCTATATCAATCAACAATTCATCTCCGCTAATATGCCCAAAACTGTCATTTATTTCTTTAAAATTATCCAGGTCTATAATTACCATAGCTGATAGTTTATTTTTTCCCTCAAATGAAGTCACATATTTTTGAACATATTTCCTGTTATACAACTTTGTTAGAAAGTCCATATTATTTTCCAGGATGAGTTCTTTCTTATATTCAAACTCTCTATATTTTAAAGTTGAAAATATAATATTTATACCTACTGATATCAATACTACAAATAGATTATCCACAATGACATCAAAGAACAAAACTACACTTGGATTTTCACCATTAAATAGTAAATAATTAGCTGTATTTACAATAGCAAAGCCCAATATCATCATTATATGTGTAAGTGGAATAATATTTGTAATAGACATAAACATTATACAAGATGAAACTAAGGTAAATGAAATATTAGAAAATAAATCCATAAAAAACAATATCACAAACATAAATACACTGCGTATCGTACTAACCATTAACGCCTTATCTTCATGATATTTTACATATTTTTCAACTATTAAAAAGTCAATTAAAGATATAGTAACCATACAAAGGCAAAGAAGCATTGACAGTCCTGCATCTCCACGGTATATTTCGTGCCTTAATTTCATATAAACAAAATATCCGAAGAATAAAATAAAAGTACTGGCTGAAAACATCCTCTCCAAATTAACCACGTAATGGAGTATATCATCCTTATATATTTCATATTTTTCTTTGAAATTGAATATATTAGCTATCATATTTCCTCTTTAATCTATTTTCAAGCTTGTTATGACCACTTCAGGTCTATTGAAAAGTCGAAATGTAAAAATAGTCCTACCTAATCCTCTGCTTATTACTACTGTGGTGTTTTCTTTAACGTGCATTCCTGATGTATATTTAGGGAAAAATCCCTCTGCAGGGCTAAGTATACCATTGTCAAAAAATCTTATCTGTCCTCCATGAGCATGACCTGTAAACACCAAATCAACCTTATTCCTTGAATATATATCTATTTTATCAGGTCTATGTGAAAGCAATATTCCAAATTTTTTCTCATCCATGCTTTCTTTCATTTTTTTTAGCTCTTCTTCAAATATAGTATATCTCACTGATTTGTGGTAAAATGCCGGATCTTTAAGTCCGTAGATATATATTTCTTCATCATGATTCCTTATATTATCGACCATGTTGTCAATAATCTTTACCCCATAGTTCTCGATTATTCTTTTATGATTCTCCCAATCTTTATCCTTATATTCGTGATTACCTGTAACAAAGTAAATTCTATGTTTTTTAGAAATATTTTCAAGAAATTTTAGTGAATTTTCTATTTTTTCGTTATAGTAATAGTAGATATCTCCTGTCACTACTATAATATCAGGTTTTTCATCATCTATAAGTCTTATCAGTCTGCTATTATCTCTTCCAAATGTCTTATCATGTAAATCTGAAATTTGTATTATCTTAAACCCGTCAAAGACTTTTGGAATTTTTTTTGACTTGTAAATATAGTTGGTTTTTTCTAGGGAATTATTTTCAAAATATATTATTACAATAACGGTAATAAGCACAGCCAAAGATAAGATTGGCTCTATTAAAAAACTCATATTTTCTCCATATAAAAAGTGTTTAATGTCAAGAAAAGACATTAAACACTTTTGACTTAATAATTGTAATTGCTATTGTTCATCATGTATGAAAGTACGAATAGTGAATCAGACAACCTTACATTTTCTACTTTAATCTCCTTGCTGATATTTATATCTGCCGGAGCAAAGTTCCACACTCCTCTAATCTTAGAGTTTTCTATAATATTTGTTACCTTAGGTACAGCTTCCTTAGGTACACAAACTATAGCGATGCTGATGTCATTTTTCTTGATAAAATCTTTCGCCTTAGAAACATCAAGTACATCTATTGAGTGAATAGTATTGCCAATAAGACTTGGATTCACATCAAATATAGCCTCTATCTTAAGTCCATATTCTTTGAAAAAAGCATAGTTGCATATTGCCTGACCTAAGTTGCCTGCTCCAAATATCACTGCCTTGTAAGTCTGATTAAGTCCGAGGATGTCGCATATTTCAGAAAACAAAAAGTCAACTTCATAACCTGCACCCTGTTTGCCAAATCCACCGAAATTGTTGAAATCCTGTCTGATTTGAGATGCTGTAAAGCCTGTAATTTTGCTTAGTTCCTTTGAAGATATTCTCTCTATTCCTTTGTCCTTAAGTTCCAAAAGATAGCTATGATACCTTGGCATTCTTCTTATCACGTTATTAGATACTTTTTTATCGTTGTTATATGCCTTCTTGTTTTTACGTTCCATAATATCCTCCTTATTTCACAATTATCGCTAAAAAATTGTCTGAAATAAAATTTTCATAACATCAAAACATCTAACTTGCAATTTCATCCACTGTCTTTGAAATAAATTCGATAGTTTCAAGCAAGGCTGAGTCGGTAGTGATATCAACACCTGCTACCTTACAAAGTTCTACCGGATTTTTTTCTCCACCAGATTTCAAAAACTCAATCCAATTTTTTGCATACTCTTGCTTTCCACTTAGTATGTTTTGCGATACAACTGTAGATACCACAAGACCTGCAGAATAAGTGTAAGAATACAATCCGTCATAGTAGTGGGGTTGACGCATCCAAGTATATTTTGCTCCTGTAAGATCTATATCCTCTCCGAAGAAATCTCTATATGTTTCTTCCATCAAATCGCATAGCATATATGCATTTACACTTTCTCCACTGTCTACAAGCTTATAGACCTTTCTTTGATAATCAGCTTCAAGAAGGTGAGTGACAAAGTTGTGATAGTAAGTGTTTTCTATCATACAAGACAATGCCCATTTTTTGAACTTTTCATCCTTGCTTTCTTCTATCAGATAGCCAGTAAGCAACATCTCATTTAAAGTAGATGGAGCCTCTACCAAATAAAGTGAAGGTTCTTGAGAAAAAGTACTGTTTTGTTGTTGAGATAATCTAAAATGCACTCCATGACCTATCTCATGTACAAGAGTAAATACTTCGCTCAAAAGTCCGCTCCATGATAGAAGGATGAACGGTTGCTTTTTGTAAGGGCTGGCACAAAATCCGCCTGTAGACTTACCTATGTTTTGTGCAAAATCAACCCAACGTTCCTCGTCGTATTTTTCAGCTATTGACAGATATTCATCACCAAGTTTTGCAAGTGCTCCAAGCACGTATTTTTTCGCCTCATCTATAGTTATAGTCGGTGCATAGTCGCTATATAGAGGCAATTTCAAATCAGCAAAAGTCAATTTGTCCAGATTATGCTCTTTTTTTATAAGCTGTGCATATTTTCTCATTACCGGAGCAAGATGTTTCATGATAAGGTCTATCTGTCTGTCATACATCTCTCTTGTTACTTTTTGTTTGAACAAAAGATAGTCAAATATGCTATCATAACCCCTCATCTTAGAAAGTATCTTTTCCTTTTGTACCTGAGTATTGTAATATGTTGCAACTGTATGCTTGTACTTGTCCAATGTTTGAGCAAAATTTTCATAAGCCTTGCGTCTCACCTTAGTATTTGGTTCAAGTTGGTACTCATTTTCAAATTTTACAAAGCTCATTTCATAATTCTTGCCGTCTATTTCAAAGTCTTCAAAACTCATATCCACAAGTTTAGTATTGTCATAGCCTGTAAGTGGAGCCTCAAGCACAAGGTTTAGTTTTGACAAAGTTTCTTCCACTTCTTTAGAAAGAATATGCGGTTTTTCCAATATCAGGTCTTCAAAGTATGACTTGAAGTAAGGATTTCCATCCCTGCATTTTTCCAGCAAGGATACATCCAATGCTGAAAGTTCACTTTCAAAGAACGACAAATCACCAAATACTTCGGAAATAATCATATCAAACTTACCGCTTCTTCTATTGCTCTCATCATCAGTCATATCTACCGACTGAGTAAGTGAAACGTAATTGATAGTATAATCAATAAGTATTTGAATTTCTTCATACACTTTCATTGCCTCGAGTATAGTCTTTTCATCCTTTAGATTATTCTCATACTTTTTTTTGAAGTCCTTTGACAAATTTACCAACTTATTCAAATCGTCTTCATAATCCTTTTCAGTATTATAAAGAGCATTTATATTCCATTTCAACTTTTCTTCTACTTCACTTCTCTTTTTTATTTTCTCCATCTTTCCTCCTAATATACTTTATATATAGTCTTTCCTTAATTTTTATAATTATCTTTCATTAAAACCAAATTTTGCCGATTAAAATCGAAAAAATGTTTTATTAAGTTATATTATAACAAATTTTCTTATTGTTAAACTTAAATTAGAGAATTAATCTTTTTTATGAAAAATTTTGCTACTTCTTCATACTCGCCTAAGCCCTTTAATATCAGTTTTGCAACGATATTTTCACTTTTTAATACGTTTTTCCAAGAATCATCTTCATCGCCTGCCATATCGTTATTGGCATGATCTCCACATACCAACATAAAAGGTGTAAGATAGACTGATTTTTCTTCGTGATTTTTCAACTTTTGTATTATATCATCTACTGTTATCTTGCCTTCTACTGTTGCAATATAGTATTTTTTGTTGTCTATCTTATCTAATTCCACTTGAAGTCTATCATAAGATAAGTCATTTTTATGCTCAGAGCCATGTCCCATCAAAACTACCGGATGTTCCAAATCCTTGTACAAACTATCAAGCAAGACAGCTACATCGTGATAGTCCCTTTCTTCATATAGCATTGGAGTTGTAACTATGCAAGAGTCAAAGTTGAAGTCTCTTGTAACATCCAATATCTTCTCATATTCAAAGCCTGCTATGATGTGTAGAGATACAATTACAACATCTGTATATCCGCTATCTTTGATTTTTGTCAGAGCTTCACTTACACTGTCTATATCTATGCCTTGATTTTTAAGTTTTCTTCTTATCATATTTGAAGTGTAGGCTTGGAATACATCGTAGTCTTTATACTCTTGAGCTATTATATTTACAGTCTTATCTATATTATCTTTTCTGGCACTCTCGTAAGATGAACCAAAACTTACAAATAACATCGCCTTTTTCATAACAACCATCCCCTTTTACATCTTTTTTCATTTAGTATTAATAAAGAAAATCAATATTATTATACTAACTATTATAATTATATCACAAAGAAAAAATAAAATATACACAATATTAGATAAATTAACATAAATTTAAAATTTGAAAATAAAAAAGCTCTTAAGAATTTTTTTCCATAGAGCTTAATACTAATTTTTTCTTAAATTAGTGGATATATTTGTATATGATGTTTTCTGATAACATATTGATATTTTAATATTTTCAATTAATATCAAAAAGTAAGATTATTCTTAGTTGTAATAAAGCTTAGTATTATTATATCTTTATACTATTTATTCTGGTTTGACTCACTGCTTTTTTCTTCATTACTTTCTTTTTCTTCTCTCTTTTCTTCAATTATCTTTTCTACATATTTTCTAAACTCCACCATATACTGTCTGATAAAAAATATTATTATCGTACTGTCAACTGCCATTATAACAATAAATGCTACACCACCAAAGTTTCCATTTGCCATAATCATTAATCCAACAAACAAATTGATAAAAAATATAACTATAGCAACAAATATGTAGTACATAAAAACACCCCCATTATTAATAAATGCTTAGTTACTTATGATAAAACATTATATACAGTCATATTATAGCACTTTGAAATAATACTGGTCAATTTTCTTTTTAATTACATTTTCACATCTTTTTAAGCCAATTTAAACAAATCAGTTTTACAATTTTGTATTTGTATTGTAACTTTAAATTAAGTGGATTTTATTATAAAATATGATGTGTTATATTATTGTAATAAATTATATGATGTAAGGAGTTTTTGTATGGACGGTTCGCTTTTACTTTCTTTTTTTCTTATTTTTGTATTAAGGGTTGTTGATACTACACTTAGTACCTTGACTACAATGTTTATGAGTCAGGGAAACAAAAAAATTGCACCTATTACAGGATGCTTACAGACCGCTACATGGGTAACATGTCTTAATATAGTAATGTCAAAGCTGAGCAATCCTATGAATCTTATAGTTTATGCAATAGCCTATGGCTGCGGTATAGTCGTTGGCATCATGCTGGAAGAGATGATTGCATCAGGTAATGTCATAATCCAAGGGGTAATAGAAGAAAAGGACAGTCATCTGGTAAACGAGCTTAGGGATATGAACCTTATGGTTACGGTAATTGATGGACAAGGTAGAGATCACAGTAAGAGATTGGTGATTTTCATTGCTCTTCAAAGAAAAAAACTACCTACAGTAAGAAAGTTTTTGAGAGATAATAAGGTATTTATAACAGTTTCAAAAGGAGATATGTATCTTAATATATGAGAACTTATTTTTATTCATACTCACGTGATGACTATGATTTGACTCTGACTATATTTCAGGAAGATGAATACATTAGTCGAATAAGTTTTGCACCTTATCAAGGTGATGAGTACAAAAAACAAGAAACTTTAGAAATTAAAAACTGTATAAGCCAACTATTTGAATATTTGGATAAAAAAAGGACTACTTTTGATGTAAAATACAAGTTAAAACCATATTCTAGCTTCGGTCAAAAAGTAATTGATATAGTATCTGCCATACCTTACGGCTCATATATGTATTACTGTGAAGTCGCAAAGGCTGCAGGAAGTGAAAAAGCTGCAAGGGCAGTGGGTACCGTTATGGCAAAAAACGAACTTCCAATAATAATACCCTGTCACAGGGTAATAAGAGCAAGTCATGAAATAGGAAACTATGAAGGTGGAACACAACTTAAGAAGAGACTTTTGGAATTGGAAGGATTTTATAACTAAAACAGTATAGTATATATTGAGGAAACAGTAAAAGATAAGAGGAAAGATTATGAAGAAAAAAACAATATTAGCCACATTGTTAATTACAATGAACATTTACTCAATGGCAAATGCACAGATACTCGATCAGACGGTATATAACATACCTCTGTCATCGTCTATAACACTAAAAAAAGTACAGGAGCATTATGGAAATTCTTATAACAGCTTCAATATGCTTGAAGTTGATTTGAATAATCCCAACAACTCCATTGACGTACTTTTTAATACTACTGGACTTTACAAGACTATGAGTATAAGCAATACTGCAAACAATACCCCTAATCTCGTAGGAGCGGTAAATGCGGACTTTTTTTTGTTACAAGGCTTCACATCTTCAATAGGTGCTATTGTAAAAAATGGAAAGGTGCTTTCATCTCCTGCTGAAAACTACGGCAAATATGCAAGTATGATAGTGACTAACGACAATAAAGTAAGCTTTGAGTACATCAATCCTTATGTAGTACTTAGAAATGAAACTCAAAACAAGGATTTCTTTGTCCCTGCCATGAATAAGGTCATAAGTGACTCTTATAAAGGCATTACAATAAGAACATCTGACTATTCCTACACTACTCTTGGCAAAAACGATAAGAACAAAAACAGAGTAGAGATAATTGTAGGTAGCGATAATATAGTAAAGGAAGTAAGGACAGGACAGCCATATACTCAGATACCTTACGGTGGTTTTGCTATTATGTCTTGCAATATTGACGACAAGGACTTGGCAAATAAATTCAAGGTCGGAGACAAACTCAACGTATCGTTAGATATAATATTAAATAGAGGGAATATAAAAACTATAATAGGTGGTGGCTCAATACTTGTAAAAAATGGTGAAAAAACACCTATAACTTCTAAGATACCCGGTAAGGCACAAAGAACAGCAGCTGCTATAACAAAGGACAATAAACTGGTACTCTTTACCAATGACGGCAGACTTTCAAGCAGCGCAGGACTTGACGAAAAAGATTTGCAAAACTATTTTCACTCACTTGGATATAAGGATGCTATGATATTTGATGGTGGCGGCTCTACTCAAATGGTAGTAGACGGCAAGACTCAAAATCAACAATATGGCGAAAGAAAGGTAATAAACGCCATAGCTGTTAAAAATGAAAATCAAAAAGGTGATGTGGCAAAGGTAAATGTCACTCCTTTAAAAGACATAATATATGTAGGAGACAATGTTGAAGTAGTTGCATCTGCACAGGATTCAGCCGGCTCCAAGGTAACAAAATACAATACAAATAACTTTGCACTTGCAACAAGCGGATTTAACAGTAATGTGTCAGCAAGATATGTCACTCCTACTACAGCAGGTACAGGTACAATAACTGCATCTGTGCAAGGAGTATCAGGTAGCGCAAATGTGACTGTCCTACCATCTCATCAGGTAGATGACAAACAAAAACAAGATACAAAAGGAAATAAAAAGTTCAACGTATTTTCAAATATGGATGACGGTTCAGATTTGGTATCAAAAGTCGTAAAGTCAAAGATTGCATCATTGACTTCAGGAAAAGACAACAACCTTATAATAGGAAACAGTGATGAAAGTTTCAGCAAAAATATTAGCGGAAGTTCACAAAACATAAATAATTTCACTCCTAATAAAATACTTGGCAATACAACAGTAATCTCAGTCAATAATACTGTAAATATATCAAATAATCCTGCTCAGTGGAACAATATCAAAACAGCTCTTGAGTCAGGCAGCAAAAACGTAATACTTGCAATGCTCGGTGGAAACTCTATCAACTCTTCTTCAGAGCAAGCTCTTTTTGACAAGATGCTTGAAAAATACGCCAAGAACAAAAACATCTATGTAATCTACAAGGGTGGCAATAACGACGGATATAAGAGAGGAAATGTCAGCTATATAGGAATAGTTGATTTGAGCAAACAAAACTACAGCGACCTTTCCAATATAAAATATCTTGAAATGTACGAAGACGAAAGCCAAAATATTGTATATAAATTTAAAAATATAATGTAATAAGGAGATACTATGAAATTCAGCCAAATGAAATACCAAAGACCTGATATGGACGAGGTAATAAAACATCTCAAAAAAATAAAGCAAGACATAGAAAATGCTACTTCCGGTGAAAAATTGGTCGAAATAATAAAAGACTATAATAACAATTTTTCAAAAGACCTGCAAACTATGTCAAGTCTTGCTCATGTAAGATATACCATAAATACTAAGGATGAGTTTTACGACAAGGAAAATGAGTTTTGGGATGAAAATAACCCTATAATAGAAGCCTTATCTACAGATATATCAAGAGCAATATATAATTCAAAATTCAGAGCAGATTTGGTAGATGCTTTTGGCGAATTTTACATCCAGCTTTTAGAATGTGAATTAGTGTTAGATGACAGAGCCATTCCTTTCATGCAAAAGGAAAATGAGCTTATAACTAAGTATTCCAAGATAATTGCCAACTCTCAAATAGAATTTAGAGGAAAAACTTACACTTACTCTCAGATGACTCCCCTACTCCAAAATACGGACAGGGCTTTTAGAAAAGAGGCATTTGAAGCGAGAAACAGATTTTTTGAAGAACATGAGGAAGAATTTGACCAAATCTATGACGAGATGGTGCATCTAAGACATGATATGGCAAAGTCTCTTGGATTTGACAACTACATTGAGCTAAGATACAAAATGCTCAAAAGGGTGGATTACAATTTTAAAGATGTGGCAAAGTACAGAGAAAAAATACTCAAGGTTTTTTCTCCACTTGCAATAAAAATCAGAAAAAAACAAGCTGAACACCTCGGTATAAAAGATTTTAAATTTTACGATAGAGCACTTGATTTTAAGGACGGTAATTCAACTCCTGATGGAGATTACAACTTCATAGTATCAAATGCTCAAAAAATGTATAGGGAGCTTAGCAAGGAAACAGGCGAGTTCTTCGACTTTATGGTAGAAAATGAACTTATGGATTTACTTGCCAAAGAAGGAAAAAGATCCGGAGGATACTGCACAAGCTTTGATAAGTACAAGGCACCGTTTATATTCTCTAATTTCAACGGTACAAATGGTGATATAGATGTCATCACTCACGAGGCTGGACACGCCTTCCAAAACTATATGTCACAAGATATGATACTGTCTGATTTTATATGGCCTTCCTATGAATCTTGTGAAATTCACTCTATGTCTATGGAGTTTTTGACATGGCCTTGGATGAATCTCTTCTTTGGAAAAAATGAAGACAAGTTCAAATATTCGGCACTTAAGGGCTCAATTTCATTCCTGCCTTACGGTGTAACTGTAGACCACTTCCAACAGTTTGTGTATGAAAATCCTGATGCAACACCTGAGCAAAGAAAGGCAAAATACAGAGAGCTTGAGCTTATGTACCAAAGCGACTTGGACTATGACAATGACTTCCTTTCAAAAGGAACATATTGGTATTGTCAACCACATATATTCCATGCTCCGTTTTACTATATAGACTATACCTTGGCACAGGTGTGTGCATTCCAATATTTACTCAAATACTTGGATGACAAGGATACAACTCTACAAGACTATATTACGCTTTGTAAGGCTGGAGGCTCAGCATCATTCTTCAACTTGCTTAAGATAGGAAAGTTAGAAAATCCGATGACAACTGATGTTTTGGAAAAAATAGCTCCTAAACTTGAAGCATTGCTTGATGAGATAGCTAAAAGAATAAAATAAATATACTACTACAATCTAATAAAGTAATAGATAAAATATCTTCAACTAATTTGTAATTAAGTCATAAATAACATAGTATTTTAATCAGATTATGAATATTATTCATAGATTAAATATATGATATCATAAACTCTATTTTTTATTAAGTGTAATATTACTCTAACATCATGAAAAGACTCTTTGAATATAGACTTATGCTATTACAAAGAGTCTTTTATTTTTATGCTTATACTAAACACTAATTAAATAGTCCTAAAAATATATTAAGATGAGTTGTCGAAAATTACAAAGAAAATTATATTCCAACAAGTTTAAATATATGGCATTCTAAAAGGTGATTAGTATTATACTATTATCTTATTGATTTATAGCTAAAATTTTTTGAGAATTTAATCAAAATAGCATAATATTAAATGAGATATTGGCATTTTTTTAAAAATACTATCTATTATTCTATTTGATTTTTGTATAAAGTCATGACTTATGGTATTATTATTTTTTTTCGTTATTTCTTCTTTTGATATAAGTTGTAAACCTTCCAATCAGCGATGCAGATAAAAAACCGATAGTATAATTAATAAATATATCTGTAAATGCTGATTTTGCAAGTGGCTCCCTAAGTCCTGTCATCCAGACATATACCATAGTTAGCAAAAGTGTCGGAATATACACTACAATAGCCTTTAGAGGATAATTTTTTATCTTCAAATGTTTTATCAATGAGTATGCAAGAACAATGATAAACACTATTATAGCTCTATCCAATTCATGCCAATTACCATTTGGATCCTCGTAATGTCCGTTCATAAGGTACAACACGCTATTAGAAATGGTTGCAACTGTATATAAGGCACAATAAAGAAAAACTGTCTGCTTTAACCAACTATTCCATATAGTTTTCAAAATAATCACCTCTACATATTTTGATTTACTTTATTCTTTACTCTTTACAAGTAAGAAAATACTCCATTAATTTTATAATTGAGATAAAGTACATTTAAGTAGTCAAATTCACATATTAGCCAAGAATAAAATTACAACTAAACTTGTTAGCATAGCTGCACAAACAGTACTTATAATATTTATACATTTTAGCCAATTATCTTTTAACAATTTTGCCATAAGTATTGAAATAACTAGCTCTATAACTCCTCCTGATGTATTTGAAATAATATCTGTAATATCACTTGCACCAATGGCAAAAATATATTGAATTAGCTCAAATACAAAGCTTGTAGCAAAAATAATCAAAATTTTCTTTAATATGGACATTTCATCTATTAAAGCATGTATAAACAGTCCATAAGGAATAAATGCTACGACATTTAAAATAATCTCTCTTACATCTGCCTTGCCATTTACTATAGCAGGTTGACTAAAAGGAATTAAGTTGATATTTCTTATTTGTGACAAATCTTTAATAGAAAACTCCGACTTAAAAACAATTACCCATATTAATGCTAACAAGTAGAATATCATCAATGCTAAGGTTATTTTTTTTGATTTCATTCAATCCCCCTAATTAAATATTTTATAATCTTTCTTCTTTTCATAACTTCCAATTTAATCTAATCTTTATACTCACTATTAACAGAATATACATCAAAATATATGGATACAAATTCTCTCTAAATTTTTAATTTGAGTAGCTATATTTAAGGCAATATCTATAAAAAAAGTCAATTTTAAACCTTAATATAGCTATGAACTTTATTTTTAGTTTTTTAGCTTTTTAGCTAGAATTTAATAAAATAAAGAGTACTCTATTTTTATAAATAACTAGTATTTATATTAAATTATATATGAACATTATACTTAAATTAAATATATAATTAATATTTACAAACTTAGCAATAGTTTAGTGGTATTATCTTTTTTTCCA
>GL405246.1:1864507-1871475 GCA_000146855.1 [Eubacterium] yurii subsp. margaretiae ATCC 43715
AGTGGTATTATCTTTTTTTCCATATACAGTGCAGTCATTATATCACAAGAATGAAGTATAATCAATTTAACCGTATTTTACAAATTTTTAGCATAAAAAACTCTTTGTATTCAGCATTATACTGTTACAAAGAGTTTTTTTAATATATATAGTAAATTTGCTTATAAAATAGTCTAATATATATTTTGATTTATTAAATTCGGATATTCTAACTATTCTTTCTACATTTTGTACTACTTTTAAGATAATTTACTATATTTAAAGTACCAGCATTTCAAATTCATACTAAAAAGTGATTAGAAGTCTTTTTGCTATTTTGAAATTGCTTTTATTAATTTTGTCATTACTACAGCTGTTTCTGCTCTTGTAAGTGATGCATCAGGATTGAATTTACCTGTCTTATCTCCTACTACTATCTCATATTTGGCTAAGATATTTACATATTTCATTGTTTCTTCAGACATATTATTCATATCTTTGAAGTTTATTTCTTTCTTAGTTTCTTCAAGTTTGATACCTTTGTATTCTAAGTATCTGCCTATTATTGTTGCCATTTCACTACGAGTTAGAGCTTCTTCAGCTTTATTTTTGTTGCTTTGAGATTTTGATATTATTCCGGCACTCATCGCCCAGTCCATATCTTTGCTATACCACTCATCTGTTTTTTTAGTATCTTGCACCTTATCTTTAGAAATACGTGCCAGCATAGAAATCAACATAGCTCTTGATAATTTGCCGTTTGGTTCAAATCTGTTTTTGTCAACTCCAACCATTATACCTCTTTGAACAACAAATTTTATATATTCTTTTGCCCAATGCTTATCTTTCAAATCTGTAAAATTAACTGTTGGAGCAGATTTTGCTACTTCTTCTTCTTTTATTGTTACAGTTTCAGTCTTTTTATCTGATTTATTAGAAGGTATAGTAGCTATTTCAGTCTTTTTCTTTGATGATGAAGATGAACCTCCACCACCTCCGCCTCCGCCACCACCAGAACTTCCTCCTGATGACGTTTGTTTATCTTTATACTCTACCTTAATCTCAGTATCTACTTCAATATTGAATTTGTATTGATTGTTTACCAAGTTTGACTTTCTATCGACTCCGTTTACTGTAAATAAAGATACTTCCTTATTTGATGCAGGAGCTACTGTAACTATTACATCTGTTCCCTTTTTGATTTGTCCTGCAATCGGATTTGAGCTTATATTTTCTCCGACCAATGTCAATTTTACTTTTTGCTCAGGCTTTTCAGGTTTGCTTTCAAAATCTTTTTTTGTAGTCCAATCAAAGCTCAAGGTATATTTTTGAGTATTTGTCTTATCATAGTCACTTAAGATATCAAGCGATATATTAGCTTCTTGAAGAGATTTTCTTGAGATTATAAATGTCTTGTTAAACTCTCCTGTTGGATTTTGAACTATTTCAGCTTTTTGCAACTGTCCATTTTCCATGGTATATATTTCATATACTTCTATAGTCTTACCATTGTCAATTACAGGTTTTAACTGCAATTCATATCTTGCTGTACTTCCTTTTTCAGTTACTTTAACAACTTCGTTTATTGCAACATTTAGCATTGAAGGTGTAGTTGTATCTACTTGGCTAAGTTTTGCATTTACAGTATATGCCTTTTCTTTTTCAATTTTTACAAGATTTGCAATAGCTGTGTTTAATTCATTTATTACAGCATTTACTTCATCTTGCGTTGCACTTGCATTAGAGTTTACACTTTCAGCCTTGGCAATGACTTCTTTCAATTTTGCTATGCCATCTTGTTGATATTCATCTTCTTTTATTGCCTTAGCTTCTGCGATCTTATTTACAAGGGATGTCTTATCTACTTCTTTCTTATCTGTTGATGAATTGAACTCTTCTATAGCTTTGCTTAGCTCTTCTGTAGCTGTCTTTACATCTTCAGCAGTTTTTACTATCTGTACTTTACTTTCAGCAGTTTTTATAGCATTTTGAAGTTTTTCAAATGCTTCATCTGTCTTCTTGCCTTGTTTTATATTTTTTGCCTCGGCAATTTTATTTACAAGTGATGTTTTGTCTACTTCTTCTTTCTCATCTGCTGATAAATTGAACTCTTCTATAGCCTTGCTCAGCTCTTCTACTGCAGCAGTCAACTCATCTAATGTTTTAATCGTAGGAAGTTTGCCTTCTGCAACCTTTATAGCTGATTGCAACTTGTCAAATGCTTCTTTTGTTTTCTTATCTTGTTTGATTTCTTTTGCTTGTTTAATCTTATCTTCAAGCGGTTTTTTATCAAGCTCTTTCTTATCTGCTGAGTCGTTGAAGTTTTTGATTGCATTATCCAATTCTTCTATCGCCAAATTCAAATCATCTACTGTTTTTATTGTAGAAAGTTTGCTTTCGGCAACTTTTATTGCATTTTGAAGTTTTTCAAATGCTTCATCTGTCTTTTTTTCTTGCTTGATATTTTTTGCTTCTGCTATCAATTCTTCAAATTTTGTAGTTATAACTTTTTCTACTTCAAGTTTAGTCCAATCAAATTTGATATTTGCTCCCTTTGTTCCAAATCCTTCCATCATACTTTCCATAGCAGGGATATATACTTTTACAGGTAAAACTTCTACATCCTTAGTTATATCAACAACTACTTCCTTAGGATAGTTTTTGCCTTTCATGTATTTATCACTACCACTTTGTGAGTCATTGAACTCATCTGTAATAGTATAGCCGCTTATAGCTTCAGCTTCAACGAAATCTGCTCCCTTAGGTATAGATATCTTTCCTAAGAATGCTTTCCTTGGCTCATTTACTCCTACTAATGCAAGATTAAGTTTCATGCCCTTGTTAGTTACATAAACTCTTGTAGGCTTAACAAGTGATTTATCCATAATAGATATATTAGTATCGCTACCTTCCTGATAAATGACAGCAGGGACTTTGGCTACAGATACTATATATTCTGTCTTATCTTTTCCTTTTAATATATTTTCAAAATCTTTGATTGATGTATAGTTGCCTTCCTTATACTCAGTAACTGACATCTTAAATTCGTCAAATGACTTTTGCAAGTTTTTAAGGCTTTCCTTATTGTCTTCCAAATCTTTTTTAGCCTTTGTTATAGCTGATTCAAGACGTTTGTGTGAATCAGGGAACTTATCTCCTTCATCTTGCAATGATTTTGCATTTTTGATTTCCTCAGCAAATTCTCTATATAATTTTTCCAATTGACTTTCATCTTTTTTATCAGCTGAGCCGTTAAATTTTGCTATTGCATCATCTAATTCTTTGACTGCTTTTTTTACTTCTTCATCTGTTTTCACAGTTGAAAGTTTGCTTTCAGCAATTTTTATAGCATTTTGAAGTTCATCAAATGCTTCTTTTGTCTTTTTACCTTGATTAATTGCCTTAGCTTGATTTATCTTTTCTACAAGAGGCTTCTTGTCAGTTTCTTGAGGCTTAGATGACTCTAGCAAAGCATTAAGCTTTTCTTGGATACTTTTTATTAACTCAGCTCTGTTGTCTGCTATTAATCTTGTATTTTTTGCAGTCTCAACAAAGTTTTCAGCAGTTTTTATCACTTCTTCAAGCGCTTTTTTAGTATCTTCTGTATAAGTCTTGCCGTTATTTAGTATATTTTTAGCTTTTTGTATTTCTTCCTGTAATTTTGAAGTGTCATATCTTTCTAAAATATACAGGTTGCTCAAATTCATATCAAATACCTTTTGAACATCTTCTTCCGTAATGTTTTCTTTTGATATAAGCTCTTTTGCCTTATCTAATTCTTTTTTTATTGAAGCCATACTTTCTTTTGTATAATTGCCTGATTCAAGACTGCTCTTATAGTTTGCATACGCGTCATTATACATTTTTTTTGCTACATAAATGTCACTTATTCTTTTGATTTGCTTATTAATTTTGGCAATCATATCATCTATTTCTTCTTTGCTTGCCTTAGAATTTCTTAGCACTCTTTTTGCATCTGCAATCAAATTATTAGTTTCTCTTATTATCTTTGATGATACGAAAGAATTGTAGTTTTTCAACAATTGTTCAAGATTATAGATAGCAGTTGACAAAGGACCTTTATTATCATCTTCATCTTCATAATATCCGTCAGTCTTGTTTTCATAATCTATATACAATGTTGCATCATTTGCATGCGGATCATTTCCCAAAGCTGGAGACTTTATAGTCATATGCATTGATACCTTTTCTGACTTGCCATCTACAGGTAATTCCACTTTTGTAGGATATTCATATTCATATTCATTTCCTTGCCATACCATCTTTACTTTCTTAGTTTCTAACGCTTTCAACTCTATAGTTGACTCATCTACATCATAATAATATATCTTTTTAATAACTCCTGTAGCTGTATCTCCTTTGTACATAGGTTTAAGTTTAAGTATCAATTTATTATCTTTGCCCATCACAAGTTTTGCACTCTCGTTTAGGCATTGATTTGCCATTGAATAGCCTCCAAGACCATTGGCATTAAGGAATTTTACTCTAACTGTATAAACTTTTTCTTCAACTTCAGGACTCTTGTCTTCATACTCAACTTTTACAACAGTATCTTCTTTTATTTCAAATTTATAAACATTGTCTTTTAATTCTAATTTCTTGTCTACATTGTTCACTGTAAATGTCTTTACTGTCTTTGTAGGCTTTGGAGATAGTGTTATTACAACTTCTTTACCTTTTTCTATATCTCCTGCTTGAGGACTTGAACTTATATCTTCTCCTTGAAGAGTCAATTTAACTTTTTCAACTTGCGGTTTTACAGCTACCAATTCTTTTAGAGCTTTTTCAAGTTTCTTTTCATAGGTAGAAGTCTTATTAGGAGTCTCCTTATATTTCTTGCAAAGTTCTACCCATTTTATTGCCTCATCTCTTGCATTTTTCATCTTAAGATAGCTGTCAGCAGTATAATCAGCTTCTTTTTTCTCATCAGCCTGTTTTATAAGCTCTTCCAATTTGCTTGTGTTATATCTTAGCATAATTTGAGAAACATTGTTTACCCTATAATTTTCCAATACCAAGTCTTTCAAAGATTTGAATGTCAAATTCTTCTCCAAATTGTCAAGATATTGAGACATCTCATCTAAGCTCTTTTGTGTGTATGTTGTATTGGTATAATATGTTCCTATGGAAGACTTTTGAACCCCTATGATGTTTACTATGCTTGGCATCATCTTAAATCCATATTCCATATCGATTATAGGATTTACTATTTCATAGAATCTATCATATGATTTGTCATTAGAATTCATAAATTCTTCTATATCCTTTAATGACTTTTCAATGATTTTTTTCTTATTTTCATCAACATATTTGGCATCATCACTTTCCATAATAGCTGATGTTTCTATTTGGAATCTTTGAGCCTTATTTAGCAGTTCCTCTTCAGATTTTTTATCACTCCATTTGTCATCTCTTTGCAAACTTGCATAATCAATCTCAATACCAAAAGGTGGCAAAGTTTTTTTGTTACCTGCCTCGTCAACATAGGTCATATCAAAAACTACAATATTTTCTCCGTTTAGTTCTCCCGGTATACCTATCAAGATAAAACCACCGTCTTTTTCCTTATCCTTATAGTCTTTAATAAATTGATGTTTTACTGGTTTTACAGCAATTCTGTTGAAATATGCGGCATTTAATGCATGAACTTTATCAGTTTTCACATTCATCTGTATATCATAACTGTTACCTTCTTTTATAATTCTTACATTTTCATCAAAAAGATCTTTAATATCTTTTAATTCTATATCATTACCAAGAGAATCTTTCTCTTTTTTGTAAATCTCCTGATAGTGCTTTTCTCCATATATGCTTTTTACTTTTACTATCTTATAGCTTCCCTTGTAAAATCCGTCTTTTTTTAAGACATGACTGATTGGAAACCCATAAACAGCATCATTGTACATCATCTCTGAGATTGCGTTATCGCAGGCATTTTCTGAAAGGCTTTCCGCTTTAAACTTCCATTTTTGCGCACTTTCCCAAGTATCATACCATGGAGTTTCTGAAAATTTTTCATAATTCCCCTCGTTAGAGTATGTCGTACCTCTGAATCTTGTAGCCAAATCATCTTTAGCTAATATCTTGTCAGCTATTTCAATGACTTGTTTTCTCTTATCAGCAATAGTATCTTTATCTGCAAAAGTCGCAGGTAATATACTATTGAAGCTCACTGCAAATGCAACAAACATAGACAGAGCGCTTTTAAATTTTTTTGCTCCCATAAAAAAAGACTTACCTCCTTTAAACCATCTAAACAAGTATATACAAGCAGAAAATCTCTCCACAAGTATATACATATACAAGCTAACTGATAAAATATTTCTGATATGTAATGCTACTAATATTTTATAAAGCTATTAATTAAAATTTCTATAAGCTGATACCTTTTTTATAATTATTTGTCTATTTTATCATACATTTTTCTTTATATATTATATTTTTTCTATTTCATTGTTATTATATAGTTGTATGACCTTTTAATAGCAATCTAGTATTAAGGTTAATTATGCAAAAGTTTTTTGTACTAATCCGGATTTATATATCATATATTAAAACTTAGCAAAAGTTGGGCATCTTCTTAATTTTAATAATATTGTCTAATATATGACTGTTTATTGAGTTATTAGTATTAAATAACTTTTAAATAGTTTTTAGCATAAGATATTAATTAGATTAAAATCTTTAGATAACATATATTGCTATAAATTAGCAATTACAAAAGATAATATTATTAAATGAAAGTATCCAGACATAATTTTACTGCTTTATTAATAAATACAGATAATTATTGGTTTTTTTTAATAATATTAAATTTCGTATCTTAGGATTTTTCAATGTTTTATAAGGTAAATATTGCATCTTATAGACTATCTCTATTCTTTGCAAAATTTAGCCCTTAAAATATTATGTACTAATTTTTTATCTTATATCATCAATAATTATTATCATATAAGTATTATATAACA
>GL405246.1:1871575-1901885 GCA_000146855.1 [Eubacterium] yurii subsp. margaretiae ATCC 43715
TATTGCAAGTCAATAGTATTTTAAATTTTTTATCATTTTTTTGCACAATAAAAAACAGTAAATCATTTTGACCTACTGTATAATAAACTTCTCTTTATAGTTTTTTATTGAGTTAACATACTGATACTAAAATTTAATAAAAATTTCTACTTAATCACTAATTTTTTAAGATTAATATCCAGCCTTTGGTCTTTTGCATAATAATTAATACTTATATCGTATCCTTTTGAATTGCCATCCCAACTGGTTACACCTTTCTCCAAGCTGTATTTATCTTTGTATGAATTTATAATATCCTGAGAACTTGCCTCATCAGCCTTTATGCTTACAGTTGCAGATTTTATATTATTATCCTTATCATAAAGCACATCGTAATGTGTTACTTTCACATCTTCACCGATGATATCTCTTATCTCTCCAACTTCTTTTGGTAGTTTAAATGAAGCAATAGAACTTCTCTTAGTAAGTCTTACATCTCCGCTACCATCCTGCATCTCTACTCTTTCAGGTTTGGGATTTAATTCCATTTGATAAATTGAATAAGCAGAAAGTGCTATTAAAATTATAATTGGAATAAATAGTATTCTTCTTCCTTCTTTAGTTGTTAATAGCCTAAAAAACCATTTGAATTTTGTAGTATTATCCATATAAAAGTCCTCTTTTCTTTATACTATTACTCTCTAAATGTATTACATTTATTAATACATATTTAAATTATATCATATTTTAGTTATTTTTTCTACTATTAATATTTTTAATCTTTTTCCTACAACAATTAAATAAAGATTATTATGCTACTATTCGTTAAATTATTAAAAAGTTTAGTATATATCTATAAAAGCAAATTTTTCTATTACCTTTTAGTATCACTTATTATTTATATTAATCACCGTTTATATTGTCATATATTTAGATTTAATGAAATATTATATTTTTCAGTCTTAAACAACTCACTATTAATATATTTGGGGACTATTTAATTGGTTTTTAGTATTAATTCTTTGCTTATTCATTAAATATTTTTAATGTATGAAGATATGATATTATATTAAAAACCTATCAAAAAGCCGTGTAATTTTATTACAGCAAGATTATTGATAATCTGTAAAACGAATAATTTGCTAAAATAAAATTCTTGGTATTATAAATGGTGATTAATATTAGTAAAAAACTCTTTGTAACAGTATAATGCTGAATACAAAGAGTTTTTTAGGATATATAGCCACTTTATTTATAAATAGTTAAATATCTTTTTTGTTTTAATCTATAATTCTATTTAGTTTTAGCATAATACTAAAAGCAATTATAGATTATAAGAAATATGTTTTTCTTAAGCTTTACAAAAATAAGTTTTAACCTTAAAAAAGTGTTACAGCTATATTGACATTCTATTATTAATTTATTTTTCTACTTTAGATTTGAATGTCTGATAATATATCAAGCCTACAGTAATTACAATATTACTTTGAAATTGCCTTTACTAATTTTGCCATTACTACAGCTGTTTCTGCTCTTGTAAGTGAGGCTTCAGGATTGAATTTACCTGTCTTATCTCCTACCACTATCTCATATTTGGCTAAGATATTTACATATTTCATTGTTTCTTCAGACATATTATTCATGTCTTTGAAGCTTATTTCTTTATTGCTTTCTTCAAGTTTGATACCTTTGTATTCCAAGTATCTGCCTATTATTGTCGCCATTTCGCTACGAGTTAGAGCTTCAATTGGATCGTATTTTCCATCCTTATTTTTTTGCACTATTTTTGCATTTACAGCCCAATTCATATCTTTGCTATACCATTGATTTTGCGGTATACCTTCAACTTGTTTAGCATCTTCTACCTTTTCTTTAGAGATACGAGCCAACATCGAAATCAACATAGCTCTTGACAATTTGCCGTTAGGATCGAATCTGTTTTTATCTACTCCTACCATTATGCCTCTTTGAACTACAAATCTTATATAATCTATCGCCCAATGGTTATTTTTCACATCTATAAAGTTAATATCAGGAGCAGATTTTGCAACTTCTTCTTCATCTATAGTTACAGTATTATCTGATTTTCTATCTGTGTTTCTCGATGAAGTTCTATCTCTATCTATTTCTCTGTCTCTATCCCTGTCTCGTTCTCTTGACGATGAAGATGAACCACTGCCTCCACCACTAGAGTTTCCACCTGATGAAGTCTGTTTGTCCTTATACTCTACCTTTATTTCAGTATCTACATTAATCTTGAACTTATATTGATTATTTATAAGGTCTGATTTTTTGTCTGCTCCGTTTACTGTAAACAATGACACTTCCTTATTTGCAGCAGGTACCACTGTCACTGTAACATCTGTTCCCTTTTTGATTTGACTTTCACTTGGATTTGATGTTATATTTTCTCCGAGCAATGTCAATTTTACTTTTTGTTCTGCAGGTTTAGGATTTTTTTCTTCATATTCTACCTTTATTGCAGTGTCCTCTTCAATCCTAAAATTAAAGACATTATTTACTAAGTCTGATTTTCTTTCAACTCCATTTACCGTAAATGATTTTACCTTCATATCATTATCCGGTTTTACAGTCACTTTGACATTTCTATTTTTCTCAATTTCTCCTGCATTTGGTTCTGACGATATATTTCCACCTTCTAATGTCAACTTCACCTTATTACCCTGAGGATTTTGTGGATTTTCATTTTTTGTAGACCAATCAAAAACTAAATTAAATTTCTGAGGATTTCCGCCATTTGCATCCTTGTCATCAGTCAAGATTTCTAGAGGTATTTTGGGTTCATTTGTAGAATTCCTTGATATCACAAAGGTTTCATTGTACTCTGATGATGAATTATTAAACTTATCTGCCTTTTGTTTATTTCCATTTTCTATTGCTGATATTTCAGTCACCCTTACAGTCTTAGCTCCATCTTTTACGGGCTTAAACTGTAATTCATACCTTGCCTTACTTCCTTTTTCGATGACTTTGACTACATCGTTCATTGATGTATCAAGCATAGGAGGAGAAGAAACACCTACAGCTTGGAGCTTAGCTTTTACAGTATATGTTTTTTCTTCCTCTATTTTTTTAATCTTTCCTAAAGCATCTTCCAGAGCTTTTATTGCTTCGTCATAATCTTTTTGTAGAAAATCATCTTTTTTTAATACATCTAAAGCTTTAGATGTAACTTCACGTAACTTCAGTAAACCTTCTTGTTCATACTTATCAGGGTTATTTAATATAAAGTTAGCCTTATTAACTAATGTTCTTAGTTTTTTCCAATCTTCTTCCTTTACTTTTTTCTCAAAATCTTCTATTGCTTTTTCAATTTTGCTAATAGCTACGCCTAATTCTTCATTTGTTTTTGATACTATTTCACTAAGAAATTTTTTGGCATCATCAATGGCTTTTTCAAGCTCGTCATTTGCCTCTTTTACCTTTTTACTGTCTTTTCGTAAAGTTTCAGCCTCATCAATTTTGCTTTCAAATATTTGCTTATCAGATTTTTTTACTGATTTTTCAAATTTATCTATTGCTTCGTTTAATGCTTTTTCTGCCTTATCTACTTCATCTTGAGACTTAAAATCATCAAGCACCTTTTCTGCCACTTCAATAGCATCACTCAGTTCTTTTTTTGCTTCATCAATTCTATCAGCATTTAATCTATTTTTTGCATTTTCAATAGTTTTTTCAAGATTATCAGTTTTTATATCTGCCGAATTTTTGAATTTGTCAATTGCATTGTTTAAAGCAGTTATCGCTCTATCAAGCTGTTCTTCTGTTTTGATATTTTTAATTTCGTTTTCAGCAGTATTTATTGCACCCTGTAACTCATTAAAAGCTGACTTTGTTTTCTTTCCTTTATCAATTTTTTTAGCTTCTTTTATCAATTCCTCAAGTTTAGTAGTTACAACTTTTTCTACTTTAGAATTATTCCAGTCAAATTTTATACGTTTAATTTCTTCTGAACTACCACTGAATCCTGAAGACGGAATATAAATTTTTACAGGTAAAATTTTTGTATTATCATCTACATCCATAACCACTTCCTTTGGATATTTTTTATCACGCATGCTCACATCTGTACCTTCAGTAGGATGATTCACACTATCTACTGTGCTATACTCACTTATTGTTGCTTCTACAAAAGTGCCACCTTGCAATATATTTATTCTTCCCAAAAAACCTATCTTAAGCGGATTGGTGCTTCTCCTTAAAGCAAGGATCATTTTATGACCCTTATTTGTCTTATAAACCCTTGCAGGTGTCACAAGAGTACTATTCCATTCAAATTCACTGCCGTCAGTATTACAAAACATAACAGGCACATTTAATATTGAAGCTATTTTTATACCAGGATCCTTCTTTTGTAATTCTTTTTCAATATCTTTAACAGAAGTATACCTTCCTTCTTCATATTCAACGACTGATATTTTGAATTGTCTAAAAGATTCTTTAAGACTATCAATATTATGCTTATAATCAGACAAATCTCGTTTAGCAATTTTTATTGCTTCTACAAGAATGTCTTTAGCACCCGGAAAAGTATCTTCATCATCTTGTAAAGATTCAGCCCTTTTAATCTCAGCTTCAAATTCTTTATACACTTTTTCTAAAGGCGTAAGTGTATTTGCGTCTTTTGCAAATTCTTCAATGGCTTTATTTAGCTCATCTACAGTAAGTTCAAGTTCCACATCTGTTTTACCTGCATCAAAATCTTCTTCAGCTTTTTTAATAGCTTTTTGAAGCTTCTCATAAGCTTGGTCAGTATTACTTCCCTGCTCAATTTTCTTAGCTCTTTCTATAAACTCTCTTTTGCTTGTAGGTTCGACTTCAGCAAAAGAAACTGGCGATACACAGCTTAATCCGACTGCAAATGCCATGAATAAAGACAGAGCATTTTTAAATTTTTTTGCTCTCATAAAAAATTCTTACCTCCTTTTTTACTTTTAGGTAATCAAGATAAATATCAGATAAAATTTTCTAAAAGATTCATTTGCAAAACATCAGCAATTACAATAAAATATTAAAATAATATCATTATAAAACTATTATAAGAATTTAAACTATTATCTGTTATTTGCCGATATGCTATTTAAACGCAAAAATATGGCAATTTATAGAAAATTGCACTACTTTTCAAACAATATCTAAGAGTTGAAAACTTTCAAAAATATTGCTTTTAAGATATTAAAAAAATTTATGATTTTAATTTTAAGGTAATCTTTTAAAATATTATGTACCGACTTTTACCTTATACCTTAATTAATTTTACACATAAACATTATATATATAATGATAATTTAAGTCAATACAATATTGAATTCTTTTTACAATTAACTCAATTTAAAAAAGAATTTTTTTGAATTATACAAATTAAGAAATTTATTTATAGTTTTATATTTTAAGAATATTATTTAGAAATTTTTTTATATAATTCGGTATTTTCAGACTATTCTATCATATTTTTTTATTAAATATTTTATTTTCTTCTTTTTTGTTCTTACTTTATTTTTATTATTTTTCATCATTTTTACATTTTTAACTAACTCAACTTTACCACATAAAAAGCATATTAAAATCATTGATATTTAAGTAAATTTTAGAAATACAATACATTACTTGACATGGTATTTTCAGTGTTTTTAGATTTTTGATAAATATGTAAATTTCAATAAATATTATTTAAAAAAATTTATTGACTATTAGTATTACTGTAGATTTGAATGTAAAAAGACATATCAAAGCTACAGTAATTATTATGTTTTCTCCACTAATTCAGATGTTTGCGCTCTTGTAAATCTTGAGTTATGGTAGAATTATTACTTGCTCTTTTGCCTCCAATTCTATGCTTGAGACAGTACTGTGCTTTTTTAAGTCGGCTCTTGTATATATTACTACAGCTGATATTATGAGCATAGCCCCTACTAGAAGATATACATTTACCAAGCTGTTAGTCGTGCCGTATATCTCAAGCACTCCTTGAAATATACTCCCTACAGTAAGTGTAGCTATACCGCAGTTGTACAATCTTACAAGTGATTCTCCCGGCATTGAGTTTGTGGCAAATCTCTTGATAGTGTAGAATACTACCGTTCCACCTAAAAACGGTATTAAAAATGCAAATATCATAAAGGCTGAATATACCTCGTGTGAAAAGTATTCGTATATCGCTGCAAAAACAATGCAAAAAGCTGAAATTCCCAAATATATTTTTGAAATCTTATCTAATTTTTTGTCAGATTTTTTAGTAACCGATGTAAACAATGTCGCTCACACTCCTTTCTTTTATATTGTTTCCATTTGTTGTAGGCTTATTAACTATATTACCGTTGAAATACATTGTAGACGAGCCTCCTCCGTCAAGGTTGTACACTGTCTTTGCTCCAAGTGACTGAGCGAACTGAGCAAGTTCATATAGTGAAAGCCCTCTACTCTCATCAGTTCTACCGTCTGCAACTATAAAAACATAGTGCAATTTATCAATAATGGCAATTGCAGTTCTTGGATTGCTGGCTTTTGCCCTACCTACTTCATCTTGTGTACTTACGCTTATCTCACCGTCTTGAATTAGTGCAGGTCCAAATGAAAGTAGATTTACAACTCCTTTTTGTATCAGTTCTTCTGCTGTAATCTCATCTTCTCTTATTATCTCGAAACTTCCGTCAGAGTATATCGCCAAGTCTTCCTGATTTTCCCTTGCCGTATTACGGTAGAGTACCCCATTTTTTATCACATAACCTCTTTCCTGAGCGCCGTAGTAATCTCCATTTACTGCAAGTATGGCTGAGTTTTCTTCAGCAGTTTCCGATGTCTTTGCAGTTACATTCCTTCCATAGAGATTTTGTGCAAGTGCTGTTCTAAGATAGTCAGCTGATGAGAGCTTTACATCTGCTACATATACCACTGTGTCGTTGTAGTTTTGCGTACTTAGATTTATCTTTATATTATCATCTTCATATTCTGTATCTGAACTTGTCTTTACAGTATTAGTCGCTGAATTTTGAGAGTTTTCAGTATTTTCCGAAGATTGAGTATTATCTGTACTTTCAGAAACTTCATTGCCTTGATTTGCTGATTGCTCTTGACTTGTCTCATCAGTAGTAATGAGTTTTTCGCTTATCTTGGTCTGAGCCGACGAATATACTTTTTCTATGACAAAGGTGTCAAGTGCAATATATACAGTAAATGCAATGAGGAAGATAACATAAGTTATCAGCCACATACTTTTTTATTTTTCATCTATATCAACTCCTTTTTTGTAATTGGATTTTTTTTAAATATCATCATTTTTTGTATAGCCATGCTTAGTGAAAATAGAGAAAGTTCTGTAATTATCTTTGCAAGAGACTTGTCTATATTTACATACTCAACTAAAAAACCGAGCATTGCAGTATTGATAGTTAGTATAAACATGCAAAGCAAGATATATTTTATTCCTGCTTGGAATACATCGCTATTGCTCTTAAATACATATTTTCTATTTAGTGTAAAATTTACTACAGCACTGATAATCCTTGCTGATATATTAGAAAGCCTTACACTGTTTAGAGTTCCCAGTCCACCTGTAGTAGAAAGGAAGATAAGATACAAGCTGAAATCCAAGCAAAAGCATATCAGCGAAGAAGCGGAAAATTTCAAAATCTCCTTGTAAATTCTAAATGAATCCTTTAATGTGTTAAAATGTGAAGACGAATTATTGTCTATATAAATAGTCTCAATATCCTCTTCCATTATTTGAATCTTGTTTTTTTGACATTCCATCAATACATTCATTTCGTATTCATACCTTTGACCCTTGACCTCAAGCATAAAATCTATAAGGCTGTTGTCAAATGCCCTAAGACCGCTTTGAGTGTCATATACTCTTATACCTGTTGCCAGTCTATATATCACTCTTGTACAAGCATTTCCAAACTTACTTCTTAGAGGAACCTCTTTGCTAAAATTTCTCTTGCCTATTATGAGTTTTTCAGGATTTTGCAATAGCTTTTCGCATAGCTTCATTGCATCTTGTACAGTGTGCTGTCCGTCGGAATCCATAGTAACAATTACATATTTTTCTTTATAATTTTTTCTTATATATTCATATCCTGTTTTAAGAGCTGTCCCCTTGCCCCTGTTTTTTTCATGAATCAAAACAGTAGCGTATTTTTTTGCCTCTTCAAAAATCTCCTGATACTTCCATCCGCTGCCGTCATCTACAACGATAGCATCAAAGGCGGTATTTTCCAATTCTTTTAATAGAGTGATTAATCTCTCGTCGGCTTCGTATGCCGGAATCAATGCTATCATCTTCATAATATCCCTCCTGTATAATTTTTATAATAACTTATATTGTGATTTAATTTCTCATATCTTGTTATAAGCTCTTAAATTTCAAATTTTTAAAGTAATATTAATCACCATTTATAATGTCATATATTTGAACTTATGGAAATATAATTTTTTGTAGTTTTGAACAATACATCTTTAATATATTTTTGGAATTACTTAATCGATTTTTAGTATAAATCTGATTTTAAAGACTTTATATTGAAGTTCTTATGATAATTTGCTTAGACTATATACTATTAATTAAGCTCATATCTCCTAATTTCAATATTTTTACTATTCTAATCAAAAATATGAATGTAATCCTTTTTCTTAATTCATTTTTGATTTTCTAAATTTTAATATCCCTACTTAAAATCCGCTTAAAATTAAAAATAAAAAAGATCTTTACAAGCTAGTGTAAAAATCTTCCTATTTCAAACTAATATTCTTTATTTTATTAAATTTTAGCTTTAATTTCTGCTTTATAATACTTATTCTATCTTATAAATATGCTTTTATTTCCCAATCACATACATTTTTCCAACAATATACTATATCATTATAAAAAAACAAACTCAACCTGCTATACCATTATACAAGTGTAATTTTAATCTTCTATGTTCTTTTCTGAAAAATACCACATCAATGCTATGAGTGCAATCGCTCCTATTATGGATGGAATTATAGCAAAGTCAGAAAACTCCGATTCCCACAAACCAAACACAGAGTACCCTGCACAAGAGCCTACAAGTCCTGCAAATACATTAGCAAGAATACCCATACTTTCACCTTTTTTAGTAAAAAAACCTGCGACACAACCTATAACACTCCCTACAGCCAAAGCCCAAAAAAAGCCCACACGAAACACCGCCCTTAATGCAAAACCATACCAAAAATAAGTAAATTTACAATAAATTATAGTAAACAACATTATTTTCATCAAAAATTAACATATTTTTGTAAATAAAAATTGTCAACTTAATGATATCTTTGACAAATTTTTCTTTGATGTTTACTATCAGGACAACAAATCAATATTACAGCAACATACTTTTCAAAGTATGAGACAAATCTCTATAGGATATGTAAAATTAAATCAGTCAACTTTTATAAAAAGATAAATCAAAATATATTATATGTATTTAAATTCCTTGAACATTGGTTAAAATAAGATAATTATCTTAAAATTCTTAAATATAAAATTTATTAATGTTTTATATTATGAATTTATTATAAATTAGCTAGTAATTTCAATACAAACATAAGCTCATAGTATAATTACATCAGGGTTTTGATTGTCTAATTTATCTCTTATTATAGTATATCACCTAAAAAATATTATTGTCAATATACTTTATGTTATATGATTTTAAATTCTTATTGTACATCTGTATTTTCTACTATATACAAAGATTTTTATTTTTCGAACGAAAGTATACAATTTTAGCATTAATGTTTAGTCTAAAAAACGGTTATAAGTGTATAATATATCACCTATAACCGTTTTTATTAGATTTATTTTTTAATTATTCAGTTATATCTTTTCCTTCAAAAGCGTGAACATATATCATCTTCACTATTTCAGGGCTTGACTGTCTTGGGTTTGTCAATGTGCAAGGATCTTTATAGGCGTTCTTGCTCATTCTATCAAGGACTTCGTTGAATTTAGCTTCACTTATTTCCACCTCATCCACATCCTTAAGATTTAGCGGTATGTTTAGTTTCTTATTAAGCTCTTTTATTGCTTCAGGGAAGTTTTTAACACCCAATTCTTTTTCAATCCATGCCACCTTGTCAGTAGCCTTTGAGTTGAATTGTACTATATATGGAAGTAGTATTGCATTTGCAAGACCGTGAGTAATGCCGAATTCTCCACCTATCTTATGTGCAAGTGAGTGAATCAATCCAAGTGAGGCGCAAGTAAATGCCATACCTGCCATGGTAGAAGCGTTGTGCATTTTTTCTCTTGCAAGCATATTGTCAGGTTCATTATATGCTACAGGTAACCATTCAAATACCAACTTAACTGCATGGATGGCAAGAGCATCAGTATAATCATTTGCAGCTGTAGACACTATAGCTTCTGTTGCATGAGCCAATACGTCCATTCCTGTATTTGCAGTTATATGCTTAGGCATCTTTGACGGTAGCAAAGGATCAACTATCGCTATATCAGGCACAAAATACTCAGATACAAGCGGATATTTTATATGATTGTCAGTATCGGTAATAACTGTAAAAGCTGTTATTTCAGATGCAGTACCGCTTGTAGATGGTATACAGATTAATTTTGCTTTTTTTCTAAGCTCAGGACATGTGCCAGGTGTCAAAATATCCTCAAATTTAAGCTCAGGATATTCATAAAATGCCCACATTACCTTTGCTGCATCAAGAGATGAACCACCACCAAGTGCCACTATCCAATCAGGTTCAAATTTGAGCATTGCTTCAGCACCTTTTTTTACCGTATTTACAGATGGATTCGGCTCAACTCCGTCAAATACTTCTGCTGTCATACCGCCTTTTTTAAGCTCTTCTATAGCCTTGTCGATAAAACCGTTCTTTTTCATTGAGCTTCCGCCTGTAACTATCATAGCTTTTTTTCCCTTTAATTCAGATAGTTTTGAAAAAGCTCCTTCCCCAAAAACTATGTTGTGTGGAATCATAAAACTTCCTGCCATTGTAACACACTCCCTTTTTTAATAATAGTTAAATAATTAGCAATTTTTCTCAAAAAAATTATCTTGCACTAAGTGCAATTTATAATTTTTTATCAACATTTGGATTATACTACAAAATCTACTTTTTTTCAAGTGATGTTTGAAAATAGCAAATTTTCTCTAATTTTCAAATACTTTATATAAGTTTTTTCAATATAAAAAAGAAAGTATAGGATAATTCTATGTTCTATACTTTCTCTTATTAATAAACTTTATTGAAATTCTCTATAATTACAACACCTTGGATAAAAACTCCTGTGTTCTCTTTTCCTTTGGATTGTTAAATATCTCCTCAGGAGTACCGTCCTCATAGATGATACCTTCTTCCATGAAAAGCACTCTGTCTGCAACTTCCTTTGCAAATCCCATCTCGTGAGTTACCACTATCATGGTCATACCTTCTTTTGCAAGGTCTTTCATAACATTTAGCACCTCACCTACCATCTCAGGATCAAGTGCTGAAGTAGCCTCGTCAAAGAGCATAACCTTAGGCTCCATAGCAAGCGCCCTTGCTATTGCCACCCTTTGTTTTTGACCACCTGATAATGATGACGGGTAGACAGACGCCTTGTCTTCAAGCCCCATTCTTTTAAGCAATTCCATACCTTTTTTCTCTGCCTCTTCCTTACTCATCAGATTCAAGCTTATAGGTGCAAGGGTAATGTTGTCAAGTATGGTTTTATGTGGAAATAGGTTGAAGTGTTGAAACACCATACCTATATGTTGTCTCATCTTATCAATATCGACAGTCTTTGAAGTAAGCTCTATATTATCATAAAATATCTTACCGCTGTCCACTTCTTCCAATCTGTTGAGACATCTCAAGAAAGTTGACTTTCCGGAACCGGACGGTCCTATCACTACCACGACACTGCCGTCTTGTATCTCAGTATTTACCTCTTTTAAGACAAGCTTATCCCCATAGCTTTTTTTCAAATTACTTACCTTAATCACTTTGAGACAGCCTCCTTTCCAAAAGTCTGACAAGTTTTGACAGTGTAAATGTGATAATAAAGTAAATCAGTGCAACAGCAAGCATAGACTCAAATGACTTGTAAGTCATTGAACTTACCGCATTTGCAATATAGAACAAATCTGTAACCCCTATATACGAGATAATCGAAGTTTCTTTTATAACTGTGACAAATTCGTTGCAAAGTGCAGGCAATATATTTTTTACAGCCAAAGGTAAAACTATCAGCCTCATCGTCATCGACTTACTCATACCTAGACTTCTTCCAGCCTCCATCTGACCTTTGTCTACAGAAGATATGCCTGAGCGTATTATTTCACACACATAAGCACCTGAATTTAAAGATACTGCAATTATACCTATTGCTATATCAGGTATGCTTATTTTTGTTTTTGCAGTTATCAAATCGTAAAGCCCGAATTTGACAAGCATAATCTGAGCAAGTAGAGGAGTCCCTCTTATAAGCTCAATATATGTTGTTGATATAAGGTTTAATATCTTTGCCTTTGACAATCTGAAAAAAGCAAGTACAAGTCCTATCAATATACCCATTAGGACAGATACTAAAGAAAGTCCTATGGTGTACAAAGCACCCTGCAGGAATAATCCACGGTATTTAACTAATAACTCAAGCAAAATATCTCCTTTCCTAAAAATATAAAAGCTGAATCTATTTCATATTTTTATTTATATTCTATTATTGTTTTGCACTATTTGAAAGGTCTATAGCTTCTGTTACAAGCTTTTCAATAGTTCCATCTTTTTCCATTTCTCCAAGAGTAGTGTTTAGGAATTCAAGCAAGTCTGTATTTTCCAATTTTACACCTGCAGCTGAGCCCTTGTCATTGCTTTCAAACAAGAAATTTGGTACAAGCAGATCATCATTTGTAGATGCATATTGCTTTGCTACTGCTTCTTCCAATACTATTGCATCAATTTTCTTAGTTTTAAGATCAGCTATCAAAGCTGTAATGAGTGGAAGTTCTTTTATTTGTGCATTTTCAACAGTCTTTGCCAATTCCACCTGAGTAGCTCCCATTTGTGCTCCAAGAGTCTTGCCTTTTAGAGTATCAAGTGAAGTAAATACACCCTCATCTTCTTTTCTTATCAATACTGTTTGATTTGCCTTATAGTACACATTTGTCATACCTATTTCTTTTTTTCTTTCTTCTGTAGGATTGATTCCGGCTAAGGCTATATCTATCTCACCTTTTTTTACAGCTTCTATCAGCAATTTAAAGTCCATATCCTTAATTTCAAGCTCAACTCCAAGTTTTTTTGCAATCAATTTGGCTATTTCGATGTCAAATCCTACAATCTCAAGCTTGCCATTTTGCATAACCTTAAATTCATAAGGTGGATAGTCTGCTGTTGTACCGATTACAAGCTTACCCTTTTCTTTTATCTTGTCTATAGATGCTCCTGATGGCACATTTTCTGATGACTTGTTGTCACTTGCTGTTTTATCATCTTTTTTGTTATCTGCTGTTTGTTGTTGATTTGTATTTGCATTTTCTTTTGCATTGTCACTTCCACCACAAGCACTAAAAGCAAATACCGAAAATATTACTAAGGCTAATAAAAATAGTTTCTTTTTCATAATGTCCTCCCATTTAATCTTTGATACTGATATTTCTTTAAATCAAAAGTGATATAAATTAATATTATACAAGTTTTTTTACTTAAATACTAAATTTGCTTAGAATTATGGAAGATTTATTTTGCTATTAATTTTACAAGCATTGCGTAACAAAATTATAATTACAATACTTGTTAAATTTCATCCATTGATTTAATGAATATTTAGTATTAACTAAGTCATTGTATAAGTTAATTATGCAAACAGATTAAAGACCTTTCAGTATTACTATTGACTTAACATAATAAAATTATAGTTTTTTTATACAAATACCGGTTTTTTTGTATAAAAAAAATCCGCCTCTGATAAAGAGACGGATGAAATTCCGTGGTACCACTCCAATTGATTGGACAAAAGTTGACCAATCCACTCATATACCGATAACGGCGGCTAACCGTACTTTCCTACTGCAATTTCAAAAAGTATTCTCCAAGTCCCTATTCGGCTAAGGTAGATTGTAGACCTTCCACTCTGTGTCCACTCGCTGTAATCATAACTTAACTTACTCTTCTTGTCGTAGAATTTCCTGATAAATTTTATTTCTCGGTATTATAGTTTTATTTTTTGTTTTTGTCAAGGGTTTTTTGAAAAATAATTTAAGGTAAAAAAATTTGACTAGCAGCTATTTAAAATTGGAAGATTTAGTTTTTAATACCTGAATTTAATAAAACTATGGATATTTTATCTTTTTACTATACTTTGGTTAAAAATTATAATAATCAAGAAAAAGCTCCCTAATGTATCCATGAATTAATAAATATTAAGTACTCAACTTTCCCACATGAAATACACATTAAAAACATTGAAATTTAAGTATCTTTTTAAAATATAACATTACACTTGACATAGTTTTTTTCAGTGTTTTCATATTTTTGATAAATATGCAAATTTCAATAAAAACTATTAAGAAAATTTCGTGTCAAGTAGTATATTAAAAATTCAATTTATGTTTAAATTTCCACTAAAATTGCTATAATTTTAGTGGGAAAATTGAGTTATTTAATCTATGGATAATCTTCAACAATAATTAAAAAAATAGTATAATATTTATGATTTTATTATGATTGCACCAAAAATATTTTATCCATTATTTTATTAGACTTTAGTATTAGAATAGTAGCGTTGAAAAATGAGCATTTTTTATTATTAATTAACAAAGATATGGAGTTATTATGGATAGGCTAAATAAAGGAAAAAGATGTACAGTATTTTATGCTGCGTGGCAAATGCAATGTTGTGGGACGCCTTTTTCCGTAGGAGATAAGGTGGAATGGACAGTGTTAAGTAATAATGCTTTTAATTCACCTGTTGACATTGGAAAGATAGACTATTGCTATGACGCCCATTATACTGAGAGGGATAAGGTCATGGCATTTGAAGGAAGTGTTGAAGAAATCAAGATTCTTTACCATAAATTCATTCCGTCAAAAGATAATAATAGCTTAATTGCTGTAAGCGGAAAGTTAAGCGGAACAAAAGCTGTAAACGGATGGGAAGACAATATTGGAGATATGAAGGTAGTGGGCTATGTAGTATATCTATCAGACTGTGTTTTAAATGATAATATATAGTCTTGGAATAATGTAATATTAATAACTCAACTTTCCCACATGAAAATCATATTAAAAACATTGAAATTTGAGTGTATCTTAAAATTATAATATTATACTTGACATAGTTTTTTCAGTGTTTTTATTTTTTTGATAAATATGCAAATCTCAATAAATATTATTCAGAAAATTGTGTGTCAAGTAGTATATTAAAAAATCAATAAATATTTAAATTTCAACTAAAATTGCGATAATTTTAGTGGGAAAGTTGAGTTAAGTATAAAAACAATTTTTTTAAATTTCAGCAAAATATTTTGTAATATATTTCAATATAGAGCCTTTAAAGTAACAATTCCGCTTATAAATCTATCTTATGTTTAATACTCCGACCTTATTTTCTTTTTGCAATATAAAGGTATCTTCACTTAATTCAATAACATCATCGTATTTAGGGGCTATTATTTCTACACCATTTTTATCTATTACCCCCCACCTTCCATCTATTTGCACTAAAGCTAAGGCATTGTGAAGTAAATATAAATCATCATACTTAGGTTCAACAGTCTCTCTTCCGGTTTTATCCACCAATCCATATTTTTTGTCTAAACTTACTACTCCCACATCTTGTGAAAATTTATATACATAGCTATACTTAGGTTCTAATATTTCTTTACCTGTTTTGTCTATGTATTCCCATTTTCCATCTATAAATACTGCAGCCAATCCTTCGGAAAACTCTTCAGCAAACTCATACTTTGCCTTTATTACTTCTTTTCCACTTTTATCAATATAGCCCCATTTCCCACCTATAAGTACTGCAGCCATGCCTTCAGAAAATCTCCTTGCACTATTATACTTGAGAGCTATTGCCTCCTTTCCAAACTTATCTATATAACCATATTTTTTGTCTTTTGACACTATAGCCAAACCTTCTGAAAAAGGCTCCACCAATATATATTTAATACTTGTTATCTCTTTCCCTGTCTTATCTATAAAACCCCATTTATATCCTATTTTAACAGCAGCAAATCCATCTAAAAATGGAAGCTCATAATCATACTTAGGAGATACAACTTTTTTCCCACTCTTATCTATATATCCAAATTTCTCATCTGATTTTACCCTTGTCAAGCCTTCTGAAAAATCATCACCCAAAACATAAGCAGTCTTTGACTTTTCTTTTTTAGCTTTTTTCACATTTATTTTTTCCACATCCACAGAGGATGGCATAGAATCAGAAATTTTTTTTAGACCATCATATTTTATCTCAATTGCTTCTTTACCATTTTTGTCTATATACCCCCATTTTCCGTTTAATTTTACTAATGCCAAGCCTTCTGAAAATTTTTCTGTAAAATCGTACTTAGGTTGAATTATTATTTTTCCATTTTTATCTATATATCCGAATTTTCCTTTAAAAGCAAACCTTGCCAAACCTTCTGAATATTCTGAATTAAAAATAGGCATTGAAAATAAATATGTCTTATCTGTATACCTAGAATTTATTATATTCAATAAGGTCTTATCCATAAAATCCAATCTAAAGTAATCGCTATTTGTTTTGTCGACAAGCCCTAAAATATTATCATCTAAAATATAGTAATTATCATATTTCTTATCAACCCAAACAATACTTTCCTCAGCTGTCTTTATTTTCTCTTCCAAGCTCATATTATCAGCTAATACAGGTTTTGCCTGTAGTGATATTAACGCAATTATTATTACAAAAATTACAATACCTAAGAAACTCCCCATCTTAGTTGAGTTCTTCAAAAGTTTTTAGATTAGACATCTTTTCCTCCTTAATACTAGTTTCATAGACTTGTTCTATTTACAAAGTTTTAAGTTGTAATTTTTTTAACTTATGGCTAGACAAAATTTCATTATTTACACATATTTATTTGAATTTTCAAATAACTATCTTACCTAATATAAAGATAAGCATATAATTTTTCTCAAATCTTCTTTAATTACAACATTCAATCTACCATATAAATATTATGACGAAATCATTGAAATAAGAACAATTAATAGACAACTTTACATAAGATTAATTACCTATTTTGATAGTATCATATTTTAAGATATATTTCAATTTTCTATTTCATTTCTACTAAATTTTTGTAAAAGAATATGTAAAACATATAGTAAATAACTATTAAAAATGATATAATTCTCTTTGCAATCATAAGTTATTTTTTAATATTTTTTTAGAGGTCTTAGCCATGAAAAAATAAAATTAAGTATATTTCTATTAATTTTTGCCTTATTCTTTACTTTACAAAGTATGAATATATTTGCAAACGACCTAAAGATAATAAATTATCCTGTTATTACAGGAGTTTCCGGTGCTATAATGGATTATGATAGTGGAGCTGTATTATGGAGCAAGAACGGAGATTCCAAAAGAACAATAGCATCCATGACTAAGGTCTTGGCTGTAGCTGTAATACTAGATGAAATAAAGGCAGGCAATCTCAGCATGAATGATAAGGTTGCCATCAGTGAGTATGCATCTGCTATTTCACACGATCCGGCATGGGCGGCTTATGAATGTTTTCAAGTTGGAGAAACATACACAGTCAAAACTTTATTGACCAATGCAGTTGTAAGTTCTTCAAATGCCTCCATCATTGCTATAGGTGAGCATATTTCCGGATCTACTGCCAATTTTGCAATAAAAATGAACACCTTGGCTGCAAAAATAGGAATGGAAGGTAATTTTACTGAGCCTTCCGGTATTGATGAAGCTAATGTAACCACTGCAAAATCAATGTTAAAACTTGGAAAATACATGTACGACAATCATGAAAAAGAAATTAAGAAGATGACTATGCTCAAGGAAGTATATATAAAAGGTATTTCAAAAGAAGCTACAAATAAGCTCTTGCTCAATGATTATTACGGAATAGAAGGGCTGAAAACAGGGGCTTACAGCCTAGATAACGCCAATTTTATAGGAGTTGCCAAAAGGGGTAATAAAAGACTGATAGCAGTCACAATGCATACAACTTCTGACAATAGATTTACAGATACCATCAAAATGTTTGAATTTGGATGGAAAAATGATTTTAACAAATACTGGAAAAACGACAAAAGGCTTACAGAAACTCAAATTTCATCAGACAATAAAAATCCTAAAAATGGAGATACATTTAAAGTTACTTTGAGCAATGATCAATTAAAAAATAGACATGATTTTACAGGAAAGGTCAAATGGTTTGTAAATGGCAAGCCATACCATGAAAGTGAAAAGAGGGATATGACTTTTTCAAACATCAGTCAGATAGAAGTATCAAAGACAAGCGATGCTCCTTTGAAGGTAACAGCTCAACTTTGGTTTGAAAACGAGATGTACAATAGTTATTCTATAATTTTCCAAGATACTGTAAGAGAAACTCAGGCAAAAGGTATCAGCAGATACGAAAGATTTATATAATATCAATTTTGACTATTGCTAATACTATAAATTCAAGTGATTTTTTATGTATAAATTAATGTACTTGATAAATCTACTATACTTATGCACGCTTAAACTTTGATGTGTTTTAACATATTTTAAGCGTGCATTTATTTTGCAATAATTTATAATGTACTTCTATCCCAATTCATACAGGCTGTAAATCTTTGAGTATAATTTTCCTGTAAACATTAGTTTAAAGAAAATTTTTTCAAAGCCTCTTAATTCATTTACAAGATGTGGCGGAGTAAAGGAATGCTCTCCTATGACTTTTAAATTACTATCTACTGATACTTTGTCTATATCATCCACTCCATATAGCTGTTGCACACCCACATCATTAACAGGATTCTTGTACTTTGAAGTCCTTGCTCCAAACTCAGTATATACATCCATCAATATATTAACCTTATTATATTTTTCTTTTAGAAGCTTTAATAAATCAACTAATTTCTCCCTACTTAGATACATACTTATACCCTCCATGATTATTATTGCACTGTCTGCATCAGGCAATAAGTCAATATCAGCTCTATTTGACGCATCTAAGCCTAGCATCTTGTAGTTTGATGTCTCCTCGTAATATTGTCTCCTCACACTTATCACATCCGGAAAATCGCAGTCCAACCAACTGTAATAATTCTCCTTAACTCTAAGACATCTACTGTCAAGACCGCAGCCTATATGAAGAACTTTTGTTTTTTCATCAGAATTAAACAGCTTCTTATCTGTCCAGTCATCAAAGACTCTTGCCCTCATAGCCATATTATATGCCAGCCATTTTGACTTTGACTTTCCTTTGATGTCAAAAGACTCTGCATCCCATATCTCTTCAGCTTTTTTGTCCTTTAGAATTACGCCCTTTTTACTAATCAACGCCTTTCCATAAAGAGGAATGAAAAGTGTTTTATTTACTTCATTCAAAGTGTTCACCTTCTTAATCTATAAGATACAAATAAGCATACTTAAAGTCAAGCTTCTAATTTATTTTCAATAACCCTACCTTGTCTCCTTTTACGACCACAAGCATATTATCCTTAATATTGCTTACATAGTCATATATAGGCTCTACAACTTCTCTTCCGCTTTTATCTATATATCCATATTTATCTTCATATACAACTTTTGTAAAGCCTTCTGAAAATAAATTATCTACATAGCTATATTTAGGCTTTACTATCTCTTTTCCTTTCTTATCTATATACCCTACATACCCATCTATCCTCACTTCTGCCAATCCTTCTAAAATACTATCAGCATTACTATACTTAAACTTTACTACTTCTTTTCCGTTTTTATCTATATATCCCCATTTGCCATTTAATTTTACCGGTGCTATTCCTTCAATGAAATTCTTCACTTCATCATACTTGGGCTCTACTATTACTTTTCCACTTGTATCCACTACTCCCACCTTTCCATTTAATTTCACTGTTGCCATATCATTAAAAAAACTACTAACATAATTATACTTAGGCTCTACTATTTCTTTACCTGTCCTATCAACAATCCCCCACTCCTTATCACTCAAAGCAACTTTAGCAAAATCCTCAAAATCTCCGGCAAATATATATTTTATCTCTGTTATTTCTTTTCCTGTTTTATCTATATAACCATACTTGTTTCCTAATCTTACGACTGCCACACCACCACCGTAAGATGACGCTCTTAAATCATCATATTTGGGCTTTATTATCCTTTTTCCAGCCTTATCTATTAGTCCCCATTTCTTACCGACTTTAACTGCATAAACCCCATCTACAAAAGGGTCTAGCTCATCATATTTGGGCTTTATTATTTCCTTACCGGTCTTATCAATATATCCTAACTTCCTACCTAATTTTACTTTAGACAAAGCTTTAAGAAAATGTAAAACACCATCATATTTAGGTTTTATAACTACTTTTCCACTTTTATCAATAAATCCCCACTTATTCTCTAACTCAATCGCAACCATCCCTTCAGTAAATTCTAAGACACTATCATATTTAGGCTTTATTACTTCTCTTGCACTTTCATCTATAAAGCCACACTCTCCATTTAGCTGAACCTCTGCCATTCCCTCTGAAATCTTTCCTATATAATCATATTTGGGCTCCACTATCACTTTTCCTTTATAATCTACGAATCCATATTTTCTGTCTAATTTTACTACCATCCTATTGTCTGAAAAGTTATCTATATCATCATACTTAGGCTCAATTACATAGTTTCCCTTCACATCTATGTATCCGCATTTTCCACCTATTCTTACCTTTGCCATCCCTTTTGAAAATTTCTCTGCTTCTTCAAATTTTTCTTTTACTACCTTATTTCCCATTTTATCTATATATCCAAACTTATTGTCTTTAGAAAAGGCTATTATACCTTCAGACGATTTAAAATTTTCAAAAATGCTTAAAAGTGTATAATCCCTATCCATAGAATTTTCATTTATCAACGACTTACTATTCTTATCTATAAATCCAATATTAGAATACTTTCCATTATCATAAAGTGGAGCTCCAATTATACTATCGCCTAAAATGTAATACTCACCATATTTTTTATCAAACCAAACTATGTTTTTTTCTGCATTCATCTGCTTTTTTTCAGAAGTTATACTCTCAGCGAATACGAATCTTGCGCATAATGACAGTAAAATAAATAGTAATATTATGAAAGCAATTGTAATATTCTTTATACTTGTTTTTATTTCTTTTTTTAATTTTGAACAGAACATATTAGCCTCCTTAATCTTCTATTTTATAATCAGAACGCCCATCTTATTTCTTTTTCGAACTAAAATCATATCTTCAACCAATAAACTTATACTGTCATACTTTGGCTCTATTATCTCCCTACCGCTTTTATCTATAACTCCATAATTATTGTCTAATTTTACTTTTGCAATACCATCTGAAAAGTCGCTTACCCCATCATATATTGGCTTTATTACTTCCTTTCCGCTCTTATCTATATATCCCCATTTATAATCTAATTCAACTGCTGCCATACCTTCTGAAAAATATTTTATACTATCATACTTAGGTTTTACTATATATTTACCTTTTTTGTCTATAAGTCCCCATTTCATATCTAATTCTACTGCAACAACACCATCGTAAAAATTTTCAGTCGTTTCATACTGAAGTTTTATTACTTCTTTTCCGGTCTTATCTATAAATCCACTCTTGCCATTTAATTCAACCGGTGCCAAGCCTTCTGAAAAATAAAATGCAGAGTCATATTTAGGCTTTACTATTTCTTTTCCTGTTTTATCTACAAAACCTCTTTTATTATCTAATTCTACAACTGCCATTCCCTCATGAAATCTTAAGGAACTATCATACTTAGGTTTTACAACTATTTTTCCGCTCTTATCTATAAATCCTTTTTTTCCATTTATTAGTACTCCTGCCAAGCCTTCCGAAAAATCTTTTGCCATATAATATTGTGGTTTTACTACTTCTCTTCCTGTTTTATCTATATATCCAAACTTAAGATCCTCAAGAATCATTGCCATTCCGTCACTAAAATACGAAGTTCCGTCATACTTAGGCTGTATAACCATTTTCCCATTTTTATCAATAAATCCCCACTTATTTCCTAATTCTACTGATGCCAGACCTTCTATAAACTTATCAGCATCATCATATTTTGGTGGTATTACTTGTTTACCTTTTCTATCAATATATCCATATTTCTCATCTATTCTAATTCTGGCTAATCCTTCTGAATAATTAACAAAATCTTCCGGTCCTGCATCAAAAAATTCTTTATCTATATATAGGGAATTTATTATATTTTTTAAACTCTTGTCCATATAATCTAACTTAACATATTTACTATTATCATCTTTTACGGCTCCCATTATGGATTCACCTAAATTATAGTATTTATCATATTTTCTAACAGTAAATACCACATTTTTCTCAGCTTTTTTTATCTTTTCTGCCAAATTTGTACTATCTGCCAATATTGATTTTATATGTATATTTAATAAGACAAATATCGACATTGCAAAAAATATAAAGCCATTCTTAATTAGTCTTGATTTTTTAGCTGATTTTACCAGCTCAATAGAAATGATTTTTTGTTTTTCAAGATTATTTCTCATAATAATTTCCTCCATTTCTTATGTAATAATTTGCATTTGTAGTGGCAAATATTGATATATTAACTTTATCCCCAAGTCTTTATTTACATAATAATATTACATTTATAAAAGCAAGAGCAAAATTTATATATGTAAATATGTGGCACTTAAAATATAAATCTAATTTAAAAGTACCACACATAGACTATTATTCTAAATTCAATATGCCAAACTTACCATCTTTTTCCAATATAATAGTATTATTCAAAGGTCGATGTATGGCATCGTATTTCATATCCAATACTATTTTTCCTTTTTCATCCATAATACCTACTTTTTTATCTTTCTCAACGCGAAGCAAATTTTTTTTATAATCTCCTATAATGTCATATTCGACAGGTATAATCACTTTCCCAGTGGTATCTATAAGCCCCTTCTTTCCATTTAAGCTAACCCGTGCTACACCTCTTATAACGCCAAGGGATTGGTAGTATTTAGGACTTATTACCTCCTTACCTGCTGTGTCTATTAAACCAAACTTCTCATCTATCTTTACTGCCGCTAATCCATCATAAAAACCTGAAACATAATCATATTTAAACTTAGTTATCTCTTTACCGCTTTTATCTATAAATGCCCATTTATCACCCATTCTTACCTGAGTAAATCCTTCTCTAAAATCCATTCCCTCATCATATTTGATTGCTATTACTTCTTTTCCACTTTTATCTATATATCCCCACTTAGGTCCCAATTTCACCAATGCCATTCCTTCTGAAAAATAATCAGCATAATCATATTTAATCTTTGTTACTTCTTTTCCGCTCTTATCTACATATCCCCATTTTTCACCCAATCTCACCGGAGACATATCTTCAAAAAAGCCCCAGACATCATCATATTTCATATCAACTATAACTTTTCCACTTTCATCAATACATCCGCATTTTCCGTCAAGTTTAACATATGCGACACCATTGTCCGTAATATTGGTTATATGATCAAATTTTATACTTACAATTTCTTTCCCATTCTTGTCTATATATCCACTTTTTTCACCTATTTCCACATATGAAATATCGTCTGTAATAGCTTTTATATAATCATATTTGGAACTTACGACTTCTTTACCGCTCCTATCTATATATCCCCATTTTTCCTTACGCTCAACCTCTATCAAATCTCCTGTGATACTACCTATATGGTCGTACTTCGGCTTTACTACCTCCCTGCCGTTTTTATCTATAAGTCCCAATTTCCCATCTAACTCAACTTTTGCTAAACCACCTGAAAAATTATCTGCTCCATCATATTTAAAGGCTATTACCTCATTACCTTTGTTATCTATATATCCCCAACGCCCATTTAATTTTACCGCCGATAATCCATCTGAAAAGCCTAAAGCTCCATCATATTTACATTTTACTACTTCATTTCCACTATTATCTATAAATCCATATTTGCCATCTCTTTTAATTACTACCAAAACACCTTGAAAAACATTATTAAAACTATATTCCTTGGTTAAAACCTCCCTTTCAACCATTATAGAATTTACTATCTTCTTTGAAGTCTTATCAATAAAATCTACTTTAACATTTTTAGTCTTTTTATCATCTGTAACTAAAGCTATTGTTTCCACAAAATCATAATATATATCATATTTCTTGTCTATCCAAAATACATTTTTCTCAGCATTTTTTATCTTTTGTGCTAAAATTTGACTCTCTTCATAAGTTACATATTCATCTTCTAATTGCATTTTTGTCATTTGGGAATTTTCAGTTAAAGTTGTAGTCTCATCTGTTTTTGGACTTTGTATAAGATTGGAATCTTCCTTTTTTGTAGACTTATCCGTCAAATTTGAATTATCCTTTATCGTTGAGTTTTCAGTAAAACTTGTACTCTTATCTTCTTCTGATTTTTCAGCTAATATTGATATTGTTTGCAAATTTAATAATACAAGTAGTAACATTACAAAATATATTACATTCTTAGTAAGTCTTGATTTCTTAGCTGATTCTACTTGCTTAATAGACATAAGTTTTCTTTGTTTACTTCTCATAATAACTTCCTCCCTTTCTTATAAATTTTATTCTATCCTCAATATGCCTACCTTTCCATCTTTTTCCAATATATACATATTATTGGCTAAGTCACTGATATAATCATATACCGGCTTTATAACTTCTTTTCCATGTCTATCTATAAATCCAAATTTTCCGTCTAATTTAACTCTTGCAACTCCATTTTTAAATCTATCTGTCTTATCATATTTAGGACTTATGACCATTTTCCCTGTTTTATCTATATATCCTGACTTTTCACCTAATCTGACCTCTGCCAATCCTTCTTGAAATCCGAACGCCAAATCATATTTAAAATCTATAACTACTTTACCTGTTTTATCTATAAAACCAAATTTTCCGTTTAATTCTACTGCTGCCAAGCCTTCTGAAAAGCTACTTGCACCCTCATACTTAAGCTTTATTACTTCTTTTCCATTTTTATCTATATATCCATATTTATTTTGTATTTCTACATCTGCCAAGCCTTCTGAGAACCAAATTAATCCTTCATATTTAGGCTCTATTATTTCTTTTCCGCTTTTATCTATATATCCATATTTATCATTCAATTTCACTTGCGCAATATTATCTGAAAATTCATCTATGTCGTCATATTTCGGGCTTAGCACTTCTTTTCCGGTTTTATCAATACATCCCCATTTATCTCCCATTTCTATTAAAGCAATACCATTTTTAAAAAATCCTACGTCATCATACTTTGCTTTTATTACTATTTTCCCGCTCCTATCTATAAATCCATACTTATTACCTATTTTTACACCTGCAACACCTTCAGAAAATGGATTTGCATCATCGTATATAGATTTTATTACTTCATTTCCTTTTTTATCAATATATCCCCATTTACTTCCTATTTTGACCGCTGCTACACCTTCAGTAAATACAGCTGCTCTATCATACTTTGCTTTTAACACTTCTTTTCCTTTTTTGTCAATATATCTACTTTTATTATCTTTAGCTAAGGGCACCAAATCCTCTGAATAGACAAAATTCCAAAGAAATTCGGGAAACAATGACTTTAAATTTGCATATTTAGTATTTAATATATTCGTCATAGTTTTATCCATAAAAACTAACTTAACATAATTAGTTTTTACATCATAGAAAACTCCCATTATAACTTCATCTAAAATAAAGTATTCGTGATATTTTTTATCAACCCAAATAACATTTTTTTCAGCTTTTTTTATCTTTTCAGCAAAATTCAAATTTTGAGCAGATATTGATTTTATTTGCAAACTCAGTATTATAAGTATCAACATTGAAATTAAAATAATACCATTTTTACCAAGTCTTGATTTTTTAGTTGATTTTACTTGTTTAATAGATATAAGTTTTTGTTGTTCAATATTATTTCTCATAATAATTTCCTCCATTTCTTATGTAATAATTTGCATTTGTAGTGGTAAATATTGATATATTAAATTTATCCCCAAGTCTTTATTTATATAATAATATGACACTTACAAAAGCAAGAGCAAAATTTATATATATAAATGTGTGATACTTAAAATGTAAATCCTATTTAAAATACCACACATAGATGATTATTCTAAATTCAATATGCCAAACTTACCATCTTTTTCCAAAATAATGGTATTATTAAAAGGTAAATGAATCGCATCATATTTCACATCTACTACTATTTTCCATTTTTCATCAATAATACCTATTTTTTTATCTTTCCCAAGAAGATGCAAATTTTTTGAATAACGACCTATAATGTCATATTCGACAGGTATAATCTCTTTCCCTGTCTTATCTATAAGCCCCATCTTTTCATTTAAGCTCACCCATGCTACACCTAAAATAGCTTTAGAGGATTTATCATATTTAGGACTTATTACCTCCTTACCTGCTGTATCTACAAAACCAACCTTTTCATCTATTGTTACATCTGCTAATCCACCGGAAAAACTTGAAACTTTATCATATTTAAACTTAGTTATCTCTTTGCCATTTTTATCTATAAATGCCCATTTATCACCTATTCTTACCTGAGCAAATCCTTCTCTAAAATTTGTTCCTTTATCATATTTTACAGCTATTACTTCTTTTCCATTTTTATCTATATATCCCCACTTATCACCTAATTTCACCAATGCCCTGCCTTCTGAAAAATATTCAGCATCATCATATTTAATCTTTGTTACTTCTTTTCCACTCTTATCTATAAAGCCAAATTTGCCATTCAATTTTACCTTTGACAAATTTTCAGAAAAACCCCAAACATCATCATATTTTATATCAATTATGACTTTTCCACTCTTATCTACATATCCACTTTTTTCACCTATCTTCACTTCTGCAATACCATCTTCAAAATTTGTAATATAATCATATTTTATACTTACAACCTCTTTACCGCTCTTATCTATATATCCACATTTTTCATCTATGTCAGCAAATGCAATGCCGTCTCTAAAATCTGTTATATAATCATATTTTGGACTTATGACTTCTTTACCGCTCCTATCAATATAGCCCCATTTTTTATCACTTTTAACATGTATAAAATCCTCTTCGACTCTACTGATATTTTCGTACTTCGGCCTTACTATCTCCCTGCCGTTTTTATCTACAAGTCCGCATTTTCCATCTATCTCAACCTTTGCTAAGCCACCATAAAAAAAATCTGCTTCATCATATTTAAATTCAACTACTTCATTACCTTTATTATCTATATACCCCCAACGCCCATTTAATTTTACAGCTGATAATCCATCTGAAAAGCTTAAAACATCATCATATTTACATTTTACTACTTCACTGCCTTTATTATCTATAAATCCATACTTACCATCTCTTTTTATTTCTATTAAATCACTATCAAAAACAAAATCAAAAGAATACCCCTCATCCAATACCTCCCTTTCTACCATAATAGAGTTTACTATATTCTTTGAAATCTTATCCATAAAATCTACTTTATAATAATCGGTATTTTCATCATATATGGCTAAGGCTATTGTTTCCACAAAGTCATAATGTTTATCATATTTCTTGTCTATCCAAAACACATTTTTTTCAGCTTTTTTAATCTTCTCAGCAAAAATTTGACTCTCTTTGTAAGGTACAAAATCAGTTACTCTTTGACTATTTTTAATTTTAGAATTTTCAGACAAAGTTGTAGAATCATCTGTTTTTGGACTTTGTATAAGATTGGAATCTTCGTTTTTTACAGACTTATCTGTCAAATTTGAATTATCCTTTATCGTTGAGTTTTCGACCAAACTTGTACTCTTATTTTCTTCAGAGTTTTCAGCAAATATTGATATTGCTTGTATATTTAATAATATAAGTAATAGTATTAGAAAATATATCACATTATTAGCTTGTCCAGATTTTATAGCTGATTTTACCAGCTCAATAGAAATAATTTTTTGTTGTTCAAGGTTACTTTTCATAATAGTTTCCTCCATTTCTTATATAATAATTTGAATATATTATAACAATTATTGATATATCGACATTATTACTAATACTACATTCTAATAACATAAAGAATAAAATATTTTCAGTGCATTTATAATAGAGTTATTAATCCTATACTTTTTTAAAACTGTTGATGAAAATTATCCACAATACTAAACTCTATTTAAACTATAGATTATACACTTGTTATACCCTTTAGCATATCTTTTGTTAAAAAACATTTAGTGCATAAATTTTAATAAAATAATTCAATTATTCTATTAGATTTTAATATAAATCAAATAGATAATAGTATAAGTCTTTCTTTATTTTATGGTTAATACACCAATTTTTCCATCTTTTTGCAATAAAATGGTATTTCCTATAAGCTTACTTATAAAATCATATTTTACATCAAGTACTACCTTACCACTTATATCAATCAATCCTTGTTTATTGTCTTTTACTACAAATATCAAACCTTTAGAATAGTTAGACTCATAATCCTCTATATAATCGTCTGTATAGTCGTATTTTATAGCTATTACTTCTTTTCCGCTCTTATCTATAAAGCCTTCTTTTTTGTTTATCCCAACTTTTGCCACATCATTTGAAAACAATCCTGCATCATCATACTTAGGAGTTATTACCTCTTTGCCACTCTTATCTATATATCCGCGCTTCCCATTAAGCCACACCATTGCCATACCATCATAGAAAGTTACTATACTATCATATTTAGGAATAGTTATTAGCTTTCCTGTCTTATCTATCATCCCCCATTTGTCATCTATATTCACATTTGCTAATCCATCTTTAAACCTTTCTACATCGTCATATTTTAGACTTATTATCTCTTTGCCTTTTTTGTCTATAAAGCCACTTTTCTTATTTAATTTCACCACTGCCAGATCTTCTGAAAAATCGTCAGCATAATCATATTTAGGACTTACTACCTCTCTACCTTTTTTATCTACATATCCCCACTTTTTACCTAATTTAACTGCTATAAGACCTTCTGAGAAATCTTTTGCTTCATCATATTTTATCTTTATAACTTCCTTCCCGCTTTTATTTATAAAGCCTATTTTTTTGTCTTTGCGAACCTCTGCCAATCCATCTGTAGTAAACCCTATAATATTATCATATATAAAAGGTATTACAACTTTTTCACTCTTATCTATACATCCATACTTTCCATCTTTTCCAACTACTATCAAGTCATCAGGAAATCCGTAAATATCATCATATTTTATATCAATTACTACTTTTCCATTTTTATTAATATATCCATATTTATCACCAATTCTTACTTTTACATATCCTTCAAAAAAAGAATCAACGTCATCATATTTAGGGCTTATTATTTCTTTTTCTTTTTCATCTACAAATCCCCATTTATCTCCTAATTTTACTGTCAGTAATCCATCTTTATATTCTCTTATTTCATCATACTTACATTTTATGAATTCTTTTCCTGTATTATCTACAAATCCATATTTACCGTCTTTTTTTATAAACACAAGACCATTAACATAAACAAAGTCATAACCCAAATTTGTAAATGAATAATAATAATCTCTATCTACATATTTAGTATTTAATATCTTTTTTGAAGTTTTATCCAAAAAAACAAGATTAATATATTTTCCTTCTTTATTGTCTATAACCCCAGCTATAGTTTCTCCAAAGTTATAATATCTATCATATTTTTTATCAGACCAAATAATATTTTTTTCAGCTCTTTTTATCTTGTCTCCCAGAATAAAACTTTGAGCAGATATTGAGTTTGTCCGCAAATTTAATAAAGTAAGTACCATCACTAAAAATACAATAACTACACTTATTGATTTTAATCGACTTTTATACATTTTTTTCTCCTTAAAATTATATACTGATATTCCATTAAAAAATAAAATATTCTAATAGTAATTATATAAAAATGTTGCACTTACGTTAACAATCTATCAATAAAAATTTTTATGTAAGCAAAAACTTAAAATATTAACTTTTTTAAAGAAAGTAATCAAACAAGCTTATTCAAATTATAATATGTGCTATATATTATATACATAGCACATATTT
>GL405246.1:1901985-1944504 GCA_000146855.1 [Eubacterium] yurii subsp. margaretiae ATCC 43715
TGCTTTAAAAAAGTAAATAGCTTTATAACTCAACTTTCTCAGATAAAATACTTTTACAAGATTGAAATTTCAGTGTTTTTATAAAATATAATATTATACTTAATATAGTTTTTCAGCATTTTTATTTTTTGATAAATGTGTAAATTTCAATAAATATTATTCAAAAAAATGTTCACCATTAATATATTTTTAGAATATTTAATTGGTCTTTAGTATTAACAATTAATTTATGTTTAAATTTCAACTAAAGTTTAAATAATTTTAGTGGGAAAGTTGAGTTAATAATAAATAAGACTATTACTCTTAAAATCTATAATTAACCATCAATTACTTTATATGCAATACGCCTACCATATCTCCTTTTTTCAGTATAAAGCTGTCATTATCTATCTTTGTTATACCATCGTACTTAAGTTCAAATATCATTTCACCGTTCCTATCTATAATTCCCCATTTATTATCTAAAATTATAACTACCAATCCTTTAGAAAATTCTTTGACAAGATCATACTTAGGTTCAATTATCTCTTTTCCGCTCTTATCTATAAGCCCCCATTTAATTCCTAAGCGAACTATTGCCAATCCATCTTTAAATTCATGGATAGAAGTATATTTTGGCTTTATTATTTCCCTTCCGCTCTCATCTATACAGCCATACTTCTTACCTAATTGTACACTGGCAATTTCTTCTGAAAATTTAAGTGCATCATCGTACTTAGGTTTCACTATTTCTTTTCCTGTTTTATCTACATAACCCCACTTATTGCCTAATCTAACTGCTCCTTTTCCTTCTGAAAAATCTCTTACTTCATCATATTGTATCTTTGTTATTTCTCTTCCGTTTTTATCTATAAAACCATACTTTTTATCTAATGCTACCCCTGCCATCTCACCGGAAAATCCATATACAAAAGCATACTTAAGGCTTATTGCCTCTTTCCCTGTTTTATCTATGAATCCCCATTTATTATTTATAGAAACTACCGCAAATCCTTGCGAAAAATTAAGTGCATTATCGTACTTAGGCTTAACTATTTCTTTTCCTGTTTTATCTACATATCCCCACTTTTTATCTGATTTTACAACTGCCATTCCTTCATAAAAATTTCTTACTTCATCATACTTTATCTTTGTTATTTCTCTTCCGCTTTTATCGATAAAGCCATACTTATTATCTAATTTCACTATTGCTAAGCCTTGTGAAAAATCTTCTACTTCATCATACTTTATCTTTGTTATTTCTTTTCCACTATCATCTATAAAGCCGTATTTTTCTCCAAGCTTAACTATAGACCTACCTTCTGAAAAATTAGATGCTTTATCGTACTTGAAGTCTACTACTTTTTTTCCGCTCTTATCAAAGTATCCAAATTTCTTATCTATTGAAACCGGTATTAAATTTATTTGAGCTATATCAGAATACTCATTATTTGAAAATTTATTGTTTTTATCTATAGATATAGGCTTTGCCATCTCTTTTAAATTCTTATCCATAAAGCATAACTTATTATACTCACTTCTTTCATCAAGTAAAACTCCGATTACAGTCTCACCTAAACTATAGTATATATCATATTTATTGTCAAACCAAACAATATTTTTCTCTGCACTTTTTATTTTTTCCGATATATTATAATTTTCTGCAAACGCATTCATAGTATTTAAATTTAATAATGTTGGTATTAACATTGTCAAAATTGCAATACTTATCTTTTTAAATCCCAAGTGTTTGATATTAAATTTCATAACCATTCTCCTTTTTAATTGTAATATTAAATTATGTAAAACCTAAAAAAATTTCACAATATTAAATTTAGCATAAGTTAAGAAAATATATGTGCTAAATCTAAGTTACAATACCCTAAAAATGATAATGATATAATTTTTTTATACATCATCTATTAATTCACATTATACTCAGATATGCAATGCTTGTCAATGATAGTATTATACTAATTAAAAGCTGATAATAACTATGATTGTACTATAATCAAGAAAAATCTTTATTATCAAAAACATATATTAATAGTATACATATACATTTAAAACTTTTGCAAAAAAAATTGTATAAGTCCAATTTCTTGAAACTTATACAATATTTCCATTACTTTAATATTTTATTGAATCTTTCTACTATTATCCCATAGTCATCTTTTGAGATTTCCCATATTCCTGTATATGGTATTTCAATGTAAGCTTTGTTGTCTTTTTCGTAGATATAATAGATTAAACTAAGTTCTTCACTTTTTTCTTTAAAGTATAATCTAAATGCAAAATAATTTTTGACATTGACAGGATTGTCGTTAACAGATTTATCTACCAAGATATTTTGTTTTTTTAGCAAATCTACGATATCTGATATTTCGTTTTCAGATAAAGATTTATAACTTTCAAAATTACTTGCTTTGTTTCCTACCTTTATTCCGGTAATACTGTCTATTGCGGGAACATGTATATCCCTTTGTTCTACCTTATTACATCCGTTCAAAATCAACATTACACAACAAAGTAAAAATATAGAGGCAAATCTAATTAAACATTTTTTCTTCATCCATTATCTCCATTACCATCTATTATATTATTATCTGATTTTTACTCTTACCTGTTCTTACCATTTCTACTGCAGAGTTTAGTGAAGCGTATATGGAGTTTTTGATAGATACATCTGTAAAAAATGCTGAATGCGGTGTGTAAAGCACATCTTTTCTTCTTATCAATTCCTTTAGCACTTCATCTTCAAGCACTTCATTTGATAGATTTTTTGGCACTATATCCTGCTCTTTTTCATATACGTCAAGTGCCGCTCCCCACAATTTACCACTGTTTAAGGCATCAAGTAAGGCTTTTGTATCTGTGAGCAGTCCTCTTGCAGCATTTATAAATATCGCATTATCTTTCATCTTTTTGAAAAATTCTTTATTTGCCATATATCTTAATCCATCTACAAAAGGCAGATGAAGTGTTACTATATCAGATTTTCCAAGCAAATCATCCATATTAACCGCATAAGTGAGATACTTCTTATATTCTTCATTTTGCACAATATCATAACCTATTACCTTTGCTCCCATTGAATTAAAGAGCCTTGCCACCCTACTGCCTATTCGTCCTACACCTATTATACCTACAGTCATTGTGCCTATTTCTCTTGACATTATGCTTTCTTCCCACGAAAAGTCATTTTTCTGTACATTATCTTCAATCTTGCCTAAGTTCCTGCTGATATAAAAGGCAACAGCAAGTGTATGTTCTGCTACAGCATCACTGCAATAATCTCCACCATTTGTAAAGCCTATGCCGTATTCTTTGAGAAGTTTTAAATCATAGTTATCATAACCCGTAGACCTTATGGCAATAGTCTTGACATTTGATTTTTTGGCAAAATGGTAGACTTCTTCATCCAATGAATCGTTCTTGCTAAGCACGATAGCATCCACATCACTGATTAAGTCCATATTGTCCTTAGTTAAATCATCAGAATAAGCAAACACCTCAACATCCTTATGATTTTCTATCCAATCATTCAGTGGTTTTTTCTCCACATCAATCAGATTAAAAAATGCAATTTTCATAATAACACCTCTTTTTTAGAAATTAATCCTCCGTCTTTTTGACGCCACATTTTCCACCAGTCCTATGGATATCATGCTCATGAGCATCGAGCTGCCTCCATAGCTGACAAATGGCAGGGGCAAACCTGTAACAGGCATTATTCCCATTGTCATACCTATGTTTTGGACAAACTGATATATAAACATGGACAGTATACCCATAACTATAAGCGAGCCGTACAAGTCTTTAGACGTCTGTGCAATATATAATATCCTTGTCAAAAACAAGAAGTATATAGCTACCAATATTACCATACCTATTACTCCATACTCTTCACCACAAACTGCAAATATGAAGTCGGAATCACTTACTGACAAAAAACCAAGATTATTTTGCGTACCTGCAAAAGGTCCTTTGCCAAAAAGTCCTCCTGATGAAATCGCAACTATGGAGCGAAACACCTGATAATTATCACCTGATGACGGTTCAAAGAAGTTTTTTATCCTTTGCATCTGATATGGGCTAAGTATCTTGTCAAGTACATAGAGATAAATTATCGGAAAGCTAAGCACTATACTTACTACTATCCTGTTTACTATCCTCATATTAATCTGTGCTAAAAACAGCATACCAAACACTATGCAAAAAAACACTATGGCTCCACCAAGATCCGGCTGTTTCATCAGCAGCAATATAATTGGCATAGGTATAAGAGCTGCCTTTATTATTTCTTTAAGTGTATTGATATTACCTGAATGTTTCTCAAGATATGACGCAAATACCAATATAAAAGCTATCTTTGCTATCTCTATGGGCTGAAAATCTATGATCTTAAGGTCTATCCACCCTCTTGCTCCTCCACGAATTACACCAAGTCCCGGTACATATACCAAAAGTAGTGCAAATATTGCCAGTGCATATATATGTTTGTAGTATTTTTTGAAGTCATCATAATTGATGATGTTCATCGCTCCTACAAATATCAATCCCAAAATAAATGACGCAAACTGTATAAACAGTCTCTTAGGGCTTGCACCGTCATTAACGTGTATAGCCGATGCGATAAGCACTTCACCTATCAAAAACAACAGAGTTATTATAAATATCAGCGTCCTATCAAATCCTTTATTATTATTCATCTATCTATTCCTATTTATATTAAAAGACGATGCTGTGATTTTTCACATATCGCAAACTTATTTTCAAATTTTTTATTTTTCTAATCACTGTCATAATCTTATATACTTAACTTGAATGACTAATTAATATCTTTTCCTAATTAACAATTAAGCACACCAAATCTGATGTGCTTAGTTGTGTCATTGTAATTAATAATTTTTAGAAAATCTTTTTTATTGGGATGTTTGCTATAAGCTGTGGCACTGCATTTTCATCTGCTGTGTCCTTTTTGTTTACAATGCTTATGTCTATATTAGCCTCATCCACTTCCATATACTTGCTCAGAACAACAAGCAAATCCTGTTTTATCAATTCTTTTTTCTCCGGGGAAAAATCTCCTCTATCATGTATAAGAACAAGTTTTAACCTGTCTTTTGCTATTTCTCTTGACTGCTTATTAGAGGCCTTGAAAAAATTAAATAAATTCATAATTCAACCTCCTATTTTCTAAACAATGCTTTGAGTTTTTCAAAAAATGACTCTTGAACATCCAAGTCGACAAATTCCACCATTTCACCTTCAAGCCTTCTAGCTATGTTTTTGTAAGCCTTTGATGCCAATCCCTTGTCTTCGAGTATGACAGGTTCACCTTTATTTGTAGATATTACTATATTCTCGTCATCAGGCACTATACCAATTAAATCTATTCTAAGAATGTCTATCATATCTTCGACATTTAGCATATTGCCTTGCTTAACCATATCCAGTCTTATTCTATTTACAATCAGCTTAGGATTATTCAATCCTGCAGCTTCAAGCATTCCTATTATCCTATCAGCATCCCTTACAGCAGACACTTCAGGTGTAGTCACCACTATCGCCTGATTTGCTCCGGCTACTGCATTTTTAAATCCGTTTTCAATTCCTGCAGGGCAGTCTATGAGTACATAGTCAAATTCCGTTTGCAACTCTTCGCAAAGTTCTTTCATCTGCTCAGGCATTATCGCATCCTTATCTCTAGTTTGAGCGGCAGGTATCAAAAACAGATTGTTAAATCTCTTATCTCTTATCATTGCTTTTTGATAGGTACATCTTTTTTCTATTATATCTATAATGTCAAATACTATTCTGTTTTCCAATCCCATTACCACGTCAAGGTTTCTAAGACCGATATCCGCATCCACTATCACCACTTTCTTACCAAGTGCACTAAGCGCACTACCTATATTGGCAGTAGATGTAGTCTTGCCTACGCCACCTTTTCCTGAAGTAATTACTATAACCTTAGACATAAGTCCCCCACATTTTTAAAAATTTGCTATTGTATTTATTTTAAAGCTCGTTACTTTATTTTAGATGAAATTTAAAAATATATTTAATATTGCTGAATCTCTATCTTATTGTTTTGTATACTTGCTATCTGAACACCGCTTGTCTTTCTGTCGTCGTCTTTTGGCGGTATCGCTATAAGCTGTCCTATTCTAAGCTGAGTTGCATTTATCTTATTTGATATTACCATCGCTGACCTATCGCCCTTTACTCCGGCATTGGCAAATCCTCTAAGCACTCCAATAACAATGATGTTGCCGGTAGCTACAAGCTCTGCTCCTGCATTGACATCACCTATTACCAGTATATTACCGTCGTAGTTGATTGACACTCCCGACCTTAGATTATTTTTTATAATCTTTGTCCTGTATTCACTTTCTTCTGTTATCTGAGAAGAGATAGAGTCCACATCTGTTAATTTCTCAGGCTTGACATTTTTTATCTCCTGCAAACTTTCCTGTGGCTCTTCATTTATCCTCTTATCTTCCTTTTTCTCTTTGTATTTTATCCCCAGTTTGTCCTGCAAATACTCTATTATCTTATCTACTTCTTCACCGCTCATAGTCGGTGCTTCAATCTTATTAACAGTTATTTTTTTTAATTCTTTTTTATTAGAAAATTTTTTATCTATAGATTTTACGGCTTCATCAAAACTATTGCAGTTGACATATAGAATAAACTGTGAGTTTTGTGATTTTAATTTTACTAATTCCGCACCTTTTTGCATATTATCGGTAGTTCACCTCTTGTTTTCACATCTTATACTAAAAGCCAATTAAATTATCATAAATAATCCATAATATAATTGTACTTAACTATTTTTTAATCAAAAATAAATTTTATATCTTTATATTATTACTATTTTTACAATAAAAATTTGAAAATCAAAATTGAAAATTGAATATTTTTTATCTTGTATCTAAAGAAAAATATACAATATCACAAATGGCATTTAGTATTATAATAATCCTTGCAAAACCAATATCAAACCTTAACAACATTGTCAAAGTTTTTTTGATTTGCATATCTAATATAATATCATATTTTTGCTTAACATTCAATAAAAACTAAAATATCTCCACTCTATTTTCCAACGCTTTTGTAATGGTTACCTCATCCGCATACTCAATGTCTGCTCCCATAGGCAATCCCCTTGCTATGCGGGTGATTTTTATGCCAAAGGGCTTGAGCAGTCTGGCGATGTACATAGCTGTCGCCTCTCCGTCAATGGTAGGATTGGTAGCAAGTATAACCTCTTTGATGTCGTCACTTGCCAATCTCTCTACGAGTTCTCGTATCTTGAGCATATCAGGAGTTATGGAATTACTTGGAGAAATTGTTCCATGTAACACGTGATACTTGCCGTTAAACTCCTTTGATTTTTCCATTGCTATGACTTCTCTTGGGCTTTCTACTACGCAAATCACCTCGCCGCTACGCTCAGTCGATGAACATATCTCACATGGATTGCTGTCAGCTATGTTTTGACATATTGAACAAAACTGTATCTTCTCCTTTGCTTCAAGTATTGACGATGAAAGAGCCTTTGCATCTTCGTCTTCCATATTTATTATGTGAAAAGCCAGCCTCTGTGCGGTTTTTTGCCCAATCCCCGGCAATTTTGAAAGCTGTCTTATAAGATTTTCTATAGGTTTTGAAAAGTTACTCATCTTATTTCCTTTGCATAATTAGGTATAATTTGTAAATATCTTACAAAAAAATACGCTAATTGTCAAATTGTATATTGTGACTATAGAAGATATTTAAAGTTTAAAGCTATCTGTTTTATATACTTAATGGGGCTTTTATAAATTGTGACTTCAGCCTGTGGCTCATTAGAATTGTTATTGAATAAGAAGTTTATAACTACAATAATTTAATAAGAAAACTGAATTAATTTATAAATAGAAAAAGCAATAAATCCGCTAAATTAAGACTTATTGCTTTATTTTTTATCTTATACCATATTTTTCCACTATCACATTTATCTGCTCTTCCAATTCTTTCTTTTTAGAAACATACGACTTTAAGTCAATTTCTCCATTTTGTCGCTGTTCCCAGACTTTGTCCTTTTCTATATTTAAGTCCATAATCTCTAATATGATATTTGATGGAGTATCTGGGTTATCCTTTGATAATTTCAGATATTCTTCCACTTCTCTAAGTGATAATTCAAAAATGCGACTCTTCTTATTTATGGGCATAAAATATCTCGATACATCAGCATTGTACTCTTTTTCAAATCTTTCCCATGAAGCCCTGTCTAATATGACAAATCCTAAGGTGTCACTTCCAAGATTTTCTATGAATAGCCTTATTTCAAAGTCAGGTTTGATAAGTTCATTTACATAAATTATCGTAGTATCTCTGTCCATCACATCCCCATAAGGTATCATAAAGGACCTGCCCTTATAAGATATTATAATGTCATCGCCGTAATCTTTGCCGTTGTCATGATGTGATACTGATATAAGACTGCCTATTTTTTCGTTCACATAGTCAATTATATCTTCATCATATTCTCGCCAGTCCACCCAAGTAAGTGCATCTGCATCCCAAAAATCATCTAAAGACAGAGATTTTTGAAAAAACTCCTCCACTAATTTTACAGTATTGTTCATATTTTGCTCCAACTTTGTTTGAATTTAATGCTTATAGTAAACCATATAATTTAATTTCTTTTTAAAATATATCTAATGTAAATAATTGTCATATTTTATAATAAAAATCAGATTACAATGTCGTTTAGTCTAATTTATACCATTTCATTACTATGATTTTCAGCCTTTTCGAACTCTATGGTAAACACGAGCATATCGTCTAACACCTCAGCTCCTATGCTTCCTCCCATTTTTTCCGTCATACTCTTGGCAATGGAAAGACCAAGCCCTGTAGACTTTGATGAGCTTGCCCAGTTGACTGAGTAATTTCTCTCAAATATCTTATTTGCTATATTCTTATCCGCATTTTCATATAATGAATTGGCAAATTCTATCTTATAGCCATTTTCTTCCTCTTTTAGGCTGATTTTTATCTTATCTATACCGTAAGAAAGAGCGTTTTTGATAAGGTTTGAAAATATCCTTTGAAGTGATGTCCTGTCAGATATGATGTAGCAAGGTGACTCTATAATATCGACTTCTATAGTAGAGTATCTTTTTTCTATCTCTACATAATACGTCGCTATCTGCTCTCTAAGTATCTCTGAAAGCGATATTGTCGTTAATATATATGGATAATCCAAACTGTCAATAGAGCTAACTGTATAAAAATCTTCAATCAAGGACGATAGTGATATCGCCCTTGACTCTATAATTTTAAGATATTTTTGTCTATTTTCATAAGATACATCATCATCGTCAAGCAATATTTGTACATATCCGCTGATTGATGTAAGAGGCGTACGAAAATCGTGAGATATGGTTGTTACCATGCTCTTGAAATTTTGCCTTGTCTCTTCGTATTCTTTTTTTTGCTTATGATGTTCTACTATTAATATATTAATAGAATCTATCAACTCTTTTCCTAGGAAAAATGAGTCTTTTTTTACAAGCCCTGTGGACTCGAACTTTGAATTTTTTTCTATCTGATAAGCCAATCTCTTCTGCTCACTCTTGTGCCAAATCACATAGAGAAAAAAAGCTATGATGGAAACAAATATCCCTCCAAAAAAATATATCATATCTCACCCTAAAATAACTAAATACCTTTGAAATTCATATCAACAGCTAAAAGCTCCTACTCTGTTGCAAAATCTCTATTTTTCAAAATTAAAAGTTGTAATATAAAGCTAACAGCTACATAACACAAGGCTACTATAAATAACTGAGCAAGCGACCTAACTCCATACATCGCATCCATGTAATAAGTCGTAAGCATATACTTCTTAACATATTTTAAAGGCTTTACTAGCAATGATAAAAGTTCAACTGTTGAGTCGATAAAGTTACTTGAATACAATGATATGAACAGTATTGTCAATCCAGTTTTCTTTGTCAATACCAATATATTATACGATACCATCGCCATTGCAAAGCTACCTATAAACGCCTTTAATGAAAAAGATACCAAGTTTGCTATACTGACATAAGATGTAAAGCCCCCTTCAAAACCCTTAGTCTTTATTATCATTATCACAAAAAACACTATGCCTAAGGCTAAGAAACAAAACAAAGTGTAGATAGCAAGCACTATACTTTTTGCAATCAGATAGTAAATCTTATTTGGCATCTTGGCAAATAGATGATGAATAGAGCCTGATGAAACATCATCACAATACACACGAATTACAGAAATAACTGAAATACTGATGGATGCTACTGACAATCCTGAAACCAAGATGAGATTAAACTGTGAAGGTCCTATTGAAATTCCAGAGAGCATCATAGCCATAACAAAAACAAGCGTTGACACTCCAAGAAAAACCCCTGTGCTTTTACCCTTTGTCAATCTATACATATCTGCCATAACTATATTAAGCATTTTGGATACCTCCTATCATTTTTAAGAAAAATTCTTCCAAAGTTATCGAATACGGTGTGAGCTGATAAAGATGTAGACCATTGGCATAAAGCGCATCAGCCACCAGATGTGGCATATCTACATAGTCGGATAGGAGTATCTCACTTTTTGCATTAATAGTGTAGTTTTTAATATTAAGTTTTTCTTCCAATATGACTGTAGTCCTTTTAGTGTCATTTGTCCTAATCAGCAATTGTTGTTGGCATTTTTTCCTAAGTTCTTCTTTTGTAAGTGTTTCAATCAATATTCCCTCATGTAAAAACGAGAATTTATTGGATAATACCTCCAACTCACTAAGTATATGCGAACTTATTATAAATGTCGTGTCATAGTTTCTGTTTATGTCCAATATCAGATTTTTCAAATCGAATATCCCTTCAGGATCAAGACCGTTTAGCGGCTCATCCAAGATTATGATGTCCGGATATCCAAGCAATGCACCTGCAATCTCAAGCCTTTGTTTCATCCCCATGGAAAAAGTCTTGACATTCTTTTTTATTCCTGACATTTTGAGCAAATCCAGTACTCTTGTCACTTCTTTTTTTGCATCGGTAATACCGAGTACCTTGCAACGATAGATGAGATTTTCATATGCATTCATATATGGATACATACTGTGGTCTATGAAAAAGCCAATGTTTTTGCGAGAAAGTGCCAAAGTATAGTCGTTGTGACTACCTTGCACCGATATCTTACCGTTTGTAGTAGATATCATTCCAACTAAGGCTTTGAGCAGGGTAGATTTACCTGCACCGTTCTTACCTATCAGTCCATAGATGTCTTTTTTTTCAATCTCAATATTTACATCTTTAAGAGCGAACTGATTTTTATATTTTTTGCTGATATTTTCTATTGATATAATCGAGCTCATCTTCTTCCCCCTGTTTTTAAATATTTACTATTTTTATTGCAATCAAAATTATATTTATTTTAAATTCAATATAAAAATAATCAAGTATTTTATAACAGAGATTATAAGATGTCGAATTTACAAAAAAATTAAATCAAATATTAAATATTACTTAACTTTTAATCTGAAACCCACGCCCCATACTGTATCAATGATGTCTTTTTGCATGTATTCCTTGATTTTGGAGCGAAGTCTGGATATATGGGCATTGATGGTATTGTCATCTCCATAGTACATATCTCCCCACACCTTGGTATAGAGTATTTCCTTTGTGAATACTCTCTTAGGTTCATGTAAAAAAAGAGAAAGCATATCAAATTCCTTCTGTGTGAGTGTAATAGGATTTTCTCCCACAGAGGCTGTCCTTGAAGATATATTCAAGGTCAAATCTTCAAACTTAAGCACCTCTTCTTGGAAGGTGTGATTGTCCATCTTCTTTCTAAGATGAGATTTGGCTCTTGCCTTGACTTCACGAACGTCAAATGGCTTTGATATATAATCGTCTGCTCCCATCTCCAAGATATCAACTAAGGTGTTTGTATCGCCCTTTGCCGTAAGGACGATAATAGGCACTGCAGATACCTGACGTATCTCTCTTATTATATCCTCTCCACTTTTACCAGGTAACATAAGATCAAGCAATATCAAGTCAAATTTATTCACGTCACTGTTAAAAATCATCATAGCCTCCGTACCTGAGAAGGCACTTGTGACAGAGTTTTCATTTTTCAGCAATTCACAAAGTAGTGAATTTATATTGTTATCATCTTCAACTATAAGTATTTCAGCCATACATCCCCCTTTATATTCAGGCTGACATCTATAAGCGGACATTTATGTAATTTGTATTTATTAATTTAAAATTACAATATAAATTGTTACTGTCCGTCTTTATATAAATATCAGTATCAAAATATATTACATAAGCTAATTTTAACAAATCTTTAGTTAAAAGTAAATATATAGCTACTATTTTAATATCTTATTTACAAATAAAAGTTTTCTTATTATAATGCAATAATAATAATTTTTATAAAAAAGGTGATAGTATGACACTGCAACAATTAAAATATGTAATTACAATAGCAAAATACAACTCTATGAATCAGGCTGCCAAAGAGCTTTTCGTATCTCAACCAAATATGTCCGAGACTGTGAAAACTCTTGAAGATGAGTTAGGCATAAAGATATTCAACCGCACTAACAGAGGCATAATAATTACACCCGAGGGAGAAGAGTTTTTATCCTACGCAAGACAGGTAGTGGAGCAATACTCTCTCTTGGAGCATAGATATATAGATAAGCAGGTAAAAAAGAGATTCAGCGTATCTATGCAACACTATTCATTTGCTGTACAAGCATTTGTTGATATAGCGAAAAATTACGACACACAGGAATATGAATTTGCAGTAAGAGAAACCAAGACTTACGAAGTAATTGAAGATGTCAGCATAGGAAGAAGTGAAATAGGTATAATCTTTATGAACAATTTCAACAAGGATGTATTAAACAAGATACTTTCTGCAAATAAATTGGACTTTACAAAACTTTTCGACTGCAAAATCTACGCCTATATATGGAATCAAAATCCCCTTGCCAAAAAAAAGAAAATCACCATGGAAGACCTGCAGTCCTATCCTTGTCTGGTATTTGACCAAGGAAAAAACAGCTCTTTTTATCTGTCTGAAGAAGTACTCAGCACTTATAATTACAGCAGAAAGATAGTCGCAAACGACAGAGCTACTATGCTTAATCTCATGAAGGGTTTAAACGGATTTACCCTTTGTAGCGGTATAATATGCGAAGAGCTTAATGGAGATGAATATGTAGCTGTGCCTGTGTCAGTCAAGGAAAATATGACCATAGGCTATCTGACTAGAAAAGGCTCTATAATGAGTGAACTTGCAAAAAAATATATCAAGGAACTTGCAGAATTTAAGAAATTTGTTATGTAGTTGCATTATCAATAATACCTAAATGTCGGTGTTTATAGAATCAATGAATGAAATTTACAAATTACTATAGTTTCACCATTTATAGCTTAAATACTTCATGATTATCCAAGGATTAAACAGACAGTAGTTAAAATATCTAATGTCTCTTTAAATAAATAAACAAATCGTATAATGAAATATATCGTAATAAAAGCTCCGCTTAAAAATCAAGCGGAGTTTTTATTAATTATCTTCCAACACCTTGTTGTAGCATTTGCCACAGACCTGCATATATTTAGTCTCGCCTGTTTCCACTACACTTCCACTTTCTGCTGATGTTACCAACTTGTCATTGATATACAAAAGGTGGAATACAGCCTTTTTCTCACCGCAAATCTCACATATAGTCTTTACTTCCTCAAGGTTGCTCGCATGAGCCATTATATAGGATGATCCTTCGAAAGGATTGCCGAGAAAATCAATCTTAAGTCCATAACACATAACTAGCTTATCGTATTTATAAGCAAGTGCAGAAAACTGCTTTGCCTGTTCCTTAGTCAAAAACTGAACCTCATCCACTAAGATTACATCAATCTTCCTATTTTCTCTTTTTTCCTTTTCCATCACAAGACTTATTACATCAGTATCCTTCTCCATTAGAGTAGCCTCCACAGAAAATACGTCAGATAATCTCGTCTTGATGACTCCTACATCTCTGGTATCAAATGCCGGCTTTAATATCAATACATTCTTACCGTTTTGTGTATAATTATAATTAACTCCCAGCAAATTCAACGACTTACCTGAGTTCATAGTCCCATATCTGAAAATCAGTTTTCCCATTATATCTCCTAAATATTTTTTTGATTTATTAAGCTTACAATTTATACCATGATTTAATATAATTGTAGACATTTTTATATTTTTCAAAAATCAATCTTATTATTAGCTATTAATTGTTTTTACAATAAGTTTCAAAATAGTCCTATAAAATTTCCTTATAATTTTAACACGACATAGAAAAAAAATAAATACAATGTTTTAGAAATAGTGTTTTGTTAATCTAACTTCAATATTTTGAAAAGCTTAATTTAAAAAGATAATTGACTTTATCGTATTTGAAATTATTTCAAGTCAATGATATAATGAAATTTTAGATGAATAATCTTAGAGATAAACGAATATGATTCAATAAGAGAAGACAAAATTCAGTCATAGCAATAAATAGATAAATTTTTTAAAATGATTGAGTAAAAATATACTCACAATGTAAAAAAAGTGGTATAATATACTTTATTTTTACAAACTTCAGTATCATTTGGCGTTGCAGGAGGAAAATATGATTTTGGGATTTGACGAGGCAAAATATCTCGATGAACAGTCAAAGCACATTCTCGAGAGAGTGGAACAATTTAATAAACTATATCTTGAACTTGGCGGAAAACTGCTGCACGATACTCACGCCGCAAGAGTATTGCCCGGATATAACGAAAATACCAAAATAAAACTCTTGCAAAAACTAAAAGATGATTTGGAAGTCATTATCTGTGTATACAGCGGACATATAGAAAACAACAAGTTGATAGGAGATTCAGGCATAAACTATGAGATGGCGACATTCAGATTGATAGACGACCTTCGCAAATACAATTTGCACGTCAATTCTGTTGTTATTACAAGGTATGCTGAAAAGCCACTTACAGACATATTTATAAGAAAGTTAAAGAGAAGAAATATAAAAACTTACAAACACAGGGCAATCAAAGGCTATCCTACGGAAGTGGATATAGTGGTAAGTGAAGACGGCTACGGCAAAAATCCGTACATACCTACCACGAAAAAAATAGTTGCTGTGACAGCACCGGGACCAGGTAGCGGGAAACTCGGCACCTGTCTTTCTGAGCTTTATCATGAATTTGCACAAGGCAATAATGCAAGCTATGCAAAATTTGAAACCTTCCCTGTATGGAATATGCCACTCAAACATCCGGTAAATGTCGCTTACGAGTCAGCAACAGCTGATTTAAAGGATATCAACCTTATAGACTCTTTCCACATGGACGCTTACAACGAAATAGCAGTAAACTACAACAGAGATATAGAGAGCTTCCCATTGCTCAAAAAAATACTTGAAAAGATAACAGGCAAGGAATCTATATACAAATCTCCTACAGATATGGGAGTAAATAAGGTAGCATACGGAATAATAGACGATAACGTCATCAAAGAAGCCGCAAAACAGGAAGTAATCCGAAGATACCTAATCGCAAAGTCAGACTATATAAAGGGCAACTGCGATATGGACGTTATAGAGCGTCTTAAGATACTTATGGAGTCACTTGAGATAAAGGAAGAAGATAAGAAGACGATAGTACCTGCTAGACAAAAGGCTGAAAAATTAAAACCCACAATGAAAGTCGATGAAGTTGCAAGTGTCATAGCAATAGAACTTGACGATGGAAAGATAATTACCGGAAAGACTACGGATCTTATGGAGTCGTCGGCCACAGTAATGCTAAATGCACTTAAGTATTTGGCAAATATAGACGATGATATGCTTCTGCTTGCACCACTGATATTACAGCCTATTACCGAACTCAAATCAAAGGTAAACGGAGAAAAAGACTCTCTACTCAACTTGGAGGAAGTCTTAATTGCCTTGAGTATCTGCGCTGTAACAAATACCATGGCTGAAAAAGCGCTGTCAAAGATAGACCTTCTCAGAAACTGCAAGGCACACTCAACTACTATAATAAGTCTGACAGACGAGCAGATGTTTGCCAAACTCGGTATACAGATAACAAGCGATCCTGTATTTGCAAATACTAATTTGTACTATAATATGTAAATTTAATCATTACAAATACTTTATAAGTAAAAAACCCATTCACAATAATTGACTTAAATTGAAAGCATATAAAGAAAATATATTTTTATACTAAAATCTAATCAAATAGCGGATAAAAATATTTTCAGTTTATTTATAAATGGAGAATAAATAATTTCCTTTTTTAAATACGATTGACGAATATTATCCATAGATTAAAAAGATAATAGTATTAGCAACTTAAATATGGAGGATATAATGGAAAAGTATAATTTTAAAAAAATAGAAAAGAAATGGCAGGATATATGGGATGAAGAAGGCTGTTTTTACGCTGAAGATGACAGCGACAAGCAAAAATTCTACCCTTTGGTAGAGTTCCCCTATCCCTCAGGTCAAGGTCTACATGTAGGTCATCCACGTTCTTACACAGCTCTTGACATCATAGCAAGGAAGAAGAGATTGGAAGGCTACAACGTACTATATCCTATCGGTTGGGATGCTTTTGGACTACCTACTGAAAACTATGCTATAAAACATAAGATTCATCCTAAAAAAGTAACTCAAGACAATATAGCCAACTTTAAAAGACAGTTGAAATCACTCGGACTTTCTTTTGACTGGTCAAGAGAGATAAATACAACAGATCCTTCATATTACAAATGGACTCAATGGATTTTTCTAAAACTTTTTGAACATGGACTTGCCTACAAGAAAAAAATGCCGATAAACTGGTGTCCATCATGCAAGGTTGGTCTTGCAAACGAAGAAGTTATAAACGGACAGTGTGAAAGATGTCACAGCCAGGTAGTAAGGAAAGAAAAAAGCCAATGGATGCTTAAAATCACAGACTACGCTGAAAAATTACTCGACGATTTGGACTTGGTAGACTTCATCGAAAGAGTAAAAACTCAACAGTCAAATTGGATAGGTCGTTCTTACGGTATGGAAGTCGACTTCAAATTTGCAGACAGAACTCTTACAGTCTTTACTACAAGATGCGATACGATATTTGGTGCCACTTACATGGTACTTTCTCCTGAACATCCTATGCTTGAAGAGCTAAAGGATAAAATCAAAAACTATGATGAAATAATAGCATATAGAGAAGAATCAGCAAAAAAATCAGACTTTGAAAGAACAGAGTTGGCAAAGGATAAGACAGGAGTAAAAATTGACGGTCTTACAGCCATAAATCCACTTACAAATCAGGAAATACCTGTATTTATTTCAGACTATGTGCTTATGAGTTACGGTACAGGTGCAGTAATGGGCGTGCCGGCACACGACGAGAGAGACCATGAGTTTGCAAAGAAATTCAACCTACCTATAGTGGAAGTAATCTCAGGCGGACAAGACGTACAGGAAAAGGCACATATTGACAAGAGTGACAGTTCCAAACTTGTAAACTCAGGAGAATACAGCGGACTTACTGTAAAAGAAGGTATTGAAAAAATTGGTGACTTTATAGAAAAAAACGGCTTAGGACATAAAAAAGTGAACTTCAAACTGAGAGACTGGGTATTTTCAAGACAAAGATACTGGGGAGAGCCTATTCCTATAGTACACTGCGAGCATTGCGGATATGTACCCCTACCGGAAAGTGAACTTCCACTAACACTACCGGAAGTAGATAGTTACGAGCCTACAGACAATGGAGAGTCTCCACTTTCAAAACTTACTTCTTGGATAAATACTGTTTGTCCTAAATGTGGTGCTCCTGCAACAAGAGAAACAGATACAATGCCACAATGGGCAGGTTCATCTTGGTATTTCTTAAGATATATCGATCCACACAATGACAAGGAATTTGCATCAAAGAAGGCTCAAGAATACTGGATGAATGTAGACTGGTACAACGGCGGAATGGAACATACGACACTTCACTTGCTATACTCAAGATTTTGGCATAAATTCCTATATGATATAGGCGAAGTAACTACTAAAGAGCCTTATGCAAGGAGAACTTCACACGGAATGATACTTGGTGAAAACGGACAGAAAATGTCAAAATCACTTGGAAATGTTGTAAATCCTGATGAGATAGTAGACACTTACGGAGCAGATACATTCAGAACTTACGAGATGTTCATAGGTGACTTTGAAAAGAAGGCTCCTTGGTCATCACAAAGCATCAAGGGAAGTTTCAGATTTGTCGAAAGATTGTGGAATATGCAGGAGTTGGTAACTGATGAGTCTTCAAGCGAAAAGATAAGAAAGTCTTTGAACAAGACAATCAAAAAAGTGAGCGAGGACTACGAAAATCTCAAGGCAAATACTGCAATAGCTGCAATGATGGCGTTTTTAAATGAAGTTTATGACGAAAAGAGAATAAGTAAACAAGACTATCTTACACTTTTGATACTTGCAAATCCTGTAGCTCCACACGTTACTGAAGAAGCTTGGCAAATAGTAAATGCAGATAATACAATGCTACACAACGCTAAGTGGCCTGTATATGACGAAAAGATGCTTCTTGATGATGAGATAGAAATACCTGTACAAATAAACGGTAAGGTAAAGGTAAGCATCAGCGTAGGAGCAGATGAAAATCAACAAAGCGTCTTAGCAAAGGCAAAGGAAAATGAAGTAATCAAACCACTTTTAGAAGGCAAGAATATAGTAAAAGAAATCTACGTCCCTAAGAAGATTTTAAATATAGTGGTAAAATAGTGTATATAAGATAAGATAAAATATGATAAGATAAGGCAGATATAATTATCTGCCTTATCTTATGCTAATACTGATGGTAGCTAAAATATTAATATAACTTTGAGATATTTCTATACTATTTGCCATTAATCAATCAAATGTTTGTATTAGTCCTAAAAATTTATACTACTTTGATTTTATGCTTTTTTACTATAAGGTGGATTTTTATACGCAATATATAATATTTTTTCATATTAAATAAATGTAAGTTCAACATATATTCAATATAAAAATTTATATTTATTATCAAAATGATAATTTACATAAATAATATTTTTCTTAATAAAAGACTATCGAAAGGCTTTTATTTTTTTCAAAAAAATATGTATAATCATAAGATAAAAAACAACGAATAAAATTGAAATTACAATTATTCAATACATTTATAAAGAATATATAATAGTTTATTTATATAGTTCTTATAATCTACCTAAGAAACCCTATATTTCAAACTAATAGCATAATGGATAAAACAATGTTTCCTTTTTTGAAATTTTATGTTATAATCCTTATACCACATTATTTTTTAATGCGAAATAATAATTTACTAAGACTATTTTTGAAAAATACATAGCTTTTAAAAGTCTATTTTTATAGTTTTGATAAAAATAACTTTTTAATATCTAATAATTCAAAGATAAGTTAAAAGATTTAACAAATGATATTATACCAATTTACTACCTAATAAGGTAAGTTCCTACAATTTATGCTAATTTAAACCATTTTTCAGCATAAATAACTAAATTAAAATATTATTATCCGCTTATCCAACATTTTTTAGTATTAATCTAAATTAGATTGACCAATTATGATATACTGCCTTATTTTGCAGGTATATCGTTCTATATAAGATATGATTGGCATTATAAATACATCGGGGAGGGAAATATTGATGTACAGTTTTACAGTAAATGGCAAGTTGGTTCAAACTGAAAAAGATGTGTCATTGCTTAGATTTATGCGTGACGATTTAAAACTCAAATCTATAAAAGACGGTTGTAGCCAAGGGGCATGTGGTACTTGTACCATAATAATCGACGGCAAGGCGACAAGAGCCTGTATTTTGACTACAAAAAGAGCAGAAGGTATGAATATAGTTTCTGTCGAAGGAATGAGTGATTTTGAAAAAGAAGCCTTTGTCTATGCTTTCGGTTCAAAGGGTGCAGTACAATGCGGTTTTTGTATTCCGGGTATGGTTATGGCAGGTAAGGCACTGCTTGACAAAAATCCGAATCCTACAGAAGCTGAGATAAAAGAAGCTATAAGAACAAATATTTGCAGATGTACAGGATATAAGAAGATAATAGAAGCTATCGACCTTGTAGGACAGATACTAAGAGGAGATACAAGCATAGATCAAGAGCTTGAAAAAGGAGATAAGTTTGGAGTAGGCTCAAACGCCTTTAGAATAGACGTAAGAGAAAAGGTGCTTGGATATGGAGAATACTGTGACGACATGGAAATTGACGGTATGCTACATGTTTCAGCTGTAAGAACTAAATATCCAAGGGCAAGAATACTTGATATAGACTTCTCAGAGGCTTTAAAACTTGAAGGAGTAGTTGCAGTATACACTGCTGAAGACGTACCTAACAATAAGGTCGGACATATTCAACAGGATTGGGACGTAATGATAGCAAAGGGAGAAATCACAAGATTTATGGGAGATGCTCTCTGCCTTGTAGTAGCTGAAAGCGAAGAAATACTTAAAAAAGCCAAAGCCCTTGTCAAAGTGGAATACGAACCACTTGAGCCTGTAAGAAACATAGATGAAGCAAAGGCTGAAAATGCACCAAGTGTTCATCCTAACGGAAATCTATGTCAATCACGCCATGTTACAAGAGGCGACGCTAAGACAGCAATTGCAAACTCAAAATACACAGTTACAGAAACTTTTGACACTCCATTTACAGAACACGCATTCTTAGAACCGGAATGTGCTGTAGCTCTTCCATATAAAGACGGTGTAAAAATCTACAGTACGGATCAAAGTGTCTTTGATACAAGAAAAGAAGTAGCCATAATGTTTGGCTGGGATGTTGAAAAAATAGTAGTTGAAAATAAACTTGTAGGTGGTGGATTTGGCGGTAAAGAAGATGTTTCAACTCAACATATAGCCGCTCTTTGTGCAGTAAAATTAGGCAAACCTGTAAAGGCGAAATTTACAAGAGATGAATCCATTGCATTCCATCCGAAAAGACATGCTATGCACGGTACTTTTACCCTTGGTTGCGATGAAAATGGAATATTTACAGGACTTGACTGCGACATCTACTTTGATACAGGTGCTTACGCATCTCTTTGCGGACCTGTACTTGAACGTGCCTGCACTCACTCTGTAGGACCTTACTGCTACCAAAATACAGACATAAGAGGATACGGATACTATACAAACAATCCTCCTGCCGGTGCATTTAGAGGCTTTGGTGTATGTCAAAGTGAATTTGCACTTGAATCTTGTATAGACCTCCTTGCAGAAAAAGTAGGTATATCTCCTTGGGAAATAAGGTATAGAAATGCTATAGAGCCTGGTAAGGTATTGCCAAACGGACAGATAGCAGACTGCTCTACAGCACTTAAAGAGACTTTGGAAGCTGTAAAGGATGCCTATGATCAATACTATCCTAACGTTGGTATAGCTTGTGCCATGAAAAATTCCGGCGTAGGTGTAGGTCTTCCGGATACAGGTCGTGCCAAACTTATTGTAAATAACGGAATAATAGAGATATACTGCGGTGCTTCTGACATAGGACAGGGATGTGCAACAGTATTTATACAAATGGTAGCCGAAACTCTAAATCTTCCTAAGTCTAAGATAGTAAGTATGGGTAGTAACTCTGAGCTTGCTCCTGACTCAGGAACAACTTCAGGCTCAAGACAGACTCTTATAAGCGGTGAAGCCATAAGAAGAGTTTCACTTGAACTAAAAAAAGAGCTTGATGAAGTAGGTGGAGATCTTAACAAACTAAACGGCAGAGAGTTCTATGCGGAATACTTCGAGCCTACTGATAAACTTGGTGCTGATGTACCTAATCCTAAGTCTCACGTCGCATACGGATATGCTACACATCTCGTAGTCCTTGATGATGAAGGAAAGGTTTCAAAAGTATTTGCAGCACATGACTCAGGTAAGGTTGTAAACCCTATATCAATACAAGGTCAAATCGAAGGCGGAGTGCTTATGTCACTTGGATATGCACTTACTGAAGACTTCAAGCTACAAGATTGCGTACCTAAGTCAAAATTTGGAACTCTTGGTCTGATGAAATCTACAGACATACCTGAAATTCACGCAATCTACGTTGAAAAAGACGAGTTGCTCGGAGTAGGATACGGCTCAAAAGGTATAGGAGAAATAGCAACTATCCCTACTGCTCCGGCTGTACAAAACGCATACTATAAGAGAGATGGTAAACTAAGACCTAAACTGCCTATGGATGACACTTATTATTCAAATAAGAAGAAAAAATAATAGAGGTTTTATAGATGAAGCTTAAGGTAAAGTTTGAAAACGAGATATGCCAAGATTTTGAATTTGTCGGAGAAAAATCAGATTGGATAGATCTCAAGGCTGCACAAGATTATGAGTTAAAACAATTCGAACACACTCTTATCAACTTGGGCTTTGCATTGCAACTACCGGAGGGTTACGAGGCTCATATAGTGCCTCGTAGCTCAACTTTCAAAAACTTCGGCATATTACAGACAAATTCTATGGGAATAATTGACAACTCCTACTGTGGTGATGAGGACTACTGGAAATTACCTGTAGTGGCTATAAGAGATACTGTCATCAAAAAAGGCGACAGGATATGTCAGTTTCGAATAGTCGAAAAAATGAGCAATATAGAGGTGGAAATAGTAAAGTCTCTCGGAAATGAAAATAGAGGCGGTTTTGGCAGTACAGGAAAAAATTAGTATAATAATATATTTTCATGACTATTTAATTGATTTTTAGTATTAATATCAAAAAAGCTCCCTAAATGGGAGCTTTTTTACATATACAATTTGATTTTTCAATCATTGTAATATCACTTTATATGATTTTTACTATCTAAGAGTTATACTTCCTCTAAGTCTACCGTCTTTGTAGTCATAGTTTGCTATTTCTCTATCTTTATTTGAAGAATCATACAATACTATATAAACATCGACATTTTTAAATCCGTCTTGCTTAGTAATTTCATAAGCAATATTTTCAACATATCTTTCAAATTCTCTGTTTACAGATCTTGAATTTTCATTTTTAATATAGTCAAGATCGGCTGTATTAAGACCTTTTACATAAGCTTTAACATCAAAGCTCTTTCTGCCGTAGTCAAATACAAGATTTACATCAAAAGTTCCCTTTCCTATATTTATTCTGTTGAAATATCTATCTTTATTCAATTCATATTCCAAATCTGAAACTTTCTTTCTTACATCTCTGTCGCTTGAATCAGCTGTAGTGCCTTTTTTCTTCAAAGTGGCATTTTCATCTGTAAGTTTCTTTACAGATTCTTCCAACTCTTTAATCTTTGTGTCTTTTTGAGCACTTTCTGTTGCCATCTCATTCAACTTTTGTTCATAATATGTGCTCTTATCTTCTACTTGTGATGAAGCAGGAGTTACTCTAAGTTCGGCGTTTATTCCTCCGTTAGAAGGTATCCATTCCACCTTTGCAATTCCAAGGTCACTAAGTGTTGAAATAGGCACATATACCCTTGAGTTTGCAATGAAAGGTTTTTTTGTAATATCGCTGATATATTGTATTACTCCATTTACTTTGAAAGAAAAAGTATCATAGTATGCTTGTTGAGCTACAGGCGCAGCAGCATGAGAAGAGCTCACTGTCAAAAGACCAAGCAATAAAGAAGATACTATAGCTTTTTTAAATATTGATTTTTTCATCATTTTACCTCCACATTTTAGTTTTATATGTAAAACTTTTTAGATTTTACCATAGATATTATACTATATTTTCATATCTTTAAAATTTACAATACGATTACAGTTATTGTTACATTACTGTAAATTTACTTTTATAATCTGATATGTTAAAATTGCGATATAGATATTTTTTATTATGATTGTTGAACATAAGCGAGATGTAGCTATATGCTTCACGCTTAAAAATTTTAAATTAGGAGGCTGTAATGAACAAAAAAGATGCAAGAACAATTGTAAGGTTTATAAACTTTCTTTTTATTTTATTTTTAATAGTTTTTTATCATCTGCCTGTCTTTAATGAAATTGTAAATTCAATAAACGACCAGTCAACTGCCAGAATGCTTTTTGTTATTTTCATACTTACTATGATTTATAGATTTATAAACAATGATATATTGACACTGTTGGAATCTCGTGCTGCTGATAAATAATAGATTTTTAAATGTTATTAATCTGAAATAGGCTTTAGTTAAGTATTCTTAACATATTATTTAGAAGAATAGTCAAAAACATTTATTATTCTCTAAACTTATTAAGTTTATTGTCATATTATATTGTAATATTGATAGAATTATGATATTATAATGATAAAAAGGAGATGAGTTAAATGATTAATATTCGTCCTGTTTCAGATCTTAGAAATAAATTCCCGGAGATTGAAGAAACTGTTCTTAATTCAAATTCACCTGTCTTTCTTACCAAAAACGGTTATGGGACAATGGTGCTTATGAGTATCGAACAATATAGTTCGCTTACCGATGATATAGAAAAAAAACTTGATGAAGCAGATATATTGTCGGAAAGCTCTTCTATACGTCTTTCTAAATCTGAAGTCTTTGATAACGCAAGGAAATTAATTGATGAAAAATCAAAACTATAAGTTGACATTCCTCCCTCTTTTCGAAGACGATTTGAAAGAAGTGATTAATTATATAACTAATACACTTAAAAATCCAAATGCTGCTCATCGTCTTATCGATGATATTGAGCTTGCAATCAGCAAGAGACTGGAAATGCCACTTTCATTTGCTCCCTATCAATCATCAAGAAAGAGAAAACACCATTACTATAGAATAAACATTCGAAATTTTTCTATTTTCTATGTTGTAATTGATGACACAATGGAAGTGCGTAGACTTTTATACTCAAAGCGGAATATTGATGACTTGTTAAAATAGCCATATAATTCATGGCTATTTTTTTATGCCCTACTACTCAGTAAATTTCCAATTTTATATAAAATTTTTCTTTTAGATATAAAAATAATACCAATTAATGACGATAAAATATTGATGAAAAATTTATGGAATTTTTATACTTTGAAAAAGTTTAATCTTATAAGCTGACGATAATAAAAGACAAATTAAGATTTTAAACAAGTATAAAAGCAATGTGTACCCCTATTTTCAAGAAATATTATACAAATACAAGCTTGAAAATATAAATTATATCTAAGTTTTTAGGAGGAATTATGAAAGGAAGACTAAGAAAAATCATTTCTTCACTTATGATTATCGTGATGATTTTTTCTATGATGCCAAGCAATATTGCAGATGCGGCACCAAAAAACATCACTATTACAAATTTTGACTATATTCAGGAGAACAAACAGGGCTCGACAAGTGTGAGAATAGTAATGCAAGGTAGCAACTTCTTACAAGCTCTATCTGCCACTTCCGAGGAGTCGGTGATAAAGGACATCCTTGTAAGATCAGGCTCTGAGGCAAAATCACTGATGCAAGGTGAGGCGTCAAGACAGGGTGTAAAGGTGGAAGTTACCGACTCACTGATTACTATCACAGCTCCAAAAACCGGAGACTTTACAACTTTAAATGTCGATACTAACGGCGTGAGCAATATAATAATCAATACCAAGAGTTATCTTCCTGTGACAAACTACAGCTTTGACGTGCAAATCAATAAACTTCCGTCAATGCCGGGAAGTTTGGACAATAAGAGAAACTATGTCGGTCAGGAGCTGACTATTGAAGGAGAAAATTTTACTGGCGTAGATAACGTAGTAATAGCAGGAGCTTCACATCAAACAGGAGCAATGCAAGTCCTAAGCGACACTAAGATAAAAATCAACAAACTTATAAAGGGAACACTCAACAAATCTGAAAAGATACAATTTATAAAAAAAGATACAGTATCTAACACTACTACGCCGGCAGACGTTTCAAAACCAAAGCCTGTAATTAAATTCACATCAGAATATGTAGACAAGGTAACTGTATTTGAAAAGCTGAAAAATATGGATGAACTTGAAGTATTACCTTCAGAAGGACCGGCAAGGGTATCAAGCAAGATTACAGTAAGAGCCAAAAATGGAAATGCTGTACTCGAAAATATATTCAATGTCAACAACCAACTGTTTTTGAGAAAAGAAACTAACGGCAAAGAAGAAGAAATCAAACTCAACAACGTAAAGCTTGTAAAAAGTTCTACAGGTAAGGTAATAGCAATCGAAGGCTGGACTCCACTATGGACTAAGGACGTGCCTACTACTTGGAATCTCATAGTCAAAGATACCGGCAACCCTACATCGGAAGGTGTCAAGGAAAATGCCTTTACCTTCGTATCATCAAACCCTGCACCGCAAATCACTGGTATTTCACCATCTGAAGGTGGAGATACAGGCGGAACTGACGTACTGATTACAGGAAGAAATATAATCAATGTCAACACTCCCGGTATCAAGATGGCAACAGGCGAAAAAATAGTGCCAAATCAAGCAACTACAAGGGAAAACAACGACACCTTGGTAGTGAAATACAATATGGCAAATGCACCTAATGCTAAATACGGACAAAAGCAAATAACTAATATCACAAGAAAGATAAAGGTAAGAATTGCATCTATGACTAGTGCAAATGCCGGAGATATAAAGATAGCAAATACCACTCCAAAGGCAGGAGAAGATTTTAACGGTAAAAAATACGGTAAGTATCACTATACTTCACCCGGAGCGGACGCCATAGTTGTAACTACCACAAATGCGTCAACATCAGGACCGCAAGACGTAATATTGGAAATGGACACTGTATTTTCATTTTCTGACGGCAGTCAAATTACTATACCTGAGGCTACAAAATACGCATCATTTACCTACAACGAAAAAAATCCTACTCCAAAGATAAAGGAAGTAGAGCTTAGCTACGGATACTTCAATGACTCTGCGGAAGAATCTCAGCCTCCTGCAGGTGGAGATGATGGTGTCAAACCGCTAATGCTAAGAATAGAAGGAGAAAAGTTCGAGGCTTATAAGGGAGGCGACGGAAAGATGAAGTTCCCGCAAGTTGACTTTATTCTTCCTGACAATACCGTACTTCCTGTAACTTCATCTACTGCTAACGACGATACCAAGGTACTCGACGAAAAAGGCAACCCTATAGACGGTATATACAACAAAGTCGGCACTACTTTAGTAGTATCTGTAATACCGCCTACATCCGACAAATACGGTCTTAGAAGACTTATAGGCTCAAATCAGGAACAACCGGGAGGATACAAAAACCTTGAAGGTATAATACAGGTGACAAACCCTTCAGGCAATCACAACACAGCAAGTGCAGACAGCGTAAAATTTGAATTTAGAAGACCTACAGAAGGCTCATACACAGACACAAACAGCAAGCAGCCTACAATTACTCAAGTGCTTTACAACAAGGCGCCACTCAAAAAACTGCCGTCTGACACAAATTCAGAGATAGAAATAAGGGTAAAGGCAGTGGCAGGAATATCTGATTCCAAAAAAATACTATTGACAGTAGATGGTAAGGACATCAGCAAAAATATCAAATCTACAAAATTGGACGGAGAAGAAACTGTTATAATTGCGACAGTGCCAAAAGGCTTTGTAGGAAAGTCAAGATTACAGGTAATAGTACCTGAAGGTCTTATGGACTCTTACCAAATCATATTCGACTCTGTAAGAGGACCTGAGATAAAAGAGCTCATACCAAGCGAGGGTGACAAGTCCACTATAGTTGTGATAAAAAGAGATACACAGGCAAATGAAGTAAGTTTCAAAACTCCTTTAGAAAACTCAAGTAATGAAAGCGAGAAAAAAGGCTCGCTCGTACTTTGGAACGGTCAAGACATCAACGAACTTTTCAACGGATATGACAAGAGCGGAGGCACTATAAATTTCCAAACAAGCGACATCTTTACAAACTTCAAGCAAAGAGATAAAAACTCTCCGTCATCTCCTGTAAAAGTTGCCGGAAAATACGTCTATGTCGTGGACGCCGATACCATATATCTGCAAATTCCAAACGACACAAATCTAAAAGAAGGAAGCTACAATATACAAATCAAGAATCCTGATGGAAGTGAAAGTAGCGACTCAAAGATTTTCAAGATTAAAGACACTATAGATAAGACTAAGATACTGAGCATCTCACCTAATACTGACGACATCAAAGGCGGTATAATAGCTACTATAAAAGCAGGAATAAAGGATAATATCCAAACAAACTTCAAGGGCGGTGTAGACGTATACATCGGCTCACAAAAGGCTGAAATAGTAGGATATGACATCGACAACAAGGAAGTATATGTCAAAATACCACCGCTAACTGACTTCAAATTCCCTAATACACTGGGAGATAAGGTAGAATCATACACAGTACCGGTAACAGTACAAAACAAGGTCAACAAATCTACTGACACTGTAAACAACGGATTTATCTATCTAAATCCTAACTACGACATGAAGATAACTCAAATTTACAACGAAAAATTCTCAACAGATCCTACAAACGCTGACGCAAACAAGGGTGTTGAGGGAGATTATTTAGTAATTCGTGGTGAGAATCTAAGACTTGAAACAGGCAGCAACGGTAAATATATATTGCCGAAGGTAATGTTTGGCTACAATCTCGCAGAAGAAGTAAGTGCATTTGGAGCAAAGAACGTCAAGAGTGACGGCTCTCCGCAAACAGACGCACAAGGCAGGGCGGAACTTGAATGGATAAAGGTAAAAGTTCCTAAGCAACCTACTCTAAGCTCCAACTCTGATAACTCAGTGGATATTCTCGTGCAAAACCCTGATGGAGCAAAGACTATTAAACAAAAAGGCTTTATTTACAAAAAATCTAAACCTTCAATCAACCAAAACTCTTCAATCTTGCAAGCGTCAAGATTCCATGACGTCATCACAGTAAGAGCCAAAGACATCAACAAAAGCGGACTTACTGTAGCCTTTGGCGACAAGACTTACGAAAAAGAGCTAAGCTCTACTGCTATGGAATTGGAAACAAGCAAGGAACTTGAAAAAATAGTAATCAAATATATTCCGAACACTCAAAATAATATAGAAATATACTACAAAAAAGCTGACGGAAGTCTAATGCTTATGACTGATACGGAAAATACTCAGGGCGGTAAGACAAGATTAAAAGCCATAGGCGATAAGTTAATCGTAGGTCTTAACTGGAAAAACCCTGCCTATCATTCTACAGAGATAACGAAAAATCCGTCACTTGTAGCATCACTTAATACCGAGTATATGGAGATAAGCTCTACCAACAAGGCACCTAATGTCAATACCCTGGTAGTAAGACGCGGCCTTGGAAAACTCACAGATTTCAAGGCAGATTCAAGCTCAGGAGAATCTACACTTACAATACAGACTCCATACTACGAAAAATCTGAAACTACAACTATAGAGCTGATAAACACTGACGGCTCATCAGCAAAGGCACCGTTTAAATTCCATGGAGGACTTACTTCTCCACAGATAGACGATATCAACGGTACTAAATCAAGGAATGTGACAATACAAGGTAAGTCTGTAAGTGCAAAGGTCTATACTACAGATATAAGCTCAGAAACGGAAATAACAATAGAAGGAAAGAACTTCAAAGACGTACAAAGAGTGCTTGTAGGAGAAAAAGAAGTGGAAATAATCAGCGTATCCAACGACTATACTAAGATAAAAGTAAAGGTGCCAAAAGGAGACGCATCACAAACAGGTATACCGCAAAGCGTTACTGTAGTTACAAAAGACGGTAGCGGATACTCCGACAAGTCAACTCCACCTGTATACTTTATGTTTATCCAAGCAGGCACAAAAGCCGTATTAAAAGACATCAGCCCTGCCAAAGGTCCACAAACAGGCGGAACTAAGGTTACAATTACCGGTACTGACTTTTCTGATATTGACGAATTCGGTACAAAGGGCGAAATCGAAGTGTATTTTGCAGGTAAAAAAGGAACTGTAAACAAGCTGATAACAAATGAAAAAGGCGAGATAACAGGACTTATCGCCACTACTCCGTCTGTAGAAACAATAGACGACAAAAGCACTGTAGTGGTAAAAAATGCAGATGAAGGACGCTCTGAAGGACTGCCGTTTAAGTATATTTCACAACCTGTAATCGACAAAATCGAAGGAGACTTCTCATTTTATGCAGAGGCATCCGAAGATAATACAAGTGCAAAAATCACTATAACAGGTAAGAATTTTTACAATCCTAAAAAGTTGATAATAGGTGGAAAATTAATAAGAATAGAAAAAAATAACGACAAAGTTGACAAAGCACTTATGCTTGGAGTAAAATCAGACGGCTCAAACCAATATGTGGAGATAGAAAAAAATGCTGACAAGACTGATACAGGTCTTGCTGTAGAAGTAAAATCTGAAAACTCAAGCAAGTCTCAAGACAAGTCAAATGAAAAAAATACTACTTCATTTACAGTGGAACTGCCTTCAATCACAGCAGAACAAATGGAAAATATGAAGGACAAAAAAATATTTGTAATAAATGATGACGGCGGTGTATCACCTGAAACAAATGCAAATATTAAAATGCCTGTACCGGAAGCTCCACATGTAAGAGCAAAAGCCGGATACAACAACACTATAACCCTTAGTTGGGAATACAAAAAACAAGACAGAAACAAGGCGACAAGATTTGAAGTCTATGTAAGAGAAAAAGGCGACAGCAACGAATACAAGCATGTAGGCGACATCGGTGTAAACACTGACGGAAGTTTGGACTACAGCTTTACAGTCAAAGACTTAAAAGCAGATACTCCTTATCAATTTGTAGTAAGAGTGATGAACTCCTTTGGCGAGGCTGAGGACTTCGGCTATGCGTCAGAGAGGACTATGAGGCCGCAAGATGACTACAAGCAAAAAGAAAAAATAGAAGAAATGGAAAAATCAAGTGCTGAAATAAGTCAAAACGGTACTAAAAAAATAGTCGGAAACAGTCTTATATACACTGTAGGAAGCAGTGAAAACAAGGTCGATATAGGAACATTCAAGCAAAAGACTAAGGAGATAAGAATCCCCGTTTCCAACATCAAATCATCTCCGACAACATCTATTCAAATCATAGACACAAATATGAGGTTAAGCGTGCCGCTTGGAGGATTCTTAGGAAGCATAGACACAAATGAAAATAATGACGCTGTAGTGATTAAAATTCAAAATAAAGACAATAAAATAAATACTATGGTAACAAAGGCATTGCCGAAAAACAGAAAGAGAATCTCAGACGTTTATAAGATAGATATGTATCTTGCAAAACCTAAGAAAAATATCCCTATAAACACACTAAGCTCAGCTATGAACATCAATCTCTTGCCGAACAATTCTACAAAGACAAAGATTTTGTCACGCTTTAACGAAAAGACTAAAACTGTTCAACAAAATATAAATCCTAACATTACAAACGGAGGATACTATGTGTTACTTGGAAATAAATAAAAATCCAAATAATGCAAAAAAAGGCAAAAAGGCAAAGGCGCTAAAAGCCCTTTGCACTTTTGCTATTTTAACAGCATTTACAATATCAAGCAATCTGACTGTCCTTGCGGAACAGCCCCTAAGCTACGGTAACTACCCTGTCATAAGAGGAGTTACCAACCCACAGGAGACAATCAAAGACTACAGTATCAAAGACGCTTCAACAAATCTTAGACAGATGGCTCTTGCCAAAAGACTGGGCATACTTGAAACACAAAATGGAAATATCTACCCAAACAGAAATCTGACAAATGCACAAATGCTCAAAGCCATGGTAAAAATCGCCGGTGAAGCAGACGGCATATCAGATAGCGACAGCGATGCTGCTACTAAGTACAAGGAAAAGGCAATAGGCCTTGGTCTGATAAAACAAGAGGAAATAGACAAGATTGGTGAAGACAAATATATGAAGTCAGCTCCAAGCATGAAGACCTTAAATGCAAACTTATCCAAAGTCCTAAATATTCAGACCAAATACAACACTGCTCCCGAAAAGACTGCAAGCAGACTCGACCTTGCAAATCTCGTGTATAACAATAAGAATGCAATACTACAAAAACAAGGTATTGACGTATATACAGGTCATATCACAAGCAAGTCGTCTTTGGTAGAAGAAGGAAAAAACAAGACTCTGATAACTGTAAAACTTGACAAAAACATAGTCATAGAAAAGGATAAGGAACAAAAAAAGCAAAGTGATAACAAGGCAGATGACGACTATGCCCAAAATCAGGTAGAAAAGATAACTGAGGACAATAAAGACGACTCTACCACTGTATCATATGTCAATTTGCTCAGCCAAAGAGACATACCTGTCCTTACTCCAAACGGCATGACTGTAGATACTAAGAATATTTTGGAGCAAAGTCAGGTCAACATCTATTCAAAAAACAACAAACTTTTATATATAGAGCAATTCACAGTGCCTACAAAAGAAGTGGCAGGCGTATTTGAAAGCATGATAATATCTGAAAAATCAAAGGAAGAAGAAGAAAATCAAAAGAGCAAAACTGCTGACAATCCTACAGACACTGTAAAAATCAAGGACTATAACAATGTCGCTCATCTCTACAAACTGCATCCCGATGTCAAAATTGTACAGTATACAGGAGAGCTTGGAGACGATACTGCAATATCAAAGCCTGTATCAGCAAATCAACTAAGCTACGGTCAAGATGTAGTCCTTACACTTAGAAATGACGTAGTCACTATGATAAAGGCTTATGTACCTGTAGAAGAAGAGTTAAATTCCTATGTAGAACCTGAATCTCAACTTGTAAACGGTATCGTAAGCGACATCAGCCCTACTACAATATCACTTACAAATAATGCAAGCTACACCATAGGTCCTGATACTCTTATTACAAAAGGTGGCGAAATACAGGACTACAAGGTGATAAAAGACGGCGACAGAGTCAAGCTTCTCTTTGACAATCTCAATATGGCAGTGCCTTCAAAAATAGAAGTCGAAGGCATGCAAAGACAGGCAGACAAGATTGTAAAGGCAAAGGTAGGACCTTATATGCTCTCACAAAAGACTTTGAATTTAAAAGATGTCAAAGAATTGCAAAACGGTCAATGGGTAGACCTTAAGGACAATGTCAAATCATACGAAAACATCAAGATAAAAGGCAATGTCTACGCCAACTCATCAAAGGTAAATGCAAACAGACTAAAAAATTATAAAAATCAGGAAATCTATGCTGTCATTGCAAAAAACCAAGGCATACCTACCATTGAAAAAGGCAAGATAAGAATAGGTGACTCGCTCAAATTTGAAAACAGTATACAAGATATAAACTATAGTCAAAACACCTTGCAAATAGACACAAATCTTGTAAAATTTGACGAATCTACAATAATAGTCAAAGATGGTAATATAGTAAAAGGCGGTTCTTTGGAAAAAAATATACTAAGCAATGTTGAGACAAACCTTTCAAAAGACGCCCAAATCATCATCCAAACAGGCTCATCATTTAACAAAGACAAGCTTAATGACTACCCTTATAAGATATACAGAGCTGTCCTAAGAGATGTATTTGATTATTCAATACTGCTTGGCAATGACATACAAAACGGCAAAAAGCTGAACAATTACTATGTATGGCAAGGCGGTGTATGGAGCAGACCGTCAGAAGGCGACAAGACTCCAAGGATTAATTTCACTGAACAGACAAAGATATATGACTATGACAACAACAAGGCTATGTCTGTAGATCAGCTTAGACAAAATCAAAATCTGCTCAACGAATCTTCATCAAGACCTGCTTACCACAACAGACAGGTATATGTAGTTACAAAAGATGACGTAGCAGTATCAATATCATTTGTAAAAAGTGAAGGCTATGGAGATGTAAACTCACAAAACATGCTATCTGCAAGAGGAGTAGGAGCATATAAATCACAAAGCTCTACAGGCAATACTCAAACAAGTACGAGCAAGATACCAAAACTCCTTATAAGAAACATATATCAATACAACTCAAACAGCAATAAATTGGAGCCTGTCAGCCCTATAATCACTACTGATACGGCTACACAGGAAATCAAAAAGACTCAGGTTAGAAAAATCATCAACATTGACAAGGCGATGATAATATTAAACGGCAAGGCTATACAAAAAACTTCTGTAGACTCTCTCAAAGACAAGGAGCTTACAATAATATTCAGACAGACTAAGGACAAGAAGAATACAGACACTATTGAAGAGCTTGACGCAATAATGATAATAGCCAATTAAAAATTTCTATGCCGATTTTAATATAAAATTAATAATTTTCAAACTATATGCCGATATAAGTTTAGCTAAGACGAATTTATATCGGCATATTTTATATTATGAAAATAAGGATTGAAAATTATGAAGAAAATTAGATTTAAAAAAGTAAAAACTTTGATTTTATCAACTATGTTTGTCATGTCAAGCTCTGCATTTATCAGCAATGCTTCAGGTATTTACGACGGTGGCATATACAAGCAGACAAACAACGAATCCAAGGTCTATCAATACGAAGAACTAACCTTTGTCACAGGACAACCTGTCGTACTCAAGGGTACTCTCACAAGGACAAAGATTGACAAGTCAAAAGAAGACTCTTTGCTCCAAAAAGCCATAAGCAAGGCTAAAAAATCATCAAAAAAAGACAAGTCCTCAAATTCTCAAAATACTAATGACATACATGTGACTTACAACGGAACTAAAATTTCTGAGAAATACTCACTTTCAGGCGGTGGAATAACACTCAGCAGAGATCTGACTATAAGCCCGAAAAATGAATATCAAAATGGTCAGATAGTGCAAAAAAATGAGGTATCAAAGATAAGAGAAACCATCAATATGTCCGGAACTTCATATACCTTGGACAGCAACTTATCAGAGGTGTCAGACTCCCTAGTAATAGACAAAAAGCCTGCTATCGACTACTATGCAGGTAATTTCAACTTCAACAAGGTTTACAACTCAAGTAATGGCACACTCACTATACAGATGGACGGCAAATCTGCCGGATATGACAACTTCTGGGGAAGTACAAATACCAAGACAATGGACTACACTATAAATACAGTGCCTAAGGAAGATACAGGAAATAACAAAACTGACAACAATACTAAGGCAAATGTACCTATAAACGGAACTTACAGCGTAAAACTGTCACAAAACACTACAAAAGAGCTGATTTATTCAGAAAATGACCCTAAGAAAATCTCTTTTGCAGGCGGATATATAGTAACATCTCAAAATAATGCAGCACTTGAATACACATACGACATCAACGGAGACACAGGCAAGGGACAACTTGAAAACCAAAATACTCCAAGCATTACAAGACTTTTTGCACCTGTTATTACAGATATTCAAGGACATTATGCTCAAGAGGCTATAAAAATAGTGGCGTCAATGAACGGCTTCGACCTTTCAAAGAAGATGATATTGCCTAACGCTCCTATTTCAAGGGATGAATTTGCAAGGGCTGTAGTAGTAACATCAGGACTTTACAACAATAATGCGGACAAGAAAAAATCTTCATACATCTTAAAGGAAGAGCTGTTTTCAGATGTAAAGACTAAGGATCCTATGTATAACTACGTAAAAAAAGCGGTAGACTCAAAACTTATGATAGGAAGAGATGACAACAAATTCGAGCCTAAAAACCCTATCACCAAAGCTGAAGCCATAAAGATATTGACAGACTCACTGGGACTTGACTCACTAATTCCAAACGGTAAATTCTCTGTGGGCTATGAAGATCAGTCACAGATACCGTCATGGGCTTACGACAATGTATTCATTGCCCAAAAGATAGGTCTTATAGAAAAAGGCGGAGCACTACATCCTAATGAACAGCTGACAAAGGCTGACGCAAGCGAAATGTTGCTAAGATATATAGAATATATGACAGGTGATTTGAAACAAGACTATATGACAAATATATTGAATTACTAATATTTTTAAATTTTATATTTTAGTATAAACAGACGTATATTACTATTCATTTGACTAACAGAAATTTTTTCTCTAATTATCTTATAATTGCATAAATTTTGAATATTTTAAAGAGACTTTTTCTGTTGTCTTACTAATGATTAACATAAACAATCTTAGCTATACACTATGTAAAACATAGAAAAATAAAGTCATTTATATTCAGCTATAGAAGAAACATAAGTCATTTAAAATCAAAAATAGCATGTGATTTATGGACTACTGAAAATATTATACACTTTATTTTATTAAATTTTATTATAAAAACCAATCTTGATTATAACTTATGGATTATATTCAAGATTGGTTTATTTTATTTATTTTGCTTTTATTTCTTTTCTTATTCTATCTTAGTTGCGCCCTTGATTATCTCGTTATTTTCATCAAGATTAAGCTTTTTTACCACCTTCATACTTACAGTATTATAAGTCTTATCAGGATATGCTACAGGTATTTCAGACGGTTTCACCTTATCTTTCAATATCTTCTTCGCCATATCGGCAGCAGTCTTTCCGAAATCTTCGTATGATACACCGTTAGACAACAGTATGTTTTTTGATGATTCAGAGCTGTCCACATAGCCAAGTATTACTATCTTCTTTGCTTCATTGGCTTTTGATGTCAAAAGATCTATCGACTTAGCCACAAGATTATCTGTAATTACATAGATAGCGTCACTCTTGCCTATAAGAGCGTCTACCGCCTGAGACATATCGTTGATATTGTTTATACCTACTTCCACAAGTTCAAGACCGTGTTTTGAAACAAGACCTTTCGCCTCTTCGACTTGTATCTTGGAATTTGTTTCACTTGTCGAATATAAGATTCCTATCTTCTTTATATTAGGATCAAGTTTTTTAAATAGAGATAACTGCTCATCTACAGGAGTCTTATCCGATACACCTGTTATATTTGCGCCCTCTATACCTGAGGCTTTGGGATCAGTAACCGCTGAAAATACTATAGGTACATCAGATGTAACCTGTTTTGCCGCTTGAGCAGACGGAGTAGAAATCGCATAAATCAAATCCACCTTTTCATCTATAAAATTTTGAGCTATGGTTGTAGTCGTAGCCATGTCACCTTGGGCGTTTTTATATACTATTTCCGCATCTATGCCGTCAGCCTTGAGCTGTTCTATAAATCCGTTTCTTGCACTGTCAAGAGCCGGATGCTCACTAATTTGAGTAATCCCTATCTTATATTTTTTTCCATCAGCTTCTTGCTGACCAGTCTTATTATCTTGATTTCCAGTAGTTGCATTTCCTCCTGTAGAGGTACATCCTGCCAATAAGAGTGTAGATGCCATAATAAGTGATAACAGTTTTTTCATTTTTCTCTCCTTATTTAAAATTTTTATTTGAAAGCTTTGAATAATTTATACTAAGTTTTAATTAACCAAGATATAATAAGTTAATAAAATCAATAAAACTATAATTTACTATATTGCTAATTCATAGTGAATGTCCTTATTTATACTAATATTAGTAAAATTAATGGATAGAAAATTGTTGTTATACACATTTGTGGTATTTATAACATAATAATATTTTCCATAATTCTAAGAAAGTTTAGTATTAAATAAAATATTAGAATATTTATAGAATTATTGCAAATTTTCCTAAAACAGATTATCCGGTATTATATTGAATTTTAGTATTGGCTTTCAAATTATTTTTAATAAAAATACAATAAAAAAAATCTCCGCCCCGTTGTAATAACAAAGGGACGAAGATATAAGTTCTCCGTGGTACCACCCAAATTATGGAAAAATCCATCACTCATCGGAATCAATCAATTCCTTGCTCTGTAACGGGAGCTCCCGTCTCAAGTCTACTCGACATATCTTTAAACTTGGCTACTCAAAAGTGAATATTACATATCTTATCGCTACCACCTCACACCTACCGTGGCTCTCTGAAAACTCTAATGATATCTTTCTCTTTATCAACGCATTTAATAGGGCATATTTGATTTTGTGTAATGATACTCTTTTTTTTATTTTTGTCAACTGTTTTTTTAATTTTTTCTACCCATACTTCCTTTAAATCCATTTTCACCCATCTATACTGTTCCATTCTCCATAAAAATAACGTTTTGAATTTATTATTTATTTCAATCAAATTGTTATGTTTATCTGGGTAATCACATTCATATAAGCTCAATGTCATAGGTAAATGGATAATTTCGATAAAGTAAGTTATATTGTGTGATAGGATGTACTCATTGTTTTTATTTGTATAAATACATCCTATCAACATTTTTTAGATGATATATAGATATAACAAACTTTTAGTTTTTAAAGAAAAAGGATTATTTTGTAAATAATTAATTTTACAATAATAGTAGTAGTGTTATACAAACATTAAGGAGTTCCAATAGTGACTTCAGGAGCATTACTATAGTCTGTATAATTATCATCAAGAGTTTCAATTATTGTTATTGCATTTAAGCCCACCTTATCAGGTTCTTTTTTATTTACAATATAACTATATCCATAGATTGCATACACCTTTCCTGTATTTGTTTTTAGAGGGTATATATATAGATTTGCTTCTTTATAAGTTATCTTGCCATAATCATATGCAGCTCCACCACTACCACCTTGAACTTTCCAACCATCTACAGCTTTGCCGTCAAAAAACTTCATTGCCTTATCTATTTCTAAATCAAGCTCTTTACGATTTCTTTCTTTTTCTGAAAACATACTTTTAAGTGTTTCTTTATCATCATTACTTAGACATTCTATTATTATTTTTCCTGCTTTTTCTCCTGCAATATCTGCATCAATATATTTTTCGCAAGCACTAAGTATCATAATTAATATTAAAGAAACACATATAGTTATATATTTAGGCTTTGATCCCACCATACTATCCACACCTTCTTTTCTTCTTTATCAAATATCATATACTTACTTAGACGGAGATTTTTTTTAATTCTAAGTTCTAAGGCATCATAGAAATCAATTTTATTTTTTAAATCTAAAGTACCTATTACTACAAGATCTTTAGGATCGGGTTTCTTCTTAATAGGGTTAAATCCCGTTATCCACCATTGAGGTTGTGTAGGTCTCCATAAAAATAAAGTATCAACAGTATATGGAGCTTTGTAATCATAAAGACTTATGGTCATAGGGATTTCAAAAGGTACAGAATCCCAATGAATAAAGTTTAATTGTCCTATATCAGGAATACTTAGATAAAACCCTTTAATTTTATCAGCTACATCTTTACGCCAACTTTCAACTTCTCTCTTTATTTTCTCGTTCGCAAACCTATTAATTTTTGTTGTTATTTTTTCTGGGTTATTATATATTCCTATTTCTGCACCTGAACCAAGATTGATATAGTCCCTCTCCATATCCATACGATATGATCACTATTACCTCGTGGTGAACATTCGAATTTTTCCCTTCTCATACGTCCCTCAACTGCAGTATTAAAAGCATCATCGTAGACATCATTATATCCCCAAAATTTTTGCCAAGTTTCTACTTGTGAGTGAATTGCATTTGTTTTTTCATTTTCATTGTCATCTCTTTTAAATCTAAGTATATAGGAACCTAATTCTTCTGCCGTTTTTGTTTTCTCAAATTCTTCTATTTTTTCAGGAAGACTCTTCTTTTGATTAAATATCATAGCTATTTTTATTTTATATAACCAAAATTTGGGAAATGGAATTTCCGCTTCATACTGTTCTTTGAGTTTAGTTCCATAGTTATTAATTGATATTTCTAAATTTTCTTTTTGCCATACACCTAACGGTCCGTTAGGTTTCATTTTATCAGGATCTATTGGTAATATGATCTCACCAGTTGTTTTATCTATTTCTTTAGCATTATCAAATAACCCGTCTCCATCAGAGTCAATTTTTGTATTATTTGAAGTTGCTTTAAGAGTCACATTATATTGTGGAGCATCTCTAAATCCTACAGTGTTACGCATTTTACGCTTTTCTATTTCTACCTTAACCTCTTCTCCATCCAACAGCCCGTCACCATCGGAATCTTTGTTAAGATAGTCAGTTCCAGTTAGCGCTATACCTGTGCCAAGTCTTAGATGTCCTTTGTCCATTTCTTTTTCGTAGTAGTCTTTTATTCCGTCACCATCTGAGTCTTTGTATAGATCTGTCTTATCTGCTATTTTTTCAAATATCTTGTTTAGTTTGGAAGCATCTTTTGCATGGAAGTATTCTCCATCCGTTCCTTTTGCTATATCTTTTAGAAGCTTTTCAGAAACCCCATTACCAAGACCTATGGTGTATATTTTTATACCTGCTTTTTTTGCTAAAATGGTGTACTCTTCACTATAATCTCCATCTCCGTCTGTAAGCAAGATTAAAAACTTTGGATATTTTTCTTTTCGATTATTATCTAAGTTGTTGAATAAATCATATGCTATACTTACTGCTCTTCCTATATTTGTGCCACCGTCACTTCGGATTTTATCTACTGCGTCATGGAGTTTTTCCTTGTTTGATGTAAATTGCTCTAATACAGTAGCTTTATAATCAAAACCTATGACCGCAGCCATATCATTATCTGTCAATCTGTCTATAAATTTATGGGTTACTTCTCTTCTTAATCCATTAGGGTCATTGTAAAACATACTTCCTGAAGAATCTATAACAAACGCAATATTGATACCGTCATATTTGTCTTTTTCATCTTCTATAAGAAAAGTAAATTCCCATACTTTATCAAATATTTTTTTATCTATCAATATATATTTTGAAAAGTGAGTAAGATTTGCTGTAAGAATATTTCCTTGCAGTTTTTGATCTTTTACAAGTTCAAATCTTTGTTCTTTTTCATTGAAGTAGTGTAGTGTGGGTTTGAAGTCTTTATTTTCAAATAGTTTTGGATCTAAGGTATATGTTACCTTGGCTGTCTTTATATCTCCATCTGCTTCAAAGTCGTGTGATGTGGAGATATATCCCGGTACTTCTTCGTTTACAAGTCCGTTGTTTCCTTCACTTATGATTAGACTTTCTGCTGTCTTCCCTGATACTCCGTTTAGCTCTATCTTTACTTCTCTTATCTTGTCGTCTACTTCTACCTTATTGATGAAAATTATCCATAGATTAAATAGATAATAGTATTAAATGAACTAAGTATAAGGGTGAATCACTCTGTAGAAAAGTAAAGGGTCAATAAAATGAAAAACATATGCCTCTTATGTTCATCTTGCACCTCCATAGTCTAATTTATATTTGTAAATATCACTACCAAATTTATAAATTTATCAGGGAAAATGATGTATTTCCAAAATTATGTAACGTTTGCAAAAGAATTAAAAATAAAAGACAGCTATATATAAAACGCATTATATATAGCAAATCACGCAATTTGGTATTGTCTATAAATTATCTTCATATTAATACCAAATTGCATTTTTGTCAATATTTTTCTATAGTTTTTTCATTGTTTTACTATATTAGAATTTCTTATTTATACCAATAAGATAATGAAAAATATATTATGATGATAGCAGGATTTATAAGTTATTTCAATAAATTGTTCAGTATATATCACGCATTAATTAAACAGATAGTAGTATACAATTATATATTCCTATTTTTCTTCTCTTAAATATAAAAACCAATACATAACACCTATACATATTGCTCCACCGATTATATTACCGATAGTTACAGGTAGGAGATTGTCAGTAAAAAACGATACGAAATTAAGCTTTTCCACATTGATATTGTGTTCCATAGCAAGATTTACATAATCTTTGTTTGTAAGAGCGAAAAGACCTGCCGGAATGTAATACATATTAGCAACACAGTGCTCAAATCCTGATAATATGAAGAGTAGGATAGGAAAGAACAGCCCCACTATCTTATCTGTCATTGATTTGCAAGATGCAGCCATTACCACCGCTGTACATACCAAGATATTGCAAAGTATTCCAAGTGAAATACCCTGAGTAAATGTAATTGATACCTTTTTGACTGCGACTTTTATAGTATTTATAGCTACAGCATTGTCAAAAAGTGACAGATGTCCTGATGAATATATTAAAAAAGCTATAAATACAGAGCCTATAAGATTGCCAATATATACAAAAAACCAACATCTAAGCATCTTGGATAAGGTGATTTTTTTCTTGAGCAATGCTATTGTAAGCAGACAGTCTCCTGTAAAAAGCTCAGTACCACAACAAAGCACCATGGCAAGTCCACCGGGAAAGACCAAACCTGAGAGCAATTTTGCTATTGAGCCGTTTTGCACTGTGGCACTGACTGTATTTGACGCTACTGAAGCAAGTGCTATAAATATACCTGCAAGTATTGCAAGCCATATCATCTTGTACAGCGGATAATTTGCCTTCTTATATCCTAAATCAATGTATTCCTTTGCCAATTCCTTTGATTTAAGCATGGTATCTCCTCTCAAACTTCATAATAAAATTAATAGAAAAATGAATAATATATTTT
>GL405246.1:1944619-1981836 GCA_000146855.1 [Eubacterium] yurii subsp. margaretiae ATCC 43715
ATATATTTTTAGAACATTTATAATGTTGCATAAATAATATTATATTTCCATCTTGACTTTTACATTAAAATCATCTTTTTTTAAGTATTTTGCACTTATCTTAACATTATACTTATTTTCCAAGATAGATAGATAGTTATTTGCCTTTACACTCTCAAATATAGGCATGTCTATTGTGATTTTCTTAGTATCTTCACTTATGACATTTGATATCTTGCTATCCACTTCTTCAAAGATATATTCGATATTTTTTAGCGTTATCTTAGTATCAATCAGATTTTCTTCGATTGTAATATCCTCTTTTTTTCTGATTATCTGCATAATGTCAGAATTGCTCAATTTACTCACTGTAGATTTCCTGTCGTCTTTTTCCAGGCACTTGCTGATATGCTCCTGCAATTTTTTGGACAGCTTTTCATCCCTCATATCTATAAAGTCAATCAGTATTACTCCTGATATATCCCTTAGGCAAATTTGCCTTACAATTTCTTCGCAAACTAAGTGGTTGACATGATATGCGTTTTGTGAAAAGTCCTTGTATTTGAAATATCCGGCAGAATTGACATCTATAATAGACATAGCCTCGGTACTTTGGATGAATAGATTTATTCCATTTTTCAATGTGACTTTTTCATCTAACAACTGTCTTATCTCAGTGTCTATGCCGTATTTTATAAATAAATCCGCCTCTTTTTCATATATTATTTCTCTTGGTGCAAAACGTGACTTTTCCAAAAATTTTACACTTTGTTTGTCATTAGTAATAAGCAAATCCACCTGAGTATTAATCTTTGACAAAAACATCTCTTCGCTTTCATATTGTCTGTAAAGTAGTTGAGGCTTGGATATCAGTTTTGACTTTTGCAAGATTTCGTCATATGTTTTTTCAAACTCTTCTATTTCTAAAAGTATTGCATCTATATCTTCTAAGCTTGCCTGACTTCTTATTATGACTTTTGCTTTTTCAATGGTCTTATCTTCAATCTTAGACTTTAAATCATCAAGCATGGTTTTATCGCCAGCCTTATTTGATATTGACAGCCCCCTACTCCCTCCGATAAATACTACATATCTTCCACTAAGTGTGATTTCTCGACTTAGTTTTGGATTTTTTTCATTGGCAAATATTTTTTTTATCTGACAAAGCGACATATCCGCATCATAGCCGTCTTGCCCTTGCATAAAGCCTGTAATTTCAGAATCTAACGACAGGGCTGATGACTTCATAGAGATATTTTGTCTCTTTTTTTTGGCTATAAATATGTCATTTTCAAAGTATTTTTGGCTCTTATTTATGATTTTCAGTTTTTGCAAAACATCGTCTTGAACATAGGCTATCTTGTCCAAAAACATTCCTTTTTGAATAATTATCTTCTTCATAATCTTATCTTTCATATTTTGTATTAATCTCTCTTAGATTTTATAATATCATTATATTTTTTTAGTCTAATTCTAATTAATTCTTATAATTTTGTGTGTTTTAATATATTGAATTTCAGTGCTGCTATTCATTTGATTAATAAAAAATTGTTCTTTAATTATCCTACAATTAAACTTTATGCTAATATTTATTAGATTAATGGATATAGCTTGCTGAATATTTAGTATTCACAGATTATATGCTGTACTTACAATATAGATAATGAAATTTTAATTTTTTGTAGTTCAAATAAAGTTTAATTAATTACCATTATTTAAAAGTAATTTTTTTCCATTTTTCTATTAGCTTTTATTATAAAGATTTACACAATTTCAATTACAAAAAAACATCTCTCCAAAGTTGAAGAGATGTAGGAATCTAATTTATAAAGCTGTTGATTATTACATTGTAACTGTCTTTTATAGGTATTCCCATGGTATCGGCAAGTTTTTTAGCACTCTCATACTCAGGATATACATAGACCTCGTCTTCATTTTCCACTATCTTGACCTGTACATCTATGTCTCCTATGCCCAGTGTCTGTATACTTCTTTCAAGGACAGTCCTGTCTACCTTATATTTTCTCACTCCTATAGTAGTAGTATGTTTAAATATAAGTCTCTCAACTTCAGCCACATTTTCTTTGGTGCAGAGCACTGAAAGTTTGTAGGCAGGTCTGTTTTTCTTCATAAATATAGGCGTGAAGAAGGTATCTAACGAAAGTGGCTCAAGCTTTTCCATTACATATCCAAGCATTTCTCCTGTGGCATCATCAATATTGGTCTCTATCATTTCAAGAGAGTTTGAATCTCCTGTTTCTATCTCCATTATTCTCAAGATATTGGTAGTCTTTTTAAAGTCTTTGCTACCTGCTCCTATACCAATTTTTTTAACTTCAAAGCTTTCAGGTCTTTTCTTGCCTATGAAATTTGCCACTATTGCAACTCCTGTAGGAGTTATATGCTCTCCTTGTTCAGAAATAATATTTAATTTAAGTCCGTAATCATTGATGATATTGAGCACCGCAGGCACCGGTACAGGCATATTGCCGTGCATAGTCTTTTGCACTCCGATACCCTCAAACAAATCTGAAAAATATATCTCTTCCACTCCCAAATCATCTATAAGAACGCAAGCTCCTACAATATCTATAATAGAGTCTATAGAGCCAACTTCATGAAAATGTACCTCATCTTTTGCTATACCGTGAGCTTTTGCCTCACTTTGTGCTATGATGTCAAAGATTCTCTTTGCATTTTCCTTTGCAATATAACTGAAATCTCCCCTATCAATTATGGCAAATATATGAGCTAAGTCATTGTGATGATGGTGATGTTCATGCTCGTGATTATGATCATGATGATGTAAATCGTGCTTTATCTCATCTTGCAAATGATAGTGCAAGTCTTCATCCCCAATATTATACATAGAGTCATAATTTAACTCAAGATTATTGCTGTTTTCATGATAGTGACTGTGATTGTCGTCATGACTATGCTCATGATTACATTCATGGTCATGGTCGTGATTATGATTGCAAGAGCAAGTTTCACTATGCTCATGGTCGTGACTACAATTACAATCTTCTCCATGAACATGATCATGTTCGTGGTCGTGGTCACATGAACATCCCTCTCCATGGTCGTGATGACAAGAGCAACTATGCTCGTGTGAATGCTCGTGATTATTAATCTGTAAAAAGAACTTCGGCACCTGAGCCTTGGCAAGTTTTTTCTTTAATTTCTTCTTATCAAATGTGAGATGTTGCTCCATTTCTTTATCCACTTCAACAGAAAACTTGTATGCGGAAATTGTATTTTTAATAGCTCTGTCAAATCTCAGCCTATATCCTTCAAGTCCCAAGGACTCTATTGCATCTATCAGCTTTTGTCTGCTTGCTCCAAGATCAAGCAAGGCTCCTATTATCATATCTCCTGATATTCCTGAGTACATTTCAAAATATAATTTCATAAAATACCTCTTTTTTCTTTTTTTCTATATTTTTTCTATCAATGCATTTATCTGTACGGCATTATATGCCGCCCCATATCCGTTGTCTATATTTACGACGTTTATCCCCTCTGCACAGGAGTTTATCATAGTAAGTAGGGGGGAAAGTCCTGAAAATGCCGCCCCATACCCTACCGATGTAGGTACTGCTATTATAGGCTTGTCGCAAAGTCCGGCTATTACTGTTGCAAGAGCTCCCTCCATGCCGGCTACGGCTATTATGACATTTGCCTCTCTTATCTTATCTATATTATCCAGCAGTCTTCTTATTGCAGACACGCCTATGTCATAGAAGGTCATCACATTTACTCCGAAAAACTCCGCCGTTATCCTCGCCTCTTCGCATACTCTTATGTCGCTAGTGCCACCACAACATATTGCTATGCTTCCGAATTTTTCTATCTTTTCAAACTCTACCCTTGCTGTCATGGATATCTCATCATATATAAGATTTTCCACCTTGTCCTTCAAAAAATCATACTGCTCTTTTCTCATCCTTGTGGCAAGTATATTTTCTTTTTTATCACAGAATAATTGAAAAATCTTAAGCAAGTGTTCATTCTCCTTGCTTTGAGCAAAGATTACCTCAGGCAATTTTCTCCTTTTTTTTCTGTCAAAGTCTATTTTTGCAAAACCCAAATCAGTGTAATTAGAGTTTTTCAGATGTATAAGTCCCTCATCTATAGAGATCTTGCCGTCTTTAATATCTTGCAAAAACTGTCTGTCGTTCATATCCCACCCTCTGTAGTTTTAGTTGTAAGCAATCTCTTATCAAAGCTTAAAAACACTAAAATAACTTTATAATAATTTACTAAATAAAAAATTATAATCTTATAGTATTTTTATCATTATTGATATAAGATTTTAATATCTATATTTGTATTAAAGCTAATCATTTAAGTTTCTAAAAAATATATTTTTATTTAACAACTCAAATTTTATTAATATCTAAATTTCATCAATCATTATCAAATTAAGTTATAGCTCTCCTTGCTCAATGACTATATCCATACTTCCTGAGCGAAAGCCCTCCATATCCAAGTTGATATAGACAAAGCCCAATTCCTTGAATTTTTCTATTATCTCTTGCCTTTTCTCAAAAAACAGAGGAAATTTATCTACTTCTACCTCTATACGAGTTACATCATCATAAAGCCTTACTCTGTTATTGGCAAAACCAAGACTTGCAAGATATTCCTCAGCCAGCTCAAGCGATGAAAATTTGGACATATCCACCCTTTTATTGTAGGGCATCCTCGTCATCATACAGGGTTTTGAAGGTCTGCTTGCCACCGAGATATTGAGTTTTTTTGCAAGCTCTCTAACTTCATTTTTAGTAAATTTCATATCCTGTAATGGGCTTATGACGTTAAGCTCCTTTAACGCTACCTTACCCGGTCTGTAAACAAATACATCGTCAAAGTTGGAGCCGTCCATTATATGTCCAAAATTAAGAGAATCCTTAAGCATCACAATCTTTTCAAAGATGTCTTTTTTACAGTAATAGCATCTCTTTACATCATTGTAGAGTATCTTTTCATTTGTAATCTCATTTATTTCCACTATCTGCAAAGTAACATCAAAGTCTTGGGCAAGATTTTTCACTATCTCTATATCATTTTTGGGATGGAGTATTGTATTGAAAGTAACTGCTATAACATTGGACTTTTCAGTCACCTCTCTTGCAATTTTCAGCACCAAGGAGCTGTCCACACCACCCGAAAATGCAATCAGAACTTTTTCATCGGCAAGTTTTTTTATGTATTCAAATAATCTTTCTTCTTTTTCACTAAGTTTGTACATCCTTCTTTCCATTTCTATAAAAATTTATACCAATCAGCTTTTCTAATGTTAATATCTCTGTATTTATACTAAACTCTATTTAAACTACGGATTTTATACTACTTATACTCTTTAATATATCTATTGTTAATGAACTTTTAGTCCATAAACTTTTATAAAATAATTCCATTATTCTATTAGGTTTTGGTATTTACTATAACTTCAACCTTTATTATACCTATTTAAAACATTAAATTTAAACAACGGTCTTTATACACAATTAAGAACTAATATTTTAAACTCTAATTTACTATATGTAGAGTTTAAAATATGATAATTTATAAAATTTTATTCAAATTTATAAATCAAATCATTAAATATCAACTTTTAAAAATATTATTTTTAGCTTATTTATTATGATATCATATAATTTCAAGCTTTGCAATGAATATGTCATCCTAAAATGCAAATTTTTTTATACTTATTTAGTATAAATTTGTTTAATAATTTTTTTATGGGTATAACTAATTTGTCTATACAATATGAATTTACTCATATTGATAACTTTTATCGTGTAAGATTTACTTTAAATAACAATAAAATTTTTAAAATTAATTTAATAGGAGGACAATATGTCAATATTAGCAAACTATGTAAAATCTGGAGATTGGAAGGGCGAAAAACACGTACCTGCTATAATAGCACCTGCAAGCGTTAAGGCTGGAGAAGTAGCTCAAATAAAGGTATGTGTTGGGGAAGAAATAGCACATCCTAACACTTTGGAACACCATATAGCATGGATAAAATTATTCTTCGTTGCTGAAGGTTCTCAAGTATTGGTTGAACTTGCAAACAGCGAATTTGCTGCAAATGGAGAATTGGAATGCTTCACTGAACCAACACTATTTGCAAATGTAAAATTGCCTAAGAGCGGTAAATTGGTAGCTGTTTCTTATTGCAACATCCACGGACTTTGGGAAAATTCTTTGGATATAACAGTAGCTTAATTTAATATTGAGTTTAAAATAAGACCTGTATGGAATGAAAATTTCTATGCAGGTTTTTTTATCTTATGATTTTCCCCACTATACTTTAAACTATGTATAATACTAAAATACAAAATTTTAATTTTTTATGCTAAAATCCTATAATACTAATCAGCATTTATAATAGCAAGTATCTATTTTTCAGCGACATTATACACAATAACTTTGCCAAGTGTAATCATATTGCCTTTTAATGAGTTTTTACCAAAAACCTTTTAAATTACCATGTAAATATTTAGCTTATGAATATCATACAATTTAAAAGTAATCACCATAAAAAATACTTTGAATGACTTTTTAAATGGAGATTAGTATTAGTATTAGTATAATACCACAATCAAATAAAATAATGGATAAAATAGGATAATTCTATTCTTTTATCAATATATCACAAATATAAAAGGGCTGACAACTAAATCACCAGCCCTAATACTTCTATTTTTTATTGAAATTATCCTTTAAGCTTACTATTTGGTTAAATACCAACTTTTCGTCAGTAGTATCCTTAGTATCTACGCAGAAATATCCATGTCTGTTGAATTGGAACTTATCTCCCTTTTTTGCTTCTTCAAAGCTTTTTTCCAAGATACAATCCTTAAGCACAGTCATAGAATTTTCATTGTATTCATACTCATTTGTCTCTTCATTGAGTTTGAACAGATAGTCGTAGATTCTTACATCAGCCTTCACATTTTCCTTAGCACTTACCCAGTGTATAGTGCCCTTTACCTTTCTTCCTGTGAATCCGCTGCCTGACTTAGTTTCCTCGTCATAAGTTCCATGTATCTCAACTATATTTCCGTTTTCATCCTTTATGACGTCTGTACATTTTACAAAGTATGCGTTTCTTAGTCTTACTTCATTTCCTACAAAGAATCTATAGTATTTTTTCGGAGGCTCTTCCATAAAGTCATCCGCTTCAATATATAATTCCCTTGTAAATGCTACCTTTCTTGAACCTAAAGCTTCATTTTCAGAATTGTTTTCAGCATCAAGGTATTCCACCTTATCTTCAGGATAGTTTGTAATTACTAGCTTAAGCGGGTGAAGTACAGCCATCTTTCTTTGTGCCTTTAGTTTAAGATCTTCTCTTATAGCATTTTCAAGCATTGATATATCTACTGTAGAGTTGGATTTTGATACACCTATATCCCTTGCAAAGTTTCTCATTGCCTCAGGAGTGTAGCCTCTTCTTCTTATACCGCATATTGTAGACATTCTCGGATCGTCCCATCCGTCAACTTTTTTCTCATCTACAAGTTTTTTGAGATATCTCTTACTCATTATCATATTTGTAAGCTCAAGCCTTGCAAACTCAATTTGTTTAGGTGGAGTTTCAAACTCAGTTTCTCTTACCACCCAGTCGTAAAACGGTCTATGTTCTTCAAATTCAAGAGTACAGATTGAATGTGTAATGCCCTCTATAGCATCTTCAAGCGGATGTGCATAGTCGTACATAGGATAGATGCACCACTTGTCACCTGTATTATGATGAGATGCGTGTGCTATTCTGTAGATTACAGGATCTCTCATATTCATATTAGGTGAGCTCATATCAATCTTTGCTCTAAGTGTCAGAGTTCCGTCTGCAAACTCTCCATTTTTCATTCTTTCAAACAGTTCTAAGCTCTCTTCTATAGGTCTGTCCCTGTATGGAGAGTTTTTGCCCGGAGTATTGAAATCTCCCTTATACTCTCTCATCTCCTCTACAGACAGCTCGCATACAAAGGCCTTGCCTTTTTTTATAAGCAATACCGCAAGCTCATACATCTTGTCAAAGTAGTCTGACGCAAAACGAAGCTCATCCCATTCAAATCCGAGCCACTTCACATCTTCCTTGATTGACTCCACATATTCCACTTCTTCTTTTGTAGGATTGGTATCATCAAATCTAAGGTTGCATTTTCCACCATACTTTTGTGCTGTCATAAAGTTTAAGCATATTGACTTTGCATGACCTATATGCAAATAACCGTTGGGCTCAGGCGGAAATCTCGTATATACTTTTTTGCCGTAGGTATTTTCTTCATTATCCTTGTCAATTATCATGTGGATAAAGTTATTGTTCATTATGGTATCGCTCATATAATCTACCTCTGTTAAAATATTTTATGTTTAATTTTTTTATGCTTTAATTAAAAATTAGCCTTATTTTTTCTATCCTATGCTATCATAAATCATCGAAAAAATCAATACTCCCTTGTATATCCCATCATCCTTGATAGTCTCTTGCCTATTTCAAATACGATTTTTGCCATATCGTCTATATTGTTTTTGTTTATTCTTGTAGATGTACCTATTATACCTATTGACGCTACTATCCTGTCATCGTGGTCAAATATGGGAGCACCTATCCCCACACCGTTTGGTATATAGTCACCTGTGGATATTGCAATCTTATTTTGTCTTATCTCTTCAAGTTCTTTGACAAATTTTTCCTGATTTAAGACCAACCTTGTAGGGGTAGGTTTGAAATTTGTCCTCATATATTCACTTATGAATTCTGCACTTTGAAATGCAAGCAGGACTTTTCTGATAGCTCCCCAGTGCAGAGATATTTCATAGCCAAAATTTTCAACAACCTTGAGGTTATTTGGTCCCTGTTCTTTTTGAATGGCTATTCCATTATTTCCGGATTTTATCATCAAGAAGGCATCTTCCTGTGTCAAATTGGATAGTTCTTTAAGCAAGGGTTTTGCCAATTCTTGTAATTTAGTATTATGAATGGCTGCCATCCCCAATGATATGAGGGCATAGCCCAACTTGTAGTTGTGAGTTACTTCGTCATGCATCACATAGCCACAGTCTACCAATGTTGCCAATATCCTATGTACCGTACTTGATGAAAGAGCGGTGGCGACGGATATGTCCTTTATGGAATAACTCTTGTCAGGCTCCTTCATAAAGTCCATTATCTGTACCGCTCTTTGAATACTTTGTATCATAGTCACCTCTATTTTGATTACATCTTTCTTAAAAATACCATCTTGAGTTTTTTATCCTCATAGTATATCTGGGCTTCATCTACCATTATAGCTACCAGAGCCATCTCTTCAGAGGTTCTACCTTCTCCTGCAAGATGCCAGTAATACTCTTCTGTCTCCGCCTCTCTGTGAGTACTGTTCAAATAATCTTTAAGATCATCTAAGGCTTGATTATTTATGTTTACATTTTCGGCAACAAGAGTTACTATTACCTTGTCATTGCCCTTTTCTATGGAAACTCCAACATACGTCGCATCTCTTCCAAGTAGATAAGTCACCGCTTCATCAACAATTTTTGAAATCTTCTTATTTTCATACATTATTACTTTCTCTCCTTAAATCTAAACGCATCTAATATTGGCACTATAAGCATAGCTATTATACCCCCAGAAAGACCGTTGTTGTATAAATTGAGCCCTGAGTGAAGTGAGCCAATATTTGAAACCAATGCAAGGTGAAGTGGTCCTAAAAATAGTCCGAAAACAAAGCCAAAATCTCCTACTATCGGAGCAAGCGTAGTGCCGAAAAGTCCTGAAATTACTATTGCTGTCGTAGTCATATTTATATTTACAAGTTTTGAAGCTACAGCAACTCCAACCAATATTGATGCAGTATTTCTAGGATGATTGCCACAAGATGAAAATCCTACCAAGGTCAAAAGTGCAGCTATAGTAGGCCCATTAAAGCAACCATCCATTAAGATGATATATGCCAAGGCTATAAGTCCTGTCACTCCCATATTTACCATAGTAACAGAAAATCCACACAGTCTTGTGTAGTCTGTAATCAACCTACCAGAATAAGACATCAGCTTACCATAACCCTCAAAACTATCGTTGTTATGACGATGACCAAGTACTATAAGTACCAGGAAATATATTGTAAATAATATGAGCAATGGTAAATTAAAATCCGGACTTATTAGGTTTTTTGGATCAACCGGTGAACCGAACATATTAAACAGCGAATTAACAGTAATAGCAACAAAACCTGCAGCAAATCCTGTATTGTAAAGGTTGTATCCTGCGTGTGCAGTAAGCATTCTCGATGCAAGCTCAGGCATAATATAGCCTACAAAAACTCCACAAAGATATGAAAGTATTACCGCAGCAATCGCATTTGCCGAAAAAGTATAGGCAATAACGGAAATCACAGGTGCTAAAGAGGTGGTATACATTGAGTTTACAATTGTATTTTTAAAATCTATCTTGTGAACTCTGGAATATATATATCCACCTATGTAAAAAGGCCATATATTATATATGTTTTTTCCAACAAAGGAAAATCCACATAGCAAAAATAAGGCTGAAACTATCATACCGTTTAATTTCAAATCCATTTTTCTTAATATATATATATTAATCAAAACTAGCAAACCTGAATTAAAAAGTGCAGAGCCAACACTTGCTATAAGTGTATAGTCAGTTGCAAATACGTCATTAGCTCGAACTATCCTCGACAGCCCCACCAATATTTCCCAAGGAGAATTATAAAAAAAAGACATTATTATCATCGCTATAGGCAATAACTCAATGACCGCATACTGAGCATCCTTCCTCAGAGGATTTTTTCTGCCGGGCAAAAAATTTGCCAGATTTTCCATAATTTTTTTCAAATTTTAAACACTCCTCTTTAATAAAAACATCCCTTATTCCAATTATAACAACTAAAAAATCTAATTTCTAATCCTGAAAATCTAAAATTACATAATCAAAATCCATAAGCTTTTTTGAATCCTTATCTTCTTGACTAATCTTCTTGATTTGAATATTTCCATCTTTTATTTCTCTTACCAGCTCATCATATTGTTCTTTTGAAAAATTTTTAAATCTAGCATTTTTCATTTCCAAGTAAATATATCCGTCTTTCACCCCATATTTTGCGTATTTTCTACCCTTAAAATTACCGCCATAAATTTTTTCAAGTTCTTCATATACTGCTCTTTTTGAGTCTTTTATTGCAGATGTTATGACTTTTTCACTTTGTGATGATTGGTCAATATCTACCCCCACCACATACTTATCCTTGTATTTTTCAGCTGATTTCATTACTGATAAGCCAGCCTGACCGGCACAGGCAAATATTACCTGAATATCTCCTGCAAACCACGATGACGCCACATACTCATGCTCTGCACTTTCTTCAAAACTACCCAGATACGTATACTTTAATTTTATGGACTTTTTCCCAAGCCCCTTCTTTTTCGCTGCATCATTGATACCTTGTATATATCCATAGCCGAAATTCTCAACAGAGGGTAATTTAATACCACCCATAAAAGCTATATTTTTAAACCCTTCCATAACCACAGCATAACCCGCCAAGTATCCTGCTTCTTGATCTGAAAACAAGATAGCAACTGTATTTTCAGCTATCGTATACATTTTTATATCTTCGCAGTATGGCGTTGTGTCTATTATTATAAACTTAACATCCTTATGCCTATGTTGTACCAGGTCTATAGGTCTTTTAAACCAATATCCGGGTGCCACTATAATCTTTGCACCTGAATCTATAGCCTTTTCTATTGATTTTGTTACGGAATAATCACTTTTTTCTTCTGGAATATAATAGTTATACGTCTTGCCATTTTTTTGTGCAAACTCACTTACAGTATCAAATATTCCCTGCTTGAATGACTTGTCGTCTATATTTCCTAAGTCTATGAGCATGGCTATCTCGGCACCACCGTTGGCATCAGTATTTACTTTTAACTTACTTTGTTTTTTAGTATTGTTGTAGCTGCACACCCCTACTATAATCAGGATTATAGATAAGAGCGAGAATATAAACAACTTTTTTCTCATTTATTACCTCTAATTCACCAACACCGATGCAGAGCTTGTTCCAAGTCTTTGACAACCTTCACTTAGATATGAAACCATGTCTTCTTTGGTTTTTATTCCGCCTGATGCCTTTATCTTGACATCCTTTGATATATGTTCTTTAAATAATTTGACATCTTCGATTGTCGCTCCGCCACTTCCAAATCCTGTACTTGTCTTTATAAAGTCTGCTTTAACCTTGCTTACAATCTCACAAAGTCTTATCTTTTCTTCTTCAGTAAGATAGCATGTTTCCACTATTACCTTTAATATTTTACCGTTTGTTAATTTTCTAAGCCTTGAAATCTCATCTTCCACATAGTCGAAGTTGCCGTTTTTTATCTCAGAGATATTTATCACCATATCTATCTCGTCTGCTCCGTCTCTTAGAGCACATACAGTCTCAAGTTCCTTAACTTCAGTAGGATTGTAGCCTAAAGGGAAACCTATGACTGTGCAGATTTTGAGTGCATCCTTATACTTTTCTTTGATTCTCTTGACGTAACAAGGCGGTACGCATACGCTTGCTGTCTTGTATTTTATAGCCTCATCACATAATTTTTCTATATCTTCCCATGTTGTAAAAGCTTTTAATACTGTATGATCGATTTTTGAAAATATATCTTGATTTTCCATAGTTATCTCCTAAAAGCAAAATTATTCAAAATCTTTTTACAAAAAAATTATATAATATAATCTTGTAAAATTAAAGAGCTATTTTATATTTTGCGAATTTTTTTCAAATCCTGTTATTTTCTCTAAAACTATAGTAGTTTTCAACTGAACCGTAGATTATATGATCCGTCAAATCTATATCCAAACATCTGCCTGCATCCACTAATTTTCTGGTAAGAGCAATATCCTGATCGCTTGGTAAGGGATTTTTGCTTGGATGATTGTGCATTACTATTACTGAAACTGCATGTCTTAATACCGCCTCTTTAAAGACTTCCCTAGCTGTAATTGCTGTAGCATTTGCAACTCCTACGCTTAAGTTCTTATCAAAAATTATATGTTTTTTGGTATCCAAACATATTACCTTAAATACTTCTACACTTAAGGTCTCAAACTCAACACTAAACATATCTATTAGCTGATTTGGAGAAGTTATCGACTCGTCTTTTTTCTTAGCTGAGTTTTTGACAACTCTATTGGCAAACTCTATTGCAGATACTATCTTACATCCCTTTGCCACCCCTATACCCTTTACCATGGTCATCATATTGACGTCAAATTTGGCAAGATTGGAGAGATCTCCGGCAAGATTTATAAGTTGTTTGGCTATTTCTATGGCATTATAGTCTTTAGTGCCGTTATCTATAAATATTGCAAGTAACTCTTCATCGCTCAATGTGCTTACACCACCCGATAAGAGTTTTTCCCTAGGTCTTAATGACTTGTCCATCTCCTTTATAGTCTTGTTTTCCATGACTCACCTGCTTAATTTCTTTTCAATAAGTCAAGATCAAATTTCTCCTTCATCACGTCATATATGCGTGAAATTGGCAGTCCTATCACATTGAAATAATCTCCGTCAACCTTTTCCACAAATACAGAGCTTATGCCGTTTAGGGTGTATGAACCGGCTTTGTCTACTCCTTCTCTTGTCTTGACATAGTTTATTATCATATCATCGCTAAGTTCTTTAAATTTCACTGTAGTCTTTACATAATCAGTGAATTTAAAATCTTTTCCTATTATTGCAAATCCCGTAATTACATCGTGAATTTTACCTGACAAAAATTTAAGTGTCTTTATCTGATCCTCGTCATCCTTGGGTTTGCCAAATTCATAATCACCTGTAGAAACTATTGTATCGGCTCCAAGCACGATTATATCATCTTTTTCTTCTATATTTTTTTCAAATACTGCATTTGCTTTCATAAAGGCACTTGTCATAGCATTGATATGTGGCTTGGACTTTAGAGTGAGATTGTCTTCCACATCAGTTGTATCTATTTTGTAGCTTATTTTAAATAAATCTAATATATCCTTTCTCCTCGGTGAGGATGAGGCTAAGATAAGTTTCATATTGTCTCCTCGTCGATAGCTAATAAAATAACTCCCATTCAGGAGTTATAAATTATAGACCTGTCTGTCTTGCATATCTTTCTCTCATCAACTTGCTCATGGTAAAATCCGTATTTTCAAGAGCTGCTTCAAGTTGTCTGATTATACTTGCCTTATCCTTGTTTAGGACTCCACTGACATGTGCATAATTCGACACATGATTGCTTCTTACCACTGTGTCTTTTAGTTCTACTCCCTTTATAAGCTCCAATGTCTCAAGAAGTATCTCCTCAGGCGTAAGCTGTATGAACTTGCCCTCTTGTACATCATCATATATTTCAGTTCCGGATTTTACAAGTAAGGTCATCAGTCCAAGATAGTCAGGGTTGATTGCGTTTAATACTTCTATCGAGCCCTTTACATGCTCTTTGCTGTCTTTTACCCCTCCAAGTCCCATTATCAAAGTGGCTGACAGTTTTATACCGGCTTGTCTTATCAACTTTCCGGCTCTTATTATTTCATCAGCAGTAGCACGTTTTTTGATGTCCTTGAGTACCTTGTCGCTACCGCTTTCTATTCCCAAATAAGCAAGTTTAAGATTGTGAGCTCTCAATGTCTCAAGTTGCTCCTTTGTCTTGCTCAATATCGAGCGTGGTGAGGCGTATAGCGAAACTCTATCAAGATTTGGAAATAGCTCCTCAATAAATTTCAAAATCTCCAGCAAATCTTCAAAAGGCATGATAAGAGCATCTCCATCAGCCAAAAATATCCTGTCTATTCCCCTGTAATGAGCCTTTGCATATAAAAAGTCTTCCTTTATGTCTTTGAGACTTCTTATCTTAAATCTTGCTTCCTTGTACATTGCACAAAAAGTACAGGTGTTTTGCGAACATCCCGTAGTCACCTGTACTATAAGGCTATAAGCCTCACTTGGCGGTCTGTAGACCATTCCTTCATATCTCATCCATATCCTCCTTGGCTATGCAATATCTGTCTCTTCCCTGATGTTTGGCATCATAAAGTGCCGTATCCGCCTTTTTCAAAAACTTATCTAACTTATCGCCTTTTTTCACCCTTGCCATACCGCCACTTATTGTAAATTTCAACGATATACAGTGGTCATTAAGCTCTATCTTTATATTTCTTACTGCATTAAGTAAATCGTCTATCATGTCTCCGGCGTCATTTAGTCTGCAATTTAAAAATGCTGAAAATTCCTCTCCACCCATCCTTGCCACTATACCTATGCCCTCAAGTTTATCATTCATAAGCTTTGCAATATCTGCAAGTGCCATATCGCCTATATCGTGTCCGTAATTGTCATTTACACTCTTAAAGTTATCAATGTCAAATGTACATATCGTAGCTTCAGAAAAATCATCACTTGCCATAATCTGTTCCACCTGAGATATGAAATATCTTCTGTTAGAAATGGATGTAAGCATGTCAAAATTGGCAAGATTAAAGAGTTTTTCTTCATATTCTTTGTTCGAAGTAATATCCTTAACTATATAAAATGCACCTGCATAATAGCCGTTATTTATTATTGCAACGGAAGTAAATTCCAGATATCTCTTTGTTCCGTCATTAAGCACGAAATTTTTTTCAAATTTCTTATTGCCCTTAGTCACAAAATCCGGAAAATATTCTTTGAGAGCTTCCCTACTTGTATGGATATTAGGATTGTCGAAAAGGTCATATCCGTTGTAATTTTCTGGTGATACTTGAGTCAAATAGACAAAAGACTCATTATATTTGCTTACATTCTCATAGGGATAGGTAAGCTCAAACATAGCTTCCAAATTTGAATAGTCTAACTTTAGCGGTTTTTCCAGTCTTCTAATAAGATATCCGTCTAAGCCTGCATTGAAGAAAATTTCTAATTCTCTTTCTTTTCTTTCCAGTTCGCTCTCTGCCGATTTTACATTGGTAACATCATAGCCCATGGCAGCTAGCAAATCTATTTCTCCATTTTCATCAAAGATGGGTTTTATGGTAAATTCTACGTATCTCACTTCATCATCCGGTGTTGAGTATGTAGTTTCAAACTTTACCTCAGATCCAAGATATATCTCTTCAATAGCGAACATTATTCTGTTTTGTACATCATAGCTGTGAGACCACAGTGGTATCTCCCAGTATGGAGTATTGTAGATTTTTTCAATCTCTTCTTCGTGAATGAGATCAAGGAAGGCCTTGTTTGCAGTTTTTATGCACATCATATTATCAAGTACAGTTATAAATTGCTCAGTAGCATCGAAAGTACGCTTGTACAAATGCAAATCACAATCACAATGCTTTTCCAATATCTCACCCCCTATCTTTAAGATTATATATCATGATTTCCTATGCTGATTCAATAGCTATTTTATTAAAACTTAAGAATAGAATCAATCTATACTTTGATTTATAATATTAAGATTTAATTTTTTAATTAAACTAAATTTATTTTTTATATTTCCAGAGAATTTTTCCCTAATATATCGGATAAAAATAAAGCTGTATTTACAATATTACAGCATTGTAAATTTCCATATCTCCAGTAGATACTAACACTGATATTTTAACGAAATATCATAAGCTACTATAAAAGTATTATATCTGAAATATTATATGTTTTTTTCAACTTAATTTCAATACTAAAAATCTATTTTTTTAATATTCTTTTCTAAGTTTTGCAGTAGGAATTGAAAGTTTTCCTCTGTATTTTGATACTGTTCTTCTCTTTATGCTTATACCCTCGTCATTGAGCATATCTGTTATCCTCTCATCAGACAGTGGTGCTTTCTTATCTTCTGTTTCTATCATCTTTTGTATCATGTCCATGATGTAGTTTTTAGATACTGCATTTGCAGTATGTTGACAGTGCAGTGAAAGCAAATTTCTAAGCTTGTACATATGTCTTGGGGTCTGCACATGCTTATGCTTTATAACTCTTGATACTGTAGACTCTGACAAATTCAAAGCTGTAGCAATATCCTTAATATTTAAGTCTTGCAAAGGTTCATTGTATAATATGTGATTTTTTTGGCTATTTATTATAAACTTTGCAATTTTTTCTATTGTTTCTTTTCTTTTATTTATACTTTCTATTATCAGCATAGTTCTCGTAAGCTTCTTTTTCAGATAAGCTCTCGTCTCATCATCTATATCGCCATCAAGCAGACTTAGATAATACTTATTGGCATGGATATTTGATATGCTATCTTTGAAAGATAGCTTAAGCTCCCCTGACACAATTTCTACAAATATATCCGGATAGACGTACATGGACTCGTAATTATTGCTCTTATATCCTATTGAAGGTCTCGGATTGAGTTTTTTTATCTTTTCAAAAACTTCCTTTACTTCTTCTATGCTGATATTTTCTTTTTTAGCTATCTTATCAAGATTGTTTTTGTAAAGGTCGTTGATGTGATTTTGAATTATTCTTCTCATGAGCACTTCATCCTCAGGAACTTGTAAGATTAGACATTCCTGTAAGTTACCTGCACCTATTCCTACAGGCTCGAAAGTCTTGATAAGAGACAGCACTTTTTCGACAGTAGCTACGTCAGTATGTACCAGCTCAGCTATATAGCCAAGGTCATCTCTCATATATCCGTCATGATCCAAACTATGTATTATCAATTCGCCCACAACATATTCTTCCTCAGACAAATCGCTGGTACCTAATTGCTCAAGCAAAATCTCAAAGAGAGTAGGCTCATATTTATCCCTGTCAAATATTTCAATTTCTTCTTCATCTGTGGTATAATCTTTTTTTATGATATTATTGTCATTTTTAATATAATCTCTGAAAAGTTTGTCCTCAAAAAATGAGTCATAATCTATAAATACATTTTCTTCACTTTCTTTTTCCAAAAAAGAGTAAAGTTCCATTATATTAAGTGACATTATTTCAAGAGAAGTTATGATTTTATTGGATATACTGAGTCTTTGTTTTAAAGATAATTCTAAATTATTCATAAGAACCTCCGTTTCCGTTTTATATTTACTACATTATTTAAGTATATTATACTACCAATCTTGAATTTTTAAAATTGTTTTTTTAGGAGATAGCATGATTCCATATTTTATCCTCATATCAGCCTACGTTTTGGATTTGATTTTTGGAGATCCCTACTCTTTTCCACATCCTGTCAAATTCATAGGTAATATTATAGCAAGGCTTGAAAAATTCTTTTTTTCAACTTCGATAAATAAATTATTAAGCGGTCTTATAACATTTTTAATTGTAGTTGTTACTACTTACTTTGCAACTTTTTTACTTATAAACATTTCTTACAGCTTAAATTCCTACCTTGGAATAGCTGTTGAAATCTTGCTGACTTATACAGTCTTATCAGCAAAGTGTCTGGAAGTTGAGGCTGTAAAGGTGCAAAGACAAGTTAGGGCAAAAGATTTGGAAAACAGCAGAAAATCACTGTCATACATCGTAGGCAGAGATACTAAAGAGCTTGATTTTGCACAAATCATCAAGGCTGTAATAGAGACTGTGGCTGAAAATACAGTAGACGGTGTAATAAGCCCAATTTTCTACCTTTGCTTAGGAGGCGTGCCTCTTGCAATGGCATTTAAGGCGATAAGTACCCTTGACTCCATGATAGGCTATAGGAATGAAAAGTATGAAGAATTCGGAAAGGTATCTGCAAGGGCTGATGATGTTGCAAATTTTATACCTGCAAGATTGTCCATTATATTTTTTACTATCTCTGCATTCTTACTTAGACTTGACTATAAAAATGCCTTTTTGATATGCATGCGTGATAGAAAAAATCACCTAAGTCCCAACTGTGCCTACAGCGAGAGCCTTACAGCAGGAGCACTGGGAATACAATTGGGGGGCTCTCACTACTACGGCGGAAGATTGGTAGAAAAGCAAAAAATCGGCGACGACTTGAGAAAAGCTGATGTAGACGACATAACAAAAACTGTAAATATGCTTAGAATAGTAACATTTTTATCTGTGTTGACAGTGTGCATAATAAATATATTCATTAGTGGCTTTTAATCTAAATTTATGGAAACTATTATGCTTTAATTTTTATATTTTTTTAGACAAATAGTAATTTAAATACATCCTAAATCAGTTTATATTTCCAATCTCATATATATAAGTTCCTGATATCCATTTATGCGTGAGTTGAAGCCCAAAGGATTTCTGCCATATTCCACAAAGCCTATTTGTTTGTAAAGTGATATGGCAGTTTTATTTTCTGATACTACATCAAGTTCTATCTGTTTGTAATTGGCTGTCTTGGCACATTTTATACAAGCTAAGGTAAGAGCCTTTCCTATGCCAAGACTCCAATAACTCTTATCCACAGTTACACCAAAGATAGCCCTATGTTTTATCTTGTATCTATAGCCTACAGCTCTTATCACGGCGGAGGCTACAAGCTTTCCGTCAATTATTGCTATAATCATTACCTCGTTTTCACTTTGATTTTTATCTTCCAAAAATTCATACTCTTCCCTTTCCGATAAATCCAACTCATCACTGTAGGTAGTCAAGTAGTCAGTTTGAGAATAAATTAATTTCATATTTTCCAATAGAGCCTTAGCATCTTCTCTTATAGCATTCCTCAAAAGGCAACTTGTCCCGTCTTTTAATATAATATTTTCTTCATATTTCATCTTAAATTTCTCCTTTATCTTTAGTTAATTATAAATATTTTCTTACTATCTTTTGCAATATCAAATTTTATAGTAATCAAAAAAACTCAAATATAATTTTTAATTCTATACTAATTAATCTGCCATGAGGTAGTACAAAAAAATTTTTTTGCATAAAAATAATTTTTGTAAAAAATTTTTTAAAATTCTCTTGACTGTTTTTAAATTTCGCTTTATAATTTTAGTAATTAAATTTCTAATTCGGAAAATTTATGTAGTTGGACTTCATTAAATTTTATCTTCAATTCTTGATTTTATAAGTTTAACACGGACTTTACTCTCATGATTTTACAGTATAAGACATTAAACAATCTTTAATCTGAGTTCTATTAAGTATAAGATTTTACTTTTATTGATTTAATCCAGTGCAAAGCTATATTGAGCTAAGAGATTGAATACATCACAAATTCAATACATTATGACATTATAAATACTAATCAATGAAAATTTTACTCAATAACACAAATAATTCTATTTAATTATCTTATTGAGTTTAACAGGAGGTATGAAATGGGTTTTGGGAAAAAATTAAAGGCACTTAGGGAAGACAAGAATCTGACTCAAAGCGAGCTTGCAAAAATCTTGGGCATTACCTTAAAGACTGTAAGCAACTATGAGACAAAGGATATGCGTCCTAGAAAGATGGAGATGTACGAAAAAATGGCAAATTTTTTCGATGTCAATATCAACTATCTCCTTACAGAAGAAGACTACTTCATAATGCAGGCAGGAGAGGACTTCGGCTACAAGGGTGTGCAGGACGCAAAGACTATTGCTCAGTCTATGGCAGGACTTTTTGCCGGCGGAGATTTGCCTGATGAAGATAAGGACGCCTTGTTTGAGGCAATACAACAGGCATATTGGAAGGCAAAGCTCGAAAATAAGAAATATGGAAGGCGTAAAAAAGGTGATGTATGAGAAACGGCACTATATATCAAAAAGTCGCAGCTCTTATAAAAAAACACCAAAGCAGAAATCCTGAGATATTAATCAAGAAACTTAATATTAGGCTTCAATACATCTCATCTACATCAGCTTTGCTTGGAATGTATCGTGTCATATTAAAAAATAGATATATCTTCATTCCGGACAACTTGGGAAGTCTGAAAAAGATGGTGCTTGCCCATGAGATAGGTCACGACCAACTCCATAGGAAAGAATGTGTCAACGGTGCATCTTTTCATGAAAGTAGGATATTTTCTCCACTCAATCACTATGAATTAGAAGCAAATATCTTTGCAGCGCATCTGCTGATACCTGATGAAGAAATCATAGAGATGATAAGATATGGGCAAAGCGATCAGGAGCTGGCAAACAGACTTTGCGTAGACATCAATCTTTTAAATCTTAAAATCTCCGAAATGGCAAAGATGAACCTGCTGGATATAGATGTATCAAAAATTGAGAGGCCAAAATCCGACTTTTTAAAAAACTATCAACCCTTAGATGACGAATGGGACATATTTTGATGAAAATAATTGAAATATAGAAGTAAATTACGCAATATTAAGTGCTGATTACTATTAAAGACGGTGATGAGACTATGGCAATAATAGACTATACAAAAGAACCACATTCAGATATCGCTTTTATTGATATAAAGTCCTTTTATGCAAGTGTAGAATGTGTACAACGAGGACTGCATCCACTCAGAGAATCTCTATGTGTAATGAGCAATGCTGATAACTCAAGCGGACTGATACTTGCAAGCTCACCCACATTCAAAAAAGTATTTGGAAAGGGAAATGTAGGCAGGAGCAGAGAGCTGCCCTTCGATATAAATACAAGAAAGTTCAGCTTTGAAAAAGCAAGAAGACAGGGAATAGTCATCACGAAAAAATATGTGGATTTCATAGAATATTGGGCGAAAAAAACATATATAGTCCCTCCTCGTATGGCACTTTACATACAGGAAAATATGAAGATACAAAAAATACTTGAAAACTTTGCACCAAGACAGGACATCTGCCCCTACTCAATAGACGAGGGCTTTGTGGATTTGACCTCTTCCCTTGACTGCTTTATAAAGGATTCAAGACTATCAAAAAAAGAAAAACTCGACATAGTATCCACCAAGATACAATGCGAAATACTTAAGGAAACAGGAGTTTATTCAACTGTAGGGATGAGCAATGCCAATCCCTTACTCGCAAAACTCGCCCTTGACAATGAAGCTAAGCAAAACAAAAATATGAGAGCCAACTGGTCTTATGAGGATGTGGAAAACAAAGTATGGTCTATAGGAAATCTCACAGATTTTTGGGGTATAGGAAGTAGAATTGCAAAAAGGCTGATAAGACTTGGCATATTTAGCATTAAGGACCTTGCCAATGCAAATCCGGATATACTCAAGAGGGAATTTGGAATAATGGGAGTACAGCTATGGTTTCACGCCAACGGTGTGGACGAGAGCAAGGTGTCCATACTCTATACTCCACAGTCAAAAGGTCTTGGCAATTCTCAGATACTACCAAGAAACTATGACAAAAAAGATGAAATAGAAATAGTGCTTAGCGAAATGGCTGAACAGGTGGCTACAAGAATACGCAAGATAAACAAATATGCAACTGTTGTGGCAATACACATAGGATTCAGCTCTTATGAGGGCAAAAAATCTATAAATGCAAGCATGAAGATAAATCCCAGTCGTAGTATAAGCGAGCTTACACAACATGTGCTTTCTCTTTTCCGCCAGAAATACACAGGTGGAAGTGTAAGAAGTATAGGTGTAAGATATGACAAACTCATAGAGCAAAATTACGAAGTCCTGACTTTTTTTGATGATGATAAAAAAAAGATAAAAACAGAAAAATTGGAAAACACTATTGATGAAATAAGAGAAAAATTCGGCTATCTTTCGATACAAAGGGCTACTTCACTTATGGAGGGTTCAAGAGTAAGGCAAAGAAGCAAACTCATCGGAGGACACTGCGGAGGAATGGACGGGATAACATGATTGACAGGACTTACTTGCCATTCAAATCGGCAAGAGAATATGCAGACAGAGGTATGGCAAAATGGATGGGCTTTTTCATATCGGAACATTCTTCATCACTTGCAAAGATGAAGGACATATCTTCTATGTCAAAATCAATGGAAGATGACGAAATATATATCCAAGCCCTAAGAGAAGATGATATCTATGAACTTATATAATATGTATTTTAAATACTTATGATTTTAATATTTAGAACATACTATTTATACTAATATCTAATCGAATAATGAAAAAAACTATTTATATTAAAAATATATCAGTATAAATAAGTGTATAAACACAATATAAAAGATATTTTACACCTTTAAAAGCATTGTAACGTGATTTTTATACTAAAAACCTATCAAAAAACCTTGTAATTTTATAGCAGTAAGATTATTGATGATCTACAAGACAAATAATTTGCTAAAATAACAAATTGGGCATTATACATGGTGATTAGTATTACAATTAATAGGTATAAAATATCTTTTTTTATATTTACTTTTAGGTATTTAAACAAATTTCTTATTTTCTATAAATAGGCTATATTATGCTACTATGCCCATGGATTTGTGCTTTCCGGCGGACGAATTCCTACAAGTAGGAATTGCTCCCACAAATACCATTTACCATCCTTAGCATTTCTCATTTTGATAGATCTTGGAGAATCTGCCCCACCGGAGCGTATCATCAATTTTACATAACCCTGCTCAGTATATGAATATGGCTCTTCACTCACCACAACTGTATATGGAGTATCAGGTGTATAATCATTGTCCGGTATTGCCCCTACAAAATATGAACGTGGTACATAGTCCGCATCCATGAATCTGTCTGCAATAAATTGTTTGTCATACACGCTTAGCGGTCTTGGTCCTCTTAGAAAATCAATCATTTCAAGCGACAAAGCTTTGTTGCTCGGATAGACACTTAAGGCAAGCACCGTCATTGCCGCAGTATCAAAGGCTGTCATCATCTGTGCATGAGGCAGTGATTTAAACTCTTCAATAGACATGGGTATAGCCGGAAATATAATTTTTTCACTTTTATTCATTTCTACCACCCTTCTTTTCATAATAATAGTAAATTCAATTAAATCCAATCTACTAAACATCCTGTTTTAATAAATATTCCATCCATAAATAAAATTTCTGTTAAATATTAATACTTGTTCAAATACCTATGCTAAAGCCTAAACCTATAAAAACTTTTCTCAGATACTATCTATCTGACGATTTATCCACTCTATGCAAAGCTCAAACCACTTCGCATAGTGCATATCTATCTGTTCAGCTGTATTTGCTGTATATCCGTCACCTAATGAAAGTCCGTGAGCCCCCCACTGGAAGAAGTGAAGCTCAAAAGGAACTTTGTGATTTTCAAATTCTATGGCAAGTCTGAATATATCCTTATTATTTACTATTATATCTCCTCTGTTTGCAAATAAAAAGGTAGGAGACATATTTGTAAAATCTGAATTTCTAAGTATGTCGTACTCTTGTATTATCTTCTTGTCAACCTTTTGAGAGCCGAACACCGCATAGTTTATACCCTCACTTAGTCGCCTTGTCTTGCTTAATGCAATCTCCACTATGTGATTGGAGTCTTTGAAGTAAAATACATCATCCGCAAAACTCTCATCAATCTTATCCAAGTCATCCATATCAAAGGTGACTGGAGTATATCCGCAAATAGTAAGCTGAGGCTTAAATATATCAAGCTCTTTTTGATGCGGAAAATATTCCTTACATATTTTTTTCCAATGAGCATTGTATTCCAAGACAAGATTACCTCCAGCTGAAAATCCTATGCTGATAAACTTGCCGTTATTTTCAAAAGGAGCATCCTTTGAGTTCAAAAGCTCTACCACCTTTGCCAAATCTACCATAGGATTAGGAAATTTCGCCTTTTCAGCCACCCTGTAATGCAGTACGATACTGTTAAAACCGTAGGACAAAAACTTGTATGCCACAGGCTCTCCCTCTCTTACGCTATGATAACCGTATCCGCCTCCGGGGCATATAATCACTGTCGGTCTTTGACTATCAGCAGCAAGGTAGTAGCAGTCTATAGTCACATCCTTATCTATTTTTATTGTCTCTTTCATAATAAACCTCAAATCTTAACTCTTAAAATAAAGTCCCCTTTAAATAATTCATTAAACTTTTTTGCACAATTATTTATTATAGTTTTGAAAATTTTGTATATACAATTAAACTTAGATTGACTTTTTAAATACTTCTAATACTAAAATCTATTTAATCGATGAATTTTATACTTGTCGTAATATTTAGTACATCATTTTTTAAAAAACAATTCCATTATTACATTATATTTTAGTATAATAATTATTATTATTTTTCTGCTATCTCTTGGCTTTTCTATAACCTGCGTTGATAGCGTCCTGTTCAGTATCAAAGTACACTACATTATCTTCTGAAATCTTGTCATAGCTTGCTCCACCCGGCACATGATATATCATAGAATTACTATTTCCCTTTATCTTGCCTTGAGTAGTGTCAGCTGTATATTTTTTTGAGCCACTTCTCTTTGTTTTTGTACTTGAAGAAGATTTTTTATTAGTTTTTGTAGTACTCTTCTTTGATTTTTTTCTACCTGTACTTTTTTTAGATTTAGTAGAGCTCTTTTTTGTGCTCTTTGACTTTGTAGACTTAGCTCTCTTAGCAAATCTTACATGTGTAGATTTTTGTAATACATTTTCTTGTTTTGAGCTTATAAGAGATGTTGAATTACTTGATTTTGCAGCCTCAACATAGTCCTGATTTGTCACTCCCATACCGAAAATAAGCGACAATGACAACAATACAGATAATAAGTTCTTCATAGGTGATTCTCCTTTTTAAATTTAAATATTTAATAGTAAAGCTGTTACCCATTTCAAATATAATACCAGATGTTTTTATCATAAATAGATAAAATAAATCTTATCTGATATTTAAACGAAGTTTAGTATTGTGATAATATCATAGGTAAATTGTAAGTCATTTTTTATAAATTTGCAAGCTATTTAAAGCTTTACTTCACTTACTTATAAAATCTTAACTTTATCTCACTATCCCTAATTTTACTGGATAATTAATTTTTTTAAAAATAGTCTTGCTTTTTTTTAAAAAAATCATTATAATATTTTATAGACCGACCGTCGGTGCAATAAAATTATTTTATGTATATTAATTTTGATAAAATAGATTAGTCATTAATTTTATTCAATATAATATCATAAATTTTAATTTTGTTATAAACAAACGGATGGAATAATATCTAAAATTCAGATTCTAATTTAGCATAAACTAGGTTTTGCAAATAAGTTCAAGGAGGAAAAAATGTATCTGAAACTGTTGAAAAACGACCTTAAAAATAATATATTGCAGACAATGGCAATAGCCTTTTTCATAATTTTATCTTCTTCATTTTTATCCTGTGCAGCTCAGCTTGGAGTTCAGCTTTCAAACTCTATCAATGAATTGTTTGAAAAAGCTAAGACGCCCCATATTTTGCAAATGCATAGCGGAGATATAGACCTTGAAAGAATGGAAAAATATGTAGCAAAAAATAAAGAGATTAAGGAATATCAGATACTTGATTTCTTGAACATAGATAACTCTGCAATGTCTTTCAATGACAATTCACTTAAGGACTTAGTATATGACAACGGCTTTTCAACCCAAAGTGAGAAGTTTGACTTTTTGCTTGATATAAACAATGAAAAAATAAATGTAAAACAAGGAGAAGTATATGTACCTGTATTTTATTTTATATCAGGGCTTGTAAAAAGCGGAGGTACTCTTAAAATCAAGGACTATGAATTAAAAGTTGCTGGTTTTGTCAGAGATTCGCAGATGAATTCTTCCATATCATCATCAAAACGCTTTGTAGTAAATAAGCTTGACTATGATAATATCAAATCTTTTGGCTCTGTAGAACATCTTATAGAGTTTTACTTAAGCGATATTGATATGACTTCTAAGGTACAATCAGCCTATAATAGCGAAAATTTGGAGTCAAGCGGTCCTCCTATAATAACTTTCTCACTTTTTAAGATGGTAAACGCTCTTTCAGACGGAATTTCGATAGCTGCCTTGGCATTTATAAGCCTACTTGTAATTTTGATTTCACTGTTTTGCATTAGACTTAGCTTACTTGCAAAACTTGAAGAAGACTATAAGGAATTGTCGATATTAAAGGCCATAGGAATAGCGCATAAAGACATCAAAAAAGTATTTTTGTACAAATATGTATTTATCGGAGCTCTATCTTGTTTGATAGGATTTGCACTTTCATTTTTAATTAAAGCCCCTTTTTTAAATAATATGAAGATGTTTTTCGGGACTGCAAAGGCGGATATGATGACTTATGTATTAGGTTTTACAGCTTGTTTCATAGTTTTTGCCATAGTTTATCTCAGCATGAGCAAGATATCAAAAAGGCTCAGACTCTTGAGCATAAACCGTCCTTTTGAAGATGAAAAACAAAGCAATCTAAGTTTTTCATACCTTCCCCAAAGATTGTTTTTGGCACTTAGCGACCTATTATCCAAGAAAAAAATCTACTTTACCATGATCAGCGTTACTATTTTATCCGTCTTCATCCTTATCTTACCTATGTCGGTATATACTACAATTTCGGACAAGTCTTTTATCAATTATATGGGTATAGGCTCATACGATGTAAGGATAGATATATCTGAAATTGCCGATAATAAAGATAAGATGAATATCTTGCTTGAAAAGATAAAAAATGATGACAGTATTGAAAAATACGACATTATAAAGAGCAAGCTGATAGATTATAAGACAAGTAAAGGAACTATAGAAAAAATCTGGATAGATTTTTCTACTCAAACTACCTTTCCTATAAAATATGTTTACGGCTCTATGCCTTTAAAAGATGATGAGATATCACTAAGCAAGATAAAAGCTGATGACTTATCCAAAAAAGTCGGTGACGAAATGACTTTAATGATAGGGAATAAGGAAAAAAAGGTGAAAGTTTCAGGCATATTTTCAGATTTGACAAATGGCGGTAAGACTGCAAGAGCAAGTTTTAAGGCAGATGATGAGGACATGATATGGATGATTATACCTGTCAAACTCAAGGATAAGGTAGCAAGTGAAGAATTTATAAAAAAATACCAATATGATTTTGCCTTTGCTAAACTATCAGATACAAAGGTATATATAAATCAAATCTTTGGAAATACTATAGCAACAGTATACAATATAACGTGGGTAGGATTTTTTGCATCATTATTTTTGATTTTCACAATAACTGTCTTGTTTATAAGAATGTTGTATCTCAAGGACAGCGGTGAAAATGCACTGCTAAAATCCATAGGTTTTACAAACAAGGATATATTCATCCAATATTTTATAAAATCTGCCCTAATTTTATCTTTCGGTCTGATACTTGGCAATGTATTTTCTCTTACTATTGGGGACAAATTGGCATCAACTATACTTAATATCATAGGCATAGCAAATGTGCAATTTTTAAGAGATACTTTGTTTTCGTATGTATCTGTTCCGATTTCAATGATTATTATTACGGCTCTTGCCACATATCTCGGCGCAAGAGGACTTAGCAAAATGAATATTTCTCAAATTTTAAAGGAGGATGTCTAAGATGATGTTAAAAGCTGTCAATATTAAAAAGAATTTTGACCTTGACAAGACTAAGCTGCAAATTTTAAAAGGCATTGACATAAATATACAAGTTGGAGAATTTGTAACTATAATGGGAAAATCAGGTTCAGGAAAATCAACCCTGCTCAATATATTGTCAACACTTGATACTCCAAGCGAGGGAGAAGTGTATTTTGAAGATGTGAAAATAGACAATCTAAACGATGACGACTCTTCAAAACTCAGGAGAGAGTCCTTCGGCTTTGTATTTCAACTGCCAAAAATGGTGAAAAACTTAAGTATATTGGACAATATACTGCTACCCTCACTACAATATAAGAATGACAGGAAATCTGCAACACAAACTGCTACTAATCTGATGCAAAAAATAGGAATAGAAAATATAGCTGATAAGAAGATATCTCAGGTATCAGGCGGTCAACTGCAAAGAGCCGGAATTTGCAGAGCACTTATCAACAATCCTAAGATTCTATTTGCTGATGAGCCTACAGGAGCACTGGACTCAGGCACTACCAAAGATGTGCTCAATCTGTTTTCCAATTTTCACAAAGAGGGCAAGACTATAGTGATGGTAACCCACGATATCAACGTAGCTGCAGCATCTCAAAGAGTCTTATTTATGAAAGACGGTCTGCTCATCCACGATGTAAGTCTTGGTGATGATGTAAATGAAAATCTGTCAAAGCTAAAAGCTGTTCAATATTAGTTATGGTAAGAAAATAAACACAAAAAAACCACTGTATAGCGACTACAGTGGTTTTAATATAAAATAACCACATAGGAGCAAACCGATATGGTTTACTATCTCTTTTATTATGTTTATTATACAAGAAAAAAAGATTTTTTTCAAGTATATTTTTGATACATTTAGTCCTCCAACATCGCTTTTATCGCATCTTCTGCTGAACTAAAAGGACCATGAAGATTCCTGCCAAGTCTTGCATCTTCAATAGCTTCCAAGGTATCAGACTTTATGTGATTTACCCTAAACGGAATACCGTTATGCTCAATAGACGCAGTTAAAAATATACGAACGGCTGTAGATGTATCTAATCCAAGACTTGAAAATAAAGTATCCGCATTTTTTTTAAGATTGTCATCAACACGAATTTGTAAAGTAGCCATGATAAACCTCCATAACATAATAATTTGTATATGAATTGTACTACATTTTAAATAATTTTGCAATCTTTTACATAAAAAATATCTGTCAGAGTCTCCCCCAACAGATATTATAAAAGCATATAAAAGCTATTTGATCTACTATGGCTTTTATTTTTTGATTTATATATTTGTATTTTTATTAATTCATATAAAATTCAACTTGAATCTCTTTATTTCAATTAATATAACTATATTTTTTAACTAAATATCATTATAATTCTTAGTTTATTAACTTATAAATCTTAGTTTGCAGTTTTTATTTCTGTCCAAACTTGGTCATATACCTCGTTATAATTTCCAAGATCCACAAATATCTCTCCCAAAGATGAAAGTTCTCCTTGAGGATACATATGAGGATTGTTTCTTTCTTCTTCCGGCAACAACTTTATAGCCTCAGTATTAGGTGAAGAATATTTTATATATTTTGCATTTTTTGCTGCAATTTCAGGTTCGTTCATAAAGTTAATGAATATTTCAGCCTCTTTCTTGTGTTTTGATTGCGTAGGTATTACCATGCAGTCTATAGACACATTTGTACCTTCCTTAGGTATGGCATATTCGTAGTCAGGATTTTCTGACTTGATATAAAAAGCATCTCCTGACCAAGCAAGCGACATATCAGCTTCCCCACCTATAAGTGCAGTCTTGTAATAGTCTACTTGATATGAGTTTACAAGCGGTTTTTGTTTTATCAGCTCTTCCTTAGCAGCATTTATCTCCTTATCATTCTTTGAATTTAAAGAGTAGCCAAGTTTTTTCAGTGTAATACCTATTGTATCTCTTGAAGAGTCAAGCATTATTATCTTTCTCTTATACTTTTCATTCCAAAGTATGTTCCAAGAATCTACCTTTTCAGTTATCTTCTTTTTATTATAGACCACACCTACAGTTTGCCACATATAAGGCACTGAATACTCATCCTTTTCATCATAGTTCAATCCTTTTAGTCTTGAATCTATATGCTTAGAATTTGGAATATTTTCATAATCAAGTTTTTGCAATAGATTTTTTTGCTTCATTATACCCACCATGTAATCAGACGGGAAAAGCACATCATATTCTGTACTTCCGGCTTCTATCTTTGCAAGCAGTTCTTCGTTGTTGTTGAAGTTTTCGTAGTTTACCTTTATTCCTGTCTTAGATGTAAACTCTTCCAAGACTTCAGGGTCAATGTAGTCGCCCCAGTTGTAAATATTAAGTGTTACATTTGATTTTTCCGCTGTTTGCGTAGTATTTTCCTTTGTGCTATCAGTAGCGTTGTTAGAAGTATTTGAACTTTGGCATCCTGCAAGCGTAAAGATACAAAGAACTAAAGCTAATAAAATTTTTTTCAATTATTTTTCCTCCTGCAATTTATAAAAATCAATATCTGTTTTTTTCAGACTTTGACGAACGAATCTGTATTATTATCATCAAAATTATTATAACAAGCAACATCAATGTTGTAAGTGCATTAATCTTAGGCGACACACCTCTTTTTGTCATAGAGTATACCTTGATTGACAAAGTCGAAATACCTGCGCCTGTAGTAAAAAAACTTATGATAAAGTCATCAAGTGAAAGAGTAAATGACATTATCATACCACTGATTATGCCCGGCTTTATCTCCGGCAATATAATCTTAAAAAACGTCTGGGTAGGTGTAGCTCCCAAATCCTGAGCCGCCTCCGATAAATTCGGATTGAGCTGTTGGAGTTTCGGCAGTACCGCAAATACCACATAAGGCACACAAAGTGTGATATGAGCCAATATCAGTGTAACATATCCCAATTTCAAGAATTGGAACAGAGAAAAAAACGAAAGTAGCGACACACCTATTACTATGTCTGGATTTATCATGGATATATAGCTTAGGTTGAGCATCACGCTCTTATATCTTGATGTCATTGAATTTATACCGATAGACGCAAGTGTACCTATTGACGTGGCTATCACAGAAGCCAAAGTGGCAACTATTATAGTATTATACAATGACGATATTATAGATTTATCCTTAAAAAGCTGCATATACCAGTCAAGAGTAAATCCGCTCCAAACTCCGCCAAACTTTGACTTGTTGAAAGAATTTATCACAAGCACTATTATAGGCAGATACAGGAATAAAAATATCAAAACTATATAAATATTTGATATAATCTTTGAATATCCCTTTTTTACCATAATGCACCCCCCTTATCAGAAGAAGAATATCTGTTGAGTACAAGCATGGTAATAAGAATTATACCTATCAGTATCATAGATATAGCTGAACCGAATTGCCAGTTTCTCGCTGCCAAAAATTGATTTTGTATAAGGTTACCCATCAGCATACTATGACCGCCACCAAGCAAATCAGATATTACAAAGGTAGATATGGCAGGCATAAATACCATTATTATCCCCGACACTATACCCGGCATACTAAGTGGTAAGATTATCTTACTAAAGGTGATTGCACTTGAGGCTCCCAAATCTCTCGCTGCCTCTACATAAGCCTTGTCAATCTTGAGTATGACAGTGTAAATTGGAAGTATCATATATGGCAAAAAATTGTACACCATACCCATCAATACCGCACCGTCTGTATATAAAAGTGTAAGTGGCTCCTTGATGAGCCCTATATTTATCAAAAATGAGTTAATTGGACCGTTGTCCTTGAGTATGGACATCCAAGCGTAAGTTCTCAGCAAAAAATTCGTCCATTGAGGCAAAATTATAAACAAAATCAGAAAATTTCTTATTCTCATCTTCTTGTTGGCTATGATATACGCCACAGGATAGCCCAATATCAGGCAAAAAACCGTAGAATAAAGCGACAGCTTTATAGAACGAAAAAAAACATCAGCATAAATAGGCTCAAAAAACTGTACATATCTGTCCAAGGTAAAATCTGTAGACAAACTGCCTATCTTTGAAGATGCACTTAGAGAAAATATGAGTATTATTATAAGGGGGACTATGGTAAAGAGTACAGTCCACAATATATAAGGAGTAGACAAAAGAGACTTCTTATTCATCTTCTTTTGCCCCCTTTTTCATGACATGGATGGCGTCAGGAATGAAATCAAGCCCCACTATACTGTCAACCTTTGCTATGTGGATAGTGTGTATCATCCATTCAAAATTTGTCTTTTCATCCACTACTATTACTTCGTAATGCACACCCTTAAATACAACATCTGTCACCTTACCTATTATCTTTGCATTTTCCGGTGAAATTATAGTTATATCCTCAGGTCTTATAACGACATCGACTTTTTCATTATCTGCAAAGCCCTTGTCAAGACATTCAAAGTCAGCCCCGTTAAAAGAAATCAAAAAGTCCTTAATCATCACTCCGTCAATGATATTACTCTCTCCTATAAAATCAGCTACAAATCTGTTCTTAGGCTCATTATATATATCTTCCGGAGTACCGATTTGCTGAATGACACCGTGATTCATAACAACTATGGTATCAGACATGGTAAGAGCCTCTTCCTGATCGTGAGTTACATAGATAAATGTTATACCCAGCTCCATCTGCATAGTCTTAAGCTCGTACTGCATGTCTTTTCTCAGCTTCAAGTCAAGAGCGGCAAGAGGTTCATCAAGCAACAAAACCTTAGGCTTGTTTACAAGAGCCCTTGCTATTGCTATTCTTTGTTGTTGTCCGCCTGACAAGGAATGTATGTCCCTATCTTCAAATCCTTCAAGATCAACAAGCTTAAGCATCTTTTTTACCTGAGCATCTATAGTCTTCTTATCCACCTTTTTTATCTTAAGACCAAAGGCGATATTATCATATATATCCATATTCGGAAAAAGCGCATACTTTTGAAAGACAGTATTAATCGCACGCTTATGAGGCGGCACGTCGTTTATTCTTTTTTGTGCAAAAAATAAATCGCCACTGTCAGGGTATTCAAAACCGCCAATAATTCTAAGTGTAGTAGTCTTGCCACAACCACTTGGACCTAATAGAGTAATAAATTCATTTTCCCTGATGTAGAGATTCATATTCTTAACGGCATCCTTGCCTGCATAAGACTTGTTGATGCCCTTCAAATCTATAATGATGTCTTTTTTTTCCAATTAACTACCCCCTTAATAACTTGATAAAACCTATGTTTTACCCTACTTAAACTTCATTTGTTTCGTGCCTTGCAAAAGAGGAGAAAAGGCACTCATATATTAGATACAATTCTACTTTTAATTACTATATTTGTCAATGATTTTTTTATAAATTTAATATTAGTTAGATTGTGAAATTAAATGGATAATAAGATAATTTTTAATACACTATTCAAATGATTAGCTTTATTATCTGATTTTAAATCTATTGACATAATTTTTTAAAAGTAGTACAATCAGCTTATAAATAAATATATACTATCTTGATTAATTATTTAAGCTAAGCAGTAACACTAAAGGGGGTTTGAAATATGAAAAATCATCTGAGATATATTTTTACAGGAGCCTTATTTGTTTTCAGCCTTTTTATACCATATATCGAAAAAATTTTTAAAATAGAAAATGCTTTTATTCTTTGGATGTTGCCTGTTTTTTCAATATTAGGAATGATGTTGGCAGTGTGGCTAAGTACACATATAGAGCATAAATCCAAAGTTTTACTTATTAGGTTATTTCTAATTACTTTATTTATAAACCTTTTACTTACAAGTTTTTAATTTTCAGGTAGGATATCTTTCCTACCTTTTTCTATTTTTTATCTTCTTTACATTATTATAGACTTATGTTAGAATAAGGGCGAAATAATTATTTATGTATAGATATCTTGTTGTACATACTATATTTTAAGTAATTAGCGCTTTTTAAGCTGGCGACTCTACTTAATTTAAGTTTGCATTTTTTTATAAATTTACTTAATGATATAAATATTATTTTTTGCTATGAATATAACCATATTACAGATTTAGTTCTTAAAAAATCTATATTCATTACTAAAAAGCTACTTATCTTAATTTTATAGAATTGAAATACATTTAATAATAATACAGTTTTTTCTATAATAATATCAGAATTAGCAATTATTATATTTATATCGTTTAATATATTTGTACTTAATTTTTATTTTTACCATTTTTTTGAAATTTATATTATAAAGAGGTTGAAGTTTATGGAAAAACATGAATTATCAATAATTGTAAAGTCAGATGAACTTAATCATCACAATACCTTATTTGTAGGAAAAGCTCTAACTCATCTCGCAGAGGTAGGATTTATCACTGTATGTATGGCACATAAAAACCCTGATGAAGTTGTATTTTACTCACTTGACGGTTTCAAATTCTTCTCACCTGTGCCAAAAGGAAATGTAATTACATTCCAAGGACAGATAGTGCGTGTAACAAATCACAGTATCACTGTATATATAGAGGGTATAAACAAGCTTAAAAATACTAAGCACATCCATGGATATGCAACTTATGTAACAGTGGATGAGAAAAGCAAGGTAAAGAAAAACCATGGCATAGTCTTGGATAAGACAGATGATACGGAAGAGTTGGAGTTAAGAGAGAAAGCAAAAGAGTTATTTGAAAAAATACTATAATACTAAATGGCATTTTAAAAGACAAGGTAAAGTAAGAATCCACCTTGTCTTTTGTATTTATACAAATATCCAATTAAATAACGGAAACTTTTTTCTTTGATTATCTTACAATTATAGCTGAATTTGTAATGTATTTAAGTGCAGTTTTACATAGTTTCATTAATATATTATCTTGCACATTCGGCGTCTTTTGCAAGCAGTATTTCAAGCCCATGCTTAAGCGGATCAATGATAAAGTTAAGTGATTCTTCCACCGCTATAGGACTACCGGGTAGATTGATAATAAGCGAGTTGTTCGCTATTCCTGATACAGCCCTTGAGAGTATGGCACGATTTGTCTTTTCCAGACTCTTTGCTCTGATATACTCACTTATGCCATAAGTCTGTCTTTGTATCAGCTCCAAAGTAGCCTCAGGAGTTACATCCCTCTTAGCAAATCCTGTACCGCCTGAAGTCAATATAAGCGAAGTGTTATTGTCTATATTCTTTTTAATAGCCGCCTTTATATCTTCAATCTCGTCCGGCACTATAATATAGTCCACCATTTCATAGACATATTCCTTATCCAAGACATTTACTATCTTTTGTTTACATCCGTCCTGTCTTAGGCCCTGTGAACCCTTGTCCGACACTATTATTATTGCATAGCTGAACTTATCTTTGGCAGGCACCTTTATATTTATTTCATCGCCCTCTTTGATTATTCCGCCCTGCTCTACAGTTGCAAATATACCTTGGGTAGGCATGATACATGAGCCTGTCTTTTCCATAATATTACAACCGTGGTGACATTCCTTGCCTATCTGAGATACCTTGAGTATTACTTGACCTATCTCAAGTATAGTGCCGACAGGCAGTTTGTGTAGAGTTACTCCCTCAGTTGTGATATTTTCTGCGAAATCTCCAAAGTTAAGCTCGACATTTCTGCTCTTGTCACGCATATAGTCGATTGACTCCTTAGCAAGCAGTGATACCTGTCTATGCCATGCTGCTGCATGTGAGTCTTCTTTAAGTCCGAAGTCCTTTATAAATTCCCCTTGTTTTATAGGGATTTTAATTTCTCCCTTTTTTTCAGATATATTAATTGATAATACTTTTGCCATAACTATTCCTCTTTTTAAATTATATTTCTTATATTATATCCCAAACTTAGATTATTTGAACAAAGTTTTTGTAAAAAATCATACTTTAATTTGACACTTTGATTATATTGTAGTATAAATGATGTAAGTTAAAGAAAATTAAGATTTTTACGATATATTATAGAGATTTATCATACTAATAGTGTGATATAAAACCATAGTAACGCCAATTATTTACTTTTATCTAATAAATATAGGGCTTACAAATTGTGATTTTATTTTAAAAGAAAAGAAAATTTCAATATGATTTGCTAATTAATATAATCACGCATAAGTTGAATTTTCAATATTATATTTAAAACTTAAAATTTTTTTCAAAATAAAGACTTATATATTTTAAAATATCTCAAAACTATTATAGATTGATTTTTGGAGAAAAATATGGAGATAACAAAGCAAGTGGGCAATCAAGGCAATATCGCTCCCATTCAAAAAAGCAAGGACAATATCAAGAATATAAAAAACCTCAAGGCTAACGAGCTTGCCAATCTTGATAAACTCAGCCCCAAAGAAAAGTCAAGAACTCAATTCTTGGAAAAATTTGAAAAGATAAAGTCGGAATCGGTAAAAGAAGAGCTGGAAAAGATATTTGACAAGATTAGCGCCCAATCAGACAAGATTGGCGAAAAAGTATATCTGAAAGACATAATAGAGTACAAAAAATTGGTAAAGGAGTTTTTAAACGTTGCCACTTCCAACTCTCATCAGTTTAGCAATGAAAATTTCTTAGACAGAAAGGGAAGATTCCGCAACTACTCTACTGTAAGAACTATAGACAGAGAGTTGGAGACACTTACCAGAGATTTTATCAACGGTCAAATCGACCACATGGGAGTGCTCAAAAAAATGGACGACATCAGGGGTATGTTGCTTGATATAATGATGTAATCTTGGAATTTATAAGTTTTATACTATTATCTATTTAATCTATGGATAATTTTCATAAATAGTTTTAAAAAATAGTATATTATTTGTGAAT
>GL405246.1:1981936-1992025 GCA_000146855.1 [Eubacterium] yurii subsp. margaretiae ATCC 43715
TTTTCATAAATAGTTTTAAAAAATAGTATATTATTTGTGAATTTACTATAATTACACTGAAAGAAAATATCCATTTTTTTATTAGATTTTAGTATTATACTAATCACCATTTATAATGCAATATATTTGAACTTATGGAAATATAATTTTTTGTAGTTTTAAACAACTCATCTTGAATATATTTTGGGGACTATTTAATAGGTTTTTAGTATTAGTATAAGAAAATATAGAAAATAAGGCATGGTGTTATATACTATGCCTTTTTTGAATTCATATAGTAATACTTTTCCAATCTTATAGCTATTCTTAGTTTTACATTGATTGAATTACTTCATGAATAATAAAAGCAATTACTTAAAAGCTAATATAATAATATCTAATCTAAAATATACTAAATTATACATTATTAATTAATTTTGTTGAAAATCAATCTACTTCATTTCCAATGTATAATTATCATACTCATGTTCCAAATCTTCAAACAAATCTATTATGGCAGAGCCGTAATCTCCAAGATTTTCAAGCAGTTTTTCAACTCCTTGAATTACTATATGAGTCTTTTCTCTTCTTTCTGTAAGCACATCCCACAAAGCGTCAAGATTCTTACCGTAGTAAGACGGTAGGTCAAATTTTTCTATAAAATACTTATGAGCCTGTCTCTTAGTCTTCATAAGATTTGCATTTAGAATTATAGTATTCGTGTATTCATTATTCTCAACCATTAGATATTCTCCTGTCCATATAGCAATGTAAATGTAGCATAATGGTCCTCAGTATAATATACAAGTCCGTCACTTGAATATACTATACGTTTTGCTCCCCTATGACCGCCATCATAGTCTATATCACATTCATAGTACTGTCTACCTTGCTTATATGGAAGTGTTCTTTCACGATTGGAAAATCTGTCTCCACCTAAACTCTTACCTTTTGCAACTTCCCAGAGATTAGCTTTCTTAGAATCCCAACCTAAGTCTTTTGCCTGAGATTTAGTGATAAAATTTGATGGTAGTTTGCCATAAGTGTGGATGTAGAGCGCTACTTCCTCTTTTGAAGAATAGTTTCCGTTTTCTGTTACTGTCTTTTTGTCATCACTTTGACTTGTTTTTACATTTACATTTTGCGAAGTTTGATTATTATTAAATATATTTACTCCACCAATTAAAAGCAGAAAAACAAACAATATAGATAAGACTATCTTTTTCATATCTTTCTCCTAATATAGCAAATGACGACCTGATAATTCAAGCCGTCATCTGCCTTGTATAATAGCAATACTTGCAAAAATAATTCTAACTTCCCATATAACTACTAAAATAAATGTCATATACTAAGATGATTTATTTTATAAGCTGTCACTATTATCATAGTTTTTTCGTATTATTTTGTAGATTTTACAGGTTCAGCAGCTGTAAGCTCTATATCGCCCCAAGTAAATTCTGTGTCATACGCAAAGTCATAGTTTTTAACTCTATTGTTTATAGGTACAAAGTCCACTTTGTTAAGGAAAGGTATGAAAGGTACTTCTTCAAATGCAATTTGTTGGAACTCATAATAGAATGCTTTCATCTTTGTAGCATCCATAGCTTCTTCTGATTCTATCTTTTCAAGTATGCTTTGTAACTTTTCAGATGTATATCTTGGATAGTTAGAGTTTGTATTTTTACCATAGAATCCTGACGGATTAGGATCTGATGCAAGTCCCCATGCTGCTGAATAGCAGTCTATTGCAGGGTCATCATTTTCTATTCTTTCGTAGAAGTTGTTGAACTCTATCAATCTTCCGTCAACCAAAGCTACATCAAGACCTATTTGTTTCCATTGTTGTAGGTAGTATTGTGAAAGTGGTTCAGATATTTCAGAGCCGCTCATCATTGCAAAGTTTATCTTTAGCGCTTGACCTTTCTTATCTTCTCTTATGCCGTCACCGTTAGTATCCTTAAATCCAGCTTCATCAAGAAGAGCCTTAGCCTTATCAATGTCATATTTAAAATTAGGTATAGTAGGGTTGTAAAGGCTCTTAAATACCGGAGCTATAGGACCTGCAGCAGTAAATCTCAAGCCGTTGTAGAATTTTTCACCTATGCTGTCATTGTCTATAGCATAAGCCATAGCTTGTCTTAATTTAGGGTCAGCCATCTTTGCTTCAGGATTTGTTACAACTTCATTCTTTTCCTTATCCCATTTACCAAGTTTGAATCCAAGATATGATTCGTACAAGTCTTGTCTTGTAGCAATCTTAATATTGTCAAGCTCTGCATATTGAGGATATGAGTCAGCTTGAGCACTCAATATTATATCATATTTGCCTGCTTTTGTAGCAGCGACTTGTTGAGATGGAGGAAGTATTTCCATTTCAAGTTTTTTAACCTTAGGCTCTCCTCTATAGTAGTATTTATTAGCTTCATATACTATCTTTTCTCCAGGTACTACTGATTTTATTACATAAGGACCGTAAGATAGAGGATTTTTTCTCAAGGCATCAGATTGTACTATCTTATCCATTGCTATGCCTTCAAATTGCTTGGCGTTTACAAATTCACTTACGAAAGGTCCTCCCCACAATACCCCGGGAGTCATCTTTGTAAGATGTATCTTCATATTCGCATCATCGATTACTTCAAGTCCTGATATCTTGTCAGCCTTGCCATTGTGGTAATCCAAAATACCCTTTATTATGTGTGAATCTTCGCCGAATCTTATAGAATCTGAAGATTTGATGTAAGTTTTGTTTGCTATTATTTCATATGTCTTTACTATGTCCTTTGTTGTTACAGGTTCACCGTTTGACCATTTGAACTTAGGATTTATCTTGTATGTTACTACCTTATTTTCCTTATCAACGCTCATCTTTATAGGTGTCTCATCACTGTCAAGTATTAGCTTGAAGTCAGGATCTGTAGGGAAGGCTCCTGCCATAGTGTATTTCAAGAAGAAATTATCTACACCACTTGCATATAAAAATGGATGCAAGATTCCCTTGAAAGCTGAGTCTGATACAACCCCAACTTTCAATGTGGCATCAGCAACAGCTGTGCCTTCGTTTTCAATTTTAGCCGGATGTTTTTGCTCTATCGCCGATGTAGCAGCAGCAACATCCTTCTTATCTCCACCTGTTGTATTGCCTCCTGTACTTCCGCCACCTGACGGAGAACCGCAGGCTGCCAAGAGCATACTGACTGCCAATCCCATTGACAGAGTCTTCAAAAATCTCTTCATTTTTTCCTCCTTTTAACTTTCCAAAAATATTAATATTTATAATAATTATTGCTTCACAATAATTGATTAACCGTTAAATATCCTATCCTAATCTTTGTCTTGCATCTGAAGCTCTTCTTAGAGCCTGTCCTATATAGTTGATACTAAGCATCATCAATAGCAGTGTAAGCGCTGCAGGTAGCCATACATACATCTTGCTTTGGATTATCTCCGGTTTTGAGGCAAGTGATATAAGTGTACCTATCGAAGGTACCGATATAGGTAGACCAAATCCTAGATATGAAAGAGCTGTTTCTATGCCGATATTAGCAGCAAGTGTAAGAGTACCGTCCACTATCAATATTGACGAAATATTTGGAAGTATACCTCTTAGCATGATTTTGATATCACTTGTACCCATAGTCTTAGATGCAGATACATAGTCACGTCTTGACTCTGACAATGCCTTAGACCTTACCAGTCTGGCAGTACCTGTCCAATAAAACACCGACATTACACCTATAAGAGTAAATACATTATAAGTCTTAGCCATTGAAACAAAAGATATGATTATCATCAATGTAGGTAATACTCCTATAAAGTCAACCACTCTCATGATGTAAGAGTCTACCTTGCCCCCATAAAAGCCCATGCAAAGTCCTGATATAAGTCCTATAGTTGATGTTATTATAGTTATAGCTATACCTATGGTAATAGAGTTTCTAGCTCCTACTATCAAAAGTCCAAGTACGCTTCTACCTCCGGATTCACGACCAAATATATCCCATATGCTTTTAAAAGAAGGAGGATCATATTTTCTAAATATGTCTACCGTATTTAGAGCTTCTGTATTTATAAACATTGAAGCTATATAGACAAAGGCAAAAAAAGCCAACAAAACATATAGCGAAAAACTTGCAAGTTTGTCCTTTTTAAACTCTCTTACTATTACTGCAAAGCCTATAGGATTTTCCCTTTTTTGTATGGCTTCAAGCTCATCCAATTTTTTCTCAAGTTCTATTTGTTTTTGATTATTTTCCATCTTGCACCTCCTACTCTATTCTTATCCTTGGATCTACTATACTCATGGTAATATCTGACAATAATGAGCCAAGTAGAAACAAAAATCCGTATATCAGTATCAGTGCAGTAGCAACTGAATAATCGCGAGAACCTATGGCCTCAAGGAAGAACTTACCCATACCTTGATAGTTGAATATTGACTCAGCAATTACAGATCCGCCAAGCAAGCCTGAAATTTGGAATCCAAAAAATGCTGCTATTGGTAAAAGCGAGTTCCTAAAGATGTGATGAGTGTATATCTTTCTCATAGGAACACCCTTGCTCTTAGCAGTCTTGACATAGTCTTGAGTCTTGGCATCTATTACTTCGTTTCTAAGATACTGTATCGTACCTACGGAACTTATAATGGCTATACAGGTAGCCGGCATTATCATATGGTGAAGCTTACTCATATAGTAAGCAAATGTCCCTGCTGTAAACTGCGAGTCTACCGAGCCTATAGTAGGGAACCAGCCTAATTTGTATCCAAATATAAGTATTGCAAAAAGATACATTACAAACGAAGGCACTGCATAGTTGACAAAGTTTAAAAATACAACTATCTTATCAAATCTGCTACCGTTATTTTTTCCTGCAAATATTCCTATAGGAATGGCAAAGGCATACATGATTATAAGTGCCATAAATGAAAGTGCAAAGCTGTTTACAGCCCTTGGCCCTATGGTAGCAAGCACCGGTAGTTTGTAAGTAAAGCTCTTGCCAAAATCTCCATGCAAGACTCCCTTTATCCATCTTATATATTGTACATGCCAAGGATCATAAAACCCTGACTGTCTTCTTATCTCTTCAATAACCTTAGGATCGACACCGCCTCCTACCTGTCCGGTAAGAGCATCTCCAGGCATCATCTTGGCAAGTATGAATACAAGCAGGCTCAAGATGATAAGCTGAGGTATCATTATAAGCAATCTTCTTAGTACCGTCTTCCACATAATCTATGCTCCCTTCCTTCCTGCTACAAAGTGTGTATCAGACAATTTTTCAAGCGGATATGCTCTTCCGCTTTCATCATAATACGAACTGTAGCTCTCATCAAATTCTTTTTCAACCTTTTCTCTATTTTCTTTGAGTTGTTGTTTTAAAGAAGGATTTATCTGAGGAATGGAAGCTATCAGCCTCTTAGTATATATATGTCTTGAATCTTTATAAATGTCAGCTCTATTACCTGTTTCTGTAAATCTGCCTCTGTGCATTATATAAATATAGTCACACATGTGTTTTACCACACCAAGGTCATGTGAGATAAATATATATGAAAGATTGAAATCTTTTTGTATCTTTTTCAAATAGTTAAGTACCTGTGCCTGTACTGATAAGTCAAGTGCAGATACAGGTTCGTCAGCAATGATTAACTTAGGCTTACAAGCTATGGCTCTTGCCACACCTATTCTTTGTCTTTGACCTCCTGAAAACTCATGAGGGTATTTAAATATTGAATCTATAGGCATACCTACTATTTCAAGCAATTCACATACCTTTAATTTTTCAGCCTTAGAGTCAAGGTTTTCAAAATTTCTTATAGGTTCAGCTATTATGTCCAAAACTCTTTTTCTTGGATCCAAACTTGACATTGAATCTTGGAATATCATCTGTACATCTTGATTGTACTTTATCTTCTTTCTGATAGCCGACTTAAGAATATTTTGACCATTGAATAATATCTCTCCTGCTGTCGCCTTTTCAAGACCTACTATTGTCTTACCTATGGTAGACTTACCACTTCCGGACTCACCAATAAGCCCATAAGTCTTGCCCTGCTCTATAGTCATAGACACTCCGTCCACTGCATAGACGTGGTCTATTATTTTATTGAAAAAACCCCCTCTTATAGGATAATGCACCTTGAGGTCTTTTATTTCCAACAAACTCATCTATACGCTCTCCTCTTCAAAATAAAAATCTTTATAGCAAGTACATCTTACAAAATGCCCCGGACTTACTTCGTGCATTTGAGGATCTTCCTCGTGAGAAGACGCAGCTATATGCGGTATTCTCGGAGCAAATCTGCATCCCTGTCTTGGTAAGTTTTTAAGTGAAGGGACCATACCTTGTATAACATGAAGATCTTTTTCATCTTCTACATCTATCTGAGGTATAGAATTGAGCAAACTCTTTGTATACGGATGCAACGGATTGTTGAACAGCTCCATGCTGTCTGCAAGCTCCACCACCTGTCCGGCATACATTACAGCTACTCTGTCTGCCATCTGAGCCACTACGCCAAGGTCATGAGTAATTAAGATTATTCCTGCTTTTATTTCATTTTGTAAATCTGTAAGCAAATCCAGTATCTGTGCTTGAATAGTAACGTCAAGAGCTGTAGTGGGCTCATCTGCTATTATCATCTTAGGCTTGCAACTTAGAGCCATGGCTATCATAACTCTTTGACGCATACCGCCTGAGAGTTGATGAGGGAACTGTCTATATACTCTACTTGGATTTTCTATACCAACCTTTTCCAAGAGTTCTAATACTCTTGCCTTTTTTCTTCCTTAGAAAACTTTGTGTGATAAGTAAGTGCCTCTTCTATCTGTTCTCCTATCCTTTGCAAGGGGTTAAGAGCAGAAAGAGGATCTTGAAATATCATCCCTATCTTTCCTCCACGGATTTTATTGTACTCATCCTGATTTAAGGCAAGCAAATTTTGGTCGTCAAAAATTACTTCTCCTGAAACCTTGGTATAGTTAAAATCATGCAAACCCATTATAGTTGTGGCAAGAGTTGACTTCCCGCAGCCTGACTCCCCCACTATGGCAAGCACTTCGTTGGAATAAAGACTAAGGTTCACATTTTCTATGGCATCATAGTATGTATCCTTAATTCTGAAAGCTGTGTGAAGATTTCTCACCTCACATAGAACATTTTTTTCCATATAATTCACCTATCTTCAAAATTTTACTTATTTTCGTATTTGGTAAATAAATTCTACTAATCATAATTCCGCACTGTAACACCGTGCATTTCTATAATATCATATACTTCGTTTTCATAAATGCAATTTTATATTATTATATTTGCAAATTGTTAAACTCTTGAATGACCTTAAAATTACAATCACTTGGATATTATACTATAAAAAAATAAATTTTACAATAATATAAATATGCTGTTGACTAAAATAATGATTCCACTCTGTTTGATTATCTTTAAAAATTATAAAAGCTATTATATTGCCAATATATTAATTATACTAATCACCATTTATAATGTCATATATTTAAACTTATTGAAATATTATCTTTTTTAAGTTTTCAACAAATCACCATTAATATATTTTTGGAATATTTAATTGGTTTTTAGTATTAATAATTAAGGCATCAAATCTGTTTTAATAATTATATATCTATAGCCAATTTTGAGGACTTCTTACTTTACAATATTAATAAACACAAGTATTAATAAATAACACGGCAAAAAAGCGACTGAGACTTTGACTCGTCGCTTTTTCAGATTAATATGTGTATAAAATTTGTACTTTTTTAAAGATACTTAACTTAAACCTAAATATCAAATTCAGCATCACTTATATAGGTGTAATTGTAGAGATTTTGAGAATTTGAAGTATGGTCTTTTTCCACCGTGATACTTACCTTTATATCCTCTTTTCTCAGATATTTTTTCTCAAATCCCACTTTTGATTTAGTAGCTTTGTTTTTATTACTTATAGATGGCTTACTTAGTGATGCTTCTATTATTTTTTTAGTCTTTGTATTTTTCTCAGTCTTCTTTGAAGTAGCTGAAAGCAAGATTGCAAATATAAGCGATAGTCCTAAGTTACCTCCGAAAAAAATTGCTCTTGGCATAAATGAAAAGGCAAGAGTCTTAGGCAAATGTAAGCTCACAAACTTATCAACCTGCTCACTTATCTTCTTATCCATAGTACAGTAGTTTGCAAAATGCTCACAGTTATTTGTAAATAAGTTATACCCTTTTTTACCTATGTAAGATTTTGCCTTTGTCACTATATATTCTTCGTCATTGATTTTGCATTTCTCACACTTGAGATATCTTCGAACCTCAAGTCTTCCTCCGTTTAAAAATTCTCCAAGACTTGTTACAATAATCTCGCAATTTTCCCAATCTAAGATACCGTCACTATTTCTACCTGAAAAATGTATTACTTCTGTATCTGATACATATATGCCGTGATGATAGTACAACTGCCTTTTTACCCTTATATGATCCCCTTTTTTGGGTGCTTGTTTAAAAGACCAGCCTATGTCAACATCTAAAATAGGCAATATCAAACTTGCTACACCAAGCATTTTACTCACCTTAAAAATAATAAAAACTAATTGATAATAATAGTTAAACAACTTATATTATAAAATAATTTTTCTTATTTTTCAATACTTGATTTTGATTTCCTTTTTATATATAGATCTAAGCTTGATATTCAAGAGGATAAGAGTTTTATACAAATATAGTCTGAACTAAAAACATATATATTGCAGTACCGCAAAGCATAGAAAGCAGAAAATTCTTCTTAAGCAGATGTACTATAACTGTTACTCCTACACCTATCATCTCAGGCACTACATTTTTTGCAACAAAGATATTTACATCTTTCAGACAATATATAATTAGCATAGCAAAGACAGCTGAAGGCAGTGCTTTTCCAAGATATTCTATGAATTTGGGTGTTTTGCTGTCAGATTTAAATATCAGAAAGGGTAAAAATCTTGTAAGCATTGTTCCAAGTGATACCAAAGCTATGGTTATTAATCTTTGAACTAAGGTCATATCTCTCTCCTAAGTTAATACTAAAAAGCAATTAAACAGTACTAAAATTATATTAAAAATACGTTATTGAAAACTAAAAAAATACTTCAATGACTTCAAAAAAATGACATTATAAACGGTGATTAGTATAAATTAAGCTATCTTTTTTTCCAATCTTCCTCTTAATGCTGTAAGCACCAGTAAAATACCTAACATAGATAAAATTATAAATTTATCTCTGCCAAATATTACTCTACAAATTATAGTTATTATTATACCTACAAATGCTGAGGTATGGTCTTTTTCTTTTAAAAACTGCTCCAAAAAAATCACTACGAACATAGAAGTCATTACAAATTCTATTCCATTAGTATTGAAGTTTATTACATCTCCAAATACTGCTCCTATAGTGGCTCCTGATACCCAAAAGATATAGTTGAGTAAGGTCACAAAGAACATAAACCACCCTCTATCAATATCTTCAGCTATTTCAGCACTATAGTTTATCGAAAATGTCTCATCACACATACCAAATATCAGGTATAGTTTTTTCAGACCTGTATTCTTGTACTTATCCAGCATAGCTATGGCATAAAACAGATGCCTCGCATTTATCATAAATGTCATCAGAAAGACTGAGAGCGGATTAAAAGATTGAGTAAGCAAATCAGCTGCTACAAACTCCATAGAACCTGCAAAAATAGTCATGCTCATCACTATAGGATACCAAAAAGAAAATCCTAATGAATTCATATAAATACCGTAAGCTACTCCCAAAAACCAGAATCCGGCAAATATAGGTAATGTATGTGGAACGGCAGACTTTAATGCCTTTATTACTCTGTCGTGCTTATTCATAAACTCTCCAAATTTTATATAATAGTACTGAAAAATATTAAAAACTGAACTACATTAGAAATATTGAAAACTCATTTTTATACTTTAAAATATATACAAATGCAAGATTAGTAAATACTAATAGCTTTAAATTTATATACAATTTATCAATTAATTTATAATAAAAACCTATCAAAAAAGCTGTGTAATTTTATTACAACAAGATTATTGATAGTTTGCAAAACGAAT
>GL405246.1:1992125-1999258 GCA_000146855.1 [Eubacterium] yurii subsp. margaretiae ATCC 43715
CAAAAAGCTGTGTAATTTTATTACAACAAGATTATTGATAGTTTGCAAAACGAATAATTTGCTAAAATAATAATCTTGGAATTATAAATTCTGATTAGTATTAGCATAATATCAATATTGATTATTATAATACTTTAGCATAATTTTTTAGTCAAAAAATAACAGTATGTTTCTCAAATACTGTTATCGTCCTTGCCTGAGTATGGCTCTATATGAATAATTACATGCGCATTATTATTTATATCTTTTTGAATTGTTCTTTCTATATCGTGCATCAATGTATGACTCTGTCTTACGTTCATATCCGGATCCACCTGAACATGCATATCTATAAAAATGTTATTTTGCGTGCCTCTTGACCTTATCTTGTGGATTTCCTTGACACTTTCATAATTTTTGAACACAGTCTCCTTTATAAGTTCATTATCCACTACTCTTGCATCTATCAGTACATTGGTATTTTCTACAAAGACATCGTAGGCTGTCTTAAATATCAGCAGAGATATTATAATTGACGCTATTGAATCGAGAATTACAGGAGCTCCTGTCTTTATCAAAAATAGCGTGATAAGCACACCTATAGTTACATAGATATCTGATCTGGTATGGAGTGCATCAGAAACCAAGATTGATGAGCCTAATTCTTCCCCCTTTTTTTGTTCATAATAAGATACAAAGCCGTTTACTATCAAGGTAAATATCATCACCACTATGCTCACAGCAGTTATATCCGGGTGAACGGGATTTTTAATCTTGTCTATAGCCTCCATCATTACTTTGATGCCTGTGTATGCAAGGAACAGCCCTATCAATAAACTTGCAACAGTCTCAATCTTGGCATGACCGTAAGGATGGTGCTCATCTTCCGGTTTGGATGCAAAATATATCCCAAGTACAGCTATCACATTTGACAGTCCATCTGCTACAGATGTAAAGGCATCGGCTGTAATAGATGTGGATTTTGTTGCTATACCTATTATTATCTTAAAAATTGCCACCAACATATTGGCAACAAAGGTTATAAATAATATAAACTGAATTTTTTTATAGACGTCCTTTTTCATTATTTCTCCTTAACTTAGAGATGTTACTTTCAACTTGTTGTCTTCAGTCATACTATATTCATAAGCATTTTAAACACTTATAGCGCTTCTTAATATGCAAATATTATTAATTTATACTAATAAGCATTTAAAATGTAATATTTTTAAATTTATTGAAATATAATTTATTGTAGTTTTGGACAACTTATATCTCCCTGATGTGCATCCCTTTGTTTCATGACCCTGTCTATGGCATTAAGTACATATCTCTTATTTAATATCCACCTTGGCTCAATAAGTTCTTCCTTTGCTCCGTCTCCGGTTAGACGATGTATGACTATATCTTTTCTTAGCAACTGTATAATGTCGCAGACAAAGTCCACATATTCATCAGCAGTCATAAGCTCAAACTTATTTTTCTCATAGTATTTTTCAAGGTCTGTATTTTTAAGGATGTTGAGCTGCTGGATTTTTACCCCGTGGATATTCTTCTTATTCAAATATTTATAAGTTGCAAGCATATCGTCCCTATCTTCTGTAGGGAGCCCTACTATGGTATGAACTACCGTCTTTATATTTAATCTGCTAAGGTCATCAATAGCTTTTTCAAATACCTCTATATCGTAGCCTCTTCTTATAAATTTTTCAGACTTTTCATGTATGCTTTGCAGACCAAGTTCCACAATGAGATAGGTCTTTTTGTTGAAATAATCGAGAACTTCAAGTATGTCATCTCCAAGACAGTCCGGTCTTGTAGCTATGTCAAGACCTATTATATCCTTTTGTGATAGAGCTTTTTGATAGAGTGCTTGTAAATATGAGGGTTTTTCATAGGTATTAGTGAAGTTTTGAAAGTAAGCTATATATTTTGCATTGCTCCACTTTTTTGACAATAGCTTTATCTGATTTTCTATCTGGGCTTCAATATTTATCTTTTCAAGTTTATCATTTATATTTGAGTCTATAGTTTCAAAAAGACCGGCAAATTCTCCCGATCCCCTCTGTGAGCAAAATATGCAACCACTACTCCCTTTGCTCTTATCTCTTGTCGGACAGGTAAAGCCGCCGTCAAGCGACAGCTTTATAACCTTTTGCCCGAAGTGTTTTTTCAGTTCATTGTTAAAGCTATTGTATCTTTTATTATCCATTGTATACTTTGATTGCTCGACTTTTCCAATAAAATTATTACAATTTTAATTGAAATTTAAATATAGTGATTTTTTTATATACTGTTTCACACAAAGTTTTCTATAAAATATTTATTGAAATTTGAATATTTATCAAAAAAAATGTAAAAATTAAAAAACTATGTCAAGTATATTATTATATTTTTAGAATATACCAAAATTTCAATATCTGTAATGAGTTTTTCTCATTGAAAAATCGAGTTAATTACATAATAAGATTGTAAATTTTCATTTTTTATACTTATATGAGGCATTTTTCAAGGACTTTGGCTATTTTTACAAGCTCATCTTCGTCTTCTCGTGTAAATCTGCCTTTTTTAGGTGAGTCTATATCCAGCACTCCCCAGAGTTTGCCATCTTTTTTAAGAGGTAAGACTATCTCGCTCTCACTTGCACTGTCGCAGGCAATGTGCCCTTCAAACTCATGAACATCTTGCACTCTTATCACCCTGTCTTCATAGGCACTTTTTCCGCATACTCCGTCATTCATCTTGATATTGGCGCAGGCTATCTTACCTTGAAAAGGTCCTACATATAAAACATCACTTTGTTCATCCAAGATATAGACTCCCACCCAGTTGATGTCTGTAGCATTTTCCCAAATACCCGCTATGGCGTTGCAAAGTTTACTTAAGTCCTTAGACTCTGACTTTGCTATGGCATTTAAAGCCAGATTCATAGTATAGTAATTCATTTTTTCTCCCATTTTAATCCTGATTTATACCATTATTTATTTAATCTATGGATAATATTCATCAATTATATTTAAAAAGCATATCGTTTATCCTACATTATAAATATAGTTAAAAATAATTTATCCATTATTTTATTAGATTTTAGTGTTACTTATTTTTTTGCAGGTATAATCTCTATCCAATAGTTGTCAGGATCTGCTATGAAATATATTCCCATAGCTTTATTTTCAAATACTATGCAGTTCATCTCCTGATGTTTTTTGTGAGCGGCCTCAAAGTCGTCCACTTCTACCGCAAGGTGAAATTCATTTTCTCCAAGGTCATAAGGAGTAGTTCTGTCCTTGAGATATGTCAACTCCAACTCATGCTTGCTTTGTCCATCTGTAAGATAGACCAAGGTAAAACTACCGTCTGATGCCTCTTTTCTTCTACCTTCTTTAAATCCCAAGGCCTCTTCATAAAACTTCATGCTCTTTTCCAAATCCAAGACATTGAAATTGTTGTGTGCAAACTTAAATTCCATAAGATATACCTCTTTTTTGTAATTTCAATTTTTGAATATAGACTTTTTTCTATAATGCTGATATTAATTAAAATATTGGAAAAATTAGAAACTATCTTGGTTTTAACTAATCTTGTGCTTTACATACACATAAATTTATAAAGATATATTTCCAAAATTATAATAAAGTTTAGTATAAATTAAACCTTGATAAAATCGCTATAAGTCAATTTTATTTAAGAAAAAAGTCTATATGTTTCAATTATAACTCTTGCTATCATACTACTAATTGAATAATTTTGATTACTTAATACTTAAATATATTCAATTTTTTTGTCTATCTATTACTTTTTTTGATATTTCAAGCAGATTATCTACTGTAAAGCCAAATTTTTCAAATAATACATCTGCAGGTGCAGATTCTCCGAAGGTATCCATGCCCAAAACTTCTCCATCAAGTCCTACATATTTGCTCATGCAAAGTCTGCTACCTGCCTCTACTCCCACTCTTGCTCTAACTTCTATTGGAAGTATACTTTGTCTATAGGCTTCGTCCTGTCTGTCAAATATATCCATACAAGGCATAGAAACCACTCTTACAGATTTACCCTCTTGTTCCAATTTTTCTGCCGTATCTATAGCAAGTGAAACTTCAGATCCTGTAGCTATAAATATAAGGTCGATCTTTTCTCCTTTTTCTTTCTTGATTACATAGGCACCTTTTAGAGCTTCTTTACTTGACTCACTTATTTGTCTTAAGTTTTGTCTGCTAAGCGCTATGGCTGTCGGTCTGTCCTCTGATTTCATTGCTGAGTAATAGGCTGCTGCTGTTTCAGTATAATCACAAGGTCTGAAAATATCAAAGTTAGGAATGGCTCTTAGCATTGCAAGTTGTTCTATCGGCTCATGTGTCGGTCCGTCTTCACCAACTCCAATAGAGTCATGAGTAAGCACATAGATACAAGGCAGCCCCATAAGTGCTGCAAGTCTCATCATAGGCTTGATGTAGTCGGAAAATACAAAGAATGTACCGCCAAAAACTCTAAGATTGCTATGCGCAGCTATACCGTTCATTATTCCGCCCATTGCCAGCTCTCTTACTCCAAAGTGAATGTTTCTTCCCTCTCTGCATGTAGATGAAAAATATTCAACGTCCTTCATCAAAGTCTTGTTAGACGGTGCAAGGTCGGCTGAACCTCCAAGAAGATTCGGGAAGATGTCCTTTAATTTATTTATAACTTCACCGCTTGATGCCCTTGTTGCATTTTTCTTGTCTTCATACTTCCAAAAATCTTCATTGCTTTCGAGATCTTTAATATATTTATCTGAGAAAAACTCATCCCATCTTTGTCTGTCTTGTGGATATTTTTGAGAGTATTCTTCAAAGAGTTTATTCCAGCTTTGTTCTTTTTCTGCTCCCTTTTGTGCTAATTCTCTATAATTTGCATATATATCATCACTTACAGCAAAAGGCTCATTGCTGTCCCAGTTTAGATTTTGCCTTAGTTCTTTAAGAGCTTCTTCACCAAGCGGCTCACCATGAACTGATGCTGTACCTGCTTTCTTGCCTGCTCCATATCCTATTGTAGTTTTTACAGTGATGAGAGTAGGTTTTTGATTTTGTGACTTAGCCTTATCTATTGCAGCTGCTATTGCGTCTATATCATTTCCATCTTCAACTACTATATTGTTAAATCCGAAGGCTTCAAATTTTTTCTGAACATCTTCAGTAAATGCAACATCAATATCTCCCTCGATAGATATCTTATTTGAGTCATAGAATACTATGAGTTTTGAAAGATTGAGAGTGCCGGCAAGAGACATAGCCTCTGATGTTATTCCTTCCATCATACATCCGTCTCCACCAAGCACATAGGTATAGTGGTCAATTAGATTATAGCCATCCTTGTTAAATATCGCTCCCAAATGTTGCTCTGCCATAGCCATACCGACTGCATTTGACATACCTGCACCAAGAGGTCCTGTAGATATTTCCACTCCGGCAGTATGCTTATACTCTGGGTGACCCGGAGTCTTAGAGCCAAGTTGTCTAAAATTTTTCAGCTCATCCATACCCATATTTTCAAAGCCGAAGAGATGAAGCAATGAGTATAAAAGTGCAGAGCCGTGACCGGCTGAAAGTATGAATCTGTCTCTGTTTATCCAATTTGGATTTTTCGGATTGAAATTCATCTTTGACCATATAGTATAGGCTGTTGGAGCCACCCCAAGCGGTAGTCCCGGATGACCTGAGTTAGCCTTTTGTATCTGATCTGCAGATAAAATTCTAAGTGCATTAATTGATTTTTGAACTATGGACATTTCATTCCTCCAAGATTTTTATTTTTTAAAATTAATATTTTTTACTTACCTTAATATAAATCAATGCTCAATACCGTCATGCATTTTAATTTATTTACAAGCTTAATTTTATATAGTCATTAAATTACTAATTAGCATAAGCATTCATATAAATTAATTTTTCAAAATTTTTACTATTTTTATAACTTACTATCACAGATTATTTGAACATAAGTTTAAAGCTTCATTAGTACTATATAGAAATTCTACGACCTTAGATATTTCTTGCTTGCGTTATTTTAAATAGCCATTTGCATAATTTAGCTATTTTTATAAATAAATCTATATACTAATTTGGATAGTTAAGCCTTGTCTCATCAATATTGTATAAAACTTCTTCCAAAAATTTGTTGGCAAGGTACTTTGCCATAGGAAGATTCATATCTCTGAAATTTCCACAACCTATAGCTGTAGCACCGGGTACTTCACCTTCAAAATCTCTTACAAACTCAAAACATTCTTTGAGTAGATCCACTATATCATCGGATTTCAAATCTCCTGCAAGTATAAGATAAAAGCCTGTTCTGCACCCCATAGGTCCAAAATATATGACATCATCCTTAAACTGGGCATGATTTCTCAAAAAAGTTGCACCTAAATGCTCTATAGTATGCATCTCAGCTGTATTCATAACCGGCTCAAAATTAGGTCTTGTCATACGAATATCAAAAGTCGTAATAACAGCATCCTTCACCCTGTCTTTTCTTGAAACATAAACTCCAGGCAGTAATTTCAAGTGATCTACCATAAAACTTGCTATTGTTTCCATTTTTTCTCCTATAATTTATAATATGCAAATAACTTTGTGTTCTTAATTATGGAATTTTATTTGAAAATCAGTTGTGCTTATATTTAAATAAACTATAAAATTTCAAATAAAGTTTAGTATAAAACTTATCTTTTTATATACAACATTTTTTCAAAAAAAGCAAATAATTCTATCTTCCTTAGATTAAATTACAAATTTAAAAAGCATTGAAAAAAATTTAGACTTTCACCATAACATATTTCATACTAAAAACCAATTAAATAGTTCTAAAATATATTAAAGATGATTTTTCCAAAACCACAAAAATTATATTTCAATAAGTTCATATATATGACACTATAAATGGTGATTAGTATCAGTTTAAAATATTTATACTTAGTTAATATACTTTATCAAAAACCCCCACAATATAATAACATAAAATCCGATTTTTTGTAAGTCAATCAGGTGAAAAGTAGGTAATTTTTGAAAAAAAAGCACAAAAAAAACCACTGTTAAGTGGTTTTTTTGCGGATGTTTTTATTATGAAAAGTTAATCTATTATAAAAAATCGTACTGTCTAATTAATCATATCGT
>GL405246.1:1999358-2020273 GCA_000146855.1 [Eubacterium] yurii subsp. margaretiae ATCC 43715
AGAAACAATATCTAGTATAAATATTATAAGTCGTAAAGCTAAAATCTACTTTAATTATTGTGTAGATGTTTTACACTAATTATATCGAATCTTTTTTATATAAGTTTAGTATTTTTTTTAAACTTTTTTATTTTTTTAAATTTTCATATAAAAATAAAATTCGATGTCTCTTACAACTTATGTTAGTATTATATACTATATTTAAAATTTTTTCAATATTTTTTTGAAAAAATTTTCTAAATTTTTCTTGTAAATTTAAACCTTTACTAAGAATTTAATCTCAAGAAGGTAATTACCATTTTTCAAAAATAACTCCATTACTATAGATACAGTAATTCCTGAATCATAACCGGATTTTACGACACTAATTTTTATTCTTCAATTTTAATTTCAGTTTGATAAACATATTGATCCGGTCTTACAAGTGAATGAGTCATCTCTATTATATTACCTTTGACATCATAGCTGAATCTTGTAACTTTAAGACATGCCATATTGACACTTACTTCCATAATATCAGATTGTTTTTGAGTCAAATTGCTTGCAGAAAACTGTTCAACTACCCTTGAAACTTTTTTATGATATACATTTTCAAATATATCATAAAGTGGTTGCACTGATAAATCACGTTTTTTCAAAGATTCAAATTCTGTATAAGGTAAGTATGTCGTCTCCAACATCATAGGAACATCATCTGCAAGTCTTACCCTCACAAATCTAATTACCTTTGTTCCTTCAGCTAATTTCATCTTTTCTTGAGTTGATTTATTTGAGTTTTCAACACGAAACTCAAGTGTTTTTGTCTTTGGAGACTTTCCCATTGCCTTTGTTTGTTTAGTAAAACTGTAATAATCTGCCAAGTCTTGTTTAGTTTCATTTGGTTTTGAAACGTAAGTTCCACTTCCTTGAATCTTTGTCACATAACCGTTGAGTTCCAATTCATACATTGCCTGTCTTACTGTAGTTCTACTTACTTGATAAATGACACATAAATCTCTTTCTGAAGGTAATCTGTCATTTACATTCATACCGCCTATTCTTTCTATCAGCTTATCAATTAATTGTAAATATAGCGGATTTTGCATTTCCTCGTGTTCTTGATTCTCTCCTAATGCTTTCATCTTTCTTCTCCTTATTTTGAATTATTCTTATATTTTTTTCTTGTTCTTATATATTCTATTAAAAAATATAATTCAACTTAATTAATTTCGTCTTTAGTGTTTCTTCTCTCCGTCAATAAATACCTCAAGGACATTTAAGTCATCATCGAGAATATTTATGTCGGCATACTTTCCTACGGCTATACTTCCTATTTTATCATCCAAACCTACAGACTTTGCAGGTATCAGGCTTGCCATTTTTACTGCTTCCAATTTTGAAACAAGTCCCCAATCATACACGTTTTTTACTGCCTGAGACAGGTTTAATATAGAACCTGCAAGAGAACCTGAAGACAGTCTTGCTGTGCCATTTTCCACCTTTACATCAAATTCTCCAAGTTTATAGTCTCCATCTTTCATTCCTCCTGCCATCATACAGTCGGTTATAAGGACAGTCTTGTCCGGTGACTTTGCCCTTAGAATTACTTCAACTGCTCCAGGATGTACATGATGTCCGTCACAGATTACTTCATTAAATGTGTCAGTAGTAAGAGAGGCTCCTACCATACCCGGATTTCTGTGGTGCAAGGGACTCATGGCATTATATGTGTGCACAAAGATACTTGCACCGTTTTTTACAGCCTCTTTTGCCTCTTCGTAGGTTGCATCACTATGTGCCAAAGCCACATATACACCAAGGTCAACAGCCTCTTTTATAAAATTAGAAGTTCCTTCATATTCAGGAGAAATAGCTATTTTATTTACTAAGTTTCCTGAGACTTGATTCCAAGATTTGAGTTTTTCCATACTCGGATTGGACATATACTTAGGATTTTGTGCACCCTTATATTTTTCGGTAAAAAATGGTCCTTCAAGGAAAATCCCTTGAATTTTTGCTCCTTGACATAAGTTTTTGCATTTCCCTACATTTTCACAAGCATTACTTAGTCTTTCAAAGCTGTCTGTGAGAGTTGTAGCCAAAAACGATGTTACTCCTGTTGAAACTATGCCCTTTGAAATTTGGAGCAAGCCTTCAACTGTAGCATCCATAACATCATGCCCTCCATAACCGTGCACATGAGTATCGAAGTATCCAGGTGCCACAATCTTTGAAGTATAGTCTTTGACTTCAACGTCTTGTTTCAAAGATTTTGTAATATCGGTTATGTATTTGTCTTCAATCAAAATATATCCATCAAAAACTTCATTTTCCAAAAATATTTTATCTGATTTTATATAAAAACTACTCATTATCTCCTCTTCTTTATTTATAATACAAGCTCTTTTTAAATAATTTTATAGGCAATTTTACCTATTCTTTTTATTTATCGGTATCATAGTAGTATTAATTAAATAAAATATAAATTCTTTTTTTAATTTTCAATATGTAGTAAAATACCTAAAGTGAAATTGTACTATATAAAATCTTTTCACTAGCTTTTGCACCTTAATATCGCTTCTCTTCAAATATAATTAAACAAACTAAATTTTATCAAAACTTAAAGAGTAAAACTTAAGCTACAAAAAATATTTGTTATTTTTAAACCTCAAAACTTCTACCAATCTTAATACTAACTTTAATTATTACAATATCAATATATCTTATAAAATATCTACTTCAGCGGAAAGCACATAAAATCAAATCTATTAGCTTAAAATTAATTTTATAGGAAAAATTAAAGTATTACAAAAATAACTATGTCTGAGTCAATGTAATTCTATATCACATCTTTATTATAATCATATTGTATGTATTTGTAAAGTATAAGAACAATCTCCGCTATTTATCTAATGTTAAATAGCGAAGATCTTCTATATAATATTATGTTTAAGTCTTAAAAAATGATTTTAATGCAATTTACAAATATATTATAATAGAAATTACTTAAAATTAGTATGCTTTTGCAAGATATACCATATGTTTGGCTTCTTTTCCACAGAATGGACATACATCAGATATCTTTTCCTGTTCAAAAGGGATACATCTTATAGTTGCAGCTGTTTCTTCCTTTACCTTTTTCTCACAAGAGGCATCTCCACACCACATTGCCTTTGCAAATCCCTGATTTTCTTCCATACGAACTTTAAACTCATCATAGTCTTTGCATACAAAAGTCTTTTCTTCTCTGTTTTTAAGCGCCTTTTCAAAAAGTCCTCTTTGGATGTCAGCTAACAAGCTTGGTACGCTTTTTTCTATATCATCTATACTTATTTGATCTTTTTCAAGTGTATCTCTTCTTGATATTGAAACGATGTTATTTTGTATATCTCTTGGCCCTATTTCTATTCTTAGAGGCACACCCTTCATCTCATACTCATTGAACTTCCAACCTGTAGAATTTTTAGAATCGTCATCCAATTCCACCCTTATACCAAGATTTTTAAGACTTGAATATATTTCATTCGCCTTGTCAAGCACACCCTCTTTTTGCTGTTGGATAGGGATAATTACAACTTGTATCGGTGCAATTTCGGGTGGTAAAACCAAACCTCTATTATCTCCGTGCACCATGATTATAGCTCCAATTAACCTTGTACTTACTCCCCATGAAGTATGGTAAGGATTTTCCAGCTTGCCATCCCTACTTTGATATGTTATGTCAAAAGCCTTGGTAAAGTGTTGGCCTAAGTTATGAGATGTACCTGATTGCAATGCTTTTCCGTCATGCATCATAGCCTCTATAGTATATGTCGCATGAGCTCCTGCAAATTTTTCACTCTCAGATTTTATACCTGTTACCACAGGAATAGCAAGTATTTTTTCAGCAAGCTCAGTGTATATGCTGAGCATTTGAAGTGTCTCTTCCTGAGCCTCAGCTTCTGTCTCATGAAGGGTGTGTCCTTCTTGCCACAGGAATTCCGATGTTCTTAAGAAAGGTCTTGTAGTCTTTTCCCATCTTACTACCGAGCACCATTGATTGTAAAGATAAGGAAGCTCTCTATATGTCCTTAACCATTTTGAATACATAGAGCATATTATTGTCTCTGATGTAGGTCTTACGCAAAGTCTCTCTCCAAGCTCTTCTTGACCTCCATGTGTCACCCATGCCACTTCAGGAGCAAAACCCTCAACGTGTTCCTTTTCTTTGTTTAGCAAACTTTCAGGAATAAGTAGCGGGAAGTAGCAGTTTTTATGTCCTGTATCCTTGAATCTCTTGTCCAGATACGATTGAATATTTTCCCAAATCGCAAATCCATAAGGTTTTATAACCATGAAGCCCTTAACTGGTGAATAATCTACCATGTCAGTCTTTCTGATTACATCTGTATACCATTGTGCAAAGTCATCTTCCATATTTGTAATATCTTTTACAAACTCTTCCTTCTTATTTTTTGCCATAAATCCCCCTTTAACCGATAATAAGGCTTAATACTTTTGCATTAAGCCTTAAATCACATAACATTTATAATAATTTAAAATAATCTTTTTTGTGAAAGTAGATCATCATTCAAGTTAGACAGTTTATCCTTAAGCCCTTGCAACTTGCTTGTAGAATTGTCGCCATCTTCTATATCTTCCTCTATTACACTTGCTGTTTCTATAGTTTCAACAACATCAACAATTTCATCATCTTCCTTAGTTTCAGTCATAATCTTAAGGAATGAGTCTGCATCCACTATTGATTTATCAAGTAATATCTCAGCTAATTTATCAAGCTTTCTCCTGTTCGCCTTGAGTATAGCAACTGTCTCTTCAAAAAGTTCACTTGATATCTGTCTAGCCTGTTCTATTATCTCATCGTTAGGTCTTCTCATACCTAGCTCTTCAAGATTTATCAGTGAGCCGTTCAGTCCAAGTATCTTGATATAGTTGGAGATTATCTTAGTCGCCTGTTCTATATCACTTACAGCTCCTACAGTTATCTCATCATCAGACTCGACTATCATAGTCTCACCTGCTCTACCGCCATAAAGCTCCTTGACTTCATTTTTCATATCCATCTTACTTCTCAAACCTTCCTTAGGTTGAGATAATGTATATCCGCCCGCACCGGAAGTAGTACCTATTATACTTACTTCAAGTATCGGTTTGCCAAGAACATGACCTACAATTGCATGACCTGCCTCATGATAGGCAATTATCTTCTTTTCTTTTTCACTTTGATGCTTGTCTTCCTTCTTATCACCCTTGATGATTATCTTAAGGAATGAGTCATCTAGGTCTTGTTGTTCAACTATCTCACTGCCACGAGTAACAGCCTTAATTGCAGATTCGTTCAAGAGATTCTCAAGTTCTGACGGACTGAAACCTATTGTCTTAGAAGCAAGTTTTCCAATGTCTATACTTGGAGATAATTTCTTACCGTTTTTGTAAAGTTCCAAAATCTCCAATCTTTCTTCCTTATTTGGTAGAGGTACAGCCACATGTCTGTCAAATCTTCCCGGACGTACCAAGGCAGGATCCAAGTCTTGCAATCTATTTGTAGCTGCTATTGTTATTACGCCTTTTTTTGCTGAGAAACCGTCAAGTTCGTTGAGCAAAGCTGTAAGAGTCTTATCATCTTCAGATGAACTATTGAAAGCTCCCCTTGCTCCACCTATTGAGTCAACCTCGTCTATAAATACTATACAAGGTGCATTTTCCCTTGCTGTCTTGTAAAGATTTCTAACTCTCCTTGCACCCAGACCTACATACAGTTCCACAAAGTCAGAGCCATTTACCTTGTAAAAAGGTACACTCGCCTCACCTGCTATCGCCCTTGCCATCAATGTCTTACCTGTCCCAGGAGGCCCGTAAAATAGCACGCCGTTTGGAAGTCTGGCACCAATTTTTTCGTAAGCTTTAGGATTTTTCAAAAAGTCAAGTATGAACTTTGAGTCATTTTTAAGGGTTTCATATCCTGCAATGCTTGAAAACTTGGTATCAGGCACGTCTGTAACAAGTTCATTATCTGCCGGTTCCAATCTTCTTTGGAAGTTGAACATAAATCCCAAAAGTATGATAAACGGCAATAAGTTAATCAAAAGTGAGAATATGATGTTCATAGTTTGCGAAGTTCTAACCGAAAATACTCTTATCCCCTGTTTTAACAGACTTTCTCTGAAAGTATCTGAACCTGGATTTTCAGTTACATACTTAAATCTACCTTCCTTAGGCAGCAACTTTTCATCAATAGATGTCTCCTTTGATTTTGAATAGGAATCTATCATCTGAAGGTATTCTTCCGTCAATACTACGCCTTTTTTCTGCAAATACTCATTTGTAGGCAAGAACTGAATTGTAGAAGAGCCTGAAGTTGAAAACACATAGCTTATTTCCTTATTGTCAACCATATTGCTGAATTCTTCGTATGACACATACTTAGTCTGACTCTTATCTTCGGATTGTCTACCCGAAACTCCGCCACTACTGATGTAAGCGTAGACTAAGACTGATGCAAATATTACTATCCACACCATGTTTTTTCGTAAAAACTTTATTAATTTATTTCTTCCATCGTCTTTTTTCATCTAATTCACCTTTCAGTATAATAAATCAATTTATGATAATTTTCAATAATTTTTTGATAAAATCTTCCTAACTAACAAGATTATACCCAAATTATAACAGTCTAAAATTTAAAAATAAACTCACAAGTATATAAAACTTAACATAAAAACCTTATAAATTGATATTTTACACCCAAGTGTTTAAAAATTTATTAAACAGGAACTTAAAAATTTATTAAACTATTTTACAAAGTACTATAATTTTTGTATAATATTAGTTGGAAGATCGACTAATTTAAAAAAATTAATTGCTTGCAATAAAAAATACAGTAGGTTTTTATGGGAAAATTTTATGTTATAGAATCAGGTAGTGACGCCTGTGGCAAGGCTACTCAATCAAACTTGCTTTATACTCATCTAAAAAAAGATAATAAAGTACTTAAGGTAGAGTTTCCTAACTATAAAAGTGCCACTTCATCACTTGTAAAGATGTACCTTAATGGCGATTTCGGCAAAAATCCGGAAGATGTTAATCCATACATCACTTCTACATTTTTTGCAGCGGATAGATACGCTACATTCAAGACAGAGATAGAAAAATATTACAATGATGACTACATTATAATAGCAGACAGATATACTACATCAAATATGGTCTATCAGGCTGGAAAATATGACGATATAGACGAGAAAAACAAGTTTTTGGACTGGCTGTACGATTTTGAATTCAATTTATACGAGTTACCAAAGCCTGACAAGGTCTTTTTTTTGGATCTACCTTTTGAAATTTCATACAAGCTGATGAAAAACAGATCTGTAAAAAAAGGCGTTGATGTAGACATCCATGAAAACAGCAGAGACTATCTTGAAAAAGTCTACGAAAATGCAAAGTTTGTCGCTGAAAAATACGGATGGTGTCATATAGACTGTCAAGAAAACGGATGTCTTAAATCGGTCGATGACATACATCAACTTATATTAAATAATCTTTAATAAAGGTATGTTATGAAGAAAATCGAAAGAATAAAGGAAATATTGCTTGAAGAGTATGATGAAAATCACTTAAAAAACTCATATATATTTGAAAGCAAGGATCAAACTACAGCTCTTAAGCTTGCTCGTGAAATAAGTGAACATATTTTACAAACTGACAATCTTGAAAATACACCAGATTTCATGAGCATAAAAAAAGAGGATATGAGTATAGATACTATAAGAAATATAATAAAAAATTGCAGGGTAAAACCTTTCAAATCTAAGAAAATCTATGTATTTGAAGATTCGTCAAAATTTAATATTTCAATGCAAAACGCATTTTTAAAGACCTTGGAAGAACCGCCGTCAGATGTGATATTCATTCTGATTACTTACAATGCTTTGAACTTTCTTGACACAATTCGCTCCAGATGTATCACATATTTTTTTGATGAAGATATACATGATATATACCAAAACGATGACATCCTATTATCTGTTAGAAAATTACTTGACATCCTTGTTACAAAAAACGAGGTACAGATGGTAGAGTACATCCAAGATATCAAAAAACTCAAAGACGATGTTGACGACTATTTCACTTTTCTGCTTGATACCTTGAGAAATATGATGATAGCAAAGGAAAGTGCCAGTCTTATTCAAAACGAATGCAAACAAAATAAATATATTCACGACATAGTTTCAAAGTTCACATATTATGAACTCCTAGCAATATTGGACTTAGTAGAACGCTCAAGGATAAAACTCAATAATAATTGCAGTTTTTCAATGACTATGGAGACCATGTTGCTTAATATTATGGAGGTTAGGATTTGAAAAAAGTAGTAGGTGTAAAATTCAAACAGGTAGGTAAGATTTACCATTTTGAATGTTGCAATAACGATAAATACGAAGTAGGAAGTAAGGTAATAGTCGAAACTGCAAGAGGCGTGGAATATGCCACAGTGGCAGTTGAGCAAAGACTGATGAACGAAGAAAAGCTAATTCATCCGCTAAAACCTGTACTTAGACTTGCCAACTATGAAGATATAAAAACTTATGAGAAAAATCTCAAGGACGCAAGTGAAGCGATGGAGATATGCAGACAAAAGATAGCTCAACATGGCCTTGATATGAATCTGATTGATAACGAATACACCTTTGACAAGACCAAGTTGATTTTCTATTTTACAGCAGACGGCAGGATTGACTTTAGAGAGCTGGTAAGAGATTTGGCATCAGTATTTCGCACAAGGATAGAGCTCAGACAAATCGGCGTGCGTGACGAAGCCAAAAAGCTCGGAGGTTTCGGTCCATGCGGAAGAGAATATTGTTGCAAAAAGTGGATGGGAGATTTTGAGCCTGTAACTATCAAAATGGCAAAAGATCAAGGTTTATCACTAAACCCAGGGAAGATTTCCGGTACTTGCGGAAGATTATTTTGTTGCCTTAAATACGAAAATGAAAACTATGAAGGAATAATCAAGAAGATGCCGACGGAAAATTCCATAGTAATGACTCCTGAAGGCAAGGGGAAGGTAATCCAAAGAGCTACCCTACTTGAAAAAGTCAAGGTCTTGCTTGAAACCGAAGACGGTAATGTACAGTTTAAAGACTTCCACTTAAGTGACGTAAAGGTTTTGAAACTTGCAAGAGCCGTAAATGATTCTGATGAACAAATAAGCGAAGAAGAATTGAAAAAGTTGGAAGATTAGATATGATATTAGAAGATGAAACTTTAGATGACTTACAGATTAAAAACTGCAAGATAATACAAAAAAAGAGCGGATTCAAGTTCGGGATTGATGCAGTACTTCTTGCAAACTTTGTAAAATTCAAGAAAAATGATACTCTTGCAGATTTAGGCACAGGTACAGGTATTATACCAATACTGGTAAAGGCAAAGTCAAATATAGCTAAGATATATGCAATAGAAATACAGAAGCATATTGCCGACATGGCAAGGCGAAGTGTAGAATTAAACAATTTTCAAGACGATATTGAAATCTTAAATATCAACTTAAAAGACACGCTTAATTTCATACCAAAATATTCTATAGACATAATAACTACCAATCCACCCTATATGCCTAAGGAAAAACTCTTAAGCGGCAATGAAAGTATGATGATATCAAGAAATGAAATATTTTGCGATATAGGAGATATCATGAAAGTATCAAGTGAGCTCCTCAAGCCCAATGGCAAGATTTACATGATACATCGCCCGTCAAGACTGTCAGATATAATTTACGAGGGTAGAAAAAACAATCTCGAAGTAAAAGAAATGCAGATGATATATCCGTCCGTGGGTAAGAGCGCAAATCTGATTCTTTTAAAACTTGTAAAAAATGCAAAACCTGAGATACGAATGTTAGCTCCGCTTATTGTGCATCAAGCTGATGGCAGATATACGGAGGAAGTGCAAAAAATCTATGAGAAAAAGGAGCTGGAAGCAGAGATATGATAATAAAAAGTGCAAAGATACAAACAAGTGCCACAGATCCGAAATTTTATCCCGATGATAATCTGCCCTGCATTGCTTTGGCAGGTCGCTCCAACGTGGGTAAGTCCTCACTTATAAACTCCCTTTTAAACAGAAAGTCACTGGCAAGGGTATCAGGTACACCGGGAAAAACAAGGACTATCAACTTTTTCATAATCAACGAGAGTTTTTACCTTGTAGACCTACCCGGATACGGCTATGCAAAATTGTCCAAGACAGAGCAGGAATCATGGGGCAAGACAATGGAACTTTACTTTTCAAAAAGTAAGAACTTAAAACATGTCTTCCTATTACTGGATATAAGACATGAGCCCAAGGCATCTGATAAACAAATGTACGACTATTGTAAATACTATGACATACCTGTGGATATAATCGCTACAAAATCTGACAAGATTTCACGAGGTGCTTATCAAAAGTCTTTTTCTATAATGAAAAAATTTCTCCAAATCAAAGAAGAAATCAAAATATTCCCCATATCTTCTCTAAACAAGAGCGGTATTGAAGAACTGTCCAATTACATGGAATCAGTAATTCTGATATAACAAGTTCTAAATTTGTATTGATTTTAAAGGAGATATAAAGATATGATGATACCCATAACATCTGTATTCATCGGGGTAATGATAATATTAATACCTTTTATGCTTGTATTCTTACTTATTAGAGTATTAGGCAAGGGACAAAGTAAAAATTCTGACTTGGAACTGAGAGTTCAACTACTGGAAGAAGAGATACGACAGATAAAAAGACAGATAGAATTTATAGATGAAATTTAATGAAAGTATAATTATAAGGCTAAACTACTTTCTTGCTTGACTAAAAGTAAGATAAAGATAAAATATGACAAAATTATAAAACTAAAGCATTTTTTTGCAGAAAAAATATAAAGGCTAAAATGTTATAACTTAATTTTAATAAAGAGAATTTTTCATAGTCTGATTTAGCATAATCTTATTGTATTTTGCAAAAAATTTTATTTAAAAATTATGTATATATTTATAAATTTACACTTGACAAATATTTTTTAAATACTAAAATAGAAAGTACAGCAAAAAACATAGGTACGCTATTGATTTATCTATGTTTCATTATATTATTTAACTATTGTATTTAATTCAACTTTCTTAGATAAAAACTACAGATAAAATCACTATTTACAATAAATTCCTAGTCTAATACACTACTTTTTTAATTGCTATTATAGTTTTTATTTTTTAATAATTTAGATTTGCATGAAAACTCAAATTAATTAACTAAGAAAGTTCATTATTTAATAAATGCCGCCATTTTCTATGCGGTGTTCATACATTTAAGATAATTTAGGAGGAAAAGATGTCATTTTTTTATGATGCAGAGAGAATTGTAAGGAAATATCAACATAAAATAGTATTGCCTGAAGGTAACGATATAAGAATTATTGGTGCAGCAGCAAGATTGAAAAATAACAGTATCTTAGAACCAATCGTACTTGGTAAAAGAGATAAGATATTGCAAATAGCAAAAGAAAATGGGATAGATGTAGAAAGAGTACAAGTAATAGATCCGGACACTTACGAAGAAAGAGAAGAACTTATTGCAGCCTTGGTAGAAAGAAGAAAGGGTAAGCTCACAGAAGATGAAGCAAGAGAGCTTATAAAAGACGAAAACTACTTTGGAACAATGCTCGTATACACTCAAAGAGCTGACGGCCTAGTATCAGGAGCCATTCATACTACAGGTGAAACTGTAAAACCTGCACTTCAAATTATAAAGGTAAAACCTGAATATTCAAAGGTTTCAGGAGGGTTCTTGCTTATAAAAGATAAGGAACTATATGTATTTGGAGACTGTGCTATAAATATAGATCCTACTGCTGAAGATTTGGCTGAAATAGCAAAGCAAACAGCTGAAACTGCTAAAAACTATGGTCTTAAGCCTAGAATTGCAATGCTTAGTTTCTCAACAAAGGGCTCTGGAAAAGGACCTATGGTTGATAAGGTAAGACGTGGATATGAAATAGCGAAAGAAAAATACCCTGAACTTGTAATTGACGGTGAACTTCAATTTGACGCAGCCTTCGTACCTGAAGTAGCAGCTAAGAAATTGAAAACTTCTCCTGTTGCAGGTCAAGCCAATGTATTTATCTTCCCTGATATCCAAGCAGGAAATATAGGATATAAGATTGCTCAAAGATTCGGAAGATATGAGGCAATAGGACCTATACTTCAAGGTCTTAACTCACCTGTAAACGACCTGTCAAGAGGTTGCAATGAAGAAGATGTATACAAACTTTCTATAATATCTTCTATGGAAGCAATAAAGATAACAGAAGAAAGAAAACGTAAAAATAAGGAATAAAAAAACATAAATGATTTAATGTCAAATTTATTCTAATCACCGTTTATAATGTCATATATTTAAACTTATTAAAATATTATTTTTTTAGTTTTCAACAACCATCTTTAATATATTTTTAGGGTTATTTAATTGATCTTTAGTATTATCTAAATAAGGAGAGATTTTTATGAAGGAAATTAAAACAGTAGTCCAAGAAATAATAAATGCTCCAAGCTGTTATCCTGCTCTAAGAGAAGTTGCTCAAGACTATCTTGACCGCTTAGGCACTGACAAGGAAAAAGAAGCTGCAAAAAAACTCGTAGAATATACAGAAGAATGTGTAGAAAAAATTGATGATGTGCTTCAATTCTTCCAATCAGATGCAGGAAAAAAAGTATTTGGCGAAGAAAAGGCTGTAGCTCTTGCAAAACAAGCTAAGGAAGTAAAGGCAAAAGGTGGAAAATATTGCTTCTGTCCAGCATGCACTGCCGGAGTTGAACTACTTGAAAGAAAGGCTGAAATATTGTAATAGCACTAAGTATTTAAACTGATTGTATGTTTCTTAACAATGCTTTACAAAAGTTTTTAAACTAATCTAGAGAATTTTAACCATAATTTAAGGGCTTGTGTTTATCACAAGCCCTTTTGTTGTTATTTTGCTTATATTTATTTAAAACTCTTTTCAAGAGCTTTAAGATTTTCTTCCATTATTGACAAATAATCCTTGCCGCTATCCATTTCTTCCTTTGTAAGACCTTCTACAGGATTAAGCACATCCGTTGTTGCTCCAGTCTCAGATGCTATTGTCTTTGATACCTTGTCTGAAGTCAAAGTTTCAAAAAATATCACCTTTACCTTGTTTTCCTTTACAAACTCAATTACTTCTTTCATCTTTGCAGGATCCGGCTCAGAATCTTCAAATACACCTTCAATTCCAAGTTGTGATATTCCGTAGTCTTTTCCCAAATATCCAAAGGCCTCATGTGCTACAACTATATTTTTTCCTGCATAAGGTTTTAGAGTTTGAGTATATTTTGCATCCAAAGCGTCAAATTCTTTGGCATATTTTTCGTAATTTTCTTCGTAGTATGCCTTATTCTTTTCATCAGCCTTAACCAAGGCATCCTTTATACTTTCCATTTGTTTCTTCGCATTTTTTATGCTCAACCACACATGCGGATCGTATTTTCCATGGTGATGATGTTCTTCATGATCGTGATCCTTGTCTTCATGGTCATGGTCTTTATCTTCAGCCTTATGAGTATCATCTTTATGAGTTTCTTTGCTGTCTTTATCATCTTTCTTTCCATCATGGTCGTGATCATGCTCCTTCTTTCCGTCATGATCGTGGTCGTGGTCATCTTCATGATTTTCCAAAAGCTCTATTCCCTTTGAAGTTTCAACAGCTACCAACTTCTTATTTGAAAGTGATTTTAGTACGTCATCAACCCACATTTCCATACCTGCTCCGTTGTATATAAATACATCTGCACCTTCCAACTTCGCAATGTCACTTGCACTTGGCTCCCAACCATGTGCCTCAGTGCCTGCAGGGATTATATTTTCCACATCAGCCTTATCACCGGCAACCTTCTTTGCAAAATCGTACATAGGATACATACTAGTAACTACCTTGATTTTACTTTCTTCCTGTGTAGTCTGTTGTTTGTTATCCTCAGTCTTATTACTACTTTGATTTGTTGGTGCAGAGCTACAAGCTGCAAGTAACATAGATGCTGATATTAAGGCAGCAAATATCTTTACAAAACTTTTCTTCATTTTACAATTACCTCTCTTTGTATAAAGTATAATTTCGCAATTGATTTGCAATTTCTTACATTATATCATTATTTTAATTCCTTTTCAATAATAATTTGCATTAATATCTTTATTTTCTCCTATAAATTATAAGTCCACCCTTTCTCCTATGACCGCTATTCCACAAATCTTCAAAGTCAACCCACCTATATGAACCATAAGTTATTACCTTTACCATTAACTTTTCGTCTATCTCCTCATAGCCACCTAGCAAAAACCAATGCCATACATAATCCCTAACTATTGCATTTTTATTATTTAACACTAGCATCGGAACGATATATTTTTCATCAATCTGATTTTTCAATATCAATCTTGCATCGTCGTAATTATTTTCACCATCATAGCCTGATATTTCCAAGCTATTTTCTCCCACATCATTGAAATATTGCCTTACACCCTCAATATAGATATCAAGTCTGTCTATACCTGTGATTCTAGGTCTTAGATATGGCTTTATAACGTTTGTAAAGGCATAATATTCATCATAGTCTATTTTTTCAACATCATTCGGATATAGTCTGCTTTTTCCAAAATATTTTTTAAAATATACAAAGCTGTCACACGCAGTAACAGCTCCACAGCCACCTATCTTCATCCAATATGTCTTAAAGTCGTTTTGATTCCAACCAAAATTACTACCTATATAAAAATAATCCAGTTCTTTTTTCATCTCTTACCTCAATATTCTATAACTATAGAAAATTTTTCTTCAAAATCAAATTATCATGACCTTCCTTAATAACCTCTATATTATATTTTCTAAGAAATTATAAGTCAAAAATAAATTTCTAAAATATAAATGCGACTTTTATTCCCTTTTTAAAATTATTTATTCAATATCTGCGTTTTTTGAATTTCTTCTTGATATTTTGTTGTTTATGGGGTATACTCATCTATGTAATTTATATGATTTTAGTATGTTTCTAAGATACAAACATCAAATCATACACACTAAATATGCAAAGGAGTGTAAAAGTTATGTCTATGTCTTACAAAAACAATTACGGAAAAGTAGTAATAGATAAAGAAGTGATAAAGAAAATAGTAAGTTATAGCTCAAAGCAATGTTACGGCTTGGTTGGAATGGCTTCAAAAAACAAATCTACCGGCATAGTTGAATTGCTTAGTTTTTTTGATTCCGGCAAGGGAATAAATATTGAAATAAAAGACGATTTGATATATATAGAACTTTTTGTGATAATCCAATATGGCACAAAGGTATCCGTTGTGGCTGAAAATATGATAGACCGCATAAAATACGATGTGGAAAACCAAACCGGACTTAAGGTAAAGAAAATATCTGTAAACGTGCAAGGCGTTAGAGTATCAAAATAGAGTAAAGGAGCTTTCAATGCAAAAAATAAATGCGCAAACTCTCAAACATATGTTTTTGGGTGGAGCTAATAATCTTATAAACAACAAGGACTATGTTGATAAACTTAATGTATTTCCTGTTCCTGACGGTGATACCGGTACCAATATGTCCCTTACACTTAAATCTGCCATAGAAGAGGTTGAAAAATCAGACTGCAAGGACTTAAAATCTCTAGGAGATTCTATAACAAAGGGCTCACTTATGGGTGCAAGAGGTAACTCAGGTGTAATCCTATCGCAGATACTAAGAGGTTTTTCAAAATATATTGAAACAAAGGACGAACTTGAAATAAAAGATTTCGCCTATGCACTTGACAATTCAAGAAAGGTAGCCTACAAGGCGGTAATAAAACCAATCGAAGGTACTATACTTACTGTAATTAGAGAAACTGCTACCTATGCCAGAGAAGTATGTGACAACTACGACAATTACGATGTGTTTTTTGATGATATAATCGCTAAGGCAAACGAAGTTTTGCAAAAGACACCTGATCTTTTGAAAGAGCTGAAAAATGCCGGAGTTGTTGACTCAGGCGGACAGGGCTTAGTATTTTTCATAGAAGGTATGGTCAAGACTTTCAAAGGAGAAGAACTTGTATCACATACGGATTCATCATCTTCATCAGAAAAACTCTTCGAAGAAGATATACACATACTTGATGAAGAGCCGGAATTTGGATATTGTACAGAGTTTATGCTTATAACAAATAAACTTTCTCCACAAGAATTACAAGAAAAGATTGAGGATCTTGGTAACTCCCTTATAGTTGTAGGTGCTGATGACATAATAAAGGTACACATCCACTCCAACAATCCCGGAAAAGTATTTGAGATTGCAGGCTCTTATGGTGAGCTTGACAGGATGAAGATAGAAAATATGAGACTCGAGTTTAGAGATAGACTTGCAGAAAATAAGAAGGCTCACGCTAATGATGTTGAAGAAGAAAAGTACGAAAATAAAAAGGACTTTACAGTCATAGCGGTATCTGCCGGCAAAGGACTTGATACTATAATGAGAGATTCAGGAGTTGACTACATCATCGAAGGCGGTCAAACTATGAATCCGAGCACTAATGATTTTATTTCGGTAATAGAAAAGATAAGTCAAAATGATATCTTCATCTTCCCTAACAACTCAAATATAATCATGGCAGCCAATCAGGCAAAAGACATGAGCGACAAAAATATAAGAGTAATACCTACGAAAAATATACCACAATGTATACAGGCATTAATTGCAATGAACACCTTCTCTTCATTTGATGAAAATGAAAAACTGATGAATGAAGCAATAGAAAAGGTAAAAAGTGCACAAGTTACTTTTGCTGTTAGAGATACTAAGTCTGACGGGCTTGACATCAAAAAAGACGACTTCATAGGTCTTACAGGTAAGGCAATACTTTCTGCCGAAAAAGACTTAAAAACAGCTACAGTAAATCTTATCAAAAAATTGGTAGATGAAGACAGTGAGATAGTGTCATTATTCTACGGTGAAGATGTAAGCAAGGAAGATGCAGACGAGATAGCAGACATAATAAGTGAAGAGCTTGAAAACGTGGAAGTCGAAGTGTACTACGGCGGACAACCAGTATATTATTACTTGATAAGTGTAGAATAAAATATAGGAATATTAATTTTTTGTAAATTTTTCAAAATTTATTTGAAAAAATCGTCATAATGTTGTAAAATATTAGGGTTGAATTGATTTTATAAAAAATATTAGTTAAAATAAAATAATTTACCCGTTAATACCTATTCCAAATACTTTCTTTTTATGATAGAGTCAAGTTTGTAGATGTTTTTAACTAACAGGTATTAGCTGATAAAGCTGTCTTATTTTGCAACAAAATTGATTTTAAAGGAGAAAATATATAAATGGCAAATTTGTATAAGGAATGGTCTAAGAAAGCCTACGAAATAAATACACAGGAAGAATACGACAAATTTTGGAACTGGTATCTACCGATAGAAAAAGATATTTACAACGAACTTTTGACAAATAAAGACACTGTATATTCTGGAACTGTAACAGAACTTGCTGAGAAATTCAAGGTTGAACCTTTGACTTTCATAGGATTTATAGACGGCATAAACTCAAGTCTTAAGCAAGACTATGTAATGGACGAATTGGATGAAAATTCTGAAATTAAATTGGATATAGACTTTGAAAAACTATATTTCAATATGCTTGACGCTACAGCTGAATGGCTATATAATCTTGAAGCATGGAAGAACATACTTTCAGATGAAAAAAGACAGGAAATAACTAAAAACTACAAGAGAAGTAAAATCGTAGTTCATGCTGAAAAAATCGGTAGAAACGATCCATGTCCTTGTGGTAGCGGAAAAAAATACAAAAAGTGTTGCGGTTTAAAAGAAGAATAATCCGATAATTCCAAGAGGATTAAGTGAACAGCTTAATCCTTATTTTTTATATGTAAGGAGATTTATTATGAACATATCCAAAAGAACGGACTCAATGCCTTATTCATCAGTAAGAAAACTAGTTCCTTACGAAAAAGAGGCTGTAAAACAAGGCAAGACAGTTTATCATCTCAATATAGGACAACCGGATATTAAAACTCCCCAAGCATTTTATCAGGCAATGCGTGAATTTAACCAAGAAACTCTCGCTTATGCAGACTCTCGTGGAGAAAAATCTCTCATAGATGCAGTGATAAAATACTATGACAATATAGACGTGCCTTTATGTTATGAAGACATCTTCATCACAAATGGCGGTAGCGAAGGACTTCTATTTGCTTTTTTTGCTACTATGGACGAGGGCGACGAATTGCTCGTGCCACAACCTTTTTACACAAACTACAACTCAGTAGCCAAGATGGCAAAAATTGAAATAAAGCCTATAGTTACTCTTTCAGAAGACGGATTTAAGCTGCCAAGCTATGAAGAGATGAAAAAACTCATTACGCCAAAAACTAAGGCATTTTTGATAACAAATCCTAACAACCCTACAGGAGCTGTATACTCTTATGAAGAATTAAGAGATATTTGTACTCTTGCAAAGGAACATGGACTTTATATCTTAGCTGATGAAGTATATAGAGAATTTATCTACGATGACGATGTAAAGCATATTTCACTTGGAACTATGGAAGATGTGAGGGAGCACGTGATAATCATCGACTCCATATCAAAGAGATATAGTGCCTGCGGTGCAAGAATAGGTATACTTGCAACAAAAAACAAGGATGTCCAACAAATGCTTATGAAACTTTGTCAACTTAGACTTGCTGCACCAACACTTGGTCAAATAGGAGCTGCAAAGCTATATCAGACACCGCAAAGCTACCTCAAAGAAGTGAATCAGGAATACAAGAAAAGAAGAGATGTATGCTATGAATGTCTCAGCAAGATAGAAGGAGTATTTTGTAAAAAACCATTAGGAGCCTTTTACATGATGGCAACACTTCCGGTAGAAGACGCACATGACTTTTGTATATGGTTGCTTGAAAACTTTGATGTAGACGGAGAGACATTGATGATGGCACCTGCAGACGGATTCTACTGCAATCCTGAGGATGGCAAGAGAGAAGTGAGAATTGCCTATGTACTTGACAGTGAAAAACTTAAAAAGGCGTTTAATATACTGGATAAAGGATTAAAAGCCTATAAGTCAAGAAACAACTAACGTAGAAACTAGAAATACATCTTTGTACTTGAAACCAAATAGCAGATTTAAGCAAAAAAATTTGCGGGGAGAAAAAATATGAAATACTTATTCTTCTTATTGATAGCTATAGGATTGCCCATATTTATTATCAGCATTAAATATATAATTCGTTTTACTGATAGTGAAGTGATATATGAGCTACCATTTTCTGATGAGCAGGGAACTTTTACAATTGTCCACGATGGTAGCTATGCTCTATGGCTCAGTGGAAAAAAATTTACAAAATCCCCCTTAGGTGAATTTGGTTTAAGCGTGATAAATAAAACTACAGGAGAAAATGTACAGCTATCAGAAAATTTTTTACGAGACGGTGTAAACCTCTTTAAAAGAGGAAGAATGATGTTGTATTCATTCCAAGCAGAAGAAGGAGAATACCTTATTTCATTTGATAGAGAAGGAAGTATTAGGGATAAGATGAGCAACTTCTTAGCAAATGTTATAATAAGAAAACCGGTTGACTACAGCTTATTTTCCATTCAGGTCCGCACACATGTTTCTTCTGTTATTTTAACACTATGTATTTTAGCTAATATATTTGCCTCTTCTATGATAGTTTTGGGGATTATTCTTCCTATGGCTTTGAAATAATAGTATATTAATCAAATAAGTAATATCATATAAAACCGCCTAAAAAGGCGGTTTAATTTTTCATAAAATATGTTATTGTCGCAATCAGCCATAGATGAAGAGGATAAAATACATAGAAAAAATACTTTGAAAAAGCATTGTTAAGCCCGACCTTTCCGTTGTATAATTTTAAAATAGGAATTGTAATTATAAAAAGATAGTTGTTATACTTAAGTAAAATAGAAAAATCATTAAACTTCTTGACAAAAGGTATAAGGCTTAGAAAAAGGAAAAGCGAAATTCCAAAGTAGATTATATTTCTCCTTAGCTCATTGTCCCAATTCATATAGTTTATTAACATCAATCCCGGGACAAACAAACCACCCTCAAAATGCAGTGAAACATAAAAAAGTGCTGCTACGACTATAAATTTTATAGCAATATTTTTAATATCCCTAAATGCATATAGGACACTTACACCTATTGCAAGCTCCATTATAATACTATTACGTATTACCACATCCCTATCAGCAAAAATGCCGTTAAGTATGTAATTGCCGACAAGCATAAAAATTGCAAAGCCGTACAATCGAATCAAATATTTTTTAACATCTTTGGTACGCATAAACCCTTCAGTTGCGAGGTAGGCAAAGCCTACAGCAACACATCTTGACGCAATTCCAAACACTATACTCCAACTTTCAGGCACAAAGAAATCTATATGATCAAGCACCATGAGAAAAGCAAGCAAGAGCTTAAACTTAAATCTATCCATTACAACACCCCCATTTTAAGTATAAACAAGGTATAATACCAAAATTCAATAAAATTATAAATAACAAAATATTGATGATTTACTCAGAAATTCAATATTTTATAAATAAAATACCTGATGAGCCATCCATAGATTAACAAGATCATTGTATAATAATAGTTATTAATACGGGGAAAGCTCACCTTAAACCTATCAAAAAGCTGTGTAATTTTATTACAGCAAGATTATTGATAATCTGCAAAACGAATAATTTGCTAAAATAATAATCTTGGCAATATAAATGGTGATTAGTATAATATCTCATCTTAAATTCTTTTACTGTATTATACACTTACTACTAATAAAAAACAATAAAAA
>GL405246.1:2020373-2053703 GCA_000146855.1 [Eubacterium] yurii subsp. margaretiae ATCC 43715
CACCTGTTAAGTGAGATTTTTTATTTGTTGGAAAGGGTATGTTTATATTAAAAAAACTGTAATATCACTTTTACCTTATCCTTAAGATATTTTTAGTACCAGCCTCTAAGTTTCATAGCTTCTGCAACTTTCTTAACTGAGTAAGCAAATGCAGCATCTCTCATAGTAGGAGCTTTGTAAGTTTGTTTAGTTTCCCAAATATTGTTAAATGCTTTAACCATTTCTATTTCTTGTTTTTCTTCTACTTCTTTTTCTGACCAGTAGTATCCGTATAGGTTTTGTACCCATTCAAAGTAAGAAACAAGAACTCCACCAGAGTTAGCCAATATATCAGGAGCTATTTCTATTCCTTTAGCGATAAGTTTAGCTGCAGCTTCAGGAGTTATAGGACCGTTAGCTGCTTCGCATATCAATTTAGCATTGATTAGTTCCACTTCTTGTTCTTTTATTGCATTTTCAAGAGCTGCAGGTATCAATATGTCAACTTGCAATTTCCAGAAATCTTCCAAAGTTATTTCTTTTGATCCAGGGAATCCTATCAATGTCTTATTTTCAACTTGATATTTGTCAAGTTCAGCAAAGTTTATACCGTCTTCTTTAACTATAGCATAAGTTTTCTTTTGTTTAGGATCGAACTCAGCAACAGCTATAACTTTTGCACCTTGTCTTTCAACATTTTTAACAGTGTATCTACCAACGTTACCGAAACCTTGAACAGCAACAGTAGCTTTCTTCATGTCTATTCCCATTTTAGCAGCCATTTCTCTTGCTATAACGGCAACACCGAATCCTGTAGCTTCGTTTCTTCCTTTTGATCCGCCAAATCCAAGTGGTTTACCTGTGATGAAACCTATTTCCATCTTATCCCCGTTGCATTTGATGTATTCATCAGTCATCCAAGCCATTATTTGACCGTTTGTTCCTGAATCCGGAGCAGGTATGTCTATTTTTTCGCCAAGATATTTGTATACTCCTCTGATGTATCCTCTTGATATTTGTTCCAATTCTCTTTGAGAAAGTTCATTAATATTACAACTTACTCCACCTTTTCCGCCGCCGTAAGGTATACCTACAACACCGCATTTGAATGTCATCCAAAGTGAAAGAGCCTTAACTTCATCTAAGCAAACGTCGGGATGGAATCTTATTCCGCCCTTTGAAGGACCTATTGCTGAGCTATGAGCAGATCTCCAGCCTTTGAATACCTTAACTTCTCCGTTATCCATTCTTACAGGTATAGTTATTTCTATAACTCTTTGTGGTTCTTTAAGTAATTCGTAAACTATAGGTTCAACTCCTAACAAATCGCAAGCGCTCTTAAGTTGTTTTTGTGAGTTTACCAAAGGGTTTAATGATTCTTTTGACATTTTTAATCCACTCCTTAAAATTTTAAAATATAAAATATTATAAACTTAACTAAATTACTTAGAAGAATCTTATGTAATACAGCAAGAACTCTCTTCTTTAAGAACAAAAGTAAAACATACCGGAAACCTCTGAATCTTGCGACGTCTGAAACACGCAGAAAATCTGCAAAGACCGCAAAAAAAGAAGATGTTCAATACTTTAATGCAAATGATTTCTCCTGTGACAATAATTATAAACTAAAAGCTGGATTTTTGCAAGTATTTTTTTAAATTTTTTTGATTTTTTTATTTTTTGAAATTTTTATTGCAAATTTTCTCTAAAATTTTTAATTTTTTACTAAGAAAACCTATGTAATTATCAGATTTTATATTATAATATCGTTTTTTTAGTATTTTTCGTATATGTTGCCTTTTTATATTACTATAATAATTAATTTTTTAATTTCAAAAATGATAAAGCAAAATTATTAAAGTAGATGTCCCTATTAATTTGTTTATAAGGATAATCTAAGTTCAATACTTTAAGATACAGTTCTACTTACTTTTCTTTTTTAAAAACGAAATATCTATTTAATAAGAAATTGAGTGGAGTAGTCATAATAATGTTGATTATAGGCATTATCTTGTCTGAAATACCAAATTTTTCCACTCCTAAATACAGCATTATCTGACTCAACAAAAATGTGGAGCCGTAAGAAATATATATTTTTACCAATGAACTTTTGCTATTGACATTGTCAACTTTAAATACTATTTTGTTATTAAACACATAAGAAAACAATACGCTGAATATAAAGCTGATAGCAAAAGATATGTTATAATTAACTCCCGTAAATAAGAGAAAATAGTAGATGCCTAGTTGGAAAATAGTATTTATCAATCCGACTACTATGAATTTGATAAACTTTATAAATTCTCCATTATTTTTAAATGATTTTGACATGCTCATTCTCCAAAAAACATAATCTTCTTATTAAAAAATCAATAAAACTACTTATACTAAAAATTATATTAAACTATCCTAATACTGATTTATTCAAAAAAACTCCCGCATAAGCAGGAGTTGTAAATTAGTTTTTAATTTGATTCATCTGAGCGACATGACTTACTTGTGAGTTTAGAGCCTTTATTACAGCAGTCGTCAAGATGACTGATATGATAGCCTCAGGCAATCCTGAAGTCAAAGCTATGCCAAGTAGCACATTTCCGGCTTCTGACGGAGCTTTATTTAGTTTTTGCATATACATCGAGCCGTACATAATATACACTCCACCAAGCACCAAGACGGTATTGGTAAGTGAGCCTAAGAAACTGCTGATTATCACAGCAAAATTGTCATAACTTTTCCTATAAGTCAGATAAGCTGTTGCAATTACAAATATCAAAAGTATCAGACTTAAAAAAGCATTGAGTGTCTTTGCAGCAGTTACATTAGTATAGAAAAGATATAACATGAAAATCGCCAATAATGCGTATATTGCATAACTAACGGCTTTTAGAGTAGAGCTTTTCCTCTTTGAAAAAAAGCTAAATACATAGTAGCTGACTAAGCCTATTAAAACACGAGGCAATATGGAAATCAGCGGGTTGTAAAATGCAAATGAAAGTAAATTCGGTGTGGTGATGTTTTTTACAAGGGATGATATTCCGAATATCAATCCTATAGATGCACCTACCACAGGCCCTTCCAAAATTGCACCTACTATTACGGGAATATGCATTGTAGTTGCATTAATAATCCCTAGTGGTATCAAACCAAGAGGAGTCAATCCCAGTACAACGGTAATTGCCCCGAGCATCGAAGATACCACGAGTTTTCTCAATTTTTCTTTTTTCATTTTTTCCTCCAGATACAGTTCTTAAATTTAAGATATTGTTCCTCAGATATAATTATACATAAATTTTGCATAATGTAAAGATTTTTTGTTAATCTTTTGTTATTTTTTTACTTATTGTAAGTTATATTTAATCTAGACAATATTTTATATTTTTTTAGCTTACAAATCTACTTAGATTTGAGATATAAATCTGTGAGTATAATCGGATATTCCTTATCTTCCTGCTTATCTCTCCATGCTACTATGAATCTTACAACCGACTTATAAGGTTTATAGCCTTTTTGAGAATAATTATCTAATTTTTCCTTGCAGGATTTTGAAAACTTTGCAAGTCTTATTATTTGACCACCCATTTTAACAGCTAGAAATTCTTTTTCAACTATCAGTTCACTTCCACTTAGCAAAGAAAATATCTCAGCTGTTTTATCTTTGAAGTAGTTTAAGACGACATCTTTATAAGAAAGTTGAATGCTTATTTCCTCAGGCTTATCATAGGTATTTTCGTCATAGTATCTCTCTATGTTATCTATATTGATATTATCAAATACATCATTATTGCAATGAATATGAAGCTTATTTTTTGCCCTTGTCAAGCCTACATATATCTTTCTTTTCTCCTCATCATCATCTCTTAGCTTTCCCCTTAACATAAGATATACAGTGTCAAACTCCCTACCCTTGGATTTATGAATAGTTGAAATAAATACCGCCTTGTTATCCTGTCTGTAAAAATCCTCGTATACAGATTCATCTATGAATTCCTGAAGATCTGACATAAACTTTGCTTTATTTGTATTTTCAAAATCCTCTATCATATTGAGACAATTTTCCAAAACTTCACTATCCTTGTATTTTGATATCAGGCTTTCTTTAGCAAGCTTCCAAATATTTTCTGATATTATTAGAGAGGATGGGTTTTTTTCAATCTCCTGATTGATTTTTTTGGTGAAGTACCTGACCTCTGCAAGGTCTGAAAGCTTGAACCTTTCCATAGTTTGTAGAAGTTTTGTATTTATTTTCATAGACTTTAAGGCTGCTGAAATTTGAAGTGCCTCCTCATTAGTACTTGTTAATATACAGCTTGTATCACTACCTTTTTGTATCTGATTTATAAGGGCAGTTTGTATATTATTGCTCTTATATTTTGTTACGGATACCTTGCCGTTTGAGTCAGAAAAAGATACACAGGATTCAGATTTTATCCTATTTTTTAGATTTTTTAGGAATTCATCGGAAAACTCCACTATCTTTTTTGCACTTCTGTAATTTGTCACAAGTTCATATTTTGTTGCTTCATACTTATCTATTAGAAGCTGCATATATTTTGAGCTTGAACCTCTAAAACCGTAGATATTTTGATCGTCATCTCCTACTGCAATCACTCTTATGCCGTCATTTGCAGCTATGATTGCTTCTAAGAGTTTGAAGCTGTCCTCATCCATATCTTGCGCCTCATCTATTACTATTACTGACTTTGTAACCTGTCCCTGCTCTACTTTCTTAGATAGTATTTCATCTACAGCCTTGGACACTATGTTTTCCGATTTTTCCACAGTACCCCTTTGCCCTAAGATATCAAAACAGTAGGAATGGAAAGTTTTTATATCAACAAAATACGCTCCGTCACCAATAAGTTCAATAAGTCTTTTCTTAAATTCTGTAGCGGCTGCTCTTGAAAATGTCAGCATTAACAACTGCTCTGCCTTTACATCTTCCATAAGTAGCAGTGATGCAAGCTTATGCACAAGAACCTTTGTTTTTCCACTGCCTGCTCCTGCCAATACTGTAATAAACTGGGAATTATCATCGTTTATTATCTCTTTTTGCTTTGGAGAAAGCTCTTCAAACAGCTCCTTGTATTTTTCAGGAGAAATATTTCTTTCCAAATCAACTTGTTCAGCCTTGTCAAAATACTTTATTAAGAAGTCTTTAAAAGGCATTTGAAAGTAGTCTTTGACAAATTGCAATGCTTTTTCATAGTTTTCCGCCATAACACGAGCATATTTTCCAACTATGTGAATCTGCTGTTTCTTCTGATTATAGTGTTCTTTCAGTATCTTATAATCCATCACCTTATACTGCACTCTATTATCCTTTTCAAGCCTTGAAATGTGCATGGTATTATAAAGCACGAGGAAACTACCTTCCAAAGACATCGCTCCTATCTTTGTAAGATACAGTATGGCTTCTTCAATATCTTCCAATTTAACATTTTCATTATTCGCCTGCTTTTTATAATCGTTGAACATCTCTATTAGAGAAAATTCAACAGTTGCTTCTTTTTCAAATGAACTTATTTGCCCATAGAGTTTTTCAATAATAAATTGCGATATATCCTTTCTGAGTTTGAAAAAGTCCAACAATTGCTTCTTTGTAAATTGCGGATATACCATGGCTTTTTTAGCAAAACTGTTATCCTGTTTTTTAATGTATTTTTTAATTGCTAAAAAAAGTAGTATAGTCTTGATATTTTGTACTGTAGATGTTGTTATTCCGGCATTTATAGCATTTTCGTTAATTTCCTTAATATCCAAAGTGATATTTTCAGCATCAAAGTATTGCAATATCAACTCTTCAAGAGCTAAAAATCTGTCCAGAGTTCTCTTTGCCACATTTTTCGAAAAAGATATATGGGCACTCATATCTTTGCTGTCAGCAAGTATACTGTGTTCTCTCAAAATATTTATGGCATCAATTACATCCTCTTTTTTAATACCTAAAATATCACTTAGAAAATCAACCCTTGAGTCCGCATCCACACCAAGGTTAACCGATGACCTTTTACTGAAAAGTGAACTTAGTATTCTCTTGGCATTTTCTTTTTGAATTTCACTTATGCCTTGTATATTTTCTACTTTTTCAGTTACATCTATCATACTTTTTGCCAATATTCCTGTAGCATAGACTCTTGTAGAATTATTTTCTCTTTTTATATACTTTGCATTTTCCAAAGCTCCTAAGGCAATTTTTACTCTACTTTCCAAGTCCCTAATATTTTCATTCCATCCTGCTTCCCTTGCTATTTCAAGTGCAGAAGAAGAAAAAAACGGCTTATTTTTTGTAAAGCTTTTAACTGCCTTCCATACCTGTTGTATTTCACTCATACTGAGCTTACTTTGATTGAGTAGAGCAAAGTGTTTATTTAAATCCGCATCGTTGTATAAGATATAACAGTCGGCATCTATATTAGGATCTCTTCCTGCTCTACCTGCCTCCTGTACATAGTTTTCAAGAGAATTGGAAATATCGTAGTGTATTACGAGCCTTACATCGCTCTTGTCAACTCCCATGCCAAAAGCTGATGTTGCAACTATCACCTGCACCCTGTTATTAATGAAGTCATCCTGATTCTTCACCTTCTCATTTACATCCATCTGACCATGAAAAGACTTGGCATATATGCCGTCCCTGTTCAACCTTTGCGCTAATTCCTCTGTTGTAGCAGTCCTTGAGGCATAGACTATAGTAGGACAGTTTTTCGCCTGTATTATATCTCTCATTGCACTATACTTTTCTTCTTCTGTTTCCTTGTACAGCACCTTATAACTTAGATTTTCCCTTTCTATATCAGTGGAAAAAAGCTGCATATTAAGATTAAGTTTTTCTTTGAAATACTGTCTTATGTCATCAATAACCTGCTTTTTGGCTGTAGCTGTAAAACAAGAAATAGCTATCTTATTTCTACCTGACTTTTGCTTCATGAGATTTTTGATAAAATCTCCAATATAGAGGTAATCCACCCTAAAATCATGTCCCCAAGAAGAAAAACAGTGTGCCTCATCTATTACAAATCTATCTATATTCCTTGAAAGCAGTGCATTTTGTATGCTGTTTGACCTAAGTTGTTCAGGAGAGATATATAGTAGTGATGCAGTCCCGTCTATCAATCTTTCAAAGGCATTCTTCCTTTGGATTTCATCAAGCAATCCGTTGATAGTTACAGCAGAAGTAATACCTCTATCCTCAAGATTGTCCACCTGATCTTTCATCAGAGATTGTAGAGGAGATATCACCACTGTCAGCGATGATGAAGCCTCTTTTTGTATCAGAGCAGGTAATTGAAATGTCAGAGATTTTCCTCCCCCTGTTGGAAATACAGCTATCAATGACTTTCCTTCCATAGCACAATTTACTGCCTTTTCCTGTAGATTCTCACCGTTGTACTGTCTAAACTTTTCATAGCCGAATATTTTTTTTAGATATTTATTAGGGTTGAGATTTTCATTACAATAGTTGCACTTTTTACAGCTGATACCCCTAAGCCTCTTCATTATATTCTCTATATTGGGAAAGGTCTTCATAGTCCATTTCGGAGTGATAGAGTTTTCATCTCCAAATCTAATAAGAGCTAAGCTATAAGCAAGCTCCATAGGATATTGCTCCACAAATTTTTCCAACTTTGCATTTTCACAAATCTCAGACTTAAACTCCTCTTGTATAAACTCTGTAGATATCTTGGGAAATTTAACTCCCATAAAGTCAAAAAATCCTGAAAACTCCTCCTTATCATGAAGCAAAAAATAATAAATATTTTGTAAGTTAAAATCAAGCTCTAAAAAAGCATTGAGTTCATCATAAAATAAAATCATGGATTTTTTCGCATCATTTAGAGGATTATTAAGTTCGTATGTATTGAGTTTATCATCTTTTAACAACTTGTGATACGGTCTTTTCGGAAAGAGCAAGGCGGAAAGATAAAGTGTATCTATATATTTTTTATTAGAGCTGTCATTTATATATTTACTCAAATACTCAAGGTCATGATGTATGAAATTGTGTCCGCAGATGAATTTGTAGTCTTTAGTCACTTTTAAAAGAGTGTCTTTATCATTAAAGTGAAATTGCAAATTATCACTTGTAATACAGCCTATGTCCGATATTTCATGAGATTTTACACCTATCTCACTGTCAACAAATATTATTTTCTCCATTAGATATTGCCCTCTTTATAATTTACGGTATTTGAATTTAATAATATATCGTCGTTTTTATATCTTAGTATTATACAATATTTTATACTTTTTTTACAGATAAATTTAATTTCTTATCTTATTTATATTTACTTTGACACCACTATACTCAGCTATACTATCCTCTTAAATCATATAGTCTTTTATATACTCCATCCATATTTAATAATTCTTTATGACTTCCATGTTCAATTATCTCTATTTATAATTACCTCCTAAATCTCCTATTTAAAAGAGTAATATTTTCAAACTCATGTGGAAAAAACAAAGTTAAATCAATCGTAATTTATAATACTAAAGAGCAATTAAATAGTCCAAAAATATATTAATGGTGAGTTGTCGAAGGCTAAAAAAGAAAATATTTCAATAAGTTTTAATATATTACATTATAAATGGTGATTACTGTAAGTTATCCCACAAAGTTAGTATTGCCATAGATAATCTATTTTCTAATAGCTTGTTATTATTATAAATAACTAGTTAATATTGTAACAATAAATCCTAAAATTTTTTCTATTACTAAACAACATTTTATCATTACTCAGCCTTCATACGAAAAAAGCCAGAAAATACTTGTTATTAGCTATTCTTATATGATTTCATATTCCTAAAAATCGCAAAGAGCAAATATAAAAAAAGAAATATAATCCCGGATACAAGCAATGTCACATAAATAATATCTTCATTTAAAGATTTTAATGGTACAAATAAACTTACAATAGGTAGTACATAAAACTCCCTCGTATTAAAAATAAAATGAAATATTATCGGGTAGATAATACTATTTGTTTTTATGTATATTTTTCCTAAAATAAAACCTATGACTAAGGCATTCAAAATCGTTATAATACTTAAAGAATGTATTAAAGCAAACGGGATGGACATAATACATAATATGGAATTTTCATCCAATTCATCCTTAAAATAATTATATACTGCATATCTATAATAAAGCTCCTCGGTAAATACACCTACAAATACGAATATAATAGCTATAAACTGATTTTTTATAAGAGGCTTAATGTCACTTTTAATAGAAATATCCATAACACTGTTAAAAACAGGTAATTTTATAGCGCAGAAAAATATGAGAAAACTTATAAAAAAACCTATGCAGCCATATTTAAAAAGAATATTAATATTATTAAAAATGGTATTTTTTCTAAGTACGTTAATATTTATATTTTTATGTTTGAAGATTAAATGAATTAAAATCATTAAAACAACGAGATTTACAGTACAATAAATCAACTGATTAAGTTCAAAGTCTAAATATAAATTGGAAGTTAATTTTAAAAATATAAAATTATATATAAATGTATATATGAAATATAATAACAGAACATAAAAACACTTGAAAGCAATATTTATTATCTTCATCTCTTACCTCAAATATAAAGTAAATTGTGTGAATCAAAAGAATAAGTTAATTATTTCCTGTTCCGGAGCATTTCCATTACCATGAGTTCCCTTTTTAATAATTCGATTTTAACTGCCCACATTTTATTAATTTTATAATATTATTTTGAATTAAATATTTATTACTAAGAATAACCGTATTCTTAAAAATATCCCTATTTTTATAGTGAGCATAAAGCTTTTTTTATGTTTTGTCAAGTATCTTGGACTATTTTGGATTATATTCAAAAAATTTCATACTATTATCCATTTAATCTTGTGGATAATTTTCATCGATAGTTTTAAAAAAATAGTATATAATTTATGACCTTATTATAATTGCACCAGAGACATCATATCCATTATTTTATTCGCTTTTAATATCAAAGATAAATAGAAACTATCCCTATCTACAATATATATTAATTAAGCAACTATAAGTATTGACATTTTCAATAATATTAAAGCTTATAACAAAATTATTTATTTTGACATCTTTATATAAAATATTTTAACTTTATGATATAATATGCAAAAATACATTCAGGAGATTTGTATGAAACCTTCAAAAACAATTAAAAAAATATATATAAAATCCAATTTCAACTTTTCGTCAAAAAAAGTCTACCCTACTTTAATGGATAAGCTCTTGAAAAACGGCTTTGAAATAATGAAAGAATTTGATGAGACTTGTGATATGGTAATATCAATAGGTGGCGACGGCTCTTTTTTGAAAATTGTACATGAATTACAATATCCTAAGTGCATTTTCACCGGAATAAATACGGGGCACCTGGGATTTTTTCAAGACTCCCTGCCATCTGAAATAGACTATCTGATTAACTGTATCAAAAGCTCAAATTACGAAATTCAAAATATAATACCACTTAAGGCTATAGTAAAGACAAATCTTAGAAATTTTGAACTACACTCAATAAATGAGTTTGCAATAAAGGGCTATAAAAATAAGACTGTCCATGTGAATTTATCGATAGATGGCAATCATATAGAGTCTTTCTCCGGAGACGGTATCATCATATCCTCATCTACAGGCTCTACTGCCTACAACTATTCTGCATCCGGCAGTATCATAGACCCCAGACTTAATATCATCCAAGTGACACCTATAGCACCGCTTAATTCCAACGCATATCGCTCACTTACATCGAGTATTATTCTACCTTACAAATCAAAGGTAAGGATAACTCCGGAAAATCAATATCAAAATACTACTATTTTCTTGGCTGACGCCATACAGTTCAAGTATGAAAAAATCCAGGATATAGAGATAAGCTATTCAAATTATAAAATTAAACTGCTCAGACTTGAAAAATATCGCTTTTGGAAGAAAGTAAAGGAAAAATTCCTATAATGTTTAATTTATATTTAAGTAACAGCGGTATAATAGAAGTAGCAGATACTGCGGTATTATTAAGAATTAAAGTAATTTTATATATTTTTGTGTAGTTTTATTAGTTTTAGGAGATGATGAGCATGAACGTGCTGGTTGTAGAAGATGAAGTAAGGTTGGCAGATGCCATTGGTGAGCTTTTAAAAAAGGAAAAATACCTTGTAGACGTGGTAAATGACGGTCAAGAAGGATATGAATTTGCCAGCGGTTTTTCATACGATGCCATAATATTGGATGCGATGCTCCCAAGACTCAATGGTTTTGAAGTATTAAAAAAAACTCAGGAGCGAGAAGATAGAAACTCCAATCATCATGCTTACTGCCCTAAGCCAAACTGACGACATTATAAGAGGCTTGGACTTCGGAGCTGACGATTACATGACAAAACCTTTTGAAACTAAAGAATTGCTTGCAAGATTAAGATCCATAACAAGAAGAAAAGGTGAGGTAGTATTAAATGAGCTTTCTTTTGGAGACCTGTCATTGGATCTTGACAGCAATCAGATAAAAAGCAGTACAAAATCCATCCAGCTGGGATATAAGGAATTTGAAATAATGAGGATGCTTATGACTCACCCTCAGATTATATCTACAAAGGAAGATATTATAGTAAAGGTGTGGGGAATTGACTCTGATGCTGCAGACAACAACGTGGAAGTGTATATTTCATTCCTTAGAAAAAAATTGCAATTTTTAAAATCCAAGGTTGTAATTCAAACTATAAGAAAGGTCGGCTACAAGCTGGATTTTGAATGATGCTTAAACAACTGAAGATAAAATTTATTGCAATTACCATGATACTTGTCAGCATTATCCTATCCTTCGTATTTACGCTGATGTATCAGTCAAACGTTAAATCAACTTATGACAAGAGCGTGGCAGATTTAAAAACCATTTCCACTCTTGACATATCTAAGTTTTCTGAACCACAGACCAATAAAGTTCTCAAAGAATTACAGTTTGTTCCGCTTTTCATAGTAAATATAGACGAAAGCGGAGTAATACTGTCTCAAATAAAAAGTAATATATCCATGGATGACGAGAGTTTCAAGTCAATAGTCAAAGCTGCACACGAGTCTCAAGAAGACATTGGCACTATAAAAAGCATGGATATTAGGTATTATAAAAAGCATTATTCCCTCTATGAAAAAATATCTTTCATAGACATCTCAAGGGATAATAAGAATCTTGAAAATCTCTTTGTAGTCTTTATAATGACCGGAGCTATCACGCTTTTGTTTTTCTTCTTCATCGTGCTTTTCCTATCGAATTGGGCACTTATGCCGGTGGAAAAAACGTGGAATCAACAAAAGCAATTTATAGCAGACGCATCTCATGAGCTCAAAACACCACTTACTGTCCTTCTTGCCAATATGGATATACTGGAAAATAACAAGTCTGACACCATACAAAGCCAGATAAAATGGATTCAAGCAAGTAAACAGGAAGCAAAACAGATGAAAAACCTCATTGAAGAGATGCTTTTCCTTGCCAAGTCTGATGCAAATAGGATAGACAATTCAAAAACAACGATAAATGTCAGCGACACCCTGTTTTCTCTCATACTTAGTATAGAGGTAATAGCCTTTGAAAAAAATGTAATTATAAATTATGCCAGTACAATAGACGAAAATCTATACACTACAGCAAATGAGAAACAATTGGTGAGCCTTTTTTCCATTTTACTTGAAAATGCTTGTAAATACTCTTATGAAGAGACATCTATAACAGCAAAACTCAAGAGAGAACAATCCAAGATAAAATTCGAGCTAAACAATTTTGGTCCTGTAATTCCTAAACATGAGGTAGCTCACATATTTGAAAGATTTTACAGGGTTGATAAGTCAAGGAACAAAGAGCATGGCGGATATGGACTTGGACTTTCAATAGCAAAGAAAATCACCGACGAAAACAATATGAAGATATCTGTAGAAAGCTCAGAAGAAAAAGGAACTACTTTCAAGGTGATAATGAATGCGGCAGATGTAAAAAAACCGCAGTAATCAAGATGTTATAAGCACATTCCAAAAGGTCTGTGCTTTTTTTGAACAAATTAAAAGCGAAGATTTCCATTAATTTATTAATCCTATTATAACTAATACTACTTTCTATTTAATCTATGGATAGGTTATCAAGCATTTAATTACAGTGATTTAGAATTTCTAGCTTAATTATCAATGTTTTAAATAGTTCTTCAATAATTCTAATAAATTTTAATATAAAACTTTTTTAAGGAGATAAGATGAAAGATAAGATAATAAGAGATTTTGAAAAGATGAGATTTCTAAATAATATCCAAAAAAATAAGGCCGGAAACAAGCTTGTCTTTAGTGTAGCAAGTATGAATTATAAGAAAAATAAATACGATAACAAACTCTTCTTATATGACGGAGACAAAATTTCAAGACTCAAACTCTTCAATAGCCCGGTAATATACAAATTTATCGACAACAATCATCTGATTTACACTGTAAAATCTGAGAAAATAAAGAAAAAATCATATACAAAAATCTACATCCAAGGCATAAACTCAAGAAAATATACCCAAAGTTTCAACATTCCATTTGAAATAAGTAGCTTTGATGTAGTAGATGCCAGATACCTTGTAATCATAACATCTGAAAAAATAGATGAAAATATTGAAAAAGAAGAATTTAAACATGAAATCACAAGGATAAATTTTGTTGAAAACGGAAGTGCCTACACTTACAACGACATCTCAAGAGCCTATGTTTACGATATGGAGCAAAATAAACTCAAACTTATTTCCAATGTCAATGAATCTATATCCTTTGTAAACATATACAACAGAGATATATACTTTATAACAAGCGAAAAATTTGACGTGTTTACTCCATATAGTAAACTCTACGTCCACAACATAGATGAAAATACTACAAAAGCTCTCTACGACAAGATGGACTTTGAAATAGTGGAAGTTCATAACATTGGAGAAGATATAATCACCCTTGCGAGTGATATGAAAATCTACGGTGTAAACGAAAATCCAAAATTTTACAAGCTCAAAGGCGAAAATTTAGAGCTTTACTGTGATAACGAATATTCCTTCGGCAATTCTACTAACAGCGACCTAAGATACAGGATTTCAAGCAAAACAAAGCAAATTGGAGATACTCTTTACTTTTTGACTACAAGAAATGACAAATCAAGCATCTACCTCCTTTCTAATCAGAAAATAGAAAAATACTTTGATGATATAAACATAGTTGACGACTTTGAATTTTTGGATAAAGCCTTGCTAATTTGCGGTTTTGACAAATACAATATGCAGGAGATTTACTCATATAATCTTAAAAATATGGCTTACGACTTAAAGAGTAAGAAAAATATTACAGATTTTTCATCAAAATTTGAAAATGCCATCTCATCATATAAATCAGATGAATTTGAATTTTTATCAAATGGCGACAATCTCAAAGGATATGTGATTTACCCTAAAGACTTTGACAAAAATACAAAATACCCTGCTGTACTTTGCATACATGGCGGACCTAAGACAGTATACTCGTCAAACTTCTTCTATGAAATGTATCTCTTGTCACAAAGCGGATATTTCGTATTTTACACCAATCCACACGGCTCATGCGGTGGAAATAACGACTTTGCCGATATAAGAGGAAAATATGGCACTATAGACTATGATGATTTGATGAACTTAACAGATGAAGTATTAAAAAGATATCTATCCATAGATAAGGGCAGACTTGCAGTAATGGGCGGTTCTTATGGCGGATATATGACTAACCACATCATAGGTCAAACAAATAGATTTAAAGTTGCAATCACCCAAAGGAGCATAAGCAACTGGATAAGCTTCTACGGAACTAGCGATATAGGATATTATTTCGCCACAGACCAAAATGGCTGCGAATACGAAGTTGACAAACTATGGGATAAGTCGCCTATGAAAAATGTAGATAAGATTAAAACTCCACTTTTGATAATACACAGCGATGAAGACTACAGATGCCCACTTGAACAAGCTTTACAATTATTTACAAGGTTGAAAATCAACAAGGTCAAGGCCAAGATGCTGATATACAAGGGCGAAAATCACGACCTCTCAAGAAGTGGCAAGGTACAGTCAAGAGTGTCGAGGTTGGAGCAGATTTTACTTTGGCTAAAAGAAAATTTATAATTTTTTTAAAATTTATGTTTAGATAATTTTTTATGGTGTATAAATGTATTAGTTACAAATTGAGAATATAAAGTTGTTTTTAAATATAAAACTTCTAATTTTGCTTTATATTCCAATAACTATCAATTGAAACTAGAATTTTAAAAGGAGAATTATTATGTCAAAGAAATTAGTAGAATTTTTAAACGTTCATCTTAGCGACCTACATGTTTTATATACAAAGATACACAACTATCACTGGAATATTGAAGGAAATGCGTTTTTCACACTACATTCAGCACTTGAAGGCGAATACAATAAGATAGCTGAACAACTTGACGAAGTAGCAGAAAGAGTATTGCAACTTGGCGAAAGACCTCTTGCATCACTTGAAGACTATCTAAAACATGCCAAGATAAAGGAAGCAAAGAGCGAAGGAATAAAATCTGAAGCACTTGTAAAATCTGTGCTTGCAGACTATGAATATATGGCAAACAGCCTAAGAGAAGGACTTAAACTTGCTGAAGAAGCAGGGGATAAGGTGAGCGAAGATATGTTTACAGGAATGCTTGCCGGATATGAAAAGACAGTATGGATGCTAAAAGCATACTCTAAATAAAATATAAAATGTTAAACGCAAAAAACCCGAGAATAAAACTCGGGTATTTTTGTATTATATCATTTCTAAGAAATTTTACTATTAGAATAAGCCGGGTATATTCATACCCCCTGTTACAGATGAAAGTCCTGATGACATACTTGCATCAGCTTGTGACATAGCCTGATTTATAGCAGACAATATCAAATCTTCAAGCATTTCCACATCGTCCTTGTCCACTACTTCTTCCTTAATCTTTATGGACAAGAGCTCTTTCTTGCCATTTACTTTTACAGTTACAGCTCCACCGCCCGAAGTAGTTTCAAACTCTTTATTTGAAAGTTCTTCCTGCATTTTTTGCATATCATTTTGCATTTTTTGAACTTGCTTTAGCATGTTGTTCATATTTCCCGGCATCATCCCCGGAAATCCGCCTTTTTTTGCCATTTTTTAGTCTCCTTTAATCATTTATTATTTCTACATTTACATCTCCGAGCAAATCCTGCATCTGTTTTTTTATATTTGCATCTTCCTCTTCGACATTTCTCTTTATTATATCATCATCAAATACTATACAAATTTCAACATCTTTGGACAGTATTTGTGCAAAAGCCTCTTTTAATAAATTTTTGTTTCCTTCTTCTTCTATCTTGGTCTTGTGAAAACCGTGAGAGCTGTCATATGATATATATATTGTGTCTTCTACATATCTTCTGATATTTCCCTCTATCAAAAATGCGGAAACAGGCATATGACTCTTACTTCTAAGCACGTTATGCACATCACCCAATATTGACTTTACAAAGTCTATATCTTGCTTTTCATTTTCGCTAATCTCATCACTTATCTTTTCTATACTTTTCTTATTGTTTGAGCCTTGTACTTTTTCTTCTTTATTTTCATCTTGATTGGAATCTGCAGTTTTTATCTCGCTTACATTAGATGAAATGCCTTTTTCAAGATTTTCAATCCTTTGTTTAAGTGCACTTATCTCCTTTACAAGAGCTGAGACATCTTGATTTGATGTAATGCTTTGACATTTTTTCACTGTGAAAGACTGGAACAAAATATCCGGAAAAGAGGCATATTTCATATCGCTTTCTACCTCGCTTATCTCCACAATCAAGGTAGATATATCCTCGTCCTTTGATAAGCTTGCCAACTCCTCCAAGCTCTCAAGCATTTTTACATCTGTCTTCACATTATTTTGTAGATATATAATATCCAGCAACCTTGAAATTATTTGTGACGGGAGTTTTTTGATATCAACATTATCTGATGTCATCTCATTGACAGTCTTTAATGAGTCAAATGTATTTTTTGTAAATACACTCTTTAGATACTCATCTATTTTTGAAATTGACGTCATACCTGTAACAAAATCAAGATTTTCCATACTGATGCGACCAAGTGACGCTACCTGATCAAGAGTGGATATTGCATCTCTTAGCCCACCGTCGCTCATGGTAGCTATATAGTCTATGGCGTCAACATCATATGGAATATTCTCATTTTCCACTATAAATTTCAACCTTGATTTAATATCTTCTATGCTTACCTTTTTAAACTCAAATTTTTGACATCTCGACAAAATAGTCGCCGGAATCTTATTTATCTCAGTAGTTGCCAAAATGAAAATCACATGCTCCGGCGGTTCTTCAAGAGTCTTGAGTAAGGCGTTGAAAGCACCGATAGAAAGCATATGAACCTCGTCAATTATATAAACCTTGTACCTTCCAAACGAAGGTCTGTAGATTATATTGTCTTTCAAGGCTCTTATATTGTCTACCGAATTATTTGAAGCCGCATCAATTTCTATGGTGTCTACATAGTCATTTTTACAGCTTTCACAATGATTGCAAGGTCCGCTTTCCGGACTGTAGTTTTGACAATTCAGAGATTTTGCAAAGACCTTTGCTGTAGATGTCTTACCTGTACCACGAGTACCGCTGAAAACATAGGCATGAGAAATCTTATCTTCTTTGATTTGATTTTTCAGCACATCTGTTACTTGGCTTTGCCCTATTATATTTTCAAAATTATCAGGTCTGTACTTCCTGTATAGTGCAGTGGACATAGTATATCTCCAATATTAGTTCCTGAAATTTTATGCTTGTTTATTAGATTTTATTAATTACACTAAAATTCGTATATTTAAAATCTGCTGTTTAATACTAATATTTTTTCTTTGATAGATAATATAGAATATTTCTTCTATTGCAATAAATTTCAACTTTTCTAAGAATAGCAAAAAATAAAAATATCCAAGATTTCAAAGTACATTTTTTTGTAAATATTGATATTACCTTAATTAATATCCAAATTTCAGTATAAAATCAAAAAAAGAGAGTGCAAACTCTCTGTCAATGAATTAAATAGAGTTTTCTACTTAATCAAATTTATATTAAATTAAGTCGTGAACCCGTCTTCGCATATGCCTCCCAAGCGGTATTAACACTTAAGACTCAACCGAGGCACCCTTGTATCACATGCAGGGTTTTACTTACCGCTGCTTCGATCAAGACCTGACGGGGTTCGTAAATCTACATTGCACAAGACCCCGATCTCAACACCTACCATGCTCTCCAGCCTTACAAAACAATACACTCAATACGGGAATTCAATCCTGCTAAAGCGGATTGCAGGTTACAGGACTCCGCTACTTCCCCATCTATCACGACAAATCTTAAAGACTTAAAAATACTTTTACAATTATATTATAAATATCAAATTTTTTCAAGTACTTTTAAAAAAGCCTGCGATTATTTTAAAAATTTTAAAATAAAATTATTCAAAAAGCTTGAATTTTTGATTTAAATATCTTATGATAAAACCCTTACTATACTTTATCTCAAGTCCATCAAGTAGACCATCTTTATCGGTATCAGGATTATTAGGATCTGTCCCATATTTTCTCTCTTGAAAGTCGTCAAGATAGTCCCTGTCCCAGTCTTTGAAAAGCACATTAGAGCCAAATTTAACTTCTTCTTTGGCTGTCAATCCATCTCCATCTATATCAATGTCAGAATCTAAGACATCATCTTTAAATGTATGAGGATTTGTAGGGCTTGAAAAGCAACTATACTCCTCTCCATCGGATAAGCCGTCCCCGTCAGTATCTATATTGTGTGGATCACTGTCTTGTCCAATATGTTCCTCTTCCCAATCCAAAAGCCCATCTCCGTCGCTATCAGTCTTCATATCTATCCATATCGCATAAAGCTCAAGATCCCTATCTATAGGTTTCATCAACATATCAATGCCTTTTGTATAATCTTTAGGATTTTTTTCAATATGCCAACCTAAAAAATAAAAGTTTCCCCTTATTCTTGGTAAAGATATAAATTTTATCTTCCCTCCTGCCTTTAGCTTCACAGTCTTTTTTGGAGTAACACCATCATTGAAGTTATATGTTACAGTATAGTATTCCTTAGCTTTTGAATTATTACCACTTTTAGTATTCTTCTTATTGTTATCTTTAACTGTTTCAACAGTTTTGCTTCTATTATTTAGCTTGCTTTTAGTATTATTGACTTTTAAATCATTGACCTTGGAATCATCACTTATGCCTTGGATAGGCTTGATTTTTAAATTAGTGTTTTTATGAGCTGATACACCAGCTGTAAATAGCAAGCTCGCACTGCATAAAAAGGCTAATAGACTTCTAACTTTCAATGACATAAGACTCTCCTTCCATAAATATAGCTCTTATATTTATATTATCTTGCTCAACTTTCCCACATGAAAAACACATTATAAATATTGAAATCTGAGTATATTTTAAAAACGCAATATTATACTTGACATAGTTTTTTCAGTATTTTCATTTTTTGATAAATATGCAAATTTCAATAAATATTATTTAGAAAATTATGTGTCAAGTAGTATATTAAAAAATCTATAAATTTTTAAATTCCAACTAAAATTACGATAGTTTTAGTAAGAAAGTTGAGTTATTAAGATTTTATTATTAAATTTATAAAAGCAATAGTAATTATAATTCTAATTGATTTTCGTGTGATACTGTAATTTTTAAAATGTAATCCGCTTTTTTATCCTTAAATGCCTTTCCCATCTCATTTACATTTGACCATTTGAAAATCAATGTCGTCTTTTCATCATCAGCTACCTTAATTCTAAACCTCTGCACTCTGTTAGAAGTACCATCAAGCATATCCTTAGTATCAATTGGAAATTCTATTACATTATTGGAAATTAAGCTCAGGCTTTCTTCCATACTCCAATAATTAATTACCGACCACTGCGGAAGTGCTACATCAACAATATCATCCTTTCCCCTTAGTTCAATCTCCATTTTATGCTCTTTTTCGACTTTTTCATTGGGACTTTTTGCAATATTTATAGCATAGCTTTTGCCATTTATCATCACTATATCACTCTTAGGATAGCCCCTTTCAGCTTTTGGAAAATCAATATCAGCAGCTTTCCTCCCTGAGTTTGTCGGACTGTCACAAGCCATTACCAAGGACAGCATAAGAAAAAACGCAAGTACGCACTTTACAAATTTAAAGAAGTTCTTGTAATAAGTCATAACCCTACACCACCTTTTTGCATAAATATCAAATCCTTTCATAAATTTTGTGGTGAAATTATGATAACTTAGAATTGATATTTATGCAATTTTTTTATAATGTATTATCCAAGAGAGGTACCTCTCTTGGATAATACATTATTTATCTTTAGTTATTTTTCACTATATTTTTGATATACTTTTTTATATTTTATATCCCCCATATTTATTATAGAGCCTATTAATATAGAAGTCACCATTTATATATAGTTTCAGCAATTTCCCCTCTACTTATGGGCTCATCAGGTTTTAATATTTTGATATCTGAAGATATTATACCTAATTTTACAGATCTTGCAACAGCATATTTTTAGTCTTTAGGAATCTTGTCTTTATCTTTAAATCTTGATAATATATTTTCCATATTATTTCCTTCTTCTAAATATTTTTTTAAATATTCATTGTATTTACTTTTTTTTATACTAAAATTTAATAAAATAATGGATAAGTATTTTCAGTGATTTTATAATAAAGTCATACCTCATATACTGTTTTCTAACAATTTATAATACTAAAAATCTTTTAAACTGTCATTAAAACAAATTGTACACAATCTACTACAGTTTAAAAATTTGTGTACATAATTAATACTAAAAACCTTTTAAATCACCATGTAAATATTCTGCTTATGAATGTCATACAATTTAAAAATAATCACCATACAAAATACTTTGCATGACTTTTTAATGGATATTAGTATAAACTTACATAACTTCCTAAATGGTAATTAGAATGAATATTATCCATAGATTAAATATATAATAATATTAAAAATGTCAGTCATATATAAACTATAAAGCTTTCATATATGACTGACATTATTTTATGAGAAAAATAAATGGCGATGAATTATTAGCTATTTAATTTCCGGATGTTCTTTTTTAAATTTTGCATTTTTAATAGGTGCAATGATTGCAAGCGGAATAACCAATAGGAAAATACAAACTCTTCCTATCCAGCCATAACCTACAGCAACAAGTTTTGTCAATCCCACTAATGAGAATATTACAGATATGAACAGACAAGTAAATGAAATAAGTGCACGACGCTTGCTGATATCAACACTCTTGAGTACGACATTTTCAAAACGTGCAACCAATCCGAAGACTACACCTACACCTGTAGATACAAAGGCACAATACAATACTATAGAGTAAGAATATAGTAGAAACGGATTATTTTGATTTTTTGCAATTGTAAGAATAGGCAACTTATTTGAAGCTATATCAGGCATATACCCCAAAATCATCATGGCACATAAAGCTGTCATCACAGCATTAAGTATGAATCCTATAATAGCAAAACCTGCACAGTCTCTTGTTGTCTTTAAGTTTTGAGAAGTAGATACTAAAGACGCCACAACCAATATTTGGAATCCACCATATATCAATCCCATCCATAAAACTTCTCCCCAACTACCTTGCATATACTTTGTACTTACTATATGTCCTAAATTTTCACTTCCTGAACTTAGACCAGGTACCAAGAGTATAATTAAAAATATTAGAATAAATATTGTAATGTACGAAGATGCCTTTCTAACAACTTCCGCACCGAAAATAGTCAATAAGAAGAATACTAAGCCCGTAATAGTGATCCCTACATAATAGTTTAACTTAAATAACTCTTCAAATAATGAACCTCCTCCTGCGATTGCAATACCTGCAGCTACAGTTACCAACACGAAAAAAGCTATATCAAAAAAAATCTTTCCTGCAGTTGAAAAAGGTGCATATAATTCTCTTGCAAAGTCATCGTAGCGGAATATTTGATGATTTTTAGCCATAACAACTCCGTTATAATAGCACCAACCCAATAGTCCTATAATCAGTACCGGCATGAATACAGCCGGCCAACCAAATCTTACAAAATATTGAACAGTTTGATTACCAGTTGCAAATCCACCACCTACGTGCGAGCCAAACCATACTGCTGCTACAGCAAACATCGCTCCAAACGATGCCTTAGAAGTCTTATTATCCATTGTTTCCTCCTAATTTTAATATTCCAATTTTTCGTTAAAATTATTACTAATTTCCACACATACCATCATCATTCCGTCATTATCACATTAATTATATTTCTTCATTTCACAGACCGCTTTATATATGTATGGTAATTAAAATTGCCCTAATAGTATAGTTACAAGTTATAAGAAAAAAATACATTACTTTTTCTTATAACCATAACTATTTTAAATTATTGGAGATTTCACAGTAAGTATTTATATATTATTAATATTTTTTGAGAGCTGAAATCATTGTAACTGCGAAACATCTATTCTGTTTGAATTAAATAAATCTACCAATCTCTTATCATCATCCAAAAGTTCAATCAATTTTGGAACTACATCGTATACGTCGCCGACAATACCATAATCTGCCACTTCAAATATAGGTGCATTCTCATTAGTATTAATAGCAATAATTATATCTGAGTTTTGCATTCCAGCTAAATGTTGAATTGCTCCTGAAATACCGCAGGCAACATAAACCTTAGGCTTGACAGTAGTACCTGTTTGACCTACCTGTCTTGAATGATCAATCCAACCTGCATCAACCGCAGCACGAGATGCTCCTATTGTTCCTCCCAATCTGCCTGCCAATTTTTGCAATAGTTTGAATCCGTCTGCATTTTTAATTCCCAAACCTCCCGATATTATGAACTCTGCATCTGTCAATGATATGAGGTCTTTTTTAGTCTTAACAATTTCAACAACCTCAGTTCTAATATCAGCTTTTGTCAATTTAGTATTTAGCTTGATTATTTCGCCCTTGTGGTCTGCATCTTCAACAGCCTTATCCATAACTCCAGGTCTTACTGTAGACATTTGCGGTCTTCTTTCAGGGCAAACTATTGTAGCCATAATGTTTCCACCAAATGCAGGACGAGTTTGTTTTAACTTTTTATCTTCAGGATCAATCTCAAGCTTAGTACAATCGGCAGTCAGTCCGGTATTCAAATTAGATGCTACACGAGGTGCCAGATCACGACCTATATGAGTTGCTCCGATTAGAATTATTTCAGGCTTAAATTCTTCTACAGCATCTATGATTATTTTAGCATAACCATCTGTAGTATAATTTTTCAACAGTTCATTATTTGCATAGTAAACCTTATCAGCTCCAAAACGTATAAGCTCATCAGCTAAAGCATCTACATTATATCCACCCAAAATTGCACATAATTCAACTCCGATTTCATTAGCAAGCTTTCTTCCCTCTCCAAGAAGCTCTATAACCACAGGAGTCAAAATACCGTTTCTCTGTTCGGCAAATACCCAAACATTTTTAAATTGTTTTATATCTCTATTATCCATCTTTTCCCCCAACTAAATGATGTGCTTATGTTTTAATTCGACAACAAGTCTTTCAATCTTATCTTGTGTAGTACCTTCAAGCATAACGCCTTTTCCTTTTGGACTTGGAGTGAAAGAACGAGCCACACGAGTAGGAGAAGCCTTTAAACCTACAACCGTGCTGTCGATGTCAAGATCATCAATGGTCCAAATTGTAACATCTTTTTTAAAAGCATCAAATATCATATCTACACTCATGTATCTTGGATCATTCAACTCCTTGACTGCTGTCAACATCACAGGTGTTTTTACCTTAATAACTTCATATCCGTCTTCTAATTGTCTTTGAACAGTTACAGTATCTCCATCCAAAGAAAAATCCTGTACATAAGTTACTTGAGGAATGTCAAGTTTTTCCGCAATTTGAGGACCGACTTGAGCAGTATCTCCGTCAATAGCTTGACGACCTGCAAAAATAAATTTATAATCGCCTATTTTACGAATCGCCGCTGCAAGTGCATTTGAAGTAGCCCATGTATCAGAGCCGCCAAATGCACGGTCAGAAATCATATATACTTCATCAGCTCCCATAGCAAGGCATTCTCTTAGCATAATTTCTGCTTGAGGAGGTCCCATAGTTACTACAGAAACTGTAATATCGGGATTATTATCTTTTAATTTCAAAGCTTCTTCTAAAGCATTTGCATCATCAGGATTCAAAATGCTTGGCACACCTTCTCTTATAAGAGTGCCGGTTACAGGATCTATACGTACCTCAGTCGTATCAGGTACTTGTTTCGCACAAACTATAATTCTCAAAATAAACCTCCATATATACTCTTTTAATCTATCTATTTCATAACTTTACTTAATAACATGACCCGCTATTACCATTTGTTGCACTTGAGATGTACCTTCATAAATGGACAATATTCTTGCATCCCTGTAAATTCTTTCGATAGGATAATCCTTGATAAATCCATACCCACCATGTAATTGCAAAGCCTTATATGCAACTTCATTAGCAATTTCAGCTGCATAGTATTTTGCCATAGCAGACTCTAATCCTGGAACCTGTCCATTGTCTTTCTTCTCTGCAGCATCATATACCAATAATCTTGCAGCCTGAACTTTCGTTGCCATATCAGCAATTGTGAATTGTGTATTTTGGAATTTTGCAAGAGGTTTGTTGAATTGTACACGTTCCTTCACATATTTGATAGCCTCATCCAAAGCACCTTGAGCAACACCAAGAGCTTGAGCAGCAACTCCTATACGACCGTAGTCAAGTGTATTCAACATTATCTTAAAGCCTTGACCTACTTTACCAAGAAGATTTTCCTTAGGAACCTTTACATTCTCCAATATTATATCTGAAGTTTCCGTTCCACGAATACCCATCTTATTCTCATGAGCTCCATGAGAGAAGCCTTCCCATTTTGATTCAACAATAAATGTCGAAATTCCCTTTGTTCCCTTGCTCTTATCTGTCATGGCTGAAATAATTGCAAAATCACAAATCGGAGCATTAGTAATAAAGCATTTTCTTCCGTTTAGTTCATAGTAGTCACCTTTGTCAATAGCTATTGTCTGTCCTGCACCTGCATCAGATCCGGCTCCAGGCTCAGTCAACCCGAAACAACCAATGTATTTCCCTTCAGCCAAAGGTCTTAAATATTTCTCTTTTTGCTCTTTTGTTCCGAAGTTTACAAGCGGAAGTGCAACCAATGAAGAAGCTGCAGTAATATAAGTACCTGTAGAAGCGCATCTTCTGCTAATTTCCTCCATTACAATGGTGTAAGAAACGTAGTCTGCACCTGCACCGCCATATTCCTTCGGAATGATAGTTGAAATAAATTTATGCCTCACCAATTTAGCAATAACTTCTTTGGGAAGTGATCCAACCTCATCAACTTCATCCGGATATGTAGCCATTTCCCTTTCAACAAAATCACGAACAGTCTTTCTTAATAATTCATGTTCCTTTTTAAATATCATGCTTTCCTCCACTTAATATTAAGTTACATTTAAACTATATTTGAAAAAAGGAGCAAAGAGAACAATTTTATCATAATTTGCTCCTTTTTCATATAACTATACATCTATAAAGCTACAGAATTTCAGCAAATGTCTGAAGTCTTGTCTTAACCTGTTCAGAAGCACCGTCTTGTTGGTCAAATTCAAAAGAGATTACAGGAATTTTACCTTCTTCAATATCTTTCAAACAAATAGGCATATCATACTCTTCATTATCTGAGAATTTCATCAATGCATACAGAGCACCGTCTGCCTTTCTTTCCTTAGCCAAATCTACCATCAACTTTCCTCTAAGTTTTTTTGGATCATATGCGAAAGAAAATCCTTTGATAGCTCCCCAATATTCAGCCAATCTTGAAATTCCGTCTCCCTTCTCAGGAATGTCAGAATTATATTGAACTGATTCATGTGCCAAGTAGTCTCCTACAATACGAAGTTTGTTGTTTTCAAGTATATCCAATAACTTTGGATCGTCCATTTGTAGTCCTGTAACAACAATGCGTTTTCCATCAAAATTTTCTTCAGGTAGTTTTCTCAACTCTTCATTTATAGACTTGACAATATCTGCGTGTTCCTTCTTAGGCATAAACCACGCACTCTTAAATACAAATGCTCTTTGTCTGTTATTAATAGTATTTGGATGAGAAGCTGCCAATTTTGAAAATTCTCTCATAACTTCCTTATGTTCATTATAAATTTTGATGCTTCTTTGTATATCTTCTTCGGTAATTTCTCCACCCTTAATTTTTTCCAATTTTTTCTTAATTCCTTCAAGTTCATTCTTCAAAAATTCAATTCCACTTGGAATAAATCTATTTTGAGGATATGCAATAAAGATTGTAGGATATTTTTTAACTCCTGATTCCAAATTTTGTGCCAAACAATTCAAAGTATCAGATAGTCCCGGAACAATAATAGCACTTAACATATCATAAGTTCCATTTAAACCAAATTCCATAATGGCAAACGCTGCAGATGCGGCAAAAGCAGGAAAATATTGTTTAGCCAAATCATATTCAACGTCATATCCTCCCCAAAGGCCTACAGGAAGCATTCCGGCTGCATCTATAAGTTCTTCTGGACCAATAGGCATGCAAACACCAACCGCCTTCATATTATTATTTTTTACATAGTCATTGACAGTATCTTTAGGATTTAGCGCAATCTGTTCACACTTTTTCAATAATTGTTCCATTACTTATTCGCCCCCTTATGTTGCTCCATAACTTCAACCAAACCTTGTAACCTTGTTTCAAACTGTGCTTCAGAAAATGCACGGGCATCAGCTTGACATCCGTCAAATCCGGCATAAGGTATACCTGTTTGTTCAAATACATCTCTTTGCATCTGATATTGAATAAAACTCATCAACTTGCAACTTCTATTCATATGATAAAACGCACCTTCGCAGTTACCGTCTTTTAGAGCATTTACACGATATTCTACCATCTTCTTCAAGTTTACATTGTTAAACATACCTGAATAAGCACGAGCCAAACCTTCAAGGTCATTTTTATCATATTGCAATGCCCATGCATGAGGATAGACACTACCTGTCATATTTACTCCATATTTTGTGAAAGTCTTCATCTTATAACCTATATAAGGCCAACATGGAATCCCTTCCATCATAATACGATACTTTTCTTCGCCTCTAAATGATGTAGTCTTGTTTGCAATACGTTCTTTCAACTCTTCTATCAGCATTTCAAAAGCTTCAGTAGTTTCTTTTTTACCTCTATAACATACAATGACAGCCATGTAAGTAAATAAATCAAAACCATTCATTGGAGCCGGATACACGTCTTTAGACATCTGCATTGATTCTTTCCAAAGTTTACCGTTTTTAGAAGAGATTTCCATAACTTCTTCCAATTTTTTAGGATCGAATTTCTTTCCAGATATTTCTTCCAATTGTTTGATTCCATAATTAAATTGTTCTATGAAGTATTTTACTCTGCTTTCACTGATATTATCATCATCATTATAAGCAGTATCAATCAGAATAAGCGGAATATTCTTCTCTCTTGCTATATTTTCATACCACTTGATAACTTCATTACAGATATTGTTGCAGCAGCATAAAAAATCTGGTTCCGGCATACTTAGGTTTTCTGTTCCTCCGTTAATCAATCCACCATAGTTTGTACGTGCATAGGCACACAAATCTATAGAATAGCCCTTTGCTTCCGCCAATTCTTGAAGTTTTGGAGCCTCTCTTTTTGCTGCAAGTCCAGCTGCCTGATTTTCAGGATATAGTAAAGGTAAACCGAAACTTTCTACTAATTCTTGTGGAAATACGGATGTAGACCATCCTACAGGAATTCCTTTTTTCTTTGCATCCCATGCTTCCTTGTAAGATTGGGCGAGCAAATTATTTATTAATGTCATAGCATTTAGTTTTTTCTCTTCAGGTTTTGGATTTTTAACTTCTTCTCCCATCATAAACTCCTTTCTGATTTGTTATTCTTAATATATTCTTCATATGCGAAAATCGCTGCCCCTAATGCACCGGTAAGTTGAGGAAATTCAGGTACTATTATTTTAGTATTTAAAGACTTTTCCATCTCACGTACAACTCCGGAATTTTTTGCAACTCCACCTACCATCACTACTTTTTCCTCAACTCCGACACGCTTGGCCAAGCCAGAAACACGTTTTGCAACAGAGGCATGGATTCCCGCAATCACATCTTCAATCTTTTCTCCGGAAGACAGTTGGGATATGACCTCAGATTCTGCAAATACCGTACAAGTATTGCTAATGGATATTTCTTTAGTTGATTTTTCTGAAAGCTCTCCTAATTTGGAAACTTCTGTCTCCAAAACATTAGCCATAACATCCAAAAAGCGTCCTGTTCCCGCAGCACATTTGTCATTCATTACAAAATTACTCAAACGACCAGTCTTGTCAAGTTTTAACACCTTTGCATCTTGACCACCTATATCTATGACAGTATGTGCATCTGGCTCTAAAAAATTAACTCCTTTAGCATGGCAACTAAGCTCACTAATCTGTTTGTCTGCACCTTGATAAGTAGTTCTACCATAGCCTGTTACAACTGTAGCTTTGATATCATCATCCGTCAATCCGCTTTTTTTTGTTAATTCCTCTTTGACTCTTTTTGGTCCACTTGTACCTGTACCGGCGTGAATAGTAACTGTTTCAACAACTTCACTACCATCTTTAAGTATTACACCTTTTGAAGCTGTAGAGCCAAAATCTAATCCCAATGTATACACCTATCTACCTCACTGATTAATATTAATTAATAACCTTCTTATCTCTTAATTCTTTCAATTGTTCGTCAGTATAACCTACGCCTTTCAACACTTCTTCTGTATGTTCTCCAAGAAGTGGTGAAAGCACATATTCTTGTGCTTCCCTATAAGGGAATTGAACAGGATTTGTAAACATAATTCTTTCATTACCGTTACGATATTTAATCTTAATTAAGAAATCATTAGCCCAACATTGTTCATCTTGTATAATATCAGAAGGTTGTTGCAAAATTTCATAAGGTATTCCTGCTTGTTGCAATCTCTTGCACCATTCAGCACTTGGACGTTTAATAAATTCTTTTTCCATCATTTCAACAAATTCTGTAACATAGTTTACAACACTCTTCATTGTGCTATACTTTGAGCCTTTCAAATCAGGTCTTTCAACAACAATATCGCAGAATCCAGGGAACCATTTATCATATTGGAAAAATGCTAATTGAATCCATTTATCATCTGAACATTTATAGAAAGTATTCAAAGGATTAGGAGGTTCACGACGAGAAATAGGCATATCATATCCATATTGAGCGGCATTGACATATAATCCCAATCCAAATACTGCAGTATGGAATAGAGAAACAGTTACTTTTTCTCCTACTCCTGTCTTAGATTTATTATATAAAGCAGCCATAATTCCTGAAACCAAATTCATTCCTGCATAGTGATCGCCAAATGCCGCTGCAGAGTTACAAGGAGATGTTCCCTTTTCCATCAAACTTGCTGCTACACCACCACGCGCAAAATATGCAGTATAGTCGAACGCAGGGTTATCCTTAGCAGGTCCCTTATCTCCATATCCAAGTAGGTGAGCATATACGATGTGAGGGGCTACCTTATGTACTGATTCATAATCCAAGCCGCTCTTTACTAATGCTTTTTGGCGAGTATTAGTAATAAAAACATCTGCATCTTCCAATAATTTCAATATAACCTTCGCACCTTCAGGAGAACTTGTATCCACAACTATACCTTTTTTACCTGAATTTTCCATTTCAAATAAAGGACATTCATCTTCTCCTGTAGGGAAATTCCACTGCATTCCTACAGCACGTGTAGTATCGCCAAAAGCAGGTTCAATTTTAATAACCTCTGCTCCCCAATCAGCTAAAACACGTCCACTAATAGGAGCTGCAACGAAATTTGCATACTCAATAACCTTTAATCCTTCGAGTAATTTACGTTTTTCCATTATAATACCTCCTATAATCTTTGATTTTTAGATAAAATATTCATCTTTTACTTTATTGTCTATGAGTAAGTTTTCAAAATTAAGATAAAGTATACCACTTATACACCTAAGATGAAGTATTTTTCTAAACATCAACAAATATAATTTTTTTATATTTAGCCATGTATAAAGCAAAATTATAAAAATAGCTTTGAACATGACGAAACTAACTAAATTATCTCAAAATTATCAGCTGATTACCTTAATAACCAGCCTCTTATACTTATTATGTAAGTTTTAACGCTTTATGAAATCTTTTTCCAAAAACTCTAATATGTATTATAAAAGAACATATTTAAAAACAAACGTCATCATATTTAAAGTAATAGTAACAGCATCTCTTTAATAAATTTAGAAATATTCAGTTTTCTATTATTAAAAGCACACTAAAAACAAGATCTGCTTACCTACAGTCTTTTAAGTACATTCTAAAATGAAAATCATATTTTCTTTGCAATAAGTACGATTACCAAATTATTGTTAATTCCTATCTTCCATACAAATAATATTAAAGCTTTATCCTTATGCAAAAAAAGGTATACAATTAAAAGAATCGCGATTATACAGAGTATACAACCGTCCATTTTATACCGATTTTAATATGTAAAAGACCCTCGATACCTTAAACAAACTTACAAATCTAAACTAAGCATTAATTACAGAACTTAAATTTCCTACAATGTGTTTACGCACAATCTAAAGTCTTAGTCCATTATATCTCAATTTTAAAATTCTTACAAGTATTTCTTTAAAATAAAATATAAAATTTATAAATAGAGTTATGAAAACATTATTTTATATTCTTTTGAAGTTATTATTAAGTATTGCAATTTTATTTTTTTCAATCATTCATACTTTAAGTTATTTTAAAGATAATAATGTTCATAAAATAATGTAATTAACTTAGCTCTTAAATATGTAAATTTCAATAGATATCCTTCGAAAAACTTTTATCAAATAGATAATATTCATCAATAGTTTTTAAACAAAATAGAATATACTTTATTACTCTATTTTAAATGAAAATATTTTATCCATTGTTTTATTAGATTTTAGTATAAGTTTCTGTGTCAAATCCGATTTGTTTAATTTTTTTCTTTTAGCAGTTTATAAAGTCCGGAATAATCGTACATAATAAAGCCCTCCATATCTTTACTAATTATCACATAAAAATAAATAAAAGTAAAGATATGGAGGGCTTTTTCTTAAATAAGCTCCATTGTATCGTAAAATCCTATGTCTTTGCTTAACAATTTTTTAGCTAAGTCAATAGCTCCAAGAGCAAAAATCCTCTTTGATAGTGCTGTATGAGATATCTTAATTACTTCGTCATCTTTAGCAAATACTATCTCATGCTCTCCCACTATATTTCCTGCTCTTAGAGAGTGTACAGGTATATCCGTCTTTCCTGTAGCCTTAAGCACATCAGCTTTCAATGTCTTGGCTGTACCGCTGGGCATGTCTTTTTTCTTGTTATGATGAGATTCCACTATTTCTATATCAAAATCCTTCATCGTAGGCGATATGAGCATAGCTATTTTTCTAAGTATGTTTATACCTATGCTTGTATTTGATGACAGTAATACCCTTATCTTTTCACCGGCTTTTTTGATTTTTTCTATCTGCTCATCCGTATAGCTTGTAGTACAAATTACGAGAGCTACATTGTTTTTTAGAGCATAGTCCAGCAAGAAGTCTATATTTTCAGGTCTTGAAAAATCTATTATAACATCTATGTTCTCACTTATGTCCTGACCTTTGATGTCATTTCTTGGAGAGAAGTATCCCACCAGCTTATTTTCTTGGCTTTGCTCTATCTCTTCTTTTAATATCTTGCCCATTGCTCCATGTATTCCGCAAAGTGCTATATTCATAAAAACTCCTTTTTTTACTCAACTTTTTCTTATTAAAAGCATTGGCATTTTATTCTATTGTCTATTTAATCTGTGGATATTTTCATAAACAGTTTTAAAAAAATAGTATATTTTTTATGACTTTACTATAATTACACCCAAAAAAATTTTCCATTAGTTTAAGGAAGAATGGTGTTAATATGTGTTTAAATGTCCACTAAACTTATAATATTTTTGCTTGAAAAGTTGAGTTTTAATATTAAATATTTTTTTGAAAATCTTTCATTATCTCTATAAGTTTTTTTGAGTTTTGCTCTGTCATAGGTACAAGCGGGAGCCTAAGCTCATTTTCACATAATCCGATATAATTGCAAGCTTTTTTGATAGGTATAGGGTTGGTCTCTACAAAGAGTATATTGCTCAACTCTACCATATTTACCTGCATCTTACCTGCTTTTTCAACTTCGCCCCTGTCAAAACTATCCACCATTTCTTTGATGTATTTCGGATAGGCATTGGATATTACAGATATTATTCCCTTTGCTCCTATAGACATCATAGGTATTGTTATATCATCATTTCCGCTAAATAGCATAAAATCTTCTTTCGTATTTGCTACTATCATTTGAGATTTTACTATATTGCCACTTGCTTCTTTAATTCCAACAATATTGTCTATTTTACTTAGCCTTATTACTATATCACTTGCCATATTTAGCCCTGTCCTTGAAGGCACGTTATAAAGTATTATAGGCAGAGAGGTATTTTTTGCAATTTCCTTGTAATGCTGATACAATCCCTCTTGAGTAGTCTTGTTATAGTAAGGTGTAACTATGAGCAGTCCGTCTGCTCCTGCTTCTTCGCAAAATTTTGCATTTTTTATAGTCTTTTTGGTGCTGTTTGTTCCGCATCCGGCTATAACATTTACTCTCTTATCTACTTTTTCGACCACATATCTTATAAGAGCAGTGTATTCCTCTTCCTCAAGAGTAGCGGTTTCAGCTGTAGTACCGCATACAAGTATGTCTATATCATTTTGTACATTTTTTTCTATCAGTTTGTCCAGCGATGAATAGTCTATTTCTCCATCTTTAAAGGGAGTTATCATCGCCGTCATACAATTGCGTAAATTCGTCTTCATATCATCTTCTCCGCAATATCTCATTTTGCTCTTTTAATTCGATAATAAAAGCTTATACATAATTTAGTTGTTTAATCTATATTACCCTGCACAAACATATTAAAAGCTTTGAAATATAAACATACTTTTAAAATATAATGCTTTATATAGTTTTTTCAGTATTTTAATAAATAAACAA
>GL405246.1:2053803-2100670 GCA_000146855.1 [Eubacterium] yurii subsp. margaretiae ATCC 43715
TATTTATTGAAAATATAATTAATGCCATGGGAAATCATAAATCTTAGTATTTAGTACAAAAACTATATTAAATTTTTGTACCAAATATTTTAAGATAGCTTTATGTCAGATTAAAAAAGCAAGGCTTTATATTTTATCAATTATTTGGTTTGGAATAATTTTTCTGCAATTTGAATTGCATTTGATGCTGCACCTTTTCTCACGTTGTCAGCTACAGTCCATAGATTTATACCGTTGTCTACTGAGAAATCCCTTCTTATTCTTCCGACAAATACAGAGTCTGTACCTGTGGCATCTATAGGCATTGGATATTTGTTGTTTTTTACATCATCCACTATCACAAGATTTTCCACCTTTGAAAGTTCTTCAAAGATTTCGCTCATTTCAAAGCTTTTTTCAAACTCGATATTTATGCTTACGCTGTGTGAGTTAAATACAGGCACTCTTACTGTAGTTGCAGTAACCTTAAGCTCCGGTTTGCTTAGGATTTTTCTTGTTTCATTAATCATCTTTTCTTCTTCTTTGGTATATCCGTTGTCCAAGAAATCATCTATATGAGGAAGGCAGTTGTTGTATATAGGATGAGGATAATTAGTAGGAGGATTGCCTTTCATTCCTTCTTCCAAATCTCTTACTCCCTTGTATCCTGAGCCTGAAACTGCTTGGTATGTTGAGTAGATTATCCTTTTTATCTTGAATTTTTCATCTAATACTCTAAGCGGTAATACTGACTGAATAGTCGAGCAGTTAGGGTTTGCAATTATATTAGAGCTGTATTTTTTTAAATCGTCAAAGTTTACCTCAGGCACTATCAGCGCTATGTCTTCGTACATCCTCCATTGACTTGAGTTGTCTATTACCTTTATTCCCTTTGATGCTGCGATCGGAGCGAATTTTTTGCTCGTTCCTCCGCCAGCTGAAAATAGTGCAAGATCTATTTCTTTGCCGTCAAAAGACTTTTCTGTCAATTCTTCAACCTTGTATTTTTTTCCGGCGAAGTCTATCTCTTTTCCTGCTGATTTTGCTGAGGCAAAGAAGTATATCTTATCTATTGGAAAGTTTCTTTCTTCTAAGACCTTTCTAAATGTTTCTCCTACTTTTCCTGTTGCTCCTACTACTGCTACATTTACTTTCTTTGACATTTTTTCTCCTTTACTTTTATATGATTGGTTATATTTATAAATATTTATTTAACTTTGAAAACTGATACAAAACAGCTTTTAAACTTATATTGTTTTTTGATAACAATTTATTGAAATGTAAAAATCTGATTTATGCTAAATGTTATTGGAACTTTTTTATTAGAATTTTTTAGACTTATTTCTATAAATTATCTTACAGTTCCAATTCTTTTGAAAGTATGTCCACTGCTTTTTGTTTGTCCTTTGACTCAATTATATATGATATACTGATTTCAGAAGTAGTTATCTGCATGAAGTCTATGTCGTTTTGTGCAAATATGTCAAAGATTTTGGCAGCCACACCTGATTGATTTCTCATGCCGTAGCCTACTACCGACAGCTTTGTAACATCGACATTTTTGTCATAGCTTATCTTGTCATCAAGTTTTTCAAATTCCTTTGCTATCTTGTCCATAGTCATCTCGTCTGATTGTGGTATTGTAAATGATACGCTAACCCTACCTTTTACCGGTGATGTCTGAGAAATCATATCGACATTGACATTTTCAAGTGCCAAGTAGTTAAATATCTTTGATACATAGTGCGATTTTACTTCAATATTCTCAAATGTTACCATCAACACATCGTCTGTTATCGACATACCTGTTATAGGATTATTTTCCATAGTTTCATCATACTCCTTTATAAAACTGCCTCTTTCATCGTTCATACTTGATGCCACATACAAATTCACATTGTATCTTGCGGCAATCTCTATAGATCTGCTCTCCATTACCTTAGAGCCAAGACAAGCCATTTCCATCATCTCTTCATAGCTTATCTTGTCAATCTTCCTTGCCTTTTTGTAGAGTCTTGGATCTACCGAGTATATACCGTCCACATCAGTGTATATTTCGCAGACTGCATTTAGTTTTGCAGCTAAGGCTACAGCCGTAGTATCTGAGCCTCCACGACCGAGTGTGGTAATGTCATCATTTTCATTTATCCCCTGAAAACCGGCTACTATAACTATATTCCCTTGAGATAGATACTTCCTTATCCTCTCATCGTCCACATCCACTATCTTATTTTTCGTGTGTATACCGTCAGTTTTTATTCCTGCTTGAGCTCCGGTAAGTGACACTGCCTTCATCCCCATTTCATTTAAGGCTATAGAAAGTAGGGAAATGGTGACTTGTTCACCTGTAGACAAAAGTACATCCATCTCTCTTTTGTCTGGATTTTTTGACAGTGACTTTGCCATAGCTATAAGATTGTCGGTGCTTTTTCCCATGGCTGAAACTACGACCACTATGTCGTCATTCTTGTCTTTCCTTTGTTTTATCCTGTTTGCCACGTTTTTTATTCTGTCAATATCGGCTACCGACGAGCCTCCGTATTTTTGTACTACTACCATTGACCCTCCTGCTTATAAAAAAATACTACGAATGACAAAAGGTCATCGCAGTATGCTTACGAAATAAAAACTCTTCCTTTTGCCCCAATGCAGCGAGTGCTCCAAAAAAGATCGGGCAATCTTTCCTGACAGTATTACATCTATTAAATGCAATCCCAATACAAAAAAAGTATTTCGGCAATCATCCCTTTTTCTAAAAAATAGATACTCATAATGACTGCGGCCTCTCATCTACATCGACATATTAAATTTTATATTGTATTTTAAAAAATACAAATTTGTACTGCTGATAAATAACTTTGGAATATGATAACAGAAAATATCATTTTTGACAATAGCTTTATAACAAATTTTGCATACTTAGAAAAATCCAAGTTTTATAATCATACACTTCTCAATATAAAACGTCATTGTGTTGCTTAAATATAGCTAAATACAAAATTTTTATAAATATCTATTTCAACTCTTCAAGCAGTATATTTTTTCTCATATTCACATCATAGGCGTTGATATATAGATTTTTTTCACCTATATTTATTATATTTTCTACCAACTTACTTCTTCTGATTTCCTGTATTCTTATAGTTTCAAGTGCATTGAGTACCAAGTCAAGACAATAAAGCACAGCCCAGTAGTCGTCGTTATATTGTATTGCAACATTGTGGTCCAACTCTACAACATCATATAATATAAGATTGTCTTCATTGATAAAAAGTATAGTGTCATCTCTAAATTCCATAGTTATAAACAGACCGTCATTTATAATATATATCTTGTTCATACTGATTTCAATCTTAGGTGTAGTTGTCTTTTTGAATATATATCTTTCAAATACAGAAAAGTCGTTGTTATACCTCGAATTTAGCGACATCAAAGTCTTGTGTTTGATGTTAAACTCGTCTATTGAATCATGATAAAAATCCTTTTGAGCCTGAACAATCTCTTCAACATTGAAAAATCCAAGTTTGAGCAACCTCGCCATACTAAGCTCTCTATTCATAAAAAACGTATAGAGGATTTTAAATATAAGATTATTGGATTTCCCCAACTTTTTGAACTTAAATTCCTTCCCCGGTCTTATCTCGAGATCCATTATCACATTTAGTACCTTACCACTATATTTCATAGCGTAGAGATTTATCAATATCTTATCTTTTGCTACAGTTATAAGGCATGAGGCAAATGGCTTTTGGTTTTGAAAACAAAAGACATTCATATTTATAACTGCCTCAATCAGCTCAGGAGAATATGATTGAGAGAATATTCTAAGTTGCCTATCCATTATATTTGTTTTTGAAATCTCTACAAGCCTGTTTTTCAGGTTTATATAATCTTTTTCAGTAATCATTGATTCACTTCCCACCTTTGTCCCAACTTGATTTTATAAAAATTAAAAATAATCAAGCTTTTTATATAGTTAACAACTTCAAATAATAACTCCAAATTTTTATTTAATATTTTTTAATATTAATTTAAGCTTTATATAGATATTCTATCATAGAAGTATACATAAATGCAATACCTATATTTTTTCACACATCTCTTTTTATCAAATATCAGTCTATATTAGCATTATTTTCTATGATTTTAAAACCTTCCATACTTTCCAAAAAACCTTAAAAGAACTACAGTCATAATCTTGAAGATTAAAATTAGGATATGTTTTAACCAGATTTTCCTTTATCATTCCTATATTCATCATATTGTTATTTTGAGATATCATATTTGAGATAAAGTTTCTTATTTCTCTGATATCAGTCTTTTCAGCATTTGATATTTTATTTGAATCCACGTTAATTTCAGGCGTTGTTTCATTTTTAGTTGAAATCTCACTTATAGTATCAGTCTTTACATCCGATTTTTCTCCCATTTTTTCAGTATTAATATCCCCTATGTCAGAAACTTTTGCTAAAACCATATCTTCGTCAATTAGCTTTATAGACTCTAAACTCTCAATGAATTTTGTAAATTTTGAATGCCCATAGTTTTTTTGGTCAAAATTGGAGTCAATTTTCTTTAATTCATTTTTAATAGAACCTATTTTTATTCTTCCACCATTTTTTTCTATAATTTTAATTATCAGTTCTTCTATCTTTTTCTTAGACTTTAAAAGATTTTCTTCATCATATAGTATTGCATTATCATTTTTTATTTTAATTTGTGGAATGTCTTTTAGAACTTCTGAAAATTTTGAATAACCATATTTTTTTGCAGTAAATGAAGGATGTAATTTAATCAAATTTTGATTAATTTGGCTTATATTCATTACATTATTGCTATATGAAAGCATTTCTATTATAGATTTTTTTATATCTTCCTTAGTTTCCTTTTTATTAGATTTTCTTACTAAAGTAGCATTTTGTTTATTTACATTAATTTGCGGAATACTTTCTATCATCTTTTTGAATTGAGAATATCCATAGTCCTTAGTATTAAAATTAGGATATCTATCTTTAATCAACTGTGCAAATCTACTCAATGGTACAATTCCACCATTGATTATAAGTATCTCCACTATCTTTTGGTTTATGCTTTCTATTTCAGCATTTCCCTTAAGTCTTATATATATTCTATTATTTGTTTCAACCAAATTGAGAAAGTCCATATCCTTAAGCATTACAGACAGTTTACTGTAACCATAGTTTCTGGTATCAAATTCAGAGTATCTGTTGTTTAACAGCCTTCCCAATTCTCCTGCTTCTACATCCTCTCCCTTTCCCTCTTTGTTTATAATTATATTCTTTATCGCATTTTTAATCTCAGAAAGGGGTGTAATAGCCTTTTTGTCTGTATTGACAGAATCCTTGTTCTTTTGCAGCTCTTCACTCTTGCTTAATTTATCACTTTTTTCAATTTCTTCCTTGTTTACAACAAGATTTAAGACCTTAAAACTATTACAGGCTTCAATAAATGCCTTAGGAGTCTTGGACTCCCCCATACCTATTACAGTCATACCGGACTCTCTAAGTCTCGTTGCCAACTTAGTAAAATCAGAATCACTTGAAACTATGCAAAAGCCATCCACTGTTTTGGAATACAATATATCCATTGCATCTATTATTATTGTAGAGTCTGTAGAGTTTTTCCCCGAAGTATAGGCTATACTTTGTACAGGAGATATGGCATTTTCAAGCAAGACACTCTTCCAGCCTGTAGCATTTTGAGCCGACCAGTCCATATATGCCCTCTTGTAGGTAACGACTCCATAGTTTGCCATCTCCCCCATTATATATTTTACATATTTATAGGCTATGTTTTCCGCATCTATAAGTACGGCATATTTCTTTTGATCATCCATTATTTTCCCTGTTCATATTTGTAAATTCACTTTAATATATAATAGTAATTTACTTATTTTAAATATACTTAAAATTTACTTTTCAATCTAGCTCATATCCTTTGACTTATTATCACAAGCTATCATTGCCTCAATCAATGCAGAGCGAAATCCCTTTTGCTCCAGCACCCTTACTGCCTCTATGGTAGTACCCGCAGGTGAGCATACCATATCCTTGAGCTTTGCAGGATGCATATTGCTTTCCAAAAATAGCTTGGCACTACCCATTATAGTCTGAGCTGCAAGGAAATATGCGTCATCTCTCGATAATCCAAGCAATACCCCGGCATCTGCCATGGCTTCAATCATCATAAAGACATAAGCCGGCGAGCTACCTGATATAGCAGTTACCGCATCTATCTTACTCTCATCTGATATCTTGCTCTTTCCTATACTGTCAAATATTTCTAATACAAGTTTTTTATTTTCATCACTTACATTATCAGCAAAGCATATTACGCTCATAGCCTCATTTACCAATGCAGGAGTATTTGGCATTATCCTTACAACTTGGACAGCCTTCATTAGCGATTTTGTTATCTTTTCTATTGAAATACCTGCCATTATTGAGATTACAAGTTTATTACTTAAATTTTGCCTATTTATCTTTTCAATACTTCCTGCAAAATACTGTGGTTTTACTGCAAAGAGTATTACTTGACTTTTTTCAGCGAGCTCATTATTATCAGCCGTAGTTTTTATGCCAAATTCATCCTCTATTTTTTTTCTTTGGTCTTCACTGATGTCGGAGATTATTATTTCGCTCTTATCGTAGATTTTTGATTTTATTATGCCCTTTACTATGGCGTTAGCCATGTTTCCGGCTCCAATTATTCCTAATTTATAGTTCATATTTCACCTGCTTGCGCCAGTACTAAAATCTAATAAAATAAATTGATAATAGTATAATACTAATGTTTTTTGCTATTTAAGGATAATCATATAGATATTTTACACAACAATTCACTAAGACTTTTAAAAATCCATATCTCAAATTAAACTTATCTCAAATTAAACTTTTTTGATTTTTTCAATTATCTTCAGCATAAGTCTAAAATCTTCTATACTTTAGCTATTAGTGTTGATTTTGTCTCACCTTTTAATGCAGACAATACAGCTCCCTTATTTTTACCATCTGTTATCATCAGCATGCAACCGTAGTCATTTGCCAACTTTGCAGCTTCTATCTTGGTCTTCATTCCTCCTGTTCCGAAACTTCCCTTACCCTCAACAGAGATTTTTTTCTCATATTCATATATATTATCTATAAATTCTATAAGTTTTGCATCAGGATTATCTTTTGGATTTTTGTCGAAGACTCCGTCTATATCTGATAGCAAAATAACCAAGTCAGCACCCCACAGCACTCCTGCTCTTGCGGAGAGCACGTCATTGTCTCCTATTTTTATCTCTTCGACGCAGACTGTGTCATTTTCATTGATTATAGGTACTACACCCTCATCTATCAATGTAAAAAGTACGTTTCTTATGTTCAAAGTTCTGTTTTGATTGCCAAAATCATCCTTTGTCAGCAAAATCTGTGCTACATGCAAGTTTTGAGTAAGAAAAATTTTTCTATACTCTCCCATAAGCTCTACCTGACCAATGGCACAAAGAGCCTGTTTGTACATCATATCTTCTTTTCTTGACCATTTGTTTATAGAAGACACTCCGGTCATCCTTGCTCCTGATGACACTATGACCACCTGTTTACCGTCATCCATTAATGCCTTGACCTGATTGCAAAGATCGCTCACAAACTCGACATCTACCTTACCGTCCGGTGTTGTAACTGTAGATGAACCTATCTTTATAACTATTTTTTTAGCCTTGTCTATCAATTCCTGTTTCATGACTTATACTTCCTTTTCATAATAATCACTGATTTCCCTTATTTCCGTACTTGTCCGTTTCCCACAATAAGATATTTAGTAGTGACTAACTCACCCAAGCCCACAGGCCCTCTTGCATGCATCTTTTGTGTTGAGATACCCATCTCAAGTCCAAACCCGAACTGTCCTCCGTCGGTAAATCTTGTAGAGGCATTGACATAGACAGCAGAAGCATCCACTGCCTTTTGGAATTTTATCGTATTGTCAAGATTATTAGTCACTATAGCCTCAGAGTGCATAGTGCCGTATTTGTTGATATGCTCTATTGCCTCATCCATACTTCCTACTATTTTTACTCCCAAGATATAGTCGAGATACTCTGTGTAAAGCTCGTCCTCTTCCAAATTCTTAGCATTTTTTAAAATCTTTGACGACCTTTCATCAGCATGAAACTCAAGCTTGTCAGCCGTTTCCTCTTGCAAAGCAGTAAGTAGACTCTCAGCTATATTTTCATGTACGAGCAATTTTTCTACAGTATTGCAGGTACCTACTCTTTGCATCTTTGCATTTTTTATGATATTTACCGCCATTTGTATATCTGCAGATTCATCTACATAGATGTGATTATTACCTTCACCTGTTTGAAGTGTAGGAACTGTAGCATTTTTTATCACCATGCTGATAAGATCGTGTCCTCCCCTTGGTATGGCAAGGTCAACAATGCCATCAGCTGTAAGTATTTCATTTACTATTTTTCTGTCAGTATCCTTTATAAGATGTATGACATCCGTAGTTATATTTGACTTTGAAAGACCTTTTGTTATCGCCTTTTCAAGAGCCATATTGGAATTTATAGCTGAAGCCGAACCCCTAAGTATTATAGCGTTTCCGGACTTTAGCGCAAGAGCAAAGGCATCTACAGTCACATTTGGTCTGCCCTCATAGATTATTGCAATTACTCCCATAGGCACTGTGATTTTTGTAATCTCAAGTCCGTTTTCAAGTGTCCAAAGCTGATTTGACCTTCCTACAGGATCTGTCATAGCTATTACTGTTTCTATACCGCCTATCATCTCATTTATTCTATCATCGTTTAATTTAAGCCTGTCGATAAGAGATTCCTTCATACCTGATTTTTTTGCATTTTCTATGTCTATTTCATTTTGCTCCAAAATATAGTCCCTCATGACATTAAGCTCGATAGCTACCTTTTTTAAGGCATCATTTTTGTCCATGGCAGTTGTTATAGATAGTGCTCTTGATGCGTCTTTTATACTTTTCTTTATCTTATCAATGTAGTTCATATCATCACTTCCTGTTTTTATTTTCATATTTCTATAAGACTTTAATTGATGTAATTTTACAACTAAATAGCCATTATTATTTTCTAAATTGCTAAATTATTGCAAAACTCTTGTATTAGCTTAAAGTCAATACACTATTTTTAATATTCAATATCATTTTTCATTTGGAATATGACTTAAATCATAATGCCCTAAAATTTATTTTAAAACAATATTTTATCCTATAAAGCTGATAAAATTATGAAAAACACCTGATTTTTTTCATTTTATTTTAAATTTAATAAATAAAAAACAGTAAATCTCAAAATATTTTAAAAAAATTAAAATTTTCTATATATTTTTAAGTTTATTTTAATATTATATAGATTTTTTAAGATTTTTTCAAGTATTTTTAAGAAAATATTTTAATAAAACCAATTTGCACTAAGATTTAAGACTGATGTTTCTACCGTTTGATATGAAAATAATACCGCTTATAAAAATTTAGTGGAAGGGTTTTTGAAAATAATATAATATTGCCTTAAAATATTTTTTTATAACTTAAAACTACTACATATATTATAATCCTCATATTTTTCCTCTTTATTAATAAATCACTACATAAAACAATATCTTGACATATTGAAAATTCAGAAGTAAAATAGTTAATATAGATAAACTATTTTATAAGATTAACTATTTCGATAATTAAATTATTTAAGTATATTAACAGTTTTTGACAATAAGGAGGAAATCTTGTGCACAGAAGAGAAGCTTCAGGAAAGTTGATGGAGATAGTCAATGACTTTTCTGATTTATTTTCCACTTGGGACTGTTATGACGAGTTTACAAAGAGGGATACCTGTATATTGACTATGATATTGGTACATACCAGACAAGGCAATAAGATAACCACTTCTAATATCAGTGATTTATTAGGTATAACCAAGCCTGCTATATCACAGGCACTCAAAAAACTCGAGCAGGGTGGATTTGTAAGAAGAAAGGTCAATAATGACGACAGAAGAGTGGTCTATGTATATCTTACCAAAAAAGGCGAACAGAGATTAAGAGAAAAAGATGAGCTTTTTCAATCTCATATAGATGATGCCTTATCTAAGATGGAAGATGATGAGGTAAATCTCTTAATCAAATACGCAGACAAATTCATAAAATATGCAAAAGGAGAAAATTTATGAAATCTAAAAAAATAAGGGCTTTGATTTTTTCCATGACGCTTATTTTAGCGCTCAGTGCTTGTTCTCAAAAGCAAGCATCCACAGAAGAAGAAAATACAGTCTTGGTAGCTGTGGAAACTCAAAAAGTCAAAAAAGGGAGCATAAAAAATACCTTTACAGCCTCTTCAAAGGTCGAATCAAACGAAGAACTGTCTGTAGTTCCTAAGATGGCAGGCATAGTCAAAAAATCCTATGCAAATCTTGGAGACTATGTAAACAAGGGCGATATACTTTTTACAATCGACTCGTCAGATATACAAATGCAGATTAATCAGGCAAATTCCGGACTGAATCTTGCTAAGGCAAACTACAATCTTACAGTAAACGGAAGTATAGACAGTCAAATCCAACAATTGGAAGCAAATGTTGAAAATTTGAAGATTCAATATAACGACTTGCTCAAAAAATTAGGCGATACAAAAGAGCTGTATGAGGCAGGAGCTGTTGCTAAGCAGGATTTGGACAATCTGCAAAACAATGTTAATTTGATGAAGCTTCAGCTTGACACTGCACAAAAAAATCTTACTTTAACCAAAGACACTATAAAAAATAATACCAAGGAAGTCTCAAGTGCCACTGTTGAACAGGCTGAAACAGGTGTGGCAACTGCAAGACACCAACTCTCAAACACTGTTATAAGGGCTGAACTTAGCGGAGTAATATCAGCGGATAATGTAGTTGATGGACAGATGGTTTCGATGCAATCACCTGCCTTTGTAATATCGGATATGAATAGTGTCAAAGTAAAGTTCCAAGTATCTGAAGACATCATCAATCAGATAAAAAAAGGTTCTAAGGTATATATTACCATCGGCTCAGTATCAGATAAGCCTATTGAATCTCAAATAAGCAATATATCCTATGTAGCTGATAAGATGACATCGCTATATCCTGTGGAAGTGAAGATTGACAATTCAAGTCACAAGATAAAGCCGGGTATGTTTGCAAATGTAAGACTTGTCTTATCAGATAAGACAAATGTGCTTACACTGCCGCTTGACGCTGTAATGAAAAAAGACGGCAAAGACTTCGTATACACACTTGATAAGGACAATGTAGCACATAAACAAGTCGTAACTACAGGAGTACAGGACGAAACCCAAATCGAAATAAAAAGCGGCTTGAGCGATGGAATGCAGGTAGTTGTGAAAGGTCAACAATTTATTGATGATAATAGCAAGGTAAATGTGGTAAATAAATAATTTCTCAAGTAGAGAAAAGTCAGGAGAAGAATATGGATCTAACTAAATTATCAATAAAACGGCCTATTGCCGTAATAATGGCAATGTTTATAGTGTTGTTGCTAGGCTTTGTATCCATAAGCAAGATGCAACAAGCACTTATGCCTGAAATGGACTTTCCTTATGCACTTATTTTGACCACTTACAAGGATGCAGGGCCTGAAGAAGTAGAAAATCTCGTCTCATCTCCGATTGAAAGTGCGATATCAGGAGTTGAAAACATCAAAAATGTATACTCTACTTCTCAAAACGGTACATCGATTGTAGAAGCCGAGTTCAACTACGGTACCGACCTTAATCAGGCAATAAACGACATGAGAGAAAGTATAAGTAAGATAAAAAAATATCTTCCAAGCGACGCAAGTGAGCCGACTATAATGAAATTCTCTCTTAATTCCCTGCCTATCGCCAGCATATCCCTATCTTCAGATACAATGGATATAGCACAACTTAACTCTTTTGCCAAGGATACTGTAAAAAACAGGCTCGAACGTCAAAAAGGCGTGGCATCTGCCAATATCTACGGTGGAGTGGAAAATGAGATAGTTATAGAAGTAGACCAGGAAAAGGCGGAAGGTCTGGGCGTAGATATGGACATAGTCAGTCAGGTGCTGATGAGTGAAAACACCAACCAAGCAGGTGGGAGTATAGACTATGGCAACAAGACCATAACTATAAGCAGTAAGCTAAAACTCCAAAATATAGACGACATCAAAAAGACTCCTATAATGCTAAAATCAGGACAGGTAATCAATCTTCAAGATATAGCTAATATTTCTGAAAAGCAAAAGGAAGTATCTTCCATAGTAAGACATAATGGAAAACAAGCTGTAGTAATTAATATTTCAAAGTCAAGCGACGGTAATGTAGTCTCAGCAGTAAATGCAATCAAAAAAGAAATTGAGATTATAAATAAGGAAAATCCACATGCAAAATTGGAAATTATATCAGAGTCTGCAAGTATAATTGAAAACTCTGTAAGCAACGTAATCTCAAATATATTTACAGCAGCCTTCCTATCTGTAATGGTACTGTTTGTGTTTTTAAAAAATGTCGGACTTACCGGAGTAATAGGTATTTCTATGCCACTTTCTATCATAGGTACCTTCGTACTCTTGTATTTTTCAAACACTACACTCAATACTGTGGCACTTGGAGGTATATCCATTGGTGTAGGTATGCTCGTCGACAACTCAATAGTCGTACTGGAAAATATATACAGATATAGAACAAGTCTCAATTATGGAAAAATTCGTGGAACCTATCTTGGAACTAAGGAAGTATTGTCAGCCATAGTAGGCTCTACCCTTACAACTATAGTCGTTTTTGTACCGTTCTTATTTTCAGAAGGTATAGTACTACAGATGATGAAAGACTTGGCACTTGCGATAGTATTTTCACTTGTCATGTCACTATTTGTTGCTATGACAGTCGTGCCTATGCTTGCAGCAAACTATGTCAACAATCTTCACAGAAACAAGAGCAAGAAACTCAATTTTATAAACAAAATTTTAAACTTATTCGACAACTTCATAAAAAATCTTACAAATACTTATGGTAAGTTATTAGGCTATGCGATAAATAAGAAAAAGAGAATCCTTCTATTTGCAATCTTGATATCAATAGCTTCAGCATTTTTATTACCTATGGTAGGTATGGAATTTATGCCTGAAGGTGATGAAGGCGTAATAAACGTAAAATTAAGAACACCTCAAGGCAGTAATCTTGACCTTACAAATGTAGAATCGAAGAAATTTGAAGAATACTTGACTAAAATTCCTGAATTAAAGTCATTGACAGCAGTCTTATACGGTAGTGAAGTAGACATGTCATCACTTATTTCAGGTGGCGGAAATGACACGAGCAATATATCTTTGCAACTGACTCCAAAAAAAGAGCGTAACCGCTCTGTAGCTGAGATAGTGGAAGAAATAAGAAATGAAGCTAAAAATGTAGCCGGAGTGGAAATAAGCGTATCCGCTCAAAACAGCTCAATGGGTTCCGGTACAGGTTCTGCCGACATATCTCTTCTCATTACAGGAAATGAAATGGAAGTGTTGAGAAATATCAGTGATGAATTTGTAAGGCAGGTAGAAAACATCCAAGGTACAAGGGAGATAAAAAGCTCAATAAGTACAACGAGTGATGAAGTTTATGTAAAGCTAAATAAAGAAAAAATTCGTAGCTACGGTCTGAGCGGACTCCAAGTAGCCTCACAGATTAGGAACAATGTAAGCGGAATCAAATCCACAACATTGAAAAAGGCAGGTAAGGAAACTGATATAAGAATAGTATATCCTCAAAGCGGCTCTACGAATATGCAACAACTTCAAAATATAAAGATAAGGACAAACTCCGGAATATACGTTCCACTACTTTCGATAGCTGATATCGGTATAACAGACACACCTCAATCCATAGGTAGGAAAAATCAATCAAGATACTCTCTTGTAACAATGGACGTATACGGTAGAGACGTAGGATCTGTGACAAATGACATTACAAAACTGATTAATCAGATAAAACTTCCAAGCGGATACTATATCGCATTTTCTGGTATGAGTGAAGTCATGATGGATTCATTTTCATCATTGATATTATCTATAATATTAGCCATAATACTTGTTTACATGGTAATGGCAAGTCAATTTGAATCATTGATTAATCCGTTCATCATCATGTTTTCAATTCCACTTGCTTTTACAGGCTCATGGGTTCTTTTATTCTTATTTAAAACTCCACTTAGCGTAATGGGACTTATCGGTACGCTCGTACTGGTGGGGATAGTTGTAAACAACGGTATAGTGCTTATAGAATACATCGACATACTAAGGCATAGAGACGGTTATGCAGCCACAGATGCTGTACTTAGAGCTGCACCTACAAGACTTAGACCGATACTCATGACAGCCCTTACAACTATACTTGGTCAGATACCTCTGATAATTTCAAACGGAGATAATGCTGAAATGCTAAGAGGGATGGGGCTTGTAATAGCTGGAGGACTTACTACATCTACACTTCTTACACTTATAGTAATACCTCTTTTGTATCTGATATTCGACAATATCTCAACAAAATTCAGAGGAAAGTTTAAGATAAAACAAAAGAACAATCCTCTTGAAGTCGAAAAGCAATGTACTCCTTGGACTGAAGAAGAGATTGCTATGAGTAAAGAATAAACAATTTAATAATTCTAACGAAGTTTAGTATAATTTAATCTTCCAAGAACATTACAAAAATGTAAGCTTAAGTAATGTTCTTGGATTTTTTATTTTGAAAAATATTGATACAATATATCCATATTAAGCGAGACATAAAAGCGATATAGCTATAATTCAAACACTTTTTTAAAAAGCGTAGTACATTAAAATCAAAATTTATAAATAACCGTTTATATTAATTAACATTTAGAATGTAATAGTTGATTTTATGGCAATATAAATACCTTAGTTGGATATAACTACTGTTCTTTAAGTCTTTGTATTATTATTTATAGATTTTTATAATCAATCGCTTTTTTACCTTTAATTTTATTTCAGTAAAATTAAATAATACTTTTACATTATTTATCAAATTTCAATATTTAAAAATTTTTTTGGAGGGATTATTATGATGAACAATATGAGTCTTGAATATCAAGAAGGAACACAAAGGGGATTAAATCAATTTCAAATTAAAATACTGATGGCATTTTTAATGGTATTTGACCATATTCACTATATACCCGGCTTATTACCTGAGCCAGTCGTAGGAGTTTTTCATGTAATTACCAGAATAGTAGGCGTATGGTTTGCATATTGCGCAGTAGAAGGAGTAATGCACACACATAATATCAAGAAATACACTATTAGACTATTTACATGGGCAGGCATTATGTTATTAGGCAATCAAATTTTAAATTTTATGTATAAGTCAAAGAACATATATATTGAAAATAATATTTTTATGACTATTGCAGTAGGCGTACTGATGATAGTTGCTTTAAAAAAAATAAACAATAGACTAATATCTTATATAGCTACAACATTAATATTATTAGCAGGAGCGCTACTTACTGAAGGCGGCATGACAATGCTTCCGTTTATGCTTATAACTTATTTGACTTATAACAAGGAAAAAGCAAGAAATATCAGCTATATAGTGTTATCTGTACTATTATTCTTAACATCATTTAATGACTATGGAGATATTTCATCTACCTTGGATATGTTGGCATTTAATTCAGATTTTATGTTTATCTTTGTACTACCTTTTATATATCTTTATAATGGAGAAAGAGGAGGATATTCAAAATTCAGCAAATATTTCTTCTATGTCTTCTATCCTGCACACCTATGGATAATAATGACTATAGCTTATTTTGTATAAAAGTAGATTTATGCCAAATTTTTATATTAGGCTAAGTTTGAGATTTTTACAGTTACTATGGAATAATTCTCGTGTAAGTATATAAATATCTTATAGAAAAAATCAAAATTTACATTACTATAAATTGAAACTGCTAATATTATTAAAAATTGATGCTAATTTATATTCTCTTATTGGGATATTCATAATAGTATCTAAGTTTAGTTCTTTTAATAGTATAGGTTTTGAAATAGCATATTTTAAAAAGGACTTTTAAATAAATTTACTTTAGCTTGTTTCAATGTATGCTTTGCTATATATTATAGAAAAAAGAAAATAAAGTCAAAAGCTCTTGAAAAATATACTAATAAGTTGTATAATAGACATATTAAAAGAGATAGTAAACCATATTGGTTTGCTCCTATGGGTTTAAATAATTTTAAAACCACTGTAGGGCTATACAGTGGTTTTTTCATGCCTAATTTTTCTTGTTATTTAGAAAAAGGGCTATGACTTGTATGACTATATCTATAGTCATCAAAACTATAGTTATAATTTCGTATATACTCATACTCATCACCCCCAATCTATATGGATTGGAGCAAACCAACTGTATACTATCTCTTATGAGTTATTATAGCATAAATTATAAATCTGATAAAGAATTAATACTGATTAAACTTAATTAAATTATGGATAATTAATTTTTTTATATTTATATTTTAAACTACAGCAATCAACAGCTAAATAAGAATTTTAATATATTAAACTAATATTACTATTAATTACTTAATGACTGTAAATACATCAACTTTTGCAATAAAAATTAATATAATACTTGAAAAATATGCTTATTAGTTGTACAATTGACTTAAGAAAAGGATAGTAGGTTGTAGGATATTATTCAATATTTTACACAACTTGCAATTAAAAAAATTAACATTTATAAAAAAGCTTGTAAGTCAGGTTTGATGAAGTAGAAGAGGCTCGCTACATGCCGTAAATTGACACTTGAGTATAGAAGGTACGTCGTCTACTCGTGAAATCTGAAAATCATACAAAAGAGACTGTAAAAGATTAAAATTTAATACTTTAGCAGTCTCTTTTTTGTATATTACACTTATATTATTATCTATTTAATCTATGGATAAATTCATCAATAGTGTTTAAAAAACAGTATATTATTTATGGTCTATTCTAAATGCACTGAAAGTTTTTTATCCATTATTTTATTAGATTTTAGCTTATTTATATTATTCTAATCTTCTTTTATTCCTATTTTTGATATTGCCACTCCTAGCAATACCCAAAATATCGGTGATACTGATGAAGTAGAATCGTTGAAAAGTCCTCCGCCCATATAAGCAACTACTGCTGCTATTGACGCAACATAAAGGGCTTCTTTAGAAAGACTTTCATCTTTATATCTTTTTTTAGCTTTGATCAAGAGATAGATGACAATGAACAAAAAGGCTACAAGCCCTATCACTCCGAAGTTTATAGCAAAGAGTAAATACAAGTTATGCGGTTTATCCACAAGCTCGCTTGGACTGCCATATACATACATCTTAGTATAGATATCGTCTTGATTAAACACTTGCAAGAATGAGTCCGGTCCATATCCTATTATCGGTGATTTGAGTATCAAAGGTATAGTTGATGCTGTGATAAACCCTCTTCCAGAGCCAAGCTTTTCCATTCCCTTAAAACCTATTCTCTTCGCCTTTTCAGGATATATAGGCATTCCCATGTGATTGACTAATGTTACTTTATCAGTGATGTCAAAATTGAATAACACTCCTCTTATACTCACCTCATGGTACTTATTAGTCTGCTCCAAATCCTTGTTACTTCTTCTTTTCACTGCATTTATACTTACATCTGCATATTTAGGATCTGAAAATACTATTTGTCCCTGTGTAGGTGTTGTAAAAGCTACAAGATTATTATTTTCGTCGAAAAATTGTGAATCTGACTTGTCAAACTTAAGGGTAAAAGTATCATATTCAATAGTATAACTGTTGTCTGTAGTCGTGATATTTTTAAGTGGAATTTGACTTCTTATATAATTATCGTCTTGAGAAGATGTCTTTCCAACCTTTTGTATATCAGCAAACAAATCCGTAATTCTCGACATCATTCCTAATTTTACAGCAACAGCGATAAAAATCAACAATACAGCAAGTATAGCTATACTTAATGCCTTGTTTTTTCTTATATCATTAAAGAATATAATAATCATAAAAACTACAGTTATAAAAAGAGCCACTATACCGGAACGTCCGTTTGTTCCCAGTAACAACAGTATAGACAAGACAGACATTATAGCTGATAAAATCTTGTAAAATCTTTCACCTGAAACTATGGTGTACATGAGCCAAAAAGACGACAATATTCCCATCAAGAACGAAGAATAGTTGTAATGACTATTGAAGATATACATAGTTTTAAATGAAAATGCAGTAGTCTTCATAGTCTCCCTATACTCTTTGAGAGAATCAGGTATATAGTAAATGGCTCCTGTAGGAGTTAGGAATAAATCTTTTCCAATATATTGGAAAAATCCTACTATACTACAAGCAATGGTAAAGATAGATAGCGCTATAATGATGATATGGTGAGTCTTGTCATCATAATCCAATGTTACAGCATATAAAAATAAAAAGTAGTATCCTATAAAGGTGTAGAGTCCCTCATATCTAGTAGGTGCTCCACCAAAGGAAATTACAGTATTTCCACCAAAAAGTGTAGATAAAATACTCAAAAGCACCAAGATTCCAAAAGCTATAAATATAGGCTTTAATTTTCTTATCTTTATAAATGTATCGCTTGTAAAAGAAAAAAATAGGATAAATGCAGTTATGACAGCATTTATTATTAAAAGTATCGACCTGTAATAACCGAAAATATCATATTCAGTAGATACACCCTTCCAGTGAAGTTGTACCTCAAAAGGAATGTCAATCTTAATCATCCTCATGGACACAGGTATTATCAGCAATCCCATTATCAAAGGAATTACCTTAATGATTTTTTTAAAATCCATTTATATCTCCTTATTTTCAACCTAATTTTCATTTTTGAAAATTACTATATATTGCTTAAAATAGCCTCTAATACTCCGCCTGATATAGTCCTTGCCTTATCAGATATCGTAAAACAATTATCATACTCTTCATATCTCGGATCAATGTCTGCAATCTTAAGTCCCTTTTTCACATTGTAACCATCCCTAATAAGTCCACGAAGTAACCCGTCTATACTAGCAATTACATCTTCATCCCCGACTTTTGCTATAACCTCATCTTTTTTTACTATATCGCCTATTTTAGATATATTTTTTATAATTCCTGATGCAGGTGCGTGTATTACCCTTTCACCGCTCCTACCGGCTATTAGACCCGGCACTCCTGTATTTGGCAAGGCACATCCTTCTTTTATAACTCTACCTAGATTATGACCACGCATTGTTTCTATTACAAAGTCAACATCTTTTCCTGCAACAAATCCCGGTCCAAGTGCAATAGTAAGTTTTGCCATAGACTTATTTGTTCCCAAGTTTCTCTTTGCAATTATTGCGTCTATAAGCACATCTGCCTTTATTTCATTTAATATATCGCAGTTTTCATCTACCATCACAGGTATGAGATTATTCTTATGGGCATCTCTCATCTCTTCAATATTAGTAATTAAAACTGCTGTAGCATCTTCGATAGTACATTTCTTATCGTAGACACATTCACTATAAGATACAGTACGCCTTATAGAAGACGGAGTCTTGCTCTCTAGACAAAGTATCTTGAACTTGCACTTGAAAAGTCTATTTATCGTTCCAGTTGCTATATCTCCGGCACCTCTTATCACTATCAATTTATCTTCAAACATAATTTTCTCCGATTTAACTTTAAGATTTATTTTTCTATTATATAACATTAGTGAAAATTTTAAAAGATTATATTTATTGTTACAATTTTAAAAATATATTTAATTTTTTAATTTTACTACCGAAATATTATCAGAGATTTTTTAAAAGAAGTATAAATCTTGTTTTTTTCATACCTACAAACTGCAACTATTTACACATTTATAACCATTTCAAATAAAATAGTTGCAATTTGTAAAAAATTATAGTATAATTGTTACAAATTGTAATTTTATTTTTTAAATATTGAAATAAATATTTATATTAATTTATACGGAGGAAATATGATAAAGCTTAAAAAACTGTTTGTAATTTTTTTAAGTGCCGTTATTGTATCTCTACCTACCCTATCAATGGCTGACGAGACACCGGTACAAAATTTGGTGGCAGGTCAGACAGATGTTGCTGAAAACAGCGAAGATTTGGGTGGTAAAAAAGATGCCATGTTTGAATTTGGTAAAGATTCTCAAATAGATTCTATGGATTCTGCAATTGCTGCAATGCTTACAGATGTTGTGGAAGAACCTGAAGAACAAGCTTCACAAGCACCTGCACCTGTAGCAAAAAAAGCTACAAAGACTACTCCAAAAGAGGAGATAGCGGTAACACCAGTACTTTCAAAAAATGCTAATAATATGATAAACTATATGATGAGGAAAAACGGCTCACTCTCAAAGGCAAATGCTACAAAGATATACAATAGCGTTATGAAGTATACTAAGGTTTATGGAGTGGATCCATCTATAGTATTTGCAGTAATGGAACAGGAAAGTACCTTTAATCAATATACGACATACCAAGGTGCATACGGACTTATGCAACTATATCACACAACATTCCCATACATCGGTATAACAATGGATGAGGTATATGATATAGACAAGAACATAAGAGCAGGAGTATATGAACTTTCAGGTAATTTCAAGATGTTTGGAGATACTACATTGGCACTTACAGCGTATAACTGGGGTTCAGGCAATGTAAAAAGAGGAAATTACAATACAAAATATGCAAACAGTGTTTTAAAAAGAAGACAAAATATTCTAAACTATATGAAATAAGACTTGAAAAAATTAAAGAACTGTAAGGATGAACTTTCATCTTCACAGTTCTTTTTTTGTATTTATAAGCTTTTATACTAATACTAAACACCAATTAATTTGTACAAAAATATATTAAGACTGGTTGTCGAAAACTACAAAAATTTATACTTCGATAAGTTTAAATATATAGCATTATAAAATGTGACTAGTATAAAATCTAATAGAATAATGATATAATTTTGTAAAAAATGATGCACTATCAGTAGGTACTAAACATAGCTTAATTATTCGATGAAGTTCCAAATAATTGGACATGATAATCTCCATATTCAGAGTTATCATTATGATAGTATCCATAATACATATGTGTATAGTTGTCATTTAACATATTATTTCTATGACCGGAAGAATTTTTCCATCCCTCCATAGCACCATATACAGTCTTCGATCCTGCATATATATTTTCACCTACTGCATAAAAACCTCTTAATGCAGAATAATCTAACGCACTACTACCATCAGGTCTTGTATGTGAAAAAACTCTTGAAATTTCCTCTGCCCTTAGATTAGTATAGTCTTGTATTTCTCTTTCAGGAATTAATTCCAATCTTGCCTTTCCATTTTCTTCCCGAAACTCATTTACCAGTCTTAGCATCTCTTCAGCAGTATTTTGTTGCTTTAATTCTTCTGATTCTTTTTCCTTTTTAATTCTCTCTTCTTCCGCTGCATTTTGTTGTCTTTGTTTCTCAAGTTCTTCCTGTTTTTTAATAGCTTCTTCATCTTCTCCGACTTTTATCGGATTACTTCCTGTGGCTTGTTTACCTTCTTTATTTTTTGAAATTCCAAATATTTGTACATGATAAGATCCGTATTTAGAATTTGGACTATAATAATATCCATAATACATATGTGTATATCTATCGTCCAACATATTACTTCTATGTCCGGGAGATTTTTTCCATCCCTCAATAGCATCATATACAGTCATACGTCCTCCGGATATATTTTCGCCTACATAATACAAAGCACTTAGGGCTGGATAATCTGATACACTACTGCCATCAGGTCTTGTATGTGAAAATAATTTTGATATTTCCTCTGCCCTTAGTTTTGTATAGTCTTGTATTTCTCTTTCAGGTATTAGTTCTAATTTTGACTTTCCATTTTCCGCCCTAAATTCATTTACCAATCTTAGCATCTCTTCAGCAGTATTTTGTTGTTGTAATTTTTCTAATTCCTGTTCCTTTTTAATTTCCTCATTTTCTTGGGTAGTATTTTGTTGTTTCTTAATCATATCATTTTTTTCAACATTTACGTCCTTATTGTCTACATTTGTATTAGGATTACTGGCAATATAAATACTTTTTGAATTATAATCCCAATCTATATCTATGCCAAGCATATCTGCTATATCTCTTATCGAAAGATATAGCCTACCTTCTACCATCAGCTCCAAATTACTTGGATATTTTCTAACACCATTTGTATATATAGGAATAGTCACTTCAGTTGACTTTATATTTTTGTTTCCATGATATTTTGGACTACTATTATAATTAGTTTTTTCGGATGGTGTATCTGAGATATATACTGCTCTTTCACTACTATTCCAATCTATTTCTATACCTAAAATTGTAGCTATGTCTCTTATAGATAGATAAGTTCTGCCATCTACAACTAATTTATAAAACTCCGGATTTTTTATACTTCCATTCATATATATTGGAAAATCCGCTGTTTTCGCATTATAGCTCCTTGCTTCAACATCAGATATACCTACAGCAGATACTACTACTGCCGTCACTAATAATTTTGATAATAATTTTTTTATCATTTTCTTTCCTTTCAAAAAATTAATACTACTATATAGTAATAACACAAAATATAAAATTTGAGTTTTATACTTTGTGTTATTAAAGATAAACGAATTTATAGTTTTTATTTAAATGATATTTTCTTTTTCCTATGGATAATTTAACTTAAAATAGAATAATAATTATGACATTATTATAGATTATCTAAGATAGTTTATTCATTCTTATATAGATTTTTTTATATTAAATATTTCGACTAATTATAATGAAAATTTAATATTATTCACCTATAAAATAAGAATTTTGTGTTTTATTGTGTATTGTTGTTTTTTCAATTGTCTTTGATGATGAAGTACCATTGTCACTACCTAAACCCATTGGACCATAAAGGGCAGGTTCTAAATCACTTTTAGTTCTACCAGGTAAATACAATTTAAACTTATCTCCTTTTTTTATGCCACTTACTTCATCAACATATTCAAACTTAGTATCTTTTTTATTTCTATACTCTTTAGGTATTTCTTTAGGGTTTACTATTTTAAAATCTACCAATTTTAGATTATATGTGTAATCATCTATTTTTTCTGCTATTTCAAACTTCCCTTTAAAATTAGACTGATACTCATACGAAAGCACTATCTTTGAATCCATGTGATGTGCATTATTTACGCCTGAAAAACTTAAATCTTTTTTTATCTCCATATTAACTATATCTCTAGGTCCGGCTTGATTAAAAAACTTCTTATTTTGTAATAATTTAGCTACATCCTTTGTATCGGCACTTTTATTTAGTTTGTCAGAATTTTTATTACTTGCTGTCACTGATTTTTTTGGAGATACTGATTTTTTTGTTGTCAAACTTTTTTTAGCCTCTGCTAAGGTCTTCCTCATATCTTGAGCCTTAGTAAACTTAAAGCCTAATTTTGAAAAATCGTCACGATTTGTACTATACATTATCATCTTATCTATGTCTTTGAATAATTTTTCAAATTCTTTTTTACCTGTAGTAGCATTTACAGCTTTTTCATTTATTTTATAAGTTGTTTTTGATGCTTCCCAGTCTATCGTTTTTACAACTTTTCTTTCAAACTTCAAAGCTCCCTTTTCTATTTTATAAATTGTAAAATTATACCACGAAGCGTCTACTCCACCATTAGAATCATAAATAATCAGCCTATTTTTTTCTTTATTTGTATATACAGCATAGGTTGTACCGGCAGATACAAGAATATCTTGTAAAATAGCATTTCCACTACTGCCGTATTGTTGTGCCGCCTTGTCAAATGTCATCTTAGCTACTTTGTTATCCTTGTAAGTATATATAAATAAACTGCTTGCATAATCAGTATCTGCAGACATAAAAAATAATTCAGGTATCTTGTCACCTGTTATATCATACAAGGCTACCGGTCTCATTGTCTTTTTCTTATTGTCATATTTAGAAGCGCCATCTTGCCAATCATATTTATTGATTGTTTTTTGCTTATCCAACAATATTTGGTTATATTTGCTATTTATCTCTTCAGCTGTCATCTGATTTGTATTTCCACCTTTTTTATTTGCAGCAAAGCCCTGTGTAGTCAGTAAGGAAAACAATAGCGGCACAATCAAAAACTTACAAAAATTATTTTTCATAATACACTCCTTAAAATTATTTTTTTTAATATTAAATTATATATACAGTATCATTATACTATTTTAACAAACTAATAGCAATGTAGAAGTTTGTTAATTACGTCTTAAAATTTAAATCAATTTTAATTCATTCCATCAAGCTAAACTTGATTATTTTCAAATATCTTGATTATATAATTACAAGTTTATTTTTTATTTTTGAATTATTAATTTTCATTTATTCAATTTCGATATTTATAAATACTTTTAAAGCACATAGTAAAATATTTAAAATTTTAAAAATATTCAGTCATAAAGTTTCATTTTTACTGCCTTTTTATTATTTTACTCATATTGACAAAATCATAAAAATAATTTATAATTATATTATAGCAAGCACTTACAATTTTAATAGCAAAAATTTAGTAACTACTGTTTAAATATTTTTGCATTCTATTCTTTCATATTTTAATACTTTTGATACAAAATTATACATCTAAATAATATTTTAAATGCTAATTTGCATTGTTTTACATTTCGGAGGTGTTTTTTATGAAAAAAAATGTTTTTATTTTCTTATCCGGAGTGCTATTATATTTCATATCTGCTATCTTTTTTGAAATTGTTTGTAGATAACTCAAATAATGCTTATAAGACAATATTTTTTTGTCATATTAATTCAATATCAGAGTATTTATTTAGCTAATGCCTTACTTGCATTATGGATAATCGAGCTATTTTTTCCATAATTCTAAAAAACTTTAGTAAACAAATTATCAAAACAGGACTTGGTCATCCAAGTCCTTTTATTTTGTTGAAAATTTTTCTAAATTGCGGTATACTCTTAAAAGCGTGTATTTATATTAAATAACACTATTTTGCTTTTTATCATTTATATAAATTAATACTAATCACCTTTTATACTAGACTTAGCTTAAATATATTTGGCGTAAAATCTTATTATACTAAAACTTAATAAAAAAATGGAAAACTTTACTTTTATTCTTTCCTAATCTAAGTATAATTACTAGATAATCAGGGATTTTTCCATTGTTCAAATAAATATTAGTATAGAAAAGCTATATTAGCTTATTTTGAGAGAACTATTTTACTTTTATATTGCAACCTACTATGATATTTTTGTTTTTCTACAACCTAAGGTAAACTAGTTATTTACATCATTTTGTAGTAGTATATGACTTGAAACATCATGTATTTATTTTAATCAAAGAGAAAATTTCTTTGTCATTTACTATATACTTTGTCGTTTAGCTCTTTAGGGTGGATTTTTATTGCTGTTAAAAGGTTTTTAGTATGCTGATACTTAGGGGGAATTATGACTGTCAACGAAAGAATTGCAAAACTTAGAAAATTGATGGCTGAAAAAAATATAGACTTTTATATGATACCGTCAGAAGATTTTCACCAAAGTGAATATGTAGGAGATTATTTTAAGTCAAGGGAATTTATTACAGGATTTACAGGCTCTGCAGGTACAGCCCTTGTTACAAGGGATGAGGCCTTTCTTTGGACTGACGGAAGATATTTTTTACAAGCAGAAATTCAACTCAAAGGCAGTGAAGTCAAACTGATGAAAACTGGAGAAAAGAATGTACCTACAATAGTAGACTTTGTCAAATCAAATATAAAACAGGGGCAAAATGTGGGATTTGACGGTAGAGTTGTACCTACTGTACAAGGAGAAGTATTTGAATTATTGCTAAAAAAAGACTGCAAGATAATCTATGAATATGACCTTGTAAACGAAATTTGGAAAGACAGAGCTCCACTCTCAGATAAAAAGGTCTTTGTACTTGACCTAAAATATTGTGGAGAAGATACAAAAAGCAAGCTTTCAAAGATAAGGGAGGAAATGAAACAAAAAGGTGCAACTTATCACATCCTTACCACTTTGGACGACATCAGCTATATACTCAATGTGCGTGGAGAAGACGTCGCATACTGCCCTGTAGTGCTTTCTTACGCAGTTATAACTATGAACAAGGTTAGTCTTTACGTTGATAAGTCGAAATTTTCTGATGAAATAGTAGAGAATTTGCAAGATTGCGGTATTGAATTTGAAGAATACAATCAAATTTATGAGGATGTCAAAAAAATCAACTCAGATGAAGTAATATTAATAGATAAGACCAAAATAAACTATGCACTATTTTGCAATATAGAAAAAAATATCAAAAAAATAGACTCTTTAAATCCATCTTCTGTACTCAAATCAATGAAAAATAATACAGAGATAGAAAATCAGAGAAAAGCCCAACTTTTCGACGCTGTTGCCCATGTAAAATTTATGAAATACCTGAAAGAAAATGTAGGAAAGCTAAAAATCTCTGAAGTCGATGCAAGCGACAAGTTGGATGAATTCAGAAAGCAAAATCCAAGCTATATCATGCCAAGCTTCTCGCCTATATCGGCATATGGCTCAAACGGAGCTATAATTCACTACAGTGCTGATAGAAATAATTGTGCCTTTTTGGAAAAAGGTAGATTGTTTATGACAGACACAGGTGCACATTATTTTGAAGGCACTACTGATATTACAAGGACTTATGCGTTAGGAGATGTAAGCGATGAGATAAAAGAGCATTTTACAATTGTGGCAATATCAAATCTCAGTCTTGCAAGCGCAAAATTCATGTATGGTATGTCAGGCTCTAACCTGGATATTCTCGCAAGGAAGGCTTTTTGGGATAGAGGACTCAACTACAACCACGGTACAGGTCATGGAGTGGGATATATACTAAACGTACACGAGGGACCTATGAGTCTGAGATGGCAACAGGAAAAGATGGGCTTATATAAATTGGAAGAAGGTATGATAATCACAGACGAGCCTGGAATGTATGTAGCAAACTCTCATGGAATAAGACTTGAAAATGAGTTGCTTGTAGTAAAGGATGAGCAAAATGAGTACGGCGACTTTATGAGCTTTGAAGTTATGACCTTTGTACCTTTTGACCTGGACGCTATAAAAGTCGATATAATGACTGACGAAGAAAGACAGAGACTCAATGACTATCACCAAAAAGTATATGAAAAAGTATCACCACATCTAAATGACGAAGAGAAGAAATGGCTTGAAAATTATACAAGAAAAATATAATTTAAGATAAATAAGGCATAAATGTAGTATTAATATGGTATTTAAATCTTGATATTACATTTATGTTAATAGATATACTTATTATGAATAGATATCTGATTTATAGGTATTAAACTACGAGTAGTAAAATTTTAATATAATGAAATGGTTGATATTTATATGTGGGAATTACTTTGGAAATTTACTTATCTAGTAAAACCATTAGCTTTTATAGGAACATTTATACTTATGTTTTGCTTTATGGTATTTCTTATATTTCATATATTAAATGCAATAGCACTTTTTGAACTTGCAAAAAATAACGGCTGTGAACATATTGCCGGTCTTGCTTGGATTCCTTTTATCAATATGTATTTGATTGGAATTATGAGCGGTGGAATCAATTTTGTAGGTGTACAAAAAATAGATGGGAATATACTTGGTTTAATACTTGCTGTCATGCCCCTTGTTATGGATAGAATTCCTCTCATAGGATTTTTGTTTTGGATAGTTTTTTTAATAGTACAATTCCAAGCTCTATATAATTTTTATAGCAGAATAGACAAGTCTATTGCAATTTTGATAGCAATTTTGGGGACAATACCAATTACTGCACCTATAGCTATTGTATATCTGTTCACTAAGAGAAATACTATGTTAGATCAATCTTATGAAATTTTCTAATATTAATGAAAAAAGCTAGAATAATACAAATAAAGACAAGTCTAAACGACTTGTCTCTTTATTTTGCCTAAATTACATACTGATATTTCATTCATACATTTAGTTTTGATATGATATTTTTTTCTTCAATAATCTTAATTTCAATATATCTGTATGTTCATTAATCTATATATCTATTTTATTACATCAGTATTTTCTTCAAATGCCTTTTCATGAAGAAATTCTATCTTTGCAGGTATCTTAACTTCATGGATATTATTTTTCTTAAAGGCATACATATCAAGCTTTTTCATACCTTCAGGAAGTTTTACCTCAGTTAGGTCATTTTGGTAGAATGCTGATGCACCTATATATTCTACTGTTTCAGGTAGGTTTATTTCAGGTAGTTGATTTAGTGCAAAGGCACTTGGCTCGATAGTTTCTTCTTTTCCGCCAAATTCCACTTTTTTAAGTTTGTTTCTGTAAAAAGCAAAGCCTTCTATATGTTTAAGCGCTGAAGGAAGTTTCACTTCAGTAAGTGCACATACTCCAAAAGCGTCATATCCTATTGATTCAACAGTGTCAGGTATAACTACTGAAGTTAATTTTCTTCTGTAGAATGCTTCGTCGCCTATTCTTGTTATAGGCTGTCCTTCAGGATTTTTTTCAGGTATTACCATATCTGTCAAACCTTCTGTTTTAACCTTGTCTTTTCCCTTTGGAGTCATACCCTTAAGTTCTGTTCCTTTGAATGTAAAATCATCTAATTCCCAGCTCATTATCTCATCTCCTTATGCTCTGTTTAATTCAACTATTTCTCTGAATGTCTCCAATTGTGTCTTAACTTGACCGAAATCCACCATTTGTTGGTCATATCCCATCTTGATAAGAGGTATTCTCGCCTTATCAAAAGCTTGTTTTAGTGAAGGATATTCCATTTCTTCAGTATCGTTGAAGTTCATCATAAACAATAGACAACCGTCAGCCTTATTTTCCTTAGCAAGATTCAATACATACTCAGGACGTTTTGTAATATCAGGATCGTATAGTATAGGGTCTTCGTCCATACGAGCAAACTGATCTGCAAGCGCAAGCATCGGATCGCTTATAGAAAGGTCTATATCTACTTTAAGAGCTCTTGACTCGTGAGCCACGTCATCAGCTACTATACATACCTTGTAATTGTCGAATACTTCAAGCAGACCTTCGTTGTCAGTTATTATTCCGCTTGTTACTACTTTTACTCCGTCCCAATCTTCATTTGGCATAGATTCAAGCACAGCGTTTAGCTCTTTAAGTAGTTCGTTGTTTTCTTCCTTGAGCATAAAATATCCGCTCTTTAATACATAGCATCTGTCAGACGCCTTTATTGATCTTGGATGAGAAGCAGCAAGTTTTATGAATTTTCTCTTCAATTCCCTATTTTCGTTATATATCTTGAAACTTTCTTTCAATGCTTCATCAGTAATTTTTACATCACAGATTTTTTCAAGTTCTTTTCTTGCATTGTCAAATATCTTTGCATTGTATTTCTTTCCGAAATCTTCTTTTCTATGTTGACCATGATTTAAAAATACCATAGGTATCTTTCTTCCGGCTGACACCTTGTAGTTTTGTGAGAATGGTCTTAGTGTGTCATCAAGAGTCGTAATCATAGATGCTGACAATCCGTCCAATGTACCGTCAAGTGCCATTTCAAGACATCTAAGTGCCAAAGAATAGTAGAAAGTTGGGAAGTATTCCTTTGCTCTTTCTATAGGTCCTTGTCCTCCCCATACACCAAACGGTACAAGTCCGCCTGCATGAGCAATTTCTTCAGGTGCGTAGTAAGGGAATATTCCTACAGCTTTTTTACCTTGAGCCAAATACTTATCCAACTGTTTTCTTGGATTATTGGCAAAATACCTGAATTGTTCTAATAATTCATTTAATTGTTTCATTAGAATTCTCCTTTTTTCGAGTTTATATTGTTCAATTAAATTTTTGATTAAGTAAAATTATATTAAGTCTAGTCAGTATAATTACAGACATAATATATCATCAAGCAACGGACATAGTAAGCCCTTGTCCGGTAGCTTGATTATTAATTTTATTGTAAAGAACTCTTAGTCATTAAGTGTCATCTTAGACCAGTCAGTTTCCTTAGTATTTTCAAAATTAGTATAGACTTCCATTCCGTTGGCAAGTCTTTCTTCTTTTCTTTCGTTCATTATTTCAACAAGACCTTGTACTCTTGTGTTGTACTGTTCTGTAGAGAAGTTTCTTTCGTCAGCTTGGTCACCGTCAAAGTGAACTACAGGTATGCCTAAGTCTTCCTTCCATCTTCTTTCTATCTCAGGCATTGCACCACTCCAAGGTTTACAGCTACGGTTGTAGTTTACAAGTGCACCGCTTATTCCGTTTTCCTTAGCCATTGTTTCTCTCCATTCAACACCTGTTTCTATACAAACAGAGCATGGAGCCTTACAATAAGCTGCTGCCATCTCTCTTACATTTGAATACTTAAATCCGAACGCCGGAGCATATACGACAGCTGCAACGTTGACTCCGTTATCTTTTAGCGGTTCATACAGATGTCTTAGGCCGGGCCAGCAAGGTATACCTTCAAAAAGTATTCTATGTTCTTCCGGATATTCCCATGTAGATGTGCCGTCTTTTATTGATTGTTCAAACTCTTGAGCAAGAAGTTCAAATCCTATAGCTGCATCTTCATCACATCTTGCAGTAACTATGTCAGCCATGTGGTTGAAAAGGTCAAATCCGCTTAGTGGTGACGGTTTTACTCCCATGTAGTTACAAGCCTTTAGCCAAGCAGATGCAGTTCTGTTAGCAAGTGCGCAGGCATCTTCAAATTTTTTCTCATCAAATTTTTTGCCTGTAAGTTCTTCTAATTGTTTTATCGCATGGTCAAACTGTCCCATAAGATAATCCACCTTTTCTTCAGGAACGTCCACAGTATTTGAGAAAGGTATGTCTATCATTATTAGAGGTATGTTGTGCATTCTTGCAATGTTTTCGTACCATTTTGTCATCATGTTACAGATATTGTTGCAGCAAAGCAAAAAGTCCGGTTGAGGCATTCTTCTTGAGTCTGTCGGTTCACCGGCAGCAAGGGCAAGACTTATTCTTGCGTATCCGCAGATGTCGTTGTCATATCCCATGTCTTCAGCAGCTTGACATAGTCTAAGTCCGTCTTTTTTCGCAGCTGTAGTCGCAGCGTGATTTTCAGGATATACAACGTTCAAATCAAATGCCTTTGCAAGTTCTATAGGGAATTTTGATGAGCTCCATCCTACCAACTCACCTCTTTTTTTAGCTTCCCAAGCATTGTTATATACCTTGTCCACTACCCCTCTTAGGATTGCGGCTGCAGGTTTATGACCTTCTATCGGTCTTGGTTTTTTGTTGGGTAATTTTTCCATCTTAGCCATTTTTTAAAGTCCTCCTTGTTTGAAATATTATATGAATTTTAATTATTATCTATAGGTCTGTTTTTAATCTTTTGGTAAGCGAAGAGTGCCGCACCCAGTGCACCGTTAAGCTGGCAATACTCACTTGTATGGAGCTTAAATCCTGTAGCCCTCTCCAAAGCCCTAACCATTCCCTGATTGAGCGCCACTCCACCAGTCATTATAACATCATCCTTCATACCTACCCTCTTTGCAAGTGAGCCTACACGAGAGGCAATAGCTGTATGAATTCCTTTTACTATATCTTCTATCTTTGTTCCCTTTGCAAGCTGAGAAATAACTTCCGACTCTGCAAATACTGTACAAGTAGAGCTTATTGGTACATCAATAGTAGATTTTTCATCCAAAGCTTGCAAATCTGCCAAGTCAACTTCAAGCACCTTTGCAATTACATCCAAAAATCTTCCTGTACCTGCTGCACACTTATCATTCATGACAAAGTTTTCAAGCATACCGTTTTCGTCAATCTTCAAAGCCTTTGAATCTTGACCGCCTATATCTATAATAGTCCTTACTTTTGGAAATAGGAAATACGCTCCCTTAGCATGACAAGAAAGCTCAGACATCTGAAAATCAGCCTCTTCCAAAGAGTTCCTTCCATATCCTGTAGCCACTATATAAGCGATGTCCTCTCTTTTTTTGCCTGTAGATTCCAAGATTTCACTTATGGCTCTTGACGGTCCGGAAGTGCCGGCACCGACATCTATTTTGGAAGAACCGATTATTTTTTTCCCGTCTTCCAGCATAATACACTTTGACGCAGTTGAGCCTATATCAACGCCCAGCGTATATATTTTATCTCCCATATTTCTCCTTTGAAAAAAGTAGTGCATCTATCGTTTGAACAAAAACTACAATTGTTTTCAAAACGACTACTCGCATAAAAAAGATTAAAGTGAAAAATTTGCAATTTATATTTCATTTTTAAAAAAATCATAACTGATACGAAATATTTATTACATTTCTAACTATATAATACACTTATTTTCGCTTTTTGTAAACTGTTTATAGCAATTTTTTAAAATAGATTTTTAGTAAAGTGAAAAGTACTGCTAAATTGGTAAATTATAAAAAATAAAAACTTAAAAAAACGTGAAAATGATTATCTAATATTTATTCATAAGTTAATGATTTTTTAATTAAACAAGGGTATAATATAAGTAAGGACAGATAATTTAATTTTTCAATATGGGGGTGGGTTATGAAAGAAGATGTTGCAATGATGATTAATAAAAATCATAGTAATGTTGATAAGACTGTTAAAAAAATAATTGAGTCTTTATGTACAGATTCTGAACTTGTATTTGAAAAACATCGTTATCTCAAGGATTATTCAAGTGTATTGCTTATATTTGAAAGATTTTTTGTCAAGATAAACGGTTGTATTAGTCTGACCATATTATTATCTCAATATGACAATACCTGCTATGCAGATGTGGTAATATCAGGTGGTTGCGTAGGAATATGTACAAAGTCTTACGGCACAAACAACACTTACAAAAAAGAAGCAGTAGAATTGTTACAAAAACTCGGCTTTTCATTAATATAACTAGCGTATAAAATCCTGCAAGATATATTTCTTAGCAGGATTTATATTTTTGTTTTGTCATACTGATTCCTATAAGATTAACATTAGTATACAAATTATATTATCATAAGATACGTCTTATATGATTTATTTATCTGTTTAAATCTTTCAATACCTTTATTGATGATTACCTACATCTTACAAATCCGCCATTATAACAGACTTTAGCAATTTTTCATATCAAACTTAGGTATAGCCTCAATCAACATCTTGGTATACTCCATCTTAGGATTTGAAAATATGCTCTTTGTGTCGTTGTCTTCGACTATCTCTCCGTCTTTCATCACCACTATCCTGTCAGCTATCTTCCTTACGGTATTTAGGTCGTGGGATATGAATATCAGCGTGAAATCATTGGAGCTATGCAGTTCTTTTAAGAGTTGTATTATCTTTCCCTGTACACTGACATCCAAGGCAGTCAATATCTCATCTGCTATTATCACCTTGGGTTTTAGGCAGAGCACCCTTGCAATAGAGAGTCTCTGCAACTGTCCACCGCTCAGCTGATTAGGTCTTTTGCTCAGCAGTTCTTCGTCAAGCTCGCAAGCTCTTACAAATGAGTTTATATACTCCATCTCCTGACCTTTTGCAGCAAGTTTATGATATCTTACTATCTCAAGAAGAGAATCTTTCACATCCCACATAGGATCAAAGGAATCAAAGGGATTTTGAAAGATTATCTGCACTTTTTTCTTATAGTCTATAGTCTTTCTCTTTTTTATAATATTTTCTCCATTATAAAATACACTGCCTCCATATCCGTCCTCAAGACCTGCAAGTATCTGACAAAGCGTGCTCTTTCCTGAGCCTGACTCTCCTACGATTGCAGTAGTGCTTCCGCTGTAAATCTTAAGACTAATATTGTTTAGAGCTACAGTCTTTCTCTTTCTTTTTTTATTGTAAATATATTCTTTACTAAGATTTTCTATGCGAAATATCTTCTGCATATCACACCTCGTACAACTTTTTCGTATCCTGTATTATCCGCCTTGTTATATCGCTCTTTTGATTTTTTAGTATGTCCCTTGTCATACCCTCTTCCACTATCTCTCCCTTATCCATCACGCTCACCCTGTCACAGAGCCTTGCAAGTACGCCTATGTCGTGACTGATAAATATAAGAGGAAAATTCTTCTTGGCGCATATCTCTCCAATCAAATCCACAAATCTCATCTGAGCTATGGAATCCAAACTTGTAGTCGGCTCATCAGCTATGATAAGCGACGGTTTTGTACATAGTGACAGAGCTATAAACACTCTCTGTCTCATACCGCCACTTAGTTGATGCGGATAACACTGTATGACCTTTTTGGACTCAAGCCCCATTTCTTCAAGTTGACTTAGGGCAAAATTATATGCCTCGTTTTTTGAAATATCATAATGTCTTTTTATTACTCTCCTCATCTGAGCACATACTTTTTCGTAGGGCGAAAGCGCATTTATGGAATCTTGCATTATCATGGATATATTTTGACCTATATATCTTCGTCTTTGCTTTTTGTCCATCTTCAATATATCTTTTCCGCAGAGAAATATCTCGCCTTGCACCCTTGCCTCGGTAGGCAAAAGGTCTGTTATAGCATTGATGGTCATGGTCTTACCGCAGCCGCTACTTCCAAATATACCAAGCCTTTCCCCTTCTTTTAGTTCAAAGCTTATATTTTTAAGTATACTCTTGCCTATTTCTACACTTAGATTATTTATTCTTAATACTTCGCTCATACTCAAATAACTATCTCCCTGTCATCAAAAATCACGAAACTTGCATATGCCAAAGAAAAAATCGCCATACATGGGAAAAATATCATCAAAGGCTTATCTATGATATATACTCTATATTGATACAGGAGTGCTCCCCAATCAGGCTTTGTAATATCTGCACCCAAACCTATAAAAGAAAGCGAAGCATATTGCAAGGCTATGGAGCTTACCGTACTGCCAAGTGCCGCAAGTATAGGCGTTATAATATTGGGAAATATATGCCTTGTCATTATCATAAATGATGGTATACCGAGAGCTTTTTCACTTAGTATAAATCCCCTGTTTTTTACCTGCCTTGTAAGTATCATCGCTTGATTGGTATATGTTCCTATACCTGTAATACCAAGTGTTATACCTGCAGTTACAGGATTAAGCCCAAATATTGCAGATATAATCAGAGCCATTATAAACGATGGAACTATCATCAGCATATCTGTAAAAAAAATTATGACAATTTCCAAGCTCTTGCCGAAATATCCTCCCAACATCCCCAAAACAAGTCCGAAAGAAACAGATATTGCAGAAGCAATAAAAACAGTGGCAAGTGTACGAACAGCTCCGTCAACTATTAAGGAAAATATATCTCTGCCGAGGTGGTCAGTACCGAAGTAATGATTTAGAGAAATGGGTGCAAAAGTTTCAGAGAGATTGGTCTTTACAGAGTCTCTATAGCCTGTTACTATCATTATTATAACAAGTACGACAGGCAATATATATAGTAAATATCTCTTTTTCATTCCCTTTCTCCCAAAAATCTTATAAAAATCTCAAATACAAGATGTACTACCATCATCCAAATTACTATGAAAAATAAGTATGACTGTATGATGTTATAATCTCTTTGCATAATTCCGGATATCAAGAAGAAACTGACCCCATGTATTGAAAATATAAACTCCACCACACTGCTACCGCCTATTACCCATGCAAACTTACTGATAATTGCAGAGCAAAGCCCTATAAGTGCAGGTTTGACTCCTGCTGTAAGCAGAGCCTCACTTAGTAAGAAACCTCTTGCCATCTCCGCCTTTATATATGACTGATTTTGTATTTTCAAAAAGTGTTTCTTCATTATCCTTGCTATACTTCCTACAGAGGCAAAGGCTGTCAAAAGTATAGCGAGAGTCATCTTGACATAGACATCTCCTGTAAAAATCCTTGCCAACTTGTATTTTACACCTACATAATATATTACCACCACACAAAACATAAATAAGGGTACAGTCTGAGTCAATAAGGACAAAAAAGCTGTCAATCTGTCAAAAAACCCACCCTTTTTAAGTGAGGCGAGATAGCCGAGAAAAAACCCTAAAACAGATGATATAAGTATAGCTCCTATTCCAAGAGTTATAGAATAGGGAATACCTCTGAAAATCTCCTGCCTTATGTCCTGTTTGCTTATAAGCGACACTCCCCAATCTCCATGCAAAAATGCCGACATCCATTTCGTATATTGAACTGCATAAGACTCATTAAGTCCCCATTGCTCACGAAGTGCCTGTACGTTTTGTTCAGTCTCAGGAAGTTGATACTGTTGCAACAACATCTTTACAGGGTCTACAGGTATGCTCCTTGTAAGTATGAACAAAAATACAGATATGAAAAATAGTAATAGCATATATTTAAAAACTATCTTTATATATTTCATCTTTCTCCCCAATGCTGATAATATCGAATTTTCTTAAACAGTCCATATTATAGCATAATTTTCATTTTTTAGTAATTCTTGAAAAAAACAGCACCATAAGGCACTGTTTTTCTCTATCTTTACTTATATTAAGCTCATATTATATAATTGTTAGCCTATACTTCATCTGATTTATTATTTCAATTGGTCGTTTACTATATAATAGTCTCCGTTGTACGGTTGATAGTCTGATAGTCTGTCAGATACGGCAATACTCCACTGTGGATCTACAAGGTAAAGTACAGGCAGGTCCTTTGCTACCAAGGCTTGAGCTTTTTTGGCAAGTTCTATTCTCTTTGCCTTGTCTACTTCTTTGCCAAGCTCATCTAAGATTTTATTCATCTCGTCAGATTTATATTTTGAAAAATTCTTAGTTTGATCTCCTCTGAAGAACTGATTGAGTGAGAATGAAGGCTCTCCTGTAGGTGCTGTATGTTGAGCGTAGAGTATCAAATCAAAATCCCCTGATTTTCCTACGTTGTCTATGCCGTCAACTATTTGAGTATTGACATTAAATCCAAGTTCCTTAAGTTGTGACGCCATTATCTGCATTATTATAGGCAGATCAGGTCTTTTTTGATAAGTTGTAATATTGATATCCAAAGTCTTACCGTCTTTTAATCTTACCTTATCCTTCATTACATAGCCTGCTTCATCAAGGAGCTTTTTCGCCTTTTCAACATCTTGACTTAGCTTTACATCTCCTGCAAAGTCAAAATACTGTGCGAAAAATCCTGTAGCAACTCTTCCGCCCATCAAAGATTTGACATATTCATCCCTATTTATTCCAAGATTTATAGCCTGTCTTACTTTTTCATCCTTCATTACGTCGCTGTTCAAGTTAAATATTCCGAAATATTGGTATCCGGCATCTATAGTCTTAACATTTTTACCTGAGTCTTTGAGCATCTTTGCCACTTCAGGAGTAACTGTAAACGCCATGTCGATTTCTCCGGCATCAAAGGCAAGCTTCATAGCAGATGCGTCCTTAAAGGCAAGTATCTTTACATCGGCTCTCTTGTCCGCTCCCTCGTAATTAGGATTAGGCTTAAGATTAAATTCTATATCAGGCTTGAAATTATCTATTACATACGGTCCTGTAAATACATAAGATTTGTCAGGAAGTTGTTTGAACACTACATTTGCCCATTCAGTCAAGAAAGAGTCCAAAAGTTGCAATTCTCTTTCTGTCTTTATTTCCAATGTCTTGTCATCCTTTGCAGTAAATTTCACCTTACCGGCAGTAGAATTTGAAAGTGAGTTTTTCTCCTGTATTATGTTTAGACATTCAGCAAGTGCCTTAGCGTCAACAACATCTCCGTTTGAAAATTTTGCAGTATTTTTTGTAGTAGTAGTCCAAGTAAGTGGATCTACTTTTTTAAAGCTTTCGATAAATCTTGAAGTCAGCTTTCCGTCCTTGTCCAATTTGAACACAGTTTCACTTACTCCATGAGAAGTAAGTCCCCATGGTGTACCTGAGTTTGTAGGGTCTGTATCACCTAATACCCAAGTTTGACCTATGATTATTTGTTTAGAGTCATCTTTTTTTGGCTCTTCATCCTTTTTTTCGTCTTTTTTTTCTTCTGTTTGAGTTTGAGCCTTCTTATCATCTGTTTGAGGTGTATCATTTTTTTGACAAGCAGACATCATTCCGCAGGCGACAATTACCGCCGTTAAGATTAATAAAAATTTGGATTTCTTCATCTTTCCTCCTTAATTTTTGTATTATAGCTGAGATATTAATTTCAAGCATAGTAATGCAAATACCGTAAATTCAACAGCATACTTTCTTATGACAGGTACTCCCTATTTCATCCGCATATAGTACCCACAAAATTTATTCATATTAAAATATTATAGAATTGCAAATAGTATATTTTTATACTAAAAACCAATTAAACAGTCCTAAAATATATTAAAGATGAGTTATTGAAAACTAAAAAAATAATATTTCAATAAGTTCAAAAATATGACATTATAAACGGTGATTAGTATTAAATTGAAAACTTATAGTATCATGGTTATAAATCAAAGCTATCCTGTAGATTTTATCTATAAACTAAAGAAATTATCAGCTATAATTAACTTATGTCTTACCTCGTAGATTATAGTATACATTATTCTTTATTGCAATACCAAAAGTTATCTATTTTACTACTTATTATATCTCATCCATAATATCCTGCATATCCTTAGGGTATGGACTTGTTACAGATATTTTTTCCATAGATCGAGGAGAAATTATCTCAAGGCTATGGCAGTGGAGAGCCTGACGACTCATAACACTCATGTCTCCTCCGTAGAGCTCATCACCTATTATTGGCAGCCCCAAATGCGACAGATGCACCCTTATCTGATGTGTGCGTCCTGTTTCAAGCAAGAGCTCTAAGACAGAGTATTTTTCACCTCTTTTTACTATCTTATAATGGGTGATTGCCTCTTGTCCCTCATCTGTTATTATTCTTTTTATTCCATCTTCAGACTTTTCTATTTTTTCAGCTATAGTCCCACTGTCGGATAATATACTTGTGTCTCCGCTTACTATTGCAGTATATCTTTTTTGTATCTTATCTGATAAAAATCCTTGTGACAGTGCATAATGTGAAAATGCGTTTTTGGCAATGGTGATAATCCCTGATGTATCCATGTCAAGTCTGCTGATAAACCTTACTTTTGATTCTATATTTTTCTTTTCAAAAATCCACTGAGCATAGTTTAACATAGTGTTTTCAAGATGTGATTTTGTCGGGTGAGACACTATGCCTGCAGGCTTGTCAAATATTATTATATCCTCATCTTCAAATAGTATGTCCAAGTTCTTTTCCTGGCTTATATAGTCAGATTTTTCATCATGCATTACGACTTTTATCACGTCTTTTTCACTTATAATGTGATTTTTAGGTATTTTCCCGTCATTTATGCTTATTACATACTTGCCTTTTTTGATATTGGATACTGCTCTGATTGAAAACTTCATATCGTCAAGCAGGACATTTTTAAGTGGCTTTTCTCTCTCACATTCATATACAAAGCAATTGTATGTCTGTTTATTTTTAAGGTACATTTTTCTCTCCTAAGATTATGCCTATAGTGCGCAATTGACCAAAACTTTTAATTATTTTTTAAAAATTCTATCAATTTATCTACTTCTTCTTCCTTTGTAGCCCATGAAGTCACAAGTCTTATACAGCTCTTGTCATCACCCATTTTTTGAGCAAGAGCAAAGACAAATTTTTCTCTCATTTTATTTAAAATTTGATTGTCAAGTATGATGAAGATTTGATTTGACTCAACTTTTTCTAAAAATTCATATTTTCCCCTTAGGCAGTCGTAGATTTTATATGCCATCTTATTGGCATGTCTTGCCAGTTCAAAGTACAAATCTTCCTTGAAAAGCTCTATAAACTCTATCCCCATCACCTTTGCTTTGGCATGAACAGCTCCCTTGCACTTCATCTGTCTAAAGAAATTTGCCTTGAGAGCGTCGTTTTTTATGACCAAAGCCTCTCCCAGCAAGGCACCGTTTTTTGTGCCGCCTATATAAAACGCATCGCTGTATTTTGCCATATCTGAAATTTCAAGGTCGCTTTCCCTCGAAGTAAGTGCAGTTCCCAATCTTGCCCCGTCTATATAGAGATATAAGTTGTATTTTTTACAAATATCAAATATGGCTTTTATCTCCTCTTTTTTATAGACAGTGCCAAGCTCCGTAGAATTGGAAATATACACTGCTTTTGGTAGCACCATGTGATCGTCAGCCTCATAGCTAAGATAAGTATTTTCAATGTCATCAGCTGTAAGTTTGCCTTTTTTATTTGGCACAGTAAGTATCTTATGCCCGCAAGATTCTATGGCTGATACTTCGTGGACGTTTATATGCGCTGTATCTGTAGATATTATAGCCTCATAATTCCTGAGCATCATATCTATAAGAGTAAGATTGGTAGAAGTTCCTGCCATGAAAAAATGCACATCGCAGTCAAGCGCAGAAAATCTTTGCTTTATAATCTCCTTTGCCCTGTCACAAAACTCATCTTCTCCATATCCTAAGGTCTGCACCATATTATTTTTTACTATGGCATTTAAAATATTCTCATGAGCTATCTCGTTATAATCATTCATAAAACTGTACATATTCGCCCTCTTTTCAAATTTATATATTTAAAATTCTCTTGTATAAACTCTCAATCTTACTATAATCAAAGCAAAAAATTATACTGTTGTATATTTTACACCATATATGCATTTTTACAACAGTATAATCAAAATTCAAATATTATTTATTCTTTTTTTGTATCTGCTCAAGTATGAACGGATCTTTTATCTTGCTGTCTTCCGCAAACAGGATAATCTCAGACATAATCTGAGCAGTCTTAGGATCTTCATCTACAAACGGTAGGAATAATCTACCCCTATGTTGAGAGTGTACAGGCAGTACATTTATAGTTGCTCCAGCCTTTTGATGTACTACTCCGCTGCCAAGATGTACCGAATACTCAGCCAAAGCACCGTCTATCAAGGCAAAATTATCTGTAAATGACACATTTTTAATCTTGAACAATTTCAAGTTAAACTCTACAATCGCCCTTCTCATTTCTATAGTTGAATGGCTTGCCTCTACGTCTACACCGCCAACGTGAGCTACAGATACCACAAGATCCACATCTCTCATTACTTCTGTAAATATTAAATCAGGTACATCATCTATCATCATCTTCTTGAAAGTTTTTCTGTCGAAAAATTCCACAAATTCCAATGTAGGCGCCTCAATATCTGCAGGCGAAAACCAATCAGCCAAGGCATAAATCTTAGCAATTATGTTTTGCTTATAATACACCTTTTGCAATCCTTCTTCGCTGTCTACCACCCATCTTCTCGTCTTCAACATCGCTACAGTCTTAGAAGGCTGTATCTGGTGTCCTGCATATCTTAGAGATGCATCCTTGCCTATCTCGTCCTTAGTCTTGATATACAACTCTCTAAATATCTGTTTAAACGGCTGTTTTACCTGTCTGTCAAAGAGGTCTTTTTGGAAGTCTGCCCATTTTTTAGCATTGTACAAATCAAGAGAGTGTGCAATCTTAATCTTATCGTCTTCTCCCAATTTCTTGCTCTTTGCTTTTGTATCTACAAGGCTGTAATTGCTATAGTATCCAAGATTTTTGCCATCTGTAAATACCAAGTCCTTAATCAAAGGATAGATTACAGGATTGGAAGTCAGATTTTCTATCTCATGTGCGAAAAACTCAGTAGCGTCTTCCATTGACTCTTCAAGCATTTTTTTAGAACGTGAGTATTGATCCTTGAGGTTTTTATTTATCTCCTTCAACTCTTCGACATACTTGTGTTTTTTCAGCTTTGTAGGTGCTGATTTTAATTGCTTGCCGTCTTTTTCATATACTAAGGAAGATTTTCCGCCATCATCTATTTCTATCCAAACAGAAACTCCATCTACTTCTTTAGGAGTCAGATAAGAACGTATCTCTTCCATTATCTGATTTTCCATAGCCCAAGTCAATCTTGTAACATCTCCGTATCCTGCATTTCTTGACAGATTTTCCATTGCAATGGATACAGCCTTTGCCTCACTTGCTCTCCTTTGCGCTCCAAAGGTCTTGCTTTCTTTTAGGAACTTTTGCAAGAATTTATACCTTGCCACGAGATCCTTCATCTTGTCTTTTGCAAGAGGTATCAGGGCATAACTTGCCACGAGATCCTTATTTCTCTTTTCTTCTATCAGTTTTTGAGTATCTTTTAACTTCAACTTGCCGTTTACAGCGTCAGCAAACATCCTTGCCCTTGAATGCTTTGCTCCGTCAGAGATGTATTTTGCACATTCATAGAGCAGTTCAAATCTCTCCTTGCCGACTTCCTTATAAGCCGACTTGAACCAATCAATGTCAAAGGCACCGCTTGCAAGGTCTTCTATGGAAATAGGAGTGTATTTAGCTATAATACCGGACTTTTTCTCATCCACATCGCTGATATGAGCTTGGAAGTAATAGCAGGCACTTGCCATACCTTTCCACTTCAGATGTTCTTCAATTATGGCTATCCACGCAGGAGCATACATTGCCACTTCTATCAGTTTCTTGTCATCTATTCCCGTATTTTTTATCTTTTCCTTGAGTTTCTTGCTTGTATCGCCTTCTGCCGGCTCACTTATTTTGAGCAGATGGCTCAAGGTAGATTTTTTGGAATCGTCAGATCTCCAATAATACTTCACCCTATCAAGTTTTTCATTATTTAAGGCAGTTAAAATCTTGATAAGATTGTCTATTCCTCTTATCTTCCTTACACGATGTATAGCCTTTGAGTATTTTGTAGGGGAATCTCCACGTCTTAACTCCAAATCTACTATATAATCAGAGATTTTTTGCCCATGCTCCTTGATAAAATCAAACACTTCCCTATGCTCTTCCTGATAGTATTTTTTATTTACTGTACTGTGTTTTAAAGTCTGACCCTCTCCCATGATATAGTCGTAAATTCTTGAGATATAGCTTGATATGTCGTCATCATCATAAGCATCTTCAAGTATCTCAACGTAAAATGCGTCTTTTTTCAAAAGTTTGAGCCTTATAGCATTGGCAAGTTCCAATATGCTCGTGCCAAGTCCATAGACCTGTAAATCATTGTCTTTACCGTAATCTAATATTATCTTGTTAATCACACGTGAAAGTCCAAAAGACTGTATAAACTCCTCGTCAGTCTCATAGCTGTCAAGCAAATCAAAGGCCTCTCTAAATATAAATAAACTGTTTAAATCGCAATAATACTCTTTGCCACTATGGTCATACTCGTATTTTGTCAAAAATTTTCCTATACCGTTTTTTTGTATCTCAAGGTAAATATTTGATACTATTGACTTTGACACCTCAAAAAGATATTTCAAATTATACTGCTTATAGCTATAATAAAGTGCAGATATTATATTTGTAACATGATTAGCCTGATAATTGTGTAGTTTTAGATATTTAAAGTCCTTTTCGACTATCTCTTTACCTATATCCAAGAAGTCTGTATCAAGCAGTTCTTTTATATATTTTCTATGCTTCTCATACTCATTTTTCTTATATATATTTGCTCCGTTTAATATCATATCTACTTGGAAGAGCTTTTTAAAATCACCTATCTCCTTTTCATAAAAGTCGCACCATAATTCTGAAAGCGGGAAGAATGATATATCCCTATTTTGACCGTAAGGAGCATATTTTATAGGAGTAAACACATCTCCAAGTAGCACATCCTGATTATAGGCAGTCTTGTACTCGTATTTTTCATGTTTTACTACCAAATCGTCAAATTTCTTCAATATCTCAAAAAACTCTTCCTTGCTTATATCAAAGATTTTTTTGCTGTCCATTATATCTGAAATAACTATAGTATCAGATTTTTTCTTGAGATTTGAGCCTTTTTTCTTAGTACCTTCTTCGATTTCTATTTTTAAATCAATCTTGTAATTCTTGTCATAGAGTGTATTAACTTCCTTTTTCTCTTCTGTTATAAGCTCATTTATCAGTATCATCTCACTTGGAGTAGGCTCCTTTATTAAGCCTGTCATTTGTTTTATTTCTTTTTTTGTAACTTTACCGTCTTTTTTGAGTTTTATAAGCAAATCCAAGCCACCAAGCCTTTTATTTACAACCTTGGCACTAAGCAAGTTAGTTACTGATGATTTAATATTTTTTTCATCTTGTGTGTATAGTATATTTATTATATTTTGCCTTACATCAGCTGATTTTAGGCGGAGATTGTCCTCAATTTGCTCCTTATAGTCCTTGACCAAGCCGTTTTTTGTCACTATGTCGTACATTACATTAGTATTGACTGAGCCTGAAAGCAGTGATATAACAGCGTCTTTTTGCTTTTGACTCTTAGGTGTTTGGAGCAATACTTTGGCAACATTTCCTCTTTGGTAGGTATTAGTCAGCTTGATATAATCCATAGCCCTGTCTACAAGCTTATCACCTTCAAGCATGGCTATGAGCAAAAGTCCGTTTGCTATATCCTCTTTGCTTATTGTTACGCTGTACCAAGGGAATATACAAGGCGAGAAAGTCTTAGTCTTATCCTTCATTGAAAGCAGATTTTTTTCAAGTATATCAAAAAACTCTATTGCCTCTTTTTTATTTTTAAAATAGTTTTCAATACCTATATCATTATTTTCTATATGATTTTCTATATTATAAAAACTGATATATCCAAATATTGCTCGAAAATAGCAGGCTACAATCTCAATATCATCACTGTTTTCGCTTATTATCTGCCTTGCAGTTTGTAATGACAGCTTCTCATCTTGTATCATATTTAAAAAGTACGACATAAGCAATATACTATGTCTTTTTCCCTTTTTCAGGATTTTTTTCATAGCTTCTATTGCATAGGTCACATCCTTGTTGCTCTTACTCCAAAGTCCCATGTATAAGTGCATATTGTCATCACTTTTTAGCAGTTCGTCTTCATAAGAGCTGTCATTTATCAAGCGATGTATTATTTCAAGCTCTTTTTTACTTATTCTCTCGCCAAATTCTTCTCCTAGACCTGTCCATGTGCCAAGTGCTCTTTTGACTGACGAAAAACGAAGCAGATTGTTTTCATAGACAATGTTGAACATATAAACAAAATTTTCATAGTGTCCGCTGTCCATAGTTTCGCATATGCTTTGTCTTAGTCCTTCTTGCAGTTTTGCAGCCAAGAGCATTTTGCCGGTAAGCTCCAACAATTCCTTATTGGAAGACCTGAATATTGCTCTAAATATATCATAGCTTGCAGTTGCATGGTTATTATCAGCTGTAATCATATCTTTTATATAGTTGATAATTTTTTTATCACCCAGATTTATCAGTGCAGCTATCTGATCGGAATTTGAAAACAATCTGTAATTATTATAGCTATCACCTTTCATAGTAGCTATCTCATCTACAGCTATTACATAGAAGTTAATCATGTGTGGAAGTAATACATTAGTTATATTTTTAAGATGATTCTTATAATTGTCACTTCTGACAGGTTTTCTGTAGTAACCTACAGTGTACGGGCATTTCACCATATTATTGCAGGCTTCTATAAACACCTTCCTGTTATCTTCACCCATCATCAAGTCAAGAGAAGGATATATTGATTTTGGAAAGATGTCTTTCAGCTCTATTTTTTCTTTTTTCGCCAATTCTTTTTCAACTGTCTTGACCCATTCACGGCCTATGTTATGACTGCTGTATTCATCTTCATCCGAAAGCATTTCTTCCAAGATGTCCAAGTCATCGAGCTCATCAAAATCATCCGCTTCAAGCTTCAACTCGTCCTCTTCCATACTCTCAAGCAAGTTATCATCAGCTTTAGAAGTAAGCTTATCTTTTTCTTCCGTCTTCAAAAAAAGCTCTATAAACTTTTGATTTTCCTTATCAAGTTTTTTTGATTTTTCTCTTAGATTTTGAACGTAAGCACTCCTTTTTTCATCTTCCACATAATAGTAGAACATCTCTTCCCCCTTCGTTTATAGTTGATTTATGCTAAAAAAAATTTAAGTAAAATTGATAAGCTTAAAATTATCATAGGTAATATTGCTATATACTAATCAGGCTTTATATTAAAGTAAAAAACCTCAGAATTATTTTTAAAAATTCATATATATTTAAATTTGAACTAAAATTACAATAATTTTATGATAAAATATAGTAACAATACTATATAATCTTTCACCCAATATATTATAATTCCTAAAGTTAAAATTAGTTTAACAAAAATTATTTTTTCTCATCTAATACTGTCTTGCAAAGCTCAAGTACCTGAGCCGAATAATAGTAGAAACTGTAAAACAAGTCATCAGGAAATACCTCATCTTCTTCATAGCGCATCTCATCTTCTTCCTCATCATAGTCTTGAGACCATAGATATTCTTCTCTTAGCATATCGGAAAATTGTGGCAGTTCCTTGGCATGCTCCATTTCCTCCACCATCTTAACAGCCTCTTCAATCTCTGTAAAAAGCTCCTCTAACTCCTCTGCAAGATATTTTGCTATCTCATTTTTATCTCTTTGCTCCAAAGCATTTTTTAAAATCCTATATAGAAAAATCATTGCAAAGGGTGTAGCATGCCAAAGTGTGGACTGGTGCTCTATATTCATTGCTATTTCTTCACCTGCATTTTTAACAGCATCCCAGTCTTCCATCTTAGACAAAATTTCAAAATACTTCGGAAAGTCTGTAGCTCTACCGTAAGTAGTTGTAATCCTATGCCAAGGTATATCTTCGACTTTTATATTATGTATATATTCTTGAGTTTCTCCATTCATCTTGCTCTCCTTTTTATATATTTATGGACATTTAATATGTCAAGTTTAGTAAATATAAAATATTGTTATTATTTTGGTCTTTTAAGTTAAT
>GL405246.1:2100770-2116653 GCA_000146855.1 [Eubacterium] yurii subsp. margaretiae ATCC 43715
TTAAGTTAATATATTACTGATATTATAGCACTTAATATATCTTTTTTCTATTAACATATTTACAAAAATGACAATTCCATATTTTCAAATGACTTAGCTTCATTAGGCTCGTTGGAAATGATGAAAGAAGGAGACAATATTTTAGAATTTATAAAAAATTTTAATAAACAAGCAATTAAACAAAAAGTAAAACTATGCTATAATATTAAATATTCCAGTTGTTTATAATGAAAGATTTAGATGTTATATATAAAGGTCAAGTTTTGACCTTGACCAGAAAGCATATACTTGAGAGAAAAAATGAAAATTGATAGATTTGAATTTGTAGCAGGAACATCCAAAGATGACATGTTTATAGGCTTATGTCTGCCGGCAATTATTGTACTTCCTACCTTTGCAACTTACTTGATAATATTTTATTTAGGAATAGCAACTTCTTTTAAAAATTCTCATATACTCATTAGATTGTTTGCCTTTGTGCCTGCACTTTATCTTATGTATTTTTTAATTAAGAAGCTTAGAAAATATATATCGAATAAATTTGTAGTATATTTGGATAATCTGAATATACGAATATGCAAAAACGAAAAGGAGATTATATCAGGGAAAGCTCTGTATTGTAAAATAAAAGTTTCAAACTATAAACTGGTGCATATAGACATAAAAACCGAAGAAGGCAGTATATCATTTAGAGCAAGACCAAAGGAATACAAGACTCTTACAGGTAAGCTATCGTTTAATCCTTTTGGAACTGCTACAGAGTCCGATATGAAAAGCTTACTTGCTTTGGGTAGAAAAATACAAAATACTATAGAAGAACAAAAGAATTTATGAGCTAACGAGGAAGAATATACAAAAATATAAATTGGAAGTTGTGGAGGTATTGGAAATGAATGATAGGATAAAGGCTTACTGGGATAAATTTTGCAATGAAATGAATATTCCTAAAAATACAAAATATGAAGCTTGGAGTTTTGGAAATACTAAAGATATGGCAGATGAATTAGCTGACTTGGTTAATAAGGGTATTAAGACTGCTACAACTTCAGCTTTTGAACTATATGAAGCGGGGGAGCATATACCCCAAGTAGGTGAATATAACATTATTCTAAACGGATTAGAAGAACCGGTATGTATAACACAAACAAAAGTTGTCTACATCACCCCATATAACTTAATTTCACCGGAACATGCCTGGCATGAAGGCGAAGGAGATAGAAGTTATAAATATTGGAAAAAGGTTCATGACGATTTTTTCCATGAAGAGTATAATAGAGTAGGTAAAATATTTTATGAGCAAGCCCCCATGCTATGTGAAGTATTTGAAAAAGTCTATTAGGATATCCCCTATTTGTCTAATTTAAATCACTATATAGGCAAAAAACTCTATACAAAATGCTTCGGATACTCATAAAAAAGATAAATTTAGCTATACCTAAGTAAAAATAAATAAAAAAACCATAGCATTGCAATTTATACTAATCTCCATTTATAATGCCAAGATTGTTATTTTAGCAAATTATTCGTTTTGCAACTTATCAATAATATTGCTGTAATAGAATTACAAGGCTTTTTGATAGGTTTTTGGTATTAATGAAGAATCATGCAAAAATTTTGCTGTTTCTGTTCAAAATGCAATAATATTATCATATATCAAAAAGAGGAATCCTAATTTATTGAGGTGTTTTAATTTATGAAAATAAAAGATATCAAAACTGATAGACTTGTTATAAGAGCTTTTACTAAAGATGACGCTATTTGGGCATATAAAATTTGGAATGATCCGGAGATGTGAAAGTATTTACCGGATGAAGCAATGGAAGAAATAGATAGCCAATATCTAAAAGAATTAGAAAAATTAGGCGAAGATGAAGAATGTTGTTACCTAATCCCTGTATTTAAAGATACTTTGGAAAAAGTAGGAACATGCAGTTTTATTGTAAGTGATGATAGCAAAACCTATGATATAGCTTATTGCGTGCATAAAGATTTATGGGGGAAAGGCTATGCAACTGAAATTGCAAATGGATTAATTGAATGCGCAAAGAGTCAGGGTGCTGAAAGAGTAACAATTTTTGTAAATCAAGAAAATATTGCTTCAAAGCGTGTAGCAGAAAAATGTGGTGCTAAAATTGTAAGTGAAAATATCTTTATTAAAAAAGGTACTAACGAAAAAAGAAAAAATTTTGAATATGAGGTTTTATTATAAATCCGGTTTTTTCATATCTATATCAAAAAGCTTTAGAGTAAGTAGGAAATCTTACAGTGGAAAAAGCTATTTAAAATATGCTATAATGTTAAATTATTGGTATAGATAAATTGAAATTCATAGTGTAGATTTATCAAGAAAGGTTTTGTAATGAAAATAGCAGTTAGCGCTTGTTTACTTGGAGAGAATTGCAAATATAATGGTGGGAATAATTATAGTGAAAAGTTAATCGAATATATTAAAGGTCATGAGGTGATTTCTATTTGCCCTGAGGTTCTTGGCGGCTTATCTATACCAAGAGAAGCAGCGGAAATTGTAAATGGCATAGTCAGTAATAAAGATGGTACATCCGTTGATAAAGAATTTCGCAAAGGTGCTGAAATAGCATTGGAAATAGTAAAAGAACAACAGGTAGATTTAGTCATACTGCAATCAAGGAGTCCATCATGCGGAGTCAATACAATATATGATGGTTCTTTTTCAGGCAAGATTATACCCGGTCAAGGAGTATTTGCAAATATATTGCAGGAAAACGGAATAAAGATTATTGATGTAGCTGACTTATAACAGCATATCTGATTTAATTGAATATAACGATTTGAAAAACAGTAAAAAATCACTTTACTGTTTTTTATTGCTCAAATATCTATTTAATCTATGGATAATCTTCAGCGATAATTTTAAAAAAATAATATATAATTTATGACTTTATTATGATCACAGATAAAATATTTTATCCATTATTTTAGTATAAGATAAACTATCAAAGCTACTAATACTAAGCCTAAAAAATATTAAAAAGCCATATAATTGAATTACAGTAAAATTGCTGATAATTCATAAACTGTAATATCATTAACATTCATGTATAGAAATGTTATTCACAAATTCCAATTGGCGCACTGTAAATTATCCTCATTTTTCATACTACATCTTAAATGCCGTTATCCAAAAACATATTGTGGCTATAAGTGAAATCGGAGTCATGACATATTTTTCTTTCTTACTTTTTGAAATCATGTTCATAATAGTATTCAAAGATAGGTAAGCTGCAAAGAAGAAACAAATATATTTGGTAACTATAGGAGAAAAGCACAAGGAAATAAAACCCCCAGCTTGCAAAATAATTAGCATTGCAAAAATTTGGATAAAAAACGAAATGACTGCTGCAACTCTAAATTTCTTAGGTAAGATTTTATGTTGTCCACCCATTGTAAATTCGCCCAAAGGCAAACCGCAAGCAACAAGAACTGTCATAGTTGCTATAATTCCAAATAATACTGCACCTATTATTGAAAACATAAATCAATATTCTCCCTTCACAAAATACAAAAAATTTCAGTTACAAATTCAAATTTATTTCTCTAAATATTAGTATAATTATAACATATTCTTATCAAGTTATCAATTTTTATAGACCTAACTCTTGCTTTTTCACCTGTTTAAGTCCTCTGTTTTCTTGTAATAATTTTTCTATACAGCTTTTAACACTTTCAGCTTGTTCCTTTGGTTTTAAAGCTTTTTTTACTTTCTTACTGATGTACCTTGTATAGCACTCTTATACTAATCACCGCTTGTGATACCAAGTAGTTATTTTAAATGCTTCTATACATTGTAGAGATTTTCATTAACTTTTTTTGTAAAAAAACTACACGGCTTTTTAACAAGTTTTTAATATTACATGATATTGACAAAGGGGACAAATTCCAATATATTTTGCTCTTTACTCTTACTTTAGCTACTGTACTTATAACTCCTGTCCAGTTAATTTTATGCATGATTGTGGAAAAGACTATTTAAAATATGCTATAATATTTTAAATAGTCGAAATAAATTGGAATTTTATAGGAGAATTACATGAGATATGTACTTTTATTAAGAGGTATAAATGTAGGCGGAAAAAATAAAGTATCTATGGATGATTTAAAAAAATTACTATCAAATGCAGGCTTTGAAGATGTATCTTCTTATATCAACAGCGGAAATTTATTTTTCAGCAGTGAGCAAAGTCAAGAGAATTGCATATCAAAAATAAAAGATTTGTTGGAAAGCAACTATGACTTTTCCATTCCCTTTGCTTTGATTAGCAGAGATGAGTATTTACAAGAAAAATCAGAATTGCCTGATTGGTGGGAGGAAGATTTGGCAAGAAAAGATGTACTTTTCATACCTAATCATATTGACAAATCTCTTATTATAGAATTTATAAATAATTCGCAGTTCTACAATGAAATAGTCTATATTGGAAGAAATGCAATATTTTGGGGAAAGTATGATGAAACAGAATATTTAAAATCTACCTATCATAAAAAACTGATTAAACAGGATTTTTATAAGAGTATTACCATTAGAAACGGTAAGACATTTGAAAAGATAGCAGAGATTATAGAAAAAGAAGATTAAAAATCTCACTTTATATAATTGATTTGAATATTCTTATACTAAAAAACAGTTAAAAAGCCTTGTAATCATGTTATAAAAAAGTTATTGAAAATCTCTATAATGTATAGCGTCATTTAAAATAACTGCTTGCTATTATAAATGGAGATTAGTTTTAAAGAGGACTTGAGTATGAGTTACAAAAATACAAAAAGAGAATGTGAAGAGCTATGGGCAAAAAATAAATATTATGTGCTGAGCAAGTCCCACAAAGCATATTTGGAGATAAGAGAGTATCTGAAAGAAAAAGAAGTGGATATTGTATTTCTAAATGAAAAAATACAAGAGGTAAAGGCTTTAGATGAAAGTAAAAAAGATTTTACTAATGCCATTCTCCATATATGGGGATATCTCAAAAAAGAGGCAAGCGAAATAGAAAAACAAGGATTGTTTAATATATTGGAAGAATATATGCAAGGGAACAAAAATCAAAAATCCGTAATTGAATATATTAATAGCTTACTGAAAAAATACCCAAATAAATATTTACAAGAATCCACTTTATTAACAGGAGAACAAGATGAGACTATGGCATGAAGAAATTATCCACCTATTGCCCAAAAATCAGCTCCTTGGGCAACATAGAGAATGTTGCGCACTTAGGGGTAATGGGTGGAACAAGAAACACAAGACTGTAGATTATGTATTTTTATATTCTCCATATCACTTATTTGCTTACCACTTATTAGTTATGGATGAAATGGAAAAAAGAGGATATAAGGTTTCTATTGAATGGAAAGATAAAGATTATAGAGGAAAGACAGCTAAAAAATACAATACCCTTGAAGAAAAAGACATAGACAAGCCGATTTACAAAGAACATGATAGTAAATATCTTTCTGAGTGTATAGAAAACCTGGAAAGCAAAGGAATAAAGTTAGAGCTATAGGAGTTGTAAATATTTTTGTGTATATACTAAGGAAATATTATTTTCTTTAGTGATTATAAATTTTTTTATCACTGAAATAAGAATGCTTTGAGACTATTATATAATTGGTATCATTTGATTTTTATTATAAAATAGTGTATAATACATTTCATATATTTTATATCTAAAGAAAATATCTACTTTTGAAGTTTTTTGATAAATATATAAATATCAATGAAAGGAGTAGTACTATGATTTGGTCACTTATTGTAGGTGGATTTATAGGATTTATAGCAGGAGGAATTACTAAAAAAGGTGGAGCAATGGGTATAATTGCTAATATCATTGCAGGCTTATTAGGTTCGTCAGTAGGTCAATCATTATTTGGAACTTGGGGTCCAACCTTAGCTGGAATGGCATTAGTTCCTTCTGTCTTAGGTGCAGTAATTGTAATTGCTGTTGTATCGTTTTTCTTTGGAAAAAAAGATTAAGCAATTCTTTCAAATAATTAAGTTTGAAAATAAAACATATTTTTAATAAAAGGAGATATTATCATGTCAATTGAAGAAAAAATTGATCAAGCTAAAGGTGCAGTAAAAGAAGGTATAGGTAAGATAACCGGTGATAAAAAAATAGAAAAAGAAGGAGCTGCAGAAAAAGTAACTGCAAAAGTTAAAGAAGTGGCTGAAGATGTTAAAGATGCTATAGAAGGAACAATTGAAGGTGTCAAAAACATTGTAAATAAAGATGAGGAATAATTTTAACATCTGAGTGGGATAATATTAGTAAAGGAGGAAATCCATGTTTGAACAAGTAAAATTAGACTATGATTTTAACGCTTTAGAGCCTTATATTGATACCCTAACTATGGAGACCCATTATGGAAAACATCACGCAACATATACTAAGAATTTTAATGAAGCTGTAGATAAGGCAGGACTTTCAAACAAGTCTATAGAGGAAATTCTTTCTTCTCTATCTTCTATTTCTGATGAAAGTTTAAGGAATGCTTTACAGAATAATGGTGGCGGATATTATAACCATAATCTGTATTTTTCTATTATGAGTCCAAAAAAGGACACAAAACCTAACTTGTCTTTGGAAGAGGCTATTGAAAGAGACTTTGGTTCCTTGAATAAGTTAATAGAAACTTTGCAGAATTTGGCTATGGGACAGTTTGGTTCAGGTTGGGCATTCCTTTCTACAGATAAGGGAGGCAAGCTCTATGCCACAAAGGCTGCAAACCAGAATAATCCGCTTATGGAAGAAGGGCAACATACTCCTATATTGGGTATTGATGTATGGGAACATGCCTACTATCTCAAATATAAGAACTTAAGAGGAGATTATGTAAAGAATTTCTTTGAGGTTCTGGATTGGGAAAAGGTAAGCGAAAACTACGAAAAATGCAAATAATATCAAGTGAAAGAAAATATTAATTTTTTGCGGTAACGGAGTTTATCTTTGTAATTATCTTACAAAAAGAAGTTAATAATTTTAGGGACCAAGAGTTATAAAACCCTATTTATATAATTGAACATAACTCAACTTTCCCACATGAAAAACACATTGACTACATTGAAATTTGAGCATATTTTAAAAGTATACTATTATACTTGACATAGTTTTTTCAATATTTTCATTTTTTTGACAAATATGCAAATTTCAATAAATATTATTCAGAAAATTGTGTGTCAAGTAGTGTATTATAAAATCAATTAACATTTATATTTCAACTAAAATTGAGATAATTTTAGTGGGAAAGTTGGGAATATAATAATTTGATAAACAGTAAAGCAAAATAGCTTTGCTGTTTTTTATTGCTCAAAATATGACCTTTATGCTAAAAATATAATAAATTATTAGAAAAAAATACAATTTATATTTCAAAATCGTGGAAATACTAAAGATAACAAATGCTGAAACTTAATAGACAAATTGATACAAAAAAACAGAGAACTAACACAGGCTTAGAAATATAAATTGTGTAAAGGAAACTTGACAAAGAATTAAATAAGTAATATAATGATAATGTAAAGGAAACTTGACGAAAGGAGAAAGATGCATTTGAAAAATAAATTAGATGAATTAAGAAAGCTTAAAGGCTTGACTCAAGAAGAATTTGCAAAAAAATTAAGAGTTTCAAGGCAAACTATTAGTGCCATAGAAAACGGTAAATACAATCCATCTTTAGATTTAGCATTTGAGATAGCAATATATTTTAATAAGACAATAGAAGAAATATTTACTTACGAAAAGGAGGATAATCATGAAAAAAAATAATTTAATTTATGCTCTAATATATATTATATTTGCTGTAATATCTCTGTATATAGCTATTATTTATGACAATAAGATGTCCGGTATATTTTATGGCATGACTGGTGCTTTTGGAGGTTGTGGTATAGTTATAATAATTCGATATTTTTATTGGCAAAAGAATAAGGAAAAATATCAAGAAAAATTAGAAATCGAAAAAATTGAACAGCAAGATGAATTAAAACAAAAACTCAGAGATAAGGCAGGAAATTATACTTATTGTATTGGAATGTTGATTATAACTCTGTCTATTATGGTTTATTCTGTACTTGGAGTTTTGAATATCACGGATACAAAGCATATAGTAATTTATTTAGGTGTATACTTAATTAGCCAAGTTTTTATTGGTATTATTGTATTTAATCATCTACTTAAAAAATATGATTGATAATTTTCTAAAAAATATTCTCCTAAAAAGAGTAAATCATATCAAACTTTACTATTTTTATTCCAATACTATATATTTAGAGAGAAAACTTAGGACTTACAGGGGGGCGAATCAAGTGAAAAAGGCTGCTGTATATATACATGGTAAAGGTGGATCTATTGACGAGGCTCAACATTATGAGAAATTTTTTAACGATGATTATGATCTTATAGCTTTTGATTATAAATCAGAATTTCCATGGGAAGCCAAGAAAGAATTCGAAAAATATTTTGCTGATATTTTTTCAAAATATAATAATATTCTATTGATTGCAAACAGTATTGGAGCTTATTTTTCCTTGATATCCTTATCAAAATTCCCTATCAAAAAAGCCCTGTTAATTTCACCTGTTGTAGATATGGAGAGTTTAATCTTAGATATGTTGAACAGAGAAAATATATCAGAAGAAGAACTCAGATTAAAGAAAGTAATTCGTACTTCGTTTGATGAGACCTTATCTTGGGAATATCTTTCCTTTGTCAGGAGCAATCCTATAATATGGAATATACCAAGCACTATTCTTTATGGCAAAAACGACAATATAACTACTTTTAAGACAATTATTGATTTTTCAGAAAAAATAAATGCGGATTTAACAGTTATGGAAAATGGAGAACATTGGTTTCATACAGAAGAACAAATGCTTTTCTTGGATAATTGCTTTGAGAAATTTATCTAAAAATTTCAAGTTTGCAACAACAAAATCGCTTAATAAACATAGCATCATATAGAAAAGTCATAAGTTCTTTACTGTTTTATATGCTCAAAATAAAATTTTCCTTACTAAAACATCAGAAAAAAACAAGCTTTTTCTTAAAATCATATAAATACTTAAATAAGTGGAACAAGTCATAAGTTTTAGAAACTATATACGACTTGTTACAAGAAACAAAAAAACATATAATCAAGATGCCTATAAAGCTAAACTTAAATATGCTGTAATATCATAATTAAAGAGCGAAAAAAACCGGAATTTAGCGAGGCAAATTATGAAAAAAAATCTTTTAATTACGGGGATAATCACATTAGTTTTATTGTTCTTACTTCTTCAAAATTGGGATGTTATTACTCAAAAGGGCAATCCATTTCCGTATTTAATTTCAGCCATAAAAATTTCCGAATCTACTCCATACATTATGGTAAATAAAAATGAAGTAATCACAAAAGCAAACGATGAGAGCGCATTGATAAAAGACTATGAAGAGCAAATGAAACTTAAATTTAAAGAACAAGTAGGAAGTGGTTTTATCTTTACTGATGGTAAAAAGTACTACACAATTACATCAGAAATTTATTTGAGTATATATAGTATTTGGACTTTACCGGATGTACCGGGCAAACAATTTATTGGAAAACAGTAAGATAAATTCCTATTTATCTAATTGAATACTATAAGTTGAGAAACAGTAAAGCAAAATAGCTTTGCTGTTTTTCTTTATTTAAAAGTGATACAAAAAAGCTTTTAAATCACCATGTAAATATTCTGCTTATGGATATCATACGATTTAAAAATAATCACCACACAAAATACTTTGCATGTCTTTTTAAGCGGAGATTAGTATTACATAATAGAGAATCAATAAAAAAGGCTTTTTATAAGCTGCCAACTCCAGCTTATAATATTGACTTAACAACTTGGGGAACTAAAGTGGGTAGAAAAAACAGCCTATAAGTGCTATAATACTGTCAAATGTATAGTAATAATTTTACTTAATTAGTAGATAGATTTGTATATGCATTTTCTTATATAACATTGATATTTTAATAATTGGAGTTAATATTGAAAAGTAAAATATCTATAGAGCAAATAGAATTTAGTATGAGATAAATTTTTGAATAGAAGGAGGAAAAATCATTTTATGAAAATAGTGATTATACATGGTCAAAATCACAAAGGCTCCACCTATCATGTATCAAGAATGCTTGCAGAAAAATTGGATGGAGAAATAAAAGAGTTTTTTCTTCCTAAGGATTTTGACAAGTTTTGTATTGGCTGTTGTAATTGCTTTATAAAGGGAGAAAATACCTGTCCTCATTTCAAAGACTTAAAACCCATAACTACAGCTATTGATGAGTCGGATGTCATTATACTTGCAAGTCCGGTATATGTATTCCATGTAAGTGGAGCTATGAAGTCTTTTCTTGACCATTACGGATATAGATGGATGGTTCATAGACCAAATGAGACTATGTTTTCAAAGATAGCTGTTTGTATCTCTACAGCGTCAGGCTCAGGTATGAAAAGCTCCAATAAAGATATGGCGGACAGTGCGTTTTTTTGGGGATGTGCCAAAATCTATAAGTTAGGTATTGCAGTTTGGGAGACTAATTGGCAAAGAGTAAGCGAAAAAATAAAAGCAAAGGCTGAAAAGAAAACAAGCTTTCTTTCAAATAAGATTAAAAGAAAGCATATTAAGATAAAACCAACTATTAAGACAAAATTATTTTTTTACATCATGAGAATGATTCAGAAAAAAGCTATAAACGAACTCGATAAAAAATATTGGTATGAAAAAGGCTGGCTTGCTAAAATCCGACCATGGAAATAATTTAAATAAATTTTACTTTGATAAGTCATTATATAAAGATAGCTTTGAATTATGGAGGTAGTAAAATGTCTGAAATTCGTAGAATAAATTGTGGAACAGGAAACTGCTATATAGTAACAAATGGTTCAAATGCTATATTGGTGGATACAGGGAGCAAAGAAAACATCAATGATGTAATTGCTGAATGCGATAAATACGATATGAAACTTATCGTACTTACTCATGTGCATTTTGACCATGCTGAAAATGCCTCAGCCATATCGGAAAAATACAACATACCGGTAGCTATACATCCCTTAGATGAAGAGCTTTTTGACAGTTATGATAAGCAGGCACTTCATTCATATGGACTAATCGGGAAAATCATCCTTGCTCTATCAGTAAAAAAACTTTCAAATATAAAAGTTGAAAAACCTAAGAATCTAATATTTGTTAAGGATAAAGACGAGCTTTCCAAGTATGGTGTAAATGCAACTATAATCGAGCTTCCAGGTCATACAAAGGGCTCAATAGGTGTAGATACAGGCGAAGAACTTATCGTTGGTGACGCCCTTGATAATTGGATTTTTCCTGCGACAGGACATTTATACAATGATATAAATGAAATCAAGAAAACTGCTGAAAAAATCAAGACACTTGGCGAAAGAACTCTATATTATGGACATGGCAAGCCAAGTAATAACAGCTTTAAACTTTTGTAATAAAATATTTCTAACTTATAATAAAGACTCTAATCACTTCAAAAAAGTAAGGTGTATAATCTGAAAATATAATGGAAAATATAAGAGCAGCAAAATAACGTGGTATCAGCAAATAAAATTTATAATATGGGAGGTGTATTACAAAATTGAAGAAGCGTATGAAAAATAAATTGGCTAATTTAGCCTTTGGAGAGTTAGTAGCTGTAGTGATATTTTGGATAAATTTCTTCTTATTCAAAAAATTTCTTATTGATACAAAAGCTCTAATTTTAATTTCAGCTCCCCTATTTATTCTAAGCTTTATACTTGTTCAAGGTTCTATTTTTTGGTGCATTTTGATAAAAAGACTTTCAAATCCAAGTTTTGCTGTAGGTCTTACAGGCAAGATTTACAATAAATTAAAGCTATTAAATCTAATTTTACTATTTGTAGTATTTTTGCTGATAGTGTTAAATTACAGTGCTTTTTCCATTATGCTTATCTCCCTTGCTATTTGGATATTTGCGGTCATAGAATGGGTAAATTATTATAAATTGCAATTATCGTACAGTATCAACCCGACTGTTTTATTTAGATATGTATTACAGAAAAAACTGAAAAAGAGCAAAATAGCAGAGGAAATTGAAAAATCCAGATAAGTATAATATATAAATATATTATTTTGCTGTTTATATTAAGAGCTTATGTAAAGTAAAAGTTACATTATTATATGAGCTGAATTTTATCTATTAATTTAACAGCTATTACTTTTTAAATTATAATTAATATTAGCTATGGTATATATACTTTATACAAATAATCAACTTTAAAATTTATAGCTTATACTAAAAATCTTTTTACTTGCCATGTAAGTATTTTGATTATAAAGTTTATACAACTTAAAAGTAATTCCAACATCAAATATTTTAAATGACTTTTTAAACTAAGATTAGTATTAGCGCTTTGTAATAAGTTCTTATTAAAAAAGTGTCTGAAATATCGAAATTTCAGACACTTTTTCATTACAATTTTCCTATTAACTTTTCTATTTTGTTATTTCATTTCCTTACTGCAATTACTGCAATATCCGTTGAATTTTACATCGTGATTTTCCACGTCAAAGCCATATTTTTCCTTTATCACTTCTTCCAATTGGTCAAGCAAGTCTTCTTCAACTTCTATTATCTTAGAGCATTTCTTACATACCAAGTGATGGTGATTATGTCCATTTTTGTCCAAAGAAAGTTCGTATCTTACGCAACCGTCATCAAGGTTGAGCTTATTAGTATATCCAAGCTTGTCTAACACTTGCAAAGTTCTATACACAGTTGCAAGACCTATCTCAGGACATTCTTTTTTCACTATATCGTATATTTCTTCGCTGCTCATATGCTTTCCGTTAGCTGACAAAAGCACTTCTACAATATTTCTTCTTTGATGTGTAAGTTTAAATCCTTCATCCTTTAATTTTAATTTTAACTCTTCCAAATACGCTGTCTCGTCCACATTCCTAATCATTTGTTCACCTTCTCAATTTCATTTACACTGTAACATAAACTACGGAGTTTATTACCTGATACATACTTTCATCCGTAAATTAATAAATACAACATTATCAATAGAAAATCAATTAATCACCTTTAATTACTTAAAATGATTAATATTAAATATTTGCTTTAAGATATTATACTATACTCATTTGAAAATATCAAGAAGTTTTTTCAATTTTATAATCATTATAAATAGTTTTTTCAAAAGGCTGTTTTTATGTGATTTATTTCTCCGGAAGATAAAAATACTTCAATTATATCAAATGATATTCCATCATAGGCTACATCAGTTGACATTAAAAATATTGTAGCAACATCTCTGATTTTTTTTGCCTTGTATGTATTTACCGCCTCAAAAGGCCTCCCGTAAGTGTCATCATATCTTGATTTTACTTCTACAAAAGTCAAAATTTTATCTTTTATTGCCACTATGTCTATCTCACCTATTTTTGTTTTGTAGTTGCTGTCTATTATCTTATAGCCCTGTTTTTTTAAGTATGACCTTGCCATACTTTCGCCATTTTTACCCTTTAACAAATTGAAGATTTTCATAGTTTAACCTACTTTTTGTCCAATTTAGTAATAAAAATCAGCACTTGTGCAATAGCCTCGTAGAGTTCCTGTGGTATATTGTCATTTATTTCAAGATTTCTCAGCTGATGGACTATCTTTTCATCACGATATATAGGAATGTCCAGCTCTTCCGCCTTTTCCACCATATTTTTTGCTACATAATTGTCGCCCTTTGCTATCACCTTGGGCGCTATATCTTCTTCAGAATCGTACTTTAAGGCTATAGCCGACTTTATCTCATCTTTTTTCATCTTACACCTTCAAAATTTATCTTGTACTAAGAATTTAATAAAATAACAGATATTAGCATTATATCATACTACATGATATCTCATATTTACATTTACTAAAATCTATATTATTTCAATTTATACTAAAAACTCATTAAAATCCATGTAATTACATCACAACAAAGTTATTGAAAATTCATATAATGTATAATGTCGCTCTAAAATTGATACTTGATATTATAAACGCTGATTAGCATTAATAGAATGTAATATATTGATACTTGATATATATTTTATCTAATTATACAAAAAAACACTTTAAATCTTATAATAATCGAGTATTATATTCCTGCTATCTTTAATCAGCTATAATATTTTTTAGATAATCATATATTTTTAATAATCACTTTTGAAAAAAATATACCCCCTATTTTACAAAAAAATTATATTTTCAGAAATATTTTGCTATCAAAAATAAAAAATGTAAAAATTTTTAAAAATAATATTGCATTATAGGCAAAATTGTGGTAAAGTAAGCAACAATAATTATTTTAAAGACAAATGTGTTCGCATTATGCAATACTATTTTCTTTATTTTTATCAAATTATAAGAGGTGAGATTATGAAAGTGTTTAAAAAAGTACTATCTGCTTTATCTGCCTTTACAATGGTATTTGTTTTGGCATCTTGCGGAGGACAGACAGCTCAAAATCCCGCACCCGCAGGCGGAGGTTCAACTGATACTAAAAAGAGCGACGCTGCCGCATATCACATTGGTATAGTGACAGGTACTGTGGCTCAATCTGAAGATGAATTTAGAGCAGGACAAAAGGCAATCGAACTTTACGGTGATGCAAAGTCTGGTGGAATGATAGTCCATGATACATATCCCGACAACTTTATGGCTGAACAGGATACGACAATATCAAAGATAGTGGCTATGGCTGACGACCCTCTAATGAAAGTCGTAATTGTAAATCAATCAGTGCCTGGTACTGTTGCGGCATTCAAACAAATAAGAGAAAAAAGCCCTGATATTAAATTGATTCTTATCACACCGCAAGAAGACGTGGCTATGGCTGAAGAGGCTGCTGACTTGGTAATAGATGCGGATAATATATCAAGAGGATATAGAATAATAGCTGCGGCTAAAAAAATGGGTGCGAAAAAATTCGTTCACGTTTCTTTCCCAAGACATATGAGTATAGAAACACTTGCTCTAAGAAGGGCTATAATGGAAGAAGCGGCTAAGGATTTAGGCATAGAATTCATCGCTGAAACTTCACAAGACCCGATGTCTGATGCAGGTATACCGGGAGCACAACAATTCATAGCTGAAAACATACCTAACTGGATAGAAAAATATGGCAAAGACACTGCATTTTTCTGCACAAACGACGCACAGACTGAACCTTTGCTAAGAGGTATAGCAGCAGGTGGAGCTATATTTGTAGAACAAGACCTCCCTTCTCCTATAATGGGATATCCGGGTGCCTTTTCAATAGATCTTAAGGATGTTGCCGGAGATTGGCAAGCAATTAATAAGAAGGTAGAAGAAAAGGTAGTTGCTGTCGGTGGAAAAGACAGAATGGGTTCTTGGGCTTATTCACTTGGATATTCAGAAGTTCTTGGTGCTGTAGATCTTGCAAAAGATGTACTTGATGGCAAAAAAGAACTTACAAAGATAGAAGATGTGAAATCAGCTATAGCAAAATACACTGAAGGTGCAAACTGGATGGGTAGCTACTATGTAGACAGAGCGACTGGTAAGAAGAAAGAAAATCACATCTTGGTAGCACAAGACGACTATGTATATGGAAAGGGCTACTTGGGAATGGATAAGGTAGAAGTTCCGGAAAAATATTTGACTATGAACATCGATCTTACAAAAATACAATCAGAAAAATAATTATTACTGAGTTGGACTTTATGCCGGATACATTATAATACTTGTATCCGGTTTTTATTTATAAGACAAATCTATAGTTTTTATAAAAACTTTATTTTCACATTTGGCATTTTGTTATATAATTATATTT
>GL405246.1:2116753-2152111 GCA_000146855.1 [Eubacterium] yurii subsp. margaretiae ATCC 43715
ATTTTGTTATATAATTATATTTTAATTCTTATACTAAAATTTTATGGAATTGTGTATATATTACCTTCTTATTATTCCTTGAAAAGTTGAGATTTATGACAATCAAAGAAAAGTTCTATACAATTAAATCCATAAATTAATCGAATAATCAGTATTACAATAAAAATTTTAGATTTGTATTATATTAAAAAGGTGGTTTACATTGGAAAATTTATTATTGCAAGCTAAAAACATAGGAAAGAATTTCGACGGTAATGTCGTCCTTAAAGACGTGAACTTCGAAATGAAAAAAGGTGAGATATTAGGCTTGGTAGGAGAAAACGGAGCCGGAAAATCCACCTTGATGAATATAATATTCGGAATGAGTGTAATTTCTGAAACCGGCGGTTTTGACGGAGAGTTGCTCTTAGACGGGCAAAAGATAAACTTCAAAAGCCCTATCGACGCACTAAAAGCAGGTGTGGGCATGGTACATCAGGAGTTCAATCTTATACCCGGCTTTACTGTTTCAGAAAACATCACCTTGAATATGGAAAAGACAAATCCCTCAGTAATTTCTAAGATATTTGGGGAAAAATACGAGACTGTAGACGAAAAACAAAATCTTATAATATCAGGCAATTCTCTGGATAATCTTGGTGTACAGATAAAACCGACTGACATCACCAGCGAGATGCCGGTAGGTCATAAGCAATTTATAGAAATAGCAAGAGAGATGACAAGAGATGACGTCAAACTGCTGATAATGGATGAGCCTACAGCCGTACTGACAGAGTCTGAGGCTGATATATTAATCAACTGCATGAGAAAAATCACCGCAAAGGGAATCTCTATAATATTCATAAGTCATAGACTGCGTGAAATTTTGACTGTTTGCGACAAGATAATAGTGCTTAGAGACGGTGTCTTGGTGGAAGACAAGCCGGCGAGTGACTACACAATGGAAGAGATGGCTCAAAAGATGGTAGGACGTATTCAAGATAAGTCTAACAAGCAAAAAGACGAAATGATGAATATGAAAAAATCTGAAAATAGCCAAGATGAAGTCATAATGGAGATAGAGAATCTATGGGTTGATATGCCCGGTGAGCAGGTAGTAGATGTTAACTTAAGTGTAAAAAAAGGTGAGATACTTGGGATAGCAGGTCTTGCAGGTCAAGGAAAACTCGGCATACCCAACGGAATATTAGGCACTTATCCCGTTGACGGCAAGGTTACTTTCAAAGGTGAGGAGCTAAAACTCGGAAATACCTTCGATATATTAAGCAGAAAAATAGCCTTTGTTTCAGAGGACAGAAGAGGAGTCGGTCTGCTACTTGAAGAGCCTATTTACTGGAATATGGCTTTTAACGCAATGCAGGTCCAAAATAAGTTTATCAAAAAAATCTGTGGAATAAAGTTCAGAGATGAAAAGGCTATGAAAAAATTGGCTCACGACTATATAGACTCCCTTGCAATCAAGACTACAGGTCCTGAGCAAAAGGCACAAAATCTCTCAGGCGGAAATCAACAAAAAATCTGCCTTGCAAAGGCTTTTGCTATGGAGCCGGAACTGCTCTTCGTATCAGAGCCTACCAGAGGTATAGACATAGGAGCCAAAGAACTCGTCTTAAATGCCATTAAAAAAGCAAATATAGAAAAGGGTACGACAGTTGTTATGGTGTCATCAGAGCTTGAAGAGCTAAAGAGCATTTGCGACAGGATAGCCGTAATCTGTGAGGGCAAGATAGCCGGCATCCTTTCAGTTGAAGACTCAAACGAAAAATTCGGTCTGCTGATGAGTGGAGAAAAGATAGATACAGGAGGTAAAACTGATGAAAATTAAAGAACTGTTTTCGGGAACGAAACTCCCAAGGACGATAATCGCCCTGTTTTTACTATTGCTATTTTGTCTTACACCATTTGCCGGCATTCGTGTTGACCAGTCAATAGAAAATGTAATAAGTCGTTTCGGTATGTTTTCAATACTTGTACTTTCCATGGTTCCTATGATACAATCAGGTTGCGGACTTAACTTCGGACTGCCTATAGGCGTTATTGCCGGCTCACTTGGCGGTATAATCAGCATAGAGTTTGGAATTAAAGGCTTAGCCGGCATTTTCGTAGCTATATTGATAGCCATAGCCATATCTGTCATACTTGGTGGACTTTACGGCTTTTTGCTCAACCGTATCAAGGGCGATGAAATGCTTATAGCGACTTATGTAGGATTTTCTTTCGTGGCATTTATGAGTATAATGTGGCTTATTTTACCTTTTAAAAATCCTATTTCAGTGCTTAGCTACGGTGGTAGTGGGCTACGTCAGCAAATACCGGTAGCAAATTATTGGATGAAAAAGATAGATTTTGGTGATGGCACAAATACGACTGTTGGAATAGTATCAGACTTTTTGAGTTTTAACATTAATTTGGAATTTTTAAATTTTAATGTGAAGGTTCCTATGGGAATGTTTATATTTTTTGCAGTTGCAGCACTTTTCGTATGGGCGTTTTTCAAGACAAAGCTCGGCACTTCAATAACAGCTGTAGGCTCTAACCCTGAATATGCCAAGGCTGCCGGTATTAACATAGATAAGATGAGACTTATATCGGTAATTATGTCTACTGCTATAGCGGCAACAGGTATAATAATGTATCAGCAATCATACGGATACATCCAGCTTTACACCGCTCCATCGGCATTTACCTTCCAGACAATAGCTGCTATACTCATAGGTGGAGCAAGTATCAATAAGGCGAGTATAGTAAATGTCATCATAGGTACATTTTTATTCCAAGGAATATTGGCGATGACACCTATAGTTATAAACGGAACACTTGGCATAGATATATCAGAAGTAATAAGAATCATAGTTACAAACGGAATGATATTGTACGCACTTACAAGGAGGAACTGATGATGAATAAAAATTTGGCTGAATTTATGAGAAAAAATGCGGTTCCAATCCTATTTATATTTATATGTCTAATAGGTATATTAATTGCAAAACCGCAGATGTCCTTCGTTTCTCAGGAACTGAGCAGGAGAATGGTAAGAAGCACATTTTTGGTACTTTCACTTATCATACCGATACTTGCCGGCATGGGTATAAACTTTGGTATTCCTTTGGGAGCTATGGCAGGACAGATAGGACTTGTATTTGTTACAGACTGGGGAGTAAAGGGACTTCCCGGTTTACTGCTTGCAGCAGCAATATCTACTCCTGTAGCAATCTTACTTGGACAGTTTTCAGGTAGAGTACTGAACAAGGCCAAAGGTAGAGAGATGATAGCTTCAATGATGCTTTCTTTCTTCATCCTCGGTGTATATATGCTGTTCTTACTTTATCTCTGTGGCTCTGTTATCCCTTTTCACAACAAGAAAATCGTACTTTCACAAGGATACGGTATTAAAAATGCAATAACTCTTGATACCGCTCACGGCTTTGACAAGGTATTAAACTTTGACATTAAAATCCCGATAGGAAGACAGATTTTTGCCCTCCAAGTACCGATACTGACTATAGCACTTATAGTTGCACTTTGCTTTTTCATACTATGGTTTAAAAAGACTAAGATAGGTCATGATATGAGGGCTGTAGGACAAGATCAAAAAGTATCGTCTAATGCAGGACTAAACACCAATAAGATAAGAATACAATCAATAGTAATATCAACTGTACTTGCTTGCTACGGTCAGATAATCTATCTGCAAAATATAGGTACTGTCAACATATATGCAGGACAGGATCAGGCTGCACTGTACGCTGCTGCGTCACTGCTTGTAGGTGGTGCAAGTGTAATAAGGGCGTCTATTCCAAATGCGGTAATAGGAACTCTGCTTTTTCACCTTATGTTTATCATCACACCTCAAGCCGGTAAGGCTCTTACAGGTGACGCAATGATAGGAGAGTATTTCAGGACATTTCTAAGCTACGGAGTTGTAACCATAGCACTTATAATGCACGCATACGAAAGACAGAGACAGGCGAGAAACAACAGACAAAATAATATCGCCAATGCAAGAAGAAAAAAAGAGAAAAGCAAAAATATTGCATAAAATAATTTTTTAAAAAAATAGGCTATAAAAAGTGAAATTTCATTTTTTATAGCCTAAAAAATACATAGTAGTCCGGATATTCTTAATAATTGTATTGAACATATCTTTGAATCCAATTCCCTAAAGGAGTAATATTTTTTAAAGAAAATCTATTTTTCTCAAAGAGATTATCTTCTAAAAGTCCATGCTTTCTTAATATAAAATCAAGATTTACCAACATTTCATAAGTCTGCCAATTTCCAAAAGTACATACACTTGCATCTGCTTGCCCACTTAATAACATAGGTGTAAATTCGTAGACAAAATCCTCAGCTATATCCCTATGTTCATTGAAAAATGACGGTAGAACAAGACCATCTTTCCTTAACTTATCGAACAGCCGGGATTTACTCATACTTAAAAGTTCTAAACGAAGGCTTGGATTAGATTCACTTGCATAATTTTGCTTAGGAAAAAGCGTAATAATTAGAAAAGCAATTATTAGAAAAAATAGAAATTTCTTGAATTTCAATGACATATTAATCCTCCTCTCATAATAATTTAAAAATCGCTCATATCTATATTAAAAACTTTAACAGCAATAAACTTTTATGAATGAAGCATACATATTTTTTTAAGATTTTTCAACCGTCTTTATTATCATCCTTAATCTCTTCTTCATTATTTTCCTCAATATCTTCAGCTTTCTTACGAGTTATATAATCCACAATACCTGCAATTATAATGAAGGGTAGAGCTGTAATTATTAAATCTCTAATATAATTAGGACCTTTCTCAACATTGCTTATAAAACAACAAGCTATCATACTAAGAATGATAGTAAATATACTTCTTATGGAAAATAGTCTTTTTTTATATTTTTCAATATCACTCATATCTATACCTCAACTATTAATCTTAGCACTACGTAAGAGTATCTTATACTATTATACTACAAATTCAATTTAATAATAGATAATTATATAAATTACAAGAATGGACATCCTTTTGCAACTTATCTTAAATAACAAACTTGCAATCGGATGTCCACTCTATACCTATATCAAATATAAACTATAATTTTCATATCCGATACGTCTACCATATTTATTTTTATTCTTTGTTTTTATTTTACTTCTTATTCTTGTTCTATTATACCGTAATCTCCATCTTTTCTCTTGTAGATTACATTTATCATATCAGTATCTGAATTGACAAATACGAAGAAATCGTGTCCTACCAACTCCAATTGCAATATAGCCTCTTCTTCAGACATAGGTGTAAATTCAAATTTCTTTCTTCTACTTATCAAGCTTTCCTTAGGATTTTCTATGCTTGAATCGTCTATATTTTCAAATCTTATAGTTTCTGTTCCTCTGTTTTTAAGTTTAGTCTTGAATTTACGGAGTTGTTTGGATAACTTACTTACCACTTCATCAACCGCACAATAAAGATCACTGTCTGTAGCTTCAGCTCTTATCACATTCTTATTTACAGGGATAGTCACTTCTACTATAGAATCATCTTTTCTTCTTGAAGCGGTTACTCTTACATTAACATCCTCATTAAAATACTTTTCCAATCTTGACAGCTTTGTTTCCACTGTAGCTTTTTGCTTAGGTGACAAGCTTATTTGTTTTCCACTTAAAATAATGTTCATTATAAGTACCCCTTTCAGATGGTATTTTTATAACCGTCTTATGTATGAAAGATCTAATTGTTGTAGTGAAAAATCTTTGACGACCTTTCATACTTAAACAAATTATAAATTCTTTCTAACTTAATTATACTATTTTTTTCGATTTTGTAAACATTTTTTTATTTACAATTTCAATTATAATTCAGATATTGATATTTAGAAAAACAATATCTGAATTATAATTTATGAAATACTAATTATATCTTTTCAATGTCATAAGGAGTAGTCTGATATACGTTGTAGTTGAGCCAATTTGTAAATAGCAGATGTGAATGTGCCTTCCAGTTCATAAAAGGTTTTTTCGTCACATCATCATTAGGATAGTAGTTTTGCGGTATCTTGATAGGCTTACCCAAATTCAAATCCCTCTTATACTCCTCATCTAAGGTGTATCTGTCATACTCGGCATGTCCTGAAACAAATACAAAGCCGTTTTCTTCACAGACGCACATATAAACTCCTGCATCCTCAGACATTGCGACTATATCCAAGTCTCCAACCTTTTGGATATCCTCCGCCCTTGTAGTAGTATGTCTTGAATGGGGAATGAAAAATTCATCATCAAAACCTCTAACTATCGGTTTTTTATTGATTATATCATGCTTGAATATACCAAATAGCTTTTCTTCCAAAGGCAGTTTAGGTATGTCGTAAAAATAGTACAACCCTGCCTGAAAAGCCCAGCAGATAAACATAGTAGAATGGACATTAGTCTTGCAAAATTCAAATACTTCTGTAAGCTCCTGCCAATAATCCACCTCTTCAAAAGCTATATTTTCAACCGGTGCACCTGTAATTATCATTCCGTCGTACTTGTTGTTTCTAACACTTGAAAAGGAGTTGTAAAACTTCAAAAGATGTTCCTTCTTAGTGTTTTTGCTCTCGTGCGACTCCAAGGTAATCAGATCCACATCCACTTGCAAGGGAGAGTTTGCCAACATTCTAAGCAGTTGTGTCTCTGTTTGTATTTTTTTTGGCATGAGATTGACCAGACCTATTTTCAGCGGTCTTATATCTTGGTTACTCGCCCTGTTTTCGTTCATCAAAAACACCGACTCTTTTTCCAGTATCTCATAAGCCGGAAGATCTTTTGGTATAATAATTGGCATTGCTCTGTCCTTCCTTATACAATAAACTTATATAAAAGCTATTATTAATTCTCTTTTTATACTAAACTCTATCTAAGTCATGGATTTTGTAAATTTTATTCTCTTGATATCCTTTAGTCTATTTAGGGTTAATAAATATTTAAAGTATTATTTTTTATAAACTATTTCCATTATTCTATTAGATTTTAGTATTAAACAATATTTATAGGATATTCCTTTTACAACGACTAAAAATTCAATCGAAATATGGATATTTAAAAATCAAATTATCCATAATTCTCTTGAATTTTTGTTAAAACACTATTATAAATATTAAAAGTTACAATTTATGAAAATAAAATACTCACATATCTATATGCTTGCAAGTGCTTGGTCTATATCGGCGATGATGTCATCCACATCTTCGATACCTATGGATACTCTCACAAGGTTAGGCAATACTCCACCTGCTATCTGCTCCTGCTCAGAAAGCTGTCTATGTGTAGTGCTTGCAGGATGTATAGCATGAGAGCGAACATCGCATACATGAGTTACCAAGGTCAATAGTTTTAGTGAATCTATGAATTTTTGAGCACCTTTTGCTCCACCTTTTATACCTACTGATATTACTCCACCTGCTCCCTTTGGCAGATATTTTTTTGCCAAGTCATATGTCTTTGAGCTTTCAAGTAAAGGATAGTTTACAAATTCCACCTTATCGTGTTTTTCGAGATGTCTTGCTACCTTAAGACCGCTTTGACTATGTCTTTCCATTCTTAGGTGAAGTGTTTCCAGACCTATATTTGTCAAAAATGCGTTGAACGGACTCATAGTTGAACCGATGTCACGAAGCAGACCTGCTCTTATTTTCAAGGCAAGTGCAGCACTTCCGAATGACTTTGTATATACAAGACCGTGATATGACTCGTCAGGTTCGCTAAGTCCGGGATATTTTCCATTTTCCCAGTTGTAATTTCCTCCGTCAACTATCACTCCGCCAACTGACGTAGCATGTCCGTCGATGTATTTTGTAGTAGAGTTTATGACGATGTTTGCACCAAGCTCCAACGGTCTGCAAAGATATGGAGTAGCAAAGGTATTGTCAACTACAAGTGGAAGATCCGCCTTTTTGGCAATGCCTGAGATTTTTTCAAAGTCAAGGACTTCAAGTGCAGGATTACCTATTGTTTCGCCAAAGATAAGCTTTGTCCTATCATCTATAAGAGCAAAAATACTGTCAGCACTATCAGATGGCGAAGCAAATCTTACTTCTATACCCAAGTTTTTGAGTGTGCTTGAAAAAAGTGTATAAGTTCCACCGTAGATATTATTCAGCGAGATGATATTATCTCCGGACTTTGCAAGTGCCAAGACTGAGAAAAATGTCGCAGATTGACCTGACGATGTAGTAACAGCTGCAACTCCACCCTCAAGAGCGGCTATCTTTTCTTCAAGTACTGATAAAGTTGGATTGCCAAGCCTTGTATATATAGGTGTCGCCTGAGCAAGGTTAAAAGCATTTGCAAGTGAATCACAATTATCGTATTTATAAGTTGTAGACTGTACTATAGGCGCTATTCTTGCTGCCGTATTTTCAGGCGAATATCCCGCTTGTACACATTTTGTTTCTATATTTAGTTCATTTATACTCATTACATCCTCCAAATTTATATTTTTTCTATTTAATTCCAATCTCCACTTGAAAGCCATTCAAGTTTAATTTCATGTACAAAATTTTTCCAACGACAGTTTAGACAGCTTTCTTTATCAGTCATAATATCTATTTAATTTATGATAAATCCATAATTATTGTGTTTTTTAAGTCTATACTTTGTCTACATAAACAAGATAGGATTATTAAGATATCAATTAAAAAATATTTTATACTAATCACCATTTATAATGTCGCATATTTGAATTTATTGAAATATATTTTTTTGTAGTTTTGGACAACTCATCTTTAATATATTTTTAGGACTATTTAATTGGTTTTTAGCATTAATATTCAAGTTTTATAAAACTGTCTTTGTTAATTTGATTGAAAGAAATTATATAGGAAAATTTTTCAAAAGTAAATAGTAAAATTATTATTAAAGAGTTGAAAAAACGAAAAAATACAAAATTTTTCAATACAAAAATACCTTGACATCCATAGTGAAAACATTGATAATCAAGGTATAGTTTAAATTTTTAGTATTTTTTGTTATAAACTTTACTTATATATGACTATTAAATATAAGTAAATATACAGGGAGCAGTGATTTATACTCTTTTCGCAATGAATAACTGCAGTTTGAAAAGTCTTGTGTTTATAATATTAAACCTCCACTTCTCCCTCATCATAAAGCAACTGTATATACTCAAAGTCTTTTGCCTTATAATACATATAAATAAAAGGCATCGATAAGGCAATCATAACAAGCATTCCAACTAAAAGCACTAAAGTCACATAAGTCCATATAAGTTTTTTCTGATCATATTTGAGATTATTGCTCTTTGTCATATTGTTTAATTCTTCCAAAGAGCTGATTTTTTCTTGAAAATATGGAAAGGTCTTTGTATTTAAAGGTCCTTGTGTTACAAAATTAGCCCTTAGAGTAAGTGAGAAATCTTTGATATTTTCGCCCTTTGTATTTACAGGGTCATAACCTTGCAAATACTGTCTGCTCACCTGTGGAACAAATTGGTGAAAATCAGGCTTATTTTCAAAACTAATCAAAGGACTATTGTCATTTTTCTTATTTGTTTCCACATACATATCTTTGCTATATCCGCTAAATTGACAGATAAAGTCTGATGGTATAAAAATTCTGATACTTCCTTTAAAATTTGTATTGTACGAAAGCCCGCTACGATAGGCAAGGAACTTGTTATAGTACATCAAATCTCCACTTAAATCTCTAACAAGTACATCTTTTACAAAATAAGTCAATTTTAAGTTCAAATTTTCCTTCAAATCAGGTAGGTAGATATTGATTTTATTCCTGATTTTTTTGCTTTGCACATTATATGTACCATTTTGCTTTGATGCGTCTTTTTCAATCTCAATGCCGTTTACAAATAGATGAATATCTGATATATAATTGCTTTCATTAAATTCATAGCTTATCATATTATCATTCATCTTAGATTTGAGCTTGTTTCTATGTAGTTTTATAATATGCTCTACATTTGCACTGCCGTCATCTTGAAGTTGAATGTTGTAATCTATGTTTTCTAATCTATATATCTCGTTTTTATCACCTGCTCTTTGTGTCAATCTCCTATGTATGCCTATATGCTGCATGAAGCAAGCTGTAATTATGGCAAAAAATACCATTACCACTATTGTTCTCTTATAATTCACCTCAAAGTCATAAGGGGAGCCTTTGGAATTTTTATACAATATATGAGATATTCGTGCAATTATAAATAGGCATAAATACACAATAGGCATTATAAACAATAAGTTTAAAACCGTAACAAAAACGCTTTTAGCTATTCCAATAACAAAAGCATTCTTAGTAAGGTCAAATAAGGCAAAATTATCCATATACACTCCTTTAATAATATTTTTGTACTCGCCTTTATTTTTATACATAGCAGAATTTTACCGTTAAATTGGTCAAATATTTTCTATTGGCAGACTATATACTTTAGTTCTATTTTATTCATTACTAATCCAAATCTAATTGAGATATAATCAAAATTTTTTATTAATCTAATGAATAGTATCTCTTAATTATAAGCATTGTATAAATGATTATATATTTTTAGCTCTTTAGTATCATTTATTTTAATACCTTTTCTTTTCTCAACACAGGTATACTAAAGATAATAATCTCAGCTACTATAGTAGATAACATATCATTCACATCAATTGACTTGCCAGTGTTTATAATAGAAATTACTTCATTTATCAAAGCCATAAGTGTAACTATTACACAAATTAAAAATAGCACTTTTTTTGAGAACTCTATATTTAAAATCTTTTTTTCGATATAAATAGGACTTACTGTCTGCTTTAATAAGGCAGTTGCAAACCAAGCACATCCAAAATTAGGCATAACTTGGAATATAGGTATGACTGTATTAATTGAATAATACCTTCTCAAAAAAACTGTGATTAACCAAATCAAAAGCCCTAAAATCCCCATGATATCAATAGAGCATATTTTTAATTTCGCCTCACCCATCTATAGCACCATCCTTAAATTCTAGTTATATTCCAAAACAGATACTGATATTATACACTATTTCAGCTTGATTTTATAGCTTAAAGCCACTATTATTTTCCTGTATTAAGACTTTGTTTATCTGTCGTATTTGTCTTTGCCCTTTCTAATTTAATATAATTTAGACTTTTTTTGCATATTATGACATAATTTTATGGATAAAAGCCGTATAAACCAATATCAGTATAAGATTTGTAATAGCAACCCCTGCAAGTGTCAACTTTTTTTTATAGATACATTTGGAAAATCATATTGAAAATAATAAGAAACTACAGATCTCTTGCTATTTCGGTTGAAATCTTAAAAGCTGTCATATTATTTCTCTCATCAAAATCAATATAGGCATAGTAATCATTCCAAAAGAGATGATCGCTTCCTGTTGACCATTGGATTCCATAATGCAACTGGCTTATATCTATGGGTTTACTTGGCGGAACTAACCACAGTTTTTTGCCGAATGTTTTTTGCAATTCAGTCTTCTTCAATGGAGCTAATAGATCAATATCATCAAGACTATAAGATATAGAATTTTCTCTTGCTTTTGAAACAGATTGTTCATCAAGTCTTAAGTGAATGATTATACAGTCCTCCAAAACTACATCCTTGCTTTTGTCGCCATAAAGACCTATACCCCCAAGTACAACTCCATCCTTTACCAGGAGATATGGTGCATTATACATAGAGTCATTATCTCTTCTAAATCCTTTTTTAACAAGAGTACTCCTATCCGCAGAATACTTCTTAAAAATGCCCGAAGAGAGTAGTTCATCATAATTCCTGATTGGAATCTCATATTGCCTTACATATATTTCAAATCCATCAGCCAATATATCAGCAACAGTCGTATGAGCCATTGAGATTTTTGTATTATTAATCCTAAAAACAGGTGCTTTTACCGGAAGTCCAATTATTATATATACCATAAATATATAAAGTGAAAATATTGCAGCTACCAGACATAAAAAGATTGTTCTTCCTGTGCGTTTTCGTGCGTTAAAAAGTGCCATAACCGGTGGTAAAACTAAGGCTGTTGCCAAATTAGAAAATCCGGTACCGCCCTTTTCCATTATATGTAAGCCAAATAATACTGCCACAAGTATGATAGAGGCATATACCAAAAATTCACCAAACCTCATTTTTTCAGTATTTGTCTGCTCATTTACAGCTTCTTCCATCAGTGATTTTCCATCTGAAGCTCTTTTTTTCATATAAAAATACATTTTTAATATAATAGCTGAAAAAACAAGTCCCATAATAGAAATAATTCCTATAAAAATTAATCTTCCTCCCAACCTAACACCTCCTTATAGTAATCGCTGCCTTTGAAAATATTATACCACTTTTGATTACATTTTTTCTACTATCAGATTTCATTTCATTATAATACCAGATATTATAATAAAATAGGAAAAATAAGTAAAAAATAATACTGATTTAGTTATAAATCAGTATTATAGATGTTTAATATTTTCTTTTATAATTTTTAAGGAGTTTTTATAATTTTGGCTGTCAATATTTATAATTATCTTTGATTTATATCCTTTTATGTCGGCACATTTTATAGGGCATCCTGATATTACTAGGAGAATGTCATAGACCTTATCGAAATTAGCATATTCAAAACTGACGTCTGTAAGTTCATCTCTTATTTTTTCGTATAAGCTTCCTCTTTCGTATCTGCTTTGACACCCTCCACAAAACTTGACTCCTACTTCTATTACTTTCAATCTTTTACTCCTGACGGTGTTCTTGAGCCTCTTTTTGTATTTCTTCTTTTTGATTCAACAAGAAGTATAACAATACTCCTACTATAAGGCCCCAAGTAGCTCCACGTGCAACTATAACAGCCCCTACTACGCCTGCTATTCCTCTATCTATGCCTGACTTAGTTATTTCAATCGCAAGTCTTATACACACATAACCTTGCACTAGAAGAGTCATACTTAGTGCCGCAGGAAGAATAGGTTTTACAAGGCTCACTATCGGCACAACTGCAACTGCCAAGAATGTAGTCCATCTGAAAGTTCCAACTCCTGAGAATATACTGTCCATCTTTTCTCTTCCTTCTTTGTACCTTTGAGATACTGATGCTGTAACAGCAGCCCATAGTGGACCTGCAAGAGTTGGATATGCACAGAAAAATGATTCGATTAAATTTCTTATACCGCTTATGAAGTTTGATCTGTTTGCATTGAATACTATCTTTTCATCTTGTCTTGCTTCATCTGCTTCTGAAAGAAGAGCTTCAGATGTTACAAAGTCACCAAAAGCAATTATATATATGATAATCGACATTGGAATCGCCTTGACAAACATATCTGAAGACGGGAATCCTATAGCAAATGGACTCATAGTATCAAAAATTCCTTTAAAATCAGGTATTTTTATTAGAGGCCAAAATTCTATCTTAGGCATTGGAAATTCGCTTACTATAGGTCCTATAATAACTGCCAATATTATCGCCGGCAACATTCCATAGCTACCTATTGTATCAATTATCTTGTTTTGTTTCCTCATTTTTTTGAATCTTGATGAGAATAAAACGAAAAATGCTATTACTCCCCCTATCCCTATAGTTATAGGTGTAGCTTCAAATCTCTTACCTTTGTTAAATTCTCCAACTATAGCCGCAAATCCGGCTCCCATTAATATTCCACTTTTTAATGAGTCAGGTACAAGGTGCAATAATTTTCCTGCTATTCCTGTAATACCCATGACCAAAAATATAATTGCTACCAAGAGTTGTACCGCTATTAGAGCCTGTATTCTTTCCGGTCCCTCTGCAAAAGTAGTCAGATATGCAATGGTTAGCGGTATGGACGGTGTAATCCATCCGGGTACTACCGGATCTCCAAATGTAGCATGCAAGGTATATAAAAAACCGTTTATTATTACCATTCCCCAAGCATAGTCAAAAGGTATGCCAAGAGTGTCAGTCATTACCGGAATTGCTCCAAGACATGTTGCGCACATAAATATTGCTTGGAAAAATTCAGGTAGTTCTATCCTATAATGTATAAAAGGTATTCTCAACACGAACATTCCAAGTCTTATGCCCGGTTGTTCTTCACCATAGTTTCTTTGAATTGCCATATAGTTCACCTCTTTATTCAAAAATTTTCCGTATTTGCGCTAATTTTCAAGTTTTAAATTATCATTGAATTTTTCATTGTGATACTTAATTAATTCTTCTCTGAATTTTGGATGCGCTATTTTAATCAAATTTTCAGATCTTTGTTTTAGAGTCTTACCTTTGAGTTCGGCTATACCATATTCAGTTACCACATAGTCAACATCATTTCTTGAAGTAGTCACAGCTGCATAGTCATCTATCTTTACTACTATCTTAGATGATTTGTCTTTGACTGTGCTTGGCATGGCTATTATAGATCTGCCGTTTTTTGCCATTGACGCACCTCTTACAAAGTCAACCTGTCCACCTACTCCACTTATCTGTGTCTTTCCTATACTCTCTGATACGACCTGTCCCATGAGATCCACTTGTACGCATGAGTTTATTGATACCATATTGTCTTCCTTCATTATTATAGCCGGGTGGTTGACATAGTCTACAGGGAACATTGCTATATCGTGGTTGTTATCTACAAAGTCATACAACTCCCTAGTCCCCATCAAAAATGTAGCAATCATCTTACCTGTATGAGTTTTCTTCATCTTATTTGTAACTACGCCTTTTTTTACCAGCTCTACAACACCATCTGTGAACATCTCTGAATGTATGCCCAAATCTTTTTTATCAGTCAAAAAGCTAAGCACAGCATCCGGAATTGCACCTATTCCAAGTTGCAATGTATCTCCATCTCTTATAAGCTTCGCACAATTTTCGCCTATCTTCTTCTCTAACTCTCCGATTGCCGGTCTTGGCAAAGTATATATAGTTTCATCACATTCGACTATGCAAGTCGCATTAGAAATATGTATCAAACTGTCTCCCATAGTCCTAGGCATATTTTTATTCACTTGCAAAATCACAGTTTTTGCTATTTCACAGGCAGGTTTTGTATAGTCTACAGATATTCCAAGGCTCATATAGCCATCGTCATCCATAGGTGAAACTTGTGCCAACACTACATCCACAGGTAATTTTTCTCTGAAAAGTTTAGGTACTTCAAAGAAAAATGTAGGAGTAAAGTCAGCTCTTGCCTCATTTACCGCTTTTTTAGTAGTTCCTCCTACAAACAGTGCATTATGTCTGAAATGCTTTTCCATACCTTCTTCACAATATCTTGCCTTACCCATAGCCACCATATGGACTATTTCTACATTCTCATAGTCATCCTTATTATCTACCATTGCATTTAATAGGCAAGCCGGCTCGCCGCAAGCATGTCCTACGATTACTCTGTCACCAGATTTTATTTTTTTTACGGCCTCCTGCGCCGTCATCTTTTTTTCTTCATATACTTTTTTTACATCCATTTTTTGTCACCTTCCAAGCATAGTTTGGCATATTTCCAAAGTTCATCACTTACTTCATTATAAAGCCTTACATCATCAATTTGATTAGGGAATTCTTCTAACAATTTCTGCCTTATCACATCTTCAAATGTTATTTGAGAAAGGGGACATTTGCTACAATTACCCAAAAGGGTAATTGTAACAATTTTGTCTTTAAAGGATTTAATCTTAATGTCGCCCTTATGTGAAGAAATGTATGGCAAGATATTTATCTTTATATATTCTTCGAGTTTTTGTTCATTTAAGATATCCATACTTTTCATCCTTTTTTATTTATCTTTTGATACGTCGATATGAGCTATTCTCCTTGCCATTTCTTTCTTCGCTTCAAGATTGCCCTGTCTTGCTATCATTATTCTTTGAGCTTGAGGAGAGCCTGCACCGTGAAGAGACTCTGTCCTGTATCCTACAGCCGCTGTTCCAAGTGTAAGATTTTCTATAAGTCTTAGAATTCTCATTCTATTTTCTGTTGATGTACCAACTTTACCGTTTAAGAATTTCTTTACCCATGGTCCTGTTTCTTTGCCTCTCAAGTCTTTTTCAGACGGCATTGTAACCATCAAACCACCTGCTATGTCTTCTGCAAGTCTAGCTATTTCATAAGGGAATCTTGTAACGTTTTGTTTACATACGTTAGCAAGCAATAAATCTATCAAATATCCACCTGATTTAGTCTTTGTTCCTTCAGCAGAGCAAGCTACTGAGCAAGCCCACATTGTTTCGTTCAAGTGTTGCATTTCAATTATCTTATCCTTGATATGGCTTGCCTTAGGTACACCGTTGTAATCTGCAGCTACTGCAGCAGCCCCTATAAGCACGTCGCCAACACCTGTCTTACATGCGTAAGATTGTCTATGGAAGCCTGCAAATCTTTCTACCAACATTCCTGCATATTTCCATTCCTTACACATAAATACTCTTTCATTAGGTACAAATACGTCATCAAATATAACAAGAGCTTCCTGTCCACCGTAAGTATTGTTTCCAAGGTCTATATCTGCTCCTTCTTCCAGTTTTCTAGTATCGCAAGATTGACGGCCGTAAATCATAAATACACCTTTTGCATCTGTTGGTACAGCGAAACTTACTGCATAATCTTTGTCAGCTTCAGTCATTGCTATAGTAGGCATTATAAGATGTTCATGAGAGTTTATTGAACCTGTTTGGTGAGCCTTTGCTCCTCTTACTATAATACCGTCTTCCCTAACTTCTTTTATATGAACAAACATATCAGGATCTTCCTGTTGAGAAGGTGATAGTCCTCTGTCACCCTTAGGGTCAGTCATAGCTCCATCAACTGTCCAGTCGTTCTTTTGACATAGTTCCAAATATTTTTTGAATCTTTCATGGTAGTTAGTACCATATTCTTCGTCCATTTCAAATGTTGTAGAATATATTGAGTTGAAAGCGTCCATTCCAACACATCTTTGGAAACAACTTGCTGTCTTTTGTCCCAAAAGTCTTTGCATTTTTATCTTTTTAACAAGATCTTCTGTGCTTTGATGGATGTGGCAGAATCTGTTAATCTTTTCGCCTGTAAGGTGGCTTGTAGTAGTTAGCAAATCTTCATATTCAGGATCAAATGCCAAATCATAAGTCATTGCTACTGAGTTAATAGAAGGTCTTATTATTGGGTGATCCACCGGATTTTCCAATCTTTCACCGAACATATACACCTTGATATCAAGTTTTTTCAAACTTTCAATATACTGTTTACCTGTCATTAATGCCATTACGATACACTCCTTCTTCATAAAAATTAGGTTCTTATAACCTCTGCTTGTTATTATGTATAAGCTGTTTTTGCTTATTCTGTTAATTATTAATAAGCAACTTTCGTGCCAAGAAGTATGAAAAGAAAAAATATATTGAATTATCAATGATTAAAAATAAAATTTTTCATAATATATTTTTATTTTTAAATTCTTTTATTGCAAAAATGCAATAATTCTAAAGATGAACTATAGCTAATTTATTGAAAGTACAATTTTTAATCAATATTATTGCAAAAATGCAATAATTTTAATTTTGCAATTTTTCAATCTGTACCTTTCATGTATAGATTGATTTTTTAAATTTTAATACGAGTTATCGTTTGATATGTATTTTTAATATTATGATATAAATATCAGAATTATCTGAATATGTTATTAGTATAAAAATGACAGAATTTATGAATATTTTTATCTTATAATTGTTCATCTAAATTTTTTAGATTTCTTTAATAATATAGTAAATGAAAACTTCACTTATACACATTTCTAATTTATTGATTATCTATTTAATCTATGGATAAGTCATCAATAATTTTTTAAAAAGTATATGATATATGACTTTATTATAAATTCAGTGAAAATATTTTATCCATCATTTTATTAACTTTTAGTATTAACAACTCATCCTTAATATTTTTAGGACTATTTAATTGATCTTTAGTATAACATCAATCTGCAAAATAAGTATATTTTCAACAAAAAACAAATCATAACCATACTTAATTTGATGGTTATGATTTGTTTTAGATGTATATTCTCTTAAATGTCAATAAAATTATAGTAATCAAAAGAATCTACAGCATATACTTGTGCCTCTTTCTAGTAAATGTAGATGGCTCCACACATAGCATATCAGCAGCTTCTTTGGATGTCTTGGTACTCTTTACAGCATTTTTTATCAGCTCTTTTTCCAATGACTCAAGAGCTCCTTTAAGACTCATTCCATCGTAGCTGGCACTATAATTGGATACTGACGCATTCCTAAGTTCTGTGGGAAAATCATCCACAACTATAGTAGGGCCTGTGCTTAGTATATACGCCCTCTCTATAAGATTTTTAAGTTCTCTTATATTTCCCGGATAGTTGTAGTCATATAGTAATTTCATAGCTTTTTCATCAAGTTTTTTATCTTCTTTGTATAGGGAAATCAGACTTTCCAAAAATGAGTTTACTAATGGCAATATATCTTCCTTCCTCTGTCTTAGTGGCGGTATATTAATAGGAATTACATTTAATCTATAGTACAAATCCGCCCTAAATCTCTTCATATTTACCATTTCTTCAAGATTTTTATTGGATGCGGTAATTATTTTCACATCAATGGGTATGTGTTTTTCACCACCTACCTTGTAGACCTTTTTATCTTGAATTACCTTAAGCAACTTCGCCTGTAGAGCAAGTGACATTTCACCTATCTCATCCAAAAATATGGTTCCGCCGTTTGCAAGTTCAAATATTCCTTTTTTTCCTTGCTTGGATGCTCCTGTAAATGCTCCACTTTCATATCCAAAAAGCTCAGACTCCAGCAATGTAGGCGGAATAGCAGCACAGTTTATCTCCATAAACACCTTGTCTTTTCTGTTGCCATGATTATGTATGAACTTTGCTATCATATCCTTACCAACACCTGTCTCTCCTGCAATAAGGACCGTTGTATCGTAGGCGGCACATTTTTCAGCTCTACTTATTATCCTTTTCATCTTATCCGACCTATATATGATGCCACCATTTTCTCTAATGAAAAGTTTCAACTTTTCTATCTCTTTTTGTTTACTATAAAGCTCTTCCTGCAACTTGTTAAGGGCAGTTATATCTCTTACTACAGTAACCACCATAGACAGCTCATTGTCATCAGAATAAATCGGCGTGCCTGTTATCAGGACTTTTTTACCATTTTTCAATGTCTGATTCATAGTGATTTCTCTTTTTTTATCCAGCACTTCCAAAGTAGCGGACTGGTCAATCAATTTTTCTTCAACAATCTGCTTCATATCTTTCCCCAAAAATAGCTTCCTGTCACCACCACTTATCCGCTCATACGACTTGTTTACAAATATCGTCCTTGCCTTTCCGTCCGTAATATACACTCCATCGTTCATCTCTTCTATTATCTTTGTAAACTCACCTAACTTTTCATTTTTCATTATATCATCCATCTTATCCACCTCTTGTTTTATATTTATACTAAGAATATTTCAAACTGTCACATAAATATAATGTAAAACCTGCCTATCTGATACAAATCTAATTAATACTAACCACCATTTATAATGCCAAGATTCTTAATTTTGGCAAATTATTCGTTTTGCAGATTGTCAATAATCTTGCTGTAATAAAATTACACGGCTTTTTGATAGGTTTTTAGTATAAACTATAACTCTTATTATAAATTTATAACCGGAAACCTAAGCTGATACAATTACTATTTAACTTATGATAAACCATTAAGTATTTAATTAAAGTAAGACGAAACTTCTAACTACAATATGAATACTTTAAAGATTTATTATTCATAAATTTTACTGAGTTCTAAAATACAACTCATTAAGCGGACGTATAAATTCACTTAGAATACTCTTTAATGCTTATACTAAGAAATATTAGAAAATAATTTAACCATATTCATTAAATAAATAAAATATAATTCTATATAAATAATTAAAGGATATTAGTGTAAAAATTTTTTATGTATCAAAAACGCATTTTATAGTATTTAAAGCTATGATTAGTATTAAATTAAAGTCTGTATTACATTATGTTTTGAGTGGCTATTAGTATAAAAAACAGTTGATAATTAGAAAGTATACTCTAGTTTAATTCTTGTGTCAAGAACATAAAAAAGTCGCTCTATTCAAGCGACTTATTTACTCTTATATATTATAATTTCTTTTTTAGTCTGGAGATGATCTTCTTTTCTCCCGACTATCTAACTTCTCACAACTTATAATTACAAATACCCACTATATCCAACTTAATTGACAAAAATATATCTCAAGTTTTCTCAAACTACCAAACAAATCTCCGACACCTACCGTCATATAAAAATCAAACTACGATGCCGCTACCAACTTTTTTGAGCTTTCATCCGCCTTTTGTTGAACTATGGGTTTAGAATTAAGCGACATTAACAAACTCTTGTATACCGCTCTTGTAAATCTCGTATCCCCTGTATGCCCTACCATTACCTCATAAAGCAATGATATATTCGGATACATTTCACTCTTCTCAGAATTTAGGAATCTAAAGTCTTTTTGTGAACATCCGTTTAGAAATATAGAAAGATTTGAAATTGTTCTTGGCGTTGTTACTTGTTTCATCCTGTCTACAGTATATATCTCTTCAGTTGTAGCCACAGGTTTTTTCTTTTCTTCCTTACAAAGCAATAGCGAAGGATCTGCTTTGAGTACATCATGCACTATCTTATTAAGTGTAGGATTAACCTTAATAAATGTATCTAAATCCGGCTCCACATAGTAGAGCACAAATCTACTTATTGATGCCTCGTCAAGTATAGCTATGTGACCTCTGTCATTTGCCGCTATTATTATTCTCAGATTTTTCGGAACGTGCAAGTCCCCTATCTTTCTTCTTGTGGGAATTGACAAAAGTTCCGATGTAACTTCGGGCGTTGTTCTGTTTATTTCGTCCAAAAACAACAATACCCCTTTGTCAGGCGTTTCATTAGCTTGGCATACTGCTGCAGTTATTATATTATGCACAGGAAATTTCATCGTTCCATGCCCTTCTTTTACAGTAGAAAGAGCATTTCCTGTTACGTCCTTCTTATCTTGCAACTGGTTACAAGAAAGTTCAAAAAATTCTGCATCCATTTCATTTGCAAGAGATTCTACAAAGCAAGACTTTCCTATCCCTACTTCTCCCAGCAGCATCGGTATGACACCCGATTTCAGGTTCATCTTTATTAGCGTTTTAAAAGTATTATCAAACCTCATATTTGTTCCTCATCTCAATCATTAAGAATTAAATCTGTACTATATACTATAATTAAAAAGCCTTAAATTTTTATAGTCCTATTGTACTATTTTTTTCTTTTTTTGTCAACAACAAGAAAAATATCTGATTTTTTCTTAATTTCTTCAATAATTAAAAGTAATGGTTAAAGTCATCTGTAACAAGATAAAATTGCATAGTAAACTATAGACTAACAGCCAAATAACCTTTGTTTTTTAAATAATATTCTTTATTTTCCACGTCTGATATATACACATAAGTTAACTATTAAAACACAAATTGTGTAAAAAGTATGTTTTTTATAAAAGAATTATATTAAAAATAATAATATCATAAAAAATCATTTTTGTAAATACAAAAATATCTAATTATGACTTTTTATGTACGCTAAAAAACCTTGATTTTTAGCAAAATTAAGAAAATTATAAAAAATATCTAAAAAATAAATACCATTTTATTTTTTTATGCAGTTACCATGTAGTAAAATTAAGTTTTAACTAGATTAATTATAAAACTTATTTTAAAAAAATTCAATTGATTATTAAAAAAATTCACAAATTCTTTTTAAAAAAATCCCTTAAAATTGCAATTGACTTGTATTTAATTACAAACAAAATTTCAAGGGATGATTTTTTATAATTTTAACATATTTTTCAGTTTCTCTTTATCAAGCTGTACCTTTTGTACAGATTCTCTATTTTCATCTTTGGCAGCTTCCACCACTTCTTTTCTCAGAACTGATATGGATTTTTCCGCATCTATGCCCAGCTTTACCCTGCCTTCAGATATCTCTGAAACTTTTATCTCCACAGTTTCGCCACTTTGTGTGGTGATGATAATGGCTTCGCCGAGTTTTCTTTTTAAAACTAGCATTTTTATTCTTCCTCCTTATTGTAAAACTCATACCTTAAGGGGTAAGTATCATCCAACACTATCTGCATTCCCTTGTTGTTAGCTTTGTTGAAAACTATAGGAGCTTGAAGGTTAGTTCTTATCTTAGTGATGTCTTCCGGTATTACTACTACAGTTTTTATCACCACCTCATCTGATGATTTGATATCAAGTGTCTTTATCACCATTTCAGGTATGTCAAATGTGTAGTCCTGTTTTATTACAAAAGGATCCATAACTGCAAAAGCTATATCATCTTTTACAGATTGCAAATACTCTACAAATATGTCTTCTTCCTTTATCAATACGAACTTTTCAATTCCTTCAAATCCAAGCATTCCATTTACCAAAGTGAGTATGTCTTCATCATTAAGTTCTATTTCTCCATGATAATTTGTATTAATCTTCATTTTTCCCCCTGCTCTATCCAAAGTAATCTACATATCCATATCTTCAAAAGGTTTCAAAGATTCATCTATCAATTTGAACTCTTTTTCTATCTCACTGTAAATACCATCCAAATCATCTATCATCACCGGATTGGCTATGTTTTTGTCGCAAAAATTCTTGGCTATTGCCAATGAATGTAAATATCCTCTTAGTTTATCTCTTCTTTGTAATACTTCTTTTACTCTCATAATCCCTCCTAAATTATAATTAAAGTCAAGTAATCGTCCTATATCGCAATTTTTTTCGATACGCTGTTTTGTTGCAATACGCAAAGTTCCACATCCGCTCCAACTTTTATGTCCTGCTCCGATAGAATGGATAAGACACTCTGGTAAGCCAAAATTGGCATATTGTTTTGCTCAGAAAGGTGAGCAAGCATTATGTTTGACACACCACATTTTACCAAATCTACTCCAACACTTCCGGCAGAGTCGTTTGACAAATGTCCAAAATTTGATTTTATCCTTCTTTTGAGCTCGTATGAATACGGTCCGGCTTCAAGCATATTTATATCGTGATTTGATTCCAATACTATGGCATTTGATTTTTTGACAAAGTCGAATACCTTTTTTGTAACTACCCCAAGGTCAGTTATTATAGACAGGATTCTCTTGCCGTCAGTAACCTTATAAGCCACAGGATCCGCTGCATCATGTTTTACCGGTATGGAAGAAATCTCCAAATCACCTATACATACCTTATCGGCATTTTCTATAATTTTTATATGCTCATCTTTAATATTTCCTATTTTATTTGACATTGCATCCCAAGTAAGCTCAGTTGCATATATTGGAATATCAAACTTCCTAGATATTATTCCTGCCCCTTTTATGTGGTCGCTATGCTCGTGAGTTATAAATATTGCCCTTATCTTAGATGTGTCAATGTCGTGCATATTTATAGCATCAATTGTAGCCTTTCCGCTAAGTCCGGCATCTATTAAGATGCAGTTGTCTTTTTTCTGTACAAGATGACAGTTTCCCTTACTGCCGGATGCTATAGAAATATATTTCATACCTTTCCTTTCAAAATGAATTTGTACTAATCATCATTCATAACACTTTTAAATATAATCTCATTTATTATAATATACATTGATACAACTAATTATGATTTAAAACTGTAATGAGCTTTTAAAAAGTCTTAAGTATTGAACTTAAGCATTTAAAATTATTGAAAATTTCAATTTCTTACAAAAAACATATTATATTTTTGATTTATATCATAATTAATGTCATTTATATATTCTTATCCTTTTATAGATTATAAAAACGCAAACTATCTATAATTTTAAAAATCCTCCAAAGACATCTAAAAATATCTTAGCAAATAAGAGGACTATCACCACTATCATAGTCGGTCTGATAAATTTTGCTCCTTTTTTTATAGCAAAACCTGAGCCAATATAATTGCCGAGAAGTCCTAATATTACAGCCGGTAAAGCTATGCTGAACCCTATCTTTCCACTAAATAAAAATACAGAAAGTGACGCATAATTTGATGCAAGATTGAGCATTTTTGAATTGCCTGATGCAGTCTTAAGGTCGTACTTCATAATAAGGCAGTAAGCCATTATAGCAAAAGTGCCTGTGCCGGGTCCTATAAGTCCATCGTAAAAGCCTATGAATAATCCTATAAAAAAAGCATATATGTACGCCTTTCTTTTTTCTATAGTATCAGATAAATTTTCGTTGCCAAAGTTTCTTCTGCTCAGTATCACTATTGCAACCACCGGCAGCGTGAACATTATTATCGCCCTAAATATCTTCTCATCTATTTTGAGCACTAATTCTGAGGCTGCATGAGCAGCCATAAATGAGCCTACAGAAGATATTAGGGATATTTTTAAATCCAATGCCTTATTTTTCAAAAATCTTAAAGTAGACAAGGTAGTACCTAAAGATGAAGTAAATTTGTTGGTAGCAATGGCATTATGTGCGGGTAATCCAACGAAGATATAGGCAGGTAGGGAAATAAGTCCGCCACCTCCTGCAATAGAATCTATAAATCCAGCAAGAAAAACCAAAAAATATAATAAAATCAACATTTCTGTACGTATCATATCAAAACTCCGAGTCTTAAAATTTTATTACTCACTTTGTAATACTTATGATTTTTAAAATAAAAAACATACTTATATTTTCTAAGTCAAATAGAAGATCAAATTATTCTTTTAATTAGAAAAAAGGAAAAAAACTCTTATAATGTTAAAATTTAGTGTAATTTGTCTTTTAATCCTGTTGTGTATAGCCAAATTCTCTTATATAGTTGACATTATCACGCCAATTTTCCTTGACCTTAACCCATGTTTCCAAAAAGACCTTACATCCGAATATCTCTTCCAACTCTACTCTCGCAGCCTTCCCTATTCCTTTGAGTTTTCTGCCGTTTTTACCTATGATTATCTTCTTATGCGAATCTCTCTCACAGTATATTATTATGGAAATTTCTATCATATTCTTTTCTTGATGGTCTACTATCCTTACCACTTCTACAGCTGTGCCGTGAGGTATCTCCTGATTGGTGTAGTTGAGTATCTTCTCCCTTATTATCTCGCTAATCATCACCTTATTGCTTTGGTCTGTAGTCATATCATCCGGGAAGAATTTTGCAGAGTAAACCAAATATTTTTTAATTGTTTTGATTAGTTCAACTACATTTCTCTTTTTTATTGCACATATAGGTACTATGTCGTCAAATATCCCTATTTCGTCGTACATCTTGATGATGTCAAATATCTTGTCTTCGCTTAGTTTATCAATCTTGTTTAAGACTAGTATCTTTGGTTGCTTAGTCTTTTTAAGATTTTCTATTATATTATGGTCAAGTCGCCCTATCTTCTCAGACTCATCTACAACATAGACTATTACATCAGCAGTACTTGATGAAAGCGACACCTCTTTTGCCATATAAGAGCCTAGTTTATTTTTTGGCTTTTGCACACCAGGTGTATCCAAAAATATAATCTGTGACTCTTCATCGTTATATATACCCTTAATCCTAGACCTTGTAGTCTGTGGTTTATCTGATGTAATTGCAATTTTCTCTCCTATTATTGCATTAAGCAGGGTAGATTTGCCCACATTGGAGCGACCTACTATACTGACAAAGCCGACTTTGCAATTAGAGTCGGACTTAAGCAAATTTTCTATATTATTTATATTATTTTCCATTTTTTTCACCTGTAATTTATAAGCTATATTATAGCTATTAACTCCATTTCCACAGATAAAGTAACAACTTCTCGTTAATTTTAAGCATATTAAAAACTGAAACTATATATTCAAAAAATAGAATAGCAAATAATTTTCGTTTAAATTTCAATTAAAACTCATCTATCATCCTAAGCAGTTCAGATACAATAAACTCTTCCTTGACCTTTTTGAGAGTCTTGCCCTTTGCAAAAAAAAGTGCCTCTCCCTTTCCACCGGCTATGCCTATATCAGCATCTTTAGCCTCTCCAGGTCCGTTGACTATACAGCCCATGACTGCTATTTTGATGTCCTTTTTAATATCCTTAGTGGCTTCTTCGACCTTGTTTGCTAAATTGATGATGTCTATATTTGTTCTGGCACAGGTAGGACAGGAAACTACCACAGCTCCGAATTTATAGCCTATATTTTGCAATATCATCTTGGCTACAGGTATCTCCTCTATCGGATCTGCTGTAAGTGATACTCTTATCGTATCACCTATACCGTTAAGTAAGAGATGTCCTATACCCATGGCGGATTTCACCGTACCTCCTCTGAGCGTGCCCGCTTCAGTCACACCAAGGTGTAAGGGATAATCTGAAATTTGAGCAAAACTTTCGTAAGATTCTATCATAGTTTCTATCTCTGATGCCTTGAGCGACACGATTATGTCGTTAAAATCATACTTTTCGAGCAGTCTTATATTGTACATTGCTGACTCCACCATCGCCTTTGGTGTCCTGCCATATTTTTCCTGTATATTTTTTTCAAGCGAGCCCATGTTCACACCTATTCTTATAGGCACATTGTACTGTTTCGCCTTTATAGCCACCTGTCTTACTCTCTCGTCATCTCCTATATTGCCAGGGTTTATCCTGAGTTTGTCGATTCCATTTTCTATAGATTCAAGAGCCAGCAAATAGTCAAAATGTATGTCGGCTACAAGCGGTATGTGTATTTTCTCTTTAATCTTGGATATTGCCTTGGCTGAGTCCTTATCCGGCACAGATACCCTTACCATCTGACAGCCCTCTTTTTCCAGTTGTAATATCTGATTTACTGTGGAAGCCACATCACTCGTCTTGGTATTGGTCATTGATTGTATGACTATATCGTTATCTCCACCTACAAAGATATCTCCACATCTCACTGCCCTTGTCTTTCTTCTATTTATCATTTTTTACTCCATCTTATATAATAAACAACTGCTAATATTTATATTTACTATACTTCTTTAAATGTCATTTTTATCTTTATCCACTTTAATTTTAAGAAAAAATAAAAATCAAAACCTATATATCTAGCTAATACTTATATATTTTTTAAATCAAAATTAATTTTATGAATTTCTTCAATATAGAGTTAATACTAATAAGAATTTAAAATATGAATACTTCTTAATTCTATTAAAATATAAAAGACTTTGTTGATATCAACAACTTTTCATAGTGTATTTATTGATATTTATTTTTAGTATAAAACAAACTAATCAATAAAAAATATCCTCTTTTTATTAAATCATAGTATAAAATTAATCAAATAGATTATACCACGATTTAATAAAAAAAGCACCTAAAAATTAGGTGCTTTCAATATTATTCATATCTAAGTGCGTCTATTGGATCGAGTTTAGATGCCTTGGATGCCGGATACAATCCGAAGAATATACCGACAACAAGTGAAAACATCACCGCTATCATTACTGCCACCGGATTTAGCCTTAGGTTAAGTGGTAAGAACATACCTGCCAATGATGATATACCATATCCCAAAACTATACCGATGAGCCCTCCTGATAGAGAAAGTATTGCAGACTCTACCATAAATTGAGTAAGTATATCTCTTCTCCTTGCTCCAAGCGACTTTCTTATACCTATTTCCTTTGTACGCTCAGTAACAGATACAAGCATAATGTTCATTATACCTATACCGCCTACAAGTAGAGATATAGCCGCAATAGCTCCAAGACCGAGAGATAATCCGCTCATTATACCGTTGATTTGTCCTGCCTGAGCTTCCACACTCTCCATAGAGTAAAAACCTTCTTTTACCTTTTTGTATTTTTCTATGAATCTCATGACTTGATCAGTACCTTTTTTCAACTCCAAATTATCACTTATCTTTATATTAAGACCGTAAAAATTCTGAGTAGACAGCGTATAAGGTATGAAACCTTCTGTAGAGTCAGAGCCTGTCAAACCGTCAAAAATAGATTTTTTCCTATAATATACTCCTATTATTGTAAAAGTCCTCGGACTGCCTTCGAGTTCTGTTTCTATCTGCTCTCCTACTACATCTTCTTTACCAAAAAGCTGCATAGCAAGATCTTTATTTACTATTACTACGCTTTTTCTGCTCTTTATATCCCCTTCTTTAAAGTCTCTACCATGTATTATCTTATCTGCCGTCATATCTCTGATATAGGTAGTATCAGCAGAAGTAAAGGAAATCTTTGCCTTTCTTCTTCCGTTTTTCAACTCTTTTTCAGATGAACCAAAGGGTGCAAAATACGTCACCTTATCTCCTAAGCCCTCTCTGAGGTTGTCTATATCTTCAGTAGAAAATAGTTTACTGTCATCAATATCGTCACTGTTTCTATAATTCATATATACTACTATTCTGTTTTTACCAAAGCCTTTAAAAGCCTCGTCAAGAGAATCTGAAACGGCATTACCTATAGACGTGATGGTCATTACCGAAGAAATACCTATAATTATACCAAGCATGGTAAGAAAAGCACGCATCTTATTGGCTTTGACTGATGACAGAGCCATCTTGAAATTTTCAAACATTAAGCCCATATTTTACCTCTTTTCTAATCAAATTTTGTCCTGTTTTCATTTATCACATCAGACATTATATTACCGTCCCTAAACGTGATTATCCTCTTAGTATAAGCCGCAATATCAGGCTCATGCGTTACAACAATTACTGTCTTACCCTCATCGTTAAGTCTTGTAAATATCTGCATTATTTCCACAGATGACTTGGAGTCCAGATTACCTGTAGGCTCATCTGCAAAAATTATCGGTGGGTCGTTGGCAAGTGCCCTTGCTATGGCGACTCTTTGTCTTTGACCGCCTGATAATTCGTTAGGTACGTGATGAATTCTATCTGAAAGTCCAACTTGTTCAAGAAGAAACTTCGCTCTCTCTTCTCTGTAAGCAGCATTCTTCTTAGCATATATCATAGGCAATTCCACATTTTTAAGCGATGAAGTCCTTGAGATTAGATTGAATGTTTGGAATACAAAGCCGATTTTTTGGTTTCTTATATATGACAGTTCATTTTCCGTCTTATCCTTGATGTTTATCCCCTCTAAGAAATACTCCCCACTGCCTTGTCTATCCAAACACCCAAGTATATTCATCAATGTAGACTTCCCTGAGCCTGATGAACCCATTATCGCCACAAATTCACCGTATTTTACCTCAAAACTCACACCTTTTAAAACCTGTAGTTCATTGTCGCCCATTATATATGTTTTTGTTATATCTCTTAATTCTAATAATTTGTCCGACATTTTTTTCTCCTAACATCTATTTTGTTCCATTTGAGTTTTGCGATGCTTCCTGATTTGCTCCTGAGTCAACATATTGTACTCCTCCTTGTTGACCGCCTTGAGGTACACCTTGCATGCCGGCAGGCATTTGATTAGGATCCATTACTGTCACCTTTTCGCCATCCATCAATGTTTCGTCAGGGTTTTTCACTATCTGCATTCCATCTTTTAAATCCTTTGAAATAATTTGAGTGTCAAAAGTTGATGCCAAACCAGTCTTTATTTCAACCTTCTTAACTATTCCATTTTCTATTACAAAGACGAAGTTCTTATCCCCTTGAGAAAGTATATTTTCAAAAGATGTCTTTAAGACATTTTTCATAGAATCAGTCTTTATCTTAGCCTTTGCACTTACCCCTGTGATAAGTCTGTTATCACTCTTTGTTACCAATATCTTAACAGGTATAACTATAGTATTATTTGCAGTTGAAGATTTTTCGCCTGTAGGTGATATTCTGCTTACAGTACCCTTTGCAGAGTCTTTACCAAGCACATCTGATGTTATAGTAACTTCTTGATTAAGCTTAATATCAGATATGTCATATTGACCCACCTTAGCTACCAAAAATTTCCTACTTTCATCTTCTATTATAAACATGGCTCTGTTATTTTCAGTGTCTTTGGCAGTCCTACCAAGCTTTGCATAGACCCTCGTAACAGTACCTGATATAGGTGATTTAATATTAAGGTCATTTAATTTATCTCTTTTTTGTTGAAGAGTTGCCAACTTTATACTTAGAGATGCTCTTGCTGATTCCTTAGGTGTAGCTTGTTTTACAGCATTGTTGATGTCGTGTTGACCTTTTTCCATTGACTCTTGAGCTTGTTTGTAAGCAACTTCTGATTGTTCCAAAGAAACTTCCGCCTGTTCCTTAGCATTTTTTGCATTTTGTACATCTTGCTCAGGCGCTGCACCTGCAGCAAATAAATCTTCCTGTTTCTTCAAGTTATCCACTGCTTGATTGAAGGCAATCTTTGCATTTGTATTTCTAAGTTTTGCATCATCAAGCGCAAGTTTGAGTGATTCTGTTGAAGTATAGACATTACCGGCATCACTGTATTGTTCTTGAAGTCTGATTTGTTCATAAGCCACTTCTTTTTCAAGGATGGCTATTTCATTTTTCAAATCCTTTGTATCCAAGCGAGCTAGTATTTGATTTTTTTGTACCTTATCGCCCTCTTTCACGTTGATTTCTACTACTTCATAATTATATGGTGATGTTATCTCCGCAGAGTCGTTAGCCTCAATATTGCCTGTAACTTCGACAAATGTTTCTACATCTCCTGTTTCTATCTTGCCAGCCTCAACTGTTTTCAAGACATTCTTGTTTGCATTTTGACTGTTTATCCAAAATACTGCTGCCACAATTACTACTATGGCTATTACTATCCATTTTTTCTTAAATTTTATTTTTTTCATAAGATACTCCTTAAACATTATGAATAATATCCAAATTTTTTCAAACTGCCTTTGTTACATACAACTATAAAGATAAAATATTAAATAACTATTAAATGAAATATTAATAATTCTATAAACTTGTAACAATAGTTTAAAACACTTGTAAATAGGTGGTTTTAATGTTAATAAATTCAAAAATTTTCATAAAAATTTATTTTTTTATAAAAACTCATTTTAGACTGTAATATTAACCTTTGAAACATTCATAGATAATCTTAAAATTACTTATTTAAAGATAGATTTGTAATATTGAGATTAATAATTAAACACCTTTTAGATAATACCTGAAAACTTAGATATTAAACATAATGTTATTATACTAAGTTATAGCTATAAAAGGCTTTCCAATATAAAAATCTATATTTTATTTCATAAAATTATATCATAAATTAAATTTTTTTGTTATAATCATTAATACGCAAGTAGAATTTTAATCATTTTTAATTTGTAAAGGAGATTATTATGATACCCATTCTTACCATAGCAGGCTCTGATTGTAGCGGTGGAGCAGGTATACAGGCTGACCTCAAGACATTTTGTGCACATGGACTCTTCGGCATGAGCGTAATAGTATCTGTAGTTGCAGAAAACACTGCAACTGTAACATCTGTTGAAAATATCTCAACTAAGGTAGTAGCAGATCAAATAGACTGCGTATTTACAGATATAGTTCCAAACGCAGTAAAGATAGGAATGCTCTCTGACGTAGAGATAATGAAAACAGTAGCTGAAAAACTCATACAATACAAGGCGAAAAACATAGTCTTAGACCCTGTAATGTATGCAAAAAACGGACACCCTTTAATGGATGTGGAAAATATAGACACTCTAATAAACAAGGTAATACCCATTGCAGACATAATAACACCCAACATACCTGAGGCAGAGCATATATCGAAAATAAAGATAGAAACAGTGGAAGATATGAAAAATGCAGCAAAAGAGATAATCAAAATGGGATGCAAAGCTGTACTTGTAAAGGGGGGACATCATATAGGCGATGCAGTAGATGTGCTCTATGACGGGAATAACTTCCATACATTCACCACTCAAAAGATAGATACGAAAAATACTCACGGTACAGGCTGTACACTGTCATCTGCAATAGCGTCAAACCTTGCAAATGGCAATGATATGCCTACATCGGTAAAACTTGCCAAAGACTATGTTACTACAGCAATTACGCACTCTCTTGAGCTTGGAAAAGGCTGCGGACCTACTCATCACTTCTATGATATGTACAAGGCTATGGGATGGGAATAATACTAATCGCCATTAATATATTTTTGGACTATTTAATTGGTTTTTAGTATAAGTATACTGAGTAAAAAATAAAACTCCCGAATAACTTCGAGAGTTTTATTTTTGTATGGCTTACTAATTCAGACTATTCTATTACTACAGTGTATTCCTTATATTCTCCATTTGGATATGTTTCTTTAGAGCTTACTTTTAACTTCATTCCATCTTTAAAAGTTTCACCAAATCTATCCTCTGTCATTAGATTTCCTGCAACATCGTATACTTCCAGATTTATATCATTAATTCTTAAATGCATTTGAAAACTAATTTGTTTAACTATATCTGCTACTGATGTTATTCCATCTATGACTAACTGAGAACCTTTAATCTTAGCATGTGCCTCTCCAGGAGGTGTATTACCATATGAATATGAAGGTCCTGTAGCCTCTACTCCTTCTAAATCCCTGTGTATATATGTTTCTGTATCATTATAACGAGTTCCTGCTATACTAAGTCTTATTGTATTTCCATACATTTTATCAACATCTTTTAGCCTCAGCTCATATTCCTTATTTTCTGCTGATATGACCTTAAACTCATCTTTAACGTTTTTTAACAGTCCAGAAATAGATGCTTCTGCTTTTACCATACTGTCATCAATAGCAGGTATATCCTTATCAAATATCTTGATTTTTATCTTAGTAGTATCTTCTTCATATGCCTTACCATCAATACTTATATCCAATATTTTTTCTTTACTTATATTTATTCCTTCTGAGCTACGAACATCACTTGAAACTGATTCCCCATCACCTCTAACCTCTACTCTTATAGTCTTACCAACATCTTCGTCTTTTATAATATATCTCCTTCCACTAGCTCCGCTTATTTCCTCTTCTATGCCATTTTCTTCCCTATACCACCTGAATATCAAATTTTCATAGCTTTCTGTATAAAATAGCTCTTCCAACCTCACATTTCCTCTATTTGGTACTTTAATAAATACTTCAGCTGTAAGAGGATCACCTACTTGAACCACTTTACCTTCTTTGAATCTAAGATCTTCTATCACATCAATAATGTTGAAATCAAACCTCTTTGTTCCATATATATATCTTCCTTCCCTTGTTTTAGGAACAAAATAAGCATAACACTCTTGGAATATATAATTTTGTAAATATAACGGTCTTCCGTTTGATAGCAGTAATTCTATATCAAAATCATCTTTAATATCTTTTCCTTCACTTAAGATCTCTAAGTTATTTATAAAATTTTCTGCTGTTTCAAATCTACCTTTTATAAATATTTTATCATCTTCTAATATATGACTTGTCTTTATCTCCCATTCTTTTTTCTCAGGTAATTTTATCTTATCTTTTGCAATACTTATATTAGCATACTCAAGTACTTGATAGTTGCTATCATCAACCTTTTTAAACTTACACACTATAAGATATTGCGGCACTTTATTATCAAGATTAGATATCTGCCAATCATTTAACTCTATATCTTGTCCTTTTGAGCTGCATATAAGATCTTTATCCAAATCTTTTAATTCATCTACATAATTTTTAGGAGTATATAGATTTTCATTATAAGTTTTAGCTTCGTTGCTAATCTCATATTTATAAGTGATTTCATCAGATAATACCGGTTCTGTAGTTACTCTTACATTTGTCTTGAAAGTTTCCTCTGAAGGTCTTAACTCTAAATACAGTATATTATCCCTTTTATTTATTCGAAAGTATTCGCTTTCTATTGGAGCATTTTGACTAAACTTATCCCTTACTTCTACCTTTAGGTATCTCTCCTTATTTTGAACCATATATGTCTTTTCTACAGCTCCAACAATATCCTCATACGGACCATCAGTTACTGATTGTCTTTTCCATTGATAGCTTACTTCTGCATTATCCGGTTCAACTTCAGCTGTCAAAATTGCACCTATTTCGCCAGATCCTTTTATAGTTACTTTGTATGCATTAGATATGTCTTGAACAAAAACCAAGTTGCTCAATACTTTTCCTTCGTACTCACCAATTCCTCTTACTTCTAGCTTTATAAATTTTCCTGCTTCTTTTTTTGTAATAGTATATTTCTTATCCGAAGAACTATAAGGTATTGGATTGTATTTTCCATCTTCGGTATCAGCTACCATCCACTGATATTCCACTGTAGCTCTTGATGGTTTAACTTCAGCTATAATTTCTTCTCCTACTTTACCATCATTACGAACCATATCAACATTAATATTTACTGATTTTACTGCTATTTTGGGTAATGTTTTTGGAGGTTTTACAACCTTGTCTGCAACTTTTACAGACTTACTTGTCTTTTCACCTGTATAGCCTTGGCTCTCATCTCCACTTACTACTACTCTTATATATTTACCTTCTTCTTTTTCTGTAATAGTATATTCTTCTTTGTCTGCATCTTTAGCTATATCAACAAAATCCTTGTCTACATCAGTGGCTGAAAACTGCCATCTGTATCTTACTTTTGCATCTTTTGGTGTAGTTGTTGCTATTAGTGTAGTGCCAAGCTTTATATCTTTGCCTGTTTGTTTATTTTCTACAACCACTTCTGTTAATTCTGTAGTTTTTGGAGCAGGCGGAACAACTTTATCTGATACTTTTACAGCCTTACTTGTCTTTTCACCTTTGTAACCTTGGCTTTCATCTCCACTTACTACTACTCTTATATACTTTCCTTCTTCTTTTTCTGTTATTTTGTAAGTCTTATATGTTGCACCTACTATTGTTTGGAATGCTTCTGTCTCTTTTTCAGATATCTCCCATTTATATGCTACTTTTGCTCCATCAGGCTTTACATCGGCTGTAAGTATATTTCCTAATTTTGCTTCTCCAATTATTTTTACTTCAGATATTTCTTTTTTATCAGGCTTTTTTTCTTCTTCTATTTCTAAGTTAGCCTTTGATGTATCTTTTACCTGTCCCTTTTTTTCTTCGATTAATTTTAACTTGTAATTTGAATGATTTACTATCTTATCTACTTCTGCTGTACCTTGTACTTCAATAGTTAGTATTTTATCTGTTGCACTTGGTATTACTATATCTCTTACCTTTGTGTCCTTTATTGTAAGGTTTGACTGTGCTGTTATCTTTTCTATTTCTCCGCCTGTTATCATATTTTGACTTGCTGTCATTGAAGTAGTATATTTTTCTATCTTTGTTCCTTCTTCAAGTCTTATTTCTGAGTCTTTTGTTGTTGTTACTGTTTTATACTTTCCTACTAACTTTACTTCTTCTGACGTTTGTACTTCTACATTTGGAACAGATGCTGTGTCTGTAA
>GL405246.1:2152679-2155931 GCA_000146855.1 [Eubacterium] yurii subsp. margaretiae ATCC 43715
AAAGCTTTTCATTACATTTTCCTTTCATCTTTAAAAATTATAGTCCTAATCTCCTATGTATTTGATTTTAATAATCACCATTTAAAATCTATTAAATTTTAATATTCAATCTCTTAGTTGCAATTTAATATGAGTAAGATTGATAAACATCATAGAAGTGCAACAGGTGAAAATTAATCATTAAGTATCAATGGAAATTAAGCACATTTAGTTAAATAAACACAAAGAAATTGACTTAACCCCTTAAAAATACCTGTCTTAGCAAAAAGTATAATATATAATACCAAAAATAAATATTAACAAGTATTTAGGTATAAATCATAAGATTCCATAGTAGTCATTACCCATAAACTATGTAAGCTATCATTCATTTTATAAAATATATTTATATTTGTAAAGAGTTTATTGTTATTTTATAATTTTAGGTTTACAATATAATTGCAACACTTAATAAATATAATTTAACATATTGATATTTGCTAAATAAATTAAATCAATCTCTTTTAAAATAAGCTATACTTAAGTGTACTATATATTCATGCTATTTTATAAATTTCAGCTAATACTGATATTTGTTTAATTTGTGGATATGTAATAGAATTTTTAATTAGATATTGTTAATATATAGAATTTTTCTATTATTTTATTAACCATTACCATAGTATTAATAGTTAATAGTTATTATTAAAGTATCAAAAAATAAAACTCCCGAATTTCTTCGAGAGTTTTATTTTTATATAGCTTATCTCATAAACTATTGTACTTTTATAGTATATTCTTTTGGTGGTTCATTAGGATATGATATTTCAGAACTTACTCTCAGTTTCATATCATTTTTAAAACTGTCATCAGCTTTATCCACTGTTATTAAATTTCCTGAAATATCGTAGAATTCTGGTCTTACGCCACTAATTTTGAGTTCTAATACTTCACCAACTTTTTCTAATAACTCTCTTATTGTTACATTTGAATCCTTTATAACCAACTTAGAGCCCTCAATCTTAGCTTTTGCCTGACCTAATGACGAAGTTTTAAACTCAAGTCCTTCCAAACTCCTGTGTATATACATGTCTGTATTATCATAACGAGTTCCTGTTATAGTAAGCCTTATTCTATTTCCTGGAATTTTATCAATATCTTTCAATCTCACTTCATATACCTTATCTACAACTGATTTGACTTCAAATTTATCTTTAATGCTTTTCCAGTCATTGTTAATAAAGGCTTCTACTTTTACCTTACTATCATCAATATCATCTTGAGTTTTGTCTAATATTTTGATGTTTATTTTTGAAGTGTCAGTTTCGTATGCCTTACCGTCAAAGCTAATATCCCATTTTTTTCCTGTAACATCTAATGTTCCGCCTGACTTGCGTGGAGCACTTGCGACTTCCACCCCATCTCCTGCTACTTCCACCTTTATAGACTTGCCTACATCTCCTTGCTTTACAGTATACTTCCTTTTAGTTTCTCCAGCTATTTGCTTTTCCACACCATTTTCTTCTGTATACCACTTATATGTCAGATTTTCGTATTTATCTTCATTTCCTGTTTCTTCCAAAGAACGCTCTCCAAAATTAGGAATGTTAATAAATACCTGGGCTGTAAGAGTATCCCCTACTTGTATGGCTGTACCTTCTTTGAAAATAACCTTTGATATATCATCTGTAAATCTGACTTTAAAAGTTTTCTTCTCTCCGTATATATATTTATTCTCCTTTGTCGCTTTAGGAGCAATTTCAATAATATAAGAGTCTGATAAATAATCTGAATCTTGTATTACAGTACCAGATTGTTGACTTTTCACATTTATATCAAAGCTGCTCTTAACATCTTGCCCATTGCTTTTAATTTGCATAGCAGCTCTTAACCTTTCTACAGTTTCCAATCTGCCTTTTACAAATATTTTATCTCCTTTTATTGTGTGAGTAGTCTGTATTTCCCATTCTTTTTTCTCAGGCAATCTTATAACTTCTTTTGTAAGCTTCATAGACGCATAAGCTACTAGTTGATTTGGTGTAGTAGTGCTTACATTATTCAACTGATATACTGTAAGATATTTTGAATTACCTTTTACCACTTCATCTATAATGTTTTCATCTAACTCTACATTTTCTCCAGCTGAATGGGTTACACTATCTTTATCCAAGTTTTTAAATGTAGCTACTTTCGCATTATCAATATTTTCATCTTTATTATAAGTTAGAGCACTATCACTAATACCATATTTGAAACTGATTTTTTCAGATAACACCGGCTCTGTAGTTACCTTTATATTCGTATTGAAATTATTAACTGCAGGACTCAACACCGCATCAAGCTGATTATCCCTTTCGTTTATTGCAAATTCATCACTTGTTAATTTATTTGCATCATTATATTGATTTTTTACTTCTACTTTTAGGAATTTATCACCTTTTTTTACCCTGTATGTTTTTTCTGTAGCCCCTACAATATCCTCGTAGTTTCCACCTGATAAAGATGCTTTTTTCCATTGATATGTTACTGTTGCATTTGACGGAGTAACTTCTGCAGTCAATACTTCGCCAACTTCATTTTTTCCTTTTATTTCTACTTTACTTACATTGGCTACGTCTTCAATCTTGACAAAACTACTCAATACTCTTCCTTCGTAGTTGTCTGTGCCTATTACTTCTACCTTTATATATTTTCCGGCTTTGTCATTAGCAATAGTATATTCCTTATCTGTAGCATTACTTATTACACCATAATTTCCATTTTCAGTTTCAGATACCATCCATTTATATGATACTGTAGCTCCTGAAGGTTGAACATTGGCTATAATTTTTTGTCCTGCTTTTGGTGTACCGCTTATACTTACACTTTCAACTTGAATTTTTTCCAATTTAGCGTCATTTGTATTTTCTACTTGTCCTACTTTTTCTGTATTTAACTTCAAATTGTAAGCTGATTTATTTACTATCTTCTTAACTACAGCATTTCCTTGTACATTCATAGTAAGTTTTTTGTTTGTTGTATTTGGTATTTCTATATCTCTTACCTTTGAGTCCTTTATTGTAAGGTTTGACTGTGCTGTTATCTTTTCTATTTCTCCGCCTGTTATCATATTTTGACTTGCTGTCATTGAAGTAGTATATTTTTCTATCTTTGTTCCTTCTTCAAGTCTTATTTCTGAGTCTTTTGTTGTTGTTACTGTTTTATACTTTCCTACTAACTTTACTTCTTCTGACGTTTGTACTTCTACATTTGGTTTAGATGCTGCGTCTGCGA
>GL405246.1:2157161-2292473 GCA_000146855.1 [Eubacterium] yurii subsp. margaretiae ATCC 43715
CAATCTCTTCATTAATTATTTCCTCTCCAATTTTAGAATTGTAGCTTTAATTTTCAATATACGACTTTGTAGACTAAATCGCATATTATAATGATAAGACATTGATTTTTGATTTTTACCTATCTATATAATTTTTTATGGTGATATATTATTTTTTCATCGTTATATTCAATGGCTAAAATATGTTAACTAAGTAAATTATCTAAAATCAATAGAAAAGTATCAACGAAAATTAAGTACATTAAGTTAAGTAAACACAAAAATATTGACTTATCTTCTAAAAATTACCTCTCTTAAAATAAGTATTGCGTAAAACACCCAAAACTATAATTTTAACAGGCTTCTAGACATAAGTCATAAATGTTCATAGTCATTCCTACCCACATTTTATATAATATATCGTATTTTTTATAAAATATATTCAGATTTTTGAATAAATTAATAGTTAATACTTTATCTTATGATATCAAATATTGATATATACTGAGAATTTTATATAAAATTTTTTAATTAAATTTTTTTAAAAATATTTTTTTCTACAATAAATAATCAATTTTTTTATGTAAAGCAATAAAATTATTTATAATCTATTTTTAGACATCCATACTTCATAATATCATTTAATCAAATAATGGGAAATTTCAATATTAGACATTTCTTATCAAACTTTAGTAGCAAGATTTTCAATGAAAATATTTTACATTAATAAAACGGATAACAGTATTAATACTATTATCTATTTTATCCATAGATAATGTACATCAATAGTTTTTTTAAATAGTATATGATACTAAACTCTATTTAAACTATGGATTTTATTAATTCTATACTTGTGATACTCATTAGCAAATCTTTTTTTAATAAATTTATAATATATCATTTTTATAAAATAATTCCATTATTTTATTAGATTTTACACTAAAAACCTGTTAAATAGCCATATAATTACATTACAACAAAATATCTGGAAATCTATATAATGAATAGAGTCATTTAGAATACATGCTTGGTAATATAAATGATGATTGGTATTAGTATAAGCAAAAAAGCGATTAAGTTTTACCTTAATCGCCCTTGTATCTTGTATTATTATTTCTATTTTGCTGCATTTCTTTCAGCTATTATCTTTTGTGCTATCTGTGCCGGCACTTCATCATATCTTGCAAATTCCATTTCAAAGTATCCTTGACCTTGAGTCATGGCTTTTAAATCTATTGCATATTTGAATATTTCGCCTTCCGGAGCCTGAGCGTTGATGATTTGTTTGTCGCCCTTATACGCTTCCATGCCGAGGACCTTACCACGTTTTTTGTTCATGTCTCCTATTACATCGCCCATGTATTCTTCCGGAACTATTATCTTAAGATCCATTATAGGTTCAAGCAATATAGGTTTTGCTTCTTCCATACCTTTTTTGTATGCAAGAGACGCTGCTATCTTAAACGCCATTTCTGAAGAGTCCACATCATGGTATGAACCGTCATAAAGAGTAGCCTTTATGTTTGTCACAGGATATCCGGCAAGTACACCCTTTTCCATTGACTCTATAAGTCCCTTTTCAACAGCAGGTACATAAGATTTAGGTACAGAGCCGCCAAATAGTTCTTCTGTGAATTCAAAAGGCTTGTCAGAAGGCTCGAATCTTATCTTGACATCTCCGTATTGTCCATGTCCGCCTGATTGTTTCTTATGTTTACCTTGTACGTCAGATTTTCCTTTTATAGTTTCTCTATATGGTACTTTGAGGTCTTGTATCTTAACATCTACGCCAAATTTTTCTTTTAGTTTGTCTTTTAGCGAGTTGATGTGGATGTCACCTTGAACTCCAACTACTGTTTGCTTAGTTTCGTTGTTTCTTTCCCATGTAAATGAAGGGTCTTCGTCAAGCAATCTATGAAGTCCTTGAGAAATCTTATCTTCATCCCCCTTGTTCAAAGGCTCTATAGCTACTAGCATCTGTGGTTTAGGGAATTTAGGTAATTCATAAGGAGATACATCAACTTTTTCAGCAAGAGTATCACCTGTAAGTGAAGTCTGTAGTTTAGTAAATACAACTATATCACCGGCATTTGCAGCTTCAACTTCTTGCAATCCTTCATTTGTAGATACGAATATCTTGCCTATCTTTTCTTTTACTCTCTTATTTATATTGTTTGTTTCTACATCAGGCTTCATAACACCTTGATTTACTTTAACATACGACACTCTGCCTAGGAACGAGTCTACAAAAGTCTTGAATATCTGACCGTCAAACTCTTTTTTATCTCTTGCCATCTTGTCTATTGGTGAAGGAAGATAGTCATATATCATGTCAAGCAAAGTGTGCATACCTATATTTTTTGCTGTAGAGCCGCAAAGTACAGGTATTACGTCGCCACTTATTACGCCCTTTCTAAGTCCTCTGTGTATTTCATCTATTGTAAATGTTTCACCGTTAAAATATTTGTCCAGTAACTCTTCGTCTGTTTCTGCAACAGCCTCCATAAGCATAGCTCTAACTTCTTCAACTTCATCTTTAAGATCTTCAGGCATATCTACAGTCACACATTCCTTGCCGTTGTACTCTCTACCGAAATAATCCACGACATTTACAAAACCTTTGAATGTTTCTGCCTTACCCCATGGAAGGTGGAAAGGAGCTATTTTCTTACCGTATCTCTCTTTGAGTTCGTCAAGTATTCTTTGGTAGTCAGCTTTTTCAGAGTCTATCTTGTTTACAAATATGAATCTAGGCATATCGTATTCATCAGCAGTTTCAAGAGCCTTATCAGTACCTACTTGTAGTGATGTAGTAGCGTCTACCACTATTATTGATGATGCTGCAGCAAGAGTTGCTGATATTACTTCACCTTCAAAATCAAAATATCCGGGTGTATCTATAAAATTGTACTTGTGATCTTTGTATTCTATAGTATTAAGACCAAGTGATGAAGTGATTTTAGGTGCATCTGTAGGTTTTGAAATTCTATTTGTCTTTCCTACAGTATACAAAAAAGCCTCAATCAAATTTGACTTTCCTGAGCCTGAGTGACCAAATATTGCTACATTCCTTATCTTGTCCGATTCATAAACTTTCATATTAAATTTTCTCCCTTCAATTTTTTTAGCGTAGTGAAACTTCGGGATAATACACTGAATTATAGGGGGAGTTTTTTTATTTTTCAAATATATGTAGTGAAACTTCGGGATAATACACCTTAAATTTTATGTATTAATAACGCTTTCTCCTGCACTATTATAAATAGTTTTCTCAAAAAAATCAATAGCATTTTTATTTTTTATCAATAGTATGAAATTATATTTTTATCATTATCTAACAAAACGTTTTTTTATAAAGTATTAGCAAGACTTAGCATTTATGATATATTATTACTAGTTAAACTTATATAATTTAACTTGATTTTAGCAAAAGGGCATAATATATGGGTAGAGTAAGTCAAGTTTTATTTATATTTTCCAATGTACTAGAATATTATCTTGGAAATTTATCTGAAAAAATGCCTAGAATTATTACCAATAAGCAATAAGAACGCAAATACTTTTTATAAATACAGAGTACTAATTCAAGAATATTTTATCAAAAACTATGGAAATCTAATAAAAAAAATTATATAATTAAAAAGGCGGTTTGGATTTAATTATAGTTTGGATTTTTAAAACTTTATAAAAATCTTTAATTTTAATCTCTATACTATGATTAAAACAAATCTACACAGCATTTTACATAATTATATGTAGGATGAATCCTTAAGAAACGGAGATTGACTAATGAGAAAATATTTCGGCACAGACGGAGTAAGAGGCATAGCAAATGACGAGCTTACACCTGAACTGGCTTTTAGACTTGGAAGAGCCGGTGGCTATGTAATAGGAAAGTATTCACATCATGACGGACAAAAACCTATAGCAATCATAGGTACAGATACGAGAATATCAAAAGATACCTTGAAATTTGCTCTTATGTCCGGATTTACAAGTGTAGGTATAAACGTAATAGACGCAGGTATAGTACCTACTCCTGCAATAGCATATCTGACAAGGAAGTTCAAGGTTGATATAGGTGCTGTAATATCAGCATCACACAATCCTATGGAATATAACGGAATCAAATTTTTCAATTCACAAGGCCTCAAGCTTGCCGATTCTATCGAAGAAGAGATAGAGGATTTGATGGAAAAACTTGAAACAGGAGAAACTTCTATAGAATCACCAACTCACAATGCCATAGGCAGATTGATAAAAAAAGACGATCCAAAGGAAACATATATTAGTTTCTTGCAAAACTCAATAAAAGGAGATTTGAAAGGTCTAAAGGTCGTACTTGATACGTCAAACGGAGCAGCATATAAGATAGCACCTGAAGTTTTCAAGAGATTAAAGGCAAATATACAGGTAATTGCCAACAAACCTAACGGAATAAACATAAACCGTGATTGCGGTTCTACACATACTCAGAATCTACAAAGAGCCGTAGTAGAGTACAAGGCAGATATAGGTCTTGCCTATGACGGTGACTCTGATAGACTTATAGCTGTAGATGAAAGAGGAGACATAGTTGACGGCGACAAAGTAATGCTAATCTGTGCAAAACATCTAAAAGAAGAAAACAAATTAAAGGACAACAAGCTTGTAGTTACAGTGATGAGTAACCTCGGTTTACACATCGCAGCTGAAAAACTCGGCATTGACCTTGACATTACGGCTGTTGGTGATAGATATGTACTTGAGGATATGCTCAAGGGCGGATACTCTATAGGTGGAGAACAATCAGGACATATAATATTCTTGGAGCATAATTCCACAGGAGATGGAATACTCAGCTCACTAATACTATCTTCAATACTAAAACAAAGCAAGAAAAAGATGAGTGAACTCTCACAGATAATGGACATCTATCCGCAAGTACTTATAAATGCTAAAATAGATAATAAGTACAAGAACACATATAACGAAATTCCTGAAATAGCACAAAAGATAAAGGAATTGGAAGATAAGATGGCAAATGAAGGAAGGGTATTAATACGTCCGTCAGGCACTGAGCCTCTCGTAAGAGTTATGATAGAAGGTAAGGACGAAGTGATGATATCTTCAATGGCAAATGAACTTGCAGATATGATAGTAAAATATTGTAACTAAGCAATACAAAAGGCAGGGTAGCTATACCTTGCCTTTTTTGTATTATACTAAATTTTATAGATTAAGTGTAGTTTTAGAAATTCTATATTATTTCAATTAAATATTCCATCACTTACCCTAAATATTCTACTACTTACCTATAGATTGAAGAAATAGTACTATGCTATTTATTTAGATTTACTTAGTTTTATTTTATCTTCTTATTCTTCTGATATTTATTAAGTGCAAATATCACTATATAACCGAAAAATACCACAACAAAAGTCAGTATATTGGCTGTCTTAGTGTCATTTGATGCCATTGCATAATATATCGCTGTAGGTATCGTCTGTGTCTTACCGGGGATATTGCCGGCTATCATCATAGTAGCACCAAATTCTCCAAGTGCCCTTGCAAATGCAAGCACTATACCGCTTAGCACTCCGGGTGTGGAAATTGGAAGTAATACCTTGAAAAATATCTTAGTTTCACTTGCGCCAAGAGTCCTTGCGACATTTATATACGACTCGTCAATAGATAAAAACGATGATTTTACGCTCTGATACATCAGTGGAATGGATACCACTACAGATGCAATAACGCAGGCTATCCAAGAAAATATTATGCTGAAACCGAAATGCTCAGTCAAAAATATACCCATAAATCCGTTTTTTCCAAATATGACAAGTAGTATGTATCCTATTACGGATGGTGGCAAGACCATAGGCAAAACCAAAAACGCCTCAAAAAAATCCTTTAAAGCAAAGTTGCATCTCACAAAAAAGTAAGCAAAGGCTATACCCAGTATCAAAGTAATGATAGTGGATATAGCCGCTACTTTAAGCGAGAGCATAATCGGTTGGATTATAGCTCCCATATCTATCTATTCCGCCATTTTAAATCCGAATTCTTCAAATATCTTCATACTTGCGTCAGTCTTCAAGAAAGCTTCGTATTCTTTAGCTGCATCTGCATTTGGAGCACCCTTTATAACAGCTGAAGGATATACTATTTTCTTATGAGTTGATTCGTCCATAGTTTGAACAACTTTTATCTTGTCATCACCTGTAGCATCAGAAGCATAGATAAATCCAGCAACTGCTTCTCCACCTTCAACATAAGATCTTACTTGTCTTACGTCCTTTGCATATACTACATGAGATTCCACCTTATCCCAAAGTTTCAAATTAGTAAGTGATTCTTTTGCATATTGTCCTGCAGGAACAGTTTCTACTTCTCCAATAGCAAGTTTTGATTTTTCATCAAGATTTGCAAGATCTTCAACTTTTTCTATCTTAGCAGCATTGTCTTTTGGTACTACAAGTACAAGTGAGTTTTTCAAAAGTACAGATACTGATTCTTTTTCTACTGTTCCACCTTCAACAAGTTCGTTCATAGCTTTGTTTGAAGCTGATATGAACAAGTCTGTAGGCGCTCCTTCTTTTATTTGTTTTACTAATGCACCGCTACCGCCAAGGTTTAGTACAACTGTAGTTCCTGTCGCTTGTTTATAGTTTTCGTTGATTTTCTCAAGAGCATCCTTAAGTGACGCTGCTGCTGAAACGTTAATTTCCATTGTTTTTCCTCCTTTTGAATCTTGTTTATCAGTCGGAGTATTCGTATTTGAACCATTGTTGTTAGTAGATGAGCATGCAGCAAAAGCAAAGACACACGCAGCTGATAGTAAAAGTGACAATAATTTTTTCTTCATAAGATTCTCCTTTTTTAAATTCATGACATTTTAGCAATGCACAATTTAATAATATTTTTTAAAATCAGCAAGTCAATATTTAAATATTAAATTTTTTAAATTGTAATTAAAGCATTTTGTACCATAATTATAAAAGTTGTAAAAATCTATATATAAATAAACCTGCATGATTTTTTAATATTGATCAGTATAAACTCAAATTCAATCCCAATCTTTAAAAAATACAATATCATTTTTTGTCCATAACTAAGGGTGAGTCTGAATTTAATACATGATAAACTTAAATATTTTAACCTTAGTCCATACTATCGTACATATAGAAAATAACAAATAGATATATAAAAAGATATATAAAAAGATACGATAATATGTACAGTCATAAAGAAAGCTTTTATAGCTTTAGGGTAATTTTCAATCAACACAACCGATATTAAGGTTACCCTGCTAAAATAAGTTTAAACTATAAATTTAATATTTAAACTATACAGCCTAATATTTATAAAAACCTTTAAAAATTGTAACAAAATTTAATTATTTATTATATGGATATATATCTTTTACTTAAAAAGACAAACAAGCTACTAAAATTATTGTAGATATATTAAATTAATATTACAGTTTTTAAAATATACTCCGATATTTGTAATATTACAGTAATGAAAATGACAGGAAAATATATATTAAAATAAGAATAGTTACAAAAAAGAAACAAAATTATTAACCGCTTTCTTTATGTATTTTTCAATATTTTCTTTGAATCAATTAATAAATTTTTAATATTTTTTGTAATTTTTTATTGACAAAATGAAATATTTTTACTATAATCGGTAAGGTAGTTTGGAATACTACTTGTAATTTAATAATCGTCATATAGGACGAACAGTATGGAGATAATTGAAAATTTAAGCAATAAGACATTAAAGATAGTAATGTGAAACAATATTAAATTACAAATTTAAAATACAAAAATACGACTAATAGAAAAAATACAACGACTTTTTGGAGGAAACTAACTGTGAAGAAAACTAAATTATTATTGGCTACTGTGCTTACACTTGGAATTGCAACATTTTCGTTTACAAACGCTTATGCAGACAATGAAACAACTGAAGTCAATCCAGCAAATGCAAAAGAAACTGTAGAAGTACAACAAGGTGAAGTAATAGCCGATGAAGATTTGGAAAAATTGTTGTCAGCTAACGAAGAACAAGTAAAGATACAAGAAACTGAAGTAAAAAAAGAAGAACAAGTTGCTGTAAATTTGGATGAAAAAGCCTCTTCTACTGCAGATAAGATAATAGTAATAGGAAAATCAAAATTAGGCTCACCTTATGTATTTGGTTCAACTGGTCCTAGTTCATTTGACTGTTCAGGATTTACAAGCTATGTTTTTGCACAAGCAGGTATATCTCTACCAAGAGTTGCTTCATCTCAAGCTTATGGTGGTAAGAGAGTATCAAAGGCTAACTTGCAAAAAGGTGACTTGGTATTTTTCAACACATTTGGTGGAATATCACACGTTGGTATATATATTGGCTCAGGAAACTTCATCCATGCGTCATCTTATAACTCAGGTGTGACTATTTCAAATCTTAATGACGGTTATTATGGGCCGAGATATGTTACGGCTTCAAGATATCTGTAAATTTTTGGCGCAAAAATTTTTGAAAAGATTTTATTATCTCCTTTTTAATAAAATATGTTAACTTCTAAAATATGGCATAGTTTTTACTATGCCATATTTTTTTTGTGGCTATTTTGTAAAGTATTTGATAGAAAAATATGGGAAAAATGTGATATAATATCTAATGTAAGATTTTTCATTATAATCTTTTAACTTTGTTTTTAAAATTTAGATTTTAATTTTGAAAAATGACTTATCAAATACAATAATTAGTGTAATTACTTCTTAAAGAAGGGTATAAATACTGTGTAGGCAGTTTATTTGTCTATACTTAATACTATCCGCCTTTTATAAGTTCATAAATTTCAATTTTTTGAATAAATGATGCCTATACTAATATTCACTTGATTAGATGGAAAAATATTTCTTTAAATATCTTTCAATAAGATTATCAATATATAAGAGTTGTTTTCCATTGTTTTATTAGTATTAATATCAAACAATTTTATCAGTATTATTGAATTATGAATTTATATAGCTATAGTTATGAAGTTTTAACATTAACAATTTGTAATAAGTCAGATGTAAGTATGTAATTTAACTTTTCTTGTGTTTTTATCTAACAGCAGATATTTTTTATTGGAGGTAAAGGATGGAAATTTTCGTGGTAACTCTAATCGCTTTGGTCATTATCACAGCAGTGTATTTTATGATGTGCGAAAACAGATTTGTATCTTTGGAAGAACTGGTAAAAAATGCGTGGAGCAATATAGACATGGTACAGGAAAACAGATATGATACTCTTATTGAACTGTACAAGATAGTAGTGTCTTATGCTGAACACGAAAGAAACACATTGAATGAAATAGTAAGAAACAGAGGATTAAAATCAAACGAAGAAACTATAAACAACTTAGTTGCCAATGTATACGCTGTAGCTGAGGCATATCCTGAACTCAAGGCTGACACTATATACAACAACCTTGTGGAAAAATTGACTGAACTCAACGCTCAAACTAAGTTTGCAAAATTGGTGTATAATGACGCCATAACTAAGTTTAACCGATTAGTTAAGATGTTCCCTTCAAGTTTTGTAGCATCTATGTTCAAGCATGAAGAGAAAGAATATCTTACAGTAGATGCACAGAAAAAACAAATGCCTAATTTTGACAGTATAAGAGATGGTAAATGGTGATTTTATGATAAAAAAAGTAGCGAAAATCATATTTTTAATACTTATTTTTCAATTAACATCTATACTTCCGTCATACGCTTCTGAAAGCTATATCCAGTCTATAAATACAACAGCAGTGATACTGCCTGGCGGTGATATGAATGTCACTCAAATATGGAATACAGTCAGCGAAGAGGGGAGCGAATGGTTCATCCCTGTTAACAACCTAAATCACATGGAGCTTGAAAACTTCAAAGTGTATGAGATGATTTATGACAAAGCTTATCCATATATGTTTACGTCCACTTGGGACAGTAGCGACTCTTTGCAAGCAAAGGCATATAAATATACTGATTACTACAATCCCAAGACGAATACGAGGGAACTTTGTTTTGGCAAGGGAGATTATGGTCCCAAGACTTTCAAACTGACATGGACATACAAAAATGCCGTAGTCAGATATACTGACAATGTCAACGGATTTCATATCAACTTTATAAACAAGGCTATGAATGTTCCTATTTACAATGCCACTCTCAAGATATATGTATCCGACGGCAAAAAGGGATTTAAGAGCCTTAATTCTGACAATGTACAGATGTGGTCTTTTGGCTACGAGGGAAGGATAAATATATCTAGGGGTAATTCAATCTTAGCCGAAGCAGACAAAGCGCTAGATAGGAAAAACGGATTTATGTCCGTTCTTGCAAGGCTGGACTCAAGCCTTATATCGCCTGAAACTATGTCAAGCATCAGCTTTAATAAGCAAAAGGACATAGCTTTTAAAAATTCTTCCTATGTGAAGAATATATTCCAAAAAATTCATGCCTTTTTTATATTACAATTTTTTATAATTATCAGAATTTTCTTATTTATAATAAGCAGATTCAAGACTAGGATACCTGTATTAAAAAGATTTTTCATATATAGAAACACATTCAAATACATTAAGAGAGATAATGAGCTTAGAAAAAAAGTCATCACTAAATCAATTGAAGAGATTAAGAAGACAAAATACAAAAGAGATATTCCACTTAACGGAAATTTGCTTATGATACAGGGTATGCTGGAGCTTTCACAGTTTGAAAACTTTGAGAGGACAAGTCTAATTGATGCACTTATACTGCGTCTACTCAAAAAAAACTTCATCCGTATCAGCGAAGGCTCGCCTTATGAGGGGATGGCTCCGGTAATAACATTTACCAAACAATTTGAAAATGACGATCCTGATGACGTGATGTCAAGGATAGTTTCCACCTATTATGATAGCAGAGATGTACAAAATAAGCTGTATTTTTCTGATATTACAAATAGAAAGAGCCTTATAAAAAAAGAAATAAGGAAGATTTTGAAGTATGACGACTTGGTTGCATCACTTAGATTGTTGAAAGAACAAGGCTATGTCTATTGGAACAGCAGTTGGGATGCAACAGCATCTGTATACATCTCTGACAAGGGCATGGAAGCGCTAAAAGACATATACGGACTGTATAACTATCTGAAAGACTTCACCATCGTTGACGAAAGAGATTTTGACGATGTTGGCCTTTGGGATGAATATCTGATAATGTCATCACTTTTCGGCATAAGTTTGAAACTTTCTAAGGAACTTTATGATATAAATCCTGACTACAGATTTGCAAACTGCGGGTTTTTCCCTGAAGACTACGTCATATTCTCATTTGGCTACTCAAGATATTCATACTATCCGTACAACCCCGGAAATCCAGGATTTGGCGGAGAAGGTGGCTCTTCATCGTTTGGTGGTGGAGCCGGAGCAAGCGGTGCAGGATTTGGCGGAGGAAGCAGATAAAAAAGGAGAACTATGTACGACAATGAAACAATAGTAGCACCTGCTACATCTACAGGAAGATCAAGTGTGAATATAATAAGACTTAGCGGTGACAAGTCCCTTGCCGTCGCTGAGTCAATATTCATGCCCAAAAAATATAAGATTTCTGAAAATCCTAGAAGGATGATATACGGTCATATCCTAGATGGTGACAAAATCATTGACGAAGTTATGGTATGTTATATGAGAGCGCCCCACTCTTTCACCTGTGAGGACGTGGTGGAAATAAACTGTCATGGCGGTAGTAAGAGCCTTGAAGAAATTATGTCGCTGATATTAACAAAGGGAGTGCGACTGGCACAAAACGGCGAATTTACCAAAAGAGCCTTTCTAAACGGCAGGATAGATCTGTCTCAAGCAGAGGCTGTAATAGATGTAATAAATGCAAAGTCTACCAAATCTTTTGAAAACGCACAAAGACAACTGCAAGGGCGACTATCAGGAAGAATAGAAAAAATCGACGAACGCTTGAAAAAATCAATAGCACAAATAACTGTAGCCATTGATTTCCCTGAAGAGGACATACCTGAAGTCACTTACGAAGAATTGATAAGCAACGTAGATATATCAATAGATGAGCTAAATACTCTCAAGGATACCTATAAGAACGGCAAGGTCATATCTGACGGCATAAGCATAGCTATAATAGGCAGACCTAATGTCGGCAAGTCATCTCTTCTCAATGAACTGCTCGAAGAAAATCGTGCCATTGTAACAGACATTGCAGGTACAACTAGGGATATAATCACTGAAAGTCTAAGCATCAACGGTATAAGTGTCAATCTAATAGACACTGCCGGCATAAGGGAAACTCAGGACGTAGTTGAAAAAATTGGTGTGGAACGCTCCATGTCTTCCATAGAAAATGCGGATATAATACTGCTAGTACTGGACACTTCGGACAAATTAAACGCAGAAGATAAGGAGTTGATGGAAAAACTAAGGGACAGACATTATTTGATACTTCTTAATAAGTCAGACCTTCAAAGCAATTTAGACATCAATGACCTACCGGATTTCATAGACAGAGAAAATATAATAAATATCTCAACTCTTGATAAGAGAGGCATAGAAGAACTCAAGGAAAATATATACACAAAGGCTGTAAGTTTCGATGATGACAGTATTAATAACATAATGATTACAAATTCAAGACATTATGCTCTAATTGAAAATGCTATAAATTCGTTGAAAGATGCAAGGCAGTCGCTACTTGACAATGTGGAACTGGATATTCTTGAGATTGACTTTCTCAATGCTGTAGACTATCTGGGTCAAATCACAGGTCTGTCTGTAAGCGAGAGCCTTTTGGACACGATATTTTCCAAATTCTGTATTGGAAAATAGATATTAAACTAAATAGTTGAATAAAAAATATTATATAATATCCATATATTTAAAGAAAATTAATATTTAGCAAGGAGAATTTTATGAAATACTCAGATTTTTTGAAAAATATAAGAGAAAAATCTCCTATCATTCACCACATCACCAACTATGTTACAGTAAATGACTGCGCCAATGTAACTTTGGCAATAGGAGCTTCTCCTATTATGACGGCAAATGATGATGAATTTGAGGATATAGCAAATATCTCATCTGCCTTGGTGCTAAACATAGGTACCATGGACAAAACTGACATATACGAAAAAGCTGTAAGAACGGCAAATACTAAAAATGTACCTGTAGTCTTTGACCCTGTTGGAGTTGGAGCAAGCAAGGCGAGAAATAAGGTCGTGCACAAACTGCTTACAAATAGTAAATTTGCCGTAATAAAGGGCAATGTATCAGAGATTATGTCTATAGACGGCATAGTCGCAAGTACCAAGGGAGTAGACGCATCAGAAGAAGACAAGAATATGGAAATAAATCATATTGCTAAAATATGTAAAAATATATCTGAAAAATACGACAGCGTAGTGACTGCTACAGGTAAAAATGACATCATAGTATACAAAAATGATACCTATGTTGTAAAAAATGGAGTTGCCTACATGTCCAAGATAACAGGCACAGGTTGTATGAGTGCATCAGTAACTGCATCCTTTTTAGCCGCAAACAAGGATGACATCTTGCTATCTACAGTATACGCCATAGCCACTATGGGTGTAGCAGGAGAGATGGCTTATGAAAGGACTAAAGATCTGGGCAGCGGCTCTTTCAGAGTGGCTCTTATAGATGAGATAAGCATGATGAATGAAGAGCAATTTGAAAAATATGCAAAGATAGAAAAAATTTCATAATAATATTAAACTCCATCTGTAATATCACACATTTATCTCATAATCTCATTGAAAAATCGACTTTACAGTTATTTTAAATAAGATTTCCAGTCATTTGTATGATTATGGATGCAATTTTAGTATAAATCACAAATAAGATAATATTGGAGGACCTATGAAGAACAAATTTCCGATAATATTGCTTATACTGTTCACCATATTTGCCATAGTCAAGATAGCTTTTACAAACAGCATGATATATATGGAAAAAAAGGACTATACGACCTTTGAACAGACTATAGGCGAGCTTAAATATTCGCTTGATAATGGTGAATTGGACAGTCTTAAATCAAAGTACATGGATATTCTCTTCCAAATAAACAGTTTGAACGTAAAACAGGCTGGAGATTCTTCCGAAAACAATCCGGAAACTAAGAATATCTACGGAAACGAAAATTTAAAAGCAAAATTATTGGATTTTAACACAAATTTGAATAAATATAGCGAAAAATACCTTGTGGAGCAAGAAATAATAAAGGACGAAAAAGCTGATGAAAACAAGGAAAAAACTGTAGAAGACGCATATCTAGACTCTCACGAAGCTACAAAAATAATAGTATTTGACAAGCAAAAACAACAAATTCAAGATGAGCAGATGGCATTGCTCAAAGAGATACTCGGAGCTGAAGACTATTCAGAGCTTGAAATTACAATAAAATCTATGAATACTCAGCAAAAGTATCTAAATGCACAGGTACATCAGAAAATCCTGTCAATACTTCTCAAATATCAGGAATTGGACGCATATCTCATACTCGGACAGCTATGCGGAAGATTTGAGATTATGGCATACTACGAGCCTGAAAACGGAGTAATAGTAAAAAAGAGCCTGAAAGGTCTGAGAACTTCTACTATAACTGCAACTCAGGAAAAAAAATACAAAAATCTTGTAAATATGCAGACTCTTCTACTGGATGTTGTATATCCTAAATATTTCAAAGGCTTCTTCATTTTTTCAGACGGAGAAAAAGGTCTCTTAGCTTATGCCAGCGACTTCCAAAACAACAAACGTGGATATCTAGGAATTGACGAAAAAGACTTTGGCGCTGAGATTTCAAACGACTTTGAAAAAACCAGATTCTATCACAGCGTAGTCAATGAGCTTTCAAGGGTAATATTGCTGGGCAACTCACAAATCGACTATACAAAAGGCTATACCGTATCTGATATAGACGACTTTGAAACTATCAAAAATCTTTCCAAAAAAGACTCATATCTCTTGCAGTTCTACTCAAGATTTTGGAATGACATAATGTATCAGGACGACAAACTATCCAACAGCAGTGACACCAAAGAAAATGCAAATAAGTATTTTTTCCTTAGACATAAATCACAGTTTTTGAGCGAATATGTGTCGCAAGATCCGTTTAGGGATATAATTGAGTCGATGACAAGATTTTTACTTGAGAAAAAACCTATAGAAAATCAGACTAAATTTGATAAGATAAGATTTTTCTATGAGTTTTCAGAGATTTTCGACATAGCTCAAAGGATACAACTGAACATAAAAAATTTAGAAGGAATGAAATAATGGAAAAAAGGTTGATTATTATAGACGGCAACTCGCTGATTAACAGAGCTTTTTACGCAGTACCTCCGCTTACTGATAAAAACGGCATGCACACCAACGCCATATACGGTTTTGCCAACATACTTTTCAAAATAATATCTGAGTATTCCCCTACTCATATGGGGGTGGCATTTGACCTAAAAGCCCCTACTTTCCGCCATAAGATGTATGCAGATTATAAGGGTACTCGTAAAGGCATGCCTGAAGAGCTTGCTGAACAACTTGCACCGCTTAAAGAAATGCTCGGCTATTTCAATATCACCAAAATGGAGCTTGCAGGCTATGAGGCTGATGACATCATAGGCACAGTGTCTAAGCATTTTGAAAAAGAAGACATAGAAACACTTATAATCACAGGTGACAGAGACTCTTTCCAACTTGCATCTGATAAGATAAAGATACTTTTCACCAAAAAAGGAGTAAGTGAACTGGAAATAGTGGATAAACAGGTGATGATGAACAACTACGGCATCACTCCTACGCAGTTTATAGATCTCAAAGCCTTGATGGGTGATACTTCCGACAATATCAAGGGAGTAGCCGGTATAGGTGAAAAGACAGGGCTCAAATTAATCAAGGAGTATAAGAACATAGAAAATCTCTACGAGCATATCGACGAGATAAAGGGAAGTACCAAGACTAAGCTTGAAAATGACAAGGAGTCTGCATATCTCAGCAAACAGCTTGCCACTATAAATATCAATATTCCTGTTGAAATTGAAAGCGATGAATTTTTACTCAAAGACTTTGACAACTACAAACTAAACGAGTTTTTTATAGAGCATAATATGATGTCGCTTGTCAAAAAACTCAAGAATTTTTCAAATAGCGATGAGCAAAATTCAGGCAGTGAAGGTGAAAATTCTGCAAAATCAGAAAAAATAATAGACTACTCCACAGATGTGGATGAGTTTTTACAAGATAAGCATACAAGAATAGCGATAAAAATCGTAAGGGAAAATTACCTTGTTGACATACCGGCAATACTCAGCGTATGTATGCTTTCAAATGGTAAATTCTATGCCATTTCAGACTTTGAAAAGATAAAACATATACTTGAAGATGAAAATATAGAAAAAATCGGCTATGACATCAAGGCTGAGTATCTATCACTCCTACCCTACGACATCAGTCTAAGAGGAATAAAATACGACCTTAAGATAGCAAAATATCTCCTAAGCCCTGACAACAACAGCTATGATATATCAGAGATAGCTATGGAATACGGACTTTCTCATTTGCAATCTCACGAGGAATTTTTCGGCAAGGGAAAAAAAGAAAAGGTCATAAATCCTTTCACAAAAAAAGAGGTCGAAGAGTACTATATGAAGGTCTTGGACATAGTGGACTCATCTTATGACATAGTGATGACTGCCATAAGAGACTCTGAAATGACAAAGCTGTTTGAAGACGTGGAAATTCCTCTTATCACAGTGCTTTCCGATATGGAATACATCGGAGTGGCTATAGATAAAAAGGAACTTGAAAATCAAAAAATAGAGTTTGCACAGCATATACTAAGACTTGAAAGTGAAATATACGAACTTGCAGGAGAGGAATTTAACATCAACTCTCCAAAACAATTAGGCGTAATACTCTTTGAAAAGCTGAACCTTCCACCTGTAAAAAAGACAAAGACAGGCTACTCTACAGACGCTGCAGTCTTAGAAGAGCTCAGTGATATGCATGACATCATAGGTAAGATAATATCATACAGACAGTATACCAAGCTGCAATCTACCTATGTAGAGGGACTATTAAACATAATAAATCCTAACACTGAGCGTATACACTCGTCATTTAACCAAACTATAGCTGCTACAGGCAGAATATCATCTACAGAACCTAATTTACAAAACATACCTGTAAGACTTGAGATAGGTAGAAATCTGCGTAAGGCTTTCATAGCAAGACAAGGCTGTGTACTTGTAGACTCAGACTACTCTCAGATAGAGCTTAGAGTCTTGGCACATATTTCTGATGAAGAAGCGTTGATACAAGCCTTTTCAAAAGATGCAGACATACACACTCAAACTGCCTCAGAAGTTTTCGGAGTGGATATATCAGAGGTAACAAAGGAGCAAAGAGGTGCTGCAAAGGCAGTAAACTTTGGAATTGTCTACGGTATCTCAGATTTTGGACTTTCAAATAACCTGGGCATTACAAAGAAAAAGGCAGGACAATACATCAAAACCTACCTTGACAGATACAAAAACATCGAAAAATATATGCAGGATGTAGTAGCCTTTGGTGAAGAACATGGCTATGTGACTACGATACTTGGAAGAAGACGCAGTATACCTCAACTTAAGCAAAAGAATATTATGATTAAAAATCTAGGCAAAAGACTCGCAATGAATACACCTATTCAGGGAAGTGCCGCAGACATAATAAAGATAGCCATGGTAAGAGTAAGCAATAGATTAAAAAGAGAAAATCTAAAGTCAAAACTCATACTTCAAGTGCACGATGAGCTTATAATAGAAGCTACAGCAGATGAACAGGACTATATAAAAGCCCTACTTCAAGAAGAGATGAGCAAGGCGTATGATATGAAGGTGGAGCTTAAAGTAGACATCAACGTGGGGAATTCGTGGTTTGACACAAAATAATTATTTCTTATCTCAAGACTTTATATTTTGAAAAATAATATTCATACTATTAATTAATAAAACAATGGAAAACTTAATATGGCTTATTACTTTTATAATTGATAAGAAAAATTTAATAAAAGGCTGTTTGTATCCGATTAAAACAATGTAACAATTTATACTAATTTTTTCAGGAGATTGGACTTACTATGTTTTCTAAATTGCACCTACAAACCAAAATTTTAATAGTTTCCATGTTTCTTTTGCTTAGCAGTATGGGCGGACTGATACTTTCCGTTACTATAAATACTGTATTTCCAAAAAATGTGGCAATAGCCGAAAATAAGTCTCCTATTCAAGGGAAAAATCCAATATCCGAAAAGGCTGAAAAAAAGCAAGAAGATATGAAGGAAGACAAGCAAGAAGAAATACAAAAAGATATGGACAAAGATGTAGAAAAGGATAAGGCTCAAGATAAAAGTGAAGATGAAAAAGACAGTGTGAGCTATGTCGTAGGCAAGGACATACAAAAAGGAATATATAAGATATTTGCAACCGGTGATATGGGAACTTATAAAATCACTGATAAGAAAAATCCGGATGCATCAGACATAATGTTTTTCAACTTCGCCTATGTATCTTTAAAGAACGGTCAGACCTTAACTCTTACAAGTTCCACTATGGTAAGTGAAGCTAATCTTACCCCATATAGCGATAAGGATTATGTTGACGGTCAATACAAGGTAGGATATGACATCAAAGCCGGAACATATAATATAAAACCTTTATCCGGAGTAGGTAAAATAGAGATACATTCCAATTTAAGCAAAAGTGAGCCTGATGTGATAAAATATGTTGAAGCTCCAACAACAATTAAATTGAAAAATAAGCAATATATCACAATCACAAACGTGGAGATGAACAGATGAAAAAATTAGGTCTTTACTTTCATATACCCTTTTGCAATAGCAAGTGCCTGTACTGCGACTTTGACTCACATGTATCTGCATATAAGGAAAGACATTCCTATATAGACGCCTTAATTAAGGAAATAAAACTTGCAAAAGAAAAATATGACCTGAAAAAATATACAATAGACACAATATTTATCGGTGGCGGTACACCTACCGTCCTCGATAATGACTTACTTGAAAAATTACTGTTTGAAATAGACGGTAATTTTTCTTTTTCTGATGATTTGGAATACAGCATTGAGATAAATCCCAATTCCATAGCGGAAGAAAAGATTAAAATCCTGCAAAATTCAAGGATAAATCGTATAAGCATAGGACTGCAATCAGCAAATGAGGTCGAACTGAAATCTTTGGGCAGAAGTCATAGCTATGCCGACTTTGAAAATACTTACTCCATGCTAAAAAAACATGGATTTGACAATATAAGTGTAGATTTGATGATGGGCATACCTAATCAAAACCTTAACTCTTATAAAAACACATTGGAAAAAGTACTAAAATTAGAGCCCTCGCATATATCTTCCTATATGCTGATTATAGAAGATGGCACCCCTTTTGCAGATATGTATGAAAAAGGTCTGATAAAAGTCGATGACGATTTTACGCTTGAACTATATGACTATACTATCGACTTCTTGAAGTCAAAGGGATACGAGCAATATGAGATATCAAACTTTGCAAAAAATGACAGGAAATGCAGACATAATATAAGATACTGGAAGGTAAATGAATACCTAGGCCTAGGTCAAAGTGCCGCATCTTATATAAATAGAGCTAGATTTTCCAACAGCGATAAAGACTATGTTCAGTCCATAAGCAATAATATTATTCCAATTACAGATTATGCACTACAGACAGAAAAAGACCTGTACGAAGAGTGGATATTCTTGAAATTGCGTATGAATGAGGGTATAATAATAGATGAAATTGATGAAAAGTTCGGTATGAATTTCAAAGAAAACTATGCTAAGGTCCTTAAGAGCCTAAAAAACAGAAATCTGATTAATGATTATAAGCATAGTCTCTCCCTTACAAGAGAGGGATTTAAGATAAGCAACAGTATTTTCTTGGAGCTGATGTAGATGAAAGATGTAATATCTGTAGTGGGTGCAGGCGGCAAGACGACAGTACTTAATCTTATGGCAAAAAATATATCAAAGAGAACTAGGGTACTGCTTTCTACCACTACAAAGATGAAACTGCCTTCTATAAATGAATATGATGTACTCATAATAAATAAGGAAGATTTTGAAAAGTACAAAACATACTTTTTAAAATACAATATATTTATGAAAGATATGGAATTTTTATCTTCTAACTTAGATTTTAAAAAAAATCTCTATAAAGGATAAAATAGAAGAGTCAAAAGAGATTTTAGACAAAAAAGATATATACAAGGCTAAAATCCTTGAAAAATATGTATTTTTAAAGAACAGAACAAAAATTTTTAAAAAAATAGAAAGAAAAAAATACTCTTTCTACCAAAAAAAAATAAAAAAATTTTTTTCAGGACTATTTTACCATAAGAATTTCGGGATATATTATCTGCTTCCGGAAGTATCAATAAGCGAAGTCAACCGGAAATTTATGCACGTCAAGGATGAAGAAATACTGATATTTTCACATTTTTTCGACTATATAATACTAGAGAGTGACGGAGCTAGAAAAAAGCGCCTAAAACTCCCCAAAGACCATGAGCCTGTCATATCAAAACTGACTACCATGACCATAGCTGTCATAGATATCAAGATGGCAGGTCAGCAAATTTCAGAAGAAAATACTTATAATTTAGAGGACTTTAAAGCACTGTTAAACAAAGATGTAGGAGATGTTTTAAGACTTGAGGATATACTCTCGATGATTAGTTTAAAGGGCGGTGTATTTAAGGATTCTCTAGGCAAAAAAGTCCTTTGTATCAACAAGGTTGAAAGCAAGGAAGATGAAGAAAATGCCGAATTTATAAAATCAAAGGTCTCTAATCATATTTCTACCCTTGTACTTAGAAAACTTACCTAGGACATTGGTCCTAAATACCAATAATTTCAACATTTTTTAATAAAAAAAATACTAAAATAATTAAAGAAAGATACGATATAATAAACACAGAAAGTAAAACAGTTTAGAGGAGGAATCAAGATGCAAATAAATAACGCAACTTCAGTACAAGGAATATACAATAATTATAAGGTAAAACAAAAAAACAATCCTTATGTAGAAAAACAAAATGTAGATGTAGCAGAAATATCGCAATTAGGTAAGGACTTCGCCTTTACAATGGAAAAACTTAAAAACGTAGAAGAAGTAAGAACAGATAAGGTACAAAGTATAAAAGAGCAAATAGAAAACGGCACATATAAGGTAGACTCTACAAAATTAGCTAAGGCTATGTTATTTGGAGAAACAAACAACTAAGATGCAAATATTTTACAATAATATTAAGAACACTTTTCTGTCACAGCTACAATATACAAAGGAGCTCATACAAATAGCCGACGAAAAGACTCAGGCTATAAGAGATAATGATGTGAGTAGGATAATGCAGCTTACAAACAGAGAAGAAGACTGTGCAAGAAATATAATAACTCTGGAAAAAAACAGAGATAGCTATATTAAAGATTTCGAGAAAAAAGAAAATACTAAGATAGAAAATTTGTCGGATGTACTGGATAAGTTCTCGCCAAAAAGTGGAGAGGAATTAAACCACATAGCTACCGACCTTAAGGAAAACCTAGAAACGCTCAAAAATAAGAACGACGTGAACAAGACGCTAATGTCATTTATACTGGAACAGATAGAAATAGCAAATAATTTGATTAAGGGCGACAGAGTACCGAATACCTACGAAAACACCAAATTCTCGAAGAAATCTTACAATAATACTGCCGTTGACGGCTCATACTTTGACAGCAAATATTAATATTAAACTATAAAATTAATTATACGGATGCTTTAATTTCAGTGTCCGCATAATTAATTTTTTTTTTGCACTAAAACTTTGAAATTAAGGCAATATAGACTTAATTAAATCAGATATAATCCGATAAATATAAGAGTAATTAATCATGAAATTATCCATTAATTTTATACAGAAAAATTTTATAAAAAACCGCAAAAAAATTATTGCGGTATGAGTTATTTTATATATGAATTTAAAAGAGGGGTTATTATGGCAAGATCTACATTTTCAGGCTTAAATGCGGCAACATCCGGACTTTTCGCAGCACAAAGAGTCCTAGACACCATCGGACACAATATAGCAAATCAAAATACACCCGGATACACAAGACAAAGGGCAAATCAATCAGCTGCATCAGCTACATCCATAGAAAACGGCAACTACCTTGGAATGGGTGTAAAGATGAGCAGTATATCTCAGATAAGAGATGAGCTCCTTGACATAAAATATAGAAACGAAAATACGAAAAAAGGATACTGGTCACAAAGCAACGTATCTTTTGCTCAGATAGAAAACATCTTCGGGGAACCTAAGGGAAACGGAATTACAAAGGCATTAAATGAGTTTTTTACATCTATAGACTCCGTGCTTAAAAATCCTGACGATCCTACTGCAAAGCAGACATTCATTGAAACAGGACTTACATTTACAAGATTTGTAAATAACGTAATAGGAAAGTTTGAGACTTTGATAAGCGATGCCGACCATGACGTAAACTCACTGGTTACAGACATAAATTCAAAGACTAAACAAATAGCAGAACTAAATAAATCAATACTCGAGGCTGAAACACAAGGCGGTAGTGCAAATGACCTGAGAGATAAGAGAAATATGCTGATAGACGAGCTGTCAGAGATGGCTGACATCAGAGTAAACAAGTCTATAACTACAAATAATTCAGGTCAAAAAATAGAAAAATACCAAATAGAAATAGGCGATCACGTCGTAGTAGACCATGATAAAAGCGTAGAGATAAAAAGAGTCGAAAGACAGGACCATCCGCTATACGCCGCATCACAAAAGTACAACAATCCCGCAAGTGATGATTTGAAAAACGTAAAGGTTACAAACCTATATTTTGCTGACGGACAACAGCTAAATATGAACAAGATAGGTGGAAAACTCGGAGCAACTCTGCAACAAAGGGATAGCTACGGGGATCCTGCAATGGGCAATGACGTTAGAGGTATACCTTACTATGTAAGAGCTGTAAATGAATTTGTAAAATCTTTTGCTGCAAAGGCAAATGACATTCACCAAAAAGGTACTGACAAAAACGGAGACAAGGGACTACCACTATTTACAATAAGTGGAAACTCAAGACAAATAGATGCAAGAAACGTAACTATCAATCCGGACATAGTAAACTCAGTGAGCAAGCTGGCAATCGGTATAAGCGGAAATCAAAGTGACAATAAGAACTTCCAAGAGCTATACTCGATGAGAAACAAGGAATTGAGACTCGAAATCAATCAAAACGTACAAGGACAGTTCAAGACACTGGATCTTGGTAAGGGTAATCCGGAAGACGTCATAAAATCACTTATAACATCTGTGCTTGGTGTAGATGCCAAAGAAGCCAAAGACAATTACAAAAATCAGGTAACTCTATCACTTGAGGCAGATATGAGCAGGATGGAAGTTTCATCAGTCAGCGAAAACGAGGAACTTACAAATATGGTCAAGTTCCAACACGCATACAACGCATCAGCAAGAATGATAACTACAGTAGATGAGATGATAGACGTACTGATAAACAGGATGGGAAGAGTAGGATTATAATAAAAGGAGCATATAATGGTAAGAATTACTCAATCTATGCAAATAGCTAGAACACTTAGAGACCAAAACATCAACTTGGAAAGAATGAGCGAATACAGCAAGAATATGTCAGACGGTACAACACTACACAGACCGTCAGACGATCCTATAAGAGTGTCAAGAGCAATGAGACTGATGGCAGAGCTCAATGTAAACGAAACCTATAAGTCAGACCTTGACGCTGCATCATCATGGGTGTCAAAAACAGGGGAATCACTCAAAACTCTATCATCTATAATAGCAAGGACAAGAGAGCTTACAACACAGGCTGCAACAGGCACACTTACTGCAGAAGACAAGCAAAAGATTGCTGCTGAGCTCAAACAATTGAAGGCTGCCGCTATAAATATGGGAAATGACGACTACATGGGAAGATATCAATTCTCAGGCTATAAGACTGATGTCAAGTTCCTAAATGAAGACGGAAAATATAATACACAGCTTAACCTTGCAGGGCTGAATTATGAAAAGATAAACTACAACATCGGAGTTGGGCAAAAGACTGATATCAATATATCAGGTGTTCAGGTATTTGGTAACGAATATTTCACTACAAAGACGAGAGCCATGAACTCACTACCATTTTCAGATGAGCCGGAATCAATTCTAGGTGCAAATATGAACATCAAGCTCCAAAAATACAAACAGCCTGACAAGTTCTACAATAAAAATACTGCACACACAAGCGGAGATGCAACAGTAGAAGATAAGAAAAATGACGAGTTGGAAAGTAAATACGAAAAGACTACTAAGCTTGACACAAAAGATGGAAATGAAATAACTCTTGAAAACATAGGCTTTTACGGCAAATATAAAAAAGACGACATCAATTCTGTAATTGAAGACCTTAATAAGTCTCTTAGAGCAAAGATAGATGAAAAATGTGGAGCTGATGTAGAAAAGGCGAAAGAGCTAAAACAAGCCGTACAGTTTGTAAATGACGACGGCAAAATATCACTCGTTACAGACAGAGATTATGCAGGCAAGATAGAGCCAAGCAGGATAAATCTATCAGAAATCAAGACAAATACACCACAGACATCTACTCCAACTGTAAATAGAAACCATGAAATACAAACAGTAAACGGCATAAGATACAACAATGGAGCGACTCCCGCAAATCCGGTAAAATCATATTTCAACTTTGACATGGAGCTTGTCTCATACAAAAAAGACGCAAATGGCGATGTAACTAATGTGCCTGAAAAAACTTTCAATCTGAAAAATATTATGTCTGTAAACTCTTATTCAAGAGAGCAGTTCCCTACAGATAAAAGTATGCAGGAGATGATAAAGGCTGATTTGCAGACAAAGATAAATGAAAAACTCCTACAAAATTCACTGCCACCTGACACTGTAAAGGTAGTAATTGAAAACGGACAACCAAAACTAATAGTAAACAGAGAGTATAAGGCTACAGTTTCAAACACGTCAAACAATGTGTACAATGCAAATACTACTCTTGCAAATCAAAACTACACACCTGCAAATGATAATCCTGCTCTAAATCCGCAAAGACAGATAGATGCAGGTATAGACCTTACAACTCGTACAGACAATAAAGATGTAGTTGTAAGTATGAGTTTTGATATGGATGTGACTATACCACAAAGATACGGTCTAGCACAAGGAGATATACTGATTTCAAATCCCGGAACTCCTGCTGTAAATGGAGTAACTCCTCCAGGAAAAGGCGGATTCTTGAAGACTCCTATAGTTGCAAATTCCACTCATCTACTCAAGGGAATAGCTATTACTAAGACTTATTCAGGAAAAAATGCCAATGGAACTGACAAGACAAACGATGAAATACTAAAAGAAATTGCCAAAGACCTACAAGCACAGATAGATCAAAAAGCCGCATACAGCAATCCACCGCTTACACAAAGCAAGATAAATGTGGTAGCTGAAAACGGAAGAATAAAGATGCTTGTAGACGGCAACTTGAAATATGAACTCAAAAATGTAGAAAATAACATAGCTCCAAACACATTTGACACTACAGCAAAAACTCCTGTAAGAGATACAAAATCTGATTTGACACTGCCTATGCCTACGATAAATCCTACAGGAGACACAAATGTCTATATGGATATAAACCTTGGCATAAGTCATTACAAGAAGGATGAAAAGGGCAATCCAATAACTACAGAAAAAGAAAGCACTATAAATGCTGACAAGATAACATTGAACAAGACATATCCTAGAAAAAAAGCTGACGGCACTGCTTACACAGACGCAGAGATAAAAGATATGATATTCAATGATGTCAAGAAGGCAATAGAAGAAAAATTAGGACAGATAAATCCGCCTCTTGACAAAAAAGCCATAAATATATCTATGGTCGGGAACGACATAAAGCTTTCAGTATATCCGGATATGGAAGTAAAGATGTCGTCAAATCCTCAAAAACCTGACTCACTCACTAAGGATACGACATTTATGCCTAAGCAAACTGCTGATTTGCAACCTCAAAGAGAGATGATGCCGTTTTTTGAAATGATGGACAGACTTACACAGTTTATGGAAGAAGGTAATTCAAAGGGACTGTCAAGAATGCTCGACGTAATAGACTATCACGCCAAAAACAACCAGAAAAATCAAGGTATAGGCGGCGGAAAGAGCAAGATGTACGATATAATGATTTCTCGTACCCAAGATGTCAAGCTAAATTACACAGAGCTACTATCAGAAACAAGAGATACAGACTACAGAGAGATGGTAGCAAAGATGTCTGTAGCACAAAATGTCTACAGAGCCTCACTTGCAGTAACAGCAAAGCTAATACAACCGTCATTGGTAGATTTTTTAAGATAATACAATTATAAAATTTGAATTAAAAGGAGTATCTATTTAATGAAAAACCTGTTTAAAGGCTTAGTAGCGACTACATTAATAGTATCGTGTATGTTTCAGACACCCCTTAACTCTGATGCTATAACTGTATCAACAAGTGATTTATATCATGATTCAAACGCAAAATACATTCTAACATTGGATAAACATGATATATATTCAGGTTTTCCAAAGATAGAATTAAGCTCTAAAGAATATGTAAAAAAACAAGAACTTCTAAGTGTATTTATTAAATTTGTAAACAAAATAGATGGAATATCACTAGATAAGCTACCAAATATCTATGATTCAAATCAAACTATCAATACTAAAAATATATATTCACTCCCAAAAGAGTATGAAAACCACTGGTCTGCATCTTCGGTACAAACCCTTGTAAACAAAGGATTTTCTGAATATTTTTCAGGGGGCTATCCTGCCTTTAATCCAAGCGATAATGTTAAAAAATCAGACTTAGCCTTCTTATTATATCTATATCTTAATACTTTTGGAAAGATTGACAGTTCATTAAAAGACAATAGCATAAAAGATATAGAAAACTCTCCATACAAAGAGGTAATAAAAATAGTAGTCGGCAATAATATATTGCCTAAGGATGAAAATGGCAAATTTGAACCGAATAAGTATTTATCAAGAGGAGAATTAGCTAAATTATTAAGTGAATATGCTAAATGGGAAACTATATCTATTCCTGAACCTACACCAAAATGGACAGTATTAGACGTTCCTTATGTCTCACAATTAACACCGGTGTTTGCTCCTATAGGTTGTGAACCTGTAAGTGTATATCAGGCACTAAAATATAAGGGATATGTAAAAGTAGATTTAAGAACTTATCTGGATAATCTTCCTTTTGACAATATAAATCCAAATAGAGGTTTTGTAGGTCACTGGTCTGGTTTTAAAAATAAGGCTAAAAGGGAAACTATCTTTCCTGCCCCACTTGCAAAATACGCACAAAAATATGCAGGCAAAAATGTTGAAGACTTTAGTGGATTCACAGCAGAAGATATACAAAAAGAAATCTATCTAGGAAACCCTGTAATTGTATATTTAACCTTAGATATGAGCTCTCCAATATATACGACATATCATTTGGAAGGCAATACCTACAGATGGATTAGCAACAACCATGTAGTTACTGTAATAGGATACAATCCTGAAAATGGAGATTACTATGTATCAGATCCATACTCTTACAAATCAAGAAAATATTGGATAGCTAAAAAGACATTTGAATATTTATATAATTTAAGACAGCATGCAATAGTAGTAAGATAATGGAATTATTAAAGGTGAACGGATTTATACCGCTCACCTTTTTTAGTATTACTATATTTATTCAAACCATGCTACAGCTCTAATTGGTGAGCCGTCACAATTTTCTATCTTCAGTGGAAAACAGCTGAAATAAAACAAGTCACTGCCGCATAAATCCAAGTTCTTAAGATTTTCAATATTTATAATATCAGTATCTTGAAAAAGTCTTTTATGACGACTAAGATTAACATCAGATATAGGATCCAGACCTATGACATCAAATCCTATACCCTTGTAATTCCCATTTACTATAAAATCCAACACTTCATCATCAATACAAGGATAGTCACCAAAATAAGAATCATCTCCCCATCGTTTATCCCAACCGAGATTAAACAGCAAAAAATCCGCCTTTTTTGCCCTATCTAAGACTTTATTAATACGCTCCATAGAGATTAACTGACCTTCCTCTAAATCACGACAATCTATAACTAAGGCTCTTCCGATAAACTGCTCAATTGGAAACTCATCTAAGGCAGTCCTTCCCGCAAAAATATGAGCAGGAGTATCCATATGAGTGCCTGTATGACTATACATCTGTAACAGCGTTTCTTTAAATCCGTCTTTTTCGTAAGTATTTGCAGGAATTAACTTAGGTGTATCATCTCCGGGATAAACTGGCATATTTTCTTTAATGGTATGCGTTAAATCTATTACCTTCATAACTCCCCCTTAGAATCTATACAAAATGCTAAAGCTATTATCTATTTAATCTTCATCAATAGTTTTAAAAAATAGTATATACTTTATAAGTTCATTGAAAATATTTTACCCATATCTTATTAGACTTTAGTATATATTTCTATTCTTTGTTGATTTTTGAATCTAAAACAATATACCCCATGTCTCTACTAAGTGATACTATAAAAAATCCAAGTAGAAAAATATCTGATAAAACCGCCCCTGCAATAAACACATTAAAATTTGATATGGCTGAAATGATAGATTGCAAGTTAATTGAAACACTTTTATAAAATTAATTATAACTATCCACAATAATTATTTTTCTTCTAAATATTCATTTCTCTTAAATAATTTCATAATTTATTTCATAGATTTAATAATTTTCATCCCTACATGCTCTTATAACTTGCCATAAATCCGTCGTATATTATATAGCCTTTTAAATCAAGGACATTGAGTATGGAGATTACATCTTGGATTTTCATGCCAAGAGCCATTGCTATCTTTTCACTATGGCATTGCGACTCTAATTTAATTATCATATAGACTTTTTTTTCGACATCAGACAGGTCTTCTATCTTCATCACCTGATTTACTTCTTCATTTATAGACTTTGCCTCGTATCTCATCTCAAAGAGTATGTCGCCTATATTTGTCACCATGCAGGCACCGTCTTTTATAAGAGCATTTGCTCCGTAAGAGTTGGGAGAGTTGATATTGCCGGGTACTGCAAAGATGTATTTGCCCTGCTCCAAGGCGTATTTTGCAGTGATAAGTGTACCGCTCTTACTGCCTGCCTCGGTTATTAGCACTCCTTTTGATATTCCGCTTACTATCCTGTTTCTAAGTGCGAAGTTTTTCTTTTGTGCAGGTCTTAGGCTGTTGTTTTCTGATATTATCAGATTGCCATCTGCCAGCACTTCTTCATATAAATATCTGTTTTCAGCAGGGTATATCTTGTCTACAGATGTGGCAAATACGCAAATAGTCTTGCCTCCATTTTTTATGGCAGTATTATGAGATATGGAGTCTATGCCTCCTGCAAATCCACTACTTATACAAAAGTCGTTGTCAACCAAGTCTTTGACAAGGGACGAAGTCACCCATTTACCGTAAGTTGTCGGCTTTCTGCTACCTACTACAGCTATGTTTTTTCTTTTTTGAGTAGTGAAATATCCCCCTTGTAGTACAGGACTTTAGGACAATAGTCTATGTTTTTGAGCCTGTTTGGATATTCTTCATCTAAGTATGTAATGTAGTCTATATCATTTTTAGCATTTATCTCGTCAAGCTTTTTCATCTGCTCTTTGCATAGCTCTATATTGTATTTTGATGTGTCAAAGCCAGTTATTATATCTCTTATATCACTGTCTGAAATCTCATATAAATCTTTTTCTTCTATGTTCTTGTCAAGTTTTTCTATGTATTCACGGGGCATATTGTAAAATTCTGAAAAAAACTGTGCTATTTTGCTCATATATACTCCTTTAGTTTTATATAGTTTTTTGTAATTTGTACTATCTTATTTGTCTTTGACTTAATATGCTATATTTTGATAGTTTTTAAAGCTATCAACTATTATTACAGCATATAGTAGTTTAATTTTGATATTTTGTCAATAAAAAAGACGGCAGTATTTCTTACCACCGTCTCTAATATTTCTAAGTTTGAATTTTTACTGTCCTGTAAATATCTTAATAAGGTCCTTATATGTCACAAGTAACATTATGCCTATCAAAAATATCATACCTGCTGCATTTACAATGTATTCCATCTTTTTGTTGAGTTTTTTCCTTGTAATCAGCTCTACAAAGGATGTGAGCAGTCTAAATCCGTCGAGCGCCGGTATAGGCAGTAGATTCATAATGCCCAGATTGAGTGAGATAAAGGCGATATAGTTTATCACTGTGGCAAGACCGGAGTTGACCGAAGAGCCCATCTCCTTAACTATGCCTACAGGTCCGCTGACATAGTTGAAGTCTACCTTGCCTGTGAACAGTTTTTTGATAAAGTCAAGCATACTCAGTGATACGCTGTAAGTCTGAGAAAATGCCTGCGAAATGGAAGATGAAAAATTCTTCTCGTACATAGGGTATATGCCCACTGTTCTTCTTCCGCTTTTTTCTTCCGGTGTTATTGTTATTTCCATAGACTGGCCATCTCTTATCACCTGTAGAGTGACATCTCCCTTTGTGCCTGCTATGGTAGTAGGAATATCGTTCCAAGATTTTATACTTATTCCGTTTATTGATTTTATCTCATCTCCGACTTTGAGCTCACTTTTGCTCGCAGGTGAGTTTTCTATTATATTGCCTACCTTGTTGACAGGTACTCCGCTTAGTGTAAAAAGCAATATGAATGTCACTATTGTTAGAACAAAGTTCATAAAAGGCCCTGCAAAGACTACTGCCATTTTTTGGAGAGGATTTTTTTGGCAAAATGCGTTGGGATCGTCACTTTCTTCATCTTCGCCCTCCATAGCTACAAATCCTCCCATGGGTATAGCTCTTATAGAGTAGTTTGTACCGTTTTTTTCTTTTTGAAAAACAACAGGCCCCATTCCTATGGCAAATTCATGGACTGTTATTTTGTTTAATTTCGCTACAAAAAAATGTCCGAATTCATGCACTGCCACGACTAATCCGAATATCAGCAGCGCTATAATGATATTTATAATTCCCATTTATTCTCCTTTTATCAAATCTTCAAATTCTGCACTGATAAGTTCTTTGAGTGCATTTACTTCCATTTTCAGTTGCATGCCTCTTTTTCCGGCACTTACTATTATATATTCCAAATTTTCCGCTTTTTTATCTATAAGAGTGGGAAATATTTTTTTCATGCCTATGGGCGAGCAACCGCCTCGTATATATCCTGTGATTTTATTTATTTCGCTGACGTGAATCATGGCTATATTTTTGAGTTTGAACGCTCTTGCCGTCTTTTTCAAGTCAAGCTCGTCCTCGCCGTTTATTACGCATACATAGTAGTTTTTGTCATTTCCTTGCAGTACTAAGGTCTTGTAGACGTATTTGATTTCTTCGTTTATTTTTTCCGCTACAGTTATGGCGTCAAGGTGTTCTTCGTCAACTTCATAGCTTAGAAGCTCATATTTTGCCTTGTTTTTTTCAGCTATTCTCACTGCATTTGTCTTTTTGTCTGACATCTTATACCTCTTTTATTACCCTCTTTTTTTTAAGTATTCTCTTACATAATCCCTCGCCCATCTATCCATCTGTAATACATCATCTATAGTAGGTTTTGATATGAACTTATGTTTTTGTAGGGCTTGATATATGACATCGCTTATATCGTAAAATCCTATTTCATCCTTAAGATAGGCATTGACCAGTTCTTCATTGGCAGAATTGAGTACACAAGTAGCTGTTCCGCCTGATTTTAGTGCGTCTTTTGCAAGGCTGATACAAGGGAAGTTTTCTTCGTCTATCTCTTCAAAAGTAAGACTTTGTCCTATCAAATCAAGCTCTCTCATTACTGATAATTCCCTTTGCGGATAGAAGAAGGCGTATGAAATCGCACCTCTCATATCAGGTACTGACATCTGTGCCTTGATAAAGTTGTCTTCAAATTCTACCATGGAGTGGACTATGGATTGTCTGTGTACGCAGGCTTTTATCTGCTCTTTTTTCACGCCGAAAAGATGATATGCCTCCATAATTTCCAGTCCTTTGTTCATCATGGTAGCTGAGTCTATTGTTATTTTTGCTCCCATAGACCAGTTTGGATGTTTTAGGGCGTCCTTTGCTTTTTTCATCCTTATTTCGTCTTTGCCCATAGCTCTGAAAGCTCCGCCTGAAGCTGTGATAATCAGATTTTTTATATTTCTTTGCTCTTCTCCTACCAAACATTGGAAAATCGCAGAGTGTTCCGAGTCAACAGGCAGTATCTTTACCTTGCATTGCCTTGCTTTTTCCATTACTATGTCGCCGGCAACTACAAGAGTTTCTTTGTTTGCAAGTGCTATGTCGATTTTGGACTCTATGGCTTTTATCGTAGGTATCAGTCCTATCATACCAACCACACAAGTCAGTAGAAGCTGAGTATTTCGGTAGGTAGCTGTCTTTATCAACCCGTCCATGCCAAAATCTATGTCTATCTCGATTTTTTCATCCTTGAGTTTTTCCTTTAGTTTTTCGCAGGATACTTTGTCATATACGCAGACAAATTCCGGTTTGAACTCTTTGATTTGCTCTAAGACTAAGTCTATATTTTTATTTGTGCTCATTGCCACGACTCTAAAGCTGTCTTTTTTGTCTCTTATTATATCCAATGCCTGTGTACCTATTGAGCCTGTAGAGCCGAGTATGGAGATATTTTTCATAAGTGATACTTCTTTCTTAAGTTTATTTGCTAAATTTATTTTTGTCTCTTTTAAAGAGCACTCTTACTGCAAAAAGCGGTAAGGCGCCAAGTCTTGTTATCCTTTGTGGTTCTTTTACCACCCTGTACAGCCATTCCAAGCCGTATTTTTGGTAAAACATAGGCGCTCTCTCGACAGTACCTGAGTATACGTCAAAGGAACCGCCTACTCCGATAAATACCTTGGATTTGAGTGTTTCTTTGTATGCGTCTATGAAAAACTCCTGCTTAGGTGAGCCGAAAGCTACAAATAGGATGTCCGGCTTTGCACTGTTTATTTTTTCAATTACAGCTTTTTCTTCGTCGTTTCCCTTTGCACCTGTGTGTATGCCCTTGTAATAACCATGATGATAGCCGGCTATTTTTATATTTTCATATTTTTTTTGTATGTTTTCGCAAGCCTTTTGTGCTATGCCGTCCTTGGCACCAAGTAGGAATATAGATTTGCCGTTTTCGTTGCAATATTTGAGTAAGCTCTCCATCAAGTCTATGCCTGTCACCCTTTCTTTGAGAGGATTGCCCAATATCTTAGAGCCAATGACAAGCCCTATCCCGTCCGGTACGACCATGTCGGCTTTTTTGATAATGTCATATAGAGCTTTGTTTTCTCCTGCATTTACCACTATCTCAGCGTTTGGTGTAACTACAAAGTATTTTTTATTATTTTCAATAGCGTCTGTACATCTTTGCACCGCCTGTTTCATATCTACCTTGTCTACTTCTACTCCAAGTATTTTTATCTTATCCATATATATTTTCTCCGTATAGTTATATTTCAAAAATTGTAAAAGATCTTAGCATATCTTAGTAAAATTATTTTAATTATAGTTAAAATTCACTTTATTTCCTATTGTTAGCAGACTTATAGTAAGCACATCACTGATTGCCATTTACAAGCTATAAGCACATCACTGATTGCCATTTACAAGCTATATGATTATTAGTATAGCAGCTTTATCTCGTACAAATATAAATTTTCAATTTCCCATTTATAAGCAATCAAATAAGTCTATATTTAAAGTTTATTAGATTTCAGTAATTTCATACCTAAGCGTATTATATCTTTTTATTTTAAAATTAGTTTGAATTTTACAGTTTTAATCACATTTTACGCCTTGCTATTATATCATAGGCTTATGTTTTTTACAAATAAGCAAAAAAACTCCATAAGTAGTTTTGGTTATTTACCGTGTCTACTTATGGAATATCCTATCAATAAACTCCGTCGTCTAAAAAAACTATGTTCAATTTGATATTTCAATCTTAAAAAAATTCTACTTCTTATTCAGATCTTAGCCATAGTGATACATAGCCGTTTTCTACACCTATTCCCATCTTTGTAAAGTAAGGGTTCATCATATTTTTTCTATGTCCCTCTGATGCATACCACTGCTCAAAAAGCTCTTCAGCTGTAAAACTGTCTGTTGAAAAGGCAATATTTTCCGCCCAAGTTCCACTAAATTCCAACCCGAAATCTTCAACTTGTTTTCTAATATCAGTTCCATCTTTAAGTCTATGGTTGAAGTGACTATTTTTGTTCATATATTGTGCCTTCCACTTGCCCAGATTGTTTAGAGAATCATCTGCAGTCAGTGCTTGCAAATTAGCCTCTTCCCTCTTTTGATTTATTATACTCAAAAACTCTTGGACAAACTTGTCATCACTTGCAGATTTAACATCTTTTACAGGTTTTATGCTTTTAGCATCTTCGATTTGTTTTCTATCTTTCTCATTAAGCACTTTTACAGTATATTCCTTACCATCAACCATATTTCTCCATTGTTGATATTCCATTTGCAGATTTAAAGTAGTCTCAACCTTGTAGTCCTTTTGGAAAGGCTGATATTTTTTCATAATTTTATAAGCCTTGTTTTCTTCGTAAAACTGCTCATCTAAATAATCGCCCTTTGCATCGGAATAAATGTGAAGTTTGCCATCTTTTCCAAACTTAAAATACTTAAATTTAGCAATGACTTGTTCCATTGTAAATTGTTTTAAGTCTTTATTAGCTTTTTCTTTATTAAACAGTTTTTCAAAGTCTGGATATGACATCTGATTATCATAAACGATGTAAAACTTTGCAAAATTCTTGTTTTTTGAATAAAAATCTCTGTTTATAACTGCAAGCTCAGAGTTATATCTCTTGTATGGCACTGCATTAGAATTAAGCATATGTTGTGTTGCAGGCACATATACAAAAAGCACATTGTTGTCACCTGCTTTGAAATATTTGTACTTTTTCACAGTATTGGCTAGATTTTTTTGACTTGTATTTGCCTTGTTTGTAGAATTTGACTTTTTAACCTGTTTTGTAGTCTTTTTATTAGTCTTTTTTACCGGTTTTACAGCCTTTTTATTGCTCTTTCTCACAGCACTTACAAGTATAGGTTTTTTGACGATGTTCTTAGCCACAGCACCTTCATATTTTACATCTGCACTTACCGCCTGTGCAAAAAACGACATCAAAACCATAGCAAGCAAAGTTACCTTCATCTTTTTCATCTCTTATTCCTTTCTAAAACATCAGTTTTATAAATTAAAATTTATACATTACCACTTTAAGCTAATTATATCACAAATAGAGTATCAAAAGTAATTAATTTTTTATTACATATTTTATATCTTTCTTAGACATAAATATTATGAAGCATTTTTTTACATATACAGATATATATTTATAAAAATTTGAAAAATTATTAAATTTAGTGTATAATTGCAAGGATACAGTATTTATGGATGAAAAAATAAAAGTTAAAAAATCATATAATTTTTTGTCTATTAATACAAATATTGTGACTAATAAAAATTATATAATCTATTTCAAAATTTATGATTTAAATGACTGCAATCAAGCTGTCAATTCATAATAAGTTTGAGTAAGTAAGAGTATTGAGATATAGGTGAGATATTTGAAAAAAAAGGTAATTTTGGGTATGAGCGGTGGAGTGGACTCGTCGGTTGCTGCAGTCATACTCAAGGAGCAAGGTTATGACGTAACAGGTATATTTATGAAAAACTGGGACGACAAAAATGATGATATGTGTACAGCAAAGCAGGACTACGACGATGTCAGAAAGGTAGCAGATTCCTTGGGGATTGACTACTACACAGTGAATTTTGAAAAACAGTACTGGGATGAAGTCTTCACCTATTTCCTTGACGAATACAAAAAAGGCAGGACTCCCAATCCTGATGTAATGTGCAATCAGGAGATAAAGTTCAAGGCTTTTTTGGACTATGCTCTAAAGCTTGACGCTGACTGTATAGCTATGGGACATTATGCGAGGGTGGAAGAAAAGGATGGCAAATTCTACCTCAAAAGAGCTGTAGATAACAATAAGGACCAGACTTATTTTTTGTCACGCATAGGTCAAAAAGCTCTTTCAAAGACTATTTTTCCAATAGGTGAGATTGAAAAATCAAAGGTCAGGGAAATTGCCAAGGAGCATAATCTTTCCACTGCACTGAAAAAGGACTCTACAGGAATCTGTTTTATAGGAGAGAGAAATTTTGATACATTTTTGGATAAGTATCTGCTTTCAAAAAAGGGAGATATGATAAATGTGGATGACTCAAAGAAAATAGGCAGTCATAACGGACTTATTCACTATACCTTGGGGCAAAGAAAAGGACTGGGTATAGGTGGAGTAGGTAGCGGATTGCCATGGTTTGTCGCAGGTAAGGACATAGAAAAAAATATATTATATGTAGCACAGGGAGAAGAGCACGATTCATTATACTCCACATCTCTGATAGGAGAACAGCCTTTTTGGATAATGGAAGAAGAACCAAATTTTCCATATAAGTGCACAGCAAAGTTCAGATACAGACAAAAGGACATAGCTGTTACAGTTCATAAAGATGGTGAAAATATAAGGGTGGTCTTTGATGATAAGGTAAAGGCTGTAACCCCCGGACAAATAGCTGTATTTTACGATGGTGACTACTGTATGGGCTCAGCAATTATCAAGGAGATAGAGCCTTTGAAAAAAGAGTATAAATATTTAAATGCATAAATTCTTTTTTGTAAAATCACTTCCAAGGAGGATGAGATGAACGAAACTGTAAAGACTCAATTAAATCACAAAACTATAAGAAAGTTTAAGGATAAAAAGATAGAAAAAGACATCATGGACATCCTCTTTGACGTAGCAACAAGATCTGCCAGTAGTAACGGTATGTATAGCTACTCAATGATACATGTTACAGATAAGGAAAAGAAATCTCAGATAGCTAAAGTTTGCGGACAGCCTTATGTGGACAGCACAAGCGACCTTGTAGTCTTCGTAGTTGACATCTATCGCAACAGGCAAATAGCTATGGAAAACGGACTGGAGCTTGAAAATCTTGGAGAAGATATGGATAATTTCCTTCAAGGGGCAAGTGACGCCTTAATTTCGGCTCAAAATATGGTAGTTGCGGCAGAGAGCATGGATATAGGCACAGTATTCTTCGGCTCCATACTTGGTGATATTCCAAAGATGTGTGAAATACTCAAACTACCTGAGCTGACTTTTCCAATTATAGCTGTAGGACTCGGATACAGAGATGTGGAGCCTGCATTAAAGCCGAGACTGCCCAAAAAGATGCAGATATTTGAAAATGAATACGAGAGCTTTGACAACTACAGCGAAAAATTAAAAGAGCTTGATGTGGAAATGAACAAGTACTTTGATACCAGAGATATGACTGTCAGCGTAGGCAAGTTCTCTACACAGATATTCAACAAGATGAAAAATTCAAGGGGAAGAAACAGAAATCTAATAGACGAAGTAGAAAGACGAGGATTTAAGACAAAAATTGTATAAGACTTAAGTTCAAATTTTGCAAGAAAGATACAAAAAAATATACTAAGCTAAAATTTGGGGGAGATAAAAGTGATAGAAAGCTTTACTCAATTCAGCCGAAAACTACTCAATCTCTCTGCTCAAGAAGCGAATAAATTGGGACATAATATGGTGGACTCGGAGCATATGCTCATTGCTATAAGCAGGCAGGACAGTTCACTGGCATCCACATTGCTAAGTGGCAGAGGACTGGGTACTCAGGCGATAATAGAAGAAGTACTCAAAAAGAATCAAAGAGGCTCATTTTCAGGCACAATATTTTCATATAGCGAAGATTTGAGAGCCATACTCAGCGAATCTGTAATTGTGGCACGTTCACTTGGCTTTGAATTTGTGAGCGTGGATCATGTCTTGATTGCTATACTTGGCAAGAGGGGACTTGCAACAAAGATACTCAACGAAAACAACATCACCCAAGATGATGTAATCAACGAAGTATTGTCGGCAAAGATGAAGTTTGATAATATAAAACAAAAAATTTATGACAATCTGATGGTTAATCAAAATCAGGAAGACTTCAACCAAAGAAATATCTATAAAAAACCTCCAAAAATGGGAGCTTTTTTGGATAAGTATGCTGTAGATATGACAAATAAGGCTGAAAATGGCGAGCTTGACGCTGTAGCACGCAGGGATGAAGAGATACAAAGAGTAATACAGATACTGTCTCGTAGAACAAAGAACAATCCAATACTCATAGGCGAGCCGGGAGTTGGCAAGACGTCAATTATAAATGCCATTGCTCAAAAGATAGTAGACGGCAATGTGCCTAATATCTTAAGCGGAAAAAGATTATTGAGAATAGATATGCCCCTAGTAGTATCAGGAAGCAGATTTAAAGGAGAATTGGAAGACAGGATAAGAAACATACTTGAAGAAGTCAAGAAAAACAGCAATGTTATCTTATTCATCGACAACTTCCACACCATAGCTATATTATCAGGTCAGGAAAGCTCGGCTGAGGCAGGAAACATCATCAAAAATGCCCTTGCAGAATCTGACATACAAATAATAGGAGCTACAAGTACCAGCGAATACAAGAGATTTATCGAAAAAGACGATGTATTAAAAAGAAGGATACAGACCATAGTTGTAACAGAGCCTACTGTGGATGAAGCCATAGATATGATAAAAACATTGAAAAAAAGCTATGAGCTATATCATGATGTCAAGATAGGTGACGATGTCATAGAACTTGCTGTAAAGCTGTCAAAAAGATATATCAATGACAAGTATCTACCGGATAAGGCCATAGACTTGATAGACGAGGCGTCAGCAAGGCTCAAACTCACAAGGTCTGATGACTATTACAAGGTAGATGAGATAATAAAAGGCATTACAGATGCAAGATTTTCACTTAATTCCGAGCTTAATGAAAGCAATATGAAAAACGTCTCAAACATCACTGACAAGATAGACGAGCTTGACGAGATAATGTCTACAATCTCTGAGGACAGATTGAAAAAGTACAACGAACAAAGGATACTTGACAAAAAGTATATAGAACAGGTCATAAGCACAATAACAGGTATACCTCTTGAGAGACTTACTAAGACACAGGAAGACAAGCTCTTAAATATGCAGGACAATCTCTCAAAATATGTAATAGGCCAGCAAAGTGCGGTATCAAGTATAACCAGAGCTATACTTAGGGCAAATACAGGGCTCAAAGATCCGAAAAGACCTATAGGTTCATTTATATTCGTAGGATCTACAGGGGTAGGAAAGACGAGATTGGCTAAAATGCTTGCAAAAGAGCTATTTGACGATGAAGAAGCCATGATAAGAGTCGACATGAGTGAATATATGGAAAAGTTCGACGTTACCAAGATGATAGGCTCACCTCCGGGGTATGTAGGACATACTGACGGCGGACAGCTCACTGAAAAGATAAAGAAAAGACCTTACTGTGTTCTGCTATTTGATGAAATAGAAAAGGCACATGCAGATATCTTTGATTTGCTCTTACAGGTATTGGACGAAGGACAGCTCACAGATTCGCACGGCAAGAAAATAGATTTTAAAAATACCATCATCATAATGACATCCAACATTGGAGCATCCAAAATAAAAAGTCAAAAAAATCTAGGCTTTGTAGAAAAAGATGATGATGAGATGAGTGAAAAGGAAAAAGAACTGTTCTTATCTGAACTTAAAAAATATTTCAAACCGGAGTTTATCAACAGAGTAGATGAAATAGTCGTATTTGAATCATTGACTAAGGAAGACATAGACAAGATAGTCATGCTTATGATAGATGACCTGAATGAAAGACTGTCAATGAGAAACATAAGGCTGACTTTAGACTCTGCTGCAGTAAGTCTCATAGCTCAAAATGGCTACAGCAAGGAATACGGAGCAAGGCAACTCTCACGTTCCATCCAAAAGATGATTGAAGACGAGCTGTCAAAGATGATACTGAAAAAACAGATAAAGGACAATGACGAGATAAAGATAAGTGTAAAGGATGAAAAACTTAGTTTTTCAGTGAAATAAGACCAAAAATGAATAATGATAATAAAATTTAATTTTAAATATTTATTTCATTTTTTAAAATTCAGTATAATCAAAGCAAAATAACATATAATTTTTTTCATAAATTTAAAACAAGAATATGAGTTTTGAATAAAATTATATCATTTATCAGTCTTTTTTGACTTAATACCAATAATTTATTATAATATATTGATATCTTATAATATCAATTATCTGCCGGTACAATCCAAGTCTGATAAATACCCCAGTCTTATCAAAAATGTAATAAAAAAGAAAGAAAAAGGATACAAAGAAAAAGAGATTATTATGGCAAAGTTAAAGACAAAATACACTTGTGAAAACTGCGGATATGAGACATCCAAGTGGTGGGGAATATGCCCTAAATGTAGGACTGCCGACAGTTTTCACGAGGAAGTATATACTGAAAAAACTAAGAAAGTTCAAAAACAAATTGAGCTTATGACAGGTGGAGAAAACACCGATCCGGTGAGACTCTGTGAAGTAACAGGTGGAGACTACACGAGATTTTCCACAGGTATTGCAGAGTTCGACAGGGTACTTGGAGGCGGTATAGTAAACGGCTCACTTGTGCTTATAGGTGGTGATCCGGGAATAGGAAAATCTACAATCTTATTACAACTTACTAATAATATCTGCAAGAGCAAGAAGGTACTCTATGTTTCTGCTGAAGAGTCTCTTGAACAGATAAAACTAAGGGCGGACAGGATTTTCAGCAAAGACTCGGACATATTAATTATGGCACAGACCAATCTTGAAGTAATAGAGAGTAAACTGAGCGACCAAAGCTTTGATGTGGTCATAATTGACTCCATTCAGACAGTCTCGACAGCTTCTTCTGACTCTTTACCAGGCTCCGTAACACAGGTCAAGGATATAGCAAACAGATTGATGAAGATATGCAAGAGTAGGAATATCTGCTGTTTCATAGTAGGTCATGTGACAAAAGACGGAGCTATAGCAGGTCCAAGAGTTCTAGAGCATCTTGTAGATACAGTCCTTTATTTTGAAGGAGAAAAGTTCAACTCCTACAGAATGATAAGGGCTGTAAAAAACAGATTCGGTTCTACAAATGAGCTTGGTGTTTTTGAGATGACAGATAGAGGACTTATCGAAGTAGATAATCCCTCAAAGATGTTATTATCTGAAAATACAAACGAAAACTCAGGAACGGCAATAGTCAGCAGTGTGGAAGGTACAAGACCTATGCTGATTGAAATACAATCTTTGGTAATATCAACCAGCTTCCCCTCACCTCGAAGGACAGGTACCGGAGTGGATTACAACAGACTCAACATGTTGCTTGCAGTACTGGAAAAACACGCAAAGATAAATATCCAAAGTTACGACGTATATGTCAATCTCACAGGGGGGATAAAAATCTCTGAACCATTCATAGACTTAGGTGTGATAATAGCTATAGCCTCAAGTTACTATGACACACCTGTCAAGAAAAATCTCGCAATCTGTGGAGAAGTGGGACTAACAGGGGAGATAAGGAGTGTAAGCTTCGTACAAAATAGGATAAACGAAGCCTTAAAGATGGGTTTTGAAGAAATCTTAATCCCAAGTTCAAATTTAAAAGACATAAAACTAAGTGATAAGATAAAAATCACCGGAGTTAAAAATATTAAGGATGCACTTAAAATATCAATTTCAAAGACTAAGAAGGAGGTGAAGTAATTGATAAAAAGGGCGATTAAATACTTAATAGCAGTTGTCGGCGCAACATTTGGAATCATATTTTATATTTTAGTTAAGGACTTTTTAAAAGACATAAGGCCTGCAAATATGTCTTTAAGGCTGTTTGACATAGGCTTAGCTGTAATTATCACACTTTTATTTGCAATCATTTTTTATTTTTTGGCTCCATTTATAATTGATAAGGGACAAAAAATTGCCAACTATTTTCAAGGGCAGATACTCAAAATGCCTTTACCTGAATTGATTACGAGCATAGTGGGGCTTGTAATAGGAATAGTGATTGCCTATCTGCTTTCTAATCCTATAAGCCAGATACCATTTGCAGGTATACCTATTTCAATACTTCTATATGTATTTTTAGGATACATCGGTATGAATGTTGGAAGGCTGAGAAAGGATGAGATAGCAAAATATCTTCAAAAAAAGCCTTTTTCTAAGGAAAAAAGCGGAAAGAAGGCTACAGGTATTACTAATAAAATATTAGATACCAGTGTAATAATAGACGGTAGAATTGCAGAGATAATCTCTACAGGATTCTTGGAAGGAAAGATAGTCATACCTACCTTTGTACTTGATGAACTAAGGTATATAGCAGATTCAGCAGATGACTTAAAGAGAGTTAAGGGAAGACGTGGGCTTGACATTCTAAACGAGATACAAAATAATACCAATGTAACTGTTGAAATCAACGATATGAAGATAGATGGAGTGGAAGAGGTCGATATAAAACTCCTCAAACTTGCGGAAAAAATCAACGGATGTGTAGTAACAAACGACTACAATCTCAACAAGGTGGCTCAGATACAAAATATCAAGATATTAAATATCAACGAACTGTCTAATGCTGTAAAACCTGTGTTGGTATCCGGTGAAAAAATCACTCTTAACATAGTAAAAGAGGGTAAGGAATACTCACAAGGTATAGGATACCTTGATGACGGTACTATGATAGTGGTAGAAAACGGAAGACGTGCAGTTGGCACGACTACAGAAGTAGAAGTCAGCTCAGTACTTCAGACACAGGCAGGAAGAATGATTTTTGCAAGGATAAAATAATTTAAACTACTTATTTTAAAGGAGAATATGTTGGACCATCAATTATTTGAGTATTTTCTGTCGTTTCTTCTCGCTTTTTCCATAGCATTTGTCATATCTCCAAGGATACTTACAATGCTTAGAAAACTAAATTTCGGTCAGGAAATAAGGGAGGAAGGACCACAGTCTCACCTATCAAAGGCAGGTACGCCAACGATGGGTGGAGTCATATTTATAATAGCTATAACAGCTTCTACATTGATATTGAATTTTAGAGCTTTTTCTAGAGTCTATCTGTTTTTACTATATCTGTTACTATTTGCACTTATGGGATTTATGGACGACTATGTCAAGGTAATAAATAAGAGAAACCTCGGGCTTACAGGCAAACAAAAACTACTGGTGCAGATAGTATTTGCTCTTATACTGACTTTATTGTCATTGAAAAATTCTGCATGGGACACAAATCTTATAGTTCCTTTTACGAGCTATAGACTTAAACTTGGGATGTTATACATCCCTTTTACAGTGCTTACAATTGTTGCCACTACCAACTCCGTCAATTTGACTGACGGATTGGACGGATTGGCATCAAGTGTGACATCTATCGTAATGCTTGCTCTTGCTATCATAGCCATGAACAGGAGTTTCATTTCTGAAAGTATGTTTGCCTTTGCAGTGACAGGCGGATGTCTCGGATTCTTGAGAATTAATGCCTATCCTGCAAAGAGTTTTATGGGAGATACAGGCTCAATGGCACTTGGAGGTGCGGTATGTGCCGTAGCAATCAGCATGAATATGCACCTGATTATAATATTGGTAGGTCTGGTTTACTTGATTGAGAGCCTAAGCGTTATAATTCAGGTCATAGCTTATAAGAGATTTAAAAAAAGGGTTTTTAAGATGTCACCCTTCCACCATCATCTAGAGCTAAGCGGATACAAGGAAACTAAGGTAGTGGGCATATTTTGCATAGTAACGGCAATAATGTCTATAATTTCAATATTAAGTACACAGTTTATTTAGAATAAATATTATAATTATTATTCAAAAAGTCATATAAATTAGATTTTGTACACAAAAATTTCTAAAAAGGAAGTTAATCCATTGTGTAAAATACTTGTATGGCAACTAATATATTATATTTTTTAATCTTATACTAAAAACCTTTTAAGTTACCATGTAAATATTTTGCTTATGAATTTTATACAATTTTAAAGTAATCACCATACAAAATATTTTGCATGACTTTTTAAATAGAGATTAGTATTATAACTTTGTTGAAATCATATAATTTAATTTATTTATAAATTTTATCTATAGTTTAAATAATATATTATTTGCAAATCTATTCCCTAATTAAGCAAATATTAGTGTAAAATGTCCGTTTACAACGATAAAGAATATCTATGTTAAATATCAAAAAAGGATTTTCAAGTTCTAATCTTGAAAATCCTTTTTTGTTCTATTTTTCAGTTACCCATGGACTATAATCCTTGTCAGGTACTTGTATATATTTTCCGTTTGCTATAATAACCCCTATAAATACTCTTTTATCCACTTTGCCATTACCATAGAATTTTTTTTCTATTCCAAGTACATAGCTTGACTTATCATAGTCAAATATCAGATTAGGAGATGAGACTATTCTATTGCCTGAGCCTGCATTAAAAACAAACTTATTATATAAATCCAACCTTTTCTCAGAATCTGTATCAAATATATATTGCTTTACAGAGTTCTTGTCAAATTTTTTCACAGGTATGTTATTTAGTACATATTCGTAGTCTTTTTTTGAAAGGAACTTATCAGTTCTTTCTATCTCGTAAACATCTTGTAACTTGCTTTGTTTTCCGGCTGCCAATTTATCAATCATGGCTATAGTTTCCTGTCTTGATATATTTCTTGACGGTATGAAATTGCCATCCTTATATCCTGACATAACACCTAATGAAGACATTGCTCCTACAGCTTTTTTTGCCCAAGTTTGGATGAATCTTCTATCCTTAAATTTTGCAACTGAACCATTAGGTACTTTTCTAACCAAAGACTCAGCATTGTACATCATTACCGCTGCCTCACTTCTTTTAATTTTTAAAAATGGTTTGAATGAGCCATCAGGAAAACCTGACACTATACCAAGAGCATAAGCTGATTTTATATATTTATCATCTTCTACATCCTTTATATCAGCATCATAAGTTTCAAGATTATAGCCATTATTTGCCACCATATATGTCATCAAAATATGAGTAAACTCTTTTCTGGTAATCTCCTGTTTTAGGTCTGCATCTCTAAGTATCAAAGGTATAATCTGTTTTTGTCTTAGCCTGTCATATGCAGGCTTTGCCCATTTTGACATCTTTGGTGAAGCTGCAAAAATCCCTGTTGAAAAAATTGTAAAAATCAGCATAAATGCTGTAATTTTAGAAAATATTTTTTTCATCAATACCTCCTGAAAAATTAAATTGTCTTTGGTCATCCATAAATATCTTAAAAGCTGTCTCTTGTTTCATATATTCATTTACCATCTCTTGCACCTGCTTTTTTTATTTTACATTATTAGACTTACAGAGCAGTTTTATTTTAAGCTTATACCTCAAAACCTCTAGCTATCAATATACTCTTTACCTCATCTATACTCATACCTACAGCCTTACTTATTAGATCTAATCCTGCTCCGTTTTTAAAAAAATTTACTAATGTATCTATCTTTCCTTCTTCTCTTCCTTCTCTTAGTCCTGTCTGTCTTTGGTCATCCATAAATATCTTAAAAGCTGTTTCTTGTTTCATATATTCGTTTACCATGTCTTGCACCTCCGTCTTTTTTATTGCTAAGTATTCCTTTAGTATCTCCTCATTCATACATATTTCTATTGTATTTTTTACTGCTTCTTCTATATCCGTACATTCTTTACTTTGCCTTGAAAATATCTGTGTGAATAATATATACTGCCCTAAGATATTGTTTTTATTTCCTGTGCAAAGTACCCTTAGCTTCATATCTATATCTGAGACTATATTGCTTTCTACCATCAAATCGCTAAGATGTAAATCATGATCTTCCATGAGTTTATCCCCTGTATATACTGTAAAGAGCTTTATCTTAGGTATCTTCCTCTTTTTTGTACTGTAGAGTTCTACAAGGTTTTTATTAGGACTGTTTTGTTCTATATAGTCTTTGAGTGTATCTGATAGATAAAATAATACTCTTAGAACAATATTTTCCGTGTAAACACTCTGTGCCTCCATAAGTATTATTATTTCATCTTTTACCCTAAAACCGAGGTCATTATACACTCCTGTTGTGATTATATTTTCCAAGGTTATTATCTCTATATCTTCTGTGCTTATTTTTCTTTCATCATCTACTAATGATTTATATAGTTGTATCAGACGATTTTTATCTGAAAATAAGTCTATAAATAAGCTATCTCTTATCTTAAGGTTCATATTTTTGGGTGACATATATATCTCCTATAATTATAATGCTTATATACCTATTATAATTCTTGCAAGGGTATTTGTAAAGAATAAACAGCTTAAAAACATAATTATATAGATATAATAAATCTCTAAACTACACTTTCAATATCTTGAAAATTAGATGTGATAATTTATCAGACTGCAAGATGTCCCTTTCTCTTAGACAGACGTATTCTTGCCTCCATACCTGATGAAAATGTCAAAAAGTCGCTTTCTACTCCATCACTGAATATTACTCCATTTTCAGGCATCTTTGATACGATGTGCAAGCTCTTACCGCTATTTATCATACCAAAGACAAAGTTAGCCTTAGAGCTTTTGCTTGGAAAAGGCTCACGTACTGAAAATACCAAAGATGTACTGTCCCAGTTCATATTTAGGTATGAGCTTTCATAGTTACTTGTATTTTCGGTATTTATATCTTTGACAATACTCTTATTTTTCTTATTCCAATCCAGGATACTGCTGTTTTTTCCATTGATAGACTTATATGATTTGGAAATATTTAGCGCTCCTGATATCACACTCTTGAGCCAGCCTGTACTGCCAAGACCTGTAGATATTATTATTCCGCTTGATGACTGATCTTCCTCATAGTCGTCCAATTTTATAGTGTATCTTGCCGATGTGTGAGTCTTTTGCCCGATAAAGAGGTCGTTTACTCCATATAAGACCTGACCGTCTGCAAGGCTCACCTTAGCCATGGAAATATTTTTCACATCTCTCTTGCCCTTTATTATCTCAGGTATTATTTTCTTCATATCTGAGGGTACAAAGGGTAGCAATACCCCGTCCCAAAGAGATTTATCAGGATTTACCGCCACTATGATCTGATTTTTCAGATACTTCATGGTATTTGCAACCAGTCCGTCCTGACCTACCACCACGACTATATCATCATCTCCAAAGATAAAATTAGGAAGATACTGCCTGTCCAATCTTTGCACCTTACCGTAGTTTGTAAGGCTTGATACAGTCTCTTCGAGGGAAAGCATATATCGTTGATGTTGCTTAGTATAAAAGGAGAAGTCTTCGCCAAAATGAGTGATGTAAAACTTGGCTTGCTCCATAGTATTGTACTTTTGAATCAACTCCTCAAGCGGAGTTTTCTTAGTAATAACGACGAATTTTAATATTTTATCCATCTTACACCTACTGCATTAATTCTCTCAATAAATCAGGTGATACGTTGAGCTGACCTATAGAACCGGCTTTTTTTGCCAACTCTTGGAAGGCAATTGCTATAAGTTTATTAGAATCCATTCCCACACTTGCAAGTGCCTGTATAGTCTCCTGCTTAGTATCTTCCAGAGCCTTCATAGCGGCAGACAGCTCGTATGCCTTGGCGTCTGCAGTAATTCTTATATTTTTTGATGAAAGTTCCATAAGGTCTTTCTTCTTTTCTTCAAGTTTTATATCAGCGTTAATCTGTTCTTCCTTAAGTTGATTTTGCTGTTTTTGCAGACCTTGTTTTGCCATCAGCTTTCTTTCTTCTATTTCTCTCTTCTTTTCTTCCACTGCAATTTGTGTATTATATTCATTTTCTTTGACAAGTCTTTCCTGCTCTATAGAAGAGTTGCGTCTATTGTAAATGGCGTCGTCAGAGTCTTTTAGTATCTGCTCTCTCACCTGAGCTTCCAATGCCCTTGCAGTTTCGGCATTAGGTCTTACAGCAAGCAGTGAAAGGTTGATTATTTCAATGCCCATTTGAGCAAGCTCCTCATTTTGTCTAAGGTCAAGCAATATCATATCCTTTATATATTCTCTTGAGGTAATGGCTTTTTTCAGTTCCATCTTGCCAATCACCTTGTTTGCTGAGACAATTACAGCATTGTTTATCTTCTTTAGCAACATATCAATGGGAGTTGAAACATAGCTCCTGCGATTTGGAGTAAGGGTAAAGTTGAGATACTCAGCCGCCTTTAGTGGCTCGCTTATCCTATATGATATGCTGCCTTGTATAGTGATATTTTGATAATCTTGTGTATTGTCATCAAACATAAAGCTCTCGTCTGCAACATCTGTAGGTATCTTTGCCACACTGCTCGTATCTGCAAAATACCAGAAGTTAAGTCCGCTACCTTGTTTTACTATCTGTCCGTTTTTATAAAGTATGGCATAGCTGTTGGGTTCAAATTTTACATATCTAAGACTAAACATTATATATTCCTCCTTATGTTTTTCTACTGAATTTTGTGTAATTTAAGCTGATTCTTTCATAGTATCAACATGATTTTTTATATTTACTATCAGTATTTATAATACAGATATATATTTTTAGAGGTATTTTTGCAAAAAACTTAGTTTAATATTTAGAAATTGAATTTATTATTGAATCTATACAATTTTGAAGGTCTATGACCGGAGTTTTTTGTATATTCATCAGTTTCTTCCACCATATTTGCAATCTTTCTTCTAAAATTAGCCTTGAGCAGGCTCTTACCAAGTATAACCTCATAGACCTGTTGCAATTGAGTAAGAGTGAACTTCTCACTCATCAGAGAAAATGCTATCTGAGTATAGTTAATCTTTTCCCTTAATCTCTTTATGGCATAGGCTATTATCTTAGCATGGTCAAAGGCTATATGTCCATTTTCTATTATTTCATAAAAATATTGCGTCACCTTATTTTTTACTATCTGCGTTGTTTGTATTGTGACATCAAAAGAAAGCTCATCTCCTGTAAATTCTAAAATATCAGTTAAGATGATTTTTTCTCCATCTTTTAATATCTCCCTCTCCTCCTTTTTTCTGCTCATACTCACTTCAAACCACTTATAGTCTTTTTCAGTTGGAAGTATGTTTTTTTGCGATATCAAGGTAAGATATGAAATGGAAAATATCCTATGCCTCTTATCCCTGTCAAGCTCCCCCCATGTGTATAATTGCTCGAGATATTCGGATGAAATATCGGTGATGTCCTGCATTATACGCTGAGTAGATTCCTCCAAAGTCTCGTCGATTTGTACAAAACTTCCAGGTAGTCCCCATCTTCCTATATATGGGTGAGAGCTTCTTTTTTTCAGGATAATCTTCAGCTTTTTATCCTGATTCTTCCTGTAGTTTTCCTTTTCGTCATCATCTATTGTAAATGCCACCACATCCACTGCAACCGAGGGTTTTTGATATTCACTTGCATCATAGCTTTCCCAAAAAGCCTCTTCACTTTCAATATCTAAACTTGACTTAATTTTTTTACTTTTATTTTCTTTATTAGTAGCTTGTTGTTTTTCCACTGTATTAACTTTTGGCTTTTTATTTATACTTTTTGTGTTAGCTAATATTTCAGAGCTTGAAGTCTTCTTCATTTTATCATCTTCTTTCTCGAATTTATTTTAAAAAAATTACTTAGTATCTTTATGATATAATCATAATACTACTAAGTAAAAATGTCAAGTATTTTTTTTATTTATAGTGTTTTCCGATTAAAATTTATTAAGAATTTAATCAAAATAACATAATATTAATGAGTTGTTGGAAATTTTTCAAAAAATATTATCCACTATTCTATTTGATTTTAGCTTTAAGTTAAAAAAAATAATATTCTCAGACCTTGATTGGTCATGAAAATATTATTTTTTACTAAAAATCTATTAAATAATCATCCAAAAATATTATTAAAATCTTGTTCCATTTGATATTAAATTTTTTTGAGAACACGAGTACAATTAAATACACTATGACTTTCTAAATCTTGTTTATACGAATATTCTATTAATGAATAAATTTATATAAAACTTAACTTCAATTACTCTAAATCTTAATAATTCTATTATCCGTTATTTAACATTTTCATAATTAACAGATATTTTGTTAAGATACTTATATTCACGAGCTAAGAGTATAAGTGCTATTAAAAGAATTATAATGTCGTTTAGCGGTAAGGCGAGCCATACTCCTATAACATTTCCTCCAAGTAAGATAGGAAGTATCAAAACAAGGGGAACAACTAAGGCAAGTTGTCTAAATAGCACTAAAAGCCCTGCCTGTTTGGCTTTTCCAAGTGATTGAAAATAAGTAACTACCATTATCAAAAGTCCATAAGTAGGGAAGATGGAAAACATAAGTCTAAAATTTGTGACTCCTGCAGATACTATATCAGGATTGGTGATAAAGGCTGATAATATCTGAGAGGAGAATAATTCTATATTTATAAAAAATACTCCTGCAAGGCAGGTAGAACCTATTATAAATACATTAGTAAGCTTTTTAACTCTCTTATATTCCTTTGCTCCAAAATTTGTTCCAACAGCCGGTTGCATACCTTGGCTCATCCCCCATATAGGTACGAAGGCAAGCTGCATTACTCTTTGAGATGCTCCCATAAGAGCGATTTGCGTATCTCCTCCATAACGAACTGCGGTATTGTATACAACAGTCATCTGCACAAGCATCATTATCTGCATAAGCATGGCACTTGTACCTACAGAAAAGATTTCTCCGTTTAACTCTTTAGCAATTCTTATCCCGTAAATCTTTACTACAGGGCTTTTTTTCAAAAAGTAAATCAAGGTAGCCAATGCCTGTACAAACTGAGATATAACAGTGGCTATTGCTACAGCCTGTGGACCTTGAGAAGGAAGTAGCTTTATAAATACAGGATCAAGTATTATATTTAAAAATGCACCAGATGCCATGATTCCCATTGCTATACCCATACGTCCTTCTGCACGAATGACCATATTAGCAGCTTGCATAAAATTTACAAATATGGATCCTATGTATACTGTCCTTAGGTAAGATACGCCCATCTCATGAACTACTCCCTGTGCCCCTGAGAGTTTGAGGAAAGAAGGTGCAAATATTATCCCTAAAACCATGACAGCTGTAGAAAGTAAGATAACCAAAAATATCAAATTTCCCATAATTTTATCTACAGTTTTTTGATCTTTCTTTCCTATTGCACGTGAAAGCACTGAGCCTGAACCTATTCCTACAAGTACAGCAATGGCATTGTTTATCATTACAAAGGGCGATGCCGCAGATACTGCACTCATTGCATCTGTACCTACCATCTGACCTACATAAATAGAGTCCACAAAGGCGTAAAGCCCCACTATAAACTGTCCTAAAATCGCCGGAATACTGAGAGATATCATAAGTTTCCAAGGTTTTTCACTCAATAATTTATCTCTTACTTCCATAAGTAATTCACCCCCATAAATCTTATCTAATATAGCTGATATTTGCTTGTAATAAAATCTTATCTTCACTCTTACTGTAACTAATACCTGTCTAATACTGGTTTATAAAATAATAAAGTCATAGAAAATATAAATTTCTATACTAATAACTCTGCTATCCTGATTTTTAATCAATTTTTTGACCTAAGTTATATGTCATTTATTGATATTTGACTATTTTTAAGCGGCATATTATTTAGAATATCCATCTTTCTAAGTCATTTTTATACATGAATATCAAATTAGGAGCCTTATACTAAAATCTAATATAATAATGGAAATATATCATAAAAAATAACACACTAAATATTTATTAACTAAAGATATGTTATGGAGTATCTCAATGATAGGATTAATAAAATCCATAGTTTAAATAGAGTTTAGTATTAGAATATAATTAATAAATCATTGCTTTTATTTAGACTTAAAGCAAAAATCGCACTTTTCACCGTCCATGCCCAAGGTCTGACTCCTTATAAACTCAAGTTTTCCTATATTGCCAAATACTATGTGGTCACATAAACAAAATATCTCGCAAATCTCATAGCAATCAAAGTAGCTACAGGTATCTGCCCAAAGGCATTTCAAGACATCCATGGAAAACTCTTCTCTATCTTGTGTTAATATCCTACTTTTCCAGATTTCTTCTCCCTTCATTCCCTTTTTCATAAAAATGCTAAATAATTTGAAAAATCCAGGGATATGAAAGAAAGTTTTTAAAATCCCATTAAATTTATGAGCACGACAATAGGAATATTCCCTTACCAGTTCTCTTGCCTCTGTCTTTGATATATTATTTTCTATAAGAAGCTGATACAGGGCAATATTAGGTAAAATACTGCTTATCTGCCTTTTCTTTTGAGTTTTAGTCCACGACGTATCTTCATTTAGTCTTTGGATTAAACTATCCATCTTAAGTCTATGATTTTCATCAATATGTTCTAAAATCTCATCCTTTAGCTTTCCAGTAAAAAAATCCTTATATTTCATATTTTTCACCTGCTTTTAAATAAATTCTGATATACCGTCCCAACCGGAGTTAAAAAATTTTGCAAGCTCTTCTATATACTTCATAGCCTTGTCCCTTGTCATATCATGTACTACAGTTTCAAAGACAGCTGTAAAGTAAGCGCTTGTAATCATGTGGTGAAGTTCATGACTGACCTGTCCTTTTATCTTACCCCTTTCTCTTAAGAGTTCAAAATATTTTTCTGAGCGTTCCACGTCAAGCTCTACCAACTCATGTATAAAATTTGAATATTTAGTCCCTTGCGCACAACAGACTATAAGTTTAAATTCGTCAAAATTGTCATATATGTAGTTGACAAACTGTCTCAAATATTGTGTTGACAGTTCTTTTGTGATTGAGGTCTTATTTTCAGGAACTAAGTCAAAAAATGTATCTTGTGCCTCTCTTAGCATCTTGACTAAGTTATCTGCTGTATCTGAGACCAGTGCTTCAAAAAGTGAAGCCTTATCCGGATAATATCCATAAAATGCTCCCTTGGTAAATCCTGCTTCACTTACAATCTTTTGAAGAGATGCATCTTTAAATCCATATTTTAAAAACTCTCTCTTCCCTACTTCCAATATCTTCATCTGTGTTTGCGTTATATTCATTGCTCTTCCTCTAATTTATTTTTATAAATATACCAGTAGTATATACTATCGGTATATTATCATATTTTTTATCTTAAGTCAATAGTTTTTATCAAATGCAATATGCTTTTGATAATATTATGATATTTAATTTTTTTATGTATAAATTGTTAATCTCTTTCTTTTGTTGTTTAAATTCTCTACTTTGTTTCTAATGGCAATACTTTAATATATGATTATTTAAACTTATTATTCAAACTAACTGCATCTATAATTTTAATAAGATTATTAGATTAGGAATGTATAAAAGTGAATATTTCAGTTATAAATAAAAATCATTTGATTTTTGGGCACAAAAAAACTGCGTGCATCTCGCAGTCTTTTTGTCTTTTTTAAATATTTAAAAAATTATATCAGCTCAAGGATTGACATAGGTGCGCTATCTCCACGTCTTTCTCCAAGCTTTGTTATTCTTGTATATCCGCCGTTTCTTTCAGCGTATTTTGGTGCTATTTCTGAGAACAGATTTTTTACCACTTCTTCGTCTGTTATATAAGCAAGTGCTGCTCTTCTTGCACTTAGGTCGCCTCTTTTACCAAGAGTTATCATCTTTTCGACCATTCTTCTAGTTTCTTTGGCTCTTGTAACTGTAGTAGTTATTTTACCGTATCTTAGTACATCTGTTGTAAGGTTTCTAAGCATCAGATTTCTGTGTGAAGTTTTTCTTCCTAACTTTCTGTAATAAGCCATTAGCCGCCCTCCTTTAAGTTCTTATATTTTATTCGTAACTTGGTTTTAGTGTAAATCCCAGCTCATGTAGCTTGTGGATTACTTCTTCGAGTGATTTTTTACCCAAGTTTCTTACTTTCATCATTTCATCTTCAGTCTTTGACGTAAGCTCTTGTACCGTATTGATAGAAGCACGTTTTAGACAGTTGTATGATCTTACTGACAAGTCTAATTCCTCTATTGTCATTTCAAGGACTTTTTCTTTTTCGTCCTGTTCTTTTTCCACCATTATTTCCATAGCGTTGACACTGTCGGTCAAGTCTATAAACAGACTCAAGTGCTCAGTGAATATCTTTGCAGCTATTGAAAGTGCGTCCTTAGGATTTACAGTCTTTTTTGTCCATATATCAAGAACTAATCTTTCATATTGCTCGTCTTCAGATACATTGACTTCTTCTATAGTGAAGTTGACTTTTTTCACCGGTGTGTAGATGGAGTCCATAGGTATAACGCCTATAGGAAGACCTTTTTGCTTATTAGTATCTGATGATACATAGCCTCTTCCCTTGTTGATGTATATCTCCATTTTCAAATCGGCATCTTCAGACAATGTGGCTATGTGTAAATCTTTATTTACCATTTCTACTCCTGCCGGACATATTATATCTCCTGCAGTTATCTCACATTCACCTTGTGCGTCTATTCTTAATATTGCTTCACCGTTGGAATCCATATTCATAGACAACTCTTTGAGTGTTAGCATAAGCTCAGTCACATCTTCCTTTACACCTTTTACAGTGCTAAATTCATGCATGACCTTGTCTATCTTTATAGCTGTTACCGCTACTCCCGGAAGAGATGACAATAGTACTCTTCTTAGTGAGTTGCCCACTGTTGTGGCAAATCCTCTCTCCAAAGGCTCAAGAGCAAATTTGCCGTAATCTTCTTCAAGTGCCAACACCTGTACTTGCGGTTTTTCTATTTCTAACATTATACCCTCCTTAACGGTTTTTTTAGTTTACTGAGGGAACACAAATTACACTCTTCTTCTTTTTGGCGGTCTGCAACCGTTGTGAGGTATAGGTGTAACGTCTTTTATCATTGTTACTTCAAGACCTGCAGCTTGAAGTGCACGTATAGCCGCTTCTCTTCCGGCTCCCGGTCCTTTTACAAATACGTCTACAGATTTAAGTCCGTGTTCTATTGCTGCTTTTGTAGCTGTTTCTGCTGCCATTTGAGCTGCAAACGGAGTTGATTTTCTTGAACCCTTAAATCCCAACTGTCCGGCACTTGCCCAAGATATTGCATTACCTTGTACGTCTGATAGAGTAACTATTGTATTGTTGAATGTTGATTGGATATGTGCATGTCCTTTTTCAATATTCTTACGTTCTTTTCTTCTTACTCTTGTCACTTTCTTCTTTGCTTGTTTAGCCATATTTTTGTCATACCTCCTTTATTTATTATTTTTTCTTACGTCCTACTATTCTCTTAGGTCCTTTTCTTGTTCTTGCATTTGTCTTAGTCTTTTGTCCTCTTACAGGAAGACCTTTCATATGTCTTAGACCTCTGTAGCATCTTATATCTCTTAATCTCTTGATATTAAGTGATATTTCTCTCTTCAAGTCACCTTCAACAGTGTAGTTGTTGTCGATTTCTTTTCTGAGCAAGTTTACCTGTTCTTCAGATAGGTCTTTTATTCTTATGCTTTCATCTATACCTGTAGTTGCAAGTATTTTAGCTGATGTTTGTTTGCCTATTCCGAATATATATGTTAGACCTATTATTACTCTCTTGTCTCTTGGTAAGTCTACCCCCGCAATACGAGCCATATTTTCCCTCCTTATTAACCTTGTGTTTGCTTATGTTTAGGGTTTTCACAAATAATCATTACTTTCCCTTTTCTCTTGATTACTTTGCATTTTTCGCACATCGGTTTTACTGATGGTCTTACTTTCATTTTTTTCCTCCTTAACTTACTGCTATTTCTTTCTCCAGATTATTCTACCTTTTGTAAGATCATACGGAGACAACTCAACAGTAACTTTATCTCCGGGTAATATCCTGATGAAATTCATCCTTAGTTTACCTGAAATATGTGCCGTTATCTCAAAATCATTTTCTAATTTCACTTTAAAAGTTGCATTTGGTAATGCGTCGGTTACCGTGCCTTCCATCTCTATTACATCACTTTTAGCCATTTTTCCTCCTATTTTACTTCCAATAGCTCAAATATCACATTTCTTATCTTTTTGTTTTGACTTTGCAAGTCGTTTTTGTCCAATGAATCAATCACGTCAGATTTTTTATTCATCTTGGATAGATGTTTTATTTTTTTAAGCTTAGGTTTTTCAAGTTTCCTTGTCTTTCCGTTTACTATCAACACAAAATTGTCATCTATTATCTGATATACCAAAAAATACTCGCCTTTGTCATGACCTGCGATACTTCTTACCAGTTGTCCTTTTTCCAAAATCATCTTTTTACCTTTATAAAATAGTCAGCAATTCCGGCTCTCCGGCTGTTATGGCAATTGTGTGTTCATAATGTGCTGCGTTTTTATCGTCAAGTGTTACGGCAGTCCAACCGTCAGATAAGACTTTGACCTTGTATGTCCCTGTCGCAATCATCGGCTCTATGGCAAGTACCATACCTTCTTGAAGTCTTGGACCTCTTCCGGGCTTGCCGTAGTTTGGCACCTGTGGATCTTCGTGGAGATTTTCTCCAACTCCATGCCCCACATAGTCTCTTATTACAGAAAATCCGAAGCTTTCCGCATAAGTTTGCACCGCATTTGATATGTCTGAAAGTCTGTTGCCTACGACGGCTTTTTTAAAGCCTTCATAAAAACTCTGCCTTGTAACTGCAATTAATTCCTTGTCTTTTTCAGATATATCGCCTACACCGTGTGTCTTAGCACTGTCACCGTGATAACCGTTGTACAAAGCGCCTATGTCGATGCTTATTATGTCTCCATTTTTCAAAATTGTGTGTTTTGAAGGTATCCCATGTACCACTACTGAGTTGATAGAAGCACATATACTGCCCTTAAATCCTCCATAGCCTTTAAAAGACGGTATGGCATTGCATTTTCTGATATACTTTTCTGCCATCTGATCCAGATCGTATGTCGATATACCTTCTCTTATCGCCTCTTTAAGTAGCTGGTGAGTTTCAGCTACGATTTTACCTGCATCTTTCAGTTTTTGTATTTGGGATTTGGATTTTATTGTTATCATTATTTATCGCCTTCAACCGCTTTAATTATATCTTCGAAAACCAAGTTAATGTCTTTTTGTCCGTCTATATTTGCTATATTACCTTGCTTAGTATAGTAATCTATCAACGGTTTTGTGTTTTCATTATAAACTTTTATTCTGTTTACTATTGTTTCTTCTTTATCGTCATCTCTTTGGTACAAAGCTCCGCCACAAGAATCGCATACGCCTTCAGATTTAGTCTTGTTAAACGCTATGTGATAAGTTGCTCCGCAGTCTTTGCATATTCTTCTGCCTACTGCTCTTTCAATGAGCACCTCATCTTGTACTGCTATATTGATGACGCAGTCAATTTTTAAATTATTTTTTTCAAGTACCTCGTCAAGTTTTTCAGCTTGGAATATATTTCTTGGGAATCCGTCAAGCAAAAATCCTCCCTTTGCATCATCCTGCGCTATTCTGTCGAATACCAAGTCGCAAGTCAATTCATCAGGTACCAGTTCACCCTTATTCATATATTCCTGTGCTTTTTTGCCAAGAGGAGTGTTTCCTTTTATATTGGCTCTGAAAATATCTCCTGTTGAGATATGAGGTATTTGATATTTCTTCGCTATAAAAGCTGCCTGTGTTCCTTTGCCCGCCCCCGGTGGTCCTAATATTATTAATTTCATATTAATCACCTGTTTGACCTTTTTATATTTTTACTAATATATAATTAGCTTAAGAATCCTTGATAATGTCTCATTACCATCTGTGCTTCGATTTGTTTAAGTGTATCCAAGGCAACCCCTACAACAATCAGTAGTGATGTACCCCCAAATCTGAACGGTATACTTGTAAATCCTATTATAAGTAGCGGTACCGCACTTATTAATGCCAAGAATACTCCACCTGCAAGTGTAAGTCTGTTTGATATTGTATCAAGATACTCAGCAGTGGCATATCCAGGTCTTATTCCAGGTATGAAACCGCCTGAATTTTTAAGGTTATCAGCAATTTCATCCGGTTTAAATATTATTGCTACATAGAAATACGTGAAGCCAAGCACAAGTAAAAATTCAAGTCCTGCATATACATACAAGCCGGGTGTTCCCTGTGTATTGAAGTATTTGTTTACAAATTCTGTATAGCCGGGATTTTTTATGAACATTCCTAATAGATTTGGCATCATCAAAAATGATGAGGCGAAGATTACCGGTATAACTCCGGCTTGATTTATCTTTATAGGTATATGTGTTGTCTGTCCGCCGTATGTCTTTCTTCCTACCACTCTTTTAGCGTGTTGTACAGGTACTTTTCTCGTAGCTTCAAGCACCATTATAACTCCGGCTATGATAGCAAGTGATACTGCTAAAAATACTATGAACTCAATGATGTTAAGTTGTCCTGTTCTTAGCATTTCGTATGATTTGATAGCTCCACCAGGTATTCTTGATACTATACCTGCGAAGATTAGTATTGAAATTCCGTTTCCTATTCCTTTTTCGGTAATCTGTTCACCAAGCCACATCAAAAATGCTGATCCTGCAGTAAGTGTTAGCACTACCGATAACTCATTTAACCTTGAGTGAGAAATAAGTGCCGAATTGAAAAATCCTATTGCCAGTGCAGTAGATTGTAGTAATGCCAAGCCTACAGTCACATATCTTGTAAGTTGCATTATCTTTTTTCTACCTTCTTCTCCTGATTTTTGCATATCTTCAAGTGAAGGTATTGCTACAGCTAAGAGCTGTATGATGATTGATGATGTTACGTATGGTCCGACACCCAGTGCAAATATGGTGAAGTTGTTGAGCGCTCCACCCGATACCAAGTCATAAAACGAAGAAAAAGAACTGTATTGTTGCAACATACTTTTTATAACTTCTACATTAATTCCGGGTACAGGTACTGCCGAGCCAACACGAAATACCGCAAGCATCAATATCGTATATACAAGCTTTTTTTTCAAATCCGGTATTTTAAACGCATTTTTTACGGCTGTAAACATTAAATCACCTCAGCCTTTCCTCCGGCTGCTTCAATTTTTTCTAAGGCTGACTTAGTAAACTTGTCAGCTTTTACAGTGATTTTCTTTGTTATCTCACCATCGCCAAGTATCTTAAGTCCGTCTTTTTCTATTTTCTTGATTATTCCAGCATCCTTGAGTATTTCCGCTGTTACTTCAGCTCCGTCTTCAAATACAGATAATCTGTCAAGATTTATAATAGTGTATCTCTTTTCGAAATCATAGTTGTTGAAACCTCTTTTTGGAAGTCTTCTGTAAAGTGGCATTTGTCCACCTTCAAAACCTATTCTGATTCCAACTCCTGATCTTGAATGTTGTCCGTCTTGTCCACGTCCTGCAGTCTTACCGTATCCAGATGCTGTACCTCTACCTACTCTTTTTCTCTTTTTTACGGCACCCTTATTCGGTTTCAGGTTGTTTAGTTCCATTTAATTCACCTCCTGTTATACTTCTTCCACTTTTACAAGATGTTTTACTTTTTCTATCATTCCTCTTAGTTGAGGTGTATCTTCTTTTATTACGAAGCTTTCTCTTTTTCCTAAGCCCATAGCTTTTACTGTAGCTCTTTGTTTAGGATTTGTTCCTATGACACTTCTTGCCAATGTTACTTTTAAACTTGCCACTTATTTTGCCTCCTATCCTAAAAGTTCTTCTACTTTTTTGCCACGAAGCGCTGCGACATCTTCTATTCTTCTTAGTGATGACAATCCTTGTATTGTCGCATTGACAACATTTCTCGCATTCTTAGAACCCAAAGATTTGGATCTTACATCTTTGTATCCTGCAAGTTCAAGTATGGCACGAGCCGCTCCACCTGCTATAACTCCTGTACCTTCTTTTGCCGGCATTATAAGCACTTCACCTGAACCGAATTTTCCTTGTATTCTGTGAGGCACTGTAGTTCCAACCATTGGTACTGTTATCAAATTTTTCTTTGCCGCTTCTACGGCTTTTTTTATCGCATCTGGCACTTCCATTGCTTTTCCGGTACCGAAACCTACATGACCGTCTTTATCTCCGACTACTACAAGAGCTGCAAATCTGAAGTTTCTACCGCCTTTAACAACTTTAGTTACTCTTCTGATTTCTACTACTCTTTCTTCCATCTCAAGTCTTGATGCGTCTATTTTCTTATTTAGCATTGTTTCGCCTCCTTTTTCTTAGAATTTTAGTCCTGCTTCTCTGGCAGCTTCAGCTAATTCTCTTACTCTTCCGTGGTAAAGATATCCGCCTCTGTCAAATACTACTTCGCTTATACCTTTTGCTACGGCTTTTTTAGCTATCAATTCGCCTACTTTTTTAGCTGCATCCTTGTTTCCGCCATAAGCTCCTCCAAGGTCTATTTCCTTGTCTATAGTAGATGCTGCAACCAATGTAGTTCTATTTATATCATCGATAAGTTGTGCATATATGTTTTTTGCACTCTTATACACGCTTAGTCTTGGTCTTTCAGCTGTTCCTGATATTTTCTTACGAACTCTTTTATGTCTTGCCAATCTGTTTTCGTTTTTGTTGACTTTGTTAAACACTGATTTTCACCCCTTTTTATTTTTTACCTGTTTTTCCTTCTTTTCTTCTTATATGTTCTCCGGCATACTTAACACCCTTGCCCTTGTATGGTTCAGGTTTTCTCCAGTCTCTTATCTTTGCAGCGTAGTTTCCTACTTGTTGCTTGTTGATACCTTTTACTATTATTTCAGTTTGTGTTGGTACTTCAACTTCTATGCCTTCAGGGTCTTGCATTTCAACAGGATGTGAAAATCCTAAGCTAAGTGTGAGTTTCTTGCCTTGTTTTGCAGCTCTGTAACCTACACCTACTATTTCCAATTTCTTGCTGTATCCTTCTGTTACACCTGTTATCATGTTATTGATAAGTGTTCTTGAAAGTCCGTGTAATGATTTATGTTGCTTTTGGTCTGAAGGTCTTTTTACAAGTATCTTTCCTTCAGATTGCTCTATTACCATATCTTTTGATATTTGTTCGCTAAGTGTTCCCTTTGGTCCCTTTACGCTTACGAGATTTGACTCGTCAACAGTTACAGTTACACCTGCAGGTATTAGTATTTCCTTATTACCTATTCTTGACATTAGTTCACCTCCTCATTTTACCAAACGTAGCAGATTACTTCTCCGCCCACGCCGTTTTCTCTTGCCTGTCTATCTGTTAGGACACCCTTTGATGTCGATATTATAGATATTCCTATACCGTTGTATACTCTTGGCACTCTTGTCTTATCAGCATATACTCTCATTCCCGGTTTAGATATCTTCTTAAGTCCTGTTATAACTCTTTGTCCGTTTTGAGCATATTTCAATTTTATTTCAAGCATTCCCTGTTTTCCGTCTTCAGTCACGTCATAAGCTGTGATATAGCCTTCTTCAAGGAGTATCCTTGCTATTTCTTTTTTCATATTTGATGACGGTATTTGTACCGTTTCGTGCTTCACGCTGTTAGCATTTCTTATTCTTGTTAGCATATCTGCTATTGGATCTGTCATTGCCATTAATTATTTTACCTCCTTTACAGTATGTTTTTACCAAGATGCCTTTTTTACACCCGGTATCTCACCTTTGTATGCCAAGTTTCTGAAGCATATACGGCATATTCCATATTTTTTAAGCACTGCATGCGGTCTTCCGCATATAGAGCATCTTGTATATTCACGTGTTTTATACTTTTGCGGTCTTTGTTGTTTTATGACCATAGCTTTTCTTGCCACGCTTTTGTCCTCCTTAAATTATTTTGCAAAAGGCATACCCATCAAGCTTAGAAGTTCTCTGGCTTCTTCGTCTGTCTTGGCAGTCGTTACAAATATTATATCCATACCTCTTGTCTTGTCTACCTTATCGAATTCTATTTCAGGGAATATAAGTTGCTCTTTTATTCCAAGAGCGTAGTTTCCTCTTCCGTCAAATGAGTTTTTGTTTACTCCTTTAAAGTCCCTAACTCTTGGTAGTGATATATTGAAGAGTTTGTCAACAAAATAGTACATTTTGTCTCCTCTTAGAGTTACTTTCGTACCTATTGGCATTCCTTCTCTTATTTTGAAGTTGGCTACGGATTTTTTAGATTTGGTAACTATAGGTTTTTGTCCTGTTATAGCTTCAAGTTCTGAAACTGCTGAGTCAAGCAATTTAGAGTTGTCTTTAGCTTCACCGACACCCATGTTTATTACAACTTTTTCAAGTTTCGGTACTTCCATTATGTTTTTGTATCCGAATTTATCCATTAGCCCTTTTATAACTTCGCTTTTATATTTTTCAAATAGTCTTGTTTGTGCCATATTTAATTCCCTCCTTTCCTATATTTGTTCGCCAGATTTCTTAGCTACTCTTACTTTTTTTCCGTCTTTTAATTCATATCCTATTCTTGTACCCTTACCTGATTTTGAATCATAGTACATTACGTTTGATACATGTATAGGCATTTCTTTTTTAACTATTCCGCCTTGAGGATTAGTTTTGCTTGGTTTTTCACTCTTTGTAGCTATGTTTATACCTTCAACGAGTACCCTGTCTTTCTTAGGATATGCTTCAAGCACCTTGCCTTTTTTTCCTTTGTCTTTACCGGCTATTACTATTACCGTATCTCCACTTTTTATACGCACTTTTGCACCTCCTATTATAAAACTTCCGGAGCAAGTGAGATTATCTTCATGAATTGTTTGTCTCTAAGCTCTCTTGCTACCGGTCCGAATATTCTCGTTCCTGTAGGTGTTTTATCATCTTTGATTATTACAGCAGCATTTTCATCAAACTGTACATAACTTCCGTCTTTTCTCTTAAGGGCTGATTTTGTTCTTACTACAACAGCTTTAACTACCTTACCCTTCTTTACAACGCCGCCGGGTGTTGCGGATTTGACAGAACAAACTATTATATCGCCTATTCCAGCTATTTTTCTATTAGAACCGCCTAATACTCTGATGCAAAGTAGCTCTTTAGCTCCAGAGTTATCAGCCACTTTTAGTCTTGTTTCTTGCTGAATCATCTATTACCCTCCTATTATTATTGGGCAGCTTTTTCTATTATTTGTATTACTTCCCATCTTTTGTCTTTTGATAACGGTCTTGTTTCCCCTATCCTTACTCTGTCGCCAATCTTGCAAGCATTGTTTTCGTCATGCGCTTTGTATTTTTTTGTTCTTTTAACAGCTTTTGAGTATAAAGGATGGCGAACTAATTCCACTATCGAAACTACTACTGTTTTGTCCATCTTATCAGATGTGACATAACCTATTTCATATTTTCTATTCTTTTGCATAGATTAATTCTCCTTTTTACTAAGCCTGAGTCTTTTCTGTTATTATTGTATTTATTCTTGCAATGTCTCTCTTAACATTTCTTATTTGTAACGGGTTTTCAAGCTGTCCTGTTGCTAATTGAAAACGCAGGTTAAAAAGCTCTTTCTTTTGGCTTAGCAGTTTTTCGTTCAATTCCGCTATATTCATTTCTCTTAATTCATTAGCCTTCAACAACTTCACCGCCTTCTTGTTCTTTCTTTACAAATTTACATTTTATAGGAAGTTTGTGCATTGCAAGTCTCATGGCTTCTCTTGCCTTTTCTTCACTTACTCCGCTCATTTCAAACATTATTCTTCCCGGTTTTACTACTGCTACCCAATATTCAGGTGAACCCTTACCGGCACCCATTCTTGTTTCAGCAGGTTTTTGTGTTACCGGTTTGTGTGGGAATATCTTTATCCATACCTTACCACCTCTTTTTACGGAACGGTTGATTGCGATACGGGCAGCTTCTATTTGATTTGATGTTATCCAAGCAGGCTCAAGCGCTTGAAGACCATATTCACCATATGTTATAGTATTGCCTTTGTTGGCATTACCTGTCATTTTTCCTCTGTGAACTCTACGACGTTTCACTCTTTTTGGCATTAACATTTATGCGTCCTCCTTTCAGCGTCAATTAGTTTTTTGCTTCAGTCTTTCTTGGCGGTCTGTTTCCTTGTTTCTTATCATTGTTATATCTTTTCTTGTTAGGATTGAACTCACCATTGTTGTTATTGTGTCTTTTCTTTTTTCTCTTGTCGTCTTTTACTCCCATAAGTGAGTCAAGATCTCTTTTTTCGCCATTTCTGTCCCTTAGTATTTCGCCTTTGCATATCCATACCTTTACGCCAAGTTTGCCGTAAGTTGTATCAGCCTCAGCAAAACCGTAATCTATGTCGGCTCTTAGAGTGTGTAGAGGTACTACACCTTCAGCATATCCTTCAGTTCTTGCCATTTCTGCTCCACCAAGTCTACCAGAAGTAGCAACCTTTATACCCTTTACTCCTCTTGTCTTCATAGTTCTTGACATAGCTTGTTTCATCGCTCTTCTAAATGCGATACGTCTTTCCAAAGACTGAGCTATCTTTGCAGCTACAAGCATTGCATCCGCATCAGGATTTTTAACTTCTTCTATGTTTACATAAACATTTCTTCCTGTAAGCTTTTCAACAGATGACTTAAGCTCTTCTATTCCTTGTCCACCTTTACCTATTACCATACCAGGCTTAGCAGTAAATATGTTTAGTTTAAGCTTGTCTCCAACTCTTTCTATTTCAACCTTTGACAAATCAGCTTGAGCTAATTCTTTTTTCAAGAATACTCTTACCTTGTGGTCTTCTTTTATATATTCAGCTATCTTATCTTTACCGGCGAACCATCTTGAGTCCCAATTCTTATTTATTCCGACTCTTAGTCCGTGTGGGCTTACCTTTTGACCCATTTATTTCCCTCCCGTCATTAATTTTGTTCTTTTACTATAACTTCTATATGACTTGTTCTTTTTCTTATTGCAGTAGCTCTACCTTGTGCTCTTGGCATAAATCTCTTAAGAGTAGGTCCTTGATTTGCCCAAATCTTAGTTATATAAAGCTTCTTTCTTTCCATATTAAAGTTGTTTTCCGCATTGGCTGCTGCAGAATTTACTACTTTAGCTATTATCTCCGCTCCGTTGTTGGGTAGGAATTTCAATATCGCCACTGCTTCTTCTACGCTCTTGCCTCTTACCAAGTCGCATATTTTTCCGGCTTTTCTTGGAGATGTTCTTACATATTTAGCTATAGCTCTTACTTCTCTTTGCTCCATTTTATCCTCCTTTTCCATCTGTTTTCTTAGGATTTATCTATTTCGTTTTAGATGATCTGTCATCATCTTTATGTCCTTTAAAAGTTCTTGTCGGAACGAACTCGCCAAGTTTGTGTCCTACCATGTCTTCTGTTATATATATAGGCACATGCTTTCTTCCATCGTGTATAGCAAGTGTGTGACCTATGAATTCAGGATATATGGTAGAAGATCTTGACCAAACTTTTATTACTTGCTTGTCGTCCTTTTCATTCATTTTTAGGATTTTTTTGTACAATCCTTCATGAACGAAAGCACCTTTTTTTGATGATCTACTCATTTTTTACCTCCAAAGTTTAGGCTATTTTCTTCTTGTTACTATCATTTTATTTGATTGTTTCTTCTTATTTCTTGTCTTATATCCAAGTGCAGGTTTACCCCATGGTGTTACCGGTGACGGTCTACCTATAGGAGATCTACCTTCACCACCACCGTGAGGGTGATCGTTAGGGTTCATTACAGATCCTCTTACTGTAGGTCTGATGCCCATATGTCTTTTTCTACCGGCCTTACCTATAGTAACATTTGAGTGGTCTACGTTTCCTACTTGGCCTATAGTTGCCTTACATTCAGCGTTTACATATCTCATTTCACCTGAAGGTAATCTCAAAAGTACGTTCTTTCCTTCTTTTGCCATAAGTTGTGCAGATATTCCGGCACTTCTTACAAGCTGTCCGCCCTTGCCTTTTTTAAGCTCTATGTTGTGGATTACTGTACCTACAGGCATATCTTTCATCTTCAAGCAGTTACCTACTTTGATATCTGAACCTTCACCTGAAACTATTACATCTCCAACTTTTAGTCCCAAAGGAGCAAGGATGTATCTCTTTTCTCCATCCTTATAGTTTAGCAAAGCTATATTTGCTGTTCTATTTGGATCGTACTCTATACCTGCAACCTTTGCCGGTATACCATCTTTATCTCTCTTGAAATCTATTATTCTATATTTTCTCTTTTCTCCGCCACCTTTATGTCTTACAGTGATCTTACCTTGTGAGTTTCTTCCGGCATTCTTCTTAAGAGATGTCAAAAGAGACTTCTCAGGAGAAAACTTTGTTATTTCCTCCGATTTTATCACTGTCATATGTCTTCTTGACGGAGTAGTCGGTTTAAATTTCTTTATAGCCATTTACTATCACTCCTTTAACTATGCTCCAAATATCTCGATTTCTTTGCTGTCAGCACTAAGTTTAACTATAGCTTTTTTAAATGACGCTGTAGTTCCTACGTACTTACCTACTCTCTTTTTTCTACCGTCGTAATTCATAGTACTTACTTTATCAACTTTTACTTCAAATATTTCTTCTACAGCTTTTTTGATTTGAGTCTTGTTAGCTTTTTTATCTACTATAAAAGTGTATTTCTTCTCAGCTGATTGCTCCATACTTCTTTCTGATATTACCGGTCTTTTGATTATATCGTATGATATCATTATGCGAACACCTCCTGAGCTTTAATAACGGCATCTTTAGTCATAACTAAAACTTCATGATTTATGATGTCATAAGTGTTTATAAGGTTGGCGAATGTTATGTCCACACCTTTGATATTTCTTCCTGATCTTACAACTTCAGGGTCATTTTCCTTTGTTACAAAAAGAGTCTTAACTCCTGATAATTGAAGATTCTTCATAACTTGTGCAAAAGCCTTAGTCTTTGCATCGCTTATTACAAGCTCGTTCAAAACAACCAACTTATTGTTTTGTACCTTGTCAGTAAGCACGCTCTTAAGAGCAATTCTTTTTATCTTCTTATTTATCTTGTAGCTGTAATCTCTTGGCTTTGGTGCAAATACTACTCCACCGCCTATCCATTGTGGCGATCTTGTACTACCTTGTCTTGCTCTACCAGTACCTTTTTGTCTCCATGGCTTTCTTCCGCCACCTCTAACTTCTGCTCTTGTCTTAGTGCATTGTGTTCCTTGTCTTTTGTTTGCAAGGTGATTTTTTACAGCTTCGTATACGCAATGTTCATTTACCTTAGCTGCAAAAAGAGCTTCAGATATTTCCATTTGCTCAACTACTTTTCCATTTATATCAAGTACGTCTATTTTTGGCATTATTTAGTCCCCCTTTCACTTAAGTCTTATTTATGCGCTTCTTTTAAAATTACAAGTCCCTTTTTCGGTCCGGGAACTGAGCCTTTTACAAGAACTAAATTTTTATCTTTATCAACTAAAACGACTTCAAGATTCTTTATAGTAGTTCTTTCAAATCCCATGTGTCCAGCAAGTTTTTTGCCTTTGAATACTCTTGACGGATCTGAACACATACCCATTGATCCGGGTCCTCTGTGATAATGTGAACCGTGAGTTTCAGGTCCTCTTGATTGGCCATGTCTTTTTATCGGTCCTTGGAATCCCTTACCCTTAGATGTTGCAACAGCATCAACCTTGTCACCTACAGCAAATACATCCACGTTTATTTCTCCTGCAAGTTGATAGTCAGCTATGTTGGCTACCTTAAATTCTCTAAGATGTCTTTTTGATCCAACTCCCGCTTTTTTGAAATGTCCTTTCAACGGCTTGTTCACGTTCTTTTCTTTTATTTCACCATAAGCACATTGAACAGCTTCGTAACCGTCATTTTCTTTAGTTTTGATTTGAGTAACTACCATTGGCCCTGCTTCTATTACAGTTACAGGTATCAATCTTCCGTCTTCAGCGAAGATTTGAGTCATCCCCAATTTCTTTCCCATTATTGCTTTCATTAATTTTCCTCCATGTTCTTACAGCGGATTGTAATACAATCATCCTAAGACAAGGCGTATACCTTCGCTATTTTAATTATTTTTTGATTTCAATTTCAATGCCTGCCGGTAAATCAAGTCTGATTAGTGAATCTACCGTTTTGGCACTTGGTTCTAAAATATCAATAAGTCTTTTGTGAGTTCTCACTTCAAATTGTTCTCTTGAGTCCTTATACTTGTGAGTAGCTCTTATTATTGTTATAATTTCTTTTTTAGTTGGTAGAGGTACAGGTCCGCTTACTGTAGCACCAGAAGACTTCGCTATATCTACTATTTTTTGAGCCGCCATATCAAGTATTGAATGGTCATAAGATTTTAATTTGATTCTTATTTTTTGCTTGTTTGACATTTACAATTAACCTCCTATCGTACTTTTTTTGTACGACCACTGTTTAATAAATTTGCTGATATTTCAACAACTTTATCTGAGTTTTTCCTGTACAACCCATCCGTGTGTTTTGTCTTTTTCCATTAAAAAAATTCAGAATTACACACCTTCTGAATTACAACAAATTTCATAACAACGCATCCGTGTGTTTAGTAAATTACCCCACAGAAAATCACGCTACTATAAACTTAAATTAAACAGATTTGTCGCAACATTCAAGATGTTTACTCGCTCCACAAAAATTCCCTCGATATCGGGCAACCTTTTGTATCATCGCTGATATGTTTCATAAATTCACAAAACATATTGGAGTATTATATTATATTTTTTTAATTTTACAATAGCTTTTTAAAAATTTTTAAAAAATTATTTAATTTTTTTAAAACTTTTTTGTAAAATGTAAGACTTTTTTTATAACTTTATTTTATTATAATATTATAGTAGTTTTTTTATTATGATTAAAATAACTAAGATTTATATACTTGGATTAAATATAAGGTAAGACATTTAAACTCTTATCCATTTATAAAAGCTGATAGACTATTATTTAAATGTCTTGTATAATTTTATCTCACAATTATAGCAAATTATATATTGCTTTTGAACTACTCTAAATTTATTTTGACTATAAACTTATATATGTCCATGGTCTGAACTAAAGGAGAAATATGAATATCAACATCAAACAAATGCGTAAGGATGTGCGAAAAAACATATATGACAATAAATTCAGCTTCTATATAAAGGCGGTCTTTTTACAACTCATACTGTCATCTATCGGAAGTTTCCTTATAAGATTTGTTTTTCAGCTCATACTTATAAGCTGCGGACTTGAAAATCTCAATATAGATAATTTTTTTGAGCTATTTGACAATCCGCTTAGCATAGCCTTACTTATCATACTGTTTTTACTTATTAGTGTCCTTACCTTTATTGAATTTTCAGCCCTTACTCTGATGGTCTACTTTTCGTATAATGACGGATCTTTCTCATGGTCGAAAAATATAAGAACAGCCTTTATGAAATGGAAGAAACTTCGGATAAGACAGCTTTTTTTCTTCATCATATATTTCATCCTGATGATACCCGTGTCAAATTTAGGCTTAAGCTCAATTTTTTCTGAAAAGCTCACAATACCCGCCTTTATAACCGGAGAAATATCAAAGACTAATATAGGAAAGTGCTCCTTAGTCATCTTAGCTCTTATATGTGCCTATGCGAACTTAAGATTGATTTTTTCTATACCTCTTACTGTAATAAACAATGACTCTTTTTCAGTAAATATGAAGAAAAGTTTTGATATGACAAAAAAAGGAAAGATAAAATTTTTAGCCCTACTTGGAACCTTACAGCTTATAATTCTGATTATAAGTTCAATAAGCATCAGTTTGTTGGCTTTCATCTTTGATATGATTGACGTGAGCGGAAATATTCCACTTTACAACACGATTTTTTATACCTTAATGCGAATTATCATCTTCTTCTTTGTAGCTATTACTAAGGTAACTATGATTTCTGTAATAGTTAAGGTTTTGATGCAACAGGATGACTTTTCACCTGATATAAAATATTCTCGAGATGATAAGCTTGAAAAGCGTAAGGTCTTTGCTACTATCTTGAGTTTTACACTGATTATAGTCTTGGGGCATGAAGGCTATCAGATGTTCTCTGAGCCACTCAATGAAAAAATACTGGTAATAGCTCACAGGGGCTATACACAAAATGCTGTGGAAAACTCTATCGAAGCCTTGGAGGCTGCATCAACGGCAGGTGCTGATTATGTAGAAGTGGATATCTTGCTCACCAAGGATAACAAATTTGTTGTAATGCACGATTTTAATCTTAAAAGACTTGCAGGAGTTAATAAAAAAGTACAGGATATGAATTTTGATGAAGTTGCAGGTCTAACTATAAAACAGGGCAAATTTAAAAGCAGGATAGTCTCTTTTGAAGAGTTTGTAAAAAAAGCAAAGCAGCTTAATATAAAACTCCTTGTAGAGTTAAAACCGCATGGGGGAGAGCCTGCCAACTATGTGGATATTTTCATAGATGAAATGAAAAGATTGGACGTAGAAAAAAGCTATAAGGTAATGTCTCTTGATTTGAATGTTATGGAAGAATTGGAAGAAAAGGACTCTCAAATAGAAACAGGATATGTTATTCCAATGCAGTTTGGAATATTTCCACAGACAAATGTGGACTTTTTCGCAATAGAAAACTTCTCCTACAATGATGTACTCAATTTTCAAGCAAAAAATGACAATAAGGAAGTATTCGTCTGGACTATAAACGATATTAACCTAATGGACAAGTACATTCATAAGGGCATATCTGCAATAATAACCGACTATCCAAACGTACTAAAAGAAGAGATGTCAAATGCCAAGCTTAATAATAGCTACTTTGAAAAACTCTATAGGCTATTGGATACAGGATTTTAGTTTTTTAGATATAATAATGAAAAATCAATTCATACTAAAATCTAATAAAATAATGAATAAAATATTTTTAGTGCATTTATAGTAATTTATAAATCCTATACTATTTTTTAAAACAATCTAATGACAATTATCCATAGATTAAATAGATAATAGTGTAGTAGTCATTAAATAAAAAAAATCTAAATTCCATAAAAACAGCTCACCTTATACAGACATTCGATTTAAGATTAAATCGGAAACTGTTATATATCAAAAGAGGGAATCTTAAAGGTGAGCCACTTTGAGTGTAACATAAAATCCACTATCAGTAAAGTTAAATATTAATATCAAAAAAGGTACACTTTCTTAGTGTACCTTTTTTTGATATTGAGATTAAGAACTCTCAGTTTTAATTTTCTAAAACCTATTTTCTTGCATTTGCCCAGTCAAGTACCATAGTTCCTCTTAAACCGCTGTCGCCAAGTTCATCAAGTACGTCTATGTTAAATATTGCTTCAACATTGTCCAATTTTCCGCCTATAAATACATAATCAGAATTTTGTCTTGAAACTTGAGTTTCACTGCCGTTTATCACTATAGCAAGTCTGCTTATTTCAGCTGATAGATTAGTATTATTAAGTTCTAAACCTACAGCCTTTGTACTTATTGTATATCTGTAGTTTTCAGTTCCACTTATCTTTTCAGCTTTTATAGTAGCATTAATAAAGTCGTTTGCAGGAGAGATTTCTTCTGAACCTGAAACTTTTACTTTCACAGGAACTTTGTATACTTCCTTGCTTTCTTCGCCCTTGAGTACAAGTGCTTCTCTTCTTTGTTTCAATTCGTTTTTAGCATCATCTATTTCGTTTTGCAATGCTCTCTTATTTGCATATACATTTCTTGCATTTTCAAGTGCTATTCTAAATTCTGCCTTTCCTTCGATATTGTAAAGCGCAAGATTTAGAGCAGAAGAGATGTCAATTTCTTCTTTAAGTTTACTCTTATCAGCCTTTGACTCTACATTTTCAATGTATGTCTTTAATGTTTCTACCATATTTTGTACATTATCTTTTGTAGCTGCTTCATCTTCAAAGACTTCTTTTGCATCTTTAAGAACTACTTTCAATTGTCTTAATGATTCTTCTGTATATTTATCTGCATTTTTAACTATATCTTCAGCTTGTTTTATAAGACTTTCAAGTTCCTTCTTGTTTACTTTACCGTCTTTACGAGTAAGGTTTCTTATTCCTCTGTCAATCATAGCTATAGTATCGTCTATATGTTTTTTAGTATTGTACTTAGGATCGTCAGAGTTTAGTACCAACCTTCCGGCTTCTATAGTGATTAGGAAGTAAGCCTTACTTTCTTCAGTATAGTCGTCATTTAGGCTGTTGTAAATCTCCTCAGCTTCTTGAACCTTAGCTTTAAGCTTTTTCTTATCTCCTCTGTCCTTAGTTAGGAGTTCATCCATAGCTTTTTTAAGCTCTTTCATAACTTCATTTACTTGAATTTGATTTGATTTTTCATCTTTATATACTTTTTCAGCCTTATCAAGAGCCTTTTCAAATACTGACCAGCTATTTGGCTCATAGTTTTCTTCCTTAAGTGTCTTAGCCTTATTTATCAATATAGAAAGGTCATATTTTTCTACAGGTACAGGTATTAGCTTAGCACCTTTTATAAGTTTTATATTGATAGGTTCTATAGGTCTTGTCAAATTATAAGACATTTCTTCAATTCCATAACCTTCAATATCTGTTATATATACCTTAAATGGTAATCTAAGCGGTAGTTTTACTGTTTTTTCAGACTCTCCACTTGTAAAGCTAAATTCGTAAGTTGACTTAAGTTCATCTTGTCCCTTAAATACCAACTTAAATGCTCCTGTATAACCTCCTCTATCTACCTTTATAGGCACTTCATCCATATTCTTCTTAGTTACAAAAATAGAAGGATTTATACCGTTAAGTCCCTTATCAGTGATTTCAAATACTGAATTATCAACCTTAGCATAGTAATTATCATCAAGTTCTCTTACCTTTGTTAAATACATCCCCAAAGGAAGATTTACTATAAATTGAGTTCTATTTTTAGGAGTAGCTTCATATTCCACACCTGTATTTACTTCTACAGCAACTACCTTTATCTTAACATCGCTTGGTTTTTTAACCTGCATAGTTACCTGTTTTCTATCTTTATAGTTAAATCTTACAGTTACAACCTTGTCCTTGTCATCCTTACCAACTGTAAACTTGATACGGTTTGAATCTTCAGCAAGTTCAAATGGATCTTCCACCTTGTATATCATCAATGTGTATTCTCCATCCTTAATGTCATAGGCATTTACTGCTTTTTCATCCTTGTCTAATACCATCCATTTAAATTTATTTAGAGGTACACTTCCTGTAGATATTACAGGTGATACTATTACAGTCTTTTCATTACCTGTTCTTAAAGAATGGTCAAGACTAAGTTCTACAGTATTGTAAGCATAGTCTGATATTTTAAGTGTTGCAAGCTTAGGATCAGTATTTTCAGGAAGCTTGAATACACCATTTTCGTCAGCTTTGTATTCCTTATCTCCTATAGTTATTACTTTAGTTCTTATTCCTGAGCCTGTTTCTTCCACTTCTGAAAGTTTGTATATGCCTGTTGCCTGATCATAGCTGCTCTTTACTATTCTTGGATGTACTGTATCTATGATTACAGGGAATTCCATCTTTTGATTAGGGATATTATCATCTCTTCCATCAGCCTTTACATTCATAACAAATGTATATTTACCGTCTTTCATAACTTCTGATGTGGCATTTCTTCCATCCCATTTCCAGTGTGATTTTGTTGTAGTTAGGTTTGGTCCACCGAAACCTGATACAAAATAGTTCTTAGTTCCAAAGTCGTCATCTTTTTTGAAGCTATATATAGGATCGGTTTTATTTTCTTCAGAATACACTTCTACTGCAGCTTCTTTGTAGTTTCTTAAGAATGTTCCTACGAATTGTATCTCTTCAGCTCTTCCGTCGCCATTAGGTGAGAATGCAATCTTATCCTTATGGAATTTAGGTTCTTTATATGTGCTTGCAGGATCTTCTCCAAGGAGTACATCCTTACCTTCAGATTTTGAATGGATGTGAGTAAACGGATAGGCAGTCCTGTCAGATACTTCATAGTAAGTCGGTCTTTTACCTTGGCTTACCATATCATATATACTGTCTTCTATTACTTGAAGAGCATTCCAATCACCCTTGAATCCTACGAAAGGAATTGATATTTCTTCATTTACATTTTTATTTGTATTTTCAAACACTACATAACCTTCAAGGAAGAAACCCTTAGGTCTGTCCTTTTTAAGTTCTTCTACTTCACTGTCTTCTAAGTGGAATGTCACTTCAAAATCAGCTTCAGCATTTGGTCCAACTGTTATAGGTTTCTTGTTGGCTTTTGTATCCATAACCTTTTGAGGTTTAAGTATAGCCATTCCTTTTTCAACCTTATCGGTATTTAATTGAGCATAGTATTCAAAAGACTTGGCTTCACTTGAATAGTTTTTCAACTTACCCTTTATCACTACATTATTATCTTTGATATTCTTAAGGTTGATACTTGATATATTGTTTGTTCCAAGTATTACTACACTTGAGCTTACAGCTCTGTTTAGGTTCATCAGCCCTGCACCTTGTGATCTTGGTGATGAAAATGCATTTGTAGTCTTATCTGTATAAGGCACAGCTGTACTCATAAGCAGATTTTTAATTAGTTGATGTTTTTCACTTCCTGTAACATTTTTGAAGTTCTTTTCAACATATTCCTTAACCACTGCTATACCACCTGCAACGTGAGGAGTAGCCATTGATGTACCGCTCATAAGACCGTAGTTGTTATCGTTCAAACTTGAGTAGATTTGTCCTCCCGGAGCTGATATATCAGGTTTTAGGTTTCCTTCAGGCGTCATACCCCAGCTTGAGAAAGATGATACCTTATATCCGTTAGGATTTTGCAAATATGACTCTTCAGTATCCACCTTTACAGTCACATTCGGATTTGCTATCATTGTTTCGCCGTCTTTTTTGCTGATGAAGCATGAAGGTATAGTTACGCCTTCTTCCTTAAATCCAGCCATGTGAACAAGTGAACCGTCCGCCACATTGTCATAGACTATTGCTGCAATAGCGCCCTTATCTTGAGCATTTTTAACCTTTTTAGCAAAGGTAATCTCATCATTTTTACCCGGTTTATCACCACGCTTTATAAGCGCTATCTTACCATCTACGTCTACACCATTAAAATCTTCTACATATCCCTCATTTACATGTACGAAATTCTTATAGTCTTTAGGGAAAGGTTTCTCATCTGAAGGTTGGTAGAGTATCTTAGTTATAGGATTAGTATTAAGTAGTATTCCTTTTTGTTTTATCTTTACATTGTCTACCGATGCAACTGCCAACGAAAGGTCTGCAACCCCTGGAGAGTTTGTAAGTCCGATATCGGGATTTGTCGCAGGATGTCCGTCAAGTAAGCCGAATCCCATGAATCCGTCGTTACCTATGGCTATCGCCACTACTATTCCGGCTTCTTGCGCTTTTTGCAATGCGTTAATAGTAGTTTGTTCCATTCTTCCATCTGTAGTACCTGTAGCGCCCAAACTCATGTTGATACTGTCAACACCCATCTTTACAGCGTCATCTATCGCCTTGTTGTAGATGACAGGTGTAGTACCCATGCTGTTTTGACCAAAGACTCTCATTATAGCAAGCTGAGCGTTCGGTGCAACACCTTTTAATTTTTCTCCGTTTGCAGCTACTATACCTGCAACGTGCATACCGTGAGATTGTATCTTGCCTTCTTTGACATTGGTATTTCTATCTGCATAGTTGAATCCGAAAGGTATCTTCTTATTAAAGTACTTTCCGCCTTCTATTCCTTTTTCTTTAAGAAGTTTATTCGTTTCTTCTTCACTTTTGATACGCAAGCTATCTTCATCGACTTTTTTAAATATTTCATGGTCAGGATCGACTCCTGAGTCCAATATTGCTATTAACTGTCCTTTTCCGCTGTAGTTAGCCCATATATTATTAGCCTCTACCATTCCATTACTTGTTTCATCAAGAGTCTTATGGCTATTTGATTCAAGCTTCGGTGCGGCAATGGTACGGCTAAGTTCCATTGATTTTACTTCGTCAAGTTCAGCTATCTTCTTAGCATCTTCAAGAGTAGTTTTAATAGCTACCCCGTTTAATACTGTGTCATATACTTCTACTACTTGATAGCTTACTCCAGCTTCGTCCATTTCAGACATAAGCAAGTCTTGAGATTTTTTCGCATAGTCTATCTGATCTTCAAGTCCGTCCTTAGTACGCACCTTTGTTATGTCCGGCACTGTAATACCATGCTCTTTAGACATATTTTCATCATTTACTTCGACTATTACTGTCACTTGTTGATGATCCTTAACCTTTCCATCAACCTGTTCTATCAAGTCATTTAAAACGGCTTTATTTTCCGTATTATCTGTCTGTCCGACATTATTTGGTATTGCATTGTTTGCATTTAGCGTTCCAATTTGTGCATGGGAACCCATCATTCCTGATGTAAGTACCATGGTCATTGACAGCACTAATGCCGTTATTTTACGCTTCACCAAAAATCCCCCTCTTTATTTTAGGTACGGGCGGCGGATATACCGCCGTCCCACCATTAATTATAATTGTTAGTTCTTTCTTGCAGCCATTATATATTGGTATGCCCAATGTTTTTCGCTTACGTCAGCAAATTTTTTCTTCTTGCTGATATCAGCTTTTGTAGGGAAAGCTCTGCTTACTATAGTTACGGCTTCTGCACGTGTTATAGTATTTTCAGGCTTAAATGTCTTATCCTTGTATCCGTTTATTACGCCCTTTGCTACAAGCGAAGATATTTCGGCTCTTGCCCAGTAATCTTTATCTATGTCGCTTAGGTTTGTTTCAGATGCCGGATAGTTTCTAAGTTTTGCTACTATATAAGCATACTCAGCTCTTGTTATAGCTCTGTTAGGATCAAGTTCTTCTCCGTCTTTTACCTTGATATATGATAGAGCAACCATCTTATTGACTGCGTCTGTATACCAATGTTTAGTCTTAACTGCTGGATTTTTGATTTCTCCTGCATCCTCGTCTACAAGTTGAGCAAACATTACTGCTGCTTCTGCTATGCTTATATTGTCATTTGGTTTAAATACATTACCGTCATATCCTGCCATATATCCTTGTTCAAGAACATATGTTATCTTTTCAATTCTTGCAGTTTCAAGCAATGTATTTAGTTTAGCTTCGGCTTTCTTATCGCCCTTGTTGTATTCATCATAAGCTTTTTTAATTGCAGCTAAAGTTTCCTTAGTATAGTACTTAGCTTCAGCCTTTGATAATACTTTTTCCACCTTGTCTTTCAAAGTTGAAGTCTTAGCCTTAGCCTGTGTCTTAGTTTGAGTCTTATCTGCCTTAACATCTTTGAATACGATATAGGCTTCTCTTTCATCTGTATTAATATTGTCGAATTTGAAAGATACTTGTATCTTATCTTGTTTTTTATCAAATTCAAAAGTAAATGATCTCGTATATTGAGAGTCAAGCATTTTTATAGGTTTTATAGGTGTAGTTTCTTGAGAGCTTACTCTTAGTCCAAGACTTTCTATGTCTTCAGATTTATTGCCTTGAGTCACTTTCTTGAACTCTACAACGTATTTGTATTTTCCACCCTCTTGTATCATCTTTGCATTAGGGTTGAGTGCGGCGTTTAGTATTGACGGTTTTGTTTCGTCATTTACAAGTACAGCCTGAGCCTTAAGTTTTGTTTCTATCTTAGTAGTTTCTGCCGGAGCAGGTTTTGTGCCGTTCCAGTCAAATACTATTTCAGCATCTCTTTCTCCGCCCATGATATCAACATATACATAGACTTTTAATACTTCAAGTTTTTCATCAAAACTGAATGTATATTCTCCGTCAACTCCGTTTACTTCTGTCTTTCTACCATTTCTATCTATATAGAACTTAGTAACATTTCCTGTTAAATTGTTGAATTCCAAAGGAACGAAGTTTATAGTGTAAGTGTAGTGATTTCCTGATTTTACAACTTTGGCAGTCTTAGAAAGCGCCTTGCTTGCCATTGACAACTCGTTATTAGTTCCTGTTTTTCTCAACCACACATTTATCATGTGAGTTCCGTCTTTAAGTTCTGATGAAGAAGAGCCACCGCCTCCTCCACCGCCACCGCCGCCACCTGTGTTAGGTTTGCCAGGGTTACTTGGATTAGTAGTTGTATTATCATATCCTACAGCATATACTGAGAAGTGATTTGTATTAAATACTACTTCGTTTTTAACAACATCATAGTATGCTCCGTTTACTACTTGAGCATTTTCATTATCTCTTACATAGTAAATCTTGATTCTGTTGTTATCTTCGTTTGACTTTTTCACATAAGGAATAGCAAGTTTAATATTGCCTTCAAATTGTGAAATCTTCTTGTTATCAGCATTTACTTCAATATCTACAGCAGGTCTTGTTCCTACTATATCTTTTATCTTTTGTGAAACTGATGTTAAATCTGCTTTTTTCACAGAAAGTTTTACATCATTTTCTCTTGTAAGTTGTGATACTACTTCCTTGCTCAATGTTACCTTTGATGTCGGAAGAACTATTTCTATGCTTATATCTTTTTCACTTGCTTTTTGAAGTATAGCCTTTGGTAAATCAACTTTTACAGCTTTATTTTCATCAACATTTACCTTTACAGTCAATGTTCCTGCGTTAGCAAGTTTTTCTATATTTGCTATTGCTTCTTGTTCGTCAATTCTTGCAATAACAACTCCATTTTCTTCAGTTAAACTTGCACCCATTTCCAATTTGCTTGGAGCCGGAGGTTTAGGAGCGTTAGTCCAGTCAAATACTACGTCTACTGCCTGTTCACTCATTCCCATTTGTTCCATTATATCTGCAAGAACAAAAGATCTCAGTTTTTCAACTCTTTCATTTAATTCAAAGCTTACTGTCTTATTTTCACCATTTTCAACAAGTACAAGATCTTCTCTTACACCATTTTTCATTATGGCAAACTTAGTTACTTTTCCGGTAAGTGTTTTTGGAGGTTTTCCCATTGTCAAAGGCTTAAATGTCAATGTATATTTATATACACCGTTTTTGTATTCAACCCTTGCCTTTTCATCCAATGCAGGACTTGCCATCGAAGGAACTTCTTTATCTGCTTGTTTAAGTGATACATTTACATCGAATACTTGTTCTTGTGGATTTGGTTGTGGATTTGGATTTGGTTGTGGTTTAGGATTAGCATTAGTACCGTTGAAGTCTCCGTTCCAGTCAAGTAGAAGTTTTGCTTCTCTTTCAGATCCGCTATGTTGACCTACCTTAAACTTAATGTCTAACATAGTATCTACATCGCTTCCAGGTCTTACTGCATTTTCGAGCATTTCAAAAGTAAATACTCCCTTTTGACCTTCTACAGCCTTTGCTTCCATCCATTGACCCTTAAGTTTTACATATAGACCGTCCACTCCGGCTTTTTGTTGTCCCATAGTCATTTCGTTGAATTTAACTGTGAACAATACAAGGTTAAATGGACCGGCTTTTTTGTCAATCTTCTTATATTTCACATCTCTTTCTATAGACTTATCAGCCATAGAAACAGATTTGCCGTCAGCATTTAATATATAGCCTTTTACAGTCTTTTCGTCTTGGTTTACAGGTGGTTTTGGTTTAGGAGCATTTGAATATTCAAATATTATATCAGCTCCAACTATCTTATCTCCCATTATATCTATCTTGAATCCTACAGGAAGTTTATCAACCTTTTTATCCAATTCAAAAGTAAATGACTTATTATATTCTCCGCTTTCTGCCTTTGCTACAACTTCTTCATATTTTCCATCTTTTTTAATAAAGAATTTTCCAATTTCTCCAGAAATGCCGTTCATATTCATAGGCTTGAAGAATAGTGTATATCTGAACTTATCTCCTACTTTTTCAAGATTTGCAACAGGTTTAAGAGTAGGATTTGCCATTGATGGCACATCTTTATTTTCCATGTTCATCTTGACCTTGACTTGTTCAAATTTTTCATTTTCTTCTTGTGAAGTAAAGCTTGTAGAGTATTCCACTTCTCTACGCCACATTTGCCAAGACGGAACATAGACATACATTGTCTTTGTTATAGTGTATTGCTCATCTTTTTGTAAGTTTGCTACATTAAATTCTTGAGTTATTCCTTCTTTTTCATTTTCCTTTGTAGTAGAGTATACAACATCATTTCCCTTAGTAATTACTGTATTTACCTTCCATTGTACATCTTTATTAGAAAGTATCTTTGCTATAGCTTCATCACGAGGAAGAGAAGTAGACACACCGTTGTTATATCTTCCTTCTACCTTAAGGTAATTTAAAAACTCATTTTCTGTAGTAAACATCTTCTTTTCTCTGTTTACTATATCTGATAGTTGCCAGAAATATAGCTCAAGGATGTCTATATTTTGTTCAAGTTTCAGCTTGCCATTTTCAGATTTAGCTGTTGCTTTTATAGCTGTCCTTTGTGGATAGTATGCGTATGACTCATCATCAAAGCTTACTCCTATTTTTTTAAGCTTAGCTTTTTCATCGTTGCTTATATCCATAGGCAACATATTCATACCTACTTGGAAGAATTTGATTTCTTTTCCGTCATTAAGTGCTGATACCATCTTGTCTACCGGAATAGACTTGATATTGTTTGATCCAAGTTTGAGTCTAAGCTCTTTACTCTTTGACACCTTAATCATATTTACGAAAAATTCATCAGGTACTTCACTTATTTTATTATTTGAAAGTTCTATTTCTGTAACATTCTTCAAACTTGCAAATGAAGCAGGTATTGATGTTATATTGTTGTTATTTGCTTGAATTATGCTAAGATATAGCTTATTTTCTCCCAAACTTGAAGGTAGGTTTTCAAGTTGACTTGAAGATATTGTCAAACGAGTAAGTTTTGAATTTTCAGAGAAGAAATCTTCAGGCAATCTCTTTATTTTATTATCTTGCAAGTACAATTCTGAAAGTAATTTATTGTTCTTTATAAGATTCTCAGGTACACCTTCAAGGGCTGTATTCATCAATGACAACATTCTAAGATTAGTATTTGCATCAAACAGTCCCTCAGGTACGCTTACAAGTGGATTACCGTCAAAGTCTATATATCTTAATTTATCTAATTTTTTAAATACGTCTTTGTCTATAGTTCTTATCTTATTTGCACCAAGTATCAAGTGTGTCACACCTGTCGCATTGTCAAATACTCCCTTAGGCAATTCTTCTATCTTATTTCCGTTTAGGTTGATACCTTTTATCTTAGGTCCCAAGTCTTTGAGCATGCTTATATCTGTGATACCCTTACCTTCAAGGTCAATGACATTAGTCATAGGGAAGCCGTCTATTGCTATGCTGGTAGGTTTTCTCTTTCCTACTGCATTTCTAAGCTCTTCTACACTTATTTTTTGATCGCCGTTTGTATCAAGCCCGTTATCCTTAAGTGCTTCTGTGAGTATTTCATCATTTTTAAGTTTTTGATTTTTTTCATCTTCGATTACTTTGTAATCTGTCCAGCCTTTTGTAACGGCTTTATCAAAAACAATTTCTGCTTTTTTGTACTTGTCGCTATTGTATTGACCAACGTCTCCTTGACTTCCACCCATAGGACCTGAGCCAAGTACAGCAGCAAGTTTAGTACCTGTAAGTTCATCAAGCTCTACAGTATATTCCATCTTTTTAACAGAGCCGTTTGTAGCTGTTTCTATAGTATTTTTAGTAAACGGTACATAAGTTTGACCTTTTTGCAATGCAAAATCAAGTATCAAATCTGCAGAAATATGGTTCAAGAAACTTACAGTCTTCTTATTTCCTGATACGTTCAGTTTTACTCTTTTGTCAAAGAAGCCTTCAAGTGTAGAAGCTTTAGCTTGATTACTTCCTTCTACATAAGCCTTAAACGTTAGAGTGTAATCTCCATTAGGAAGGTTAGAGTCTATTGTAAGTCCTGAATTTTCAGTAATTTCAACTTTTGTATCAAGCTTAGTAACAGACTTGTCGTTAAATACAACTTCAAGTTTAAGATTATCTTTGTTATTTTCAACTTGAGTAATTACTTCAGCATTTTGTGTTTCTACCTTTCCTGATACGGCTGTAAGTTTTAAAGCTTCTTTTGCAAAGTCTTTGCCGTTTATCTTTATAGTTTCTATCTTTGCCACATCTTCTGTTGCCATGTTATTAGCAAATGTCAAGATAAACTTCTTAGAAGATTGAGTCTTTTCATATTCAGCCTTTGTAAGTTTGAATTTGTCAGCAAGCTTTTCAACAGGTTTTTCAGTCTTCTTAGTATATTTTGTTACAGAGCCGTCTGAGAATACAACTTCTATATTGAGGTCATATTGATTTTCTGTAAATTGTTTAATTACATCTGCATGTTCAGCTCTTAGGTCTTTATCAAAAGTTAAAGAAAAACTATATAAGCCGTTTTCAAATACCTTACCATTAATCTTAATTGATTTAATTTCTTGGACATCATTAGGTGTCATACGGTTAGTAAATTTGAATACTACTTTATCAATCTTACCATCCCAACTCTTTCCAAGTTCAGCGCCTTTAAGTTCGAACTTTTTAGCATATCCGCCATCAGGTGCTCCAATTTTCTTGTAAATTACCTTAGAGTCATCTTTAAATTTAACTTCTATTGTAATGTCATTTTTATTCTTTTCTACTTGTGCAACTACATCCTTGTTGACAGTTTGAAGTTTTCCACTTTCAACATCCACTGTAAATTCATATTTTTGTTTTTCAAATTCAACATTATTTATATTAACACTCTTTATAAGCTCTAAATCTGTAGATTTGAGTTTCTTCCCAAACGTCAATAAGAATTTATTTGAATCTTTTATTTCATGATTTTTTATTGTATAACTATCAGCTATTTTTTCTGTTGGAGTAGAATTATCTGGATAGTATACTCTTGAACCGTCTTCAAAGACTAATTGTAAAGTTTGAACTCCTTCTTTTTCTAACTTAGGAATGATTACCGCATATTCTCTTTCTTCTTCTTCCACATAGATAGTCTTTCCTTTTTTCTTAAAAGTATAGGTATTAGTAGGGAACTCTTGAGCATTTATAGTAACAGTTTTTAGTTTTTTAAGATGCTCATCAGTCATTTCCTTAGTCAACTCTATAGTGAAAGTGTCCTTAGTCAACTTTGTTCCTTTTATAGAGTAGTTAGAAGCTATTTTTTCGCTTGGTTTTGGTTTTTCTTCCTTTTTATAGCTTACTTTTGAATTGTCATTAAATACTATATCTAATGTGTTTACACCTTCACCATTTACCTTAGATACTATATCTTCTTCTTCTATATAGATTGTCTTTCCTTTTGTTTCAAAAGGATAATTTTCTCTATCATAAGAAGTACCGTTTATTATTACTTCTTTGATACTCTTTACATGGCCTACAGACATTTCCTTATTTAAGTTTATAGTAAATTTAGTATCTGATACTTCTGTACCTGTAATACTATAATTATCAGCTATTCCAGAAGTCTTTTCCTCTTCAGGTTGTTTGAAGTCTCCGTTCCAGTCAAGCTTTAATTTCAAATCTTTAATAGGATTGTCATATCCTTCTGGAGTTTTATCAAGTTCTACTTCTAGCGGTATATCTGTATCTTTATGAGAAGTTGGAGCTTTTACCGCAATATCTGGTATATCAAAGCCGAATGTCTGTTCTTCTAATTTATTAGTATTACGAAGAGTTCCATTACCATTGTATTTTACATTTTTTACCTTATATGTCTTATTTCCTATTACAAGGTCTTTAAATACAAGTTTTACTTCATAGGCTTTGAACAAATCTCCACCCATAGTACGTTCAGTAGGATCTACATGGACATCTCTTGTGAGCATCTTATCTATATAAGATGTCTTATTCATATCAGAATTTAAAAGATATCCCTTTGCAACTCTGGGTTGGTGAACTTCGGGTTTTCCGGGATTAGTTCCATTACTAAGCACAGAGCCATCTTTAAATGTGATTTCAAGATCTATAGGTGTCTTTTCTTCTGCTTTTTTAGTAACTTCTAAGTCAGATGTCATTAGAGTACCATCAACTAAAGTTACATGGAACAAACCTGCGTCAAAGTCTTTTCCATTTACCTTTATAGTTTTTAGTAAAGCTTGAATTTTACGAACATCACCTTTTTTAAATGCAATTTTTAAATCAGGATCTCCGTATCCTTTATTTATAAAGACTTTTTCTATCTCGTATTCTGCTGCATTGCCTGTTGCAGGTGGTTTTGGTTTTTGTCCATTATTCTCATCTCTACCTTCAGGTCTTACATATCCAGCATCTATTTTTTGCAATATAGAGCCATCAGCAAAATTTATTATAATCTTATGTTCTTCTCTTAGCTTGAAATCTTCAATAGTTTTCTTTCCTGTAAATGTACCTGCAAAGCACATAAACTTAGCAGAAGTATTATCATTATCAGACTGCATGATAAAAGTAGGCTTATTATCATCCTCATCTCTTAGTGGAACTTCAAGATCATCTATACTTACAGATACTATATTTTGGTTAATTTCATAAAATTTAGTACTAGATTTGTTTTCTATATAAATTAACAACGCTTCCATTGAAGCTAATTCATTTCCAACAACTCCTACCTCTGCACCGCTAATCTCCAAATTATCTGCTATATTTTTTGCAGGTGCTAATGGTTGCTCTCCAAGTTGGTTGATTATAGTACCTGCATCTTGAGCAAGTACGTCACTTACCATACCTTGTGGAGTTTTTTCATCAGGTATAGTTACCATAGGAACACTTGGAAGAACTCCTGTATTTCCTTGTTCATTTTGTTGATTTTCCACACTTGGATTAGTTTGTTGTTCCTTATTTCCTTGTGCGTCTTTTTCATCTTTTTTCTCTACAGCGCCATTTTGATTTTCATCTGTCTTGGCGTCTTGAGTACTGCCATCTTCCACCTTTTGAGCAGGTGAGCTGTCTTGCTTATTGCCTTGTGCTTCGACCTTGTCGTCGCTCTTGGCTGAGTCTTGAGTTACCTCAAGATTTGGGTTTGCCGTTCCGTCATTTACGGTCTGGGCGTAGCTTGCAGGTACTGCCATATTGCTCGACAGCATACAAGCTATAAGTAAAAACGAAAGAAGTTTTTTACTATTTTTACTCATAATTAAACTTTCCCTCCTAATATAAAATGTAAAGCTTTAAGTAAATATGAGATTTTTATTTTGTACTGTTTTCATACTTAAGAGCTTTTATAATTTTGCCAATTTTCAAATTATGCTAAAAACCTGTTAAAAGACCATGTATTCATGTTACAAAAAAGTTATTGGAAATCTCTAACATGTATAGAGTCATTTAAAATAACTACTTTGTATTATAAATGGTGATTAGTATTAATATTGAAAGCTATGGTTTAAATTATAAAAACTATTTATATTGTCACTTAGTATTTTATAATTCAAATTACAAAACACTAAGCTGATAATTAATATCTCCAAACGAAAACTTACAATTCTCATATTAATAACAACATTATAGCATAACCAATATTAATTAATAAAGATTATTATTTATAAATTCTACTAAAAAAATATAAATTTGTAAATAGTTTTTTAGCAGTTGTTAACTATTTTTATTTAATAAACTCATGTAAAAATTTTATATCCGACCTGTTCGACTCTTCATTATTTTTATTAATAGATATTTAAAGCTCTAAGCCTATATATTTTCTAATAGCTATTTCTGATATACAGCCTAATCATTAGCATTTAATAAAGTATATCAATTTCTATTTAACTATCTATAAATCAAAGAATAGTAATAAAAACTAAGTTAGTGCCATATAATATCTTTTTTAGTATGAAGATGTCGAACAAGTCTATTTAATTTTAAGTTCCAAATCTATATATATCTTTTGTAATAGAAAGCGTAGACTTCCTATGCGATACTACAATTACAGTCTTGTCCTGACTTTCTTTTTTGATAGTCTTGAGTATGACCGCCTCGTTCAAGCTGTCCAGATTGCTCGTAGGCTCGTCAAGCAGCAATATAGGTGCTCCATGCAAAAATGCTCTTGCCATTGAGATTCTCTGTTTTTCTCCGGCACTTAGTTGATTTACAGCTTCGCCTATCGGTGTGTCGTATTTTTCAGGCAGTTTATCAATAAACTCGTGAATAGAGGCTTTTTTCGCCGCTTCTATTACTTCCTGCTCTGTAGCGTCGTGTTTTGCAATCCTTATATTTTCAGCTATACTTCCTTGGAATAGCATAGTTTCTTGTGTTACATAACTTTGGAGATTTCTAAGACTCTTAGTATTGATATTTCTTACGTCCTCATCTCCGATTTTTACCTTGCCTGAATTTACATCCCAAAATCTCATTATGAGCTTGAGCATAGTAGATTTTCCGCAGCCGCTCTTTCCGAGTATTCCGACTATCTTGTTTTTCTTAAAGTCCATAGACAGCCCTTCGAAGATGGTCTTTTTTTCGTATGAAAAATCTACATTTTCCATCTTTACATCTTCATAACTTGCATTCTTGCCGTCAAATACTTCCTCTACCTGAGGCTCTTCTTCCAAGAGCGCTATTACTCTGTATCCGCTTGAGAATGTCTGAAGTAGGTTGTTAGACAAGTTACTCAAGGCTATAAAAGGTCCAAATGATGATAGTGCAAGTGTAGTCGGTATTATCACCATTTCAAGTGAGCCTCCACTTGTTTGACTAAGATGTGAAGTGTATAGGAATATTATCACCCCTGTAGCAATTACCGCCAAATCACTTAGTGCCTTAGTCAATTCCTCGTATTTTTTGAGTTCTTCGTTTGTGCTTTCAAGCTTTGCTGTCATATCCTGCATATTGTCTATACGCTCTTTGGTATTGTCGTATTGCATACTTTCTCTTATGCCCTTAAGCGACTCAAGTACATAGCTTGTAAGATTTGCAAAGTCAGCTCTGAATTTTTTCCCGCTGTCTTCACCAAGCTTAGTGATAAGTCTCGGGATAAATATTGATGTAGCCAGATAGCCTGCAAGCAGTACAAGCATCGCTATAAAGCTGTAGTGAGCCACTATCGAAAGTGTGATTATAGCCATGAAAAATGCTATGCACACAGGTGCTATAGTGTGGGCGAAAAACACTTCAAGCAGTTCTATATCTGTCGTTATAAGCGTAATCAGATTACCCTTGTCCTTGCCCTCAAGCTTTGCAGGTGCAAGTTTTCTAAGCACTGTAAATATTCTGTCTCTTATTATTGCCAAGACCCTAAATGCTATATAGTGTCCGCTGTATTGCTCCGCATATCTGAGTATGCCTCTTAGCACTGCAAAAGCAACAGCTATAAAAAATATTTGTGAGTAAGTTATGTTTGTAATCTCTCCAAGATATACAAGTAAACCTACACCACCAAGTACAGGTATACCTGTCGAGCAGATAAAACCTATTACTCCCATTATTATTGTGATTGCCATTATGGGGAAGAGAGGACTTACTATCTTTAGAAGTTTGCCGATTAATGAAATCTTACTCTTATTCATTTCCTCTCACCTCCGTTGCTACAGCCTTATTCATATTTTCCAAATTATCATAAACTACATAGACACTTTGGGAATCACCTGTATTTATTTTTTTATTTTCTTCTATATTGTTTTTTAAATCTTCAACTTTATCATCTTCGTCTTTGAAAAAATCTTCAAGTTCTGCCTGTTTATTATACAGATTATAGAAAGTCTTCTTATTTTTGATAAGTTCATCCTTCTTACCCTGTTCTACCAGGCATCCTTCTTCAAATACGAGGATATTGTCAGCATCTTCAACATTTGCCAAGCGGTGACTGATAAACAGTATAGTCTTCTTACCTCTTAGCGAGTTGATAACTGAAAGGATAATCTCTTCACTTTCCACATCTATATTTGATGTAGCTTCGTCAAAGATATATATATCAGCGTCTTTGAGTAAGGCTCTTGCTATTGCAAGTCTTTGTTTTTGTCCGCCTGATAGATTGCTTGCATTTTCTGCAAGAGCTGTATCAAGTCCGTCCTTGCTTTCCAAGAAATCCCACAAGTTAACTTCTTTGAGCTTGTCTATCATATCTTGGTCTGAGCAGTTCTTCTTTGCAATTTGAAGATTTCCTCTTACTGTTCCTTTGAAGATGTAGTTTTCATTTTTCACAAGGCAGACATTATTCCAAAGACAAGTCGGAGATATGTCTCTTATCTGATTGCCTTTTACAGTGATATCTCCCTCGTAGTTTTTGTATTGTGTAGTTATAAGGCTTGCAAGTGTACTCTTACCGCAACCTGACTCTCCTACTATACCTACGAAGCTTCCTTGTTTTATAGTTGTATTTATATTTTTCAGTATCTTTCTTTCGCTATTGTAAGAGAATGAAAGATTTTTTATCTCTATATCTGAGAATTTTTCTATGCTTACTTTTTCCTTGTCATCTTCTTCCAAATCCAAGATGGCAAACAATCTGTCACTTGCTGACATACCGTTCATCGCTATGTGGAAGAATGAGCCCAAGATTCTAAGCGGAATGAAAAACTCTGACGAAATCATCATTATGAAAAATGCCTGTCCTACATTTATCTTGCCGGCAGTCAGCTCCATCAGCGAGAATATCACCCCCAGTGCCGCACCCATATAGGCTATCAAATCCATGAGTGATACAGAGTTTAACTGCATTACAAGGACCTTCATTGTTATCTTTCTGAAGTTTTCAGCATTTTCATTCATCTTTTCCTGCTGTCTCTCATCTGCATTGTATATTTTCAACGTTGTAAGACCTTGCAGATTTTCATAGAAGTCATCGCCCAATTTAGTATACTTGCCCCAATATTTTGAGAATAATTTCTTGGCGAATTTTTGTACCGCAACTATCGAAAGCGGTATCAAAGGTACGCAAAGCATTAATATTAGTGCAGTCTTGATACTGAAAGTACATATAATTGCAAATAATGTAAGCGGTGCAAGTAAACTGTAGAAGAACTGTGGCAGATATCTGCTGAAGTAAATCTCCATCTGTTCAATACCTTCACTGAAAAGCTGTACTACTGAAGAAATGGAAACTTTCTCACCGTAATTGGCTCCAAGTCTTACTATCTTGCCGTATAGCTTATCTCTCAGCTTGTACTTTATCTTTCCGCTTGCTGCAAAACTTTCTTTTGCAATTTTCATCCTAAAGAAATATCTTATTGCTGTCGATATAATAATTAAAGATGAATATTGAGCAATGTTTATTGTGGCGTTTTTTTCCACAATAGCCTGTAATATCATGGCTATAGAGAATATGGCAATCACATTGCACAAAAGCCCTATCCAGTTGAAAAACACTATTTTTTTGATGTGTTTCATGCCTTCAGGCGCTTCTTTAATCAGCCTCTTTTTTATCAAGTGCTAACCTCCTTTTTTACTTCTATTTTCCATCTTATAAGATGAAATAATACTAAACTTTTATTTATAAATCACTATTTGTTACAGCATTTGCTTCCTTATTTTCTGTGTCATTATTTGATTGGCTGTCGCTTTTAAGCGTCTTGACATGAAGTAGGAAAAAATAATAGTGAGCTAGTAAAATTACGCCCATAAATATTCTCAAATGTAGCGACTTTGTAAAGAACATACCTATGGAGAACAATACGGTAACAAAGGCGAGAATTTTTGCTTTTTGCTTATTATCCATGCCCTTTTTTTCTATATAACTGCCGACATAATGTTTATATATCTTAGTATTTTTAAACCATGTGCTTATCCTGTCTGAACTTTTTGCAAAACACACAGCAGATAGGAGTAAAAAAGGTGTGGTAGGAAGTACTACCAAAGGAATGCCTAAGAGTCCCAGAGCCAACGAAATAAAACCTATTATAAGAAATACATATTTCATAAGTTCACTTCTCCCTTATATGCACGCTTGCTGAAGTGCAAGATTGAAAGTTGACACTGCCTTTTGTATATCTTCTTCATTTGGTTCTCTTGATTTTTCACCACTATCTATCATCTTGTTTAATATAGGTTTAGGTAAGAAAAGCGGCGGTTTAGTCTTAAGCTTTTCAAGTAATGCCGGATCGACAAGCCCGTTATATATCTCAACTGCCAATAAGCTGTTTGATTTATCAGCTAATTTATTAAGATTTCTCATTACATCTTGACCGTGTTTTGATGAGGGGTCAGCTCCCAAGGTAGCAAAAAGTGCAATCTTCTTATTTTTGATTTGCTTTACAAATTTTTTCGCCTTAGGATGAGCAGTACCTCTGTCTATCCAAAATCCTATTACAAGGGTATCGTACTCATCAAGCATTGCCATGTCGTTTATCTCATCCATGTCCTTTATGCTCAAATCATAGCTGTCCTTTAGATTGTCATATATTCCGTAAGCTACCTTCTTCGTATTTCCTGTCTTGCTTGAGTATATTATTAATGCCTTCATTTAGCCTCCATTTCTGTTTTTGGATTAATATGTTATTAAGTGATTTTAGTCGTTTTTTACATTTTCAGATACTTGTTGCTTATAGTTATATGAAAGTCTTTTCTATACTGTAAGCACAAATTTTTGATTTTCTACAGAACTTACCTTGAGATGGATGCCGTACATATCCTGTATGCTCTCTTCTGTTATGACATCGTCCGGATTGCCTTGGAAGAGTATGTTGCCTTTTTTCATCCCTATTATCTCATCCGAATAGTATATAGCCTGATTGATATCGTGAAGTACCATGACTATAGTCATTGAGTATTCCTTGTTCAGTGACTTTATCAGTCTGAGTATCTCTATTTGGAATTTGACATCAAGGTAGGTAGTAGGCTCATCAAGTAAGAGTATCTTGGGTTGTTGTGCCAAAGCCATAGCTATCCACGCTCTTTGTCTTTGTCCTCCCGACAGTTGCCCCATCCTTCTGTTTTTGAGCTCGCTCATGTCAGTCACTTCAAGAGCCCAGTCCACTATCTCCTTATCCTTGTCCTTATCTTGTGCCTTGGCAAAATGCTTGAAAAAAGGAATTCTACCGTAAGCTATAAGAGAATGTACCGGAAGATCCGGAGGTGCAGTGTTGTATTGGTGCACTATAGCCACATTTTGTGCAAATTCTTTGAGCCTTATATCCTTTATATCTCTTTTGTCTAAAAAGACGCTTCCTTCTCTTGGTTTCAAGTTTTTAGTCAGCAGTTGGAATAGCGTAGACTTCCCACAACCGTTGGCTCCCATAAGCGTGGTGATTTTATTATCTTTGATTTCAAATGAAATCCCCTTTATTATGTCGTCCTTATCATAGGCGAAGAACAAATTATCAACTCTCATGCAGTCCCTCACTTTTCTTGAGCAGGAATATGAAAAACGGTCCGCCCACTACCGACATAACCACACCTACAGGTATTTCAAGAGGTGCTATCAGAATTTTCCCCACCGTATCTGCAAGTAACATTGTAAAAGCCCCCAGCAACATCGAGTATGGAATCAGCACCCTGTTGTCATTGCCCACAAATAACCTCGACACATGCGGCACTATAAGTCCTATAAATGCTATTGAGCCTACTATGGCAGTAGACATACCTATAAGCAAGGTAGCTATAGCTGATACATATATTCTAAGCATATCCACATTTACACCTATGCTCCTTATAGTCTTATCTTCAAGAGCCAAGAGGTTGCATCTGCCCGAAAATACTATGGCAAGCAACATTCCTATAGTGATGTATTTTGAAAGTAGGGATACATCGCCCCAAGTCTTTTGTGATATATTGGCATTTACTATCGCAGTTACAGAGTTTTGTGCCGGTCCGCTCATTGCGTTTATTGCTCCGAGTAGTCCGGTAAACATTGCATTTACCGCTACCCCTATCAGTATTACTCTAAGAGGTTTTATACCGCCCTTCCACGAAAGAGTGTAAATCAAAGCACAAGTCAGTGCTCCACCTACAAAGGCGAACAATGGTGATAGGAAGTAAAATTGCGGTAGAGCCAACATAAGTATCATTGATATGAAGCTGGCTCCGGAAGATATACCTATCATGCCCGGATCTACAAGCGGATTTTTCATTACAGATTGAAACATTACCGCTGATACTGATATTCCCGCTCCTGCAAGTATAGCTACCAATATCCTCGGGAATCTCAAGTCATATATAGTCGCAAAATCTTCGTTGTATTCTATGAACAGTCCTCTGAAAATCTGAGCAAAGCTCAAATTTATACTTCCGCTCCTTATTGCGACAAATATTAAAATTACAAATAGTATTAACAAAACGACAAAAGCCGCTATTTTTTTTGTCAAGGAGTTCCTCCTTTTTCTTAAATCAATGTATATAATTGCTTATTATAAATGTTTTACTTACTCTCTTATTCATTAAATAAATTCAAATTGATATAATTGCACTTAGGTTTATAGTGCAAAGCCTTATGCCTTGCACTACTATCTTATTTTTCTCCAAAGAAAAGCTCATCCAATTTCTTAAGACCTTCTTTATATCCCATAGTTGCAGTCATTCCGAAGTACTTGTTGTCAAGATTATATACCTTGTTATTTTTCACTGCATCAAAGTGTTTCCATATGTCGTTAGTCTTAAATTCCTCGTCAAACTCTTCCATCACCTCGTCAGACATAGTGTGGGAAGTTCTAAGTATCATGTCCGGATTGAGTTTTACAAGCTCTTCGGTATTGATAGGCAGGAATTCCTCCACCTCATCTTTTATGACATTTTCTCCGCCTGCAAGCTCCACAAGATTGCCTACATAAGAGTTGTTGGTAGCTACTACAAAGGATCCCGGAAGTCCCATCAATATCAAGACTCTCGGTTTTTTCTTATCTTTTCTCTTTTGCTCATAATCTTTGAGCAAGCCATCATATTCTGCCCTAAGCTTCTTAGCCTGTTCTTCCCTGCCGTACTCCTTTGCAATCTCGTCAATAGAGTCGTACATTGCACCTACACTTGACATATTTACAAATCTATAAGGTATCTTAGCCTCCTTGAACTGCTCTTCAAGGTAACTCTTAAGCGATGACGGGCTTAGTACCTCAGTAGGTTTGAGTGAGCGGATTATCTCCATATCAGGTCCCATAGGCATGCCCACTCTTTTTACATTTTCATATCTCTTAGGCAGAGTGAATGATGTGGTGTCTGTAACCCCTACCAAATCAAGGTCCAGTAAGTCAGTGATTTGTGCAATAGCTACTGATGTAGCTATTATCCTTTTTTCACCTGTATCAGCCTTCTTGTTTTTTTCTCCCTGATACTGATCCACACAGCCTACGAGCAAGATTGCTCCGATAAATGCAAGGCTTAAAAATATATTTTTAAAAACTCTGTTCTTCATCTCTTCCTTCTTTTAAATATATTAAAATTTCAGCTTATTCTACGCTTTTTGCAGATTTTGTAGTCATCTTTTGACCATCAAAGTCTTTTGAGCCCTCTTTGGCGTCCTTTGATGTCATCTGTCCGAAGAATGTTATGTTTCTTCCCATCGGATTTACATAAGTTGAGATTTTTACATAGGCGTCATTTACAGGCACTTCAAATTTCAAATCCTTAGTCTTTTTCTTCTTGTCTTCCTTTGCTACTGTAAATTTTACTTCCTTATACTTGTCGTCCTTTGTGTTTTTCACAAATACCTTATAATCTTTTGTAGAGTCTGTCATTCCTATCTTAATAGTAAGCATCTTCTTTTTGCCTGTATTGTCAAGCAGGGCGTATTTTCCTACTATAGATCTGCTCATTCCGTCACCTATTGCTTTTTTAGACTTGTATTGTTTGTCTTTTGGTTTAAGTTTAAGGTCTTCTATTTCCTTTGTTATAGGGTTTTCATACTGTACAGAGTTTTTTATTGAGTATGTCTTCTTTCCCAAATCTTTAGCCTTTGCGTCAACTCCTACAGCAAGGGATGTAAATACCAAAGCTACTGCAAATACTGCTGATAACAACTTTTTCATAAAACTTCTCCTTTTTTAAATTTATTATTACTAAGTTAGATTTGATACTGATTGCCAGATAAAAATCATTTAATTTCAATCAATATTCTAAAAGTTATGCAAGTTTGATTTTACACACTATTATTTTAAAATATAGCAGTTGATTGTATAAATATAGATGATAATTACAGGACTTTTTTTAATGACTTTGAAATTTTATACAGTTCTCTTAAACTGTATGTAGATAATTGTATCAATAAACGACATTAGTCGCCCTTCTTGAAAAAACATAGCTCTTAATCTTAGTTGAAGAAACAATTTTAATGTCGTTTATTATAATCATTATTAGAAATTCTGATATTTTTAGGTTTGTGATAAATCACTACCTTTTAAATATCATCAAATTTCGCTTTATTTTTTAATACTCTTCCAATCAATCTTAACTGCTGCATCAGGATTTGCTCCACCCAAGGCCTTCATTATGTCAACTTGGATTTTAAGATATACGAAGTCTTCTCCTATTTTCACAGGGAATTTTACAGTCTTAGGGAACTTTGTTTCTGCTCCGTCTTCTATAGAGGCATCTGTATATTCGTCCACTACTGTAACTTCTTTTCCCGTATTTGAAGATGCATCCAAGTTCTTAACATAGTCTTGCTTGCTATCAAAATACCATGCAGTTTCCATATGTCCCTTTTTATCAGAGCCTGCAAGTGTCATTGAATTCATAGAAAGATATAATTCAGCCTTCTTATTTTCCACCTTCAATATTGCAGTTTTTTCTATAGCGTTGTTTGCCATTGAAAGCTCTGCAGGATCCTTTTCTCCGTTCGCCTTCCAAAGTTCTACAGATACCTTGTACTCGCCATCTTTTAGATTGTTGATATCTATCTTTTCATCAACGGCTTCTTTCTTGTCGTTTTCTGTCTTAGTTGGACTTTGTTCATCTTTTTTAACTTCTGTCTTTTCGTCCTTTTTATCTTCTTTCTTATCGTCCTTCTTATCTTCAATTGGTGTCATTTTGCCTAATGAAAATGTATTTGTTGCACTAACTATATTGTAATAAGCCCAGTTGCTTGTTTTTACGTCGTTTGGTACCTTAGGATTTGTAAGTAGCTTTTCAATTACTTCTTTTTCTCCAGGTCTACCTGTAACCTTATTGATTATGCTTACAGCCTCTGCTCTGCTCACTGCCTTGTCAGGTTTGAAACTTCCGTCGGGATAGCCGCTCATATATCCGTTTGATACTGCTATGTCTATAAATGACTTGTACATATTACCCTTTGCATCAGCGAAATCTTTTACAGCGCCATCACCCTTTGTCAATTTGTAAGCCTTAACAATTACAGAGCAAAACTCTCCTCTTGTCATCTCTTTTTTAACATCGTATCCGCCACTATCCTTGCTTAGTATTTCCTTAGCTCTAAGGTAGTTTACACTGTCATAGGCGAAATGTCCTTTTTGGATATCAGCAAATTTTACGCTGTCATCTATCTTTTCGCCATTTCTTATAAGTGAAGCCACTATTACAGCCACTTCAGCCCTTGTTACAGTCTTTGCAGGCTTGAAAGAGCCGTCAGGATAGCCGCTTATATATGCCTTGTACTCGTTATTGTCAGCAAAGGAAATATTTGCTCCTACGCAAGATAACATCATTGCTGCCAAAAATACAGCAGTTCTTTTCTTAAATTTCATAAAACCTCCTAATATACAAAACGAAAACTATTATCAACTATAATTTTATTCATTTTTAATTATTAATCAATAGTTTTTTAAAAAAAATTGAAGTTAATTCGCATTAACTTTTGTTTAAGTTTATTTTTATAATTATGTAATAAGTTAGGAATTTTATTTCTTTTTTTATTTTTTCATTAAAATTTCAATATTTTTAATATTTATTATTAAATTGTAGAATTTGTTTTGTTATTTATTTTTTTATGATACTATAATTTCTATAATATTTGATTTTTGTTGATATTATGAAACATTCTCAATATTATTTTCAAAAAAATAAACCCATGTTAATCTATAAAAAATTAAGTTAACACGAGTTTATTTTTTAAAACATTCTTAGCAAATTTATAGTAAAAACAAAAAGACAAGTTTTGTTATGCTCAAAAAATCCTATTTTAGAGTGGGTATTTAGATAGATTCCACACTGCAAAGTATTTTTTTCGATAAAGTACCAATCTCTTAAAATATCAAAGGGTATCTTTATATCTCCGTCTTTTGTTTCTGTCATTATATCCCCATTTTTCGTTGCATAACTGATATTTTGTAGTATTCCCTTTTTCAAAAAGCCCTTATCGCTCTTGCTTATATTCTTAGAGCTTAGTAAGATATGCGGTTTTTCATCTATTATAAGCTTGGCTCTGGAATCGAAACCTCCATTTGCCATCGAAAATTCCTCTCCTACACTTATGCCGTTAGAATACAGCTTATAAATGCAGAAGTAAATATTGTATTCGCCATTTTTCAGAAATTTTGCCAGTTTTTTATAGTCTATCTTATCTCCTCTTTCATAGTTGTGATTGCAGTATTGATAATACATGCTCAACTTATCCGTAAATTCTTCTATACCCTCGCAGGCAAGAGAATTGGCGTATTCTCTTGATTTTTGCTCAGACAGATTCATCAGATTGCAAAGTACAGACTCAAGTTTATTTCTTTCTTCTACAAGGGTATTTGCTATCTTTTCACCAAGCACAGTAAAGAGATAGTTTTTCTTATCCTTATATAATACTCCAAGCTTTACCATTCTATCGAGTATAGATTTGGAATTAGCCTTGCTGCAATTGAACAATTCGGAAAATTGCGTAATGCTTATCATATTTGAGTTGTCTGATAAATTTATCATATACAGTTTTTGTATATTGGTAAGTGAAACATCATACATATGTAATCCTCCGTCAAATCTCTTGCAATTTTCTTTATAAAATATCATAAAATATAATTAAAATTATTATTATTTTAAAAGAATATTAAATAAATTATTGCTATCAGCTAAGATTATAGCACTTATGACAGAAAATTTCCATATCATTTTTGATGATATATCAATTATAATGACCTTTGCATGACACTATTTCCAATATATCATTATTAATACGATATACAAGTCTGTTTGTATCATCTATTCGTCTACTCCAAAAACCGTTTAAATCCCCTTTTAATGGCTCAGGCTTTCCAATACCCTCCAGTTTATTTCTTTCAATATCTTTAATTAAGCTATTAATTCTTCTTATTGTCTTCTTATCCTGATTCTGCCAATAAATATAATCTTCCCAGGCTTCATCAAACCAAATCTTTTTCATTGACATTATACCTCAATTATATCATGTTCTTTACCTTCACCTCTATTTAAGGCTTCTATTCCTCTTTTTATATGCTCCATATTACTTTTTGAATAGAAAGGATCTACTGAGACTTCAAAAGGTATGCGTTTTTCTCTTGCTACTTTCTTTGCAAAAATCGTAAAAGCAGAACTCATAGAAAGTCCCATTTCACGACAAGCCTCTTCCATATTTTTTTTCACTACTTCATCCAAACGAAAATTTACATTAACTGTATTTGCCATAATCTCATCTCCTTTTACATAATTATATTATACTGTAATGAAATATACAAGTATTTTAAATTACATATCATTACTTTCCATAAAAAAAAGCCTAATGCTTATTGGCAAAAGGCTCTTATAACTACTTTATTCTATTTATTTTCAAGCAATTTATCTATTACATCTACAAGCACATCGACTTCCGGTTTGCTCAGCTGAGCGTCAGCTTTTACGCTGTCTCCCTTGTGTTTGAGCGTCTCAGTGATAAGCGATGAAAATATTATTACAGGTAGGGTCCTAAGCAAAGGATGCTCCTTTATCTTCCTTGTAAGGGTGTGTCCATCCATCTGAGGCATCTCAATATCAGTTATCAGTATGTCTACTTCCTTGTCAAAGTCTTCCTTCTTCTCATTTACAAGATTTTCAAAATAATCCCATGCCTGCTTGCCGTCATCAAAGAATTTCAGATTTGAAAATCCTGCCTTTGTAAGTGCATCAAGCAATAACTTTCTGATAAGAGGTGAGTCGTCTGAAAGCACAACCTTTGTATCTCTCTTACCCTTTACCTTGATATTTTCTATTCTCTCGTTATTTATACCTGTTGACGGCGCAATATCAGTAACTACCTTTTCAAAATCAAGCAACATCACCAATCTGTCGTCAAATGAAATATTGCCTATAACCAAGGTATCTTCACAGCTTGCAATTTGATCAGGTTTTTTAATCTGAGTCCACGGTATTCGGTGTATGCCCTTTACTTCGTCCACGCAAAAAGCTACCTTGATATGGTTGAACTCACACAAAAGCGTCTTAAACGAAGTCTTGCTCGTATAAGATCCGTTTAGTACAAAATTCATATCAATTACAGGTATCACATCTCCCCTTACCATAGCAAGTCCGAGTATTGCCGGATTTGACCTTGGCACAGGTGATATAGATCCTACTTCCAAAATCTCTTTTATCTTGATAACATTTATTGCATAACTTCCTCTACCTACTATAAACTCCAATATCTCGAGCTCTCCGGTACCTGTCTCCAATAATATTTCCTTTTTTTCGCTCATTAAAGCCTCCTGCTTTCATCTCATTATTTTTTAGGATTTACTATTGACATTACCATTTGATTCTCGTCAAACATCTCCTTCAATCTGTAATTCACATCATCAAGATTAATATTATTCAAACATTCGTAATAATCAAATATATCGTAGCCTTTGAAATACATTGACAAATATATGTTCGACAAATATTCCGGTGAGTCAAAAGCCTTTATGAACAATCCTGTTTTTTGTCTTTTTATTCTCTCAAAATCCGACTTTGGCACTCCGTTTTTTTGGTAATATCTTATTTCCTCAAGTATCATACTCTTAGTCTTTTCCACATCTGAGCTTTCAGACTCTATGCTAACATAGCCGTAATCTTTATTACAAGTATAGCTTGCATATAGGGAGTCAAAAATCAAAGATGAATTATATAATTTATCGTGCAAAGTCGAGCCTTTTTTAAATAATATTTGATTTATTATCTCCATTTCCGTTTCTTTTTTCAGCAAGGGATAGTCGCTGTTAACAGAAGAATTTTTCTCCTTAAATCCCATAGAAAAAATAGGCAGAGATATTTCAAATTCTTGGACTATCTCCTTTTGTCTCACATCGTCGGACTCTTTGGTCAATATTCTCTCTACGCAGCCTTCAAACATATTTTTATCCTTTACGCTTTCTTTTATAGCTGCCATAGTAAGCTCTATCTCTACATCACCCACTATGAAAAGTGCCATATTTGAAGGAGAGTAGAAGGTATTGTAGCAGTCGTACAGCTCCTCTTTAGTAATTTTATAAATGCTGTCCACTGTACCTGCTATATCTATGGAATTAGGATGAGTCTTGTACATAGCCCACAGCATGTTGAAAAACACCCTGAAATTGGGCTCGTCATCATACATCTTTATCTCCTGAGCTATTATTCCCTTTTCTTTTTCCACATTTTCATCTGTAAAATGTGGAGTCTGAACGTAAGTTATAAGATACTTGAGCGCAGGTATAAAATTCTCCGCTGTAGAAAAGTGATATGCTGTCATATTAAAGTTGGTATATGCGTTTGGAGAGGCACCCAATTTGGCAAATGTCTCAAATACGTTGCTTTCATCCGGCATTTCAAACATCTTGTGCTCAAGGAAATGCGCTATACCGTCGTTGACTCTCATCCTTTTTTTCGTATGAGGATTGACATACTCAAGGTCATTCGAGCCGAAATTAGTTGCAAATATAGCATACTTCTTGGAAAATCCTTTTTTAGGCATAATAAAAACCTGCATATTATTATGCAGTTTTTCATTATATACTTTTTCATTTAAAATTTTATTTTCTTTAAACATATTTTACTCCGCTTTGTACATCTTTTGCTATTTTATACTATTATATAATTAATCTACGGATAATCTTTATCAATAGTTTTTTTAATTCTATGTGATTTATTACTTTATTATAAATTCACTAAAAATATCTTATCCATTATTTTATTAGATTGTAGTATTATACTATTATCTATCTAATTCTACGAAAAATATTCATCTATAGTATTTATTATCCATTATAAATACTTAAAAAATATTGCATCCTCTATTTTATTGGATTTTAGTATTAATTAGTCTTAGTTAAAAAATACTCTATATCCTTCTTTGCCCTCTTGCCTATTTCACTTACATCTTTTGCAGTCACCTTAGATAATATCGCCTTTATCTCATCAGGAGTCTTAGGTGTTCCTGTAAGTTTTTCAGCATAGTAAAATCTGCTCATTGCATCAAGTGAGTCGTTTAGTGCCTCAAGAGAATAGTTAAAATGATTGATAGCTGCCGTCATATCATCCTCACTCACATCTCCCTTTGCTATATCGTCCATGATTTCATCTATCAGTTTTACAGTCTTAGCCTTATTTTCGTGGTCTATACCTGCCATTATCATCATAGTACCCTTGTATCTGTCTATCATTGAAAATACTGAATAACAAAGCGAATGTTTCTCACGAACTATATTAAAGAGCTTGGAAGCAGGTCCACCTCCCAATATCTCGCTGTACATCATAAACTTGTAATAGTCCTCACTGTCATGAGCTATGTCAAAGCTATAGCCCACTACAAGCTTACCTTGGGCTATGTCCATTTTTTCTTCTATAATGCCACAGTCATTATGCTTATGAGGCTTTTCCTTATCGATATTTACAGCATCTATCTTGACATCAAAATACTTTGCAAGTGATGATACAGTGGCTTCTTTGTCAAAAGAGCCTGCAACGACTATGTCTATTTGACTTGTAGATATAAACTCCTTGTAGTATTTATAGAGATTTTTCTCGTCTATATCCTTCAAGTCCTCAATGTAGCCGTCCTGATTTACAGCGTAGTTTTCCCCCTTGAACATCAGCTCTATAGTTCTGTTATAGGCGTACTTATCCTTATTGTTGATTATGGCCAATATGTCCTGTTCTACAGCATCCTTGGCAAGTTTGACATATTCTTTGGAAAATCCGCCGTTTTCAATATTGGGATGGAAAATAATCTGAGTCAGCAGGTCTATGGCATCATCAGTGATTTTTTCCTGTAGATATCTGTCGGATACAAATGACAACCTAAATGAGATTATCTGTTTTTCTCCGGATTTGCTCACATTACTGTCTATCTTTGAACTGTAAAGTTCCTGCATCCTTTTTTCTATATCTGATTGTGTCTTGTACTTTTGTGTAGAGTCGCTAAGCACATATGGAAGAAGTACATTTTTCGTCACTTCCTCCCTTTTTAGCGGTCTTTTGAAAAATACCGAAATAAGGTTGGTCTTAAATTTTTCATTTTCTATATAAATAATATTGACATTGTCATTGATTTTTATCTGTTCCAAAATCAGTTCTCCTGTTCTTTTTAGTCCATTTTAATATTAAAGCGGTTTAATTTTATACATATTGTAATATCTTTATTCTTTTCAATAATAAATCAATATACTTAAATATTCAACTTTCCCACATAAAAAACACATTAAAGACATCGAATTTTGAGTATATCTTAAAAATACAATATTATACTTGACATAGTTTTTTAGTATTTTCACTTTTTGATAAATATGCAAATCTCAATAAATACTATTTAGAAAATTATGTGTCAAGTATTATATTAAAAAACAATTTTAGTTGAAATGTTGAGCTATCTATAAATTAATTGAATACTATTATATATTTGTACATAATATAGTGAAGTATAATTGATTATTTTGTTTTAGAAAAAATCCACATCAAAATTTTAGTCTTCACTTTCCTGAATATTATTATTTAAAGCAAATTCTTTGATAGATTCTATAAGCTTGTTGTCATATATGGTCTTGGCCTGTCTTATAGCATTTTTAAACGCCTTTGCATTTGAAGAACCGTGCGCCTTTATAACTATGCTGTTGATACCGAGTAATATTGCTCCGCCGTATTCTTCATAGTCCATTGATTTTTTAATATCCTTAAATGCAGGCATGGCAAGCATGGCTCCTATTTTTGATCGGAAACTTGAAAGTAGAGAGTTTTTTATCATCTTAAAAAGACTCATAGCTACACCCTCACTGAGCTTGAGTACGATATTACCTGTAAAACCGTCGCATACAAGCACATCTGCATCTGTAGTAGGTATGTCCCTTGCCTCAACATTGCCTATGAAATTAATCATATCATTTTCTTTTAAGAGCTTATGAGCATCTATATAAGTTTGAGAGCCTTTTTTCTCCTCAGTGCCTATGTTTATCAGTCCTACCTTTGGAGATTTCTTGCCCAATATAGCCTGTGCATAGGCATATCCCATATAACCGAATTGGTTGATATATTCACTCTTGCATTGTGAATTTGCTCCCACATCAAGTAATATCGCTCCACCGTTTGACTTAGGATAGACTATAGTAAGCGCAGGACGCATAATACCCTCTATACGCCCTGTAATAAGCATACCTGCTGTAAGCAAAGCACCTGTACTGCCGGAAGACACAAGGGCGTCTATCTTCTTGTCATTTAGCATATTACAGCCCTTTACCATTGGGGAGTCCTTTTTCTTTTTTATAGACATTACCGGCTTTTCGTCGTTATCTATATTTTCACTGCAATGCACTATGGATATCTTGTTAAAGTCATATGCCTTGCCTTCAAGATTTCTCTTTATAGCATTTTCATCTCCAAGAAGCACCACTTCAACATCATATTCCTTTACAGCCTCTATAGCTGCATCAATTTGTGCCTTAGGCGCATTATCTCCACCCATTGTATCTACTGCTACTATCATTGTAATACCTCACTTTTTATAAAATTTAAACTCCTAGTTATCAAACAACACAATAACTTTATTATTTTTTTATTATAATATATTACTTATTCAACTTTTCAATTAAAATTATTCTAATTTTAGTTGAAATACAAATATATAATTATTTTATTAATACAGTACATGATGTATAATTCTTTAAATAGAATTTATTGAGATTGCTTATTTATCAAAAAATTTTAAACAACTAAAAACTATCTCAAGTTCAGTATATTATTTCTATAACATATTTAAATATCAATCCTGCTATCTTTATTTACCCTATTATACTAAAACTTATATTTAGTTTCAATACTGACAAGTATAATACTAAAAACTAATAGTATAATGGATTATATTATATAAAATGATGAAATAAAAGTTATGCTAAATGCTATCACAATATAGAATCTATAGTTTATACTAATATCTGTTTAATCTATGGATGATTATCTTCAATAGTTTTAAAAAATGGCATACTATTTATGATTTTATGAAAATACATTAAAAATATTTTGTTCATTATTTTATTAGATTTTAGTAGTAAATAGATTTCAGTATGAATATTATAAAGCTCTAATTTTACATACAACAATATCCAAAATAATATTCTTAGTAAAATTAAAGATATATATATAAAAACCTCCCTTAAAAAGGGAGGTTTTTTAATTTTATTCAGAAAATCTAATACGATTTTGAAACAACTAACTAATTACTATTTTGCTGGTGTTCCTGTTTCGTCTTTCTTTTCTTCTTCTTTGTTTTCACCTGCTGGAGCAGCTGTTACGAATTCAGCCTTATCCAAAATTGTACCGTCTTTTGCATCCTTGTATTCTTCTGGAGTTGCATCTTGAGGAAGTATAGTTACTGTTCTCTTTTCTTTGTTCCAGATTATATTTCCTTGTGTTTGTCCATCTTGTTTCAAACCAAATGCTTGAGCTATGTTAACAAGTGGTAGGAATATTCTGTTTTCAACGTTAGCAGGTTTAGTGAACAATTTTACAGGTGATCCGTTAACATACATTACATCTTTATCAATGTTTAGAGTTACTACTGATTGATATTTTTGGAATGTAGCTATTCTAGTCTTAGGATCGTAGTTTACTTCTGCTCCTATAGCTTCAGCTATATATCTAACTGGAAGCATAGTTCTATCATCTTTGATGAATGGAGCTACGTCCATTGTTTTCTTTTCTTTAACCTTACCGTTTACTTCATAGTATTCTTTGTCATCTATAGCAAATACAGATGTGATTCTCTTTTCATCAGATACAGGTGTAACTGTTGTAAAGTAATCAAATGTCTTAACATTGTTTGTAAGTTTATGTCTTCCTCTAACTACACCATAGTGTCCTTCAAGTCTTATTGGGCCATAAGGTACTGTTCTGTCAAGAGTTACCAATACTTTGCTTACCATCAATGAAGAAGGTTTAGTAGATCTTCTGTCTACTCTTACATAGATATACTTATCACCATCGCCTATTCCATAAGGATTAGATGAGTTAAGAGCTATATCTCCTTCTTTTCTTTCAACCTTAGCATCATCAAATGTTATTCTGAAGTTTGGTTCGAATTGAAGTTCATATTGAGCGTAAGACTTGTTACCATCTGGTTCATAATCTTGAAGAGCTGCCGCTTCAGTTTCTTTGATTAGGATATCTTGTCCTTTTTGTCTTTGAAGACCTATCTTAACTTGTGGAAGAGCTCCTTGTACTTCGAATGTTACCGGAGGCTTAACATCAGCTATTTGAACTAGTTGTTCTTCAGCTCCAGCACCTTTAACTTTCAAGTATAGTGGTCCTTCATAGTTAGAAGCAACTACAAAAGGTACTTCCAATTCATATTTAACTCTTTGTTTCTTTGATTGTTCAGATACGAAAAGGTCAAACTTATCAGCCTTTACGTCCTTATCTGAAGTTTCGCCTTTAGAGGCATCAGTATCTGCAGTATATCTGATATCTTCTTTTCCTGTCTTCTTACTAACTGCAGGTATAGAAGAAGCATCTATAGTAAGCTTAGTTTGAGAATCCCCAGCTTTCTTAGTCAACTTCATTGTTTCTTGATGTTGTAGAGATGCATTTGCTTCTTTGCCATCTTTATCTACAAATGAGAATTCCATATATCTAAGACCTTGTAGAGATGAAGTGGCAGGTTCTTCTATTATAAGTTTTGATCTGTATAGACCTTCTATATCCTTACCAGCTATTACATTTAGAACCTTGTCAGCTTTTACATTTACACCATAATCTACATATTCTCCCACTACTAGTGATGATGGAGAAACGTTAGAGTTCTTTTGTACTACTACATCTACATCGCCAAATCTTGCAGATCTGTCAGGTATTATAGGAATATTAACATAGATAGAATCTCTTAGTCCATTATTGACATTTTTTGGTCTTATTATCAATATTCTACCTTCTGCATCCTTATCTTTATCCAATTCCACATCAGCTTTTACTGGAGTGTCCATGTGTTTGTCATCCCAAGTAAAGCCCTTAGGTAATTTAAGGTGGATAGGTTCAGAAGAGTTTAATCCACTTGGAGTTACTTCATCAAATATCAATTGAACTTTAGTGTTACCACTTCTAGATATTTTTTCTTTCTTTTGTACTCTGAACTTTATAGCATCACTTTCAACATTTGCAAATGTGTATTCACCAGCAGTAGCATCAGAGTCTATAGGTACTACTCTTACTACTTGTGGTCCGTTAGGTTGTCCGTTGAAGTACACCATCAAAGGTACTTTTACAGGACCATTAACTCGGGCATTATACCCAGCATCAACTTTAACTCTCAATATAGTGTCTGTAACTTTTTTAACTGTCACATGTTCTAATCCAGGTATAGCTGTACCAGCTCCAACTGTAGATATATCAACATTTGACATTTTATTAATTGTAGCATATTGCTTTTCTGAACCACCAACTATACGAGTTTCCTTGTTTACATCAGGATAGATTGCTTTTTCACCTGAATCATATCTGTAGTGTTTTCTCCAATCTGTTGAATCATATGTCCATCTTGCTTCTCCATCTAGATGAAGTTCAAACTCTTGTTTTTCTATAAGACCATCAACAGATAAAACACTATTATCAGCAGCTAATGACAATACTACATTTGAAGTTTCATCAACTATAGAACTTGATGTAGCTGATACTGTTTTATTAAGTGCATTTCTTGATGCGGCATCTACATGTGAAGCTGGTACCATTGCAGCTGTCATCATAAATGCCATTAAAAGAGCTAATTTTCTCTTCATAATTTAATTTCCCCCTCGAAATATTTTAGTTTTAAGACAATTTGTCTCAATGATTGCTATGTGTTTTTTTAATTTCAATTTAATTACACCGTGATTATATCATTTATTTTTGATGTATGTCAAGATATTTTCTTTTTTGTAATATAGTTGTAAAATTGGAAGCAATAAAATTAAATCCTACTATAATATAATTTCCATATAACTGCTGTCTATTTGTTCAAATTTATAGAAATTTCTATTACACTTAATTGCTTTCAAGCTTTATTTTTAGGCACTCTTATAGTTTACTACATTATTACTATATTATTTAGAAATAAGAATGTAGAATTTATTTTATTCAAAATTTTCCCACATAAAAAAATATTACAAATATTTATGAATATATCTTTACAGTATTTATTATTTAACTCAACTTTCCCACATAAAAAACATATTAAAAACATTGAAATTTTAGTACATTTTAAAACTATAATATTATACTTGACATAGTTTTTTCAGTGTTTTTATTTTTTTGATAAATATGCAAATTACAATAAATACTATTCAGAAAATTGTGTGTCAAGTAGTGTATTAGAAAATCAATTTATGTTTAAATTTCAACCAAAATAGTTATAATTTTAGTGGGAAAGTTGAGTAATTTAACTATAATCTCTATTTTATTTCTATTAATATAAGTTTATATATCCATTGATTAAAGGTTTAGTTGCATAAAAAGAATCTTTAAGTTTATACATCTGTTTTAAACTTTTACATCCTTGGTCTTGCTGTATAGCTAGTATGGAGGAGTTCGTGTGCCTTTTCACTGTAAGGCTCGCCGAGAAATTCTTTGTACAGTTGTATTATCATAGGATTTTCGTGTGACTTTCTTATCTTATTGTCTCTGTCGGCTTTGTATATACCTTGAGCTCTTTTTCTAATTACATCAAGATTTCCCTTGTGATATGGCTGTCCGGCTCCACCTACACATCCTCCGGGGCATGCCATTACCTCGATAGCGTCAAAGTGAGCTTCATTATCTCTTATCATATTAAGCAATCTTCTGGTATTGCCAAGTCCGTTTGCCACTGCTATTCTTATAGGTCTGCCGTCTATGTCAACAGTAGTTTGTTTTATGCCTTCAAGTCCTCTAAGTTCTTCAAATTCCAACTTAGGAAGTTCATTACCTGTTATCCACTCGTAAGCAGTCCTGACTGTTGCCTCTATTACTCCGCCTGTTGCTCCGAATATTACACCTGCTCCTGTAGAAGCTCCCATAGGATTGTCAAATTCAGCATCATCACCAAGTTCTCCGAAGTTTATCCCTGCTTCTTTTATCATAAGCGCAAGCTCTCTTGTAGTGATTACATAGTCAACATCCTTACCGGCGCCGTTTCCAAGTTCAGGACGTGCAGCCTCATATTTTTTGGCTACACAAGGCATTACAGATACAAGCACCATGTTCTTAGGATCTATATTGAGCTTTTGCGCAAGGTAGGTCTTGGCTATGGCACCAAACATTTCATGTGGTGACTTGCAAGTTGACGGTATATCCAAAAAGTCTGTGAACTGATGTTCGAAGAAGTTTACCCAACTTGGACAACAGCTTGTAAGTATAGGTAGTTTACCACCATTGTTCAAACGGTGTACAAACTCTGACGCCTCTTCCATTATAGTAAGATCTGCAGCAAAATTTGTGTCAAATACCTTGTCAAAACCAAGATATTTAAGAGCATTAATCATCTTGCCGGTAACTATAGTTCCAGGCTCCATACCGAATTCTTCACCAAGTGCCACACGTACTGCCGGTGCTACCTGCACTATGACTGTCTTATCTGAGTGTAGCACGTCCCATACATGAGGAGTATTATTTACCTCTGTAAGAGCCCCTGTAGGACATACTGCCAGACATTGACCGCAAAATGTACATGTAGTCTCATACATCGCATCGTTAAAGGCTGAGCCTACATAAGTATTGAAACCTCTGCCTACATCTGTAAGCGCCCCTACAGTCTGTATCTCATTACACATAGTTTCACATCTCTTACAGAGTATACATTTGTTTGCATCTCTTACTATTGAGTGACTGTTATCATCTATTTCATATGTGCTTTGTTCTCCCTGATATTTAATAGCCCTTACTCCCAAATCACTTGCCAACTTTTGAAGTTCGCAGTCAAGATTTCTGGCACAAGTAAGGCAGCTGTTCGGGTGATCAGATAACAAGAGTTCTACCATAGTCCTTCTTGCTTTTACAGCCCTTGCAGTTTCAGTTTTTATCTTCATACCGTCTTTGACAAATGTGGCACAGGCAGGTATAAGTTTACCTGAGTCTTCCTGCTCAACCAAACAGACACGACAAGAAGCATGCTTGTTCATAAATCTTATATCATGTAAGTCCATATGACATAGAGTAGGTATCTTTATATTCATTTTCTTGGCAGCTTCCAGCACAGTAGTGCCTTCCTCCACTTCTATAGCCTTTGAATTTATCTCAAGTGTTATCATCTTATCCTCCTATACCAACTCTATAGCATGTACCGGGCAAGCCTCATAGCATTGACCGCATTTTATACATTGTTGCGCAGTAATTACATGACGTTTTTTTATACTTCCGTCTATACATTTTACCGGACATACATTTGCACATTTTGTACATCCTATACATTTTTCCGTTATATAATATTTTAATAGTTTTTTACATGCTCTTGCCGTACATCTCTTGTCCTTAGCATGGTCGATATATTCCTGTCTGAAATATTTAAGTGTTGAAAGTATAGGATTTGGTGATGCCTGTCCGAGTCCGCAAAGCGAGGTATCGCATATCATATTTGAGAGCTCTTCTAATTTATCTATATCGCTCATAACCGCATTTCCGGATACAAATTTGTCTAGCATTTCAAGTAGTCTCTTATTTCCTATTCTGCACGGTGTACATTTACCGCATGACTCATCTACACTAAACTCAAGGAAGAATCTTGAAATATCGACCATACAGTCGTCTTCATCCATGACAACCATTCCACCTGAACCCATGATTGAACCTATTTCTTTTAGAGATTCAAAATCCAAACCTGTATCAAATAGATCAGTAGGTATACATCCTCCTGAAGGTCCGCCTGTTTGGACAGCCTTAGCTTTTTTGCCGCCAGGTATACCTCCACCTATATCAAATACTACATCACTTATCTTAGTTCCCATTGGCACTTCTACAAGTCCGGGATTATTTATCTTTCCGACAAGCGCAAATACCTTAGTTCCTGAAGATTTTTCAGTACCTATTGATTTAAACCAGTCAGCTCCCTTTTCTATAATCTGAGCCACATTGGCATAAGTTTCAACGTTATTTATAACTGTAGGCTTACCCCAAAGACCTTTTACAGTGGTACGAAACTCCTTGTTCCTCGGCATCCCTCTCTTGCCCTCAATAGACTCCATCAGTGCTGTACCCTCTCCACAGACGAAGGCACCTGCTCCAAGCCTTAGCTCAACGTTGAAGTTGAATCCGCTACCTAATATATTATCTCCCAAAAGATTATTGTCCTTTGCCTGATAAATAGCTGTAATAAGAGTAGCAACGGCCTTAGGGTACTCTGCTCTGACATAGATGAACCCGCTGTCAGCACCTGTAACAAAGCCTGCTATAGCCATACCTTCCAGTACGCTGTGAGGATCCCCCTCAAGTATAGACCTGTCCATATACGCTCCCGGGTCGCCCTCGTCAGCGTTACAAATTATGTACTTTTGGTCTGTATTTTGTTTCATTGCAGCCTCCCACTTCTTACCTGTAGGAAAACCTGCTCCGCCACGTCCTCTTAAATTTGATTTTTTTATCTCTTCGCATACTTTAGTCTTATCGTTTTCTTGAAGAACCTTAGCCAAGGAATAATATCCTCCAAAAGCTATGTAATCTTCAATTTTTTCAGGATTTATTATATCGTAGTTTTTAAGTGCAATCCTCGTCTGTTTCTCAAAATACTCTCCTTTGAGAGATACTTGCTCTCCATTTATAAGGTATTTTCCACTTTTTTGCAACCTTGTAAGCAGCGGTTCAAGATGCTCTTCTCTTATATTGTCAAGCAAATTTACATTCACACTCATATTCACACCTCCATCTCCCTATACTCTGTCAGCAAATCATCCACATCTGATACACTAAATTTAGGATATACCTTATCGTTGACAGTTACTACAGGTGCCTGTGCACACTCACCTACACATCTTGTCTCTACTATAGAGAACAACAGATCTTTTGTAGTTTCACCTTTTTTTATTTTCAGCTGTTTTTCAAATTCTTCAAGTATCTCATTTGCACCATTTACATAACAGGCAGTACCCAAACAGACTGATATTGCATACTTACCCTTAGGTATAAAGGTAAATTGTGAGTAAAATGTAGCTACTCCATAAATTTCGGAACTATGTTTTCCTAATCTATGTGACATAATCTCCACTATTTCCTTAGGTATGTAGCCAAATATCCTCTGAGCTTCTTGCAATATAGGCATTACCGCTCCACGAACAGTCTTATTTTCTTCAATGAACGCTTCAAATTCTTCGATATTCTCTTTATTTTTTTCCATATCAAATTCAAAACTCATCTGTAAATCACCTCCATCAATTAATAAAAAACATCTTCTCATAGAACGGATAAATTATACTTAAAAATATGATAATTTGCAATATTTTTTGATAACATTTTTTTAGCTTAAATATTATCAAATGAAAATTTTCTTGTTATTGTACTTTTCAACAAATATTTAGTCCTTAGAACTTGATATATAGCTTATAACGTGGTATAATCTTTCAATAGAGGTGCAGTAATGAAAGATAGAGAGTTATTAAAATTATTTCTTGCAAATGGCTGGGAAATAAGAGGAGTTTTTATAGAGAAACATAAATTGAAGTGAGGTGTTACTATGATATTGAATTATCCACTTATAATTCATAATGAAGACGGATATTGGGGAGAATTCCCAGATGTTGATGGATGCAATGCTCAAGGTGATACATTAGACGAAATACTTGAAGATGCAAACTCTGCCCTTGAATTACACTTATTAAGTATGCTTATGGATGGTGAGAGTCTTCCTACTCCGACATATCCCAAAGATATAAACACCGACAATAATTCCTTTGTTACATTAATAAGCGTAAAATTAGATGCAAAAAATAAAGACAAATCAGTTAAAAAAACTCTTACTATCCCTGAGTGGCTGAACGAAAAAGCTGAAAAAGAAAATATGAACTTTTCTAAAATATTTCAAGAAGCATTATTAGAACGATTATCCATATAGGAATCTTTTAAATTATAATTTTTTCCTTCTTATATTTCTATATAAATTAAAAAAGCTTATCACTGAAAATAATTTTTTCAAAGATAAGCTTTTTATTTACAATATTATTTAAACTATTCCTAAAAGACTTAGTTATTTCTTACTCCAACTATTCTTGTGTCATATATAGTTTTTGATATACATGACATTCATATTTATAAATGCTCACTATATCATCATTTCAAAAGCAAGGCTGTAACATATACAAATGAAGTGGTAAAAATAACCGAGTCGGCTCTGTCAAGTATCCCACCATGTCCGGGTATGAGATTGCCGTAGTCCTTGATGTTCATTGCTCTCTTAAATGCACTTGCAAATATATCTCCGATTTGAGATATAATTGAGCCTAAGATGGCAAAAGGTATGACAAAGCCCAAAAATTCCTTGTGAAATACCAAGGCGTACAAAAATGAAGCTCCGGTGCAAAACAGTATTCCTCCAACTGAGCCCTCTATGGTCTTTTTCGGACTTAGATTCGGTGATAGCTTGTGTTTACCAAAGAATACTCCTGAAAAATAAGCAAAAGTATCTGTAACCATGGAGAGGATAAATATATAGGGAAAAAATTTCTCATAATTTGCCGATATCACATAAACATAAGATATGGACACTGCTACATAGAAAAAAGTAAATATACTTAAGGCAGCATTTATCGGAGAAATCTTTTCAAAAACTACCAAGGCACCTTGTATAAATATTATTGTAAATGTCAATACTATTGTGATATCCGTATAGTTTTTGTACATGGCAAAGATTTGAATAATACTTGCTAAAAACAATAGAATTTTTGTAGATTTAGAAGAATTTTCTCCAAGAGCATTGCAAAACTCATGCACTCCTATAAGAGAGCATATAAGACAAAAAGAGGCAAGTATAATATCACCCTTTATAAGCACAAATATCAATAAGGGCAACAAGACTGCCGCAGATATAACCCTCGTTTTCAAATTTAACCTCCGCTATTTTACATTTCCAAATCTTCTGTCTCTTTGTTGATAATCATAAATAGCCTTACATAACTGCTCTTCGTCAAATTCCGGCCAAAGAGTATCGCAAAAGTAGAACTCACTGTAACTTGCCTCGTATAGCATAAAATTAGATAATCTTATCTCTCCTCCTGTTCTTATGATGAGATCCGGATCAGGCATATATGATGTGTAGAGATATCTTTTTACTGTTTCATCATCAATTTTTTCTATATCAATATTTTCCTTCATCATATTTTTGATTGCATGAGATAAATCATCCCTAAAACCGTAGTTTAAAGCCAGAGAAAACACAACGCCTGTATTGTCCTTAGTGATGTCCATAGCTTTTTTCAGCTCGTCATAGGCTTTTTTAGGCAGTTTTTCTATATCACCTATAGCCCCTATCCTTACGTTGTTTTCATTCATCTCTTTCACTTCTTTTTGCAGATAGGTCACTATCAGCCCCATGAGCAGAGATACTTCTTCATCAGGTCTCTTCCAGTTTTCAGTGGAAAAGGCGTAAACAGTAAGATATTTGACACCCATATCATTACATTTTCTTACTATCCTCTTGAGCATATCAGCTCCGGCTTTATGACCTACACTCCTTGGCATCAATCTTTTCTTCGCCCATCTGCCGTTACCGTCCATAATTATGGCAATGTGAGTTGGAATATTTGACTTATCCGTCATTTCTTCGTATTTCATATCTTCTCCATGTATTTGATTTCAGATTTCTCAGATAATGTTATTATCATTGCTCTATCATTGTAAATTATACTACAAGCCAAGAAAAAAATTTACAATAATTCAAAAATTAGTATAAAAAATAAGTTTATACTTCAATAAAACTATGGAAAAATTCACTTTTATACACTCTCATTTTAAGTGTAAGCACAAGATAATCAAGAAAAAAATCCCATAAAAAATATATCCGTATTAATAACGAATTTTAATAGATTTATAGATATTTTTTATCTTATAACAATTTATTTTAAACTTGAAATTTAAAAAATACAGCGAATAAACTTATCTACACATCAAAGACTGTCAACATAAGATACTTTTTAACGAGCAATTATAAATCATAGGATATTTTTCAAAAAACTCATCCTATGTATAGGGCAAGTTCCGTATTTTTTTATACCCTCTATATGTTTTGATGTGCCATAACCTTTATTTGAAGCAAAGTCATACATAGGATATATCTTATCATAATCTATCATCATCGCATCCCTTGTCACCTTTGCTATTATACTTGCAATAGCAATGCCAAGCACCTTACTGTCGCCTTTTATTACGGCAGTTTGGTCTATATTTACGTCTTTTAAGATTTGATTACCGTCTACTAAAATATGATCTATCTTAACAGGAAAATTTTTCGCAATATGACTCATGGCTCGATATGTCGCATTAAAAATATTGAGCTCATCAATCTTATCCACTTCAACAGTCATAATCTCATATCTGATATTTTTTTGCATTATCTGTTCAAATATCTCTTTTCTCTTTTTTTCGCTCAGCTTTTTGGAATCGTCCACATATAGTATCTCAGGATTTTCATCCAGCATTACTCCGCATACTACTAGTGGTCCTGCTAAAGGCCCTCTCCCCACTTCGTCGATACAGAGTATATTTTGCTTATTTTCACTTTCCCTGATGTTTTTCTCGTATTCGTAGAGCTTTTCTATTCTTTTTCTCTCAGCCTCGTATTTATCGAGCTTTTTGCTCATTGAAAGAGCCAGATTTTGTAGAGATTTTTTATCAGATGTCATAAGATTGGAGATATAGCTTTGATATTGGCTAATTGGCAGGCTTTCAATATGTTTTTTTATCGTCTTTACATCTTTTGTCAAGATATCTAATATATCACTCATCTCACACCGTTTTCTTTTTGTCTTAAATAGGTCTCCAATATACTTGCAGCTGCAAGTGAGTCAATAAGCTCCTTGTCCTTTACCTTTTTCATGCTCATATGTGAAAGATTTTTTAAGGCAAGTTTGCTGGTATATCTTTCGTCAATATAGATTATCTTTATATTTTCATTTTTAAGAGTGAGTTTTTCTACAAAACTCTTGGTCCAAAGTGCCTGTTCTCCATCTTTGCCGTTGATGTCTTTGGGCAGTCCTACTACGACCTCTTTTATTGAGTTTTCCTTGATTATATCCAGTATCTTTTGCATCTGTTCTTCCAGATTTTTGCTCCTTATGGTAGCCTTTGGCTGTGCGGTCATGCCCAGCAAGTCGCTCATGGCTATACCTATTTTTTGTTTACCTATGTCAAGCCCTAATATTCTTTCCATTATTCCCCTTAATCTTAGTATAATTAAATTTATTTGATGTATGGATGGATATTTATATTCATTTTAAATCATTTGCTTAATATTTTCTACTAAATTATTTAAACTTGATATTTTTACAATAGTAAAGATGAACACTATAGATAATTTTGATTAAATAGACTTGTTCAATCAGCATAACTTATCGAACAAGTCTATATTGGTAAGTCAAAACTATTTTTTCTTAAGATAAAATGTCACAATCTCCTCAAGCAAATCTTCTCTGTCATAATTTGTAATTATGTTCCTTGCATTGTTGTGACTAGTGATGTAAGTAGGATCACCGGATAAGAGATATCCTGTCAACTGATCCACTACATTATACTTCTTTTCTTCTAATGCCTTTACCACCTGTTTTATAGTTTCTTCCTTTGACAGTATTTCAGGCTTTTTTTCCTTTTTAAACATCATGGTAAAGTCTTTTTTTTCTTCCATAATATCAACTCCCTAAAATTTAATAGGCATGATTACCTTTGTATATTCGGTATCTCCTACCTTTCTAATATTGAAGCTTAGAGTACCTTGACTTACATTTTTAGGTATCTTTTCCAATGATATAAACGTAGTATCATCAAAGTCCGTATCAAAGCTTGACAGTACTTTTTTACCCATACTTCTTGAAGGAATATTTTCAGTTGTAAGTTCATAGTCTCTATGTTCTCCGGTATAATTAAACTTAGCAGAATAAGCGTCTAAGACCATACCATAAGGGTTTTTATTCTTAATTTCAAAGTAGAATTGACTGTGGTCATCTCCATCAGCTTTTACAACTGAAACAAGTCTTATTGTAAAATTTTCCTGCATATAAGTTATTGGAAGTGACTTATAATCAATATTATCGCTAGGTTTTACTTCTTCTTTTCTAGCCTCTTCTTTTTCCTGAGCCTTTAATTTCTTGGCTTCTGCCACAGCTTCTTCATGTATCTTGGCTTGTCTTGCTATCTCTTCTTCTTTGCTTAATGGTTTTTTGGCTATGTTTACAGTTTTATTTGCCTTGTCATAGCTTACATTCATATTCATATTTTCGCTTACTACTCTAAGCGGCACATATAAAGTACCCTTGTGATTTATCACGTCGCTACTTATTTGAAGCCTCTTACCATCTACAAAAATTGATGTTACATTGTCCTTAAACACGGTTATCTTCTCCAATGCCCCGTATGAACTGGCTGTAAGTCCTATAAAAAGTCCCATGGATATAAGTAATGAATTTTTTACAAATTTTTTCATCATAAACCTCCCCTAATTTATTTGAAAATTTGCCTATATTATAGCATAAATTATATTTTTTTTAAATAAATAAAGCAGTTTTAACTCATATTTAACATTTTTGTAAGAAAAATTTATGAATTTTACTTTTTTTCAAGCCTATGATATAATTTTTTATAAAAATTCTTACTAATTTAGCACTAATACTAATCACCGTTTATAATGTCATATTTTTGAACTTATTGAAGTATTATTTTTTTGTTTTCAATAAAGCATCTTTAATATATTTTTAGGACTGTTTAATTGGTTTTTAGTATAATATACAAATTTGGAGCAGACGGAGCAGATCTCATTATGACAAATAAAGAAATACTTCAAATGATAGAGACTGAATACAAAAACAAGCAGAGAAAATCACAGATTCAAAGAGCAAAGCGAAAAAAAGAGCTTTATCAAAAGCACAGAGACCTAGAGATACTTGATGATAAAATCAATCAAATCTACCTTGCAATTTTGAAAAACTCACTCAATGAAAATGAAGTAGAAAACAAAGGGCTCAATGAACAATTGAAAAAACTTCAAAATGAAAAAAATGACTATATAGCAAAAAATAAGATAGACATAGGCGATTTTGCCTTACATTATCAGTGTAATATCTGCAAGGATACAGGTACCATACTCAAAGATGGCAAGAGTCAAAAATGCTCCTGCTTTATAAACAGATATAACACCTTGGCTTACGAAAATACCAATATGATGGAACTTACAAAAAAAATAAATTTTGATAATTTCATCCTTGATATCTTCGACGACAAGACCTTATATGGAAAATACACTCAAAGGGAATTTATGAGAAAGATTCGAGATAAGTCCTTTTCTTTCATAGATAATATTGACAACTTGGATGAAAAATCCATGATATTCTACGGTCCTACAGGCGTCGGCAAGACCTTTCTATGCCTTTGCATAGCAGATAAGGTGATGAAAAAAAGGAAGAATGTAGTCTATGAGAGTGCTAAAGTCATGTTTGACAATATTGAGCAGTATGTCTTTTCAAAGGAAAAACATTCTTCACCGCAGAGTATTTTTTATTCCATAGTCAAATCCTGTGACCTGCTTATAATAGACGACCTCGGCACTGAGATTACCAACAGTTTTATAAGGCAAGAGCTGTTTGAAATAGTGAATCAAAGGATAATATCCGGCAAAAAGACCATAATCTCGACCAACCTTTCTCAGCACGAACTGCAAGAAAGGTACGAACAGAGGATATTTTCAAGATTTTCAGGAAACTACAACATATATAAGTTCGTAGGAAAAGACCTTAGGATGTTTTCTTAGGCATAAAACTATTAGATTTTTGAGAATATAATTTGATAGTAACTATATTATACAATAGTTATATAGTTGAAAAGCTAATGCTAAATTATATGTCTCTGATTTATCGATAAATTATAGCTACATCTTGCTTTTTTACAAATTCACATACAAAATATAAAATTAACTCTTTACTTTTAAATAGAAATGTGGTACACTAAGGAGCAATGTAAATCGCAATAGAAAATGGAGGTGAATAAGATGGCTAATATAAAATCTGCGAAAAAGAGAATAAGTGTAATCCAAAAGAAGACTTTGATAAACAAGATGAGATTATCTCAAGTTAAGACTGCAATAAAGAGATTTGAACTTGCACTTGGTGCCGGTGATATGCAAGTTGCTACTGAAAAATTGAGATATGCTCAAAAGAAGTTGACTCAAGTTGCAGCTAAAGGAACTATCCATAAGAATGCGGCTTCAAGAAAAATATCAAGATTAACAAAAAAATTCAATAAGGCGAAAGCTCAATAATAAATATAAGTCGGTTTGTATTCCGGCTTTTTTTATTGCCTTTTTTCAGTCATGATTTTTTTGAATAATTTAAAACTAAGAATTTTATTTTTATTCTTAAGACAAAATAATATTGGCTAATTTTTATGATATTATGAATTTATCATCTAATTATTCTTCTATCTTAAGATAATCTTATGTTTAATATGGTATTATCGTGAGAAGCGGTATAAATTTTTAATGGAATAGTTTTTATTATAAATATAATTTTGTCATTTTTTATAACAAATATAGTCTTTGCCTTATTGTAATTTTACATAGGTATGAAAGGAGAGTTAATCATGATAGAATTCAAAGGTGTATCAAAGGTATATCCAGGAGGAAAGATAGCTCTACACAACATAAGTTTAAAGATTGAAGACGGACAGTTCGTCGCCTTTATCGGAACGAGCGGTAGTGGTAAGACTACATGTATGCGAATGATTAACAAGATGATAGAACCAAGTAGCGGAGAAGTCCTGATAAATGGGCAAAATATAAAGAATCTAAATGACGTGGAGCTGAGAAGATCCATAGGCTATGTTATCCAACAGATAGGTCTGATGCCACATATGACGATATTTGAAAATATAGTCATGGTACCGAGATTACTAAAGACTCCCGAAGAAGAGATTAAACAAATAGCTGAGACGATGATAAAAAAAGTTGATCTTCCGGTAGAATACCTGAGCAGATACCCAAAAGAACTCTCAGGAGGTCAACAACAAAGAATCGGAGTTATAAGAGCCTTGTCTGCAAATCAGGATATAATTCTCATGGATGAGCCCTTTGGCGCTCTTGATCCTATAACGAGGGAAAATCTGCAAATTTTAGTGAAAAATCTCCAAATGGAGCTTGGAAAGACATTTATATTTGTAACCCACGACATAGACGAAGCCTTTACCTTGGCTGATAAGATAGCTATAATGGATGCCGGTCAGCTGATACAGTATGACACTCCTGATAATATATTGAAATCTCCTGCAAATGATTTTGTGAAAAATCTGCTCGGAGAAAAGAGACTTGACAGTGCAAAATTTGACTACTTGCCTGTGGAAGAAGTCATGATAAGAAATCCTAAGTTCATACATCAGGATAAGACGACTCGTGAAGCCATGGAGATGATGCATAAGTCCAGAGTTGATACTCTGTTTTTGGTTGACGATGACAATGTGCTTACAGGCTTGGTCGATGTGTTCGACATACGTTCATCAAGGGATAAGGATGCTCAAATCTCAAGCTATATGATGCCTGTACAGTCTTTGAACAGAAAGACGCCTCTCAAGGATGCGATATTTTACATCAACAATCTCGGATATAGAAATATGCCTGTTGTTGATGAAGATTTGCACCTTATAGGAGTAGTTACAAGAGCGTCAGTAATGGATATAATATACAGCGGTTTTTTAGGAGATTACAAGCCTACATCTACTACAGTGGAGGTGTGAAATGATTGATTTTTTGAGAGAAAATTTTTCACAACTTATAGTAAAAATTGGTGAACATCTTTTTATATCGTCTCTTGCCATAGTTCTTGGAATAATTGTGGCTGTTCCGGCAGGAATAGCAGTGACAAGAAGTAAGAAACTTTCTGTAATACTGATAACTATAGCCTCGATTTTGCAGACTATACCGTCACTTGCCCTGCTTTCCATGATGGTGCCTATAATAGGTATAGGTAAATTACCTGCTATAATCGCACTTTTCATCTATTCACTGCTACCTATAATTAGAAATACGATGCTTGGAATAAACGGAGTAAATGAATTTTTGGTAGATGCCGGCAAGGGCATGGGAATGACAGCAAACGAGATAATGTTTAAAATCAAACTGCCACTCAGTGCTCCTGTGATAATGTCAGGCATAAGGCTCTCAGCTGTATATGTCGTGTCTTGGACGGCAATAGCTTCTTATATAGGTGCAGGCGGTCTTGGAGACTTCATATTTTCAGGACTTAATACCTTTGATACGAAGCTTATATTCTTAGGTACGATTTGTGTCACAATCATTGCCATATGTACTGATTTTTTACTTGGAAAGCTTGAAAAATTCGTTGAGCCTAAGACAAGTTCAAGATAGGATTTCAGATATTGTATGAACTATTAATATTAAAAATAGATTTATGGATATTTTTATATTCTTATACTTACAGTTGTAGTATGATAATTCATTTTGAAGCCGAAATTTAAAAAAATACTATATAAATATCTATTTAAGAAATATTAGTAATAAGATAATAATAATCTTTATGTATTATGAATAGATAAGGATGGTGTAAAATGTATAGAAAAATCAAAATATTCTTATCTCTGATTATTTCGATGTTTTTTTAACATCCTGCTCACTTCCTTTTTTGGACTCGGGTAGCACCGGTGACGGCATAGTCATCGCCGGAGGCAACACTTCCGAAAGACAGATACTCTCAGAGATACAAAAACAAATGATAGAGCATTATATGGACGATGTAGATGTGGAGATAATCAATAATCTCGGCTCTACAGTGCTGATAGTACAGACCTTTCTCAAGGATATATGCAATATGTCCGGTGCAATGTATACCGGCACATCACTTACCGGTGAGTTGGAAATGGAGCCGGAGCTTGATCCTAAAACTGCACTTACAAAGGTGAAGCAAGGATATAAGGAAAAGTTTGATATGAAGTGGTATGACTCCTACGGATTTGAAAATACTTATGCCTTCATGGTAAGACGTGACTTTGCACAAAAGCATAACTTGAAGAAGATATCTGATTTGAAGGAGCTGGCTCCAACTTTAAAATTAGGCGTGGATGTCGCATGGATAAGGAGAAAAGGTGACGGCTACGAAGATTTTAAGGCGAAGTATAAATTTGACTTTGAAAAAGCCTATCCGATGGAAATAGGTCTGGTATATGATGCTGTAAGAAATAATGAAATGGACATCGTGCTCGGATATTCGACAGACGGCAGGATAAGTTCCTATGACCTTGTGATATTGGAGGATGACTTGAGAATATTCCCGTCTTATGATGCCTGCCCTGTAGCAAGTTATAAATTGCTTGAAAAATATCCTAAGCTTGATACGGTAATAAATAAGCTTATAGGAAAGATAGACAGCGCAACTATGCAAAAGCTAAACTCCATGTCGGATGAACAGCAGATAGAACCGCAAAATGTCGCTAAGATATTTTTGGAAGAAAATAATTATTTTGAATAAAATAAAAGGTTTGTTTCGTAATCTAATATAAAAATATGTAAAAAATATTAAAACAAGAACTTTATAATTAAGTATTACTAAGCAAGTCAAATTATAAGGATGTAATTTTATGATAAGAAGAGGTGAGTATTTTGACAGGTCAATTGATTAATTATTATGCCGTCAACGGCTCTTATGTCTTACATCAGTTTTTCAGACACTTTCTAATCTCCATATACGGAGTAATATTTGCAAGTATAGTCGCCATTCCTATAGGATTTTTCATAGCGAGGAGATATAGGCTTTCAGGAATAGTCATATCTACAGCCAATGTAATACAGACAGTACCCTCTCTTGCTATGATAAGTATACTTATGATATTCATGGGGCTTGGTGTCAATACTGTAATAATGGCGGTGTTTTTATATTCTCTGCTACCTATAATAAAAAATACCTATACAGGGGTGAAAAGCGTAGATGAAAATCTGATAGACGTGGCAAAGTCTATGGGTATGTCCAAAAAACAGGTAATAATGAAGATAGAACTGCCCCTGTCTATGTCGATAATAATGGCAGGTATCAGAAATGCCCTCGTAATGGCAGTGGGTGTAACAGCAATAGGTACATTTATAGGAGCCGGAGGACTGGGAGACATCATAACAAGGGGTATCAAGGTGTCAAACGGCTCTGCAATAATAATGGCAGGTGCCTTGCCTACAGCACTGATGGCAGTAATCAGCGACTTTTTATTGCAGTTTGTAGAGAAGATTTTGGATCCTGTGAAAAGGTAAAAAGACTTGCAAATATGTAAAGAAAGGATTTTAACTTTGTATAATCTAACAAATGATTTTACTGATACTATAGAAATGGATGAAGATATCGTATATGAGGAAGAATTATCTTCGATAAGTATTGCTAAAAAGCAGATTGATAATAATGAATATATAAATTCTGATGACTTTAGTTGGTAGATGCTATACTTAAGAAAAATTGTAAATAAGATTATATATTTTCAAAATAATTGGTCAGACTATGTCTGACCAATTATTTTTATGTCTCTTAACCTATTCACCAAATACTTCTTTGGCGTAGCGTACAGACTCCATAGCGTCCTTACAGTATCTGTCTGCACCGATTTTTTCGGCATAAGCCTTGGTAAGTACCGCTCCACCTACCATTATCTTGACTTCCACCTCTATTTTTTCCCTTATCAGTCTGATAGTCTCCTGCATATTGTCAACTGTAGTAGTCATCAAGGCTGAAAGACCTACAAGATAGACTTTTTCCTTTTCAATAGTATCAAGTATCAAGTCGTAGTCCACGTCTTTGCCAAGGTCATATACATCGTAGCCGTAGTTTTCAAGCAAGACCTTTACGATATTTTTACCTATGTCGTGCACGTCACCCTTTACTGTCGCAAGTATTATCTTCTGCTTTTCCTTAGAGCCGTCTTCCATTGCAGTCATCTTTTCTTTAAGTGCGTCAAAGGCTCTTGAGGCTGAGTCTGCACTCATCATAAGCTGAGGCAAGAATATTACTCCTTTTTCAAATCCGGCTCCCACCTCATCAAGAGCAGGTATAAGCTCACTATTTATTATATCAAGTGGCTGATGGTCATTTAGCATATTTTTTGCAATGTTAAAGCTATCTTCTTTGAGTCCCTTTTTTATCGCCTCTTTAAGGCTTATATCCGAAGTCTTTGCAACATGTGTCGCTACAGTAGTGTCGTTGGAATATTTTGCAATGTAATTTGAAGAGTTTTCATCAAAGCCGGCAAGCACCATATGTGCGTCATAAGCCATCATCATGGTGTCGCTACCCGGATTTATTATTCCAAAATCCAGTCCACATCTAAGTGCAGAAGTAAAAAATGTATGATTTATCAATTCTCTCTTAGGTAGACCAAAGGATATGTTTGACACTCCCAGTATAGTCTTGACACCAAGATTTTCCTTTATCATTGACAGGGCTTTTAGCGTCTGATTTGCAGCATTTTTGTCTGAGCTTATGGTCATACAAAGCGGATCCACCACTATATCTTTTTTGTCTATTCCATAAGTCTTTGCAGTTTCCACTATGTTTTTTGCAATATTATATCTACCTATGGCGTCATTTGGTATACCGTCGTCATCTATAGTTAGTGCCACTACTACAGCTCCGTATTTTTTTACTATGGGAAATATCTCTTCCATCACTTTTTTCTTGCCGTTGACAGAGTTGAGCATGGCTTTTCCGTTGTAATATCTAAGCGAAGTTTCAAGTACGTTGGTCTTTGCAGAGTCAATCTGTAGCGGTAGCGTGCTTATCTCCTGTATAGCCCTCATCACCGCAAGAGACATCTCCTGCTCGTCAATCTCGTTGAGTCCTGTATTTACATCAAGTATATGTGCGCCCTTTTCTTCCTGAGCAATAGCCTCCTTTAAGATATAAGACATATCCTTGTTTATGAGCGCCTGTTTGAGCAATTTTTTGCCTGTAGGATTGATACGCTCTCCTATTATCTTAGGCTCGTTGCATATTACCGTCTTGGTATATGAGCTTACAAAGGTGTGATTTTTAAAAGTTGGAGCTATCAATGGCAATGTGCAAGTTTCTTCATAAAGTCTTCTTATATGGTCGTGAGTTGTACCGCAACATCCGCCTACTATATTTGCTCCCATCTCCACAAATTCACGCATTATCTTGCCGAAATCGTCAGGCTCCATGTTGAATTTTATCTCTCCGTTTATATTTTCAGGTATGCCTGCATTTGGCTTGAGTACAAGCGGTAAAGATGAATATTGTAAGAATTCTTCAACTATGTCCTTGATATTTCTCGGATCAAGTCCGCAGTTCATACCAAGTGCGTCCACTCTCAAACCCTCAAGCAATGAAATGACAGTCTTGGCATCAGCTCCGTTGAGCAATCTTTTGTCGTCTGAAAATGCAACAGTAGCAATTATAGGCAAATCACATACTTCTTTTGCAGCAAGGACTGCAGCTTTGAGCTCGTAAGTATCCGACATCGTCTCTATGGCAATAAGGTCTGCTCCGGCGTCAGCTCCTGTTTTTATAACTTCTTTAAATATTTCCACCGCTTCTTCAAAATCCAAGTCCCCTACAGGCTTTAGCAACTTGCCTATTGGCCCTACGTCGAGCGCTATGAATTTTTCGTCCCTGTCTTCAAATCTTTCCCTTGCCGCCCTCACATTGTCTATTGCGGCTACTATCAACTCTTTATAGTCATGCTCTGTATCTTCATACTTGAGTTTATTTGCACCGAAGGTATTTGAATATGTGACATTAGAGCCTGATAAATAATACTCATAGTGGATTTCCTGTATTAACTTAGGATTTGTAATATTGAGTATCTCCGGCAATTCCCCAGCCTGTAACCCTTTTTGCTGGAGTACGGAGCCCATACCCCCGTCAAGATATATTATTTTTTTCCCTATTAATTCCCTGAATTTTATTGTAAACACCCCTTTAACTTTTCATTTTCTCTTACTTTAATACTGATAATATTTAATTTTATTGATACTTAAGTACAAAATCTTAGATTGAACTTTCATATTTTTTATAATTTGACTGTATCTTAGTTTTAAAATTACTAAACTATTAGGCACCTATATTATAGCTTATTTTCCTTACTCACTTGCTTTTTCTTCTCTGAAACAGCAATTTGCACTACAGGAATTGCATTTACTGTCTGCATTTTTATTTTTGAAATCTTCCCTTGTCAGCCCTATTATAGCAGTAACACTTTTTGTAGGCGTGAGCATTCCTGCATTTGTGCGTGAAAGTCCGATTCTTTTAGGAGTATTGAGCAGGGTGATAAAGTCTTTTTGATAAGCTATGTTCAAATCCCCATATCCCGGAGAAAATCTCGGCTTTACATATAGTTTTTCATCCGAATTTTCCACTACTTCCTTTTCTATCTCGTCAATACACTTTTCCAAATACTCTGCTGCAATAGCTTGCAAAAACACCATTGCAGTGCTGTCAAGCGAGCTGTATCTTCTAATCAGCAAATCCACCTCATTGCCCAAGGTTATGGCGAGCATTATCACCTTATGACAGCCGACAAGATTTTTCGCCAGTTGCTTGCTTTGAAAGCTGACATTTGCAAAGTTGATTTTATCATCTTCAAGCTCTATATCAAATATCTCATAAGCGTATTTAACTCTTGCCTTAGCCTTTACCTCTTTTATAAGGGCGTCTATTTTTTCTTCCAGCTCAGGTATAATCTTAAATTTTTCCCTATAGCCGGAGTATCTTCTTATCTCCGTCTTGTCCAACACCACATTATTTATATCCATAGTCTTCCTTTTTCATAATGAATTTTATTCATACTAATCACCGTTTATAATGTCATATATTTATATTGAAATATTATTTTTTAGCTTTCAATAACATACTTAATATATTTTTAGGACTATTTAATTAGTTTTTAGTATCAAATCATATATAAGCAAATTAGTATCTGCTAAAGTATTAATCGAAATTATACCACAAATTGGAATTATTAAAAATATTTTTACGTTTTATCGACTCAATTGCAAAGTTGGAATATTTATAGTATCATAGGACTGATAATATTATTAGACAAATAAGCTAATACTAAAATCTAATAAAAAATGAACAAACTATTTTAATGTATTTAAATTCAAGTTATAAATCATATACCATTTTTAAAAAGCATGTGCTGAAAATTATCCATAGATTAAATAACTAATAGTATAAAATTATAAATATCGGTGAAAATATGTATGAAGAAAAGTTTATGAAAAAGGCTCTGTCCAACGCTATAAGAGCCTATATACAAGATGAGGTGCCTGTAGGCTGTGTCATAGTCAAGGGCGATGAGGTGATAGCCTCGACATATAATACGAAAAAAGCGACAAAGTCCGCCATAAATCATGCAGAGATACTGGCTATAGACGAGGCGTCAAGAAAATTAGGACGTTTCATCCTTGACGACTGCGATATGTATGTGACATTGGAGCCCTGCCTTATGTGTACAGGAGCCATACTCCAAAGCCGTATAAAAAAGGTATACATAGGTGCTACAGATGAAAGCATGGGAGCCTTTGTCAGCAAGATAGCCCTTGTAAAAGATGAGATGATATATCCGCAAAAGATTGACTACGCCTTCAAAAAAACTATAAGCGGATATATACTCAGCAGATTTTTTAGAAAAATACGAAAGAATAAGGAAAAAAAATAAGCTATAAATTCAAGCAAAAAGTCTCTTTAGAAAAGATTCACGATTATTGATGAACATTTCCATAATCTTATAACAGTCTGTATCCTCATAAGAGCATAATTCTATACCATTCTCATCAAACATATAGATATCAACGTTTGGTAAGCCCAAAAGTATAGGAGAGTGAGTTACTATGATGAACTGCGAGCCCTCTTCCTTCATTTTTTGAATTTCAAGCAGAAGAGTAAGCTGCCTTTGTGGAGAAAGAGCGGCCTCCGGCTCATCCATTATATATATTCCGTCTTGCTCACTGGCTTGAAAAAAAGCTAAAAAAGACTCTCCATGAGATTGTTCATGAAGTGACTTACCACCATATCTACTGTAAAACACTTCCTTTGGAATTATATCCCTATAATCTTCCAATTTGGTAGCTACATTGAAGAAGCTTTCAGCCCTGAAAAAATAACTTCCCTTCGGTCTTCTAAAACCCTTACTTACTGTAACTGCGTCACACAAGGGAGAAACATCATCATAGGTAGAAAAATTATAGTTGACAGTCCCGCCCTCAGGATTGAAACCATAAGCAACAGCAATGGCTTCCAATAAGGTGGATTTACCGCTGCCGTTTTCACCGGTAAAAAAAGTTACCCTGTTGTCAAAATTCAGGTATTGAATGTTTTTCAATGCATATATACTATTTAAATATGACTCTGATGGGACCTTGTCCCAATCTATAGATATTTTTTTAATATAGTTATCATTTATCAATTTTCTACCCTTTCATAACTCCATCCATTCCATTTAACAGCATTCACCATCTTCAAAGCCATATATCTAAAATACTTTAATTCCTATCCGGGCTTTCCCACATGAAAAACACATTAAAGATATTAAACTTTTATACTAAACACCATTTATAATGTCAAGATTATTATTTTACTAAATTATGCGTTTTGTATATTATCAATAATTTTTTTGTAATAAAATTATGTGGCTTTTTGATAGTTTTTTAGTATTAACTCAACTTTCCCACGTGAAAAACACATTAAAGACATTGAAATTTAAGTATAATTAGTTATTCACAAGCTTATTCTTCAATTTTCAGCCTATTCACCAATTTTTCATCAGGTGTTACATATATGGTATTATTAGTCAGATATATTACCATACCCGGCTTTGCCTTGTTGGGCTTTTTGACATTCTTCCTTTGGGTGTAGTCTACAGGCACGCTTTGAGAAAATCTCGCCTTGCTGTAAAAACTGCAGATTATCGCTGTCTGCTTTATAGCATTGTCTGAAACCTTGCCGTTTTGAGCTTTTATTATAGCGTGTGAACCTGCTATATCCTTTGTGTGAAGCCACATATCGTCAGATTTTGCAAACTTCATAGTGAGATAGTCATTTTGATTGTTGTTTTTACCGACAAATATCTCATATCCGTCATCTGAGATAAATTTCATAGGAGAAAAATCTGTAGTCTTTTTCTTCTTTTTATTGTCGGATTTTCTTGGTTTTATCACTCCTTGCGAAACCATCTCCTCCACTATGTCCTCAAGCTCAGTCTGTGATGAGGCATTTTCAATAAAAAGCTCCAAATTATATAAATAATCAAGCTCCTCTTTAGCATTTTCCATCTGCAGAGCCAATTCTTTCTTCCTGTTTTTCATCTTATTATATCTCTTGTATAAGACTTGGATATTTTCAGAAGGACTTAGGTTTTTATCAAGTTTTATCAGCCTTTTTCCGCCATTTTCATCGTAAAAATCATCGACTTCTATCTCCTCCTGATTTTCACCTATCATGTAGATGTAGGCTGTAAGCAAATCAGCCTCTTTTTTGTAGTCTTGAGCCTTGGAAGTCTCGTTTATCTCTGCTGTCTGCTTTTCAATCTTGTTTTCAAGCAGAGAAATCTTGTTTGACACTACCTTTCTTACGTCATGACTCTTTTGATTTATCCTGTCCTTCACATCTCTAAGGTAGTAAAAATCATCGCATACCTTGGAAATATCGTCGAATTCTTTGATATTGTAGCCCTCGTACATAGAAAGATATATACAGGAAAAATCTACTATATTTCCAGCTTCATTTTCCACAAGGCAAGGCTGTATCTTATTGTCTGCAAGCTGATTCATCAGTCTTGTGAATACTCCGTAGAGCTTTTCAAACTGTATAGGCGAAATCTCGTTAGCAATAAGGCTTGGCTCAATATTGCTCCTATAGCAAATCTCCTTGGCAATGAGCGGACTCATACCGCTGAAAATCGTATAAAGAGACTTGTGTATCTGCGTCTTCGTGCAGACTTTTTTGATGAAATCTTCAAGAGATATCTTATCTATAGGTGAGAGTTTTTCCTGTTTAGGCGGAGTCTTGTAAGTAATACCGGGCAATACTTCACGATAGGAGCTTATAGAAATAGGGATTTTCTTTGCACAATCAAGTATCTTGTCGCTTTGTTGGTCTACCAAGATGATATTGCTATGTCTTCCCATGACCTCTACAATGAGAGTCCTTGTCTTTTGCTCCTTGAGCTCATCGTAAGTGTCCACATCTATGAACACGCTCCTGTCAAAGCCGTCCTGTCTTACAGCTATGATTCTTCCGCCTTGCAGATATTTCCTAAGCACCATGAGAAAATTAGGTGCCTTTAGAGGATTTTCCTTTTTATAATTATATGTCAGATAGATTCGAGGCAGTGAGGCACTTGCACTTATCAGTAATTTATAAGTACCGTTTGATGTGCGCAGAGATAGCAGTATCTCGTCTTTTTCCGCCTGTGAAATCTTATCTATCTTTGCATTTGTCAGCAAGTCATTTAGCTGTCTTACCACAAAGTGCATAGTAATTCCGTCAAATGCCATTATTATCTCCTATTTTTAATATATTAATTGACAACTAATTTTTAGAATAACACTTATTGAAATTTGCATATTTATCAAAAAATGAAAATACTGAAAAATTATATCAAGTATAGTATTTTTAAAATTTATTCAAATATCAATGATTTTAATATATTTTCATTACTTTTTATCTTGTTGATTTTGTCCATATAATCTAAGTCTTGCAACAAAGATACTTCATTATATCATAAAAATCAAATTATAAAAGTACAAATATGTATCACAAATAAAAAATCATTCAGATAGTTTCGAATATTATCAAATTATTTTTAATTTTTAATATTTTTTAGACGAAAATACTTGAATTTTTTTCTATTATCTATTATTATTGTTCTGTAATTTAACACTGTTGCTAAATTGTTTTGTCATCTTATTACTATTATCTATTTTATCTATGGATAGTTCATACTAAACTCTATTCAAGCTATGGATTTTATACTAATTATACTCTTTAGCAAAACTTTTGTTAATGAAATTTTAGTGCATAAACTTTTATACAATAATTCCACTATTTTATTAGATTTTAGTATCGGTATGACTTATAATTAGCTACAGCTTTTTAAGAGGAGCATAGAGATGAAGAAGATTTATCAAGGAAAGACTAAGGATGTTTTTGATTTGGAAAACGGCAAGTATTTGCTGAAATTCAAGGATGATGTTACAGGAGAAAACGGAGTATTCGACCCGGGAGCAAATACAGTCGGACTGACTATGGAAGGTGCCGGAGAGGCAGGACTTAAACTTACAAAATTTTTCTTTGAAAAGATAAATGCTCAGGGCATAGCTACGCATTTTGTAGACGCCGACATAGCAAACAGGACTATGACAGTGCTTCCTGCTACAGTCTTTGGCGAAGGTGTGGAAGTAATATGCAGATATAGAGCTGTAGGCAGTTTTCTACGCAGATATGGAAAATACATCAAAGAAGGCGACTCTCTTAACGCCTATGTGGAAGTTACCCTCAAGGATGACGACAGAAATGACCCGCTTATAACTGACAGCGCACTTGAAATGCTCGGTGTAATGGACAAAAACGAGTATAAGATATTGGAAGATATGACTAAGAAAATAGCAAAGATAGTAAAAGATGAGCTTGCAAAAAAAGGCTTGGAACTTTACGACATAAAATTTGAATTCGGAAGAATAGGAGATGACAAGCACATAGCCCTTATAGACGAAATATCAGGCGGAAATATGAGAGCCTACAAGGACGGCAAATATATAGAGCCGCTTGAACTTGAAAGACTAATGCTTGAATAGGATAAAGCAAGTAATCATTCATTAATAAAAAATATTTAACCCGTATGTGTATCTTAAAATCACGCACATGCGGGTTATTATAATGTTTTTTATTCATACTTGTCATTTGCCAATATATCGTCACGATTTTATGCCTGATTATTATAAAGCTTTTTAATATAAGACTTGAAAATCTGAAATATCTCCTACATCACTACCGACTATATCCGTATACTTTTTTGTTTCAAAATCGTAGTAACTTATCTCATTATCAGATGACATATTTATCAAATACACTCCCTTTGAGTCCTTTGAAAAATATCCGGTTGAAGGAAAGCCTTCATCTACAGTATATAAAATCTTGTCACTTTTCAAGTCTTTTACATTTACGGTGGCGTTCACATCGTCGAAGTTCACACGTTCGTCCAATTCATACAAAATCTTATCATCTCTTGCATATATGGCACTTATCACCCTATCGCTTGTCGTCAATATCTCTTTTTTATCCTTTAAATCGAAGTCAAACGAGCATAAAGTATATTTTGGTGTCTTAATTTTAATTTCTTTGTTTTTAATTTTTTCATAATTTTTATTGGAAAAATTCATAGCCTCTTCATCTTCCTTATAATCTATAATAGCGGCATATACTCTCTTACTTATCTTGTCCACAGCCATTATTTGCGTGGTAGAAGTTTTGCCTTCATCCCAATAACTTACCTTATTTGTATTTAAGTCAATTTTTCCAATCACAAGAGCATTGGGGTCATCGTTTTTGGCTGCAAGAAAAAACAATGTATCATCTGCAAGTATAAGCTTATTTATTGCAAGAAGATCCTCAGTTATCATCTTATCCGTTTTCTTGTTCAAATCGTAAACATATATCTGATCGCTGCTTTTTGTCCTCTTATAGGTATCATTTCCTTTTTCCTTGGCATAGTAAACTACATTTTTCTTCCTGTCATATACTCCAAGCGTATAAAAGGAAGTCATAGGAAAGCTGAATACCTGTTTTTTATCTTTTGTATTGAGGTCATATTCAAAAACAGATCCGCCATATTCAGCAAAATCAATGTCTTTATTATATTTAGAGATATAAATTATACTATATGAAATGTACTCATCCTGATTTGTATTTTTCGATATTTGACTGTCGGCACAATTACTAAAAGAAAATATACTGACAATGCTCAGCAAAACTGTCAAGACAATTTTTTTCATTTATCTTCTCCTATACCAAATACTGAATTACATAGATCTAAAAAAGTATGAAAATCTATAAAATCCGATTAATAAAATCAAATAGTTTATTTTTCATAAAATTATTTTATTTTTTTTCATAAGTGTAGAAATTATTTTTATTAGAAAAAGAGGTATATTTAGTGTATTTTTTTCCAAAATATACATCATTAGGATTATGAGGTTTTCCTGTAAACCAGTCTGGATTATCCCATCTCCAAATATCAAGCACAGGTTTAGTTGCACCCATTATATCCCTAACTCTCATGTCTCTTTCAAATTTTTTATTAGTTTTTTCATCTATTACTGTAACATGTATTGTTGAATTATAAGGAATCTTGTCTGCAGGTCTTGCAGCAACATCTCCTATCTTAAGTTTATTGTTTCTTGTTCCAATCCTATCTCCATAATAGTTAATTTGATCTTGTTCAGTTTTTCCTCTTTTTGGAACTGGATCGCTATTAGAACTTTTATCAGATGAAGGAATTTTAGGCCAAAAATCTCCATAAGTTGTAAAAAATCCTCTTATGGGTTTTTTAATAGTTTTTTCAGTTAATAATTCTGAAGGGACTTGTCTTATATCAGATTCATCTGATATTGAAAACTCAGTAAAATTTCCTACATATTTGCCGTTTTGATACTTACCGTCGACAACATACTTATCTATATCACTGATATAATCATAATCACCTCGAACACGTATAAGTTCTCCTTCACTTCCATACTGTGCTCTTGCTCCGCTTTTAGCTATATAATAGTCTTTTACTTCAAATACAGGCAGTCTTTCCACCATATCGTCTACTTGAGGGATATAGTCTTCCCATTCCACACCGTCAAGCTCTTTTTCTCCGGGTAATACAGGTGCAGCCTTTACCACTTCCGTCAATATAGGTTCACCGTTTGCGCCAAAAGTAATATTGCTTTGTGGAATAAATTTTTCAGGCACATTCCCTATTTCAGTGTTTTGATCGGAAAATGAATATTTCTTTAAATTTTCCAATCTAACAGGTCTTAAATTTATATCTAAATTATTATTGTCTATATGAAGTTCTTCCAATAAAGGAAGAGAATCTATAAAATCAGAAACATAGATGAGCTGATTATTTGAAACATCAATATATTTTAGCTTTTTTAAAGATTTAATTTCATCAGGTATACTGATTACTTTCATATTCGGCAAATCAATTTTCTCTAAATTGGGAAGATTTGAAATGCCAGAAAGATGAAATATATTGTCAACGACATCAGAACCATTGTAAATATTTGATAACTCTCTAATTTCACTGAGCTTTTTTCTATTTACTATATCACCTACATCGCTGTTTGTATAAGTTGCAATAAGTTTTGCCAAATTAGGGTCTAAAAATAACTGTTCATAAGTTGCCTCAGTCCTGTCGGATATATTGTCAACATCTCTGTCAGCATAGACCCATGCCAAAGAGAATATTGACAATGACAATATTATAAGAAAAAATGCAAACACTCTTCTTTTCATTTTTAAACTCCTTTCAAAAAATTTCACTGTTTTTTTACTATGATAAAATACTGCTATGAAAATAAGTTACTATACAACCTACTACTATTATATCACCATTAATTAAAAATGTTCATATATTAAATATTTGTAATCTTGCAGTTAATTTATTAATTTGCATGATTGCAAGATCTTTTAAAGAAATTTTTTATGTAATGGCAAAATTATTATACAATTACGGAAATTAAGATTTTCATTATATATTGCATTTTATATACTGTTTTTAAGAAAATTTGTGCTATATTATCTCTAAGAAATATTTTGTATGTAAGATGCCGAATCATATAGATTTACAAATATTTGAAAATCAGTATAACTCGACATAAATATCTGTTATTTTGCTCAGTTTATATATTTTTGCAAATCTTATTTTCCTCTGCTTGCAAAAAATTCATTTCTTATATTGCAAGCTGTACAGCTACCGGCTATTCCGCCTATACCTGTCTCCCTAAGTGAAGCAGGTAGACAGCGTCCCACCATGTCAGCAGATTGCACCACCTCTTCAAAAGGCACTACAGACTTGATTCCTGCCATTGCCATATCTGCACATATCATTGAATTTACAACTCCTGACGAGTTCCTAAAAGTGCATGGATACTCCACAAGTCCGGCTACAGGATCGCAGACAAGTCCCATTACATTCAAAAAGGCAAATGATGCCGCATGCAAGCTCTGCTCTACGCTACCGCCTGTCATCTGTACCAAGGCTGAAGCCGCCATAGCTGCAGCTGAGCCACACTCTGCCTGACATCCTCCCTCAGCTCCTGCAAAGGTGAAATATCTACCTATGATTTTTCCTACGAAACTTGCTGTAAGCAAGCCGTTTACTAAGGTATCGTCGTCAAGCTCAAATTTTTTCTTAGCCAACATAAATGCCGCCGGCAATATACCTGAGGCTCCTGCTGTAGGTGCTGCAACTATCTTACCCATTGACGCATTGACCTCTATAGTTGAAAATGCCATCGCCATTGCCAAGGTTACATCCTCTCCACAAAAAGATCTGCCATTTTTGTAATACTCATTCATCTTTTTGGAAAAGCCGTCAATCATACCCATATTTGTTACACTTTCTTTTTCCAGATAATTCGACGATGATCCCTGCATTACATCAAGCATCTTTTTAAACTCACTTCTGATTTTCTCTTCACTTATCTTATTTCTCTCCATCTCGTCACGAATGGCAAGGTCAAAGAGGTGTATTTTATTTGTTTCACATTCTTTTATAATTTCCGCTGCCGTAAATTGCATATATTCTCCTATATATCAATAATAAGTTAGTTTTTTAATATTACTTGTTTTTAAAATTTATAATCATATTAATCACCGTTTATAATGTCATATATTTAGATTTATTGAAATATTATTTTTTTAATTTTCAACAAGCATCATTAATATATTTTCAAGACTTTTTAATTGGTCTTTAGTATCAAAAAAAAGCCAAGCAATTCTAAAATTTGCAGTATTAATAATCTCCTGAGATATATTTTGTCAGTATAAATCTCTCATTATGCAATACCTTAGCTTTTATCTCCTCTGTAAGCTCCTCACTTATCTCTACAAGCAAGGTCACTACATTTCCGTTTTTCTCAGTTATCATCTTTTCGATATTGTACTCATTTTCCGCAAGAAGAGTAGATACAAAGGAGATTATTCCCTTTTGATCCTCGTATTTAAGTATCAAAGTTGGAAATACATTGGTAAAATCTATCTTTAGTCCGTCTATATCGACAATCTTAATATTCCCTCCACCTATGGATGAACCTATGACATAAGACACCCTGCCGTCTTCATAGTACATTACCACTCTCACAGAGTTGGGATGCACATCTCCCAAATCCTCTTCTTCAAAAACAAATTCTATATTCCTCTCCTTTGCAATCTCAAAGGAATACTTTATATTTTCATCGTCCGGCATCATACCGAGCGCTCCACCAACAAGAGCCTTGTCAGTACCGTGTCCCATATATGTCTGTGCAAATGAGCCATGAAGATGAAAAACCACCTTTATAAAGTCCTTTCCGCATATCTTCTTTGCCAGTCTGCCTATTCTTGCAGCACCGGCAGTATGAGAGCTTGACGGTCCTATCATTATCGGTCCCATTACATCAAATATTCCGTAGTCGGGCATATTAATCTCCTTTTCCAAACTATTATATATTTCTTTCAAAATAATATTTATTCATTTATGAACTTTTTCTTATAATTCTAAAATAATATCAGTAAATTTTATCCGCCACTATATGCAAATTCACAGATATAAAATCTAAAAATCATTATTATACCTATATTTTAGCTTTATTTGTAAAAAATACATACTATTTTTAAAAATAATTTAATTTG
>GL405246.1:2292573-2350327 GCA_000146855.1 [Eubacterium] yurii subsp. margaretiae ATCC 43715
AAAAGTAAAAATATAATAAAATCTGTTTCATAATTTTATTTTTGGATAAAATGTTACAATATTTATCAAGACAATTATACCACAATAATTACCCGATATTAAACATTTTTAAAATTATTATTACTTAGGCATTTTTACTAAAAATATGCATATATAACAAGTATTACTTAAATCTTATAAAATGAAAAATATCCCTTTATAATTACAGGTATTGATACTATGACAAAATTCAATAGACTTTTGTATAATTAAGCTTGTTAATATTAATGATTTAATGGAGATTTTAGCTTATTTCCATTTAAAACCCGATTAATATTATCCATATATTAAACAATTACCTTATATTATAATATATTTTTGTACTAATCATCATTTATAATAGCAAGCATCTATTTTAAAGTGATATTTAGTAGTATATGAATTTCCAATATATTTGTTGAGAGGTAATTGCATGGCTTTTTAATCAGTTTTTAGTATTAAATCAATTTTCAGTAGTTTTTATAAATTTTAATATCGAAGTTTTTACAAGATAAGGAGTTTTGTATGAAAAAGATAAAAATAGGCATCATAGGTTACGGTAACCTAGGAAGAGGAGTGGAAGAAGCGGTAAAACATAGCGAAGATATGGAACTTGTGGCTGTATTTACAAGAAGAGATAAGGACAGTGTCAAGACAGGGGGTGCAAAGGTTGAGTCGCTTGACAAGCTTGCAAACTATAAGGATGAAATAGATATATGCGTGCTTTGCGGAGGCTCAGCTACAGATATATTGACTCAGGCACCGAAAATCGCTGAGACGTTCAACACTGTAGACAGCTTTGACACTCATGCCAAGGTACCTGAATACTTCGCCACTATGGATGGAATTGCCAAAAAAAGCGGAAAATTGTCTATGATATCTACAGGTTGGGATCCCGGTCTATTTTCTATAATGAGAGTCTTATTTGAAAGTATCTTACCAAAGGGTGATAACTACACATTTTGGGGTAAGGGAATCAGCCAAGGACATTCAGATGCAATAAGACGAATAGATGGTGTTCTTGACGCAAAACAATACACTATTCCTAAGGAAGATGTGATAAATTCACTTAAAAATGGCGAAAAAATAGAAATTACAGCTACATCTTCACATATTAGAGAGTGCTTTGTAGTAGTTGACGAAAAAGCTGACAAGTCGAAAATAGAACAGAGTATAAAGACTATGCCCAACTATTTTGAAGGATATGAAACCATAGTACACTTCATATCTCAAGAAGAACTTGATAAAAATCACAATAGGCTGCCACACGGCGGAAAGGCGATAAGATATGGAGCTACGAGTGAACAAAACAACGAAGTCATAGAGTTTTCACTCAATCTTGACAGCAATCCGGAGTTTACTGCCTCTGTAAACATAGCCTGCGTAAGAGCCTTGTATAAGATGATACAAGATGGAAAGACAGGTGCCTGCACAATACTTGATGTGCCTGTAGGATACTTCTCTCCAAAGAGCAGCGAGGAGCTAAGAGCACATTATCTATAAAAATCAGACTTATTTTATACTAAAATCTCTTAGAATTATGGATAATGTATCTTTAAACTATTCATAATTCACTTAGAATATATATTATTTTACTTTAATATTAGATGAATTACAGGTTAAACAAATAATAATATGAGTGTATAAAATAAAAATAACCCTATATTAGACGCTATTCGACTTAATATAAAAAAAGTGGCTGAAGATGAATTTTTATCTTTCTTAGCCACTTTTTATGTCTAATAATATTCATTTTATTAATGAAAATTTTTTCTTTAATTGTTTTTCTATCCAGCTTAGATTAGGAAAGTATACAAGCGAATTTTTAAATTCTTTTATTAACCATTTGTATAATCTTATACTTTCAACTTATCAAACTTAATATCTACAAGACAGAGCAGATTGTCGTCAATACTGTATATCTCGTGGTGAGTTTGATTATTGTCAATTTGATATTTCACTTTTACCTGTTTTTGTGTGTAAGGACATTCATTTTTAAATACTATATTTACTGATTTTGACACATTTTTTGCCAAAAAGTCGCCCTCGCCGTCAAGCGACTCTATAGCCCATGCAGCATAGACAGTATTATTTACATGGTAGTTGGGATCGATGTCGAAGTATCTGATATCAAATATCTTTTCCTTTATCTCCTTGTCTGATTTGACTTTTAGTTTCTCCTTAGACATTGCCAGCTTCTGATTTTCAGTCAGGGCTTTTTCATCAAAAGGATAGGCTGATATTATCTCGTCAGGTACCTTGGACAAAGATTTCTTTACAGTATCCACGACCACCCACTTGGACGCACCCGTACCTATAAGATTATCCTTGTCGTCATAAATCACATAGTATCTTGTACAATAGACGTTCTTCGTGCATTTTACAAAGGTTTCAACCTTCAATATATTGGCATAAAGCTTTGTCACGTCCATATCTATCTGAGCCTCATATATTACCCAAGCGAGATTTTTCCTGTTTAGGTACATAGGATCGAAGCCGCTGTAATGAAAGTCCTTTGTTGCAGCTGTCGATAAAATTTGGAGCAGCGCCGAAAGCTTGATATTGTAATTTCTGTCTACATCCCTAAAATCCACAACATGATAATCTGTGTACATAAGTCATCCTTTCTCTATTATTAAATGTCAGAGCTCAAAATTAATAGTTTATATATCATATCTAAAGCTGAATGCTTTCTATATAATTACAAGATTTAAAATATTATTTCTAATTACACTAAACCCCATTATGTATAATAACTTGTTATAGGCTCTATCGTAATAAATGCAAATTTGTTTTACAGCTTTTTATCTTAATTAAATCAATATTACTTTATCATCATAGATATTTTTCTAATTCAAAATACAACTATGTAGATTTTACTTTTATTATGTTGAATTTAGCTTAAATAAGCTCTATACACAAAAAAATCATAACTAAAAGGTTGTTTAAAGCATCAAAACCACCGTAAATTAATACAGTGGTTTTGTAAATAAATATTTTCTTATTTATAAAGTCTATTTTACTTCAAGCGCAACATCTTCAAGCGGACTTTGTCCCATTTTGAAATATACTTTTGTAACAAATAGAGCTAAGCATCCTAAAGCAAATACCAAACCTATAATATTTGATATATTCGCATCCATATGAAGTCCTTCTTTAGCTTGCAATATATATGAACTACAAACAGCCGACATAAATGTAGCAGGTATTGTTGCCACCCAGCTGGCAGCCTTATTGCGGTATCTGCAAATATATGTTGCCCCTGCCCATAGAGCCATCATAGCCAATGTTTGGTTTGACCATGAGAAATATCTCCATATTACAGCGTAGTCAAATCTTGATATGAAAAATCCTAAGAGCAATAGAGGCGCAGATAATAGAAGTCTCTTTTTAGAATCTTGTTGGTCTATCTTAAACCAGTCAGCTATTGTAAGACGTGCAGATCTAAATGCCGTATCCCCTGATGTTATAGGACAAGCTATAACTCCAAGCATAGCAAGGACTCCACCGAATCCTCCAAGCAAAGTTGTAGACATTGAATAAACAGTATTTGAATTTCCGCCCTTTAGTTCAAGAAGAGCTTGAAGACCTGTTCCGGCTCCGCCCTTATCATAGTAGAAAGCTATAGCGGCAGATGCCCATATAAGAGCTATTATACCTTCTGCAACCATCGCACCGTAAAATACCATACGACCTTGTTTTTCAGACTCAAGACAACGAGCTATCATCGGTGATTGAGTAGCATGGAAGCCTGATATTGCACCACAGGCAACAGTGATAAACATCAACGGCCATACAGGTAGCTTATGATCAGGATAGATACTTCCAAAGTGATCCCAAAGTTCAAGCATAGGTCTTTGACCAGAGTTTGCAATTGTTGCTCCACCTATACCAAGAGCCATGATTATAAGACATAGACCAAATATAGGGTATAGCTTTCCTATTACCTTATCTATAGGAAGAAGTGTAGCAAGGAAGTAATAAACAAGTATTACTATAGTCCAAAACATTACATTGAGACTTTTCGGTGTCAAAAGCGCAATAAGTTGAGCCGGTCCTACCATAAATACGACACCAACCATTATCAGCAAGACTACTGAAAATACTCTCATGATATTTGCCATTACAGGTCCAAGATACTTACCAACTATTTCTGAAATAGAAGCACCGTTGTTTCTTTCTGACATCATACCTGACAAATAGTCATGTACTGCTCCTGCAAATATAGTACCAAGCACTATCCAAATGTAAACTATCGGTCCCCAGATAGCTCCTGTAATTGCACCAAATATAGGTCCAAGTCCCGCTATGTTGAGCAATTGAATCAAAAATGCTCTTGCAGGCGACATAGGAATAAAATCGACTCCGTCCTGTTTTGCATACGCAGGTGTTTTTCTGTCGTCAGGATTGATTATTCTTTCGATAAAATTACCATAGATGAAATAACCGCCTATCAACAAGACAAGTCCTAAAAGAAATGATAACATGAATCCAACCTCCTTTAAAAATTTTTTAATGATGAAATTAAAAAACCAAAGAAAATAATAAACATCTGTAAAAATATTGTAAGGCTTAATAATCCTCTCGTCATACAAGTAGTTTTTAACTTATGATGCCCTTGCAGCTACAGTAAATTCGATTTACAAAATCTTCATCTGTGCATTTTTCAAAGCTGATTTTAATAAAAGTTAAATTGAACAAATTTAATTCAGAATAATTTTACCGCCTACTACTATTACAGCATCAGTTGATTCGATATATCTATGTATGATTTTAAGAGATTTTAGTACACAATTTTTTTACAAGGATATTATAATACAAATTAAAAATTTTTTCAATTTTGATTTTTATATAGCATTTAATTATGAATTTTACCTGTACTTATTTATCATAATAAATCAAATCACTATCAAATTCAGATATTTAATCACTAAAAATATATGTGATTTATACTTTGATTGTCTTGGATTTCATAATAAAATCTAATAAGATGATGAATACTGTATTTTCAGTACATTTATAATAAAGTCGTAAATCATATACTATTTTTTTAAAAGTATTGAAGAAAATTATCCTTAGATTAAATAGATAATAATATAAATTGCAAAAAATATTCTCCATAATTCTAATATAACTAATTATAAGACTAAAACTAAGAATGCTATAAAAAATTGCTATATTTAGAAAATAAATACACGCTTAAAGTATGTAATACACATAAACTCTAAGCGTGTAAATTTTCCCCTATCCTATTTGATAAAGCTCCTCTGTTCTACCTTTTTTAAACTTTCCTTGATAGCTTGGCAGAGTATCACCTCTCCACTTGGACTTTCAATGTTGCTTTATCTGCCATAATGTCTATTGCATTTTAAGCTTAATTGCCAATCTTATGGAGCTGTTTTTTCCACTTTTGCTGCAAAACTTGTAACTCCACTACCCTTAGCATCTATAACTGCACAAAAATATTCATAGGCATCATCTTCTATAGTAACATTTAATGTATTTGTTTGATTTCCAGGTAATGGACTTTCTATAAATTCTACTTCCCCGACTTTTTTAAATCTCCATTGATACCTATATGGAGGTGTTCCACCTGTTGCAATAACTTCCAATTTCACGGGATCTCCTTTATTACCGGCTACACTTTGCGGGTGACTGACAATTTTAAGTGGATTTACTCTTGGATCTACTTTCACTTTTGCTGTATTACTTATCAACTTATTGCCGTTTGCATCCGTAACTACACATCTATAATATGATACTTCAGGTTTTACTTTAGGAGTTAATACATCTCTTGTGTTGCCAAAATCATCACTCTTTTTAAACTCAGGATTTGCGTCATTTGAATATTCCCATTGATAGCTTAATGGAGCCTTTCCTCCCTCTGCTCTAATCTCTACTGTCACTACCTCATCTAACTCGCCTTCTATATCATTAGGTTGTTTAGTGATTTTAAGTGGATTTGTAACCGGATTTATTTCCACTCTTGCAGGATTAGTTGTTAATTTGTCACCATTAGCATCAATAATCACACATCGGTAATCAAATGGAGAGTCTGCTATGTTTGGTTTTAAAATACTTGTTGTATTCCCTTTTGCAGCACTTTTTTTATAGTTTGCATCTGTGAATAATTTTTCTTCCCATTGATAGCTGTATGGTTCCTTACCACCCTCTACTACAACTTCCAATACCACTGTATCTCCTAAATTACCTATTACATTTTCTGGATGTTTGCTTATTTTAAGTGGTTTTACTTCAGGTTTTGGTATCTTTATTTGCGGAGTTGAACCTCCCGGAGTTGTTCCAGTTCCAGGTGTAGTAGCTCCTAAGCTAAATTCTACTCTGCGTTTTACATCCATCATCCTAATTAGTATAGCAGCTACTTCACTTCTCTTGATATTAGATGCAGGAGAACAATTTTTCTTATCATCGACTCCAACTACCACTCCGGCTCTATATAACTTATATATTGCCTTAGAACTTGGATGTGTCATAGGAACATCGGGTATTGAGCCGTCTGCTACATTGTTTTTCTTTGCCTCTTCATCTGTAAGTATCTGTGCAAAGATTTGCATATAGCCTGCTCTTGTAATATTCCTATTCCAATCCAAATCATCTGTTATTAGATTTTTTTGTTTTGCATAGTCCACATATACCTTATACCATGGTGTTGATGAGCTGAAGTCTACCTTACCTTCATTTTTTAACTTATGCATTGCTGCTGCAAGTTTTACCGCTTCTGCTGCAGTCATATTGTCATCAGGTGCATACTTAGTAGGTTTCTTGCCATTAATAAGATTTGATTCATAAGCTGACTTTACATCATCATAGTACCAAGCTTTTTCAGGTACATCTGTAAAAGGAAGCTTGGCAGCATAGACCTGTGAAGAGATGATGCTCATAAGAAGCATGACCATCGTCAACAATGAAAATTTCTTTGAAAATTTCTTTTTTTGTTTCATGGATAACTCTCCTTTACTTAAATATAAATTTGAATTTTTCATTCAATTCATAACAATTAGAACTGTGCTTATTTCGTTATTTGATAACTACAATGTCACTTATTGTAAATATTAATCTGTCAAATAAGCTTACTATCAAATACCTATCTATTTTTTAAATGGAGTATAATTATATGAATGTCTTAAAGTTTTAAGACTATGTCTACTTCTAAAACTAAGATGTAATTAAATTGAAATTATAATTGATAGATTTTGAAATTATACTCCTCTCTTAAAAAATATGTACGCCTACAAATCAATGGTTACAACTAGGTTATAACTGGTATGAATATGAACTTTAATTGAAAATATTATATCATATTTAAAGTAAAATTTCCCCCATAAAAAGTACAGGTTTTTACTTTGTAATGTAACTGTAATAATTCAAAATATTTTATATTATATTAATATTCATTGACATTAAAAAAAGTTGCCACTAGGGCAACTAATTATTTATTAAAATTTTAAATTTATTCTATTTGAAAAACTCCAAAACCAAGGCGTTAATTCTCTTTCCATCCGCCTTTCCTTTGGTCTTTGGCATCAAAACACCCATTATCTTACCCATGTCTTTTGATGATTGGGCATTGACTTGAGTTATCGCCTCTTTTATCATCTCTTTAAGCTCGTCATCTGTGAGCTGCTTAGGCAGATAAGACATCAATATTTCGATTTCTTCTCTTGTTTGGCTTATCAAATCATCTCTGCCGGCTTTCATGAAGTCTTCTAAAGCGTCATTGCTTTGTTTTACCTGTTTGGAAATTATTTCCATAACAGCATTGTCATCAAGCTCGACTCTTTCATCGACTTCTCTTTGTTTAATTGCGGCACGGATTAGAGTTACAACTGATTTTCTGACCTGTTGTTTGTTTTTCATTGATTCTTTAAGATCATTATTCAATTGGTCTTTGAGAGACATACTTTCCACCCCGTTAATATATATTTATAAAAAACTTACTATCTCTTTTTCTTTCTTGCCGCTTCTGCTTTTTTCTTTCTCTTTACACTTGGTTTGTCATAGTGTTCTCTTTTTCTAACTTCTGACATTACTCCTGATAAAGCACATTGTCTTTTAAATCTTTTAAGTGCACTGTCAAGCGATTCATTTTCTTTTACTTTAACTTCAGTTGCCATCTTCTTCCCTCCCCTCAATTATCAACAAATTAGCAGATATTGAAGAAGCCTATTCAAGAAATAATAAAATTTTAATATCAAATATTATATAGTCAAACTAAATTTTTTTCAAGTATTTTTTGATAAATGACAGCTTCATCTTTATTTTTAGCTCTAATTATGTCAGTTTCAAGTTCATATTTTAAAATTATCTAAGTTAAATAAGCAGCTCATCCTATGTTTATTTTTTATTGTATTCATATTGATTTTTTTTATTTACTATGCTATACTTTTATGGTAATTTATATCAAGTACGATATTTTTTGTGGGTTGTTCGCTGATATAAATAAAATTTAAGTTTCGGGGGCGATTGTTATATGTCCGATGTATTGGAAGTAGGCAGTATAATTAGCGGTACGGTAATTAATATTAAGCCTTACGGTATTTTCGTATCAATAGGCAAGAACCAAAAAGGTCTTGTGCATATATCTCAGGTATCTGATGAATACATAAGGGATATCAACCAAATTTTAAGATCCGGAGATAAGATAAATGTAAAGGTACTTAGCAATGAGGAGGGAAAGGTTTCTCTTTCTATCAAGGATGTACCTAAGGATCAGCTTGTCTTGGAGACAAAAAGAAATGAAATGAAAAAAGAGTACCACAGACACAATGCGACTATCGAGGTAAGCCACAAATGTCTTGCCAATAAAGAAAAGATGGTGGAAAATAAGATTAAAAGCTTTGATGAACTTATGAAAGACTTCAACAGACAGTCAAACGACAAGGTTGTTGATATAAATAAAAGATTGAAAAATAGATATTAATTTGCTGGGGGAGCCGAAAGGCTGAGAGAGTTAAAGACTCGACCCTTGGAACTTGATACGGTTAATACCGTCGTAGGGAAGCAAGATATATTCGATTTAAGAATTTTAAGACTTTGCAGACCCTGCAAGGTCTTTTTTATTTTTGTAAAACAGGTAGAAAAATTAATGAATATATTGGAATTTAAAAATGTAAGTTTTTCTTACGACGATAAAAATATAATATCAAATCTGTCATTTGCCATAGACAGACCAAAATCTGTAAGCATAGTAGGAGTAAGCGGTTGCGGAAAGACTACTGTATTTAGACTTATACTGTCCTTACTTAAAAGCACGAGCGGAGAAATATTGTACAAGGAGCAAAATATTTCGACACTTAGCGCCTATGCAGGCTATATGCCACAAAAAGATCTACTATTCCCATGGAAGAACATAAGAGATAATCTAAGCGTGCCGATGGACATAAAAGGATTGAAAAAAAACGAAAAAGAAGAAAAAATTGACGAAATTCTAAGACATATGAACTTACTCGACGTCAAATACAAATTCCCGCATGAATTGTCCGGAGGTATGCGTCAAAGAATATCTTTTGCCCGTACCATACTTACAGGCAGCGACTTACTACTTTTTGATGAACCTTTGTCGGCACTTGACTACATCACAAGGATTGCAATGCAAAAATGGCTCAGCGACACCCTTAGTTCATATAAGGACAAGACAGCGGTATTTATCACCCACGACATAGACGAGGCTATATTCCTATCAGACGAGATACTCGTGGTAAAAAACACTCCCATTACTTCATTTGAAAAGATAAATGTCAGTCTGTCTAAACCAAGGACAAGGGAAATGCTGAATCAAAGTGACATCATAGACATGAAAAATCACATATTATCTCTATTGGCGGTGAAGATATGAAAAACAAAATTATTATTCTACTTATCAATTGCTCACTGCTTGTACTATGGCAGATACTTGCAACAGTGATTAACGCTCCCTATATCCTACCTACACCTACTCAGATACTGTATAAGATATGGGAGCTTAGAGTGCCGCTTTTTACAGTTCATCTGCCCTATACTTTGCTGATTACATCATTGGGACTTGGAATATCGGTGATACTTGGCATATTCTTATCAGTGATTATGGATTTATTTCCATCTTGCAAAAAGATTCTCTATCCTATTATAGTATCATCTCAGACTATTCCAACTATTGCCATAGCTCCACTTTTCATACTATGGTTCGGCTACGGTATATGGAGTAAGGTAGTAGTAACTGTACTTATAACATTTTTTGCAATAGTGATTAACGTATATGACGGTTTGCAATCAGCCAAAGAAGATATGAAGGAGCTGCTTATAACCTTTGGAGCTACAAAGATGCAGATATTTTTCATACTGAAAGTGAAAACTGCCCTGCCCTACTTCATATCATCCATAAAGATGGCTATACCCATTAGCATAATAGGTGCCGCAATAGGCGAATGGCTCGGCTCACAGATGGGACTGGGATATTTCAGCAAGAGGATGATGACACAGCTTGACGGTGCGGGGGTATTTGCTCCCATAGTAATATTGTCAGTTCTTGCAATGTTTTTAGTATTTTTGGTAGACAGATTTGAACAAAAATTTATTAATTGGAGGGACAAGATATGAAAATGTTCAAAAAAATTATGATTTTTTCTTTTTTACTTACACTTATATGCTTAACAGCTTGCGACAGCACTAATAAAACTACAAGCGACAACAAGCAAGCTGAAACTAAGACAGCAGCCTTGGAAGAGGTAAATGTCGTGCTTGACTGGTATCCAAATGCTGTACACACATTTATATATGACGCCATAGACAAGGGTTACTACGAAAAAGAGGGACTCAAGGTAAATATAGTATTCCCTGCAAATGTAAACGACGGCATAACTCTTACAGCAGCCGGCAAGGCACAAGTAGGAGTATATTATCCTCATGACGCCATACAGGCAAGAGCAGACCAAAACGTCCCTATAAAGATGATAGGCTCAATAGTACAAAGTCCGTTAAACATAGTGCTTTCACTTAAGGACAAGAACATCAATTCGCCTAAGGACTTCGTAGGCAAGACTATAGGCTACGGAGGAACAGTCCTAAGCGAAGAAATGATAAAATCTATGATGAAAAATCAAAATGTAGACTACAAAGACACTAAATTCTTGGATGTAGGATTTGACCTTATGAGCTCTATGACTACAAACAAGGTGGACGCAACTATAGGTTGCCTTGTAAATCACGAAGTACCTCAAATGGAAGAAGAAGGCTTTAAGCTCAACTACTTTACAGTGGACAAATACGGCGTACCTGCCTTCCCTGAGCTTGTATTCTTGGCGAGCGACGATATGATAAAAAACAAAAAGGAAGTGCTTGAAAAATTCCTAAGAGCGTCAAAACAAGGATTTGAAGATATGAAAAAATCACCTGATGAAAGTCTAAAAATCCTACTCAACAACCAAAACAAAGAAAACTTCCCTCTATCTGAAACAGTTGAGAAAAAGAGTATGGATACATTGCTACCTGTAATGGAAACCGAAAAAGCCAAGTTCTTATCAATAAACAAGGAAGATTTGCAAAAGACTATAGACTGGATGAAGAGTGATGGCATAATCAAAAATGCCATCAAGGTAGAAGATGTCATCCAAGAATTGAATTATTAAAATATGTATAAAAAATCTGAACTTAAACTTTTTATGTAATTTTAAAAAAAATCTATAATACAAAAATCTGATAAAATAACATAAAAATATTTTCAGTGATTCTATAATCAAGTTACTCAACTTTCCACTAAAATTATCGCAATATTCATTGAATTTTAAATATAAAATTATTTTCTAATACTAAAAGCTAATAGAATAATGGAATTATTTTATAAAAAAATGAAACACTAAAAGTTCATTAACAAAAGATATGCTAAAGATTATAACAAATATAAAATCCATATTTTAAATAGAGTTTAGTAAAATATAGTAATTGACACGATATTTTCTGAATAATATTTAGTGAAATTTGCATATTTATCAAAAAAATGAAAACACATAAAAAACTATGTCAAATATAATATTGTATTTTTAAAATATATTCAAATTTCAATATCTTTAATGCGTTTTTCATGTGGGAAAGTTGAGCAAAACAGATAATAGTAAAAGATATAAGGAGAAACTTATGAATATCAAAAAATTAACCTACAGCGCATTTTTCATTGCAATTGGAGTGGTCTGCTCACCTTTTAACATTCCGCTCGGATTTGCAAAGTGTTTTCCGGTGCAACACCTTATAAACGTACTTTCCGCAATAATACTTGGACCTGTATATGCAGTTTCTTGTGCATTTGGCATATCACTTCTTAGAAACCTTATGGGTATGGGTACACTACTTGCCTTCCCCGGAAGTATCATAGGAGCTTTCTTGGCAGGCATGCTCTACAAGAAGACAAATAAGATTTCACTTGCATTTATAGGCGAAGTAATAGGTACAGGACTTATAGGAGCTCTAATCAGCTATCCTATAGCTACTATTTTCATGGACAAACAAGTGGCAGTATTTACCTATGTAATTCCTTTTGGCATATCTACTCTCGTAGGCTCAATATTTGCAGTAATATTGCTCAAGGCACTTGAAAAAACACATATGCTTGAAAAAGTAAAATTATAGCAAAAATTACTAAAAGTTGATAGAATTATGGATATTTTACCTCTTGATTATGTATCTTAAAGCTGAGATTTATAGTTGGTGAATCTTCATTTAATTTTATCAACGTATAAACATACTATTAATACTAAAATCTAATAAAATAATAGATAACTCTTTTTCAGTGCATTTATAATAAAGTCATAAATCGTACGCTACTTTGTAATCATTTATGAAAATATCTATAGATTAAATAGATAATAGTATAAAAAAATCAGGCACTTAAGTTAATTTCTAGCTTAAGTGCCCTTTTATTACATATTGCTTTGCATTACTTCATTTCTTGTAGGTAGAGAGTCCATAGCTCCTCTTCTGCTTGATGTTATAGCTCCAACTTTATTTGCAAATACAAGCATTGCCCTTACTTCATTTTCGCTTAAATCTTCCACTTTTTTACCCAGTGTATCAAGATTATTCAGCACCGCTCCTACGAAAGAATCTCCTGCTGCTGTTGTGTCTATCGCATTAGTTCTAAATGCCGGCTCATGGATATTGATATTACCAAAGTGTGCATTTGCTCCGTTTTTGCCAAGAGTTACTATTATATTGTTTGCTCCGTTTGATTTTAAGAAAGTAACTCCGTCCTTGATAGTCTTTTGCCCTGTAATAAACTCTATCTCTTCATCAGACACCTTCAAGATATCAGAATACTTTATAAATTTAAGTATTGTATTTCTGTATTGTTTCTTATCCTCCCATAGATGAGCTCTTACATTGGTATCAAATACCACCGTAGCACCGACGTTCTTCGCTTTTTCAAGTAGAGATATAGTAGCGTATTTTACAGGGAAAGGCAAGAGGTCTATAGAGCCGAAATTGACAAAGTCATCTTCCTTAAGCTCCAAGTTTTTGATATATTCGCCTTCTAAGAGCAAATCTGCCCTTGGTTCTCCGTAAAAACTGAAGTCTCTGCTACCATCTGCACCCAAAGACACAAAGCTTATCCCCGTCTTTGCCTTGCTGGTAAAAAATGTATAGCTTGTATCCACTCCATACGCCTGTAATCTTTCAAGTAAGAATTCCCCGAATGAATCCTTGCCCACCATTCCAATAAAATGAGACTCACTGCCAAGCTTTGACGCTGCTACAGCTACATTTGCCGGAGCTCCTCCAGCCATCTTGACAAATATATCCACATCTTTCAAACTGCCTTTTGACTCCAAGGGTATGAAGTCCATCAAAGCCTCTCCTATGGTAAAAACTCTTCCCATAACAATCTCCCATTCCCAAATTTATATAATTATTTTTATAACTTATATATTACAAGACATTCACAAAAATTTATCTGCCTATATGATATTAAACGTAGATATTAATCAAGCTTATACTATCATTTTTATCCAATTTTGTAAATACTAAGTTAAAGAGCAAATTCATTTTTTACGCTTGGTCTTAACTTCGTAACTGTTAATTTTAGCCTATCTTCGCTTGAAAGTACTATCTCATCTTCAATATCAGTAGGAAATACCCTCGATGTAGATGTAAACTGTCCGTCATTTACAAATATCTCTACACTTGAAGAGTCTATGAAAATTGACAGCTCATCCAAGTTTTCAAGCTCTATTGACCTTGTAAGACCTTGATTTTCATTTATCCTATTATATCCATCTCTTTTTACAGTCAAGAGTTTTTTATCATAATCTACAAAAAATCCTCTGTCATTTTTTTCATCATAATAGATTTTCAGTGAAAATTTTGATGAATTTATTTCCTTCATCTCAATTAAAATTGGTGAGTCTATCTTGAATTTGCAAGATTTTTCATCTCCTTGATAAATTATATCTCCTTTTAAATCATAGACAGATTCCACAGGTCTTTGTATCAGTCTATCATCTTCAATGCTCAAAACTCTGTTAAGTGCCAGACATCCGCTGTAGTCCTCGCTCTCATCGGTAGTATACGAAGAATCAGGTAGTCCCATCCATGCAGAAAGTAGAGCGTCATCCTTATTAAAAAACGGTAGAACCTTTTTGACATCTTCCACATCTTCATCCCTTACAAAGGCACTCTGACAAGCGTAAAAGTCAAAGCCCCTGTCAAGCTCTTCAAATTCAGAAACAGGCGTAAATATCAGATTTTCAAAGTCAATGTCGCCGATTATATATCCGTTTTGAAATACATTGTTGAATCTATATCCCTCACTCTTGAGTCCTTGAGGTGAAAATAAGAATATATATTTGTCCCCTAACTTTGCAATATCAGGACATTCCCACATATAACCGAAATCTTCAAAGCCCTTGATACTCATCTCACCCTTAAACTTCCAATTGCCTAAGATATCATATGACGAATATACCAAGAGTCTACCCTTTTTCTCCTTATTTTGTGCACCAAGTATAAGGTAATAAATGTCACCCTCTTTTATTATCTTAGGATCTCTTTGGTGCTCTGTATAGTCAAGGTTTTCAGAGATAATAGGCGGATGTTTTATAAAGTTTTTACCATCAAGTTCTGCCACTATCTGATACGGATGTCTGATGTCCTTTTCGTCCTTATGATTACCTGTATATATTAGATACATCCTCTCATCTTGGATAAAGGCATTGCCCGAGTATGCTCCCCTGTTGTCATATACAGTATCGGTCTTTAGAGCCAAGCCTTCGTTTTTCCAATGTATCAAATCTGTAGATGAAGTGTGGTACCAGTTCTTTGCCCCGTGAAATCCACCAAAGGGAAACCACTGATAAAAAAGATGAAAGCTACCCTTATAAAAGCAAAAACCGTTAGGGTCATTGAGCAGACCTGAAAGAGGATTCATATGGAATTTTTGCATATACTTAGATTTTTGTATTTCTTCGTTTCGTCTTTTTATCTCATCTCTATCTTCATTTTTTATTGCTCTGTATTTTTCTTCAAGAGATACCTTTCTCATTGCTCCCCCTTATATTTTTATATTAGCTAATACCGGATTTTGTCCATAGATTGATACTAATCCTTTAAACTTACATTAAAATATTACTAAAATTCAATAGAATTTTGGATAATATATTTTAACGGAAAATTAATAATTATATCCTAAATACTAGTTTAAATAAAATACTTGATGACATGTCCATATACTAAACATACGATAGTATTGTAACTTATTTACTAACCTATGTATCCAAAATTAGAAATATATGATTTTTTAATAGATTTTAGTATAATAAGCTCTTTATGTATTTTTAATTATATGATTATAAAATTCAGGCACTTGGCATTTTAAATAACCAAGTGCCATATATCTATTTTTCTTCAAGCATTTTGTCGCTGTATCCGAAAGTAAAAGTAAGTGCAAAAGAAACTGCACAGCTGACAAGTAGCATAAATATATAAGAAAATAACTGTCCGTTACCTAAATAAAGTGTCATACCCGGAATAACTGTTACCGACATACCTGTACCTGCTAAGTTTAATACTGACGCCAAGAATCCTCCTACAGCACCGCCTATAAGCCCGCAGACGAAAGGCTTTACAAATCTAAGGTTTACACCGAAGATTGCCGGCTCTGTAATACCAAGTGAAGCTGAAAGTGCTGACGGGAAGGCAAGAGCCTTGAGTTTTTCATCCTTAGTCTTGATTCCTACTGCAAGTGTAGCTCCGGCTTGTGCGGAAGTTGCCGCAGAAATAAGTGCGTTAAAGGCATTCACACCGTAGTTTGCAAGTAATTGCGTTTCCAAGAAGTTGAATATATGGTGAACTCCTGTTACAACTATTACCTGTTGCAAGCCTCCTATGATAATACCGCCCAGTCCCATAGGCAGATGTAGCACTACTTCAGTAGCTGCAAGTACCACAGTTTCAAGAGAGTGGAATACAGGCCCTATAATAAATAGTGAAAGCACGCTCATTATAAGCAAAACAAAAAACGGAGTAAGTAGCAAAGAAAAAGTATCAGGTACTTTATTTCTCAAATATTTTTCCAATTTCGAGCCTATAATCCCTGTGAAAAACGCCGGCAATACAGTACCCTGATAACCTACCACAGGTATAAAACCGAAAAACATTATGGCCTTCGCCTTTTCTGCAGCAACGTCATAGGCATTAGGAAGTGACGGGCTGACAAGCATAAGTCCAAGCACTATACCTATTACCGGTGAGCCACCGAAAACTCTAAATGTAGACCAGCAGACAAGTGCAGGTAAAAATGCAAAAGCAGTGTCAGTCAATACCTTAGTCCAAAGTAGGAAATTAGGACTTATAGAATCTGCAGTCATGCCAAATGCTGAAAGTATACTATCTTGAGTAAGCAATCCTCTAAGCCCCATGAAAAGACCTGTAGCAACAAGCACCGGAATAATCGGTACAAAGACATCTCCAAAGGTTCTTATAGCTTTTTTAACAGGATTTCCACCTGTCATCTGCTCTTTTCTTATCTCTTCAGCAGATTTTTCATCCTTACTGCCGCTAGATACCGCATCGCCATAACCGAGATTAGCAACTTCTTCAAATACCTTGTTGACAGTACCTGTACCGAAAATCACCTGATATTGTCCGGAGTTGAAAAAAGCACCTTTGACACCGTCAATATTATCAACTGTTTTCTTGTCGATTTTTTCCTGATCTCTTACTATGACTCTAAGCCTTGTCGCACAATGGGTAGCAGATACTATATTATCCTTACCGCCTATTGCGTCCGTGAGATCTTTAGCCACTTTTTTGTAATCCATAATAACCTCCGTTTCAAAAACTTCCAAAATTGATACTAATCAGTACTTAAAAGTTCATAAATATTAAGTCTTATGCACAAAAGATTTGAATAAAATCCTATGTATGATATATAAACGTCTGTTTGATGGTTTTCAGCACCACTTAACAAATAAATAACTAATTTAAAAATAATTCCCCAAAAAATGTTATTCCTGTGTTTATTATTTACTTTTTTATACATTTTAAACCTTTATTTTATAAATAAATATCATTTTTTATTTTAGTATTTATATTCCAATATTTTTAGATAAAAAAATACAAGTATAAATTAAAAACCAATATTTTAAATAGAAAATCTCATATGAATTTATCAAAAAAATACTAGACTAACTTTATCTTAGTATTTTAACGAATATTAGTATTAATAAGCATTGTAATAACAGGATTCTATGATTTTAAATAGCTATAAAAAATTCAAAATTAGTATAAAATATCAAATTATGATATAATTATACTTAGCTATGAAGTCACTCAATTATATACATATTTTATGAGATATATCTATATTTTATACTTTTTCACATGGCTATTTAATAAATTTTTAGTTTAAAACTTTGATGACATAAAAACATAATTGCAAGGAAGAATCATGAATTTTCAGATAATAAAAGAGATAAGCATAAAACTAAATAAATACTGCCTACCGCTGATTTTCAACAGCTTTTTAAATATGCTTTTTTCAAGTATATTGTTTGCAATCATAGGCAGGACTTCTGTAGAGACCATAGCTTCAGTTGAAGTTATCGACGGATTTTTCTACAGTTTTATAGGTATACTTGGCGTTTCCACCTTGGCTTTTAATATGTCTGTATCCAAAGTAGAGATTGGAACAAGGGATTTTTACGACTATTTTAAATCTATATTTAGCTTAAATTTTGTTATAGGCATTGTTGCCGTATTTTTTTCAATTATGTTTTCAGGCTCTGTCCTTCATAATTTCTACAATTTCGATGGAAAGATACTTGAAATAGGCACTATATATGCAAGCATTCAGTCTGTTTCCATCTTATTGAATTTGGTCATATTTTCCATGTCCAATCTCATGAAGGTCCGAAAGATGACAAAGGCAATTTTTTACGCAGGTCTTATTTCATCCATTGTTCAAATAATAGTATCTTATATACTTGTAAAAATAATAAAAGTTGATTTTTCAGCAATAGCCATATCTATAGGCTCCATTTCTGCTCTTTTAATAGAGATAATATCATATGTATATATACTAAAAAGTGATTTTGCCCATGCTTTTACAATAAAATCTTCAAAAAAATTTGAGCTTTTTAAAAAGAGTATTCCCCTAATATTTCAAGAAATATTGGAAGGAAGCATTTTTCAAATACTGCTGATAGCTCTTATAAGTAAAATAGGATATCTCACTTTATCATCTTACGCTTTGACAACAAAGATGACAGCCATAGCCTTGACTCCAATGTATGTATATTGCAATGCTCTTATAATTTTCGTAGGTGAATATATAAGAAAAAATAAAGCACATCATCTCAAAATACTGCCTATCATTACAATGGGAATAACACTTATATTTTATAGCATAATTTCACTGTTATTTTTTATTTTTAAATTTCAGGCAGTAAGATTGTTTAGCGACATTGATGAGGTAATGAGCTTTGCTATTCAGATAACAGGCTTTATCTTGTTTTTTTCATCTTTTCAAATCTTTTTTGAAAATACGAAATATGCACTGCAAAGTCTCGGTCACTCAAATTCCGTACTAAAGATTACATTTATAATAAACTGCATTTCAATAGTAGCTCTTTATGTAATTTCAAGGACGAACTTTTTCTCAATTTACCTTATAGTCCTTGTCATAGATTGCACATATTTAGTACTTGGCATAATTTTTTACGCTATATATTTCAAAAATATCAATAAGACGATTTAAAACTTTCAAAGACTTAATTACAAGATACTTAAAATTATTTTTATACACCAATTTATCTTGCAACTAAGTCTTTATTTTTTGATTTAATATTATTAAATCTACTTCCTAAAATTCATAATCACAGTGTAAGCCAAACTATATATTAACATTGAACAAATAAATGGGTTTATGATATAATAAGGCTATTATAGATATTTTTATCAAAAATCTATGTTAAATTTTAGGAAAATATTTTGTTAATTTTATTTAAATTAATTATAAAGTGGTGATTAAAAAGAATTAATTCATATATCTATCACAAGCTATGTTAAGGATGAGTGTTGTAATATTACTAAAAGTTATTATTTGACATTTTGAAAGCTTAGGAGGATGCTATATGAAAAAGCTGAAGAGTTTTTTAATACTTCGGTCTTTAATATTAGTATTTACTTTAATATTTTTCTCAAGTATATCAATACTTGCTAATTCTGCTCAAAGTAGCAAAGCTACTAATAAATTAAGAGGAAGTAGCATATTGGAAAATACAAAAAAACTTAAAGAAATAGGTGCTATATTGGACAAATATGTAAGTCCTTTTGATTACTATGAAGAGACCATCCTATCAAAAAATTACGATGATAAATTGGATGTCATAGCTGCAATGCTAAGTAGATATAATAAAGCATCTAAAGAAGAACAAGCAGAGTTTGACATTTATTTAAAAGATATATTTGAAGTTTTGAAAAATGAACAGCCACGCTTAGAAGTTTTTGAATTTGAAAGACGCTATAAGGTGCTAAACGGTAGTAATGATACAAGTCTTCATGATATTCGTTCTTACCTTTTAACTAAATATCCTGAATTATTCAAAAAATTTCAGTCTGAAGATTTGTGGCTTTTGGAAGAAGTTCTTGAAGAAAATGCAAAAGTCGGTAAAATAGTTGACAAGTACACAGGAAATACTGATAATTTTAAAGAAAAGGCACTTTCAGGATACTATAAAGATAGAGAAGATACCATAGCTGCCATATTAAGTATATTCAATAAAGTCTCGTATAGTGAAAGAGATCTTTTGGACGGCTTTTTATCTGCATCTTTAAGCTCCTTGGAGAGCAGTCATCCAAGTTCAAAGATATTTGTAATGAAGCAACGTTTTTATTCCATGACAGGAAGAGACAAACAGAAAGGTGAACTTAATAAAAAATATAATTTCTCTCATTCATCATCTTCAGAAAAATATCTCGTAGATACCTATGATACAGAAGAGCTAAAAGAGGAAATTAAATTTGAAACAAATATAGGTAAGACTTTGGATAGTTACACTGGTAATAAGGGTAATTTTGAAGAAAAGGCTATATCTCTATTTTACAAAGATAGACAGGAAGTAGTGGATGCAATATTAAATATTTATGATAAGGCATCTGATAGTGATAAATTTCAATTTGAAGTATATATATCAGCTTGTCTAAGTACGTTGGAAGATGAATACCCAAGTAAATATGTAGATGAATTGAAAAATAGATATAAAGCTATTTCTAAAAAAGAATTATTAAAAAAGAATGAAGCAGCACCAAAACTTCAAAACTTTAAAAATAAGACTCTAATCTTACATGACCTCATAAATACCTTAAAAAACATAAAGCTTGCTACCAAGATTTAAGACATATTAACAGCTCAATAATCTGCTTATTAAGTCCTATTTTATAGAATTTGTAATCCCTATAAATAGGACTTTATTTTTTACACAACTTTATATTTAATAGAATATTGAATATTTAGCAAACAATTTATTATAGTTCAAAATTTTTTCTAAAATTATAATATACTTACATAAATTTAAAATATTTTTTTTAAAAAAGCAGTTGACATTATGAAAAATAGGAGTATAATAAAATTATTAGCACTCGTTGTTATTGAGTGCTAATAATAAGATGAAAAGTTATTAAATTAAATCAGCGCCAAGTATTATAGCAGCTCATAAAATGTGAGTATTCAGTCATTATTTTAATCAAAAATCACTTAAAATCTAATCTATATATTTTTACTCCATAAGAGATACAATATAGTATATGAATTTTAGGCACTTATTTTAAAATACGAAAATAATATATAAATATAACAACGACAACAGGAGGAAAGACTATGAACATGGATAAATTTACTCAAAAATCTGCAAGCGCCATAATGGAAGCTCAAAATCTGGCTCTTGCAAACAACAATCAGGAAGTGGACTCAATCCATCTTTTCAAGGCACTTTTGGTGCAAGAAGACGGCATTATTCCAAAGATATTGCAACTGATGAATGTTAACACAACTTCTCTTATAAACGAGACTGACACAGTAATCTCAAAACTTCCTAAGGTATCCGGAAGTTCTGTAACAAATGTATATGCTTCAAGGAAGTTTTCAAGCTTGCTTGCAAATGCTGAAAAAGAAAGAGTCGATTTCAAGGATGAATATGTGTCAGTGGAACATCTTTTCTTGGCAATGTTTGAAGAAAAAGGCTCTGCACTTACAGAAGTATTCAAAAAATTCGATATCAAGAGATCTGTATTTTTGGAAAAACTAATTTCTGTACGTGGAAATCAAAAAGTAACAAGCGAAAACCCTGAGGACACATACAACGTACTTGAAAAATACGGTAGAAACCTTGTGGAAATGGCGAAAAAAGGCAAACTTGATCCGGTAATAGGTAGAGAAGATGAAATAAGACGTGCCATAAGAATACTTTCAAGACGTACAAAAAATAACCCCGTCCTAATCGGTGAGCCCGGTGTAGGTAAGACTGCCGTAGTCGAAGGATTGGCAATGCGTATCGTGAAGAACGACGTACCTGACTCTCTTAAGGACAAGACTATATTTGCTCTTGATATGGGCTCACTTATAGCAGGTGCAAAATACAGGGGCGAATTCGAAGAAAGACTCAAAGCCGTCCTTACAGAAGTGGAAAAATCAGACGGCAATATAATAATGTTTATCGACGAAATCCACACGATAGTAGGAGCCGGCAAGACAGAAGGCTCTATGGACGCAGGCAATCTGCTCAAACCGATGCTTGCTCGTGGGGAATTGCACTGTATAGGTGCTACAACAATCGACGAATACAGAAAATATATAGAAAAAGATCCGGCACTTGAAAGAAGATTCCAAGTAGTAATGGTAGACGAACCTACAGTCGAAGATACCATATCAATCCTAAGAGGTATAAAAGAAAAATTTGAAATCCACCACGGTGTCAGAATTTCAGACTCAGCAATAATCTCTTGCGCTGTACTTTCAAACAAATATATCAGTGACAGATTCTTACCTGACAAGGCTATAGACCTTATGGATGAAGCTGCTGCCATGATAAGAACACAGATAGACTCACTCCCGACAGAACTTGACGACATGAGCAGAAAGATAATGCAACTTGAGATAGAAGTACAGGCGCTTAAAAAAGAAAGTGACGAACAATCCAAAAAGAGACTTGCAACAATAGAAGAAGAGCTAAGTGCACTAAAACAGGATTACGCAAATCAAAAGGCTTCTTGGGATGTAGAACGACAAAGCATTCAAGGTGTTAAAGCCTTGCAAGAAGAAATAGAAGATGTAAAGCACCAAATGGATATAGCTCAGAGAAACTACGACCTTGAAACACTTTCAAGGCTTAAATACGGCAAACTCGTAGAGCTTGAAAACAAGTTGGCAGAACAAATCAAAGTTCAAGATGAGAAAAAGAACAATGCCTTACTCAAAGAAGAGGTAACAGAAGAAGAAATAGCAACTATAGTATCTCAGTGGACAGGCATACCAGTGCAAAAACTTGTGGAAACTGAAAGAGACAAATTACTCCATCTCCAAGACATACTTCACCAAGATGTCATAGGACAGGATGAAGCAGTAAAATCTGTAGCTGACAGTATATTAAGGGCACGTTCAGGGCTTAAAGACCCGAGAAAACCTATAGGCTCATTTATATTCTTAGGTCCTACAGGCGTAGGTAAGACACAACTTGCAAAATCACTATCCAAGGCACTCTTTGACAGTGAAGACAATATAATCAGAATAGACATGAGTGAATATCAGGAAAAACACACTGTAGCAAGGTTAATCGGAGCTCCTCCGGGATATGTGGGTTATGAAGAAGGTGGTCAACTTACAGAGGCGGTAAGACGCAAACCGTACAGTATCATATTGTTCGATGAGATAGAAAAGGCTCACAGCGAAGTATTCAACGTATTGTTGCAATTACTTGACGACGGAAGACTTACAGATTCCAAAGGAAGAACTGTAAACTTCAAAGACACTATAGTGATAATGACATCAAACATCGGCTCTCAAATACTGCTTGACAGCGTCAAAGAACACAATGAAGTGACAGATCAGGCTAAAAAAGAAGTCGAAGACATGCTCAGATTCTCGTTCAAACCGGAATTTTTAAACAGGATAGATGATATAATAATGTTCAATCCGTTGACAAAGGATCAGATTTCTCAAATTGTGGAACTTTGCCTAAAAGATATACAAGCAAGGCTACAAGACAGACAAATCACTCTAAATATTACGGACAAGGCGAAAACTCTGATAGCTGAAGAATCTTATACTCCACAACTTGGTGCAAGACCTGTCAAGAGATATATCCAAAGAAATATAGAAACATTGCTCGGCAAGGAAATAATAAAGGGCACACTCGAAGACAACTCAACAGTAACTATAGATGTGGAAGATGACAATATAGTGATTAAAAAATAGGGGTTAAACGAAAAATCAAAGACTTTTACTATAAATATTAGTCTAACATATTAATAGTAAAATATTAAATTGTATAAATATGTCATCAAAAAGTTGATTATCATATAATACTATTATCTATTTAATCTATGGAAAATATTCACTTTTAGTTTCAAAAAAGTATATGATTTATAAATGCAGTGAAAATATTTTATCCATTATTTTATACTAATCTCCGTTTAAAAAGACATGTAAAATATTTAATATAGGGATTACTTTTAAATTGTATAAACTTTATATTCAAAATATTTACATGGTAACTTAAAAGGTTTTTAGTATTAATAGAATTTATTATAAAAATAAAAAAGATCGGAATTATTCGGAATATCCGGTCTTTTTTTATGCCAAATTTTTATATAATTACAGCTATTTTCCCTATATAATATTACACTCCATCATTGATGTAATCAGTCACATCATTTCTTAGGACTATTCCGTCATCTTCTATCAAATATGCTATATGCTCCCAAAATGTAGGCTGATTTGAAGAGTCTTTTTCCAAAGCAAGCACATCTTCCATAAACTCCCTTGAAATATCTTCTACCTCAACAGCTTTAATCTTATAGAACTTAGATTTCAAAATAAAGAGCTTAGATAAAAAGAATGAATATGAAGAAACAAACAGCTCTAAAGAGCTATTTACAAATACAATTCTATTTTGAAAAACCTCATAAGCTTCATCATTACAAATCAGCAAAACTTTCCCCTCTTTATCTATGACAAAGTATCCCAAAAAACACTCTCCAAAAAGCGAATATGTATCTTGCCCATCACTTATATCTATCAACTTATTCGGCAAATTGATAAAAGAAAATCCCATTTTCTGATAATCTTCCAAATATGAAAAGAGGTTATGACTAAGCTCCTCAAGACTCAGCTTTTTATAAGGAGTATCTTTAATATTAAAAGCTAAGTTATTAAGCAAATAATCTAAATTAAATTCCATAGTCCCCTCCTTTCTATATACTAATTTATTTAAAATTATTGTAGTGATTTTCTAATCAACACGATTATCCTATATTATATATAAAATTACTTGAAATATTAGCTACTTATTGATTTACAAGGTTCTAAAACATGTCTGAGGCACTAAAAAAGGTCGAGGGGTTTTACATACTTATTGATTTACAAGGTTCTCAAACCGTAATATAGTGTTATTTCCATTGTCAAATGTTTTACATACTTATTGATTTACAAGGTTCTCAAACCAGGACTGCAAGCCCGACGGCTACGCCGTAGTTTTACATACTTATTGATTTACAAGGTTCTCAAACCTGCCGATTTATTGAGATATGTTTTGCCTGGTTTTACATACTTATTGATTTACAAGGTTCTCAAACTGTAAATCCTTGTTTTTCAAGATTAATCACGTTTTACATACTTATTGATTTACAAGGTTCTCAAACCAGGACTGCAAGCCCGACGGCTACGCCGTGTTTTACATACTTATTGATTTACAAGGTTCTCAAACGATGAAGGTAAAATAGCAGCAGAATCTGCAGTTTTACATACTTATTGATTTACAAGGTTCTCAAACATGATTGATGAAATTTCTACTGCTATTAATGTTTTACATACTTATTGATTTACAAGGTTCTCAAACATGGAAACAGTAAAAGACAAATTCAACGGTGTTTTACATACTTATTGATTTACAAGGTTCTCAAACCTCCACTATCGACTATTAAGCTATCGTCAAGTTTTACATACTTATTGATTTACAAGGTTCTCAAACATGCAAGACCTCACTATGTCGGATTTATAGTTTTACATACTTATTGATTTACAAGGTTCTCAAACAATCGTGATGAGGTAGAGGAGCTATGGAGAGTTTTACATACTTATTGATTTACAAGGTTCTCAAACTAAGTAAGAATATGATTGTGTATATCCTGCGTTTTACATACTTATTGATTTACAAGGTTCTCAAACACAATTCTTTAGTCATTCCAACAGTTTTAGTTTTACATACTTATTGATTTACAAGGTTCTCAAACCTGAATATATATTCTTGTTTAAGATTTATGTTTTACATACTTATTGATTTACAAGGTTCTCAAACAGATGTATGAGGGTAAAGCTGATTGGGTAGTTTTACATACTTATTGATTTACAAGGTTCTCAAACCTCAAAATTTACTTTGAGCTTATCACCGAACCGTTCATATTGGTATATGTGTAATCAAAATTCTATCAGACAGTTGTTGTCATCAAGAATATATGTGTGTTCATAGGAAGATTTTTCTCTTTGATGTGACTCTATCACTATAAGACTCACATCATTATACAATGCTATTTCATATAACATATCCAAGTCTTTAAATGATAAAAAATCATGAATATTAACTAAGAACAGACATTTTGTAAAACTTACTTGTGAAATTATTTTAACATAATTAATCAGTTTTTCCAATAGACAATCGTAATTTTCCAATAAATTAAGCTTGTATAACTTAAGAAAATCCTGTGTATCTATATTTTTTTCATATATTAATTCATAGGGCAGTTTCAGCACTGCCCTATCCAAAAAGTCCATTATGGCATTATTAAGCTCTTGCTCCTGCATCCATAATTCTTCTTTTACAATTTGGCTTATTTCTTTGTATATTGAATTTAAAATCTTTTTGGAGTTTAACTGAAAATCCATAGGACTTAGTATAATATCGCATTTATCTGTTGAAATCATAGCACCACTATTATCTGTCAGTAACACTTTATCACCTTTCCCATCAATCATTTCTCTGATATTTGATACAAAATCACAAAAAGTCTTTGGATTTTCAGCAATTATTACAGTCATCTCATCTTGGGAAATATTTGCTGCAAAATTATAATCCTGATATACAAGTCTCATAATATTACTACCCTTTCAGTTGTGTCAAGTACGTCCATCTTACTTTGCCCTACTATAAATTCCATACTTGCATATTGCTTTTCTGTTATCTTTAACACCTGAACAAGCCCGTATTTGGGCTTGTTCTTCCTTATATTGTTTACTATAGTGTCTGCCATTGTTGAGTTTACAGCCATCTTACAGTATATTGACTCTTGCATCATACAAAATCCGCTCTTTATCAAGTATTTGCGAAATACACTGTATTCTCTTCTCTCAGCTGATGTACCTACAGGCAAATCAAACATTACTATTACTCTCATATATCTAAAACTCATTTTCATAAAACCTTATTAAAGATATGTCTTTCTGTTCCAACGCATCAAATATGCTCTTGCAATATATCTTCACCGCATTGGTCAAGACTTCAGTTCTACCGTTAATTATTACACTGTCTTGCATTATATTTACAAGTTTCAATTTTTCTTCACTGGTAAATTCTTCCATCTCCATACTACATACTTTTCTATCTACCAATACTCTAAACGGCTCCATAAGATCTGAAGCAAGATTGAAGTGATTGAACATATTGTCATGGAAAAGCCCAAGCTGTGTCATATATCCGCAAGATGTTATCTCTCTTGAAAACATGGATGCAATTATAGCGTATCCATAGTTTAATGCGGAATTTACAACAATATCAGCTCTTCTGCTAAAATCAAGTCCGAAAAGTGCATTAAAGTACACTTTGGCTGCATGACCCTCTCTATTGGTGCTATCTGCAAACTGCACCTGTCTTACATAGTCTTCGAGCATCTCATACTGAGATTTTGACCTTGACTTTAGATGTAGGGCTTGCTGTCTTATTTTTTCCTTTACAATCTGGGTCCACACCTCAAGTTTCATCTCATTGTCCCATTGTATCTGAGTTCTTACCTTGGCACTGCTGTCATGAGATCCGTAATAGGGTATGAGTTCAGATGACGGATTTCTCTTTTCATCGCAAAATACTACCTTTATCTTTTGTTTAGTAAGTTCTGATAATAGCGCACAAGTTATCGATATGGCTGTAGTGGCAAGAATTAAGGTATGAATCTCGCTCAGATGTATCTTGGTCGTACTTTCCTGCCTTACCACCATATATCCCATCTGATAGTCTAACTTGGCACTGTTTGATATCTCTATTGTTCTCCAACTCATATTGTCATCAGATCCTTTTCACAAGAATATAGTCCTGTTATAGATTGTTGTATAAGTTTAAACTCTTTATAATTTGTAATATTTTTTTTACATCGGCACTTGCCTGTTGACTTTGATCCTCCAATATCAGATAAATCCACTTCTTTTAAATTAGATAAATTAAAAATTATATTATACAATACCTTGCACTGTTTTTCTAAATCTATTTCTTCAAACTTAGATTTTTTATTTTTTAAAAAGTCTCCAAAACTTAAGTCTTTTTTATTATATTTAACTAGTGACATTCTTTTGCTAAATACAGTATTTTCAAACTTGTCTTGAATTTTATTATAAAGTTCAATATTTTTTTCTTCTGTTAAAACAGGATTTTTTTCTCTATCTATCTCATCAAATTTAGACATAGAAACAGCCTTTTCTATCTTCCTAATATATTCCACCTCTTCTTTTTTCATCTTAAGTTGATAAGCATTGTAAAGTTGTATCCTATCATCATTTTTTCCACCAAGATAATATAGATAACCGTCTATTTTTACCAGTGAATTTGTCGAAATAAATGGTAGACATAGCCTTATATCTGATACGCTATCTTTCCCACCATCATTTAAGTTATATCTAAAATAGTTTAATAATTTTTCTTCACTTAAACTATCTTTTCTTCCAAGATATACAGGTATAGCCTCAAGACTTCTAATAGTTTTTCTCTTCTTTACATACTCCACTAAACAATATCCTGATATAGATATGGAAGTTCTTCCGCCATATCTTAGTATATTGCAAAGTCTTTCATCGCTTGTTTTAATTGGTCTATAAGCTTGAAGATTTGGTTTCTTCGGCGTTTTGTCTGCCTTTTCTACTTTATTACGCCCAAATTTTATCTCCTTAACTCCAACAATAGTTTCTTTTGTGATTGACCCATGCCCTTCTTCCACCTTCTTAGTAATAAGAGGAGAGTTTTTAGCCATTGTTTTTTTCACTATTACTATTGTTCCGGAATTCCCTTCACTTTGACCTATCCATGCAACTTCGCTCTTGCTTTTTACATCTCTTTCAAAAAATCTATCCATATGGTATTTATACACAGGATTGTCAGGATTTTTTCTTGCATCTTTGATGAAATTGGCAGGATTTCTTGTGAATTTGACAAAGTATGAATTACCCACCACTATATTGAGATAGGCGTCGTTGGCATGGTGAAAATCATTAATCAGCCTTGATTTGAAAAGTTCAAACTTATGTCTAAATTCTGATACAAGTCTTGCCTTTGAAAAGACTACATCCACATCTTCTCCCATAGATTTTTGCAGTATCTGAGCCATACATTTTGTTGCCTGACCTGTCTCTACGATTTGACGATTGATAAATGAAAGCTTTTCTTCATCAGAAAATTCCTGAGTCTTCCTTGTAAGCCTTGAGTATTTTTCATTACTCATAAATCCCTGATCGTGTAATATCTTCCAAAATCCCTGACAACTTGCTTGGATTTGTGGAGTTATAGGGTCATTTTGCTTCCTGTTGTTTATCTCTTTCTTTACCAATACAAGGTTATCCAAGCTGTCGTCCTTGACAAATGAGCGTGGATATATATGGTCTATATCGTAGAGATTGTCGTCCATGAGCTTGTCAAGTTCTATGACTTCCCCGCTGTACATACATCTTCCTTTTTGCAGATAATACAGGTACATCTTCTTACTTCTAAAATATGACTCATCCTTGCTGTCAAGTTCTTTAACCCATTGTTTAGAGTCTTCTTTGATACCGTTATACAGTTCTTTTAATCTATCCTTCCTCGACTTTGTCCTTACTTTTTCGCCCTCTGATCTTGTCATCTCGACAAATATCCTCTTTGGGGCATAGCCAATTACTGTTTGTATCTCATCCACTATCTTCATAGACTGCCATATCATCCTCTTTACAGGAGAAGATAGATACATATCGTCAAGATCTTCTATAGTCCACTCACTTAGAGGTTTTTCAAGTTTTTTTACTCTTTTTTCAAGTTCGTCCATATAGGTAAATCTTGAGCTCAAAAGCTCCATAAGATTGAAGTTTGTTTCCCAAAGACTTTGTATTATACTCCTTACTTCACCTGTGCCTACATCTGCTCCTTCAAGCTCCAAAAATGACTTAGAAAGATTGCCCCAGTTACTGAATTTGAAGCCTAATATTCTTTTTATCTTATCTTTATCTATTTCATCTCCATATTTTTCTACAATTTCCTCTTTTACAAATCTCTTTTCATCACCATACACGGTCTTCAAAAATATAATATCTTCTATCATATCTACAATACTTTGTTTGTTAATTTCTTCTTTGAAAACTCCTGTAAATTTCCCTATTGACGAAAGATAGGCATTGCATACAGTATCTGTACCTGAAAGCACACTGTCTTTGTCCATGATATTAAGTGAAATCAATTCTTTTTTTATATCTTTTTGACTTACTTTTTTTCCCTTCACAAACAAATCATTATATATCTTTTGTTTGGCCTCTACAGATATTTTTTCACCGTCTATTTTTATGTTATTTATCTCATTTAAGACCATAAACTTCTCATAAAGCAGTGATTGTTTAGGCAAAGTATGCTCATCTGAGATATAGGTACATTTTCTTACCATTTTCTCGATAAATTCTTTACGAGAGCCTTTAACATCCACCTTATCTTCAAAGTTCCAAGGTAATATCCTTCCACCTTGTTTTATCTTAGCCCATGAATTTGCTTTATTATCTTTTTTAGGATTTTTGTCAAGTGGACCCACATAGTATGGGATTTGAAACTCAAAAAGTTGAATTATCATTTCACTTACTGTCAGATTTTTCTCGCCTTTTTCTTTTAAGAAAGGCAGATAGTTTTCGGCTTTTTTAAGTATGGCTCTAAGCTCTCTTGATTGGAGTTGATTCGGTATTACGCCGTTCGAAGCTGTAAGCTGCTTTTTCAAAAACTCACCTAATTTAATTTTTTCAAGGATTTCTATCTTATCTTTATTGTCATCAGGAATATTTTTAAGTGCTGTATCTTCGATATATTTATATAGGTCTTCTATCTTCCTTTTATCTACAGACCTGCGTTCTTTTGCTATATTGCTGTTTACACTACCTACATAGGCACTGTAATTTTTATCTGTCATTTTTCTGAACATATCGTTGTAGGCTTTTTTATCATATTTTTTTAACAGTTCTTTTATTTTTAACAAATCTTTATGGTGATTTTCATAAGCCTCTACCCTTGCCTCACAAAGGTATTTAGAGTTTCCTATAATATTTGAAAGTAAACCCATATCGTGGACAGACTTTGCTCTTTCCACCAAGTCAAAGTATTCATCTCCTATTATTTCTTTTACTTTTAAAGAGCTTTCTTCATAATCAGACTCTCTAAATCCTATTTTTATTTTTTTATTTTCATCTTGTATATCTTCAATGTTGTATAATTCAACAACACTTGCCTCTAAGCCACTTATGAGTTTAATTAAATTATATTTTGATTTGTCTTTTTTACTTATCGACAGTTCCTCTGACAATTCTTCGAGTATCTTTGTCCTTGATTTTCCCTTTTGTGAAAGGATTTTTTCAAAATTATCTATGTTAGTTATTCTTGGCAATTCTATTTCAAAATATTCACAACTCTCAACCAAGTCGTTGTAGAAAACATCCATGCCTTGTATGTCTCCATCACCCTTGAGTGAAGCATTTAAAAAATGACCTCTATGTGAAAAAAGGTTTAAAATTGCGAGAAAAACAAGTCTTACATCAAATTTCTCATCACTGTTGATAAGAGCGCTTCTTAGGTGGAAAATAGTCTTGTATTTTTCATAATAGTCTTTGTCTGTAAAAGTAGCATCATTAAACAAGGTGTATCTTTGTCTATTATTTTCAGACCTGTCGTCTAAGAAAAACTTGCTTTCTTCAAGACGAATAAAAAAACTTGGATCTACTCTGTTAATCTCATCAGCAAATAGTTCTTTTAACATTGCCTTTCTTGCTTTTTCTCTTTCACTTCTTCTGCGTGAAGTTCTCTTTGTTCTTCTTTCTGCAGCAGTATTTGCTTTCTCAAAGAGTCTTGCTCCCCACATATCTTTGCCCTTAGCTCTGAGCAGATTGTAGGAAGTATCTGTTACAGCCCAACCCACTGAGTTTGTACCGACGTCCAGTCCTATGTAATATTGCTTGTTTTCCATTTTTTCCTCCTTAAAATTTCATATTTTTGTTAATAAATGCTTAGGTTATTTTTAGTTTCAAGCTAATAAGACTTAAAAAAATAAAGATTTTTAGCATCATAAATTTCATATATTAATTACTAGACTTTCCCACTAAAATTATTATTATTTTTATTGAAATTTGAATATTTTTAATAAAAATTAAACAACTATGTCAAGTATAGTATCGTATTTTAAAAATATATTCTAATTTCAAAATTTTTAATAAGTTTTCATGTGAGAAGTTGGATTTATACTAAAATTCAGTAAATTTTTTGAAAAACAGTTGACAAAGTAAAAATTTGATGATATCATTATCATTGATTTACAAGGTGAGTTCAAACAAGGATTTATCCGTAATTGATTGCTCGCATTGTGCGACATTTTCTTATGTAAATCGTGAAGTCGGACTTTCGACTTCTTTTTTTTATACTATAAAATCTAACATATTTATCGTTAAAAGACAAGCGTTTGTTTAATTAAATTAACTTTTTTAAAACTAAAAAAGACCTTTCACAAAATCTTATGTAGAGGTCTTTTTTAGTTTTATACTTCTTATATTTTGATTGAAGTCTAAATATCAAAGTAAATATTTTATGTAGAATTTGCTCCTGTAATTTAAAAATTATTGAAATATTAATATTAAAGAAAGCACACGCAATAATATGTCTATAAAATCAAACGCATATATACATTTACGCAAAATAAAAACCGGAATACCGTCCCTCCCCAAATTCAAGTCCCGAGATTACTCAGGTGGGTGTCCTGCTTTCTTCGCTGGCTACCAGAATATGTACAAATCCTGCACACTAAGGCTTGTCATTGATTTTAAAAAGACCCGAACTCCCGTATACAAATTGTCGGTTGAATTTAAGGTAGTATAACGCATACTCCAGTCTTGAGTTATTATATAATATTCCTGTTAATTTTTCAAGGTTCTTTGAAAAAAAAATTAAATTTTCATTACAAAATAAGATTTTTATACCACTAAATTTTTATACTCTCATCCATATAATTTAAAGCAATACTAAGATACTATTTGTAATATATAAAAATCTCATTACCTTCCTTTATTTAGTGCTGTTTCTCTCCATAAGGTTATACGGCAGTATCACTTCATTGGCTTTGAATACATAGCCTGTCTTATGTTCCTTGTTTTCTATCTCCTTGACGATAAGTCTTGCACATATAGCCCCTATGTCAAACATAGGTAGCGATATAGATGTAATACCAGGTCTTATCAGTTTTGCAATCTTGGTATCATATATCTGAGAAAGCTTGTAATCTTCAGGGATTGACTTGCCATTATCCTGCATATAGTAGATTACTCCTAGAGTGGATTCATCGTTTGCAGATATAATGGACTTTATTGCCTTATCTTTCTTAAGTGTCTTTTCTATCAGTTTGTAGGCTGATTCTATGTCGTTTGCACCATATATCACCTTGAATTTGGAAGAAGGTATTTTCTTTTCCTTTACAGCCTCTTCAAGTATAGCCTGCCTACTGTTTTCCTTGAGATTGTGCTCATCCTTGTCAGGTCTTAGGTAAATTATCTTGCCGTCGTCCTTTTCCGTCTTTTCAAGCAATGTAATCATTGCTTCCACCCTGTCTACATCTACACAATTGATATTGTCAATCTTAGGTGTACCAAGTGTATAATAGACTGTAGGCACTCCGTATTTTTTCAACTTTTTATCCATTTCTTCGTTGATTTTTTCGGTTACGATTATGATTCCGGCTGCCTGTTTAGAACGTAGCAAATTTACGAATTCTTCCTCTTTCTTACTATCACAGTAAGTATTACATAAAACGGTGTCATATTGGTAGATTCTGGCTATTTCTTCTATTGCATTTACCAAATCTCCCACAGGATACTTCGAGCCCGGTACTATTACTCCCAACAATTGACTCTTTTTCATTACTAGACTTCTTGCTACAGGGTTTGGCACATATCCTGTATCTTCTATTACTCTGAATACTTTTTCCCTTATACCGCTACTTACCGGTTTGGAGTCGTTGATAACTCTAGATACGGTAGATATCGACACTCCGGAAATTCTGGCTACGTCTTTGATAGTAACCGGCATCTTCATCCCTCCCATTTTAAATATAAATAAAATATTTGCACTTTAATAAGTGCAAAATACATCTGATTGTTTTTTTCATTGTAATTATACTACATGAAAAGATTTTTTTCAACATAAAAAACGTTTATTTTTTTATCATTATCTAAAGTTGAACAAGGATTTGCATGAGCAAAAATAAAAATTAAAATTCATTTTTTTCTGCTTATACTATTATTTTTTAATGCAATGTACTATGAAAATAAAATTAGTAATTGATTTTTAAGCAGAAATATGATAAAATTGCATGGTTAAAATATTTTTAGGCAATAACAAGCAACTATTGCCCATTATTTATAAGAGGTGAAAATAATGAAACCAAATATACATCCTGAGTTTAAAGAAGTTACAGTTCACTGTGCTTGCGGAAATACATTTACTTCAGCATCTACAAAAGACGAAGTAAAGGTAGAAATTTGCTCAGCTTGTCATCCTTTCTACACAGGTCAAAGTAAGAATGTTGAAAAAGGTGGCAGGGTAGAAAAATTCAACAAAAAATTCAGCAGAAAAAATAAGTTTATTATCGCTGAAATATCTCGGCTATATCTCATAATTGGGGATATAGCCTTTTTATTTGCATTTATTATACCAATATCTATTTAATTGACAAAAATCTTCTTTGAATAACTTGTTATTACAGTATTAAAAAACAAAAGTATTCATAGTTCTAATAAATTTTAATCTTAGATTAGCAATGTATAAAATGGAAATTTTCCATTGTTTTATAACTATTACTATAATACTAAAATTCAATAAAATTATGGATTGTATATTTTAAAAAAATTTATAATAAAGGTGAAATTCCTTGTTATTTCAATTTAATAATCTATGATATATCCATAAATTAAGCAGATAATTCTATTACTCTTAACTTCTCAAATACTCCTTGATACTTCTAATTATCACATCTATGGCTACCCTATTTCTTCCGCCTTCAGGTATTATTATATCAGCGTATCTCTTGGTAGGCTCTGTGAACTGCTCGTGCATAGGTCTTACCACATTTAAGTATTGATTTATAACCGACTCCATGCTACGTCCTCTCTCGTTGATATCTCTTTGCATCCTCCTAAGTATCCTTATATCGGCATCTGTATCTACATATATTTTAATATCAAGCAAGTCTCTTAAATTCTTGTCGTCCAGCACAAGTATGCCCTCTACTATTATAATATCCGTAGGTACTATGTGTACAGTTTCACTCTTTCTCGTATGCTCTGCAAAATCGTACACAGGCATATCTATGCTCTTACCTGACATTAGAGATTTCAAATCCCTTATGAGGTGTTCCATATCTATTGAGTGGGGATGGTCGTAATTGGTCTTTAGCCTTTCTTCAAAGGTGATATGGCTTTGATCCTTGTAGTATGAATCCTGCATTATCATGGTGATGCTATTGCCCTCAAATGCGGAGTGTATCGCCTCTGCTACAGTGGTCTTGCCTGAGCCCGTACCGCCTGTAATACCTATTAAAATCGGTTTTTTCATCTATTTCTCCTGTGATTTTTAATCTTCTATTATTCTTTTTTGCCCTAAGTTTTCAAGCAATTCCTTCTTTGCGTTTACTTCAAAACTGTCGTCTAACCTTTCCAGACTCACTTGACCATAATTTTTCAAAAGCGACTTTCTTATGATAAAATCAGCTAAAGCAGGATTTTTAGGCAAGAGAGGTCCATGTATATAGGTGCCTATGACATTGTCTTTGTAAAAGCCCTCAGACTTTGCACCATAGTAGTTGCCGTTGCCAAATATCACCTTGCCGAAGTAATTTTCATCGTTGCCGTAGGTCTGGCCGCCATGATTTTCAAATCCAAGCACGTCAAATCTCTCGCCGTCTATTTCAACATCGAGGTAGATATTTCCTATACATCTGTCATTACTCTGTGATTTTTCAGTGGCATAGTCAAAAAAACCCAGCCCCTGTATCTTTTGACCTTCCGCATTGATATAATACTGCCCGAAAAGCTGATAACCACCGCAGATTAGCAAAAAGAAGGTACCGCTGTCCATAGCCTTTGCAAGCTCTGTCCTCTTAGACAACAGATCCTTGGACAATATCAGTTGCTCCTTGTCTGCTCCTCCACCCATAAATATAAGGTCATAAGAGCTGTAGTCCTTTTCCTGTCCTATACTGCAGGTATCATATACGAATTTGATGCCCCTTTGTTCACATCTGTATTTTATAGTCATCATATTACCCTTATCACCGTATAAGTCCATAATATCGTGATAAAGGTGCAATATTTTAAGCTCCATTTTACTCTCCAAAATTTGATATAATGAATAATTATACTATTTTCAAAATCTTTTTTCAACTTTTTGAAAATATTTTCAGAAAATCATATCAAAACTTGAAAAATCGTGTTATAATCTGTTGGTAAAATATACTTATTCCAATTAGATTATACTGAAAAATTTGCAATCTTATTTAAACTTTTTTGGCAGGTAAATGACAATATAAGAAAAGGTCGCTTACATATAGCCAAGCAGCATATTCTAAAGCTTTAACTATATGTTTATAAAGTAAAATTTATCACATAATAATCCATTGTTTTTGTAAAAATAGTCGAGTTCGTTGCTTTAAATGTGGATTTTTTCAGTACAGTTAATATTGTATTGGTCTAAGTTTGAAAATAGGAGAAATCATGCATTATTTAGCACTTATTACAGGCAAGCTCATCCTTGTCTTACTTAAGATAATAGGTAGAAACGGAGGCTCACTCCCGGGTAAGATAGCAGTAAAAATCTGTCCTATCTTGCTTAAATATTTTAAATATCCTCAAAAAACCATATTGGTAACAGGTACAAACGGCAAGACCTCGACAGCCAACTTGATATATCAAAGCTTTGAAAAAGCAGGACACAAGAGCGTTTCCAACTCAAGGGGAGACAATATAATAAATGGAATTGTCAGCCTTTTGATTAAAAACTCATCCCTTGGCTTTAAAATAAATGCTGAGGTTCTTGTACTGGAAGTAGACGAGCTGACGTTGGCAAAAAATCTTCCATATATAAATGCATCTGATATAGTGATAACAAACTTCTTCAGAGATCAGTTGGATAGAGTTGGAGAGATGGAGACGATAATTCTCAAAATTCAAAACTCTCTCTTAGACTACCATGGAAGACTCTATCTTAACGAAGATGATCCAAATGTCAACAGATTTTCACATTTTGTTAAAGATGCTGAGATTATCACTTTTGGAGTCGAAAAGGTGCCTCATTCAAAAGAGCAGTCCGAAGATGCAAAAGAAGGCAGATTCTGCCCTGTATGTGGAAATGAACTGATACATGACTACTATCAATATTCCCACATAGGCAAATACCACTGCATATCTTGTGATTTTTCTTCAGATTTGCCTGATTTCACTGCAGAAAATATAAACTATGCCCAAAAGAGCTTTGACCTTATTTCAAAATCAAATAAAATCTGCACTCTCCACTACAATCTCTCTGCGACATACCATATATACAACCTTGTAGCAGCGTCTTGCGTATGTATAACTAACAAAGTGGATGAAAAGGCAATTGATGACGTATTTTCGCATTTTTACCTTGGTATAGGTAGGATGGAGACTATAGAAGTCAAAAATAAAAAGATACTGCTAAATTTAGTAAAAAACCCCGCCGGAGCAAATGAAATCCTAAAGTATATCGGTGATGAAGAAGGTAATAAATCCCTTATTTTCTTGCTTAATGACAACTTTGCAGACGGTAAGGACATATCTTGGATATGGGATGTCAATTTTGAATACATGGGCAAGCTTGACAATGTTATATTGACAGGAACAAGAGCCTATGAAATCGCCACAAGAGTAAAATTTGCAAGGATATGTGAGAATATAACTGTGGAAAAAAACATCGACAAGTGCATAGATACCCTCTTGAACTTTGATACGAAACTCTATGTAATCTCAACTTATACAGGGCTTTTCGACATAAGAAAGAAGATAGTTGAAAAAGGAAAATAATACAAAAAAATGTAGTGCAATATCTGAGTTTTCAAATATTGTCCTACATTTTTTATTTTTATTTTAAACACAAATTAGTATGAGTTATTTACAAGTCTTTATAATTTCAACTTATCTGGCATAGTCCACTGTTCTGGTTTCTCTTAATATATTAACCTTAATCTGTCCCGGATATTCCATCTGCTCTTCTATCATCTTAGCTACGTCTCTTGCGAGCTTAGGCAACAGAGCATCATCTATCTTGTCAGGTTTAACCATTATACGCACTTCTCTACCGGCTTGGATTGCAAAAGACTTTTCCACTTCTTCAAAAGAATTTGCAATTTCTTCCAATTTTTCAAGACGCTTGATATATGTTTCTAACGTCTCTCTTCTTGCTCCCGGTCTTGCTGCCGATATTGCATCTGCAGCTGTAACTATAACAGCCTCGATAGTTTGAGGTTCGTAATCTCCATGATGTGTAGACATCGCATGTATTACTTCATCAGATTCTTTATAACGCCTTAGAAGGTCCATTCCTATTTCAACATGAGTACCTTCCATCTCATGATCCACAGCCTTGCCTATGTCATGCACGAGTCCGGCACGCTTAGCTAATTTTACATCTCCGCCAAGTTCAGCGGCTATAATTCCGCAAAGATGGGAAATTTCTATTGAGTGTTTAAGCACATTTTGACCGTAACTTGTCCTGTAATGCAGTCTTCCAAGCAATCTGACAAGTTCCGGATGCATTCCGTATATTCCTGTTTCCAGCAGTGCTTTTTCGCCATACTCCTTGATTGCCTTATCCACTTCTTTTCTTGCTTTTTCGACCATCTCTTCAATTCTTGCAGGATGTATTCTACCGTCAGCTATCAGTTTTTCAAGGGCAATCCTTGCCACTTCTCTCCTTATAGGATCAAACGCTGACAAGACTACAGCCTCAGGCGTATCATCTACAATCAAATCCACACCGGTTAGATTTTCAATAGCTCTTATATTTCTACCTTCACGACCTATTATTCTACCCTTCATCTCTTCGTTAGGCAGATTCACGACGCTGACCGTAGTTTCCGATACCTGATCCGCCGCCACTTTTTGGATTGCATAAGCCACTATCTCTCTTGCATTTTTTTCAGCCTCATCCTTAGCCTTTGTTTCGAGCTCTTTTATCTTTGCTGAAAGTTCATATTTGAGATCTCTCTCAGCCGCATCAAGCACCTGTTTTCTTGCCTCATCGACTGTCAGATTGGATACTTCTTCCAATTTACGCAGTTGTTGCTCTCTTATCTCATCTATCTTGCTTTCACGCTCTTTTAATTTTTGCTCGGCATCTGATAATTTCTTATCTTTCTCATCTACTTGACCAATTTTTTTATCAAGCTGCTCTTCTTTTTGTACAAGACGCCTTTCAAATTTTTGCAGTTCATTTCTTCTGTCTTTGTACTCTTTATCGTGTTCCTGACGCATCTTGTGTATTTCTTCCTTGGCTTCAAGAACCTTCTCTTTCTTTGACGCTTCTGCGTCTTTTTGAGCATTTTCAACCAAGTTTTTGGCATAGGTTTCTGCAGATATAATCTTTTTTTCAGCAATCGTCTTTCTGACAATATAGCCTACGGCAAAAGACATAAAAGAAAAAACAAATACCATTGCCAATACTTTAAAATCCATAACTATGACCACCTCCCTTAATCTCTTTTAAAGGGAAATAATCATACACAATACATAAAGGCTGTGTAAAACAGTATAAAATTGTTGTTTTTAAAAATATGTGAACACTTATAAATCTATAAATTTCAAATATGATAAACTTTTTAATACATATAATTTACAGTTGTATCCTTTAATTTTAATGTTATTGATTACTCCCTTTCGCTGAGACTTGATTTTTTTAACATTTTCATATTCTAATTTAATTTAAAAATAACTTACCATATTATTGTAATATGATTGTAAAATTATGTCAAGAATTATAAAGCACAAATTTATATTTAGATATGCAAAAGCAGAACATTTTCTATTAGTTTCTTATAATAGTATGGCTTTATAAAAAATAAGAGCCCAAAACTTAATTCAGGCTCCCACATCTTAAATCTTAACTTGGGAATACAACCACAAGCATCATCTTAAACTGTTCTATTGCATAGACGCTATGAGGTTTTTTTGCAGGCATTATTATGCTTTCTCCTGCGCTTACTATATATTCCTTGCCGTCTATTACAAACTTGCCCTTGCCTTCAAGCACATTGACCATTGCATCTCCGTCAGAGTCGTGTGTGCTTATCTCTTCGTCCTTGTCAAAGGCAAAGATTGTTATGCTTACATGCTTATTTTGTGCAAGAGTCTTGCTAACTATCTGACCTTCTTGTATATTAACTTGCCCTGCAAGGTTTGTAACTTCTTCTACCGGGAAATTTTTTATTATCTTGCTCATGAAAATATCTCCTTTTATTAACAATTAAATTATATTATAAATGACATAAATCCCTTATCTAAAAAAATTTTTGCTTGATATATCACAAGTTTATTTGAGTAAAAAAGAGAATTTTAATGTCTATTACCATAAATTTTTACTTATATCAATATGTCAAAAAATATATTATAAATAAAAATTAATATCATATACATTTTCTACCAATTAATGAAAAAATTAAACAGTTTATAGTAAAAACTCTTAAAAGAGCAAGCAAAATACTGAATTTAATAATTATGAATGTTTCTAGGTTTATATTCACTTATTCTATAAGTTATTACTTTTATACCAAACTCTATATAATCTATGGATAATTTTCATTAATAGTTTTAAAAAAATATTATATTATTGATGACTTTATTATAAATGCATCGAAAAAAACTTTATCCATTATTCTATTAGATTTTAGTATTATTATTTTTTTGTTGTTGATTTTTTTGAAGCAGTTTTTTTATCACTTGCTTTTTTTGAAGCAGGTTTTTTATCAGTCGTTTTTTTAGAAGTAGCTTTTTTAGTTTTTACACCTTTTATCTGTTTTTTAGCTGATGCTTTTTTAACTGCTTGGTTTTCAAGATTGTCTTTGTTGTCCTTAGATTTTGAAACTTCTTTCTTACTATCTTTAACACTTCCGTCTTCTTTGACAAGTGCCATATCAAGTACAGTTTCCATATCTTCAGCAAGGGTAAATGTCATCTGCTCTCTTATTTCCTTTGGCAAGTCTTCAAGGTCTTTTTCGTTTTCACTCGGCAAGATTATATTGTATATGCCTGCCCTATGTGCAGCAAGGAACTTTTCTTTTATTCCACCTACAGGCAGCACCCTACCACGCAGTGTTATCTCTCCTGTCATAGCAATGTCTTCCCTTACCTTGATATTTGTAAGAGCTGACACTATTGCTGTAGCCATGGTAACACCTGCTGACGGTCCGTCCTTAGGTGTTGCACCCTCAGGTATGTGGATGTGGATGTCCTTGTTTTTGTAAAACTCAGGATCTATTTTGTATTTATCGCTTATTGAACGTACATAGCTTAGACCTGTCTTTGCAGACTCTTTCATCACATCGCCAAGTTTACCTGTAAGCTCTATCTTACCATTGCCGTTCATAACATTTACTTCCACAGACAAGGTGTCTCCACCTACCTGTGTCCATGCCAATCCCCTGACTATGCCGACCTGCGGTTGTTTATTTGCCACTTCAAACTTGAACACTTCCTTACCCAAAAATTCGCTCAAGTCTTCTTCCTTTATAGTCACAGCTCTCATCCTTGGAGATATTACTTTTTTCTTGGCAATCTTTCTGCATATAGTGGCTATCTTTTGCTCTAAGGCTCTGACACCGGACTCTCTGGTAAAATTCGTAATTATCTTTTGCATTACATCATCGCTTATCTTGATGAAGTCTTGTTTGAAATTATGCTCTTTTAACTGTTTTGGCAAAAGGTATCTCTTTGCTATTTCAAGTTTTTCCAGCTCTGTATATCCGCTTAAGCGAATGATTTCCATTCTGTCTATCAGCGGTCTTGGTATTGTATCAAGAGTATTTGCCGTAGTTATGAACATTACCTTTGACAGGTCAAATTCATATTCCAAATAGTGATCTGTAAATGTCTTGTTTTGCTCAGGGTCAAGTACCTCAAGCATAGCAGACTCCACAGAGCCCTTGTAGTCTTGTGACATCTTATCTATCTCGTCAAAGAGTATGACAGGGTTGTTTGACTTGACTTCTATTAGTGTATTGATTATTCTACCCGGGATTGCTCCTATATAGGTACGCCTATGTCCCCTTATCTCAGCCTCATCTCTTACTCCGCCCAGTGATATCCTGGCGAATTTTCTATTTATCGACTTGGCTATTGACTTTACTATTGAAGTCTTACCCACGCCAGGAGGACCTACGAAACATATTATTGGTGATTTTAGATTTTGGGAGATTTTTTTGACTGCAAGATACTCCACTATCCTGTCTTTCACCTTTTCCATACCGAAATGCTCAGAGTCAAGTATCTCCTCGCAGTATTTGAGGTCGATTTTTTCGTCCGTTTGTTTGTCCCAAGGCAAGGAGAAGAAGGTATCTATATAGTTTCGACTTACTTCCGCCTCAGAGCTGTATCTATTTTCTCTTTCAAGTTTTGATATTTCTTTTTCTATCTTTTCTCTTATAGTATCGCTAATATCGAGTTTTTTTAGCTCTTCTCTGTATTTTTCCACCTTTGAGCTATTGCCGTCGCCAAACTGTCCAAGCTCTTTATTTATGGCGTCAAGCTGATTTCTAAGATAGTGTATTCTCTCGTTTTTCGTCATCTCACGTCTGATTTGACGATGGATTTTTTGCTCTATCTTGGCAATCTTGGACTCGTCCACAAGCATATCATAGAGCAGTTTTATCCTCTTGGTCTCGTCAAGCTCGAAGAGTATATCCAATCTCTGCGAAAAAGAAAAGGGCAGATAAGTCGATGCTAAATCGCAAAATCTGCCGGCAGATTTTATATCTTTGAGCATATTTACAGTATCTTGGACGTTTCTCGTCCTAAGCTCGATGTATTCTTCAAGTATTTCTATTGACGTACGGATGTATGCGGTCTGTTCAAAGGTGATTTCATCCTTGTTTGTTATTTCCTCCGCATCTGCTTCCATATAATTTTCATCCTGATAGAGTTTTGAAATTATACATCTGTTTTCGCCCTCAATCAGCACTCTTACGACACTGCCTTGGAGCCTAAAAATTTGTTTTATATTACATATTATTCCTATTTCATGCAATTCGTCGATGTTTTTGATTTCATCCACATCCATATTTTTTTGTATGGCAATTATTATCTTCTTGTTGTTTGCCATTGCCTCTTCCACAGCTTGGACCGACTTTTCTCTGCCGACGTCCATCTGCATCGTTGTATATGGGAAAATAGCAAATCCCGAAGTTACTATCAACGGGATTTTAGTATATATTGTATTTTGTTCCAACTAAACCATCCTTTCCGCTTTGTACAGATGTATACCCTATTTTATCTCTTAACTATCGTAATATCTTCTTCTTTTCTATTAAATAATTGTAAAAAATTATTTATCTGCTCTTCATAAGAAGACGACCTGTCCACTTTTAGATATATACTCTTAATGCCGGATACATCAGGTATTTTTGAGTTTTGGCTAAGATAGAGATACATTGCATTCTTGTTGTTAGGCTCGCCCTTGTATACACCTATTATCTTGCAGTCTCTTCCGCCTATATTTATATTTTTATCCACTGCTGAATTAGAGCCTTTGAAGTAGATTTTTGAAGTAGCCTCGCTTATAAGGCAGTGGTTTTGCATATCGTCTTCCTTAGAAAAAAATCTACCCTCAGTCATGGCAATCTTTTTTATATCTCTGAGCTGTTCATTTGTATAATTGACTATGGAGATGCTGACGATGTTATTTGCCTGTACTTCTTTGAAAACAGGTATCTCATAGCTGTATGAACTTGACTTTTCCTGATTTTTAAGGAGTTCTTCAAGGGTAAAGCTCTTTTCGTCGGTTACTACCACATAGTCGTCAGGTATTATCTCGCTTTTGAAAAAAACTATTCCCACTATAGCAACAGCTATTGCAATACTTATTACCTTCCATACAAGTTTCATACATCATCACCTTCTTTAGTATATAATAAAATCGTAAAATCCACCAAAAATACATAGTCGTCTCTTTATCTTGTATTACTTACTCTCGAACAACTCTATTTAGGCATAAACATTTTAATTATTTATAAAATTTTAGCATAATTAAATAGGTTTTTTAATATCCATATGATATAGTATTTAAATATTTAAGAGTTCACACTTATTGTAAATACAAGTTTATAATTAAATCTTCAATAAGTTGTATGATAATTATTGAGCATATAATCATATATAAAAAGACAAACTTGTAGTGATTAATGTCAACAAATATCTTACTTTAAACAATTATATCATAAAAACTTTTAAATTAAAACAATAATATATCTTATTAGTCTTGATTGTAATTGCTACAAATAGAAACTGCCAAGAAAGCTTGAAATAGCTGTTTTGATTTTTTGAGAAATAAAAAAAGGACTTTTACACCTTGACATAAAAAGCCCTCTTTTATAATATGCGTTTTTCTATTGTGACATTCTCATAACTTTGTCTGCATCTTCTTTATTCTATTAAAAAAATTTCAGTTTTTTTGTTAATATCTCAACTTTCCCACTAAAATTATCGAGATTTTAGTTGAAATTTAAACATAAATTTATTTTTTAATATACTACTTGACACATAATTTTCTGGATAATATTTATTGAAATTTGCATATTTATCATAAAATGAAAACACTGAAAAAACTATGTCAAGTATAATATTGTATTTTTAAAATAAAATCAAAATTCAATGTTTTTAATGTGTTTTTCATGTGGGAAAGTTGAGTTAATATCTATAGACATACGATATAATCAGCTATAGAATTTATAAATTCCCGGTCATGTGAAACAATAAATATTATTTTATCATCACTCTTGCATTCATTGATTAGGTGAGCTATATTCATCATATTGTAATAATCCATGCCACTTGTCGGCTCATCAAAAAATACAAGTTTGGAGTTTTTGCACAATACAGACGCTATTGCTACCCTTTGCTTTTGCCCACCTGACAAACTCATCGGATGACAATCCTTCAATTCATATAAATCAAGTTTTTTCAGTATTTCTTCAACATAACTATTCTCAATATTTTTTATGCCAAGCCTCACTTCACTTATAACAGAATCTGTAAAAAGCTGATGATTGACATCTTGCATTACAAGTGATGATATTTTAATCCTATCTGTTTTCGAAAGTCTTCTGCCATCTAAGTAGATCTCATCCTTTGATTTTCTTTCTAAGCCTATAAGGCAACGTAGCAAGGTGGATTTTCCAAGTCCATTTGTCCCCACTATGCCATATATCTTGCCCATTTCAAATGAATTGTCTCTAAAAATCAAGTTTTTATCAGCGCCATTAAACTTAAATTCAATATTTTTCACCTTGAAATTCCCGTTATTTCGCATTTTGGGTACAGTAAGTTTCGTCTTGGCCTTATCTCTTAAACCCAAGTCATTAAGTTCTTTAGAAGATAATTTTACAAAGTCTTTTTGCGTATATTCACTTTGTATTTCACCATCTTTAAGCAAAAAAATCCTGTCTATAATATCCATAAGATAAAATATCCTATGTTCTGAAATTATAAGAGTTTTTCCCCTGTCTTTAAGCTGTGCAAGCATTACTTTTATAATTTCAATGCTTTCTTCATCAAGATTTGACGACGGCTCATCTAAAACTATTATTTCAGTCCCTGATATATAAGTAGCAGCAATACATAAAATCTGTTTTTCCCCACCTGACAGTTTAAAAATATCCCTGTCTAAAAGATGCTCTATGGGAAACAAACTTAGCATTTCAGTTAATCTCTCATCCATTTCATCTCTTGAAAGTCCAATGTTTTCCAAATAAAAAAGCAATTCAAGAGTAGTATTCACATTAAAAAAATGCGTCTTGGGATTTTGGAAAACACTTGATACAAGCATTGATATTTCATAGAGTTTAAGATTTTTTACATCCTTATTATCTATCCTGATACTTCCATCTAAAAAAGCCCCATCATATCTTACAGCCAATCCGTTGATAGAATTTATAATTGAAGATTTTCCACTGCCACTTTTTCCTGCAAGTAATACACATTCGCCTTTTTTCACATTCAAAGAAATATTTTTTAAAACTTCTTTGTTCTTTCCGTAAGACAGAGATAAATTTTCAATTTCTACCATAAAATCCCTCCTATAATCATAGTCATTATCAAAACTACATAGGCAAAATCAACTATTTTCATTTTGATTGATATATACCTTGTCTTTTTTACAGGATTTTCAATACATCTCGTCTCTGCAGCCTTTGCAATATCATCAGAAATATTTGATGATATAATAAGCAAGGGCACCATTACATACTCAATGTATGAAATAGGATTTTTAAATGTAATTCCTCTTACCCTCATGGCAAGCTTTATATTATGACTTTCTTCTCTAAATGACGGGAAAAATCTGAAAATTACGGCAATAGGTATGGAGATGCTCTGCGGTAATTTAATCTTATCCATTGAAGATATTATGCTTCCTACATCTGAAGTCTTTACAAAGAAACTGCCTGCACTAAAAGGAAGATAAAACATCCTACATACTGCAAACAACATAAAAAATATCTTCAAAATCGCATTCATATTTCTAATTACATCAAGATTGGGTATTACTAAGGAAAGAATAGCGAAAAACAATGTATTTTTCAATGCTTCTTTCCTAAATCCATTCTTATAATAAAGAAATGAAAGAATAAGAATAATACCCCATTCAAAATAAGTATTCACCTTATTAAATACAGCAAATCCAAGTAAAAAAGTCACCAAAAGTTTAGTGATTGGATTTGGATTATAAGGATTATCCAAAAATACAGGAATCATATAATACCCGCTTTTTCAAAATGCTTTTTCAGAAAAACCCTACCGATATAAGCGCCGATTATTCCTCCGATAATTGCACCTATATACACCAACATCATACTACGAAAATTAATAACTGCAATCAGTTTCATTATATAATCATGTCCCATTCCCTTTGTTTCAGCCACTTCAATGACCTTATCCTTAGCCAACACTATTTGCATTAGAAAGCCACAAATCCAAGTGTTGAATACGGCAAAGGAAAGCATATTGTATTTGAAAGATTTATAATCGCCTATTTTTCTTATAAATTCAGCAACTGCCATACTGATTACAGCATGTATTAAGATTACATAGGTGTTTCCCATTGCAACTACAATAAGACTGCAAATCAAACCAAGTATAAATAATCCCAAAGGTTTTTGTACCTTTGCCATAAAAAGCATAATCACTATACCTGTTATAATCCCTGCCACAGCAGGATATGCCAAGTATAAAATAGGTACTACAATGCCAACTATCCCGGAAAGGAACATAAGCACAAAATATATTACTGAAAATACGCCTATTGTAACTAAATCCTTAATTCTTAATTTTTCCGTTTCCATAATATCCTCCTAATACTAATATTCATTTAATTAATTGAAATTCTTAATTTTTCTGTTTTTATAAAGTATATAAATCTTTTTAGGCATTATATTAATATTAGTATAAAGAACTTTTTACAAAATATTTGATTTTTCAAGCATAGCCTTATAGAATTCTGAGCTTTTGCAAAGCTCTTCATCAGTACCTATAGCCTCTATCTTTCCGCCATTTAATAAGACGATCTTATTTGCATTTCGAATTGTTCTAAGTCTATGTGCAATGACTATAACTGTTTTTTCTCTTATAAGTTCAGACAGGGCTTCTTGGATTAGGCTTTCGTTTTCGACATCAAGAGATGCTGTAGCCTCGTCAAGCAGTATAATAGGTGCGTCTTTTAATATAGCCCTTGCTATGGATATTCTTTGCCTTTCTCCACCGGAAAGTCTCTGTCCGTTTTCCCCTATCATCGTATCTATTCCATCCGGCATCTTATCTATGAAATCATAGCACCTAGCTATCTTAGCAGCCCTTACTACTTCCTCATCTGTAGCGTCTTTTTTGCCGATTTTAATATTGTCCTTTATGCTTGAATTAAATAGGATTACATCTTGAAATACTATGGAAAAGTTTTTAAGTAGGGTTTCCGGATCAATCTTGCCTACATCTTCTCCACCTATCAAAATCTGCCCCTTATCTATATCCCAAAATCTTGCTGCAAGTTTGGTAAGTGTCGTCTTTCCGCTTCCGCTTGAACCTATTAAGGCAGTGATTTCGCCTTGCTTTGCTATAAAGCTCACACCATTTATTACAGAATAATCATCATATCCGAAATAGACATCCTTAAATTCAATATCGTAATTCTTAATTTCCATGTCCTTTTTGCCCTCTTGGATAGGCATGGTTTTTATTTCCTTAATTCTTCCAACCACGGCGTCAAGCATGACTATCATCGACATAAAGGTGATTATTCCCTCTATAGGAAGATAAATGCTCGTTGTAAGCATCAAAAAGGCTATATACACAAGTACGCTTACCTCACCAGCTACAAGCATATTTACACCGATGACGGCAACACTTATAATGCCAAGCTTTAATATTGCGGTAGCTACTCCTGTAAGTGTCCCTGCAAGAATCTCGCCCCTGGTCTTTTGTCTTGTGGACATATTTAATTTTCCAAAGAAGTCGCTTAGCATCTGCTCTTCTAAGTTATATGATTTTATCTGCTCTATCTGCTCAATTTTTTCCTGCAAATCATCAAAGACCTTACGATTATCATCTATCCAGTCTTGTACCGCCTTTTTCTGGCTTTGCCTTGTTAAATATATTATTAAAATTGAAATCGGAATCACCCACAAGGCGGCAAGAGCCAGTTTCCAGTTATATATAAGTAGCATTAAAGCTATGACTGCTGTGGAAACAGTTGTTGAATACATCTGTGGAACAGCATGTGAAAATATGGTTTCATACAAGTTCATATCATTCATCATAGTTTCTGCAAGGTCTGCCAAATCCCTTTTTCCAAAATAAGAAAGCGGTAGTTTCTTTAATCTTTCAGCTATATCAATCCTTGAATTTGCACTCTCATTATACACATTGGTGTAAAGTCTTACATAATCCCACCTTGCAATAAAAAACATCACTATCATCATAACTACGATTAATATAAGGTAATGAAACACAGTAAAATTATAAGTTTCAATCCCCTTTAAAGTCCCTATATGCTGGAACAAAAACATAAAGGCAATCATTGGTGGAAATAATTTTGTTATATTAACAAAGGTATGTGAGATGATTGCTTTTTTTAAGTTAATAGCTCCTTTTTCAGACATGGCATATCGTTTCATAAAATAAGAAATCATATCCTAACCTCCTATCTTCCAATTTACAGATTTTTGGTATTCATCCCAAAGCTTCTTATAATGACCGTTCATATCTATCAAATCTTGGTGTTTACCTTCTTCCACTATCCTGCCCTTATCTATGACAAGTATCTTATCCGCATCTACTACTGTAGACAGTCTGTGAGCAATCATCAGCGTCGTCTTGTCCTTTGACAACTTCTTAAAAGACTCCTGAATTATGTGTTCATTTTCAGGATCTGCAAAGGCTGTTGCCTCATCTAAGATTATAATATCCGCATTTTTGAGAAAAGCCCTTGCTATTGAAAGCCTTTGGGCTTCACCACCTGAAAAATATGTGCCTCTTGTTCCGTAAACAGTGTCAAGTCCTTTTTCCAAGCCTTTGATTATCTCCTTACTTCCTGAATTAAGCAAGGCTTTTTCTATCTCTTCATCTGTCGCATCTTTCTTTCCGATTAGGAGATTATCTCTTAGGCTCATTTTAAATAGTTTGGCATTTTGGAAAACGAAGGCAATTTTTTTCATCAAGGCTTTTTTATCAAAATCTTTTATATTAATTCCACCAATTAAAATTTCACCTGATTTAATGTCATAAAACCTTGCAGCAAGCCTTGCTATGGTAGTCTTACCACTGCCTGAAACACCGACTAAGGCAACTGTCTCCCCCTTATTTACCTTGAAGGAAATATTATCCAAGACATCTTCTCCGCCATAAGAAAAGCTCACATCTTTAAACTCTATCCCCACTTCAGAGCTTGTCTTATCTCCATAGACAAAATCATCAAACTCAAGTATATTTTCTATTTTGTCCAAAGCAAGCTCTGCAAAATAGCTAAACTGTGTAATAGTAGCCGTCCTCATGATGAAGATGGCAAAGGTAGGCCCTATCAGGAAGTAAATGACAGAATCTGCGACTACATCTACTAAGTTGCCGTTAAATTTTATCAACAAAAGAGCTACAGGCACTAAGAAAAATGCAGTAGAAGTAGCAACGGTTTCAAACCACGCCATCTTATTCATATAGCTCATTGTAAGCTTGAGCACAAGCTCCTTTATTTTGATGATTAATGAATATAATTTGTCAAAGCTTTCAACACTTTGTGCAAATGTCTTTACTACAGGAATGCCTCTTACATACTCCACAGTCTGAGAAGACAGGTCGGAAAGCCCTGCATAATACTCATCTTTCATCTTTTTGGCTTCGGTTGTCATCATAGCCGACATTAATATCACACCGACAATCATAGGCACCATACTTGCAAGCCCTAATTTCCAATTAAAGATAAAGAAAAAAACAAGTAGAACTATCGGTGATATAAGTGTTATCGCCATATCCGGAAGTTGATGCGCCAAAAAAGAATGGGTTTCAGCAGCTCCGGATACAATTACATTTCTTATCCTTCCGCTTTCTTTGTTGTCAAAGTATCCAGGCGGTTTATTCATCAGTTTTTTTACCGAAGTCTTAATGATATTGTCTTCCACCTCAAATGCGAAGATATGGGATAAAATAAGACCTATAAGGTATATGAACAAACCTGAGATAGCAAAGGCTGCCGCATAAATCGAATTTTCTCTTACATAGGCGAAATCTACTGTTTCATTTAAAATTAAACTATTTACAATCCTATGGATGAATACCATAGGCATCAGGATCATAATACCTGAAATAGCAGACATAATCATGGCGATATAAAGCAAGACTCCTTTTTTACCGCCATAAGGCATTAGTCTTTTTAATACTGATTCCTTCTTATTATTCAATGAATAACGCCTCCTTTTCTTTAAATCCAAAAAGCTTAATATTATCCTATTTAGACTGATAATATTAAAAAGTCTTTAAGCTCATTTAATATTGGATAGCTATGTACTTGTTTTTATTCCTTATTTATTATATAATAAATGAGAAGTTCAATCAATTATACTTAGCAAAGAATGTCTATTGGGAATAATGTCCATTCGGGATAAAATATAAAAGGGTGGTAAATATGAGCGATTTTTACGACTTCGTCAAGAACTTTTTTTCTACAGATGAAAGCATAGATAATACAAAATACTCCTTAGTGGGGCATACATTTTGTTTTAATACTGATGATGCAGAAGGTATGTATTGGTTTTATGAAGGCAAAGATTTTACAATTGACATTCACGACGTCTTTATAAAAAATGAGATTATCCACAGAAGTTTTGCCGGCTTGGATAATTTCTACTGCGTCTACTCCTCTTATCTAGTTACAGCAAACGGAGAGAGTTTCAATCCTTATCAAAATCTCTCTTCAAACTCGCTCTATGTTATGAATACAAGAAATTCTAAGAACTATAGGTTCATACTGCATAAAAACTCACCATATTTGGGAGTAGGTATAAACTTCAAGCAAGCCATGATAGATGAATGTCTATCATCTTACAAAGACAAAGTATCCAACTATGAAAACTTATTTTTCAATACTAATGCTATTATAAACAAGCCCTTGGAAAGAATTGCAAAGGATATACTAAATTGCAGGATGACATCTCCTGCAGCTGAAATATTTTTTGAGTCAAAGGCAAAGGAGTGGCTTAGTATAACGATAGACGCCTTTTTAAATAAGTACAGCAATCCCATATCTATAGCTGATGATGAAGCCTTAAAGATGGTTGCTAATTATATAGACGACCATTATGCAGTTACAATTTCACAAAAAACCTTGGAAAAAATATCAACTATGAGCGGCACAAAGCTAAAAAGATTATTTAAGCAAAAATATCAATGCACAATCACGCAGTACACTCAAAGACGACGTATGAATATGGCAGAGATTCTACTGTTGAACTCTTCGCTTAAAATTCAGGATATAGCCGAAGCTGTAGGATACTCCTCTCATAGCAAATTCAGCACTTGCTTTAAAAAATACAAGGGAATGTATCCCAAGGATATAAAAAAATACAGTTTAAAAAAAACTATAATTTAATGTTATACTAATCTTCGTTTAAAAAGTCATGTAAAATATTTGATATTGTGATTTGCTATTAAATTATATACACTTTGTAATTATAATACTTATATGTTAATTTAAAAGGTTTTTAGTATCAGTATAAGCTCTTTCTTATTTCTATGTAAAAAAAGAGAAGTATTGGATTTTTGCCCTTACTTCTCTTGTATATTGCATGTTTTTAGTTTTTAAATTGCAAATTATATATCTCTTTGTACAGCTCCCTTAGCTCCTGATGATACGCTCATTGAGTATCTCTTGAGATATCCGCTTACATTAGGCTGTTTTGGAGTAAAGTTTGCCATTCTTTTTTCTATTTCTTCATCGCTTAGCATCAAAGACAGCTTCCCATTGTTGATATCTACGTGTATCTTGTCGCCGTCTTGCACTATGCCTATGATTCCGCCTTCTGCCGCCTCAGGTGTAACGTGCCCTATGGCTGCACCTCTTGAGCCTCCTGAGAACCTACCGTCGGTAATCAAGCATACCTTGTCATCCAAGCCCATACCGCAAAGCGCAGAAGTAGGTGTGAGCATCTCCCTCATACCTGGTCCGCCTATCGGTCCTTCGTATCTTATGATTACTACATCACCGGCTTTTATCTTGCCTGCAAATATATCATCGCTTGCCTCTTCTTCGCTGTCATATACCCTTGCATTTAAGGTCACATCCATCATCTTTTCGTCTACAGCGGATTTTTTAACCACAGCTCCCTCTTTGGCAAGATTACCAAAGAGAACTTTGATACCGCCTGTTTGCGAATAAGGATTTTCTATATCTTTTATTATCTTATTTGATTTCTTATTTACAGATTGTATCACTTCGCCTATAGGTTTTTCATATACTGTATTGGCATCTTCTTCTATTAGATTTTTCTTAGAAAGTTCTTTTAAGACTGCATAGATACCGCCTGCTTCATCAAGCTCTTGTATGTGATAAGGTCCTGCCGGAGACAGCTTGCAAAGATTTGGCGTCCTTGAGCTTACCTCATCTATTATCTTCAAATCTATTGGGCAATGAGCCTCCCTTGCTATGGCTGTAAGATGCAGTACCGTATTTGTACTGCAACCAAGTGCCATATCCAAGGTCAAGGCGTTTTTGATTGATTTTTCATTTATTATATCCCTTGGCAAGATATTTTTTTCAACCAAGGACATTATCTTTCTGCCTGAATTTCTCGCAAGTGTCTTTCTCTTTGAGTATACGGCAGGCACAGTGCCGTTGCCCCTTAGTGATATGCCAAGTGCCTCAGTAATGCAGTTCATAGAGTTGGCTGTAAACATACCTGAGCAACTGCCACAGGTAGGACAGGCATTTTCTTCAACTTCAAGCATTTCTTCTTCACTACATTCATTGAGCGAATACTTGCCTACTACTTCAAAGCCTGTAACCAAGTCTATGTCTTCATCTTGCCTCTTACCTGAGAGCATAGGTCCGCCACTTACTATTATAGTAGGAATGTTTATTCTACAAGCTGCCATTATCATTGCAGGTACAGTCTTATCACAGTTTGGAATAAGCACAAGACCGTCAAACTGGTGTGCCTTTGCCATTACTTCCACAGATTCAAGTATCAACTCCCTACTCGGTAGAGAGTATCTCATACCCTCGTGGTTCATAGCGATACCGTCACATACTGCAATAGCAGGAAATTCAAAAGGTATACCGCCTTCCATCAATATGCCCTTTTTAACTTCCTCTGCAAGAGTTCTAAGGTGAATATGTCCGGGTACTATTTCGTTGAAAGAGTTACATACTCCTATAAAGGGCTTCTTGAAGTCACTCTCATCAAGTCCAAGCGAACGCAACAAAGACCTGTGCGGTGTCCTTGCATATCCTGATTTTACATTATTACTTTGCATCTTATCTCCTTTACAACAATTAGCAATTTATAATATCATATTTTATGCCGTATTAATTTGATACTGATATTTTATAAATCACAGTATTCTATATAACTGTATGTTATTACATGGCATCTAAATTTATACTAAATACCATAAAATTCATACTGTTTAATTTTGAATATAGATTTTTAAAAATTATATAATATATCTTAATAAGCATTGACATAGCTTTAATTTAAAACATCCACAATTCTATTAGACTTTAGTATAAGATAGGGCATTTACAAATATGAATTAGATTAACAAATTACATGTCCATATTTTCAGACAAAAGATTATTAAGATTATACTACAAATTTGCCAAAAGTAAAGGAAAAATCAAAATTTTTTATCACATATCTGCATTATCATAAGCATAAATGCAAAGTCTATTGTTATAATGGTAGACCATTGGAATAAATATCTTAAATATTCCGGTCATATATTTTTTCATCTCATCGGTAAAGTTGATATAGCCTATTTGTTTTAGTTTAGGATTGAGTGCTACTATCTCATCTCCCCTTTTCACACCGAAGAGATATTCTGAATCTGTATGTTTTACAGCCTTATTGCTCTTTGCATGCTTTACCAAAGCCTTTGAAAGACAATCTATCTGAGCCTCAAAACTGTCAAAATTATCTGTTAATATATACAAAAATTTCTTTACATCTTCAGCTGGCAAATACATCAATACACCCTCTGAGATAATAAGGAGTTTTTCACCCCTTGTATCGACTTCCTTAACCCAAGTCTCATCAAGCAGGGACTTTGGAATAGACCTTACCCTGTCATTTGGCTCAAAAAATTTTGACCTAAGCTTGATGACATCAGGAAAATCAACATCATACCAATGTATCTTGCCATTGTCTATCCTGTCAAACCTTGTATCAAGCCCACTACCTATGGAAACTATATGGCAGGTAGGATATTTTTCTATAAATTTTCTTATTTCACTGTCCATCAGCTTTGCCCTTGAAAGTATGCCGTAGTAGTTTTTCTTCTCACTTTGAAACTTGCTAAAATCATAATCTATCTGCTGAGTAATCTCGTAAGACTTCTTATCCTTAAGTATTGAGTTTTGCTCCTTGTAGTCTCTTGCTCTGACATCAAGAGTTATAAGCAAAGTCTCCATTACACCGTCCAATTTTACCTTCATTATTGCCTCCCTTTTATATTAATACTATTCTCTATTTAATCTTTGGATAAGCTTTATCAATAGTTATTAAAAAAATAGAATATAATGTATGAATTTATTCTAAATGCACTGAAAATACTTTATCCATTAATTTATTAGATTTTAGTATAAAAGCTGGAATATCAGCTAATAAATTTACTCTGATTATAAATATGAAATATGATACTAATCACCGTTTATAATGTCATATATTTAAACTTATTGAAATATTATTTTTTTAGTTTTCAACAACTCATCCTTAATATATTTTAGGACTATTTAATTGGATTTTAGTTTGAATATGAATATGATATATGTCGTCATCTTCATATTTTATCATTCATCATTAAAAATCATTAGTGATATTATATCACAAAAGTAAGAAAATACAAAAAAATATCTGTTAGAGTTTCCCCCAACAGATATTATATTTCTTTTTTATATTTTACTCTTTTTTATCTAAGATTATTCTACTCTTGTACCAAATAGGAACTGTCTACCTGATAGACTTGCTACTTCTACAGATCTTCCCGGTCTTGGAGCATGTATCATCATACCGTCGCCAATGTATATTCCAACGTGTCCAGGGAAGTGTACAAGGTCCCCTGCTCTAAGGTTGCCATATGATACTCTTCGTCCTACATTTACTTGTTCATAAGTTGTTCTTGGAAGATATACTCCTCTTCTTGCATATACATATTGTGTAAATCCTGAGCAGTCAAATCCTGCAGGGCTTGTTCCACCCCATACATAAGGTACGCCTATATATTGATATGCTATTTGAAGAACGCCAGGTATTCTTGGCTTTGTTCCTACTACTATTACCTTGTTTACAGGTGCTTTTATAACTTTTTCACTTATTACATCAGACTTTACAAACTCTCCGTTTATCTCAGTAATCTTGCTTTGAACGGATTTCACCCCGTCTGAACCTGCAGTCTTTATCATCATGTCATCTTCGTACATATTATCGTCATATACTGTAGTGACACCTTTTTTAACAGGTTTTTCAGATGTCCCTGTATATGTTACCTTGACATCAAAATTTACCTTTGCAGCTTCTTCATTTGCAGTTATGTGAGACATAGCCTGATTGTAGTTATATATCTTATCTACAGGCACACTATCAGCCTCTATCAATGCTACCGTACTTATTATTTCTGCTTTTGCATCCTTCTTACCCTTTGTATACTTTTCTTTTACAGACTCAAGTATGCTGTTCATAGATTCCTTAGAGTCTATAGCAAAGGCAATACCTTGGTCAGTCTTTAGGATATACGCCGGTTTATTTACTGTAAGCACTGAAGACACTATTACCTTAAGGTCGTCAGCATTTATCAGCTTGTTGTTTCCCAATTTTCCTTCCACGAACTTAATGTCCATGTCATACTTAATATCATCGCCGTTGAGTACTCTCAAATCCTTGTCCAAAGAAGAAAGTACATTTTCTATTTGCTTAGGATTCTTAGTAAATCCTATGTGGTTTCCATTTACAAGTACCTGATACCCTACTCCTGGTTTTGTGATAGCAAGTGTAGCTCCTATCATAAGTGTGGCACAAATCACCATCAAATATACCCTGTTTTGTTTCAATCTCTTAGCCAACAAACTAAAATTCTGTCTTGAAAGATTCCCTGATAAAGCGGAAGTTCTGCCGTATCCCCTTACATCATTGTCTTTAATCATCTTTAAACTGCCTCCATAATCTGAAAATGCGGTACACCCCTTGTATATTGACCGCTTCGTATTCGTACTGATTGCCCGTAAAGCAATAATATTTTACAATAGTGCTCTTAAATAAATATTAAATATCTCTTACTATCGGCTTATTATACCACAAAAATTACAAAAAAGAAACAAAAATATTAAATTTGTTTTAAATTTTATCCACAGACTTATCCACAAAACTATCAACTTATCCACAGTTATCCACAGAATAAAAGATAAAATATTAAAAAATTTCATTTTTTTTCAAAAAATATGGCAAAAATATATGTTATAATATACATAAAAAATAAATTACGAATTTTAATAAATAA
>GL405246.1:2350427-2431777 GCA_000146855.1 [Eubacterium] yurii subsp. margaretiae ATCC 43715
ATAAAAATAAATTACGAATTTTAATAAATAATATTTTTAAAAAATTCGATTTTTTATTTTTAGATATTTACTATATTTTTTATCTTCAAAAATTTTTAAATTTTAATTCCCATTTTTGATAAAAAAAGTTATTCAGATAAAATTTTTAGAAAAAATCTTAGTTTCATAAAATTCATTAACAAGTTATCCACAAAATAACAACTTTATCCACAGCTTTTTGTGGATAACTCCATTTTTATACATTTAATATATATGTTATTGAAGGATTTTTTGAAATATTTTTTTATAGCCTCATAATTTTTGTCAGAAAATACGTCTACTTCGTCATTAATAAATCTTTCATACAAAAAATGTTTAGTAATAAAGCCTATTTTCTTATATACGGCAAGGGCTCTCTCATTGTAAAAAGCCACTGTCAGATATAATTTCTTAAATTTCAATTTTTCAAAATACCATCTTTTTAGGCTGTTTATCGCATCTGTTCCATATCCCATATTTATCTTTTCAGGATTGATGATTATCCCCATCTCACTTGTCTTGAAAATATTATTTATCTTTCTAAGCGTCATATACCCTATGACATTGTCCTGCATATCCTTAATGCCTATGAGTACCCTGCCATTTTCAGTCTTTATTTTATACCAGCTTATCATCTCTTCATCGCTGTAATCCGGGAAGTTGAAATCTGCATAGAGTTTGTCCTCATGTGGAGCAAACTTTCTCATCTGCCTGGCCTCAGCAATGGTCATATTATGTATTTTTGTTATATTTCCAATCTCGTCAATCTCAAATTTCATCTTTGACAACCTCATACTAAAATTCAATAGAATTACGGATAATATGGTCTTAAAAAGTCGATAATATTATCCATTATTAAATAAATAGTAGTATTACAATATACTAATATAAAAAAACCACACAAAAAAATTTGCGTGGCAATTTACAAAAAACTATCTTTGTCTTTCACATTCTTGATTGGCTACAGTACAAGAAGTCTTGCATGCTGATTGACATGATGTTTGACATTCTCCGCATCCGCCATGTGAAGCTGTTTGTTTAAGTGAGCCTTTTGCTATAGTTATTATATGCTTTTTCATCCTTATCCCTCCTTAAGATATGTAAACCGCAAGTAAATACTCCAAAGTATAGACTTCGGTTTAATATTTTTATAGATATTGCAAATATTACGGTAAATTTTATCATATATAAGGCAAAAATTCAAGCAAATATTTTTGTTTTGAAACTGTTTTATAATACTTGAACTTTTATTTTATTTCTGTGGATAAAATACTATTAATTCCTTTATATTATTGAAATTTCATATTTTTTTATAATTTTTCGAACATTTAATTTTAAAACTAAAATTTCGTATTGATTTTATATCTAATACTAAAATCTATTTAAACTATGGATTTATACTTATGATACTCTTTAGCATGGTTTTTTAAATAAACTTTGAGTGCATCAATTTCTTAACTTATATCTGCAACTTTGACATAATCTTCCTTATTATTTTTTAACTCAACTACTTCATACACAGCCTCGCAATCCCTGTCCATAAGATGTATATAAGCATCTCCTGCTGTAAATCTTATACAGGTACCGCAAGATGACGACAGCTTTCTGGGTACAGGCTCAAACGAAGACTTGACAGCCTCCTTTTCCAGATTTTTAGCTGTCATCATTGCGGATAAATGCGTGTGGAAGGTGGCAATATAGTGCTTCATACCAACCTCCACAGCTTAAGACTTTTTGAGTATTAGTTTGAAGTCTTGACCTTCCTTACTTGTGCTTACAGTATAACCGTGGCTTTGGGCAAATCTTGTGACATTTTCAGTCGATACGTTGTTGTCAGTCATTACTTCTATTTGCTCAGCCTTAGTCTTTTCTATCTCATTTTTGACCATTACTACAGGCATAGGGCAAGAGAATCCCCTTGTATCTACCATTTTCATCATCCTTTCTAAGATTTAATAACAATTTTATTTTATTAGCAAACTGATATTTTTTATAAAAAACTCAACTTTTCTAAATGAAAAATACTGAAATTTGAGTATATTTTAAAAATACAATACCGTACTTGACATAATTTTTCAGTATTTTCATTTTTTGATTAATATTCAAGTTTCAATAAATATTATTAAGAAATTTATGTGTCAAACAGTGTATTAAAAAATCAATTTATGTTTAATTTTCAACTAAAATTTTGATATTTTCAAAGAGAAAATTGAGTAATAAAGTCAAATCTTATTTCGTAGCCTGTGATTTTGAAATATTTACCAATGAAATTGCAAGAAGTATTACAAAGCAACCTACAACTGCAACCTTGCCATAAGTTGAAATTCCACCTACCACAAGTTGTTTGGCTTCATTTAGAGTATCAGGTCCACCTGCAAGCTTGAAATTATGTGCAAAAGCTGCTCCAACTATCATTCCAAATACTGTTACAGCAGAGTCTCCATTGCCTTCTGATGCAAGCACCAACTGTCTGAACGGGCAACCGCCAAGCATTACGCTACCCCAGCCTACCAATACCATACCAGCAAAATTCCATATATGAGAACTATGGCTTACAGGTTGAAGTGCAAATCCTGCTTTAAAACTTCCAAGAGCAAGATTTCCCACAAGGACTGTCAAAAATATTACTACAAAGGCTGAAAGAAGTCTTGTATCTCTAAACAAGATGAAGTCTCTTATACCACCTACTGTGCAAAGTCTTGATTTTTGTGCAAGTACACCAACTACAAGTGCTATAACAAAAGATAATATCATCGGTGCGTGTTTTGCTCCCGGACCTTCCTTACTTAGTAAAAATAAGGCAGGTACGCTTATAAATAAAATCAGCATTAGAGCCATACCTACAGGAAGTGTCAAACCTTCACTCGTAGTAACGTCATAAGAACGCTTGAGTGAAAATCCCTTGTTGATAAAATACACTCCTATTAAAATCCCTACTATAAATCCGCCAAGTGCAGTTATAGCATTGAAATCTCCACCACCAAGACGAATTACCATTCTTAGCGGACAGCCTAAAAATACGAGAGCTCCTATAACTACAATCATTCCTATTACAAATCTTGTCGCCGGTGAAGAGCCCGCCTTAGGTCTGAATTCTCCGTTTGCAAGAGCAATTATAAATGCTCCTACCACTATACCAACTATCTCAGGTCTTACATATTGCACCTTGTCTGCACGATGAAGTCCCACAGCACCTGCAATATCTCTTAAGAAACAGGCAATACAAAATCCCATATTTGCAGGATTGCCGAATTTTGTAAGCACAAGTGCCGCCAGTCCGACGCATAATCCTGTTAAAACTATAATAGGATCAGTTAATTTTTTTCCATTCATTAATCATTCCTCCTTTAAAATTTTAGCTGTCTACTAAACTTATAATTTTTTCATAAAGACTGAAATCAATCTCCTTTGCTATCTAATACTATTATCTATTTAATCTATGGATAACGCTCATCAATTGTTATAAAAAAAATAGTATATGATATGGCTTTATTATAAATTCACTGAAATTATTTTATCCATTATTTAATTAGATTTTAGTATAATATTGATTAAAATTCAATTTTCTTCAATGATACTGCTACAATTTAAAATTTTGTGAATAAAACTAATTTAGCATTTTTTGAACTTTAGATAGAAACAAGGTTTAGAATTTCAGATAAATAAAGAAAGTTCCATGATTTACCTAATTTTAAGTAATTCTCTTTCTCCTTATAAATACAAATTATATGTTACAAACAACTTTATCTATGATACTTTAAGTATCTCACGAATTGAATTAAGCGTAATTTCAATCTCTTCCATAGTATTGAAATATCCGAAAGAAAACCTGACACTACCCCTAAGACCGTTACCCAAGGCATTGTGAGCCATAGGTGCACAGTGCAGTCCACAGCGGGTGTATATATTGTAAGTCGATGATAGCTTGGCTCCAATTATCGCATTGTCATAGCCGACAAAGTCTATGCTTACAACACCGCTATTATCCCTTTTTTCGCTACCTGAAATCCTGATAATATTATCAAGTTTCAGATTTCTAAGCCCTGTTACAAAGCTTGACCTTAGCATACTTATATGTTTATGAATTTTTTCAATTCCTGTATCTTCTATAAATTCAAGTGCCTTTTCAAGTCCGTATATCCCGGGTATATTTGGTGTTCCTGCCTCAAATTTGTCCGGCAAAAACGTCGGCATATACTCACTTTCAGACACACTCCCTGTACCGCCGCTTATAAATGGTGAGAGTTTTTCCGCAAAATCCCTACTCATTAGTACAAGTCCAATGCCTGACGGTCCCAACAGACCCTTATGTCCCGGGAGAACAAGCGCACTGATATTTGCCTTGTAAAAATCTATAGGAATATGACCGCCGGTCTGAGCTGCATCGACTATAAAGTCAAGATTTTTTTCCTTGAATATTGCCCCTATCTTATTTATATCAAAGACTTCTCCGCTTACATTTGAAGAGTGGAGCATTATCACAGCCTTGGTATTTTCCTTAATTAGTGATATTAGTCCTTGATAATTGTCATCAATTCCAAGATCATAGGGAAAGCTGTCAATCTCAATACTTGTTTTAAAACTTTCCTTATTATTTTCCTTAAGTAAGTTCAGCGGTCTTACTACTGCATTATGCTCAAGCGGACTTGTAATCACATGACCGCCGTCTTTTAAATATGAATTTATCACCATATTTAATCCTGCAGTTGCACCTGATGTGATGATGACATGAGTTGGATCGTCGAAGTTAAAAATATTACATGCTCTTTGCCTAAGAGACAGCGCCACCATACCTGTGTCCATCGATGAGCTGTAGCTTGACCTGTTGATATTTGCTCCTACTTCGTCTATATAGTACTTCATTGCATCGCCTACACCAGGAGCCTTGGGAAAGGATGTCGCTCCATTGTCAAGATAGATAGCCTTCATATTCTTCTCCCTCAGTATTGTCGTATTAAATACATATTTGTCTTTTAAAAAATGTTTTTCCACTTGATAATATAGCTATGTACCTACTATATGTTTTATTTTTTAACATAGTATTATACCATGATAATGATATTTGACAAGGACAAATTTATATTTTTTCAATTATTTTTGCCATATAATATTCATCAATTAGCTCTCCATCAAGGTTCATAGACTTTTCTCTCAAGCCCTCTTTTTTAAAACCACTTTTTTCATACAGCCTTATAGCATTTACATTAGTACATTCTACTGTAAGCTCCAACCTAAGTATATCATTATCTCTTGCCCATTCATCCACTATGTCAAAAAACTTCCTGCCTATGCCCTGACCTTGATACTCCTCTTTAATCCCTACTACTATATAGGCACTGTGCAATATACGGTTAAACTCTCCTCTTTCCACAGTCATATATCCTACAAGCTCCTTGTCGGCATTTTCTGCAACAAGCACAAGGTCTACTCCTGAAACTGCCCTATTTATCTTTTGTCTTAAGTTATCAAGGTCTGTTACCCTTTGTCTACGCTCTCCAGCTTCATACATCATAAATCTTGTTTCTCCGTCTATTTGACAGCACATTTCAAAAAACTTTTCGACATCTTCAACTCTTATTTTCCTTATATTCATATTTTCATCCTTTTTCATTTACTCAAATTTCAATTTTTTAATATCTCAACTTTCCCACTAAAACTATTACAATTTTCTTTGAAATTTAAATATTTATAGATTTTTAAATACACTACTTGACACACAATTTTCTAAATAATATTTATTGAAATTTGCATATTTATCAAAAAAATGAAAACACTGAAAATGCTATGTCAAGTATGATATTGTATTTTTTAAATTTACTCAAATTTCAATTTTTCTAATGTGTTTTTCTCGTGGGAAAGTTGAGTAATTTATCTATACTAAAAATTCTTAAACTACCTATCATACATTTTTATTATAACACTTATTATAAATGTTTTCCACCTTATCAAATCCGGACTTTTTCCTACATAATTAATACCGGTCACCATTTACAATGATATATATTTGCAATATTTTATTATCTTAAATTCATAAGATTTGTCTTTGGGTCGAAATGCTTTATGGCTTTTTAATAAGTTTTTCGTATAAAAAGAATTGTATATTTAAAAATAATGTCTATTTTACAATTAAAAATACTAAAAACTTTTTCCAAAACTTTCAAAATAAGGCTTGAAAAATAATTCTTATTCTGATAGAATTGGAGCATGAATTTAGATGAGGTGTTTCAAAAAAATGGAATGAATTTCATAATGTGGAATATTGAAAATTATTTAGTATTTATCTTTGAGATTTTGTTAGGATATTTTTTCTAAATTATGCGTAAAAACATTCTAAAATAACCTTATCTATAAGCTTTGTATTTATGTTAATTTTTTTTACCTAAAAATGAATGAAAAATTTCATTTTAAGAAATTTTAAAGCCCATAGTTGTAATTTTGAAATATTTTTTTCAATTCACTATAGTTTATAATATCAAATTAACCTTAGTTTTTAAGTCAAGATAGATATTATTTTACGATATTTTAGTTAATAATATTTTTTTAAGATAATGCACAGCGTTTTCAAGAATAGACAGACATATTGAGAACTCTTAGGCAAGACTCTTAAAAAAATTACTATAATATAGCTTAGACTATGCTTTAGTATTTATCTGAAGCTTGTGTATTTGATAGTTTATAAATTCAATTTTACGACGATGAGAAGCTTTGTTGTTTTAATCTAAAACCCTATATTTTTGACGGGAGGTGTAAGAATGGATGGTATACAATTAGGCTTGGCTGATTCTCTTATGATGTCACTAAGTGGTATGGCAATCGTATTTTTCGTGTTGATATTGCTTGCAATTGCCATAATAATAATGGGTAAGGTGCTTGACGCAATGGGCCTTGGTGCATCTGCTCAGGCAAAAAAAGCTGAAGAAGCAAAGAAGATCGCAAAACCTGTGAGCAATGTTTCTACTACAACAACAGCTCCAAAACCTGTGGAAGAAAACTTTGAGGAATACGCTGTAATACTTGCGGCTGTGAGTGAACATACGAGGACTCCGATAGAAAACTTGAAGATAACTTCAATAAACAAGAGATAGTTTTTATGACTGTATGGTACATAACCGTACTTATGTCAAAAATTTAATGTCAAAGTCTGAAAATATTTTGTTTTATAATCAGAAAATATTTAATATGAAAGGAAATTATTGATATGAGATATGTAGTAAAAGTTAACGGAAAAGAATATGATGTTGAAGTTGAAAAACTGGGCGGACCTTATGCGTCACTTAGCAGAAGTACAGCTTATGTTCAAGGCGTTCCTGTAGCTGTAGCTCCAGTTGCACCTGTAGCACCTGCTCCATCTCCGGTGGCTCCAACTCCAGCACCTGCTCCGGCTCCAGTGGCTCCAGCAGCTCCTGCAGCAGCTCCTGCATCTTCAGGCGGAGTAGAAGTGGTATCACCTATGCCGGGAAAAGTATTCAAGCTTGTTGCAAAACCGGGAGAACAAGTAGCTGAAGGTCAAGTTGTTATGATACTTGAAGCTATGAAGATGGAAAATGAAATTGTTGCTCCACAAGCAGGTACTGTTGATGCTATTCTTGTTAAAGAGGGAGATTTGGTAGAAACTGATACTGTTCTTGCCACTCTTAAATAAGGAGGAAACAAATGGACAATCTTTTTATTAAAGTTATAACAAGCCTTTTCGAAGCATCCGGCTTTGCTGCACTTGACTGGAGAAACATGCTGATGATTCTTATATCATTTGTACTTGTTTATCTTGCTATAGTTAAGCAGTTTGAACCATTGCTACTCTTACCGATAGCCTTTGGTATGTTCTTGTCCAATCTACCACTTGCAGGTTTGATGGCTGAGGCTGCTGAAGGTCAACCTTGGTATTCTGCCGGTGTTCTAAGAATAATATACAGCGGTGTTAAGAGTAACCTCTTCCCTTGTCTGATATTCATGGGCGTAGGCGCTATGACTGACTTCGGTCCGTTGATTGCAAACCCTATAAGTCTTCTTTTGGGGGCTGCCGCACAATTAGGTATATATTCTGCCTTTACCTTTGCAAATGTTTCAGGACAATTTACAGCAAGACAGGCTGCTTCAATAGGTATAATAGGCGGTGCAGACGGTCCTACAGCAATATACATTACTAACAACCTTGCACCTGAGCTCTTGGCTCCGATAGCGGTTGCTGCTTATTCTTACATGGCTCTAATCCCACTTATCCAACCTCCTATAATGAAGGCACTTACTACTGAAAAGGAAAGAAAGGTAAAGATGGGACAGCTTAGAAAAGTAAGCAAGATAGAAAAAGTTGTATTCCCTATACTTGTTGTTCTATTCACTTCATTGTTACTACCATCAGTTGCTCCACTTTTGGGTATGCTGATGCTTGGTAATCTATTTAGAGAATCAGGAGTTGTGGACAGACTTTCAAACACAGCTCAAAACGAATTGATAAACATAGTTACTATAATGCTCGGTCTCACAGTAGGTGCTACTGCAAATGGTGAAATATTCCTACAACCGAGAACTCTTCTTATAATTGCTATGGGACTTGCAGCCTTTGCCTTCTCTACAGCAGGTGGAGTGCTATTTGGAAAATTGTTGTACTATGTTACAGGCGGAAAGATAAATCCTCTAATAGGATCAGCCGGTGTGTCTGCCGTTCCGATGGCAGCCAGAGTATCACAGGTGGAAGGTGCGAAATACAACCCTACAAACTACCTTTTGATGCACGCTATGGGACCTAACGTTGCAGGCGTAATAGGCTCTGCAGTTGCAGCAGGATTCTTCATGCTTATAGCACAACTTGGTTATATATAAGATGAGATGATTTTTTGCAACTTGACTTATACTTCGACCTGTGAATGAACCATATTCGTAGATTGTTATGATATTTTAAGAAAAATATTCTTATTACAGACTTATCTTAAATCGGATATAAGCCTAACTATCTATTCCTAATAATGATAAGTCTTATGAGATCAGGTTGCAAATTATATTTGAATTTGTATTTTTAATTAATTTTATTAAGATTATTATATTACTTAAATTAGAGACAGAGATATTTGCTTGATTATAATAGTGTTTTGTCGTCTTAATCTTCAAATATCAATATCTAAACTTTTGAAACAAGAAGTTAAAACTAAAAATGCGATAGTAAAGCGAAAGTTTAATCGCAAAATATATGGAGGACAATATGAGTAAAGTAATGAGTTTACACGATGCCGTTGCAAAATTTGTGCATGACGGCGATGCAATATCATTGGGCGGTTTTACCACAAATAGAAAGCCTTATGCGGCTGTACATGAAATACTTCGCCAAGGTCAAAAGGACTTCGTAGTCTATGCAGGACCTGCAGGCGGAGACTGGGATATGCTTATAGGTCAAGACAGAGTTAAGGCATATATCAACTGCTATACTGCAAATTCAGGATATACAAACGTTGCAAGAAGATTCAGAAAGAAAATAGAAGACGGAACTTTGGTGTTTGAAGACTATTCACAAGATGCCATCATGCTGATGCTTCACGCTGCGTCACTTGGACTGCCTTACCTTCCTGTTAGATTGATGATGGGATCTGACGTTGCTGATAAATGGGGAATAAGCAAGGAAGTAAGAGCAACTATAGACAAACTTCCTAAGGATAAACTTGTAGAAGTTGAAAATCCTTTCGTTCCCGGAGAAAGAGTCCTTGCACTTCCTGTACCTCAACTTGATTGTGCTATAATTCACGTACAAGTTGCATCTCCTGACGGTACTTGCTCTATAGAAGGAGATGAATTCCACGATATAGACATAGCAATAGCTGCTAAGAGAGTAATAGTAACTTGTGAAACATTGGTAACAGATGAACATATAAGACTTAATCCATCTGCAAACTCAATACCTGGATTTTGCGTAGATGCAGTAGTTCATGCTCCACATGGCGCGCATCCGTCACAAGTGTATAACTACTATGACTATGACAAAGAATACTATATAGCTTATGACAAAGCAAGTAAGACTGATGAAGATTTCAAAGCCTTCCTTGATGAATGGGTATATTCAGTGAAGACTCACGAGGAATATCTTGAAAAACTAGGTGTAAACCGCTTGTTAAAATACACTAACGTACCTGGATTCGGTTATGCTACAAAGGTTAAATAGGGAGGGCGAAAAAATGGCTAATTATTCAAATTATACAAATAAAGAAATGCAGGCTATAACTATAGCCAAGATTATAGAAGACGGACAAATCGTAATAGTGGGAACTGGTCTTCCACTTATAGGTGCATCTCTTGCAAAGAGAGTATTTGCTCCAAATTGTAAACTGATAGTGGAAAGTGGACTTATGGACTGCTCTCCTATAGAAGTGCCAAGAAGTGTCGGCGACAACAGATTTATGGATCACTGCGCAGTACAATGGCCAAACATAAGATTTATAGGATTTGAAACAAATGAATGGCTACATGATGAAAAAAGAATGATAGCCTTCATAGGTGGAGCTGAAATAGATCCATACGGTAATGTAAACTCTACAAGCATGGGAGATTACAACCATCCTAAGACAAGATTTACAGGTAGTGGCGGTGCAAACGGAATATCTACTTTTGTAAATACTGTAATAATGATGCAACACGAGAAACGTCGTTTCACTGATAAGATAGACTATATCACAAGCCCGGGCTGGATAGACGGACCTGACGGCAGAGCTAAAAAAGGTCTGCCTACAAACAGAGGACCTATAGCAGTCGTTACTGACAGAGGCGTTATGAAATTTGACGAAAAGACTAAGAGAATGTATCTTCATGGATACTATCCTACTTCATCTCCTGAAGATGTAAAAGAAAATACAGGATTTGAAATAGACGTTACAAGAGCTGTTCCATTGGAAGCTCCGGATCCTGAAGTAATCAGAATGATAAGAGAAGAAATAGATCCGGGTCAAGCATTTATAAAAGTACCTAAGGAAGCTTAATATATTTACAACTTAAAAGAATTTTACTCTATATAATATAAAAATTTAAAGAAAGGTGGCAATTATGGGAAATTACTCAATGCATTCATATTTTCAAAATATGCCAAAAGTAGGTAAGGCTGTAAAAAGCTCAAATGCTGAAAACAGAGAGCTTTTCAAAGAAGTGGAAGCTCAAATCCACGCTTTGATAGAAGAAGCTGTAGCCTACGGAAGATCTGACGAATCGCTTAACAAATCAGGTCAAATGACTGCAAAACAAAGAATAGAAGAACTAATTGACGAAGGTACTTGGTGCCCTCTAAATACAATATTCAACCCTGAAGAAAATCCTGACGGAACAACAGGTATCTTAAAAGGACTTGGAAGAATAGAAGGAAAATGGGCTGTAATAATAGCATCAGATAATAAGAAACTTGCAGGTGCATGGATACCTGGACAAGCTGAAAACCTGCTTAGAGGTTCTGACACTGCAAAAAGACTTGGTATACCTCTTGTATACATCCTAAATTGTAGCGGTGTTAAGCTTGACGTACAAGAAAAAGTATATCCGAACAGACGTGGAGGCGGTACTCCGTTTTTCAGAAATGCTGAACTTGCACAAATGGGTATACCTGTAATAGTCGGTATATACGGAACAAACCCTGCAGGTGGCGGATACCACTCAATAAGCCCTACAATCTTGATAGCACATAAAGACGCCAACATGGCGGTAGGTGGAGCAGGAATCCTTGGCGGTATGAACCCTAAGGGCTATATAGATGAAGAAGGTGCAGAACAAATCATAGAAGCTAATATGAACGCAGGCAAGCAAGATCCTCCTGGAGCTGTAAGAGTGCATTTTGAACAAACAGGCTTCTTTAGAGAAGTATACGAAGAAGAAGAAGGCGTACTTGACGCTATAAGAAAATACATGAGCTATATACCTGCTTACAATCTTGAATTCTTCAGAGTGGACGATCCTAAGCCTCCTATGCTTTCACAAGATGAACTTTATGATGTAGTGCCTATGAACCAAAAGAGAAGCTATGACGTATATGACGTAATAGGAAGACTGTTTGACGGCTCAGAATTCTTGGAATACAAAAAAGGCTACGGACCTGAAATGGTAACAGGACTTGCAAAGGTAAACGGCTTGCTTGTCGGTGTAATTTCCAACTTCCAAGGACTACTACCTAAGTATCCTGAATACAAGGAAAATTCTGCCGGAATAGGCGGAAAATTGTACCGTCAAGGTCTTATAAAAATGAACGAATTTGTAACTCTTTGCGGTAGAGATAAGCTTCCTATAGTGTGGATACAAGATACTACAGGTATAGACGTGGGCGATGACGCTGAAAAAGCTGAACTTTTAGGTCTTGGTCAATCACTAATCTACTCTATTGAAAACTCAGACGTTCCTCAACTTCAAATAACTCTAAGAAAGGGTACTGCTGCTGCCCACTATGTAATAGGTGGACCTCAAGGTAACAATACAAACGCATTTGCCATAGGTACTGCTGCAACTGAAATCTACGTTATGAGCGGAGAAACTGCGGCTGTTGCTATGTACTCAAGAAGACTTGTAAAAGACAAGAAGGAAGGAAAAGATCTCCAACCTATAATAGACAAGATGAACAAGCTTATAAATGACTACACAGATAAGTCAAGACCACAAGCTTGTGCAAAATACGGCTTTGTTGATGAAATAGTAGATATGACTCTTTTGAGAAACTATGTTGAAGCATTTACAGAAAGTTCATACCAAAATCCAAAATCAATATGCGCCTTCCATCAAATGCTTACACCAAGAGCAATAAGAGACTACGACAACGTATTTAGAAAATAAAAAAGAAATCTTAACTTACTCATCATCTATTGTAGAGAAGAGGTAGGTGATCCAAAATGATGACTTGGTTTACTATGCTTATTATCCCTCCTTTTGAAAGAATCATTGACTTGGAAAAGGTGGAAGAAATCAGCTTGAACAAGTTGAACAACAACATCGATGACGAAGAAATAAAGTTTATATTTTGCAACGACTTATCTGATGAAGATATGGCAAATCAAAATTTTTTCGAAGATACAATTAAACAGCTGAGGGTTTTTCAAAAAAAAAGAAGATATATAGGAGCTCTAAAAATCAAGGATGATGTGGTCGCAATAGTAAGCTATATAGATAGTGAAGACGACTGTGAAGATTTATATGATGAACTATAAAAGATAAGATATATAAGACGACCTGTAATTAAAAAAGTTACAGGTCGTTTTATATTAAACTAATCACTATTTATAATGCCAAGATTGTTATTTTAGCAAATTATTCGTTTTACAGATTATTAATAATCTTGCTGTAATAAAATTAATATAATTAACTTATGCATTAACTTTTATTTGATTGTATTAGATTATAGCTTTTAAAAAAGTAAAAATATAAAGAAATGCACTATGATATTATAAGTGGTTATTAGCATTAAAAATTTAATAACAACTTTGTGTAAAAACTATCATAAATCCAGATATTCCAATGTTTACAAAAGTATTAATCCATGTTATAATCTTGCTTGTAATATTAATTTTTATGTGGGAAATTCTTATAGTATAACAATATATTGAACTGTTTGCATCAGATATTTTAGAATTTATATGTATTAATTTAATTTTGTAAGTTGTTATCTTATGTTGGAGTCTGTTTTAAATATGGACATTCTTTGTATACATTCCATCTTATCTTTTGTAATGATATAAATAATTACAAAAACTATACCAACTTTCTAATAAAGACAACTTTTATATTTATATGTAATCATTTTATTTAACCTGATGAGAGTTGATATTTGAAATATTATAAAAGAATTCCCCTAATTTTAAGAAGGAGGAAAAAATGGAAATTCCTGTTTTAAAACTTGGGACTTTCGAGGTTATGTTTATCGCTGTAATTGCAATATATATAGGCGAATTTTTCAGAGCAAAGCTCCCAATACTCAAAAAATACTGTCTACCGGCTCCGGTAGTAGGCGGTACCTTAGTATCAATCATCATAATGTGTTGTTATTATGCAAAATTATTCAATCCGGAATTTGATTATAAGACCGTAAATACCCTATTTTATTGCTGGTTCTTCGCTGCCAGTGGAGCCTCTGCAAGTATGGCGCTACTCAAAAAAGGCGGTAAGTTGGTAATAATATTTGCTGTACTTGCTGCAGTGCTTTCCGCTCTTCAAAATACAGTGGCACTTGGAGTAGGCTCGCTCATGGGAGTAGATCCTCTTATATCTATGATGACAGGTAGTATACCTATGACAGGCGGACACGGAAACGCAGCCTCATTTGCCCCTGTTGCTGTAAAAGCCGGTGCAACTGCTGCAATGGAAGTTGCCATAGCTGCTGCAACATTTGGACTTATATCTGGCTCTATCTTGGGAGGACCTTTCGGCAACTTCCTTGTAAAAAAATTCAAATTTGAAGATCCCGCTCTTGACGGTAAGGAAGATGACACAAGCACTGAATCAACAAAGGTGATGTTGGATAAGAAAAATATAACTACAGGCGTATTATTGTTATGTATAGCCTGCGGTATAGGTCAGATAATATTCCTGCTTATAAAAGCTAGAGGAAAGGACTTCCCTATACACGTTTGCTGTATGTTTGGCGGTATCATGATAAGATTATGGCTTGACTCAAAAAAAGGCGACCATGAAAATCTATACGAAGCCATAGATACAATAGGTGATTTTTCATTGGCACTTTTCGTTTCAATGTCTATAGTTACAATGAAACTATGGCAATTAGCAGGTCTTGGACCACAACTTGCTGTACTTCTTATTGCTCAGGTAGTATTGATAGTATCATTTTGTTTCCTACTTACCTTCCCATTGCTTGGCAAAAACTACGACGCCGCAGTAATGGCAGTAGGACATATGGGCTTTGGTCTTGGTGCTGTACCTGTATCAATGACTACTATGCAAACTGTCTGCAAAAAATACAGATTTTCAAAGCTTGCATTTTTTGTAGTGCCTGTAATCGGAGGATTTATCAGTAATATTACCAATGCCCTTATAATTACGCAATTCCTAAATCTTGCGGCAGGTATGAGATAATCTAAGCTGTTATGCTTATATGGAAATTCAACTAATACTAAAGTTCAACAGGATTACGGATAATATATCAAAAAGTTAATAATAAAGCAGTAATTCTTTGTTTTTTTATAAAATACTTGATGATATATCCGTAGAAATAAAATACAGGATAAAATATCTTCAGTGTATTTATAATAAGTCATAAATAATATACTCTTATTTTAAAATTATTGATTAAAATTATCCACAAATTAAATTGATAATAGTATAAATTGCAAAAATTTCCAATAAACAGGATGAGTCCTCATCCTGTTTTTTTATGCGATTAGACTTTACAAAAAACTCTCCAAGCACTATAATCTAAGGATAGCTGTATTTTTTTAAAATAAAAATTTATAAATATCAGATTTATATTTTTTGATTGGATAGATATGCAAGTACATTAGTAATATATTGTTGAACGCTTACAGTATATTATAGTTCAAATAATTTAATATTTAATACTTTTATATACTGCTTTAAAATATTGAAAGTATTAGATTATAGAAATTTTTAAAAAGCAAATTAATTTTATAATTTATAAAGGAGAAGCTATGAAATATCCTACTTATCTGAAAAATCACGTCAAGGACATAAAGGACAAGTATCTGTCGACTATGACCATATGTGCCGACGACGGAAATGAAAATATAGAACTTTATTACTTCGGTCAGCTGATTGATGTAAAGGGCGAAAAAAGCAAGTATATCAGCGATAGTAATGATAAGCCAATGCTGATAGTAGGCAGATACAAGGGAGAAGACTTTATCATCCACGACAATTCAAAGCATGGCTATGACAATATGTTCTGCGACATATACTCGCTTGAGCAGACAAACGACAGACCACTGGTAAAGCTTGATGTAGATGCCAAGAGATTTATCTTGGAAATAGGCTATTCCATAGACTATGACGATGAAAAAGAGGATTTTGACTACGATGAAAATGGCGATATGATACTTATAGATGGCAGAACTATGAGCTTTGAAGATGTGAAGATGAATGGATTTGACTATGTATCCCTGTCTTATGAGGCACAAAACGGTGAAGTCATACAATTTGTAGATATAGAGTTGGCATAATATGGGCAAAAATGTATTTATAACAGGTGCAAGCAGGGGCATAGGATATGAAACAGCACTTGCCTTTGCAAATAAAGGCTTTGATATAGGCTTTAGCTATGTGCAAAATGACGAAAAAGCTGATATTTTAGAAGAAAAACTGCGTGAAATAGGAGTAAATTCTTATAAATACAAGGCAGACGCAAGTAATTATAAGTCTATGGAAGAAGTAATAGAAGATTATATGAGCAAGGTAAGAAAAATAGACGCCCTAATATGCAATGCCGGTATATCGACCTACGGCACGATTACAGATATGAGCGTGGAAGAAATACAAAGGACCATTGAAACTAATATATATTCGGTGATTTATACCTGCAAACTCGTATCGCCCTATATGATTTCGCAAAAATCCGGCAGTATAGTAAATATGTCTTCTATGTGGGGTATTGTAGGTTCGTCGTGCGAGAGCATATACTCAGCGTCAAAGGGAGCTATAATCGCATTTTCAAAGTCCCTTGCAAAGGAGCTGGGACCTTCAAACATCAGAGTAAATGTACTTGCCCCCGGTGTAGTAATGACTGATATGATGAGCGACTTTACAAATGAAGATGTGGACTATCTCAAGCAAATGTCCGCCTTAAATGCAGTATCCTATCCCAAGGATATAGCCAAGAGCGTAGTTTTTTTATCTTCTGATGAGGCTATCTCGTATACCGGTCAGGTACTGAGTCCTAATTGCGGCATGGTCATATAAATTTAAAAATAGGAGTTGTATATAATCATTAAATTTGATACAATAATAGGAATTTATTAACGTATCATACATAACTGAGAAAAGGAGTGACGAAAAATGTTGGATATAAGAAGAATAAAAAAAGACAAGGAACAAATCCTTAAGCTAATGGCAAAAAGGGGTGAAAAGGACTTTTCACTTGATGAAGTAATAGAACTTGACGACAAGAGAATAGCATTACTCCAAGAAGTGGAAGTGCTTAAAAATAAGCAAAATACAGACTCTAAATTGATACCTGTCTATAAAAAGGAGGGAAAAGATACAGCCCCACTTATGGAAGAGTTGAAAAAACTATCTGATGACATTGCAGTATTGGACGAAAAGGTAAAGGAAACTGAAAATACTCTAAATGAAAAAATGCTCGGCATACCTAACGTTCCTAATGAAAATGTACCAATAGGCACTACTGATGAAGACAATGTTGAAGTGAGAAAATACGGAGAGCCTACAAAATTTGACTTTGAGCCAAAGGCTCACTGGGACATAGGTACAAATCTCGACATACTTGACTTTGAAAGAGCGGGCAAGATTACAGGTACAAGGTTTACACTGTACAAGGGAGCAGGAGCAAGACTTGAAAGATCTGTAATTTCATTCTTCCTTGACACTCATACTGAAAAACACGGATATACTGAAGTGATTCCGCCTTTTATGGCAAATGACAAGAGTTTTATCGGTACAGGCCAGTTGCCGAAATTTGAAGAAGATATGTTCAAGGTTGACAAGACTAATTACTACTTGGTACCTACAGCGGAAGTACCTGTTACAAACATCCATAGAGATGAGATATTGAGCGCTGATGAGCTTACTATAAAATATTGTGCATACACACCATGTTTCAGAGCGGAAGCCGGCTCAGCAGGAAGAGATACAAGAGGTCTGATAAGACAACATCAATTCAACAAGGTGGAACTGGTAAAATTCACAAAACCTGAAGACTCTTATGCAGAACTTGAAAGCCTTACACACGACGCTGAAACAATGCTACAAATGCTAAAAATACCATATAGGATAGTTAAGATATGCTCAGGAGATTTGGGCTTTACTGCGGCTTTTAAATATGATATCGAAGTATGGATGCCAAGCTACAACAGATATGTGGAAATTTCTTCATGCTCAAACTTTGAAGACTTCCAAGCAAGAAGAGCAAATATAAAGTTCAAGAGAGACAAGGCGTCAAAACCTGAATATGTACACACATTAAACGGCTCAGGACTTGCAGTAGGAAGAACTGTAGCTGCAATACTTGAGAACTGCCAAAATGCAGACGGCTCAGTGACAATACCTGAAGTCCTTGTAAAATATATGGGCACAGATAAGATAACAAAGAAATAGTTTATACTTTGAAAAAGAGATGATAATTGTCATCTCTTTTTTATATTATCTATTTAATCTACGTATAATTTTTATACTAATAGCTTACCAAAGAGCCATTTATTTCAATAATAATATGATTATTGAATTTGCAATGGAAAAATACAATCTTATCATAAAAACTATTGTCTTTTTAATATAAGAATAGTAAAATTATAGGATAGAATCAATTTTATACCTAATTTTTTGATATACCGTACTTTCACTTGGATTAGGAAGCTGAAAATCTGAAGTTTTCCATTATTTCATTAAGTTTTAGTATAATAATTCGCATGAGAGGAGACAATCATGGACATAAAACTGCTAATAAAAAAGGCTTTTGAGGCAAGAAAATATTCATACTCCCCATATTCGCACTATCAGGTGGGAGCTGCCTTACTTGCTGAAAACGGAGAAATATACACAGGTTGCAATATAGAAAGTGCCACTTACTCACCTACCAACTGCGGAGAGCGTACTGCTTTTTTCAAGGCTATATCCGAAGGTGTAAAAGATTTTAGGGCAATAGCAATAGTAGGCGGTATGGAAGACACTAAAGACGGAGAGTTTGACTATGCACCCCCTTGTGGAGTATGTAGACAGGTAATGGTGGAGTTTTGCTCCTATGATGATTTTGACATAATACTTGCAAAGTCTGAGGACGAATATGAGATTTTTAAACTTGGCCAGCTATTCCCGCTTGGCTTTGATAAGAGCAAGCTTAATTAGATACTTATAATATTTAGCTTTTATATTTTTCTATTTAAACTATGCATTCTATCCTTAGGATACTCTTTAGCATATCTTTTGCTAATAAATTTTTGGTGTATCATTTTTTATAAAGTATTTCCATTATTCTATTAGATTTTAGTATAAACTATATAATCTCTTTTGCTATTTTTATATAATATAATATAATGCTGTATTTATCTATAAGCATCCAAATTTTAAAATATATATCAGTTATGATTCTATTGAATTTTAGCATAAGTCAATAGAATTATAGGAATATTGATATTTACTTGAATTTATTTTATTTAAAATACAAATTTGTATAAAACGGAGAAAGACTATGTACATGTATGACTTGATATTGAAAAAACGTAACGGTGGCAAGCTGTCAGAAGAAGAGATAAGGGATATGGTAGCCCAGTATGTCGCTGGAGAAATCCCTGACTATCAGATGTCTGCAATGCTGATGGCAATATATTTTTCCGGTATGGACGAAGAAGAGACCTTCATACTTACGGACGCCATGGCAAGGTCAGGAGATATGCTTGACTTATCAGCTATCGAAGGTATAAAGGTGGACAAACACTCAACAGGAGGAGTCGGAGATAAGACCACCCTCATCATATCGCCTATAGTAGCCTCACTTGGTGTAAAAGTGGCAAAGATGTCCGGAAGAGGACTGGGGCATACAGGCGGTACTGTAGACAAGCTTGAATCCATTCCGAATTTTAGGGTGGAACTTGATAAAGAAGAATTCTTCGATGTGGTAAACAAGGTAAATTTCAGCGTAATAGGACAGTCAGGCAATATTTCACCTTGCGACAAGAAACTCTATGCCCTAAGAGATGTAACAGCTACAGTTGACGCCATACCTCTTATAGCCTCATCAATAATGAGCAAGAAGATATCTTGCGGTGCTGACTGTATACTCTTGGATGTCAAAACAGGCAGTGGAGCCTTTATGAATACTTTGGAAGACTCTATAAAACTTTCAAAGGCACTTGTGGACATTGGTGAAAGAGCCGGAAAAAAGACTATGGCTCTTATTACAGATATGGACATACCTCTTGGCAACAACATAGGCAACTCTCTTGAAGTCATAGAGGCTATAGAAACTCTCAACGGCAAAGGTCCTGATGACCTGACTCAAGTCTGCGTTGAGCTTGCTGCCAATATGCTCTTCCTCGCTCAAAAAGGAAGTATAGAGCAATGCAGAGAAATGGTGAAAAAAGTCATACATGAAAAAACAGCAGTCGAATATCTCAAAAAAATGGTCGCTCTCCAAGGCGGAGATACATCAGTAATTGACGATGTCTCAAAGTTTGAGAAGGCAAAGCTAAGCTGTGAAGTGCTATCTGAAAAGTCAGGATATATATCGCATATGGACGCCAAGGCAATAGGTATGTGCTGTGTACATCTTGGTGCAGGCAGGGTGAAAAAGGGAGATCCTATAGACTACAGTGCAGGTATCATCTTAGCTAAGAAGACAGGCGATTTTGTAGAAAAAGGCGAGGTACTTGCAACACTTTATACAAATGACGAAAAATCCTTGGAAATCACTAAAAAAGCCTATATTGAGGCAATTACTTTCTCTGATAATAAGCCTAAGGAAGAAAAGCTTATATATGCCTCAGTTGGCAAGGATAAAATCGATATATTTTAACAGAAATATTGAAACACAAATATAAATTTATTTCAAAAGTTTAACAAATTCATTACAATTTACTTAAATCTCCTTTGTTTTTAAAATATTTTAAGATTTAGATACTAAAATACAATCATACTTAAGATAGATGGGCTTATATACAGTCCTAAGACATAAATATTTTGAATCCAAAGGAGATAATACTATGGTTATGAAAAAAATGCTATCCCTTGTAATTTCTGCTATGTTGGGAATTTCAGGCGGTACAGGTACTAAGGCTACAAGTGCTAAAAAAGTAGATATAGACAATAATACTAAGATAAGCCAAGTTGATAAAAAGAGCGAGACAACAAAGGATGAAGGTAAATCTTCGAATAAAGCAAAACAAGAGGATAAGACTAAAAGCGAAACAAAAAATACTTCTGATGAAAAGCCAAAAACTGCTTCTATAACAGTCAGCAATAAGGTAAAATCCTTGTTTGAAAAGGCAACTTACGGTATGACAGGTGCTGTGTACACTCCTGTGGCTGTTTTGGAAAGCTCAAACTCCTCTTACCTTGTACTTTGCAAGGTGGAAATTGCCGTTCCTAATGCTACACCGACATATGCCCTTGTAAGTCTAAATGAAAAGGCAAACGGAAATGCTGAGATAACAGAAGTAAAAGACAGCAAAGCAGAGGCTGTATTTATAGATGCACCGGGTGGATGGAGAGAAGTCAATAGCCTTATCTTGGATAAAGAAGCAAAAGCTGCCTTTGATACTGCTGTTAAATATTCTAAATACGAAAAATACTCTCCTATAGCTCTCTTGGGACAGCAGGTGGTTTCAGGTATGAACTACCAAATCTTGGTTAGAACAAATCAAAGTAATGATAAGAGTACAAAATATTTGATACTTCAAATATATCAACCTGTAAGCGATACTGCTGAGATAACTGCAGTTTACGAATTTAAAGCTGAAAAATAGGATGATAAAATTAACTATAATTTCAATGTAATCAAGTAAATATATACTTCAAAAAAATATCCACATAGTAAAACACCGTTAAATCTAAGCAGATTTAAACGGTGTTTTTTGTTATTTCTTCTTATTCTTGACCTTTTTTTGTTGAGAATTCTTTGTTTTTTCACTTCTTATCACATCTTGAATATTTTCCTTATCATAAGATGATGTTTCAGCTATCTCATTTCCCATATTTCCATTATCATTTGACAAGTTTTCGCTTATCTTATCGTTATTTCCATCATCTTCATCAATTTCCAAATATTCAAATACACTTGTCTCAACATCTACAACTTGACTACCCTTATCACCATCTTTCTTTCTCACATTTCTACTCCTTACAAAAGAAGTGACAAGGTTATATACTATCGACATCGTAGGTACAGCCATTATCATACCTGTAATACCTGCAAAATTGCCTCCTACAGTGATAGCAAGTAGTACCCATACACCCGGAAGACCGACAGACTTGCCTACTACCCTAGGATAGATGAGATTGCCCTCTATTTGTTGCAAGACCAAAAACAAAACTACAAACCAAAGAGATTTTATAGGTGCTACTATCAATATCGACAGCACACCGTAAGTTGCCGCTATAAAAGGCCCAACAATAGGCACCAATGAAAACAAGCCTATCATCGTAGCAATTGATACAGCCTTAGGAATATGAAACAAAGTCATACTTGCCAAAAACAAGAAGCAAAGTATTACCGCCTCTGTACCCTGCCCTGCAATAAACTTTGAAAAAGAGCTGCTTACCAAGCGCAAAAAACTTACTATCTTCTTAGTCCTCTTATCAGGAAATATAGCTTTGAGCAAACTATGCCCTTGTGAGAGCAGTACCTCCTTTTGCGACAGAATATATACTGCAAATATCAGCCCCAAAAATACATTCATCACAGATGAAAATACATTGGTAGTAGCTGAAAATATCGACTGGAGCGCATTTGAAGCATCAAGCAGTGAAAAATTCTTGAAAAAATCTGTTACATTGGAGTACATCTTATCAAAATCAAGCCCTATATTTGACATCGTCTTTATTATATGATTATCCGGAGTTTTCATAAACTTGACAAAGTTATCTACAACAGTAGGCAGACCGTTCCTTATCTCTACAAAACTGTTGACTATCTCAGGAATTATCATGTAAAAAATCAGAGTCAATACCATGATAAAGGCGATGATAGTGAGAAATAAAGAAAAAGCTCTTGATGATTTCCAACCAAAAAGCTTATTTATAGTCTTTTCTATCTTCTGCATAGGAATATTGAGTATAAATGCTATACAGATTCCTGTGATAAAGGGCGTAAATAAAGTGACTATCCTCCATATATAGGAAGAGACCGGTCTGATATTCATCACTATACCGGCGACTATACCAAAAAATATGATTAGTTTTTGAATATTTTTATAAGTATTATTGTCCAAGGATTCACCTCTTTTTCTTATATATTAATTTTTTTACATACTTACACCAATATCAAAGTCAATTATACATTTTAAGTCTTAAATCTATATGATTTTTATAGTGTAAACTACTATTTATCTAATCTATGGATTATATTCATCGGTATTTAATTGAAATAACACGGAAATTTTAAGTATATTTTATCCATAATTCTATTAAATCTAATACCAAAAATCTATTTCACTCTTACATATTTCAGCATAAATATGACAGATATGGCGGATACTACAAACTCCGTAAATACATAGGAGCCCCACAAACCCAAAATTTTAAAGGCATTTGAAAATATTATAGCTGACGGAATAAGTACCACTATACCCCTTAAAATCGAGATGATAAAAGATAATCTAGGCTTTGCCATAGCCTGCATGGAAAGAGCAGTCACTATATTTATCGCAATAAATGGAATAGCCAAAAAGTAGACTCTTATACCCTGCACACCGTAAAACACCAGTTTTTCTTCCCCACCTGAGTTAAATACTCCTGTCAACTCAACGGCATTGAAATACAAGAGAGCGTAGATAATGGAAGCCATAATTAAAGAAACAACTATAGCCATTTTTAACACATATATCATCTCTTTAAACTTATTTTTCCCGTAATTTTCGCTGATTAAGGGCTGAACTCCGTTGCCAACACCGCTAAATATTGAAAAGGTGACATCAGCCATATTTGCTATTATTCCGTAAGCTGCAACTCCAATATCTCCAACATACTTTAATATTATAAAGTTAAACACTATCAGCACTACACTTGTTGAAATATTGGTGACAAGTGAGGAGATGCCAAGCGATGAAAGATGAAAAAACTCTCTTAATCTCACCCTTGTCCTCACTAATTTAAAGCTGTTTTTCTTCAAGAAAAAGTGACTTGACGACACTATTATCCCAACTATTGGTGCAAGAGCCGTAGCAAAGGCAGCTCCAAATATTCCCATCTTCATAGGAAACATAAAAACATAGTCAAAAATACAGTTAAATATCGAACTTGACACTACAGCGGTAGTTACTATAGACGGATTGCGGTCATTTCTGATAAAGGACATAAAGAAAATATCCAATATAAATGTCGGTGCAAAGCATAGTATCGTCTTAAGATAGATATTAGACATCCTCAAGACCTCTCCCCTTGCTCCCAAAGCATACACTATATTGTGAGAGAAAAATATACCTATTGTCACGAAGAAAAGCGAAATCAATAACACAAAAAACAAGCCTTTGGAAAAAATCCTGCACTTTTCTTCATAATCGTCATATCTTATCTTAAACCTTGTGGAAAATCCCACTCCTATCATGTGACCTATGCCGTACAATATCCCGTAAACCGGAAGCGAGATATTAAGTGCAGCAATACCGTTGCTACCTTCGGCTACAGATATGAAATAAGTGTCAACAAGTATGTAAAACGAAAGACTAATCGTACTTAACACACTTAAAGACACATATTTAAAAAAACTCCTTTTTAATTTCCTCATAAAAACTTCCCTATAACAACAAATAGCTTTTTTATTCCAGTTCCAACCTTGACATCTCTGAATTTACAATATCTTCAGTTAGTTTCATAGCGTCAAGCGTCTTTTGGAGCAAGTCGTCTATCTCTATGCCCATCATCTCGGCTCCCCTTAATATTATATCCCTGTTGCAACCTGCAGCAAATTTTTTATCCTTAAACTTTTTCTTCAGACTCTTAAGCTCCATATCCTTGCAACTTTTTGACGGTCTCATCAAGGCGCAGGCACCTACAAGACCTGTAAGCTCATCCACAGCATATAAAGTCTTCTCCATTGTATGCTCAGGCTTGATACTTACCCTATGGTCATATCCGTGAGAGCAGATAGAATCTATGAACTCCTGCTCAATATCGTGATTTTTAAGTATCTCCACTACCTTGACACAATGCTCATCAGGATACATCTCATAGTCCAAATCATGAAGCAAGCCAACCAATCCCCAATAGCTACTTTCTTCCTCATAGCCACTGTTTTTTGCAAATACCTTCATCACCTGCTCCACAGTAATGCCATGTCTTATGTGAAAGGCGTCCTTGTTGTAATCCATTAGCAATTTTAGAGCGTCATCCCTGTTTATATTAACACTTTTCATATCTACCTCCAAAAATACTGATTTCAATCTTAGTATTAAATAATATTTCACCATATAATTTTACTATATTTTTGACAAAAAATCAAATCATCCATCTAATTTTTGGCTTAAAATTAATATATTCACCTTTATCATATCTTAGATATAAATTTTGCTTATAACTCCTGATAAATTTTACATAATTGACAAAAGTAGAAAAAAAATATATCATATCCCCTGTAATTATTTTTAATTTGTAATCGTACTAAGAGCTCATTTAAAACTATAAATTTTTATAAGGCGAATTTTAAGACAATGGGATTAGTATCAATAAAAATTTAATCGCATATCGACATAAACAGGTGATTTATACCGGAATTTATGGATGATATTTATAAGCTAACTTAGTTTAAATTATAAGTATTTGAAATTTTAGACTTAAATTATATGTCGATAACTAAACGGAGGAAAAAATGAAATCAATTAAAAAACTTTTGACATTAGCACTTGCATCAGCACTGCTATTTACTGCATGTTCATCAGGAGGCACAAATCAAACATCTCAAGAAAAGAAAGATGACAAAAAAACTGAACAAACTCAAACTGCAGATTCTAAAACTCTAATAGTAGGAGCAAGTCCAAGCCCGCATGCTGAAATACTAAAATCAGTAATACCTGCTCTTGAAAAAGAAGGAATAAAACTTGAAGTTAAGGAATTTACAGACTATATCATACCAAATACAGCTCTTGAAGAAAAGCAACTTGATGCTAACTACTTCCAACATCAACCGTATCTTGACAACTTCCAAAAAGAACATAAAACTCATCTTAAATCTGTAGCAACTATACACGTTGAACCGATGGCTGTTTACTCTAAGAAGATAAAAGCTCTTAGCGAACTTGCTGACGGAGCTACAGTAGCAATTCCAAACGACCCTACAAACGGCGGTAGAGCTTTGATATTGCTTGAAAAACAAGGTCTAATCACTATCAAAGAAGGTGTAGACAAACTCATAGCTACTGACAAAGATGTTGACAAAAACACTAAGAATTTGAAATTCAAACTTCTTGACGCTGCACAATTACCAAGAACTCTTGACGAAGTGGACGCAGCTGTAATAAATACTAACTACGCTCTTGAAGGCGGACTAAACCCTGTAAAAGACGCATTGGTAATAGAAGATAAGGACTCTCCTTATGCAAACATCCTTGCTGTAAGAGAAGGCGAAGAAAACGACGAAAGAGTAAAAGCACTTATAAAAGCATTGCAAAGCGATGAAACTAAGAAATTTATCGAAGAAAAATACAATGGTGCTGTAATACCTGCATTTTAATTTGCAATAAGCACAATTAAGTAAAAAAATAAGTTTTTACAGTAAAAGTAAGACCTAATGACAAAGCAGCCACTCTTAATGAAGATGAAAAGATATTAAGAAAATAAAAATGAAAAATTTAATTGAACTGAAACAAAAATTATTAAATTTAGGTTTTTCAGACTTTGAAAGTATAGAAGAAGCTGAAAATAAGGAATATGATTTTAATTATATTGTAGATATAGTCCCTTTCAGATTGAAAATTAACGAGGAACATTTTTATGAAAATAGTTCAAAATCATCATTCAATACTATAGAAGACTTTTATTCAAATGAATTAAATTATAAAATCTTAAAAAATAAATGGTTTTCTCTATTGTTCAAATTATCATACTACTATAAGTTAAGAAAAATATATGTTTACGGTCTAAGTTCTCCTGAAGACGAAAGTATAGAAAATTTAACCGACAACGTAGGATTTTATTTAGTATATAGTCCTCTATTCATAATGGAAAACTTAGAGAAATTCATCACATTTTCATCAAATAAATTAAATAATCCGTACTATTTATTTGAATTTGATAATTTCACTATTCACTTGTTTTTAGATGAGCTTTTTTTAGCTTTAAATTTTTCAGCAAATGAAGAAGAAGTAATAAATAATATCGAATTATTAGTTAAAAGTGAGGGACTGTTTCTATCAAAAATATGTAATTCATAACAAAAATTTCAAGTTTTTAAATATAAAACTCATCATCAAAAAGCACACTGTAGGGCAGTGTGCTTTTTTTGGTGATTCGTTGATTTCAAAGTAATAACTTTGAAAAGAAGTTTTAATCAATCTTACAAGATATTATATCATAATTTTCATTTTTTTCAAGTTATATTTATATTATTTAAATCTCATATATATTATCAAATATCTTCTTTTGATATCTTTTCTTTATCATTATATACATTATAAACTCCACTGCAAGATATATGCAGCTGCAAATAACTGCCAAGCCGCTATAAGAGGCTACAGTGTTTTGCTCGATAAATAGTATGATTATCCACGAAATGCCAAGTGCTACTGTAAAAGGAAGTACAAATACCCACCTTAGAGTGCTTGATAATACATCCTTTAATTCCTCCCTGCTCAAGCCTATCTTCATCATCATGCTGTACTTTCTGCTCTCCTCTTCTATGGAAGAGTACAGTCTTGAGTAGATAATGCTTGCTATTCCTATCAAAAATGATATACACAAGATACTGCCTACATAAGAAACTAACTTCCTTGTAAGATTTTCGCTGTCATAATAAGAAAAATAAGATACAAAACTTTCTTTTCCCATCTCAAAGCCTATGGCTTTTTTTAACTCTTCGTACTTTTGAGAGCCTCCTGCCTTAAGATCATCTTGGCTAAAGGCATATATCTTTTCTTTTACCAAGTCTTTGGATATGTCCTGATATTTACTGTCTGAAACTACAGCAACAGAAGTAAAGTATCCTGACATGGCAATTATCCTCTTATCTGCTCCCTTTTGCCTTTTGATATCATATTGACTCAGCTTTTCTTTTACCATATCTTTTAAAACAGGCTCAGTCTTTCCGCTTACTCCAACTAAGAAGTATTCATCATCTGCAAGATTTAGCTTATTCCTGCCTAAAAATTGAGCTACTTCATTATACATGCTGTTGGATAAGATGATACGCCTTATCGGTCTTTCCTTGCTCTTAAACTTTGCATAAGATATTGTAAGAGATCTGGCGCCTTGTATATCTTCCAATTTTTGGGATAATATCTCTGCCTTCTTCTCTCCTTGCTCTTCGTCTTCCCAATTAGCATACATATAGGCGTAGGGCATGATTTTTTGTGTATCTTCTTCGATATTAAGCGGTGCTCCCACTATATAGACAAATGAAGTCAGGACTATGGAGAATAAAATCATAGCTCCTGTCATAGTCTTGATATTTGTGTGTATTTTATATTTGAAATTGCTCAGCTTTATAAGATTGTTCTTAGAGTACATCCTTCCGCTTTTTTCCATAAAAAGCTGATATAGTGTAAAAATCAGACTAAATACAAAGTAAGCTATAGTAATAAAAGATAGCAGATCCAGTACATAGATAAATATAAAAAAATTCCTCGTAATGTGAAAATAAAGCGTAGGCCCAACTATGACTATAAGGGCTATTGTTGAAACTAAGAAGTGATTTTTTTCTGATACCTCTTCTTTTTTTAAAAGATCTATGACCTTTTTTCTTCTCAATATTACCGGTGCAAGCAGTGATATGGCTAAAAACAGTCCACCCATAAGCAATATCGTAAGTATCATAGGTATAAGCGGAAGATAAAAATACAAGTCCAAGCCGTCTATCATGGCTTGCGCTATCATCAAGAAAAACTTCAAAAAGACAAAGCCGCTTATAATGCCTACAAGTAGAGCAAGCAGCGAAATTATTATATTTTCAAGAAAAATCAATCTTTTAAACTGTTTTTTACTTGCTCCTATTATATTTAAGATTGCAAATTGCTTGCTCCTGTTTTTCAAAAAGTTCCCTACTGAGTATAAAATCAGCACAAAAGAAAACATCATTGAAACTATACTTGCCATAAACAGTATGATACCTATGGTACTGCCCTTGTCTACGATTTGCAGTGCAGGGTGCATGGCAAGTGAAGAAAAAAGAAAGAATATAAAAACTGAAAATACACAACTTAAAAAATGGTAGAGATAGGTCTTGAAATCTCTCCTGATATTATTGTAGGCAAAATTAAACAGCGTCATTTTCTTCACCTCCAAGTAGAGACATAGTGCTTAGTATCTCTTTTTTATATGTCTTGTCATCATTTCTGTTGATGATTTCCTGATAGATATTGCCGTCCTTTATTATATAAGTCTTATCTGAATATGAGGCGATATTTGGATCGTGAGTTACCATGATAATAGTCACCTTCATACTGTCATTTAGCTTTTTAAATAGTTTCATCACATCCCTTGCAGACTTGGAGTCGAGATTTCCTGTGGGCTCATCAGCAAGCAGTATAGATGGCTGATTAATTACAGCTCTTGCTATCGCTACTCTTTGTGACTGTCCTCCTGATATCTCGTATGTCCTCTTGTCCAAAAGGTGAGAAATGCCCAAAAATTCGCTAAGGTCTACAAGTTTTGCTTCCATTTCATCCAAGGGAGCATTATCCAATGTTAGCGGCAGTATTATATTTTCTCCTACTGTAAGAGTGTTTATAAGGTTGAAGTTTTGGAATACAAAGCCAAGCTCCTGCCTTCTAAAAGTTGAAAGCTCCTTGTCGTTCATCTTGTAAGGGTCAGTGCCGGCTATTAATACAGAGCCTCCTGTAGGCTTGTCAATGGTTGAGATTGTATTTAAAAATGTGCTCTTTCCGCTACCGCTGGGCCCCATTATAGCGACAAATTCGCCCTCCATTACTTCCATATTGATGTCGTTTAAGGCTTTGAAGGAAAGCTTGCCATTATATGTTTTTTCAAGATTGGAAACTTTTAATATCATAATGTACTCCTTTGCAGAACTATATTTTAAGATTTGGAATTTTAAGTTTTAATTTTTTTAATACTATTATATCTTTAATCTATGGATACTGTTCATCTATTGTACTTAAAAAATATATCTTATTTCTATTTTTCAATACAGTGAAAATTTTTTATCCATTGTTTTCTTAATTCTCCTATATTTTAGCAAATAAATTACAAAAGAAAAATCCGATAAGATTACATAAGCTTACAATTTTGTAATGTTACCGGATATCATAATTTTTCTAAAATTCAATTGCAACTGTAGTTCCCTCATCTATCTTGGAGCTTATTTTCACCTTATGTCCTAAGTATTCCACCACTCTTTTTACAATATACAGACCTATACCGCTTGAATCGGCGTTATTTCTTCCGTTTTTGCCTATATAGAAAAGTTCGAATATGTTTTTTAAATCAGCCTCTTCAATGCCTATGCCCTCGTCTATTATTGACAAAATCAGCTTTTCGTCTTTTTTATCCGCCTTTACCACTATACTTTGACCTTTGTCGGAGTATTTGACTGCATTGGTAAGAATCTGATGAATGACTAATTTCAGCCACTTGGAGTCGGAGTATACATAAGCTTCCTCATCAATTTCAAGTTTGGGATAGATTTGAGAAGTTATAAAATAGTCCTTAAGTGCATTTATACAGTCCTTGCATATGCTTTTTAGATATACTTTTTCAGAGACGAAGTCCTTTTTAAAATCTTCCAACCTGTAAATATCAAGCATTTGATTGAGATTGTACTGCAATGCATTTATATTTCTTTGTATCTTTATAAATTCCTCCTCATCACCGTGATTTTCGCAGATGAGTTTTAGCACTGAAATTGGAGTCTTCATCTGATGGACAAACCTGTATATCATGACCTTTTGGAGCTTTTTCTCCTGCTTTTGCTCGATTTTGGACTTATTGTCCATTTGTATAATCTCATCAATCATAAGGTTATAGCTTTTTTCAAAGGAGCTCCTCACATCTTGAATCAGATAATCACTTAGCACATCGCTTTTTAACAAAAATTTTTCATACACCCTTTTTCTTTGGTAAAATCTTACTGCAAGGTAGGAAACAAGCACAAAAAATACCAAGAAACTAAAGTAAAATACCTCTTCAATCCAGATTTTTTTGATATAAAACAGTGCTGAGAAAAAAAGCATCTGAGTCAAAAAAACTGTCACAAGCAAGGGGAGATTGTCTGAAATAAATAGTTTTAATGCCTTGTCAGTCTTCATATTCCACCTTATATCCCATTCCTCTTACAGTTATTACCCTAAGATTGGAGCCTATGTCCTTGAGCTTTTTTCTAACTCTGCTGACTGTCACGTTCAGAGTATTCTCCTCTACAAACATTTCACTGTCCCAAATCTCAGACAATATCTTCTCACGACTGACCACATTGGGATAGCTGTCAAACAAGACTCCTATTAAAATAGCTTCGTTTTTAGGCAGGTCTATCTGATTGTCATTACATTTGAGCGTAAATCTCAGCTTGTTAAATGAGCAGTCTCCGCAGACAGCTCCAGCTTCGTTGTTTGCATATTCGCCATAAGTCCTCCTAAGCTGAGAATTGACCTTGGCAAGCAGTAGTTCATGCGAAAAGGGCTTAGTCACATAGTCGTCTCCACCGCTCATTATAGCCCTGACCTGGTCGTAATCTTCAGTCCTTGCCGACATAAATATAATCGGAGCCTTGGTTATCTTTCTGATTTCACCGCACCAATAAAAACCGTCATAGTACGGAATGTTGATATCAAGCAAAATCAGATTTGGAGATTGCTTTTCTACAAACTTATCTATGTTTTTGAAATCTTCACAAAGCATGACATCAAAATCGTATCTCTCAAGATGTTGCTTTACAAGGCTCGCCAAATCCGAATCATCTTCAATCATACATATCTTAAATGTCATAATCCCCTCCTCGTATTTTATAATAATGCTATTATTATTTTATAAGTTTTTAGTCTAATCACTGCTTTGATATAATGTTAATAGCCGTCTATAATAGCAAGTATTTTTATTTTGAGACATTATATATTTTGTATATTATCAATAATTTGTTTTAATGCAAATACATGACTGTTTAATAAGTATTTATATTAATATTATTTCAGTATTTTATCATAAAAATCTGTAAAATTCCATAACGCAAAAAAGACAGCTATCAATAATGGCTGTCTTTTTTCATTTATTTACTTTAATATCGATATACACTTATTAAATATATATGCATATCTAAAATTATTTTCTTTTTAAACTATTTCAAATAATTTTCGTATATTTCCTTAGCTCTTTGTTTTTGGGCTTCAGTTGCAGATTTCATAGGTTTTCTACTGTAGCATCCTTCCACGCCTTGTAGTTGCAATATAGTCTTAAGAGTAGGATACAGTCCGTTATTTAATACGTCTGTAATAAGGTCATTGGTAATGTGTTGCTCTTTTTTGGCTTCTTCTATCTTGCCTTGTTTTACCAAATCCACTATCTTTCTTGCTCTTGGACCGTTGACATTGAATGTGGAGCCTATGGCTCCGTCCACTCCAAGTACGCTTGCAGAAAGCATCATTTCATCAAAACCGGCATATATGAGGTGGTCAGGGTAAGTATTTCTCACTCTTTCAAGCAGGTAAAAATCAGCTGCTGTAAATTTTACACCTATAATCTTCTTGTTTTCAAACAGCTCTCCGAATTGTTCCACGCTTATATTAACACCTGTTAAGAAAGGTATTGAATATATTATCAGCTTGTTGTCTACAGAGTCTATAATGCTGTTGTAATAGTCTTTTATCTCTTCAAAACTGAACTTGTAGTAAAAAGGTGTTACCGCCGAAATGGCGTCATATTTGAGATCAGTAACGAATTTTGCAAGCTCAAGTGATTCGTAGTAGTTCATCGAACCGATTTGAGCGATGAGTTTAATCTCATCTTTAGCTTCGTCCTTTGCGATTTCAAATATTTTTTTCTTTTCATCCGTTGAAAGAAGGAAATTTTCTCCCGTACTGCCACCTACATACAGCCCATCTACCTTCATCTTATCGATGTTGTGACGCACTATCTGTCTTGTCCCTTTTTCGTTTACACTTCCGTCTTCATTGAAAGATACAAGTAAGGCACTGTAAATGCCATTGAGTTCATTATTAGCTCCCATTTTTTTCTCCTTAAGTTGTCCATAAAATTTTGATACATCAGAGCAAGGACGAGCATCATACTTTGAGAAAATAATCAGTCCCATCCTTGCACAAAAATTAACCGTACTATGTGAGATTTAGCTTAAAATCTCGTCAACAAACCTCTTTGTAATAACCTGCGGTCTTGTGATAATAGATCCTACAACCACGGTGTAACACCCTAATTCCAATACTCTTTTCGCTTTTTGCGGGGTGTCGATGTTGCCCTCGGCTATGACCGGTGATTTAACATTTTTCAAGACCTGTTTCATCAGCTCAAAATCGTCTTTTTCTATCTTCATACCTGCACTTGCTTTAGTGTATCCTACCATGGTAGTACCGATAAAATCAAATCCCATATCATCCGCATCAATTGCCTCTTGTAATGTAGCGCAGTCTGCCATAAACTTTTGATTTTTATACTTTTCTCTGACCTTCTTGAAAAACTCCCTTGTAGTTTCTCCTCCCGGTCTTATATCATTTGTCGCCTGCATGGCTATGATGTCGCAGCCTACATTAACGAGCGCATCGACCTCATCCATTGTTGGAGTGATGTACACGTCGCAGTTCTCATAGTCCTTTTTTATTATCCCTATTACCGGCAAATCTGTAAGAGATTTTATCTCTTTGATGTCTTCCACAGAGTTTGCTCTGATGCCTTTGGCACCGCCCATCTTTGCCGCCAATGCCATCCTTCCCATGATAAAAGAAGAGTGGAGCGGTTCATCAGCAAGTGCCTGACATGACACAATTAAATTTCCCTTTAATTGACTTATCTTATCCATGTCTCCACCTATACCCTTACCTTAAATATCGCTTTTCTGACATCTTGGGCTTCTCCGCTTTTTATCGCCGTCTTATGAACATCTGTAGTCTCAAATACCAGATACTGACCTTCACTTAGAGTGATGGTAGAATCTATCTTCTTGACATCTTGGATTTCAACGTAGTCGCTGTCCTCGTGATAAGTTTTAATGCTTGCATTTTCAATAAATGTGTGTTTTAAAACCTCTGTTCCTTTTATCATGACATGTATGTCGAGGTAGTTTTTGTGTGCCTCCCATACCCTGTCATCTTCTTCTACGGTAGTGTAGTCACATATATTAACATAAAATCTGTCGTTATCAATTTTTGTTATGCCCTTTTCAAAATTAGCAAGGTCATTGTTATTTAAAAACTCGCCTATCTCTTTGAGATAGGCCTTTTCAAAATTTTCATACGAAAATTTGCCGTAAATCATCTATCCTCCGAAATTATTTTTTCACTGAGAATTCGGCATTGCTCTTTATTTCCAACTTAGTTCCGTCGGCAAATTCTATAGGTTTTGATTCATTTTCTGAGTATTTCAACAAATCATCTGAAAGATATTTAAGCACTAATTCAAATTTGTCGGCTTCACTGCTTAGAGTCAATTTACCGTCTTCATCTTTAACGTCTCCATTTACAGTGTAAGATTTGTTGTCAGCAGAAGTATAAGCAAAGATAAATTTCTTAGACGCCTTGTCTATACTTATAGTAGGTAGATTTTCTTCCTTTACTGACTCATCTTTCAATACTAATACTTGTGTTCCTTCAACCGCTTTGTTATCAGCTGTTTCAGTTTTTTGTCCGTCTTTGTTTTCTCCATCTTTCTTTTCGCCGTCTTTCTTTTCATCAGGCTTTTGTTCTTGAGTTTGAGTAGTTTTGTTTCCTTGATCAGTCGGTTTTTGTTCACTGCCACCACCACAAGCTGTAAGTGTCGCCATTGTACAAACCATCATAGCTATTGCAAAATATTTTTTCATAACATTCTCCTTCGATTTTAAATTAAATTTTTATTATCATAGCAAGTCCATAAAATATTTTTTGTCAACTTACTATGATAACATTTTAATACTTAATTCTTAAAATATTTTAAATTTGATGATGAAAATATATTATTATATCAATTAATAAATTTTTTTTATTCCTATTTTCATTGATATAGCACTATTTTACAAAGCTTTATTTTTGTTCTTTATTTTTTTATTATTTTGCTCAAAAAGCAAATTAAAGGCATTTTTTTCAAAGAAAAAACATATATCTTATTTCAAGTATCAGTTTTTGTTTTTAATTATAAAGGTGACATGCCACCTTATGATCCTCATCTATATCCCTTATAGTAGGTACTACCGATGAGCATATATCTATAGCTTCCTTACATCTCGTATGGAAAGGACAGCCTGTAGGTTTGTGTATAGGTGAAGGTACATCTCCTTCAAGCACTATTCTGTCTTTCTTTTCTCCCACCACAGGTATAGGAATTGCAGAAAGCAAAGCCTTAGTATATGGGTGGAGAGGATTTTTGTACAGTCCTTCTGCCTTTGATATCTCCACTATATTGCCGAGATACATCACGACTATCCTGTCACTTATATATTCCACCACTGATAAGTCATGGGCTATGAATACATAGGTAAGGTTGAACTGTTTTTGGATGTCTTGCATAAGATTGAGCACCTGAGCCTGAATTGAAACGTCAAGCGCCGATACCGGCTCGTCCAAAACTACAACCTCAGGCTGAACACATAGGGCTCTGGCTATACATATTCTTTGTCTTTGACCACCGGAAAACTCATGCGGATATCTGTATATATAGTCACTTTGCAGGTTTACAGTCTTAAATTTTTCTATCATTATATGCTCACGCTCTTCTTTGGAAGTGTAGCCGTGAGCTTTTAGAGGCTCGTCAAATGCCGAGTATATAGTCTTCATCGGGTTAAGTGAGCTGTATGGATCTTGAAATACCATCTGCACCTTCTTTTTGAATTTGAACAATTCACCTTTGTCGAATTTGCGTATGTCTTTCATTTCTCCGTCCATATTGAACTTAGCTTCACCGCCTGTAGGCTTTTGGAGCATCATCATACTCTTGCCCAGAGTAGTCTTGCCGCAGCCTGACTCTCCAACTATACCGAGAGTTTCACCTCTTTTCACAGTAAATGAAACATTGTCTACCGCCTTTACGTCCGCTACCTTTTTCTTGAGTATAAATCCTTCGTATATAGGGAAATAAGTCTGTAAATTGTTAATCTCAAATACTATTTCGTTATTTTGCATTATTAACCTCCTTATTTCCGTTTAATAAAAGGCATTTTGCAATATGTGTGCCGTTTACCTCGTAGGTAGGAATGTCCTTAGCAGTACACTCAGGCATTACGTGAGCACATCTGTTGGCAAATTCGCAGCCTATCTTATAATTTCTCGGGTCAGGAGTTTCTCCCTCGATAGTTGCAAGTTTTTGATTCTTCGCCATTCCGGGTACAGGTACTGATTTTAGCAATGCCTTGGTATATGGATGAGTAGGATTTTCAAATACATCTTTGACGTCCCCGTATTCCACCATTCTTCCCATATACATTACTGCTACCTGATCGGCAACTTCCGCTACCAGTCCCATATTGTGAGTAATCAGTATTACAGATTTGCCGTATACATCTCTCATCTCTTTCATAAGGTCCATAATCTGCGCCTGTATCGTAACGTCAAGTGCTGTAGTAGGCTCATCAGCTATGAGCAGGCTCGGATTGTTAACCATGGCTATGGCTATCATTACCCTTTGCTTCATACCGCCTGAAAACTGGTGAGGATAGTCGAAAAATCTCTTCTTCGGCTCAGGTATGCCAAGTTTTCTCAGCATTTCTATACCTATTTCTTCAGCTTCTTTCTTGCTTACTTTTTTATGCTCAAGTATATTTTCCATTATCTGATTGCCTATGGTATATACAGGGTTTAAGGATTGCATAGGATCTTGGAATATCATCCCTATTTGAGAGCCTCTTAATCCTCTCATAGTCTTTGAAAAAGGCTTTTGAGCAGTGAGGTCTATCACCTTGCCGTCATCTGTTTGAAAATTGGAATGTCCGCCTACAACTTTACCGTTTTTAGGCAGTAGATTTATAAGGCTGTGTACGGTAACCGACTTACCACATCCTGATTCTCCCACTATTGACAGTATCTTCCCTTTTTTTACGTCAAAGGACACATCTTTTACTATATTAATGGAGTCTTTGCCCACCTTAAATTGTGTGCAAATATTCCTTGCTTCCAATAAATTTTCCATCTCTTACCCCCATTAATTTTTCGGATCGAGCACATCACGAAGTGCATCCCCGAAAAAGTTTATGCTCATGATAAACAGTGATATCACTGCACCGGGTATAATCCAAAGCCACCACTGATTTTCAATTACTGAAAGAGATTTTGCACCGTTGATTATAGTACCCCATGTTGATATATTGGTAGGCACTCCCAAGCCAAGGAACGAAAGCTCTGTCTCCGAAAGTATGAAAAACGCCACATTTATAGTAGTCGCAACTATTATAGGGCTTAGAGTGTTAGGCAAAATCTGAGAAAACATAATTTTGCTATTTGATATACCAAAGGCTCTGTTTACCTCAACATAAGTTTCTTCCCTGAGCCTGAGCACCTCGTTTCTCACTATACGAAATACAGTCATCCAGCCTGTAAGACTAAATACTAAAACCATATTTCTAACTCCAGGTCCTATTATGGTAACCAGCACCATAACTAAGATTATCATAGGAACTGTCTGTATCACTTCTGACAATCTTACCAAAAGCGAATCCACCATACCTCTGAAATATCCTGCAATCAAGCCGAATACAGTACCTATAAAAGAAGTCGTAAGTGCACTTATTATACCTATTGATATCGAAATCCTGCCACCATAGAGCAGTCTTGAGAAAAGATCACGCCCTATACTGTCCGTACCGAGTATATGAAGTCCTCCCGGAGCCTTATTAATATTTGCCATATCGGTAACTGTAGGATCTATATTTGTAAGCACAGGAGCAAGTATAGACATAAGACTCATCACTACTACAACGATAAATCCTATCATGCCCAATTTGTTGCTTATCATCTTATTGAGTGAGCGCTTCGCCATGGCAGAACGCATCTTACTTTTTTGTTTTGATAAATCGTTCATAGTACCTCCTAAGCTTCCAACCTGATACGAGGATCAAGCATGGCAGATAATACGTCCACAAGGAAACTTATAGTCAGCATTACGGCTGCAATAAGCAGAGTTGTAACCATTATTACAGGATAGTCTCCCGATGTCACTGCGCCCATTAAAGTAGAGCCTACTCCCGGCCAGTTAAACACTGTTTCTATAACTACAGAGCCACCGATAAGCCCGGGTATTCTAAAAAGTATAGTCACAAGTATAGGTCCCATAGAGTTACGGAAGGCATGCTTGAAATATACTTTGATTTCAGATATACCCTTGCTTCTTGCAGTCTTGATATATTCCTTGTTGATTACATCCAGCATAAGGTTACGAGTATATCTCAGTACCGTAGCTATCATGGAAAATGACAGTGCCGTTGCAGGCAATATTATAGTCCTAAGTTGATCAAAAAAACCTGCCTTACCGTATAAATTACGCCCTCCTGCAGGCAATAATTTAAGACTTAAGGCAAATACCGTAATTAATATCATACCGAACAAAAATTGAGGTATAGACTGCCCAAGTACACCTATTACCCTGCCTATATAGTCTATAATAGTATTTTGATTGACCGCAGAAAGTATACCTATCAGTATCCCCAGTACAGATGATATTATCAGAGCGGCAGCAGCAAGTTGTATAGTCGCAGGTAATTTCAGTGCCAATATTTCGCTTATAGGTTGCTTAGTCAAAATGCTGTAGCCGAAATCCCCTTTTAATATTCCACCTATCCATCTTTTGTATTGCTCAAAAAACGGATCGTTAAGACCGTACTGCTCTCTTAACTGTTCTTTCAAAGCCGCATTTTGTGAGGCTTCAGGCGGTAGCAGATAGTTCACCGGATCTATGGGCATATGTTTAAGAGCCGTAAATATCAAAAATGATATCAAAAAAAGCATCGGTATCATAAATAATATTTTTTTCAATATAAACTTAAACAATTTTTCTCTCCTTTCCAAAAATAATAGAAAAAAGTGTACCTCATAAGGAGATACACTTTATAATTCAATTATTTAAGTTCCCAGTTTTCAAATCCCAGGTCATAAGCAAACCACGGGTTACCAAAATTTGCACCCTTAGTATCAACTTTTTCTCCGTTTACGAATATCATGTTTTTAAGAACAAAAATAGGCATTTTTGTTATATCTTTTTCTTCTACAGCTTGTAGTTGTTTTAAAGCTTCAGCCTTCTTTTCAGGAGTTGTTGCTTGTAATAGTGCAGTGTAAGGCTTGTCAAAAGCATCGTTATGTCCTATTATCTTAGGGAAGTTTGCGTGAGTTGACGCATATTCGCCATACCATTCGTCATATCCGAATGCTGAAAGTCCTTTTAGTGCTATATCGTAGTTTCTTATATCGAAAAGTTCACCTGTAGCGTCTCCGGCAAATTTTTGTACATTTACCTTGATACCAACCTTTGCAAGGTCTGCAGCTATAGCGTTGTATAGGTCTACAGATGTTTGGTCAGCCATATAATATCTGAATTCCAATGTTTGGTTTTCATCATAATTTGCTTCTTTTAGCAGAGCTTTTGCCTTTTCAGGATCATATTTGAAAGTGTTTATTTTGTCGTTGTAGTTTGCAGTATCTCTTGCAGGTACTCCAAGTGCAGCCACTTCACCTATTTCACCGTAAAGGTTCTTAGCCAAAGTTTCTCTATCTATAGCGTAGTATATTGCTTCTCTTACCTTAGGGTCTTGCAATGCTTTGTTAGCAGGTCTTGTGTCGTTGCCTTTCAAGTTGAATACAAGATAATAGTAGAACAATGTATCAACAGGTGTCTTCTTCCAAGCAGGATTTTCGCTTAGTTTTTGAATTTCAGCAGGTACTTTTGAGTTGAAGAAGTCTGATTGACCGTCAGCAACCGCTGTCAATATTCCTTCTGAAGGTACTATGTTTACAACAACCTTAGGTATTTTAGGAGCAGTTCCTTCGTAGTTTTCATTTGGAACTAAAGTGATGTAAGAATCAGTTACGATTTCTTCCACCTTATACATTCCGTTAGTTATAGGTTTTTTCCAAAATGCAGCTGTGTTGTAGTCAAGCATGTCTACGCCTTCAAATCCGTGTTTTGGAAGTATTGCAAATTGAGAAAGTATAGGTATTAGATTACCTACAGGCTCAGCCAATTTGATTGTTACCTTTTGTCCGTCAACTGTAATTCCTTTTGCGGTTTCAGCCTTCTTATCTCTAAGGTCTTTACCACCATCAATCTTGCTGAAAGTTGCAGTATATATACCGTTTACCTTTGCCCCCTTAAGAGCTCCCTCTATTGAGAACTTAACATCTTCTCCTGTAAGAGGCTTTCCGTCTGACCACTTAAGATTGTCTTTCAAAGTGAATTCATAAGTAAGACCGTCTTCAGATGGCTTGTATTCCTTTACAAGGTCAGGGTTGAACTCAGTCAAGGTATTGTTTGCCTTGAACAAGCTTCTAAATGTTATAACTTTGTACAAATCCCCTCTGTTCCACCAAGGAGTATCGAAGTTTGTACCGTCACCTTGTTTGCTGAATATTGTGCGAAGTACCTTTTCATCGCCCTTAGCTTGAGTTGTAGTAGCAGGTTTATTGTCGCCGCTTGGCTTTTCAGATGGATTTGTTCCTCCACCACCGCAAGCACTTAGCAGCAATGTACATGAAAGTAAAGCCGCAAATAAAGATTTTTTCTTCATATTTTCCTCCAAAAATTTTAGCTGTGTTTTTATATTTTATATGCTTCCTATCATAATCTTAAAAAAGTTTCCTACAATAATCAAAAATTAAATCTTATGTAGGAAATGTTTTCTGAATTTGACAAAAGGGCATATCATATACACTAATAAATGAGTATTTAACACTACATTTCAAAATCATTATAACAGCTTTTTTCAAAAAATCAACAACTTTTTTACTAAAAAACCTTGTTTTTTGAATATCTTTAAAATACCACTAAAAAAGCGAATTAATAATAAAATATTGAAATTATAGCACTTATGTCGTAATACCACTTAATAACCACTGAAAAATAATTTTACTTGAATTTTGTATTGACGTTTTCAAAAAATATAGTATTTTTTTCCTATAAGCAAAAGTTTACATCATCCACCTATTTGATACATACTCTTCTTCTCTGAATTATCAAGTAACCCTTCCAAAAAACTATGTGATTTCGGCTTGTTGTAGATTGTATCAGCGATTTTATCAATTATTACATCCTCGCCTACTCCTTGCAACATCATCTTTCTTATATCCACCGAATATTCATAGTTAAGACAGGGCTTGATTTTGCCGTCACAACTTATCCTTATTCTGTTGCAACTGTCACAAAACATATGTGACATAGCCGAAATAAAGCCAATATCAGTCTTTAATTTAGAAAAAGAATAATACACTGCAGGACCGTTGCCATGAATCACATCAGAACGCTTATAATCTCCATATTTCTCAGATATCATAGAGATTATCTCATCACTTGAGATAAAGTTGAAGCGATTGCCATAGCCTATCGGCATCATCTCAATAAATCTCAGTTTAATGTCGTTTTCCTGAGTAAAATCCACCAAGTTGGAAATATCCTCCTTGCTTATATCTATCGGCACAACATTGATTTTTATTTTAAAAAAATTGTATTTTTTTATTTTTTTATAACTTCCACTATTTTATCAAGTTTAAAATTTGTTATTTCCTTGTATTTTTGCGGACTTAGAGAGTCTAAAGAAATGTTGATATTTTTTATATCCTGCTCATACAAAAAATCCATATATTTTTCAAGTCTTGTACCGTTGGTAGTGAGAGTGATATTTTTAATCTCATCTATGGTCTTTATCTTTTTGACCACTTCTTCAAAATCTTCCCTCAGCAATGGCTCTCCCCCGGTCAGCTTTATCGTGTCTATACCTATTTTCGACAGATAAAGGCATATCTTATATATCTCATCCACGCTCATTATCTCATCTTTTTGCAAAAATACAGGGCTTTGCCCCTTAGGCATACAGTAGACACAGTTCAGATTGCACCTGTCTGTAAGGGACAATCTAACATAGTTAATATTTCTGCCAAAAACATCTATCATCTTTATCTTTCCTCAAATTTAAAATCTCCACTTTTTCCACCTGTCTTTTCCACAAGATGTACATCGCAAATCACCATGGACTTGTCTATAGCCTTGCACATATCATATATGGTAAGCAGTGAAATACTCACTCCATGCAGAGCCTCCATCTCCACACCTGTCTTTTCCGTGCAGTGTACTGTACATGTAGATTTTATCAGGAGATTATCCTCGTCTATTTCAAAATCTATCTTAGCCTTGTTAATCAAAATATTGTGACAAAGCGGTATCACGGATGAAGTGTTCTTCACCGCCATTATACCTGCAATCCTTGCTGTAGATATGACATCTCCCTTTTTATTATCCATATTTTTTATCGAAGATATTATATCCTTATTTACTCTTATACTGCCTGTAGCTGTTGCCACTCTCTTGGTGATGTCCTTATCACCTACATCGACCATTATTGCATTGCCGTTTTTATCCAAATGTGTAAATTCCATCTTATCCCCTTTTTTTGTATATCTTTTTATAATATCATAATATATCTCTAAGTATCAAGCATTTTTCAACAAAAAATAAATTTTCATTACATATTATAAAATAATATTGTGAAATTTATTTTAAGACTGTATAATTTTTATAAATTAAATTAAAATTTTTAGGAGGTAAAAAAATGGACAGTTCTTTAATTGTTCCGATAGTAGTTGCAGCAATTTTTTTATTACTTATAGTAACCATACCCTTATGGTATATTAAATCACCTCCTGACAAGGCTTTTATCATAACAGGTCTTGGCAAGAGAAAGGTGATAATAGGAAAGTCAGGAGTCAAAATACCGTTTTTACAAAGACTCGATAAGCTTTCACTGGAAATGATGTCAGTAGATGTAAAGACTGACTCTTTTGTGCCTACAAATGACTATATCAATGTCAAGATAGACGGAGCAGTAAAGATAAAAATAGGTGATGTGCCGGATCTTACAGACCTTGCAGCACAAAACTTCTTGAACAGACCACCTGAATACATCATAGCACAGGTTAAAGACGTGCTTGAAGGTAATACTCGTGAAATTATAGGAAGCATGACCTTTGAGTCTATAGTGCAAGATAGAAAAACTTTTGTCGAAAAGGTACAGGAAAATGCCGTTCCGGACCTTAAAAAAATGGGACTTGAAATCATATCTTTCAACGTTCAATCGGTAATTGATGAAAATAATATAATAGTTGACCTTGGTATAGACAATGTATCTCAAATCCGTAAGAAAGCTCAAATCGCAAAGGCTCAGGCAGACAGAGACGTAGCCATAGCTACAGCAGAAGCGAAACAAAAAGCAAATGACGCACAGGTACAGGCTGAAACTGAAATCGCTCAAAAGAAGAAGGATTTGGCAGTCAAAGTAGCCGAATTTAAGATAGAACAAGATACAAAGCAAGCTGAAGCCGACGTGGCTTACGAAATACAAAAAGAAGAAAGACGTGCCATCATAGAAGAAAAGACAGCTCAAGCCAACTTGGTAAAGACTGAAAAAGAAGTCTTAGTACGTCAAAAGGTGCTACAAGCAGAAATAGAAAAGAAGGCTGATGCTCAAAAATATGAAGAAATGCAGATGGCGGATGCTGAACTCTACAGAAGACAACAAGACGCTCAGGCCAAACTGATAGAAAAACAAAAGGAAGCCGAAGGTATAATGGAGATAGGTCGTGCAGAAGCAGAAGCCATAAGGGCAAAAGCTCTTGCAGAGGCAGAGGGTATCAATGCAAAGGCAGAAGCTATGAAAAAATACGGAGAGGCTGCCATACTGGAAATGTACTTCAACAAATTGCCTGAAATAGCTAAGAACGTTGCATCTCCTCTTGAAAATGTAGACAAGATAACTATGTACGGAACATCACAAAACTCTAAGCTGATTGGCGACATAGTAAATGCTACCACTCAAGTAACTGACGGACTCACAGAGTCTATGGGCATAGATGTCAAATCATTTATAAAAAAAGTGATAGATAAAAATACTCAAGAACAAAAGAAAGATATTGAAATATAGAAAAAGAACTTAGTAATACTAAATACTTTTGTGTAAACAGTCTTTTCTTTTTTGATAAAAACACAATTAATTTATTAAAGCTGATTATTATGATAGAATTATATAATCAGCTTTTTTTATTAATTTTAAAATCTAATAGAATAGTGGAATTATTTTACAAAAATGATAGACTAAAAATTTATTAAAAAAAGATATTCTAAATCAGTATCATAAGTATAGAAATGATTATATCAAATTTATCTCACTACAAGCTTATTTTTAGAATAGCTTATACACTTTTAAACTTATACCTTAGCTAATCCAAAGACTATAATCATTGATATTTCTATCATTAAGCATAATAATCATTAAAAAATCAATAATTTCCTAACTAAAAAATTATTATTTTCTACCGATATTTTTATGTAGAAAAATTAATTAGAAAGGAAATATTACTGATAATGAGCAAAAAGACAAATAAAAAAAGGTCAATTGAAGATACTAAAAAGTCTATATTTTGGACCTTGCTTGCTACAGGACTGATTTTACAGACTTGCAGTTACCCGGTGTTTGCAGACTCAAGTTCTCAAAATACATCAAACACAAGTAGCATACATGCCAAAATTACTTCACAAAGTGATTTGCAAGCTCTAAATGATAGAATAGGTCAGCTCGAAGCACCTACTCAAGCAGAAGATGGAAACATGATAATCAATGAACACTCATTAAAGCTCAATGTAGGCGATGAATTTCAGTTAAAACTCCTTGATTCAGACGGTTCTGATGTAAATGATGTAGAGTGGTTTGTAAGAGAAAGAACACCTCAAGATATCGTATATACAGCAGAAGAATATAGTAAATTGAACAAAGTCATCAGCCTTGATAAAGGACTTGTAAAGGCTAAGGCAAGCGGAAATACAGAAATATGGGCTAAAAAAGCTGATGCCCTATATAAATGTGTAGTAAATGTAGAAAAAGAAAAAGATTCCGAGCTTGAAAAAAAGGTAGATGAAATAGCTGATAAATTTAGACATCTAAGTAGTGATGCAGACAAGCTTATGGCAGTACATGACTATCTTGTAGAAAATATAGAATATTCAAGTGAGCATATAGTTAGCTATGCCTATGGAGCATTAATAGAAGGAAAGGCTGTTTGCCAAGGATATTCACAATCTTTCCAAAAAATCATAGATAAGCTTAATATAAAAGGATATGCTTTAAAAGGCTGGAGTACTGCGGCAAAACCGGAATTTCACCAATGGAATAGGGTAAAATTGGATGACGGCTGGTATTTTATAGATGTCACTTGGGATGATTTACCTGAGAGAGAATATATCAGTTATAAGCATTTTTTAATAAACAGTGAAACTCTCGGTAAAAACCATAAAGATTGGTATGCTTCTGATGAAGAAGTAGATGGAAGTAAATACACATATTATGCCTACAAAAAACAAGGTGAATTTGCAAATAATAAAGAAGAACTTGAACAAGTGCTTAGAGCACAGATAAATTCAACTAACTTACCATATACCACTATACGAATTGCAATCCCAAAATCAATGGATGACGGAGAAATTCTAAACACTGTAAAAAAGATAACAGGCGGAAATCCATATATCAATGAAATACACAGACTAAGAGATACATTTGGAACACATAAGTTTTACTCATATGAGGTTTCAAATATCCCTACTCAAGCTGAAAAAAATGTAAGTCTATTGGAAGTAAAGCCCACTAATAATGTAAATGAAACTACAACTTCTGTAATGCTTACATTTGACCAAGATATAGATGATCTTACTGTTAATGATATAAAAATGGACGAAGTTTATAAAACAGGCGTAAATAAAATAGATAACAAAACTTATGAACTCAGATTTAAGGACATGATGTTCCAAAGTACTAAGACTCTTCCTATAGAAGTGAGTAAAAGAGGATTTAATATATCAAACAGCAGACAAAATGTAGATATAAACATAGTAAAAGAAGAAACACCACAGGCTGTATTTAAAGCTACAGGAGATAAAAAAGGCAGACTTGAAAATGTTGAAAGAGGAATGAGATATGATTTGGGAGACGGAGTTTGGCATGATATAAATTCAAGTGAACCTGTAAATATCACAACAGAGTTTAATGAGCCAATCTTGGTAGTTAGAAAAAGTACTACAGCTCCAATACTACATTCAGATGTCCAAAAGATACTTCCTATAGAAACGGAAAGTCCTATGAATATAAAGACTGTAGATAGTGTAGAAGGTAAAAATACCGGCAAGATAATCTATGTAAATTCAAAGATGGAATATAAGAAAGATGGTGCTCAAAACTGGATAGCTTGTAGCGGAAAAGAAGTATCAGGACTTTCAGAAGGTAAGTATCTTGTAAGATACAAGCCTGATGGGATTAAACTTGCTTCACATCCGATAGAAGTTAAAATAAATGTAACAGCTGAAGAACAAAATAAACCAAATCCACAACCTGAGATACAAAAACCAAGTCAAGAAAATAAAGAAGATAATAAGCCTAACAAAGAGCCACAAGATTCAAAAACTGATTCTAAAAAAACACCGGAAGAAGAAAAGCCTAATAAAAAAGAAGATAAGAAAGAAACACAAAAAGCTGAACAAAAGGAAGAACAAAAACCTAAAGCAAAAGAAGAAAAATCAAGCTCAGGTGGTGGAGGCGGTGGAAGCTCATCATCAAGTAAAAGTTCGAGTTCTTCTGGTGGAGGCGGTGGAACTTCCTCAACATCAAAATCTGTTAAAGAACAAAACAAAATATCAGAAAAAGATGTCCAAAAAACTGCTGAAACTATAACAAAGCTTACAAATCAAGAATTAGAACAAAAAAATCAACAGGAAAAATCTCAACTTAGTCAGCAAAATCAAGAGATATCAAAAGAAATAAAGCTACCAGATATAATGACAATGCAAGAAGCACAAAAAACAGTAGATAAGCTGAAAGACACAAGGCAAATAACTTGGAGCAAGCAAGCTGTAACAAAGCTAATGCAAAAAGGAATAATGTCCGGAGATAAAAAAGGCAACTTCATGCCTAAAAAAGCTGTAACAAGAGCAGAAGTAGCCCAAGTAATCACAAATATAATAGGTGAAAAGCCAAGCAGTATAAAAGTTGCAGATGTGAGCAATAACAAATGGTATGCAAAAGCTGTACAAACAGTGTTGGAAAACAAAATCTTCTCTCAAGATAAAAAAGCTAAGTTCAGACCGGATAGCAATATAACGAGGGCGGAATTGTTTGTAGCCGTTGCTAAATTAAAAGACATCAAGCCATTGGATAATGCAAGAGCAAAAGAAGTGCTTTCAAAATACAAAGACGCAGACTCAACACCTGCTTGGGCTATAGGATATGTATCAGCCTTAGTTGAAAAAGGAATAGTAAGTGGAGCAAATAATAAGTTAAATGCAAATGATACGCTTACAAGAGAACAACTTTCAACAATATTTGCCAATATTATAGACTAATATCAGATATAAATAAAGTTTAGCTAAAACTATAGAGCATGATGTTTTTATATGCCCCTTGTCAAAAAGACAGCCTAAATATCAACACAAATTTTATTTAACTACCACATAACAATAGATTATGTGGTAGTTTTTTATATTGATAAAATGAAATTTAATGGATGTAAAATATTGCTAAATTTGATATAATTAGATATGGCACTAATATTACTTATACTAAAAGTTAGTTAAAAAGTCATGTAATTACGTCACAATAAAGTCATTGAAAATCCATATAATTTATAATGCTAATTAAAATAGATACTTGCTATTATACATATTGATTAGTATTAATAAATGTAGATACTGACAATTTAGATTTTTTATTGATATAACTTAATTTTTTAATCATAGTATATACACATAATTCCGTTTAATATTAATATGAACAGGAGGTATTTGGTGGATCAGAAGCAGAAAGAAATATTTGTAATTAATCAAGATACTATAAAAAGTAAAATTTATTATATAAGAAATCAAAAAGTCATGCTTGATTTTGAACTTGCGGAAATATACGGCTATACTACTACAAGATTTAATGAACAAGTAAAAAATAATTTAGAAAAATTCGATGATGATTTTATGTTCCAGCTAACTAAGCTTGAATTTGAAAACTTGATATCGAAAAAATCGACATCAAGATGGGGTGGTCGCAGAAAAATGCCTTACGCCTTTACAGAGCAGGGAATTTATATGCTTATGACTGTATTAAAGGGAGAACTTGCAACTAAACAAAGTAAAGCTTTAATACGAATGTTTAAACAGATGAAGGACTTTATTATTGAAAACCAAGATTTTATCAGTTCAAAAGAATTGGTTCAAATAGCTGTACAGAGCAAGGCGATTTAAAGAAAAAATATCAAAAACATTTAAAAAAAGACCACTGTCATTTAAGCTAAACAGTGGTCTTTTTATGCTAATACTAAAGACCTTTTAAGTTACCATGTAAATATTTTGATTATAACGTCTATACAATTTAAAAGTAATCGCAATATCAAATATTTTACATGTCTTTTTAAATGGAGATTAGTATAAAAAACTTATTAAAAAGCAATGTAATTACATCACAATAAAGTCATTGAAAATCCATATAATTTATAATGTCGCTTTAAAATAGATACTTGCTATTATAAATGCTGATTAGTATTAATGCATTTTTTATCAATATCCTAACTATTTCACATTAGAAAGCAATCTCTTGTAGTCTACCTTTTCTCCATCCTTTGTCTTTTGAGCAAAGTCTGCTACGGCTGTAAACAGTACGTCTGTTGAAGAGTTTATCGCAGTTTCTGCAGAGTCTTGGATAACCCCTATGATAAAGCCTACTCCCACGACCTGAGCAGATACGTCAGCAGGTATTCCAAATAATGAGCAGGCAAGCGGAATAAGAAGTAGAGATCCTCCGGCAACACCTGATGCTCCGCAGGCTCCAAGTGCTGAAAGTACACTTAGTACAAGCGCAGTAGCAAAATCTACCTGAATACCTAAGGTATTAGCGGCTGCAAGTGTCATTATTGAAATTGTTATGGCAGCTCCACCCATATTTATAGTGGCTCCAAGAGGAATTGATACTGAATAAGTATCTTCGTCAAGCTCCAATTGTCTGCAAAGTTCCATATTTACAGGAATGTTGGCAGCAGAGCTTCTTGTGAAAAATGCTGTAAGTCCGCTCTTTTTGATACAAGCAAGCACCAAAGGATAAGGATTGATTTTAAGCTGAGTCCATACCATTATAGGATTGACTATCAAGGCGACAAAAAACATAGTTCCCAGCAATAAGCCTATCAACATCGCATATTCTTTGAATATTTCTATACCACTTGTAGTTATTGAAGTATATATCAGCCCCATTATACCAAAAGGTGCAAAACTGATTACTATTCTAACTACAGAAGATGTAGCGTCGGCAAAGTTAGAAAGCATTGTCTTAGTAGACTCTGATGAATTTTTAAGAGCCAAACCTATCAATACTGCCCAAAATAGTATCCCCATATAATTTGGAGTTGAAAGAGCCCTTATAGGATTGTCTACTATATTGAGCAAAAGAGTAGTAAGCACTTCATCTAAACCTTTTGGTGGATTTATCTCTTCAGCTGTCGGTGGCAAAGTCAATTTAATTGGAAAAAGAAAACTTGCAATTACTGAAAAAAGTGCCGCCAAAAATGTAGCAACAAGATAAAGAGCAATAACATGCTTCATATTTGTCTTTTGACCTTCCTTATGTTTACATAGTGACTCCATTACAAGAAAAAATACCAAGACAGGTGCAATGGATTTCAAGGCTCCTGCAAACATACTTCCAAATATCTTAAGAACATCAAGCACATTTCCGGCTGTTGACTCTCCCAAATTCGGTCTAATTAATGCCACAATTGTTCCTATGATAAGGCCCGTAATTATTCTCTTTACCAGTCCTATCTCATTATACTTCTTCCATAATTCCTTCATAAAAATTCCCCTCTTTCACATATCATGTGTCCCTAGCTTATAAATATAAAATTCAATCTTCCAAAATAAAATAGAGTTGAAGTTCTTAAATTCAACATGAATTTCTAAAAAACTACTTAATTTCGTATTTGTAACATTTTAAAGTTAAATTAAAAAAATACTTATAATAGAGAACAAACTTAAGATTTGTAAAAAACATAAAAAATAATGACAATAAAATAAAATATCCAAAGATAATAACATAATAATTTAAACTTGTCTATAGTTTTAGTATTAAAAATAAAAACATTTTTGTATTTCAGGTATGCACTTTTTGTTTAAATCTAATTTTTCTTTGATTTTATCAGATATTTAAGCAAATTCAATATTTAAGATTTAAATTATTTATTAAGAAAAATTATTTGCTATTGACAAATATTATTTATAGATTTATAATTTCACTATAAGAGATAAAGATTATTGATTAATTATTTATATCATAATAATTCTTATAATTTTTCAATCAATTTCGGAGGTATTTATGTTTGAGCGCTTGTTGGTGGAGCATTGTGCACCGACATTAGCAGGTATCAAGACTGCCAATTTATTTTCGTATTCAGGTGATGACGCTGTTTTAAAGGTAAGACACTGGAACAGACTCTTGTACAAATTAAGACTTAGACTTACAATTTTGAGCAATATTAAAGGAAAAACTCTAATCTACATCTATAGGATTGATTTGCTTGATAAGACTCTATCAGATTCCAGAGTGCGTGAATTCCTGAATATATACGGATATGACAGACAAATAAGTTGTGGAAGAGTTATCAAAAATTTGTCTATAAGAGTGAAAAAAGACAATTTTCCACATGAAATCGGCATTTTCTTGGGTTACCCTTTGGAAGATGTAAAACTCTTCATCAAGAACAAGGGCAAAAACTATAAGATATCCGGAATTTGGAAAGTATACACCGATGAAGTGGAATCACTAAAAAAGTTTGAGATGTATAAAAAATGCACATCCACTCTTTGCGAGTCTTTCTTAAATGGTGTAAACATCACATCTCTTTGCGCTGCATAATTTTGGTAGACATCAAAGAATAGTAATATTTTTTGATTAATATAAATATTAATTTAAAGGAGTATTAATTATGAGTAAAGTAGCAGTAGTTTATTGGTCAGGAACAGGAAATACTGAAGCTATGGCAAATGCCGTTGTTGAAGGTGCAAAAGGCGCCGGAGCTGAAGTGGATTTGATATTCAGCGACGACTTTACTAAAGATAAACTTGGTGATTATGATGCAATAGCATTCGGCTGTCCTGCAATGGGTAATGAAGAGCTTGAAGAATCAAGTTTTGAGCCTATGTTTGCAAGTGTTGAAAACGACCTTGGCGGAAAGAAAATAGCAATATTTGGCTCTTATGAATGGAACGACGGACAATGGATGAGAGACTGGGAAGTAAGAGCTAAAAATACAGCAGGAACATTAGTAGCTGAAGGACTTATGGCATATGACAATCCTGATGAAGAAGCTCTCGCAAAATGTAAAGAGCTTGGAGCGGCATTAGCATAATAAATGGTTTTGCTTAGATGAAAGAGAACTTCATAATTTTTATAAACATGGACAAAGGCGACATAATTATCTTATGTCGCCTTTTGTTTTATCTTGAATTCTCTATTATAAAAAAGAGTTTTATTTAATACTAATCTTCGTTTAAAAAGTCATGTAGAATATTTGATATTGTGATGTTCTATTAATTTATATACACTTTGTAATTAAAATACTTACATGTTAATTTAAAAGGTTTTTAGTATAAGTCATATTAATTATCACTATTTTTTTGTTATAAAATTATTAGTATACTCAGTAATTACCCAGTCATGCTCCTTCATATTGAGTTCTTGTCCGCAAAACTCACATTTCTTACCATCTATCAAAGATAGATTGCTTCCGCAACTTTTACATTTTAAAATTGAAGGCCCGCATACAGCCTGAGTTTTACAGTCCTCATTTTTTTGAAGATACATCCTTACATTTTCTTTTCTTTCTTCTATCTTGCCGTTTTTCAGCTCTCTAATTAGCAAAATCGCATTTACCATCGCTGTTTGCATACCGTCTTTTACTTTGTAAAAATCCATCATTATTCTTATGGTGTCAATATCTACCACATCTTTATATTGTTGCAACTTTTCTGATAGGTCGCAGTCTGAAAATGCGTTGATTTCTTTGATATTATCTGCAAAATGCACGGTATTCAGCTTGTTTTGTATACCTCCAAAAAAACTTTGAATAGAAAACAAAGGGTCGTATTTTCTAACCTCTTCAGCCCTTCTTATTTCTTGATTTGAGCTTCCTCCTGAATAATATAACATATCAGGGAAAAAATTTTCAATTAAATCATATATAATCTCTATCATCGGCACAATAAAAGGCATAAATATTGTTATAAGTAAACATCCTGCTAAAGAGAATAAAAATGCATTTGGTATAGCATATAAAAATTTCATAGCTATATCCATATCGTAGGATTTGAAAAAAGGTAGATAAAAACCGGCATTAAAAAACATCGTAATTCCAATCATATACACCCATGGGTAGGTATGTTCTTTTATAGCCTCTCTTTTTCCGGAAGTTACAAAAGAATCACGATTAAATCCGAAACTTCCCACCCTACTATCCAAGTCTTCTACAGTAAATTTTGTTCCACAATAATCACATCCGTCCATAAAATTACTTCTTGATGAAATATTTCCGCAGTTTGGACAAATTATATTTCCACCTCCAACGCTTTTTGCAGACAAAATTGTATAGTGGGCGACTTCCTTATCATAGACATGTTTTATATTTTTTCCCATATATTTATAAGTCCTTGTGGAGAATATCTCTTCATTGACATCATCAATATTATATCTGCCGTCAAAATAAGACTTTGAGCGAACCGGAGACGCATTATTGGAATAAGAACGTCTGCTTGTAATTAGTTCTATCTGTACATTTAATCTTTCTAAACGTTTTTTTTGAAGATATATACCATGCCATAAAAGTTGTGTAGCATAATTTTGCAACTTACTATTATCCCTATTTTTATCTTCACTGTTCATAAAATCACTATAGGCTGTCTTAAAGTCAGTCAAATTTCTTGTCAGCTCATCATAGTCTTCTACAATCGGATAGTATGGAAAAATAAGATTTAGCGGAAATCCTATATTAAGTCCCAGCCTATATTTTTCACTGACCCAAGCCCTTAAAAACTTTATTATACCTATACTTGTAACTATATAGCCCCCTGCTGCAAGTACTGTAGGTTCATCAGCTTCCCTTGAACCATAATAAGATATTACTACTCCTATAATATAAATGATTACAGGAATTATGAATTTTCCCTTTTCAAATTTCCTCTTGGAATTCGAATTATTATCACTATTTTCAGACATTGTAACTCCTCCTTTTCATAATAATCATCCTATATAAAATATTGTGTTTATTTTTAAATTATAGCATATTTTACATATAATTCCAAATTAAATTTTTTTCAGAAATCATTTTCAATACTATTTTTTACAACATTCTAGGTGTAATATTTCATAATACTATGTAATATAAAGTCTATATGCCTTGAATAATAATAGCTGTAGATATCCCACTTGACAAAAAAACAAAAAGAGAGTATATTATTCTAAACAAAAAATTGTTTTCACATCACTATTTTAAAAATATAATCGCTGTGAGGTGCGTATGAAACAGCTTACTATATTCATTCTTTCAGACTCTCTGGGTAATACTGCAGAACACGTTGCAGGTGCTGCTATAGCTCAGTTTCAATCAGATTCATTTAACGTAAAAAAATTCCCCTACATAAAAGAAGACACTCCCTTTGACTATATTTTCAGCGAAATATTGCGTGCACCTGAAAAGATAATCCTACATACTATAGTGAAAAAAGAACTGGTACAAAAGATAAGTCAATTTGCCGGTGAAAATAACATAAGATGTGTTGATTTACTTACTCCGGTGCTTGACTCAATAGAATCTGTAACCGGTGAGGCTCCTTTGCAGGAAACAGGGATGCTCAGAAAATTAAATGATAGATATTTCAAGAGAGTGGAATCTGTAGAATTTGCAGTAAAATATGATGACGGAAAAGATCCAAGAGGAGTGCTCAAGGCTGATTTGGTAATAATAGGTGTATCTCGTACATCCAAGACACCCCTGTCAATGTACCTTGCCAACAAGAATATCAAGGTGGCAAATATACCTCTGGTACCAGAGGCGAAGGTGCCACAGGAACTGTTCCAAATACCATCCAAAAAGATAGTGGGACTTACCAATACACCTGAAAAACTCAACGAAATAAGAACAGAAAGACTTAGAGCACTTGGACTCAGCACAGCAAATACAGGTGAAAATAAGTATGCGAATATGGATAGAATACTTGAAGAGATAGACTTTGCCGAATCTCTGATGAAAAAAATAGGATGTCCAATAATAAATGTATCCAACAAAGCAATAGAAGAGACTGCCGAAAAGATAATTACCTACTTAAAGAGAAACGGGATGAAAGTATATAACGAATAAGGATTATACGCTAAACTTATATATAGAAATGAAAAGTTTATTTATTAAAATTAAATCTTGGAGGGAAATGACATGAAATTTGTTTACGATTTTAAAGAAGGTAATAAGGACATGAGAACCATCCTTGGAGGCAAGGGTGCCAACCTTGCTGAAATGACAAACATCGGTTTGCCTGTACCGCAAGGATTTACAATCAGTGCACAAGCCTGCCTCAGATACTATGATGAGGGTAAAAAACTATGGGATGATCTTCTCAAAGAAATTGATGAACACCTTGCGAATGTCGAAAAAGAACAAGGCAAGAAGTTTTCAGATCCTAACGATCCCCTACTTTTCTCAGTTCGTTCAGGGGCGGCTATATCAATGCCGGGGATGATGGACACTATACTTAACCTAGGTCTTAACGACGAGACTGTCAAAGGTCTTGCAAGAGCTACAGAAAACGAGAGATTTGCATACGACTCTTACAGAAGATTCATTCAAATGTTCTCAGATGTTGCTATCGAAATACCTAAGGCATATTTTGATGCAAGACTTGACGCTATGAAAGAAGCTAAGGGAGTAACTTTGGATACTGACCTTGATGCCGAAGATTTGAAAAGACTGGTAGAAGAATTCAAAGAAGTATATAGGGAAGAAAAACACGAAGAATTCCCGCAAGATCCGAAAAAACAACTCTACAAAGCCGTAGAAGCTGTATTTTCATCTTGGAATAACAACAGAGCCATAGTATACAGAAACTTAAACGGCATTTCTCATGATTTGGGAACAGCTGTAAACGTACAATCTATGGTATTTGGAAACAAGGGTAAGACTTCCGGAACAGGAGTTGCATTTACAAGAAATCCGTCTACAGGTGAAAACAAACTATTCGGAGAATTTTTGATGAATGCACAGGGTGAAGATGTCGTAGCCGGTATCAGAACACCTGAAAACATTGATAAACTCAAAGAAATCAATCAAAAATGCTATGACCAGTTCGTAGAAACAACTCAGTTGCTGGAAAAACACTACAAAGATATGCAAGACATAGAATTTACAATAGAAGAAGGCAGACTGTTCTTCCTACAAACAAGAAACGGAAAGAGGACTGCACAAGCTGCAGTAAATGTAGCTGTAGACCTTGTGGAAGAGGGACTGCTTACAAAAGAAGAAGCTATAATGAAGGTAGAGCCTAAGCAACTTGACCAGTTATTGCACCCTACTTTTGAGCCAAAGGCTTTGAAAAATGCCGTTCTAATCGCAAAAGGACTTCCTGCATCTCCGGGAGCAGCATCAGGAAAAATCTACTTCAAGGCTGACGAAGCTGTTGAAGCTGCAAAGAGCGGACAAGAGGTAATCCTTGTAAGACAGGAAACATCTCCTGAAGACATAGAAGGTATGGTAAGTGCCCAAGGTATACTTACTTCAAGAGGCGGTATGACTTCACATGCTGCCGTTGTAGCAAGAGGAATGGGTAAATGCTGTGTGGCAGGTTGCAGTGAGATAAGAGTTGACGAAGAGCTTAAGACAGTAAGAGTATCAGACAAGGTATACAAAGAAGGAGATTATATTTCTCTTGACGGCTCTACAGGAGCAGTATACGAAGGTGATATACAAAAGGCTAAACCTGAACTTACAGGAAAATTCGGCACATTCATGCAATGGGTAAGAGAAATCAAAAAACTCGGCGTTTATACAAATGCCGACACCCCAAGAGATGCAAAACAAGGTGTAATATTCGGATGCGAAGGTATAGGACTTTGCAGAACAGAACATATGTTCTTCAACGAAGCAAGAATACCTGCTGTTAGAAGAATGATACTTTCACTAACACTTGAAGAAAGACAAAAAGCACTTGATGAACTTCTTCCAATGCAAAGACAAGACTTTGTAGACATATTCAAGGAAATGGGAGAAAGACCGGTAGTAATAAGATTGCTCGATCCTCCTCTACATGAATTCTTACCTAAGGAAGAAAAAGATATAATAGCAATAGCGCAGTCTATGAAGATATCTTATGATGACATCAAGGGCAGAATATTAGAACTTGCAGAATTTAACCCAATGCTTGGTCATAGAGGTTGCAGAATTGCGATAAGCTATCCTGAAATCCCAAGAATGCAAGCAAGAGCAATAATAGAAGCTGCTTTGGAAGTGAAAAAAGAAATACCTAACGTTCATCCTGAAATAATGGTTCCACTTGTAGGCCATGTAAACGAACTTAAATTCGTAAAAGATGAAATGGTTGATGAAATAAATAAAGTATTTGCAGAAAAAGGCGAAAAGGTAAACTATCTTATAGGTACAATGATAGAAGTGCCAAGAGCGGCTCTTACTGCTGATGAAATAGCTACAGAAGCTGAATTCTTCAGTTTTGGTACAAATGACCTTACACAAATGGGCTTTGGTTTCTCAAGAGACGACTCAGGCAAGTTCCTAAGCGATTATACAAACAAAAAGGTATTTGACTTTGCACCGTTTGAACAAGTAGACCAAAAGGGCATAGGAAAATTGATGAAGATGGCTGTAGAAGACGGTAAAAAGACAAGACCTGATATAATCTTGGGAATATGCGGAGAGCACGGTGGAGATCCGTCAACAGTAGAATTCTGCCATAATATAGGACTTACTTATGTATCTTGCTCACCATATAGAGTACCTATAGCAGCACTTGCCGCAGCACAAGCTGTAGTAAAGGAAAAAGAAGCTAAATAATGGCTTGAACAATGTAAATTGTGATATAGTATTCTTATAAATATTAATAAGTATTTTATCTCAAAGTCTTACTTTGAAATCAATTAAACTCCAAAAAGGCACACTATAGCGTTAGTGTGCTTTTTTAAAAATTTGGGCTTAATTATCGCTGATTTTTCCATCTAAGCACTTGCCAAATCTAGTAGCTTACTACGTTTACCATGATGGAAACTATTGTATTTATAAATATATCTTTCAACTACTTCAGCTCCAATCGGTTATCAGATTAGGTTGTTGCGATAACAAGAGAATTTAACATATCTTCCTTGTATTATAAAGGTGATTTTTCTATCATTTTAAGTCAAGTATACAAACTTAGTTATATCTTATCCTATTACTCTATTAAACTTTATTATAATTTTTAAGCAGAGGATGATAAAAATGAATACAAAAAATATGAAAATAAGATTTCTTATTATGTTTATAGGCTTTATTATTGGAAAATTAACTTCTTTTATAAATATACATCCGCTTTTTATAATATCCCTTGCATTCATATTTACATTTTCAAACGCAATATTGTATGTGCACTTTAATGATATTTACAAAAAGTATGAAGCATTTTTTGAATACCCTAGCTTTGTCTTAGTAGGATTTTCCATTGGACGCTTATTTTAAAAATAACGACTATCTAAACAATCAATAAATTAAGTATGAAACTTTCTAAATATAAAGATTTTAAGCTATACTTCTATTGACTTTTACTCTTATAAATATTATGATTTAAGAACAAAATAGCGATGAAATAGGTGACTCACTAAAAAAGAGCTTTTATTTAAGAACATCAATAAATCAATGGTATATCTCTACAAAGTAAATTCTTAAGAATAGTATTCATAAAACTGCACTAATTATTTATTCATATAATATTAAATACCCTTTTATTAAACTATTTTCAGCATTTGAAAAGGAGGAAGTATGTATCAGTTTGAAGAGCTTTTTATAATACTTATCAGCCTTCATGCCCTCTTATATATTTTCTCCAAGATTGCTGATAACTTCCATACATATTTTCAAAATTCAAGAAGACAGTTTAGAGCCTATTACAGGGTTACTATAGCAATAATGATAGTCATAATATGCCTTACAGCATCCATAGTAAGCATCAAAAATATGTATGCAAAGCTAAGCTTTAGACCTGATAATAAGCACGAGCCCTATAGGATGGAAAAAATAAACTACAATATACATATACAAGATGACGGCAGTGCAAATGTGGAGCATATAATCGATCTTCTAAGGAATGAGCATCCTTCTGCAAAATCAGATGATAAAAAACTCAAGACAAACACAGGCATTATAAATTATGAGTTTAACGAAGTAAGCGGAATTAATGACATCCAAGTTTTTGTAAACGGCAAAGAGCTTGAAAAGGACCTGTCAAATATGAATAGCACCTTTTCAACTAAGTTTACAAAAAATAAGAAGGAAATTGACATATATTTGCCTTATTTGGACGAAAAACTTGAGATAAGAATAAGCTATTTGGCGAAAAATGCCTTATTAAAAGATGAAAACGGCAAGCTGACATATTACAACAGCTTCCTATCCTATAGGAGTGGACTTAGCTATAACACACAGTTTAAAGGAAATATAAGGTTTTTTATGCCTAATCACTTTGTTCCGGACATTGCAGCATATTGTGACGATATGTATGTACTGTCAAAAAAAGAAGGCAATGTTGCAAGTGTATATTTTGAAAATAAGCCCAAACGAAATTTTTTCTTTAGCGGAAGAATAATAAATCATGTTAAGGAATATGATGATGTAGATGCTTGGAAAAATTATAACAGAAATTTTTCTGTAATTACAAGATTGGATGTCAATACAGGTGGTGATTTGAGTACAAAAAATATCCCATACCTTGATAACAATGCCTACCTTATAAGTGACTTACAAAAGTCCACTGATGAAAATAATAAAAACTATTCTTATGCCAATTTTCTATATATCTGCATCTTTAATTTTATAATAGGCGGTATTATATTGCTTATGGTACCTATGTTTCCTTTTATTCGTTGGTACTATAGGAAAAAACTGAATGAATATTGGGAGTTTATGCTTAAGAGCGATTAAAAGGTATTAAAAATTGATTATTAATATGAAAATTATATATATATATATATTGACATTTATATCGAAATCTGATATAATTTGACATATATCATCATAATTTAAAGGAGGTTTTACAAGTATGAAAAACAGATACAAAGTTATAATTGTAGTTTTACTTTTAGGATTTCTTACTTCCACCAGCTTTTTACTATTTAATTGGTATGACAATGCAAATTTTTCCAAGATGTCTCTTGAACAGGCATTAAAGCGAAAGCAATTTAAGGTTGAAGTTAGAAGAGGTGTAGGTCAGTTTGAGATCAAGCCTTTCAAATTTGCTCAATTACATGATGATAAAGTAAAGGTGTATTTTCGTAATGAGGGAAGAAGAGAAGTTGGATTGACTTTTTTTAATTACTCTGAGCATATGAGAGATGACAATAAGGGTAAAGAGCCGTACACCGTAAAGGAAAAATTTGCTGCAGGGGAGGAAAAAGAGTTGGTCTTAAAAAGAGATGAAAAAGCAAGTCCTGATGACGAATACGTGCTTGCTATATCAGATCCGACAGAGCCTTATCCTGTGGTCTTGGGTGAGTTTATGATATATACAGGAGATATTTTGACAGAGCCAAGTGCAGTAGGTAAGAAATAGATAAAATAAATAATAAGAAAATATAAAGATAGAAGCTTTCATAAATTTTAAATTTATGTCAGTTTCTATCTTTTTTATTTTCTTATATTTACAATTCCTCAGCCTTATACAAGGTATAGCCCTCATAGGAATAACTGTAATCTATTCCCTTAATATAAAGTATGGCACTGTTTATCTCATCGCTAAGGGCTGATTTTAATATCTGCTTTATCTCCGTATCCTTTATCGGACTTCTCTCCATAGCAAGGAGGTAGTCCTGTTTGTCTACCTTTGACCAATCTATGACTTTTCCTATTTCATTTTTTAACATATGGTCGAGCCATATGCGACTACTCCTCCCGTTGCCCTCTCTAAATGGATGTGCAATGTTCATCTCCACATATTTTTCTATAATCTCATCAAAATTAGCTTTAGGCATGTTATCAATGCTTTGAAGTGCCTCTCTTAGGTAGATACACGAGGCAAAACGAAAATTGCCCTTAGCTATGTTCACTTTGCGAATCTGACCTGCAAAGTCATAAATATCTTCAAAGAGGAAGCGATGAATAAACTGCAGGGTAGTAAATTTTCCGGCTTTAAAATTTTCAAGCATATTATTTTTAAAAAGCAGAACAGCTTTTTTCTTGCTAATACGCTCCTCATAGCTTGCAAGTTCTATAGGATTGTCTATATTAGGCTTGTTTTTTAGCAAATTACCACCTCATCTAATAATCATACTATTATCTATTTAATACATAAATCTTTTTCAATATTTTTAAAAAATATGTTATTTATGACTTTATAATAAATGTTACGAGAATATTTTATCCAATTATTTTATTAGATTTTAGTATTACAATTTAATATATAAATTCAACACTTCTAAGCATCATTATAACATAAAAGAGCAGTTTTTAAAATCATGCTTTTACTAATGGGTATAATTTCACAACTTTTTAAAAAATTTTACTATATGTCTAAGACAGGTTATATTTTTATTCTTACATATATTTAGAAGTGGTAATTATTGAAACTTTCAATATTTTTCTTTTATTTTTTTCTCTTATAAATCATTAGATTAAAGTATTTTTACTATATTTGATAAATTTAGTAAAAATTTGAAAAATAAATACGATAAATTAAAAATAGCACTAGAATAAATTAAAAAAGTATAGTATAATGTCAAAAGTTCGTGTTGATAAAACTACTGAAATATGAATGATTTATTTCATTTTTATAAAATTTTGAAATTTATATTTCATCAACTAAATAATATTCATTATTTTTTCAACATGGATTGGCACTTAGGTTACAAGTCGTACTTTTGACGATATTTGTTTTTACAGTATATCCATAACTTTTCAATACATACTTAAATCAAATGTCCTCTAATGCTTAAATTTTAAATCTTAAACTGATATTGTCAAAGATTTTACGGTTATGCCTGTTTTGATTGTGCTTTATCTAAGTGGTTTTACTTACAATCAGGACAATGATATCATCTGGCATTTATCCTACTATTATCTAAATAATATCAGTATGTAAAATGACTTTACGCCTAAAATACTTATCTTAAGGAGGGATTCTTAATTGGGTAGTTTTGTAATGGAAAATTCTATTATAAGATCCGTAAGGCAGATTGAAGAAGAGTGCGAAGAACTCAAGACCAAAGCCTATGTGGATAAGAACAATATAATAGAAAATGCCGAGGACACTGTCAGGAAGATGGAGCTTGACTTCCAAAACCTGAAACAGGAAAATAGGAAGAAGACACTTGAAGAGACCAAGATAAAAAATGAAAAGGTCCTTGAAAGTGAAATATCGAATGCGAAAGCTGAAATATCAAAAATTCAATCAATTGTGAGAGAAAAAGAACAAGGGGCTATTTCCCTTATCATGTCGCTCATTGTGTAAAGGGGGGAAATAGGTATGGCTAAGCTGCAAATGCAGCGTTTATATATCTGTGCACTTAGAAGAGACAGGAGAGCGATTTTGGAGACTCTTCAAAGGCTTGAAGTTGTTGAAATCAGAGATTTCAATGATGAAGATGCCTATTTGAGTAGCGTACCCGAATCAGAAGAAGATATTTTGCTTACTGAGAGGGTCAAACAAAATGTCGGCATGATTGAAAGTGCCGTAGAAGTGCTCAAGGAGTCTGCAGACGGAAAGATAGGAGAGCCTTTTTTCCTTGCCGGTAGAAAATCAAAGTCTGATGAGGAGCAAAAAAATTATCTGCTTGAAAAATACGACAAGGATATAGAGTTGGCAAAGCTGATTAACTCTCACCATGACAATATCAGAGAAAAGAAAAGTGAGATAGCTCATATCCATGCGACACTTGAATCACTCAAGCCTTGGATGAATCTGGATGTACCGCTGAATTTTGCAGGTACAAAAAGCACAAGGTTCATCTGTGGTACCCTACCTGAGTCTCTTACTAAAAATAAAATTGAAGAGATAGTAGATAACGCCTTATTAAATCAGGAAGTACCTCTTGATATACCGTATGAAGTACAGGTAGTCTCTGCAATAGATGTATTGACATATTTCACACTTATCTGTCTTAGAAAAGATGAAGATAAGATGACAGATGTCCTAAGATCTTGCGGTTTTGTCCCTCCGATAGTGGATGGAGACAAAGTCCCTGCGGAAATTGAAAAAGAGTTGCTCCAAAAAATGGAAGATGCAAACAAGTCTATAGAAGAATCTAGACAGATTATAAGCTCAAAGGTGGATAATATTGAAGATTTGAGATTTTTACTTGACTTTGAGACTTTGAGATTGGACAGATTTGCAGTAGTACCTAAGCTTGTAAATGCGAGCAAGGTATTCGTACTTAAGGGCTATGTGCCTATGAAGTACATGAACAAACTTACAAATATATTGACATCGAAATTCCCGATGGATATACAGATACAAAACGTGGACGAAAATGATGCAGATGCACCTGTACTTTTGAGAAATAACGGCTATTCTAGTCCACTTGAAACTGTTATAGAGTCGTATTCACTACCGTCAACGGAAGATGTCGATCCTACAATAGCAGTATCATTGTTTTATTATTTTATGTTCGGTCTGATGCTTTCAGATGCCGGATACGGTTTTATAATCTTTATGGCGTCGCTTTTAGGTCTTGTAATGTTCAAGGACAATCTTGAACCCGGCTTGAAAAAGACTCTTAAGATGTACCTGTTCTGCGGAATATCCACGATATTTTGGGGAGTAATGTTCGGCAGTTACTTCGGAGATATAGTTGACGTAGTCAGCCAAAAATTCTTCGAAACTACCGTAAGTATACAACCTATGTGGTTCTTCCCTGTCAAAGAGCCGATGAGACTTCTTACCTTCTCTTTGATAGTCGGTATAATCCACCTTTTCGCAGGTATGTTCCTAAAGGGTGTAACTCTTGCCAAAAAAGGCGACTACAAGGGAGTATTTGCGGAAGTTGTACTATGGTACGGTCTATTAATAGGATGTATCATACTTTTGATGTCTACAGAAATGCTTCGTAACGTGTTTAAATATGATTTCTTGCTTCCGGATACACTGATTGCATTTGGCAAGTATCTTGCCCTATTATCAGCAATAGGTATCATATTGACAAACGGAACAGCAGAAAATTTTGGAGTGAAAGTTGCTCAAGGTCTATACGCACTTTACGGCATATCAGGATATCTAAGCGATGTCTTGTCATATTCGAGACTTCTTGCCCTTGGTCTTGCTACAGGTGTAATAGCTTCTGTTATCAATATGATGGCGGGAATGCTGGTAGACTCATCTGGAAAAATCTTGGGTGGAATATTGTTTGCCATAGTTATAATAGGCGGACATATATTTAACTTGGGGATAAATGCACTTGGTGCTTATGTCCATACAAACAGATTACAATATGTTGAATTCTTCGGTAAATTCTATGAAGGCGGAGGAGAAAAATTCAATCCGCTGAAAATGAATACAAAATATTTTAAATTTAAGGAGAGTATAAAAAATGTCTAATGTACAAAACATGGGAGTAGTATTTGCATTATTGGGAGCGGCACTTGCAACTTTGCTAGCCGGAATAGGTTCATCAATAGGAGTTAGAAAAGCGGGACAGGCTGCAGCCGGAGTAGTATCTGAAGATCCTTCACAATTTTCTAAGGTTTTGATTCTTCAACTTTTGCCGGGTACACAAGGTATCTACGGTCTTTTGATTGCGTTCATCACACTTACACAAATAGGTATACTTGGAGGAAATCCTGAAATGTCTCCAGCAAAAGGACTTTTGTATCTTGCTGCCTGCCTACCTATAGCTATAGTTGGTTTGATGTCTGGTAAACTACAAGGTGAAGTTTCTGTAGCAAGTATCATGCTTGTTGCAAAAAAACCTGACCAATTCGGTAAGGCGATGATATTCCCTGCGATGGTTGAAACTTATGCGATATTGGCGTTGCTTGTATCTATACTTGCTGTAAATGCCATAGGCGGATTGCAAATATAATTTTACAATAATTCATTAGCAGGAGGATAAAATGGCTGGATTGGAAAAAATCCTCGAAGAGATAAAAAGAGAAAATAACGAAATAATTTCTAATATAAAAATGGATGCCGAAGAAACGGCGAAAAAAATGATTGATGACAAAAAGGCTGAACTTGAAGAAAGAGGCAGGTTCATGGACAAAAAGATGGAAAAAGTCATCAAACTTGATATCGAAAAAGGCATATCATCTGCCCAATCTCACAAGAGAAAGATGATATTGGAAGAAAAGCAAAAACAAATCAAAGATATGGTTGAAAAGTCTAAAGAATATATCAAGAATCTACCTAAGGACGAATATATTGAGTTTTTTGCCAAGATTGCACAAAGCAGAGCTCACAGTGAAAACGGCACTATAAGACTCAACAAGGCTGATATGGAGAGATATGGCGAAGAATTCGTCCAAAGAATCAACCAAAAACTGTCTGAAAATTCTAAGGGCACATTGACTTATGACAATACTCCTTCAGGAGAGAAGACAGGATTTTCTATGATATATAACGATGTGGAAGAAAATTGCTCCATAGAAGCCATATTTTCTGAAAAATCAGAGTTAATAGCAGATAAGATGAACTCGTTCTTGTTTGCCTAAGGAGGGCTGATATGTCAAAAAAAGAATATATCTACGCCGTTGCCAGGATAAAATCTAAAGAAAACAAACTCTTGGATAGTGCAACAGTGGAGCAGATGATACAAGCCCCCTCAAAGGATAGCGTCTTAAAAATCCTCAAAGATAAGGGATGGGGAGAAAACTTGGACGACGAAAATGAAATACTTTCATCTGAAACAGACAAGATATGGGAGTTGATAGATGAGATTATCATGGATAAGAGTGAGCTTTACGCTCTTAAGGTCGAAAGGGATTTTCACAATATAAAGGTAGAACTCAAGGCAGATTTTGCTAAGAAGTCTCCTAAAGACGCCTATCTCAAATATGGAACTGTGCCTATAAAGGACATCCAAGATATGGTATTAAACAGGGACTTAAACTTCATCCCTGAATATATGCAAAAATACGCATACAAGGCGTATAAATACATGGTGAAGACCGGAGACAGTCAGCTATGCGATATCATACTTGACAAGGCTGCTCTTGAAGTGATGAATGAACTTGCGGAAAAATCCGAAAATCATCTACTCCAAGAATACGCCTACATCAGGTCTGCAACCTCAAATATCAAAATAGCGATAAGAGGAGCAAAGACAAGGAAAAATAAGATGTTCTTTGATTTAGCCTTGGTAGAATGTAAGAATTTAGACAAGGAACAACTTGCAGTTGCAGCATCTCAAGGCTTGGAAACAGTCTACTCTTATCTTGAAACTACAGTATTTAACGAAGTGCTTGATTTGATAAAGGAAGATTTCACAGCATTTGAAGTGTGGGCTGACAATCAAATCATTAAGATGATAAAAAAAGAAAAATATACTACAACTACCATAACTCCAATAGTAGCCTATATCTTGGCAAGGGAAAATGAGATAAAGGTGGCAAGGATATTGTTGGTAGCTAAACAAAACAACCTTCCGGTTGAAGAAATCAAAAAAAGAATGAGGGATATGTATGTATAAGATAGCGGTAATGGGCGATATGCAAAGCATACAAGGCTTTGCAGCCTTAGGACTGGACACCTTCGTCGTATCCGATGAAGAAGAATCTATTGCTGTTTTCAAAAAAATAACATCCGACAACTACGGCATCATATATATCACTGAAGCCCTACAAGAAAAGATAGAAAAATATGTAAACTCTTATACCACTTCTTACCTTCCCGCCATCATACCCATCCCGGGTGTAACAGGCAACACGGGCAAGGGAATGCTAAGTGTGAAAAAGTCGGTAGAAAGAGCAGTGGGATCGGATATTATATTTGGCAACAATTAAAATGAGAAGGTGATTAAACAAAATGAGCGGAATCATAAAAAAAGTGGCGGGACCGCTGGTAATAGCGACAAATATGAGAGACGCCAACATGTACGACGTTGTGCGTGTTAGTGAGCAAAGACTCATAGGCGAAATAATAGAAATGCACGGCGACGAGGCATCAATACAGGTTTACGAAGAAACATCAGGACTAAAACCGGGTGGACCTGTTGAATCTACAGGCGTTCCACTAAGTGTTGAACTTGCTCCGGGACTTATAGGCGGTATGTTCGACGGAATCCAAAGACCTCTTGAAGGTATAATGGAAAGAGTTGGAACAAACCTTGTAAGAGGAGTTGAAGTGCCTTCCCTTGACAGAGGCAAGAAATGGTATTTCAAACCTGCAGTAAATGAAGGCGACACTGTAGAGCAAGGCGACATACTTGGAACAGTAGAAGAAACTGAAGTTGTTCAACAAAGGATAATGGTGCCTTATGGAATAAAAGGCGTAGTAAAATCAATTTCTGAAGGAAGCTTTACAATAGAAGAAACTATAGCCGTTATACAAGATGAAGACAACAACCAAAAAAATATAACGATGCTACAAAAATGGCCGGTGAGAAGAGGAAGACCTTATAAACAAAAGATAAACCCTAAGATGCCTCTACTTACAGGACAAAGAGTAATAGATACTATGTTCCCTATAGCTAAGGGCGGTGTTGCGGCAGTACCTGGACCATTTGGTAGCGGTAAGACAGTCGTACAACATCAGCTTGCAAAATGGGCGGATGCGGACATAGTTGTATATATAGGATGTGGAGAACGTGGTAACGAAATGACTGACGTTCTTAACGAATTCCCTGAACTGGTTGACCCTAAAACAGGCAAATCACTGATGCAAAGAACAGTGCTCATAGCCAATACATCAGACATGCCCGTTGCGGCTCGTGAAGCCTCAATATATGTAGGTATCACTATCGCTGAATATTTCAGAGACATGGGCTACTCGGTGGCACTGATGGCTGACTCTACATCAAGATGGGCGGAAGCACTTAGAGAAATGTCAGGTAGACTTGAAGAAATGCCGGGTGAAGAAGGATATCCTGCTTACCTTGGAAGTAGACTTGCACAATTCTACGAAAGAGCAGGACTTGTATACTCACTTGGACAAGAGCCAAGACAGGGAGCACTTTCTGTAATCGGAGCCGTTTCTCCTCCGGGCGGAGACATATCTGAGCCGGTATCACAGGCTACACTTAGAATAGTAAAGGTGTTCTGGGGACTTGACTCAAACCTTGCATACAGGAGACACTTCCCTGCTATCAACTGGTTGACAAGTTACTCTCTATACACTGACAACCTTGCAGATTGGTTTAACTCAAATGTAGATGATAAATGGATGGATTTGAGATCAAGGTTTACAATCTTGCTCCATGAAGAATCAGAGCTTGAAGAAATAGTAAAACTTGTCGGAATGGACGCACTTTCAGCTTCAGACAGACTAAAACTTGAAGTGGCACGTTCTATAAGAGAGGACTACCTTCACCAAATAGCCTTCCATGAAATAGACACATACACATCATCACATAAGCAATTCAAGATGATGACAATAATACTTGCATTTTACGATGAGGCACAAAGAGCCTTAGACGCAGGTGTAAAGATAGACACACTTGTAAAAATGCCTATAAGAGAAAGAATAGGAAGATTTAAATATACTAAAGAAAACGAAGTCGATACAGTATTTGAAACTTTACTAAAAGACTTGCAACTTGATATACAAACATTGATACAAGATAAGGAGGAAGAATAATGGCAAAAGAATATAAGACGATACAAGAAGTAGCCGGTCCCCTTATGCTCGTAAAAGATGTTGAAAATGTAGCCTATGACGAGCTTGGTGAAATAGAGCTGTCAAACGGCGAAAAAAGACGTTGCAAAGTACTTGAGATAAACGGCTCAAATGCCTTGGTACAGTTGTTTGAAAGCTCAACAGGTATCAACCTTTCAGACAGTAAGGTAAGATTCTTGGGAAGAAGTATGGAGCTTGCCGTATCACCTGATATGCTTGGTCGTGTATTTGACGGCCTTGGCAGACCTATAGATGACGGTCCTGAGATACTGCCTGAAAAAAGAGTTGACATCAATGGTGTACCTATCAACCCGGCTGCCAGAGACTATCCGCAAGAGTTTATCCAAACGGGAGTATCTGCAATAGACGGACTTAATACCTTGGTTAGAGGACAAAAGTTGCCTATATTTTCTGCCAGCGGTTTGCCACACTCAAGACTTGCCGCACAGATTGCAAGACAGGCACAGGTTAGAGGAACAACAGATCCTTTTGCCGTTGTATTTGCAGCAATGGGTATAACATTTGAAGAAGCCAACTACTTTACAGAAAGCTTCAAAGATACAGGAGCCTTGGAAAGAACGGTAATGTTTGTCAACCTTGCCAATGACCCTGCTGTAGAAAGAATATCTACACCGAGAATGGCGCTTACAGCTGCCGAATACCTTGCTTTTGACCAAGGAATGCACGTGCTTGTAATATTGACGGATATCACAAACTACGCTGACTCTCTCCGTGAAGTATCAGCTGCAAGAAAGGAAGTACCTGGAAGAAGAGGATATCCGGGATACATGTATACCGACCTTGCCACAATGTACGAAAGAGCCGGAAGAAAGAAAGGCTCTAAGGGAAGTATCACAATGATACCTATATTGACGATGCCTGAAGATGACAAGACTCACCCGATACCTGACCTTACAGGATATATCACAGAAGGACAGATTATACTTTCTCGTGACTTGTACAGACAAAACTTAACTCCACCGGTAGACGTATTGCCGTCACTATCTCGTCTTAAAGACAAGGGTATAGGCGAAGGCAAGACAAGAGCAGACCATGCCGACACTATGAACCAACTATTTGCAGCCTATGCCAGAGGTAAGGAAGCAAAGGAACTGATGGTCGTACTTGGAGAAGCTGCACTTACAGATATAGACCTGCTATATGCCAAATTTGCTGACGAATTCGAAAAGCAATATGTATCACAAGGCTACTCAGCAAACAGATCTATAGAAGAAACTCTAAACTTAGGCTGGAAACTGCTATCTATACTGCCAAGAACAGAGCTTAAGAGAATAAAAGACGAATACCTTGACCAATACTACGGAAAGGTTAATGAATAATATAAAAGCTGATATTATTTAGTAAATAGATTATTATTCCGATATCTATTAACTGTTATGCTGAATTTCAATAAATAATGGATAAAATATTTTTAGACATTTATAGTAAGGTTATAAAGCATACAGTATTTCAATAAATTCTCAATGATATATCCATAGATTAAGCAGATACTATCATTGGTATAAAATCTTAATTTATCGGATTTTGATAGATATAAAAGGAATTCATTTACTAATTAAATATCGCATAAAAAACAACACTTGCCTTATATGGCAGAATAGTACTAAAATTCAATACAATGTTGGATAATATATTTTATAAGTATTTTAATGATTTCACAAATATTATGATATTTTCAATTAAAAATCATAGTATTGAAGAAATGACAGTATAAGCTTATAAAATACAAATATAAGGCAGGTCTTTACGACAAAACAAACACGGAAAGGAGAGATAATTTGGCTAACAAGACTGTTAATCCTACGAGAATGGAGCTTACAAGACTCAAAAGAAAGCTCAAGACAGCAGTAAGAGGTCATAAACTCCTAAAAGACAAAAGAGACGAACTGATGAAACAATTTCTCGATATGGTCAGAATAAACAAGGCACTTAGAGAAACTGTTGAAGAAAAGATAAAAAAATCAAACAAGCAATTTGCACTTGCTTCAGCTGCAATGTCAAAAGAAATACTTGACGCTGCACTGATGGCACCAAAGCAAGAAGTATTTTTAGATGTAAAAAGCAAAAACGTAATGAGTGTAAGCATACCGGTATTTGAGACAAAGACAAAGTCGGAAGATCCAAACGACATATACTCTTACGGTTACGCCTTTACATCACCGGAACTTGACGACTCTGTCAAAGATCTCGCCGACGTACTGCCTGATTTGCTCAAGTTGGCTGAATGTGAAAAATCTTGCCAGTTGATGGCAAGCGAGATAGAAAAGACAAGAAGAAGAGTTAATGCTCTCGAACATGTCATGATACCGGAAATGCAACAAAATATCAAGTATATAGTGATGAAACTCGATGAAAACGAAAGAAGTACACAGATAAGACTGATGAAGGTCAAAGATATGGTATTGGAGCAAAAACATCACTACAGCGAAAGAGAATAAGACTTAGCACAAAAATACCGATGTCCAAAAACATCGGTATTTTTTATTATTGTTTGCTATTGTTATGCCTATACTTATACTAATACTAATTAAGCTTTAGTGATTTTATTTCTTTTAAAGTATTGATATTATTTACCTTTACCATACCTTGTGACAATGTGTAGAGATTATCACCTATCTGTACGCATCTTTGTATCTTCTTGTTATAGTCATAGTAGTAGTTGTCTTCCATATCGGCAATCTGCTTTTGCGTATAGTGAGTTATCTTGCCCTTTGTATCAAAGCCCTTTTCAGACACCTTGATTACAAATGCTCCGTCAAACTGCCCTATGACATTATCATATTCTTTACCTTCGTATACCTTCTTAGCCACCTTTGTAGCATATACAGGGATTGCAAATATATCTCTCTTATTATCAAACATAAGTGCCTTATGGTCGCTGTCAATATATGAGTATGAGCCTTTTGCTCCTATGTTAAGCACATCTACCTCTTTTGGATTGGCAAAGTCTCTTACATCGAAAAGTGATATTTTATATCCGTCATTTACAGTATTTCCATATTGGTTTTGACGAGTATTATGTCCAAATCCTATCAGATATCCTGTCTTATATGGATGCAAATAGTTGCTGTATCCGGGTATCTTAAGATATCCCAAGACCTTCATCTTACTTGGATTCTTAATGTCTATTACAAAAAGCGGATCGACATCCTTAAATGTCACCATATACGCCTTGCCCTGCATAAATCTTGTAGAGTAGATTTTTTCGCTTGGTGCCAGACCGCCAAGTGATGATATCTTCTTCATACCCTTGTCAAAAGAAGTGATGATATTTTCCCTTTTTTCATCTCTTTCATAAATATTTTTAGTATGGGCAACGAAGAAAACTCCATTTTCTTCATTCATAGAAAACTGATTAATAACAGTGCCTTCTATACTGTTTTTGCCTACATATCTGAATTTTCCGTTTTCTATGGCAAATTTCTTGATTTCAGTCTTTTCCTCTTCATTCCTCATGAAAAAGCCATATTTAATACTAGCCAAATATATATTGTCATTTGACATATATAAATCTCCTGAATCTCCCATGTAGCTAAGATTATCTGTAACTCCTTCACCAAGTTGTGATATACTGCTTATATTTGTAAGCTCTGTAGACGGTGTAAAAGGTAGATACATAACCTTAGATAGGTCTATACCTGTAGATTCTATTTTCATATCTCGTGGATAATCATAGTCGTAAGAGCCCATCTTACGTTTTTCATAACTATAGTCTATGTTGAAATAGTCACTTGTTAGTGCATATATCCTATTTTCTTTTTTCCTTGACTCAATATAAGATCCGCTGATTTGATTGGTCTTTGAAAGTTTCGGATTTTTGATATCACTTAGGTCATATGTCTCCACAGTAGTTAAAGACCTTGTAGTACCTCTATCACGTTTCTTATATCCGTTTGATATAACTGTCAACATCTTATTATCAGCATAGATATCAATTATATTTTTATCATAAGATTCATTTTTTATCTCAGATACTTTTTTAAGATTTGATACATTTGCATCTACTATAGATACATTATTATCTCTCACATAATAGATGTATTTGCCGTCAGTCTTAACTATGTCAGCCTCATCCACACCCTCAGTTTGGATGTTAGTCTTACTGTAATCTCCTGTAGAGCCTGCTTCTGATTTTGATTCTTTTGCAGATTCGCTTTTTGCTGTTGATTTGCTTGACTGAGGTCCGGTAGCTGAAGGTGCTGCACCTGTAGAACTTCTATCAACTGCGCCTCCATCCATATTGTATAGTGGCATAGGTTCCTCATAACGGATGTATCTTGCTATCTTTTGGAGGTTGGCTTCATCTTGAATATAGACATTTCCCTCAAAATTTCTTACTACATAGCCACTTTGATCCTTGATTTTTAATTTTGAAGTCACCTTTTCTATAGGTGATATAACTATTTTTTTATCGCCTTTTACGTTTACGATGACATCATATTCTTTATCATTTTCACTTACCAATTTTATTTCCTTGGCGATTTCCCTTGCGTTGCCCTTTGAAAACTCTATTTCTTTTTGGTCATCAAATACGAAATACTCTCCACCTATAGGTTCGCTTACTGCAAATACCTTCATAACGCCAAAAAGCAATACAGGTAAGCCAAGTAAGAGCCAAAATCTTTTTTTCATTACAAAAGCCTCCTTTAAAATTTAGAAATAGCATAAATTTAACAAAAATTTCCTTCTTAAAATAATTTACGTTTTCATAAAATCCATACTTACTAAAAATATAACTTTAGCACTATTATCAAATATAATTCTTATAAAATAAGTATTTATATCGTTTTTCTAATTCTATCATCCTTTTCTTAAATTTGTGTTTATTAATATTTAACATTAGATTACAAATATTACATTGATATTTCAAATAGCTCTCAATTTTTGGTTCTTTGTCAATATGACAACAGAATAAAAATATGTAAAAGCTGATTCTTTCAACTGTTTCCAAACTCTATCTCTATAAAAAAGAAGGAGCAGTAAAGATATACTAAATATCACTATAATAATTTTATCAAAATACCGATGTTTAAAAACATCGGTATTTTGGTTTTTTACTGTTGATATCCAATATTATAAACAAGAATTAGCAAAAGCAAGCACACTAATCAAATTTTAGTGATTTTATTTCTTCTAAGGTATTGATATTATTTACCTTTACCATGCCTTGTGACAATGTGTAGAGATTATCACCTATTTGTACGCATCTTTGTATCTTCTTAGTATAGTCATAGTATTGGTTTGCTTTATTATCAGCAATTTCCTTTTCTGTATAGTGTGAAACCTTACCCTTTGTATCAAAGCCTTTTTCAGATACCTTTATCACAAATGCTCCATCAAACTCTTCTATTAAATCATCATATTCTTTAGAATCATACACCTTCTTTGTCACCTTTGTAGCATATACAGGCAATGCAAATATATCTCTCTTATTGTCAAACATAAGCGCCTTATGATCTGTGTCAATATATGAAGATGAGGCTTTTCCTCCTATGTTAATCACATCCACCTCTTTGGGATTGGCAAAGTCTCTCACATCGAAAAGTGAGATTTTATATCCGTCAATTGTAATATTTCCATATTTATTTTGATGAGTATTATGTCCAAATCCTATAAGATATCCTGTCTTAAATGGATGTAAATAGTTGCTGTATCCCGGTATTTTCAGATATCCCAATACTTTCATCTTTCCCGGATCCTTAATATCTATTACAAAAAGAGGATCGATATCTTTAAATGTCACCATATACGCCTTACCTTGCATAAATCTTGTAGAATAGATTTTTTCGCTTGGTGCAAGACCGTCAAGTGATGATATTTTCTTCATATTCTTATCAAAAGAAGTGATGATATTTTCTATTTTTTCATCTCTTCTAAATTTGTTTTTAGTATGAGCTACAAAGAATACTCCATTTTCTTCATTCATAGAAAACTGATTTATAACTCCACCTTCTATTTCATTTTTACCTACATATCTGAATTTTCCGTTTTCTATGGCAAATTTCTTGATTTCTGTCTTTTCGCCTTCATTACCCTTGGAATAGCTGTATCTTAGACTTGACATATATACATTGTCATTTGACATATATAGGGCTTCCGAATCTCCCATGTAGCTAAGATTATCTGTCACTCCTTCACTATGTTGTGATATACTGCTGATACTTGTAATATGTCTTGAAGGTGTAAAAGGTAGGTACATAATCTTAGAAAGGTCTATACCTGCAGATTCTATTTTCAGATTTTTTGGAGGCCTTGTATCATCGTTTTTATCTACTTTATATTTTGCATATCCAAAATCTATTTTGAAATAGTTTTTTGTAAGCAAATATATTATATTTCCTTTTTTTCTTGACTCTTTATAATTGCCTTCAATTTCATTTGACTTTAAAAGTTTGGGATTATTAATATCACTTAGGTCATAAGTTTCCACAGTAGTTACAGACATACTATCTCCACCACTGAGTTTTTTATATCCTTTTGATATCACTGTCAACATCTTGTTATCAGCATAGATGTTAATGATATTTTTCTTATTAGACTCATTTTTTATCTCAGATACTTTTTTAAGATTAGATACATTTGCATCTACTATAGATACGCTTTTATTTCTTACATAATAGATGTATTTGCCGTCAGTCTTTACTATATCAGCCTCATCCACACCTTCAGTTCGGATATTAGTCTTGCTATAATCTCCTGTAGAGCCTGCTTCTGATTTTGATGATGTTGAACTGTTTGTTTTTTCCCTTGCAGATGAGTCTTGAGCGGTAGTAACATATCCATAGTTAGGAATATGACTTGCTATCTTTTGGAGATTAGCTTCATCTTGGATATAGATATTTCCATCATAATTCTTTACAGTATAGCCACTTTGGTCTTTAATTTTCACCTTTTCATCTATCTTTTCTATAGGTGAAATAGCTAATTTTCTATCCCCTTTTAAATTTACGACAACATCATACTCCTTAGAACTTTCACTTACTAATTTTATTTCCTTGGCTATTTCCCTTGCATCTCCCTTTGAAAACTCTATTTCTTTTTGGTCATCAAATACGAAATAGTCCCCCGATATAGGCTCATTTACTGCAAATGCCTTCATTACTCCAAAAAGCAACATTGGTATAACAAGTAAGAGCAAAAATCTTTTTTTCATTGCAAAAGCCTCCTTTAAAATTTAGAAATACCCTAATTTTAACAAAACTTCCTTCTTAAATTAACTTACGTTTTCATAAAATCCTATATTTAAGTGAACTTTATTCATATCTTTTACATCAAGTGTAATTCTTTTAAAATAAGGATTTATATCGTTTTTCAAATTTTATCATCCTATTCTTAAATTTGAATTTATTAAAATTTAACAATAGATTACAAATATTAAGAATATATGTCAATTAGGTTTCTATTTTTTACCCCTCGTATTTGAAAGCTGATTTTTCAACTATTTTCAAGCACTATAACTTTGCAAAAAAGTAAGGAGTAAAGATATATTATACTAAAATTCCCGCTATAACTAATCAAGTTCTATTGATTTTATTTCTTCTAATGAATTTATATTATTTACCTTTACCATGTTTTTTGATAATGTGTAGAGATTGTCTCCTATCTGTATACATCTTTGTATCTTCTTATTATAGTCAAAGTCGTAGTAGTAGCTTTTTTTCATCTCAACAATTTCCTTTTCTGTATAGTGTGCAACTTTCCCCTTTGTGTCAAAGCCTTTTTCAGATACCTTGATTACAAATGCTCCATCAAACTCTCCTACCCATCTATCATATTGTCTGCCTTGACTTACCATCCTAGTTAGCTTTGTAGCATATACAGGTATTGCAAATATATCTCTCTTATTGTCAAACATAAGTGCCTTGTGATCGCTGCCTATAGATGAATATGAACCTTTTGCTCCTATGTTAAGCACATCTACCTCTTTTGGATTGGCAAAGTCTCTCACGTCGAAAAGTGAGATTTTATATCCGTCATTTACTGTATTTCCATTTTTATTTTGTTGAGTATTATGTCCAAAACCTATAAGATATCCTGTCTTAAATGGATGCAAATAGTTGCTGTATCCCGGTATTTTCAGATATCCCAATGCCTTCATTTCGCTTGGATCTTTAATATCTATTACAAAAAGCGGATCGATATTAACAATATCCTTAAAAGTTACCATATATGCCCTGCCCTGCATAAATCTTGTAGAGTAGATTTTTTCGCTTGGTGCAAGACCACCAAGTGATGATATTTTCTTCATATTTTTATCAAAAGAAGTGATGATATTTTCTCTTTTTTCATCTCTTCTAAATGTGTTTTTAGTATGAGCTACAAAGAATACTCCATTTTCCTCATTCATTGAAAACTGATTTTTAACACTACCTTCTACACTATTTTTGCCTATATACCTGAATTTTCCGTTTTCTATGGCAAATTTCTTGATTTCAGTCTTTTCATCTTCATTACCCTTAGAATAGCTGTATCTTAGACTTAACATATATAAATTGTCATTTGACATATAGATAGAGCCCTGATTTCCCATATAGATTAGATTATCTGTAGCTCCTTCACCAAGTTGTGTTATACTGCTGATATTTGTAAGCATTATAGAAGGTGTAAAAGGTAGATATATAACCTTAGAATAATCTATACCTGTAGAGTCTATTTTCAGCTTTTTTTGACGCTTTGTATTGTCATTTTTAGTATCTTTATCTGGTGAATATCTGTATTCTACATCGATATAGTCGCTTGTAACAAAATATATTATATTTCCTTTTTTCCTTGACTCTAAATAAGAGCCGTTGATTTCATTTGTCTTTAAAAGTTTAGGATTTTTAATATCACTTAAATCATAAATTTCCACTGTAGTTACATAGTTTTCAACTAACACACTATCACTCTTACGTCCCTTTGAAATTACTGTCAATAGCTTGTTATCAAGATAAATGTCAATTATATTTTTCTTATAAGATTCATTTTTTATCTCAGATACTATTTTAAAATTTGAGAGATTGGCATCTACTATAGATACGCTTTTATTTCTTGCATAATAGATGTATTTACCGTCAGTCTTAACTATGTCAGCCTCATCCATGCCTTCAGTTTGGATATTAGTCTTGCTATAATCTCCTGTCTCTTCATTTTTTGCCAAAGATTTACCGGACTCAAATCCTTCCTTTGATGATGCTAAACTATCTCTATCTTCGGATAATAAGTCTTGAGCGATAGTAACATATCCCTCGTAAGGCGGATATTTTGATATCCTTTGGAGATTAGTTTCATCTTGGATATAGATATTTCCCTCAAAATTCTTTACAGTATAGCCGGATTGATTCTTAATTTTCAGTTTTTCAGCTACCTTTACTATAGGTGAAATGACTAATTTTCTGTCCCCTTTTACATTTACGACAACATCGTATTCTTTACCACTTTCACTTAGCAATTTTATTTCCTTGGCTATTTCCCTTGCATCTCCCTTTGAAAACTCTATTTCCTTTTGGTCATCAAATACGAAATAATCCCCAGATATAGGCTCATTTACTGCAAATACCTTCATTACTCCAAAGAGCAACATTGGTATAACAAGTAAGAGCCAAAATCTTTTTTTCATTGCAAAAGCCTCCTTTAAAATTTAGAAATAAGTGATTTTTCTTAGCTTTTTAAAAAAATAATATTTAAAATAAAGTTTAATCATTAGAAAAATCTTTTTTAACTAATCTTATGATGTTCATATATTTTAAATTGTAAAAATTAGTTTTTCATAATCCTAATTGACTTTAGAATTAGAAAAAATTTGAATTTATCAATATTTAACAATAAGTTACAGATGTTACAAGGATATGTCAAATAAGTCTTCTATTTTTTACTCCTCGTATGTGAAAGCTGATTTTCTCATCTACATTAAACTTTTTAAGACTTAGGACAAATTCCAAAGTATCATCAGTATATCTAACATCAAAGTCATCGACATCTTCTTCAAGTATGTTTGTAGCCTCTTCTTTGGAGTATACATAGTCAAATCCCGCTTGATTTTCCTTTTCTTTGTAAATATTATTTTGAGTAATCATTACAAGTTTCTTGTCATTAGATATATATCTTATCTTTTTTTTTGATAGTCTATGACCTTTTCCACCCATGTAGTCATCATCACCTGCATCAATCTTGTAAAATTTTTCGTATTCCAATGACTTGCCATCTTCATCTACTTTTATAAAAGATACATTTCCTCCTGAGAGTTCGTACTTTATCTTTTCTTTGAGGTTTTGCATAGTAAAGTCCGCTATCACATCAGCCTTGCTATATGAAGATGTGTTTATCAAAAATGAAAACAGAGTAAAGACCGTGACAAAAATCAATATTACCAGAAAATACGCACATATAGCCTCAATGAGAGTATATCCTTTTTTCATCTTCATTCAGTTTTATCCTTCCTGTTATTGCAGATACTGTCAGCCTGTAGTGCCTGCCCTGTGAGACTATGCTAACAGTAGTGCCCTTTGTCCATCCGCTTCTTGCAAAAGCCAACTCATTATTTGTACAACTTTCAAGCCTTATATTTTTAAGACTTATCACTTCGTCATCCACCCTACTTTTTATAGTATAGCAATTTTTTGAGATGTCAAATAATATCTTCGCCTTATCATCACCTTGGTAAGACAGAGATTTTATGTAGTTGATATCACTAATCACAGTATCTGTCTCATAAGAACTGCCAAGGGAGCTAAAATTATAATTGTTCAGTAGGACTGCATATAATAATATGAGCAGACTTACTGTGCATATTACTTCAATTAGTGTAAATCCTCTTCTTATCATATCTCACCTGCTAATAGATGTATTTTTTTGCAATTATCTCATCCTTGTATTTATTGTAGATATTTTCGGAGTTCTTATTCCTTATCTCCTCTATGTCTTCTTTGGAGAGCAGTGGGAATATCAGCTCGTAGTAAATCTGATTTTGCTTATAGTCGTCGTATTTCCAGCTTAGTTTCAAGCTCAACTTATTTCCGCTTTCTACAGCATTTCCTATTTTTTGGATACGCATGTCGTTTTTGACACTTGCATCACTGTCAAATCTTATTGACCTGAACCTTCCATTTATCTTATTATACAGAGATTTTTCGTCAAGCTCTTTTGCATATTCAAGCTTTTTTAACGATGTCTTTACTATGCCTAAGATTTCACTATCTATGATGTCAGACTTGGACTTGTTGTAGATTTCCATTGCCTTATTTGATATAGTCAACTTTGATGAATTGAGAGCCTTACCACGGATGACGAGGACAGTTAAGATTATCATATTCAAAAAAGTCATTATAACTATTAGATTGACAAGGATAAACGCCCTTTTTCTCATATGCCCTCCTTTTAATTGTTGGTGATTTATAATATTTAAAATATTAATATGATTTTATATGTAAATAACTATCATTTCAGTATTATATATTTTTAGTATTTTATTTGAATAGATAGAGCTCTTTAATTTGCACAATTCTTCAAATATCAGTATCTATGTCGTTTTTTATAAAATATCTTGTAAATCTGCCAATATTTAAGCAGTAAACTCACTTAATACTTCTTTTTCCAGATAGAAATTATAGTCATTGTTCATAATATTCCTCACTAATATCTATTAATTATTCAATTTCAAGTTATTTGACTACATTTGTTCCAATAGTTTTTTGATAACTAAAAACTTTTCTTAAAAATACTTATACATTATATAGGCATCCTCTTTATTATCCTGATAATACTGCTTTCTCACTCCCACAATCTCAAAGCCGTGCCCCTTGTAAAGATTTATCGCCACTTCATTTGAAACACGCACCTCAAGGCTCATAGTAGCCATACCCTTTTCCCTTGCTCTTTGTATCATCTCTTCCATTAAAATATGCGATATTTTTATACCCTTATAATCTATGTCTACAGCCACATTCATAATCTGAGCATCATCCACTATATACCAAAATCCACCGTAAGATACAATCCTGTCGTCTATTTTAATCACAAGAAACACTGAGTTTTCATTTTCAAACTCTTCTATAAAACTCTGTCTGCTCCACGCATCGCTAAAGCATCTTTTTTCAATCTCACAAATCTCATCAATATCAGTGAGGTTAAGCTCTTCTATTGTATAGTTATTTTCCATAAGTAGTCAAATCTCCCTATGATTGAGGTTAAATTTTTTTATTGTTATTATTTTCATATTTATATCCAAAATTAATCTTGTTTGACTTTTTAATGTGTTTATACTAAAACCTAATAGAATAATGGAATTATTTTATAAAAATGGAAGTAGCAAAAGGTTATTGCCAAAAGATATGCTAAATAGTATAACAAGTGTAAAATCCATAGTTTAAATAGAGTTTAGTATTCGTATTTCAAAGATAGGTATCTCTATGATTATACCATAATTTTTAGCTTAATTAAACCATATTTACTCTGCTATATTTTTTATGGCGAAAAGTTGCATAATTGTATACAAACTGTTATAATCGTATGAATTTATTTCCAAATATTTAATTAATTTATGGATATTGTATTTTTGAAATGCTTATACTAAAAACCAATTAAATAGTCCTAAAATATATTAAAGATTAGTTGTCCAAAACTACAAAAAAATATATTTCAAAAAGTTCAAATATGTGACATTATAAATGGTGATTAGTATTATACTAAAATCTAATAGAATAACAGATTATTTTATAAATAATTATTTACCAAAAATCTATTAACAAAAGATAAGTTAAAGAGTATAATTAGAGGAAAATCCATAGTTTAAATTTAGTTTAGTACTATAATTTTATTTAAAATTCTATCTAATTCCAATTAAATATTCAATATCTCATCTATTAGATTAAAGAAATATTAATATAATACTATATTTTAAGCTATAATAAATACTT
>GL405246.1:2431836-2465656 GCA_000146855.1 [Eubacterium] yurii subsp. margaretiae ATCC 43715
AAATGGAGATTAGTATTAATTAAAATATAATTTAAAATCAAGATTTTTAATTATGAAAAGGAGGAAAGATCAATGTTTGAAGAGATAAAAAACATGTTTGGATTTGGATGTATGAGACTGCCCATGAATGGTGAAAAAGTGGATGATGTAGAGTTTATCAAGATGATAGAAGCATTTTTGCAAAACGGATTCAACTATTTTGACACAGCTCATGGCTATATATCAGGAGAAAGCGAAAAAGCTATAAAAAGATGTCTAACATCAAGGTATGATAGAGATAAATACCTGCTTACGAACAAACTTACCGAACCATATTTTAAGAACAACGAAGATATAAGACCTTTTTTTGAGAGCCAGCTTGAGCTTTGCGGAGTAGACTACTTCGACTTTTATCTGATGCACGCACAAAACAAGGATAATTTTGAGCATTTTAAAAAGTGCAGAGCCTATGAAACTGCATTGGAGCTGAAAAACGAAGGAAAGATAAGACATTTCGGCATATCATTCCATGACACAGCAGATGTACTCGACAAGATATTAAGCCAGTATCCACAGATAGAATTAGTACAAATCCAACTCAACTACATCGACTATGAGGACAACTCCGTACAAGGTCGCAAAAATATGGAAGTCTGTAGAAAGCACGGCAAGCCTATGGTGATAATGGAGCCTATAAAAGGTGGCAGTCTTGCCAATTTACCGGAAGATGCCGGAAAATACTTTGATGAAATATCTTCAAACAGCTATGCAAGTTATGCTATGAGATTTGCAGCGGACTTTGACGATGTGATAATGGTACTGTCAGGCATGGGCACATCTGATCAAATGAACGACAATATCAAACATATGAAGGATTTTAAACATCTTACTGAAATAGAGAAAAATGCAATCGAAAATGTATGTAAGGTGATGAAGTCTAAGGATGTAATTCCATGTACAGACTGTAAATACTGTGTAGATGGCTGTCCGCAGAAGATACTCATACCCAATCTCTTCTCATGTTACAATGCCAAGACTGTATATAAGGATTGGAATCAGGACTTTTACTATGATACTGTACTTACTTCCAATAACGGCAAGGCATCAGACTGTATTAAATGTAAGAAATGTGAAAAAGTCTGTCCTCAGCACCTTGTTATCACATCTTTACTTGAAGATGTGGCAAAAGAATTCGAGAAAAAAACTGAAAGCATAAGTTAATAATGATGCTATTTTAACAAATTTGTCAATAAATAATATCCATTTTTCTATTAGATTTTAGTATTATAATAAAAATCTATTAAAAGCCATATAATTGTATTACCGTAAGATTGTTGATAATTGATAAACTGTAATGTCATTAGTCATAAATACTTTACATTATAAATAGTGATTAGTGTTAGTGTTAATAATAGTATAAATCAAAGAAAAAGTAGTAGACGATATACACCTACTACTTTTTTATTACTAAAATGAGTTATTGTAAAATAACTTTATACTAATCACCGTTTATAATGTCATATATTTAGGTTTATTGAAATCTTATTTTTATAGTTTTCAACAACTTATCCTTAATATATTTTAGGACTATTTAATCGATTTTTAGTATTAACAGTCTTTAATATAAAGCTTTTAGGAATAAGTTATTATACTTAGTATTCTTATTTCAGTAAATATACCATTATAACTATGATTCTTATTTCATCTTATCAGGACCATCAAATACGCCCATACTTACTCCTATGTCAGTTACTATAGCTTGGAGTGCTTCATCAAGAGCAGTAGTATTATCAGCATCATAAGTCTGTACTTCATTACCTGTCTGTCTTAGATAGGCATTTATTGAATCTGGTGGTATACTACCACCAACAGGGAAACCCAGTTTCTCTTTTTCTGATGCTACTCCAGAAAATCCTATAAGATATGCCTTTTTATAAAGATCCTTAGGATTATTACCGTTAGTAGAATTAGTAACTCTCCTAATATATCCCATAGATCCACTATAATCATATTTTCTTCCTAATTTATATCCATTTATACTATTATAGAAAGGTCTACTATCAGCTGTATAACTTGTGTTATTTTTTATTATAGATACCGCACTTGGTACACCGTCAGTCAGAAGTATCATATATCTGTTTTCTACTCCCTGATCTTTCATCTGTTGTAATATCTCAAGGGCTGTCAGTAAAGCAAATCCAGTATTAGTAGATTGACCATAAGCAGGATATTCCCCTGTATGATCTGATACAGTAAGTTTCATATTAGCCTTATTTACTACCAAGTCTTTTGCTTGTGCCAATCCTGCACTAGTTTCAAGCTTGAGAGGACCAAATTTTCTTTTTTGTGCCATAGCCAAAGTTGTAAAGTACTTAACACTATGATTACTTGGACTGTCCATGGCGTGCTCAGCTTCCTCAAGTCCACCTAAAGTTCCAGAATAGTCTGCAATACCATGATTATAGTCAAACATATATGCTTCTATCTGTAAATTTTTGGTTACAGCCAAGTCATGAACCCTTGGTAAGAATGTATTCACCATTGCATCTCCAAGAATAACCTTTCTTGTAGCAATTGCAGTGTTTTTATTTTGTACATCTGCCTCAGTAAATACTTCAGGTTTTACATGGTCACTTTTATATCTATAAAGTTTATTACCTTTTTTGTCTGTTTTATAATGATATATATATCCTAATTGATATCTATCATGCCCTGTTTTAAAAGGATAATAGTTATCCATAGTAAATTTCATTGAAGCAGAACTGTCAATTACAAATACAAAACCAACTTTACCCCCTGAACCTTTTTTTCCGGGTTGAATTACTCCATTGTCATAAGCAAGAGCAGTGATCTTATCTATACCGCCTTGAAGGTGCCTTGATAGTAGGATTTGGTTAACGTTAGGAAGTTGTATATCTTCCTTAAGTTCAAACTCATCATTAATAGGTTTACCCATTACATTTGCTGATGACTTACCTGTGATGGTAATATTAAGCATATCTTTATCAAGTTTTTTTCTGTAATTAGTATCATTTTTATAAAACTCAAGGTTATAATCTATCTTATCACCTGTCATTATATCCTTTTTGTCACCTGCTGTAAGAGGAAGGACATTAAATTTATTCGATGCCTTATCATATACAATATTTGCAAGGAATCTATTGCCTTTATCATCTTTTCTAAATGCTATATAGTTGTACTTGTGGTCCAATCTTTGAAGATTCATGTCCTCCATATATACTTCCTTACCTACAAGATGGACTTGGACAGATCTCTTGAGTATACTCTTGATATTATCCATAGATGTCTTGACTCCTGTCTGTACATCCACTCTCTGATTGTATGTGGCATTTGCCCTAAATGAGTCACCTATAAGTCTGTCTGTAGCTATGAATAGCAAAATAGCAGATATAGCTACTACTGCAAGTAACTCGACAAGCGTAAATGCCTTTTTCTTTGTATTCATTTTATTCTCCTTTTAGTACTTAGATAAATACCAGCTGTCAAATTTTCCATCTTCTCCTCTTTCTTTAAGAGTAAGATATTTTCTGTATAGATAATTCATAGTATTTTCTACATCTTTATCGGTATACGAAGTAGAGTAAGCAAGTATATCTGCTATCTCAAGTACAGGTTCTACATTTGAGTTAAGCACTGTATCTATTGCACCTGTGCTGTTTTTAAGCAGTTTTACAGATTGACCGAAAGTAAATGCCTTACTCATATCTGAATCATTAAAAGTAAATATCTTTTTTGCTCTAGTAGCTATACGCTTTGCTGAATCCCTATACAAAAGATGTACATACACTGTACCGCCTCTTTTATCTATAGCCATTATATTGAAATCTTCTCTTTCATCTCTCTTCGTTCCTATCTTCTTGTCATACTCTAAAGAATCAAAGATAAATTGACCACTTTCATCAGTATAAAGTTTAGTATCATTTATATTCCCTTCTTCTTTTATTATAGGATTACCTGCCTTATTAAATAAAGCTGACTTTATCTTACCATCAGAGTCAACAAAAAGCAAGAATCCCTGAGTTTCTCCAGCTAATAAGTCTCCTGTATTATAGTCATAGTTATAAGAAAGCAGTGAATATGGGAATTTTTGTGAACTTCCAAATCTATCGTAGTAGTTTCTAGCATTGAATTTTATAAATATAGTTTTATCTCCACCACCACCGGCAGGGAAAGTAATAGAATTGGCAGCATTCATCATCTTATAGTACAAAGTGTTACCATAAGGTTTTGTAATATCAGGTAACTTCTTATCAATACCTTCAGTATCTTTGACAACTACCTCTTGCATAAATCCATTAGGAACTACTATAGCTCCTGATACCCTCGTTCCTATATCTAAGAAGTTTCTTACATCATTATTTCCCCATGTAAAGTCATATATAGTTCCTTTTTGAGTCATTGCATTCCCATAATTTGTATCTGTGTTATTATCCACATCAAAAAGGGAATAATATTTGTTTTGCTCACTTTTACTTCTTGCTATTGCAAGGTTCGGATCAATATGAACATCAAGATTTTTTACATAAGGTAAACCTATATAGTGAATGACATTTTGTTTATTTTTATCTTGATTTGAAAAAGTACTGTTCTTAGCCCCTGTACGACCATTAAGATTAAAAGTAACTGCCTCTGCTGCAAAGTCTCTATCTATAGTATTGATATATCCTGCTTTATCACTCGCATAGGTAGGAACTGTATAAGTTGCAGATATACTGCTCTTAGAGTTTGAATCATATTCCTTATCAATAAATCCAAATGTATCAGGAGAAACTGTAAATGGGAATATGTTCTTATTATATCCATCATGGAAATAAGAGTATATATTACTATTAAAAGTTATAGGAGAAACCAAAAATCTAAGTCTGGATAATTGTAACTTAGACTCATTACCATCGTGTTTAATATTATAATCTACTCTTATGCTTGTTGGTGTTCCCCCCGGTACATCAGCCTTAGGTAGGTAAAAAAATCTTCCACCTTGATCTATAGCCATATTATCAATTGATGCTGTAGGGGATTCTTTATATCCTGTACTCACAAAGGTAAAAGTAGTGTCAGTAGTATTCGGGTTATTATATACTATTGTATTCGTCTTTGAATCCATAGATACAAAGTAACCTTTGATTGTATTTACTGATACACTTCCACCACCATTTGGCGGTGTTATATTAAATATACCTGAAACATCTACATTTATAGGTGCACCCTTTTCAGGTTGTCCTGTAGTTGTATTAAGTCCATCTATCTTATCATAGTTTTTCGGTTTATCTGCTGGGTTCTTAACAGCTCTTTGGTTATATATATATGCCTCTTTTACATCTATAATACCATCTTCCATTGCAGATAAGGTATCCGAATTTTTAGCAATTGTATTTCTAAGCTTAGGAGTGCCTTGTATAGCTTGGTCAAACAGTGCCGCTGAGAACAAAAATACGAATACGAGCAAAGCCATAGCTACTATAAGCTCCATAAGGGTGAAACCTTTGTTTTTCTTCATATAATCACCTTCATTATTTGTCTTATTTGAGTTAGTTATCTATTTTATAATTTTAAAAAATCTCTTTAGTCTTATATCTTTAAATCAAGGTCTTAAGGATTTTGTACATTACCATCATAAAGCTTTCCTGCAGTAGGATCGTCACAGAATATAAACATAGTCACATAGTGTGTATCTTTGGGTTTATCAGGGTTATCATTCTTGTCAAGCTTACCCTTTGATAATATCCTAAAATACCATCTGATATCAGTACCACCACCTGCAACAGGTACAGACAATTTTCTTAAATCTACGGACAAATCCACATAACCTAGAACTTGACCGGCTTTGTTCTTGATTTGAACATTGCTTTTTGTCATTATATTGTCCTTTGGCTTGTCAAAACCACCGCCTGCAACACCACCTCTGCCTAGTACATTACCGCCTGTAACATCTTCTACCAAGGCAGCATAAGTCATCTCGGCTCCTGCATTTGCTATATAATATGCCTTGCTTCTCTGAGTATCATTTATTATATCATTGGAATGAGCTCTTGCTAATAGTGTAACTGCTAAGATAACAGACAACATTATTATAGTGATGATAATAACCATAAATAAGAGAAATCCCTTATGTTTTTTCCTCGTCATTTCTTTATTTTGAACATTTATTTTCATATAATCCCTTCTTTCGCTTCTATTACAAAAGCGGACATCCTTGTAATTATTTCAGTTCCACATAATTTCCAACTACTATAAATTTGTTATTTACCAAGGTATTATAATCTTTTATATTTCCTGAGGCATCCATATCATAAATCCCATAAGTAAGAGATGCCTTATCTCCCCTTGAAGAAAAAGTACCATCAGATTCTGAAAACATAAATGTAGTCTTTAATACTCCTCTTTCAAACTTTACCTCAACTTGCCTATACTCTGCAACAAATGGTGTATTTAATTTGTATCCATTAGCTGATCCGCTATCTTTGGATATGTTTGTACTATCAAACACATCTTTTACAGAAATATAATCAAGTACATTCTTCCCCTGTGAATTCTTGCTGAAAAAATTCGCCGGTCTTTGAGCAGGATTGATATTATCCTTAATCCAATAGTCTATGGCATTTACAAATATCTTGTGAGTTGTATTTGTCTGATTCTTACTTACACCGTCTCTAGTTTCTGACATTGTAGGTACCACCATCATCAGCAATATACCAATTATAACCACAACTGTTACCAATTCTACAAGAGTAAAACCTCTTGACTTCCTCATAAATAAGCCCCCTTAAGAAGTTTATAATTTCAATTAAATATTTCAATAATGACATAAATATTTTTGTATAATTATTTTATCTGAATATAAAATACCAAATAATAAAATAGCATATAAAATCTGTGAATAATAAAGTAAAATCCTGCAAGTGTCTGGTCACAAAACCCATATCAGCAGGTATGTATTGTTCCAAAACATAGTGTAAAAAACTCCACCCATCATAGTTTTATTACAACATACACTATGCACAATTCCAATACCCAATTATTAAATTTATATTCTTAAAACCTATAAAAAATTAATTTTTTAATAAATTTTATGGAAGAAAATAACATATTTTTTACACATTTTATATTTTTTTTATATTATACTACTTTTTTTCATATTATACTATAGTTTTCTAAAAAAATATAGTATAATTTGTATATTTTTAATGATTTATTTTTTATTCTAATTTTCCATATTTATAATTGATTTTACTTTCTTTACATTATGTGATGACTTTGTTATAATATAACATTGAAATATTAACAAATAATTGTAATTTATTTTTTAATCTTTTTAGCAATTTTTTAATAATACCATTTATTGGCAACTAAATTTCTTGTGGACAAAATATGTACTTAAAGATATTAATTTTTTTATTTTGAAAAAAATGGGACACTAATTCTTAAATGTTTGGATTTTTTCAATATAAAATTTTAAAATAAAATTTTAAAAATTTAGTAATAAATTTCACTAACTTTAATAAATATTATAATTTTTTATAAATACAGGAAGGAATATCATGCGTATACTACATACTGCTGATTGGCATATAGGCAAGTCTTTAGACGGATTTTCAAGAATAGAAGAACAAACAAAATTCTTGGATTTTTTTGTGGAAAAGGCTAAAAAAATAAATCCGGATTTAATAATAATAGCAGGAGATATATTCGACACTGCCAATCCATCTGCTCTCGCTGAGACATTGTTCTATAATACTCTTAGCAATATCTCTGAAAATACCTCAGCTCTAACTGTTATAATAGCAGGAAATCACGACAGTCCCAAAAGACTTGCAAGTGCTAAGTCATTGGCAAAGTCTCACGGCATAATAATATATGAAAGTCACGATGATGAGATTGAAGTTGGAAATTATAAAAATACAAGGGTGATATCTTGTAATAAAGGTGTTATAAAGGTTGAGATAAACGGTAAAATTGCCAACATACTTGCTCTGCCTTATATAAGTGAAAACCGGCTTGGAGAATCTTTTGCTGACCTTTCAGATACAGAAGAAAATATGTCAAAATCTTTTCAAGAAAAGTTTGAAGCCTTGATATATGAAAAGGAAAAGTACTTTGAAAAAGATGAATTTAATATAATGATAGCTCATCTCTTTGCTATAAAAGCAAGTGTTTCTGATGAAAAAGTTGGCTATTCTCTTGGCGGTGCTTATATAGTTGACTCATCATCATTTGCTAAGACTGCTGACTATATCGCCTTAGGTCATGTGCATAAGTATCAGGTCATAGGTGGTACACAAAAAAGAGCTTATTACAGCGGCTCTCCCCTACATTATAACAAGACAGAAGTTAAGACAGAAAAAAAAGTCATACTCGATGTAACAATAGACGATGAAAAGAATATAAATGTAAATGAAGTGGAGATACCTATATTTAAGAAGATTGAAATTTGGAATGCTACTTCAATAGAAGATGCAGTAAAAATGAGTGAAGATAAAAAAGATGAAGAGTCTTTTGTCTATCTAAATATCAAGACTGACAGACTGATATCCAACGAAGATATAAGGCTTATAAAATCAAATAAAAAGGACATAATTCAAATCACTCCTATAATGGAAATCGGCACAATTCAAATAGTAGCTGAAAATATGCTGGACAAGAGTGATGAAGAAAAATTTGTAGAGTTTTTCAAAGAAAAATATCAAACTTCTCCTCATGAAAATATTATAAATAGATATTTGGATATAGTTAATTTCGATATAGAAGATTTGGAATAAAAGGTCTGATTTTATTATTATATAATGCTTTTCAACATTTAATATAGCTTTCCGTTTATAAAATAAAAAGATATTTTTCCAAATGTTTTGCAATAAATTAAATTTTTTGTTAAAAATATTCGATATACATTGTATCAAAAATTAATTTATAATAACTTCTAAATTAAGGCTAAAATCACTTATATAATAATCAATATATTAAAAGTATAGAATATTTAGCTTATAATAATTATAAAAATATTGATACTGTAGTTTTACAATATAATTAATTATATAAAAATCATTATTTATACAATAATCATAAGAAGCTTTGATTGACATTTTAGCTTTTTAAAAAATAATTTACTAAAGCTTAAAAAATTTTGTAAATAAAATTAAATTTTTAAAATTTCTTAAATATTTTTATTTTTTTATATAATTTTATATAGATAAACTTCATACCTGTATTAATAATTATTCTTTTAACTTTTGCTTATTTACATTGTTTTAGGTATATGTATTAAAGAATTGGATATTAATTTTAAAAAATATGGTTTACTTTTTCTAAATTTAAGGTATAATTATACTACCTTAAAAAAAGTTGAAATATTTTCCTTTTTTATATATACTTATTTCGATTTTTGTACTATAATATGTACATAGGTGATGTTTTTAGCGGAGGGAGAAATGAAGGAGAATAACAAGCTCTTTTTTATGCTCTTTACAGCTGCTTTTATAGCGGTCATCTTCTTCTTATTTCACATATACGAAGATTTTAACGGCAATCCGTTTGTAAAGATTAGAATAAAAAAGTCTGCTGAAAAATATATATTGGAGACGTACAAAAATAAAAATCTGAAGATTGATTTTGTCGGCTATGACTATAAGTTACGTAATTATAAGACGAAGGTGCAGTCAAAAAAGAGTATTGACACCCAATTTATGCTGTTCTTTAACAAGTCAGGCAAATTACTGGAAGACAGGTCTTACTATGTACAAAATGGATATTCTACTTTGGCAAGACTGGATAAGGAATACAATAAGATGGTAAGGGATTCTATTGACCATAGCTTACCTTTTGATAAAAAAGACTTTTTTGTGACAGGAAGTTTTGTAAAGAAATTTGAAAATGATGAAGCCTCGCCACATCAGATAAACCCTAGAAGTCTTACAGTAGATAAGAAGTACGACATAGCAGCCCTTGCCAAGAACTCTGGTAACCTTAGCATATCAGTCTACACTGATGATGTAAGCTATAAGACTATGGCAAAGGTCGTACTGGAATCAAAAAAATACTTTGATAAGAAGAAAATTCCTTTTTACTACATGGATATAGCCATCTATGTAGGTAGTGGGACTAATTTTAATCAAAAGATGAAGAGCTTATATGTCTTTGACTTTGTATATTCTGATATATATGAAAAAGATTTAGCTGAAAGATTAAAAAAACAGGCTGAAAAGTCAAAAAACAACTCAAGTTCTTCAAATATCTACCAAGAGAAATAGGAATTTTTAGGGGATTTTAATATATTCAACAAATCTTTAAGCATAAGTTAAGTGATTTGTGATAGATTTTTAATTGTGAGATAGTTATGTGGAATTTGATTACAAAATTGAAATTCATAGTTTTATCCCCTTTAAGTTTTATATAATGGAAAACACCACTTCGAAAGTGGTGTTTTTTTGCGTTTATACTATTTATTTTTTTGTATCAATTAATTATTGGCTCTTATTCTTCTTGTCATCTCGTCTGCAAGAGCTATACATCTTTGTACATCTCCATATGAAGGTGAGCATTTGACCTCTACTGTTTCTTCTATGAAATCATAAGATGGGTTTGTCTTTGGAAGTTCTGAAAGTGTCTTTACTCCTCCACCGCTCCAGCCGTAAGTTCCGAAAATTCCAAGAACGTGGTTTTTAAGTTTATTTGTATATAATATATTGAGTGTCTGCTCCATTACAGGATAAAGTCCATTGTTATAAGCACAGCTTCCAAGGAGTAAGCCTTTGTTTATCCATATATTTGCAAGTATATGAGATATATGCGTCTTTGACACGTCATACACAAGCACGTCTTTAATTCCGTTTTTGGAAAGAGTATTTGCCATTATATCAGCCATCTTTTCAGTATTTCCGTACATAGTACCGTAGGCTATGACTACTCCTTCTTTGACCTCGAATTTTGACAGTGAATCATAAAACTGTACTATTTTTTGTGGTTCTTTTCTCCATACCAGACCATGTACAGGACATATGGTCTTGATTTTAAGACCTGAGAGTTTTTTCAATACTCCCTGTATTTGAGTTGAAAACTTACCTACTATGTTGGTAAAATATCTTCTCGTTTCATACTCATGTTCTCTCCATTCCACTTCATCGTCAAATATTCCACCGTTTAACGTGCCGAAACCTCCAAATGCGTCTTGAGAAAACAAGGTTTGAGTTTTTTCGTGATATGTCACCATTGATTCAGGCCAGTGCACCATCGGTGTAGTGTAAAAAGTCAGCTCTTCTTCTCCAAGCTTTATCTTTTCGCCGTCTTTTACAGTTATGAAAAGATCCTTAGTATCTATCTTGTAAAATGCTTTTACAAAATCTTCAGTCTTGGCATTACCTACTAATTTCATCTCCGGAAATGCTTGCAATAAAAGCTCTATAGAGCTTGAGTGGTCAGGCTCCATATGGTTGATGATAAGATAGTCTATCTTACCGTAACCTATTACAGATTTTATCTTGCTTATATACATCTCATATCTGTCAGCTTGTACGGAGTCTATAAGTATGTTCTTTTCTCCTGTCATCAAAAATGAATTGTAGCTTACTCCCTTTTCAAGTGGCCACATATTTTCAAAAAAATGTGTATGTCTGTCATTTACCCCAACATAGTACAAATTATCATGTATCTTGATGGTAGAATAGTATTCCATGAAAACCTCCAAAAAAATTAATACAAAATTTTATCCATTTATCGACTGATTTATGATACCCTGTTTTTTTATATTAAAAGCATTTGGCTTTTATTTTAAACTATATTTTTATACCTATATTTTTTATAATTTAAATATAGAAAGTATCTTATCCAAAGGGAAAAAGTAAAACATCAATATGGCTATACTACTTCCCAATACGGCTCCACCTATTATATCTGTAGGGTAGTGAACACCAAGATACATCCTAGAGTAAGCTATGCAAAGTGCAAGTACATAGGCGAGGACTCCCAGCCTCTTGTCGTACAAAAATACAGTTGTAGCAAAGGCAAAAGATGCTCCTGTATGCCCCGAAGGAAAAGAGTAGTCCTTTGGCAGTTTATCCAGCAAGACTATGATGTCCTGATATCTGTCAAAAGGTCTCATCCTTCTTATTATTGGCTTTAGTATGACATTACATATAAAGGAATGTGTAAGCACAGTTGCAATGCATGCATATCCAATTTTCTTGTACTTTCCGCTTAATATCATAAATAGAGATAAGACAAAAAATATCACTCCTGCATTTGCTGACAGTGAGAAAAACTTCATTATCTTGGTAAATACATCGTGTCTTGTCTTTGCTATACCCTTGAGTATCTTGTGTTCAAAACTCATTATTACTTCCTCTTAAACTTTTATTTTTTCAAGATTTTTAAAAATTCTTCTTCAAAATTATCAAGCTTCACCTCTGTTTGAGTAGATGAAGTCATGTCCTTGAGAATAGCCTTGCCTGATTCTAATTCATTTTCTCCAAGCATTAGAGTATAGTGAGCATTTTTGTCGTCTGCATACTTCATCTGTGCCTTGAGTGATTTTTGGACGTGATCCTTGTCGCAAACTATGCCTTTTTTTCTTAGATTATCAACTATTTCAAAAGATTTGACATCAGCCTCTTCCCCAAGCGATGCGATATAAAGGTCATATTCCACCTTAAACTCCGGCATCTTGCCCAGCTCATCAAGTGTCATTATCAGACGCTCTATACCAAGTCCAAATCCAACTCCGCTGATATCTGCTCCTCCAAGCTCCTTGACAAGCCCGTCATATCTTCCGCCACCACATACTGTAGCCTGAGAGCCTATGTTGTGAGATACGAATTCAAAGGCAGTCTTTGTATAGTAGTCCAAACCTCTTACGATATTTGGATTTACTACATATTTTACATCTGCAGCATCCAAAAGACGCTTTACCTTTTCAAAATGTTCTTTTTCCTCTTGAGATATATTATCTATCATCAAAGGAGCATCCTTAGTTATCTTGTTGCAGCTCTCTTCCTTGCAATCTATTATTCTCATAGGGTTCTTATCGTATCTTTCCTTGCAAGTCTCACATAAATTATCGTAGTCTTCCTTTAAAAAGTCCCTTAATTTTTCGTTATATGCCTTTCTCGACTCAAATCCTCCTACAGAGTTTATCTCAAGTGTGATATTATCCATGATGCCGAGTCTTTCAAAGAATCTATAGGCAAGGGTGATTATCTCTGCATCTGTGCTTGCAGCATCCGAGCCTAAGATTTCCGTACCGAATTGGTGGAATTCTTTGAATCTTCCCTTTTGATTTCTCTCGTTTCTAAAACAAGGTGTAATGTAAAAAAGTTTGAGCGGAGGTTTCTTGCTTTGCAAATTATGTTGGTTGTAAAGCCTTACAATTGACGCTGTACCCTCAGGTTTTAGAGTGATACTGTCCTTTTGACTGTCTCCCCTCGGTACAAAGGTAAACATCTCCTTGTTTACTATGTCAGTAGTATCACCTATACCCCTCGTAAAAAGACTTGTGTACTCAAATGTAGGTGTCTCGTACTCCTTGTAGTCAAAGACCTTGCATACTTCTTTGAATACCCCTGTCACATAGTCAATCTTTGCAAGATCTTCAGGGAATAAATCCTGTGTTCCTGTTACTCTTTGCAATGCCTTCATAATAACACTTCCTTTCTTTTTAACATTTCATTTATATTATTATTATATAAAATTACATCCTTATAATTAGGCACCCTGCTTATCAAATTTGTCTTTTCATCCAAAATCTTAGTCGAGGAGCCTGCTCCAAATCCTATTATAGTCTGTATCTCATCCATCATAGCCACATTGTAAAGTCCGTATCTTTCCTTTTTACAATAGCCTATGTTTTCGCCGTTTTCGAGCATATTTTTCTGTCTGTAAAGATAATACGGCTCATAGCCCTTTGTCTGTAATTTTTCGTTTATTTCCTGCATTAGATCAGATATTTGCAAGTTGTCTGTCTTTATTTTCTTAGTATTTATATCAGATGCCCTCTTTACTGCAAGGCAGTGAACAGTTATACTTTCCGGATCCAGCTTTACTATCTCATCTACAGAATACCTCATATCATCTATGCTTTCACCTGTAAGCCCCATTATAAGATCCATATTTATATTGTCAAAGCCTATCTGTCTTGCAAGGGTAAATATCTCTCTTACATCTTTGGAATTGTGATTTCTGCCTATTCTTCCAAAGGTAATGTCGTTCATTGTCTGTGGATTTATAGATATTCTGCTGACCTTGTTTTGAAAAATTATCCTCAATTTTTCCTCATCCAAGGTATCTACTCTTCCTGCCTCAAATGTAAATTCATCTATGTCATCAATATTGAAGTTATCCTTTATTATCTTGAAAAATCTTCTTAACTCATCATAGTCAAGTGATGATGGAGTACCTCCCCCTACATAGATAGAGCTTATTTTCTTATCCTTGAAATACTGCATTGACAATGTATGTCTTATCTCTATTTCCAAGTTTTTAAGATAGTCATCTACGAATTTTTTGCCCTTGTTTATGTCCATTGAGAAGAATGAACAGTAGTTGCACCTGCTTGGGCAAAAGGGAATGGAAATATATAGGCTTATCTTCTTGTCAAGCCTTGATATTATCTCCTCCTGTATGTCGGATATGCCTCTTATCAGAGCAGATTTTTCAGCTGAAATCATGTATTTTTCCCTTAGTATATCATCAATCAGCTGATTTTTTAAGCCCTCTTTTTTCAAATCATTTACTATTTTTACAGGTCTTATTCCTGTCAATATACCCCATTTTGGAGAGATATTTTCATAGTTTTTGCATATTGCCTTACAGAGCAGTTTTTTATATATTAGTTTTTCCTTGAAATCTATATCTATCTCATCTTCATATAGAACATCACTTTTGCTAAGGCTTAGTCTTACCTTTTCTCCAACCTTTTCAAGCCTTATTATATCTTGATTGGAAAAATCGCTAAGCTCTAAATATTGCTCTTGGTCAATCACCCTAACTTCGATTTTTTTGGCAAAGAGCATATCTCCAAGTTCTTTGAGTTCTATGTTGTATTTTTTATTGTCACTTACTATTATCATTATATATTCCTTAGGAAAGGATTATGTCTTTTCTCCTGAGCTATGGTACTTTGATCTCCATGGCCGGGTAAGATGATGATATTCCCATCCATTAATGACAGTCTCCTTAGAGAATTTTCCATCTCCTGATATGAACCGCTTGGCAAATCCGTACGACCTATGGAGCCCTCGAATAAGGTATCTCCAGTAAACATGATCTCTCCGTCAAATATACACATAGAGCCTGAGGTATGACCCGGAGTTACTAAAAACTTAAGAGTCTTTCCTCCTATTTGATATGTGTCTCCATCTTCGACATATCTCGTAGCCTCAAAGCTGTTATTTTTCATTCCGAAATTGACTGTAAGATTATAGGCCGGAGAGTTGAGTATCTTTTTTTCCCTCTTGCTTGCTATCAGCTCTATACCCGGATATTCGTCTAAGACTTCCTGTAAGGCACCTATATGATCTGCATGACCATGAGTTAAGATTACTGATTTGACATTTAGTTTTTTCTTATTTATAAAATCTCTTATCTTTTCAAAGCTTCCACCCGGATCTATGATACATGCGTCACTGCTTTGCTCGTCGTAGAATATATATACATTTTCATCAAAAGGAAAGGTTCTAATTCTAAAGTATTGCATTTTTTTCCTCCGTAATTTTTATTATATTTTAATGCTTTTATTATCTAATCTATTATATTAAATTTCTGTTTATATATATTTAAATTTCAATTCTAAATTTATATCTTCATACTTTGTATTTTAAAAAAGTATTTAAAATTATATCACATAATCTTAAAAAAAAATATATGAGATTGAAAAAAAGTGCAACCTGTTAGATTGCACTTTGTAATTAACATATTAAATTATGCCTTTATAAATCAAAATTATACATTAATGTAATTTTGTTCTAAATCTTAAAATTTCGAATAAATCTTTAAATAATTGAGATGTTTCTATATCTACTAAATTTCAGTATAAGAATTTATCTCCTTATTGGTATTTTTTTCTGTTTGAATAAGAATTTTTGTAGTTGTTGTTCTTCTTCAATGCCAATACTATTCTTCTATTAGGCTCTTCCCCTTCTGAGAAAGAAGTTACCCTATTGTTATCTTGCAATGCGAAATGCACTATTCTTCTCTCGTAAGGATTCATAGGATCCAGCTTTATTGATCTTCTGCTATATATTACCTTTTGAGCCATTTTCTTAGCATAGGCTACCAAAGAAGCCTCTCTTTTTTCCCTATATCCTTCTATGTCAAGTATCAATCTCTTGTGCTCGTCAGTTTCCTTTGTAAGATAAATATTTACTATAGTTTGTAGTCCATCAAGAGACTCGCCGTGTCTTCCAATCAATATCGAAGCACCTTCACCAGTTACAAATACTCTTACAGTATCTTCCTCTTCTTCTACTCTTACATCTATTTTTACATCTAGACAATCGTAAATCTTCTTTAGAAAATCTCTTATAACTTCATCTTTTTTAACTATCTTTTTGACATTGATTACATAATCTTTGGCACCTATTCCCAAAAATCCTCTGCTTCCTTCATCAACTACCTTAATATCCAGATTTTCTTCTCCTACACCAAACTTTTCCTTTGCTTTTTCTATAGCTTCGCTTCTTGTCTTAGCTGATATTTGTATATAGTCCACTTTTTTCTCCTTTATACACATCATAATTTTAAGAGTACTTCAACTATTTCTTATCGTCTTTTTTTGCAGTTGTATTGTTTTGTTTTTTTACCTGCGTCTTAGTTGTTTGACCTGAATTTCCCTTTTTCTCAAGCATTATCTTCTCTTCATACTTTCCTATGAAATACTGTTGGATAATCTGTACTATAGTACCTGTCACCCAGTAAAGCATAAGACCGGCAGGGAACATCACACCCCATATAAGCATCATTATCGGCATCATTACCGACATATTCTTACTCATACCTTGAGCCATTTCGTTGTCAGATGACGATCTTGCAGTAGACATTTTTAGTTGTAAATAGGTGAAAATCGCCGACATAACCGGCAAAATGAAAGGCAAATCCATGCCTCCGACATTTATCTTATCGACATCTGTAAGATGCTTTACCCAGAAAAATCCTATATCTGCAGTCTTGTACAATGCCTCGTTATTTGCAAATACATACTTTATCGGCTCTCTGATAACAGAGTACATCGCTGTAAGTATTGGAAGTTGTATAAGAAGTGGCAGACATCCCGCAGCCGGATTGATATTATTGTCTTTGTATAGCTTTGACAAAAGCTCACTTTGTTTTTGTCTGTCATTTTTATACTTCTTATTAATCTTGTCTATCTCAGGTTGAATGAGTTTCATAGCACTCATCGAACGCATCTGTGATATAGTAAGAGGTAATAATATTATCTTTGTAAGTATTGTAAACAATACTATTGATAGTGCATAGTTAGAGGTCATATTATAGAAAAACTCAAGTATATGACCAAAAAAATAAGATATTTGACTCAAAAATTCTCCTCCTGATATTAACTGTACCCTTTATTTTAACGGATCATATCCGCCCTTACAAAACGGATTGCACCTCAAAACTCTCCATATCGAAAGACCTGTCCCCTTGAAAAAACCGTATTTTTGATACGCTTGTAAGCAGTAAGTAGAACATGTTGGATAAAATCTGCAAGTAGGTCTTACCTTCATTGGAGAGATATATTTTTGATAAAACTTAATCATTATTATTATAATCTTAGACATAATAAAACCTTAAATATAATTTTCCTTTTAATACTATGTCAAATCACATCTCTTGAGTAAGTGATTAATGGAGCTTCTCATCGTCTGAAAATCTAGATCGTCAGCTCCGACTCTTGCCAAAAAAATCATACTGTAACCTGTCTTAATATTAGTACTTAATCTGATATTTTCCTTTATCAGTCTTCTAAGCCTGTTTCTTACTACCGCTTTACCTACTTTTTTAGAAATACTTATTCCTATCTTAAGTTTTTCATCACTGTTTTTTATGTAGTAGACAACCAGCTTTTTATTTGCAAATGATTTGCCCCTACTGTAGATATACCTGAATTGTTTGTCTTTTTTTATCATTTCAAAAGTCATAAAAAGCCTCAAATATTGCTTATATTTCAATAAAAAATGTGGTCATTAATCTCCACAAAAAGCATAATCTACATCTTATGGATGATAATGTTGCAGTCTTATAAGAAATTTTCTATACTTACTTATTCATCTTTTAACAATTTACACCATTATATAGTAGGTTTTCTTAAATATTAAGTAAATATACTTAAAATAACATACTATAAGGTCATAAAATTATGATAAAAAATTTGTGACATATCCTTTGGATATGAAATAACTGAAAAATAAATAAGCTTAAAAAAGTAAAAAGATAGATAATAAGCCACCTTAATGAGTTTAAAGTGGCTCTTTAAAACTAAGCTGTAAGTTTTTTTCTACCTTTAGCTCTTCTATTTTTCAGTACCCTTTTTCCTCCCGGAGTACTCATTCTTTTTCTGAATCCATGTTCTCTTTTTCTTTGTCTTTTCTTAGGTTGGTAAGTTCTCTTGCTCATCGTTGCACCGCCTTTCAATACTATATTTTTATTTTCTTACCTACGGGTGCATAACAATAAAATAAGACTTTAATCCAAGTCAAATACCAAAATAAGTATAAAATACACCCTTTTTGATTACTTCTTAATCATAACAGAGATATTATAAAGTTTATATACAGTTTTGTCAAATTTTTTTTAAAAAATTTTTCTTTTTTTAAAAAATTCAAAATATAGTTATCCACAGGTGATTTTATTACTACATATTGTGTTTTTTATATAAAAAATTTTATGTAATTCAAGTTTTTAGGCGAGTCTTAATTTTTTTGAACTTGAAATTTTAAATTAAATTTGCTAATATATTTGTGTAAATTTATCCACAGATAGTGGATTATTTTATATACTTATCCACAAAATGTTGATAACACTGTGGATACTTTATTATTTTATGTGAGTTTATCCACTTCAGTATTGTAATTACAATTTCTTTTTGTGGATATTTTTATGTTAATTCTGTGTATAATTTTTTTTAACATTTCTTTATCCACTATTTTCGATATATTTATCCACAAATTTTATTAAAGAGGTCAAATCTATGGACGGTCTTATGATATGGAAAAGTATTCTAAATACTTATAAAGAGAATATAAATCCAAGTTTTTACAATACTTTTTTCGGAAATAATGCCACTGATTTTTATGAATTTTTCGACAATACTATATTTCTAAAGTGCAGCAACGAATTTATAAGAGAAAATCTATCTAAGGAATTGGATAAGATACATGATATCGCTAGAAATAAGCTAAATTTAGGAGATATTACTATAAAACTGATACTTCACGATAATGAGGTGCAAAAGATAGTAAAGGATAATTATCAGAGGGAAAACAAGTATACAAAGTATACATTCGATGCCTTTGTAACCGGTACTTCAAACAATCTTGCCTATGCAGCCTGTATTGCGGTAGCTGAAAATCCTGCTTTTGAAACCCCAAAAGATGCCTACAATCCTTTATTTTTGTACGGCGGTGTAGGTCTTGGTAAGACACATCTTATGCATGCCATATCCAATAGAATAAAAGAAAAAAATCCTAATTACAAGGTATCTTACATCTCTTCTGAAACTTTTACAAACGACTTTATCTACTCTCTTCAAAATAGAAAGACTCAAGATTTCAGAGATAAATACAGGGAGCTTGATGCTATATTGATAGATGACGTACAGTTTTTTGCTGACAAAGATACTACTCAAGAAGAGCTCTTCCATACATTTAACGAGCTGTACAGTGCCAACAAGCAGATAATACTATCGAGTGACAGACCTCCAAAGGAATTAACTACACTTGAAGACAGGCTACGTTCAAGGTTCGGCATGGGACTTACTATAGACATACAACCACCGGATTTTGAAACCAGGGTAGCAATACTTGAGAAAAAATGTGAGACAGATAGAAAAGATGTACCGAGGGACGTGCTTAATCTCATAGCTAAGAATATAAAAGCCAATATAAGAGAGCTCGAAGGTGCCCTAAACAAGGTATGTGCTTACTCAAATCTGATGAAAAGACCTATTTCATTTGAACTTGCCAATGAAGTCTTAAATGACTTGTTCGACAAAAACAGTGACAGACAACTAAGCTCAGACTATATCAAAGAAGTTGTAGCCAGAGAGTTCAGCATCAAATACGATGATTTTTCTTCTAAAAAGAAGACAAAGAACATCGCCTATCCAAGACAAATTGCAATGTATCTCTGCAAAGAGCTTATGGATATGTCACTTAGCAAGATAGGTGAAGAATTTGGAAACAGAGATCACACTACAGTTATACACGCCTGTAAAAAAGTAGAAGAAGATATACAGAGCAAGAAAGAAAACATGGATATGATAGTTGAAAAATTAATAAAGAAGATAAAGGGCGAATAATTACAAAATGGCTATTTTGTATGAAAATACAAGTATAGCCGTTTTTTTGTGGACAAGTTGCTTTTTTTACACAGATAATTAAGGACTTATCCACAGTATTATACAAAAAATTTTTAGTAATATTACAGGGCTTTTTCATACTTATCAACAAATCCACAACCCCTACTACTAATACTACTAAAATATTTATATTTTTTTATATATAAAAGCAAAAATACAAAAAACTTGCAATTATATTTATTAAAATAAACAATGATATAAGATTGAATTAATAAGGCTATTTATAAATGAAATAGTTATATATTGATACTATAAAACTTATTATTTAAAATAATTATAAAAAGAATCAATTCTAATAGAATTTAAATAAAACATACTATAAATATACTACTATACTAATTAAGGTGGATTTGTATTGTTTATTTTATAATAGTTGTATCCTATTAATAAGACATTATAAACATCATTGTAATTTGTTTTTAATTATTCAATTGACTTTAAGAATGTACAATATTATAATTATACATGATTTTAAGTTTGGTATATTTTATAAATTACATTATATAAAATTTTTAACTCAAGAGGTAGATATGAAATTCAAGGTAAATCAAAGAGATCTTTCAAAGGCTATATCAGTTGTTCAAAAGGCGGTAGCTACGAAAAATACTATGGAAATATTAAAGGGAATATATTTTGAAATAGAAGAAGGCAATCTACTGCTTACTACCAACAATATGGAGGTGGGTATACAGACTTCTATTCCATGTGAAGTATATGAAGAAGGCAAGATAGTAATAGATGCCAAGATAATATCTGATATAGTGCGTAAACTTCCTAATGATACCATACATTTCACATCTATTGATGAAAATGACCTGATAGAAGTAAGATGTCAAAATTCAAAATTCAACATCAAGTATATTAGATGCGAAGACTTCCCTATGCCGGCATATATAGATGAGAGATTTTTTGTAAAAATAGAAGCCGATGATTTTAAAAATATGATATTAAAGACAAATTACGCCATATCAAGCAATGATCCCAATCAGATATACATGTGCCATTTCTTCAAAATAGATAAAAATAAATTCACTATGTTTTCTGTAGATAATTTCAGATTTGTTATTATGGAAAAGGAATTTGAAGACATATCTTTTGACGAGAAAAATCTGATTATAAACGGAAGTATATTGACAGATATTGCAAAGACTATAGAAGATGGAGTGGAATTTATAAAGTTCGCCTTTGATGACAAGCATATCTGCGTAATAATAGATGATACTATAATTACAAGTAACTTGGTTACAGGAAATTTCATAGATTATGAGTCAATAATACCAAGAAATGAGAAATCTACAGTGACTGTAAGGTCAAGTGACTTGAAATCAGCTATAGATAGGGTGTCACTACTTTCAAATAATAAGTTGATAAAGTTGGAATCAAAAGATTTTATGATGAATATAACTTCAAGAAACGATCAGGTGGGAAATGCCAATGAGATAGTAGATATAAAGCTTGAGGGTGAAAATTTTGAGATTGCCTTTAACTGCGAATTTTTACTTGACATACTCAAAAATGTGGATGATGAGTATATCACAATGAAGATAACTAATTCTCTAAGCCCTTGTAAGATAACATCTGAAAGTGACGAAAATTATATACATGTAATATTGCCTGTAAGGATAAAAAAATAGATATGAAGATAGTATTTGTAAGCGATACGCACGGAGATGAGGACGCACTCAAAAATATAGTTAAGTTTGCTAAAGGATATGATGCAATAATACACACAGGGGACGTATTGCCCTACGGTGTGGCACATTCATGCTTTATCAGTGACTATATCTCAACACTTGATAATATATATTTTGTAAGGGGAAATACTGATTATTTTGACGGTATGAGGCTGATGGGCAAGGATGTAAGTGAGTATGAGCGTATTTTCAGCTTTGACAATATAAGGATATTTGCAACTCATGGATTTATAAAATCTATGACATCTTATGAAAAAGAAGCAAGGGAAAATAAATGCGACATCCTTGTCTACGGTCATACACATGTCAAAAAATTGGAGAAAAAGGACAATCTCATCATATTAAATCCCGGCTCTCCGTCAAGACCGAGGGACTATGCTCCATCCTTTGCCATACTTGAAGACAAGGTCATCACGCTTTACAACGCTGATGATTTTGAGATAATTGAAAAGCTTAATATTTAGATGTAAAAGACATAGTGTGAAAGCTATGTCTCAGACTGTAGACAAAGGTAGGGCGAAAGCCCTATTTTTGTATCAAAAAATACCATTTCCAATCGAAATTTTTCCCAAAAAATGATATAATAAAACAAAGGAGAGTGATTGGAAATGCTTAGTTTAACCCCCATCGATAATCGAAGAAAAGTAGAGCTTAGTTGTCTGGAAGACTTGGTTCCTAAAAATCATATTCTAAGAAAAGTAGATCGCGTCATCGACTTTGGGTTTATTTATCCGCTGGTAGAACCTTTGTACTGTAAGGATAACGGCAGACCTTCGGTCGATCCGGTCGTCCTATTTAAAATCGTATTGATTCAATATCTTTTTGGGATCCGAAGTATGCGTCAGACGATACGCGAAATTGAAGTCAACGTCGCTTACCGCTGGTTTTTAGGTTATGGTTTGTATGAACCGATTCCACATTTTACAACTTTTGGAAAAAACTATGTCCGACGATTCAAAGATACCGACATCTTCGAACAGATCTTTGATCATATCTTGGCGCAAGCCATTAAAAAAGGCTTTGTCGATCCCAAAGTTGTGTTCATCGACTCCACTCACGTAAAAGCAGCTGCCAACAAGAAAAAATTCACCAAAGAAACGTTGGAAATCGAATGAAAAGCATATCAAAACGACTTGGAACAAGAAATCAATTGTGATCGAGAGGTACACGGAAAAAAGCACTAAGGGAACAGACTTCGACGAAGAAAGAGCGAACGGTTACAAAAAGCACCACCGATCCGGAGTGTGATCTGTTCCATAAAGGCGAACATGAAAAACAATTCGCATACACTGTCCATAACGTATGTGATCAAAACGGTTTTATTCTAAAAGCACAAACGACCCCGGCAAACACCCATGACAGCGTAGCTTTCCTTCCTCTGTATGAACAACTGACCCGATCCTATCCTCAGGCAAAATACTTCGTCATGGACGCAGGCTACAAAACAGCCCCAATCTGCAAAAAAATATTAGACGATACCAATATCCCGATCCTACCCTACAAACGACCCATGGGGAAAAAAGGATTTTTTCCAACAAAAGACTTCTATTACGATGAATACTACGATTGTGTGCTATGTCCCCAGAATCAAATTCTTTCCTATGTAACCACAACCCGAGAGGGTTACAAAGAATTTCGAGGAAAAGAATCCATATGTGCCTCTTGTCCTCAGCGGACAAAATGTTTTAGCGGGAATCAACGCTTTAAGACCACCTTTAAACACATTTGGTCAGAATATCTTGAGATATCCGAAGACATCCGCCACTCCGGCAAAGGGAAAGCGTATTACGCCAAACGCTCTGAGACGATCGAATGAGTATTTGCGGATGCGAAAGAGAAACACGGTTTTCGATATACCACCTATCGAGGCAAAGCGAAAATGCAAATGAAAGCTTTGCTTACTTATGCTGCCATGAATCTCAAAAAAATGGCATTATGGGCAGAAAAGCAGAGGAATAGTCCTTTGTTTTTTGCGATTTTAGATCCGATCTGCTCACAGACTACGAAAAAATCACAAAAAAGAAGACAACCTCAAATTTTCGTGTGTTGAAAATTTAGTTTGTCTTCTCTCTGAAATGGCTAACTCTTTACGAGTTTGCCATTTTTTTTGCATGCGTTTCTTCCTATTATATAGCACACAACCACCCAATTTTTTAGATTAGCCCAAATCCAATTTCAAATCACTGCTCTTAATCCAACCCATTTTTCGCAGGATATTCGCAAAAAACAAAGTCAAAATCGCTGGTAGAATAAAATGCAAAATGGCAATGTATAAAAAAATTGTGCTCGATGCAACTCCCGCCTCGCTCATCGCCTGATAAGTGCCGAACTGACCCACGAAACCGCTCGTTCCCATTCCCGAACCGATTGGCGTATTTTGCATTTTGAACACCAATGTCGAGAGCGGCCCCGTAATAACCGATGCCATAGTCGGCGGAATCCAAATTTTCCAGTTGCGCACAATGTTCGGTACTTGGAGCATCGAAGTCCCCAAGCCTTGCGCAACCAATCCGCCCCATCCGTTCTCTTTATAACTCATCACCGCAAAGCCGACCATCTGCGCCGCACAACCCGCCGTTGCCGCACCGCCAGCCAAACCGCCGAGCGACAGCATCATTGAAAGAGCCGCCGAGCTGATTGGCAAAGTCAATACCATTCCCATGACCACCGACAAAATAATTCCCATTAAAAAAGGTTGCAAAGTCGTCGCATACATAATAAAACTTCCGAGCGCATTCATGGCTTTTGCAATATACGGTCCAATCGTCGTTCCGATAAATACACCTACAAAAACCGTAACCGCCGGTGTAACCAAAATATCCACCTTCGTTTCTTTGGAAACCAACTTCCCGCATTCCGTCGCAACCAAGACCGACAAAAAAGCTCCCGCCGGTCCGCCCACCGCATTGCCGGCTGCACCGGTGACCACCGATGAGAACAAAACCAAAGGCGGTGCTTTAAGCGCATAAGCAACCGCCACGCCAATCGCCGCTCCGGTCATGTCCCGACTGATGGGCCAAAGCACCTCGGTCAAAAAAGTCAAACCGAACTTCGACCCGATCGTATTGAGAATCGTTCCAATCAACAACGAAGAAAAAAGTCCCAATGCCATGTGTCCCATTGCATCAACCAAGTAGCGTTTCACCGAAATTTCAATATCCTTGCGTTTCAAAAATTTAATCATTTCGCCTCCAACTTTTGTTATATTATAATCAAAAAACAGATTATTATTATAATCATTGTAACAGTTATTCTAATTTTTTCAACCAAAGTTTTTCGATTAACTAACATTATAGAAGCTAAAAATATTGATTCCCTTTATTTCTTTTCAAAATCAATAATTATATACTTATTCTCGGACCCGAAATTCTTTTTGTTATATATATGTTCTGATTTATGAGTTTGATTTCAAATTGAAATCTAAAGCTCAAAACCGCACATCTAAAATCGTAATTCCAAGCACAATCACAAAACCGCAAATCTAAATCGTAATTCTAAGCACAATCACAAATTCCAAATTGAGTCTTTTCAAAACCCGACATTCCAATTTGAAATCAATAATCTATACTCCGTATTCCGATACATTCTAAAAGTTTAATATAAACTCTAATATGATTTTTAACTATCTTTTCAAAAGTTCTTATATCCGGTATAGCCTGTTGTTTCAGGTATTTCCAGTATTTTGTGTATCGGGAGATACTCACATATTTCTTAAATCTGCTTGTGTTTTTGCTTTGAAAGGTAGTAAAGAAGTACTAAAACATCTCTTTCCCTTTAAGCCGCCAGTCTGAAAAATTCCGCTTGTGCGCTGTCAAAGGTGGCGTGTGCGTAATAGTTCAGGGTCATTGTAATGTTGGCGTGTCCCATAAGATACTATAAGGCTTTTGGATTCATTCCCGCATTTGCCATGTTGGTGCAGAATGTGTGCCGCAAGGTATGGGGCGTTGTTACCACCGGCAAAGCTTCCCCATGGTTTTGGTTGTACTTTTCTACCAGCCTGCTAAACATAATGACATAGCCATTACACACTTTTGGTGTCCCGTTGCTTGTGAGAAAGAGAAAGCCTGTGTAACCGTCAACGGTAAAATTACTATTCTTTCGGTTTTGCAGCACTCTCTGTAAGGCTTCAAGTACACGGTCGCTCATTGGAATTTTGCGAATGCCGTTATCCGTTTTCGGTGTTTCAATGCGGTATGACTTTTTACCGGAGTATTGAAGCTGATGATCTATATTGATTGTCCGATTCTCAAAACCAATATCTCGGTCCGTCAAACCGCAGAACTCGGAAATCCGAAGCCCTGTTCCAAGCAAAATGATAAGCTCGTCATAATATTTGTAATAGACCTTATCGCTTTTCACAAAAGCAAGTAAACTGTCTTCCTGCGTAGGCGAAAGAGGTATCTTCGGTTCGGTGTCATCCTCAATGACAGTGTTGATATGAAAGTCAAAGGGATTTTTCCTGATACAGTCATACTGAATAGTGGTGTAAAAAGCTGCCTTTAGAGAACGCTTATAGTTGCTGATTGTTTTGAAAGAATAACCTTTTCCTTTCATTCGTAAAGCCCATTCCTTTGCATCGGACATTCTCACATTCTCAATGCTGTATGCTCCGATGGTATTTATCTCAAGTATTCTCATGAGCTGCTTTCGACCTTGTTTTGTACCATGCCTTACATTTGCATGATTTCGTATGTGCTTTTCGTAAAGCTGGTATACGGTCATTTTCTTTCCAACGAGGTCAATCTCGTCATCAAAGTCTTTTTGTATCCCTTTGACTTTTTCACGCAGAGATTTATCCTCGCGTTTTCCTTTTGGTGTCTTATTCGTAGGAACTAATTTCCATGCGTACACAAACTGCGGTTTTCCAAAAGTATCTGTATATTTTTAAGCATATCTCCCGTCTTTTTTCTGACATTTTATGCTCCTTTCCAAGACGGAAAGAGCTTGATATGCTATACCTATTATACTATCATCAAGGCCCGATCTCCATTAGATTGTGTCAACCGTATCGATCATTTTTTCAAGCTGATTGCGCTTAATCTGAATACGTTGCCGTTTAATATCACCCAATTTGCAGTAGGATTTTCTTCGACTAACTTTCGCAGCTTATTTTCTCCGATGCGAAAATACTTTGCCGCTTCTTCTATGGTAAGGGTATATTTCTCCCAGATAGGGACATCCGTTTGATTCATCTCATCGCCCCCTTTCTCAAAATAGGTATAGTAAAAGTTCTGATATTTATATTTAAGAAAGGCATTACCGGATGGCTGTAAGCATTAGCCTCACAGGAATCTCACCCCTGCATGGTTCTCATGCAGCCCTACCCATTGCCTGCGACGCTTTTAACGCTCGGACTGTGGCTGTAAGGGAGTATCATTATGTATTTTGTGCTGTCATGGCTTGCAAGGTGCTACGCTTGCTTTGCGGTAGAATATCTTTCGCTCGGCTTCCGTGTAAAGAGGTGTCATGGCGTATTCTCCGCACAGCTAAGGCACAAAAGGAAAGTGTCCGGTTTGCCCTATGATACGCCGCCGTTATCTTGCGGGTATATTTGTCAAAGAACAGGTTCAAGACTGCCTTATCTGCGGAAAGGGAAACGCAGACGACTATTCTTAAATCTTGAACATAAGGACAGCCTGCATGAGCTTTGAGCGAAGGCGATCTCGTATATCCTAATCTATGCCATAATAGGTGTTTCCCCGCTCATCACGGAGCTTTCTCATAGAAAGGTGTGCGATATAGCCTGCGTAATGCTGCATGACAATATTCATTGCCTGCGGCTATCCTTTGGTTGCGGATATGATTGCCGGATAAGGCAACAAGCCGCGTTCATCATCGGTTGTTTTACCAGTGGTGGTAGTCATTAAGCGTGTTCCTACAAATAGCGTTTTAAAAGCTCAAATGAGCGGGTTCTACGATACTGCACCGTGCTTCTCGGAATCTGATAGAGTTCTGCAATTTCCGCATCACTCATATCAAAGAAGTAGTAGAGCAGGACAGCTTTGCGTTTTTCTTCCGGCAAGCTGTGGATTGCGTCAGCAATAAGCTTTGCACTCAATTCCTTTCCACCTGCGAAAAAGGTCTGTTCTTCTTTATCTCCAGCAAAGAAATCTTCACAAGTATAAAGTTGGTGTTCCTCTTTCGGTGTCAGGTCGGAAAAGTTAATTTCGTGTGCCTGCCGCTTCCTAAGTTCCTTATGGGCATTGATACTTTCATTTTTCAATGTCCGCTTGCAGAAGCCGTTAAATGCGCAGCGTATCTGCCATTCGGTTATTTCAGGTTCATTCATGGTATTCACCTCCTTTCGCAGCCGCGAAAGCGGGTAGAATTTTCCCTTTCGTAAACCCCCAACAACGCAGAGTTGAAAACTGCCAAAGAAAAGCAAATATTTTCAGAAAAAAGTTTTTGCAGGTACAAAAAATCCAGACTGCGCAGGGCAGCCGGGATCGGACATGAAAAGATAACTATATGGATGTGATTTAAGCGGTCATCCGTAAAGGCACGGAAACCCTGAAATAGAATATATCCCTTTTAACAAGATTTTAAGATAACGAAGAATGAACACGGCGATACCTCCTTTGATACCGCCGTGTTTTCATATGCTATGATTGATTTTAAGCCTCCGCTCCTTTATTCAGGCAAGATAAAAACGGCGGTCATATATAACTTGTGCATTGTCCTTTTGCATAAGTGGCTTTCTCCTTTGTAAAAACTTATATTTTCCATTTTTCTGTTTGATATTGCATATCCCAAAGTTTTTTATACAATCCTATTTGCTTCATCAATTCATTATGTGTTCCTTTTTGACTGATGCTACCGTCTTCAATAACAAGAATCTGATCTGCATCCTGTAATGCCGATTGTATTTTTACTTCGTTTTCTACATCTATATTTGCAGTTACCTCGTCTAAAAGTACTATCGGAGCATCTTTTATTAAAGCTCTGGCAATTGCAATTCTTTGCTTTTCTCCGCCGGAAAGAGTTGAACCGCCTTCTCCCGGTACAGTATCGTATCCGTCGGGAAGCTCTATAATAAAATCGTGGCATCCGGCTTTTTTTGCCACTTCAACGACTTCACCAAAGCATGCCGATAGCTTCCCTATTCTAATATTGTTCAAAATAGAAACCTGAAATAACATAACATCTTGAAATACAAAACTTAGATTGCGTAACAAATGTTCATAAGACAAATCTTGAATTTCCTTGCCGCCTATTTTTATTTTTCCCTGCTGAGCATCCCAAAACCTTCCAAGTAAGTTAATAATGGTTGTTTTCCCGCTACCGGATAATCCCACCAATGCCGTAGTTGTTTTTTCTGGAACATTAAAAGAAATTCCCTTAAGAACAGGTGTACTGTCATAAGCAAAGCTGACATTCTCATAGGAAATATCAAATTGATTCAGTTCCTCTTCTCCCGAAATATCGGACATAACAGGAATATTGTCAATCATATCCATGCGTTCCAAGGATTGAGCTGTCATTTTTGCAAATATGCTGAAAATACCCATTCCCTCTATTCCTTGAAACAAGGCGAAAGATGAAAGAGTTAGTAAAAACAATCGCATAAAATCAATGCCGTTCAGAAGAAAAAACATTCCTGCCAAGAAAATTGTACCGACGGTTATAGCTCGAAACCAAAACTGAAATAAGGACATTGGAAAAAGATGTGAAAGTTCATTGCGAATAGATTCATCCCTAAGATTTTCAAAAATCCGCATGATTTTTGTTTGATGTTGCTTTTCTGTTTGACATGATTTCAAAATATGAATACCATGGATAAATTCAACTGTTTCCTCAGTCACAGTACCGATGAGTTTTTGTCGATTTATATTTAATCTATCCTGTGTTGAGGCAAGGTGCCTATATGCATACCAAGCCGGCATCAACAAGAGTACAGAGAAAATAAATACCCTATAGTCCACACAGAACAGAAATATTAAACCAATAATTAAAGAGGGGATTCCCGTTGCTGCTTTTTCAATAACTCCTATTCCTTCTATTTCAAGAAATGCCGCATCTGAAGTAATTGTGGATATAAGGTCGCCTTGATTCTTTTTGCTGAAAAAACCCATTGAGGCACGTTTTAGGTGCGAACCTAAAGAGATCCGCTTTTCACATATAGCCTCGTACCCGGCGCCTGAACGTAAACGCAGGGTAGCATATCTTAGAATAATGCGACAGATAATCGTCACCGTCATAGCCGCAATACATAATACAAGCAATTTTTCATCAAGCTGAGACATAGTGTGAAAGCTATGTCTTAGTTTTTTTGTAGATATTTGTGAATAAATAAATATATAAAAATTAGAAATTTTTTAATATAAAATAGAATTTATGGTATTATGAATTAGTATTGAAATAAAAAATTTAATAGCAAAGTTAAATTTACTAAATCATTATGAAAATTATTATTTAATTTTTAATTAAAAATTGTGTAAGTATAAGATTTTATAAAGATATATTATACAATTTTTAAAGATTTGTATTCAAAATAAATTTATATGAATTTTTTTGCTGTTTATTAATAAGGTAGAAACTTGTATAAAGAAAAAGTAATTTAATCAAAAGAGTATTTACTAAATAATATAAATATAAGGAGAAGATATGATATTTGAAGCAGGTAATTATGATGTAATAGTTGTAGGTGCAGGACATGCCGGTTGTGAGAGTGCTCTTGCAGCTGCAAGAATGGGACTTAACACGCTTATAATCACTCTTTCGCTTGAATCTGTAGGATATTTGCCTTGCAATCCGTCAATAGGAGGTACAGGTAAGGGACATCTCGTCAAAGAAATAGACGCTCTTGGCGGACAGATGGGCATATCAGCTGACAAGACCTTTATCCAAAGCAGAATGCTCAACACTTCCAAAGGACCTGCAGTACATTCTCTAAGAGTGCAATGTGACAAGGACAAATACCGTGCCTATATGAAAAAGGTGCTTGAAGATCAGAAAAATCTCGACATAAAGATGGATGAAGTTGTTGAGATTTTGGCATCTGATGACAAGGTGGATGGAGTTGTAACAAAGCTTGGAGCAAAATATGGAGCAAAGGCTGTAATAATTGCAACAGGCGTATATCTTGACAGCAAAGTATATATAGGCGAAGTAAATTTCAAGTCAGGACCATTAGGTCTTACAGGAGCTTACGAGCTTAGCAAAAGTATAGAAAAGCTCGGAATTGAAATGAGGAAGTTCAAAACAGGTACTCCTGCAAGGATACATCAGGATTCCATAGATTTTACTAAGATGACCTTGCAAGAGGGTGATGAAAAAATAACTCCTTTTTCCTTTATAAACGAGGGAGAATATATAGGAGAAAATCAGATAGACTGCTATCTTACAAGAACTAATCTTAAAACTCACGGCATTATCAATGAAAATCTCAATCGTTCTTCACTATTTCGTGGAGACATGGACGCCATTGCAGGTGCAAGATACTGTCCTTCCATAGAAGATAAGGTAACAAGATTTGCGGATAAGAGCTCACACCAATTTTTTGTAGAGCCGGAAGGACTTGATACCAAGGAATACTATATACAGGGCTTTTCTTCATCTCTCGCCTATGAAGTGCAGCTTGAGATGTATCGTACAGTAGCAGGGCTTGAAAATTGTAGGATGATGAGACCTGCTTATGCCATCGAATACGACTGTATAGATCCCATGCAGTTAAAAATGACACTTGAAACTAAGAAAATAAGCGGACTGTATTTTGCAGGTCAGATGAACTCTACCAGCGGATATGAGGAGGCTGCAGCCCAAGGTATAGTGGCAGGTATAAATGCGGCTGCCAAGATACAGGGAAAAGCTGAGATGATACTCACAAGGGACAACAGCTATATAGGAGTGCTTATTGATGATTTAGTTACTAAGGGAACAAATGAGCCATATCGTATAATGACATCAAGAGCAGAGTACAGGTTATTACTTCGCCAGGACAATGCGGATGAAAGATTGACGCAAATAGGACGAGATATGGGATTGGTAGATGATGAAAGGTATGATAAATTTATAAAAAAATATAAAAATATAGAAAAAGAGATACAAAGACTAAAAAATGAAAAAATAAAACCGATACAGATAAATGAAAAGCTAACTGAGATAAGTGAAAGTGAACTTAGTCAATCAATATCACTTTATGAATTACTCAAAAGACCAAACGTCACTTACGCCTTTCTTGAAGAAAACGGATTTGGTAACGACGAGATAAGCAACGAGATAAAACTAAGGTGTGAGATAGAATCAAAGTATGAAGGCTATATCAAAAAACAAAGGTTACAGGTAGAAAATTTTAAAAATTTAGAAAATAAAAAACTTTCTTCCGCTATAGACTATGAGCAAATAAAAGGACTAAGACTCGAAGCAAGGCAAAAGCTCATGACGATAAAACCTGAAAACATAGGTCAGGCATCAAGGATATCGGGTGTTTCACCGTCTGACATATCTGTATTATTGGTATATCTGCAATCTCTTGGAAAAAATTAATCTTCCTATACTTTGATTAAGGTGACAATATATCATAAGATAAATTGTTTTTCACTATTATCAACTATTTAATGTGTTATTAATAATTTTGGAGGATTCAAAATGAAGTTAAAAAACAAGATGTTATTTTTATTAGGTATACCTGTAGTACTGCTTGTGGCGATACTTATAATTGTATTTTCAATATTTTCAAGTAGGATAGTGACAAATTTAGGATATGAAACTATTTATAATCTTACAAAGAAAAATGTATCTGATATAGAATCATTTGTAAGTGAAAAAAAATCAATTATAACTACATTGGCAAAAGACCTTTCTGACAGTGATATAAAACCTAAAGAATTGGAAAAGAAATTAATAAACTTATATGAAAAATACAATAAGGAATCTGATTTTTTCGTAGCCTATGAAGACAAGACTATAGTGAGCGGCTCAGGATGGGTACCAACTCCTGACTACGATCATACTACAAGAGATTGGTATAAAGGAGTTATGGCATCAGGCGACACATACTTGTCAACACCTTATGTAAATAATAAGGACGGTTCTTTAATAGTATCAATTGGTGGACCTATAAAAAAAGACGGCAAGATAATAGGTATAGTGGTAATGGACATATCGTTAAAAGATGTTGATAAGATGGTAAAGGACATACATTTTCTAAAAACAGGTGAAGCATCACTTATCACAGCTGACGGATCATTTATATCAAATTCAAAATATACGGCAAATGATAATTTATCTACTGTAGATGGTGGGATATACTCAGATATGTTGAAAAAAATAGTTGATAAAAATCAAGAAATTTTTGAAACTAAAATTGATGGTAAAGATACTATAATATCAAACTTTGGAGTAAGCGGTTCAAGCTGGATATTATATACTAAGGCACTTAAAAGTGAAGTTCTTGAATCACTAAATCAATTATTGTTTACAACTTCTATAATAGGAATAATATTTATAATAGCAATTATAGTAATCATAATACTGATATCAAAATCAATAGCAACACCTATAAACAAACTAAGTGAATGTATACAAACAATGGCAAACTATGATATGACACTAAGTGAAAAGTCAGCAT
>GL405246.1:2466611-2467969 GCA_000146855.1 [Eubacterium] yurii subsp. margaretiae ATCC 43715
GCAAGAGATAATAGAAAATCTATCAGCCTTATCACAAGAAAATGCAGCATCAGCTGAGGAATCATCAGCAACAGTAGAAAAACAGACAGCCTCATCACAAGAGATAGCATCAGCAAGTGCAAACCTGGCAGATATGGCACAAGAGATGAGTGAGATGATATCTAAGTTTAAGATATAATCACAAGATTGTATTGAATATCGATGAGATAAAAAAAGTAGTACAAAAATAATACAATGATTTAAACCTAAAAAAGCAACCGTTATTATACGGCTGCTTTTCTATGGTTTACTATAATTGATAATAATTTACAATATAAAATATTTTTCAGTATTATCAATTAATTATTGTGTTATTAAAAATTTTGGAGGATTCAAAATGAAGTTAAAAAACAAGATGTTATTTTTATTAGGTATTCCTGTAGTCCTGATTGTGGCAATACTTATAATTGTATTTTCAATATTTTCAAGTATGATAGTTACTGATGTAGGTAATATCGGTATGATAAATCTTACTAAGAAAAATGTGTCAGATATTGAAACTTTTATAAGTGAGAAAAAATCAGTCATAGATACATTAGCAAAATACCTTTCAGACAATGATATAAGTAATAAAGATTTAGATAAAAATTTAGTCAATTTATTTGAAAAATATAATAAAGAGTTGGACTTTTATGTAGCTTATAATAATAAGAAATTAATAAGCAGTTCCGGATGGGTACCAAGTGCTGACTACGATCCTACAACAAGAGAGTGGTATAAGGGTGCTGTGGAATCAGGCAATACATTTATGTCAAAACCTTATGTAAATAAAAAAGATAATAGCTTGGTAGTAACAGTTTCGGCACCTATAAGAAAAGGTGGTCAGATAGTAGGTACTGTTGCTATGGATATGTCTATAAGTAAGGTTGATGAAAACGTAAAGGATATAAAATTCTTTAAAACAGGTAAGGCATCTCTAATTACTGCAGATGGTCAGTTTATCTCAAATTCAAAATATACTGCAAATGACAATATAAATACAGTAGAAGGCGGAGCACTTTCTTCTCTGTCACAACAAATCATCTCAGGAAAAGAAGAGATGTTTAATATAAAGATAGATAAGACAAATACAGTAATATCAAAATCTAATGTTGAAGGTACAAATTGGATATTATACATGGAAGTACCTGCAAGTGAGTTAATGGAATCACTTAATCATCTTATAGCAACTACATCTATATTAGGAATTATTTTTATCGTTTTAACAGTTATTATTATAATTTTTGTTTCAAAATCAGTTGCAACACCGATAGTAAGATTAAGTGAATGTATACAAACAATGGCAAACTATGATATGACACTAAGTGAAAAATCACCTG
>GL405246.1:2470279-2472003 GCA_000146855.1 [Eubacterium] yurii subsp. margaretiae ATCC 43715
GCAAGAGATAATAGAAGATCTATCAGCCTTATCGCAAGAAAATGCAGCCTCAGCTGAGGAGTCATCAGCAACAGTAGAAAAACAGACAGCCTCATCACAAGAGATAGCATCAGCAAGTGCAAACCTGGCAGATATGGCACAAGAGATGAGTGAGATGATATCTAAGTTTAAGATATAGTTATAAGATTAGTAATGATATATTAGAGTTAGTTAGATAATGTAACATTAATAGTTTCATAAATGTTAAGCAAAGAAAAGAAGGCAACCGTATAAAAGCGGTTGCTTTTTTGTAACTTTACAAAGCTAAGTAATAAAGCTATAATTAGTATATAAAGATAGTTAAAATTAGATATTTATATAAAAGAATATCTATTCAGAAAATTGTGCATCAAAAAATATATTAAAAAATAATATATATCTAAATTCCAATTAAAATTGAGATATACATTTAATTTTACACAGAAAATTTAATATATAGCAAATATATTTAGATAGTATATCTAAAATAGATAATAAAAAAGATAAAATTATGATATTAAAGTAATAAATAATGGTATTTTATATTTATAGTAGTTTTGATAAATTTATTAATTTCATTTAACTTAGGAGAAAGTCATGTCCAATAAAAATAAACCAAACTACACACTAAAAGACAGTTTATTTATAGACCTGTTCTCAGATAAGATGAGATTAATACAACTATACAAATCACTAATAGATGATGATAGAGAAATAAGTCAAGATGATATAGAAATATTAACAATACAAAATATAATACTAAGAGGCATATATAATGACCTTGGTTTTAGGGTAAAAGATGAAATAATAATACTGATGGAAGCACAAACTACCTACACTACAAATATAGTCTTAAGAATACTGTTTTATCTATCAGAGACGTTAAAAAACTATATCACAGACAGTAGCGAAAACAAAAACCTAAATGAACTCTACAATACAAAGCCAAGGATAATACCCAAGATAAAACTCTTTGTAGTATATACAGGAGACAAGATGATGCAAGACCATGATTTATATCTCAAAGATGTCATGGTAGAAAATGACATAATCTCAGATATAGATATGAAGGTAAGAGTGCTATGTACAGGGAGTAAGGGCAGTATCTTAGGACAGTATATATTATTCACACAGATATATACAAAACAGAAGAAAGAATGTAAGGATATAGAGACAGCGGTAAAAAATACAATAGAGATATGTATGAATGATGAGATATTAAAAGAATACTTAGATTACAGAAAGATGGAGGTGCAAGAGATGATAACAGCATTTACAACACAAGAAGAGGCATTTGAAAGTTTCTTAAAGGATGAAGTAAAACGTGGAAGGAAAGAAGGAGAAAAGATAGGCGAAAAAAGAGGTGAAGAAAAGGGAAAAATAGATACATTGATAAACTTCTTTAAAAATGGAGCTGGTTTAGATTTAATAAGTAAAGCTGTAGATATGAGTATAGATGAAGTGAAGAGTATATTAATTGGAAGAGGTTTTGAGGTATAGAACTGCAAGCCCTTGTAACATATTTATTATAGTTTTTAATATAAGAGCTCTTATTTTGTGTCTTCAATCTAAGAGTTTTTATTATGCAGTTTTTTCTTATAAGAATGATAAAATTTGATAAAATTACAATAATTATATATTTAATATATAGATACTTCATAGATTATTTAATTGAAATAATATAGAATATTATAAATAATTATATT
>GL405246.1:2474133-2491246 GCA_000146855.1 [Eubacterium] yurii subsp. margaretiae ATCC 43715
AATTAGAAAGTACAAAAGACAAACTGCAAGAGATAATAGAAAATCTATCAGCCTTATCACAAGAAAATGCAGCATCAGCTGAGGAGTCATCAGCAACAGTAGAAAAGCAGACAGCCTCATCACAAGAGATAGCCTCAGCAAGTGCAAACCTTGCAGATATGGCACAAGAGATGAGTGAGATGATATCTAAGTTTAAGATATAATCATAGGATTTATATCTTATACTAATCACCGTTTATAATACTAAATATCTATTTTAAAAAGATGTTATAGATTATATGAATTTTCAATAGCTTTGTTGAGATGTAATTACATGGCTTTTTAATGAGTTTTTAGTATTAAATAAGACTTATGCTAAAATCTAATAAAAAATTTTCACTGTATTTATAGTCAAGTCATGAATCATAAACTATTTTTTAAAATTATTGATAATAATTATCCATGATTAAATAGATAATAGTATTTATTAAGTAGAACTATACAAAAAATATAAAATGTAAAGCAAAAAAGCAACCGACACTATACGGTTGCTTTTTTGTATTAATACTAAAATTCAATAGAATTATGAATAATTCTATTTTTTGACTTTATATTTTGAAGCTAAGATTTTAGAATAACTCAGGAGCCTTTGTAATCTTTAAGTTTTCATCAATTTCAAATATCAAAGGAACACCTGTAGGTAAATTCAAATCTAAGATTTTTTCATTGTCTATTTCAAGGAGATATTTGATAAGGGCTCTAAGTGAATTACCATGAGCTGCTATTATCACATTTTTTCCGCTCTTTATAGACTTTGATATGTCACTTTCCCAAAAAGGCATAACTCTGTTTATAGTGTCCTTAAGGCTTTCTCCCTTAGGCATATCCTTTGGATCAAGGTCCTTGTACTTTGCGTCGAATCTTACATTTCTCTCGTCATCATCATCAAGTGCTGGAGGAGGTACGTCAAAGCTTCTTCTCCAGATATGCACCTGTTCGTCGCCGTATTTTTTGGCAGTTTCAGACTTGTTTAGCCCTTGCAATGCTCCATAATGTCTCTCGTTAAGTCTCCATGATTTAACTACAGGGATGTAAAGTTCATCTATTTCTTCAAGTACGATGTTTAGAGTCTTAATAGCTCTCTTTTGGTAAGATGTGTAGGCAATATCAAATACAAAGCCGTCTTTTTTCAAATCTTCACCGGCTTTTTTTGCCTCTTCAACACCTTGATTGGATAAATCTACATCCTTCCAACCTGTAAATCTGTTTTCAAGGTTCCATTGACTTTGACCGTGTCTTATCATTACTAATTTCATTATTACCTCCTAATTTATAGCTGTATTATCTTATACTAAATAAAGTCATATATAGGAAAAATTTCTCAAAATCACCTATCGTAAAGATAATATATCATTTAAAAAAGCTTAAGTACAAATTTAAATCTTCTTTGATTTATACCTTGAATGAATTAAATTATTCTACTATTGTTTATTAAATTTATCAAGCTTTAAATATGTAAAAAAATAGGTCTATTTTATTAGTAATATAAAAATTAATATCAACATATATATTTTTATAAAATGATATTAATATTTCTTAAAATATTCCGATATTTCAAGTATACTAGATTAGTTTTATAAAATAATACTAAGCAGTATCAAATAATAAAATAATACAAAAGTCCTAAGAAATTAAAAATTTTGCTTTTAAAATTAATACTATTGTGGTATAATATTACAAGACTAAGTGTTAATATAAGCAAATCATTAAATAGCTATACATATATTGTACAACATGGCCCTTATCATTAGTGGATATGGTATGTGAATACAATATATTTATGCCTAAGAATATGAATAAAAAATTTCCGATTAATTTATTATTATGATACCTAATTTTGTATATAAAGTTAGTTTAACTGTAGTAAATTCTTGTTATACAACAGTCAATGCAGTTAATTGACTTATTAATATATAATTTTTTAGTAAATATATGATATATTTACCTTTGTTTTTTCTATACATCGACTATGAGGGGGGAGTATAGGTGAGTTTCAACTTTATGTCTTCGGTATTTCTGATTACATCTGTACTTTTAGAGGTAACGAGCATGTTTTTATTTATCCTAAAAATCATATTTAAAGTAGGATAAAATCTTCAAAAGACATTTTTTAATGTCTTTATTTTTTGTTTTAAAAGTGGTATAATATTATGTGAGATATTGAAAATACATAAGAAATACTGTAAAAGATTTTTGTTTTTAATTAGTTTTTATAAATATGGTATGATATTCAATATAGTATTAATGATACTATAACTTTTTACCAAGATATTCAAATATTATCAGAATTTTAAATATAATATATTGAAAAATTAAATAATTAGTAATTTTTACAATTATCACTATAAATCATTGGGAGGATGAAGTGCAAGTATATGATGAAAAGTTGTTGACAATTATGTCTTTGGATTCAGAAGGAATATTAGAGAATCTAAGTGAATTCAAGGATTTGATGCTGCATTACAAATCAGCAATAAGAACTGTAAGGACGAAACTTGAAATATTAAATGACGAATTATCACTAAAAAACAGCAGAAATCCTATAGAATTTGTAAAGAGCAGACTAAAAAAACCTGCAAGTATTGCTCAAAAATTAAGACGAAGAAATCTTGATATATCTGTAAAATCTATAAAAGAAAATCTCTATGACATTGCAGGTATAAGGGTTGTATGCAGTTTTGCTGATGATATATATGGTATTGCAGATGTACTTGCATCACAGGACGATGTAGAAGTAGTAGAAATAAAAGACTATATAAAAAAACCAAAGCCTAACGGCTATTCTTCTTACCACATGATAATTAAGGTGCCTATCTATCTTCATGATGTCAAAGAGCTCATACCTATTGAGCTACAGATAAGAACTATTGCTATGGACTTTTGGGCGTCACTTGAACATAAGATGAAATATAAAAAATCAATGGATGAAGCGCCACAGATAATTAATAGACTTAAAGAATGTGCTGATTCAATAAGCGAAATAGATAAAAAAATGCTAGAGATTAGAAAAAATATAGAAAATATGAATATTATACAAGATGATGCAAATTATTAAATCATCTAAATATCTTTAAATTTATTAAGTATGCTTAATTTTTATATTTAATATCTTAAACCTCCAACTAAATTATAGATGTTTTAGCTGGAATTTAGACATAAATTGATTTTTTGATATATTACTTTACACATAATTTTCTTAATATTATTTATTAGAATTTTCATATTTATCAAAAATAAAAACATTCAAAAAATTTTATCAGTTATAATGTTTATTTTAAAAATATACTCAAGTTTCAATTTTTTTAAAGAAATTTTTATATTGAAAAGTTGAGTTGAATATTGTTCTCCTATAGATGTTTTTATATAGCATTAATAAAAAAGTGGAAATGAGTTCCACTTTTTTAGTATTATGAAAAATAAATTAATATTATTGTCTAAGTAATATTTTTAAATATCACTTGAGTATTTAATTGAAATAGTATAATATGTAAGATAATATCATTTTTTTAAAATATATTAAACTAACAAATATTAGTAGTAAATAAAATCCAATATAATATAAGTAAATATAAAATCAGTAAGACAATTAGCGATTTAAAGCGAAGAAATGAAGCAGTTAGTAGATATGATATCAATAGTAGTTGCATATTCTAATAATAGAGTAATAGGAAAAGATAATAAGATGCCTTGGGATATAAAAGGAGATTTGGAATTTTTTAAAAATCTCACTATGGGAAATATTATAGTAATGGGAAGAAGGACTTATGAAAGTATAGGCAGGACACTCCCGGGCAGAATTAATATAGTCATTTCAAGAAGAGATGAAAAGTCAAATGAACAAAGAGAAGAAAATTTATATCTTGCTAAGTCTTTGGAAGAAGCAATATTCATTGCTAAGACTATGATAACAAATAATAAATTAGAACAAGATATTAAGAAAAATAATAGTAATTCATCCTATGAAGAAGATAAAATTAAAAAAGAACAAGAATTTAATCTAAGTCAATCTTTAGGAGATGAAATATATGTCAGTGAAGTTTTTGAAGAAAATAAAGGAATAAAAGAAAATAAGATATGCTATAATAATAAAATAAAAAGCAATAATAGAATAAAGCAAGAAATAAATCATGCACAATCTTCACAAGATGATATATATACTGCCCAAAGTCTTATGAAATATAAAGATATAGAAAATATAAATTCTAATACTATGACTAAAATACAGCCTAAGGAGATATTTATAATAGGTGGTGAGAGTATTTATGAGCAAAGTATAGATATAGCCGATAGAATCTATGTCACAAAGATAAATTATGACTACGATGGCGATAAATACTTTCCTTATTTTGATGAAGATAAATATAGAACTAAGATTTTAAAATCAGAAGACTTACCTGTAAGACATAGTTTTATATTATATGAGAAAATATGAGTTTTTATATTAGATTTTTTTATATTGGATTATTGCAAAGAATATAGTTATAATAATATAAGTTTATAAAAAAGAAAATCAATTTAATATAGTGCAAATAATAATAATTTAGCAAATATTATATAGAAATACATTATGGTAAGAATAAAAAAATAGAGCAAATCTTGTATATGTTAAGATTAAGAGATTAAAAGATAAATATAAATATTTTATTATTTAATTTATTAAAAAATACTAAATTAAATAATAAAATAGACTTAAAATTGAAAAATTTACCCTTAGTTTTAAATTAAAAAAACTGATGGTAAATTTTCTTATTTTATGATATAATGCATAGGTTATAGGTTAAAATTTTACATCTAAAGGCAAAAATATTACTAAGATAGATGTAAGATTCCAGAGTAAGTAAAAAATAATAAGAAATTTAAGTTTAGTATTATTAGAACAAGTTTTAATATAAGGCAAGAAAAGACGGATTATAGGGATACTTAACATCATAGTATTGATGTATTTTTATAACAAGGAGATAAATATGGAAGAAAAAGTTAATTCTGAATATGGTGCCGAGCAGATACAGGTACTGGAAGGTCTGGAGCCTGTAAGGAAAAGACCGGGTATGTATATAGGCTCTACAGGAAGCAAAGGACTGCATCACCTCGTTTATGAAGTCGTAGACAATGCTATAGATGAGGCTCTTGCCGGATTTTGTAAAAATATCTATGTGTCTATTGATGTAAACAACGGCATCACTGTAATAGATGACGGTAGAGGGATACCTGTAGAAGTCCATCCTAAGACAGGAAAGTCTACACTTGAAACGGTGCTTACAGTATTGCACGCCGGAGGAAAGTTTGGTGCAGGGGGATACAAGGTATCAGGAGGTCTGCATGGTGTAGGGGTTTCAGTTGTAAATGCTCTTTCCAAATCACTTACGGCAGTGGTAAAAAAAGACGGAAAAATATATAAACAGGAGTTTGAAAAGGGGAATCCTGTATCTGATGTGCATGTTGTGGGAGATTGTCCCATGGAAGAAAGAGGAACATGTATCAGCTTCCTACCTGATGAAACTGTATTTGAAGAAACTGTATACAGTTTTGAAGTCTTGGAGCATAGATTAAGAGAGCTGGCCTTTTTGAACAAGGGTATATCTATCACTCTCGAAGATAATAGAACTATAGAAAAAGTTACAAGAAAATACCACTACGAGGGTGGAATTATAGAATATGTCAAGGCTCTTAATAAAAATAGAGAGGCTTTGACAGAAGTAATATACTTTAACAAATTAGATGAAGAATTCAGCTATGATATAGAAATTGCAATGCAGTACACTGACGCCTATGTGGAAAATATATACTCCTTTGCCAATAATATCAATACGGTAGAAGGAGGTATGCACCTTATAGGTTTTAAATCAGCTCTTACAAGGGTTGTAAATGACTATGCAAGAAAAAATAATATGCTCAAGGAAAAGGACGAGAACTTTACAGGGGAGGATATAAGAGAGGGACTTACAGCTATAATCTCGGTAAAACTCCCTGAACCTCAATACGAAGGTCAAACCAAGACAAAACTTGGAAATCCTCAGATGAGATCTTCTGTTGAGCAGATAACAGTGGATCAGGTAGCTACCTTCCTTGAAGAAAATCCTGCAACAGCAAGGATAATAATGGAAAAGTGCATGCGTTCTCAAAGAGCCAGACAGGCTGCAAAAAGAGCAAGGGATCTCACAAGGAGAAAGGGCATACTTGAAAGTACATCACTTCCGGGTAAACTTGCAGATTGTAGAGAAAAAGATCCTTCTAAATCTGAGATATTCATAGTCGAAGGGGACTCTGCCGGAGGCTCTGCAAAAGAAGGCAGAAACTCACAAAATCAAGCAATACTTCCACTTAGAGGTAAGATATTAAACGTCGAAAAGGCAAGATTGGATAAGGCTTTACAATCGGATACTATAAAAAATATGATTACAGCTTTTGGTTGTGGTATAGGATCTGAATTTGACGACAGCAAACTAAGATATCACAAGATAATAATTATGTCCGATGCCGACGTCGACGGAGCTCATATCAGGACTTTGATACTGACATTTTTCTTCAGATATATGAGACCTCTGATAGAAAAAGGCTATGTATATATAGCACAACCACCGCTTTTTTCAATAGAAAAGGGCAAGAAGACTTACTATGCTTACTCTCCTGAGGAGCTTGAAGCAAAGTTAAACGAGATAGGCAGAGAAAGAACAGTAGTAAGCAGAAACAAAGGTCTTGGTGAAATGGATGCGGAAGAGCTTGGAGATACTACTATGGATCCTGCAAAGAGAGTCCTTTTAAAAGTAAATCTTGAAGATGCCATAGCTGCCGATGAGATATTTGACATACTCATGGGAGATAAGGTAGAACCAAGAAGAGAGTTCATCCAAAAAAATGCAAAATACGTTGAAAATCTTGATATATAGTACAATATTTTATATTTACACAGAGATTTTTTAAATTAATTACCAACTTTCTAAGTTAAAATTATTTTAATTTTACCTGAAATTTAAATGTAAAATGATTTTTTGATATGTTAGTTGACACGCATTTTTCAATATAATATTTATTGAAATTTGCATATTTATCAGAAAAATGAAAACACTGAAAAAATATGTTAAGTATAGTATCTTTAAAATATACTAAAAATTCAATGTTTTTTTGTATGGAAAGTTAAGTTAGAAAGTTATACTAAAATCTAATAGAATTATTTGGAAAAAGCATTTAAGGAGATATAATGAGTGAAGAATTGATAGATATACATGGAAAGATAGAAGATGTCGATCTGAAAACACAGATGGAAAAATGTTACATCGACTATTCCATGAGCGTAATCATAGGTAGGGCACTGCCTGACATTAGAGACGGACTCAAACCTGTGCATAGGAGGATACTGTATTCTATGCATGAGCTTGGACTTACTCCAGACAAGAGTTTCCACAAGTCAGCAAACGTCGTAGGCCATACTATGGCTTATTACCATCCTCATGGTGACTCATCAATATACGACGCTATGGTAAGAATGGCACAGAACTTTTCTATGAGATATATGCTTGTAGAGGGCAAGGGTAACTTCGGTACTCTCGACGGTGACCCACCTGCCGCATACAGATATACAGAAGCTAAGATGAATAAGATTTCTACAGAGATGCTTAGAGATCTTGGTAAAGATACAGTAAATTTCAGACCTAACTTTGATGAGAAAAAGCAAGAGCCGGAGGTATTGCCTTCAAGATTTCCAAATCTGCTTGTAAACGGCTCAAACGGTATCGCTGTCGGTATGGCTACATCTATACCTCCACACAACCTTGGTGAAGTAATAGATGCTGTAGTTGAGATAATAGACAATCCTGATGCCACTCTTGATGATATTATGAATCACATCAAAGGACCTGATTTCCCCACAGGTGCATTGATAATGGGAAGAGAAGCTATTAAAAAGGCCTATGAGACAGGAAGAGGTAAGATAATAGTAAGAGCAAAGACTGAAATCGAGGAGTTGCCAAACGGAAAATCAGAGATTATAGTTACGGAAATACCTTATCAGGTAAATAAGGCAATGCTCGTAGAAAAAATAGGACAGCTTGTTAGGGATAAGAAGATAGAAGGTGTAACAGACCTTAGAGACGAGTCTAGCAAGAAGACAGGTATAAAGATAGTCATAGAGACAAGGAGAGACGTCAATCCTAACGTAGTGCTTAACAATCTGTTCAAGCACTCTTCTCTTCAAGAAGTGTATTCAGTAATATTGCTTTCCATAGTTGACGGAGAGCCTAAGATACTCAATCTTGTAGACATCTTGCAATACTATCTCAAATATCAAAAAGAAGTAGTAACAAGAAGGACAAAATTCGACTTAAACAAGGCACTTGAAAGATTGCACCTTGTTCAAGGACTATTGATTGCCATCGACAATATAGACGAAGTAATTGAAATAATAAGATCTGCATACGACGACGCTATGCAAAAGTTGATGGACAGATTTTCACTTTCAGAAGTACAGGCAACAGCCATCCTCGACATGAGACTTAGAAGATTGCAAGGTCTTGAAAAAGAAAAACTGCAAGATGAAGAAAGGGAACTTGGCGAAAAGATAGCATACTTCAACAGCATACTTGAAAGCGAAGAAAAACTTTTGTCTATAATAAAAGAAGAAATAATTGAAATTAGAGATAAATACAAGGACGTAAGAAGAACTCAAATCACATCTATGCCTCACGAAATAGATATAAAAGACACTATTCCAAATGAGGAAGTGACTATAACACTTACACATCAAGGTTATATCAAGAGATTGCCTGTAGACACATACAAGGCTCAAAAAAGAGGTGGTAAGGGTATATCTTCGATGACTACTAAGGAAGAAGACTTCGTTGAAAAACTCCTTATAACGTCAAACCATGAAAAGATACTATTTATCACAAACAAGGGCAAGATATACAATCTCAATGCCTATGAGATTCCTCAGACATCAAGGACGGCAAAGGGCAGCAATATAATAAATCTGCTCCCTCTTGAAAAGGACGAAAAGATAGCTACTATAATAACTACAAGAGAAAATGAGGATAACGCCTATATAGTAATGTGCACTAAGAAGGGTATAATCAAAAAGACGAGAATATCTGAGTTTACTAAGTCAAAAAGACAGGGTATGAAGGCCATAAATCTAAAAGAAGATGATGAATTGGTAAATTCACTGCTTACTGCCGACAATACAAATCTGTTCTTAGTTACTAAAAAAGGTATGGCGATAATGTTTGAAGAAAATACTCTTAGACCAATGGGTAGAACAGCTACAGGCGTCATAGCCATGAGACTTAAAAAAGATGACGAGATAGTGTCTCTTGAGATAGCAAGTAATGACAAACAAGTGCTGATAATATCTGAAAACGGATACGGAAAGAGGACACAAGTGTCAAAATACAAGGTACAGTCAAGAGCAGGAGTCGGAGTAAAGACATATAAAATCACTGAAAAGACAGGTAATATTGCAGATGCGAAGATAGTCGAAGAAAGTGATGAAGTGATGATAATCAACTCAGACGGCACACTGATTCGTACACCTGTTGCTGAAATCTCGCTACTATCGAGAGATACAAGCGGAGTAAAGGTAATGAGAAGTGGAGAAAACGACATAATCTCTGCTATTGAGATAATACAATCAGAAGAAGAGTAATTAATAGAATATTAATACAAAATAAGCTCTAAGTATTTATATACCTATACTTTGATAGGATTATAAGATATGCTTGATTAGTATTTTAGTTTAGAATCAAGACCGTAATATTTGAAAACAGATATGTTCTAATTCAGTTTTCATGTACTGCGGTCTTTTTTTGCCGTTTAAAACAAAAATACTACCGCTTATATAAAAACAGTGGAAATATTTTAAAGCTAAAACTATAATATATACATAAGATGAATCAATTCATAAAAAATGCTGATATAATAAATCTAAAACTAATATACAATATTAATCTTTCTTATACTAAAAATCTTTTAAATCACCATGTAAATATTTAGCTTATGAATATCATACAATTTAAAAGTAATCATAAAAAATATTCTGCATGACTTTTTAAATGGAGATTAGTATTAGAATTAGGGGAAATAATAAATATATATTTTGATTATATATAAAAATAGTAAATTTTACACTCTAATTTAACGAATATAAGCTAATTAATAAACTAAGTAGATTTTATCAATAGTTAAGACTATAGTATGATATCAGCATTAAAAAAAAAGAAATATGATTGATTCAATCAAATTTTGACAGGGGTGAAAGCTCATGGAAATAGAGATAGTAATAGATAAAAGTCAGATAGAGCCTAAAATCATAATCAAAACGAGCAAACTAACTCAAGAAGTGGAAAACATTATGAATATTATCTCACAGCAAAATCCGTCTATTATATCCGGAATAAAGGACGAAAAGCTGGAAATAATAGATGAAAATGCAATAATAGCAGTATTTGCTCAAGACGGCAAGGTATATGCAGACACGAAAAACGGCATATATGAGCTGAAACTAAGGCTATATGAATTGGAAAATATCTTGGATAAGACAAAGTTCGTCAGAATATCAAAATCAGAGATAATAAACTTAAAGGCAGTCAAAAACTTCGACCTAAGTTTTACAGGAACTATAAGTGTCGAGATGAAAAACGGGAAGATAAGCTATGTATCACGCAGATTTGTAAGTAAAATTAAAAAGATTTTGGGGGTGTAAACGATGAAAAATGAAATAAAAAAACAAATGCTTATAAGAGGATTCGGTGCAATGCCGACAGGTATAGCGGTAGGATTTTTGATACCGCTTGTAATCTCAATAGTAAGGGGTAGCGGTCAATATATAGCATGCTCACCGGCACTTTCTCAGGCTATGGGAAGTGAGGTAAATGGAGTAATATTACAGGTGATATGTACAGCACTGCTCGGAGCGTCATTTGGTTTGACTTCCACAGTATATATGATAGAAAATTGGAGTTTGCTAAGGCAGGCATTGACATACTTCCTAATCAACGGAGTAGTGATAAAGATAGTTGCCATAATATGCAAATGGGTAGATTTTTCTGTACTTAGCGTAATAGGATTTTTAATCCAATATGCTATAGCATTTGTGATAATATGGTTTATAATCTATCTTGTAAACTACAAAAATATCAAAGATATGAATTCAAAGATTAAGTAGACTTGTTTTAAAATCTTATAATAAACATTTAACTTTGTTTTTTATATAAAATTTTCAAATTGATGTGGTTTATTGCAAAATGATAGCCTAATGGAAATGTAATTTAAAAGGATTTTATTATAAATCGAAAACATTATTGAAATATAATATAAATTACAAAAAAATACAATAAGTAAATTAAACAAAAAAAATTAAAATAACTGACCACAATTTAAAACATGGTCAGTTATTTTTTATTTTACGAATATATAAAGTAAATTCAAACAGTAACTCATCACACTATTATATATTTATTAAAGTATAAAAGTGTCAATAACCCTAAAATCAAGACCGTACAAATTATGACTTTATATATTTTCCCACCCTCACCTAACAGTGTATGAAATATAATACTTAAAAACTGTATAGCCAAAATGATTAAGACAGCAGTTTTACTGATATTTATATGTTTAGATAATACCAAACCCATTAAAACGGTAGTTATTGAGAATATTAACATAAGTAAATTTTCCATAAAAGAAAGCTCCTTTTAAAACAATCAAAACTAAATATACATAGAATATATCTGGTAATATATTACTACTGTATCATATTTTTGTCTATTTTGCAACTATTTTCGTATCACAAACAATATTGTATGTATATATAGATAAATATCTATTATTCAATATATTTAAAAGTTAATATTAAATGAAAATTAGATTAAATAATTTGGAGTTTTTAAAATTTTTAATCTATATTTGCAATTTTGAAAATAATATGAAATTAGAATTTATTTTTAGTATAGGTCATCTTGTAAACAGGCAATATTAATAAATTATAGCAAATTTATGGATAAATAAATGATATTTTGATATAATTATTTTATAAAATCAGTATTTGATAATCGTATTCTGTTTGAATTTTATACTAAAATCTAATAAAATAACGGATAATATACTTTCAGTGAATTTATAGTGAAATCATCAATCATACATAATTTTTTAAAAACTATGTATGAAGATTATCCATAGATAGATAATAGTATTAGTAGAAATTCTTGATTGGAGATGATGATTTTGAAAAATCAAATGGAAACTTACATCAAAAAAATACAGGATGAATTAGAGAAAAATCTCAGCAAGGAGGAGCTTGAAGACTTATCTTGCGATTATCTTACTCATATTCATATTTACCAACATGAGAGATTCGTACATTTAATAGTTATGATTACAGTGGCTGTACTTACCATGATGAGCATTGGGATTGCTTTTATGCAATTTAATGAGATGTTTATAGTTGCAGGAATGTTTTTCGTCCTGCTTGTGCCATATATTTTCCACTATATGTATCTGGAAAATACAGTGCAAAAAATGTATCTAAAATATGATGAGATAAGGGAATTGGCGATAAAATTTGATGAAAAATAATAAAAAAGCAAAAACTTATATATAAATTAATGTTCTTTGCTTTTACTAATTTTTATTAAATTATACTAAACTCTATTAAACTATGGATTTTATCAATTCTATACTTGTGATAATCTGCAGCATATCCTTAGTTAATAAATATTTAGTGTATCATTTTTTATAAAATATTTCTATTATTCTATTAGATTTTAGCATTAAAATATATCCCTAAAAAATAATTTTCCGCTGTAAAAGACAAAGCAAAGCTTTCTGTTTTTGTCATAAATAGAACTATTCTTATCTTTTGAGAGAAGTCCGCTATAAGTAGTCCCGGCTTTATTCATTGAATAGTATATAGTATCTGGTGCATCATCGTATCCGTTTTCACCGGCATACATTTCCATAATAGTTTTAGTTATATACATAGGGGTTCTTGCTTTTACATCTTTTTTTTCAATTTTTTGGAAGCTTTCAAAGATAGAATCTCTATTTGACCAAACTGCATCCTTCAAATCTAAATTAGTCATAGCATCAGATGAACTGAATAACATAATAAAAAATGTAAAAAAAGCAAAAATAAATATTATTTTCCTCTTTGATTTAAGCATACAGCACACCTCCAATTCTTATAATACAATATACTCTACTACTATTCATTTAAATACCCTAGATTAGAAACAAAAAAACTTTTATTTAAATTTTAAATAAATACTTTGAACATAGCATATCTTTTTTATTTAATCATACTTGACAAAAGATGGAGATAACTATAAAATTTTACTTATAAAAATTTCAAATCGCTTTTGGAATTTAAACGAATGAAAAGGGGAGAAATTAAGATGAAGAGATGTTCTTTTTTTGATTTTCTATTAGGTATAATCGTAGGAGTAATAATAGGGGTACTTATAGCACCTGAGAGTGGAGATAAGACAAGGAAAGTTTTGATGGAAAAGACAGATGATGTCAATAAAAATTTGAAAAAGAAGATGAATGACGCAAAGTATGACATATCAGGGGTAACAGACACCATAAAAGATACAATCACACTATATACCGGAGCATCAATAGAGCCTTTGGAAAAAGATAATTATTTTGAAAAAGAATTTGAAGTATAAGCTATTTAAAAACAAAGATGTTTATGGTATAATTGACAGTACATTTTTAGGAGGCAGATAAATGGATTTAGGACAAATAGGCATACTGTTGATAGGGATTGGAGTATTGTTCTTCAGTATATATCTTGGTATGGTGTTTAAGGAAACATCTGAAGTTATAAGAGAAACAAAGGTAATAGTACAGAGAAATTCAAGAGAGATAGAAGATATTATAAGAGACTCGTCTCAAATACTTTCAGCTGTAGGGACAGCATCGTCTGCTGTATCATCAGGTAGCGGATTTTTAGGGGTAGCCGCAAAGACTGCCATGTCCGTTGCAGGAATGAGAAGAAAAAGAAGAAGAAAATAGGAGGAAAGATAGAAGTGTCGCTTAATATAGAGATCAGTTTTGATGACAAGTCCAACATTTGGGATGTGAAACTTTCGGGAGAAGTAGACCTATATAGTGCTAACGAATTAAAGGAAGAGCTGAACATTGCCATCGAAGAACACAAGGAAGATTTGAAAATAGACCTGCAAAATCTTGATTATATAGACTCTACCGGATTGGGAATTTTGATAGGTGTGTTAAAGAGATTAAAACAAGCACAAAAGGATATATATATAGTAAATTCAAAACCAAATGTAAGAAAAATATTCACAATAACAGGACTCGATAAGATATTTAAAGTGGAGGGATAATTTTGTCAAATGTTGGGATGGATAAGCATGGAAGAGTGGACAATGTAAAGATGACGCTCCCGTGCAAGGGTGAGTATGTAGGTGTGGCAAGACTTACATTATCAGCTATAGCAAACAGAATGGGATTTAACATAGAAGAAATTGAAGACATAAAGGTGGCAGTGGCTGAAGGCTGTACCAACGCCATAAAACACGGACTTGACGAAAAATTTCATCTTGATATAGAAGTATTTGAGGACAGACTGAAAATTTGTATACAAGATTCGGGAAAGGGATACAATGTTGATGAAATATCAACTCCTGATTTGGAAAATCCGAAAGAGGGAGGACTTGGTATATTCATAATCAAGACACTTATGGACGAAGTCGAACTGTACTCAAAGATAGGTGAAGGCAGCCAAATCAAAATGGTAAAATACTTGGGAGATGGTAGATAATGAAGACTGCTCCCGTAAAGAAGGAGTCAAAGAATACAAAAAAAGGCTTTGTAAATATTTATGTAAACTATACAGACAAAGAACTGTTTTTAATGTATTCAGAGAAAAGAGATATAGCGATAAGGAACGAACTGATACAGAGAAATTTATATATTGCTGAAATACTTTCAAAAAAATATATAAATAAGGGAATAGAATACGAAGATATTTATCAGGTGGCATCTCTTGGTCTCATCTATGCAATAGAAAGATACGACATAACAAAGGGATTTGAATTTTCATCTTTTGCGACTCCTACGATTATAGGAGAAATAAAAAAATACTTCAGAGATAAGGGCTGGTCTATAAGAGTACCAAGAAGGATACAGGAGCTATCAAAGAGAGTCAATACAGTGAAAAACGAGTTACAACAAGAGACTCACAAGACACCGAGAATATCCGATATTGCTGAAAAGTTAGGTATAACTCAGGAAGAGGTACTGGAAACTATGGACGCCGCAGGAGCATATGCACCTATATCATTAGATGTGAAATATGACAATGAAGGTGAAGACAAGGATGTTGCACTTCATGAGCTTATAGGTAAGGATGACAAGAGTTTTGCCGAAATAGAAGACGGGGATTTTTTGCGCAATGTTATGGAAAGCCTGTCGGAAGTAGAAAAAAAGATAATAATGGACAGATACTTCGACAATAAAACTCAGATGACGGTAGCCAAGGAACTGGATATTTCGCAGATGACAGTTTCAAGGATGGAAAAGAAGATACTAACAAAGCTAAAAAAAGAATATGAAAAGCAATTTTAAAATCTAAGCTGTTTCCAAATAAGAAGGAGACAGCTTTTTTATATATTTAAGAAAAATAAAATTCAAAAATTTTTAATATATTACCTAATTTTAAAAAATTGTAATATTAAATTTTGTAAATTATAGTATAATAAACAAAGAGATTTTAATTTAATTTTAGTTATAAGATATAAAATAATTAATAGAAAATTTGGAACAAAAAATGTTTCACGTGAAACATCAAGGAGAAGATATGAAAAAAAATAAGGTATTAGCAGTATTTTTAAGTACATTACTAATGATTTCCACTACAGCGTGTGCATCAACACAGGTAGATTCACAGGGAAATAATAATAAAGCAGCAGTACAGACAATACCTAAGGCAAACAATAATTTATCAGAAAAACAGGTGCTTGAAAAGATAAAGCAATCTGTAGAAAAAGTTTCGTCAGTAACTGCAAAATATGATATAAGAGTAAGTGAAGTTGATAACAATAACAAGGAGAAAACACAGGTTGCAAAAATTGATTTACTAAGCAAAATCATATATTCAGGAAAAGATAAAAACAACTTTCCACAGGTACAACAGATGTATGATGAGTCAACAAGTACAATGAAAGGAAAAACTGAAACTACAAAGTCTTATGTAAATTTGAAGACAAATAAGGCATACTATGATGATAATGGAAAAGGACTTAAGGAGTATAAGGGTACTCAACTTAAGACAGAAACTGAAAGCAACTACTCCAAGGTAGTTGAAATGTTACTATTTACAAAGACAGCATCGCATCTTATATCAAATAAAAATGGAAGCTTAACAATGACTGAAAATAAGGAAACTTATGACTTTACATTCAAGGGTAAAAATGGAGATTTATTTTACGCACTTGATGGACTATTTGGTATAGGAATAAATATTCAAAAGTTGGAAGATGTAGAAGTAGATTTGACTTATAAAATAAGCAAAAAAGATTTCAGCTTGCTAGAAGTAACTCATAAGGCGGTTCAAACATCAGATAATAAAAAATACAATTCTATAGGAAAGTTTACTGTAACTTCAATTAATGACATAAAAGAAATTAAAGAAGCGGAAGGTTTGAAATAAAGATTAAATAAAATTGGCAAGACTTTGATTTTATAAGCTAGGTCTTGCCATAATTTTAAGGTCTTAGAATAATAGTAGAATTATCTTATACTAATAATTAATATGACAATTAAAAAAATCGTCTTTATACAGTTCTAATCTGATAGGGATTTAGAGATAATCAAAAAAGTCTATTAGCTAATAAATACTAATTAAAAGTAAATATGTCTAATGTTTATATACTCAACTTATATTAATTCTAAGATAAAAAATTTAAAGTTTATCTAGTTATGACTGAGTAAATAAATTGAATTTCTAAAAATATTAGAAGCTAGCAAGGTATAGGTTCTAACTATTAAATTATTGAAAATTCAAAAATATGGAATGATAAAATAAGTTATTTAAAATAATAGAAGAATAATTTTTTTT
>GL405247.1 GCA_000146855.1 [Eubacterium] yurii subsp. margaretiae ATCC 43715
ATGTTGTACAATCAAAACTGCATATCATCTCATATTTAGGTTAAGTCCTCGACCTATTAGTACAAGTCAGCTACATACATTACTGCACTTCCACTCCTTGCCTATCTACCACTTGTTCTTAATGGGGTCTTACTACTTGCGTATGGGATATCTTATCTTGAGGTTGGCTTCGTGCTTAGATGCCTTCAGCACTTATCTTAACCGCACATAGCTACCCAGCTGTGCCTTTGGCAAGACAACTGGTACACCAGTGGTGCGTCCATCCCGGTCCTCTCGTACTAAGGATAGCTCCTCTCAAATATCCAACGCCTGCGACGGATAGGGACCGAACTGTCTCACGACGTTCTGAACCCAGCTCGCGTACCACTTTAATGGGCGAACAGCCCAACCCTTGGGACCTACTCCAGCCCCAGGATGTGATGAGCCGACATCGAGGTGCCAAACCTCCCCGTCGATGTGAACTCTTGGGGGAGATCAGCCTGTTATCCCCAGGGTAGCTTTTATCCGTTGAGCGATGGCAATTCCACTTTCTACCACCGGATCACTAAGCCCGACTTTCGTCTTTGCTCGACTTGTTGGTCTCGCAATCAAGCTCCCTTTTGCCTTTGCACTCTTCGCATGATTTCCGACCATGCTGAGGGAACCTTTGGACGCCTCCGTTACTCTTTGGGAGGCGACCGCCCCAGTCAAACTGTCCGCCAAGCACTGTCCCGTACCTTGCTTCAAAGATTCCGGTTAGAACTCACATAATCAAAGGGTGGTATCCCAAAGGCGGCTCCTTTAAATCTGACGACCTAATCTCTCAGCCTCCCACCTATTCTGTACATTAATTACATAAATTCAATACTAAGCTACAGTAAAGCTCCATGGGGTCTTTCCGTCCTGTCGCAGGTTTCCGGCATCTTCACCGGTACTACAATTTCACCGAGTCTGTTGTTGAGACAGTGCCCAAATCGTTACGCCTTTCGTGCGGGTCGGAACTTACCCGACAAGGAATTTCGCTACCTTAGGACCGTTATAGTTACGGCCGCCGTTTACTGGGGCTTAAATTCAATGCTTCGTTGCCTGACATCTCCTCTTAACCTTCCAGCACCGGGCAGGCGTCAGCCCCTATACTTCACCTTGCGGTTTCGCAGAGACCTATGTTTTTGGTAAACAGTCGCTTGGGCCTTTTTCTTGAAGCCTTATCTCTAAGGCACCCCTTATCCCTAAGTTACGGGGTCATTTTGCCGAGTTCCTTAACAACAGTTCTCTCGCTGGCCTTAGGTTTCTCACCTTACCCACCTGTGTCGGTTTTGGTACGGGCTACTCTTATCTGGATAGAAACTTTTCCTGTCAGTGTGAAATCAGATCCTTCGATACTTAACTTCTCTCCCCATCACAGCTTAACATTATCAGCATACGGATTTGCCTATATGCCTGCCTTACTGCTTGGACGCACTCTTCCAACCGTGCGCTGATCTTATCCTCCTGCGTCATTCCTTCTCCTCTTTGGCGATAAGCGTAGGTACAGGAATCTTAACCTGTTATCCATCAGATACGCATTTCTGCCTCTCCTTAGGTCCCGACTTACTCCAAGCGGACGAACCTTCCTTGGAAATCCTTGGGTTTTCGGCCTGTGTGATTCTCACACACATCTCGCTACTCATGCCAACATTCTCTCTCGTATTTCGTCCAGAGTCTCTTTCAATCCTCCTTCTCCCTATCATACGATGCTCTTCTACCACGTGTGAGATTTTACTAAACTCTTAAGCTTCATTTAGTATGTTTTTTCTTTGAGAAATTTAATTAAAATCTTTCGTTTTATATTACTTTTTATTCTTCTTTATTACTGTATTTTTATTTGTCTGTTTTTTTCTTTGTTTATTTGTCTTTGTTTCTTGTTTTTTTCTTCTTTTTTATCTGTTAGATTTTAATATGTCTTCTCTTGGATTTTACTTAAGTTCTTAGTAAAATCTCACACGTTCAAAGCTTCGGTAGTATGTTTGAGCCCCGGTAATTTTCGGCGCAAAACCACTCGACCAGTGAGCTATTACGCACTCTTTTAATGTATGGCTGCTTCTAAGCCAACATCCTGGTTGTCTGTGCAATTTCACATCCTTTTCCACTTAACATACATTTTGGGACCTTAGCTGTTGATCTGGGCTTTTTCCCTCTTGACTACGGATCTTATCACTCGCAGTCTGACTGCCTTACTTCATATATCGGTATTCGAAGTTTGATAGCTTTCGGTAACCTATACGGCCCCTAGAGCATTCAGTGCTCTACCCCCGATATACATTTCTTAAGACGCTAGCCCTAAAGCTATTTCGAAGAGAACCAGCTATCTCCGAGCTCGATTGGAATTTCACCGCTACCCACAAGTCATCCCCGAACTTTTCAACGTTCGTGGGTTCGGTCCTCCATTTCATGTTACTGAAACTTCAACCTGCTCATGGGTAGGTCGCCCGGTTTCGGGTCTATGCTGCATAACTTGACGCCCTATTAAGACTCGCTTTCGCTTTGGATGCTAAACTTAATTTATTATCCTTGCTTTACAGCATAACTCGTTGGCCCGTTCTACAAAAAGTACGCAGTTACGATTGCTCGCTCCTGCTGTTTGTAAGCATATGGTTTCAGGTTCTTTTTCACTCCCCTCCCGGGGTTCTTTTCACCTTTCCCTCACGGTACTATTCTCTATCGGTTGATTAGTAGTATTTAGGCTTTGGGGGTGGTCCCCCATCTTTCTCGCAGGGTTCCTCGTGTCCTACGATACTCGGGTAAAGCTTATGTGTCTTCTCGCTTCAAGTACAGGACTCTTACCTTCTTTGGTATACTTTCCCAAGTATTTCTTTTGCGATACCTCAATCATTTATCAGCTTCCCTCACCCCGATTAAGTTTCCTTATTCGGTTTGGCCTCCTCCCATTTCGCTCGCCGCTACTTTGGGAATCGATGTTTCTTTCTTTTCCTCCACTTACTTAGATGTTTCAGTTCGGTGGGTTCCCTTCCTATTGCCTATGTATTTAGCAATGGATACTTAATATCTCTATTAAGTGAGTTTCCTCATTCGGAGATCTATGACTATTACGGATGTTTGCTCCTTATCATAGCTTTTCGCAGCTTGCCACGTCCTTCTTCGGCTCTAATCACCAAGGCATTCACCTTATGCTCTTTGTTCCTTAACCTTTTCTATTTGTGATATATTGCGGCGTCCTTCTTCGTTGGACTTCATTTCATTCCTCAGTTACATACCTTAGTATGCGCCTTCGTCATTTATTCGTCCGCCTTGAATTACTTGCAATCTATCCCAAATACCTTGTATCAATATTAGATTTTATTATTATCACTTATTTTATTAAGTAATATTTTTATCTATTTGACATTTTTAGCTTCTTTGCCTTTGTTTGTTTACATTTGGTGTAAATTGTATAATCCTTTGACATCACTTTCGGAAAGACTTTAACTTTCTTGTTTGTCTGTTTGTCTTTCTTCCTTTTTTGTCTGCGTTTTATACTTTGATGATATGCAGTTTTCATTGTACAAATTTGTGATATATTGCGGCGTCCTTCTTCGTTAAACTTCACATCAAGCTTCAGTTACATACCTTAGTATGCTCCTTCAGCTTTTGCTCGTTTACCTCGAATTACTTGCAATCTATCCCAAATTACCTTAGCTAAATATCTCGCATTTGTATACTAAATATCTAAACTAAAAGCACTATTTGGTTCTTACTTACATATTTCTTTTTCGAAATACTAGTAACTTATCCCAAATTATTCTTTCGTTATTCATCCTTGATGAACAACAAAAATCGGATAGTAAACTCTTATTCTCCTTAGAAAGGAGGTGATCCAGCCGCACCTTCCGATACGGCTACCTTGTTACGACTTCACCCCAGTCACTAAGTTTACCTTAGGCAGCTTCTTCTTTCGTTAGATCACTGACTTTGGGTACCCTCAGCTCCCATGGTGTGACGGGCGGTGTGTACAAGACCCGGGAACGCATTCACCGCGACATTCTGATTCGCGATTACTAGTAACTCCGACTTCATGTGGGCGAGTTTCAGCCCACAATCCGAACTTGGACTGCTTTTTTCAGGTTTGCTCCGCCTTGCGACCTTGCTTCTCTTTGTTACAGCCATTGTAGCACGTGTGTAGCCCTAAGCATAAGGGGCATGATGATTTGACGTCATCCCCACCTTCCTTTATGTTATCCATAACTGTCTTGATAGAGTGCCTACCATAACGCACTGGCAACTATCAATAGGGGTTGCGCTCGTTGCGGGACTTAACCCAACATCTCACGACACGAGCTGACGACAACCATGCACCACCTGTGTGGGATGTATACCCGAAAGTATCATTACAACTTTACATTGCTTTTCATCCCCATGTCAAGCTTAGGTAAGGTTCTTCGCGTTGCTTCGAATTAAACCACATGCTCCGCTACTTGTGCGGGTCCCCGTCAATTCCTTTGAGTTTTATTCTTGCGAACGTACTCCCCAGGCGGAACACTTATTGCGTTTGCGCCGGCACCGAAATTCCTCCCGACACCTAGTGTTCATCGTTTACGGCGTGGACTACCAGGGTATCTAATCCTGTTTGCTACCCACGCTTTCGTGCCTCAGCGTCAGTTATAGTCCAGAAAGTCGCCTTCGCCACCGGTATTCCTCCCGATATCTACGCATTTCACCGCTACACCGGGAATTCCACTTTCCTCTCCTATACTCAAGCTAATTAGTTTCAAGGCCCAACAGTAGTTGAGCTACTGCCTTTTAACCTCGACTTAACTAGCCGCCTACGCACCCTTTACGCCCAGTAATTCCGGATAACGCTTGCCCCCTACGTATTACCGCGGCTGCTGGCACGTAGTTAGCCGGGGCTTTCTTGTATGGTACAGTCATTTGTTTCTTCCCATACGACAGAGCTTTACGACCCTAGGGCCTTCTTCACTCACGCGGCGTTGCTGCATCAGGGTTCCCCCCATTGTGCAATATCCCCCACTGCTGCCTCCCGTAGGAGTTTGGACCGTGTCTCAGTTCCAATGTGGCCGTTCACCCTCTCAGGCCGGCTACTGATCGTCGCCTTGGTAGGCTCTTACCCCACCAACTAGCTAATCAGACGCAAGCTCGTCTGTGACCGCTTTCGCTTTGCTGTTTCCATTTCCCAATCTAAACAGTTCATCTCGTATTAGCTGACATTTCTATCAGTTATCCGTGTGTCACAGGTTGATTACTTACGCGTTACTCACCCGTCCGCCACTAAGTTATTTATATTCCATCCGAAGACTTCATATATATACTTCGTTCGACTTGCATGTGTTAGGCACGCCGCCAGCGTTCATCCTGAGCCAGGATCAAACTCTCAATTAAAATTTATCCTTCAGCTCTTCACTGACTTTTGTGTTGTTTTTCCTTACTTACCTTATTTCAGGTTTGTCTTGTTTACTATCCGATTTTCATTGTCCATTTAA
>GL405248.1 GCA_000146855.1 [Eubacterium] yurii subsp. margaretiae ATCC 43715
GTGGGTAGCTTTTTTTAAATTTATTCAATTTTCTATCTTAACTTCAGTGCTTCGTCTGTACTTTTGATAAAAGAATCAAGGAAAAAGTCTATTATTCTTCTTGTTCCTGTTTTTATCTCTACAGTTACACTCATTCCGGGAGATATTTTTATTTCCTTGCCTTCCACAGGTAGAGTATCCCTATCCAATTTTATCTTTATCTTGTACACCGGACCTAAGTTTTCATCTTCAAAGGCATCAGGGCTTACTTTTTCGACCACTCCTTCCAAAACTCCATATCTTTGGAAAGAAAAGGTGTCTATCTTTACACTTGCCTTTTGTCCTTGTTTAACAAATCCTATATCTTTATTTTGTAGCATTGCCTCGACTATCAGTGGTGTATTTTCAGGTACTATACTCATGATGCTTTGAGCCGGACTTACTACTCCACCTACAGTATTTAATGAAATTCCTTGTACTATACCGTTTGTCGGTGAGGTCAATGTTTGGAAATCAATGCTCTTGTTTGCCTTTTCTAAGGATGCTTTCAAAGTTTCTATCTGCTTTTGCTTTTCAACTATGAGATTTAGAGTCTCTTGTTTTTCCTGACTTTCAAGATTGTTCAGATTTGACTTTGCCTCTTGTAGCTTTGTTTCGTTTTGCAAGATTTTTATCTTTTGAGATTCTATCTCCTGATTGTTGAGTTCTTTTTCATCCACGGTATTTTTCCACCTTAGATAGTCATTATTTTTTTCTATATCTGACTTTGCTTTTTGGCTCTTATATTCTTTTTCCATCAAATCAAGGGCATTTTTCTTTTCTTCCCACTCCTGTTTTGGCACTGCACCTTGATCTGCCAGTTCTTTGTACTTTGCTTCCTGCTCTTTTAATATCTTGATATTTTGCTCTATCTTTTCGATATTTACAGTTTCTACACCATTTTTATCTTTGATATTTTTCATCTGTATCTGTCTGTCGTTGATTATTATACTGTTTTTCTCAAGTTTGCTGAGCTCCTGTTTTGATATATCAAGTTGTTCTCTTGATTGTTTTTCTACCAGCTCTAAACTCTGCTTTTTTGTCTGATAGCTTTCTTTTCTTGAATTCGTAAATTCAATAAGATTTTGCTTTATCTCATTGCTTATATTTTGCTGAGAAATATAGTTTTGTAAACTATCAGTGTCTTGTCCTTTAAGATATTTTTCAAGCAATATCTTTTCCATCTTGGCAATATCCAGACTTGTTTGCAGAGCCTATTTTTGTCCTCCTTTAGCTTTATCAATTTTGTATTCTACCCACAAAAAAATATCAGTGGTGATAAATAACATAATTTATAGGATATTGACTTTCGAAGTCATACTTAAAACTTCAAAAAACCAAAATAATAAAAAACTTTATTTTTTCTTCTCGAGAAAATCTCTAAGTATAGATATGCTGATATCCGTTATTACATTAGGTTTTGAATCTTGTTTTTGTTTTGTCTTGGGATTATCTATTTTTGCCCTGTGTTTGAATGCTATTACATGGTTATTATCTTTATTGTCTATATCTGAATAAACCACCGTTATATCTTTGCCATCTTCTGAGCGAGTTACTATATTGGGCTTTCCAAACTTATCATACATCTCATTAAATGTACTGCCTATTCCTATATCATCTACTTTAAGTTCTTTAGTGCTTAGCAATCCGTTGTTATTAAGTCCATATATCATTGCATTTTCCATATTCAGTTCTATCCCGATTAAAAATTTATTTTCGTTATCAAATATTGACATAAATACATTCCATTTCTTTAGTTTGGGATAGGGATCAAGTTTTCCAATATATATAAGATTATTATTTGAATCTCTTGCAGTTATAGGAGTAACATCATCAGTTAGAGAACTGTAATCAATATTTTTAAAATCACGAAATTCTTTTCCAAGCTCAGCAAAAGACATTGGAAGATTTATTTTTTTGCCATCCAATGTTATCTTCTTGAACATGTCATTTACTATAGGTGTAAGATGATACATGTCACTTTTCATATTACCCCAATCAAATGCCCCATCAGAAGTTTTGTCTGAGTATTTGCCTGTATGTTGTTGTTTATTATTCTTTTCATCAAATATGTCTTCATATTTCAGATATGGTATCTCATGATATTCATTAAACTTAAACGACGTATCCTTATTTTTAAGTTCAGGTTTATATCCTGTGCACCCCGCTAAAAATAAAGGTATTACTAGAAAAAGTAATAAACACTTATTATTAGTTTTTGCACAAAAACTTCTCATGATTTTCTCCTTTGGTTATGTATAATATTTTTGATAGTTGAAATTTTAGCACAAATCAAATTTAATTTCAATACATATATGGAATTTTATATAATATATCAAAAACTGTTATTTGATACTAAAATATAAATAAAATACTATAAAAATATATTAAAAAAATTATACTAAACTCTAATAAGATAATGGATAAAATATTTTTAGTACATTTCTAATGAGGTCATAAATTATATGTCATTTTTTAAAATAATATTTACTCAACTTTCCCACATGAAAAATGCATTAAAGACATTGCAATTTAAGTATATTTTAAAAATACTATATAATACTTGACATAGTTTTTTCAGTATTTTCATTTTATTGATAAGTATACAAATTTCAATAAAAATTATACAAGGAATCGTGTGTAATTTAGCGTATTAAAAAAATCAATTTATATTTAAAATTCAACTAAAATTACAATAGATTTAGTGAGAAAGTTGAGGTATTTATAAATATTATCCATAGATCAAATAGATAATAGTATTAATACTTTATCAAAATTCATTTTATAGCAAAAAAAGCTACCCAT
>GL405249.1 GCA_000146855.1 [Eubacterium] yurii subsp. margaretiae ATCC 43715
AATCCGAAGTAGCTCAAAGGTGGAGCACCCGGCTGTTAACCGGTAGGTTGTGGGTTCGAATCCCACCTTCGGAGCCATGTGGGGGCCTATAGCTCAGCTGGGAGAGCATCTGCCTTACAAGCAGGGGGTCACAGGTTCGAGCCCTGTTGGGCCCACCATTTAATTAAAAAACGGTCCGGTAGTTCAGATGGTTAGAATGCCAGCCTGTCACGCTGGAGGTCGTGGGTTCGATCCCCATCCGGATCGCCATTTTTTAAAAGCGAGTAACATTAAAAATTAAAAGTATTATAAAAACTTATTAAGGTTTTATATGCTGGCGTGGCTCAATTGGCAGAGCAGCTGACTTGTAATCAGCAGGTTGTAGGTTCGATTCCTATCGCCAGCTCCACAACAAAATAATATGGAAGAGTGCCCGAGGGGTTAAAGGGGGCGGACTGTAAATCCGTTGGCGACGCCTACATTGGTTCAAATCCAATCTCTTCCACCATTTTATGCGGGTGTAGCTCAGTGGTAGAGCCCCGGCCTTCCAAGCCGGTTGCGAGGGTTCGATCCCCTTCACCCGCTCCAATAATATGTGCCTGTAGCTCAGTAGGATAGAGCAGTGGCCTTCTAAGCCACGTGCCAGGGGTTCGAATCCCTTCAGGCACACCATTTTAATATTTTTTGTATGCAAATACATAGTTCTTGGAGGGGTGTCCGAGTGGTTTAAGGAACTGGTCTTGAAAATCAGCGACTTCGAAAGGGGCCGTGGGTTCGAATCCCACCCCCTCCGCCATATGGAGAAATACTCAAGTGGCTGAAGAGGCTCCCCTGCTAAGGGAGTAGGTCCTATTTACGGGGCGCGAGGGTTCAAATCCCTCTTTCTCCGCCATTGACGAGGTGTAGCGCAGTTTGGTAGCGCACGTGGTTTGGGACCATGGGGCCGGGGGTTCGAGTCCCTCCACCTCGACCATTTATGTATTTGTTGAGAACTATATCTTTTTTTAAAGATTATTTTTTTGAATAATTTTTGATATTAGAAATGAATATATTATTTCTTTAACTTTTTATAGCTATTATATGATTAGTTTTTCTATTAATTAGCAATTATAATTTTAAATTTAAAAAAAGTAGGTTGGGATAGTAGGGGCGTAGTTCAGCGGTAGAACGTTGGTCTCCAAAACCAAATGTCGTGGGTTCAAATCCTGCCGCCCCTGCCAATTATTGACGAGGTGTAGCGCAGTTTGGTAGCGCACGTGGTTTGGGACCATGGGGCCGGGGGTTCGAGTCCCTCCACCTCGACCATTGTGGGCTTATAGCTCAGGCGGTTAGAGCGCACGCCTGATAAGCGTGAGGTCGCTGGTTCGAGTCCAGCTAGGCCCACCATAATTTTATATTAAGAATTTAAATAGGGGCCTTTAGCTCAGTTGGTTAGAGCGTCCGGCTCATAACCGGCAGGTCCGGGGTTCGAGTCCCTGAAGGCCCACCACTATTTAACTTCGCCTAGATAGCTCAGTCGGTAGAGCAGAGGACTGAAAATCCTCGTGTCGATGGTTCGATTCCGTCTCTAGGCACCACAACTTTTATATGGCGGCATAGCTCAGCTGGCTAGAGCGTTCGGTTCATACCCGAAAGGTCACAGGTTCGATCCCTGTTGCCGCTACCATTTTAACGACTTGTCGTTATTTTTTTGTATTATTTTTAAACCTTTATATTTTAACTAAGAAACATATACCATTTGAATTAATTGTTTCTATTTTTTTGTTTTTATAATTTAATAACTTTTTTTAGACCAATTATAGTATTTTATATTGGCGTAATATTTATAAATACAATAATTTCATAAAAACAC
>GL405250.1 GCA_000146855.1 [Eubacterium] yurii subsp. margaretiae ATCC 43715
ACTGTTGACGATATTCATGCTTCTTATAAGCATCATCACTTCTCAAGTATATGCTGCCAAGCTTCCGTTTACAGATGTGCCGGAAAAGTCTTGGTACTACGATGATGTAAAGTCAGCCTATGAATCTGATCTTATCAGTGGGAAAAAAGCAACTAAGTATGCACCAAACGACAATATGACGGCAGCAGAGGCGGTAAAACTTGCAGCAGCAATGTATATGCTAAAAAATGAAGGCAAGGTAAACTTTACTTCATCAAAACCATGGTACAAGGTATATGTAGACTATGCAAAACAAAAAAGCCTAATAAAAGTTGATTTAAAATGGAATAAGAATATAACAAGAGCAGGATATATGCAAATCTTCGCAAATATACTAACTGATGAAGAGGCAAAGAAAAATGAAGTGGCAGACGGCTCAATACCCGACGTTCCTATGACACATCCAAATGCACAGGCAATATACAAGCTATATAGAGCAGGAGTAGTCACAGGAATAGATGATAAGAAAAACTGCGCTCCTGCATCTAATATCAAAAGAAGTGAAGTAGCTGCAATACTAATAAGGATGATGAATCCAAAACGCAGATTAGGCTTTAGCTTAGGAAAAGCTACAACACCCGGAACAGGTACAACTCCACCACCGGGAGGTACAACAGTAATAGAAGAAAAAGAACTTAAAATAACAAAACAACCCGAAAATGTAAAAGGCAAGGTAGGAGAAACAGTTCGCTTAGAAGTCATGGTAGATGGAGGAAAACAACCTTACAGCTATCAATGGGAATATAAAAACCCTAAACTGCCTAATTTCAAAAACAGTATAGAAAAAGGTAATACAACAAATGTATTAGAGCCACCTGTAGAAAGTGACGTTTCATTTTATAGATGCGTAATTACAGATGCTAATGGCAAAAAAGTGACAAGTAATCAGGCAAGAGTAGATATAACAACAAGTGCAAACCCGCTAAAAATAACTAAACAACCACAGGACGTAAAAGGCAAGGTAGGAGAAATATTAAGATTAGAAGTCATGGTAGATGGAGGAAAACAACCTTACAGCTATCAATGGGAATATAAAAACCCTAAATTGCCTAATTTCAAAAACAGTATAGAAAAAGGCAATACAACAAATGTATTAGAGCCACCTGTAGAAAGCGACATATCATATTATCGTTGTATAATTACAGATGCAGACGGAGATAAGGTAACAAGTAATACAGCCAAGGTAGAAAAGAAAAGCTCAGGAGTAAATATAGACGATTTAATAGATCCAAAGGTACCCCTTGCCCTAAAGATAACCAAGGAACCCGAAGATGCGACAGGCAAGGTAGGAGAAACAGCAAGATTAGTAGTAGGAGTACAAGGAGGCAGACTACCGCTACGCTATCAATGGCAATATACAGAGTATAACTATGGCAAATTCCAATACACAGGAATATATCAAGACAGTAAGGCAAAAGGCAATACAACAGCTGTATTAGAACCGCCTATTGAAAATGATCCATGCGGATACAGATGCGTAATAACAGATGCAGATGGCTACAGCGTAACAAGTGGGATGGCAGAGGTCAAAAAGAAAGATGACATAGAAATACTTCCATCTCCACTTAAAATAACACGCCAGCCAGAAAAATATAAGATAGTCAATGACGAACCTTTTGAAGTAAGTCTTGATGCAACAGTACTACCTGGAACTATAAAATATCAATGGCAAAGAAGAGCAGGAGGAGTCGGAGGCTGGGTAGATTTGACACCTTCATCTAAATACCA
>GL405251.1 GCA_000146855.1 [Eubacterium] yurii subsp. margaretiae ATCC 43715
TGATACAAACCAAGCAGAAGACAGAAAGGCTATCCAAGCAGAAATCAAACAACTTTCAAATGAAATCAACGACATATCTACAAAGACAGAATTCAATAAGCAAAAGCTACTTGATGGAAGCTTCAAAGATAAGAGCCTACAAGTAGGAGCTAATGAAGGACAAACTATGGGAGTATCTATAGAGTCTATGTCAGCAAAGAAATTAGGACTTGGTCATAAAGTTGAAACAGTAGAAAATGCTACAAAAGCTAAATATGAAACTGCTGCTTGGGGAGATTTAGCTGGAACAAATCAAGCTACAAAGCTTGAAGTAACTGTAAATGGTGTAACAAAAGAAATATCTATGGATGGTGATACTGAAAAAAATGTTGCTAAGTTAAAGGAAAAATTAGAAGCTGCATTTACAAATGTTGATGTTGGTCTTAATGGTCAAAAAATAACATTTACATCAAAGACTGCAGGTGAAGGAGATATGTCTGTAAATATCAAGGTAAAATCAGGTACTACTAATGGATTTGGTGCAGCAGGAACTACTGTAGGTGGAACAGCAACTGCTGGTCAAGACGCTTATGCAGTAGGTGATTTCAAACTTGATATAAATGTAAGATCAGCTTCTTCTGTAAAAGATACACTTAAAGCAATAGATAGTGCAATATCAACAGTATCATCACAAAGATCAAGTCTTGGTGCAGTACAAAACAGACTTGAACATACAATCAAAAACTTGAACAATGCAGCTGAAAATACACAAGCAGCAGAAGCAAGAATAAGAGATACAGATATGGCAAAAGAAATGAGCACATTTACAAAGAACAACGTTCTTTCACAAGCAGCTCAAGCCATGATATCACAAGCAAACCAAATACCAAACCAAGCACTACAACTATTGAGATAATATTAAAGCTTGTTTTATGCGATATGTTTCTTGCAATATTGCTAAGTTACTATCACTATACAAAAAGTGAGACATTGACAAAATATCATTTATCGGATACCGGATACGGTATCCGTTTTTGTGTTTATATATAGATAGTATATCTAATGATTACAATCACTTAATTTATACCATATTTAATAAAACAATGGCAAACTTCCTTAGTATACATTTCCAACTTAACTGTAATTATAAGATAAGAAAAAAATTTCTATTAATCTAATCTAATATAGTATTCCTTTAATTAGCAGATAGATTTTGCAAAATATTCTTATTTTTTACTATGCCAAAATCTAACTATATAAATAGAAAAAAATAATCTAATTTTAATAACTATAGTATTTCTATTGGTATTAGAGGCTAATTAAAGAAGAATAATATCATATCTTAAATTTAAAATAAATTGGTTTAAAATCTTGTTGATAATTCAACGTAAAAATATAAAAAATAAATAAAAAATACTAAACAAATAAATTTTTGAT
>GL405252.1 GCA_000146855.1 [Eubacterium] yurii subsp. margaretiae ATCC 43715
TTGTTAAATAATTTATAATAGGAAGATGACATTGATAAAATTTAAAAATAAACATATTTTAAAATTTAATACATTTTTTACAAAAATACTAAATTAATTTGAAAAATATTCCGATTAAGTCAAAGATGAAGTTACCAATAATATAATTTCGCTTATATACTCTTGTTATACTGAAAAAATGATTTTTATAAAAGTATAATAATGTAATATATATCTTAAAAAATAAATTTAATTTCATTTAATTTAAGGAGAGAGAAAATGAAGATTAGAAAGAAAATGTTAGTTTTTATAGGAGTGCCTATGCTATTGATAGTAGTCATATTGGCTCTTATTTCCTATGTTTATTCAAGTAAATTGCTTACAGACGAGATAAAGGGTATAATGCAGGTAACTGCAAGAAAATATGGCTCTGATATAGAAACAATATTATCAGAAAAAAAGGCATATATAGAAATAAGTGCAGGAAGCATAGAAGCTAACAACAATGACAGAGTAAAGACATTGGAACAATTAAAGTATCTGTCAAAGAATGTAAAAGGTACCTTGGGTTTTTTTGTTGGATATGAAGACAAGGCATTTCTTGACGGTACAGGTTGGGTGCCTGACTCAACTTATGATCCAAGAGTAAAAGATTGGTATAAGAACTCAATGTCAACTGACGATATTATTATATCTGAACCATATGTCAACGCCTCAGAAGGCTCACAAGTTGTCACTCTAAGTAAAAGAATAAGACAAAATGGAAAAACAATAGGTTCAATAGGTAGTGACGTAGCATTAAAAGAAATGGAAGAACTTGTAAACTCAATAAAGTTAGAAGAAACAGGTAGAGCCTATCTTATGAATATAGATGGAAAGGTTATGGTTCATCCTAATTATACTTTAAAAGATAATATAAATACTGTTGAAAATGGAGTATTTGCTGAAGCAGCATCAAAATTGCTCACAGGAAAAGAAGAATTTTTAGATGCAAAGGTTAATGGAGAAAATAAATATTACGTATCTTATCCTGTTGCAGGTACTACATGGGTACTATTACTTGAAGTTCCAAAAAAAGAAGTATTGGCAGTGCTTTCAAGTCTAAGTATATTTATGACAATAGCCGGAATAGTTGCAATTGCAGTAATAGTATTTATCATAATATTGATATCAAAATCAATAGCAACACCTATAAACAAACTAAGTGAATGTATACAAACAATGGCAAACTATGATATGACACTAAGTGAAAAGTCAGCATCAGTAATATACTCAAATAACAAAGACGAGATAGGAGATATATCAAGGTCGTTGATAACAGTAAAGACAACGATGAAAGATACATTAACAAAGATAAACGACATAGCAAGTCAAGTATCGGCAT
>GL405253.1 GCA_000146855.1 [Eubacterium] yurii subsp. margaretiae ATCC 43715
AAAGCAAAAAAAGCGCTGTGTGTAGCACTGGCAATGTCACTAACTATGCCGGCATTACAAGTAAATGCCGCAACAGATACCAAGGGACATTGGGCTCAAAAGACAATAACACAATGGCAAGACAAAGGACTTATATCAGGATATAAGGACGGAACTTTCAAACCCAATAAAGAAGTAACAAGAGCAGAATTTGTACACATATTAAATACAGCACTCAAACTAACAAAACAAGGTGAAGTAAAATTCACAGATGTAAAACAAGACAACTGGTTTTACAAAGATATAGAAATAGCAGTAGGAGAAGGCTACGCAAAGGGAACACCTGAAAACAAGTTTATGCCTAATGCCACATTGACAAGAGCAGAAGCAGCAGTATTTATAGCAAATATACTAAAAGAAAAATCAGACAAAGAGCTAACATTTAAAGATGTAGATATGATACCGTCATGGGCAAAACAAGCGATATCACTTATGGTAGAAAAAGGATATATGACAGGATATCCGGACAACACATTCTCAGCAAGAAAGAATCTAACAAGAGCAGAAGCAGTAACAATATTAGATAAGCTAATGTCACAAATGCAAGAAAGCGAAAAAGAAGACAAAAAAGAAGAAAAGAAAAAGACAACAAAGATAGAAGAAGAAAAAAAGCCGGTACAAGCTAAGAAGTCGTCAGGAGGCGGCGGAGGTGGCGGAGGCGGTGGTGGCGGAAGCTCAAGCACACCATCAATACCAAAGGCACTGGGAGCAAAGACAGTAAAAAATGCACAAGAATTAGAAGCAGCAGTAAGAAGTGGATACAATAAAATAACAGTAGATGCTACAGGAAAGATAGAAAGAGATGTAAATCTAAGCTATTCACCAAAAGAAGAACTTGAAATAACAATAAATAAAGTACAAGATGGCTTGGCAAAGATTAATCTTAATGCAGCAAATACTACAAAAGTAACATTAAAGGATAACGGAGTACAAGATAATGGAACAGTCCTTGAAGAACTAACAATAGATGCACCAATGGCACATGTTGACTCATATTTTAAGATAACGACAGCAAATGTAGTAAGAGTAGCATCAAGCACATTTAGAGCATTAGATGAAGTAACAACAATAAAGGTACAAAACAAAGCAAAGGTAGAAG
>GL405254.1 GCA_000146855.1 [Eubacterium] yurii subsp. margaretiae ATCC 43715
AAAGTTAGAAATTCTATGCTATTTTAATTAATAGAAACTAGTATTACTCCTTTATTTTCAATATTATCAGTATATCAAAGTTATCCTTTCACTTTATAATTATCAACAACTTGCTGATTTATAAATAGATATCAAAAATTGATTTTAAGTAAAAAAACCTATGAAAAAAGTGTTGACATATCAAAATTTTCTCATCCATATTTTTTATCATTATTTATTACTCTACTATTATATCATATGTTCTCTTTTTCATTGCACTATTTAGTATATCCCATTTACCATAAAAAATAAAAAATCCTCATTAAAAATATGTATCCTCATTTATATATCTTGTAGTAATTTGATATATGTTTTATATAAGAAAAATGATAATTTTTTAAAAATTATTGGTATTATCAAATAGATACTAAACTCTATAGGAAATAATGTCATATTCAATTGACAATTTATCTAATTTATGTTAGTATACATTATCACTAGATAATATTGGAAGATAAACCGGTTACATATAAGGTGTTTCTTAGCTGTAAGATTCCTATAGCTGTCATATTCAGCCAAAATATTGCTTATTGTGGGCTATTATTTATTATTTATAGTAAAATAGTATAATTTTATAAGTAAATATAAGTAATCCGGGTTTAAAATTATTTGAATATAAGTATCTCAATATTATCTGTTGTTGCAATCACAATATTGATATTGTGATTGGAAAATAATAATAAGTACTGACTATTGTTTATAACTTTCTACATTGATTTTTATGACATTTTAAATACTTTTAAAGTATTAGAAAGGTTATTTAACAGGTTTTCAGTATAAAAAATGAAAGGAAGGTAAAATTTGAAAAAACAAAGTAAAAAAAGACTCTCACTCATGCTCACGGCAATGATGCTCTTAAGCAATATATCATACGCAAGCAATGA
>GL405255.1 GCA_000146855.1 [Eubacterium] yurii subsp. margaretiae ATCC 43715
TTACCCTTTGCCTGTTCAAGTGCATCTCTTACAGCATTTTTTATACCGTCTGAGCTGTATGTTGCCCCTGATATAGCTGTTACATCTGCTGTTTGTTTTCTCTTGATGTCTTTGATTACATTCTTGGCTGAGTCTATATAACCTGCATCATCTGAGTGTGATAGTAGTGTTATTTCGACTATCTTTCCGTCTTTTATCTCTACTTCCACTCTTAGTATTCCTCTAAAGCCTGTGGCTTGTCCTATATACTTGCCGTCTTTTAGCTCTTTATTGCCTTGTTGTTCTTGTTTTTTGATTAGGGCTTTTTCTAGAGCTTCTTCTACGGCGTACATTATGGCTTTACTTGATATTGTTGCTCCTGTACTTGCATCTACCTGTGCCGTTTGTTTTTCGATTATCCTATCTACTACTGTCTTTGCTACATTCCAGTATATCGGATCTTCTTGTTGTTTTACGTCTATCTTTATTATTTTGTTATCTTTGATTTCTACTTCAACTTCTATGTCGCTCTTATATCCTCTTGCTTTTCCTGTGTATTTTCCATCTTTGTATTTTTTGTCTTGTGTTGTTTGGCTTTGTTGCTCAACTATCTTTCCGTCTTGTATTTGTACTTCTTTTCCTTCAAGATATATTTTTGCTTCTTTGCTGTTGTTTGTTATTTTTTCTATCTTGGTATTAGTAAGTTCTATCTTTCCTTGTGCATCTTTGTTTATTATGAGCTCTTTTATTTGGCTGTCGTTTATTTGTATGTTTCCTGTAAGCAGTGTTACTTTGTTTGCCTTTCCTAGGCTGTATTGTCC
>GL405256.1 GCA_000146855.1 [Eubacterium] yurii subsp. margaretiae ATCC 43715
CTTCTCCTGATTTGTTTAATCTACCTACTGATTTCTTTGTATTGTCTAACTGATTTGATATTACATTAAACTGGCTTCTTGTATCTTCTACCTTGTCTGATTGTTCTTGGACTACTTGTACTACTTCTTCCATCATTTCTACTGTTTGTTTTGTCTTTGTTGTTAGTCCTGTTACTATCTCTTTTATCTCTTCTGTAAATTGATTTGATTGTTCTGCTAACTTTCTTATCTCTTCTGCTACTACTGCAAATCCTTTACCTGCTTCTCCTGCTCTTGCTGCTTCTATTGCTGCATTTAACGCAAGTAGGTTTGTTTGGTCTGCTATTGATTTTATCATATCACTTGCTGATGATATTTGGATTGCACTTTGGTTTGTATTTTGAATTACTTCTCCTACTACCTTTGATGAGCTTTTTTACCTTGTCTGTTGCTACTATCAAATCTTGGATTGATTTTAAGCCTATTTCTTTGGCATTGAATACTTGCTCTGATGTTTGATTTAACTCTACTATTTCTTTGTCATTTTCTTCTAAGGCTTCTCCCATTACTTGCATTGCTATTGTGCCTTTTTGCATGTCTTCTGCTTGGCTCATTGCTCCTTGGGATATGTCTTGTATTACCTTTGATAAGTCTTCTGCTGCCATTGCTGATTGTTCACTTGTTGCTGTAAGTTGCTGTGATG
>GL405257.1 GCA_000146855.1 [Eubacterium] yurii subsp. margaretiae ATCC 43715
AATACTTCCACACTGTTGACGCCCACCCCTTGCGCGGCAATCCACCCTCGGCCGCGGAAGTCGACGCGAAACGTCAGCTGCGCATGGAGGAACTGGAGAACATGGCGAAAGATATCGCTGCACGCCAGGCAGCTCTTGATGCCGCCGCCGGCGTAGAGCAAACTGCCGTTCGCAAGCAACTTCACAGGCAACGGCAGACGGGAATGCGGCTCCCGGCGGAGAGGGGACGGAAGACCTTGATGAAGGCATTCATGAAGTTTCCGGTATGATGCTGCCCGCATTTATCAAAGAGCCGGTTTTTCAGCCAGTTTACAAAGCATTCCCCGATTACTTCGCGGCGGTAGACCAAGCGGGACAATCTACCAAACACGTATCTTTGTGCGCCGTCGGTTGGGAGCCGGGTCTGATGTCGATGTTCCGGGTTATCTCTGACTCGCTGTTCCCCAAGACGAAAACTTACACATTTTGGGGGCGCGGGATTTCGATGCAGTGGTCCAATGCGATTCGCGCTTTTGACGGTGTGTTGGACGCGGTGGCTTACCAGGTAC
>GL405258.1 GCA_000146855.1 [Eubacterium] yurii subsp. margaretiae ATCC 43715
CATAAGTGGGCACTGGGCAAGTGAGACCATGTCAAGATGGCAAAGCCAAGGACTGATTAAAGGTGATGAAAAAGGAAATCTAAATCCGGATAAAAGCATTACAAGAGCAGAATTCATCACCATAGTAAACAAAGTCATGTCATACAACAAAACAGGCGACAAGATAAAAAACTACAAAGACTTAAAACAAAATGACTGGTACTACAGCCAAATAATGACAGCATTAGAACAAGGCTATATAAACGGCACAAGTAATGACACAATGTCTCCAAACAAAGACATAACAAGACAAGAAGTCATGGTCATAGTAAATAATATAGCTACCTTAGATCAAAGCAAGTTTGACCTAAGCGTAGTAAAAGACCAAGACAAGATAGCAACATGGGCAAAAAATGCAGCAACAAATATGATAGCAAACGGATATATAACAGGATATCAAGGCAGTATAAATCCAAACAGCCCCATGAAAAGAGCAGAAGCAATAACACTGCTTGACGCATACAAACAAAACAACAGGACAATAAGTTTCCAA
>GL405259.1 GCA_000146855.1 [Eubacterium] yurii subsp. margaretiae ATCC 43715
GAGAACTAAAAATAGGGAAAAATCGTGATTTAGCAAATTATTTAGAATATTTAATGCTTGAGAAAAAATATTCTCCATATGCAGCAATAATAAAGGCAAGGTCTCAAGGATATGAAGTAAATATATGTGAAAAAACATTATATAATTACGTTAACCAAAAACTATTCTACAAATTAGAAGCAAAAGATTTACCATATAAAAGACGAAAAAAATCAAAGACAAAGAGCCAAAAAACAATAAGAAAAATAGGAGGAAAAAGCATAGAAAAAAGACCCCTACAAGCAAATGAAAGGTTAGAATTAGGACATATAGAAATAGATAGTGTGGTAGGGAAAAGACAGGGAAAAAGTTGCTGTTTATTAGTAATAACGGATAGACTAAGTAGATTACAGATAATAAGAAAGATAAAATCAAAAAAAGCAAAATACGTAGTAGAAGAAATACAAAAGCTTAAGAAGCAATATCCAAAAACATTTAATGAAAGATTTAAGACAATAACAAGTGATAA